>NZ_BMQK01000100.1 GCF_014648075.1 Streptomyces ruber | reverse complement strand
CTTTTTGTTTTTTCTAGGGTTAAGAATATCCTAAGGGGTATTTATATGTTTTTTTAGCACCATTAATGGAATATTCAGATGTTTATTCAATCAATTACTTTGTTATTGCCGATTACAACTATTTTCCTAAGAAAGTGTTGTTTTCATCCATATTTTTTTATGAACTCTATTGATAACTTGAGTTATTATTGTTTTCAATCCATAACCAACCTAATTTTCTTGTTGAATTTTTGAGTTCCTCAAGAGAATTTTCCCCTAACACTTAAACCGATTATACTAGCAATATACTAGTAATTCGGCTTCATCATAAGTTCAAGAGTTTGTGTAAATACTGACAGAGTTACGTTGAATTCAATGGTATCAAATTAATGTAATTCCGCACAGTCAGAAATGTTTTATCGACATGCATGACATAAACAGTTAGCTCATTTTGATCATGCATAACATGAAGTTTAATATGATACATCAGTTATGAATAGTATAAGAAATATTCATTCAAATCA
>NZ_BMQK01000099.1 GCF_014648075.1 Streptomyces ruber | reverse complement strand
CGGAAGGTCCAACAGGAATTACACCTGTCCCCCCCAAAACATGTGTATACACTAAACAGCCTTATTGGGTAGAAGATATGTTGTGCGTATCGTGGTGTCTACTCTGAACACAAGACGACCACTGGTGCCCCATGGTCCTACCAGGGGTGAGTTGACAACTTTGTTGTCGTGGCAAAAGTGGAACTATAGGACTCAGAGTTCGTAGCTACGTCTGACGACTCTAGGTCAGTTTAGTCGGCATAGACTTTGAACTGACTTTACCGAGACTCAGACAACCATCGCAACTGAACAGAGCGCGGCGATGGCTGCACTCTACTTACTCTGTGTTTTTATTTACTTTCCCGAAGGTGCCCTATTTCATTACTAATACTCTAGGATGTCTAGTCCCTCCATGCTGGTGCCATAGACATTCGTAAGCTACTTCGGGGAGTAGTCAGATTCTTACGAGTCTACATGCCAAGATTCATAGCCTCTGTCAATCAATAGCTGCTGTGTGCCCTTCGAT
>NZ_BMQK01000098.1 GCF_014648075.1 Streptomyces ruber | reverse complement strand
TAGCGGAAATTCGAGGTAATAGTTTTAGAACTAATAAATGATCAAAGACACTTACAAGTTGGAACTTTGGATGAAAATCACAGGCTGACAGCTTCTTTGGGAACAAGAGTTTTAATTACAAATACAGAAAAGCTATTAGAATTATGCACGACTCATGTTTGAGCATGCCTTCTTATATATAGCCCAAAGTCAAGAATTCGAACAACTGCTTCAAATACAGTATCGGGAAGTACCGCTTGTGGAACCTCGATATCCACGGGTTTATTAGCTAAATGGCAATTGGCACATACAATACGGCCAGTCGCTTCTCGTGGATTTTCATAACCCTGCTGTGCAAAAATAGGATATGCATTTGAACTGGGTGTCCTAGTGATTATATATATCATGAGCGATATGGAAATGGATCGAGTAATCTCTTCCTTTATCCAAGAAAAAAGAGTCTTTATAGTTTGCATGGTCCAATCATTGGTATCGAAAATTTATACAATAAAATTAGGTAGGTCCCTA
>NZ_BMQK01000097.1 GCF_014648075.1 Streptomyces ruber | reverse complement strand
CAAAAACCATAGATATGTCAATTCAAGGTTCACTAGGTATTGGCAAAGGGGTGTATAAACCATGGGGTTTCAACTTAGACTTAGCCTGTTTACACGTGATACACTTCTCACAAATTCTTTCCACATCACGCTTCATATGAGGCCAAAAAAAATGATCATGCAAAATTCCTAAAGTCTTAGCTACACCAAAATGACCCATCAAACCACCACCATGAGCTTCTCTCATAAGTAATTCACGCAAAGAACATATAGGCACACACAGTTTATTTTCTCGAAACAAGAATCCATTATGCCTATAAAACTTACCAAACGCCACATTTTCACATGCATTGAACACATCACCAAAATCATGATCTTGTGCATACAAATCCTTAATGTATTCAAAACCAAGCAATTTCGTATCTAAAATTGAAAGTAATGCATACCTTCGGGACAATGCATCAGCTACCACGTTGTCCTTACCTTGCTTGTATTTGATCACATAAGGAAATGTTTCAATGAATTACCAATCC
>NZ_BMQK01000096.1 GCF_014648075.1 Streptomyces ruber | reverse complement strand
TCATAGCAGGCTTTCCCTTGCTTTCACAACTCCAGCAAGCTACTTAATGGCAAGGGGGAATTCTTGCACGGCAAGAATTCCTAACACCCAAGCAACAGAAAGTAAACAGGCATGCATCAACAGTTATTACAGTAACATGCATTCTCCTGAATATATACAACCCAAAACACTGTATCAGAGCCCTATACACTATTACACAAATGGA
Organism: Streptomyces ruber; assembly: GCF_014648075.1. Classification (GTDB taxonomy): domain Bacteria; phylum Actinomycetota; class Actinomycetes; order Streptomycetales; family Streptomycetaceae; genus Streptomyces; species Streptomyces ruber. The sequence continues at coordinate 308 of NZ_BMQK01000096.1, read as the reverse complement.
ACCAAAAACTGGTAGCTCGACCTGCGGCTACCTCCTCCTCTCAGCTACCACGTAGCTCCACCTAAGGGTCACTACAGAAAAGCGGAAACCCTCAGTACACAGTGTAAGGGATTAGAAAACAAAGCAGTAGAGCAGTGCATACATAAATGGAAGCTAACAGTTCTAAATGCTAGTACATATGCAATCATCAAGTACCTAACATATATAATGCACTAAATAGCATAGCAATACATGTCTCTATATGACCTAATTGATTTCGTTTGTTTTCCCGACGTGAACACCTCGGCGTACCCCGAGCTAGCTAGCTG
>NZ_BMQK01000095.1 GCF_014648075.1 Streptomyces ruber | reverse complement strand
CAGATGATGGCCTATATGCTGCAGCAGCAGCAGGCGGATAGAGCAGCCGCCTCTTGGCGAACCATGTCGGCTGCTCTATCAGCCTGCTGCTGCTGCAGCATATTGGCCATCATCTGCATGGCTGCCGCCATCTGTGGATCAGGTCGAACCATTGTCTGAAACAACAGACATTTAGTTAGACCACATTTTACACAGTTCAAATCATATCCAAAATCATAAATCATGAATAAAATCAAGGCTAGACTCAATCCTAACCTATGCTTTGATACCAGGTTGTCGGGACCCGATTTTCCGAAACTCCCTTTTTACCTAAAAATTTAAAACTTTATATTTTCTCTCCTCTGTCAGGAGACTATACCCCTAAGGGCAGTTCAGGTAGGTCGAGATCCATTCCAGGCATCTGGGTTAGGGTAGAATTCAGCCTTCCCGAGATACTTGAGGACTATTCCCACAAGTCTGGGAATGCCTTCTGTTCAACTCAGAGAAAATCACACGCGGAAGAGTCATAGCAGG
>NZ_BMQK01000094.1 GCF_014648075.1 Streptomyces ruber | reverse complement strand
ACGACTACAATTCCGGGGGGGCCCTATGAGAATTTAGAACTTCGATACTTTGATAGAGAAAGGTATCCAGAATGGCATGATTTTGAATATCGATTCATTAGTAAAAAACCTTCTCCTATTTTTGAATTGCCGAAACAAGAACTTTATGTAAGAGTCGAAGCCCCAAAGGGTGAATTGGGAATTTTTCTGATAGGGGATCAGAGTGGTTTTCCTTGGAGATGGAAAATTCGCCCGCCTGGTTTTATCAATTTGCAAATTCTTCCTCAGTTAGTTAAAAGAATGAAATTGGCTGATATTATGACAATACTAGGTAGCATAGATATCATTATGGGAGAAGTCGATCGTTGAAATGATAATTGATATAACAGAAATACAAGCTATCAAGTATTTTTCCAGATTAGAATCCTTAAAAGAAGTCTATGGGATTATATGGATGCTTGTCCCTATTTTGACTCTTGTATTAGGAATCACCCTAGGTGTACTAGTAATTGTTTGGTTAGAAAGAGAAATATCT
>NZ_BMQK01000093.1 GCF_014648075.1 Streptomyces ruber | reverse complement strand
CTCCCGCCGGGGCCCGCTATGCCAAAAGCGAGAGAAACCCCATCCCTCTCTTTCCTTTTTTACGTCCCCATGCCCCCCCGTGTGGCGACATAGGGGCGAAAAAAGGGGATCCTATCAACTTGTTCCGACCTAGGAAAATAAGCTCATGAGCTTAGTCTTACTTCACCGTCGAGAAACGAAAGAAGACTTCCATCTCCAAGTTTAACCCAGATGTAGCTCGCTTCTTTTTGGGTGTGAAGCAGTGTCAAACCAAAATACCCAACAAGCGTTAGCTCTCCCTGAAAAGGAGGTGATCCAGCCGCACCTTCCGGTACGGCTACCTTGTTACGACTTCACTCCAGTCACTAGCCCTGCCTTCGGCATCCCCCTCCTTGTGGTTAAGGTAACGACTTCGGGCATGGCCAGCTCCCATAGTGTGACGGGCGGTGTGTACAAGGCCCGGGAACGTATTCTATTGAGGTGTTTCTACACATGACATTTGATGTATTATTCTTTTCAATTCATAGAATTAACGA
>NZ_BMQK01000092.1 GCF_014648075.1 Streptomyces ruber | reverse complement strand
CTTGACCACTTCAAGACAGATCGATCTTAAGAAGATCATTGCTTACTCCTCAGTAGCCCATATGAATCTGGTGACTATTGGTATGTTTAGTCGGGCGGCGGCCGTTAGGTCACCTATTTTGAGTTATGGACACACAAGGCCAAAACATGTGTGCCGGGCGTGCGACCCATCAACCTACTAGCAATGGGGGAGAAAACATAGCATGTCGCAATAAAAGCTTGATTCGAGGCGTCAGCAATGCCGTCTGTTCCAAAAACAAAAGCCCCTTAGCGCCCCGGGACGGGAGTGGGGGACGGCCCTACGCGCAGGCAACAGCAGCACCGGCTCTACGAAGTCAGAATCTAATCTTTCTGTTGGCTTTCCCAATTCATTCGTGAATAAGAATGAAAGGGCGTGAAGCGAACGCTTCTAGCTGCTTCGCCTGCTTCTTATTATGGCGGCTATGTTGGCGTGGCGGAAATGAACGAAAAGCGATATGAACGTGCTATTTTCAAATCGATTGATAGATAGCCTGATCTGTTCT
>NZ_BMQK01000091.1 GCF_014648075.1 Streptomyces ruber | reverse complement strand
CCTCATTAATGCTGCATACTCTACGCTACACTTCGCATGCTACAGACGTGATGATCAACGTTCAGGAAGTGCAAGGTAAGCTCACCGACAGACGTCCCATCCGAATTAATGAAAGTCAGACACTTGGCCCCTAAGGGAAGCAGGTAACCTCCGGTAAGGAGGATCGGACTTACGATCCTGAGATTCATTCTCTCTCCTATCTTCTACCCTTCCTCTCTCTCAATTTGAGCGATATACTTATTATTACTTTGAGTTCTAACTTGAACGTCGGAGAATCTACAGGGCCGACAACGCCACCCCCCGGAGCGTACGACGGAAGAGCTGAGCTTCACCAGAGATCGAACGAGGACCAGTAGGCATTGGGACACGTCATCAACATTGGTGCCGTCTGTGGGATCTCGTTATTCCTCAAATCAGCGTGGTTCTCATATGCCAGTGGTAACCCGTTCGACCACGAACTGAGTGATCATGACAACTGAAGCGCGATTGCCTGCTACCGAAGAGAGGATGAGCAAGATGTTGGAAG
>NZ_BMQK01000090.1 GCF_014648075.1 Streptomyces ruber | reverse complement strand
CGCTTCCACTACCAGCAGTAGCACCAAGTACGTTAATATTAGTAGAGCCATCACCTAACATTCCACCACCAGCGCTACCTAATACACTAGAACGACGATTACCAAACAAAGCCCAAGCACCAAGTGCAGTACCGATAATACCAAGAGTTAAACCTGCATTAGCCTTACCGTTTACATCACGACGATTACCACCGTCATAATTCATTCCAGCACCATTATAGCCGTCTGGAACAACTTTGACTTTTTCAATTACTTGCATAATAAATTAAGGTTTAAGTTAAAAAAATAGATTAATACTTGTAGTTTGAACTACATAATCTATAGCGCTTAAACAGTTATTTTTGTTTGGTAATTAACATTAATTTAACTTTCAATAGGACTATATATTGTCAATTCACCAATTTTATTAAGTTTAGTATATTTTATTTCACCTATTGAAGTCTTACCATCATCAGCTTTACCACCTTGTGTACCAACATAACATTGAATAGTTTGTTGTCCTCTAAATTCAGAATTACCTGCAACAAAA
>NZ_BMQK01000089.1 GCF_014648075.1 Streptomyces ruber | reverse complement strand
ACCTCTAATTCATCTTCACTCTCACATTCTTCCTTCAATGTGCTATAAACCATAAAAACTGCTGAAAAGTAAAAATTGGCTGTAGGGTATTTGGTTCTAGAAAAATCACAAGTGGCATCATAAAAAACACGTAAGAACTTGTCTATCTTGTCCACTCTATCCCACTCATTATTAGATAGACAATGTTGCTTAAAATTTGAGTCAGTCAACTCCAAATGAGAAAATGCACGACGATAAAAGTTAGCACTCTCAAGCATAAGATGTGTAGAATTCCATCTTGTAGGGACATCTTGTCTCAACCCCTTTTTACAATCTAAATCAACAAACTTGCATGATTCTAAGAACTTCTGTTTTCTTATCTGTGAGCCTTTCACATACTTGACACTCTCACGAACTTTTTGAATAGCACAATCACATTCTTTCAACCCATCTTGTACTATCAAATTAAGAATATGAGCACAACAACGAAGATGAAACAAATCACCATCACAAATAAGTAATTTCTTAATGTTCATTTGAATTTCCGCTA
>NZ_BMQK01000088.1 GCF_014648075.1 Streptomyces ruber | reverse complement strand
AGAAGGACGGCAAGATGGTGAACGTCCCCCTGGAACTGATAGGGAAGCCTGCGAGCGATGCCGCCGCCCGTGCCGAGGCTGCCGCCAAGAAAGCGGAAGGAGCCGTAGCCGGACTGGAGGAAAAGACCCAGGCCGCCACGGAAGCGGCCACCAAGGCCAACGAAGCGGCAGCCAAGGCAGAAAACGCCGCTGCCAAGGTGGAACAGACTACGGCAGCAGCCGTCGGCGGGGCTACCGCACGCTTTTCCTCATGGATGGAAACAGGCAACGTTTTACCTGACAAGAGTACCAAACCGGGCGGCAGCGTAGTGTATGTAGCGGATGCCGGGAAGTTCGCCTACCACATGGACTCCACCCTGTACGGGGACTGGGATGTGGCGGGTGTGCCTCCTGCCGGCATATTCATGAATGCGGACCGGACAGCCATCCTGCCGGACAAGCTCTACCTGCTGGGTGATGCCGTATATACCGGACCAGGCGGCAGCCTGAGACTGCTGGCCTACCGGCATGAGGTGATGAGCGGGGAAGCTTA
>NZ_BMQK01000086.1 GCF_014648075.1 Streptomyces ruber | reverse complement strand
ACGACTACAATTCTTGTGGTGGTTGATAGGCTTTCAAAGTATACACATTTTGTGGCCATGACACATCCACATTCGGCTATGGGAATTGAAAAACTCTATGTGGATCACATCATGAAAATTCATGGAATGCCAAGAAGTATTATCACGGATAGGGACCGAGTCTTCATGAGTAATTTTTGGAAGGAATTCCTTATGATATGCAACTGAAACAAGTTCTTGCTAATGGTAAAAAGGGAGCTTTGAATGTAGGGGCTGTTCTTATTTTACCTGAGGGGTTTGAATTAGCCCCCCCCGATCGTATTTCGCCCGAGATTAAAGAAAAGATAGGAAATTTGTCTTTTCAGAACTACCGCCCTACTCAAAAAAATATTCTTGTGATAGGGCCTGTCCCCGGTCAGAAATATAGCGAAGTAACCTTTCCTATTCTTTCTCCAGACCCCGCTACTAAGAAAGATGTTTACTTCTTAAAATATCCCATATATGTAGGCGGGAACAGGGGAAGGGGTCAGATTTATCCCGACGGTAGCAAGAGTAACAATAATGTTTATA
>NZ_BMQK01000085.1 GCF_014648075.1 Streptomyces ruber | reverse complement strand
TAGCCGCGCAGCTTGTCCAGGTGCTCGTCGTCGTCGAGGGCGTTGACCGCGAGGTCGAGCAGCCAGGAGCGGATGACGGTGCCCTCCTGCCAGGAGCGGAAGACCTCGCGCACGTCCGTGACGGAGTCGACCTTCTCCAGCAGCTCCCAGCCCTCGGCGTAGGCCTGCATCATCGCGTACTCGATGCCGTTGTGGACCATCTTGGAGAAGTGGCCGGCGCCGACCTTGCCCGCGTGCACCGAGCCGAAGTCGCCCTCGGGCTTGAGCGCGTCGAAGATCGGCTGCACCTTGGCGATGTTCTCCGCGTCGCCGCCGTACATCAGCGCGTAGCCGTTCTCCAGGCCCCAGACGCCGCCGGAGACGCCGCAGTCGACGAAGCCGATGCCCTTCAGGCCCAGCTCCACCGCGTGCTTCTCGTCGTCCGTCCAGCGCGAGTTGCCGCCGTCGACGACCACGTCACCGGGCTCCAGGAGCTCGGCCAGCTCGTCGATGGTGGCCTGGGTGGGGGCACCTGCCGGGACCATCACCCACACCACGCGCGGCCCCTCCAGCC
>NZ_BMQK01000084.1 GCF_014648075.1 Streptomyces ruber | reverse complement strand
GAACTGCCTAACCTACGAACTGAAACTGAACTTTGTGATGAACACTTTGAAAGAAAACTATGCTGTGAAGAACTGTTTGTATGCACGATCCAAATTCGGCTGTTACAAGCATGAATTAAAACCATGATTTTAATTCATAAGTTACAAGCTTTCATTTGTAAGTTACCAAACTCTTCCACTAAGCTGAATTCATTAGCAAGTTACATCCACTAACCCACTAAGCTGAATTCATTAGCAACAGTTACAAGCCTTTCCACATTCTATAACTCCCATATGCTTCAAGTGTGGTGGAAAAAGAAGAAACCAGTAATGACCAGAAAACAAGAAATAAAAACCGAGGCTTGTGTTGAACACAATCTCCTTAAAACAGATTCGTCCTCTCCCGGATTAGTGCTGGAGATGTACTGAACGTCTGTCTCCCAGGATACAACGGAAACTGTCAAGTCAGTTCGCACAAGAACTGCCTAACCTACGAACTGAAACTGAACTTTGTGATGAACACTTTGAAAGAAAACTATGCTGTGAAGAACTGTTTGTATGCACGATCCAAATTC
>NZ_BMQK01000083.1 GCF_014648075.1 Streptomyces ruber | reverse complement strand
TAAACATATAATGTGAGTTGCTGGAGAGAACTCACAATTACCTGTTAATCTCTACCTAAGAAAAGTCAAAAGCAAGAAAATAATCATATAATGACAGTAACTTAAGAGAACCCACAAACATCTGCTAATATCTACAAAAGAGAAGTCAATTGCAAGCAATATAACCATATAACATGAGTATCTGAAGAGAAACCTCAAACACCTGCTAATCTCTACAAAAGAGAAGTCAAAATCAGGTAAAGTATACATATAACGCGAGTAACTGGAGAAAACTCATGAACACATGCTAATCTCTACAAAAGAGAAGTCAAAAGAAAGTAAAATAACCATATAACGCGAGTACAAGAAGAGAACTCGAAAACACATGCTAATCTCTACAAAAGAGTAGTAAAAAGAAAGTAAATTAAACATATAATGCGAGTACAAGAAGAGAACTCGCAAACACCAGCTAATCTCTGCAAAAGAGATGTCAAAATCAGGTAAAGTAGACATATAACGCGATTAACATGAGAAAACTCATGAACAATGTTGATGCAAGATTTGCGAACCCCGTC
>NZ_BMQK01000082.1 GCF_014648075.1 Streptomyces ruber | reverse complement strand
GGCCAGGTAGTGGTCGAACAGGCGGGTCAGCGCGGCGTGCCGGTCGGGTTCGGGGTCGGTGGTGGCGGTCAGTTCGGCGGCGTAGGCGCGCAGCAGGTCGTGCATCGTGAACCGGCCGGGCTCGGTGGGCTGGATGAGGTGGGCGCGGGCCAGCTGGTCGAGCAGGCGGCGGGCCGCGTCGGTGGTGGTGCCGGTGAGGGCGGCGGTGGCGTACGGGTCCCAGTCGGTGCCGGGGTGCAGGGCGAGCAGGCGGAAGGCGCGGGCGGTGTCGGCGGGCAGCCGCTGGTAGGACCAGGAGAACACGCCCCGCACGCCGGCGTTCGGGTCCTGGTCGGCGTCGAGGAGGTCCAGCCGCCGTTGCCGGTCGGCGAGTTCGGTGGCCAGGCCGGCCAGGCTGTGGTGGGGGCGGGCGGCGGCGAGTTCGGCGGCCAGCCGCAGCGCCAGGGGCAGCCGGCGGCAGAGGTTGGCCAGGGTGGCGGCGGCCTGCGGTTCGGCCCGTACCCGGGGGCCGATCAGCCGGCGCAGCAGGGCGTGCGTGTCCCCGGTGGGCAGCAGGCCGAG
>NZ_BMQK01000081.1 GCF_014648075.1 Streptomyces ruber | reverse complement strand
GGATTGGTAATTCTCGATGTGAAAACACAGAGACAAAGGGCTGATTTTTGAATAGGAAAAAAAGTGGATCTGCAGGGTCCCAAATGAATTGGCTTATTAGAAAAAAGCCTTGTTCTTTGGAAGATCTATCTCTTGTCTGGTACTGCACGGTTCTACTCTGCAAGAACTCCGAATCATTCTCTTGAAGCTCATCCTCTTCATCATAAATGATCCGCTTGCCCCGAAATGACCTAGCCCAATAGGGAAATCCCAATTCATTGGGCCTTTCTATTTGATTGTATCGAAAGGCCCAAGGGCGCCATATTCTAGGAGCCCAAACTATGTGATTGAATAAATCCTCCTCTATCTGTTGCGGTTCGAGGACTCCTTCTCGTTCCCCTTCTTCAAACTCCGATTCGTATTTTTCATAGAGAAATCTCTGATCAAAGATAGAACAAGATCCATTTTGCATCATATCTAAGGGATTCCTCGGTTCGGGCCGAAGAAGCAATGTAACTCGATCATTATCAAACGGACTGCAATCTTTTTCTGTCCGTGAAGATCCCACCAGAGCGCCTTCTACTTCTAATAGGCC
>NZ_BMQK01000079.1 GCF_014648075.1 Streptomyces ruber | reverse complement strand
TGTCCACGAGCAACGATCATTGCTCCTTTCTTCAGCTTCCACGTACTGTTGCTGAAGATGCTTTCATAACCCTACTGATCAAGGGTTCTTCCGGATATCAAGTTTAGCCGGAGATCAGGAACGTGTCAAACATCTTTTAACACCATGGTACAGCCAACACTGGTCTTTATTCTGACATCTCCTATGCCAGCAATTTTTGAGAAACTCAAATTTTCCATCATTACTGTACCAAAGTCTCCAGTTTTATAAGTGCTAAAGTAGTCTTTGCAAGGAGTGGCATGGTAGGGTGCTGCTGTATCTATCACCCACTCTGTCTCTAGACTTGAAACATGCAAGCAAGATTCTTGTCTTTCTGAAAGAAGTGTGCAATCTCTAAGAAGTGTTATGGCGGCTGCACCATGTTTTTGTTTTGCCTGGTTATTGGACTAACTCTAGTCCCATTGTAAATTTCGATAATCTTTTCTAAAGTGGCCTTCTATATGACAGTAAAAGCACTTTTCCTTCTTCTTTTGTTGATCACCACGACTCTAGGATCTACCTCTGCTTTTACTTCTGTTCCAGTCTCGAATTACCAATCC
>NZ_BMQK01000078.1 GCF_014648075.1 Streptomyces ruber | reverse complement strand
TGGAATTGAGATCTCATTCCAAGAGAAAGATATCAAATATCTGGAGTTTCTTTTTGTATATTATATTGATGATCCGATCCGCAAGGACCATGATTGGGAATTGTTTGATCGTCTTTCTCCGAGGAAGAGGCGAAACATAATCAACTTGAATTCGGGACAGCTATTCGAAATCTTAGTGAAAGACTGGATTTGTTATCTCATGTTTGCTTTTCGTGAAAAAATACCAATTGAAGTGGAGGGTTTCTTCAAACAACAAGTAGCTGGGTCAACTATTCAATCAAATGATATTGAGCATGTTTCCCATCTCTTCTCGAAAAACAAGTGGGCTATTTCTTTGCAAAATTGTGCTCAATTTCATATGTGGCAATTCCGCCAAGATCTCTTCGTTAGTTGGGGGAAGAATCCGCACGAATCGGATTTTTTGAGGAACATATCGAGAGAGAATTGGATTTGGTTAGACAATGTGTGGTTGGTAAACAAGGATCGGTTTTTTAGCAAGGTACGGAATGTATCGTCAAATATTCAATATGATTCCACAAGATCAAGTTTCGTTCAAGTAACGGATTCTAGCCAATTGAAAGGATCTTCTGATCAA
>NZ_BMQK01000077.1 GCF_014648075.1 Streptomyces ruber | reverse complement strand
GCATCTATAACTGCCTCTGGTTTAGGTGGGCATCCCGGCAAATAGACATCGACAGGAATTAGCTTATCGACTCCCCGAACGGTACTATAAGAATCAGTACTGAACATCCCCCCTGTAATAGTACAGGCTCCCATAGCAATGACATATTTTGGTTCAGGCATTTGCTCATATAATCTGACTAAAGAAGGAGCCATTTTCATTGTTATTGTGCCGGCTGTTAAAATGAGGTCTGCTTGCCTAGGACTCGATCTTGGTACCAATCCATAACGATCAAAGTCGAATCGCGAGCCTATTAATGAAGCAAATTCAATAAAACAACAACTGGTACCATAGAGAAGCGGCCATAAACTGGAGAGTCTTGACCAATTCGAGAGATCATTTGATGTAGTTGAAATAATTGAATTGGAGGTTGTTTGGTTAAGTAATGGGAGCTCAACCAAATTCATAACTGTCTCGATGTTATCCTTTCCTTCCCTTTTCTTTTGATTATCTAAATATTCAGCTAAGACCATTCCAACGCTCCCTTTCGCCATGCATAAACTGAACCCACAATTGGGATAAGCACGAAAATGAAAGCTTCTATAAATGCAGATACACCCAA
>NZ_BMQK01000076.1 GCF_014648075.1 Streptomyces ruber | reverse complement strand
GGCTACAATTCAATAAACCCACTACAATCATTTTGCTAAAGCATTCACAAAATTTTAATGCATTTATCCAAACTTTGTGGTAAGATGGTGGTTTGACACATGTAACTAAAGAATTCGTGGTGCGTCTATTTGTGTCAAGGGTCCCCGATCTATAACTGCTCAAGACATCATCTTACCGCCTTCTGTGGAAATTATTGATAATACACAGCATATAGCTAACCTAACGGAACCAATTAATTTGTGTATTGAATTACAAATCGAGAGGAATCGTGGATATCGTATAAAAACACCAAATAACTCTCAAGACGGAAGTTATCCTATAGACGCTGTATTCATGCCTGTTCGAAATGCAAACCATAGTATTCATTCTTATGAAAATGGGAATGAAAAAGAAGAGATACTTTTTCTCGAAATATGGACAAATGGAAGTTTAACTCCTAAAGAAGCACTTCATGAAGCCTCCCGGAATTTGATTGATTTATTTATTCCCTTTTTACATAAGGAAGAAGAAAACTTACCTTTAGAGGATAATCAAGACACGGTTCCCTTATCTCCCTTTAGTTTTCATGATAAATTGGATAACCTTAGAAAAAATAAAAAAAAAATAAC
>NZ_BMQK01000075.1 GCF_014648075.1 Streptomyces ruber | reverse complement strand
ACCGGACTGTGTTGAACAGGGAACACATCGATGAAGTACTTGAGGTGGTTCAGACACCGTAGTACACAGAATCATCGATTCGCTCATCTGTGGTTGGTTCTGACCCTGAGAGGGAGCATGACCATGGGACCAACCTGTTATCCCTGCTTTGATTCACTGTGTGAAGGATCAATTGGGAATCTGGAGTACACAGTGTTTTGGGAATCTGGAGTACACAATGTTTTGGGTAGATCAACAGGCGTTGCCATGTCATGTCTGTTATGTATGAATCCTTGGCCAAGGGGCTGTAGTTGGACTACGAGCTAATCTGTGAGTTAGGCATAACTCCAGAAGGATACACAATAAGCTAAGACTGACAAAGGCATTAGATCTAGGCATGTAGACTCGTAGGAGACTGACAGCTGTCCTGAGCTAGCCTACGATTGTCTATGGCACCGGTATCGGATGAATCATAAACCACAGGGTATGATGCGACAAATAGGACTTGTGCAGGATCACAAATACGCAGAATAAGTGGAGTGCAACTGTCGTCGCGCTCTGTTCAGCCACGACAGTTGTCTGAGTCTCGGTATGGTCGAGGAAAAGTCCTATGCTACTTTCGACATAGAGACTC
>NZ_BMQK01000073.1 GCF_014648075.1 Streptomyces ruber | reverse complement strand
TGTGCCGAGTGTGGTGCAGCGGTATGCGCCGGATGCCGGAGCGATTCACCCGCCGCTCGAAGCTCCCCGAGAAGCCGTCCGGGTCGATCATTCCGCCGGTCTCGGTGGTGAAGATGAGATCCAGCTCGGTCCACTTCTCGCCGGCCTTGGCCTTCTCCAGCTTCTGGAGCTGGCGCCGCTCCCCCAGGGCTTCAAGGCAGAGCCGGGGCAGCGGTAGCGCGCCCTTCGAGTGCTCCGTCTTGAGATCGACGTGGACGAGCCCGACCTTCTTCCGGCGCTGCACCTGCTTGCGGGGATGGGCGACGCCCTCGGCGAAGTCCAGGTCGATCCAGCGCAGGCCCAGCAGCTCACCACGCCGGAGCCCCAGCACGATGGCGAACACGAATGCGGCGTGGAGCCGGTGGGAGCGCGTTGATCGGAGGAAGCTGATCGCCTCCTGCGCCTTCCACGGGATGACCTCCTTGGACTCCGCCGTCGGCATGTCCACCAGCTTCGCGACGTTGCGGAGGAGGAGCTCCTCCCGCATGGCGCGGTTGAGGGCGTTCCGCAGGGTCTTGAGGCATTCCTGTTGGGTGGCCCCGCCCCCATGGCACCGTTCCGCCGGTGGACGCCAGATG
>NZ_BMQK01000072.1 GCF_014648075.1 Streptomyces ruber | reverse complement strand
CCCTCTGGCCCCTCTCTCTCTCTCTCTGATTTCGAAATCAGCTATCCCCTTCTAGTTCTCTTCTAGTTGAAGAAGCAGAAGAAGGAGCAGTGCCTTTTTGGCCAAACTGCTCCCTCTGCTTTCTTCTGTGAAGCAGATATTAAAGGGGAATAGTGAATTTCGAAATTCTCTTCCCCTCCCCTCCCTTCTAGTTGAAGAACGACTAGAAGAAAGTCTTCTAGTTCAAGAACTAGAAGCAGAAGAAAGCTTTGTGCGGAGTTGAAGCTAGATCGTGTGCACGAGTGAACAAGGGTTTTCCTCGGGATTCTGCTTCTGCAAGAAAGGTATGATTTGATCTTTATTTCTTGTGAATTAAAGTTCTAGTTAGTTTTCAATTACTAGTTCTTTAAATTGCTTCTACTGTTCTAGGTAAGCTTTCTAGTTTGTTTAGTATGGGATAAACTGTTAACTAGAAAACCTAGAGACCTAGTAGATGACAATACCTAGATCTCCGCGAGAAGTTTTTGGGAGGGAACAAGACTCTCGGATTCAAGTCTAGTTGTGTCTGATCATATCTCTTCCCGGTGAAGTGGTGATCAGGACAACACAGCAAAAACTAGGATGAGAGCTGGACCTAGATCCAAATATATTTCCGCTGCGGGAAC
>NZ_BMQK01000071.1 GCF_014648075.1 Streptomyces ruber | reverse complement strand
AAAAGAAAGAATATTTATAGATTTCGCATCTAATTGAATTAGAAAGGAATATGAGAATCTCCCTCGTGAATTATTCGAAAGCAATCCGTCGGATTCACATTATATCTGATTTTCAGTTTCTAATCCGAAGCCAATAATGGAGAGAACCCTTATACTACTATTATACTACTACAGGAATTTGATAAATTCTCTATTGAATGATATATAACATTGACAAGCAACAATAAAAGAAAAAAAAAATAAATTATCTAGCACTCCATTTCGATACTGATTGTGAAATTGCGTTGCTGTGTCAGAAGAAGGATAGCTATACTGATTCGGTATACTCTAAAGACACCCTTGGTACACTATTGACGATCTCACAAAGATTTAATCTCAGTGAATTCCCATTTACTGATCTCATCTTTTACGGAATCGATCCCCCTTTCTTTTGACTGTACACGAATATGGAGCTCGGCATGTCTGGAAGCACAGGAGAACGTTCTTTTGCTGATATTATTACCAGTATTCGATACTGGGTCATTCATAGCATTACTATACCTTCCCTTTTCATTGCAGGTTGGTTATTCGTCAGCACGGGTTTAGCTTACGATGTATTTGGAAGCCCTCGTCCAAACGAGTATTTTACAGAGAGTCGACAAGGAATTTCCGCTA
>NZ_BMQK01000070.1 GCF_014648075.1 Streptomyces ruber | reverse complement strand
TATCTTGATAACCTTCACGTCTGCATGACCGATGCCACATGCTATGAAAGCCACATGCGTTTTCCTACGGACATGAAACTCCTTTGGGAAAGCCTCGAATGGCTCTACAGGCATATATGCCGGCATTGCAGGGAGCTGGGCATAAGGCGTCCGCGCAACAAATACAGGAATGTGGCGGAATCCTATCTGTCCTACTGCAAGAAAAGAAAGAGGAGAGCTTCAAGGGCAAGAATGCTTAAGCGCCGTATGATCAAGCTTCTTGAAAAGCTCCTCAGTCAAAGGGATGGGATCCATAGCGAGTACGGTGCTTTACTCCGATATACCCAGGATTATCATAAGCGTCTTTCCATCATCAGAAAGGTGCTTGTACAAGAAAAGGAAATGTTTGAAGGGCGGAAAGTCAGTGACCGCATCGTCAGCATTGACCGTCATTATGTACGTCCCATCGTCAGAGGCAAGGAAACCAAGTCCGTCGAGTTCGGTGCAAAGGTCAATAATATACAGATAGACGGCATATCGTTCATCGAACACCTCTCGTTCAAGGCATTCAATGAGGGTATACGCTTGAAGGACTGTATCCGCATGCAGCAGAAGCTTATGAATGTAAGGGTAAGATGTGTGGCTGCCGATTCCATATATGCCAATAATGCCAACAGAAAGTTCTGTAC
>NZ_BMQK01000068.1 GCF_014648075.1 Streptomyces ruber | reverse complement strand
GAAGAATTTTCTTTAGAACATGAAGATATATTTTAAATAAGAATGATGAGGAATTGAATACTTACTTGATTTGTTGGGGTGGAGAGAAGAATTCTTTAATTCGGAATGAAAGGGTTCGCTTTGACCGTTAAGAGTAGGTAACCCGTTCCCTCTGTCTTTGTTTCTATTGCATTCTATCTCATCGTATCACATTCTGTTCTGCGATATTTGAGAATCACCGTCAATACCTCGGTGTAGGTCCGGGATAATCCCTTGTTCCGCAGTCTGGTGGGGCTATTTACAACTAGCCAATTAAGAATTCTCAGATGTACTAGTACTAGCAAGTACATCTTTGATGCAGTCATCGATTCTCCCAAGAGGCCACAATTACCGCGAGCAAACGTATTAATGACGAAGAACGCATTTTTGCTATTCTACTAATACTTGTATACTTGTACTTGCTCTGCTATTCTGCCCAAGCCCGGCTGAGGAAGAATTACGGGGCGTAAAACAAAAAAATATGCTGATTCGGGTGGACATACTATATTTAATATATCATTTATCCACCATTAAATTAACGATAAATAAAAAGAAAAAGTAAGGCCATTACATTTCGACAAAAGACCCACACCCAAGCTCCATAGCTTTGGGTCCGCTATCCCGATCATGATTTTCCTACCCCCAGGGGGAAAGGCCC
>NZ_BMQK01000067.1 GCF_014648075.1 Streptomyces ruber | reverse complement strand
AATATTGCTAGTCGCTAGCAATGAACTACGAAGTAAAGAAATGAAATAAACAACTAAACAACTATGACTAGAAAGCAATGAAATGATAGCGCCACTTTCGTAGGGAACACGATTGCATTTAGCTTATGCAACAAGCCTTTTAAACCCCTAGGTTACCCCTAGTGGACGAGTGAAGTCTCGTGAGGGTTTCCAGAAATGATACCCACAAACATTAAGCTCATTCTTTCTAAAAAGATACCAATATTGCAAACAAGCATTGGGAGAAAACTACCTCAAGTATGCAATTTTTCAACCATTCCTAAGCAATCTCCCAAAATCTCAATATCAAGCAAGCAAATATGGTCCTCCACACATCAAGAAAATGATCATGCAAATCAAAACAAGTCTAGAATCCATGTGAGAGGTTCCGGCATCAAATGAGTTGCTATCTTAGCCAACTAAAGAATTTAATCACATCCTTACCCTCAAACTAGCATACAAATCTAGTCCCAATCATCAAGACAAAAAGTGGACATTTTATTAAAGCTTTATTGTTCTAGGTGCGCTTATTTTTTTCACTCATATATATATATATATATATTGTATTATGGCTTGGAATGTATTGTATTGTAAGATCATTTGTGATCGGGAGAGAGACTGAGAGAGATGGAAGAGGAAGTTACAGCGGGTCTGCTGTAAGGT
>NZ_BMQK01000066.1 GCF_014648075.1 Streptomyces ruber | reverse complement strand
TTGAAGAACGGCGGGAGCCACAGGCAGTCCACGCCCAGCCACTGCAGATAGTCCAGTTTGGCGGTGAGGCCCTTGAGGTCGCCGACCCCGTCGCCGTCGCTGTCATGGAAGGTGCGCACGAGCACCTCGTAGAAGACGGCGCGCTTGAACCACTCCGGATCCCGGTCCTCGACGGGGGTGTCCTCGAACGTGTCCGGGACGGGCATGTTCACGGTCATGGAGTAACCGGCCCTCCGTTCACATGGAGGACGTGCGCGGGGGTCCGGCCCGGCTCCAGCCGCACGTAGTTGCTCCTGCCCCAGTGGTACGTCTCACCGGTGAGCTCGTCGCGCACCGGCACGCACGCGTCACGCCCGAGGCCGAGCCGCGGCAGGTCGAGGGAGACGGTGGCCTCCTGGGTGTGGTGGGGGTCGAGGCTGGCCACCACGAGGACGACGTCCGTGCCGCTGCGCTTGCTGTACGCGATCACCGCGTCGTTGTCGGCGTGGTGGAAGCGGAGGTTGCGGAGCCGGTGCAGCGCGGGGTGGCGCCGCCGGATGTGGTTGAGCGAGGTGATCAGGGGGGCGATGCTGCGTCCCTCGCGTGTCGCGGTCTCCCAGTCGCGGGGGCGGAGCTGGTACTTCTCGGAGTCGAGGTACTCCTCGCTGCCGGGCCTGGCGGGGGTGTTCTCGCACAGTTCGTAGC
>NZ_BMQK01000065.1 GCF_014648075.1 Streptomyces ruber | reverse complement strand
ATCACCCTGCTTTGAGATGATTGCCTGCTACACACTCTGGAACAATTAAACAGTATTACACGTGTGATGTATGAGATACTGTTGAGATAAGCATGCATGAGCATGGGTGCAGGGTTGAGAGCTTGTGGATCGACAGGGGCTCTGTGCTCTGATGTCTACGACATGGGCATGGATCTCCTTGTTGGAAATAGATATGGCCTTATCTAGTTCTACACCCACAACTATGGATAATTACAAATATAAGGGTGCTTTCTGCAAACAGATTAAGATTATTATTGTTATCATAGGACAAATGGCCAAACAACCTTAGGTAGTGTGGTAGGATACTGAGGCATGTGGTGGAATCCACGTTCGGGAGACCCAGTAGTCCTTGTACACACAGACCTAGAATATTCATGACTCCATCAGAGCTGGTTACTCTGAATGGTGAAAGGTCATTGATAGGTGTTGACTTGGTGGTGAAGTCTCCGCCACGGGAATGTGCTTTTCCCGGTCGCACCATCAGACACAGATTAGACTGTGTTGAACAGGAACAACAAGGATAGCAGCTTGAGGTGGTTCAGACACCGTAGCACTAATTTAGCTATCATATTACTATTGCTAGGATTAGTTCTTAACCCTGAGGATAACATGACTGAGGGACTAACCTGAGTCTATACTTTGAGCCAATAAGGTGTGAGGGCATCTC
>NZ_BMQK01000064.1 GCF_014648075.1 Streptomyces ruber | reverse complement strand
TTGAAGAACGGCGGGAGCCACAGGCAGTCCACGCCCAGCCACTGCAGATAGTCCAGTTTGGCGGTGAGGCCCTTGAGGTCGCCGACCCCGTCGCCGTTGCTGTCCTGGAAGGTGCGCACGAGCACCTCGTAGAAGACGGCGCGTTTGAACCACTCCGGATCCCGGTCCTGGGCGGGGGTGTCCTCGAATTTGTCCGAAACGGGCTCGTTGACGATCATTTTGCGGGTGACCCTCCGATCTGCGGGTTGGACGGTCGCAGGACGGTCAGTACGTGCGCGGGCGCCCGGCCCGGCTCCAGCCGCACGTAGTTGCTCCTGCCCCAGTGGTAGGTCTCACCGGTGAGCTCGTCGCGCACCGGCACGGACTCGTGCCAGTCCAGGCCGAGTTGCGGCATGTCCAACGAGACGGTGGCCTCCTGGGTGTGGTGGGGGTCGAGGTTGGCCACCACCAGGACCGTGTCGGAGCCCGCGCGCTTGGAGTAGGCGATCACCGCGTCCTGGTCGGCATGGTGGAAGTGCAGGTTGCGCAGTTGCTGGAGCGCCGGACTGTTCCGGCGGATCTCGTTCAGCCTGCGCAGCAGCGGGGCGATGCTGCGTCCCTCGCGTTCGGCGGTCTCCCAGTCGCGGGGGCGGAGCTGGTACTTCTCGGAGTCGAGGTACTCCTCGCTGCCGGGCCTGGCGGGGGTGTTCTCGCACAGTTCGTAGC
>NZ_BMQK01000063.1 GCF_014648075.1 Streptomyces ruber | reverse complement strand
AGGAGAATTAGCTGAGGCGAAAGATGAAGCCAAACGATTAAAGAGAAGAGCGGCCAGGTTTTTACTCATCGACGGGATCCTTTACAAGCAAGGCTTCTCGACGCCGTTGTTACGATGCATATCGAGAGAAGAGGCAGAATATATCTTGGCGGAGATACATGAAGGCATGTGCGGGAACCATTCAGGAGGAAAGGCTCTCGCCAGGAAAGCCCTCCGCGCCGGGTACTACTGGCCTAATGCATTGAGGGATTCTGTGGAATTCGCCAAGAAATGCACAAAGTGTCAGCTGCATGCGCCAGTGCCTCACGTCCCTCCTGAAGAACTCACTTCCATTATGGCGCCTTGGCCATTCACCCAATGGGGAGTGGATTTAGTTGGGCCTTTCCCTCCGGGAAAAGGAGGAGTGAAGTACATGATAGTGGCGGTGGATTACTTTACGAAGTGGGCGGAAGCTGAACCGATGGCGACGATAACAAGTCAGAAAGTTACAAAGTTCCTGTGGAAGAATATCGTTTGCCGTTTCGGAGTTCCCTAAAGCCTGGTAACTGATAACGGGCGTCAGTTCGACTCTGATCATTACAGAGAATGGTGTGCGGATTTGGGAATCAAGGCCAAGTACTCTTCGCCAGGGCATCCTCAAGCAAATGGGCAGGCGGAGGCGACGAACAAGTCCCTGCTCAACATCCTGAAGAAAAAGGTGGGCGACAAGAAAGG
>NZ_BMQK01000061.1 GCF_014648075.1 Streptomyces ruber | reverse complement strand
GTCTCTTTCTACTTCACCCTAGCCGAAACCCTCCATAGGTTTTCTCCACTCTTTCATCTTCCCATGCCACTTGGCATGCATGCAATTCACCCTAATCATTATACAAGTTGGTCTCCCATTGGTTCCCCTTAGCTGGCCGGAATTCTTCCTAAAAATCATAACCTATTTCAACCATGCTCATCATTGGCTCTTTAAAAACAAACAAATAAATCAGAGATTTTTATGGAAAACAAGAAAATTATGTTCAAATTTTTGAAGTTTTTCAATTTTTTTTTTTTTTTTATATGCAAACCAACCTAAAACTAATTAAGACAAAAAATAAGTGACCCATGACATGCAAACTAACATAAACAAAACCAATGCAATCAAAACAAACTCCTAGACCTATCATGCAAACCTAACAAAACAAACCAAAAACTGAATTTTCCTCCCCCAAACTTAAATCTTGCATTGTCCTCAATGGAAGAGAAAGAAAAGAAAATAAAAGAAATAACAACAAGAAAAGTAAAGTGATACTCCCCTAGTGCCAATGGATGTCGTCTTGAATTGCACCACTAGGAGAGACTCCTCCTTCAATCTTTGGGATTGTCAAGGTTGATGGAGACCTCTTGTTCTCCCCATCCAATCTTCCATCCACTTGTGCCGTAATCATCTTTCCCCTTCTTTCCAAGGTAAACCTTCTCATGTGATGGAAGCAATTTGTTGTCAATTTTGGGTAAATCACCTAGTGGAAGGTC
>NZ_BMQK01000060.1 GCF_014648075.1 Streptomyces ruber | reverse complement strand
GGATACACGTTACACCACGATTTTGAATCAGAAGAGAGATTTCAAGAAATGGCAGATCTATTCACTCTATCAATAACCGAGCCGGATCTGGTGTATCATAAGGGATTTGCCTTTTCTATTGATTCCTACGGATTGGATCAAAAACAATTCTTGAATGAGGTATTCAACTCCAGGGATGAATCGAAAAAGAAATATTTATTGGTTCTACCTCCTATTTTTTATGAAGAGAATGAATCCTTTTATCGAAGGATCAGAAAAAAATGGGTCCGGACCTCCTGCGGGAATGATTTGGAAGATCCAAAACCAAAAAGAGTGGTATTTGCTAGCAACAACATAATGGAGGCAGTCAATCAATATAGATTGATCCGAAATCTGATTCAAATCCAATATAACACCTGTGGGTACATAATAAATGTATTGAATCGATTCTTTTTAATGAATAGATCCGATCGCAACTTCGAATATGGAATTCAAAGGGATCAAATAGGAAATGATACTCTGAATCATAGAACTATAATGAAATATACGATCAACCAACATTTATCAAATTTGAAAAAGAGCCAGAAGAAATGGTTCGATCCTCGTATTTTTATTTCTCGAACCGAGAGATCTATGAATCGGGATCCTAATGCATATAGATACAAATGGTCCAATGGGAGCAAGAATTTCCAGGAACATTTGGAACATTTCATTTCTGAACAGAAGAGCCGTTTTCATTTTCAAGTAGTGTTCGATCGATTACGTATTAATCAATATTCG
>NZ_BMQK01000059.1 GCF_014648075.1 Streptomyces ruber | reverse complement strand
GGATTGGTAATTCTTTGCAGATGAAGAGATGCCAAAGGGGCTTCTTACTTCCCAAACAGATCTTCCTACATCTATATATAAACGCTGGTTTAGCAAGAATACGCAAGAAAAGCACTTCGAATTGTTGATTTATCGCCAGAGATGGCTTAGAACCAATAGTTCATTATCTAATGGATTTTTCCGTTCTAATACTCCATCCGAGAGTTATCAGTATTTATCAAATCTGTTCCTATCTAACGGAACGCTATTGGATCAAATGACAAAGACATTGTTGAAAAAAAGATGGCTTTTCCCGGATGAAACGAAAATTGGATTCATGTAACAAGATAAAGGTTTCCCATTCCTTAGCCGGAAAGATATGTGGCCATGAAATAGGGATTAAGCGGAACAGAATTGACTGGGTGGTAGAGTCGTGGAAACACCTCTTTCTTCCATATTTTGGACCTTAGCTCCATGGAACAATATGCTACTGCTGAAACACGGAAGAATTGAAATCTTAGATCAAAACATTATGTATGGATGATATGAACTGCCTAAACAAGAATTCTTGAACAGCGAACAACAAGGTCAGATATTCACGACCAAGAAGTACTGGATTCTCTTTCGGATACGCCCTGAAAGGAGAAAAAAGGGTGGAATGCCAACAGGCGTCAAGAATTGACCCGACCCGATAGTACCCGTTTTGGGAACGTCCAGTGCCAAAGTCACTGAATGGGTAAGTCGCCAATCCCTGGACTATGTAATGTACTTTATCCGCTGGGTGACGG
>NZ_BMQK01000057.1 GCF_014648075.1 Streptomyces ruber | reverse complement strand
GTGGATGACGCCCTGGTAGCGGACGGCGGTGACGGGCACGCCGGCCGCGCGCAGCTTGTTCGCGTAGGCCTCGCCCTCGTCGCGCAGGACGTCGGCCTCGGCGGTGACGACCAGGGCCGGGGGCAGGCCGGTGAGCTGGGCGGTGGTGGCGCGCAGCGGGGAGGCGGTGATCTCGGCGCGCTGGTCGGGGTCGGTGGTGTACTGGTCCCAGAACCACTGCATGCCGTCGCGGCGCAGGAAGTAGCCCTCCGCGAACCGGTGGTAGGAGGGGGTGTCGAAGGACGCGTCGGTGACCGGGTAGAACAGCACCTGCTGCACCAGGGCGACGTCGCCGCGCTCCTTGGCCATCAGGGTGAGGGCGGCGGTCATGTTGCCGCCCACCGAGTCGCCGGCCACCGCCAGCCGCGCGCCGTCCAGGTCCTTGTCCGCGCCCTGCGCCACGATCCACCGGGCGACGGCGTAGTTCTGTTCGACGGCGACGGGGTAGCGGGCCTCGGGCGAGAGGTCGTACTCGGGGAAGACCACCGCGGCGCCGGTGCCCACCGCCAGCTCGCGGACGAGGCGGTCGTGGGTGTGGGCGTTGCCGAACACCCAGCCCGCGCCGTGGATGTAGAGGATCACCGGCAGGCTGCCCCCGGCCTCGGCCGGGCGGACGATCCGGGCTCTGACGCTGCCGGTCGGCCCGCCCTGGACGGTGATCCACTCCTCGTCCACGGCCGGCTTCGCGATCGCGCCCGACTGCACCTCGTCGACCGTCTTCCGGCCCTCCACCGGACCCAGGTCGAACAGGTACGGCGGAT
>NZ_BMQK01000055.1 GCF_014648075.1 Streptomyces ruber | reverse complement strand
AATTCTCTATGGTGTAACAAAATATCTCTCATTTCCAACTCGAATATATTCTTCTTTTTTATTTTCAAATGAATGTTTTTGTCTTGCTTTAAACGATGTACTAATTTTTTGAACCCGGTACCAACCGGTATAATCCCCCCCAAAACAACGTTTTCTTTCAGGCCTTTCAACCAATCAATACGACCTCGTAGAGCAGCTTTTGCTAAAACTCGAGCAGTTTCTTGAAAACTAGCTTCGGATATGAAACTTTGAGTATTTAGAGATGCTTTCGTTATTCCCAATAAGATGGCTCGGTAACGGATCGCTTCTTCCAAAGCACGCCCTGTTCGTTC
This sequence comes from Streptomyces ruber, assembly GCF_014648075.1. Lineage (GTDB taxonomy): Bacteria > Actinomycetota > Actinomycetes > Streptomycetales > Streptomycetaceae > Streptomyces > Streptomyces ruber. The sequence continues at coordinate 493 of NZ_BMQK01000055.1, read as the reverse complement.
CGCCCGCAACAATTCAATTAGTTCTCCGGGTGAAAAAACATTAGACATTCTATCTTCTGAAACCAACACTTTTGATGTTATTTGACGCACAATAATCTCTATATGCCGATTATGAATCTGCACCCCCTGAGATCGATACACTTTTTGTATCTTATTAACCAAAGAGATACGACTTTGTACTATAGTTAGCTCAGCACCAATCAAGAATCCCCAAGGAATTCTATATTGTTTCTGATTATTATGTCCTTATCAGATCAAACCCCAAATTCATTTATTTTTCTGGTATACAACCGGATTGGAATATCATAATAATGGTAGAAATGGAGTGACTTTTATTTTGATATTTTTTTCTTCTATACAAAACTCCATAAAGTCTAAGTGTAATTTATGAATTCTAATTTTTTCTGTATTGTGGCTAACACGTGAAGCCTACTTTCGATAGTTCATTTAGTGTGTTTGTGAGTTAACAGCTTAGCCCATAGGTGTGCATGTG
>NZ_BMQK01000054.1 GCF_014648075.1 Streptomyces ruber | reverse complement strand
GGGGCGGGCGGGGCCAGGGCGGGGTCGGCACTCAGCACTGCTCGTTGCAGGTGCTGCAGTTGCGGGCCGGGCTCGATGCCCAGCTCCTCTGCCAGCTGTGCCCGTGCCTGCTGATAGACCTCCAGGGCCTCGGCCTGCCGCCCCGACCGGTACAGCGCCAGCATCCACTGCCCGGCCAGCCGCTCATCCAGCGGGTGGGCGGCGGCGGCACCAACCAGGCCGGCCAGCACCTCGGAGTGCCGGCCCAGCCGCAGCGCCAGATCGTTGCTGTCCAGCTCGGCGGCCCACCGCTCCCGGTCCAACTGGGCACGCACCATGTTGCACCACGGAGTGTCCAGCCCGGCCAGGGCCGGGCCTTGCCACAGTTCCAGCGCCTGCCCGACCAGCCCGGCCGCGACCTGGTCGTCGTCGGTGCTGCGGGCCTGGGCGAGCAGCCGGTGGAATCGGTGTGTGTCCACCGCCAGCGGCTCCGCGTCGAGCAGGTAGCCGGCCGGCCGCCGAACGATGTCGACCCCGGCGACCGCGAGGGCGCGGCGCAGCCGGGCGAGATAAGTGTGCAGCGTGCCCCGGGCGCGCTGCGGTGCCCGCTCTCCCCACACCCGGTCGATCAGCTGATCGGCCGGCACGCTGCGGCCGGCGTCGACCAGCAACGCGGCCAGCACGCATTGCTGCCGGGCATGGCCCACTGCGACCGGCCGCTCGTCCACGCGCGCTTCGATGTCGCCGAGCAGCCGGAATTCCACCGCCATCGTGCCCCCCGGTGGGCCGGCACCCCCGTCGCGGGGTGTGCCCCCTTCCGGGATAGCCGTCCCGGCCAGCCAATTCAAGCCCCGCGAC
>NZ_BMQK01000053.1 GCF_014648075.1 Streptomyces ruber | reverse complement strand
GGAATCCTAGTTCAACTAGGAATTCTACTCCTACTAGGACTAGGAATCCTAGTTTGACTAGGACTCCTTCTCCTACTGAAATATGGATTTCTCCGGGGTTCTGGACCCTGGTAATCCTTCTCTATTGCTCTCCCTAAGTTGTCCATGGTGATCCTACGCATGCCCTACTAAGCCCAACAGGAGTTACCCCTAAGCTTATAGGAGCATGTGTGCACACCATGCAACCTAGTGCATCCTACATGGTTCCAGGGACTGCACGAAGCTCCCACCATGTATGAGATGATGTTATGCGCGTGTTGTGGTGTCTACTCTGAACACAAGACACCACCATTACTCCTGGCTTTACCAGAAGCAGGCTCGATCACTTTGTCGTGACAAAAGTGGAACTATAGGACTCGGAGTTCGTAGCTCCATCTGGGGCTCTCGGTCAACTAGTTTACATAGGACTGTTGTTGACCTTACCAAGTCCCAGATAACCATCGCAACTGAACAGAGCGCGATGATGGCTGCACTCTATTTCCTCCGTGTTTATTATTACTCCCCGAAGAGTGTCCTATTACATCACTCAATCGCTAAGACGTCTAATCCCTCCACGCTTGGTGCCATAGACATACGTCGGCTACTTGGGGTAGTAGTAGTCAGAATTCTTCGTGTCTATATGCCGAGGTCCACAGCCTTTGTCAGTATCATCTTGCTTGTGTGTCTCCGAGGCTATGCCTAGCTATCGGATAAGTCTAGCAGACAAACTGCTAACCCTCGGGCCCGAGTACTCACACACAACTGATCTGACGCTTATGAACGCACCTAATGTGAATTGCCTGTAGATAAGTCATGCCAAGGCAACACCT
>NZ_BMQK01000052.1 GCF_014648075.1 Streptomyces ruber | reverse complement strand
CGGCACGGGGCCCACGGGGGTGTCCCCGCGGAGGGTGATGCGGTGCATGACGCGGTGCTGTTCGCCGTAGTCGCGGTTGGCGTAGTGGGACGTGCTGCGGTTGTCCCACAGGGTGACGTCGCCCGGCTGCCAGCGGTGGCGCACGATGTGTTCCGGCTTGGTGAGGTGGGCGTACAGGATGTCGAGGATGCCCCGGCTCTCGTGCTCGGAGACGCCGACGATGTGCGAGGTGAACCCCGGGTTGACGAACAGGCCCCTGCGTCCGCTCTCGGGGTGCACACGGACCACGGGGTGTTCCACGGGGACCAGCTCGGTGAACACCTCGCCGTCCCACAGGTTCCCGCGGCCCTTGCGCTTCTGGGCCAGGTAGTAGCCGAACTCCCGGCTGCCGTCGTGCACCGCGGTGAGCGGGTCGATCAACGCACGCAGCCCCGGGGAGAGCGACTCGTAGGCGAGCTGGCTGTCCGCCCAGGAGGTGTCGCCGCCGACGGGCGGCAGTACCACGGCCCGCAGGACGGAGATGGCGGGCGGGCGTCGCACGAACGTGACGTCGGTGTGCCACACGTCGGCGAAGCCGTTGTCCTGGCTGTCGAGGGAGTACACCTCGGGCGCCACGTCGCCCGAGTCGTGCACGGGGTGGCCCGCGGTGACCTCGCCCAGCCGCCGGCCGAAGTCGATCTGCGCGGCGTCGTCGAGGTCCTGGCCGCGCACGAACAGCACCTTGTGCTCGACGAGTGCCTCGCGGACCGCGGTGACCTGGTCGTCGTCGAGGCGCCCGAGGTCGATGCCGCGCACCTCGGCGCCGAAGCCCGGGCCGAGCCGGGTGATCCGGGCACCCGCCGAGGTCAGCCGGTCGGT
>NZ_BMQK01000051.1 GCF_014648075.1 Streptomyces ruber | reverse complement strand
CTAGGGCCTGTTGTGAAAGTGCTGGTCACAGCCACTCGTTGATGGCTGCGACCAGCACGGTCGCTTGGTAGCGGACGGCGAGTTTGTCGTACCGGGTGGCGACGGCCCGGTGACGCTTGAGCCGGTTGATCCCGCACTCGACCGCGTGCCGCTGCTTGTAGTCGTCCTTGTCGAACTTTGGCGGCCGCCCGCCACGCGATCCGCGCTTGAGACGGTTGCGGACCCGGTCCGCCGGAACCGGGATGGTGGCCTTGATTCCGCGTCTGCGCAGGTAGGAGCGATTGCTGCGCGAGTCGTACGCCTTGTCGGCCCGGACCCGGTCCGGGCGCTTGCGCGGCCTGCCGAGCCCCAGCCGGGGAACCCGGATGGCTTCCAGGACCGGCTCGAACTGCGGGGAGTCGCCCCGCTGCCCAGCCGTGATCACGACGGACAAGGGCTTCTGCCCCTGCTCGACCGCGAGGTGAATTTTGCTGGTCAGTCCGCCGCGGGAGCGTCCGAGGCCGTGGTCGGCCGGCTCGATGAAGATCCCGCCGGGTGGCTCGTTCTGGAGGTCCCCTTTTTCACCGCTCCGGCGGCGTGCTGGTGGGCCCGGCAGACGGTGGAGTCGACGTTGACATCCCAGGTGATCAGGCCCTTCGCGTCCGCCTCGGCCTGGAGCTGGGTGAGGATCCTCGCCCAGGTGCCGTCCCGCTGCCAGCGACGGAACAGGTCATAGACCCGGTCCCACGGCCCATAACGTTCGGGCACGTCCCGCCAGGGAGCACCGGTCCGGGTCCGCCACCGTATGCCGTCTATCAGCTGCCGCCGCGTCCACACCGGCGGCCGGCCCGGCTTGATGCCCGTCGGCAGCAGAGGCTCAAGCCGGGCCCACTGGTCGTTTGTCAGATCCCCACGTCCCACAGGACGTGATCATCAACGAACAAGATCCACTTTCGCAACAGACCCTAG
>NZ_BMQK01000050.1 GCF_014648075.1 Streptomyces ruber | reverse complement strand
GACGAAGATCTGGCCCTTGCCGTTGCCGGAGGCGACGCCGAGGTCGGCCTCGCGGGCCTCGCCGGGGCCGTTGACGACACAGCCCATCACCGCGACGCGGAGGGGCACCTCCATGCCCTCCAGGCCGGCGGTGACCTCCTCGGCCAGCTTGTACACGTCCACCTGCGCCCGGCCGCAGGACGGGCAGGAGACGATCTCCAGCCCCCGCTGGCGGAGGTTGAGGGACTCCAGGATCTGGTTGCCGACCTTGACCTCCTCCACCGGCGGGGCGCTCAGCGAGACGCGGATGGTGTCGCCGATGCCCTCGGAGAGCAGCGCGCCGAAGGCGACGGCGGACTTGATGGTGCCCTGGAACGCCGGGCCCGCCTCGGTCACGCCCAGGTGGAGGGGGTAGTCGCAACTCGCGGCGAGCTGCCGGTAGGCGTTGACCATGACCACCGGGTCGTTGTGCTTCACCGAGATCTTGATGTCGCGGAAGTCGTGCTCCTCGAACAGCGAGGCCTCCCACAGCGCCGACTCCACCAGCGCCTCGGGCGTCGCCTTGCCGTACTTCTGCAGCAGCCGCCGGTCCAGGGAGCCCGCGTTCACCCCGATCCGGATCGGGGTGCCGTGGTCCTTCGCCGCCTTCGCGATCTCCTTGACCTTGTCGTCGAACTGCTTGATGTTGCCCGGGTTCACCCGCACCGCCGCACAGCCCGCCTCGATCGCCGCGAACACGTACTTCGGCTGGAAGTGGATGTCCGCGATCACCGGGATCTGCGACTTCCGCGCGATCACCGGCAGCGCGTCGGCGTCGTCCTGCGTCGGACAGGCCACCCGCACGATCTGGCAGCCCGACGCCGTCAGCTCCGCGATCTGCTGCAGCGTCGCACCGATGTCCGACGTACGCGTCGTGGTCATCGACTGGACCGAAACGGGCGCGTCCCCGCCCACCGCCACGGAGCCGACC
>NZ_BMQK01000049.1 GCF_014648075.1 Streptomyces ruber | reverse complement strand
GCGTCGCTGGTGCAGGGGGTCGAGTACTACAAGGACGCCGACCCGGCGTCCAAGGTGCCCGGCCTCATGCACGTGCAGTTCGGTGACTACCACGTCCGCGACATCGAGTTCGTCGCCGCCTTCGACGTCGACGCGAAGAAGGTCGGCCTCGACCTCGCCGACGCCATCGGCGCCTCGGAGAACAACACCATCAAGATCTGTGACGTGCCGCGCACCGGCGTGACCGTGCAGCGCGGCCACACCCTCGACGGCCTCGGCAAGTACTACCGGGACACCATCGAGGAGTCCGCCGAGGAGCCCGTCGACATCGTCCAGGTCCTCAGGGGCCAGCGGGTCGACGTCCTCGTCTGCTACCTCCCGGTGGGTTCCGAGGACGCGGCGAAGTACTACGCCCAGTGCGCCATCGACGCGAAGGTCGCCTTCGTCAACGCCCTCCCGGTCTTCATCGCCGGCACCAAGGAGTGGGCGGAGAAGTTCACCGAGGCGGGCGTCCCGATCGTCGGTGACGACATCAAGTCGCAGGTCGGTGCCACCATCACGCACCGGGTCATGGCGAAGCTGTTCGAGGACCGGGGCGTCGTCCTGGACCGCACCATGCAGCTGAACGTCGGCGGCAACATGGACTTCAAGAACATGCTCGAGCGTGAGCGCCTGGAGTCCAAGAAGATCTCCAAGACGCAGGCCGTCACCTCGCAGATCCCCGACCGCGAGCTCGGCGAGAAGAACGTCCACATCGGCCCGTCCGACTACGTCGCCTGGCTCGACGACCGCAAGTGGGCCTACGTCCGCCTGGAGGGCCGCGCCTTCGGCGACGTCCCGCTGAACCTGGAGTACAAGCTCGAGGTCTGGGACTCCCCGAACTCCGCCGGCGTCATCATCGACGCCCTGCGCGCCGCGAAGATCGCCAAGGACCGCGGCATCGGCGGCCCGGTCCTCTCCGCGTCGAGCTACTTCATGAAGTCCCCGCCCGTCCAGTACTTCGACGACGAGGCCCGGGAGAACGTGGA
>NZ_BMQK01000048.1 GCF_014648075.1 Streptomyces ruber | reverse complement strand
CCGATCACCACCGACATGGTGGCGGACCACCTCGCCCGGCGCCGGCTCGGCTACGGGCGCGGCGCCCGGATGAAGTTCGAGCGGGACGAGGTCACCTTCCTGGGCGGCGTCCGGCACGGGCGCACCCTCGGCTCCCCGGTCGCGGTCATGGTGGGCAACACCGAGTGGCCCAAGTGGGAGCAGGTCATGGCGGCCGACCCGGTGGAGGCCGAGGTCCTGGAGGGCCTGGCCCGCAACGCGCCGCTGACCCGGCCCCGGCCCGGTCACGCCGACCTGGCGGGCATGCAGAAGTACGGCTTCGACGAGGCCCGCCCGATCCTGGAGCGCGCCTCGGCCCGGGAGACCGCGGCCCGCGTGGCGCTGGGCGCTGTGGCCCGGTCGTACCTGAAGGAGACGGCCGGCATCGAGATCGTCTCCCACGTGGTGGAACTGGCCGCGGCCAAGGCCCCGTACGGCGTGTACCCGACGCCCGCCGACGTCGAGAGGCTGGACGCGGACCCGGTGCGCTGCCTGGACCAGGATGCGTCGAAGGCGATGGTCGCGGAGATCGACCAGGCCCACAAGGACGGCGACACCCTCGGTGGTGTGGTGGAGGTGCTGGCGTACGGCGTGCCGGTGGGCCTCGGCTCGCACGTGCACTGGGACCGCCGGCTGGACGCCCGCCTCGCGGCCGCGCTGATGGGCATTCAGGCGATCAAGGGCGTGGAGGTCGGTGACGGCTTCGACCTGGCCCGGGTGCCGGGCTCGAAGGCGCACGACGAGATCGTCGCCACGGACGAGGGCATCCGGCGCGCCTCGGGCCGCTCCGGCGGCACCGAGGGCGGGCTGACCACCGGTGAGCTGCTGCGGGTGCGGGCGGCGATGAAGCCGATCGCGACCGTGCCGCGCGCGCTGCGCACGGTGGACGTGGCCACGGGCGAGGAGGCGCAGGCGCACCACCAGCGCTCCGACGTGTGCGCCGTGCCGGCGGCCGGCATCGTCGCCGAGGCCATGGTGGCACTGGTCCTCGCGGACGCGGTCGCGGAGAAGTTCGGCGGCGAC
>NZ_BMQK01000047.1 GCF_014648075.1 Streptomyces ruber | reverse complement strand
TCGGTGAGGGCGGGTTCGACGCGTTTGGCGAGGACCTTGCCGAGTTCGACGCCCCACTGGTCGAAGGAGTCGATGTTCCAGACGGCGCCCTGGACGAACACCTTGTGCTCGTACAGCGCGATCAGCTGGCCCAGCACCGACGGGGTGAGCTGCGGGGCCAGGACGGTGGTGGTGGGCCGGTTGCCGCGGAAGGTCCGGTGCGCCACCAGTTCCTCCGGCACCCCCTCGGCGCGGACCTCGTCGGCGGTCTTGCCGAAGGCGAGCGCCTGGGTCTGGGCGAAGAAGTTGGCCATCAGCAGGTCGTGCTGGGCGGCCGTGAGCTCGCCGAGGTCGTCCACGGGGCGGGCGAAGCCCAGGAAGTCGGCCGGGATCAGCCCGGTGCCCTGGTGCAGCAGCTGGTAGTAGGCGTGCTGGCCGTTGGTGCCCGGGGTGCCCCACACCACCGGCCCGGTCCGCCAGGCCACCGGGGTGCCGTCGCGCTGCACCGACTTGCCGTTGGACTCCATGTCCAGCTGCTGCAGATAGGCGGTGAACTTCGACAGGTAGTGGCTGTAGGGCAGCACCGCGTGCGCCTGCGCGCCGAAGAACGAGCCGTACCAGATGCCCAGCAGGCCCAGCAGCAGCGGCGCGTTCGCCTCCGCCGGGGCGGTGCGGAAGTGCTCGTCCACGGTGTGGAAGCCGTCCAGCATCTCCCGGAAGCGCTCCGGCCCGATCGCGGTCATCAGCGACAGGCCGATCGCCGAGTCGTAGGAGTAGCGGCCGCCCACCCAGTCCCAGAACTCGAACATGTTCGCCGGGTCGATGCCGAACTCCGCGACCTTGCCCGCGTTCGTCGACAGCGCCACGAAGTGCCGGGCCACCGCCTCGTCCCCGGCCCCGAGCTGCTCCAGCAGCCAGGTGCGGGCCGAGGTGGCGTTGGTGATGGTCTCGATGGTGGTGAAGGTCTTGGAGGCGACGATGAACAGGGTCTGTGCCGCGTCCAGGTCGCGCACCGCCTCGTGCAGGTCCGCGCCGTCCACGTTGGAGACGAACCGCACCGTCAGCGAGCGGTCGGTGTAGGCGCGCAGCGCCTCGTAGGCCATCGCCGGGCCCAGGTCGGAACCGCCGATCCCGATGTTGACGATGTTGCGGATGCGCCGGCCGGTGTGGCCGGTCCACTCGCCGGAGCGGATCTGCCCGGCGAAGGCGGCCATCCTGTCCAGCACCGCGTGCACCTTCGGCACCACGTTCTCGCCGTCGACCTCGATCACCGCGTCCCGCGGCGCGCGCAGCGCGGTGTGCAGCACCGCCCGGTCCTCGGTGATGTTGATCCGCTCACCGCGGAACATCGCGTCCCGCAGCCCGAACACGTCCGTCGCCGCCGCCAGTTCCCGCAGCAGCGCCAGCGTCTCGTCGGTGACCAGATGCTTGGAGTAGTCCAGGTGCAGATCACCGACCCGCAGCGTGTA
>NZ_BMQK01000046.1 GCF_014648075.1 Streptomyces ruber | reverse complement strand
CCCCCCGTTATGTTTTTCGCGGTCCTGCAAGAGGGCCGCTGGCCTCCGGGCCCGGCATGACTGTTCCCCCCTGTCGAACCAATGACCTGGGGGGTGGTGTCACCGGGTCCGCGAGGCGCCGTTGGAGACGCTGATGAGAGGCCCGACTACCGCCTGGCCTGGTGCAACACCTGGCCGCTTGCGGGCGGCAGGTCTGCATAACGTGGATGCGCGCACGACGCCAACGCCCAGGCCAGCACACACGACATGCGTCCGGGAGGACGGCGTGAACGACAACGACGGGATAGGCGTCTTCCTCGGCCTGGACGTCGGCAAGAGCGCCCACCACGGGCACGGCCTCACCCCGGCCGCAAAGAAGGTGTTCGACAGGCAACTGCCCAACACCGAGCCGAGGCTGCGGGACGTCTTCACCGGGCTGAAGACCAAGTTCGGCACCGTCCTGGTGATCGTGGACCAGCCCGCCTCGATCGGCGCCCTGCCCCTGACCGTCGCCCGTGACGTGGGCTGCCAGGTCGCCTACCTGCCCGGACTCGCCATGCGGCGAATCGCCGATCTCTACCCGGGCGAGGCGAAGACCGACGCCAAAGACGCCGCGGTCATCGCCGACGCGGCCCGCACGATGCCGCACGCTCTGCGCTCGCTGGAGCTGACCGACGAGATCACCGCCGAGCTGACCGTTCTCGTCGGCTTCGACCAGGACCTCGCGGCCGAGGCCACCCGCACCAGCAACCGCATCCGCGGCCTGCTCACCCAGTTCCACCCCAGTCTGGAGCGGGTCCTCGGTCCCCGGCTCGACCACCAGGCCGTCACCTGGCTGCTGGAACGCCACGGGTCCCCCGCCGCACTGCGGAAAGCCGGCCGCCGCAGGCTCGTCGAGGTGATCCGGCCCAGGGCACCCCGGATGGCCAACCGGCTGGTCGACGACATCTTCGAGGCCCTCGACGAGCAGACCGTCGTCGTTCCGGGCACCGGCACGCTCGACATCGTGATCCCCTCCCTGGCCCGCTCGCTCGGCGCCGTCCACGAACAGCGACGGGCGACCGCAGCGCAGATCACCGCCCTGCTGGAGGACCACCCTCTTTCGAAGGTCCTGACGTCGCTGCCCGGCGTCGGCGCCAGGACCGCCGCCACCTTGCTGGTCACCGTCGGCGACGGCACCAGCTTTCCCACCGCCGCCCACCTGGCCTCCTACGCCGGCCTCGCCCCGACCACCAAGTCCTCGGGCACCTCGATCCACGGTGAACACGCCCCACGAGGCGGCAACCGGCAGCTCAAGCGGGCGATGTTCCTGTCCGCGTTCGCCGCCCTGCACGATCCCGCCTCCCGCACCTACTACGACCGCTGCCGGGCCCGAGGGAAGACGCACACCCAGGCCCTCCTCCGGCTCGCCCGGCAACGGATCAACGTGCTGTTCGCGATGCTCCGCGACGGCACCTTCTACGAACCCAGAACCCCACGCCCCGCTTGACCAAAGACATAGAGGCACCCCCC
>NZ_BMQK01000044.1 GCF_014648075.1 Streptomyces ruber | reverse complement strand
GCGACCAGGTAGGGGTGGACGTCCCGCGGGTACTCGACGTACTCGACCAGCTTGCCGTCCGGGGAGGTGCCGGAGAACTGCAGACCCGCCTTCTTCTCCAGCTCCGCGCGGTACGCGTTGTTCACCTCGTAACGGTGCCGGTGCCGCTCCTCGACGTACTCCTTGCCGTCGTACACCTCGCGCACGATCGAGCCCTCGGCCAGCTTCGCCGGGTACATGCCGAGCCGCATGGTGCCGCCCATGTCGCCCTCGCCGGCGACGATGTCGAGCTGCTCGGCCATGGTGGAGATCACCGGGTGGGCGGTGGCGGAGTCGAACTCGGTGGAGTTGGCGTCCGGGATGCCGGCCAGGTTCCGCGCGGCCTCGATCACGATGCACTGCAGGCCCAGGCAGAGGCCGAGCAGCGGGATCCCGTTCTCGCGGGCGTACTGGATCGCGCCGACCTTGCCGGCCACCCCGCGGTCGCCGAAGCCGCCGGGGATGCAGACCGCGTCCGCGTCGCCGAGCTGCCGGGCCGCGCCCGCCGGGGTCCTGCAGTCGTCGGAGGCCACCCACTTGATCTTCACGCGGGCCCGGTTGGCGAAGCCGCCGGCGCGCAGCGCCTCGGTGACCGACAGATAGGCGTCGGGCAGGTCGATGTACTTGCCGACCAGCGCCATGGTGATCTCGTGCCGCGGGTGGTGGACCCGGTCCAGCAGGTCGTCCCAGGTGCTCCAGTCCACGTCGCGGAAGGGCAGGTCCAGCTTGCGCACGACGTAGGCGTCCAGGCCCTCGCCGTGCACCACCTTGGGGATGTCGTAGATCGACGGGGCGTCCGGGCAGGCGACCACGGCGGCCTCGTCGACGTCGCACATCAGCGAGATCTTCCGCTTGATCGCGGTGGGCACCTCGCGGTCGCAGCGCAGCACGATGGCGTCCGGCTGGATACCGATGTTGCGCAGCGCCGCAACCGAGTGCTGTGTCGGCTTCGTCTTCAGTTCACCGGAAGGTCCGATATAGGGCAGGAGGGAGATGTGCACCACGAACACGTTGTCACGGCCGACCTCGTGCCGCACCTGGCGCACGGTCTCCAGGAACGGCAGCGACTCGATGTCCCCGACCGTGCCGCCCACCTCGGTGATCACCACGTCCACCGCGTCGGACGCCATCCGGCGGATGCGGTGCTTGATCTCGTTGGTGATGTGCGGGATGACCTGCACGGTGTCGCCCAGGTACTCGCCGCGGCGCTCCTTGGCGATGACCGTGGAGTACACCTGGCCGGTGGTGACGTTGGCGGAGCCGTCGAGGTCGCGGTCGAGGAAGCGCTCGTAGTGGCCGATGTCGAGGTCGGTCTCGGCGCCGTCGTTGGTGACGAACACCTCACCGTGCTGGAAGGGGTTCATCGTGCCGGGGTCGACGTTCAGGTACGGGTCGAGCTTCTGCATCACGACCCGCAGACCCCGCGCCTTGAGCAGCATGCCGAGGCTGGAGGCGGTGAGACCCTTGCCGAGCGAGGAGGCGACACCCCCGGTGACGAAGATGTGCTTGGTCGTCGTGGCGGTGCTGTTTCGGAAAACAGAGGGCGGCATGGCCAAAGGGGGGCTCCCGTGGTCGCGGTCAGTGGGGCGGTG
>NZ_BMQK01000043.1 GCF_014648075.1 Streptomyces ruber | reverse complement strand
GTGAAGCTTCCGACTTGTATGTGCCGGTAGCGGAGCACGTCGGGTTGGCCGCCCGTAGCGTCTCCGTAGGACGCCGGACCGGATGGCTCGTGAAGCTTCTGCCGCCGTCCGGCTGGCTCTCAAGGGGTGTGCCGCCGGACCGGCGTCCGACCGTGGCCTGACTCGACAGAGGCGTGTTCCCGGCCTGGTCCGGTACCGGAAGTCGGAGTGTCGGCCACGGACGCCCCTGCCGTCGTACCGATCTGGGAGGGCAGTGCCCGTGATACTGCTCGGCGTCGATCCGCACAAATCCACCCACACGGTCACCGCCGTGGAGCCTGAGGCCGTCCGGGCTCTTGCGTCGGTGACGATCGAAGCGAGCCTGCCGGAGTACCGCCGGCTGACGGCGTGGGCCCGGCAGTGGCCACACCGCATGTGGGCGGTGGAGAACGCTCACGGACTGGGCCGGCACCTGGCCCAGTGGCTCATAGCCCGCGGCGAACGCGTCGTCGACGTGCCGTCCACGGCGACCCGCCGGGTGCGGGAACTCTCCCGCGGAGGCGGGCGCAAGAACGACCAGATCGATGCGGCCGCCGCCGCGACCGTGGCCTGCCTGCACGGTGACGCACGGGAGGTGGCGGCCGAAGATCACGCCACAGCGCTGGCACTGCTGGACGAGCGCCGGGGCAATCTCGCCCAGGCCCGCATCCGGGCCGTCAACCAGCTGCATGTTCTCCTGCGTGACCTGCTGCCCGGCGGGGCTCCCCGGCAGCTGTCGGCGGATCAGGCCGCGGCCCTGCTGCGGACCGTGCGGCCTGCCGGTCCCGTCGAGCGGGTCCGCAAAGACCTTGCGCGCGACCTGGTCACCGAGGTCCGGCAGGTGGATCGACGGCTCGCGGAGAACACCGCCAGCCTGCAGACGCTCATGGCGGCCACCGGCAGCACGCTCACGAACACTCCGGGCGTCGGCCCGGTGCTGGCAGCACGGTTGCTCGCCCGCGCCGGGCGGGCGAGCCGCTTTCCCACCTCGGCCGCCTTCGCGAACTACACCGGCACCGCCCCGGTGGAGATAGCCAGCGCCGACAAGTCCCGCCACCGCCTCTCCCGCTGCGGGGACCGGCAGCTCAACTCCGTCCTCCACACGATCGCCATGGTGCAGATTCGCATGCCCGACTCACCCGGACACGCCTACTACCAGCGGAAACTCGCCGAGGGAAAGACCTCCAAGGAAGCCCGCCGCTGCCTGAAACGTCGGCTGGCCGACCATGTCTGGCGGGTCATGCTGTCCGACGAACGGCGAGCCCAAATAGCCGCCGCGCACCCTTGACGAGACACAGAGGCACCCCTTGATGCTGGGCACCTGGAAACTGGAACGTGAGGTTCCAGAGGAAGTAGTGCCAGGTGGGAAGCAAGAGCAACCGCAGCAGGCGGTACACGGAGGAGTTCAAGCGGGACGCGGTCGCGCTGGTCCGCTCCTCCGGCAGGACCGTCACCGAGGTGGCCCGGGAGCTCGGGGTCAGCGCCGAGGGGCTGCGGAACTGGGTCCGGCAGGACCGGGCCGACCGTGGTCAGGGGGCGCCGGGCGAGCTGACGGCGGCCGAGCGGGAGGAGCTGCGCCGGCTGCGTCGGCTGGCCCGTGAGCAGGCCGAGACGATCGAGGTGCTGCGAAAAGCGGCGGTCTTCTTCGCGAAGGAGAGCGATCGATGAGCGCGGTGTACGCGTTCATCGAGGCGGAGA
>NZ_BMQK01000042.1:1471-2587 GCF_014648075.1 Streptomyces ruber | reverse complement strand
GCGGCGGCGCTGGCGCCGGAGGTGGACGGGGTGCTGGCCCGGTATCCGCTGCGGGAGCTGGTCACCGCCTCGGCGGAGCTGCCGCTGGTGGTGGAGCGGGAGCGGGCGCTGTACGGGTCCTGGTACGAGTTCTTCCCCCGCTCGGAGGGCACGCCCGAGGAGCCGCACGGCACCTTCCGCACCGCCGCCCGGCGGCTGGACGCGATCGCCGCGATGGGCTTCGACGTGGTCTACCTGCCGCCGATCCACCCGATCGGGCACACCTGGCGCAAGGGCCCGAACAACACCCTGTCCGCCGGCCCCGACGACGTCGGCGTGCCCTGGGCGATCGGCTCCGCCGAGGGCGGCCACGACGCCGTCCACCCCGCCCTGGGCACCCTGGAGGACTTCGACCGCTTCGTGGCCCGCGCCGCCGGGCTGGGCCTGGAGGTGGCCCTGGACTTCGCGCTGCAGTGCTCCCCGGACCACCCCTGGGTGGAGAAGCACCCGGAGTGGTTCCACCACCGCCCCGACGGCTCCATCGCGTACGCGGAGAACCCGCCCAAGAAGTACCAGGACATCTACCCCATCGCCTTCGACGCCGACCTGGACGGCCTGGTCGCCGAGACGCTGCGGGTGCTGCGGCACTGGATGGCGCACGGGGTGCGGATCTTCCGGGTGGACAACCCGCACACCAAACCGGTCGTCTTCTGGGAGCGGGTGCTGGCCGACATCGCCCGCACCGACCCGGACGTGATCTTCCTGGCCGAGGCGTTCACCCGGCCGGCCATGATGCACACCCTGGCCGCGATCGGCTTCCAGCAGTCCTACACCTACTTCACCTGGCGCAACACCAAGCAGGAGCTGACGGAGTACCTCACCGAGCTGTCCGGCGAGGCGGCCGCCTGCATGCGGCCCAACTTCTTCGTCAACACCCCCGACATCCTCCACGCCTACCTGCAGCACGGCGGCCGCCCCGCCTTCGAGGTCCGCGCCGTCCTCGCCGCCACCCTCTCCCCCGCCTGGGGCGTCTACAGCGGCTACGAACTGTGCGAGAACACCCCCGCCAGGCCCGGCAGCGAGGAGTACCTCGACTCCGAGAAGTACCAGCTCCGCCCCCGCGACTGGGAGACCGCC
>NZ_BMQK01000042.1:0-1373 GCF_014648075.1 Streptomyces ruber | reverse complement strand
GACGGCGACGGGGTCGGCGACCTCAAGGGCCTCACCGCCAAACTGGACTATCTGCAGTGGCTGGGCGTGGACTGCCTGTGGCTCCCGCCGTTCTTCAAGTCCCCGCTGCGCGACGGCGGCTACGACGTCTCCGACTACACCGCCGTCCTGCCCGAGTTCGGTGACCTGGCCGACTTCGTGGAGTTCGTCGACGCGGCCCACCAGCGCGGCATGCGGGTGATCATCGACTTCGTCATGAACCACACCAGCGACCAGCACCCGTGGTTCCAGGAGTCCCGCAACGACCCGGACGGCCCCTACGGCGACTACTACGTCTGGGCCGACGACGACAAGCAGTACCAGGACGCCAGGATCATCTTCGTCGACACCGAGGCCTCCAACTGGACCTTCGACCCCGTCCGCAAGCAGTACTTCTGGCACCGCTTCTTCTCCCACCAGCCGGACCTCAACTACGAGAACCCGGCCGTGCAGGAGGAGATGATCTCCGCCCTGCGCTTCTGGCTCGACCTCGGCATCGACGGCTTCCGGCTGGACGCCGTGCCGTACCTCTACCAGGAGGAGGGAACCAACTGCGAAAACCTTCCGGCAACGCATGAGTTCCTGAAGCGGGTGCGCAAGGAGATCGACGCCCACTACCCGGACACGGTGCTGCTGGCCGAGGCGAACCAGTGGCCGGAGGACGTGGTCGACTACTTCGGCGACTACCGCTCCGGCGGCGACGAGTGCCACATGGCGTTCCACTTCCCCGTCATGCCGCGCATCTTCATGGCCGTGCGCCGCGAGTCCCGCTACCCCGTCTCCGAGATCCTCGCCAAGACCCCCGCGATCCCCTCGGGCTGCCAGTGGGGCATCTTCCTGCGCAACCACGACGAGCTCACGCTCGAGATGGTCACCGACGAAGAGCGCGACTACATGTACGCGGAGTACGCCAAGGACCCGCGGATGCGCGCCAACATCGGCATCCGCCGCCGGCTGGCCCCGCTGCTGGACAACGACCGCAACCAGATCGAGCTCTTCACCGCGCTGCTGCTGTCCCTGCCCGGCTCCCCGATCCTCTACTACGGCGACGAGATCGGCATGGGCGACAACATCTGGCTCGGCGACCGCGACGCGGTGCGCACCCCGATGCAGTGGACCCCCGACCGCAACGCCGGCTTCTCCTCCTGCGACCCCGGCCGCCTCTACCTGCCCACCATCATGGACCCGGTCTACGGCTACCAGGTCACCAACGTCGAGGCGTCGATGTCCTCGCCCTCCTCGCTGCTGCACTGGACCCGCCGCATGATCGAGATCCGCAAGCAGAACCCCGCCTTCGGCCTCGGCTCCTACACCGAACTGTCCTCCTCCAACCCCGCCGTCCTCGCCTTCCTGCG
>NZ_BMQK01000041.1 GCF_014648075.1 Streptomyces ruber | reverse complement strand
AGCGCTGCGACAGCTTTGCGCAGGAGCCGCCGCCCACCGTCGGTAGCGACCCAGAAGCCGCGGAGTTCTCGTATCGGCCGGTATGCCGGCGGACTCCCACACCGTGAGGAGAGCGCGTTGACCGCCTCATCCCCCTCGCAGAACCCGGCCGCATCCCATCGTGGGCGACCCGGCCCTCTGCCGCTCGGCCAAGCCGAGGCGCCGGTCGTCGGCGAGCTGCCGGCCGGCTCGCAGCAGCCCAGCACA
Organism: Streptomyces ruber; assembly: GCF_014648075.1. Classification (GTDB taxonomy): domain Bacteria; phylum Actinomycetota; class Actinomycetes; order Streptomycetales; family Streptomycetaceae; genus Streptomyces; species Streptomyces ruber. Next base: position 3,155 of record NZ_BMQK01000041.1, on the reverse strand, counting down.
ACTCTGGTGCGGAGGGCTTTCAAGCACCCCCGTCTCATGCCGTACAACCGCCTGATCGCCGCCGTAGTGACGGCGAATCTGGTGCTGCTCGGATACGCGTTCATCCGTGGGGGGTGGTGGTCCGGTCGCAGCACCGCACTGGAGGCGATCGCGACCATCGCCCAGGCCAACTTCGCGCTAGCTATCATCTTCCGGCAGCAATACGTCATCAACTTCCTCTGCCGGCTCGCTACCCGGGCACCCACCACCTGGCCGCTGAAGCTCCGGTGGACGTTGGCGAAGGTCTATCACTTCGGCGGATTGCACGTCGGTGCGGCGGTGTCGGGAACACTCTGGTACCTGATCTTCGTAGGTTCCGCCACTTACAGCGTCGCGCAGGACCCGGGCAGTGTCTCGATCGGCAACGTGGTGATCTCGTACGCCCTGGTGACGCTCTTCATCGTCATGGTGATCATGGCGTTGCCGCCGCTGCGGGCACACGCCCATGACAGCTTCGAGATAACGCACCGGTTCTGCGGATGGGCCGCGCTGCTGCTGGTCTGGGCGAACACGGTGCTGTTCGTGAGCAGCCGGCGAGGCGAGGCCTCGGCCGCCGCTGCGTTGCTGACGGCTCCCACCATCTGGATGATCGTGGTGACCACAACGGCCGCCGCGCTGCCGTGGCTGCGTTTACGCAAGGTCTCGGTGACCGTCGAGCGGCCGTCCTCACACGTGGCGCTGGTCCGCTTCGACCATGGAGTGACCCCCTTCATCGGGTCGGTCAGGCCGATCAGCCGTAACCCGCTGCTGGGATGGCACACCTTCGCCAGCATCCCCGCTCCCACGCTGTCCCCAGGTGGTTATCGCATGGTGATCTCCCGGGCCGGCGACTGGACCAGTGAGTTCATCGACGATCCGCCGTCGCAGGTATGGGTGCGAGGCGTCCCCACGGCCGGCATGGCCAACGTCAGGAAGCTCTTCAAGAGGGTCGTCTATGTGGCCACCGGCAGCGGCATCGGTCCGCTGCTGGCTCACCTGCTGGCCGATGAGGTGCCGGCACACCTCGTGTGGGTCACCCGCAGCCCTCGCAAAACCTACGGTGACGCCCTGGTCGACGAAATCCTGGCCGTCCAACCCGACGCGACCATCTGGAATTCGGATGAACACGGCAAACCCGACATGGTCCAACTGGCGTACGCCGCGTACAGGTCCTTCGGAGCGGAGGCCGTCATCTGCGTCGCGAACAAGAAAGTCACCTGGCAGGTGGTTCACGGTCTGGAACGCCTTGGGATTCCGGCCTGCGGCCCCATATGGGACTCCTGAGGCACGTGCACCGCCGACATCGCAGCGGCGATCACCGCGTCTGTGTCTTCGCCTCCTTCAGTATCTGTGCATCTGCCCCTAGCCGGGCCGACTGGCCTCGCCAGCACACGGCGCCATCCCCGGCGGATCCCGCCGCCGGGGACTACCCACAGTTCTCACGCCGCACCGTTACGGATACCACCTTTCGATGCAGCCACCACACCGCGCACCTCCCTTCTGAGGAGCTGATTGTGACCGTCATCGACACCGTGCCCTTTCGGCACCTGTCCACCTCCACACAACCGCCGGCCGCTCGCGCCGCGTTTCGTGCTGCGCTCGCCCAGCCCACCGCAGCCACCCATGCCCGGCAATGGGTGAATGCCCTACTGCGTCGGCAGGCGGTCACCTCGGCCGCGCCGACCACGACCGCCGAATTCTGCGGCGGTCTGGTCACCGGAGCGGAGAAGGACTCTGACGATCACGCCCTTAGCCTCGGTCCGCAGGGCCGAGCCGGGACGGGAAACACACCAGTGGCCCGCGACCGGGAAACGCTGGAGGCACCACGGACAAATCCCAGGGAAGAGCCGCACCGCCTGGTCGACGGGCGCTACAAACTGCAGCGGCCACTGGGGCACGGCGCCATGGGCTTTGTGTGGCAAGCCCACGACCATCGGCTCGGCCGCCCGGTCGCGCTCAAGGCACTGGCCTTCCGTGGCACGGTGGACCTGCAGCCGCAGGCACAAGCGGTGCAATGGGCGCACCATGAGGCGCAGGCCCTTGCCCGCATCTGCCACGAGCACGTGGTCGCCGTCCATGACGTGATCGAGGCCGAGGGCCAGGTCTGGATCGTAATGGAGCAGGTCAGCTCGCACTCGCTGGCAGACCTGCTGCGCGTGCGGGGCCGGCTGCCGGCGCTCCAGGTGGTACAGATCGGACGGGAATTACTGCGAGGCATACAAGCGGTGCACGCCGCCGGGGTGCTGCACCGGGACATCAAGCCGCACAACGTCTGCTTCCGTCCCGACGACCGGGCAGTGCTGATCGACTTCGGCCTTGCCGCCCTCACCGACGCAGGACCGGGCGTCGAGGGGCCCCAAACAGTCGGCACCCCGCAGTACCTGGCCCCCGAGTTGGCGGCGCCTTGGTCGCAGCCACAGGAAGCGACACCCGCGGCGGATCTGTGGGCACTGGGCGTGACGCTGTACGAGGCGGTGGAGGGCCGACTGCCCTTCCGCGGCCCCACGCCGTACGAGGTGCTGGAGCAGGTGCGCACCGCCCAGCCACCCCCAATGCGGCACGCCGGCCCGCTGCGCGCGCTCATCGACGGCCTGCTGGCCAAGGACCCGGCCGAGCGGCTGACCGCACACAGCGCAGCGAAGGCCCTCGAGGCGTGCCGAAACCGCAGTTTCGTCCAGGCCATAGGGCACAACCCGGCACAGGCCGTCGGGCCTCCATAAACCCGCAGCGCTTCAGAACATCAGCCAGCCGAGCGTGCGCTCCACCGTCCACCTGCGGGGCAGCTGGGAAGAGCTGCGCTGGTCGGCGGGGACGTTGCACGATTCCCATGTTGATGCTGAGGGTGGCCGCGTGCTTGACGAGGTGTTGGTGGTAGCCGCCGTCCATTCAGGCCTTGCGTAGGCCGGGCCTGGTGGGGCGGGTGGGTGCCGGCGACGGAGGCATGGACGCTGGCCGCGGTGACCAGCACCGCCAACAGCAGGCCGAGCGTGTCGATGACGATGTGCCGCTTGCGGCCCACGATCTTCTTGCCGGCGTCCACACCCTGTCGGCGGGCCGGGACGCTTGCTTCACCTGCGCGGCTGCGGCCTTCTGCCGCGTTTACAGAACCGCCCGCATCGACGGCATCCGCCACTTCC
>NZ_BMQK01000040.1 GCF_014648075.1 Streptomyces ruber | reverse complement strand
CGCAGCCGGCTCTGTTCGCGTTCGAGGTGGCGTTGTTCCGGTTGCTGGAGTCGTTCGGGGTACGGCCCGACCTGCTGGCCGGGCACTCGATCGGCGAGCTCGCCGCCGCCCACGTCGCCGGCGTCATGGACCTGGCGGACGCGGTGAAGCTGGTGGCGGCGCGGGCCCGGCTGATGCAGGGCCTGCCTAGCGGCGGGGCGATGGTCGCGGTCCAGGCGACGGAGTCGGAGGTCGCCCCGCTGCTGGCGGGACGTACGGCCGAGGTCGCCGTCGCGGCGGTCAACGGGCCGTCCTCCGTGGTGCTGTCGGGCGACGGGACGGCCGTCGAGGAGATCGCCGCGCACTTCGCGGAGCGGGGCCGCCGCACGAGCCGGCTGAGGGTGTCGCACGCGTTCCACTCGCCGCACATGGACGGGATGCTGGAGGAGTTCCGCACGGCGGCGAAGGAGATCACCTTCGCCGCCCCGGAGATCTCCGTCGTCTCCACCCTGACCGGCCGCCCCGCCACCGGGGACGAGCTGCGGACCGCAGACTACTGGGCCGAGCAGGTGCGGGGCGCCGTCCGGTTCGCCGACGCCGTCCGCACCCTGGAGTCCGAGGGCGCCGGCACACTGCTGGAGGTGGGCCCGGGCGCGGTGCTCAGCGGCCTCGTGGCACAGTCCGCCGCGGACCCCGACGCCACCCACGCCGTACCCGCCGTGCGCGGCGGACGTCCCGAGGCCGAGGCGCTGACCGCCGCGCTCGCCGCCCTGCACTGCCGGGGCACGGCGGTGGACTGGACGGCGTTCTTCGCCCCCACCGGGGCCGGCACGGTCGACCTCCCCACCTACGCCTTCCAGCGCGACCACTTCTGGCTGTGGCCCGAGACCCCCGCCCCGGCAGCCGCCGAGCAGGCGCTCTTCCGGCAGACCTGGGAGCCCGCCGAGCTGCCGGTCCCGCAGGAGCTCCCGCACTGGGCGGTCCTCGCCCCGGCCGGTACGGCCGGCGGACCCGAGCCGGCCGGCGCCATCCGCTGCACCACCGTCGCCGAGCTCGCCGCCGCCGTCGCGGCCGGCACCCGCGTCGACGCCGTCCTCGCCCCCTTCCCGGCCGCCTCCGCCCCGGACGAATGGTCCGACGGCCCGCTGCACGCACTGGAGCTGACCCGGCAGTGGCTGGCCGACGAACGCCTCGCGGACGTCCGGCTGGTGGTCCTCACCTCGGGCGCCGTCGCGGCGGCCGACGGCGACGACGTCACCGGCCTGGGCGCCGCCGCGGCCTGGGGACTGCTCGGCTCGGCGCAGTCCGAGGCGCCCGGCCGGATCGTCCTCCTCGACGCGCCGTCCGTGACGGAGCCGACGCTGTCCGCCGTGGTGGCCGCCGGACACCCCCGGGCGGCGGTACGCGAGAACCGCGTGCTGCTCCCGCGGCTGACCCCCGTGACCGGCACCGCGCCGGCGGCCGGCTCCCCGTGGGACCCCGACGGTACGGTGCTGATCACCGGCGGCACCGGCGCGCTCGGCGGTGTGCTGGCCCGGCACCTGGTGGCCGAGCGCGGGGTGCGGCACCTGCTCCTGGTCAGCCGGCGCGGCGAACGGGCCGAGGGCGCGTCGGACCTGGTCACCGAGCTGACCGGACACGGCGCCACGGTCACGGTCGAGTCCTGCGACGTCTCCGACCGGCGGGCCCTGGCCGACGTCCTCGCCCGCGTCCCCGGCGAGCACCCGCTGACCGCCGTCGTGCACGCGGCCGGCGTCCTCGACAACGCCCTCCTCGCCGAACAGCACCCCGGCCGGCTGCGGACCGTGCTGGGGCCGAAGGCCGACGCGGCCTGGCACCTGCACGAGCTGACCCGCGAGCTGGACCTGCGGGCGTTCGTGCTCTTCTCCTCCACGGCCGGGGTGTTCGGCGCGCCCGGCCAGTCCAACTACGCCGCAGCGAACGCCTTCCTCGACGCGCTGGCCCGCCACCGGGCGGCCCACGGGCTGCCCGCCACGTCCCTCGCCTGGGGCCTGTGGCGCGACCGCGGCCTGAACGCGGGCCTGAGCGACCAGGACCTCAACCGGTTCGCCCGCGACGGGTTCCGGACGATCGACGACGCGGAGGGGCTGGCCCTGTTCGACCGGGGCGTGGCCTCGGGCGTGCCCGCGCTGGTGGCCTCCCCGCTCGCGCCCACGGCGACCGCGGGCCCGCGCGCGGAGGACGGCACCACGGCGGAGGACACCGGCGCGCCGTCCCTCGCCGAGCAGCTGGCCGGGCTGACGGAGGAGCAGCAGGAGCGGTACCTGCTGGAGCTCGTCACCACCACGGTCGCGGCCGTCCTGGGCCACGCGAGCCCGGCCGGCATCGCGCCCGGGCGGCCCTTCCAGGAGCTCGGCTTCGACTCCCTGACCGGTGTCGAGCTGCGCAACCGGCTGGGCGCGGCGACCGGCGTGCGGCTGCCCGCCACCCTGGTCTTCGACCACCCGACCCCGGCCGCCCTCGCCGCGTACCTGCGGGCCGAGGCGGCTCCCGGCCCCGTCGACCCGGCCGACCACGTCCACGAGGAACTCGACCGGCTGGAGGCGTCGCTGGCGCGGCTGGCGGACGACGAGTCCCGCGCCGGCGTCTCCGTCCGCCTGCAGACCCTCCTGGCCAAGGTCAGCGCTCCCGCGAGCACGGCCACGGCCACGGACGCCACCGCCGCACCCGACCCGATCGCCTCCGCCTCCGCGGACGAGATCTTCGCCTTCATCGACACCCAGCTCGGCCGCGCGGCGGGCTGACCGTCCGGCGCACCGCCCCCACCGAAGCCCCGGCAGCACGCCGTACCGAGGAGAGACTGATTCCGCATGTCCGCAGACAGCCCCGACGAACACAAGCAGGCCCAGGACCGAGAGCAGAAGCTGGTCGAGTACCTGAAGTGGGTGACGGCCGATCTGCAGAAGGCACGTGAGCGGATCACCGAGCTGGAGACGTCCCGCGGGGAGCCCGTGGCGATCGTGGGCATGGCGTGCCGGTTCCCGGGCGGGGTCACCTCGCCCGACGAGCTGTGGCGCGTGGTCGCGGACGGCACGGACGCGATCACCCCGTTCCCCACCGACCGCGGCTGGGACCTGACGGCCCTCTACAGCCCCGACCCGCAGGAGCCCGGCACCTCCTACGCCCGCGAGGCCGGGTTCCTCGACGGCGCCGCACTGTTCGACGCCGGCTTCTTCGGCATCTCCCCGCGCGAGGCGCTGGCGACCGACCCCCAGCAGCGGGTGCTCCTGGAGACGGCCTGGGAGGCGCTGGAGGACGCCGGCATCGACCCCGCCACGCTGAAGGGCTCCCGGACCGGCGTCTTCGCGGGCGTGGTGGAGCAGAGCTACCTCGGGCTGTACGGGCCCGAGGAGTTCGAGGGCTACCTGATGACCGGCAAGCTCAGCAGCGTCGCCTCCGGCCGGATCGCGTACACCCTCGGTCTGGAGGGGCCCGCGCTCTCCTTGGACACGGCGTGCTCGTCGTCGCTGGTGGCCCTGCACCTCGCGGTGGAGTCGGTGCGCCGCGGCGAGTCGACGCTCGCCCTGGCGGGCGGTGCCACCGTCACCGCGACCCCCGGCGGTTTCGTGGACTTCTCCCGGCAGAAGGGGCTCGCCCCCGACGGCCGCATAAAGTCGTTCTCCGCGACGGCCGACGGCACCGCCTGGTCGGAGGGCGTCGGCCTGCTCGTGGTCGAGAAGCTCTCCGACGCCCGGAGGAACGGGCACCGGGTGCTGGCCGTGGTGCGCGGTTCGGCGGTGAACCAGGACGGTGCGAGCAACGGTCTGACGGCCCCGAACGGCCCGTCCCAGGAGCGGGTGATCCGGCAGGCGCTCGCGAGCGCGGGGCTGACGGCCGCCGACGTGGACGCGGTGGAGGCGCACGGCACCGGCACCCGGCTCGGCGACCCGATCGAGGCCCAGGCCCTGCTGGCCACCTACGGCCAGAAGCGCGAGAAGCCGCTGCTGCTGGGCTCGCTGAAGTCCAACATCGGGCACACCGTCGCGGCCGCCGGCGTCGGCGGCGTGATCAAGATGGTGCAGGCCATGCGGCACGGCGTCCTGCCCAAGACCCTGCACGTCACCGAGCCGACCCCGATGGTCGACTGGTCGGCCGGCGCCGTCGAGCTGCTCACCGAGGCCCGGCCGTGGCCCGGGCGCCCGGACGGCCCCCGGCGCGCCGCCGTCTCCGCGTTCGGCGTGAGCGGCACCAACGCCCACGTCATCCTCGAGGAGCCCGCGCCCGAGGACGTGCGGGCCGCCGAGGAACGCCCGCCCGCGGACCGCACGCTGCCCGTGGTGCCCTGGACGGTCTCCGCCAGGACCGAGGAGGCCCTGCGCGCACAGGCCGCCCGGCTGGCCGCGTACGCCGAGGCACGGACCGACGCGACCGTCGCCGACATCGGCCTCTCCCTGGTCACCACCCGCACCGTGCACGAGAACACGGCGACGGTGGTCGGTGGGACCCGGGAGGAACTGCTCGCGGGGCTGCGGTCGCTGGCCGAGGGTGCGCCGGCGGCCGGGGTGGTCACCGGGGTGCGCTCCCAGGGCCGTACGGCGTTCGTGTTCTCG
>NZ_BMQK01000039.1 GCF_014648075.1 Streptomyces ruber | reverse complement strand
GCAGGCCGAGACGATCGAGGTGCTGCGAAAAGCGGCGGTCTTCTTCGCGAAGGAGAGCGATCGATGAGCGCGGTGTACGCGTTCATCGAGGCGGAGAGGACCACCCATACTGTCGCTCTGCTGTGCCGGCGGCTGAAGGTGGCCCGGTCCTCGCGCCCACCGCCGTCGCGGTGGACGCCGTCAGGCGAAAGCCGGGATCGACCGCTGCGGCCCGCTCCAGAAACGCTCGCACCGCCTCGAAACCCTCGACCTCGATTCCCTCGACATGCTCGGGGGGAGCGGCCAGTCCCGTAACCGGCCACAGGATCTCCCCGCGAATGCCGAGGCGCTCCCTGCTCGTGGTCAGAATCCGAAGCCCTCGAGAAGCGGTCAGCCACATGTGCACCAGCTGGGCCATCGGCTTCAGCAGATGTTCACAGCCGTCTAGGAAGAGCAGCAGGTCCGCCTCGCGGAGCTGTTCCGCCAGGATGTCCGGCAACGCTCGTTCCGGGTGCTCCGGCACGTCCAAGACAGCCGCGACGGCATTGGCTACCAGCTGAGGCTCGGTCAAGCCAGCCAGTTCCACGAACCGCACTCCGTCACGACGGTGTGCCGCCGTCCTTGTGGCCACCTCAAGGGTGAGCCGGCTCTTGCCGACTCCGCCGGCTCCGGTCAGCGTGACCAACCGGGTCCGCTCCAGTCGGGCGCAGATTTCGGCGACCTCCCGCTGGCGGCCCACGAAGGTCGTCAGTGGCACGGGAAGGTTGTTCACTCCCCCGGCTGGCACCATCTCGTACGCTCCAACTGGGCAGCGCGGTACCGTGCTTCCTACTATTCGTACAACATAGCCAGCCCTGACGAAAGCGTTGGACGTGCTGGTAGGTGATCAAACAGGCGGCGAGGCTGAGGAAGGCCTCGTAGACGTCGCGGCCGGCGACGATGAGACGGCCCCGGCGTTCCAACAGACGATCGCGGAGCAGTGAGCAGCCGCGGTCGCGGATGGGTGTAGCTCTCGGCTCATACAAAATCTCTTCGTAGCCGGTGGTCGACCAGAGGTCGTCGTTCGCGGCGGGTGCTTGGAGGCTTCGGCGTGAGTGCCTGTCCTACCGTTCTAGTGCGGCCCCACGACCGGTCGTTCGTAGGATCGGAGGGGCCCGGCAGCTGAGGGTATGGCTCAGTGCCTGTCGCCGTTCGATGGCTCCTGACACTTGGCCGCCCCGAGCTCCGTGACGGTCTGAACTGCTGGTGGGGATACGCGACTTGATCGCTCTGTAGAACAACGCCGGTGAGACCGTCCGTGGCATCTGAACACGACCAGCTGGCGGGGGTGACCATGTTCGAGATTTGGGCCGGAGTTGACATCGGCAAGAGGCATCACCACTGCGTGGCGCTCGACGCGCACGGGACCCGGCTGCTGTCCCGACGCGTGCGTAACGACGAGGCCGAGCTGCTGCAGCTGCCCCGGGATGTGTACGCGCTTACCGGCCACGGCGAAGTACTGTGCGCGATGGATACCACCCACGGCAGCGCGGCCCTGCTGATCGGGCTGCTGCTCGCCCGGGGCCAGCCGATGGCCTGCCTCACCGGCCTGGCCGTCCACCACGTCGCGGCCGGCTACCGCGGCCAGGGCAAGACAGACGCCCGGGACGCCCGCGTCATCGCCGACCAAGCCCGCATGCGCCGCGACCTGGGCCTGCTGCGTCCCGGCGACGAGGTCGCCATCGACCTGCGGACACTGATCGGACGCCGCACCGACCTGGTCAGCGACCGCACCCGGCAGCTCAACCGGCTGCATGCCCAGCTCCTGGAAATCTTTCCGGCGTTCGAACGGGCCCTGACGCCGAAGGGCCGCGGTCTGATCACGCTGCTGACGGGCTACCAGACACCGGCGGCCATCACCGCCGCGTGGCGGGCGCCGGGAGCTCACCACCTCGCACGCGCACGACACGCTCGCGCCCTGGGCCCCGCCGGGGCGTGTGCCGGGGCGGTGAAGAAAAACCTCTGACGGGGTTCACCTCGCACGGTCCGGGGAGCTCCTCGGACATGAAACCGGCGGCCGGCCCTACACGCGCGCCTGTGTACGGGATTCACGGGGCACGGCCGTCGAGGATGAACCGGGTGAAAACGGCGAGAATCGGGCAATGACCGACCGCCGTCCGCTGGGCGCCGGACCTACCCGCCGCGACATTCCCCACGCCAGATACCGAACTGCCGCCTTCGCCACACGCCCCTCAGCTCTTCTTCGGGGACAGTCTGAGCCGGAGCGGGCGCTGTTCTGCTCACGGGGGTGCAGGTGGGTTGATGTTCTGGTGGGTGAGTGCGGACAGTTGGGCACGAATGGTGTCTGCTTCGGGCACTCCGAGGTCACAGTAGAGGCTCAAGGCGTCTTGCCAGTGGCGGCGGGCCAGGTGGAGGTCGTTGGTCGTGTGGTGTGTGGCGGCGATGCCCTGGTGTGCGCGGGCCTGTTCGTATCGGTCACCGATCGCCTCGGCCATGGCCAGCGCGTCGGCGTGCCAGGTGCGGGCTTGCACCGCCTGACCACTCATCTGCAAGGTTTCGCCGAGGCCGTTGAGCGCCTCGGCCTCGACTGCGCGGTAGCCGGTCTGCCGGGCGAGGTCGAGGGCCCGGCGGTGCTGTTCCATGGCCCTCGGACGATTTCCCTGCCGGCAGTGGACCAGAGCGAGGTGAGTCAGCGTGTAGGCCTGGCCGGCCTGGTCGCCCAGCCGCTGGAAGAGGTCCAGGGCCCGGCGGTGCTGCTCGACAGCCCGCCCATGGTCCCCCTGCCGCCAGTCCACCAGAGCCAGGTGGGTGAGTGCCTCTGCCTGGCCGGCCCGATCACCCAGCCGCCGGAAGAGGTCCAGGGCCCGGCGGTGCTGCTCGACAGCCCGCCCATGGTCCCCCTGCCGCCAGTCCACCAGCCCTTGGCAGGTCAGCGCGTAGGCCCGGCCGGACTGGTCGCCCAGCCGCCGGAAGAGGTCAAGGGCCCGGCGGTACTGCTCGACAGCCCGCCCGTAGTCCCCCTGCCGCCAGTGCACCAGGCCCAGACCGAGACGTGCATAACCCTCGCCGGACCGGTCGCCGACCCGCCGGAACGACTCCAATGCCCTGCGGCCGTGGTCGACCGCCTGCCGATAGTGGCCCTGCCGCCAGTACACCAAGCACAGGTTGAGGAGCGCATGGGCCTCGCCGGACCGGTCGCCGACCCGCCGGAACGACTCCAATGCCCTGCGGCCGTGGTCGACCGCCTGCCGATAGTGGCCCTGCCGCCAGTACATGGAACTCAGGTGGGTCAGTGCATAGGCTGCGCCATGGCGGTCGCCCTGACGGCGGGCGGCCTGGTGGGCGTGGGTGTGGATGGCCAGGGCGTCGGCGTAGTGTCCGCCGGTGCCGAGATAGCGGAAGAGGATGGCGGCCAGGTCCTGGGCGTGCTCGTGCCAGCCATGGCGGGCGGCGTGGGCACAGACGAGGGTGAGGTTGGGGCGTTCCGCATCCAGCCAGGCCCGCGCCCCAGCGGAATCGCCGACCGGCGAGGCGCGCGAGAGCGGTGCGGCCCGGAGGAGCCGGGGACGCCATTTCCCGGAATAGTGACCGAGGAAGGCCGTCGCGGTGATGGCGGTGGCGAGGTAGTGGTCGAACAGGCGGGTCAGCGCGACCTGACGGTCGGGTTCCGGGTCGGTGGTGGCGGCGAGTTCGGCGGCGTAGGCGCGCAGCAGGTCGTGCATGGTGTACCGGTCGGGACCGGTGGGCTCTATGAGGTGGGCGCGAGCCAGCCGGTCGAGTAGGCGCCGAGCCGGATGGGGTCCGGTGTCGGTGAGGGCGGCGGTGGCGTAGGCGTCCCAGTCGGTGCCGGGATGCAGGGCCAGCAGGCGGAAGGCACGGGCTGCCGGGGCGGGCAGGCGCTGGTAGGACCAGGAGAACACTGCCCGCACGCCGACTCCGATGTCCTCGTCGGCGTCGAGAAGGTCCAGTCGACGATGCTGGTCGGCCAGCTCGGTGGCCAGGGCGGCCAGGCTGTGGTGGGGGCGGGCGGCGGCGAGTTCGGCGGCCAGGCGCAGCGTCAACGGTAGTCGCTGGCACAGCTCCGCGAGGGTGGCGGCAGCCTGGGATTCGGCATCCACTCGGGGACCGATCAGCCGGCGGAGCAGGGTACGGGCGTCATCGGCGGGCAGCAGGTCCAGCACCAGGCGGTGGGCGCCGTGCAGGGCCACCAGGCCGGGCAGCGCGTCGCGGCTGGTCACCAGGGTCGCGCAGGTAGCGGTGCCGGGAAGCAGCGACCGCACCTGCCCGGCGCTGTTTGCGTTGTCCAGCACGACCAGCATCCGCCGCCCTGACAGCTCGCTGCGGTAGCGGGCCGCCCGCTCCTCCACGTCCAAGGGAACGTCCTGGCCACGCAGGCCGAGCGCGGCCAGCAGCCGGGCCAGCGCCTCTCCCGCGGTCATCGGCTTCTCGGGATCGTAGCCGCGCAGGTTCACATACAACTGCCCGTCGGGGAAGTTCTGCTGCGCCCGATGGGCCCAGTGGAGGGCCAAGCCGGTCTTACCCACCCCGGGAGTGCCGGAGATCAGGCCGACCACCGCTGCGGTGGAGGCCGCGTCCGAGGCCGTCAACCGGTCCAGCCACGCCAGCTCCCATTCGCGGCCGGTGAATCCGGCGGCATCGCTGGGCAGCAGGCACGGCGCCCACGACGGCTCGAGGCGGCCTGACAGAGCGGTTGTTGGGGCGGGCGGGGCCAGGGCGGGGTCGGCACTCAGCACTGCTCGTTGCAGGTGCTGCAGTTGCGGGCCGGGCTCGATGCCCAGCTCCTCTGCCAGCT
>NZ_BMQK01000038.1:1919-5303 GCF_014648075.1 Streptomyces ruber | reverse complement strand
AACACAGTGGACGCGAGCAACTGAGGACAAGCCCTCGGCCTATTAGTACCGGTCAACTCCACCAGTCACCTGGCTTCCATATCCGGCCTATCAACCCAGTCGTCTACTGGGAGCCTTACCCCATCAAGTGGGTGGGAGCCCTCATCTCGAAGCAGGCTTCCCGCTTAGATGCTTTCAGCGGTTATCCCTCCCGAACGTAGCCAACCAGCCATGCCCTTGGCAGAACAACTGGCACACCAGAGGTTCGTCCGTCCCGGTCCTCTCGTACTAGGGACAGCCCTTCTCAAGACTCCTACGCGCACAGCGGATAGGGACCGAACTGTCTCACGACGTTCTAAACCCAGCTCGCGTACCGCTTTAATGGGCGAACAGCCCAACCCTTGGGACCGACTCCAGCCCCAGGATGCGACGAGCCGACATCGAGGTGCCAAACCATCCCGTCGATATGGACTCTTGGGGAAGATCAGCCTGTTATCCCCGGGGTACCTTTTATCCGTTGAGCGACGGCGCTTCCACAAGCCACCGCCGGATCACTAGTCCCGACTTTCGTCCCTGCTCGACCCGTCGGTCTCACAGTCAAGCTCCCTTGTGCACTTACACTCACCACCTGATTGCCAACCAGGCTGAGGGAACCTTTGGGCGCCTCCGTTACCCTTTAGGAGGCAACCGCCCCAGTTAAACTACCCATCAGACACTGTCCCTGATCCGGATCACGGACCCAGGTTAGACATCCAGCACGACCAGACTGGTATTTCAACGACGACTCCACCCACACTGGCGTGCGAGCTTCACAGTCTCCCAGCTATCCTACACAAGCCGAACCGAACACCAATATCAAACTGTAGTAAAGGTCCCGGGGTCTTTCCGTCCTGCTGCGCGAAACGAGCATCTTTACTCGTAGTGCAATTTCACCGGGCCTATGGTTGAGACAGTCGAGAAGTCGTTACGCCATTCGTGCAGGTCGGAACTTACCCGACAAGGAATTTCGCTACCTTAGGATGGTTATAGTTACCACCGCCGTTTACTGGCGCTTAAGTTCTCAGCTTCGCACGCCCGAAAGCGCACTAACCGGTCCCCTTAACGTTCCAGCACCGGGCAGGCGTCAGTCCGTATACATCGCCTTACGGCTTCGCACGGACCTGTGTTTTTAGTAAACAGTCGCTTCTCGCTGGTCTCTGCGGCCACCCCCAGCTCACGGAGAAAATCCGGTCACCAGGCGTGGCCCCCCTTCTCCCGAAGTTACGGGGGCATTTTGCCGAGTTCCTTAACCATAGTTCACCCGAACGCCTCGGTATTCTCTACCAGACCACCTGAGTCGGTTTAGGGTACGGGCCGCCATGAAACTCGCTAGAGGCTTTTCTCGACAGCATAGGATCATCCACTTCACCACAATCGGCTCGGCATCAGGTCTCAGCCCCAAGTGCGACGGATTTACCTACCGCACGGCCTACACCCTTACCCCGGGACAACCACCGCCCGGGATGGACTACCTTCCTGCGTCACCCCATCACTCACCTACTACCAGCTCGGGTCAGCGGCTCCACCACTCTCCCTGACGGTAAACCGGCAGGGAACGGCTTCACGGCCTTAGCATCACTGGATTCGATGTTTGACGCTTCACAGCGGGTACCGGAATATCAACCGGTTATCCATCGACTACGCCTGTCGGCCTCGCCTTAGGTCCCGACTTACCCTGGGCAGATCAGCTTGACCCAGGAACCCTTGGTCAATCGGCGCACACGTTTCCCACGTGTGAATCGCTACTCATGCCTGCATTCTCACTCGTCAACCGTCCACAACTCGCTTCCACGGCTGCTTCACCCGGCAGACGACGCTCCCCTACCCATCACAGCAGGCGTTGGCCCTCATGCTGCAATGACACGACTTCGGCGGTACGCTTGAGCCCCGCTACATTGTCGGCGCGGAATCACTAGACCAGTGAGCTATTACGCACTCTTTCAAGGGTGGCTGCTTCTAAGCCAACCTCCTGGTTGTCTCTGCGACTCCACATCCTTTCCCACTTAGCGTACGCTTAGGGGCCTTAGTCGATGCTCTGGGCTGTTTCCCTCTCGACCATGGAGCTTATCCCCCACAGTCTCACTGCCGCGCTCTCACTTACCGGCATTCGGAGTTTGGCTAAGGTCAGTAACCCGGTAGGGCCCATCGCCTATCCAGTGCTCTACCTCCGGCAAGAAACACACGACGCTGCACCTAAATGCATTTCGGGGAGAACCAGCTATCACGGAGTTTGATTGGCCTTTCACCCCTAACCACAGGTCATCCCCCAGGTTTTCAACCCTGGTGGGTTCGGCCCTCCACGAAGTCTTACCTCCGCTTCAGCCTGCCCATGGCTAGATCACTCCGCTTCGGGTCTAGAGCGTGCAACTCAAACGCCCTCTTCGGACTCGCTTTCGCTACGGCTTCCCCACACGGGTTAACCTCGCTACACACCGCTAACTCGCAGGCTCATTCTTCAAAAGGCACGCAGTCACGACACACCAGCAAGCTGATGTGCGACGCTCCCACGGCTTGTAGGCACACGGTTTCAGGTACTATTTCACTCCCCTCCCGGGGTACTTTTCACCATTCCCTCACGGTACTATCCGCTATCGGTCACCAGGGAATATTTAGGCTTAGCGGGTGGTCCCGCCAGATTCACACGGGATTTCTCGGGCCCCGTGCTACTTGGGTGTCTCTCCAACGAGCCGCTGACGTTTCAGCTACGGGGGTCTTACCCTCTACGCCGGACCTTTCGCATGTCCTTCGCCTACATCAACGGTTTCTGACTCGTCCCACGGCCGGCAGACCGTGGAAGAGAGATCCCACAACCCCGCATGCGCAACCCCTGCCGGGTCTCACACGCATACGGTTTGGCCTCATCCAGTTTCGCTCGCCACTACTCCCGGAATCACGGTTGTTTTCTCTTCCTGCGGGTACTGAGATGTTTCACTTCCCCGCGTTCCCTCCACTCGCCCTATGTGTTCAGGCAAGGGTGACAGCCCATGACGACTGCCGGGTTTCCCCATTCGGAAACCCCCGGATCAAAGCCTGGTTGACGACTCCCCGGGGACTATCGCGGCCTCCCACGTCCTTCATCGGTTCCTGGTGCCAAGGCATCCACCGTGCGCCCTTAAAAACTTGGCCACAGATGCTCGCGTCCACTGTGCAGTTCTCAAACAACGACCAACCACCCATCACCCACCACCGAAGCGGCAGTTCACTGGGGCCGGCAACTGAAGGAAGTTCATTCCCTCAGACACCCAACAGCGTGCCCGACACAGTCAGCCGATGACCTCCACGTTCCACGCCGAAGCAGTACTAGTGCAGCCATCCAAGCCATCCGTGCCGAGTAGTCAACGTTCCACCCATGAGCAACCAGCACCG
>NZ_BMQK01000037.1 GCF_014648075.1 Streptomyces ruber | reverse complement strand
CCGGTACGACAAACTCGCCGTCCGCTACCAAGCGACCGTGCTGGTCGCAGCCATCAACGAGTGGCTGTGACCAGCACTTTCACAACAGGCCCTAGCCCGCGCACCCGTCCGGCCGGGAACGCCCGGTTCCGCTCCTGTCCCCACCCGTCCGTCGTGCCCACCGGCTGAGGTTGCGTCCCTTTGATGTCGAGTCACCACACCACGCCCACGCGGAAACCAGCACGGCTGCCGTCGCGCTGCCACGCGTCCCGGTACGGGGCGGTACTCGCGGCCCCTCCCGGGTTCCCGGACGCCGCCCTGCCACACCGGCCGCTCACCAGGACGGTCCGTACGAGGTCGAGGGGGCGTACGACACATGAGTGCCGGTGACGGACACGGCGGCGGACCGTACGACGGCACGGGACAGACCCGTACCCGGCTGCCCGAGACGCACGACGACGCGTACGGGGGCGCGCGGCGCGGCCGTTCCTCCTCGCGCGGCCTGGTGACGGTGGTGGGTGTGGTGGTGCTGCTGATCGCGGCCATCGCGTTCGCCAACCGTGGAGGCGGCGATTCCGCGAGCGGCTCCACGGCCGCCGGCGACAGGTTGGAGAGCGCCCCCACGGCGGCATCGGGCGAACAGCCGGTGACGGCCAAGAAGGCGGGCATCCCGACCGGGTTCGCGCACAGCGAGCAGGGGGCGCAGTCGGCCGCCGCCAACTACGCGGTGACGCTCGGCTCGACCGGCATGTTCAAGAAGGACACCCGGCACGCGATCGTGGACACCGTCTACACCGCCGCGGCGGCCTCCGAGCTGCGGGGCCCCATGGACGACGCGTACTCGGCGGAGTTCCTCGGCAGACTCGGGCTCGACGCCGACGGCAACGCGCCGGACGGCAGCACGTTCGTCTCCCGCGTGGTCCCCGTGGGGACAACGGTGCAGGAGTACCGGGACGGCACGGCGAAGGTGGCGGTCTGGTGCATGAGCCTCATCGGCATGTCCGGCGAACGCACCACCGATCCCGTCACCACCTCCTGGCAGACCTGGACCTTCGATCTGCAGTGGTCCGGCGGCGACTGGAAGATCACCGAACAGACGCAGCAGAACGGTCCCGCTCCGGTCCCCGGTGACGACAAGGCCGCCACCTCCGAGGAGATCGGCAAGGCCGTCGAGGAGTACGGAGGGTTCACCTATGCCCGGTAGCGGGAACCGCGCGCTCAGGCTCACGGGAGCGGTGGCGGCCGTCCAGACGGCACTGGTGGTGCTGGCGTCCCGCGCCTACGCGGAGCCCACGCCGCCCGCGAGCCCGAGCGCGAGCCCGAGTCCAAGCCCGTCGAGCACCGAGTGCGCCTTCATCATCGGTGATGAAGCCAAGGCACGCTGCGAGAGGGGCCAGAACCTCACGAACGGCGGCGGCACCCCCAGCATCACAGCCGACACCGCCGACCCCCTCTCCTCCCTCGCCAAGGGCTGCGCCGAGGCCGCCGCCTGGACCGTCGACAAGCTGTCCGAGGCCGTCAAGGAGACCGCGAACGTCGACTTCACCAACGCGACGTTCCTCCAGCAGTACGCCGTCGTCTTCGCGGCCTCCACCATCCTCACGCTGCTCCTGTGGCTGCTCGCGGTGGCCAAGCGGGCCGTCCGCGGGGTGCCCCTGACCACCGCCATCTCCGAGGCCATCGGCTTCCTCTGGCTGACGGTGCTGGCCTCCGCGTTCACCCCGCTGATCCTGTACACGATCGTCTCGGCGACCGACAGCGTCACCGACGTGCTCGCCAGCGCTACCGGCGACAAGACCGACACCTTCTTCGGCAACTTCTCCGCCGCCCTGGAGAAGGGCGAGGACATCGGCGGCGGACCGATCATGCTGATCGTGGTGTCGCTGGTGTCCATCCTCGCGGCCGGCGTCCTCTGGCTGGAACTGGTCATCCGGGCCGCGCTGCTGTACGTCGGCGCCCTGCTCGGCACCGTCGTCTACGCCGGCCTCGTCGACAAGAACCTGTGGGGTCACGTACGGCGCTGGGCCGGGATCATGATCGCGGTGATCCTGGTGAAGCCGGTCATCGTGATCGTGCTCGGACTGGCCGGCGCGCTCTCGGGCGAGGAGGGACCGGACGCCTTCTCGGCGGTCGTCTCCGGCCTCGCCATCATCCTGCTGGCGATCTTCGCCTCCGCGATGATCTACCGCTTCGTCCCGGGCTTCGGCGACGAGATCGCCGGCTCCCGCAACAACCGCATCATGCAGGGCGCCGAGCGCAAGGCCGCCGCCGTC
This sequence comes from Streptomyces ruber, assembly GCF_014648075.1. Lineage (GTDB taxonomy): Bacteria > Actinomycetota > Actinomycetes > Streptomycetales > Streptomycetaceae > Streptomyces > Streptomyces ruber. Next base: position 9,452 of record NZ_BMQK01000037.1, on the reverse strand, counting down.
ATCAGCTCCCCCGCCACCCTCGTCGCCCAGGGCATCAAGACCCACAGCACCCGGGCGGACAACAACGGGGGCGGCGGCGGGTCCTCCGCGCCCCGTCCGTCCAACCCGGCCTCCTCGGGCGTGGCCGCGCACAGCAGCCGTACGCCGTCGGGCGGAGGCGGCGGGAACACCGCCGCGCCCCCGCCGCGTACGAGCCCGGCCGCCAGCCCGCACGCCGGATCCCGCAACACCAGCAGCAACCGCACGGGAGGTGACGGGCGATGACGACCGATTCCCATGTGTCCTCACCGGTCTCGCCCCGCCGTACGTACCTGATCGGCCGCGCCCGGCCGAACGCGATGATCGGCCGCAATCGCGAGACCGGCGAGATCGTGCTTATCATCGCGGGCGCGTTCCTCGGAATGATGTGCGGGCTCCTCGTCCCGGTCCTCTCCCTGCGGATCGTGCTGCTGATGGGCTTCCCGCTGCTCGCGCTGGCGGCCGTGTACGTGCCGTACAAGCGCCGGACGTTCTACAGGTGGTTCGAGATCAACCGAAGCTTCAAGCGCATCCTGCGCAAGGGCGCGACGTACCGTTCGGCCTCCATGGAGGCCGGCACCCAGCTCGACGGCCGCGAGGTCGAGATCGGCCCCCCGCCGGGCATCGGCCGCATCACCTGGCTGGCAGCGCCGTTCGGCCCCGACGAGATCGCCGTCCTGCTCCACGCCGACCGGCGCACCGTCACGGCCGCCATCGAGATCGAGGGCCCCGGCGTCGGCCTGCGCGACTCCGAGGACCAGGAGGCCCTGGTCGACCGCTTCGGCACGCTGCTCAAGCACGTGGCCAACGGCGACGGCTTCGTCACCCGCATCCAGATGCTGGCCCGCACCCTCCCCGCCGACCCGGACGCCCACGCCAAGGACGTCTCCCAGCGCGGCGACGACCGGGCCCCCGGGTGGCTGCAGCAGTCGTACGACCAGCTCCAGTCCATGGTCTCCACCAGCAGCGAGCAGCACCGTGCGTACCTCGTCGCCTGCATGCACTACACGCGCGAACTCGCCGCCGAGGGCGCTGCCATGGCCCGCGCCATCCGCCCCCAGGGCGGCCGGCGCATCGACAAGGACGCCGGACTCGCCGTCGTCATGGCCCGCGAGCTCACCGACATCTGCTCGCGCCTCCAGGAGGCCGACATCCGTGTCCGGCAGCCGCTCGGCCAGGGCCGGCTCGCCTCCCTCATCCACTCCATGTACGACCCGGACCACCCCATCGACCACATCCAGGCCATGACCCGGCGCAACGCCTGGCCGGCCGAGCTGGACGCGCGGGAGCCGACGTTCCTCCAGGCCAAGACCCGCGAGTCGCTCACCCGCGCCCCCTGGTGCCACGCCACCGCCTGGGTCAAGGAGTGGCCGATGACCCCGGTCGGCGTGAACTTCCTCGCCCCGCTGCTCGTCCACACCCCCGACGTGATCCGCACGGTCGCCGTCACGATGGACCTCGAACCCACCGAGATCGCCATCGAGCGCATGCTGACCGAGAAGACCAACGACGAGGCCGAGGCCAGCCGCGCCGCCAAGATGAACCGCACCGTCGACCCGCGCGACCTCGCCTCCAACAGCCGCCTCGACCAGCGCGGCCAGGACCTCGCGAGCGGCGCCGCCGGTGTCAACCTGGTCGGCTACATCACCGTCTCCTCGCGCTCCCCGGAGGCCCTCGCCCGCGACAAGCGGACCATAAGGGCGTCGGCCGGCAAGTCGTACCTCAAGCTGGAGTGGTGCGACAGAGAACACCACCGCGCCTTCGTCAACACCCTCCCGTTCGCCACCGGCATTCGAAGGTAGGACTGTGCCATGCGGGACCCGCTGTCGGCCCTCACGGAAACCTTCACGTCCTTCCTGTTCGGCAAGGTCGAGACGACCAGACTCCCGGTGCGCACCTCGACCGGCCAGGCCCAGGCGGTCTACCTGCCGACCGCCGCACCCGGCCTCGGCGACTCGGGCGTGATCATCGGCCGTGAGGTGTACTCCGGGAAGGGCTACATCTATGACCCCTTCCAGCTGTACGGACAGCAGCTCCCCGCCCCGCACTGGCTGGTCCTCGGCGAGTCCGGCAACGGCAAGTCGGCGCTGGAGAAGACGTACGTGCTCCGCCAGCTCCGCTTCCGCGACCGCCAGGTCGTCGTCCTGGACGCCCAGGGCGAGGACGGCGTCGGCGAGTGGAACCTCATCGCGGAGGAGCTGGGGATAACCCCCATCCGCCTCGACCCGACGGCCGCCCTGAACATGGGCATCCGCCTCAACCCGCTCGACCCGGCGATCACCACGACCGGCCAGCTCGCGCTGCTCCGCACGATCATCGAGGTCGCCCTGGGCCACGGCCTGGACGAACGGTCCGGCTTCGCCCTCAAGGTCGCGCACGCCTACGTCAACGAGACGGTCGTCGACCGCCAGCCGGTCCTCACCGACATCGTGGAACAGCTGCGCCACCCCGAGCCCGAGTCGGCCGAGGCGATGAACGTGGCCATAGACGACGTACGGGCCTGGGGCCTGGACGTCGCCCTCGTCCTGGACCGCCTGGTCGACGGTGACCTGCGGGGCATGTTCGACGGCCCGACGACGGTCGGCATCGACCTCGACGCCCCGCTCATCGTCTTCGACCTCTCCCACATCGACCGCAACTCCATCGCCATGCCGATCCTCATGGCGATCGTCGGCGTGTGGCTGGAGCACACCTGGATCCGCCCCGACCGGAAGAAGCGCATCTTCCTGGTCGAGGAGGCCTGGCACATCATCAACAGCCCGTTCGTGGCCCAGCTCTTCCAGCGCCTGCTGAAATTCGGCCGCCGGCTCGGCCTGTCCTTCGTCGCGGTCGTGCACCACCTGTCCGACGTGGTGGACGGCGCGGCGGCCAAGGAGGCGGCCGCGATCCTCAAGATGGCCTCGACACGGACGATCTACGCCCAGAAGGCCGACGAGGCAAGAGCGACCGGCCGTGTGCTCGGCCTGCCCCGCTGGGCCCAGGAGATCATCCCCACCCTCACGCCCGGCATCGCGGTCTGGGACGTCAACGGCAATGTCCAGGTGGTCAAGCACCTCGTGACCGAGACCGAACGCCCCCTGGTCTTCACCGACCGCGCGATGACGGAGTCCTCCACCGACCGGCTGGCGGACGACGCGATGCGCGCCGCCGAACTGGAGGCCGAGGAACGGGCGGCGGCGTTCGTGGAGCAACATCTCGAACTGGACGGTACCTCCGAGTCGACGGTGGCGTGAGCGGGAGTGGCGTGAGCGGGACGAGAGCGGAGAACAACCAGCGCGGCATCCCCGACGGACTGCTGCTCGGGTTCATCGCCTTCCTGATCGGGATGACCGTGCTGGTGTGGACGGCCACGGGGCTCGCCGCCCTGTTCACCCACGGCGGCTGGCCGGACGGCGTCGCGTTCACCCGTACGCCCCTGGCCATGCGCCACCTCATCGGCCGCCCGGACGACCTCGCGGGCGCCTGGCCGGACACGCCCGCGGACCAGCTCTCCGGGTACGGCCTGTTCTGGGGGCTGCTCATCGGCCAGCTGATGGTGCTGACCGTGCTGACCGTGTTCGTGGTGGGGACGGTGGCACGGTGGCGGGCGGTACGGGCCCGGAGGAAGGCAGAACGTGCGGCGGCCGTACCCCCGACGGCTGCCGCACAGCCGCAGCCCCAGCCCCAGTTCCAGCCACAGCCACAGCCACAGCCACAGCCACAGCCACACGAGCACCAGTCCCAGCCGCAGCCGGACCTGCTGTCGAAAGCCACGCCCGTACCACCCCCGCAGGATCCCGGGGCGACGCCACCCCCGCCCGTCACCACGGCCACCGTGACCGCGGCCGCCGCCTCGGTCCCCGTGCCGCCACCGGGCACGCCGGCGCCCGTGGGCGCCGACACGACCGCGGCCGCTCCCGCGAGCCCCGTCGTCCCCCTGCCCGCCCCGCGCGTCCCCGTGGTCCTGGGCTCCCCGGAGACCCGCCACCCCGTCGCCGCCGAGGCCCTCCGTGACGCCGAGGGCCCCGCTCTGGTCATCACTTCCAGCCCCGGCCTGTGGGCGGACACCAAGGACGCCCGCGCCAAGCTGGGCCCGGTCCTGCTCTACGACCCCTCGCACCTGTGCGACACCCCGGCCCGCCTCCAGTGGTCGCCCTCCCACGGCTGCGAGGACAAGGCGACGGCGGCGTCACGGGCGGCGGCCCTCCTCGCCCCCGTCCGCCCCACCGCCAAGATGGACCAGGCGCTCGCGGACGTCGCGGAAACGCTCCTCCGCTGCTACCTGCACGCCGCCGCCGTGGACGGGCGCGCCTTCCGCCACGTCCACCGCTGGGCACAGGGCATGCAGGTGCAGGACGCGGTACGCGCCCTGCGGACGCACCCGAAGGCGGCGTCGGGCACGGCGGGCGAGCTGGAGTCGGCGCTCACCTCGCATCCCGAACGTCGCGACATGGCCCAGGAGCTGACGGCCCGTGCCCTCTCCGCGCTCTTCACGGTCAACGTCCGCAACGCCTGCACTCCCAACCGAACGGACTCCGTCGCCTTGGATTCCTTCATCAACGAAGGGGGAACCCTTTACGTGGTGGGGGAACCCATCGAGGATCCCCGGGCGGATCCAGGGGCCATGCCCCTTCTCACCGCCCTCGCCGCAAGCGTGGTCGAGCGCGGCCGGCGCATGGCCGAACGGTCATCCTCCGGTCGCCTCGACCCACCACTCGCCCTCGTCCTGGACGACGTCGCCGCCGTGGCCCCGCTGCCCCAGCTCCCCGGGCTCCTGACGAACGGAGCGGACCTCGGCCTGCCGACGCTGGCCCTGATGCGCTCCCGGGAACAGGGCCGGGCGAGGTGGCCGCAGTACGAGCTGCCGGCCTAGTCCCCGGCGGGCCGCTTCATCTCGTACTCCAGCTCGACGCCCCCGACTCCCACGGGTCCGGGCACCCGTACCCCGCTGGCCACGAACCCGGTCTTCCGGTAGAACGCCTCGGCGCGCGTGTTCCGCTCGTGCACGAACAGCCGTGCCCGCTCGACGCCCGCCTGCCAGGCCCACTCCAGCGCGGCGTCGAAGAGCGCCCGGGTCACCCCCGCCTTGTCACCCCGCCACTCCGGCCGTACGAACACCCCGACGACATGCGCCTGGTCGCGCTCGACCGTCCCGTGGAACGGATCGCTCGCCCCGGCCGGCTCCCGCAGCACGGTCACCGAGCCGGCCCACTCCCCGCCGGCCGTCTCGGCGATGAACTGCCGCCGGTCCCGCGCCCCCTCCGCCACTCTGGCGGTCCACTCCCGCCAGTGGGACTCCGGCTTGGCGGCAGCCGTGTCGTACGCCTCCAGGAACGCCAGCTCCGCCACCGGATCCCGGAGCGCCTCCAGCCGCAGCCACCTGGCCCGCTCCCACTCCCCGGCCCGGACGGCCCGTACGACGACGCCACCGGACGTGTCCTGGCGCAGATCCCTGAGCTCCATGGGCGCCACCGTAGTACCGGAGTACTACAGCCCTCACCTCAAATACCGCCACCGTGCGACGCCGCACGCCCCCGCGCGGACGAGCATCGACGGCATGATGACGATCCGCCACCTCACCAAGCGCTACGGCGACAGGACAGTCGTCGACGACCTGACCTTCACGGTCCGCCCCGGCACGGTCACCGGCTTCCTCGGCCCGAACGGCGCGGGCAAGTCCACGACCATGCGCATGATCCTCGGCCTGGACGCCCCCACCCGCGGCCACGCCACGGTGGGCGGCCGCGCGTACGCCGATCACCCGGCACCCCTGACGGAGGTCGGCGCCCTGCTGGAGGCCCGCTCGGTCCACCCCGGCCGCAGCGCGTACGACCATCTGCTCGCGCTCGCCCTCACCCACGGCATCCCACGCGGGCGCGTCACCCACGTCCTGGAGCTGACCGGCCTCGCCGAGGTCGCCCACCGCCGCGTGAAGGGCTTCTCCCTCGGCATGGGCCAGCGCCTCGGCATCGCGGCCGCGCTGCTCGGCGACCCGGCGACCGTCATCCTCGACGAGCCGGTCAACGGACTCGACCCGGAGGGCGTGCTGTGGGTGCGCACCCTTCTGCGGTCCCTCGCCGCGGAGGGCCGTACCGTCCTCGTCTCGTCCCACCTGATGAGCGAGATGGCCCTCACCGCCGACCACCTGGTCGTCATCGGCCGCGGACGGCTGCTCGCGGACACGACGGTCGCCGCGTTCGTGCGTGAGGCGGGCGCCGGGAGCGTCCGGGTCGTCACACCCGAGGCGGCACGGCTGGCCGCGCTGCTCGCCGGGCCGGACACCGAGGTCACCCCGGCCGGCGCCGAACGGCTCGACGTGCGCGGCACGGACGCCCGGCACATCGGCCGCACGGCCGCCGCCCACGGCATCCCCCTCTTCGAACTCACCCCGCAGACCGCGTCCCTGGAGCAGGCCTTCATGGACCTGACCCGGGACTCGGTCGAGTACAGCGCCACCCTGGAGACCACCGCCGTGGCCACCACCGTGGAAGGAGCCCGGGCATGACCACGACCGCAACCTCCCCGTCGACCGCGACGCCCGCGTACGCCGTCACCCCGGGCCGCGTCCTGCGCTCCGAGTGGCACAAGTTCTGGTCCCTGCGATCGGCCTGGATCACCTTGTCCGCCTCGGCCGCCGCGATGGTCGGCCTGGGCCTGATCGTCGCCGCCAACTACGACACCGGCGGCCGCGAGCACGTCGACCCGGTCCAGCTCGGCCTCGCCGGCATCCAGCTCGCGGCCATCACGCTCCCCGTCCTGGGCGTGCTGGTCACCGCGGGCGAGTACACGACCGGCATGATCCGCTCCACGCTCACCGCGGTGCCGCGCCGGGTGCCGGTCCTGTGGGCGAAGGCCGCGGTCCTGACGGCGGCCGTCTTCCCGCTCACCCTCGTCACCTGCCTGATCGTCTACCCGCTGACCCAGATCCTGCTGTCCGGCACCGACCAGGAGGCTCCTCTGACGGACCCGGACGTCCTCGGCGCGGTGGCCGGCACCGCGGCGGGTGTCACCGCGCTCTCCGTGTTCGCCCTCGGGCTCGGCGCACTGCTGCGCTCGGTCGCGGGCGCCATCGGGGCCTTCGTCGGCGGCGTCATGATCCTTCCGGAGGTCGTGAGCATGATTCCGCTGGACGCCGTCGACACCGCCGTCGAGTACTTCCCCGCGCAGGCGGCGGGCAACGTCTCCGCCCTCGACGCCGTACCGGGCTTCCCCTCACCGGCCGCCTCCCTGCTGGCGTTGTGCCTGTGGGCGGTGGGTTCGGTGGCACTCGCCGGTGTGCTGCTCAAGCGCCGGGACGTGTGACGGCGTACGGCCGGGAGGGGCTCGCGGCCACGCCCGAGACACCGAGGAGGATGATCCCGTGACCGCTCCCCACCCGCTGACCTCCCGCCTCCAGGGCCTGCTCCAGCGCGTACGCGCCGTCGACGAGCGCCACCCGCGGGCCTGGGACCTCGCCCTCACCACGTTCTTTGTGATCGCGGCCCTGACGGACTACGCGAGCAGCGGGTGGCGCCGCACCGCACAGAACATGGACGTACCGGACTGGCTGCTCATCTGCATGAGCCTCGGCTTCACCGTCCCGCTGCTGTGGCGCCGCAGCCGCCCCCTGACGGCACTGCTGATGACCGTGCCGTTCTCCGCCCTGAACGGGTGGACGGGCGCCATCCTCCAGGCGGCCCTGGTGCAGGGCGTCGTGGTCTTCAACATCGCCCTGCGCCGGCCGATGCGGACGCTGGGCTGGGCGGCCGTGATGGTTCTCGCGCCCCTCGTGGCGGGCGCGGTCCGCTACCCGCACAGCGCCTGGGACTGGCAGTTCGGCCCGGGCCTGTGGGTGTTCGCCCTCACGGCACTCCTCGGCATCGCGGTCCGCTCCCGCAAGGAGTACACGGACTCCCTGGTGGACCGCGCCCGCCGGCTGGAGGTCGAGCGCGACCAGCAGGCCCAGCTGGCGGCCGCGGCCGAACGGGCCCGCATCGCGCGGGAGATGCACGACATCATCGGCCACAACCTCTCGGTCATCACCACGCTCGCGGACGGCGGCGCGTACGCCGCACAGAAGAATCCGGACCGGGGAGTGCAGGCGCTGGAGGCCATCGGCACGACGAGCCGCCAGGCCCTGTCGGAGCTACGGCGGCTGCTCGGCGTACTGCGCGAGGAGCACGAGGATCAGCAGACGGACGACCAGCCCACCCGCGCCCCGCAACCCGGGCTGGCGGACCTCGCCTCCCTGGCCGAGTCCGTGCGCTCCGCCGGCCTGCCGGTCCGGCTGACCGTCACGGGCACCGCACCCGCGCAGACGGCGGGACGGGAGCTCACCGTCTACCGGGTCGTCCAGGAAGCCCTGACGAACACGCTCAAGCACGGTGGCGAGGGAGCGTCGGCAACCGTCGACGTGACCTACGCGCCCGACGGCATCACCGTCACGGTCACCGACACGGGGACGGGCCGGGACGGTGCCGAGGGCCGCGGCATCACCGGAATGCGCGAGCGAGCCGCGCTGTACGACGGCACACTTGAGGCCGCGCCCCTGCCCGCCGGCGGTGGCTGGCGCGTTCACCTGCGTCTGCCCCCGGCATCCGAGGACCCGGGCACGGAAAAACCGGAGAACAGGACCCCCGACACGTGACGACCGTACTCATCGCCGACGACCAGCCTATGCAGCGCTTCGGCTTCCGCATGCTGCTCGAGAGCCAGGACGACATGGAGCTGCTCGGCGAGGCATCCCATGGCATCGAGGCGGTACGCATGGTGGACCGGCTCCACCCGGACGTCGTCCTGATGGACATCCGCATGCCGGGCCTCGACGGCATCGAGGCGACACGGCGCATCGTGGCCTCGGGCAAACGCACCCGCGTCCTGATCCTCACCACCTTCGACCTCGACGACTACGCGTATGCCGGCCTGCGCGCCGGTGCCTCGGGCTTCCTCGTCAAGGACGCGCTGCCGGAGGAGCTGCTGTCGGGCATACGCGCGGTGGCCTCCGGCGACGCGGTGGTGGCGCCGAGCCTCACCCGCAGACTTCTCGACGCGTACGTCGACCATCTCCCGCCCGGCAACGATCGCTCCCGTGCCGAGGACGCCCGCCTGACCTCTCTCACGGACCGCGAACGCGAGATCCTCACGGCCATCGGCCAGGGCCTGACGAATACGGAGATCGCCGCGCGGTTCCACCTCGCGGAGTCCACGGTGAAGACACACGTGGGCCGCATCCTCGCGAAGACCGGCTCACGGGACCGGGTGCAGGCGGTGATCCTGGCGTACGACGCCCGCCTGGTGAAGCCGTCGTGAAGGAAGGGATAGGTGCTGGGATATAAGTCCTGAACGCAGAAATCCCCCGCACCGAAGGTGCGGGGGATTCCTCTCAAAAATTGTTCGGCGGCGTCCTACTCTCCCACAGGGTCCCCCCTGCAGTACCATCGGCGCTGTAAGGCTTAGCTTCCGGGTTCGGAATGTAA
>NZ_BMQK01000036.1 GCF_014648075.1 Streptomyces ruber | reverse complement strand
CCGGTTACATTCCGAACCCGGAAGCTAAGCCTTACAGCGCCGATGGTACTGCAGGGGGGACCCTGTGGGAGAGTAGGACGCCGCCGAACAATTTTTGTAGGACCCTTGGTCCCAGCGTTCAGCTGGGACCAAGGGTCCTTTTTGTTTTTCCGAATAGCGCGTCGGGTACCCGGCTGCGCGAGAACTACTGCGGTACCGAAGACAGGAGTCACCGATGTCCACCAACTCTCCTGAAGGGCGACCGGAGCGCGACCAGCGCCGCCGGGACGGGGGTGACCGCGGTGACCGAGGCGGATACCGCGGCGGCCCGCGCCGGGACAACGACCGTGGTGGTTACGGCGGTTACGGCCGGCGGGACGACCGTCGGGACAGCGACCGGGGTGGTTTCCGGCGCGAGGAGAGCCGCGGCGGTTACGGCCGCCGCGATGACCGTCGCGATGGGCGCGATGACCGACGTGAGAACGATCGTGGTGGTCGTCCCGCGTACCGCCGCGACGATCGTGATGACCGGGGCGGTTTCCGTCGCGATGACCGTGGTGATCGTGGTGACCGGGGCGGTTTCCGGCGCGACGACCGTGGTGATCGTGGTGACCGGGGCGGTTTCCGTCGCGACGACCGTGACCGGGGTGGGTTCCGTCGTGACGATCGTGACCGCGATCGTGACAGGGACTTCCGTAGGGACGATCGCGACCGTGGTTTCCGACGCGACGACCGTGACCGGGACTTCCGCCGTGACGACCGGGGCGACCGCGGTGACCGTGGTGAACGCAGTGGCTTTCGGCGGCATGACGACCGCGGTGGTTCCCGCGAGCGCTTCGACCGTCGCGACGACCGTAGGGATGACCGGCGCGATGACCGGCGCGATGACCGTCGCGACGGTGAGCGGGGTGGGTTCCGACGTGACGACCGCGGGGACCGGCCGGGGCGCGGCGGGTTCCGCCGGGACGACCGGGGTGACCGGGGCGACCGGGGCGACCGCGGCGGGTTCCGGGGGCGTGGAGGTCGCGACGACCGTGGCGGCCGGCCCGGAGGCTTCCGTGGGCGGGACGACGCCCGGCGTGGCGCTGGTGGGCGTTTCCGCGAGGAGCGGGATCGGGACCGGGAGCCGATCAAGCGGCTGCCCATTCCCGAGGACGTCACGGGGGAGGAGATCGACAAGGACGTACGGCAGGAGCTCCAGAGCCTGCCGAAGACGCTCGCCGAGGACGTCGCCCGCAACCTGGTGATGGTCGCCAGGCTCATCGACGAGGACCCCGAGGGCGCGTACGGCTACTCCAGGGTGGCCCTGCGCCTGGCCTCGCGCGTCGCCGCCGTACGGGAGGCAGCCGGGTTCGCCGCGTACGCCAACCAGAAGTACGGCGAGGCCCTCGCCGAGTTCCGGGCCGCGCGGCGCATGACCGGGAACACCGACCTGTGGCCGGTGATGGCCGACTGTGAGCGTGGTCTGGGACGGCCGGAGAAGGCGCTGGACATGGCCGGGGCGCCCGAGGTGCACAAGCTGGACAAGGCCGGGCAGGTCGAGATGCGGCTCGTGGCGGCCGGCGCCCGGCGGGACATGGGGCAGCTCGACGCGGCCATCGTGACCCTGCAGAGCCCCGAACTCGCCTCGAACTCCGTGCAGCCGTGGACCGCGCGCCTGCGTTACGCGTACGCCGACGCCCTCCTCGCCGCGCAGCGGCGGAGTGAGGCGCGCGAGTGGTTCGCCAAGGCCGTCGAGGCCGACCGGGACGGCAGCACCGACGCCTCCGACCGGCTCGCCGAGCTGGACGGTATCGAGTTCGTCGACGCCCTCGACGGGGACGGCCAGGACGACCAGGACGAGCCCCGGCTCGCCACCGGTACCGCTGCCGAGGACGAGGACGAGGACGAGGACCAGGACGACGCCGAGGTCGACGTCGACGCGCGTCGGCGGAGCGACGGCGACGACTGACGGCCACGGCCGGGTGTGAGAGAGGGCGGACCCGCTACCGGGTCCGCCCTCTCGTTCGTTCAGAGTCGTTCTCGGAGTTCCAGGGTCCTCAGGACCAGACCCGACGCCGGTTTCGGACCGAACGACGTCGACTTGCGGGGCATGGTGACGCCCTGCCGGGCCAGATCGCGTACGACGTCCTCGCGGACGGGATGCAGCAGGACCGCGGTCCCGCCGTCACGTTCGGCCTTCTCCACGGTGGCCGCCGTGTCGTGGATGTACGCGATGTGCTCCGGCGAGTCCTCGGGGACGCCCCAGACGTGGTCCAGGAGCGCGGCGTGCAGGACCGTGGCGTCCAGGGTGCGCCACGCCGGCGGGCGGTCGGCGGGCACCGTACGGGCCAGGAGAGCCGGGTCCGGCCGGTCGAGGAGATGGAAGGCGCCGTCGCCGGCGAGGAGGAAGGCGTTGCCGGTCCCGGCCGCGTCGGCCAGCGCGTTCAGCGCCTCCGGCAGCGGGACGTCCAGGCGGCGTATGCGGAAGTGCTCCGCGGCGGCGGCCAGCGCCGCCGGTACGGGCATCTTGTGCAGAAGCCGGTGGATCGCGCGGACGCGCAAGGGGTAGCGGGCCGTGTCGACCAGGAGCACCAGACCGTGGTCCCAGGGGCCGGGGGAGGGGTGCTCCGTGCGGAGACGCAGATAGGTCGCCCAGCGGTGGTGGCCGTCGGCGATGAGGACCTGCTGATGCGCGAGGTCCGACTGGACCGCGCGGAGATCGGCCGGATCCGTCACCGCCCACAGGCGGTGGCTGTAGCCGTCCTCCGTGGTCGTGGCGAGGAGCGGGGGACGCTCGGCGGTGCGCTCGACGACGGCGCCCGCGCCGGTCCGGGAGCCGTTGCCGCGGTAGGTCAGCAGCAGTGGTTCGAGATTGGCGCGGGTGGCACGCATCAGGTCCGCGCGGTCCGCGACGATGTGCGGCATCACGTCCTCGTGCGGGAGGACCAGGCCCTCGGAGGCGTCCGACAGCCGCAGGGCGCCGATGATGCCCCGCTGCAGCATGTCGTCGTGGCGCTGCTCGTACACGTACAGGCCCGGTTCCGTGTCGGCGACCAGGACTCCCTCGCCCAGCCAGCGGTGGAGCGTGGCGGCCGCCTGTTCGTTGCGGGCCGTGGAAGTGGTGGCCTGGGGCAGGATCAGCCGCACGATGTTGTACGGGTCGGCGGACTCCAGGTGGAGCAGCCCGTCCGGTCGCACGATCACGTCGTACGGCGGGGAGGTCACCGCGGCCAGGCTGCCGACCCGGTCGGGGTCGTAGCGCACACCTCTGAACGGGAACAGTTCGAGGCCGCTCCGTTCCGGGTTCTCCTCCGCCTGACCTGCTTCGCTCATTAGGGCATCGTAAGTGTGTCAGTGGCATGCGGGATGATCGGGGGAAAGGGATTCGACCGAGGAGAGATACGCAATGAGCCAGACCGTCAGGAGGAGCCCCGAGGGCAGTGCGGGGCCTCTGCACGAGGCCTATGACACCGCGCTGCTCGACCTGGACGGCGTGGTGTACGCGGGCGGTAACGCGATCTCCCATGCGGTCGAGTCGCTCGGCACCGCCCGTGAGCGCGGCATGCGTCTCGCGTACGTGACCAACAACGCGCTGCGGACGCCGGACGCCGTGGCGGCCCACCTCACGGAGCTGGGGGTGCCGGCCGAGGCGGATGACGTGATCACGTCGGCGCAGGCCGTGGCCCGGCTCGTCGCCGAGCAGGTGCCCGCGGGGGCGCGGGTGCTGGTGATCGGTGGTGAGGGACTGCGGGTGGCGCTGCGGGAGCGCGGCCTCGAGCCCGTGGAGTCGGCCGACGACGATCCGGTGGCGGTGGTGCAGGGGTACGGCGGGCCCGAGCTGCCGTGGGGACGGTTCGCCGAGGCCGCGTACGCCGTCTCGCGCGGGGTGGCCTGGTTCGCCTCGAACACCGACCTGACGATTCCCAGCGCGCGCGGGATCGCCCCGGGCAACGGTGCCGCGGTCGAGGTCGTACGGATCGCCACCGGTGCCGAGCCGCAGGTCGCGGGGAAGCCGCTGCCCCCGATGCACCGGGAGACGATCCTGCGCACGGGCGCGCGGCGTCCGCTCGTGGTCGGGGACCGGCTGGACACGGACATCGAGGGGGCGTTCAACGGCGGGGTGGACTCCCTGCTGGTGCTGACCGGGGTCACCGACGGGGCGCAGCTGCTGGCCGCGCGTCCGGAACACCGGCCGACGTACGTCGACGCCGATCTGCGGGGACTGCTCACCGGCCAGCCGGAGGTCGTCGAGGCCGGCGAGGGGTTCCGCTGCGGGGGCTGGACGGCGACGGCCGCGGAGGACCGGTTGGAGCTGGAGGGTGAGGGTGCCGCCCTCGACGGGCTGCGGGCGCTGTGCGCGGCGGCCTGGACGACGGCGGGCGAGGGCACGTGCGGACTGGACGGGGGGAAGGCGCTGGCGCGGTTGGGGCTGTGAACCGGCGGTTGCGGTGACGACGCCGCCGAAGACGACGCCGCCGAAGACGACGGTTGCCGGTGACGACGGGGCGTCCGGTAGCGGCGGGTTGTCGTGCCGGCGGGCTGCGAGTCGGTCGGCTTCGAGCGGGACCGGCTCCAGAAGGCCCGGGCCGGCCGGCTGGCTGTGAGGAGGGTTGGACTCCCCGGGCATCGCCGGGCCGGGCGGCCGCGGGCCGGGCACCGGCAGGCAGGAGAATGGCCGATTCGTGGGGAGTCACCGAGGATTCGCGCCGCATCGCGGGCGGCTCGGGGAAGGGACGGTACCGACCGGAGGGTAGGCTTACCTAACTAGGTGATCGTCGGCGGTTTCCCGGCAGCACACGGTGACCAACGCCGCACACCAGGAACAGCACGACGGACACGGGGAGCACTGTGAACCGCCTGACCGCAGAGAACGTCACCCTCGCCTACGACCAGCGCGTCATCGCCGAGCAGCTGTCGGTGGAGATACCCGACAACTCCTTCACCGTCATCGTCGGCCCCAACGCCTGCGGCAAATCCACGCTGCTGCGCGCCCTGTCGCGGATGCTGAAGCCCTCCGAGGGCCGGGTGCTGCTCGACGGGCAGGTCATCCATTCGATGCCCGCGAAGAAGGTCGCGCGCACGCTGGGCCTGCTGCCCCAGTCGTCCGTCGCGCCCGACGGGATCACCGTGGGCGACCTGGTCGGACGCGGCCGGTACCCGCATCAGGGGCTGCTGCGGCAGTGGTCGGCCGAGGACGAGCGGATCGTGAGGGAGTCGATGGAGTCCACCGGGGTCGCCGAGCTGGCGGAGCGGTACGTGGACGAGCTCTCCGGCGGGCAGCGGCAGCGCGTGTGGATCGCCATGGCCCTCGCCCAGCAGACGCCGTTGCTGCTCCTGGACGAGCCGACGACGTACCTGGACATCCAGCACCAGATCGATGTGCTCGACCTGTGCGCCGAGCTCCACGAGGAGCGGGGGCGGACGCTGGTCGCGGTGCTGCACGACCTCAACCACGCCGCCCGGTACGCCACCCACCTCATCGCCCTGCGCGGCGGCGAGGTGATCGCCGAGGGCGCGCCCTCGGACATCGTCACGGCGGAGCTGGTCGAGGAGGTCTTCGGGCTGCGCTGTCAGGTCATCGACGACCCGGAGACGGGTACGCCGCTGGTGGTGCCTGCCGCGCGGCAGGCGCGGACCCGGCTGCCGGTCGCGAAGGCTTCCTGAAGCCTGCTGAGGGAGGTCGCCGAAGCCGAAGGCAGTCCGCCGAAGCCGAAGCCGAAAGAGAGGCCTCTCGCGGCGGAGAGGCCTGTCGGCTGTCGGGCGGACGATTGCTGGACGTGCCGGACGAGGGCGCCCCGGGCGGGGCGCGGACCGGCTACATGAGCTTCCTGAGCCGGAACAGATCGCGGACGCCCGCCTCGAGCCGTACCCGGCCCGAGCCCCAAGCCTTCGCGAAGTTCAGTTCGCCGTCGACCAGCGCGACCAGGTCGTCCCCGGTCATCGCGAGCCGGATGTCGGCCTTCTCGCGCGGCTGCCCGTCGATCGTGTCCATCACCTCGATCCGGCCGCCCCTCAGGCGGCCGACGAAGGTGATGTCCAGGTCGGTGATGCGGCAGCTCAGCGAGCGGTCGAGCGCGGCGGCGGTGCGCACGTTCCCTTCGGCGCCCGCCAGATTGTCCGAGAGCTTCTCGAGTGCGGCGCGGCACTCCTCGATCGTGGCCATCGCGATCGACGGTACCGCAGCGCTTCGGGGTAGCGTCGGGGCATGAACGACTCTGTGGCCGAGGTCCACCTCCCCCCGCCCGAGGGCGAACCGGGGTCCGGGCTGTCCGCCGGCGCGGCGGAGGCGGAGGTTCCGGCCGGAACCGGAGCCGGAGGCGGGGACGGGCCCGCCGCCCCCGCCCCGCTGGGTGTGGAGCGGGGCCCGACCGGGAACGCCGAGGTGGACGACCGGCTCCGCCGACTCGCCGACGCGGACCACCTCGCCACGGACGGACACATCGCGGTGTACGAGGATGTACACAGGGGGCTGCGCGACGCGCTCACCGCGCTCGACGCCCGCCCGGGGGCTGCTCCTCAGTCCCCGCGACCGCACGACTTCAGGAGCTGAACCGAACGTGGCAGGAGTGGCACGCCGCCGCCTCGACGCCGAACTGGTCCGCCGCAAGCTCGCCCGCTCGCGGGAGCACGCCGGCCAGCTGATCGCCGCGGGGCGCGTGACCGTCGGCAGGACCGTGGCGACCAAGTCCGCCACGCAGGTCGAGACCGCGGCCGCCATCGTGGTCGCACAGGACGACAGCGACCCCGACTACGTCTCGCGGGGCGGGCACAAGCTCGCGGGCGCGCTGGAGGCCTTCGTGCCGCGCGGACTGCGGGTCGAGGGGCGGCGGGCGCTGGACGCCGGCGCGTCCACCGGCGGCTTCACCGACGTCCTGCTCAGGGCGGGCGCCGCGCACGTCGTCGCCGTCGACGTCGGATACGGACAACTCGCCTGGTCGCTGCAGAGCGATGAACGCGTGACCGTCAAGGACCGTACGAACGTGCGCGAGTTGACGCTCGAAGCGATCGACGGGGAGCCGGTGGATCTTGTTGTGGGGGATCTGTCCTTCATCCCGCTCGGACTGGTGCTGCCCGCCCTGGCGCGGTGCGCGAAGCCGGACGCCGACCTGGTGATGATGGTCAAGCCCCAGTTCGAGGTGGGCAGGGAACGGCTGGGCAGCGGCGGTGTCGTGCGCAGCCCGCAGCTGCGGGCCGAGGCCGTGCGGGGCGTGGCCGCACGGGCCGCGGAACTGGGCCTGGGGGCAAGCGGGGTGACGGCCAGTCCGCTGCCCGGGCCCTCGGGCAACGTCGAGTACTTTCTGTGGTTGCGTGCCGGGGCACCCCCGCTGGACCCGGCCGACGTCGACCGAGCAGTGACGGAGGGCCCGCAGTGACCCAGACCCAGACCCGTACGGTGTTCCTGCTGGCCCACACGGGCCGGCCGGCCGCCATCCGGAGCGCCGAACTGGTGGTCCGGGGGCTGCTGCAGTGCGGGATAGGCGTACGCGTCCTGGAGGCGGAGGCGCGCGACCTGCCGCTGCCGGACACGGTGGACCTCGTCGCGGAGGCCACACCGCAGTGCCTCGACGGATGCGAGCTGCTGATCGTGCTGGGCGGGGACGGCACGCTGCTGCGCGGCGCCGAGTTCGCCCGCGCCTCCGGGGTGCCGATGCTCGGCGTCAACCTCGGCCGCGTCGGCTTCCTCGCGGAGGCCGAGCGCGACGACCTCGACAAGGTCGTGGACCGGGTGGTGACGCGCACGTACGAGGTCGAGGAGCGGATGACCGTCGACGTCGTCGTGCACCGCAACGGCGACATCGTGCACACCGACTGGGCGCTCAACGAGGCCGCCGTGCAGAAGGTGTCCGCGGAGAAGCTCCTCGAGGTCGTCCTGGAGATCGACGGGCGGCCGGTGACCGGGTTCGGCTGTGACGGGATCGTGTGCGCCACCCCCACCGGATCGACCGCGTACGCCTTTTCCGCGGGCGGACCCGTGGTGTGGCCGGAGGTGGAGGCGCTGCTCATGGTGCCGATCAGCGCGCACGCGCTGTTCGCCAAGCCGCTCGTGACCTCGCCGGACTCGGTGCTGGCGGTGGAGGTGCTGCCGCACGTGCCGCCGGGCGTGCTGTGGTGCGACGGGCGGCGGACCGTGGAGCTGCCGCCGGGGGCGCGCGTGGAAGTGCGCAAGGGCGCCGTTCCGGTGCGGCTGGCCCGGCTGCACCACGCCTCGTTCACGGACCGGCTGGTGGCGAAGTTCGCGCTGCCCGTCTCGGGATGGCGGGGAGCGCCCCACTAGTCAACGCGGCCGTTCCCGCCCGCCGGTCGCGGCACCTCGCCGACCAGCGCCTTCCTCTCCGGCGAAGGGGCTGCGTCGCGTCCGGCCGGGAAAACCTCGTATCGTCGGTGACGTGTTGGAGGAGATGCGGATACGGTCGCTCGGAGTCATCGACGACGCGGTGGTCGAGCTGTCGCCCGGCTTCACCGCCGTCACGGGCGAGACGGGCGCGGGCAAGACCATGGTCGTCACCAGTCTCGGGCTGCTGCTCGGCGGGCGCGCCGACCCGGCGCTCGTACGGATCGGCGCGAAGAACGCGGTCGTGGAGGGGCGGATCGCCGTCCCCGCGGACGCCTCGGCCGTCGTACGGGCCGAGGAGGCCGGGGCCGAGCTCGACGACGGGGCGCTGCTGATCAGCCGTACCGTTTCCGCCGAAGGGCGCTCGCGGGCGCACCTCGGCGGGCGCTCCGTGCCCGTGGGAGTGCTCGCGGAGCTCGCCGACGAGCTGGTGGCCGTGCACGGGCAGACCGACCAGCAAGGGCTGCTCAAGCTGAGCCGGCAGCGGCAGGCGCTCGACCGGTACGCGGGCGACGCGGTCGCCGTGCCGCTCGCCAAGTACGCGGGCGCCTACCGCCGGCTGCGGGCCGTCTCCGCCGAGCTGGACGAGATCACCACCCGCGCGCGGGAACGCGCCCAGGAGGCCGACCTGCTGCGGTTCGGGCTCGACGAGATCGCGGCGGTCGAGCCGCGGCCGGGTGAGGACGCGGAGCTGGCGGCGGAGGCCGAGCGGCTGGGGCACGCGGAGGCGCTGGCGTCGGCCGCGGCGGCCGCGCACGCGGCACTCGCCGGCGACATCGAGGATCCCGAGGGCATCGACGCCACGGCGCTGGTGGCGGGCGCGCACCGGGCCCTGGAGGCCGTACGGTCCCACGACCCCGCCCTCGCGGCGCTCGCCTCGCGGATCGGGGAGATCGGCATCCTGCTGGGCGACGTGGCGGGCGAACTGGCCGGGTACGCCGACGACCTGGACGCCGACCCGCTGCGGCTCGCGGCGGTCGAGGAGCGGCGGGCGGCGCTGAACGCGCTGACCCGGAAGTACGGGGAGGACGTCACCGCGGTCCTCGCGTGGGCCGAGACGAGTGCCGCGCGGCTGACCGAGCTGGAGGGCGACGACGAGCGCATCGAGGAGCTCACCGCCGAACGGGACGCGCTGCGGGCCGAACTGGGCGGCCTCGCGCAGGCGCTGACGGAGGCCCGCGCGGAGGCCGCCGAGCGGTTCGCGGCCGCCGTGACCGCCGAGCTGGCGTCGCTGGCGATGCCCCACGCGCGCGTGTCGTTCGCGATCCGGCAGACCGAGGACCCGGAGGGCGTGGAGGTCGACGGACGCACCGTGTCGTACGGGCCCTCCGGTGTGGACGAGGTCGAGCTGTTGCTGGCCCCGCACCCGGGGGCGCCGCCCCGGCCCATCGCCAAGGGCGCGTCCGGCGGTGAGCTGTCCCGGGTGATGCTCGCGGTGGAGGTCGTGTTCGCGGGCACCGATCCCGTGCCGACGTACCTCTTCGACGAGGTCGACGCCGGCGTCGGCGGCAAGGCCGCGGTGGAGATCGGCCGGCGGCTCGCCAAGCTCGCGAAGTCCGCGCAGGTCGTGGTGGTGACGCATCTGCCGCAGGTGGCCGCCTTCGCCGACCGGCAGCTGCTGGTGGAGAAGACGAACGACGGATCGGTGACCCGGTCCGGCGTGAAGGTGCTGGAGGGCGAGGACCGCGTCCGCGAACTGTCCCGGATGCTCGCCGGCCAGGAGGACTCCGAGACGGCCCGGGCGCACGCGGAGGAACTGCTGGCCACGGCCCGGGCGGACGCGTAGCGCCGGCGGGCGGTCCGTCCGCCCACGGCACCTGGTGGGACGACGACGTGCGGCATCACTCGTGCGGGTGATGCCGCTCGGCGCGTTGCCCCTGACTGCGGGGGACCGGGGCCGCGGCGGTGCCGGAACCCGCCCACGGCCTGGCATCCTTGACGGTGGTACGACGTACCACGCGGAAGCGCCTGGCGCGGTCCACCCCCTCCGCGCGTACCTTCTGTACGTTTCTTCGTGACCGCTCGACGCCGAACCAGGAGCCCCGGCCACGTGAGCCACGTGAGCAGCCACTCACCGCACGGCCGGTCGCCGCTGCGCACCGTGCAGGTGCTCGGCGGGGGCAGCGTGGCCAGTAGTACGCATGTGCGGTCGCTGGCCGAGGGCCTGGTCGCCCGGGGCGTGCGGGTCACCGTGTGCGCTCCCGGTGAGGTGAACCGGACGTACGACTTCAGCGGCGTCGGTGCCGTGCACGTCCCGGTGCCGCGCAGCAGTGACCCCGCCGCCGTGACCGCGCTGCGGGCGGCCTGCGCGGGTGCCGACCTCGTGCACGCGCACGGCCTGCACGCCGCTTTCCGGGCCGCGCTCGCGCTGAGCGGGCGGTCCGTTCCGTTCGTGGTGACCTGGCACACGCGCTCCCAGGCCGAGGGCGCCCGGGGGCATCTGCTGCGGCTGCTGGAGCGGCGGGTCGCCCGGAACGCGTCGGTGGTCCTCGGCACCTCCTCCGAACTCGTCGACCGGGCGCGCAGCCGGGGCGCCCGGGACGCGCGGCTCGCAGCCGTCGCCCTGCCCGCCCCGCGCAGGCCCGAGGACGACCCCGACCCGGCGCGGTCCAAGGCCCGGGCCGAGGTCGGGGCGACGGGCCGCCCGCTGCTCATGGCCGTCGGCACGCTCGACCGGAACCGGGGGTACGAGACCCTGCTGGACGCCGCGCGCATCTGGCGCGGACTCGACCCCGCGCCGCTGGTCGTGATCGCGGGGGAGGGGCCGCTGCGGAGCTCGCTGCAGCGGCGGATCGAGGACGAGGCGCTGCCGGTGCGGCTGGTGGGACGGCGCGACGACATCACCGAGCTGATCGCCGCCGCCGACGTCGCACTGCTGCCGAGCAGCTGGGAGTCCCGGTCCGTCCTCGCCCAGGAGGCCCTCCACGCGCGCGTGCCGCTCGTCGCGGCCGCCGTCGCCGGTGTGCCGGAGCTCGTGGGCGACGCGGCGGAACTGGTTCCCCACGGCGACGCGGAGGCCCTCGCGGAGGCCGTCGTCCGCCTGCTGGCCGACCCCCGCCGCCGCGATGCGCTCAAGGAGCGCGGAGTGCGGCAGGCCGCCACCTGGCCCAGCGAGGACGAGACGGTGGCCCAGGTGCTGGCCGTCTACGACGAACTGACCCAGCCCAGGCCGCTTCCCTAGGCATGGGCCGTCGGGGCGGCCCGTGGCGGTGGCCCGGGCCGCCGTGTCAGCCCCCGTACGCGCCGGAGGCCGTCAGCCGCAGCGCCGTGTCGATGAGGGGCACGTGGCTGAACGCCTGCGGGAAGTTGCCGACCTGGCGCTGCAGGCGCGGGTCCCACTCCTCGGCGAGGAGGCCCAGGTCGTTGCGGAGGGCCAGCAGCTTCTCGAAGAGCCTGCGGGCCTCGTCCACGCGGCCGATCATCGCCAGGTCGTCCGCCATCCAGAACGAGCACGCCAGGAACGCGCCCTCGTCGCCCGGCAGCCCGTCCACGCCCTCGTCCGTGCCGGAGGTCGGGTAGCGCAGGATGAACCCGTCCGGGGTGGACAGCTCGCGCTGGATCGCCTCGATGGTGCCGATCACCCGCTTGTCGTCCGGCGGCAGGAAGCCCACCTGCGGGATGAGCAGCAACGAGGCGTCCAGCTCCTTGGAGCCGTAGGACTGGGTGAAGGTGTTGCGCTCCTTGTCGTAGCCCTTCTCGCAGACGTCCGCGTGGATGTCGTCGCGCAGCGCGCGCCACTTCTCCAGCGGTCCGTCGGCGTCGCCGGACTCGATCAGCTTGATCGTGCGGTCGACCGCCACCCAGGCCATGACCTTGGAGTGCACGAAGTGGCGGCGCGGGCCGCGCACCTCCCAGATGCCCTCGTCCGGCTCCATCCAGTGGTTCTCCAGGTAGCTGATCAGCTTGAGCTGGAGGAGCGAGGCGTAGTCGTTGCGGGCGAGACCCGTCATGTGGGCCAGGTGCAGGGCCTCGGTGACCTCTCCGTACACGTCCAGCTGGAGCTGGTGCGCGGCGCCGTTGCCGACGCGTACGGGCGCGGAGTCCTCGTAGCCCGGCAGCCAGTCCAGTTCGGCCTCGCCCAGCTCCCGCTCGCCCGCGATGCCGTACATGATCTGCAGGTTCTCGGGGTCGCCGGCGACGGCCCGCAGCAGCCACTCGCGCCAGGCGCGGGCCTCCTCACGGTAGCCGGTGCGCAGCAGCGAGGAGAGGGTGATGGCGGCGTCCCGCAGCCAGGTGTAGCGGTAGTCCCAGTTGCGGACGCCGCCGATGTGCTCCGGCAGGGAGGTGGTGGGCGCGGCGACGATGCCGCCGGTGGGGGCGTAGGTGAGGGCCTTGAGGGTGATCAGGGAGCGGATCACGGCCTCCCGGTACGGCCCGTGGTACGTGCAGTGCTCCACCCACTCGCGCCAGAAGTCCTGCGCGGCCTCCAGCGACTGCTCCGGCTCCGGCAGCGGCGGCGGCTCCCTGTGCGAGGCCTGCCAGGAGATCGTGAAGGCGACCTTCTCGCCCGGTGCCACGGTGAAGTCGGCGTACGTCGTCAGCGACTCGCCGTAGGTCTCGACGTCCGTGTCGAACCACACGGAGTCGGGCCCCGCCACCGCCACGGTGCGGCCCTCGTGCTTGTGCACCCACGGCACGACACGCCCGTACGCGAAACGCATCCGCAGCGCGGAGCGCATCGGCACCCGGCCGCTGACGCCCTCGACGATCCGGATGATCTGCGGGGCACCGTCACGGGGCGGCATGAAGTCCGTCACGCGGACCGTGCCGCGCGACGTGTCCCACTCCGACTCCAGGATCAGCGAGTCGCCCCGGTAGGTCCGGCGGGAGGCCGCGGGCGGCCCGGTGTCGGCGCCGTGGGCCGGGCCGATGCGCCAGAACCCGTGTTCCTCGGTGCCGAGCAGCCCCGCGAAGACGGCTTGGGAGTCGAAGCGGGGCAGGCACAGCCAGTCGACCGTGCCGTCCCGGCAGACCAGCGCGGCGGTCTGCATGTCTCCGATAAGTGCGTAGTCTTCGATGCGCCCGGCCACGTAGTACTCCAGTCGAACGGCCACGTCGCCTCATGAGGAGGCGGTCGCTTCAGCGGTCAAGGGACCCAAAGGATCACTGTCCAGTGTGATCCATGGGTGCGTTTCATGCGTCGTCGTACAACGATGCTCATCGAAATCAAGACGTTCGTTGCTCAACGAACTGACGAGCTCATGGTGTTCCGACGGGGACGGACGGGGGTGGCGCCGTTCGCCGGCCGGGCTCGGCAGCGAGTGTCCGAAGAGGATACGACGCTGCCAAGGGTCCCGAGTGCCGCTCCGGCCAACCGGGATCTGCCGGGTGGGTGACCCGGTCCTGAGCACCGTGAACGGCGTGTCGGCCTGTGCGCGGAGCGTGGCCGGAAGCCATCTCCTGTCGGCGCTGTTACGCTGGTAGCCCGTGGACCGGTGGGCGCACCAACCCGAAGGTTGAGTCCCCCGAACCGCAGCGACGGCACCAGAAGGAAATCTCCGGACCGGCAGCCGCACCGCCCCACTGACCGCGACCACGGGAGCCCCCCTTTGGCCATGCCGCCCTCTGTTTTCCGAAACAGCACCGCCACGACGACCAAGCACATCTTCG
>NZ_BMQK01000035.1 GCF_014648075.1 Streptomyces ruber | reverse complement strand
AACGGATCAACGTGCTGTTCGCGATGCTCCGCGACGGCACCTTCTACGAACCCAGAACCCCACGCCCCGCTTGACCAAAGACATAGAGGCACCCCCCGCGCGCACCCCAGGTACGCCCCCGCGGGACGCCTCCCGCTATCCCGCACGTCATGTCTCCGTAACCGTTGATTAAGACGGCCTTGCGACGCTCGCTCAATGAGCCCCGCCGTACCCGAGCCATCGCCACCCCCGCAGGACGGGGCGAGCGCGGGGAGCGGCATGTTTCCCGCCGCCCTCCCGCCAGCTCGTTCCGACACGCCCGTCTCCTCGCCGGCGCGGAAGAATGGGGCCATGAGTCAGCAAAACGCCCCGGCACAGGTCCAGCACCCCCAGCCCTCCGTGGGCTCCATAGCGGCCCACCGCCCGCACACGGTGACCGCCGCGGTCTCCGGCCTGGAGCCCGACCTCGACGCCGACCTCGACGTGTACGAGGAGTCGCCGGACGGTGCCGAGCTGCCCCAGGGCCGCTTCCTCGACCGGGAGCGCAGCTGGCTCGCGTTCAACGAGCGCGTCCTGGAACTGGCGGAGGACCCGGCCACGCCCCTCCTCGAGCGGGCCAACTTCCTGGCGATCTTCGCCAGCAACCTGGACGAGTTCTTCATGGTCCGCGTGGCGGGCCTGAAGCGCCGGATCGCCACGGGCGTCGCCACCCGCTCCGCCTCCGGGCTCCAGCCCCGCGAGGTGCTGGAGATGATCTGGGCCCGCTCGCGCGAGCTGATGGCCCGTCACGCCGCCTGCTACCAGGAGGACGTGGCCCCGGCGCTCGCCGAGGAGGGCATCCACCTGGTCCGCTGGAACGAGCTGACGGAGAAGGAGCAGGCCCGCCTCTTCACGCTCTTCCGCCACCAGATCTTCCCGGTCCTGACCCCGCTCGCCGTCGACCCGGCGCACCCCTTCCCGTACATCTCCGGCCTCTCGCTCAACCTGGCGGTCGTCGTACGGAACCCGGTCAGCGGCCACCGGCACTTCGCGCGCGTCAAGGTGCCGCCGCTGCTGTCCCGCTTCCTGGAGGCCTCGCCGAACCGGTACGTGCCCATAGAGGACATCATCGCGGCCCACCTGGAGGAGCTCTTCCCGGGCATGGAGGTGCTGGAGCACCACACCTTCCGCCTCACCCGGAACGAGGACCTGGAGGTGGAGGAGGACGACGCCGAGAACCTGCTCCAGGCCCTGGAGAAGGAGCTCATGCGGCGCCGCTTCGGGCCGCCGGTGCGCCTGGAGGTCGAGGAGTCGATAGACCGCTACGTCCTCGACCTGCTGGTACGGGAACTGAAGATCTCCGAGGCCGAGGTGTACCCGCTGCCGGGCCCCCTGGACCTCACCGGCCTGTTCGGCATCACCAAGCTCGACCGGCCCGAGCTGAAGTACCCGAAGTTCGTCGCGGGCACCCACCGTGACCTCGCCGAGGTCGAGTCGGCGTCGGCGCCCGACATCTTCGCCGCGCTGCGCGAGCGGGACGTCCTGCTGCACCACCCGTACGACTCGTTCTCCACCTCCGTGCAGGCGTTCCTGGAGCAGGCGGCGGCCGACCCGGACGTGCTCGCCATCAAGCAGACGCTGTACCGGACCTCGGGCGACTCCCCGATAGTCGACGCGCTGATCGACGCCGCCGAGTCCGGCAAGCAGGTCCTCGTCCTGGTCGAGATCAAGGCCCGCTTCGACGAGCAGGCCAACATCAAGTGGGCCCGCAAGCTGGAGGAGGCCGGCTGCCACGTCGTGTACGGCCTGGTCGGCCTGAAGACGCACTGCAAGCTGTCGCTGGTGGTGCGCCAGGAGGGCGACACCCTGCGCCGCTACTCCCACGTCGGCACCGGCAACTACCACCCGAAGACGGCCCGGCTCTACGAGGACCTGGGCCTGCTCACCGCCGACCAGCAGGTGGGCGCCGACCTCTCCGACCTGTTCAACCGGCTCTCCGGCTACTCCCGCCGGGAGACCTACCGCCGGCTGCTCGTCGCCCCGAAGTCCCTGCGCGACGGACTGATCTCCCGCATCAACAAGGAGATCCAGCACCACCGCGCCGGCCACCCCGCGTACGTCCGCATCAAGGTCAACTCGATGGTCGACGAGGCGGTCATCGACGCCCTGTACCGCGCCTCGCAGGCGGGCGTGCCGGTGGACGTCTGGGTCCGCGGGATCTGCGCGGTACGGCCCGGCGTCCCCGGCCTGTCGGAGAACATCCGGGTGCGGTCCGTGCTCGGCCGCTTCCTGGAGCACTCCCGGGTCTTCGCCTTCGGCAACGGCGGCGAGCCCGAGGTGTGGATCGGCAGCGCCGACATGATGCACCGCAACCTCGACCGCCGCATCGAAGCGCTGGTACGGGTCACCGACCCGGCCCACCGGGCGTCCCTCGACCGCCTGCTGGGGACCGGGATGTCCGACAGCACCGCCTCCTGGCACCTCGGCCCGGACGGCGAGTGGACCCGGCACGCGACGGACGCCGAGGGACAGCCCCTCCGCAACGTCCAGGAGATGCTCATTGACGCCCGGAGGCGCCGGCGTGGTACAGCGACACCTTGACCCCACGGGCCCGACGACGGGGGCCACCCCCGGACTCCCGGTCCCCTTCCCCCACCCGGCCCCGCCCGACCGGAACGGCCTCGCCGAACGGGGGGGCACCCCCCTGGCCGAGGTCCTCCCGGCCTACCTGCGGGCCCAGGCCACGGAGTTCCTCCGGGCGCTGCGCGCCCACCAGGAGGCGGGGGGCAACGGCGGCGCTGCCGCCCGGACCAGGTCGGCGGCGCGGGCGGACCCGGGGAGGTCCGAGAACACCGGGCACTCCGAGGGCAAGGAGTGGGACGAGGCCGCCGACGCGGCGCTCGCCCTGCGCCGCTCGGCCCGCCGCATCAGCGGCACCCTGCACACCTTCCGGCCGCTGTTCGACGCCGACTGGTCCGAGCGCATCCGCCCCGAGCTGGCCTGGCTCTCCGGCACGCTGGCCCGCGAGCACGCGTACGCGGCACGCCTGGACCGGCTGGTGGCGGCGCTGAACCGGCTGTCGGGCGCCGCCCTCCCCGGCCGGTCCCCGAGCGCCGCGCCGGCCGCGGGCGAGGGCACCGCCAAGGGCGCCCTGACCGTCGGCGCCGCCAAGGCGGGCGCCCTCCTCGACCGGCAGCTCACCCTGGCCCGCACCCGCGCCCACTCGGCGGCGCTCCAGGCGCTCGGCTCGTCCCGCTTCCACGCAGTCGCCGACAGCGTGGCCGTCCTCGCCAGCGAGGTGCCGCTCACCCCCGCGGCGTCCGCCGCCGACCTGCGCCCGCTGGCCGGCGCCGCCCACGACCGGCTGAACGACGCGGTCACCAACCTGCCCCTGGTCACCGCGGGCAGCCCGTACAACGCCGAGGCCCTCGTCCACGGCCTCTCCCCCGACACCGCCCCGCACCCCCAGGACGCCCCCTGGCACCAGGTGCGCCTGCTGCTGCGCCTGTACCGGTACGCCCGCGAGGTGCTGCACGGCCCCGACCTCGCGGCCGACGTGCGCCTGCTGACGGCCGGCGAGGCCCTCGACCGGCACCGCGACGCCTCGGAGGCGGCGGCCGCCGCGGCCTCGGCGGCCCGCACCCCGCGCATCGCCCCGGCGACGGCGTACGCGCTCGGCGTCCTCCACGCCGACCAGCGTCACGAGGTGGAGGCGGCCCGGTTCGCGTTCCAGCAGTGCTGGCAGAAGGAGGCGGTGGGCACCGCATGAGCGGCGACGGCACGGTCCTCGCGGCGGGCTGTGTGCTGTGGCGCCGCTCCGCCACGGCCGGGACGCTGGAGCTCTGCCTGGTCCACCGGCCCAAGTACGACGACTGGTCCTTCCCCAAGGGGAAGCTGAAGCGCGGTGAGGACCCCCTGGCCGGCGCCCTGCGCGAGGTCGAGGAGGAGACCGGCCAGCGGTGCGCGCCCGGTGCCCGCCTGGCCACGGCCCGCTACCTGGCCGACGGCCGCCCCAAGCAGGTCAGCTACTGGTCGGCCGAGGCGCTCGGCGGCCGCTTCGAGCCCGGCCGCGAGGTGGACCGCATCGTCTGGCTCCCCCCGGACGAGGCCCGCGAGCGCCTCACCCAGCCGCGCGACCGCGAGCTGGTGGACGATCTGCTGACGGTACTCCGGCCGGGCTGAGCGCCGCCCCGCCCCGCCGCTCTACCCCTCCGCACGGCCGTCCACGTGTTCCGCCGCGTCCGTCCGTGCCCGGCTCCGTGCCCGGCGCGCCGGTCCCCGCCAGCCACAGCTGCACCGGGCGATGCAGAACCGTCCCTGCTCGACGGTCGTGGGGCGGTGGTCCGGGTCCCCGAGAAGGGGGGTGATCTCGTCCTGCTGTGCCACGGCGCGCACGTTACCCGCCGTAGGTGAACGGCCGGCCGGGCGCGTGACGGCACCGCCCGCTCCGTCGTTGACCCGGCGACGACAGGCCCGGGACCGACCGGCTGGGGGTTGAGACGATGGTGGCGCGGCAGCACGTGTGGGTCCCCCCGCTCATGGGGGCCCTACCGCCCGGACGGAGCCGGAAGCGGACGAGGGCGGGTGCGGCGGTCGTCGCGGCCGGGCTCGTCCTGATGTGCGGCGCCGGCTGCCGGTCCATCCCGCTCTCCAGCGAGGACGCGCGCGCCGCCGCCGACCCCGTGGACGTGCTGCGGCAGGCCGCGGACACCCTGCTGCGCACCGGCACCTCCCGGACCCGTACCTCCATGGAGATGGCCACCGGCGGCACCCGCGTCACCATCCGCGGCGCGGGCGTGTACGACTACGCCCAGCGGCGCGGACGGCTCCGGGTACGGCTGCCGCAGGGCGCCGCCGGCACCGGTGAGCGCCGCCCGATCACCGAGCTGCTCGCGCCGGGCGCCCTGTTCATGAAGAACCGCGGCGCCGGGGTGCCGGCCGACAAGTGGGTGCGGGTCGACACCGCCGCCCTCTCCGACGGCAACCTCGTCACCGGCGGCGCCACCGACCCCCTCGCCGCGGCCGAGGTGCTGCGCGGCACGCGGACGGCCCGTGAGGTCGGCGAGGCCGAGGTCGCGGGCACCCCGGTGCGGCACTACCAGGGCACGGCGGACCTCGCACAGGCCGCAGGGAAGGCGTCGAAGGGCAACCGGGGCGCGCTGCGGGCGGCAGCGAAAGGGTTCGCCACCGCCGAGGTCCGCTTCGACGCCTACCTCGACGACCAGGGCCGCATCAGGAAGGTGCGTCACCGGTTCAGCTTCCCGGGCGGGCAGCACGGGAACACGATCGCGGTCGCCTCCACGACGCTGCTGTACGACTTCGGCGTCCCCGTCGCCGTACGTCTGCCGAGGCCGGAGGACATGTACGCGGGGAAGATCGCCGAGGACTGAAGCCCGTCGAGGACCCCCGCGGACCGGGGAGTAGCGTGTCGTCCCGGACCGTCACCGATGGATGGCCGGACCACGCGGACGGCATCCGGTCGGGTGCCGACGAATAGCCCGTTGGTGCCATGCGCGGTGTGTAGGGCGCTCCCTACTCTAGGAAGTCGGTGACAGCGGAGAAGAGGTGAAGCACGTGGCTCCGGCAGGCGGTACGGCGGTTCAGGACCACGTGGCCCTCGCCGAGATCGAACTGTGCGGCGAACTGATCATCGCGGCGTCGGCCGCCCGCGGGGACCGGCTCAGCCCGGACCGCATCGACGAGGTGCTGCGGGTGGGGGAGGAATGTGCATCCGACACCCGTCCCGACACCCGCGGGGACACACCGGAGCGCCGGGCCGCGCAGCCGCCCTCCCGGTGAGCGCCCGTCAGGTGCGCAGCAACCGGCCGATCGCCTTCGTGGCCTCCTCGACCTTGGCGTCGATCTCGTCCCCGCCCTTGAGCGCGGCGTCCGCGACGCAGTGGCGCAGATGCTCCTCCAGGAGCTGCAGGGCGAAGGACTGGAGGGCCTTGGTGGAGGCCGAGACCTGGGTGAGTATGTCGATGCAGTAGACGTCCTCGTCGACCATCCGCTGCAGGCCCCTGATCTGGCCCTCGATGCGGCGGAGACGCTTGAGGTGCTCGTCCTTGCGCTCGTGGTACCCGTGCACCCCGCGGTCGTGGTCGGTCACCACCGTGTCGGGGCCCGCGTCGGAGGTGGCCTCGGAGGGCGCCGTCGCGCCGGCCTCGGTGGTCGTCATCGCGTCCTCCCACAGACGTGTACGGCATATACCCCGGGTAGGTATATGGTAACGAACTTTGCTGGGTAAGGGTCCCTTGGCCGTGTCCTCGCCCACAGCCTGTGGACGGGCGCTTCCTCCCCCGTGCGGATCGCTCTGCCTGATGGGCGACACTGGAGGGCGGCCCGTTAGCCGTGGCCGAATGTTGCGCCTAGCATCAGCCTGACCGAACCGAAGCACCCCGAGGACCCCACGTGCGCTTTCGTCTGACCCCCAGGGAGACGAGCTTCTACGACATGTTCGCCGCCTCCGCGGACAACATCGTCACGGGCTCGAAGCTCCTGATGGAACTGCTCGGGGCGGACTCCTCCGCCCGGGCCGAGATCGCAGAGCGTATGAGGGCCGCGGAACACGCCGGTGACGACGCCACGCACGCGATCTTCCACCAGCTCAACTCCTCGTTCATCACGCCGTTCGACCGCGAGGACATCTACTCCCTGGCGTCCTCCCTCGACGACATCATGGACTTCATGGAGGAGGCCGTCGACCTGGTCGTCCTCTACAACGTCGAGGAACTGCCGAAGGGCGTCGAGCAGCAGATCGAGGTGCTCGCCCGGGCCGCCGAGCTGACGGCCGAGGCCATGCCGAACCTGCGGACCATGGACAACCTCACCGAGTACTGGATCGAGGTCAACCGGCTGGAGAACCAGGCGGACCAGATCCACCGCAAGCTGCTCGCCCACCTCTTCAACGGCAAGTACGACGCCATCGAGGTGCTCAAGCTCAAGCAGATCGTGGATGTCCTGGAGGAAGCGGCGGACGCGTTCGAACACGTGGCGAACACGGTGGAGACCATCGCCGTCAAGGAGTCCTGAGGCCGGTCCATGGACACCTTCGCTCTGGTCGTGACCATCCTGGTCGCACTCTTCTTCACGTACACGAACGGCTTCCACGACTCGGCGAACGCGATCGCGACCTCGGTCTCGACCCGGGCGCTGACCCCGAGGGCCGCGCTGGCGATGGCCGCGGTCATGAACCTGGCGGGCGCCTTCCTCGGCAGCGGTGTCGCCAAGACCGTCAGTGAGGGCCTGATCGAGACACCCGAGGGCTCGACGGGGATGGGCATCCTCTTCGCGGCACTCGTGGGCGCGATCGTCTGGAACCTGGTCACCTGGTACTTCGGCCTGCCCTCGTCCTCCTCGCACGCCCTGTTCGGCGGCATGGTGGGCGCGGCGCTGGCGGGCGGGACCACCGTCTACTGGGACGGCGTGGTCGACAAGATCGTCGTCCCGATGTTCGTCTCGCCGGTGGTGGGCCTGCTGGCCGGCTACCTGGTGATGACGGCCATCCTGTGGATCTTCCGCCGGTCCAACCCGCACAAGGCCAAGCGGGGCTTCCGTATCGCGCAGACCGTCTCGGCGGCGGGCATGGCCCTCGGCCACGGCCTCCAGGACGCCCAGAAGACGATGGGCATCGTGGTGATGGCCCTGGTCATCGCCGACGTCGAGGACTACGGCGACCCGATCCCCGTCTGGGTCAAGGTCGCCTGCGCGCTCATGCTCTCGCTCGGTACGTACGCGGGCGGCTGGCGGATCATGCGGACGCTCGGCCGCAAGATCATCGAGCTGGACCCGCCGCAGGGCTTCGCGGCGGAGACGACCGGTGCGTCGATCATGTTCACCACGTCGTTCCTCTTCCACGCGCCCATCTCCACGACCCATGTGATCACCTCGTCGATCATGGGTGTGGGCGCCACCAAGCGGGTGAACGCGGTCCGCTGGGGCGTGGCCAAGAACATCGTCCTCGGCTGGTTCATCACGATGCCGGCGGCCGCGGTGGTGGCGGCGGGGTGCTTCGCGCTGGTGCATCTGGCGTTCCTGTAGGGCCCCGCGGCTCCCTGTGAAACGCCGGACGGGCTGACACCTGTCAGCCCGTCCGGCGTTTCACATGTGCGGGGGCCCGCCCCCGGGAGTCAGGAGGCGGGCCCTGTGCCTCGCGGTGGCACCGCCATGCAGCACCGCGAGGGGTCGTGCGGCG
This sequence comes from Streptomyces ruber, assembly GCF_014648075.1. Lineage (GTDB taxonomy): Bacteria > Actinomycetota > Actinomycetes > Streptomycetales > Streptomycetaceae > Streptomyces > Streptomyces ruber. The sequence continues at coordinate 12,759 of NZ_BMQK01000035.1, read as the reverse complement.
GAGTGCCGGTCAGCCGAAGCGGCCGGAGATGTAGTCCTCCGTGGCCTGGACCGACGGGTTGGAGAAGATCCGCTCCGTCTCGTCCATCTCGATCAGCTTGCCGGGCTGGCCGACCGCGGCCAGGTTGAAGAACGCCGTACGGTCGGAGACCCGGGCCGCCTGCTGCATGTTGTGGGTCACGATGACGATCGTGAACCGCTCCTTCAGCTCGCCGATCAGGTCCTCGATCGCCAGCGTGGAGATCGGGTCGAGCGCCGAGCAGGGCTCGTCCATCAGCAGGACGTTGGGCTCGACCGCGATCGCGCGGGCGATGCACAGACGCTGCTGCTGGCCGCCCGACAGACCGGAGCCCGGCTTGTTCAGGCGGTCCTTGACCTCGTTCCAGAGGTTCGCGCCCTTGAGGGACCTCTCGACGATGTCGTCGAGCTCGGACTTCTTGAAGTTGCCGTTCAGCTTCAGGCCCGCGGCCACGTTGTCGTAGACCGACATCGTGGGGAAGGGGTTCGGCCGCTGGAAGACCATGCCGACCTCACGCCGCACGGACACCGGGTCGATCCCGGCCCCGTACAGGTTCTCGTCGCCGAGCATGACCTTGCCCTCGACCCTGCCGCCGGGCGTCACCTCGTGCATCCGGTTCAGGGTGCGCAGGAAGGTGGACTTGCCGCAGCCGGAGGGGCCGATGAAGGCCGTCACGGTACGGGGCTCGATGCTCATCGAGATGTCCTCGATGGCCAGGAAGGAGCCGTAGTAGGCGTTGAGGCCGCTGACATCGATGCGCTTGGCCATGTGGAATCACTGCTTCTTTCGAGGGGGGAACTGGTCGCTGATGGCCGCGTCAGCGACCGGTCTTCGGGGCCTTCCAGCGGGCGATGCCGCGGGCCGCGAGGTTCAGGATCATGATGAAGGCGATGAGCGTCAGGGCCGCAGCCCAGGCACGGTCGTACGCCGCTTCCCCTCCGGCGCTGTACTGCAGGTAGATGTACACCGGCAGCGAGCCCTGCGCGTCGGAGAAGGGGTTCGCGTTGATGAAGTCGGTCACCCAGACCAGCATCAGCAGCGGAGCGGTCTCACCGGTGATACGGGCGATGGCGAGCATGACGCCCGTGGTGATGCCACCGATGGAGGTCGGCACGACCACCTTCAGGATGGTCCGCCACTTCGGCACACCCAGCGCCAGCGAGGCCTCGCGCAGCTCGTTCGGGACGAGCTTGAGCATCTCCTCGGTGGAGCGGACGACGACCGGCAGCATCAGGATGGTCAGGGCCAACGCGCCGGCGAAACCGGACGCCCCCATCCCCAGGATCAGGATCCAGGTGGACAGGACGAACAGACCGGCGACGATCGACGGGATGCCCGTCATGACGTCGACGAAGAAGGTGACGGCCTTGGCGAGCTTGCCGCGGCCGTACTCGACCAGGTAGATCGCCGTCAGCACACCGATCGGCACGGCGATCACGGTGGCGATACCGACCTGCTGCAGCGTGCCGAGGATGGCGTGGTAGATACCGCCGCCGGGATCCTTGTCGGCGACCACGCCCATCGAGTGGGTCAGGAAGTACCCGTCGAGGACCTTCACCCCGCGCTTGACGGTCTCGTACACCAGGGAGGCCAGTGGGATGACGGCGAGGAGGAACGCGACCCAGACCAGGCTGGTCACCACACGGTCCTTGGCCTGCCGGCGTCCCTCGACGCGCCCGGCGATGCCGTACGTCCCGAGGACGAACAGGACCGCGGCGATCAGGCCCCACTGGATGCTGCTCCGCAGCCCGGCCGCGGCGCTGATCCCGATGCCCAGGGCGATCGAGCCCGCGGCGACCGCCCAGGGGAACCACTTGGGCAGGGTCGCGCCGCGCAGGCTGCCCGGGCGCTTGTCGGTAAGGGTTGCGTGGCTCATGCGTTGGCCCCCGAGAACTCCTTGCGGCGGGCGACGATCATGCGCGCCGTACCGTTGACCAGCAGTGTGATCACGAACAGGACCAGACCGGAGGCGATGAGCGCGTCCCGGCCCATCACGCTGGCCTCGCTGAACTTGGCGGCGATGTTCTGCGCGAAGGTGCCGCCGCCCCAGTCGAGCAGGCTCGCGTTGATGGTGAAGGCCGGGGAGAGGACCATGGCGACCGCCATGGTCTCGCCGAGCGCACGGCCGAGGCCGAGCATCGAGGCGGAGATGACGCCGGACCGTCCATAGGGCAGGACGGCCATGCGGATGACCTCCCAGCGCGTGGCGCCGAGGGCCAGGGCCGCCTCCTCGTGCATCTGCGGGACCTGCCGGAAGACCTCACGGCTCACGTTCGTGATGATCGGCAGGATCATGATCGCGAGCACGACGCCGGCGGTGAACAGCGAGCGGGGCGCGCCGCCCTGCCACTCGAAGATGCCGGTCCAGCCCAGGTAGTCGTCCAGCCAGCCGTAGAGGCCCTGCATGTGCGGTACGAGGAAGAGGACGCCCCACAGGCCGTACACGATGGACGGCACCGCGGCCAGCAGGTCGATCACGTACGCGATGGGGCCGGCGAGCCTGCGCGGGGCGTAGTGCGTGATGAACAGGGCGATGCCGACCGCGACCGGGACCGCGATGGCCATGGCGATGATCGACGACACGACGGTGCCGAAGGCCAGGACAGCGATGCCGAACTCCGGCGGGTTGCCGGTCGGGTTCCACTCGAAGGTCGTGAAGAAGTTGGCCTCGTTCTCGCTGAGCGCGAGCGCGCTGCGGTACGTCAGGAAGCCGGCGATGGCGGCCATCAGCACCAGCAGGAAGACGCCGGACCCGCGGGAGAGGGCGAGGAAGACCCGGTCCCCGGGGCGGGTGGCGGCCCGGGCGGCGCGCTTCTGTTCGACTTCCGAGGGCCGGCTTGCGGGAGGTGATGTGGGGTTCTGTGTCGTTATGTCCATCGGGTTCTCCGGTCTGCGAGCCATCCGCAGGGGCGGCTCTCAAGCGGAGCCACCGCGGTCGGCGGCGGCTCCTGGCGGCGGTGCACCGGACGGTGCGGCCCGCTCCCGGGACGGAGCGGGCCGCACGCTCAGGTCAGCTCAGGCTCGCGAGGGTCTCGCGGACCTTGGTGATGATCTCGTCGGGGATCGGCGCGTAGCCGGCGTCCGCCAGCAGGCCCTGACCGTCCTCGGAGGCGGCGTAGCTCAGGAAGGCCTTGGTGGCGGGCAGGGTCTCCGCCTTGTTGCCCTTGTCGCAGACGATCTCGTACGTGACGAGGGTGAGCGGGTAGGCGCCCTCGGCGTCCGGCGTGTAGTTCAGCTCGAGCGCGAGGTCCTTGCCCGTGCCGACGACCTTGGCCTCGGTGAGGGACTTGGTGGCGTTCTCGGTGTTGGCCTCGACCGGCTCGGCGGCACCGGTCTTGATGTCGACCGTGCTGAGCTCCTCCGCGTACGACAGCTCCATGTAGGAGATGGCGCCCGCGACCTGCTTCACCTGCGCGGCGACACCGGAGGAGCCCTGCGCGGCCGCGCCACCCTTGGCGGCCCACGCCTTGGCGGGCTCGTACTTCCAGTCGTCGGGAGCGGCGGCGGCGAGGTACTTGGTGAAGTTCTCCGTGGTGCCGGAGTCCTCGGAGCGGTGGACGGCCTGGATCTTGACGTCGGGAAGCTGCGCGTCGGGGTTCAGCTTCTTGATGGCCTCGTCGTTCCACTTCGTGATCTTGCTGTCGAAGATCTTGGCGAGGGTGGGGGCGTCCAGGACGAGGTTGTCGACGCCCTCGAGGTTGTAGGCCACGGCGATCGGGCCGACGACCATCGGCAGGTTGATGCCCTGGCCGTCCGTGCAGACGCTCTGCGACTCCTTGATCTCGTCGGCGTCGAGCGCGGAGTCCGAGCCGGCGAACCCGGTCTGTCCCTGCAGCCACGCGGTGATACCGGCGCCCGAACCGTCGGGCTTGTAGTTGATCTGCACGTCCCGGCACGCGGCCGAGAACTGCTTGACCCAGGCGTCGACGGCGTTCGCCTGCGCGGAGGAGCCGGAAGCCTGCAGCTGCCCCTTGGCGTCACCACAGTCGATGTTGCTGTTGGCGGTGGCCGAGCTGTTGCCGCCGGCCTCGGTGCCGGCGTCGTCGGAGCCGCACGCCGTCAGGGCCAGGGCGCTGGAGACGGCCACAGCACCGAGGGACAGGGCGCGCAGCCGGTTCTTGCGCTGAAGCTTCACTTTCGGGAGTTCCTTCCTGAAGCCGCCGTCCACCTGGCGGCGTGCGAAGTGTTGGTGAGCGCTGAGGGTCGTGTCCGGGACCGCATGGCGTCCCGCCCCCACCCCTCAGGCTGCTCTCGCCGCGAGCCGCGCGCCGCCTATTCGGCCCGCCCCTCGCACCGGGTAAGGCCGAAATTAGGCAGAACAGGTGAAGTCACCTATGGCCGAGAGTGAACGGCCGGTGAACCCCTGCCGTCGGTGCGGTGAGGTCACGGAACGCTCACGTCGAGGACACGCGACGATTGCGGGCAAGGCGGGCCCGGCCCGCGTGCTTTCCGCGCCACGGACGCGCACCCCCGCCCCAAGGGCCCCGGGCGGCCGCCGCGACCGCGCCGCGCACCACCACGGCGGCACGACACCCGCCGATTGGCCGGAAGTCGACAGAGCGAAGGAGCCGGAGGGAAGCAGGAGGCGGGAGTTCCCCCAGGGAAGCACTGGAAGCGGCCCCAGGTGGAACCCCCGTCAACAGAGACCCGTCTCGTTCCACAGGACCGACGCGGGTCCGACGCAGAACCCACGCAGGACGACCCACAGGACGACCCACGCAGGACGACCACGCAGCAGAGCCGCGAACGCCCCGCGCAGGACGGCGCGGACCCACCGGGAGGCCCCACATGGAACGGCGCAGGTTCATCGGCGGCGGCGCGGCCGTCCTCACCGCGGCGGCGACGGCGGCCTGCGCCGGCGGCGGTGCGAGCGCCCCCGGAACCACGGCCACCGCAACCGGGACTCCAACCGCGACCACCACCGGCACCACGCCCACCCCCACCCGCTCCGCCGCGGCCGGCTGGAAGGCACTGGCCGACGGTCTCGACGGCGAGCTCCTGCGCCCCGGCGACGGTTCGTGGACCACGGCCCGCCGGCTCTACAACACCCGCTTCGACGGTCTGGAGCCCGCCGCGGTCGCCTACCCCTCGCATACGGAGGACATCCGCACCCTGCTCTCCTACGCCAGGGCCCACGACGTACGGGTCTCGATCCGCAACGGGGGCCACTCCTACGCGGGCTGGTCCTCGGGCGACGGCCGGCTGGTGGTCGACGTGTCGCGGCTCGCCACGGTCCGCGCCTCCGCGAACGAGGCGGTCGTCGGCGCCGGCGCCAAGCTGATCGACGTCTACCGCGCCCTCGCCGCGAAGGGCGTCACCATCCCCGCGGGCTCCTGCCCCACGGTCGGCGTCTCGGGCCTGACCCTCGGCGGCGGTCACGGCGTGGCCTCCCGCGCGTACGGTCTGACCTGCGACAGCCTCACCGGGGCCACGATCGTCACGGCCGACGGCGAGCAACTCGCCGTCGACGAAAAGGATCATGACGACCTGTTCTGGGCGCTGCGCGGCGCGGGCAACGGCAACTTCGGCGTCGTGACCGAGCTGCGCTTCCGCACCCACCCCGCGCCCCGGTCCGTCACCGCCGACCTGCGCTGGCCCTGGTCGCGGGCCGCCGACGTGGTCGCGGCCTGGCAGGAGTGGGGCCCGGACCAGCCGGACGAGATCTGGTCGACCTGCCACGTGGCGAGCGCGGCCGGCGGGAGTCCGTCGGTCTCCGTCTCGGCGTTCTCCCTCGGCACCTACGGCGAGCTGCAGAACGCGGTGGACCGGCTGGCGGACCGGATCGGCGCGCCGGCGAGCGCCGTCTCCCTGCGCCGCCACTCCTACGAGGAGTCCATGGAGGTGTACGCGGGCTGCTCGTCGTACGACACCGACGCCCAGTGCCATCTGCCGGGCACCACCCCGGGCCGTACGGAGACGGGCGCCCTGAGGCGGGAGACGTACACGGCCCGCTCGCACTTCTTCGACCGCTCGCTCCCGCCGGACGGTGTCCGGACCCTCCTCGACCAGATCTCGGCGGTACGCGGCGGTACGGGCAGCGTCGCCTTCACGGCACTCGGCGGCGCGATCAACCGGGTGTCCCCCACCGCGACGTCCTTCGTCCACCGCCGCTCCCGGACGCTGGCCCAGTACCTGGTCTCCTGGCCGGCGGACGGCTCGGGGACGGCGGCGGAGTCCTGGCTCGGCTCGGTCCACGGGGCGATGGCCCGGTACGCGTCGGGTGCCGCGTACCAGAACTACACCGACGCGACGCTGAGGAACTGGCGCGAGGCGTACTACGGCGAGGCGGCGTCCCGCCTGGCGGACGTGAAGGAGAAGTACGACCCGGAGCGGTTCTTCACGTTCCCGCAGGCGCTGTAGCGACGGCAGGCGCTCCAGCGGTGGCGCCTAGGCGGCCAGGTCCCGCTGTCCCTGTCCCGCCGGGGGCTCGACGGAGGCCCCGGCGACCACCTCGGCCCTCCCTCGCGCGCCCCGGGCCCGGACCAGCCACCCCACGCGCGGCGACCGCTCGACCGCCTTCACCACCGGGGTGAGCAGCGCCATGGCGACCGGCGAGAGGAGCAGTGCCACGGCCGTGCCGAGGGCGAAACCGCCGATGACGTCGGTCGGGTAGTGCACGCCCATGTAGATCCGCAGGACCCCGCCCAGCAGGCCGAACACCAGCCCGACCAACCCCCACTTGCGGTTGGCGAGGAACAGGGCCACGCCCATGGCCATGGTGAGCGTCGCGTGGTCGCTGACGAAGGAGAAGTCGTTCTTGCCGTCGATCAGCACCTCGAGCCCGTCGTGGTCGAGGAAGGGCCGCGGGCGCTCCACGAAGTTGCGTATCGGGACGTTGACCAGCACCGCGACGCCCGCCGCGAGCGGCACCCAGACCAGCGCGGCCACGGACGCGGCGGCATCCTCCCCGCCCCGGCGCCGCGCGCCCCACCAGCACCACAGCACCATCAGCACCGTGGCCAGGAGCAGGCCGTACTCACCGACGAACGTCATGATGTCGTCGAACCAGCTCGGCGCGTCCTTCGCCAGCCCGTTGATGTCGTAGAGCAGCTCGACGTCGGGGTTGGACCCGGACTCGGCGAGATACGCCCCGGAGCGCCCTCCGGCAAGCGTTACGGACTCGGCGAGTGCACCAGCCATCCTGCAGCGGCCCCTTCGTCAACTGTTCCCTGTTTCGCGGCCGCACCCCTGTGTGCGCCGCTGTTGCCACCCCCGTGGTCGTAGAGCCGCTCGACCCGTACCGCGAACGGAACCGATTCGGTTCGCGAACGTGTCGACGCACTACCTCGAAAGGAACGCACAGTCCCTCGGACAGCGTTCCACCCTCCACTGAATGATCACGCAGACGTTATCGAAGAGAGACACATCCACGCAGCTCAGGGCAGGGATTCACACTGAATTACGTGACATCACACCGATGTCGGCAATGCTTCCGCGCCGTCTTCGGTGACCCGGGTGGCCCCGAAGTAATCCGGCGTGTCGATCGGATCGAAACGGATGACCGCACCGGGCCGCGGCGCGTTGATCATGTACCCGCCGCCGACATAGATACCCACGTGCCGGATGGCCCGCGAGTTGGTGAGGTCGTCGGAGAAGAACACGAGGTCTCCCGGCAGCAACTCGTCCCGCGCCGGATGCGGTCCGGCGTTGTACTGGTCGTTGGCCACGCGGGGCAGCTCTATCCCCACGCTCTCGTACGAGGCCTTGGTCAGTCCGGAGCAGTCGAAGCGCCCGCCCTGGTCGGCGGTGCCGTTGCCGCCCCACAGGTAGAGCGTGCCGAGCTTCTTCTGCGCGTACGCGATGGCGCCGGCGGCCTGCTCCGAGGGGTCGACCCGGGTCACGGGCGCCGCGAAGCTCTCCGCCAGGGTCGTGATCCGCTGCACGTAGTTCTGGGTCTCCCGGTACGGGGGGACGCCGTCGTACCTGTTCACCGCGTCCGGGCCGGCGTTGTAAGCGGCGAGCATGTTGTGGGTGGGGTTGCCGGACGCGTTCTTCACGTACTGGGCAAGAGAACAGTCGTACGAGGCGGCCGACGGAATCGCGTCCTCGGGGTCCCACACGTTCCGTTGTCCGTCGCCGTTGCCGTCGATTCCGTGCGTGGCCCACGTGCCCGGAATGAATTGCGCGATGCCCTGGGCGGCGGCCGGACTCTGCGCCCGCGGATTCCATCCGCTCTCCTGGTACAACTGCGCGGCGAGCAGGGCGGGATTTATGGCCTCGCACAGATTGCCCCATTTCTGTACGAGGCTCTGGTACGCGGCGGGAACGGATCCCTTGGCGAGTGCGACGGGTCCGCCGCCGGCGCTGCCCGCGATGTTCCCGGCGACGACGTACACCCCCACGACGAGGACCATCACGAAGCTCAGCCCGGCACCGAGGGTGGCACCCGCCACGACCCACGCCTTACGCACCGTCAACCGCCCTTCACCCTCTGGGAGTACACGGCAACGAGTGTAAGTGCGACGAGTCGACGGGGGAACGATCACTCACCTGTGCTTTTGCACTCGACCCACAGAACTTTCCCCTCCCTGGCCACGGAGACGCCCCACGAGTCGGCACACACCGTGACGAGGTGCAGCCCGCGGCCGTGCTCGGCACCTTCCGGCGGAGCTGCGGCGGGGGCACCCTGCTGGAAGGCGACCGGAACATACGGGTCCACGTCCCGGACGGCCACCACGAGCCGCCCGGGCTCGCGGTGACGAATGCCGAGGGAGTAGGGGCCGCCGGTGTGCAGGTGGGCGTTGCTGAGCAGCTCGGAGGCCAGCAGTTCGGCGGTGGGCAGGAGTTGGGCGAGCCCGTGGGCGGCGAGGACGGATCGGAGGGTGGCGCGGGCGACACCGGGGGCCTTGGGGTCGCGGGGGAGGTGAAGGGTGTAGTTCCAGGACGGCGATACGGTGGCCACGGAAGTCTCCGATCACGGAGGGGAGTTGGTCGGTGACTTCACGGTAGCGGCGATGCGGTTAATTCATTTACCAATTCGGCGAGACTGAGTTCACTACCACTCATGTGAGTGACGGGAGGCCGGCAAGTCCGTGAGGCACAATCCGACAGGTCGACAGCTGCGCTTCGGCGTGGAACTGCGCAAGCTCCGCGAACGTGCGGGGCTCAGCGCCACGGAGGCCGGTCAACTCCTCGGCATCAGGCAGGCTCAGGTCAGCAACATGGAGGCCGGTCGGGTCGGGGTGAGCGCCGACCGGCTGCGCACGCTCGCCGCCCACTACCAGTGCGCCGACAGCCACCTCGTCGAAGCATTGGCCACGATGACGTCCGAGCGCACGCGTGGCTGGTGGGAGGAGTACCGGGATCTGCTACCGGCCGCCCTGCTGGACCTGGCCGAGGTGGAGCACCACGGCACTGCCCTGCGCACCGCTCACACGGCGGGCATCCCCGGTCTCCTGCAGACCATGGATCACGCCCGCGAGGTCTTCCGCCAGGTGGTGCCCGACCTGGCGCCCCCCGAGGTGGAGCATCGGACGACGTTCCGGATCAAACGCCAGGGGATCGTCTTCAACAACCGGGAGCCCGTCCCGTACCAGGCGATCATCCACGAAGCCGCGTTGCGCATGCGGTTCGGCGGACGCGACGTGACCAGGCGGCAGCTCGAGCATCTGCTCAAGATGAGCGAGCACCCCCACGTCACCGTGTTGGCCATTCCGTTCGACGTCGGCGGCTTTCCCGGAGCCGGGCAGCCCGTCTACTACGTACACGGCCAGGTCCCGCAACTGGACACCGTTCAGCTCGACCAGGCCCACGGAAGCGTCCTGCTCGACGCCGAGGCCCAACTCGACAGATACCGCCGAATCCTGGGCCGCCTGGCTGCTCTCAGCCTGACCGAAACCGAATCCCGAGCCCTCATCCACCACATCCTGCTGACCACCTGAGGGGTGCACGTGCCAACTTCCACCTGGCAGAAGTCGTCGTACTGCGGTGAAGGCGAATCCTGCGTACACATAGCCGCCAACGCCCCCCGCTCCACTGTCCACCTCACCGAATCCGCCGACCCCACCAACACCACCCTCACCATCACCCCCCACGCCTTCCGCGCCCTCCTCCGCACCCTCAAGACCCCCGAGAAGGAAACGCACCGTGTCTGACATCCCCACCGACCTCGACTGGATCCGCGCCGCCCCCGAGGACGTCAAGGGCCCCGGCCCCTGGATCGAGATCGCCTTCGGCGAGGGGGACGACGGGGAGGCGCCCGTCTACCTTCGCGAGACCAGCGACCCGGACACCGTCGTGACGACCAACCGCCGCAAATGGGACGCCTTCGTGCTCGGCGTACAGGCCGGCGAGTTCGATCACTTCGTCGAGGGTGTCGACCTGGAGGGCGACCCCACAACCTGACCGAATCCGCCCGGATTTTGTCCTGATCCAGCCAATATGCCGCTGGATTACGCCGATCGCACATGCCTATCGTCCCCTTACGCGAAGGGGGACCCATGCTGCGCATCCATTTCACGAGCGAGGACCTGCGCAACGTCACCGTCGCCGAGAGCGCCGATCCGCTCTGGGACGTACTGCTGAGCCTGCACTCCCTCCAGGAGAGGGACGACTCACTCGTGTTCGGCGAGTGGCGACGCAGAACGCGTGCCGCCCTGCCCGCGTCGGTCCGGCTGCTCACCGAGCTGGCCCGGCCGTGGGGCTACTCGCCCGACTTCCTGACGCCCGGCCGCGGCGAGGCGGACTTCGGGACCCAGCTCGACCGCGTACTGTCCACGCCCCGCGACGCGCTGCGCGCCGACATGGCCTCACTGGCCGCCGAGGCACCGCCGACGCCCTGGACACGGGCCCTCGCGGAGGCGAAGGCCCCGGCGCTGGGGACACTCGGCGCGGCGATCACCGCGTACCACCGGGTGGCGCTCGCGCCGTACCAGGAGCGCATGCGCGCGCACGCGGACGCGGACCGCGACCGGCGCGCCAGGGACATGCTGTCGGGCGGCGTCGACCGGCTGCTGGCGGAGCTCCATCCGCGGGCGCGCTGGGAGGCGCCCGTGCTGCACCTCCCGGTCTACGCCGAACAGGACCTCTATCTGGACGGCCGCGGCCTCGTCCTCGTCCCGTCCCTGTTCCTCCGCATCCAGCCGATCACCCTGCTGGACGCGGAACGCCCGCCGGTGCTCGTCTACCCGCTCCAGCCGCAGCTCGGCTGGCTGTCCCCGGGGCTCCCCGCCGAGGGCACGGGCGCGGGCGACCCGGCCCCGCTCGTCGCCCTGGTCGGCCGTACACGCGCCGTCATCCTGGAGGCGGCCGTCACCCCCGGCACGACCACGGAGATCGCGGCCCGGGCCCGGGTCGCCCTCCCCGTCGTCAGCCGCCACGCCTCCGTGCTGCGCGCGGCGGGCCTGCTGGAGACGCGGCGGGCCGGCCAGTCGGTGCGCCACCACGTGACCGGGCTCGGCATGGCCCTGCTGAACGGCCGCCTCCCGGGCTGAGCCGGGCGTCACGAGCCGGCTGCGAGGCCGCGGACCGGAGGTTTGCGCACAGCGGCAAACCCTGGAACACCGCCGTCCCCCTGCCGCACAGTGGTACCGCACTCGCGTTCCGCGGAGGCGCAGGGGACTCCTGAGGCTCCTCCGGACACGGTGTCACGCCCGTACGGGGGTCGGGCGCGGCACCACCGCGGGGCCGCGCCCGCCGGGGGGACGGGCGCGGCCCCGCCCTGCGCCGTGGCCGCGGCCCGCAGCAGACGGGCGATCACATGGTGGTCGCGGTGGGCCTCCAGGGCTTCCGGCAGAGCGAGGTCGAAGGGCCTCGCGCACCCGGTACGGCTCTCTTCGCGCTGTTGCCGTCCCCGTGAACACGTTGAGCGGTTGATTCCCGCGGAGCCTGGATCGATCATGGGTACCGAGATGACGATCAGCCCTCTTCCGATCACTTCCGGCCAAATTCAGACGACCACAGCACCACGGGCACGGAACGAGCATGGGACCCCGTCCACCCCGACGCCACCCGGCACTCGCGTCCCACCGTCTCGTCCGGCACACTCGGAACCCGGCCCCACCGGCCGGACACCCCGTCAGAACCGGACAGTCGGCCGGAGGTCCGGAGGGCCGCGGGCAGACAGGGACTAACGACAGGACCACACCCCGGGTTCCGCTTCGACCTCATTGCCCGATGTGATCGAGCGTGATACACAGAGTGACAAAACGACCCTTCACCTGCCCGTCCGCACTCTCCGACAGGGGATGACACGGGCCGGACGCAAGGGTTCCATAGGAAATTCGCCAATCAATGACGCCAAGTCGACATACGACAGCGGCATCGTCGGCGACAATGGGCCCGACCTCTGTGCAGCTGGCTCAGAGGGTGCAGAACAACCCACTAGGGGCGGTGACTTACATGTTCCTTGCAGCCGAAGAAGGCGACATCACCACCATCATCGGCGGAATCGCCCCGGACTGGGGCCCGTTCGGGACCCTGGGCAACGAGGCCCGCGTGATGATCGAGGTCGTGATGGCGATCGCCATCCTGCTCTGCCTCGGCATCGCGATCTGGGGTGCCGCCAAACAGCGCATCGGCGCGACGGCCCTGCGTGACACGTTCAGCGCGGAACAGGGCAAGGGCCTCATCATCGCGGGTCTCACCGGTGTCTTCATCATCGGTTCCCTGGGCACACTCTTCACGATCGTGTACGGCATGGCCGTCTAGGGTCTGTTGCGAAAGTGGATCTTGTTCGTTGATGATCACGTCCTGTGGGACGTGGGGATCTGACAAACGACCAGTGGGCCCGGCTTGAGCCTC
>NZ_BMQK01000034.1 GCF_014648075.1 Streptomyces ruber | reverse complement strand
AAGACACGAAGAACAGCACCGCCGCGACTATGCCGAGCATGAGCGAACTCCTCTCATCAGGGTGCAGCCCGTCTGCCCAGCCACCGCTCTGGCAGACATGGCTGCACGCCTCCGGAGCCGCTAGGTCCTGTCTGGAGTTTGATCATGAGTGCGGTGTGATGCTGCGGAGCCAGAGCAGTGCACCGCACAAGTGGAGCCCGGCCTCGTAGCTTTGTGGGCTCTTGTCGAAGCGGGTCGCTATGCCGCGCCAGTTCCGCAGGCGGTTGATGCACCGCTCCACGGTGTTGCGTTCGGTGTACAAGTCCGTGTCGTGGCTGACGGGGCGGCCACCGCGCGAGCCGCGCTTCTTGCGGTTGGCGGCCTGGTCCAGCTTCTCCGGAATCACACCGCGTATCCCCCGTCCTCGCAGGTAGCGGCGGTTGCGGCGGGACGAATACGCCTTGTCGGCGGCGACCGCGTCCGGGCGGGTCTTCGGGCGGCCGACCGGCCCGCGCACCTTGATCCGCTCCAGGACCGGGACGAACTGCGGACTGTCGCCGGCCTGGCCGGGCGTGAGCACGAACGCCAGCGGGCGGCAGCGCCGGTCGGCCGCCAGATGGATCTTGCTTGTCAGCCCGCCCCGGGAACGCCCCAGTCCGGCGGCCCTCAACCGGACGCGGTGCCGTCGGCGGATGCGGTGCCGCTCAGTACGTCCGCCCGCGTCGGATTGCCCCTGTTGTTCCTGCGAGGTGCCCCCTTTTCGGACTCGGCGGCCGCCTCCAGGGCCGCCAGTTGCTCCGAGTCGAGGATCATTCCGGCGGCATGGTGGTGGGCCCGTGACGTCGCGGAGTCCACGCTGACCAGAGTCATGTCGGTCTCGCCGCGGGCCGCTGCCTCGGCGATCACCGCCTCCATCAACTGCTGGAAGGTGCCCTGTCCCACCCAGATGCGAAAGCGGTCGTAGGTGCTCTGCCAGGGCCCGAACTCGCTCGGCAGGTCACGCCAGGGGCTGCCGGTGCGGAAACGCCACATCACCGCGTTGAAGTGTTTCCGCAAGTCGGGTATGGGTCCGACCGCGGCGATCGGGAGATGGGGCTCGATCAGGGCCCACTGCTCGTCGGAGACATCGCCTCGCGCCATGACCGACGGTCTATCAAGACCGGGCCTCGGCGCGCAGGCGATCCACCGAAGCGTGATCCGAACTCCAGACAGGACCTAGATGGGGTGGTACGAGTGGGCGTGAACCGGACACGGAACGTACCGGGCGCGGGGTCTGTGGCCCATGGGGCGTACGTATGGTTGTGAGCGGCGGCATCGGTGCGGACAGGCGGAGCAGCCGTCGTGGCGGCCCGTGGCCGAGCTCTTGCGAAAAGGGGCTATGTGCCTGCTCCGAGGCGGCTGAAAGCCCAGCGCAGTACCTCTTGGTCGACGCGGGTGCGTCCGGTGCGCTGCAGAGCGGTGCGGGTGTGGGCGGTCAGACGGGCCCAGTTGCGGAAGTTGCCGTGAGCGGCGCGGCTGTCGGCGAAGGTGATGTCGTCGGGGTCGGCGTCGGCCCAGATCGGGTGGTAGAGCGGGATGACTTCCAGGACCTCGTCACTGGTGAGGCGGGTGAAGCGCTGCCAGATGAAGATGCGGGAGGACAGCATCGGTTCTTTGCGCAGCGTGGCGTGGCAGCCTTCGCCACCGACGAAGACGACGGCGAGCTGGGTATAGGGGTCGTCCCAGAGGAAACGGACATACTCCAGCTGATCGCTGGAGAGCCCCTGTGCTTCGTCCAAGACGAGGGTGCGCGGGTGGGTGGTGAGCGTGTTCTTGAGCAGGTGGTCGAACTCGGTGGCGTAGCGCGGGGGCTGTCCCGGCAGTTGCAGGGCGGTGAACAGTTCGTGGCGTACGGCGCGGGTGGTAGGGCGGGCGTGGAAGGTAATGCGGCGGATGTCCTCGCTGGCCTGGAGTTCGCGGAGGCAGCTGGTGACGGCGACTGTTTCACCGAAGCCAGCGCCGCCGTGGAGGCACATCATGGCGCGGGCGTTGATGGTGTCGGTGAGATTCTCCCGGGCCGTGAGCAGGGCGCGGGTGGTGACCAGCCGGGCGTCGGGCAGAGCGGTGTACTGGTCGGTGGATGCGGGCGGCAGGCGGGTCATGGCGTGTCCTTCTCCTCTGGGGTGGGGGTGGAGCGGGGGCGGGCTTTGAGGGTGTCGGGGGTGGCCCAGTCGGCGGGTGGCGGTGCGGGCGGGATCAGGTCGGGCAGCGCCAGGTGGGCGAGGTCGTTGTCGTGGTGGCGGGCCAGTTCCCGGGTGGCTTCGGCCGCGGTGATCGTGTTCAGGCGCAGCGCGTCGGTGGGGGCGGTGGCGGGGGCGAAGCGTTCGTGGCGGAGTTGTTCGGCGGCTTTGGCGTCGGTCCGCAGGCGCCGGGCGCGTCGGGTGCGGGCGTGGCGCAGCGCGGTGAGTTGTTCGTCGGTGGCCTGGTCGGCGAGGTGAGCGGTGCCAAGGTGCCGGCCGTGGGGTGTGCAGACTTCGATCTCGTGGATGTGGTGGGGCATGAAGCGCACGGTGACCTCGCGGCCGGCCTGTCCGGTCATCCAGTCCGCGAGGTAGTCGCGGTTGCGGAACGTGAGGCCGTGGCTGGTGAGAACACGGGTGCGGCCGTCGTCCTCAAGGGTGAAGAACCACACGTCTGCGGCGGGGATGTCGTTGAGCGGGGCCGCATCGGCCTGCCATGCCTCGAGCGGGGTGCAACCGGCGAGCTCTGTCGGGTGGTGTTCGGTGTTCCACCAGGCCACCCACGCCAGAAGTTCCTCGGTGAAGGCCTGGAAGGTCATCGGTGGACCGGCAGGCCGGCGGTCGGGGCGCTTGCGTGGCTTCTTCGGGGTGTAGCCGGGCAGGGCCGCGAACAGCATGACGGTGGCGCAGTGATTGAGGTTTTCGATGCTGCCTTTCAGGTGCGGGCTGTAGGGCGGCAGGACGGTGATGTCCGAGTCGAGGGCGGTCAGGGCGGTGGATACGGTGCGAGAGAGGAAGTCGCGGCCGCGGTCGAACCGCACGCGGGCGGGCAGCCCTCCGAAGGGCCCGTAGGGGGTGGTGCGCACGATCGCGGAGCGCAGCGCGGCCAGGACCGAGGCGCGGGTCGGGAAGCCGGGAGTGACCGCGACGCCGGTGACGGCTTTGGTGGCGCAGTCGATGAACCAGGTGACGTAGGGGTGGAGAAGAGTGCCGTCGGCGTCCACGCGCAGCGGGGCCTGGACGTGGTCGGCCTCCCACACGTCGTTACGCCAGGTGCGGGGGCGTTTGGCGAACACGTCATGAGCGCGGGCGGCCTCGGGGCCGTGGCGGTAGCCGGCCCGCTCCCCCGCGGTCAGGTCCCGGCGGACCGCGCGCAGGAACGTCGCCAACGACGGGACAGGGGTGAGCAGCGGGACAGCCTGTGGTGGAGCTCCGCCCGGGATCGTGGTGCGGGGCGGTGCGGGGGCGGTGTCCGGTGTGGTGGGGGTCGGGCGGGCGCGGGCGAGGAGCTCGCGGTGGACCGCGGAGGCGTTGCCGTGCCAGTACGCCAGCAGCACCCTCAGTTCAGGGGTGATCTCGAAGCGGGACGTACGGCGGGCACCCGGGGAGGCGGCGGTGGCGGGATGGGCGGTGGAGTCGGCGAGCCACCGCCACACGGTGCGGTCCGAGACGTTCAGGCACTGCGCGGTCGTGGACACATGGGCGCGGGTGAGCCGGCCCTCGGCCCGCAGCCGAAGGAGATGTCGTACGGCCGGGGCGCGCAGAGCGGTCAACGACACGGTGTCCAGAGCGGGCTCGGCACCGTTGGGCGCGGGAGCCGGGTCGGGGGTGTGGTGGAAGGGCGTGGGGTCCATCGTCATCCTTCCCGTATATGCGGAAGTGTCCGAAGGAGGGCGGGTCAGGGGCGCGGGCCAAGGCGGGCGCAGGCCCGGGCCAGAAGGGCGGCATCGACCCTGTGCTCGGGATGGCGGTCCAGGGCGGCGTACACGTGGGAGGTGATCTTCGCCCAGGTACGGAAGTTGCCGTGCGCGCACGTCTCGTCCGTGTGGAGCAGGGGGGCATCGGTCGCGGTGTGCCATAGCGGGTGGAACAGGCGCAGCACACCGGGAACCTGCGCGGGCTCCAAGTGCGGGACGTGCTGCCAGGTCAGCACTCTGGAGGCCAGTGCCGGAGCCCGGGCCACAGCGTGCTCGGCCCCGGCCCCGCACAGCACCAGCGACGTCCTGGTGGCCGGTGCGTCGGCCAGCAGGCGCAGGTAGTCCAGCTCCGGAGCAGCGATGCGCTGCACATCGTCGATGACCAGCACCCCGGGCTTTGCCAATGCTTCCAGCAGCGCGCGGTCCGCCGCGTCCGTCCGGCTGGTGAGCGCCTTCACGGGCAGGCCGAACGCGGTGAGCAGCGCGGCGCGCAGTTGCGGAAGCGCCAGCTTCACCCCCACCAGCGCCCGGCACACCGGCATACGGTGCGGGAGCAAGCGCAGCGCCTGGTACAGCCCGACGGTCTTGCCCTGTCCCGGGTCCCCGTACACGCACACGATCCCGCGAGCAGCGACCGTGTGCGCGAGCGCCTCGGTCACCTCCCCCAGCTGCCGAGTCGACACCACGTGCGCGCCCGGCACGTACAGGCGCACCCCTGCAGTGAACGGCGTATCGCCCGCGGCCTTGTCCCGGCCGGCCGCTGACACCGGTGCGGGCGAGGGTGGTGTCTGCTCTCCGGACTCCTCCACCATTGCCGGCAGAGCGAGCTGGGCCAGAGCGCGGTCATAGCGGTCCGGATCGACGTGCCCCCGCCGGGGCGTGGTGCACTCCAGCACCCGGCCCGCGCGCAGGTCATCCCTCACCACCCGGTGCAACGTCGTCAACGACGGCAGCCGCCCCTCAAGCGGCGTGTCGCCTCCGGCCTGTCCCAGCTCACGATGCAGTTGCGCGACATTCCCGTTCAGTTCCTGCAGCCGGGCCCACAACGCGTCATTGAAAGTGAACCCCCCACGCCGGCCAACCGGTTCCCCCTCGCCCGCGCGGGCCCGCGCCAGCCAGCGCCACGCCGTACGGACCGACACCCCGGCCGCCTCGGCCGCGATCCGTACGTGCACCGACTCCAGCGACCCGGCCTCGTCCAACGCGAGCAGACGGCGTACCACTACCTGCCGGGCCAGCCCACGCTCCCGTGACCGGGACACAGGCAGACGACCGTCACCCTCCAGGCCGTCCCCACCCCGGCCTGCCCCCACACCCACAGGCGGTGAAACCTCTCCAGCCATACCCGCCAGCACACCGCACAGCCCGGACCGGACACACAGGAATACTCGTCCCCATGCCAGCAACGAACCCCGTGTGGTAAGCCGGACACACAGGTCATGACAGCAGATTCGTCACCCGCCGGCAGCCGAGATCCCCGACCACAACACCCGCAAAGACCAGCTCAACCAGCTACCACCCAGGACCAGCCCCGCTGCCGACCAACCCACTGACACCACCCCACCCACTCACACGGAGTTTCGCGTTTTGGCCAAGCCCGATGTCCTTTCGATCGTCCCGCGCATGCGCCTCAGGCGGGCATTCCCAGAACGAAGATAGGGTCGATCCCGATTTCCTCCATATCCCTTCGTACATTTCCGACGAATTCCTCAATGATGGCAGTGAGCTGCCTCCATGAGCATGGAGAGCTTTCACGGTCGGGCGTGAGCGCGGATCCCACAATCCACCCTTCCGCACCGCGCACAAATTTCACGGCCCCCGGATCCTCGAAGGAAAGTGATACGAAGTGGAAGTCTTCTGCTCCTTCTTCGGAAGGCGTGACCCAATGCGCGAGTTCGCGGGCCAATTCCGCTACTGGAAATGCCAGTTCGGAGTATACGACTTCGCCACCATCGACAATCTCGAAGTCGGCTTCGACATTGACCAGGTAGTCGGCCAGGGTGGTTCCTTGCAAGTCATCCGCGTTGAAGTTCCGGTACTTCATGCGCATCGCGTCACCTTATGGGTTGTAGGGGAATGCGTTGATCACCCTACCGTCGTCCGTGACGATGATGCGTATACCTTGCTGCCCCTTGGTCCCGATCGATCTCTGCATATCGACCTCCATCTTGAATGTGCCCTCGAGGCCGTTCGGCTTGAGCACGACTCGGTCGGACTGGAGCGCTTCCGCGACCCACGACTGCACTTCGGGAATATTATTACTGTCGAACTTTGCGTATTTCCCATTGAAAGAGGAGAGATGCTTGTCCTTGATGAAGATACTGGACGGGTCCTCGGCAGCCTTGGACGCCGCACTGAGTGGTCCACTAAGTGGCCTGGCGCCAGGAAGCCGCCCGATTCCAGGCCCCAGTTCGAAGGTGCCGGTCTTCGTCTCCCCACAAAGCACTGGTACACCATTTTGCTCGGCACCGGTACAGGGTGGGTTTGAATGCGCTTCTCCCCCCTTCAAGATACGTTTCAGCTCTTCACCGACTTTTTCGGCTACCACGTCAAATATGACGGGCCCAGGGTCAGGAAGACGCTCTTCCACATAGGCATCGACTTTCGGTCCGTACCCAGTGTCCGAAGAAGACGAACACCCGGGAAACCCACACCTGTAGTCCGCAGCAGCCGTGCTTTTTTTTGGCTCCTCAGGGCGGTAACACACGTTGCTGTGGCAGTAGCCGCCTGCGTGGCGGCCCGGGTCCACCGGACCAGTCGTGATGAACTCTTGCGGACCGCCTGGCCTGTTTCCGCCCTTGGGGTAGCCGATGCCGCACACGTTTGCAGGACATAGACCGGTGGGGTCGGAGAGAGTCGTAGGATTGTTGTTGGCGTAGGTGTAGCCGTGGATCTGCTGTGGGTCGGCGAGGTCCATGATCGGGTCCACGCTGATGAAGCGGCCGAGTGTGGGGTCGTATTCGCGGGCGCCGAGGTGGGTGAGTCCGGTGGCCTTGGAGTCGTCGGTGCCGCCGACGAAGCCCTTGGTGCCCGGCCAAGTGGTGGGCTGTGTGCCGCGGGTGCCGCCGAAGGGCAGGGAGCGGCGTTGGGTCATGGCGAGGGTGTCGGCGGTGATGGCGAGTTGGCCGGTGCCGTGGTGGTCGGCGGTGACGAAGCTGACCTTGCCGGTGTCTTCCTTGACGGCCTGGTGGCCGCCGCCGAGGTCGGTGTAGCGGGTGGCCTTGGCCTTGGTGGCGTCCTTGGGCAGGGTGACTTCGCTGTGGCCCAGGTAGAGGGTGGTCTCGGTGGGGGTTCGGCTGATGAGGCGGTTGCCGTCCGTGTCGTAGACGTATTCGGTGACCTCGTCGGACTTTCCCTCGACCGGTTCGGTGACCTTGGCCAGGTGTCCTTCGGCATCCCAGGTCAGGGTCTGGGTGGTGCCGTTGAGCGTGCGGGCGGTGGTGTTGCCGCTCTTGTCGTAGCCGTAGGAGTCCTTGGTCTGTGTTCCTCCGGGCAGCTGTGTGGTGACGGAGTTCAGCGAGTGTGCCTGGGGCTGGCCGGGGGCGGGGTAGGTGTAGTTGCGCTTGGTGTCCTTGGTGCTGTCACCGTCACCGGCAGTGTTGTGGTTGGTTTCGGTGAGTCGGTTGCCGACCTTGTCGTAGGTGTAGGAGTCCCAGTACGGGGCTGGGCCGCCGATCTTGTCTCCGGCCGGTGTGGCGGAGCAGGTCGTGGTGTTCTGTGTCCAGGCTTGGGTCAGGCGGCGCAGGTAGTCGTAGGTGAAGCATTGGTTGTCGGTGCCGTCGCGTGAGGTGTCCGTGATGGACAGGACGTTGCCGGAGGGGTCGTAGCGGTAGGTGTTGTGCTGGTCGACGCCGTTGGCGTTCTCGCGGTGCACCTGGGAGGTGGCCAGGCGCTGGGTGCCCCACTCGTAGGTGTTCTGGATCTGGGCTGTCTTGGCTCCGTCGGCGGTGCTGGCCAGCCGGTACTGCAGCGGCTTACCGGTCTTGGAGTAGCTGGTGTCGGCCTGGAAGCCGTTGCCCAGGATGGAGATGGGGCGGAGGGTCTGCTCCTCGTAGGTGTAGGAGTGGCTGCCGCCCGGCAGGGATCCGGCCGCCGAGTAGGACATGCCGCCGACCAGGCCGGAGGGTTCGTAGGCGGTGCCGGTCTGGTAGGTGCCGGCCAGCGCCTTCTCTGCCGCGGGGATGACGACCGCGGTTCTGACCGGCCGGTACAGCTGGTCGTACTGGGTGACCTTGGAGGTGTAGGCGTTGCCGCCGTGGTAGCGGGTGGCTTCGGCGAGCTGGCCCTTGGCGCCGGTGATGGTGTCGTAGACCCACTTGGCACGCAGGGCGCCGGTGGCAGAGCCCTCGCGCAGCTCGGTCTTGCGGCCGAGGTCGTCGTAGACGGTGGCGAGGGTGGTGCCGCGGGCGTCGGTGGTGGTGGTGAGCTGGTCGCGGTCGTCGTAGGTGCTGGTGGTGGTGCCCTTGTCGGGGTCGGTGGTCTTCGTCTGGCGGCCGAGCTGGTCGTGGGTGTACGTCCAGCGGTTGCCCGCGGGGTCGGTGACCTCGGCGAGCTCACCGCGGGGGGTGTACGCGTAGCGGGTGGTGTCGTAGGCGGCGCCGGTGGTCGGCTGGTGGTGCTGGCGCAGCTCGGTGGTCAGTCCGCGGGCGTTGACCAGGGTGGTCGTGGCCACTCCGCCGGTGGGCGGGATGACCGTGGTGCGGTCACCGCGGTAGATGCTCTTGGTCGTGTCCAGGACGGTGCCGCCGTCGCCGTTGCCGGCGATCAGCTTGCTTTCGGTTTCGCGGCCCAGCCCGTCGAAGGTGCGGTGGGTCTGGGACTCCACGGCGAGGGCGTCGTCCGGGTCGAACAGCTCGCGGTTGGGTGCGTTCTCCGCGTAGTAGGGGGAGAAGGTTTTGGTTGCCAGGCCGCGTTCGTCGTAGAAGACGTCGGTCAGGATGCGTCCGCCGTCCGGTCCCGGGGACTGGGTCTGGCGCTCGCGCAGAAGGCCGTCGTACAGCGTGTAGGAGGCGATCTGGGCGCCGTCGTTGTTCAGGGTCTGGGTGCGGACCGCGACTGGCTTGTTCTCCTCGATGAAGTAGGTGAACTCGTAGGTCGGGGTCTGTCCGGTCTTGCGGTTGGCCAGCCACACCTTGTGGGAGCGGCCCAGCGCGTCGTAGGTGAACTCGGTGCGTTTTTTGTTGGTGTCCACGGTCGCCGCCGCCTGGCCGCGCAGCGGCTCCAGCTCAAGGATCGTGGTCTGCGCCGTGGTGGCGTCCGAGGCCTTGGCGGGCGGGGTGGTGGTGGTGACCTGGGTGGGGAAACCGGTGGTGGGGCTGTAGGCGGTGGTGGTCGTGCGGCCGTCGTTACGCGGGGTGCGTACGAGGGCGTCCGTGGTGGTGTTCACGGTGACGTCAGCGGTCAGGTCGGTCGCTTCGAGCACGCGGCCATAGCTGTCGTAGGTGCTGCCGGTCTCGAGGTAGGTGGCGGTGGTGCCGTTGTGGCTCTTGAGTGTGGCCACCGCGGTGGTGTCGCCCTTGGTCGGGGCCGTGCCGTAGGCGCCGCCGTCGTAGGCGGTGCGGACGTCCGAGATGACGTCGGTGGCCCGGTTGACCGTGGCGTCGCACCGTTTGGCGACGGTCTCGACACGTGAGGGCAGTTGCAGAATGTTGTCGGTGGTGTTGGTGGCGTAGGTGGTGCGGGTGCATTGATCGTCGGTGGCGGTGGTGTCGTCGCCGAAGTCGTCCGCCTGTGTCACCCGGCCGGCGACGGTGTCGTAGGTGGTCGCCACCGAGGTGGTCCGCCACTCCTTGCCCGCCCCGTCGTCCAGGGAGGTCCAGGATCTGGATTGCCAGGTGCCGACGAAGTTCGCCGTCACCGTGCCCCAGGAGCGCTTCTTCTCCGCGGTCTGGTGGTGCCAGGGCCGGTTGACCGTCTTGGCCAGGACCTTGCCGTCCGGGCCGGAGTAGCGGACCGTCTTGTAGGTGAATCCGGCGGACGACGCGTGGTCGGTGAGCGGATCGCCCTCGCCCTCGCCGAGCGGGATTTCGACGCTCTTGGTGCCGCCCGAGGTGGTCTTCCGGTCGCCGTCCATGCCGCGCAGGAAGTAGGAGTCCTGCTGGGTTCGCAGCGCCGCCGTCCCGTTCTGGCCGCCGGTCTTGACCCGGACGTGGCCGTAGCCGCGCCACTGGGACCAGGTCTTGAACTTCTCCTTGGTCAGGCCGTCGTCATCGTCGTAGTGCCAGGCCGCGTCGCCCAGGTATTCGTAGCGGGTCACCGCGTTCGCTGCGCCGCCGGTCCGGTCCGTGGTGGTGGTCGAGGTGACCACGTACTTGTTGAACCAGTGGCGTTCCGGGTCGTCGGTGGCGGAGCCGCCGATGTACTGCGGGAAGCAGCGTGTGGTGTTCGACTCCGGTGTGGGCAGCGCGTCCCAGGTACAGGCGGCTTCGGAGTAGTTGACGTCGACCTGGCCGCCGGACTCGTCGGCGACGGTGGACAGGCGGTCCTTGACGAAGGGGGCGTAGCCGTCGCCGGTCTTGTCAAGCCGGTTGTCCAGCTGGGTGTAGGCGAAGGTCGTCTTCGGCAGGGTGACCGGCGTGGTGGCGGTGTGGCCGGTGCGCTGGATGGAGTCGAGCAGCAGCTGGTAGTCGATGTCGGCTTGGCCCCAGCGCTGTGCCAGTTTCCAGGAGTCGACCGTGCTGTACTGGTCGCCGTTGAGGATTTGGGTGGTGACGTCGGTCAGGCGCTTACGGGTGAAGAACGTCGGGGACAGGCGGCCCTTGTCGCAGTCCTCGTCCGTGGTGCAGTTCATGTCCCACGGGGTGTCGTACCAGTAGTACGCCTTGTCGTCGATGGTGTCCGCCGCGCAGGTGACGCTGGTCTGCGGGAGGCAGCGCTCCGCGTTGGTGAAGTCGACCTTGGCCAGCGGCTTGGTGCCGTACACCGAGGAGGACTTCAGGCCGTATTCGATGCGGTCCAGGGTGCCGCCGCGGGTGTAGCGGGTGTTGTCCTCGGCCTTGAGGTTGCGGCCGTAGGAGTTTTTCTCCTGGTCGTAGTAGTAGGCGATGGCGTTGCCGTGCGGGTCGACGGCGTAGTCGAGGTTCCAGCGCCAGGCCTGCTGGCACCACGAGCCGGCGAACGTGGACGCATGGCAGGGCTCGCCGGTGTTGTTGCCGTAGACCGGAACCGTCCAGGTGGAGTCGGTGGTCTCCTTGCCGTCCGTCCAGCCGGGCAGCCGGTTGTAGCCGAAGTAGTACTGCACTCCGGCGGGGTCGGTCAGCCGCCAGTACT
Organism: Streptomyces ruber; assembly: GCF_014648075.1. GTDB lineage: Bacteria > Actinomycetota > Actinomycetes > Streptomycetales > Streptomycetaceae > Streptomyces > Streptomyces ruber. The sequence goes on along the minus strand of NZ_BMQK01000034.1, from coordinate 11,526 downwards.
CCCCGTCGTTGTCGCCGTTGCCGCGGTCGGTGGACTTCAGGCGCTTGATGCGTGAGCCGTCGTCCTGCTTGAATTTGAACTCGTCGTTTCCGGCCGGGACCAGCTCGCCGCCCTTGCCGTTGAAGGTGATGAAGGCGTTGTCGTACGCCCAGCACAGATCACCCGGCTTGTTGCCGTCGGCATTCTCCTCCCCGTCGAGGGCGCACGATTTGTAGCGCCGCTCGATGTAGCCCGGCCACAGGTCGAAGCCGTCACCGACCCAGGAGGCCTGGTTGTTGGTCCCTCCGGTGCGGCCGTCGATGGCGCTCGAGGAGTAGGCCAGGCCGACCCTCGGGGAGAGTCCGCCGGGCACGTCCGGCACCGGCATGTCGTAGGACCAGGTGAAGTCGCCGGTGTTGAGACGGGTGTCCCAGGCTGCGGACGGGGACAGCGAGGTCGCCTTGTAGTCGCCGGTCTTGCCCGAGTCATCAGCCGTGACGGCCAGCACCGTCGGTGCCGACGCCTTCAGGGCCAGCGTCTGGGCGGTCAGGGTCCGCTTCTCGGTGTCGTTGACCGCATCCACCGGCGCACCGGTGCGGCAGGCCGCCTTATCCGGCGTGGTCAGCGCACAGGCGGGCAGCTCCACCAGGGTGAGACGGGAGGCGTAGCCGCCGCCGAAGGCCTCGGCGAAGCTGGAGTAGTCGACGACCGCTCCGACCGTGCCGGGCTGGTCACCTTGCGCGTCACCGGCTTCCAGAGCGAGCAGCACGCCGTTGACGCCGGCCTTTTCCGCGGCTTTGCGGTCCAGCACCCGCGCGGTGACTGCGCCGTGTGCTGCCGACTTGGCTGCCTTGGCGCGGGTGTCGGGGTTCTTTGAGGCGACCGTCCGGGGCACGCTCACGGCGAGCGGCAGGTCCTCGGCCTTGACCGGCTTCCCGGCCGTCGTCGGCGAGGCCTTCGGGACGGTGACCACGGCGGTTTCGGTCGTCGGCCAGGTGGCCTCGGGCTTCTCCTTCGGAGTCGCGGGCTCCGTGGAGAGGGTGCGCGGCTTGACCGCGATGCCGTCGTGGCCCTCGACCGGCTTCTCCGCCGAGGGCAGACCGGGCAGGTTCGTCTCCTCGGCGGCGGCCACGGGCACGGCCGCGGCCTGCAGCAGCGTGCCCATCATCACCACGGACACGGCCAGGGCGACCCGGTGCCGCGCAGCGGCCCAGCGGCGCGGTCTTGCTCTTCCGTTCATCCTCGATCTCATCCCTCACGCAAGGGCACCGGGCCCCCGGCGGGGTGACGCGGTGCCGAAAAGGACTTGCAAGCAATGGGCAGGAGCGCCTGGGGTGTGCCCGGATACTCCGGACACACCCCGGCACCTCAGTTGCTGCCGGGTACTTCGGTCGGCACGTCGAACCAGGAATCGGCGAGGAGTTCGACCTGCGCGTCGCTCAGCGCGCCCTGGAAGGTCCACACGTCATCCACCAGGCCGGGGAAGTACTCCCCTGCGCGGCTGCCGGTGCCGCTGCGGCCGATCTGCAGGGACGTGGCCTTGAAGGCCAGCACGTTCTCCGCCCAGGGGATCAGGTCGGTGCAGGTGCTGCTGTCGCTGGTTCCGTCCCCGTCGGCGTCCGTGCAGGCCATCTCGGCCAGGCCGCCGTTGACGTAGAGGCGGGCCTCCTTGGCGAAGCCGTCGTAGACCAGGGCCAGGTGGTTCCATTCGCGGGCGTCGTAGAACTCGCCGTTGTCGACCTGCACGACGCTCGCATCGGCGGAGTTCTTGTCCGCGACGGACAGCCGCCAGCGGCCCGGGCTGTTCTCGGGGTCGGTGGCGTCCGGCACGAACCGGACCGTGAAGGCACTCTGTGCGCTGCCTTCCGCGCTGGTCAGGGCCACCGCTCCCGTGGGCATGGCCGCGGCCTGCGCCCAGGCAGTCATCGTGAAGCTGCCCGAGGTGTCCACGGGCATGCTGCTCGCGGAGGCATAGCCGGTGACGCCGTCGAGCTGCATGGCACCGAAGTCGATGAACCCGGCATCGAACTTTTTGGCGCCGGCGCTCAGGGTGAGCGTGTTGCCGGTACCGGCGGCGTCGGGGACGGTGACCGGAGTACTGCCGGTGGTCTCCTCGAACATCCAGCGGCTCTTGACCACCGGCCGCTGCCGGAACAGCTGCCGCACCTCGTCGTCCGACACGGCGCGGTCGTACAGCCGGACGTCGTCCATGTCGCCCTTGAGCGGGCCGGCCACCGTGCCGTCCGTGTTCAGGCCACCGCCGATGCTGAGCGGGCCTCCGGAGGCCCAGCGGCTGGTGTAGGGGGTGCTGGCCTCCAGGACGCCGTTGACGTAGAGCAGCAGCTTTTCGGCGTCGGCGTCGTAGACGGCCACCACGTGGTTCCAGTCGCCGAACCGGCCGGCCGCGCAGTTGGTGTCGGCGGGGCAGGCGGTCTGTGCGGCGCGGTAGATGCCGGCGTTCGCGGTGTCGGCGGTGGTGCGGGAGAAGACCCAGCCGCCGAGGGCGGAGGAGTGGTAAAGCTCGAAGTTGCGTTGCTGTGTGCCGCGCTGGGAGACAACGGTCATGGCTCTGGCCTGCTTGTCCTTGGGCAGCCTGACCCAGGTGGAGATGGCGAAGCTCTGGTAGGTGTCCAGGATCGGGCGGCCGGTGGTGGCGTGGTCGTCGACGCCGTCGAAGGACAGGGCACGGCCGCTCACGCCGGCGGTGCCGGTGGTGGCTCCGCCCTTGAGCGTGGCGTCGGCGCTCTGGCCGCGGCCGGTGACGGCGGTGGCGTCGGCGGTCTCGTCCAGCGGCCAGACCAGCTTGGCGGGCCGGTCGGTGTCGACCGGTTGCCTGGCGGCGAGCCGGGTCACCTGGGCGTCGGTGAGCTGGTAGTCGAACAGCTGGACGTCGTCGAGGGTGCCGGCGAAGAAGTCGGTCATGGTGCCGGAGCGACGGGCGGCGCCCAGGATCGTGCCGCCGCGGGCGTCCCAGGGGCTGCTGTAGGTGTTGGTGCCGGCGAGTTTGCCGTCCACATACAGCTTGAGCTGCTGGTTGGCGTTGTCGAAGACCCCGGTGAGGTGGGTCCACTCGGTCTGCCGGGCGGTGATGCAGGCGGTGTTGCCAAGAGCGCACGGGGGCTGGATCGCCTGCACGGACGCGGTCCCGGAGGCGGCGTCGTCGGCGTGCCGTAGGAACGCCCAGGCATTGCGGCCCGGCGCGTAGGAGATTTCGAAGCCGCTGTTTTTCTGGCCGGCCTGGGACAGCGCGACGCTCGTGCGGCCCGGGGCGGTGCCGGGCAGCTTGGCCCACAGGGACACCGAGAAGCTCTTGCCGGTGTGGAGCACGGGCGAGGCGGTGGCGGCGTAGTCGTCGGTGCCGTCGAACTGCAGGGCGCTGCCGGAGACGCCCGCGGCGCCGGGGGTGGCTCCGTGCAGGGTGGCCGGCCAGGCGCCGCCCGCGCCGGACACGCTGGTCGCGCCGGTTTCCTCGTCCATCTGCCAGGCGAGCCGGTCGGGCTGGCCGGCCCGGACCCGGAAGGTGTAGGTGGTGGGCTCGGAGCCGTTGCCGGCCGCGTCGAAGGCTTGCGCGGTGATGAAGTTGACGCCTGGCTTGGTCGGCATGAACTGGATGGTCTTGGCGCCGCCGCCCGAGGTGGTCAGGGTGTTGGCGCTGCTGGGCGAGGTGTTGATGCCGAACCAGTACTTGGTCACGTCCGTGGACGCGCTGTCGACGGAGAAGGTGCCGTACCGCCCGACGCCGTCCAGCCAGGGGTCGTCCGGGTTCTCCGGGTCGGACGGCCCGTACTGAGCGGAGCTGATCTTCGGGCCGGCCGGCACGCCGGTGTCGTACATGAAGTGGCAGCTGTGGGAGCCCTTGTAGCTCCAGGCCGACCACTGCGCCCCGTCGTAGGAGCGGACGTGCCAGTCGAGGTGCTTGTTCTTGGGGATGCTGCCGGGCAGTGTGATGGAGAAGTCGGAGCCGCTCTTCTTGCTCGTCGTCCTCGCCGAGGTCCAGCGGGCCTTGTAGCCGGCGCCGTCACCGGCGTCCCAGGACGCCGCGAACTGCACGGAGACCGTGTCGCCGTCGGGATCGGTGACGTTGTTCGCGCGCAGGGTCGCCGTGGACCGGATGCGCACCCTCTTGTCGGAGGCCACGCACGGGCCGCCCGGGCTCATGGTGAGCTGCGAGAGTTTGATCTGGGCGGGCGGGCGGTTGTACTTGACCCGCAGGTAGGCCTTGTCGGAGAACCGCTTCCAGCCGTAGGCGTCGCCCTCGTCGGCCGCCCGCAGCCCGAACGTCATCGTGGACTGCTTGCTGTTGGCCGCCGCCTGCACGGCCGACTTCACGTTGAACTCCGCGTCCTTGGCCGCGCAGCCCGAGTAGCCGTGCGCGAACGACGCCGACGCCAGTTCCTTGACCCAGAAGCCCGAGGCGTTCTGGCTGTTCCACGTCGTTGATGCGGAGATGCCCTTGGTCTGCCACAGCTCCACCGAGCGGGCCGAGCAGGAAGCCGACCAGGTGTTGCGCACCACGAACTCCGCCGACAGGATCGACTTGCCCGCGAACGTGGACACCGGGATGCGGTAGAAGAGGCGCTTGGTGTCGTGCGGGTTGCAGTAGTACCAGTTGCAGTAGCCCAGCCCGGCGTCCGAGGCGCCGTTGAACTTCCACTGCGGCGACGACGCCCAGTACTTCGACGCCATCGTCCAGGCCGCCGCGCGCGGCGAGTGCCACTGCGGATCGATGTAGACGGGGTAGGTGGTGTCCTGTCCCTTCAGCACGTCCGGATCCGGCGTCAGCACCAGCTCGCCCCGTCCGGCCGGCACCTCGACGTCCACCGGCGCGAGCTTGCCCGACTCCGCCGCGCCCGGCTCCTCCCCGTCACCCGCCTGAGCCGCGTCCGCGGCGGCACGCGACCGGGCGGCGGCTGCCGGCGTCTCGCCCGGGCTGGAGTCCCACATCAGTGGCTGCGGCGCTTCGAAGACGGCGCCCTGGGCGCCCGCGTCGATGGCCTGCAGGCCGCCCTCGGCCGTCTCCTTCACCTCCAGCCCCTGCGCGTCCAGCCGCATCCGCAGCTCGGCCAGCTCCGCACTCGCCGCGGCCTCGGCCGTCTTCACCACCAGCAGCTGAGTGAACCCGTCCTCCTGGGCGGTCATCCGCAGGTCCACATCGGGCAGCACCGACGGATACGTGGCCACCGCCCCGTCGAGCCGCGGCTCCGGGAGCGGAGCGGGCCACGACAGGCTCAACTGGCGCCCGGCCCGCTCCATCCGCACCAAAGGCGCCGCGTCCCCGCCGCCGGAGAACTCCACCCCCACCGTCGCCGCCTTCGGGGCGACCGTCCCGTCCCCGGTCACCTCCAGGGCGGTGTCGACCCGCTGCCAGCCACCGCCGGTACGCGCCCACACCGGCCGCAGATACTCACGCGCCTCCAGCTCGCCCTCCGGCGTGGCGAAGACCTCGCGGCTCTCCCCCCGCAGCACGGAGATCTCCACCGGCTCACCGGTCCGCTTCGCCTGGGCCAGCGCGTCGGCCTCCGACACGCCACCGGCCTCAGCGGCCACCAGGGGACCCTGCGGCTCAGCCGCCGCCCCGGCCGCCGCGCTGCCGGCCGTGACGGGAACCGCCCCGACGGCCAACGCCACCCCCAGCAGAACCCCAACGGTCCTGCGTCCGCCCCGTCCACGGGACCACATCCCCACCACACCCCACCCACAGCATTCTCACAGTTGCCTCGCGTAACTAACTCCAGAGGGGAGGGCTGGGTCAACGGACGTCGGAATGGTGAAACCCGCGCGGTGAAGTGATTTTCAATACGTTTACGGAAAGCCGCACAAGACCACGGGACGTTTGCCTCTCCGGGCCCAGCTGCCACCAAAGGGGCAATTTGCGAGTCCGCAGGCAACCAAGGGCTCGACAAGCAGGGGTATGCCGAGCCGAGCGGGGTTACGTGATCATCAACACGTTTACCGGAACAGCGTTGATACCAGCTCACAGGAGCGCGAGGCGTTCACCAACGACCTCGCCCACCCCCAGCTGCTGGCCGTGTCCGCGAACACCAACCGCAGCGAGGGGGATCAGGGGCCGGACGAGTGGCAGCCGCCGCTGAGGCGTACTGGTGCACCTACGGCCGCTCCTGGACGTCGGTGAAGGCCACCTACGAGCTGACCGTCACCCCCGACGAGAAGAGCATGCTGGCCAAGATGCTGGACACCTGCACTCCATGAACACACACTCCGACGCGCTCGGCGCCGGTTCCGGCCGGCCCGAGCGGCTGGTGGACCGGGTGACGGCCGGCCCGGGCGGCGCCATGACCGACGAGGTCGGCGTCATCACCGGCGACCTCACCCTCGCCACCACCCTCCACCCCGACGGCCAGGCCGCGGCCGCCGTCCAGTACACCGGCGCCGACGAGTGGTACACCCTCACCGGCAGCCCCACCCCGCTCCCCCACCACAGCGACCTTCAGCAACTCCACGACGCTGTCCTGGCCGCGATCCGTGCGGGAGGCGGCGCCCAGGCACCCGCCTGACACGAGGCCTCGGGCCGCCGAGCCGCGCGGGACGGGTCGTGGCGTCGCACCCGCGCGGTGCGCCGCGTACAGCCGATCCCGAGGCGATCGGTGTGTGGCGCATCGGCGGCTTGTAGGCCACGGCCGGTCGGGGCTGGCCGTGGCGGTGTCCTTTCGGCGCTCCCCGGCGCGTGCCCCAGTACACACACCACGAGCGTGACCAGCCGGGCCCTCCTCCTCTTTTCCAGGTCGATTCGTCCCCCCGGCCGACCGGTGGGGCGTGCTGAAGGACGGCCCGTACCTGGTGGTGACCGCTGGTGGCCCTTCAGGTGCGGGCCAGTCGGGGCGTCGTCGACAATGCCGCGGCGGCGCGGGCCGCGGTCCGTGCCGGGGCGGCATTCCTGCTCGGCATGGCGGCGATCGCGGCCGCCACCGGCCTGCCGGGACGGCTGGCGGCCGTGGTGATCATCGGTGGTGTCGTCGTGCACACGATCGGTGAGCTGTGGCACACCGCCGCCTCGTTCGAGCTGAGCTTCGGACTGGCGCCCGCCCATGCCCAGGGCCAGTACTCCGGGCTGCACGCCACTGGCATCGGCGTGGCGAGCTCCCTGGCCCCGTCGGTCCTGGCCCTGTTCTGCATCACCTGGGGCATTCCCGGCTGGCTGGCTCTGGGCGGCGTCTTCCTGCTCGCAGGGCTGGTGCTGCCGTATGCGGTCCGGTGGGCCGAGCGAGCGCGCGCGGCGGCAGCCGGACCGGATGCTGCTCCAGCGTGGACCTGACCACCCGCTTCTGGCCGATCGAACGGTCATCTGGCTGAAGTATGCGCGGGGCGCGGTCGTTGCCTGTCGTCATTTGTCGTCGTTGGTCACCCTCGGACGGCCCACAGACGGCTCGGCCGGGGCCCGATCAGCAGATACGTCGTGATGTCAGTGGCGGCTGCCATGCTGCCGCCATGCGTCCTTGGAACCTGCTCGATCTCGACAAAGCCCTGCGAGCCAGCTGGGCTGCGGACACTGCCAGCCCCAGCGACATCACCGGCGTCGCCTGGCGTCCTGAGAACCCGGCCTGGGGTCACTGCGACATCACCACATTGCTTGTCCACGACATATTCGGCGGCGACCTCAAAGTCGGGGAGGTCTACTTCGGTGACAGGCAGGAGGGATTCCATTGGTGGAATCGGCTGCACAACGGCATCGAGCTCGACTTCACACGCGAGCAGTTCGAGCGAGGAGAAGTCATCACCGCAGCTCGCGTCGTCGAGCGCCCGCCGGGCCCGCTGCGCCGGTGGGAGGAGTACCTCCTCCTGCGTGAACGCGTCAGCAAGCACCTCGGAGCGCTGCCGGAACCCGTCTGAAGCAACTGTTGGCCCCAGCCGAGCTCGCGAAAGGGAACCCGCGGGTCCTGAAACCTTGTGTCAGCGGCTGTGATCGGGTGCACCGCGCTGACTCGCCACCGCCCTGAGCCGGGGGCCGCTACGCGCGTTGCTTGCCGCGCTGGTCGCTAGTAGGACTCCGTTACTGACCTCTCCGATGTGTTGTCAGATGGGTCAGTATGAACCCGAAAGCGCGGTATGCGGCCTCCTCGTCGACAGCGGGGGCCCGCACCTCCACCGGAGCACTGGTGTGCGCGGCGGATGGGCGCGTCGCTGCTTTCCGGGCCAGCGGGATTGGGGTGGGTGCGGGTACTTCTGCGGGTTCGGGCGGCATGTGATCAAAACCCGGCTGACTGGCTGCCACCCGCCGCCGACGTGCACTGCCGCTACGCCGCGGAATGGGTCGGCACCAAACTCCGCTGAAACCTGACCGCCGACGACCGCGAACGGACTACCCTCCACGACCTCGCCGACACCTGTCCGGACCAGACCGTCACCTACGAGGCCCCCGCTTAACCCCGCCCGGCGCGACTCCCCACCGCCCACAGACGTTCCCGGCGGGGCCCCTGCTGTGCGTCCCGGGCCGCATCCCCACCCCGCAATCGGGCGCCGTCTACGTCGCGTCGACGGACCATCCGCGTGGCGGGCATGCCGGGTGCCCCCGGACGGCGCACGGCCGGGGTGGAAGGCATCCCGCTGTGACGTGGACGCTGCCGGATCCGATGCTTACCGCCGCCGTGGACAGCCCGGCGCTGCTCCGCGGGTGGGCGGCGGAGCCGAAGTGGGACGGTTCTCCAGACACAAGATCGTGTCTCAGGCAGGGTGCTTGCTGACTGCCTGTTCTGGCACGCGACGGGGCTGCCCGAAATGGCCGTCGGTTGTCGACGTACATGTGAACGTCCCCAGCCGAGTGCGGGTGATCGACGTGCCCAGCCGGGGGCACGGCCACGCCTTGTTGACCTGAGGCGTGATTGAGGTTCTAGCGTGCCGTCTACTTGATCACCTGACGACGGGAAGCGCGCCCATGATCCTCGTGACCGGAGCCACTGGAAACATCGGCAGTGCCCTGCTGAAGGAGTTGCACGCGCGCGGTGTCGGGCCGCTGCGCGGGCTCACCCGGGATGCCGCACGGGCCGTGTTTCCTGAAGGGGTCGAGGCTGTGGAGGGCGACTTCGCGCAGCGTGCGTCGTTGAAGCTCGTGCTGGAGGGGGTGCGTTCGCTGTTTCTTGTGTCGCGCCTGGGTTCGGACGCCGACATCCTGGAAACCGCCCGGCATGCGGGCGTGGAGCACGTCGTACTGGTGTCGTCCATCACCGTCCAGACCCACCCGCACCTCGGCCCTGCCCGCGAGAACCTGGCGGTGGAGCGACTGCTCAGGGCGAGCGGCATGGCTTGGACGATCCTGCGGCCGACGCAGTTCGCCTCGAACGCCCTGATGTGGGCCGCCTCCATCCGTGGCCACGAGACCGTCCACGCGCCGTACGCCGAGACCGCGCTGCCGACCGTCCACCCGGCGGACATCGCGTCGGTGGCCCGGGTGGCACTGACCGAGCCCGGCCACCACGGACGCACGTACGCCCTGACCGGACCAGAGCCGGTGACCGCCCGACAGCAGGTGGAGGCCATCGCGGCAGCACTGGGCCGGGAGGTTCCCTTCGTCGAGATCAGCCGCCGGCAGGCCCGCAGGCAGATGGTCGCGGTCTTCGGGCCCGAGGCCGCGGACGCGGTGCTCGACGTCACCGGCGGGGACGTGAATCACGAGCTGCTGATGGTGCGCGACACGGTTCCACAGGTCACCGGAAGGCCGGCCCGCCCGTTCCAGCAGTGGGCTTCGGAGAATGCCAACGCCTTCCGGTGAATCGCCTGGGCCTGCGCTCTTGGCTCTGTCCGCGGTTCCGTGAATGATGTTGGTGCTGCGGCAGGCTGGCGCCGAATCGGTCTCACCTCTCGATCGTGCTGCCGAAGTGGCACGTCGTCTGCACAGCCCTCAGCCCGATGTTTCCCCCGTGACGGTGCCGGTGCAGGCTGCTTGACGCCTTGTGTTTCCGGAGCGGCAGCGCGGGCGGGCGCCGGATTACCGATGAGGCGTTTGCCTTCGGCAGGATGGGCGCATGACCGAGATCCGCACACCCCGTCTCCTCCTCCGTAGCTGGCACGACGACGACCTCGTGCCGATGGCGGACATCAACGCGGACCCACGGGTCATGCGCTGGATCGACGACGGCTCGGTGCGCGACCTGGACCACACGGCCGAGGCCATCGAGCGATGGGAGGAGGAGTGGGACGAGGAGGGCTTCGGGCTCTTCGCCGTCGAGCTGCTGGCCTCGGGCGAACTGATCGGCTTCACGGGACTGTCCGTGCCCGAGTTCCTGCCGGAGGTGATGCCCGCCGTGGCGATCAGCTGGCGGCTGGGTTCACAGTTCTGGGACCAGGGGTACGCGTCCGAAGCCGCGCACGCCACGCTGGAGTTCGCGCTTCAGGACCGCGGCCTGGACCTCGTCATCAGCATCAACCGGGTGGGGGACACCGCCTCCGAGAACGTCATCCGCAAGCTCGGCATGGTGCCCGAGCGGGAGACGGTGCACCCGGTGTACGGCTATCCTCTGCGCGTTCACGCCATCGACCTCAGTGAGTTCCAGGCGTAAATCGGCCGAACCATCGATCATCGCAAGACAGCCGACCAATGTCCCCTGAACTTTCCCCGTGATGCTGGACACTCCATGCTTACGCCGCGAGGGCGTGTCCTTGCTCGTGTCGCTGCCTGATCTCCAGCGGGGTCAGGTAGCCCCAGTGCGGGTGCTTCCGCAGCCGCCTGCGGTTATAGAAGGTCTCGATGAAGGCGAAGATTTCGGCGCGGGCGGTGGCCCGGTCGGGCCAGCGGCGGGTGCCGATCTCTTCCTTCAGCACTGCGAAAAAGGACTCGGCGGCGGCGTTGTCGAAGCAGGACCCCGTGCGTCCCATGCTCTGCAGCAGCCCCAACCGGCGCAGTTCGCGCTGGAGTTCCTCGGATGTGTACTCGCTGCCGCGATCGGAGTGTGCGATGCAGCCGGGCCGAAGCCGGCCGCGGCCGGCGGCCATCGCCAGCGCGTCGACGACCAGGCTCGCCCGGTGGTGGTCGGCCATCGAGTAGCCGACGATCTCGCGGGTGGCCAGGTCCAGCCAGGTGGCGAGGTAGAGCCAGCCCTCGTCGGTGGCGATGAACGTGAAGTCGCCGGCCAGCCGCGTGCCGGGGTCGGCGGCGGTGAAGTCGCGGCCGAGCAGGTCGGCCGCGGGCACGGCCCGCTTCGCCGGACGGGTCAGGCCACGGCGCCTGCGCCGGGTGACCCCGGTGATGCCGCGTTCGCGCATGATCCGCTCGATCCTTTTGTGGTTGACCCGGTGCCCCAGCCGGCGCAGGTCGGCGTGGATCCGAGGGACACCGTAGGTGTGCCGGGAGGCGATGTGCAGCACGGTGATCTCGTGGGCCAGGGCGTCGTCGGCGTCCTGCCTCGCCCGGCGGGCCTGCTCGCCGGACCGCCAGGCGTAGAACGAGGACCGGGCCACTTTCAGCCGCCGGCACAGCAGAGCGACGGTGTGGGTGGTCTTCTCCGCCTCGATGAACGCGTACACCGCGCTCATCGATCGCTCTCCTTCGCGAAGAAGACCGCCGCTTTTCGCAGCACCTCGATCGTCTCGGCCTGC
>NZ_BMQK01000033.1 GCF_014648075.1 Streptomyces ruber | reverse complement strand
ACCGCGGCATCGGCGGCCCGGTCCTCTCCGCGTCGAGCTACTTCATGAAGTCCCCGCCCGTCCAGTACTTCGACGACGAGGCCCGGGAGAACGTGGAAAAGTTCATCAAGGGCGAGGCCGAGCGCTAGTCGGCCCAGGCCGTGCGCCAGCACGCCTGAGGAGGCCGTCGAGGGCCCCGGGGCACTGAGCCCGGGGCCCTCCCCCGTATGTGAGGCTGTGCCCCATGTCCGTCGTCCGCGACCTGCGCGTCCTGCTTCGCTTCCGGAATTTCCGGCGGCTGCTCGCCGTACGGCTGCTCTCCCAGGGCGCCGACGGTGTGTACCAGATCGCGCTCGCCACGTACGTCGTCTTCTCGCCGGAGAAGCAGACGTCGGCGGCCGCCATCGCCTCCGCGATGGCCGTACTGCTCCTCCCGTACTCGCTCGTCGGGCCCTTCGCGGGCGTCCTGCTGGACCGCTGGCGACGTCGCCAGGTCTTCCTGTACGGCAATCTGCTGCGCGCCCTGCTGGCCGGCTTGACGGCCGTGCTGATGCTCAGCGAGGTGCCCGACTGGCTCTTCTACGCATCCGCGCTCTGCGTCACCGCGGTGAACCGCTTCGTACTGGCGGGGCTTTCGGCGGCTCTGCCCCGGGTGGTTGACGCCGACCGTCTGGTGATGGCCAACTCCTTGTCACCGACCGCCGGGACACTCGCCGCGACCGCGGGCGGCGGAGTCGCCGTCGCCGTGCGGCTGACGGTGTCGGACTCCGACGCCGCGGTGGTCCTTGCCGGAGCGGCCCTTTATCTGTGCTCGGCCCTCGTCTCGCTGCGGATGGCGCCGACGCTGCTCGGCCCCGACGACCAGTCGGTGCAGCCACGGCTCGGAGCGGCGCTGGCCGGCATCGCACGCGGCCTCGCGGCAGGCGTTCGCCACCTCACCGAGCCCGGGAGACGGCAGGCGGCCTGGGCGCTGGCCTCGATGACGGCGATGCGGTTCTGCTACGGCGCGCTGACGGTCATGGTCCTGATGCTCTGCCGGTACGCCTGGCCGTCCGATCCCGACGAGGGGCTGGCGCTCCTGGGCCTCGCCGTGGGTATCTCAGGAGCGGGATTCTTCGTGGCGGCCGTCGTGACCCCGTGGGCGGCCGGACGGCTGGGGCCCGGACCGTGGATCGTCGCGTGTGCCGCTTGCGCCGCCGTCCTGGAGCCCGCACTGGGCCTCACCTTCGCCAGGACCCCCTTGCTGATCGCCGCGTTCGTCCTCGGGTTCGTCACCCAGGGAGCGAAGATCGCCACGGACACGATCGTCCAGTCCTCGATCCACGACAGCTTCCGCGGCCGGATCTTCTCCGTCTACGACGTCCTGTTCAACATCGCATTCGTCGGCGCCGCAGCCGTGGCCGCCCTCGTACTGCCCCCCGATGGCCGCTCGTCCGTCCTCGTGGTGACGGTCGCCGTGATCTACGGGGTGGTTGCTGTGACCATGACCCGCCTGATACGCCCGTGATCAGGTCGGGGCCGGGAACGCGACAGACGGGTGCACTCATCGGGAGAAGGGGATGTTTCACGTGAAACGCCGCCTCCTCAACGCGCACGTCACCGATGACAGCAGGCAACGGAAGCGGGGCCGTGTTTCACGTGAAACACGGCCCCGCCGCAGATGGCCTTCGGTTCGCGGACCTCAGCCCTGCTCGGCCCACCACTCCTTGAGGGCGCTCACCGCCGCGTCGTGCTCCATCGGGCCGTTCTCAAGACGCATCTCCAGCAGGAACTTGTAGGCCTGGCCGATGACCGGCCCCGGACCCACGCCGAGGATCTCCATGATCTGGTTCCCGTCGAGGTCCGGGCGGATGGCGTCCAGCTCCTCCTGCTCCTTGAGCTGGGCGATGCGCTCCTCCAGGCCGTCGTACGCGCGCGACAGGGCGTTCGCCTTGCGCTTGTTGCGTGTGGTGCAGTCGGAGCGAGTCAGCTTGTGGAGCCGCTCCAGCAGCGGTCCCGCATCGCGCACATACCGACGGACTGCCGAGTCCGTCCATTCCCCGGTGCCGTAGCCGTGGAAGCGCAGATGAAGCTCCACCAGGCGGGACACGTCCTTGATCAGCTCATTGGAGTACTTGAGCGCGGTCATCCGCTTCTTGGTCATCTTCGCGCCCACCACCTCGTGGTGGTGGAAGGAGACCCGGCCGTCCGCCTCGAAACGGCGCGTCCGCGGCTTGCCGATGTCGTGCAGCAGCGCGGCAAGCCGGAGGGTGAGGTCGGGGCCGTTCTGCTCCAGCGCGATCGCCTGTTCCAGCACGATCAGGGTGTGGTCGTAGACGTCCTTGTGCCGGTGGTGCTCGTCCCGCTCCAGACGCAGCGCAGGAAGTTCCGGCAGCACGCGGTCGGCGAGACCCGTCTCGACCAGCAGTGTCAGACCCTTGCGCGGGTGCGCGGACACGATCAGCTTGTTCAGCTCGTCCCGTACGCGCTCGGCCGACACGATCTCGATACGTCCGGCCATTTCGGTCATCGCCGCGACGACCTCCGGAGCCACCTCGAAGTCGAGCTGTGCGGCGAACCGCGCCGCCCGCATCATCCGCAGGGGATCGTCGGAGAAGGACTCCTCGGGTGTGCCCGGGGTACGCAGCACGCGCGCCGCGAGGTCCTCCAACCCCCCGTGAGGGTCGATGAACTTCTTCTCGGGAAGCGCCAGGGCCATCGCGTTCACCGTGAAGTCACGCCGTACGAGATCCTCCTCGATGGACTCGCCGTACGACACCTCCGGCTTGCGCGAGGTGCGGTCGTAGGCCTCGGACCGGTACGTCGTGATCTCGATCTGGTAACCCTGCTTCTGCGCCCCGACCGTGCCGAAGGCGATGCCGACCTCCCATACGGCGTCCGCCCAGGGCCGTACGATGCCCAGTACGTCCTCGGGGCGGGCGTCCGTGGTGAAATCCAGGTCGTTGCCGAGCCGGCCGAGGAGCGCGTCCCTGACCGAGCCGCCGACCAGGGCGAGGGAGAACCCGGCCTCCTGGAAACGGCGGGCGAGGTCGTCGGCGACGGGGGACACCCGCAGCAGTTCGCTCACCGCACGGCGCTGGACCTGGCTGAGGGCGTGGGGACTGTCTTCGTTGGCGTTCGGCACAACAGAAGAGGGTACGTGCCCCCGGCAGCCGCGGACGTCTCCGCGCCGTGGGCACGGATGCCCCGCATGATTGTGCACAGAAGCCACACACCGGCGGTCTCCCTGATCACGTACGCATACGGGACACTCGACCTCGTCGGACGATCTTGCGAGGCAGACCGCGGCACTTCCCCTCAGCGGGCATCGTTACCATGCGTGGACGCACATTCCGACGACCACTGACGACGACGAGGGACGGACGAACGCGTGGCCGAGGCGGCAGACATCCAGGGGATGAGTTCCTCACCTGCCCGCCGGTGGCTCCGGCGCACCGGAGCACTGTGCGCGGGGGTTCCGCTACTGGCCGGTCTGCTGCAGTTGTCCGCCGCCCCGGACGTCCACGCCGCGGAGAGATCCTCGCCGGCCGAGGCCATCGGGTCGAACACGGTCGATGTCTCCCTGAGCTCCCTGAGCCCCAGCGTACCCACCGACGGCGACACCATCACCGTCTCCGGCACCGTCAGGAACAACGGCAGGCAGACGGTCACGGATGCCCACGTGGGTCTGCGCGTCGGGTCGGCCCTGTCCGGCCGCTCGGCGATCGATGACGCCGCCGGACGCTCCGGCTTCAACGAGTACGTCGACGGAGCGGAGGTCGGCGGACAGTACGTCGAGGAGTTCCCCCAGCTCTCGCCGGGGGTCGCGCGGACCTTCACCATCTCGGTGCCCGTCAAGGAACTCGACCTCGGCTCCGACGGCGTCTACCAACTCGGCGTCTCCCTCACGGGCCGCACGTCCTCCGCTCCCTACGACCAGGTACTCGGTATCCAGCGCACGTTCCTCCCCTGGCAGCCGGACGCGGCGGACACGAAGACCCGGACGACCTTCCTCTGGCCGCTCATCTCGAACGTCCACCTGACGGCGGAGACGGGCCCGGGTGAGCAGCAGACGCCCGTCTTCGAGGACGACGACCTGGCCAAGGAGATCTCCCCGGGCGGCCGGCTGGACCGGATGCTGGCGCTGGGCAAGAATCTCGACGTCACCTGGGTGATCGACCCGGATCTGCTCGCCTCCGTCGACGCGATGACACGCGCTTACCAGATCAAGACGGACGACACCACCACGGCCGGCAAGGACCAGGCGATCGCCAAACAGTGGCTGGCCGAGCTGCAGGAAGCCGTCACGGACGAAGAGGTCGTCGCCCTGCCCTTCGCGGACCCCGATCTGGCCTCCCTGGCGCACAACGGCAGGAACGTCACCGGGTCCCTGAGCCACCTCAAGGACGCCACCGACGTGGCCGCCGACACCGTACAGACAGTGCTCCACGTGGAGCCCGACACGGACTTCGCCTGGCCTGTGAACGGCGCCGTCGATGCATCGATCGTGAAGGTCGCCACCTCCGCGGGCGCCGACAAGGTGATCGCCCGCAGCGACAGCCTCAAGGAGCCCGCGAGCCTCACGTACACGCCCAACGCGGCACGTCCCATCGGGGGCGGCACGACGGCGGTCGTCGCGGACGCGCAACTGTCGACGGCCTTCGAGGGCGATATGACGAGGGCCGACGACTCGACCACCGCGGTGCAGCGCTTCCTCGCCCAGAGCTTGATGATCAACCTCCAGAACACGGGCAAGCAGCGCGACATCGTGATCGCACCGCAACGCATGCCCTCCGCGAGCCAGGCCCAGACGATGGCCGAGGCGCTGACGGCACTGCAGGGCGGGACCTGGTCACAGGCCCAGACACTGGCGGACACCGCCGACGCCAAGCCGGATCCCGCCGCCTCCACGAAGATCCCGTCCGCGTCGTACTCCTCGTCCCTGCGCAAGCAGGAACTGCCGACGTCCGCCTTCCAGGACATTCAGGACACCCGGGGGGACCTCGACCGCTTCAAGGTCGTCCTCACCAACCAGTCCCGCGTGGTCACCCCGTTCGGCAGGACCTTCAACCGGGAGATGTCCGCGTCCTGGCGTGGTCGTGCCGCCGAGGCGCAGGCGTACCGCACGGCCGTGCAGTCGTATCTCGACAATCTCGCCGCCCAGGTGCGGCTGATCGAGAAGTCGGAGACGAAGCTCTCGGGGCGCAGCGCCACGATCCCGGTGACGGTGCAGAACAATCTCGTGCAGGGCGTCGACAAGCTGGTGCTGCGTCTCACCTCGAAGCAGCCGACGCGTCTGGAGATCGGGGACAGCGCCTACTCCGAGCAGATCATCCAGGTGTCGGGCGGGCACAGCCAGTCGGTCAAGTTCGACACCAACGCGAACGCCAACGGTGAGGTCGCGGTCGTCGCCCAGCTCTACACGGCGGACGGGGAGAGGTACGGCCCCTCCGTCACGTTCGACGTGAACGTCACCGAGATCACGCCCACTGTGATGCTGGTCATCGCCGGTGGTGTACTGCTGCTCGTCCTCGCCGGATTCCGCATGTACACGCAGCGCAAGCGCGCGGCGGCCCGGGAGGCCGAGGTGGAGACGGCCACCGAGGACGCGGCCGACGCCGGATCTGCCGCGGCCTCCGGTTCCGCGGAGGAGCCCTCCGTGCGGGACAGGGCACAGGAGCCCGAGCACCCGAGTGACCCGACTCCGGACACCGCACCGGAAAACGCCGACCGGTCCGGCACGGGTGAGAGAGTGGACCGTTGAGCGATGTCATGGCCGGTGGGCCAGGGGACGATGAGGTGGGGTAGACCATGAACGCGCCGTACGACGGTGACCACGGCCAAGGCGCGGCCGGCCCGGGCCACCCCGGGGACGCGCGGCCCGAGCCGGGCCAGGTGCCGCAGCAGGCCCCCACGGACATGTACTTCCAGGACGCCTATGCCCAGGACCCCTACCGGGCCGCGCAGGACCTCTCCGTCCAGGACCCGGTCACCGAGGCCCTCTACGACCGGGCCGCCCACCCCCCGCCTGCTCCCGGTCCGTACCAGCCCCAGCAGCCGCTCTACGCCCAGCCGCCGTCCTCCCCGTACGCTCCGGACCCGCGTGTCTGGGCCCAGACGCCGCCTCCGGAGCCGGCGGGGCCGTCACGCCATCTGCCGTACGGCGACGATGCCCGCACCACGCAGTTCGTGGGCGTGGACGATCTGGTCACGGGCGCCGGTGAGCAGCGTCACGAGCGGGACGCGTTCGCCCATCTGTACCGCGACCAGCAGCAGAGCGGGTACCAGGCCATGGAGCAGCCCTCCGTCCCCGGCCCGGCCTACGCTCCGACCGCGCAGGGCCCCGCCTCGGAGCCGACGCCCGCGACGCCCGAGCCCGCACCGGCGCCCGCGGCTTCGCCCGCGCCCCGGAAGGGCGGCCGTGCCTCCGGTCTGCTGAAGTCCAGCGCGGTGATGGCCGCGGGCACCATGGTGTCCCGCCTCACCGGTTTCATCCGCTCCGCGATGATCGTGTCGGCGCTCGGACTCGGCCTGCTGGGCGACTCCTTCCAGGTCGCGTACCAGCTGCCCACGATGATCTACATCCTCACCGTGGGCGGCGGTCTCAACTCCGTCTTCGTGCCGCAGCTCGTGCGCTCGATGAAGGACGACGAGGACGGCGGCGAGGCCTACGCCAACCGTCTTCTGACCCTCGTCATGGTGATCCTCGGTCTGCTGACCGCACTGGCTATCTTCGCGGCGCCGCTTCTCGTCCCCGCGCTGTCTGCTCCGGTCGCCAGCAACCCGGCAGCCAGTGAGGCCGCCGTCACCTTCACCCGCTACTTCCTGCCCTCCATCTTCTTCATGGGCATCCACGTGGTGATGGGGCAGATCCTGAACGCCCGCGGCAGGTTCGGCGCGATGATGTGGACCCCGGTCCTCAACAACATCGTCATCATCGTGACCCTCGGTATGTTCCTGTGGGTCTACGGCACCGCCGCGGACTCCGGGATGACGGTGGAGAACATCCCGCCGGAGGGCGAGCGGCTGCTCGGCGTCGGCATCCTCCTCGGCCTGGTCGTCCAGGCGCTCGCGATGATCCCTTACCTGCGGGAGACCGGCTTCCGGATGCGGCCGCGGTTCGACTGGAAGGGGCACGGCCTGGGCAAGGCCGCGATGCTCGCAAAGTGGACCATCCTCTTCGTCCTCGCCAACCAGGCGGGCGCGATGGTGGTCATCCAGCTGTCCACCGCCGCGGGCAAGGACTCCCCCGTCGACGGCACCGGCTTCGCCGCCTACGCCAACGCCCAGCTGATCTGGGGCCTGCCGCAGGCCATCATCACCGTCTCCCTGATGGCCGCCCTGCTGCCGCGGATCTCGCGCTCGGCAGCCGAGGACGACGGGGGCGCCGTCCGCGACGACATCTCCCAGGGGCTGCGCACGACGGCCGTCGCCATCGTGCCCATCGCCTTCGGCTTCGTCGCGCTCGGCATCCCGATGTGCACGCTCATCTTCGGCTCCTCCGGCATCAGCTCCGCCACGAACATGGGCTACATGCTGATGGCCTTCGGCCTGGGCCTGATTCCGTACTCCGTGCAGTACGTCGTCCTGCGCGCCTTCTACGCGTACGAGGACACCCGGACCCCCTTCTACAACACGGTCATCGTGGCGGTCGTCAACGCCGGGGCCTCGGCGGTCTGCTTCTTCGTCCTCCCGGCCCGCTGGGCCGTGGTCGGCATGGCCGGCAGCTACGGTCTGGCCTACGTCATCGGTGTCGGTGTCGCCTGGCGGCGGTTGCGCAAGCGGCTCGGCGGCGACCTGGACGGAGCCAGGGTGCTGCGGACGTACGCGCGGCTCTGCATCGCCTCGCTGCCCGCAGCGCTGCTCAGCGGTGCGGCCTGCTACGGGATCAGCCAGAGCCTCGGGCAGGGCGTCGGCGGATCGGTGCTCGCCCTCGCAGGCGGCGGAATCGTGCTGCTCGGCGTCTTCTACGTCGCGGCCCGGCGGATGCGTATCGAAGAGCTCAACTCGATGGTCGGCATGGTCCGCGGGCGGTTGGGGCGTTGATGCGGGGGTAAGCGCACAACCTTCGTCCGCCGTCGTGTGTCGCTCATAGCGGCGGACTGTGGGCACAATTGGCTTTGGCGTCGGACAGCGCGGCAACGGATGGGGAGGCAGGGACGACGGTGGCGGAACGGAGCACGGCTGCCGTCGACGTGGCAGACAACAGCGGTGACCAGCCGCTGACCGCCAAGGCGGACCAGTCCACGGCCGACGGGGAGGCCCGGAACCGGGAGCGGGACACGGAGAACGCGGCACGCGGCGAGGGCCAGGGGAGCGGCAGGACACAGGGCCCCGGCAGGACCACGCCGCCCGAACTGCACAGTGGTCACAAGCTGGCCAGACGCTACCGCCTCGAGGAGTGCGTCACCCGTCTGGACGGTTTCAGCAGCTGGCGTGCGGTGGACGAGAAGCTCCGCCGTGCGGTCGGCGTGCATGTGCTGCCCGCCGACCACGCGCGGGCCCGCTCCGTGCTGGCGTCCGCGCGATCCGCCGCCCTGCTGGGTGATCCCCGTTTCGTCCAGGTACTGGACGCGGTCGACGAGAACGACCTCGTCTACGTGGTGCACGAGTGGCTCCCCGACGCCACGGAGCTGACGACGCTGCTCGCGTCCGGCCCGGTGGAGCCGCACGACGCCTATCAGATGGTCACCCAGGTCTCCCAGGCCATGGCCGCCGCGCACCGCGAGGGCCTGGCCCATCTGCGCCTCAACCCCAGCGCCGTGCTCCGCTCCACCTCCGGCCAGTGGCGCATCCGCGGTCTCGCCGTGAACGCCGCCCTGCGTGGCATCACCTCCGACACTCCGCAGCGCACCGACACCGAGGCGATCGGTGCCCTCCTGTACGCCTCGCTCACCCAGCGCTGGCCGTACGAGGAGGACGCGTTCGGGCTCTCCGGGCTGCCGAAGGACGTCGGGCTCATCGCTCCCGACCAGGTACGTGCCGGTGTCCACCGCGGGCTGTCGGAGCTCGCCATGCGGGCGCTCGCCAACGACGGCGCCACCGCTTCCCGCCACGAGTCGCCGTGCACCACGCCGGAGGAGCTGGTCAAGGCGATCGGTGAGATGCCGCGCATCCGCCCGCCGGAGCCCGCGTTCGCCGCACCGCCCGAGTACCAGCGCACGAGCTACCAGCAGGGGACGTATGGCCGTCCGGCGCCGCACCCCGGCGTCACCCAGCCTGTCGTCACCCCGCCGCCCCCGCTGCAGAGCCGCACCGGCAAGGCTCTCAAGTGGGCGGTGTCGGCGCTGCTCATCGCCGCACTGGGTCTGGGCAGCTGGCAGCTCGCGGACGCCCTCATGGAGCAGGGCAGCCAGGCCGACGATCCCAAGCAGACCCAGGTGGCCGACGGGCAGGACGGGGTCGGCAGCGGGGCCGAGCCGGCCAAGCCCATAACGATCCGGGACGCCAGGGAGTACGTAGCCGAGGGCTCCGCGCAGGCGGCCGAGGACGTGGCCAACACCTACGACAGGGACACCTCCACGTACTGGCGTACCAAGCGCTACACCGACGGCCCTCGGCTCGCGCCGTACAAGGCAGGCGTCGGCATCGTCTACGACCTCGGTTCGTCCCAGGACGTCTCGGCCGCGTCGATAGGGCTCCGGTACTCCGGTGACCGCACGACCATCCATCTGTACGCCACGGACCGACTCTCTCCCTCCACGCCGGTCAGCGACATGAAGGAGATCGGGTCGGTCAGCACGAACGGCACCACAGCCTCCGTGAAGGCCGAGGAGCCCGTCAAGACGCGGTATGTGCTGCTGTGGATCACTCATGTGCCCCAGGCACCACAAGACGGCTACAGCGGAGCAGGCTACAAGCAGGCCGTCACCGACGTGACGTTCGAAGGCTGAGGCTCAGCCCGGGGGAGGGGGTCCGATGGCAGAGGGCGCCGCGTACGGCGATACAAGCGATCCGGACCTCCTAGCCCGCCACGTCGAGGGCGACCCCGACGCGTTCGGCGAGCTCGTACGGCGGCACCGCGACCGGCTCTGGGCGGTGGCGCTGCGGACGCTCGGGGACCGCGAGGAGGCGGCTGACGCGGTGCAGGACGCACTCGTCTCCGCCTACCGGGCCGCCCACACCTTCCGTGGACAGTCGGCCGTCACGACCTGGCTGCACCGCATCACGGTGAACGCCTGCCTGGACCGGGCGCGCAAAGCCGCGTCCCGCAAGACCTCGCCCGTCGACGACACCGAGCGCCTGGAGCAGCTCCTGGAGCCGCACGAGTCGGCGTCCGCGCCGGCCGAGCGCAACGACCTGCATCGTCAGCTGCTGGAAGCCCTGGGGACCCTGCCCGCCGACCAGCGGGCCGCGCTCGTCCTGGTGGACATGCAGGGCTACCCGGTGGCGGAGGCCGCCCGCATCCTCGACGTGCCGACCGGCACCGTGAAGAGCCGCTGCGCCCGTGGCCGGGCGAGGCTGCTTCCGCTGCTCACCCACCTACGGACGGACAGTGAGAGCGACGATGACAAGAAGTCGGCGGATAGAAGGAACCGGACGCAGGGGACATCCGTCCCATCCGCAGCAGGGCCACGTGTTGCAGAACCACGTGACGCAGGACCGAGCGATTCAGCTGCCGTGAAGGGCGGAGGTGGGCGGACGTGACATCCACGACCGACACGGCCGGGCATCCGGAGGTCACGGAACTCTCCGACCTCGTGGAAGGCCTGCTGCCGCCTTCTCGGAGCTCCGACGTGCGACGGCACCTGGACGAGTGCCCGCTCTGCGCCGATGTCCATGACTCGCTCGAGGAGATCCGCGGCTTGCTCGGCAGGCTGCCGGGTCCCTCGCCCATGCCCGCCGACGTCGCGGGCCGTATCGACGCGGCCCTGGCAGCCGAAGCCCTGCTGAGTGCGACCGCACCCGCTCACAACACTCCGGCCGACTTCCCGAAGGCCTTGATGTCAGCGGATCCGGTGCCGGTCGAAGCATCCCACTCGCAGCTCGACACAGTCGGCGGCACGCGTGTTTCACGTGAAACAACGTCTGCGGCAGACCGCCCCGCGGGACACCCCCGGGCGGCCACCGGCCCAGGCCGCAACGAACGCAGGCTCCGTACCCGACGCAGGACGGCCGTGCTGGGCACCGTTCTCACCGTGGCCACGCTCGGACTCGGCACCGTCTTCGTGCAGTCGATGGGAGACGAGGACGTCGAGGGCCCGAAGGCGGCGCGCAGCCAGGATGCTTCCGCGAAGACCTTTTCCGGGGACACCATCGAGAACCAGGTGACGAAGCTTCTCGCCGAGAACGGTGACGTGGGCTCCCTCGGCACGGAGGCGAAACCGAACACCCCCGGATCACCCACCGACGGCGCGAGCACCTTCCGCACGGTCAACGTCCCCGACTGCATCCGTGAGGGCATCGGCCGCAGCGAGCCCGCCTTGGGAGCACGACAGGGGCGCTACCAGGACACGCAGGCCTATCTGGTCGTGCTCACCGATGCGTCCCACGCCGACCGGGTCATGGCATACGTGGTCGATGCCGACTGCATCGACAAGCAGCGGATGATCCCCGGTGAGGTCCTGGCACAGCAGTCCTACGCGCGTTCTGCTGCGGCGCCGTCCGCAGCGCCCTGACCAGCGAGATCCCCGGCACACGGAGGCGTGGCATCACTGTGTGATGCCACGCCTCCGTGTGCCCGGACACACCGGGAATGCACGCCCCGTAGGATCCGTTGGGTGGGGTGAGAGTTGTGAGTAAAGCTCCCACCGGCAGCAGTACGCAGCAGTCTCCAGAGACGAGGAATCAAGCCGTGAGCGACGTCCGTAACGTGATCATCATCGGCTCCGGGCCCGCCGGCTACACCGCGGCGCTCTACACCGCGCGCGCGTCGCTGAAGCCACTGGTGTTCGAGGGTGCCGTCACCGCGGGTGGTGCCCTGATGAACACCACCGAGGTGGAGAACTTCCCCGGCTTCCAGGACGGCATCATGGGCCCCGAGCTCATGGACAACATGCGCGCCCAGGCCGAGCGGTTCGGTGCCGAACTCGTTCCGGACGACGTCGTGAGCGTCGACCTCACGGAGGAGATCAAGACCGTCACGGACACGGCGGGCACCGTGCACCGTGCCAAGGCGGTCATCGTCACCACCGGCTCACAGCATCGCAAGCTCGGGCTGCCCAACGAGGACGCCCTCTCCGGACGCGGTGTCTCGTGGTGCGCCACCTGCGACGGCTTCTTCTTCAAGGACCAGGACATCGCCGTGATCGGCGGCGGTGACACGGCCATGGAGGAGGCCACCTTCCTCTCCCGGTTCGCCAAGTCGGTCACGATCGTCCACCGTCGGGACACCCTGCGCGCCTCCAAGGCGATGCAGGAGCGCGCCTTCGCCGACCCGAAGATCAAGTTCGTCTGGGACAGCGAGGTCGCCGAGATCAAGGGCGACCAGAAGCTGTCCGGTCTGACGCTGCGCAACATCAAGACGGGCGAGACGTCGGAGCTGCCGGTCACGGGTCTGTTCATCGCGATCGGGCACGACCCGCGTACCGAACTCTTCAAGGGTCAGCTTGAGCTGGACGGGGAGGGTTACCTGAAGGTCGACTCTCCTTCGACCCGGACCAACCTGACCGGCGTCTTCGGCGCGGGTGACGTAGTCGACCACACGTACCGCCAGGCGATCACCGCGGCGGGTACCGGCTGCTCCGCTGCCCTGGACGCGGAGCGCTTCCTCGCCGCACTCGCGGACACGGAGCAGGCCGCCGAGCCCGAGAAGACCACCGTCTAGTTCCCCCACCCCACCGATAGTTAAGGAGCCCGCCGTGGCCGGCACCCTGAAGAACGTGACCGACGACTCCTTCGAGCAGGACGTCCTCAAGAACGACAAGCCCGTCCTGGTGGACTTCTGGGCCGCTTGGTGCGGTCCGTGCCGCCAGATCGCGCCGTCCCTCGAGGCGATCGCCGCCGAGTACGGCGAGAAGATCGAGGTCGTCAAGCTCAACATCGACGAGAACCCGAATACGGCGGCCAAGTACGGAGTGATGTCCATCCCCACCCTGAACGTGTACCGGGGCGGCGAGGTGGCCAAGACCATCGTCGGTGCCAAGCCGAAGGCCGCGATCGTGCGCGACCTCGAGGACTTCATCGCCGAGTGAGCCGAGTCTTCGGCGCCGTCGTCTTCTGATACGGCGATGTTTCACGTGAAACACGAATGGGCCAGCCCGGCAGGGCTGGCCCATTCGTATGAGCGGCAACGGCGGCTTCGCTGGTGACCGTCACAGGGGACGCAGAGCCGGCTCCTTCTGCACGGCCCCCAACAGCCGGTCCAGCGCCAGCTCGACGTCCTCCTTCCAGGAGAGCGTCGTACGCAATTCCAGCCGCAAGCGAGGATGAGCGGGGTGGGAACGGACCGTCTTGAAGCCGACCGCAGTCAGATGGTCGGCCGGCAGCAGACACGCCGGTTCCTTCCACCGGGAGTCCCCGAATGCCTCGATGGCTTTGAACCCCCGCCGCAGCAGATCCTTGGCGACCGTCTGCACCATCACTCTGCCGAGCCCCTGCCCCTGGTATCCCGGCAGGATGAAGGCCGTCATCAACTGCACGGCGTCGGATGAGACCGGACTCGTGGGAAACGCCGTGGAGCGCGGTACGTAAGCAGGCGGCGCGTACAGCACGAAGCCAACCGGCACGTCATCCACGTAAACGACCCGGCCGCAGGATCCCCAGTCCAGGAGAACGGCGGAGATCCACGCCTCCTTCTCCAGGGCCGCTGTTCCTGCCTTTACCGCGGCCTCACCGCTGACGGGGTCCAGTTCCCAGAAGACGCAGGAACGACAGCGCTGGGGGAGGTCCTCAAGGTTGTCCAGCGTGAGCGGTACGAGCCGACGCCCCATGAAGGCTGTTCCTCGCTTCCTTCGCCCGCGGCGCGAGCGGCTGCCAGGGCACTCCGCTCCCTGAGCAGGCTGCCGACGAATCCTCCGACGGCCCCCAGGCCCAGGCCCGCGGCCACCAGCCCGGAACGGCTTACCGTTCGCATGGCCTCCGCCTCTCCGATGGATGTGCCGCCAGGTGAATACCTCATACCCGATCGCATCGTATCCACGATGCGATTCGATCGATACCGGCTCAAAGCAAAGAGCGGGCCGTGTTCCGGCGCATCGCCGGAACACGGCCCGCTCCAGGCCGAGAGGTCAGGGCTCCTGGTCGTCGGAGTCGTCCTCCAGCAGGCTCTTCTGCAGAACTCCTCCCTCACCCGGGGCGAGGGTGCCGAGGATGCGCTCGAGGTCGTCCATGGAGGCGAATTCGACGGTGATCTTGCCCTTCTCCTTGCCCAGGTCGACCTTCACCCGTGTCTCGAAGCGGTCCGAGAGCCGGGTCGCAAGATCGTTCAGCGCGGGAGAGACACGCGTTCCGGCGCGCGGCCCTTTGCTTCGCCGGTTACTCGTCGGCCGTGCCCCCATGAGAGTGACGATCTCCTCGACCGCCCGCACCGAAAGCCCCTCGCGAACGATGCGGAGAGCCAGCCGGTCCTGCTCGTCCGGATCCTCCACGGACAACAGCGCTCGCGCGTGTCCGGCGGAGAGGACGCCGGCGGCGACACGTCGCTGCACGGCTGGCGACAACTTGAGCAGACGCAGGGTATTAGAGACCTGGGGCCGTGAGCGCCCGATGCGGTCGGCCAGCTGGTCGTGCGTGCAGCTGAAGTCCTTCAGCAGCTGGTCATACGCGGCCGCCTCCTCGAGCGGGTTCAGCTGGGCGCGATGCAGATTCTCCAGGAGGGCGTCCAAGAGAAGCTTCTCGTCCTCCGTGGCCCGGACGATCGCTGGGATCGCCTCCAGGCCGGCCTCGCGGCATGCCCGCCAGCGCCGCTCGCCCATGATGAGCTCGTAGCGGGAAGGCCCCAGCTGCCGCACCACCACCGGCTGCAGCAGACCGACCTCCTTGATGGAGGTCACCAGCTCGGTGAGCAGATCCTCGTCGAAGACCTCCCGCGGCTGCCGCGGATTCGGCGAGATGGAGTCGAGAGGCAACTCGGCGAAGTAAGCCCCGACAGGCGAAGCCGCAGACGTCTCCTCCGGACCACTCGACGGCGGTTCCTCTGTTTCACGTGAAACATCCGGCAGAGCGGCAAGCTTCGCAGCCACCACGCCACGCTCCGTCATGAGGCCCGAGACCGCAGCAGGAGACGTCGATGCTCCGCTCCCGGCCACCGAGACGGCCTTGTCTCCCCCTGGAATCAGCGCGCCAAGACCTCGGCCCAGCCCCCTCCGTCGATCGCTCACTGGATCCCCTCCACCGTGCTCGTATTGTTCTGCGCGCCACCATGGGTGTGCGTCGGGTCGTAGGCGACATCGACGCCCTTGAGCGCGATCTCTCGTGCCGCCTCGAAATAGGAGAGGGCACCGCTCGATCCTGGATCGTAGGTCAGCACCGTCTGCCCATAGCTCGGCGCCTCGGAGATACGCACCGAGCGGGGAATGCTCGTCCGCAGCACCTCGTCACCGAAGTGGCTGCGCACCTCGTCCGCTACCTGAGAAGCAAGGCGCGTCCGACCGTCGTACATGGTGAGCAGGATGGTCGACACATGCAGAGCAGGGTTGAGGTGTCCGCGCACCAGGTCGACGTTGCGCAGCAGCTGGCCGAGGCCCTCCAGCGCGTAGTACTCACACTGAATCGGGATGAGCACCTCCTGACCGGCGACCAGCGCATTGACGGTCAGCAGGCCGAGCGAGGGCGGGCAGTCGATGAGGATGTAGTCCAGCGGCTGCTCGTAGGACTTGATCGCTCGCTGAAGCCGGCTCTCACGCGCCACCAGAGACACCAGCTCGATCTCCGCACCAGCGAGATCGATGGTGGCGGGGGCGCAGAAGAGGCCCTCGACGTCCTGCACGGGCTGGACGACTTCGGAGAGCGGCTTGCTGTCGATCAGCACGTCATAGATCGAAGGCACCTCTGCGTGGTGGTCGATACCCAGTGCCGTGGACGCATTGCCCTGTGGGTCGAGGTCAATCACCAGAACGCGTCCGCCGTGGAGAGCGAGCGAAGCAGCGAGGTTGACCGTCGTCGTGGTCTTCCCCACCCCGCCCTTCTGATTGGCCACCACAATGACACGCGTCTGCTCCGGCCGTGGCAAACCTTCGCCGGCGCGGCCTAGAGCCTCGACCGCCAGCTGGGCAGCACGCCCGATGGGAGTGTCGTCCATCGGAGGTGGTGTTTCACGTGAAACATCCTCCCCCATCGACTCGGTACGGGGGCCGGGGACCGGATCGGTCATCGGTCCCGCGATGTTGGCGTCGGACCGCAAGGATTCACTCTCCTCGACTTCAGGCTCGCAATGAACAGAGCCTCCCATGTCTTCGGGGTCGCGAACCAGTGAGGCCTGGTGTTCTGTGGAGAAATCCACCTCTGTGGACAACTCCGTGACCTCCACGGATGGCTGGGATTCATCGCCGGTGGAGGACGCCTGAGGAAGTTCCGCGGACCGAGAAGGCTTGGCGCTGAAGGGCTTGGATTCGGGAGGCTTACGGTCACGGGGCTGGGCCGCGGCGCGGCCACGGCTGATGATGCCGTGCAGCAGTGAGCGACGTTTCACGTGAAACACGATGCACAGCAGTGGCAACCGGGCCGTCGCGACACTCCGACCCGCGCAGGCCCGGCAGCTTGTGTGGAGTACGTCTCGTCGTCAGGACGGATCAGCGCCGTCGCAACTCCTAGCGCTGATCAACGACGCCGTCGCGCTCGTCCCGTCCGGGCCGCCTTGGCGCGCTTGGCCGCGAAGCGCACGCCACCGGGGCTTTCCCCCACCTCGACCCGCACCACGGTGGACATGGGTTCCACGACCCCCTCACCGACGTGCAGGACGGAGGTCTCGACGGCACCGAGCTTGGTCAGGGCCGTCGCCGCGCTCTTCAATTCCTCCTCGGCGGTGTCGCCCTTCAGCGCGAGCATCTCACCGTAGGGCCGCAGGAGCGGGATACCCCAGGTGGCGAGACGGTCCAGCGGCGCTACAGCACGCGCCGTGACCACATGGACGGCCGGCAGCTTCCCCATGACCTCCTCCGCGCGCCCGCGGACGACGGTGACATGGTCGAGGCCGAGGAGCTCGACGACCTCGGTCAGGAAGTTCGTGCGCCGCAGCAGGGGCTCCAGCAGGGTGATCTTCAGATCGTCCCGGACCAGGGCCAGCGGAATACCGGGCAGCCCGGCACCGGAGCCGACATCACAGACGGTCACTCCCTCCGGCACGACCTCGGACAGCACCGCGCAGTTCAGCAGGTGCCGTTCCCACAGCCGGGGCACCTCACGAGGGCCGATCAGCCCCCGCTGCACCCCTGCCTCGGCCAGCAGTTCCGCATACCGGACCACGTCCGCGTAGCGATCGCCGAATACCGCCCGGGCCTGTTCGGGAGCCGGGGGGAGCTCCGCTGCCTCCGTCACGGGAACCGTCCTTCCGTACCGCACAAGCGCGCTGGGCGCTGATCATCAGGGTTAACAGGGACATCCGGCTACCAGGCCTCCGGCAGCCGGCAGGGACTATCAGGCTGACAAAATTCGGCCCCGCCTGCACAACAGACGGGGCCGGGAAACACACATACCGATTCAGGCGCGCAGCACCGCTCAGGCGGGCAGCACGACGACGAAGCGCTGCGGCTCCTCGCCCTCGGACTCGCTGCGCAGACCGGCGGCCTTGACCGCGTCGTGCACGACCTTGCGCTCGAAGGGCGTCATCGGCTTCATCTTCACGGGCTCGCCCGAGCTTTTCGCCTCGGCCGCGGCCTTGGCACCCAGCTCCGACAGTTCCGTGCGCTTCTTGGCACGGTAGCCGGCGATATCCAGCATCAGGCGGCTGCGGTCCCCGGTCTCCCGGTGGACGGCCAGGCGCGTGAGCTCCTGCAGCGCCTCGAGCACCTCGCCGTCCCGGCCGACCAGCTTCTGCAGATCGCGGCTGTCCGTGTCACTGATGATCGAGACGGACGCACGGTCGGCTTCGACGTCCATGTCGATGTCGCCGTCGAGATCGGCGATGTCCAGCAGACCCTCGAGGTAGTCCGCCGCGATCTCCCCCTCCTGCTCCAGGCGGGTGAGGGTGTCGCCACCCTCGGAGGCGGCGGAGGTGGTGCCTTCCGTCACGGGATGGACTCCTTCTTACTTCTTGGACGGGGACTTGGGGCGCTGCTGGCCCTTGCGCTGGCCCGACTGGGCCTTGCTCCTGCCACCGGATCCGGGCTTGGGCGTGGCCTTCTTGGCGGCGCCGGCCGGCTTGGCGTCCTGCGGCTCGTCGTCGGACTTGCTGAGCGACAGGGAGTTGTCCTGCGGAACGGCGCCACCGGCGGGCTTGGCTCCTCCGGTCTGGCGCTGGGACTTGGACTGCCGCTTGGGCTGCTGGCGCTTGGGCGTGACCGTGACCGGCGTACCGTCTTCGGCGGTGGCGACGGCCGAGGCCTCACTCTTCGTCACGGTGCCGTCGGCCTGGGCGGCCAGGTTCGCCTTGCTCAGGCCGTTGATGAACTTGCGCTCGAACTCGTTGCGGTCGCGCCCCTTGGCGACGATGGCCTTGACGATGGCGCGCTCGCGACGGTTACGGGTCTTGCCGTGGTGCACGACGTGCTTCTGCAGGCGCTCCAGGTAGGAGGCCTGAGCCTTGGAACCCGGGGTCGGGTTGTTGTGGATGACGTACATCTGCTGGCCCATCGTCCACACGTTGGTGGTCAGCCAGTAGACGAGGACACCGACCGGGAAGTTGATGCCGAAGACGGCGAAGATGATCGGGAAGACGTACATCAGCATCTTCTGCTGCTGCATGAACGGCGTCTTCACCGTGGTGTCGACGTTCTTCGTCATCAGCTGGCGCTGCGTGTAGAACTGCGAGAACGACATCAGGACGATCATCAGCGCGGTGACGATGCGGACATCGGTCAGCGAGGCGTTCAGCGCCTCGACCTTGTCCGAGCTGTCCATGAACTTCGCCGCGAGCGGAGCGCCGAAGATGTGCGCCTTCTGCGCGCTCTCCAACAGCCGCTCGTTGATCACACCGATGGTGTCGTTCGACGCGATGCTGTTGAGCACGTGGTACAGGGCGAAGAAGAACGGCGACTGCGCCAGGATGGGAAGGCACGAGGAGAGCGGGTTGGTGCCCGTCTCCTTGTACAGCTTCATCATCTCTTCGGACTGACGCTGCTTGTCGTTCTTGTAGCGCTCCTGGATCTTCTTCATCTCGGGCTGGAGCGTCTGCATCGCCCGGGTCGCCTTGATCTGCTTCACGAAGAGCGGGATCAGGCAGATACGGATCAGGATCACCAGGGACACGATGGACAGACCCCAGGCCCATCCCGTATCGGGACCGAAGATCGCACCGTACAGGCTGTGGAACTGAACGATGATCCACGAGACGGGTGTGGTGATGAAGCTGAAGAAGCTGGCAATCGTGTCCACTAATCATGCTCCTTGGGCATGGGACGGGGTCTCTGCGGCCGGGCTCGAGGAGCGGTCGGTCGCCCCGTGCCCCTCGGTGGCCGGTTCGGCGGCGGAGGGCCCGCCCTTGTGTGCGCGCCACGCGCTGCGCAGATATTCGTGCCACCGCGGACGCTTGCGCGGCGGGACATGGTCCACGCCGCCCAGCGACCACGGATTGCAGCGGAGGATGCGCCAGGCGGTCAGGGCCGTTCCTTTGACCGCACCGTGCCGGTCTATGGCCTGGAAGCCGTAGTGAGAGCACGACGGGTAGTACTTGCACACCGGCCCGAGGAGTGGGCTGATGGTCCACTGGTACAGCTTGATCAGCGCCAGCAGCGGGTACTTCATCGCGCACCCCCTCCCAGCAGCCGCTGCAGGGCGGCATCCAGGTCTCGGGCCAGCTGTGCATGGTCGGCGTCGCCCGCATTGGGCAGCGCTCGTACGACTACCAGGCTACCGGGGGGAAGCAGGACCATACGCTCACGCATCAGATGGCGGAACCTGCGCTTCACCTTGTTGCGCACGACCGCTCCTCCCACAGCCTTGCTCACGACGAAACCCGCACGCGCCGGGGAAGCGCTCTCCCCGGGCGCGTGCGGGTCCGTGACACCGCTGCGAAGGTGGACAACGAGGAGCGGGCGTCCGGCTCGACGGCCTCGACGTACCGCGGTCGCGAAGTCCTCGCGCCGCCTCAGCCGGTTCTCGGTGGGCAGCACGTCATGACCTGTACGCGATCAGGCGGACAGGCGGGCGCGACCCTTGCTGCGGCGGGACGCGAGAATCGCGCGGCCGGCACGGGTGCGCATCCGCAGCCGGAAGCCGTGGGTCTTCGCGCGACGACGGTTGTTCGGCTGGAAGGTGCGCTTGCTCACTCGGGGGCTCCAGTAATGATTCGATGGGTGGCGGGGTGTCGTCTGGCTGTCACCGTGCGCCCACGAGTAGCTCGCATTACGCCCGAGTGCACCGCTTCCCGATCACTTGCGTGCTCCGGCCGGAGCACTGGTGCGTGATCTATGCCCATCGGAGGCAGGCGGCAGCAGCCATCGACAACTCGACCTGGTTACGGTACGCGCGACTGCGCCATCCGGTCAAACCAGGGGCTGCCGGGAGACACTGTCCACAGGCTGGGGACAACAACTTGAACCGCACCGGCCGCCCTGACTACCGTGGCTGGACTCCGATTCGTTCCCTTCTTTCTGCACCGGCTGCTTCGTTCCCGATCCGCCGACCCGACCGACACCCCGACCCGTCCCGGAACCACACGTTCGTGGGACACCGTGAGAGAGCGTGCCCTGTGGCTGACGTACCTGCCGATCTTGCCGCAGTGTGGCCACGCGT
Organism: Streptomyces ruber; assembly: GCF_014648075.1. Taxonomy (GTDB): domain Bacteria; phylum Actinomycetota; class Actinomycetes; order Streptomycetales; family Streptomycetaceae; genus Streptomyces; species Streptomyces ruber. The sequence goes on along the minus strand of NZ_BMQK01000033.1, from coordinate 4,425 downwards.
ACTGGAGCACCTGCTCGGTGAGGGTCGCGGTCAGGGCGTCGAGGCGAAGGACGAGCACTGGATCAGACGCTGCCAGCCGCTCGCGCTGGTCGCGGACACGGCGCTGCTGGCCGTGCCGAACGAGTTCGCCAAGGGCGTGCTGGAGGGTCGTCTCGCTCCTGCCGTCAGCGAGAGCCTGACCCGGGAGTGCGGCCGGCCGATCCGGATCGCGATCACCGTCGACAGTTCGATGGGTGAACCCGCCTCCCCGCCGGTCCCTGCCCCGTCGCGCTACGAGGAGCCCGAGCTCCCCGCGCCGGGCCCGCATCACGACGCGTACGACGGCCAGGGACGGCAGGCGTACGACGGCTACGGCCGCCACCGCGCCGACGACCGCGCGCCCGGCCGCCCCGAGCAGCTCTCCGGCGGACCCGGCGACCAGTTGCCGACCGCCCGCCCCGCGTACCCCGGTGACTACCAGCGCCCCGAGCCCGGCGCCTGGCCGCGGCCGGCGCAGGACGACTACGGCTGGCAGCAGCAGCGGCTCGGCTTCGCCGAGCGGGATCTGTACGCGTCCAGGCCGCAGGACTACCACCGCCCGCAGCCGATGGACCGCCCGCCGTACGAGCAGCAGCGACCGGACTACGACTCCGCGCGCGCCGAGTACGAGCAGGGCCGCGGCGACTACGACCAGCGCAACGACTACGAGCAGCGCCCCGACCGCCGTGAGCTGCCCGACCCGCCCCCGGGCTCCGGCCATGTGCACCGTGGCGGCCCCGTCGGCTCCAGTGCCTCCAGCGGCGCCCCCGGTCCGCTGGCCGCGCAGCCCGCGCCGGCCACGGGGCCGGGCGAGCCCACGGCCCGCCTCAACCCGAAGTACCTCTTCGACACGTTCGTCATCGGTGCGTCCAACCGCTTCGCGCACGCGGCCGCCGTGGCCGTGGCCGAGGCGCCGGCGAAGGCGTACAACCCCCTGTTCATCTACGGGGAGTCGGGGCTCGGCAAGACCCACCTGCTGCACGCGATCGGGCACTACGCGCGCAGTCTGTACCCGGGCACGCGCGTGCGCTACGTGAGCTCGGAGGAGTTCACCAACGAGTTCATCAACTCCATCCGCGACGGCAAGGGCGACAGCTTCCGCAAGCGGTACCGGGAGATGGACATCCTGCTCGTCGACGACATCCAGTTCCTCGCGGACAAGGAGTCGACGCAGGAGGAGTTCTTCCACACGTTCAACACGCTCCACAACGCGAACAAGCAGATCGTGCTCTCCAGCGACCGGCCGCCCAAGCAGCTGGTCACGCTGGAGGACCGGCTGCGCAACCGTTTCGAGTGGGGCCTGATCACGGACGTCCAGCCGCCCGAACTGGAGACGCGCATCGCGATCCTCCGCAAGAAGGCGGTGCAGGAGCAGCTCAACGCCCCGCCGGAGGTCCTGGAGTTCATCGCCTCCCGTATCTCCCGCAACATCCGTGAGCTGGAGGGCGCGCTGATCCGGGTGACGGCGTTCGCGTCGCTCAACCGGCAGCCCGTGGACCTGGGCCTCACCGAGATCGTCCTCAAGGACCTGATCCCGGGCGGCGAGAACGCGGCGCCCGAGATCACGGCGAGCGCCATCATGGCCGCGACCGCCGACTACTTCGGTCTGACGGTGGAGGACCTGTGCGGCACCTCGCGCGGGCGCGCCCTGGTGACGGCCCGGCAGATCGCCATGTACCTGTGCCGTGAGCTCACCGATCTGTCCCTGCCCAAGATCGGCGCCCAGTTCGGCAACCGGGACCACACCACGGTGATGCACGCCGACCGCAAGATCCGCGCGCTGATGGCCGAGCGCCGTTCCATCTACAACCAGGTCACCGAGCTCACGAACCGCATCAAGAACGGCTGACGCGGGCCTCGTACGCCATCGAGGGCGCCTCCGGCAGGTCTGCTGCCGCGGGCGCCCTCGTCGTCCCCGTACGCCCGCCCAGGAGGCGCCGCGTGGTCGCCGCTGCCGTCTCCGCACACCCTGTGGACCGCTGCCGCGAGGCGTCGGGGGCCCCGCGGCCGGGCCGTTCCGCCTCGGCCTCCCGGCTTCCTCCCTGCCTCACGACGGCGTGCGCTGTTCGATTACCTGCGGGGTTACGGCAACTCTCCACAGATTCGGGGACTTTCTCGCGTCCACACCCTGGGGACTGCGAAGTTATGCAGAACGTGTCCACAGGCACCGCTGTTGAGAGATCATCAGGCCAGGTCAGTTGCCTGTGGATCGGTGGACGAAGGATATCCACAGCCTGTGGACGACGAAGCCGCCCACAGGCTGTGCACGAGGTTGTCCACCGGCTGCCCACAGGCTGAGGCCCGTTGTCCCCAGCGATCGCCCGCTTCTCCACATGGCTGTCCACTGTTCGGCAACCCGACTCGGCTCGTCACCGCGTCGAGTGAAAGGCATCACATCAAGGTGCCGGGTTGGGCTGTGGGAAAGACGGGTAAACCTGGGGACGCCGTTGGGGAGAAGTGCCCCGAGGCTGTGCATGGAGTGTGCAGAACTTTTCTTTCTCCACAGGGACCCCGGGTTTTCCACCGCTCGCGCCCACAGGCCCGGTGGACAAAATCCCAGCCTTGACCTGCGAAAACGCGGTTATCCACGGTATCCACAGGCCCTACTACTACTCCCGACCATAGAGAGCAGGGAATCCGTTTCGAAGGGGGTCCTGTGCACAACTCGCTCGCCGACGCCTCGCTGCCCCTGGTCACGACTTGACCCGGAAGGCTCCTACTGTCAGTGCGGTGCGTCAGACTGGTCCCCGGTGTCCTTCCCCTCACAGGGACCGGCGACACCGAGTCAGACGACGAGACCGAGCAGGGCGAGAAGCGCCGGCAACAGCAGGAGGCGGCTTACGGTGAAGATCCGGGTGGAACGCGACGTACTCGCGGAGGCAGTGGCCTGGGCGGCACGCAGCCTCCCGGCCCGTCCGCCGGCGCCGGTCCTCGCCGGCCTCCTGCTGAAGGCGGAGGACGGCCAGCTGAGCCTGTCGAGCTTCGACTACGAGGTGTCCGCGCGCGTGTCGGTGGAGACCGAGGTCGAGGAGGAGGGCACGGTCCTCGTCTCCGGCCGTCTGCTCGCGGACATCTGCCGCGCCCTGCCCAACCGTCCGGTGGAGATCTCCACAGACGGTGTGCGGGCCACCGTGGTCTGCGGCTCCTCCCGGTTCACCCTCCACACCCTCCCGGTGGAGGAGTACCCGGCGCTCCCGCAGATGCCGAACGCGACGGGCACCGTCCCGGGCGAGGTCTTCGCGGCCGCCGCCGCCCAGGTGGCCATCGCCGCGGGACGCGACGACACCCTGCCGGTGCTCACCGGTGTGCGCATCGAGATCGAGGGCGACACGGTCACGCTGGCGTCCACCGACCGCTACCGCTTCGCGGTCCGCGAGTTCCTGTGGAAGCCGGAGAACCCGGAGGCGTCCGCGGTCGCCCTGGTGCCCGCCAAGACGCTCCTGGACACCGCCAAGGCGCTGACCAGCGGTGACAGCGTCACCCTGGCGCTGTCCGGCTCGGGCGCGGGCGAGGGCCTGATCGGCTTCGAGGGTGCGGGCCGCCGGACGACGACCCGTCTGCTGGAGGGCGACCTCCCGAAGTACCGCACGCTGTTCCCGACGGAGTTCAACTCGGTCGCCGTGATCGAGACCGCCCCCTTCGTGGAGGCCGTCAAGCGTGTGGCCCTCGTCGCCGAGCGGAACACCCCGGTGCGGCTCAGCTTCGAGCAGGGCGTGCTGACCCTGGAGGCCGGTTCCAGCGACGACGCACAGGCTGTGGAAAGGGTCGAGGCGCAGCTGGAGGGCGACGACATCTCGATCGCCTTCAACCCGACCTTCCTGCTGGACGGTCTGAGCGCCATCGACTCCCCGGTGGCCCAGCTGTCCTTCACGACGTCCACGAAGCCCGCGCTGCTCAGCGGTAAGCCCGCGGTGGACGCCGAGGCGGACGAGGCGTACAAGTACCTGATCATGCCGGTGCGGCTCAGCGGCTGACCGGTCCGGCCGGTTGTCCACAGCGTCCTCGGGGCCTGCGGACAACCGGCCGCCGTGGGCCGCGGGGCCGGAAGTATCCCCAGGTGAGGGCGTACAAGTGAGCGCTTGTGCCCACAGCCGTGCGCAGGCGTCCGGGTTTAGGCTCGGACATGGGTACGAAGTGCCCTCATGCCACGTCGCAACCTAAGGAACAACTGATGGAGCTCGGTCTCGTCGGCCTCGGCAAGATGGGCGGCAACATGCGCGAGCGGATCCGCCGCGCAGGCCACACCGTCGTCGGATACGACCGCAACCCGGACCTCGCCGATGTCCACAGCCTCGAAGAGCTCGTGGGCAGGCTGGAGGGGCCGCGCGTGGTGTGGGTGATGGTCCCGGCAGGTGCCCCCACCCAGGCCACCATCGACGAGCTGGCCGAGCTCCTGGAGCCCGGTGA
>NZ_BMQK01000032.1 GCF_014648075.1 Streptomyces ruber | reverse complement strand
AGCTTCACGAGCCATCCGGTCCGGCGTCCTACGGAGACGCTACGGGCGGCCAACCCGACGTGCTCCGCTACCGGCACATACAAGTCGGAAGCTTCACTGAGAATGCTCGACATGGTGTTGCTCGCAGCCGAAGAGGACAACCTGCTGGACATGGTCATCGGAGTGCGCTCACAGCGTGCCGTGGTTCTGGCTCATATGGGCGACATCGCCGGAGCCCGCACGGAAATCGACATACTGTCCCAGTACGACCTCACCCGTAACCAGAGCGATGACATCCGGCACCAGAGCCAGCTCATCGAAGAGATCGCCAGCCGACAGCCTCCTGCCTGAAGCGATCTCTCGCACACGACAGCGACGTCACTCGCTCGGTAACGCTCCCCAACTGTTGTGCCTGGGTTCCGCTGTGGCAGCCGCTCACACCACGTCTGCCGCCAGCCGGCACCAGCCTGGTCAACTCATGCCGCTGAGGCTCTCAAGCCACTAACGCCCGCTCGCTGCCGCCACAGCACCCACTCACACCGGTACGTGGCGTGGTACGAGAGGGTCAGCCGGGCCTGGTGATGGATGACACGTTATAAACAGCCTCCGTTGCCATGACCACGGCAGTACGGTGGCCCTCCAGCGCGAAGCATCAGGGAGCAACTGCTGTGATTCCTCCGGAGTTTGCTAATGACGTAGCCAGCGGAGCGGCGGGCACGCTGATCGGCGGAGCCCTCACTGGCGGAGCTATCTGGTTTCGTACGAAGATCCGCGAGCTCGCACGGCGCGGCACGGCCGCCGAGCAGGACGCCATGATTGCCGTCCTCGACGACGAGAACGCCACGCCGGAGGAGCTCACGCACCGCCTGACTCCGCTGATTGAGGCGCATCTCAGGAGCCACTCCGCGGCGGTCAGCGAGTTCAAGGCCCTGGCCCTCACTGGTCCCACGATCTACAACCAGACCAACAGCGGCAGCGGCGTGTTCATCGGCGGAGACAACCACGGCGGCCTGACTATCAACCCGGGCGGGCCCGCCGCGTGAACGAGCACTCGCCCGAGGAGAAGAAGGTCGTCAACCAGACGAACAGCGGACCAGGCACCTTCGTGGGCGGCAACGTCTTCGGGCACGTCTACAACTTGTTCGTGCCCGCAGAGCGCCGACGTCGGTCCGCTGCCCCGGAGGGGCAGGGCAGTCGTGGCGTGCCCGATGACGATTACGACGACATCTTCTTCAATCTGCTAGGGGCCGTGTTCCTGGGCGGTACCTTCGCGACTGGGGTCGGCTACTGCGTCCGGGGACTGCCCCTCTCCAGTGGCTCTCCGGCTCCCGAGCTTCTGGAGAGGTGGGTAGCCGGAATCCTGTGCGTCGCGGCCTTCTTCGCGTGCGCCGCAGCGTTCCTGGCGCGAGTCGCGCAGGGTCTCGAGTTGTGGGCGGAGCGATGTGCCGACATTACTACGGAGACGCAGATACGGATTCTGGCTTATCTGCCTGCCGGCATGACACGGGCCCTAGCGACGTTTACTGCTGCAGCAGCGATGGCGGCCGCGCTCCTCGCCGTGTTCTACGCCTGGGGTGGATTTGGCACCAGCGTTCAGGAGCGGGCGAACATCGCACGCGACAACGCCGCCGTGCAGGCTGCCCGTGCCCGTGCGGCAATGCAGCGGTAGGAACGCACGTCAGGCGAGAAGGCGGGGCCGCTCCTCATCGGCACCGCCACTGGCTTCAGGGGCCGCCGCAGAGCCGGGGCGTCACGGCGGGCTCCAAGCACTCCCCGGGCTCGCAGCTCGTCCAGGTCGGAGATGCGCACGCCGGGTGGTGCGTCAAGGAGATTGACCTGGATAGCACGGATGCTGCGCGCGGAAGCCTCGAGGCCAGTGCCCAAGGCACGACGGGCGGTCACCTAATCCGGTGAAAGCAAGGCGCCGTCAGCGTGAGCCTTCCCCGCAAGCGTCCTATGACGCTGAGTAACAGCAAGCATTGATCGTGTGGCACGCCGAAATCAGAGTGATACCCGGGACCACAATTATCAAGAACAACGTCGTCCCCAAGAAACCCGCGTTGTTCGAGCTCCCTAGCTCCCTGGCTGCTGCTGTAGCTGCCGCGACCGAGAGATCGGCAGTGGCCTGCGCGAACGCATGGAATCGGACATAGTGAAGCGTTCGACACCACGTTCGAAGTGTCGTTGAGACAATGGCAGGGCAGTCGGTTTGCCGTTTCGGGGGATGTGGAACTGTGGCACAGCAGCGCAAGGGCTATTACAGAGCGGCGCACTACGTGAGGCCTTCGTCGGTCTCTCGCAGCCGGTGGAAGAAGCCGTCCACGGGCGTGCTCGTGGTGGCCGGCGTCTTGGCCATCGCGGCATGGAACACCCTTTTCGGGAGCGACTCTGGCGACGCGGAAGAGAGCCCTCAGCCCCGCCCGGCCGGATCCTCGGCCCCAGCCACCCCCGGTCAGTGATCGCGCCTGCGCCAGAGGGCGGAGAACCGTCGCCGCGTCTTGCCGGGCGCAGCGGGGGCGGTGCCGCCGTCGGGTGCGTCGATGGGCGCCTTTTGCGCGGCGGCCGGGTTCCGGCGTAGTTCCTGCCAGGTGTCGTGCCACTGCTGGATCTGGTCCTCGGGGACGCCGCAGGCGGTCAGGTAGGCGGCTGTGGTGCCCCAGGTGGTGGGGAGCGTGTCGCGGTTAATCAGTTTGCTGATGGTGCCGGTGGAGATTTGGCCGGCGGAGCGGCGGCTGACCTCTTGCTGGGTCAGGCCACTGGCTCTCCGTACGTCAGCGAGGTGGGTGAGGAAGCCGGTGACGGTGCGGATGGAAAACGGGTCGGGCCATGGCCGCCGGTCCGGCTCGGGGCCGACTGTGGCAGTGACCGGAGCGGCGGGAAGGTCCGCGTGGTTGCGTCCCAGCGCCATCTGGGCGCCGCTGTTGCGATTCCTGGCCTGGGGAATGGGGCGGGCTTGTGCTTCCAGAGTTGTGCGCAGGTGCCGGTAGATGCTGTTCAGATCGAGCAGTGGCGGGCCGCCGGGGATGCCGTGGCGCAGTATGTCGAGAAGGGCGCCGGTGAAGGCCGTGTGGGGCTCTCCGACGGGTGCCAGGGCGGTGCGGGTCTCGGCGGACGCCGCGAGAAGGAAGGTTCCTTCCACTGCGGCCTGGTCGGCGAGCTCGGGTGTGGCGCTCATCCTGCCGAGCGCGAGGCCGCTGTAGCAGCAGTCGAGGATGACGACATGGCGCTGGGCGCGGGAGTTCAAAAGGATCTGGCGCAGCCAGTCGTAGTTCAGGCTGGTCTCGACATGGTCCGGCTGGGTGTGCGGCAGCGTCAGAACGAGTGTGTCTTGGGCGTCGATTAGGCCGTGGCCGGCGTAGTAGACGAGCAGCGTGTCTGTGGCTTCAGCGGCCGCCTGGCGCAGCGGCTCCATCACCGTGCCCGGGTCCGCGGGGTTCTCGACGACGGTTACGTGCGAGGTGGGCAGGCGCAGGGACAGCGGGCCGCTCAGGAGATCGGTCAGCGCGGTCAGATTGTTCGAGACGGCCGGCAGTTGTTCCAGGTGGTCGTAGCGGCTCGTGCCGATCAGGACCGCCCGCGAGACCCCCGGGTCGGGCAGGACACTCACGTGTCCCGGTCCTCATCCGTGGCGGCGTCCAGCGCTCTGGCGGCCCGCTCGATCTCCTCGGGCGAGCAGTCAGTCAGGACGACCACCGTGTCACCACGGCGTATCTCCACCCGCGGCCGCTGTGGCCGGGTCCGCCGCCACGCCACCAACGCCATCACAAACGACGCCGCGCTCCACCCGTTGTCCGTCACCAACTGCAGCACATCCAGCGCCGTGCCCATCTCCCCCGGCCGCGGCGTACTCCCCCGCGCCTCAACCACAGCGAACCGGCGCACATCCGGATCCGACCGCAACCAGCCCTGCAACGAGCGCAGCTCCCCCGCACCCGACTCCAGACGCACTTCCACCCGCATCCAGACCCCCTCCAACCCGCACATCCGCCACCACCGACGGCTAACGTCCCCTACCCATCCGGCACCTCACGGCACACTCCGAAGGATCGATGCGAGGGTGCTGGCCGGGTGGCTGACTGTGGACACGAGGACGGACTCTGGCCGAAGCGGGCATCCCAGGTACGGCTCGTCAACAGCAGCCGCATAACCCCAACGACAGGAGTGGAGTGGAGGGCGTCGCGTCGAGAAACTCGCCGTGTGAGCGAAATCGTGGTCCCTGTGACCGCTACCAGGGTTCGGGGCCAGGCCGCTTGGGGCGCATGCGCTCCTGGGCCGTAGCGAGATCGGCGACCACGGCCACGAGTTTCCAACGCTCACCGTCCCAGCGCAGCACCGCGCGGGGCGCATCGGGGACGAGGTGGGCGGCGCGGGGCGGACCCGGCACGAGAGTGACCGCGCGCATCCGGCCGGGCTGGTAGGTGCGCTGCAGCAACCGCTGCCCGAACCGCTCCTCGCTCGCCTTACTCATCCTCACCCTCGTCTCCGTCTTGGTCGTCGTCGGGATCCTCGATGGGCATCTGGCCGATGTTTTCCAGTTCCTCCTCGGTCAGTGCCCCGTCCTTGTCGGCGTCCTCACGCCCCATACCGGCAGTCTCCTGCGCCCATGCCAACGCGCCAAGAGCAGACGGCCACCTCCCTGCAGGACTGTGGCCGCGCCGCGCTTCGCCGTCCGCACCGGCGTACAGCGTCACGACGCCGTCCCGCCCGCTTCAACGTCCACAACGTCCACCACAACGACAGCTAGAACAGCTCCAAGGTCAGGTGTTCGCTGTAGTGTCCTTGCTACCGCCCTGCGCGAGAGGGGAACCGATCAGGCGCTCGGGGTGCGCGTAGAAGTCGGCGATCTTTTCCAGCAGCTCTCGCAGTTCCGGGTCGTGTTCGGCGGCGTGGAGGAACGCTGCATGCTTCTCCCGCTGCTCCTGCTCCAACTCCTGTTCCACCGCCTGGACTGCTTCTAGAGCGCGTGCCTCGATGGCCTGCGGTGCTATGCCTCCCACCAAGGTCGGTCCCCCCAGAACTAGATCGAGGGCGCGGCCGGGCAGCCTCCTGATGGCACGACCGATGTACTCCCGGCCCTTCACGGGAGCCGGGGAGATGGCCTGGAAATCGGTGAAGTCGACTTCATCCAGATGCTCCAGAGCGTCCCGTACGTCCTTCAGGAAGGGGTCTTCTTCGCGGGGATCCTGTCCCCGTTCCCGGCGCAAACGGGCATCCCACCGTTCAAGCTGTTGTGCAGCCCACACGAGTTGGTGTTCCTCGGCCCACTGAGTCCGGAAGTTCTTCTCAAGCACCTCCATCGGAGGGCTCCAGTCCTCCATCCGCTCGTAGTTGCGATCGTCCTGGGCCGCTTGACGCCGTATCTGCTGCGCCCGCTCTGCCTGGCGCAGTACCGCCTCGGCCCAGGTGCGCACGAAGAAACGGGCCTGCTCCTCGTTGTCGTTCATGCCTGTGATGCTAGAAGCCTCGCACGCGCTCTTCCTTGCATATGCCGAGTGGCTCCGTTCACGTTCAGTGGCTCTGGCCCACCTCCTGTGGTACGAGGCAGGGACGTCTCTGCCTGCTTTCGGAGGGGGCGTCCGACCTGCACCGCGTCGAGTCGGCTACTGCCGGGCGACCGCGTGTTGACCGGCTGTACAGGAATTGCGCCAGAGCCACTCCTTGGAGATCCCCGACAGAGTCAAGCTATTCTGCGTCGTCGTCGATTTCGAACATGGAACGAAGTACGTCCCGTAGGTCAAGTTCGAGACGCTGAGCGGGGATGGACAAGGGCCGCTGCACTTTACTGCTGACGTTGGTCGCAGTCGCTCGCCACTCCGAGAGGAAGAAGTCGGCTTCCTGACTGCTGTAAACCGTGATCGGATCAAGGTCCACGGTCTCGTGGGGACGAAGGTCCACCGGGGCAAAGCGGATGAGGGTGCGGCCATCCTGCTGCTCGATGTCCGGGGAATGTAGGGACGGCAGATGGTAGGCCGACGGCTGCACTCCGAGCACCCCTTGGTGGACGCCGAGTACAGGGATGGTGCCCTCCCCGTACTTGGCCGGCTGGTGAGGCCAGTCGACCTCTTCCTCTGCGTCGGCCGTGACATGGGCTGTGACGGTGTCGGGGAGGCTCAGCACTACCTGGACCTTCGTGAGGTTGTCTTCGCCAGGGTTGGTCAGCGTGAGGGTTAGAGGCGTGCCTGTGGCGCTAACTGCCTGTGCCAGTGCATGCTGCATGGCGAGGTTGAGGTCGCTCAGGTACTCGTCCACCTCCTGCCGGAATTCTTCCGGGGAGCGGGACTCGCGCCACAGGACTTGGAGTGACCTGAAGTTCCCGAACGGGTTGGAAGCCGCCGCCTTCTTCTCCTCGTCCGCAGCGTCCACCTGCCCCATCATCTCCTCGCGGAGGAAGTCGGTGATCGTTCGGCGGGCGCCCTCGGTCGGGGCCAGCACAGCGACGGCGCCGGTGGTCATGGTGACGTCGACGTTCACGCGCTTCGTTGCTCGGCGGGCGCGGTCCGTGAGGGCGTAGATTTCAGCTGGACGAGCGGGTTCGGTCTTGCCGGCGTACCGGTGGAAGACGGTGCCCGGGCGGTAGCTTTCATATTCCTTGTGCAGGGGGTGGAGAGGGTCGCCCCACCGGGGAGGAGAGACGTCGACGAGCATGACGTGACGCTTCCCCTCATCGGTGTCCACGGGGACGTACGTGAACTGGTAGCGGCTGAACTCGCCCAAGTAGCGCCTCAGCCAGCCATCGACCTTCTCGACATCGTGCGTCAAAACCCCGTGGATCGCTTCTTCATCAACCCCTACCAAGAGGTAGGCGTGACCTCCAACCCACTGCTCTGCCACATCAGGCATCCGGTTGGCGAAGCCGAGGATCGCTTTCGACACGGCGAAGGCTCCCGCCGGCTTCGACACATCGTGCTGGGACTTCCACTCCAGCCAGCGCGTCTCGTCCGCGCTGCTGGCGTCCAGGACGGCGCGGATCAGCTCTCGCTGCCGCGCCAGTCCGACAACCGGTTCGTCCGCGTTGAAGTCCAGGGTCATGGTTGTCCTTCGTGCCAGGTGAACTCCAAGCATGTGGGACCACACCGACAGGCCAGCTCGCCAGCCGGGTAGACCATTCGCGTGGATCGTCTGAAGATCGTAGAGGTCCGCTCACCAGGCGGTCTCAGATTTTCGCCATCAGCGGCCTGTCCGCCCGCTCAATGGCGGCTACCGTCGGCTTCGGCGTAGCGGCCATCGGAGACCGATCCAGGAGCCACGCTGGAGACGCGTGGCCTCTCGATCGGCGGGGATATCAAAGGGCCGCAGCGTCGTCGGACAGTGCGCTTCCAGTTCGGGCCTCCGGGTGTCAGTGGGCGGTGGGGCCAGCCCGATCGGCGTGGAGCCGATCGGGCTGGCCGTTACCCGTGGCACTCAACTGGTTGGGACGGCCTGGTTGTCCCTGTGTTTGATGAGGAGGTCCAGCACCTTGTCGAGCTGGTCCGGCGGCATTTTGTGGATCAGGTGCTGGGCCGCGTATACGCCGTTGTCGTAGGGGAAGCGCTTCGGCTGCTGGTCTTTCTCGCTGGCCGTCGCCTCAGGGGCTGTGGCCTGTACGGGGACGGGCGGCGTGGCCTCTCCTTCCTCATCTTCGGCAGGTGCTGAGAAGCGTTTCAGCTCCGTTGGAGCAACAGCGGCTGTTTTACGGCCGTAAAACTCCTCCGTGTCAGTGTCCTGGTGCTCGACCTTGGCAGGCGGCTTCGGTGAGGCCGTCGGCTGCTTGGCAGCGGCGGTCTTCTTGGCGGCCGCTCGGTCAGCGGACGCTGCCGCCCTGCGGCTCTGCTCGTCTCGCCACCATGCCAGTTGCGCTGTGCTGTCCCAGCCGTTGTCCCGGGCCAGCTTCCCCAGTGCACGCGCAGCGTCGAGTGGCATGTTCTTCTTCCGCACCAGGTCCTGAGCCTCAGGAGCCAGGTGCGTGAGGAGGACACGCTGGGTGACCCATCCGTCGACGCGCTCGAAGTGCTGCGCGACGGCGCGGTTGGAGCCGAACTCGGCGACGAGGGCCTGGACGGCGTAGGCCTCTTCGATGGGATCGAAGTTCTGCCGGTCAACGTTCTCGGAGACGACGGCCTCCATAAACGTTTTGCGGTCCTTGGCAAAGTCGTCGTTGACGACGCAGTCCAGGCCGGGCAGGTCCACGGTGGTGGCGGCGCGGTAGCGGCGCTCACCGCTGACCAGGACGTAGTCGACGTCGCCGATCTTTTTGGCGTGGTCGGGCCAAAGTTTCAGGTAGGCGACGCGGCTGACGGCAGGGCAGGCCTGGTTCTGGCGGCGTGCCAGGCTCTTACCGAGGTCGGTGAGCTGCTCTGGGGTGCCGAAGTCGGTGCGCGGGTTGACCAGGTTGGGGGCGAGCCGGCCGAGCGGGACGCGGTAGAGGCGGCCGTCGGCGCGGGTGTCGACGTACGGGGTGTCGTCGTCACCGAAGAAGTCGTCGAACTCATCGTGCCTGGCAGCCATCTCTAGCGCACCTCCGTGTACTTCTGGCGGCGCAGCTGGTGCTCGAGGGCGAGGGAGACGAAGTCCTGTTTGGCCTTGGTGGAGGCGTGGTTGGACTCGTACTGGGTGCAGAGCCGGCCGTTGGTGATGCCGCGGGTGTGCTGCTTGTAGTGGCGGACGGTGGCGTTGTAGCGGTCCCAGCCGCGGCGCTTGACCAGGTTGATGGTGCGGTCGCGGTCGGCGGTGCCGTCGCGGGGGTCCCAGTTGTTGATGACGACGCCGTAGGGGATCTGCCGGGGCACCAGGACGCGCTCGATCGTGACCCGGGTGGGGGTGAAAGCGGAGCCCTCGGCTTCGAGGGGGACGATGACGTCGTCGGCCACGTCCAGGATGGCGCGCAGCGCGTCGCCGGTGGTGCCGTCGCCGAGCGGGTCGAGGGACTCGTCCGTCTCGTCCTCGCTCGTCAGCGGCATGAAGCCGGGAGTGTCGACGATGATGATGTCGGCCTTCGCGCGGCGCAAGCGGCGCAGCTGGTCGGTGGTATGGCTGGCGTTGACGACACGGAACGGCACGGGGCGCCCGGCCTGGCGGACCTTCTCGGCGTGCTCCACGCTGGTGGCCTGAGGGTCTATCGACACCACCGCCACCGACGGGGCCACCCCCTCGGCCTCGGCGGCTTCCCCGTCAAGGATCTCCGCATAGACGGCGGCGAGGTTGACCGCGATGAGCGACTTACCCACGCCGCCCTTCCGGTTCAACACCACAGTGATATAAGGCATGAACTGCTCTCCGACTACTTCCCAAGAAACCCTGGTACTTCGGATGGACGGGAAGCATCCTCTCAGATGATCACAACGGGCCCGGCCAGACAGGCGGCAGCGCGGGTGGGTTTTACGGCCGTAAAACCCACCCGCCAGCGACACCGGCGTGTGGAGCGCACGAAAGCCCCGTTCCTCGCGATCCGCCACGGAGCGGAGCACCAAGGCGGCGCGAAGAGCAACCACTGCCCCCGCTGGTGGCCGTCCAGCGCGACCACAGCGGACGCAGTCGCGAGTGCTGGCGCGCGGCCGAGAGTGCCGGGGACCTGACCGAGCGCGGCCTGCGAGCGGCCGCCATCACCTGCGGCTACGCCATCGCCCCGGACTCCGCGCCGGCTGGAGCCGTCCGGCGTCCTGCGCCTGGACAAGCTGCAGCGCCTGGCGGCCGCGGACCCGGGCCGGGCGCTGGAGCTGTGCCGCCAGCTCCAGGACGAGCTGGCCCGCATGGAGCAGGACCTCACCGCCCGGACCACCGCGACGGACGCCGCGGAGAGCTGAGCTGCCCGCCGGCACCGGGTCACGGCGCGGCCTGGGCGATCCCGACGAACAGGGCGCCCAGGAACGCGGCCCCCGCCAGGACGACCGTGAACGGCATGGCGAGTGACGGATAGCGGTGGACGAGGTAGCCCAGCGCCCCGAGGAAAAGCACGCTGACGAGGACCAGGAGCAGCACGACGAACAGAACGATGGCGGACACGGTTCCCCCTTGAGGGTCGGGGCACGCGGCTGATCCGCGTGCCGGATGGATGGCGGAGCGTGGGAGCTCCCTGGCCCTTGCGTGCGGGGCAAGCAGCCCGAACAGGACGGCGTCAGAGTCGTGGGTGCAGGGGTTAGCCCCGCAAGCGCCCTCTGACCTGCGCTTTCATCGCCGTTCATGAGCCCGTCACGCGACGGTTCCGGTGGCGCCCCACACTTGGGTTATGGGGGAGCTGTTACGCCTTATCGATCAAGGGAGTCGGTCGCCTGCAGCCCGGCAGGCGACCACACCGTCGTGACGGGCGCATGGCGCCGCTTCCTGAAGACCTGTTACCTGGCCGGTCGCCACGACGGACACCGCCCGGACGTTCGCTTATGTGAGTGACTGCCGGGACGGCCGTCCGGCGAGATGCTGCCCGCGCGTCCGCGCGGGTGCCGGACTGTTCCACGGCCGCCCCGGCACCCCGTGGGCCGAGATGTACTGGCACTGGAGCGCAAGGGATTCCCGCGCCTTGCATCTCGGGTAGGAACCCGGACAGGACGACCGCAGGATGCCGGGAACGGGGGCTAGCGACGCAACACCTTGCCCCGCCCCACGGAAGATCCGAAGTCCACCGCCTCGCGCGCGACACGCGCGCCTTGACAGCCGGACCGGAACCCAGCGCCGGGGCGCTGGAGAACAACTTCTCGAAGAGGAGCTCCCCGGCGCGGCGCGAGGTTGAGAATCGGGCGATGACCGACCGCCGCCCGCTGGGCACCGGACCCACCCCCGCCGATGTGTCCCGCACGCAAGACACCGACCCGCCCGCAGCGCGCGCCCAGCTCGCCGCCGAACGCCTTTCCGTCATCCCGGCCGCCACCGACCCGGCGCCCGCGCACCCGGCCGCCGGGCGCCGCACCCTGGGCGCTGGCCCCAACACCACCGCACGGTGAACACCGGCAGCCGCAGCGAGGGCCGGGGCCCGCCCTCACCCGTGCGTGCGCGTGAAACCGCGCCACGCCCGCCACGGCACGGGCAGCACGCGGTGGCCGACTCCCCGGCCACCCCACCGCCCGGCTACCAGGGCGTACTGGGAAGTGGGGTGGGCATCACCACCGGCCCCTGCGTGCGCGCGGAGCCGTCCGGCAGGAGCCGCAGTCCGATCCCAGGACGTCATGGCTGTGGCGGGAGCAGACCGGCCCCCGACCATGACGGGCGAGCAGTCCTCCATAGAATCGAATACATGACCGATTCCCGTCCACCGTCCCGCCTCGAACTACTCGGCTTCGCCGAACGCGTCGCCGAGCAGCAGCTGGCGCAGGTACGCCGGTGGAAGGCGGCCGAGGAACGGCGGGCGGCGGAGCGGGAACGGGGCGTGGCGGCGCGGCCGGCAGTGCCGGAGTGGACGGTGGAGCGCAGCCTGGGCGGGCGCGCGTCGGCGGTGTATGTGCACGCGGGCGGCTGCCACATGGCCGGCAAGCGGGCGAAAGGCGTGCCGCGGGAGGCGGCGGTGCGAGCCTTGGCGGAGGGCGTGGAAGCCTGCCCGCACTGCCGCCCGGACACCGCACTGGGCGTCCTGGAGTAGCGCGGCGGGCGCCTTTGCCTGCGGGGCTCGCGGGGCACAGCCACACCGGGCAAGGTGGGCCGGCCGATACCGGGACGGGCTGTCCGTGCCGGGGGTTCGGGCGTACGCTGCGAGTAGTCCGTGAACTGCCGGCCGTCCGTTGCTACGGCGCCGCGGTCCGACGATCACTCGGGGCCCAAGGGGCGTCCCTACGTCAGCGGCTGTCCTTCTGCGGGATCCGTTGAGCCCGCGTCTTCGGCATCGTTCGAGGAACCGCCGCGGCGCCCAGTCCGTCACCCGGTCGCCCCCGCTTCCCCGGCAGTGCACGGTTTTCAGGGAAGTGCGATCATGTCCGACCACTTCATCGACGACCTCATGTTCATCACACCCCTGGGCCACGCGCCCGGCATCAGGCTCTTCGGCCAGATCACAGCCGCCCACAAAAGCCCCGTGACCCTCGCTCTGCTGCACTGCCACGGACAGCACCAGGACACCACCGACGTGACCGTCGACCTCACCGGCGTCCTCTACCTCTCCCAGGACGCGCTGCAAGCCCTGCTCGACGTCGCCCGCGCCCTGCCGCCGCCCCTCCGCCTGACCCTGCGGGCACGCCCCGAACTCGGCCTCCCCCAACGGCTCACCACCCACGGCTGGCAGGAGACGGACAACCTCCGCATCAGCGACGCCTGAACCTGTGCCCCTCGGGCCGCGGAAGGCCACAGGGGCACACGTCGCGCGCTCCCGCTCACCTGGCGACGCTCGAGAAGCTCTGGAGCGTGCTGGACCGTCAAGCCCCGGCAGCGCGCCCAGCTCACCGCGATGCGCCTCTCCGCCGTCCCGGCCGCCACCGAACCGGCGCCCGCACTTCCGGCCGGACGCCGCACCCTGGGCGCCGGCCCCGCCCCGGACGCCGGACCATGACAGCCGGACACGGCCGGACCCCAGCAGCCGCGTCTACTGATCGGGGTGGACGGCCCTCACGCCGGTCCCCTCGTACACCCCGGGCGTCAGGGTTAGCAGGAAGCGGCCCGCGGGGAACTCCGCCGAGGGCCGGGCGGCGTGGATGGCATGCACGGCCGCCCAAGAATGCCCGGCGTGCAGCATCCCGGTCGCAGCGAGGGCGGCCGCGGTGTCGAACGCCTCCAGCCGAATGAAGCGCAGACCGTTGATGTAGGCGAGCAGGCCCGGCCGTTCGGTGTCGCCGGCGGTCAGAGACAGGACGGGGGCGTAGAGGGTGCCCAGACCGCCGGAGGCCTGGACATAGAAGGCGGCCACGGCCTCGTTGTGCGGGTCCTTGGGGTCGTACAGGGCGGTGGCCGTGGTGTGATCCAGAACCACGGCGATAGAGGTGGTCACTATGCGGCCGCCGGGTCCTGGCCGGCGCCCAGGCGCTGAAGCAGGCCGCGGGCCTTCGTCTCGGCCTCTTCGCTGGGCGCGGTGCCCAGGAGCGAGGCGAGCTCGGCGCGGGCCTGCGCGGCGCGCGCCTTGTACTCCGCCTGGGTCGGCCGGCCCTCCGCGAGCTCTTCCACGAGGTGGCGAATCGTAGTGCCGTGCTCGGCCGCGAGGGCGGCCAGCCGGTCACGCGTAGCCGCGCTCACCTTAATGCTCGTCTCGTCTGCCACACCCCCGACTCTACTGCCGGTAGAGGGATAGGGGAAGCCGTCCGCAAAAACTCAAGGCACGTCGTCGAAAAGCGAGGCGGAAGTATCACTCGTGTGGGTGATGGCGTTCATGAGAGGGAGAGAGAGAAGGCTCTGCGAAAAATGCTTGAAGGACACTCAAGGGACCGGTCGGGTAGCGCGACCGGTCCCGCGCCGTGAGACAACGAGGCGCCACATTCTCCTCATCCAACGAGATCGCCGATCGCGTTCCACAGCCAAGCCAAGGTTTTTCAGCACTCTGCTTTCGCCATGCCGGTCATCCAGCTCGCGGAAAATGGCGGCGGCCTGGGTGTGGGCGTCGATCGCCCCCTCTAACCGCCGCACCTCACGCAGCGCAGTACCAAGATTGTCCAGCGCCTGCGCTTCGCCGTACCGGTCATCCAGCTCACGGCAGATAGCCACATCCTCGGTGTAGGCATCGATCGCCTCCTCGAACCGCCGCACCTCCCCCAACGCAAGGCCGAGATTGTTCAGCGCTTTTCCTTCGCCGTGCCGGTCGTCCAGCTCGCGAAAAACGGTGACGGCCTGGGTGAGGGCATCGATCGCCTCCTCGAACCGCCGCACCTCCCCCAACGCAAGGCCGAGATTGTTCAGCGCTTTTCCTTCGCCGTGCCGGTCGTCCAGCTCGCGAAAAACGGTGACGGCCTGGGTGAGGGCGTCGATCGCCTCCTCGAACCGCCGCACCTCCCTCAACGCACTACCGAGATTATTTAGCGCTTCTGCTTCGCCATACCGGTCATCCAGCTCACGATAGATAGCCACACCCTCGGTGTGGGCGTCGATCGCCCCCTCTAACCGCCGCACCTCCTGCAGCGCAATACCGAGATTGTCCAGCGCCTGCGCTTCGCCGTACCGGTCATCCAGCTCACGGCAGATAGCCACATCCTCGGTGTGGGCGTCGATCGCCTCCTCGAACCGCCGCACCTTCCAGAACGCAAGGCCGAGATTGTTCAGCGCTTTTCCTTCGTTGTGCCGGTCGTCCAGCTCGCGAAAAACGGTGACGGCTTCAGTGTGGGCGTCGATCGCCTCCTCGAACCGCCACGCCTTCCGCAGCGCAAGGCCGAGATTATTCAGCGCCCGGGCTGCGCCATGCCGGTCGTCCAGCTCGCGAAAAACGGTGACGGCTTCAGTGTGGGCGTCGATCGCCTCCTCGAACCGCCGCACCTTCCGCAGCGCAAGGCCGAGATTATTCAGCGCCCGGGCTCCACCGTGCCGGTTACCCAGCTCACGCTCGGCAGCGAGGGCGTGCTCGGCAAGGGTGAGGGCATCGGTGAAGTAGCGGCGCCATAGCAAGTACGCCGTCAAAATGCCTACCGCAGGCGAAGCGAAAGCCGGGCTGATGACGGCGGCAAGGGTGACGGCGGCAAGAAGGTTGCTCCGCTCCATGTCCAACCAGGCCAGTGCCTCCGTACGGCCTGCGAAACGGGCGGGCACCGCTTCACCGGTGAGAGCCCACAGATGGTTGTCAGCCGCCTCCGCGGTCGTCAGGTAGTGCCGCAGTAGGCGCGCCAGGTATTCCTGGCGCTCTTGGGTATCGTCGATTTTCTGATGCTGGTGGGTGGCGTAGAGGCGGATCAGGTCATGCAAGCGCCAGCGGTCGCCGCCTACGGGCTGTTCGGTCAGCAGACCGGCCCGGGCCAGGGCCGCCAGCACCGGGCGGGCGGGGGCGCCGTCGTTGAGGACGGTGGCAGCCTCGGTGGAGATATCCGGGCCCGGGTTGCAGGACAGTCGACGCAGCAGACGGGCCGGGTCGGGCGGCAGGCGCTGGTAGGAAAGGTCGAAGGCGGCCCGCACCGCCAGCGAGTGGCCGTCCTGGTCGTCGTAGTGCAGGGCAGCGAGCCGGGTGTGCTCGGCGCTCAGCTGGTCGGCCAGGGCCGCTAGGGGCAGGCCGGGGTCGGCGGTGAGCAGGGCGGCGGCGATCACCAGGGCAAGCGGCAGCCGCCCGCAGCTAGCGGCGATTTCGGCCAGGGCGGCCGGGTCCCGGGCGGGACGCGGGTCGTCGGGGTTGGTACGGATGAGGGCAGCAGCGATCAGGGCAGCGGCCGGGTCCGGATCGAGCTCGTCCAGCCGCAGGTGGCGGGCTGCCAGGGCAACGGGGTCCAGGCTGTGCCGGGAGGTGATCAACAGCCGGTGGAGACGGGAGCCGACCAGCAGCGGCAGCACCTGCCCGGTGTCGCCGGCGTCGTCGGCGACGATCAGTACTGGCTCACCCCGCTGAGCACGAGAGGCCAGCTCCGCCTGATACAAGGCTCGTTGCTCATCGAGGGTGGCAGGCAGCTTCTCGTCCGTGACGCCCAGGCCGCGCAGCAGCGTACCCACCGCCCGGTCGGGCTCGAGGCGCCGGGCAGGGTCGTAGCCGTGCAGGGTCAGAAACAGGGCACCGCCCGGGAACCAGCCGCGCGTCACCGCCTCGTGGGCCACATGCAAGACCAGGGCGGTCTTACCGCTCCCGGCCAGCCCCGCCACCACCGCCGCAGATGTTCCCGGCGCTGTGGGATCGAGTAGGTCCAACAGCTGGTCGGTCTGCTCCTTGCGGCCCACCAGGTGCGCCGGGGGCGGCGGCAGAGTGGTCAGCGCCCGCCTCTCCGGCTCCTTCGCCGTCTCGTAGTAGTCGCCCCCGACCTGAAGGATGCGGCTGTCCCCGGAGGCTTGGGCCCGCAGCTCCCGCCGCGGTCCGGCGCCCTGGCCTATGTCGCCGGTCACGGGGTGCCGGGGCCGCTGGTGTAGTCGTCGCCGCCGGTCTGCCGGATCTGACCGTGCCCGGACGCGTCCGCATCCAGCCGCACGTCGCGCGGCGCCGCCCGGCCCGGCCCGCCGGGCCTGCCGCGGTGGCCGCCTGCCTGGTCCACCCGCGCCTGGTCGGTTACCCGCGCCCGCAGGCTGCGCCCGTCCTGCGGTTGCCGGGCGGGCGCCTCACGCCCGGCCCACCAGCTGACCGCCGCCCCGACCGCACCAGCCACTACCGCGGCGAACGCGGCCGCCACCCCCCACCGCTCCGCCTCTCCTTCAGGCAGCCAGCCCCACGACACCGACCGCGTCAGCCACAGGAACATCCCGAACGTGACTCCTGCCGCGACCACCGCCACCAGCCACCGCACCCACCGCACCAACTCAGCGCTCCTCTCGGCAAGATGCGACCAGATTGCCACCGGAACCGGCTCATTATCGGTAGTTACGTGTGAAGAGAGCGATAGGTGGGTGCTGCGGCTACAAGTCGAATGCCACGTGCTCGACGTCGGTGAACTCGACTTCCAGGCCGTGGGCGCGGCGGCCGCCGTCGCGGAAGTACATCTCGCCGAGGCCTTCGGCGGTGATGTCGCGCAGCTGCTGCTCGCTGGCGCCGGCGGCCTGGGCGTCGAAGAGGCGGGCGGCGTGGTGCGGGGGCAGGGCGATGGTGAGGTGCCGGACGCGCGCGTCGTCGCTGCTGCCGGGGGCGGCGGTGAAGCCGAACCGGGCCCGGGTGTCGATGACCACGCCGGTGGTGGTCGCGGCCTGCCGCCGGGCCTGAGCGCGGATGCGGGGCTGCCAGCGGGCGCGGACGGCGTCCTCCAGGCGCTGGGCGAGGTCGGCGCGCGGGCGTCTGATCTGGTCCTTCACGTACCGCTCCACGGTGCGCTGCGAGACACCGAGTGCGTCGGCGACGGTGCGGGTGCTGCCGAGCTGTTTGACCAGGTAGCGCATCTGGGCGCCGGCGGACTTGGGGATGGGGCGGGTGAACGCCTGCTGCACGGCGCGTTCCAGGCCGTCTCCGACTATGCCCATCGGGGCCTTCCCTTCGTGATCGTCTGTACGGGCCGCTGAGCGCCTTAGCGATCATTCGGCGGGGGTTTTCCCGCCGGGGCGGTGATCGTCGGCGAGAGGGGCGCTCAGCGGCTTTCTCAGGTACGGGAGTGGCGGCGGTCTTGTAGGGTCTCGCCGCTCGTGGCACAGGCCGTGCCCGTCGACCTGCGGTTCTTCACCTGTCTCAGGTCGATGGCACAGCCGCCCAGTCTCACGAACCGTGGCATTTCCTACGGCCTCGGCCGACTCGCCGGACCCGGCGAGCCGTTGAACTGCGGTTTCTCTGTTCGATGCCGCGTTCGATGCCAAGATCGTGAGATTGTGCCGCGAGATTTGAGACCCCACAGGTCTGGATCAGATGTGGGCCATGTTGACGAAGCGGCTGTAGTGGCCCTGGAAGGCGACCGTGAGCGTGCTGGTGGACCCGCCGCGGTTCTTGGCCACGATCAGGTCCGCCTCGCCCGCGCGGGGCGACTCCTTCTCGTACACGTCCTCGCGGTGCAGCAGGATGACCATGTCGGCGTCCTGTTCGATGGAGCCGGACTCGCGCAGGTCGAACAGCATCGGCTTCTTGTCGCTGCGCCTCTCCGACTCCCGGTTCAGCTGGGACAGAGCCACGACCGGCACGTTCAGACTCTTGGCGAGCAGCTTGAGGTTGCGGGACATGTCGGAGACTTCCTGCTGCCGGGATTCGGGCAGGCGGCCGCCGGAGGTCATGAGCTGCAGATGGTCCACGACGATGAGGCGGATGTCGTGCTTCTGCTTCAGGCGGCGGGCCTTGGCGGCGATCTCCATCATGCTCTGGCTGGCGGTGTCATCGATGTACAGCGGGGCCTCGGAGATGTCCGGCATGCGGCGGGCGATGCGCGTCCAGTCGTCTTCGGTGACGTCGCCGGACTGGATGTGGTGGTGGCCGACCCGGGCTTCCGCGGACAGGATGCGGTCCTCGATCTCCTCGCGGCCCATCTCCAGGCTGAAGAACGCCGTCGGCAGCTTCTGCTTGATGGAGCAGTGGCGGGCGAAGTCGATGGCCAGGGTGGACTTGCCCACGGCCGGGCGGGCGGCGATGACGATCATCTGGCCGCCCATCAGGCCGTGCGTGAGGTTGTCCAGGTCGGTGAAGCCGGTGGCCAGACCACGCAGCCCGTCGCGGTTCTTGCGGGCCTGGAGGCGGTCGACCATCCGGTCGCTGGTGGCGCTGAGCGGCAGGGTGTCCTTCTGTGTCTGGTCGCCCATCACCGTGAAGAGCTCGGCCTGGGCCCGGTCCACGGCCTCCTGCCCGGTGCCCTCGCCGGTGTAGCCGCTCTGGGCGATGCGGGTGCCGGACTCCGCCAGGCGGCGGAAGACCGCCCGCTCGGCGACGATCTCCGCGTAGTGCTGGGCGTTCGCCGCGGTGGGCACCTGCCACCCCATGTGCTGGATTTCGCACTGTCGGGCTGACCTGCGACGCAGCCTTGACACCCTTGTCGATGTACTGCGGGTTGTTCGCGGGGTTGCGGTAGACCGCGAACGCCCACGACGGCCGCTTCGTGGTCGGGTCGTAACCGGCTTGCCGGTGGCTCACGTGGCCGGCCTTTTTCAGGCGTGCCATCACCCCGCGGAGACGGGAAGCGCCCATCTTCCAGCCCGACGCCTGGAACTCTTCAGCCAGCGCGAGGACCCCGGCCGGCTTGCCCGGGTCCCGCAGAAGCAGCCGGATCAGGACCCCGTAGTCCTCCGGCTGCAGGACCGGATCGAACGCGAGTGCAGATGGGATTATGACCTCTTCGGGCGGCTCCCAAGCCCGCTGAATGGTCGATGACGCGAACTCCGCGGCGGACATCTTCACAGGTCACCGCCTGCGGCAGCCGTGACGACACCCTCAGCGAGGAGGAAGTCCACCGCCTGGCGTACCTCGCCCAGGCTGACCGGCGTCTCGCCGTCGTAGCTGCAGATGCCCTGCTCCGTCAGCGTTGACCAGACGGACTCCGCGCTGCGCGGTCCTCCATCCTGCTCGCAGGCGCGCCAGTGCAAGAGCACCACCAGGGGCAGTGGCTCCGGAGAGCAGAGCTGCAGCTCGGTGAATCTGAGCGGGATGCCGCCGTCCGGATCCGCCGGCTCATCGGCCAGCACTCCCGGCGGCGGTCGCCTCGGTCCTTGCCCGTCCCGCGCCGGTCGCCGCTGTGAGGGGGACTCCTATCGCCGGTTCCGGAAGGAAAGCCGGGAGGCCCCGTACCCGCTGAAGGCGATGCGTCGGATCGGCCGACAGGACAGTCCACCCGATACGGCGACGTGACCGTCGGGGGAGAAGTCGCGGGGATCATGCAGCGGAGCCGGGCGTGTGCGCTGCAGCCGTCAGGTTTCTGCTGGAGCAGCACTTCACACCGGCCCTGGAGGGCTTATATGTGACGCCATCGGCCTCGATCCGGCTGGTGGGCCGGAGTACGTGGGGTATGCCCCGACAGAGAGGGGGACGGAGAAGAGGCGGCGGAGACGACGGCCCGGGTTCGCCGAAGAGGTGCTCCACGCCTACGCGTATGCCTGCGCCTTCTGCGGCTTCGACGGCGCGCTGGGCCGGAACCCGGTGGGGCTGGAGGCCGCTCATGTGAGATGGCACAGTCAGGACGGGCCGGACGACGTGAACAACGGGCTCGCGCTGTGCTCCCTGCACCACACGCTCTTCGATCTCGGTGTGCTGGGGCTGCTGCCCGATGGCCGGATACAGGTGTCCCGGCAGTACGTGGCACGGAGCACCGCGGGACGGGCCGTCGACACGCTCCACGGGCAGCCGGTCGCCACGCCTCGGCCCGGCCCGGCCACCCCACGGTCGAGCCGGCGTACGTTCTCTGGCACGAGAAGCAGGTATTCAAGAATGCCGGTGCCACAGCGTGAACCGGAGCAGTGTTGAAGCGGTGACGGACGGGCGGCACCGCGGAGCGCCCTGGTAACGGTACGTATTCTGAGCGGCATGGTGGCGTGGTCAACGGGGAGTTGAGGGTGTACGCACACGACGACATGCACAGCGCGCAGGGCACCGCCCAGGCCCTGCGGGCCATCACCGACGAGTTGTCCGAGCGGTTCTACGAGCGGGCCGACGTCGTGCGGACGCTGGTGGTGACGTTGCTGGCCGGGCAGCACTCGCTGGTGCTCGGGCCGCCCGGGACGGCCAAGTCCGAGATGGCGCGAGAGCTCACGGGCCGGATCGAGGGGGCGTCGTACTGGGAGATCCTCCTGTCGAAGTTCACCGCGCCGACGAGGATGTTCGGGCCCATCGACGTCGCCGCGCTGGCCCGGGGCGAGTACCGGCAGGTCTACGACGGCCGTGCCACGACCGCGCACGTCGCGTTCATCGACGAGATCTTCAAGTGCTCCACGGCGGCGCTGAACGAGACGCTCGGTTTCCTCAACGAGCGGATCTACCACCCGGAGAACGGCGGCGAGCCGATCCGCTGCCCCCTGATCGGGGCGATCACGGCGAGCAACGAGCTGCCCGGCGGCGAGGACTCGGCCGCGATCTACGACCGGCTGCTGGTGCGGATCGAGGTCGGGTACCTGGCGGACCCCTCGAACTTCGCCGCGCTGGTCCGCTCCGCCGTCAGCCGCCCTCAGGCGCCGGCCCGGACCACCGTCGAGCTGGCCGCCCTGCAGCACGCCGTGGGCGTCGGCGTCCCGGCCGTGGACGTCCCCGACACGATCGTGGACGCGGTGTGCACGCTGCGGGCCGCCCTGCGCCGGAAGGAACTCGTCGCCTCCGACCGCCGCTGGCGGCAGGCGGTGCGCCTGCTCCAGGCGTCCGCGTACCTCGACGGCCGCCCGGCGGTCGCCGAGACCGACCTCTCGGTGCTGACGCACGTGCTGTGGAATTCTCCCGCCGAGCGCCCGACCGTCGAGCGCGAGGTGCTGCACCTGGTCAACCCGGACGCCAAGGAGGCGCTCGACCTGGCCGACACCATCGACGAGCTGGAGACCCAGCTCGACGCGATGGCCGGGCAGTCGCGCGAGGCGCTGAGCGAGTGGGTCATCAAGAAGGCTCACAACAGGCTCGCCATGGCGGGCAAGCGGCTGGAGAAGCTGCGGGAGGAGGCGGCGGGCGCCGGCCGTTCCACCGCCACCATCGACCGGGTCGCCGTCCGCCAACGTGCCGTCCGCGCCCGCGTCCTCACCGAGGCCCTCGGCATGGACGCGAGCATGGTGCAGGCCCAGCCGTGAGTGTCCGGGACCGGGACGGATCCCGGGAGACGGCAGGCACGCTCGACGCGCTCGCCACCAGGTCCGGGAAGTGGCTGGCCCTCTCCGCCGCGTCTCCCGGCCGGTGGCACACCACGGCCGTGGTCGCGGACCCCTTCGACCGGATCGCGTGGCGCGACACGTACGCGCGGTCGGCCGGACTGCGTGAGCTGGCCCAGGAGCTGGACGAGCGCCACGACCACACCGGTGACCTGCTGGCCGACGTGTTCCTGGCCGCCTACACCACCGGGCCGCGGCTGCGCGAGCGTACGGAGATGGACCCCTCCCGGCTGGTCAACCACCAGGTCGTGACCGCACTGGTGGAGTCGGCGGAGTTCGCCGCACTGCACCGGGAGACGGCCGGCGATCCCTACGCCGCCGCCCTGGCCGTACTCGCCCAGGCCGGTGCGGTGCGCCGGATGCTGGAGCGCTGCCGGGAGGCGAGGGAACCGGCGCAGCGGGCCGGGACGGCTCGGCGGGACACCGAAGGCGCGGCGGCCGCCGTGGGCGAGACGCTCCGGCAGGCCGCCGACGGGGCCGACGAGGACGGTACGGTGCCGGCCCGCGCCGCCGACGCCGTGCGGCGGGCGATCGAGGCTGCCGAAGCCGCCGAGGGCGCCGCGCGGCAGGCCGCCCAGGGCGCGGCGCAGGCCCTCGCGGCGGCGGCCCCCGGTGTCCGGGCCGACGCGCGGGCCGCGGCGGCGCAGGCGGCGGAGACCGTGCGGGAGGAGGCCGCGCTGATGCGGGCCTGGGGCGTCGGCCCCGGCGAGCTGGAGCGCATGCCGTTCGACCAGCGCGCCCGGCTCGCGGAGCGGCTCCAATCCGGCCGCCTCGCCCGGTGGGCCGAGCTGATCGGCCGCTTCCGGCAGATGGCCGACGGGGAGCGCGCCCGCAAGGTCGAGAACGCCACCGGGGAGCTGGTCGGCGTCACCCTCGGCGACGACCTCTCCCGCGTGATCCCCTCCGAGCTGGCGCACCTCGGCACGCCGGGACTGCGCGCGGTGTTCGCCGCACGTTACGCGGCCGGGGAGCTGATGCTCTACGACAGCCAGGGCGAGCAGACCACCGGGCAGGGCGCCGTCATCGCGTGCGTCGACACCTCGCACTCCATGTACGCGGAGGGGCCCGGCGGTGTCACCCGGGAGGCGTGGGCCAAGGCGTGCGCGCTGGCGCTGCTGGACCAGGCGCGGCACGCGGGGCGGGACTTCGTCGGCATCCTGTTCTCCGCCGCCGACAAGCTCCGGGTCTTCCGCTTCCCTGCGGGCGCGGCCGCGGACCTCGCCCAGGTGATCGACTTCGCGGAGACCTTCCTCGGCGGCGGCACCGACTTCCAGAGGCCGCTGTCCGCGGCCGGTGAGCTGCTGGAGGAGGAGTTCGACGACGCGGCCCGCGGGCGCGGCGACATCGTGCTGATCACCGACGAGGAGTGCGACGTCACCCAGGAGTGGATGCGCGGCTGGAACGAGGCCAAGCGCCGGCTGGGCTTCCGCGTCTTCGGCGTGGCCATCGGCGTCCCGCGCGCCGACGGAACCGGCTCCGCCCTGGACGCCCTGTGCGACAACCTCCGCTACGTCGAGGACCTCACCGACGTCCACGCCGCCGCCGACCTCTTCCGGTTGATCTGAGTCATCCAAATGATCTGAGTGATTCGAGTGATCTGAGTGGTCCAGGGATTTAGGTCGTTTCTGATGGCTCTTGTCGGGCGGGGTGGACCAAGCTAGGAGCCGGGCAGGCGTCGGGCATGGTGCGACGACACGAGCTGACCGACGCGCAGTGGCGGGCGATCGAGCTGTTGCTGCCGGTCAATGGGCGGCCCGGTGGGCAGTGGTCCGATCACCGGACGGTGGTGAATGGGGTGCTGTTCCGGGCCCGCACCGGAGTGCCCTGGCCGGACCTGCCGGAGCGCTACGGGCCCTGGCAGACCGTCTACGCACGGCATCGCCGCTGGTCGGCGGACGGAACCTGGCAGCAGATCCTGGCCGAGTTGCAGATCGAGGCCGCTGCCGACGACCCCGACGGCGCCCTGGCTCGTGAGCTGGAGCGGGAGTGGGCAGTGAACATCGACTCCACCTCCTGCCGGGCCCATCAGCACGCAGCCGGGGCCCGGCACCGGCCGCCACGTGACTTTCGTGGGAAAAAGGGGGCGGGGCGCGTGTGGAGGCCGATGGGCGGGAGGCGGCGCTGGGACGTTCCCGGGGCGGGCTGACCACGAAGGTTCATCTGCTGGCCGATGACCGGGCCCGCCCGCTGACCTGGCTCACCTCGCCGGGCCAGCGGGGCGACAGCCCCATGCTCCGGCCGGTGCTGGAGTCGCTGCGCATTCGTCGCCGCGGGCCCGGCCGCCCACGCCGCTGCCCGGACCGGGTCCGCGGCGACAAGGCCTACTCCAGGACACGGCCTACTCCAGCCGCGGCAACCGCGCCTACCTGCGCCGTCGGGGTATCAAGGCGACCATCGCCGAGCCGGACGACCAGCGGGCCAACCGCCGCAACCGTGGCCGGGCCGGCGGCCGTCCGCCCGCCTTCGACAAGGCTCAGTACCGACGGCGCAGCGCGGTCGAGCGATGCGTCAGCAAGTGGAAACAGTTCCGGTCGGTGGCCAGCCGTTATGACAAGCGCGACTACATCTTCAACGGCACCCTCACCGTCACCGCGATCGTCATCTGGCTCCGCGACACCGTCCAAGAGCCATCAAAAACGACCTAAGAATTGTCCCGTAATTGATCACGGTCGTGCTTGCTGACCTGCCTGCTCGCGGTTCAGCCGGTGACGATGAGGTTGTGGAGGCGGGCGATGCCGAGCATGGCGTGGTGGACGCCGTCGCCTTTCAACCGGCAGTCGCGGAGGATCTTCCAGCTCTTCATCCGGGCGAAGGCGTGCTCGACGCGGGCCCTCACCTTGCGGTGCGAGGCGTTGTGTTCCTCTTTCCAGGCCGGAAGTTCGGCCTGGCCGGGTTCACGGCGGTGAGGGATGATCAGGTCAGTGCCCCGGTAGCCACCGTCAGCGATCACGGTGGTCCGGCCGATGGCGTCCTTCGCGCCGGACAGCTCCCATGCCTTGCAGTCGTTGCGGTTCCCCGGGACCGGCCGGGCGACGGCGACGACCAGGCGGGTGTCGGCGTCGATGACGACCTGGTGATTGGTGGAGTATCGGTAGTTCTTCGACTGCTCCGCGATCGTGTGGTCACGGGTGGGAACCAGGGTGCCGTCAACGATCAGCACGGTGTCCCTCCGGAACCTCTGGCGAGGCTGCAGAGCGAGCAATGGCCCGAGGTGGGCGATGATCCGGTCCGCGGCGGACTTCGAGACCCCGAACAGCGGGGCCAGCTGCCGCAGGGTGAGGTTCGCCCGCCAGTACGCGGCCACCAGCAAGACTCTGTCCTCCAGCGGCAGGCCCCAGGGGCGACCTTTGCGCACCGGGTCGGCGCCCTCCCGCCGCAACGCGCTCACAAGCTTCCCGAACTGTCGCGGGCTCAGCCCGGTGAACGGGGCTGTCCAGGAGGGTTCCGACGCCGTGATCACACCAGCCACGGTGCGATCGTCTCACCTTGTTCATGCTTCGGGCCGCAGCCTCTGGCGGGGCGTATCTCGGTCGCCCGGACGGGATCCGCGTGAGATCCTCCCGCCCGTGGTTACGGAGACCGAGGTGGGAGAGCTGCTGCACCAGCGCGGCTGGCGGACGGCATTCACGGTCGCAGAAAGGGTGAATGCGTGGGCCGCCCTGGTAGGCGTCATTGAGCGCGGCTACGGCGACGACATCTACGAGTACACCAGCGACCTCTACTGCCGAAACTGGCTGCACGAGGCGTGGCTCCTGCTGGACGACTACATCGTGCGGCTCTGGAGCCCGCAGATCAAAGCTCCGGACGGCCGGTACAAGGCGGCGACCGTCGACGACGACGGCCAGGCGCTCGAACAGTTCCACAGGTTGCCCGGCCCCGACCTGTGGTGGTGGCGGCGACACCCTCGCATCCTCACCGGGGACCTCGGGCGTTCGCTTCGCTCGGTCGGTGCCATCGGCACCGACCCTGACACGGCATGACCCTCAGCCTCGTGGAGTTACGGGACAACTCTTAGCCCGCAAACTCGCGGCCGAGGAGCACACCGACCCGGACGGCGGCGGATGCGGATCAGCCGCTGGACGCTGGACCGGTGGATCCTGGAATGGCGCCAGGGCGGATTCGACGCGCTGGTGCCCTCACCCCGGCAGTCCCAGCCGCGGACGCCGCCGGAGGTGTTCGAGCTGGCCACCGCGCTGAAGAAGGAAAACCCCGAGCGGACGGCCGCACAGGTGCGGCGGATCCTGCGGGCCCAGATCGGCTGGGCCCCGGACGAGCGCACGCTGCAGCGGATGTTCGTCCGCACCGGTCTGGTGAGCCTGCGGGCACCGAAACAGTTGGCGGTCTTCGGCCGGTTCGAGGCCGACCGGCCCAACGAGCTGTGGACCGGGGACGCCCTGCACGGGCCCCGGATCGACGGACGCAAGACCTACCTGTTCACCTTCCCTTCGTCGACGACCATTCCCGCGCGGTGGTCGGGCGCCGCTGGGGCTTCGCCGAGGACACCGTCCGCCTCGCGGCCGCCCTGCGGCCGGCCCTGGCCGCCAGGGGTGTCCCGGAGTACATCTACGTCGACAACGGCTCGGCCTTCGTCGACTCCTGGCTGCTGCGGGCCTGCGCGAGGCTGGGCATCGAACTGGTCCACTCCGCCCCCGGCCGCCCGGAGGGCCGAGGCAAGATCGAACGGTTCTTCAGGACCGTGAACGGCGAGTTCTCCGTCGAGATCGCCTCCGCACGGGGCGAGGTCGGACGGGAGATCAAGGACCTGGCTGAGATGCACCGCCTGTTCACCTGTGCCGCTCGAAAAGTCATCGACGCAGGTGGGAGTGATGCAGTCCGGTCCTGGGATCATGTCCGCGTGATCGTGTCTCTGCTGTACAGGGTGGTCCGGAGGCTGTTGTCCGTACTGTCGGTGCTGCTGCGCCGTGACACCGCAAATGACGCCGAGCTGCTCGTGCTGCGGCATGAGAACGCGGTCCTGCGCCGGCAGATTGCCGGCCCGGTCCGCTACGAGCCGGCCGACCGGTTCTGGTTGGCTGCCCTCTCCGGGCTGATACCCCGGCGACGCTGGCGCGAGGTCTTCCCGGTCACCCCAGGCACCTTGCTCCCCTGGCACCGCAGGTTCGTCGCTGCCAAGTGGGATTACACCGCACGCCGACGCACCGGACGCCCGCCCACCCGAGGGGCGATCAAGACGCTTGTTCTGCGGCTGGCCCAGGAGAACCCGCGGTGGGGGCACAGGCGGATCCAAGGGGAGATGGCCCGACTCGGGCATCGGATCGCTGCCTCGACGGTCCGGGGGATCCTCAACGCCGCGGACGTCGACCCGGCGCCGCGTCGTGCCGGTCCAAGCTGGCGCGAGTTCCTGGCCGCCCAGGCCGAGGGGATCATCGCGGCAGACTTCTTCCACCTCGACACCGCGCTCGGCACGAGGCTGTACGCACTGGTGTTCCTCGAGCACGGCACGAGGCGCCTGCCCATCACCGGAGTCACCGCCCAGCCGACCCGGGAGTGGGCCGTGCAACAGGCGCGGAATCTCGCCGCCGACCTGGGCGTGCGCATGGAGTCTCTGCGGTTCCTGCTGCGTGACCGCGATGGCAAGTACGGTGCGGCGTTCGACACGGTCTTCGAGGCCGAGGAGCTGGAGGTGATCTTGAGTGCCCCGCGGGTTCCTCGGATGAACGCCCACTGCGAGAGGATCATTGGCAGCATCCGGCGTGAGATGCTCGACCACGTCCTGATCGTGAACGAGGTCCACGCCCGCCAGGTCCTGGCCGCCTACCGGCGGCACTACAACGCCCACCGACCTCACCAAGCCCGACAGCAACTACCGCCTGATGCCAAAGAACGGCCCGATGCCACAGTGCACGACCTCGACGCCCGCCGAGTGCTGCGGACCAGGATCCTCGGCGGCGTGATCAACGAGTACTGCTATATCGCTTGACCGGCGACGATGACTTTTCGAGCGGCACAGGGTCGTTCAGCGCCGCCGTCCACGCGAGAACGTCGGCGGCCAGCTCGTCCTGGCTGTACGCGGCCTCGTCCGCCGGGCTCTCGCTCTCGTGCTGGCCGCGGCCGTCGACGGCGGCGGCGCTGTACCCTGCCCCGCGCTCAGCGGAGGCAGCAGCGGAAGGAAGTCCTCCTTGCTGCCGAGGAAGCCCGGCACCATCACCACCGTTCCCGCCCGCGGCACGTCATCCGGCGGGGCACAGTCCAGTGCGGCGAGCACACCGCGGTCTGTCCGCAGGCGGCGAGCGTGGGTGCGCGGGGGGATGACGAGGCTCGGAGGTCGGCTCATGCGGGGAGGTCACGCGACCGGCGCGGGGTGTCCCGCCGGTGCGAACTCCTGCCGGAGTCGGGCCAGGAAGGCGTCCACCGCGCGCAGGGTGCGGTGCGAGGTGAGGCCGACGGCCAGGCGCCGTACGTAGTCGCGGGCGCGGTTCGAGTCGACGTACCGGAGGATGTCCAGGGCCCGGTGGCCGAGGGCGAGGCTCTGTTCCAGGTCACCGGCCTTGAGGTGGACGGTGGCGACGACGGTGAGGCGCAGGCCCACCGAACGGGTGAAGGCGTTGGGCGCCATCGCGGACGCCTGTTCGTGCCAGGCGAGGCAGGCCCGGACGTCGCCGAGGTCACGGTGGATCTCGGCGGCGTCGGCGGCGAGGCGGGGGTGGGTGAAGAAGTCGATCCATTCAGGAGCGCCGTGGGAGCAGGGCTTGTCGAGCAGGCGTTCGGCGGTGGTGAGGGCGGCGGCGACGGCCCTGGCGTCGCCCGCCCGCGCGTGCGCACGGGCCTCGACCAGCTTGGTGAAGCCCACGACTCGGGCGTGCACGTGCCCGGCCGTGCCCAGTGCCCCGTCGATCAGGGCGAGGGCATCGCCAGGACGGCCGTAGAGCGTGGTGTGCAGGGCGGCAGTGGTCAGGACGTAGGCGGTCAGGTCGGGGGCGTTCGCGGTGCGCGCCCAGTACAGGGCCCGGTCGAAGTAGTGGCGGGCGGCCGAGTGTCGGCCGGTGTCCAGCGCTGCCCACCCGGCGAGGCGGGCCAGTTCCGCGCTCACCGCGCACAGTTCGCGCTGCCGGTCGTCGGTGAGCGGGCGCCCCAGCATCGGCCGTACCCACTGGTCGAGCAGGTGGGCCGCCGCCTGGGCCTGGGCGCTGCCGCCGCCGTGGCGTGAATCGGCATAGCGGACGGCGGCGACGGCCCGGTGCAGGGCCGTCATCTCCTCCCGCCCGATCTCGCGGCTGCCCCGCGGCTTTGCGCCGGGCGGCGGATCGGCCTGGGGCAGGGCTGCCTCGAGGGCGCCCCCGTCCGCCGCGGAGAGCACGAATCGACGGTCCGGACGGTGCACGGCCAGCCTCCGGTAGCAGGTGGGGTGAGTGTGGTGGTCAAGTCGCCGTTGTCAGCTGGCGCGCCAGTCCCCGTACGTCGCGCAGGTAGTCCACCACGGACGGTTCGCGGCGCCAGCGGGCCAGCGAGTCGGTGTACAGCCTGAGATAGTCCAGGCCCCGCACGCTCTGCAGCCGGGCGAACAGCCGCAGGGACTCGCCGCCCAGCCGCAGCGAGTGGTCGAGTTCCCCGGCCTGGGCGTGTGCAGTCGCCAGGACCGAGAGCCGGATGCCGCGCGAGCGGGCGTAGGCGTCGCCCGGCATCGCGCCCAAGGCGTGCCAGGCGAACGTGGACCTGGGCTGGCCCAGGTCTCGGAAGATCTCCGTGGCGTCGGTGACGATCCGCTGGCGGGAGAAGAACTCGATCCAGGCGCGTTCCCCGCTGCCCTCGGCCGTCCCCCGTTCCTGGAGGCGCTCGGCCGTGGTCAGGCAGGTGGCCGCCGCGCGCGCGTCCCGCTGCCGGGCGTGCGCGCGGGCCTCGATGAGCTTGGCGAACCCCAGCACCCGCGGATCGGCAGCGGGAACGCGTTCGTAGGCTCCCTGGGCCATGTCGATGGCCTGGGAGGTGAAGCCGCGCATCAGCGCTTGCATCGCCATGGTGCTCAACACGTACGAGCCGAGGTGCACGTCGCTGCCCGCCTTCGTCAGCCGCAGCGCCTGGATGAAGTGGCGCTGCGCGATCTGGTGCTGCCCCGCGTCGAACGCGGTCCAGCCGGCTAGGGCCTGTTGTGAAAGTGCTGGTCACAGCCACTCGTTGATGGCTGCGACCAGCACGGTCGCTTGGTAGCGGACGGCGAGTTTGTCGTACCGGGT
>NZ_BMQK01000031.1 GCF_014648075.1 Streptomyces ruber | reverse complement strand
CCCGCGGAGCGGGTCCCTTCGGGCTGCGCCCGAAGCAAGCGAACCCCCGCGCTGCGCGCGGGGGTTGCGTTCTCGCTCCGCGAGAACGCGGGCGGTTCGCTGCGCTCACCGCCCGTGCCGAACTGCGCTCGGCACGGGGACTCCTTCGCTGCGCTACGGAGTCCAGTCAGGGTGCTGCGCACCCTGACTGACGGTGCGTCCGCTGCGCTCCCGCACCGGCCGGCCCTTTCCGGCTTCGCCTCCAGGCGCCGGAGCCCGCTCACGCGGGCTAGCTAGCAGCGAGAGGGGTCGGTTACCCCTAGGGGTGGTGGTGTTCTATTCGGGCTGGGTCACCGTCAGGGCCCAGCGGATGTCCTGGGCCGAGGCGTCGACTCCGATCGTGAACGATCCCGACCGCACGACCCCCGCATCCATGGCCACCTGGCCCACCCCCGCACTGCCAGCAGGACAGTCCACCGTGAACTCGGCCACCTGCACTGACTGCGACTCCATCGTCACCGCCACACTGCCCCCACCCTCACAGGCCACCGTCAACACCGTCGGCAGCCTGTCCCACGCGCCTCCGGACGCAACCCCGCCATCCCCCGTCCACTCCGGGACCCACACCAGACCCTCCGGCCCGGGATGAGGGAGAAGACCCTCAGCCGCGGTGGCAGGTGCCGTGCCTGCCACCGCGGTCCCGAAGGCCACAGCCGCCAGCATCGCCGTCGTCGCGGTCTTCCTCGCTCTGATCACGATCGCCCCTCCTGATTCCCTGTCATGACCAGGACAGTATGAGCGTGACAAGACACCCACACCTGAGTACGCGTACTCAGGACACACACCGGGAAACGCAGCAAGACCCGATCACCGCTGCTCCCTCGAAAAGGGAAAAGTCTGGGCCTGCTGATGGCAGAACAGCAGGCCCCAATGGGGTTATCGCCTGCGGGCCCAGCCGGTGCCGATACCAGCCACGTGCAGAGCCAGAGCGGTCAGGCCCAGCAGCATCACGTTCGTCGAAGACAACACATCGTTAGTACCGAGATCCGCCGCATTAATCAGGAAAGACACGAAGAACAGCACCGCCGCGACTATGCCGAGCATGAGCGAACTCCTCTCATCAGGGTGCAGCCCGTCTGCCCAGCCACCGCTCTGGCAGACGTAGGCCTGCCGCCTCTGCAACCGCTGGGCCCGAGGGGTCAGGCGTGGGCGTGGCGGGGGCCTGCCGTCTTCTGCGGGGCGGCGCGGTGCGCGGGCCGGTCCGCCTCGGAGGCTTCGAGGCGCCGCAGGAGCAGGCCGGGACGTGTCCCGGCTGCCGCCCTCCGCACTCCTGCCTTCGGCCCACACTGCGGGCGCTGTGCCAACGCACGCCTACGAGAGGAAAGAGGCCGGGCCATGAGGGAGAGCACCGCACGATCGCAGCCGCGGTCGCAGATGGTGCCTCCGGCGGGGGGTCGGCCGGCACCGGGATGGGAGCTGGGGCGGAGGATGGGCTGAGGAGGAGGATGCCGCCATGGCAGATGGATCGAGACGCCCTCTCAGCGAACTTCGACAAGGCGAGACAGTTCAAGCAACGATCACCAGTCACGAGCCATGGGGCCTCATGGCGGAGCTCCACGGATTCGAGCCCGTGGGCGCCTCACTGGACATGATTCGCCGCAGCAGCGAGCCGGGAGTGAGGCGACTCGCACAGGAGCTGCCGCCGGTGGGAGCGACTGTCGACCTGATCATAGGCAGGGTGCGTGCGTGGGATCGCAAGCCGCGGGTATGGGTCGATCTCACGGCGCCCAGTCTCGCCGGAAACTGACCGTGTCCCCGGCGTGTCCGATCGAGCGGGAAGCCCCGGGAAGCAACGGACAGCGCGCAGCATGACGGCCCCCGCCGGGCCGGGGAGGGAGTATTGTTCCGGAGTGTGCTTCAAAGTGAAGCAACGCTAGACTTTGGACTGTGACAGTACTGCTGATGTGGGGTCGTGGTCCGGCCTGAGTCGTGTTCGCCCTCCCCTGTTCAGTGGCTGAATGTGCGGTCGGGGGGCCTTGCTGTGACCGCTTGCACGTCTCTCACGTGACAGTTCCTCGTTTCTCACCGCACGGGTCCCCGCGCGCGGCCCGCAGGAGAAGGCAGATCGGAAGGGCAGTGAAGGAACTCCGTCCTCACCAGCGAGAAGCCGTGGACGCGGTACTCCGCGCGCTCGCATTGCCTGCAAGATCTACTGTCCCCGAGCGGGGACTGCGGACCCAGGTGGTCATGGCGACCGGATCCGGGAAGACCCTCGTCGCCGTGCGCAGCTCCGAGGAACTCCGCGCGGGCCGCGTGCTCGTCCTCGTGCCCTCGCTGGACCTGCTCACCCAGACCCAGGCCGCCTGGCGCGAGGGCGGGCGCAGCGGCCTGATGATCGGGGTGTCCTCCCTGCGTGAGAGCGAGGCGGGTTTCCCGAACACCACGGACGTGGACGAGCTGGTGGCGTGGACGCACGGTCCAGACAAGGTGACCGTGTTCGCCACCTACGCCTCCCTCGGGCTCGGCATCCTCGAGCGGGCGCACCAGGCGGGCTTGCCGGGGTGGTCGCTGGTCATCGTGGACGAGGCCCACCGGGTCACTGGCCGGATCGGGAAGCCGTGGGCGGTTGTCCACGACAACGCCCGCATCCCCGCCCTGCGCCGGCTGTACATGACCGCCACGCCCAGGTTGTGGCAGCTCGACGAGGACGCCGTGCAGGAGCAGGGCGTGCGGGGCGGGCCGGGTGGGCTGGTGGCCTCGATGGACGACGATCCTGACGGGCCGTTCGGCAGCCGGTGTTACACCCTGACGCTGTCGGAGGCCGTGGATCGGGGGATCTGCGCGCCGTACCAGGTGGTGTGCGTGGACATCACCGACACCCAGCTCCAGGCCGCGCAGCTCCTCGGCGCGGACGCGCGGTCCGAGGCCGTGCGCGGGGCGCGGCTCGCCGCGCTGCAGACCGCGCTGGTGAAAGCCTCCGCCGAGGAAGGCTTCCGGCGCACGCTCATCTTCCACCATCAGATTCGGGAGGCTGAGGCGTTCGCGGCCGGCCTGCCCGATGTCGCCGCCACGCTGCATACTGAGGATCCCGAGCTGTACCCGAGGACGGTCTGGGCGGACTGGCTGTGCGGGGAGCACAAGCCGCTCCACCGGCGGCGGGTGCTCGCTGAGTTCGCCGACGGAATCGCAGGCGACGGCACCGTAGTGGAGAAGAGCTTCCTCGGGTCAGTTCGCGTACTCGGGGAGGGCGTGGACTCGAAGAACTGCGACTCCGTGTACTTCGCCGATGTGCGTGGTTCCATGCCGGATCTGGTCCAGGCCGTGGGCCGGGCGCTGCGGATTCAGCCCGGCGAGGGGAAGGTGGCGTCGCTGGTGGTGCCCGTCCTGCTCGGACCCGGGGAGACCGTCGACAACATGCTGACCAGCCGGGCATTCGGCGGGTTGGCCAAGCTTTTGGAAGCTCTCCGGGCACACGACACCCGCATCGTGGAACAGCTGGCCGAGCAGCAGGCTCCGAGCCGCCCTGCGGGCGTACCGAGCCCTGCCGGCAGTGAGCAGGGCGATGAAGACGGTGGTGGCAGCGGCGGGGTGTCGGCGCCGGCACGGGCGCTGCTGAAGTTCTCCACCCCCCGCGACCCCGCCCAGATGGCCGCCTTCATCAACCTACGCGTCCTGAACCCCGAGCGCGCCCACTGGCGGCGCGGGATCGAAGCCGCCACCCTCTACGCCCGGCGGCACGGGGACCTGAGGGTGCCGTTCACCTACCGTGTGCCCGGCGGCGAGGACCAGGCGGTGGAGGCCGAGGGATGGCCGGCCTCCCTCGCCGGATTCCCCCTCGGGCAGTGGACCGCCGACGCCCGACGCTTCCACACCCGCGGTGACATGGACGCCGACCGCGTCGAGCAACTGGAGAAGCTCGGCATGGTCTGGTCCCACTACGACATGGCGTGGGAGGAAGGCCTGACCGCCGCACGCGGATGGGCCGCGGAACACGGACACCTGCTGGCGCCGCTTGACGCCACTTTCCAGGGATATCGGGTGGGCATCTGGCTCAAGAACGCGCGGGCTGCTGCCCGGCGAGCACAGGAGATCGAACAGCGGCGCGCCGAAGGACTACCGGCAGGCTCCGCAGCCGGGGCACTGCCGGAAGAGCGACGAGAGCAGCTGGAGGACATCGACCCCGCCTGGTGCCCGGCCTGGCCCGTGGAATGGCAACGCGCCTTCCACCTCGTCCGACAACACCTCGAGAAAGGCGGTCAGCTGCCGACCGGACCGGGCAAGGTTGTGCACCAGGGCGAAGACCTGGGGCGGTGGGTGCGGGCGCAGCGCCTGGGGTGGGACAAGCTCACCGGGGCACAGCAATGGATGTGCGAGAACGTGCTCGGCATCGTGCCCGCGAGCGAGGACGAGAAGCCGACGCCGCGTAGGTCGCAGGCCGACAAATGGGCGATCAACCTCACCGCCGCACGGCAGTACTACCAACGCGAGGGGCACCTGCGCGTACCCCGCAAACACATCGAGACCATCGTTCTCGGCAGCGGCGGGAACGGTGACCGCGGCGAGGAGCAGCAAGAACGCGAGATCCGGCTCGGAGCGTGGATCAGCAACCAACGAAGCAGAGCCGCCACCCTGACACCCGAGCGGGTGGGGCATCTGGCCGCGATTGGCATGCGGTGGACGTAGCGGGCCGGTCAGCGGCGCCGCTTCGCCCACAACCACACACCAACCACTACTGCCAGTGCTACAAGGAAGCTCCAGAACGTCACCGTCTGGTTCGGGCCAACCGTCAGAGCCAGCGAGGTCATGCAGGCCCTCTGCCCCGGCTGATCCTTGTCATACGGTGGCAGCAGGGGCTCCGGGTAGCGGGGCTACCGATGGGTTCGACTGCGCAGCGGGACACACAAGATCGTCGAGCGTTGATCGTCGCTCCGTAGGCCGCCCGCGCATGCCCTACTCTCCCCGGGGGGTGTCGGGCGTGGAGTTCAGGGTGGGCTTGCCGCGGTACGGGCGGCCGCCGGGGGTGCGACGGTTGCCGGTACAGCCGCGTGGGGAGAGATGGCAGTCCCTGCGCTCATTCTTCCTCACCCGTTTCCTGCTCGCGCTGCCCGAGGACCCCGTCGAGGCGTTCTCCGCGCTGTTCGAACCGGTCCGGAAGGCTTTCCGCCTCCTGCTGCGGCTGCTGAACGGGCCGGGCATGCGCGGCGGCTGGGACAGCGACGCCGGGCGGCTCGTCCTCGCCGTCCACACCGCCTACTGGAGAAGGGACGCACTGCGCACCGAGGAGGCGGACTGCCTGCTCGTGGTCGCGGACGGCCAGATCGCCGTGCGGGCGCTATGGCAGGACCCCTCGCGGGCCGTCGCCTGCCCGCACGCGGGCCTACGCCACACCCCCTGGCCACGACGGCTACGACGCTGCGTCGGCATCGCCTGCACCGACGGCTCCTGGTTCACCGTCCGCACCACCCACCCCCACACCGCCGACCAGATCCGCACCCTCCTCGCGCCTTGAGGGTCTCTGAACTCGCCGCCGCGAACGACGAATTGAAGCCACCCCCTACCCCCTCACAGACCAGCCAGTGCAGGCAGTACGGGCCGTAAGCCGAGACCGGAATCAGTCGGCGAGCAGGGCATGCATCCACTGGTCCTCGCGCTGCTCGATGTACTCTGCGTCGCTGCGCCAGGCGTTGCCGTGGCCTTCGGCCCACAGTGTCGCCCAGGGCTGGACGCCCCGGGCGGCCTGGTCGCGCAGGAAGTCGTGCATGGATCGCGTGCGGCGCCCCAGCAGAGGGACCGTGTGACGGCGTTCGGCCTCGACGAGGCCGTAGGCGTCGGCGAAGACCCGCAGCCGGTGCGCGGCGTCGGGGCGTTGCCAGTCGGGATGCGCGGACAGCGGAATGAACCCGTGCATGGCGTACGCGACGTCCCACAGGCGGAAGCCGGGGCCGGCGCTGTCCCAGTCGATGAAGGCCCACTGCCCCTCGTCGCCGGCCACGAGGTTCCAGGGTGCCAGGTCGTGATGGGCGATGATGTCGCTGCCCTCGGCGGGGATCAGCACCTGCCAGTGCGCGTCGGGCGGTGGTGTGAAGTCCTGCACGGCCTCGTGGAAGTCCCGGATCAGTCGCGCCACGTCGGCCAGGTGCCGCTCGGCGTCCAGCAGGGAGAACCGGTCGGGCCAGACCACGTGTCCCGGCACGAAGGTCAGGACTTCGCGCCCTTGGTCGTCGATGCCCAGCGGGCGGGGCGCCGCCCGGTAGCCCACCTCGTGCAGGTGGGTCAGCAAGGCGTGCACAGCGGGGGTCCACGGTCCGCTCGGGCGGCGGACGGTATCTCCGACCCGGACGACACCAGTGCTGACGTTCCCACCGGACAACGGCTGTTCCTCATCATGCTGCACCGGGCTAGCATGTCCGACCCGCCCGCCGCGTTCACCCCATTTATGGCGATCATGGCAGGGCGACGGGAATCACCCCAGCTTGCGAGCCCGGCCCTGTCGGCAACATCACGCGGAGAAGCTCAGTAGTGAAACTGCGCGGTGCGGCGGACGTGAGCAGGCGGCCGGGGTTCGCGGCGTTGCGCTGTTTCACTACTGGGACAGCTCCCATGCCCAGCGTGGGGGCTGGAGTCCGGGCAGACCGTAGTCGGGCGGCAGCCATCCCTTCTTCCTCCTGTCGATGGTCTTCTGGGTGCGGGGCGGCGGGTACGGGCACCCGTGCATCCGCTCGGGGCCAGGTGCAGCCCATGGGCGCCGGTAGTGGACCGTGCAGACGGGCCAGACGGTCTTCTCCGGCGGTTTCGGAGCTGGTTTCGCTGTCTTCCGGGGCCGACGGGGCTTGGGGCGAGGTGGCTGGGGCGGACGTAGCCTGCAACTCTCGGCGAAGGCGGTCAGGGACGGCAGGCCGGTGTTGTCCAGCGGATCGGTGAAGAGGGGGCCGTTGGTGCCCGCCTCGATCCTCCAGAGGAAGGCTGCGGCCCGCAGCAGGGGTCGGGCCCAGGCGGGGACGTGATGGGTCATGCAGCCCCGGCGAAGCCCATGGTCGTGGAGCGTGACGGCCGTACCGTCTGGGGCCAGGTCGTGGACGTGGAGGGTATCGAGCTGGGTGGTGGAAGCCGCGGTGAACACCGCCGTGGCCAGTTGGGCGGCCAGATACGGATGCGCGGTGGCCCGGTGAAGCCGCCAGGCGACCTCCGTCGCGGTGAGGGAGGGCATGACCGGCGGGAAGAAGTCCCGTTCCGCTGCCATGGGCGCAGCGCACTGGCAGGGGTTGGCCGGATCCTCGTCGACGGTCAGGGTGGTCAGAGCCGGCAGGCCGATCCAGCGGTTCGCCAGCGGGCGCAGCGGCCCGGGTGCGGAGAGCTCGGCCTCGGGCAGCAGGGCAGAAGCCTCGGCGGTCGTGTGTTCCACCTGCCGCAGTTCACGTTCCAGGAACGCCCGCATGGCGCGGTGGTGGCAGACGAGGACCAGCCGGACCCCGGTGCGCCGGCGCAGGGCGAGCAGGTTCTTGAAGCGGTGCGGGGTCAGCAGGTGGGCTCGGAGGAGGGTGAGGTGGGTGATGGGGGTGGCGAGGATCCAGGCGGCGGCGACCGACCAGGCCGGGGCCGGGTCGATCCGGTGGCAGACACCCAGGGGAACGGGCTTGCCCAGGGCGGCGAGGATGTCGTAGGCGAGCGCGATGACGGAGCCGGCGCCCGGGGTGGAGTGCACGGTAATGCGTCCGTCGTGCGGGGCGTGGGAGGCCAGGGCCGCGCGGGTGTGGACCACGTCGTCGTAGGGGTCCAGGACCACGGTGACCGGGGGCGGGTTCGGGCAGTGGAGCATCAGGCCGCCGTGCGGTGGCCCAGCTTGCTGTAGGCCCAGCGCAGCAAGTCCTCGTCCACGCCTCTGCGTCCGGACTCCTTCATCCCGACGGTGAGATGGTGGGTGATCTTCGCCCAGGCCCGGAAGTTCCCGCGAGCCGCTTCCTGATCGCACAAGGCGATCAGATCGGGGTCCGCGTCGGTCCAGATCGGGTGGAAGGCCGGGACGACGGCCAGGACCTCGTCCAGCGGCATCCGGTCGATCTCCTGCCACGCATACACGCGAGACTCCGGCATCGGCTCGCTCTGCAGCATCTCGAAACAGCCGTTGCCACCGGTGAAGACGATCGTTGAGATCGGAACCGGTGTCATCCCAGAGGTGGCGCAGGTATTCGAAGCACAACTTGGACAGCCACTGGGCCTCATCACAGACCAGGACGTGCGGCTCCTCCAGCACGCCGCGCAGCATGCGGTCGAACTCGATCGCATGCGCCGGCGGACGGCCCTGCAGGCCAAGGGCGTGAAACAGCTCGTGGCGCAGGTCCCGGGTCGAGGGGCGCGCGCGGAACCGGATCCGGCGCGTGTGCTTCGGCGCGAGCTCGCGCAGCGAGGCGTTGACCGCGAAGGACTTGCCGTTGCCCGCCTGCCCGTAGATGCAGATCATCGCCTTCGCCTCGATCGCGGCCCGGAGGTTCTCCCGAGCCGTGAGCAGTGCCCGCGTGGAGACGGTCTGGGCGCCGGGCAGGCGCATGAAGTGATCCTCCCGTTCCCCGGGCAGACGTCCCTTGCGTTCAGCGGTAGCCATCCGGATCTCACTCCTCGGTGTGCGAAGCGGGTGTGGTGCCGGTTGCGTCGTCTGACGCCGGGGGCTGCGGCGCGGCATCCGGGCGCGGCCGGGTGGCGGGGGCGGGGCGTGGGCGGGCCCAGCCTGCGGGCGGGTCCCGGGGCGGGATCAGGTCCGGCAGCGCGCGGGCCGCCAGATCGGTCGCCTTCGCGCGGGCGATCTCCGCCCGGGCCTGCCCGCCGGTGACCACGTGCCGCGGACGGGGAGCATCCGGTGTGGTCGTGGCCGTGTAGCGGGTGCGGCGCAGCTTCTCCGCCGCCTTCAAGTCGGCCTTCAGCGCGCGGGTCTTCTGCTCCCTGACCGAGGCGAGTGCCCTGCGCTGCTCGAGCGTCGCTTCCTCGGCCAGGTAGGCGGTCCCCAGGTGGCGGCCGGGCGGCTCGGTGGAGAAGACCTCGATCTGTCCGTCGTAGTGCGGCAGGTACCGCAGCCGGATGCGTGTGCCGGCGTGGCCGACCATCCATGGCGCGATGTAGAAGCGGCGCCGCCACCTGACCCCGCTCGTCGCAATCTTCCGCACCCTGCCGTCGTCCTCCAGGGCGAAGAACGCCAGTTGCTCCTCGGGGACGTCCTCGACCGGGGTCGGGTCCGCCTCCCACGCCGCCAGCGGGGTCAGCCCCGACGCAAGGCCCGAGGGCTGGTGCTCGGTGTTCCACCAGCGCACCCAGCCCAGCAGCACCTCGACGAAGTCCGCGAAGGAGAGCAGATCGCCCGCCTCGTCGGGGCGATGGGCGCCCGCCGGGCGGGCGCGGCGGGTGTAGCCGGGAAGGGAGACCAGGAGCATCTCCTCCACCGCACCGTTCAGCGCCTCCACCGTGCCCTTGCGGTAGGGCTTGTAGGCCGGCAGATCATCTACCGGGACAGCGAAACCGCCCAGAGCCCGCGACACAGCCTTGGACAGGAAGTCCCTTGCCACGGTCCACCCGCACCCGCCCAGGCAGACCACCGAACGGCCCGTAAGGCCTGGCACGGCTGATCCGGCGTGCGCAGCGCCGCCAGCACCGCGTCACGCCCCGGCTCATGCCCAGTGACCGCCACCCCCACGATCACCTTCGACGCGACATCGATGAACCACGTCACCCACGGACACACCGCCCGCCCCTCGACCTCCACCCGTACCGGGATCCGCTTGTGATCACCCTCCCAGCACGCGTTGCGGTACGTCGGCGGCCGCTTCCCGAACACGTCATGACGCCGGCGGCCCGCCTCACCCGTACGCAGCCCCGCCCGCTCCCCCACCGACAGATCCCGCACCACCGCACGATGAAGCACCGAGAGAGAAGGAACCGGACCAGACGAAGGATCTTCCGCCGCCCGAGCAGCAAGCTCACGGTGAACCGCAGACACGTTCCCGCCCCACATCACGAGTAGATCGCGGATCTCCCGCGTCACCCTGAAACGGGGCCGCGGCCGCGGCCCCGTCCGGCCCTCGCGGCGCGCTACGGACAGCCAGTTCCACACCGTGCGCTCCGATACGTCCAACGCCGAAGCCATCAAACGCACGTGAGCCGTACTTAACTCGCCTTGCTCGTCCAGGGCCAGCAACCGGGCAACCGCAGCCCCACGACCCGCCCCGCGCGGCAACACCGCACCCCAACAGCCGGAGCTCTCCTCCCCGCTCACCAACCCGCCCTCCGACGCCCGCCCCTGTTCAGCGCAGGCTGTCCAGTCAGAAGCCGTACAAGCAGACACGTCGAACCCCATCACCCCGACGGGTGACACCAGCAGAGCCGAAACCGCGATGTTCCTTGACCGCCCTGAAGAACAGCACCACACCGGGCACACACTGAACGACCAGCCACTTTGCTCCCAGCGCCCGGCCCTACACGCTCAGCCCCACCCTTCACCACAATTCGGCGGCAGCCTTCAGCACCCAAACAGCACACACATTCCAGCGAACTCAACAAAACACCAGCTCAGACGCACTGAAAGCGAAACACCGAACCACTGAAACCTCAACGCCGAACATCACGGGAACGTCCACGCTGCTTCCCCGCGGGCGCGGCCTCGGCGGCTCGTCGGCCATCACTGGCCGCATCGACACGACCGACTCGTGCTGGCCCGCACCGGCGTGGCCCGACCCACGAAAGCCCGTGTGGACACCGCACTTCGGGGCAGGCGAGCCGAGATGTCCGGGGCGTGGGAGGGAACGTGTTCGACGGCTTCGAGCTGACGCGGTGCGAAGGGGACGGCGCTCGCCTGCGGGTGCGCCACGGCGGTGACGGTCCGGCGGTGCTGCTCCTGCACGGTCACCCGCGCACGCACGCGACCTGGCATCGCGTCGCCCCGCTGCTATTCGCGGCCGGTCACACGGTGGTCTGCCCCGACCTGCGCGGCTACGGCCGGTCCGACAAGCCCCCGACCGACCCCGAGCACCGCCCGTACTCCAAACGCGCCATGGCCGGGGACTGCCTGGCGGTCATGCGCCGCCTCGGGCACGAGCGGTTCGCCGTCGTCGGGCACGACCGGGGTGCGTAAGTGGCCACCCGCCTCGCCCTGGACCACCCGGAAGCGGTGTCCGCCGTCAGCGTCCTGGACGCCGTCCCCATC
Organism: Streptomyces ruber; assembly: GCF_014648075.1. Classification (GTDB taxonomy): domain Bacteria; phylum Actinomycetota; class Actinomycetes; order Streptomycetales; family Streptomycetaceae; genus Streptomyces; species Streptomyces ruber. The sequence goes on along the minus strand of NZ_BMQK01000031.1, from coordinate 20,188 downwards.
GGAGAGGCACTGCGTCGCTGTGACACGACCTTCGCCGCGAGCTGGTGGCACTGGTTCTTCCTCGGACAGACCGACAAGCCCGCCGAACGCATCATCAACGCCGACCCCGACGCCTGGTACAAGGCCACGTCCCAGCAGATGGGCGCCGAGGCGTACGAGGACTACCACCGCGCCATCCATGACCCGGCCACCGTGCACGCCATGTGCGAGGACTACCGTGCCGGTCTCGGTGTCGACCGGGAACACGACGACACCGACCGTCGGGCCGGACGACGCATCACCTGTCCGTTGCAGGTGCTGTGGGCCACCCGCGACGACATGGTCGACCTCTACAGCGACGTACTGCACGTGTGGCGGGAGTGGGCGGGCGACCGGCTGGACGGCGGTCCGATCGACTCCGGACACCACATCGCCGAGGAGGCGCCCGAGGCGCTCGTCGCCGCCCTCCGCGAGTTCTGGGCGAACACCGAAGGGCTCAACTCTCGCGCGGAGCACACAGGCGGCCACCTCGAACGCCGACCGGCCGACTGAAGCGTCCGACAGTGGACATCGGTGGACTACACGTGGGGTTTGCGGCACTCCAGGGGGGTTACGCATGAGTCATGCATGCCGAGTTACGTGCAGCGAATCTCCTGGGGGCCGCCTCGCTGACGCTCAGCGACGTGCTGGTGGCCGGGGCGACCACGGCGGCCGGCACCAGTTCGAGCGGGGCTGCCGCGCTGGTGGTGCTGTCCACGGATGCCGGCCTGAGCGTGACCGAACTGGGGCGGCGGGTGGGACTGAGCCAGTCCGCGGCGGCCCGCATGGTCGAGGGACTGGAAGAGAAGGGACTGTTGCGCAAAGAGGCCAGTTGGAGAGGGTGGGTCCGGCTCCAGCTCACCGACCTGGGCGCCCAGGCGGCGCGCAGCCTTCTCGCATCACGGGGTGACGTGCTGCGACAGGCCCTGCACCACCTCGACGACCGTGAGCAGGAGCAGCTCGGCCGGTTGCTGGAGAAGCTTCTGACGGGTCTGTACCGGCGGCCCGGTGACGCCGAACGCATCTGTCGACTGTGCGACCGGTGCGTGTGCGTCCGGGGCGGTGCCCTCTGCCCGGTAGGACGGGCGGACCGGGACCGCCGGGTGAGCGACGAGCGTGACCATGGGTGAACTGCTCGCTCTGCTGTCCGCCCTGTGTTTCGGCGTCACGCACTTCGTCAACGGCGTGGTCTCCCGCAGGCACGACGGGCTGACCGTGGCGCTCCATGCCCAACTGGGCGGTACCGCACTCGGCTTGAGCCTGGCCCTTTTCATGGGCGGCGGATCCGCCACGCTCGCGGACTACGGGTGGGGAGCCCTGTCGGGAGTGGGGACGGGAGTGGGAGTGGCCTTCCTGTACCGGGCGATGTCGACGGGGGCGATGAGCGTGGTCGTCCCGGTCAGCGACGTCGGGGCCGTGGCGCTCCCGGTCCTGGTCGGGGTGTGTGTCCTCGGGGAACGTCCGGCGCTCCCCGCATGGGTGGGGATCGCCGCCGTCCTTCCGGCGCTGTGGCTGGTCTCGCAGAGTTCCCCCGAACCCGGCGACGAGCGGCAGGGGGCGGTGTCCGCGGGGGTGCCCAGTGCCCTGGTCGCCAGCCTGGGGTTCGGTGTGCAGTTCCTGGCCATGGCGCAGGTGGGCACGGACAGCGGCTTGTGGCCGGTGGTGCTGAGCCGGGTGGTCTCCGTCGCGGTCATCGCCGCGGTCCTGGGGTCCTACGGTGCTGGCTGGGAGCTGACGGGACGGCCGTGGGCCGCGACCGTGGCGGCCGGTGCCCTGGGCACACTCGCGATCGTGCTGTACCTGGAGGCCACCAGGCAACAGCTCATGGCCGTCGCCACCGTGCTCTCCGCCCTCTACCCCGCCATCCCCGTCGTCCTCGCCCTGGTGCTCCTGAGGGAACGTCTGAACCGCCGGCAGGCCGCCGGTCTGGTATTTGCGGCGCTCGCCATCGGGTTCATCGCGCTGCGATGAACCCGATGGCCCCGCGTCTCGACGGGGTCGGCGGGCGCGGCTACGGCCCGAGGTAGGTCATGACGTGCTTGACCCGGGTGTAGTCCTCCAGGCTGTAGGCCGAGAGGTCCTTGCCGTAGCCGGAGTGCTTGAACCCGCCGTGCGGCATCTCGGCGGCGACCGGGATGTGACAGTTGATCCAGACACAGCCCGCGTCGATCCTCCTGGCCATGGTCATCGCGCGTCGGTGGTCCCGTGTCCAGACCGAGGACGCGAGACCGTACCGTACGCCGTTGGCCAGGCGGAGGGCTTCCTCGTCATCACCGGACGGCTGGAGGGTGATGACCGGCCCGAAGATCTCCTCCTGGACGGCCCGGTCCTCCTGCCGCAGGCCCGTCACCACGGTGGGCTGGTGGAAGTACCCCTGCCCCGGCAGGGCCTCGCCCCCGGTGATCACCTGGGCGTGCGTGGGGAGGTCCCGGAGGTGGTCCTGGACCCGGGACAGCTGCACGGCGCTGTTCAGCGGGCCGAAGAAGACCGTCGGGTCGTCGGGGGCACCGGTGGTGAGGCCTTTGACCTCCTGTGCGAGCAGCGCCGCGAACTCGTCGTGCACGGACCGGTCCACGACGACCCGGCAGGCCGAGGCACAGTCCTGTCCGGCGTTGAACAGGGCCGCCTGGGCGATGCCCCGGGCCGCGCGGACCAGATCGGCGTCGGCGGCCACCACGACCGGCGCCTTGCCGCCCAGCTCCAGATGCAGGCGTTTGACATCCGCGGCGGCGGCCCCGGCCACCTCGGTCCCCGCGCGGACGCTGCCGGTGACCGACACCATGGCCGGCACGGGATGCCGTACCAGCCGGCGCCCCGTCTCCCGGGAGCCGCAGACGACGTTCAGCACGCCGTCCGGCAGGAACTCGGCGGCCAGTTCGGCGAGCATCAGCGTCGTCAGAGGTGTGGTGTCGGAGGGCTTCAGTACCACCGTGTTGCCCGCCGCCACGGCGGGCGCGAACTTCCACACGGCCATCATCAGAGGGTAGTTCCATGGCGTGACCTGCGCACATGCACCCAGTGGCTCGCGGCGCACGAACGATGTGTGCTCTGCGATGTACTCCCCCGCCGACTTGCCCTCGAGGAAGCGCGCGGCTCCCGCGAAGAAGCGGATCTGGTCGATCATCGGGCCCATTTCCTCGGCCGCCGTGACGTGCAGAGGCTTGCCCGTGTGCATCGCCTCCGCGCGGACGAACTCGTCGGCGCGGCGCTCCAGAGCGTCGGCTATGCGCGTCAGACAGAGCTGCCGCTCCGACGGAGCGACGTCCCGCCATTTCTCGAACGCGGTGTGTGCGGTGGTGAGGGCCAGATCGACGTCCGCGTCCCCGGACACGGGTGCGCTGCCGGTGACCCGGCCGGTCGACGGGTCGGTCAGGTCGAGCGTCTCCTCGGTCAGGGCCTGGCGATACCGTCCGCCGATGAAGTTCCGCAGTGTCTCCTGCCTGGTCACCGTCCCCACCTCGGCACAGGTGTGAAGTCACGGCTGGCGATGTACGTCGGCCGCGGCGCGGGGGCACCGAAAGGGGTGCCGAGGACGTTGTCGACGCTGTTGAAGACGATGAAGATGTTGGACCGCGGGTAGGGCGTGATGTTGCCGTTCGACCCGTGCATGCAGTTGGAGTCGAAGAAGGTGGCCGATCCGGGAGGACCAGTGAACTGCTCGATGCCGCCCGCGTCATGGGCGAGTCCGCGCACCGAGTCCTGATCCGGCATCCCGACGGCGACCGAGTGCGTGCGCAGGGAGTTGCGATGGTGGTCGTGCGGTGTCCGGCCCACGCACGGCACGAAGGTGCGGTGGGAACCAGGGATGATCATCAGGCTGCCGTTGTAGGGGTAGTTCTCGGTGAGGGCGATGGAGACGCTCACCGCGCGCGGCGTCGGCATGCCGTCCTCCGCGTGCCAGGTCTCGAAGTCGGAGTGCCAGTAGAAGGGGCCCCCGCCGAAGCCCGGCTTGTAGTTGACGCGGCTCTGATGGACGTACACCTCGGAGCCGAGCATCTGGCGGGCCGGTCCGGCCACCCGGGGGTCGGCGGTCAGGCGGGCGAAGACCTCGCTGATGCGGTGTACCTCGAAGACCGAGCGGACCTCCTGCGACTTCTCCTCGATGACGGTGCGCTCGTCCTCGCGCAGGACGGGGTCGTTCGCCAGACGCGCCGCTTCTCCTTGGAAGACCTCGATCTCCTGCCGGGTGAGCAGGGAGTCCTCGGCGTGATAGCCGAGCCGGGCGAACGCGTCCAGCTGATCGGCGGCCAGCGGGCCCTGCTCGGCCGTGCCCCAGACCGTGGGATCCTCGCGCACCATGGCGGGAGCGGGATGCAGCAGACGAGTGGGGTAACGGTCGGTCAGCGTGGTGCTCATGATGCCGGTGCCTTTCGTCTAGAAGGGGTTCTGGTCGTGGCAGGCCGCGGTGGTGCCGCATCCGTTCGGCGCGGGCAGGTCCAGGGCGGGGTTGCCGTCGAAGAATCCGTTGGGGCGCAGGGCGAAGCCGGTGCTCACCACGGGCATGGCGGGCCAGTCCTCAGGGCGCACGACGTGGTGCTCCCCGAACGTGTGCCACACCACCACGTCCGTGTCGGCCAGCGGCCGGTCCTGTCGTACGAAGGCGGGCAGGCCCTCGCCGCCGCGGCTCTGGTTGGGGTAGTCACCGGCCGCGTAGAACTGTGTGGGGTCGTACGCGGTCACCCACAGGTGTCCGTAGCAGAAGCGTGCCCGCTCCCATGCCTGGCTGCCCTCGGGTTGCATCGGCAGGAGGCCCGAGCCGGGTACCAGTTTGTAGCCCACGGGCTCCCCCAGGCCGTTGCGCCGCCGGGGATTGACGATGTTCCAGAACCGGCCGGTGGCGGCCTGCGCGGTGCGTTGCTGTGCCTGCCGCTCGCACGCCAGCAGCCGGTTCCGGGTGCGCCAGGCGTTGGCGTGCGGATTGTCCTCGTCCACCGGGAGCGGTACGGAGTCGACCTCGTAGACGGAATTGTGCGGGCCGTCGATGGCCATGTCGAGGCGCATGGAGAAGAAGTGCTGGTGATGGGGGCCGTAGAGGCCGGGGGCGAGGGCGGCGCCGTACGGCGGGCACTCCCCCGTGAAGGCGCCGGTGGAGACCATGCCGGTGAGCTTGACCTCGAACTTGATCGTCCCATCCAGGTAGAGGTACCAGAAGTAGCCGTACTGGTAGTTGCCCAGGACGGCGAAGGACGAGATGACCAGCCGGCGTTGCCGCCTGGTCACCACCTTGCCCGTGCGGAAGTCGGTGTGCTTCCAGGCGATGTTCATGTCCTCTTCGTGCATGCACACGGCGTTGGGCAGCGTCACGGGTTCGCCGTCCTGGTCGTGCACCACGGCGTCGAAGTAGTGGATCTCGCCCAGGCAGTCGCAGCCCAGTTCCAGTGCGTTCACCATGAATCCGGCGCCGTACTCGCCCTCGTCGAAGGCGTTCTTGCGGTAGTGGGTGAAGCCCGGGTCACCGTAGGGGGTGTACATCTCGGCCAGCGAGGCGCGGTGCAGGATCGACCGTATCCGGCCCTGGTCCTGGTATCCCACCTGGTGCAGCACGAGGCCCTCGCGCACGGTGAAACCGATGCGGAAGTGCCATTTCTGCCACTGCACCGCGTAACCGTCCACGGTGAAGCTCGGTCCCTCGGGCTGTGTGATGTCGATCGGTTTGAGGTCCTGGCGCTCCTCCACCACCGCCGGCCAGTTGCCGTCGGAGGTGCGCACCGCCGGGTCGTAGTTCCCCGACAGCGGGGGCAGCGGCACGGTCCCCTTGTCGGTCACCTCGAGCACTTCCATGGTGTCGAGGTCGATCAGCGCCACGAGGTTTTCCACGGGGCGGGCGTATCCGTTGTCCTCCGGGAAGGCGCGTACGAAGGTCAGCGGGCAGGCCAGCCGGCGTCCGGAGGCGTCGTCCAGTTCCCCGGTGTAGCCGGTGGGCCAGGCGTCCACCATGGCCAGGGAGAAGTCCTCCACGCCACGGCGGCGCATCGCCCGCTGCCAGCGGGCGTCGGCGCGTACGGCGGCGTCGCACTGGGCGAACTCCTCCTCCGTGATGGCCGTCTGCACGCCCGGCAGGTAGCGCCAGTCGACGACCTTCGCCTCGTCCAGGGAGACGACGGCTTCGTAGGAACGGCGTCGCTTGCGGTCGCGCAGCACCATGAAGATCTCCCTGGGGAGCGCCTTCCGGCCGTCATGGTGCAACAGGAGCTGTTTGTCCGGTTCCTGGAGGGAGATCATCACGAAGCGGGTGTCGGCCGTGAAATCCCGTTGGGTCTTCACCACCTTCACCGCCTGGCGGATCTCCTGCGGGGTCAGCGGGGCCAGGGGGTGAGGGACGGTGGATGTCTCGCGGGTCGACATGGTGGTCATTGGTCCTCCGTGAGCCAAGGGGGAGTTCGGTGTCGGTAAGCCAAGGGGGGACGGTGCCGGAAAGCCAGGGAGGAACGCGGCCGGGTGCCCGTCAGCGCCGTACCGCCCGCTCTGCGTGTGCCGCCGCCTCCTGCAAGTCCTCTCGCAGGGCCCGCAGGAGAGGCTGTCGGGCGTCGTCGAGGTAGAAGTGGTCGCCGGCGAACAGGCGGTGCCGGACCGGACGCACCTGGGTGACCCGGTCCCACCCCGTCAGCTGTGCGCGGGGCACGCTGGTGTCCGCATCGCCCGCGTACACGGCCACGGGACAGTCGAGCGGGACGGCGGCCGCGTGCGCGTACGTCTCGGCGGCGGTGAAGTCCGCGCGCAGGACGGGGAGCATGACACGGATGAGTTCGGGCTCGTCGAGGGCGGCGTGGGGGACGCCGCCGAGGCGGACGACCTCGGTGAGGAACTCCTCGTCGGGCAGGGTGTGGCAGGCGCGCGCCGTCTCCGCCGCCCGGTGGGGAGGCGCGCTGCCGGAGACGATCAGCAGGGCGGGCGGGTGGTGCGCCTCGCTCAGGACGCGTGCCGTCTCGTAGGCCAGTACGGCACCCAGACTGTGCCCGAAGAAGGCGTACGGAACGGGAGGCTCGTGGTCGGACAGGATCGGCCGGAGGCCCGCTGCGGCAGCCCGCGCCAGTCGCCGCAGATCCGTGTACGGCGGCTCGGCGTACCTGCTGTCCCGGCCCGGCAGGACGACGGGCAGGACCTCCACGTCCGGAGCGAGCGCCGCCGCCCACGGCCGGTAGGCGAGGGTGCCCCCGCCGGCCTGCGGGAAGCACACCAGGCGGATCCGGCGGACGTCGCGCGCCGCGCCGGAGCGCACCACCCACTCGTCCGGGTCAGTCATGGTCGCCTCCCTCCTCGTCACCTGGCCGCTCGTGTACCACATTGACCAGGTCCCGGACGGTTGGCGCGGCGAGGAACTCCTCCAGGCGGATGTCGAGACCGCACTCCGCACGTGCGCGCGACACGAAGCGGGCGGCGTGCAGTGAACTCCCCCCGGCGGCGAAGAAGTCGTCGGTCGGGCCCAGGCTCTCCACGCCGAGCACACGGGTGGCCAGTGCCGTCAGGTCGCGTTCCTCAGGGCTGCCGCCGAGCGTCGTGCCGCCGTCCTCCGGGGCGGCCCGCGTCGTACGGACCGGCGGCAGAGCGGCGTGGTCGATCTTCCCGTTCGGTGTCGTGGGCAGGGAGCCGACGACGGCGAGTGCGGCGGGGACCATGTACTCGGGCAGTGAGGAGCGGGCGTGGCGCAACAGCCCGTCGACGGTGGGCACGCTGGCGGGGGCGGGGACGACGTGGGCCTCGATACGTCCGTTCATGACCCGGACCACCGCTGTCCGCACTTCTGGGTGCCGCTCCAGGGTGCACCGGATCTCGTCCAGCTCGATCCGGTGGCCGCGTACTTTGACCTGCCCGTCCGACCTGCCGATGAAGTGCAGTACTCCGTCCCGGCCCATACGGACCATGTCACCGGTGCGATAGAGCCGACCCTGGGGCCGGGAGGTGAACGGATCGGGCACGAAGCGCTCCGCGGTGAGGTCCGGCCGGTTGCGGTAGCCGCGGGCGACGCCCGCCCCTCCCACGTACAGCTCACCGGGATACCCCGGTGGAACGACCGCACCCGCCTCGTCGAGCACATGGACGCTGACATTGGCCAGGGGACTGCCGACGGGGATCGGCGACAGGGTCTCCTGCGGCCGGCAGTGCCAGGACGTCACATCGATGGTGCACTCGCTGGGGCCGTAGAAGTTGTGGAGCTCGGCCGACGACCCGAGAGCGTGGAAGCGTCGGCACAGCTCGGGGGAGAGGGTCTCCCCTCCGCAGAAGACGTAGCGCAGACCGGGGACGTCCGTGAGCGCCGGCTGCCGCTCCTCCAGCAGCACGTCCAGCAGGGAGGGCACGCAGGCGAGGACGGACACGCCGCTGTGGCGCATCTCCCGCAGCAGCCGGTGCGGATCACGTGAGAGGTTCGGGGCCCCCACGACGAGAGTCGCCCCTGAGATCAGCGGGGTGAAGATCTCCCACACCGAGATGTCGAAACTCAGCGACGTGTGGTGCAGTACCGCGTCGCCCGGTCCCAGAGGAAAGGTCTCGGCGTCCCACTGCAGGCGGTTGGCCAGGCTGCGGTGCTCCACCTCGACCCCCTTAGGCGTCCCGGTGGACCCCGAGGTGTAGATCAGGTAGGCGAGGGAGTCGGGGCGGGCGCGCGCCGTGGCCGCTTCGGTGTGGGCCGGGCCGGGCGAGGACCGCAGCTGGTCCCGTGTCAGGACGGGGGCCGGCAGGTCCGGGAGCCCGCCGTTCGGCTGCTGATCGGTGACGACGACGCCGCATTCGCTGTCGTGCACCATGAAGGCGATGCGCTCCGGTGGATAACCGGGATCCAGTGGGAGGTAGCACGCTCCCGCCTTGAGGACGGCGAGTACGGCCACGACGGTGTCGGCGCCGTGTTCCATGTGGAGGCCGACGGTGTCGTCGGTGCCGATGCCCTGCCTCCGCAGCGCGTGTGCGAACCGCTCGGCCCGGGCGTCCAGCTCCCGGTACGTGATCTCGTCCGTCGCCGTACGCAGTGCCACCGCCTCGGGGTGGCGTGCGGCGGCCCGCTCGACCATCTCGTGTACGCACGAGCCGGACGGGAGGGCCTCGCCGGTGACCCGGACGGCTGCCGGTGTCCGTCGCCGCGCCAGCTGCCGGGGGTGGGCGCTGCGGCGCGGGCCGATGCCCCGCAGCAGGTCGCTGTCTTCCGTCGGTGTCGTCGACGTCCGGGCACGCGGCCGCGTCCCCAGCCCGAGTCGGACCGCCTCGGCCAGGAGCAGGCGGTAGCCGACGGCCACCGACTGACCGTCCTGCAGCCCCGAGGCCCCGTGGACGTGCACAGCGTGCTGCACGCACTCGCACAGCAAGGGCCACACGGCGTCGGTCACCGCGGTCGCGTCGGCGTCGATGGCGGCGAAGTCCGCGGCGAACGCGGCGCCCCGCGGCCGCCCGAGGACGCACTCGTCGAGCCTGAGCAGCTGGGCGTGGTTCTCCATCCGCAGCGCCTCCAGCCGCGTCCGCTGCGTGGCCAGCGGAAACGACACCGCCTGCCGCGTTCCGATGGGCTGGCCGAACTGCCGCCGGGTGCGGGCGCGACCGATGGCCACCTCGACCGCGGTCAGCGCCATGCCGAGGAGGTGCGCGTTGCGCAACAGCGTGGTGGAGGCCCACAGGGAGGCCGCCGGCGCACGGAACACCTCTGCGGCGGCTGCGTCCGGGAGCACTTCCCACAGGTCCCCGCCCGGGGTGGGGCGGCGGACGGCGTCGTCGGCCGTCGCCTCGACACCACGGACCTGATCGGGCGATCCGGGCACCGGCAGGAGCACGAAGCGGGGCAGGCTTTCGGTGAAGCGGCAGGCCGTCTGCCGCCTCCCGTCCGAAGGATGCGCCTTTTCGGCCGAGAGCTGCTGCTGCCTGACGGCCGGGACTTGCTGATTCCCTACCGAGATCCGCTGCTCCCCCGCTGAGACCTGCTGCTCCTCGTGCGCCGGGGCGGACCTGTGCACCTGCGCGGGGGTGACCAGGCCGATGGCGGACGTGCCGTCCAGGACGGAGGCGACTTCGTGCGGTGCGGCGGCGGCGAGGACCGGCAGGGCGACGACCGTGTCGATGACGTCGCTCGGCGCCCAGATCCGCCCGAGTTGCTCGGCCAGCAAGGCTGTCTCGGCCCACATGAGGCCCAGACCGCCGTCGTCCACGCTCAGACACAGAGTGGTCCATCCCTGACCTGCCAGAGCACCACGGGTGCTCGCCGCAGTCGCACAGGTGCCCGGGGAGGTCAGAACCTCGGCGAACTCGTGGACGAGTTGCTGCTGCCATTCGGTCAGATTCGGCATGTCAGTTCCGCTCCTCCCACAGATCGCCACCGTCCAGGAGATCGGTGGCCACGGTGGTCAACTGGATCTCCGACGTGCCGGCGGCCAAGGTCAGCCCGGGGGCCTCCCGAGCCGCCAGAGCCAGGTCGGGGAAGTACGCATCCCGGTCGGCTGCCGGACCGAGCAACTCCCAGGCCAGCCATGCCACGCGCTGGGCCAGCTCACTGGTCCACCATTTGGCCGCCGCTGCCGCCGCAGCGTTCAGACCGCCTTCGGCCACCCCCTGTACGGCCCGCCACGCCAGCAGCCGACCGGAGCGGATCTCGACGTCCAGGCGCCCCAGCGCGTGTTCGTCCTCGGCCCGTTCCAGTTCTCCGCGCGCACGGAGGCCGACGACGAGCTGGTCGAACCACCGCCGGGCCCGGCCGGCGAAACAGATGCCCGTCCGTTCCAGTCCCAGCGCCTCGGCCAGCAGGGACCATCCCTGGCCCGGCTTCCCCACCAGTGCGTCGGACGGAAGGACGACGTCGTCGAACCGGACGGAGAAGAACTGTTCCGGATTGAACGTGGGAAGCGGCTCGACGTGCACGCGCGGGTGGTCCAACGGCACGATGAACAAGCCGGTAGCGGCGTACGAGTGGTCACCATGGCCCTGAGTGCGCGCCGCGCAGATACCGAACTGCGCGCGGGACGTGCGGGCGTTCCAGGTCTTCGTTCCCGTGATGCGCCAACTGTCGCCCACTGGTTCGGCAGTCGTCGTCATGCCACCCAGGTCGCTCCCCGCTCGGGGCTCGGTGAACAGCACGGAGAACACGATGTCTCCCGCTGCCATACCCGGGCAGTACCGGCGCCGCTGCTCCTCGCTCCCGGCCGCCAGGATCGTGGCTCCGGCGTTGTCGATCGTGTTCACGCGCACACTGTCCGGGACACCGTGCAGAGCGAATTCCTCCGCTGTCACCGCAGCGGCGTACGCACTGCTCCCCAGCCCGCCGTACTCCCGCGGCCAGTGCGGTGCCAGCCAGCCGCGCGCCCCCAGCTCCTTGTACACCGTCTCGGCATGAGGGCATTCCTCGTGAGAAGGCGTCGCCCATATGCGTGCCAGTTCCTCACGCATGTCCGGCCGGGCCAGCAGATCTCGAATTCCATCACGTAATTCGCCATCACGTGATTCGGGCTCGCCCACAACTAAACCATCAGACACAGGATCTCCGTCTCGGAGCCGTCTTGGAGCTGTCTTTGCGCTGAGAAATGATGCCGCACGAGAAGGCAGGCGCACACCGTGGAGGTGAGTCCGTCATGCACACTGCTCGGACATGCTCGCGGCATGTGACGACACTGACCTGGGTCTACCCCAGCGGTGATCCCAGTGTGAGAGGAGCAGCCACGTCGATGTCAACCCCCGCGATCTCTCTCGGATTGCGGCGCGAAGATCGACGACAGGCCCTTCCCAATACGAGAATTTTAAACGAGTGAGTTCTCGCCTCATCACTCGACGAGTGCGCCACGTATCTTTTCAATCTCCCTACATCTCCGCTCTCTTGCAGGTCAGAATATCTATCGGCACAGTCGTACGAGGCCGGGGCGCCGACCGACCGTTGACAGCTACATGGACCTGTTCCTACGGTTACATCTCGAGCGGACGTCGGCTGCTTACTTCCCTCAGGTCACAAGTGGTCGCCCGGCAGTTGCGGTACCGCCCGTCGGCCCTGCCGATTCGCAGTCGGCCGCTACCTCCCTCGGTCGCCATTCCTCGCGAGAATCCCGGGCCGGTCCGGCGCCCATGGAAGCGACCACTCACAGGAACAGCGCAATCCACCCACCGATCCGGCTCTCTCCAGAAGGTGGTCATGAAGCGCTCTTCGGCAGCCTTTCCCGCCCCCCTTCACCACCCCCTGCCCCCGCCTCTGACGACAGTCGGGCTCTGCCGTGACGGCCCGCCACACCTCGACGCGCATCACCGCGCATTCCGTGGGACTCAGGTCGACAGCGAGGTGGGAACCTTGCGCAGGGTCCTCACCCACCGGCCGGGCCGGGAATTACGGCGACTGCTCCCGGACAACCACGCCGATCTCCTGTTCGACGAGATTCCCTGGCTCGAAGCGGCACAGGCCGAACACGACCGATTCACCGGGCTCCTCCACGAGAACGGCGTCGACACCGTGGAACTGTCGTCGGTGCTGACCGCCGCCCTCGGTGCCCCGGATGTGTGCCGGCGAATCGCTTCGGCCGCCATGCGCCCACAGCATCTCGGCCGGACCGTCGCCGCTTCCCTGTACGACCTGCTGAACTCCGCCACCGCGGCGCAGCGCACCGAACTCCTGCTCAGCGGAGTGACGATGGGAGAATTGACTGCGCACTCACCCCTCGGTGTCAGCAGCTCCCTCGGCTTCAAAAGCCGGCCCGCGGACTGGTTCGTCCTGCCACCGCTGGTGAACTCCATGTTCGTCCGCGACAGCAGCAGTTGGATCGGCGATCGGTACAGCGCCAATTCCATGGCGAGCGGAACGCGCGCAATGGAGGGCCGATTGCTGAGCGCCGCAGCCGACGCCGCGGGTGCTCAGCGCATCGGGGACCGGGAGCCCTTCGAATCCGCCGCCCTGGAGGGGGGAGATCTCCTCCTGGCAGGAGCCGGATGCGTGGTGATCGGAGTCGGCGAACGGACAACGGCTGCCGCTGCCGAGCAGACGGCCCAGTCCCTGCTGAGTTCCGGCTTGGCCACTCATGTCTTCGCCGTCCTCCTGCCCGACGAGCGTCAGTGCATGCACCTCGACACCCTCATGACGATGGTCGACCAGGAAAGCTTCCTGGTCAGTGGAGTACACCGCGACCGGTGCCACTGGTTCTCCCTGAAACTGAACGCCGACAGCACGGTGCGAGCCGACAGCCTGGAGAACCCTTTCACGGCTCTCGCCACTGCCCTCGGGTTGAGCGGTATTCGCCTGATCGAAACCGGTGACGACGAGTTCACCATGCGACGAGAGCAGTGGAGCGATGCCGCCAATGTGCTCGCGCTCCGCCCGGGAACGGTCATCGCCTACGACCGGAACACCATGGCCAATGACCGGCTCAGCGCGGCCGGCATCACCGTCCTCACCATCCCGAGCGGGGAACTGGTACGCGGCAGGGGCGGTCCGCATTGCCTTTCGTGCCCGCTGGTACGCGATCCCCTCACGATCTGAGCAACGCCACGTCAGTTCCGCGCACTCTGCCGTGGGACACAGCAGTGCCACATAGCCGTGACGCACAGCCATGGCGCATAGCCGTGGAAGAGCACTCACCGCGCCTACAGCCTCCGCTTCAATCCATCAGCGAAAGAAGGAATCAGCATGACGACCTACGACCAGCGGGCCGGCTTCATCCACACCGATCACCACCCCGAGGAGGAGAAGGCCACAGTCAAGTCGGTCTACCAGCAGGTCGCCAACGAGTACGACGAGCGCATACCCGGTCTCGGCCCCAGTGACGACATGTTCACCCAGTCGGAGCGCGACTTCCTAATAGAGGCTATTCGCTCCGGTGAGAAGGTCCTCGACATCGGATGCGGCACCGGCCGGTTCACCGTACCCATGGCCGAGAAGGGCGCGGAGGTCAGCGGACTCGACATCTCGCGTCCCATGCTGGACGTCGCCTCGCGCAAGCTGGCCGAGCGCGGCCTGACCGCGGATCTGCGCGAGGGCGACATGGCCCGCCTGCCCTTCCCGGACGCTTCCTTCGACACCGTCACCAGCATGCTGGCCCTGATGCACGTCCCCCTCGAGGACAGGCAGGCCGTGTTCGGTGAGGTCGCCCGTGTGCTCCGCCCCGGTGGCAGGATGCTGTTGGGCGTGAAGAACTCCGTCTTCGAGGAGATGTTCACCGGCGACCGGTTCGCCTCGGTCGACGTCACCGACGTAGCGGGCAAACAGCTCCTCTTCACCCAGACCCGCAGCGGAGAGGAGTACGTCGCCCCCTGGTACAGCTTCAGTCCGCGGGACCTCACCACTCTCTTCGCCACCGTCGGGATGACGGTCACCCGGCTGCGCGGCAACTCACCTCTCGCCGTCTGGCTGGCCGACGAGGTGCTGCGGGACGAGTCGGTCAGGGCTTTTGTCAGCAAGACCGAGCGCTTCCTCGCCGAGGTACCTCCCTTCAACCACTTCGGCTATCACCTCTTGGCCGAGGCGACGAAGCCCAGGGCGTAACCGGGACGGAGCGGCCGGCCTCTGCCCTTCTCGACGGGGCAGAGGCCGGCCGCCGACCTGTTGCGCCGCCGGCCCGGTGCGATGCCGGCGATGCCTCGTCCGACGGTGACGGAGTTCCGGGAAGGGAGATGTCGCCCTTTGACCGATGCTCAGTCGCGTGTGCTTGTATGTACCACATTGAGCTGGACAACAGGGGGCGACTACAGCATCCAGCGCGGCCGGCCCAACCCCGACGGCCGACTCTTCGGACAAGTCACTTCCCGGACCCGCCGGACCCGAGCCTACGCCAACTCCTCAACCAGGTCGACAAACACAGAGGCACCCGAAGGGCACCGATCTCTCCCGGTGGTCGTCCACGGACCTCGAAGCCGTCGCCATAGCGATCAACAACCGGCCCCGCAAAATCCTAGGCTGGCGGACGCCGGCCGAAGTCTTCGAAGAGCAGCTACGCTCGCTGCAACAGTCCCAGGGGCCGTTGCATGATCGCGATCCGTCCGGAACGTCGTGCTGGTCCGGCCTTGGGGCGGACGCCCCGGTTCAGGCAGGGTGCAGACGCAGTGCAGGCACGGTCTCAGTGATCATGTGAGTGTCGAAGTCCCATGAACACCTGGCGAGTCCGTGCCTGCACCTGCATCTTCCCTCACGCCCACCGCGCTGGACCAACTGGGCCGGACCGCCGCGCCGGTCCCGCTGGCGGACGCGGTCGCGCTGTCCGGTTTCCTGGATCTGGTGCCCGACCCGCGAGGCGCCCGTGGCCGCCGCTACCGGCTGTCCGCCCTGGTCGCCGCGGCCGCTGCCAGTGTCCTGGCCGGCGCGCGCTCGCTCACCGCGATCACGGAATGGATCAGCGACGTCCCGGCGTGGGCCTGCCGGGTACTCGGCTTCCCCGCCGACCCGCTCCGGCACCGTGTCCGTCCCGCATCCTCACACCCTGTGCCGTCTCCTCGTCCGGCTCGACGGCGACGCCCTGGACCGGGCGATCGGCGCCTTCCTCACCGCCCGCGCCGCCCCGGCCGGCCCCTCCCTGCGGGCGATCGCCGTCGACAGCAAGGCCCTGCGCGGCTCGCGCACCCACGCCACCGGGCACATCACCCTGCTCGCCGCGATGGACCACTCCGGTCACGTCCTGGCCCAGCGCCAGGTCGCCGACAAGAGCAACGAAATACCCGCCTTCCGGCCCCTGCTGGACAGCGTCAACCTGACCGGCACGGTCATCACCGCCGACGCGCTGCACACCCAGCACGCCCACGGCACCTACCTCCGCGCGCGCGGTGCCCACTACATCGCCCAGGTCAAGGCCAACCATCCCAGCCTCTTCGACCGCGTCCGCCGCCTGCCCTGGCACGAGATCACGCTCGACCACCACGACCGCACCCGGGCCCACCACCGCCTGGAGATCCGGCGGCTGAAGACCGCCGCCTTCGCCCACCTCGACTACCCCGACGCGGCCCAGGCCCTGCAAGTCGTGCGCTGGAGGAAGGACCTCACCAGCGGCAAGCTCACCATCGAGCGCGTCCACCTGATCACCAGCCTGCCGCCCGGCGCGGTCACCGGCGCCCAGCTCGCCGACTGGATCCGAGGCCACTGGAAGATCGAAAACCTTCTGCACCACGTCCGCGACCGCACGTTCCGCGAGGACGACTCCAAGGTCCATGCCGGTCATCTCCCACGCATCATGGCCGGCCTGCGCAACCTCGCCATCGGCGTCCACCGCTAGGACGGCCACACCGACATCGCCGCCGCCCTACGTCACACCGCCCGCGACTGGCGAAGGCCCCTGACCGCCCTCGGCATCACCGGATAAATCCGGGCAGACCTCGATCATGCAAGGGACCCTGGGCAGGCGGCACGGTCGGGTTGTGGGATGGCCCGGCGTCGCGGGCAGGGGCGGCAGGACATTGGATCAGGGTGGGAACCTCGAACTGTTCGTCGACCGGGAGCTGGCAGACGAGCACACCACATCGGTGTCTGTGGCCGGGCCGCTGGACGTGGAGGCGGTCCACCCGGCTGAGCAAGACACTGATGCGTCTGCTGCTGCACGCGACTGATCACCAGGCCTTACGGCTGGACCTGTCCGGTGTCACCCGGTACGACCGCGACGGCCTGTTCATGCTGACGGGTTTGCACACCGTGCTGGGCGGGCTGGGCGTTGACTTCACGATCACCAAGCTGAGCGAGGCAGTGCAGGCCGGGATCACAGCCGAGGCCATGGAGCATCGGCTTCCCCTGCACCCGGAATGAGCCGGTACCTGTACCTGCCCTTCCTGCACCCGTCCGGGCAACTCCCACCAGCGACCGCTGCCGCCCGCCAGCCGGGCTGATCGTTCTCAAGGTCAGGGCCATCACCTTGGCCGTGCCCCGGCCAAAACCGCGGCCCTGAGCACGGGCCAACTCACCCGGCAGCGATCCGCGCAAGGCCGTCCTGGATCCGGCGGACGGCCTCCTCCGCCTCCGTGTATTCCTCAGGACTCGCAAGGACAGTGCCGAAGGTGCCGCCATGATCAGCAGGCAGGGAACGCCAGCGCAGAACCGGTTCCAGCGCGTGGATGGCACCGGAGGGGAACCAGGCCATGCGGCCGTGAGTGCGAGCGAGGGAGATCGCCAGAACGGCGAGCGATCCCCGCAGATGTTCGAGCCGGTCGATCTGCGGCAATGCCTCCTGGGCATCCGGAGGCCCGACAACTTCGCGCAGGCCGGCCTCAGTCTCACGAGCGAGAGCACGATCGCCCGGAGCCAGCTCCCATACCTGGTCACGGACCTGTTGCTCGGCTTCCTCGGCCAGCACCGCAACGATCCTCCGCATGTCCATGCAGCTCACTCCAATGAACGGGTCACCACTGTCCGACACGGCTTCGTTCTATTCCTGACCTGGCTCAATGACACACCGGGGGTCAAAAACAGGCACTTATCGGGAAGGAAGGTGTGGCGTGGCTCTGTACGCGAGAAGGGGCTCTGGTCCACTTTGTGTGGCCGTCTCACCGACAGTGATGTCAGTGGCATGTGCTGAGATGATTTCGCTCTGTCAGCCGTCTGTTGGGAGACCTTGTCGATGTCTGCGTACTCGTCGCTGACCCGTGCCCTGGCGCAGGCTCTGGTCGATGTCCTCTGGTTCGTTGAGGGGTGCGACGACGACCAGATGAACCAGGATGAGGCGGTCAAGGTCCTGGAGGGCGTTGCCCACCTGGTGACGCAGTTGTCGAGTGATCAGCGGATCGAGCTCATCGAACTGCTGCATTCGATGGCCGAGGAGGAGCCGAACCCATCTCGCCGCGAATTCCTGGAGGGCTTCCCCGCGGGGTTCGGCCTCGTCGAGGAAGACTCCTGACCTGCACCTTACTCATAGAGCAGGACCCGCTTTCGGAGGAGCTCGAACCCTGCGCGGCCGAACATTTGGCGCTTGAGCATCTTGATCCGGTTGACATGACCTTCCACGACGCCAGGGTTCCAGGGCAGCGTGAGGCCGGCGATGACGGCGTCGAGGTCGCGTTCGAGGTACTGGGCGAACCGGCTGAGGCTGGGCAGGTCGGCGGCGGCTCGGGCGGATTCGATCCACTCCGGCAGTCGCTCGCCCTGCAGATCGGTGACCATGCAGGCGAAGGAACGCACATGCTCGGCGAGCGCAGTCAGTTCAGGACAGCTGGCCAAGTGCGCCTTGAGCTGGATCCGGTCGCATTCCGGCAGGCTGTCGGGGCGGGTGAGGATCCAGCGTGTGATGGCGCGGGCCGATGGCGGGCGGGGGCCGACCGGTTGAGGCTTGCCGCGCAGGTGCCTGCTGACGTAGGCGCGGACGCTGGCATAGCTGCGGGGGTAGCCCTGTTCCTTGATCTCTTCCCATAGTTTCCAGGCGTTGGTGCAGCCTTCTTGCCAGCGCTGATGGAGATAGGGCTTGTAGGCGTCGAGCCTGGTCGGACGGTCTTGCCACTGCCCGGTGAACATCTCCTCCGGGGTGGTGGCCCGGGAGAAGCGCAGAATCGTGTTGAGCGTCATGCCGAGTTGCCGGGCGACGGACCGCTTGCTGTGTCCGGCGGCGAGGAGGGCGTGGATGGTGGCGTGCTTGGCGCGAGTGCGTTCGGCGAAGCGGTGCCCTGTCGGCCAGGGCGATGACGCGGCCGGTCCCGGCTCCTTCTGGGGCTCCTCCGGGTGTTCCGGCGTGGGGCGCAGGCAGCCGCGATGCCGGTAGACGCACTTCTCGGCAGCTTCGCCCAGGTTGTGCCAGAGGTGCCATCGGTCGGCAACTTGGAGGGCCTGCGGGGCGCCGCGGGCGGCTCCGTCGGCGAAGAATGGGGCGCGGTCCCGACAGACGATCTCGATGCCGGGCCGCTCGGCGAGCCAGGCCGCGAGCGTGTCCGCCTCCCGGTCGGGGAGCAGGTCGATCGGACGACGTGTCTCGACGTCGACGAGCACAGTTCCGTAAATCTGTCCTTTGCGCTGGGCGTATTCGTCCACACCGACCACGCGGGGCGTGGCGGTGGGCGGATCCGGGAGCGAGGCGATCAGTCTCAGCAGGGTGTCGCGGCTGACCGGTGTCCCGAAGGCGTCCGCCAGGCGGGCCCCGGCCCGGCCCGCGAGCGCCAGTCCGACCGAGATGAGCGTGGATCGCAGCCGTTCCGTCCGCCGGCCGAACCGGCGGGTGAGCCCCGGTACCTGTTCGGCGAAGGTCTTGCGCGGACAGGAACCGTCCGTGCAGACGAACCGGCGCACCCTCAATGCCACCACGACGGACTTGCCCGCCGTCGGCAGATCATGGGGAAACCGCAGATAGGAGCCGTGTATGCGCTCCGACAGGCGCCCACAGCCCGGGCAGGCGGCCTGCCGGGCCGTACTCAGGGCCTCCACCCGGACGGCCATGTCGGTCGTCTCGACCGACTCCACCAGCACGTTCTCCAGCGAGGAGAACAGCAACTCTTCAAGTTGCGGCCGTACTTCGTTCACGGCGCAGCACTGTCGGCCACGCCGTCCACCGGCCGGGCGATATCCGGGCTATCTCAGACACCCTCACGATGAGATCGGCAGTGACGCTACGTACGCGACCACACGAAGTGGACCAGAGCCACGACTCGTGAATAAAGCCACCCCTTCCTCCCCTAACCGTAAAGGCCCTGCCTCACATCGCCGGTGACGTAGGTGATGGTGAGCGGGTCGTCCTCCTCAGCGCTGACCTCGACGCCGGTGTACTTCAGGCGGTCGAACCACATGAGCAGGGTGGCGATCTCGCTGTTGGTAAGCACGTGCACCCAGCCGCGGGTGAAGAACTCGACCGGGATCTCGATATACGGCTCGGTGTCGTCGGCGGCGGTGTACGGAATGGCCGAGCTGACGGTGCTGGCCCCGTTCTCACACAGGAGCTGCAAACCAGTGCTGAAACGGCCAGGTCCGGTGATGGCCCGTACGAGCGCCATCGACTCCAGCGTCTTCAATGCCTGCGTTATCTGGCGTCGGCGGTTGACGTCCTCGGACGCCAGCTGGATGCCGGGACCGGCGTGTTGGCTGATGGAGGCCGACAAGCTCATCCATGACACCGGGTGCTTCGCCGTCGACTCCACGGGATAGGGGGCGCCCCACTGCTTGCCAGGCCCCACGGCGCACTGCGCGGCGTACAGCATCGTCAGCATGAGCCGGAGCTGGAGTCCCTTGGGGTGACCATGCGGGTGAAGCTTCCGACTTGTATGTGCCGGTAGCGGAGCACGTCGGGTTGGCCGCCCGTAGCGTCTCCGTAGGACGCCGGACCGGATGGCTCGTGAAGCT
>NZ_BMQK01000030.1 GCF_014648075.1 Streptomyces ruber | reverse complement strand
CTCCGACGTGTGCGCCGTGCCGGCGGCCGGCATCGTCGCCGAGGCCATGGTGGCACTGGTCCTCGCGGACGCGGTCGCGGAGAAGTTCGGCGGCGACGGCGTCACCGAGACCCGCCGCAATGTGATGTCCTACCTCGCGAACCTGCCCGTCCGGTGACCCCGCTGATCGTGCTGGTCGGCCCGATGGGCGTGGGTAAGTCCACCGTCGGGCAGCTGCTGGCCGAGCGGCTGGGTGTCGGCTACCGGGACACCGACGACGACATCGTCGCCGCGCAGGGCCGCAGCATCGCCGAGATCTTCGTGGACGAGGGCGAGTCCGCCTTCCGCGCGATCGAGAAACAGGCGGTGCGCACCGCGCTCGCCGAGCACAAGGGCGTCCTGGCCCTGGGCGGCGGCGCCGTCCTCGACGCCGACACCCGGGCGCTGCTCGCCGGGGAGCGGGTCGTCTACCTGTCGATGGGCGTCGAGGAGGCGGTCAAGCGCACCGGCCGCAACGTCGCCCGCCCCCTGCTCGCGGTCAATCCGCGCAAGCAGTGGCGCAGGCTGATGGAGGCCCGGCGCCATCTGTACGAGGAGGTCGCGACGGCCGTCGTGGCCACGGACGGACGCACGCCGGAAGAGGTCACCCGCTCCGCCCTGGACGCATTGGAGATGAAGCAAGCATGAGCAGCGAGGCAGTGACACGTATTCCCATGGGCGGCACCGCGGGCACCGAACCCGTACGAAGTCCTGTGGGTCCGTCAGCTCCATAGTGAGTCTCACGGGTTGACCGGAATCAAGGGCAGGCAGGTCGCGATCATCCCGGGCCGGTCAGCCAACGTGACACCGCCCTGGTGAGGTACTGCGACGACTTCGCGGTTCCGCCGCCGACCGGACAACGGGCCGAGCGGGTACAGCAGGTGGTGATAAGCCCGCTGGAACGGCTCGGGATGCGACTGCGCCGAGTGGCCGTCTCCCCCAGCCGGAAGCACAGACTTCCGGGCCGGAACGGGCGACCTGGTTCGCCTATGGGTGGATCACCAGGCTCGGTGTTCACCGCCTTACCGGAAACGTGCGCGGGGCGGCGGCGCATGCCAGTCGGTGAACGAGGGCGGAAAGCCGTGTGCGGGAGAACCGCACGAACGGTATGAAGCGGCGGGGGCTGGAAACGGCGGCAGGGGCAGTCCGGGGCGAGGCCATCAGAGTGCTGCCGAGGGGGGAGCGGCCTCGGGGAAGTGCTGACCAGCGGCCTGGCTCGACAGCAGGCGCAGCGCGTCGGCGGAGGAGTCGTCGTTGGCGGTGTAGATCTCCAACCGGTGGTCGGGGCTGTCGGGTTGCAGCCACACCTGGTAGTCGACGTTGAGCCTGCCGACGGTCGGGTGTTGCAGATGCATGGTGCCCACAGTGCATTCGGCGACATCGCCGGTGGCCCACAGTTTGGCGAAGTCATCGCTGCGCATGACGAGTTCACCTATGAGTTCGGCCAGGCGGCGATCGTTGGGATACCGGCCTGCGGTGAACCGCAGGAAGGCCACATGGATGCGGGCGAGATCGTCCCAGTTCTCGTGCAGGGCACGGGTATGGGAGTCGAGGAAGAACATCCGTGGGATGGACGGCCTTTGCGCGGAGTCCTGTGGCGCGTTGAAGTCGACGTGTTCCGCGATGAGGGCGTGTCCGGTGCGGTTCCACGCCAGTACGTCACCCCGACGGCCGAGGACGATGGCCGGCGTGACCTGGCCCAGTGACGCCAGAAGCGCGAGTACCCGCGGATGCAGCCGTTCCCGCTGATGGCGGACCATGCGCGGTGCCGCCGCCCGCCGAAGCGCGAGGTTGTGCAGATGGGTGGTCTCCGCAGGATCGAGCTTGAGAATGCGGGCGAGCGCGTTGAGGACCTGTGGGGAGGCGGTTCCGGCCTGGTCCTGCTCCAACCGGGTGTAGTAGCCGACACTCACCCCGGCGAGTTGGGCCAGCTCCTCGCGTCGGAGACCGGGCACGCGGCGGGCGGTGCTGAAGGTGCGGAGTCCGATGTGAGCCGGTGTGACCCGAGCGCGGCGGGTCTTGAGGAACGTCCCGAGGCTCTCCACTTCCATGGCTTCGACTATAGGACAGGCACGACGAGGTCAGGGTATCCCTGTGGGGTGTACCCATGGCGTGGGGCTGGTTGCCCGTCCGGGGGAGTCCCATGCTCGAGCGCATGAATGAAACTGCTGACATCCCCAAACCCGGTCTGCGGGCATGGCTGGGCCTGGTGGTGATTCTCGGCCCGGTTCTGTTGGTCGCGATGGACGGCTCGGTGCTGTTCCTGGCCATGCCGAAGGTCACGGAAGCCCTCTCACCGACCGCCGACCAGGCGCTGTGGACGCTGGACATCTACGGATTCGTCGTGGGCTCCCTGCTCATCACCTTCGGCAACATCGGTGACCGGTACGGTCGGCTCAAGCTGCTGATGATCGGTGTGACGCTGTTCGGCTTCGGCTCGCTGGGAGCGGCGTTCGCGACGAGCCCGGAGATGCTCATCACCTTCCGGGGACTCATGGGCCTGGCCGGAGCGACGCTGCTGCCCTCGGCGCTCGCGGTGCTCAGCGAACTGTTCGTCGACCCGCGGCAGCGGGCTCAGGCGATCGGTATCTTCGCAGCCGCCTTCGCCGCCGGGTTCGCGATCGGGCCGGCCGTCGGTGGGCAGCTGCTGAGCCACTTCTGGTGGGGTTCGGTCTTCCTGGTCAACCTTCCGGTCCTCGTGTTGTTCCTGGCCCTGGCCCCGTTCCTGCTCCGCGAGGTGAAGGCCGGGCGGACGGGCCGTATCAACGTCCTGAGCGTCGTGCAGTCCGTGGTCGGCCTCATGTTGACCATCTACGCCATCAAGCACATGGCCGCGGAGGGGTTCTCGGCGACCCTCATGATCGTGGGGCTTGTCGGCGCGGTCATCCTGGCGTGGTTCATCCGGCGGCAACTCACGCTTGAGCACCCGCTGCTCGACTTCAGCCTGTTCCGGGACCGGGTCTTCACCATCGCGATCATCACCGGGCTCCTGCCGCTCGCTGCGTGGTCGGCGACCGCCTACCTGTCGGGTGTCTACCTCCAGTCCGTTCTGGGGATCTCCGTCCTGGGCGCCGCGCTCCTTTCCATCCCCGGGGCCCTGCTCCTCACCGTCACGTGCATCGTGACGCCCATGTTGGTCGCGCGCATCGGCAAGCGGTCGGCGCTCATCACCTGTCACGCCTTCATCGCCGCCGGGCTGCTCCTGCTGCTGCCCATCGCATCCTCCGGCGGGGTGGGCTGGTACATCGCGTCCACGGTTCTCGCCGGTGTCGGCTACGGCATCTCGTTCAGCCTCGTCGCCGAGACCGCCGTCGCCGCGGTGCCCTCCGAGCGGGCCGGCTCCGCTGCCGCGATCGCCGAGACCAGCAACGAGATCGGCAACGCTCTCGGCATCGCGCTCCTCGGCTCGCTGTCCGTCCTCATCTTCCGCCTTCAGGGTCCCGACCTCGCCGGTACCTTCGGCGAAACGCTCGACCTTCCCGGTCTCGCGCCTGCGGTGATCGACCAGGCGAAGGACGCCTTCGTCACCGGCCTCCGGGTCGTCGCCGTCGCCGCCAGCCTCCTCCACCTCGTCCTCGGCCTCCTCACCCTGCGCTGGGTTCCGAAGGTCCTGGATGACGAGAAGGAAGCCGGCCCGGATGACGAGGGCCCGAAGGAAGCTGTCGCAGAGGCCGTCGCTCCGGGCAGCAACGGGGTAGCCGGCGTTCGATAGGTCGGACCAGCTTCCCCAGGCGTCGAGGGGCGACGTCCTCCCCTCACCGAACGGTGCCGGACCCGGCCCGTCTCGCTACGAACGCCGAAACGGAAAACGCCGCCGAGCTCGTCCTGGCAGATGGGTGGGGGGATGGAGCGTGCCCCACTCCCCACCCATAGGACGTCCGGCGGCCTCGTGGTCCCGCCGGGAGACGGCCGGACGCGGGCGGCGAACGTTCGTGCCGACGGGCAAGTGCGGCCGTACCGGCTCCACTTGGCAGCCTGGTCCGTGACCGGCCGGCCGCCACCCGTCGGCCCACGCACGACACCCCTCGGCCTACGCGACGTCGGGAGGCGGCCGGGGCCTCGGCCGCCTCCCTGTGTGTCAGCCGAAACAGCAGTGCCGGGGAGCCGGCCTCCACATGGGCCATGGCTCCCCGGCACTGCTCACGACGGCAGAACCGGCCTCCCGCGCGCTCATTCCTCCTTGCCCGGCAGGATCGCGGAGAGCTTGTAGGTGACGTCATAGCCCTTCGGGTTCCGGGCGCACCCAGCGGACCTCGGCACCGAGCACCACCAGCGTCCGGATGAGGACGGCGATCCGCACGGCCATGTGCAGCGAACCGGTGATCCGTGCCCCGGCCAGCGGCCACGCGGCCGCGTACTCACGACGGACCGACATCGGACCGGGCATCTCGTGCTCGGCCAGTGTGATCTCCTTGCGGCCGGCGTGGTGGACGCCGTCGCGCTTGAGGCGGCAGCCGCGGAGGATCTTCGATGTCCTCATGCGGGTGAAGGTGTGCTCGACACGGGCGCGGGCCTCGCGGTGGGAGGCGTTGTGCTCTTCTTTCCAGGCTGGGAGTTCGCTTCGGCCGCGTTCGCGGCGGTGCGGGATGACCAGGCCCGTGCCCCGGTAGCCGCCGTCCGCGATGACCGTCGTGCGGCCGGCGGCGGTCATCGTGCCGGACAGCTTCCACGCCTTGCGGTCGTTGCGGTTGCCGGGCACTGGTCGGCCGACGGCCACGACGAAGCGGGTGTCGGCGTCGATGACGACCTGGTGGTTGGTCGAGTACCGGTAGTTCTCGGACTTCTCGGCGACCTCGTGGTCGCGGGTGGGGACGCGGGTGCCGTCCACGATCGGCACAGTGCCCTGGCGGAACCGCTTGCGGGGGTGCAGTGCGAATGATGGCCCGAGGTGATCGATACTTTGGCCGGCCGCTGATCCGGATACGCCGAACAGCAGGACGAGCTGTCGCAGGGTCAGGTCGGTGCGCCAGTAGGCGGCCACCAGCAGAACCCGATCCTCCAGCGGCAGGCTCCACGGCCGAACTTCGCGGACCGGGTCGGCTCCCTCGCGCCGCAGCGCGGTGACCAGCTCGGCGAACTGCTGCGCGCTCAGTCCGGAGAGGAGACGTGTCCAGGACGGCTCCGATGCCGTGACTACACCAACCACGACGGAGATCACTTCCCGTCCCGGGGTTGACCCGGGATTGACGAGCTGCGGAGGTCAGTCGATGAGGAGCTCATCAAGGCGCTGAACGGAACGCGGAGTACCCATCTCATCGGCCGGGGCCACCAGGCCGGCGTGGGAGTGCCGCGTGATCGGCAGAGCGTCCTCGTGGATCCACGAGCACGCGGTGTCGAACGCCGACCCCTCCTCTCCATGTGAGAGCAGGTCGCGCACGTCCGTGATCACCGCCTCAGCAGTGAGGGGCTGTCGACTTCCCTGACCAGATACGGGACAGCCCTTGAGGAGAGGTCGGCGACCTTGAGATCAGTCGGCACTGCGGCTCCTTGGGGTCTGGATGTTGCGGTGGATGTCGAGAGCGGCGGCGGCACGGTTCAGGGTGATGCAGTGCAGACCCGGCGCACCCTCGCGGAGGAGGTGTTCCGCCATGGCGGTGGCGTGTGCGACTCCGACCCGGTGTCCCTCCGCCGGGTCGTCACGGGCCGCTTCGAGGCGGCGGACGAGGTCGAGGGGAATCGTGGCACCCGACAGCTCGGCGAAGCGGGCGATCTGACGTATGTCCGTCGCGGGCATGATCTCCGGGATGATCGGAATGTCGCAGCCCGCGGCGGAGACCCGGTCGCGGAGCCGGAGGTAGTCCTCGACCCGGAAGAACATCTGGGTGATCGCATAGTCGGCCCCCGCCCGACATTTCGCGACGAAGTATCTGATGTCCTGCTCCCAATCCGGTGAACGCGGGTGCATTTCGGGGAACGCCGCCACGCCGATCGTGAAGTCACTCAAGGAACGCACGAGTTCGACGAGTTCCCGCGCGTACGTGAAGCCCTGAGGATGCGGCGTCCAACTCCCCCGTGGGTCACCGGGCGGATCGCCGCGCAGCACCAGGACGTCCCGTATACCCGCGTCCGCGTACGTCCCGAGGATGTGGCGCAACTCGGCGACCGAGTGGCCGATCGCGGTGAGGTGGGCCACGGGACGCAGTGCCGTCTCGCTCGCGATGCGCCGGGCGATGTCGACCGTACGGTCGCGGGAGGACCCTCCCGCTCCGTACGTGACGGAGACGAAGGAAGGATTCAGGGCCTCCACCCGGCGGATGGTGTGCCAGAGGATCCCTTCGCCCGCAGGGGTCCGGGGCGGGAAGATCTCGAAGGAGAAGGGCGTCATGAGACTCTGCCTGCGTCGAAGTACTTGGCATCGGGGTGGTGGATCACAGTGGCATCGGTGAACTGTTCGGGGTGGAGCTGGAACTGCTGCGACAGGTGAATGCCGATCCGTTCCGGCCGCAGCAGGTCCGCGGTCTTCGCCCGAGCCTCAAGGTCGGGGCAGGCCCCATGGCCAAGGGGGAAATGAGCCTCGCGCAGTGCGGAGGAACGAGTTGCGGTCATCCCGTAGCCACCCCCCTCTCCGTGATCTCCCGTGCCGCTTCCGGTCCGTACGCGTCCGCGATCCGGGCCGAGAACGCGGCGGGCACCAGCTTGTACTCCTGGGTCCCGACCGTTTCCAGGACAGTGGTCGCCAAGGCGCAGCCCACCTGTGCCGACCGTTCCGCGGACAGGCCGCACCCCAGGCCGGCCAGGTAGCCGGCACGGAAGGCGTCGCCGCCGCCCGTCGGATCGGCCACATGGTCCGTTCGTACCGCGGGGACGGTGTGGGCCGCGGTGCCGGAGGCCATGACGGACACGCCGGAGGCGCCACGGGTGACGACCCACGTGCCGACGCGGTCCAGTACCTGCCGCTCCGTCCAGCCCGTACGCTCCTGCAGCAGCGCGGCCTCGTACTCGTTGGTGAACAGCAGCATCGCCCCGTCTACGAGTTGGCGTGCCTCCTCCGCACCGATCCGGGCAAGCTGCTGTGAGGGATCCGTTGCCCGGGCGATGCCCAGCCGTCGGCTCTCGACGGTGTGCCGCACCATGGCTTCGGGATCGTCGGGGGACACGACCACGAGGTCGAGCCCGCCGACACGCGCCACGACCTGTGACAGGGAGATCTCCCGGGCCTCGGCCATCGCTCCCGCGTAGAAGACGGCTATCTGGTTCTGATCGACGTCCGTCGTGCACATGAACCGCGCGGTGTGGCGTGTCCGGCTGACCTTCACCGAACGGGTGTCGACCCCGTGGTCGCGGAGCCATGCGCCGTACTCGGCGAAGTCGGTTCCCGCCGCGCCCACCAGTACCGGGGAAAGGCCGAGGACGCCCAGTCCGAAGGAGATGTTCGCCGCGACTCCTCCCCTGCGCACCTCAAGGTCGTCGACGAGGAAGGACAGGGACAGGGTGTCCAGACGCTCGGGGAGAAGCTGTTCGGTGAAGCGTCCGGGGAAGACGGTGAGATGGTCGGTCGCGATCGATCCGCTCACGGCGATTCGCATGGACAGCGCTCCTTGGTCCTGAGGCGGGGTGGGCGATGGAACGGCCGAGGGCATCGCCGACTTGTCGGCGTGCGCTTGCGCGAGGGTGTGCCGAAGTGTGCTGGGCCCGGTGTCCGCCTCTGGTTCCAGCCTCGGTGGGCATGGCGGTAGTGCCGGTGCATCCCGTTCCAGGTGCCGAAGCGGCGGCGCATCTCGGTGCGGTGACCGGGGGCGGTCACCCGGTGGCGGCGGGGCCGGGAGTGCGGTGAGATTCGGCTCCACGCGGACAGGATTGATCGACCGAGGACGTCGACTCTCTGTGGGCGACACCGCAGGATCGGAGCTCGTCGGTGACGAGCGCCCTGGGTTCTCTGCTGCTTCTTCATCAGCACGGCCATGCACCGCTTCGCGGCCTCCGCCGCCCGCTTGGACTGCAGCGGGGTGCCGAGGACGGTGCCGTCCTGGTCCACGGCCCGCCACAGGCAGTGCCGCACCCTGCCGATCTTCACGAACACCTCGTCCAGGTGCCACTTGCCGCCGGCCCGGGGCCGGTGGCGGCGCAGGGCGGCCGCATACCGGGGGCCGAACCGCTCGCACCACCCGCGGGGTCGCCGCACGGGAGACGGTGATCCCGCGGACCAGGAGCGGCTCCTCGACTTCGCGGAAGGAGAGCGGGAAGCGGTGGCACAGCCACACCCCGTGAGACGACCTCCGCCGGGGACCGGAACCCCTTGTACGACGGCCCGTCCCCGGCACCCTTTGCTGCCAGCCCCTCCGGAGCGATCAGCTAACCCGGCGACCGTCCCAGCCCGGAGACCGTTCGCTCAACTTGACAGTGCCCTCCGCGCGCTCACTCCTGCGTGCCCGGCAGGATCTCGAAGAGCTTGTAGGTGACGTCATAGCCCTTCAGGTTCCGGGCCGAGCTGTCCAACAGGTTCAGCGTCACGCCGGAATCAGCGGCGACCGCGGTGACACGGTCAACGTCGCCCAAGGTGTTGAAGGTGACCAGGGCACGCCCGCCCGGCAACAGCCGGTCGTGCACCTGGGAGAGATACCGGCCGAGTGCCTCGTAGCCCCGGTCGAAGATCGCCCACTCGACATCTCTGGTGAACTCGAACTCCGACGGCGCCTCGAAGACGCTGCAGTTCCAGAAGACCATGTCGAACCGGTCCTCGGCATCCAACTCCGCGAAGACATCGCTTCGCAACGTCCTGACCTGGTCCGCCACGCCGTGCAGCTCGGCGTTCCTGCTGGTGCTGCCCACGGCGGCCTCGGTGATGTCGGTCGCGGTGACATGCGAACAGCCGCCATGCAGTGCCGCCCAGATGGCGGTGACGCCCGCTCCGCTGCCGATCTCCAGGAAACGGCCGCCCTTGGGATACGGGATGACGGTGGTGTACCACTCGGTGCCGGTGCCCCGGTGCGGGGCGTAGGTGCCCGGAAGCACCTCCCATTCCATGTCGAGGAGCTCGAAGGTGGTGGGTACGGCCTCACCGCTGCCCAACTGCTCGACGAGGTCCATCCCCAGACGGTAGCGGTCCTCCGACGTTCTGGATTCCTGGTTCATGATGCCCCTTTGCCAGGTGTGGTGGTGGTGATCGGATGGTCCTCAGCGGCTTCGGGTGTCCTCTGGAGCTGGCGGTCCTGTCTGGGCCGCGCGCGAGATCGGCCCGATCCGCCGGGCACCGCTAGACGGAGAGGAACGGTCGCAGATCGGCCGCGTACTTCCTGATGAGCTCCGCGGAGACGTGCGGAACGTCCCCGGCCGGCCCGACTCCCGCGTCTCGAACGGCGGCACGGAACCGGGCGGAGGGAATCGCGGACCCCTGGACGATTTCCTCGGGCTGCGCGTATCCGTGGAGGAGGGGCAGCAGGGAGTGCTGTCTCTGCTTCTCCGGCAGGGCCCGCAGGGCCGCCTCGAACCGGGAGAACCAGCCGTCGTAGTCGGCCACGCGTCTGATCGGGTGGCCCGCTTCGTTCAGCCAGTCGACGAAGGTGTCGAGCGATACCCCGTCGTCGTGCGGGTTCACCAGACTGAAGGTTTCGTACGTGGTTTCGGCACGCGCACTCAGCGCGACGACGGCCGCGGCGGTGAAGTCCACGGGAAGGCCGTCGTAGTGCGCCCGTCGGGGCTCGCCCGCATCGACGGTCCGGTAGAAGGAGTGTGGCGCGATCCCGGTGGAGATGAGGCTG
The DNA here is from genome assembly GCF_014648075.1 of Streptomyces ruber. Taxonomy (GTDB): domain Bacteria; phylum Actinomycetota; class Actinomycetes; order Streptomycetales; family Streptomycetaceae; genus Streptomyces; species Streptomyces ruber. The sequence continues at coordinate 26,822 of NZ_BMQK01000030.1, read as the reverse complement.
AACAAAAGCCTGGTGAAGGCGTCCGGGACGTTGAGCTGTCCCTGGTAACGGCTGTGCGCGAGGATCATGTTCGACCGGAACGTGGTGACCGGAAGACCGCACCGTTCGTGCGCCTCCCGGAGCAGGACCTCGCCGGCCCACTTGCTCGTCGCGTACCCGCTGGCGTAACCCTCCGCGACGCGTTGCACCGGGATGGCCGATCGCACGTCGGAGTCCTCGTCCAGGGCCGGCTGACCGTCCCGGGAGGTGGCGACGGCCACGCTGGAGATGTAGGTGAACGGCTTGATCCGGTCCGTGAGAGCCAGACGTATGAGTTCTGCGGTTCCGACGACATTCGCGTCGAACAGATGGTTGTACGGAAGCACGTGGTTGACGAGTGCGCCGGCGTGGACGATCACGTCCACTTCTTCCGACAGCCGCTGCCAGGTCCGGTCGTCCAGCCCCAGCTGAGGTTCCGCCATGTCGCCCGCCACGACCTCCAGATGAGCAGCGGCCAGCTCCTGGAACTTCCGGGCCAGCTCCTCGTCGCCCTGGGAGAGCGCCTCGCCGAGCCGTTCCCTGGCTGCGGCCGCGTTGTTCCCGCGCACCACACAGACCAGCTTTCCCCCCGTTCCCGACAGCCGCTCCAACCACGTGAGGCACAGGAAACGGCCGAGGTAACCGCTCGCCCCCGTGAGCAGCACGGTCCTTGGTACTTCCGCCAGGCGCGGAAGGGACCATGCCTCCGCGACGGTGCGTGCGTCGATGAACTTCTCCAGGGTGAGATCCTTGGCGTGGACCTCGGGGCTCTCGTCCCCGTGAACCGACTCGTAGGTCACCTGCCGAGGCCCTGCCGCGCGTTTGGCCTCGATGTGGTCGGCCAGTTGACGCAGGTCGGTAGCCGGGCTGATGACCATGTCCACCGGGACCCGGACCTCGAAGGTGTCGTGGAGGAGGTTGGAGAAGGACACCGCGCTCAGGGAGTCGCCGCCGAGGTCCCGGAAGTGCGCGCTGGGGCTCACCTCCGCCATCGCACCGCCGAGCAACGCCCGGGCGGCCCGCTGCACTGTCTCGAGAACGGGTCGGCTCTTCCCCATGCGGCGCACCGCGCTCAGTTCGTCCGCCTCTTGTGCGGCGATACTGGAGTACAGCCGTTCGAGGCTTTCGCGGTACCGCTGAACCAGCTGGGGCCATCGGAGCTTCCTGTGGTCGGACAGCAGCCCGTTCGCCTGACTGAACGGCTCGGTCTCGATCAGGAAGCCGCGAGGAATTTCGTAGGAATTCAGTCCCTGTTCCTGGGCGATCTGCTGGAAGGAATCGCGGAGCCGATTCTTGAACTCCTCCTCACCGCCTGACTGGTCGAGGGGAGCAGAGGGGACGACGACGGCGAGCAGGTAGGAGCGCTCACCATTCCCGTACACGAATATCTGCCGGACCAGAGGACTCACCGAGAACACGGATTCCAGGTGCGAGGTCGCCACGAACTCGCCTTGCGAGAGCTTCAGAACGCTCTTTCGGCGGTCCACGACGGAATGTCGGCCGGGAGCGAACTCGGCAACGATGTCGCCCGTCCTGTAGTAGCCGTCATCGTCCAGGATCTCGGCGCTCAACTCCGGCTGCTTGTAGTACCCGGGGATGATGGCCTCGGTCTTCAGTAGAAGCTCCCCTCGCGGGTATGGGGAGTCAGTCACGAAGTAACCCAACTCGGGCACGTCGACGAGTTTGTAGTCGATCACCGGCGGGCGTATCAGCTCGCCGTTGACCGAGATCGCGGCGGCCTCCGTTGAGCCGTAGATGATGTTCAGCTCGAAACCCAGGAGGGACTCGACGAACGTGCGCAGTTCGTCGGACAGCGGAGCAGATCCGCAACTGGCCCACGCAATGCGGCCACCGAGGATGCTTTCCCGCATGTGTGCCTTGACTTCCGACTCGGTCGTGTCCCGGTCGGCGTCGCCGTCCATGCGCGGGCCAAGCTCGCTCTGGTATCTCTGGAAAAGCATTTCGCACACGCGCGGCACGAGGGATATCTCGGTGGGACGGGCCAGTGCGATGTCTTCGAAGAAGGTGGACAGATCGCTGGCCGCCGTGAAATACGTGATCCCGCCACGCGCCAGAGTGTTCTTCAGCGACGAGTGCCCGGCCACGTGACTCATCGGCATGTAGTGGAAGGTGACCGCATGGTCGTCCGAGAACAGCTTCGCCCAGGCGCCGCCCCACATGGCGCTGGCCAGCCGCTCGGTGTACATGGCGCCCTTGGGCGTACCGGTGCTCCCCGAGGTGTAGATGAGGAGGGCGAGTGGATCATCACCCTCCGCGGGCGTGAACAGCGGCGCCTCGGGCAGCGACGATCCCCGGGCGACGAGGTCCGGCAACGCGTCGAGGGTCGCGGCGTGGCCGAGCGACGCCAGACGCTCACGGGCGGACGCGAACGCCTCGGTCTCCTCAACCAGTTCCGGGTGGTAGTCGAAGACCACCACCCGCCGGACCGATGGGCTTTTCAACGTCAGCTCGACCGCGGTGTCGAGGCGTTCGAGGCTGGTGGCCACCATGGCGGGATCGGTCTCGTCGATGATGGTGGCGAGCTGCGATACCGGAGAGCTGGTCTGAAGCGGAACACTGACCGCGCCAAGATGAACACAGGCCAGGTCGACCACTGAGTAATCAACGCTTGAGAACCCAAGAAAGGCAACCCGCTCACCTGCTCTCAGCGGCTGGTTCGGATGATGATGCCACTCAGCTGCCACCGACCGGACACGGCCCCACAGTTCGCTGAACGTGATCAGTTCGTATCGCGGTAACAAGCTGATGGAAAGCCGCCCGGTGTCGGGGTCCCGGGTGAACTCCTTCGCGCGTTCACCAACGGCAGGCCGGTCTGCGTACTGCTCCATTATCTCTGCCATCAATTGCGCAAGTCGCATTTCGGTTCTCCCCATCGCATGACTATTGAGCTCGCTACCGAGATACGCATGAATGGTGCTCATCTGCGCGTGAAACGCAGTTATCCGTGCTCTTCTGCCCCCACCCCGACCGCCTCCCGATCTAACCAGGGACGAGCGGGCTCGCTAAGGAATGGGGTCAGGATCTGTCAAGTCAGTTCGGTTTCGCCGTCGTGCGTCTGCGCGAGCAGGACCAGGGTCGGGACCAGGGCTTCGGCGCAGTCGACTGATGCCCGGTTTCCGACGTCTCGTCTGTTGGGCGGAGGCCGATATGGAGCAGGCACGGACGTCCGTGATCATGGAGTTCTCTACGCCTGTGACCTTGGACTGCCCGTGCCTGCCGCTGCATCGTCTCTGACCTCGCGCTTTCATGAAGCGGGCTGTCCGGCGGGCGGTCACACAAACAGAAAGTGCCTCTGACCAGCAAGAATAGGATTGTCCAGGTCCTTGTTTCCGCTGAATCCAGAGGCACTTTCCAGGTGAAGAAGCCTACCGGCTCCCGGCTCCTCTCCCCACGTCCGCGTCCAGGGGGACGGCCGGGCCGTGGTCTCGCAGGCCGGTTCGGGCTTCCAGGGCCCACACCTCGTCAGCCGCGATCCCCGTGTCGCCGCGTACGTAACGGCCGATCAGCCGCTCGGACACGTGTTCCGCGCTCATGACAGAGCCTCCCGCATCGCGATCCGCGCACGCCCGGCGCGTGTCCTGACGGTGCCTCGGGCACCCTGAGCAGGGCCGCGGTCTCCCGGACGGACAGTCCGTCGAGCACCATGGCCTGCGATACGTCCCGCAACTCCGGAGCGGGCCGGTTCAAGGCGTCCCCGACGTCGCCGCCGGCCGTCGCCGCGAGCACCTCCTCCTCGGCCGCCGGCACAACGGCTGCGGCGGTCATCGCGGCGGGCGGCCGGGCGTAGTGCGCCCGTCCGCGGAAGGCATCGACCGGACGGCGCGCGCGGCGATGGTCCACAACCAGCCCACGGCCGTCCCTCCGACCGCCGCCCCCGCGAACGCGCCTGCGGCACGCCACAGCGCCGGGTACGTCTCCTGCACGACCTCGGCGACGATCTGCCCGTCGGCGCAGCGGCGACGCAACCGCGCCGCCGGCCACGGTGACGTACGCCGCTACAGCTCCTCGAACGCCGCGCGGTCTCCCTCGGCGACGAGCCGCATGAGGCGCTCCTCGTCCACACCGCCCATGGCGGCTGCCGTCCTCTGTCTTGAGCTCACACCGTCCAGACACCGTCCCGTCCGCACGGTTTTTCCTCAGGGGTCTTCTGCGTCACACGCTGAACCGCCCACTGCGGAAGGCTTTGGTACGTCTCCTTCCACGGCCTCCACGGCCTCCACGGCCTCCACGGGTCTCCGGCGACGACGACGGCACCCCGCCACCGCGGGAACGGTGACGGGGCGCGTGTGGTTCATCGTCCGGCGAGCGGGGCCCGCCGTGGCCGGTCACTTGGCCAGGAAGGCGAGCAGGGCATCGGTGACCTCCTGGGCGTGGGTCCACAGCAGACCGTGCGGCGCTCCGTCGACGACGACGTACTCCGCCTGCGGCAACGCCTGATGGAAGAGGTCACCGGTGGCTTCGATGGGCAGGATGCGGTCGGCGGTGCCGTGCAGGATCAGCGCGGGTACGTCGATCTTGGCGATGTCGGCGCGGAAGTCGGTGGTCCAGGTCGCCACGCAGGCCAGGGAGGCATACCAGGAGGCGCCGGCGGCGACGTTCCAGCTGTTGCGGACGGCCTCCTCGCTGATGCGGGTGCCGAGGTTCTCGTCGAGGTTGTAGAAGTCCCGGTAGAACGAGGTGAAGTAGGCGTAGCGGTCGGCGGTGACGGCCTGCTCGATGCCCTCGAATACGGCGCCGTCGACACCCCCGGGGTTGTCGTCGGTCTTGAGCAGGTACGGCTCGAGGGAGGCGAGGAAGGCGGCCTTGGCGATGCGGGCGGAGCCGTAGGTGCCCAGGTAGCGGCCGACCTCGCCGGTGCCCATCGAGAAGCCGACGAGGACGGCGTCGTTCAGGTCCAGGGTTTCCAGAACGGTGTTGAGGTCGGCGGCGAAGGTGTCGTAGTCGTAGCCGGTGGTGGGCCGGGAGGAGCGGCCGAAGCCGCGGCGGTCGTAGGTGATGACGCGGTAGCCGGCCCTGAGCAGGGCGGCGGACTGCTTCTCCCAGGAGTGGCCGTCGAGCGGGTAGCCGTGGACGAGGACCACCGGCCGGCCGGTGCCGTGGTCCTCGTAGTACAGCTCGATGTCGGTGGTGTTCTCCTGGCCGACGGTGATGAACGGCATGGCGGTCTCTGCCTTTCGATGCGTGCTGCGTGAACGGGTGAGTCAGTAAGTCAGTAAGTCAGTAAGTGCAATGTGTCGGTGGCCGCGGACCGAGCACATGAGTGTCGTCTCGTCGCTGCCCGCCGCTCCGGTACGGACAAGCCCGCGGGCGGGGCGGCCAGGCTTCAGTCGGCGGCGGTGCCGAGACATTCGTAGACGTGCCGGATGTAGCTGTGGGTGCGTTCCGAGCCGAGGATCCCGTCACCCAGCCGGTTCATCGTGTAGGCGAACGTGATGCGCCGGTCGAGGTCCATCATGACGACGGAGCCGCCTCGGCCGACCCAGAAGCAGATCGTTCCGGTGGGCATGTGCGGCATCGTCCTCGGGTCGGCGAGCGCGTAGCCGATGCCCCAGCGCACGGGAACGCCCAGGAACAGGTCGACCCCGTCGGCCTGCACGTCGAAGATCCTGTCCACGGTGTCCGGGGAGAGGAGCCGGTGGCCGTTCGCCGTGCCGCGTCGTGAGATCACCGAGAGGGCCCGGGCCAGGCCGCGTGCGTTGCCGTGTCCGTTGACGGCCCCCAGTTCGGCGCGGCGCCATTGCGGGGTGTCGACGTGCTCGTCCCGGGCGGGGCTTCCGAGCAACGTCCTGGTGAAGACGGCCTCGGGGGCGGGATCGGCCAGTATTCCGGGCAGCTGTGCGGGCGGCACCAGTGCGGCGATGCGCGGCCAGTCGGCCTCCCGCGCGCCGATCTGGACATCGGCGCCCAGCGGTCCGGCGATCTCGGTGTCGACGAACTCGGTCAGGGTACGGCCACTGACCCGCCGGACGAGTTCTCCCACCAGCTGTCCCTGGGTCTGCATGTGGTAGCCCGCGGCGGTTCCCGGTTTCCACCAGGGTGCCTGGGCGGCCAGTCGGGCGCTCGCCGTCGGCCAGTGGCAGAGGTCGTCCATGGTGAAGGGCTGCTCCCAGCCCGAGAGCCCCGCGGTGTGTGACAGGACGTGCCGTACCTCGATGTCCTGCTTGCCCTGGGCGGCGAATGCGGGCCAGTACTCCGCGACCGGACGATGCAGCTCCAGTTCCCCCCGGTCGACGAGGACGAGGGCCGCGAGACTGCTGAGGGTCTTGGTGGTCGACCACAGGCTGACCAGCGCGTCCCGGCTCCACGGAACGGTTCGCGCGGTGTCGGCGTGCCCGCCCCACATGTCGACTTCCATGACTCCGTCGACGTCGACGGCGATCGATGCGCCCAGTTCATCGCCGGACTCGATGTGTGCTGCCAGTGCTGCTCGGACCGGTTCGAACCGGGCCGTGCTCGTTCCTTCGACGGTGACCATGACGTACTCCGCTCCGGCCGTGTCCGGTGATGGCCGGCCTTCTCGATGGGCGCGCGCTGTGATGACGGCGCGCCCGGGGTGTGTTGGTGGCGGCCGCTGGGGCCGGGCGCGTGATGACACGCGGGACGCCGCGACTCCCAGGACGGCTGAACGGTGCTGCTCCGCGGACGTGCCGATGCCGTTCCCGAAGTCAGACCTCGGTGCCGGGCGGGGAGCCGGCTCGCGTACCGCGGCCGGGTGCCTCGCCGGGCGCCCGGCCGCGGTGATGGGATCAGCGCGGCACGTCGAAGGCGGCGGCGCGGGACACGAACGTCGTGCCCCCGTCCTCGGCGGTCACCAGGGCCGAGACGTACCAGGTGCCCCGGTCCAGCCCGGCCGCCTCCTCCGTCGTGGCCTTCAGCGTGTAGGTGCAGCGGGACGTCCCGGCCGTGGTGCTCCGGCAGGTGGCGCTGTCCGCGTGCCGAAGCTCCGCCGCGGTCGGATCGAGCTTCGAACTCGCGGGCCACACAAGGGCCTCCAGACCCCGGACGCCCGAGTCGTCGCTCACGTCCGCGGTGAAGGTGAACGAACCCGTGCTGCCGCCGGACGGAGCGACGTAACGGGCCGAGCCGTTCTCCAGGGCGGGTTCCGTGGCGGTCGAGGCCATGGCGAGGCCGCCGGCGGCCACTCCGCCGAGGACCGCGGTGCCGATGAGCGACGGGACGAGAACGCGCTTGGACATGGGACATCCCCCTGTGATGCGTGTGGAAGCAGGTGCGGTGCACCTGCGGACGGGAACGGGAAGCGACACGTGGGACAGAACGAGAGACCCGCTGGTGGAACCGGTGGCCGGTCGTTTCCTCGATGTGATCGAGCCTATGGCCGGGGCGGTGCGCGGTCCTCGGACTGCCGGATGACCACCGCATTGAACCTGAGATGGAGAACGCAGCCGAGCCGTCCGCCTTCCGGCCGCACCGTCGCGTCTGCACCCCAGGTAAGAGAACCGAATCAGCCTGCAGCCGGAGCCGGGCCACCGGCCCGTGGCCATAGCCTTGGCCCGCCATGTATCGAACCGACGATCGACTCCTGCCAAGTCTCCTGATGGGCGCCCAGGCCGCGGTGTGGCCCGGGGCGGCGCTGGTGCGTGGGGCCGCCCCGCCCGCGTCCGCCCTGCTCGTCGCGGCCCTCGTCGCCGGACCGGTGACGGCCGCACTCGTCCTGCGCCGTGTCCGCCCGGTGACCACCCTCGTCCTGGTCGCCGCCGCGTGTGCGCTGGGTGCCGGGCCCCTGCCCACCGGGGCGGTGGCGGTACTCGGCACCGCGGGTGTCGCACTGGCCCTGTTCACCGTGGCGACCGAACGCGACACCTTCACCACCGTGCTGTGCGCGGTGGCGCTCGCCCTCTGGCAGGTCCTGTACGGTCTCAGCCTGCACGGGCTCAGGGACCGAGACGGACTCGATCTCGTGCTCACCGCCCTGCTGTACGCCGCCACGTGCGGTGCCGGCCTGCTGGTACGGCGGGCCCGTCGCGCACGACGAGCGGCCGGACACCTGCTGCAGCGGGCCGAGGCCGAGCGCCACCGGCTCCCGGCGGCCGAACGGCGCCGCATGGAACGGGAGCTGCACGACGTCAGCGCCCACCATCTGACGGCCGTGGTGGTCACGGCGGGCGCGGCGCTGGGGCTGCGCGACCGCCGTCCCGAACTCGTCGCCGAGGCACTCCGGTTCGCGGCCCAGACCGGCCGTGAGGTCACTCGCGCGCTCGGCGCGGTCCGGGCGCCGGCGCCCTCGCGCGCGGAGGAGCCGTCGCCGGAGGAACGGTTGCTGCATCTGGTCGCGGGGTTCCGCCGGCTGGGCCATCAAGTGGACTGCGACATCGACCCCCTGCCGGACGGCGCCGTCGCGGACGCGGCCTACGGCGTCGTGCGCGAGGCGCTGACCAACGTGGCACGGTACGCCCCCGGCGCGCCGACGAGGGTGCTGTGCCGGTACGGCGACACCCGCACGGACGTGGTGGTCACCAGCGGGGCGCCGCGTCCCGGTGCGGTGGCGCACGGCGCGGGCCTCGGCGGGGGACGCGGCCAGGGCTTCCTGCGGTCGCGGGTACGGGAGGCGGGCGGCACCCTGACGACCGGCCCGACGGCGCAGGGCGGCTGGGAGGTGCGCGCGGTCCTGCCCGGCCGGACCGCCGCCCCGGTCAAGCAGTCCGTCCCGCGAAGTCACCGCCTGGCGCAGGTGACGGCGGCCGCCGGCCTTGTCCTGCAACCGCTGCTGCCGGTGCTGGTCATCCGGGCGGAGCCCACGTCGAGCGGGCCGCAGGTGTCCGCGGGCGTACTCTTCGCCCTGCTGGCCGCGGCACAGGCGGTCGCGCTCCTGTGGCGGCGCCGGGCGCCGCGCGCCGCCCAAGGCGTCCTGTTCGGCACGGCTCTGCTCTGGCCGGTGGCGATGACCGCGGGCGACTACACCGGTCCGGTCGTCCTCCCGCCCGCACTGAGCATGCTGGCCACCTGCGCGGCGCTCGCCACGGAAGCGGCCGGCACCGCCGCCGCCCCGACCCCTGCCGACGGCCGGCGCCTGCCCCTGCCGGTCCGCCCGGTCGCGGCCGTGGCGGTGCACGCGGCGGCCGCGACCACCGCCGTCCTGGACCGGGGCACGTCGGTGCCCGCCTGGGCGGTCGCCGTGGGGGCGGCCGCCGCGGCATCCCTGGCGGTCGGCGCGGCCTGCCTGGGCGGAGCCCTGCGCGGCAGGCGCGACCGGGCCGTCCGGGCCGGGTGGGAGGAACGCCTCGCGACCTGGACCGAGGAAGCGGTCCGGGACGCGTGGGCCGAGCGCCGCCGGATCACCGCCGGACTGGAGACCACCGTGCTGGCGCGCACCGCCGACATGGTCGCGGAGGCGGAGGAGGGCCGGCTCGACGAGACCGCCGAACGCGCCCGTGAGGCCCTGGCCGCGATGCGCGCCCTGCTCGACGCGGTCCAGCAGGGCGACACGGGCGACACGGAGCACCGACGGCGGCCGCAGCCCACCCTGCAGGCACTCGACCTGCTCGCCCGCCAGTGCCGGGCCACCGGCCGCGAGGTGGAGATACGGCTGACCGACCGCGTGCCGGAACGACTGCCCACCGCCGTGGACCTGGCCGCCTACCACGCCGCCGAGACGGTGCTCGCGGCCGGCGGTGAGGAACCCGCGGTGCTGGAGGTCGACGCCTGCGACGGTATGTTGACGATCACGGCCACCGGGGTGCCGCGTGCCCTCCGCCCCGCCGTACGGGAACGGCTGGCGGCGCGGGCCGCGGCGCTCGACGGCACACTGACCACCATTCCGGCGGACACGGTCCGCCTCCGGCTGCCCCTCGCCGCGGACCCGGCCGCCGAGCAGGACGACGAGAAGAAGGAAAGACGATGAGCCTCAGGGTGCTGGTCGCCGACGACCAGGGCATCGTACGGGCGGGGTTCGCCGCCGTGATCGACGCGGAGGAGGACATGACGGTCGTCGGCGAGGCCGCCGACGGCGCCGCAGCGGTACGGCTCGCCGAAGAGCTGGCCCCCGACGTGATCGTCATGGACGTCCGGATGCCCGAACTGGACGGCATCGCCGCCACCCGGATCATCACCGGCCCGCAGGACGCACCCCGTGTCCTGGTGCTGACCACCTTCGACCTCGACGCGTACGTCTTCGACGCACTGCGCGCCGGCGCCTCCGGCTTCCTCCTCAAGGACGTACACGCCTCCGAGCTGCTGCACGGCATCCGGGTGGTGGCCGCCGGGGAGAGCGTGCTCGCCCCGTCCGCGACCCGCCGGCTCATCGGCCACTACGCGTCCGGAGCGGTCGCCGGCACCCGGACCGGGAGCACCCCCCGTGAGCTGGACAGCCTGACCGGCCGAGAACGGAACGTCCTCACCCTGGTCGCGTCCGGACTCACCAACGCCGAGATCGCCGAACAGCTCGGCATCACCGTCGGCACCGTGAAGTCCCATGTGAACGCGCTGCTGCGCAAGCTCGGACTGCGCGACCGGGTCCAGGCGACGATCCTCGCCTACGACCTCGGCCTCGCCCGCCCGAACCCGCCCGGCAGCCACCTCTGACACCCGGCACCACGACCATCGCAAGAGGAGCCCACCGTCGTGACCGATCCCGGCCGGTCCTTTCCCCGCCGCCTGCGCCACGCGGCGGCCGGCAACATCTTCGCCCTCGCCTATGTCGCGGTCTGTGCCGCCCTGCTCGTGTGGGCGCTCGTGGTGACCGCCGCCGACAGCTCGGGCGAGTCGTCCATGGCGGTGGTCATTCCACTGCTCGCCACCGCCCCGGTCAGCTTCGTGCTGCTCATGCTGCCGGACAGCCTCGCGATGCTCATCGCCGCCGTCGTTCTCGGGGCACTGGTGAACGCCGCGGTCATCGGGTGGTGCGCCCGCGCACTGCGCCGCGGCGGCCGCCCGGACCCGGCGCCCTGAGCGGTGCTGCTGGCGGAGACGTTCGACTGGGCGGGCCCGGCCCGGTTCTACGTGGTCATCGGTCTGGTGGGACTGCTCGGTGTGGCGACGACGCGGGGCACCCGGGGTCCGCGCGAGCGGGCGGCGGCAGAGGAGGCCGACAAGGCGGACCTGCCGGTGGCGGGCCGGTCCTGACGCGGATGCCACCGGGCACGCCCGCCCCGCGCCCGAACGAGGATGCGGGGCGGGCGTGTCGGGCGGCACGTTCTCATCCGTCGCTACGGTGGGCGAATGCCGGTTCGAAACCCTGAGGACGAAGCCCTCGCCGAGGCGTGGGACGCTCTCACCCGTTGGTTGGCGGAGCACGCGCCCACGTCGTACGCCTCCCTGCTGCCACCGGTGCCGGAGGAGGACATCGCCGCGGCGGACGGTCAGTTGAGGCAACGCCTCGGGTACGGACTGCCTGCCGGGTTGACGGCGCTGTGGCGGCTCTGCGGTGGGGTGGAGCACCAGGGGATCGAAGGCGACGAGCAGGAGGAGGTCGCCTCGGGGGCCTTCCTCCCGGGCGGAGTCGTCCTCAGTCCGGGGCAGGCGATGTCCGCGGTGTTTCTCGGCGATGACCACGGGTGGGGCGCGCCGGTCGTTCCCTGGCTCACCCGGGACGAAGCCGGGCCCGAGTCCGGCCACTACGCGGGCCCCGACGGCGTCGGCTCCTGGGAACTCCCCGAGGGGATCGACGCTCCGCGCTACCCGTCGATCGCCGCCTACCTGACGGCCGTTCACCGCACCCTGACCGCGGGGCCCGCTGATCTGATGGGCTCGTCGGAGGTGCCGGGCATCGTCTACGGCTGCCTGGTCTGGGACGACCCGGAGAGCCCGTGGCTCACGCGGGCCGCCGACGACTGGGTGCCACTTCACTGAACGCGGCCGGCCGGCACCGGGCCGGGGCCCGGCGCCGGCCGGCCCGGTACTCAGGGCTTGGCCATCGTGCAGACGAGGTCAGCCTTGGTGGTGTCGCAGCCCTTGAACCAGGCATTGCCCGGGCCGAGGGTGTACCCGTCCTCGTCGATCGTCCGGAACTTCTTCAGGAACCCTTCGTAGAAGTTGTCCAGGTTCATCGAACCGGAGTTGACCTTCAGGGACATGGACGACCGGCCGCAGTTCTCTTCGAACGTCGGCGCGTCGTACCGGGTGTCGTCCAGAAGGTGTTCGCTGCCGTCGTCCGTCCTGGCCGCGACGGTCTGGATGCACTCGCCGCCGCCGTCCGGACCGGCCGGGTTCTGTCCGTCGTTCGCCGCCGGAACCCCCGGTGACTGGTAGGTGGAGGAGAACGGGAACTCGTCGCAGGACACCGCCTCGGCGGCCCCTTCGGTGATCTCCGGGTGCAGAGCCGTCCACGGGTGTTGGAGGAACGGCTTGTCCGGCACCCAGCCGTCGGTCCGCTTGGAGCGCGACTTGGGGCGCATCACCTTGTCACGGTTGTCCTTCCGCTCGTACGACCACTCGTTGCGCTCCTTCCTCGCGAGGTACTGCAGCGGGTCGGAGCGGTCCTTGCCGCTTCCCTTGACCGTCGACTTGTTCTGGATCAGCCAGGCATGCCTCGTCAGGGCCGCGATCTGCCGGTCGAGCAGCTGGCCCTTGGTCGACACGCGCCCGTAGCCGACCCCGGCGCCGGAGGGGTTCACTGGAATGGCGTCCAGCGGGCTGTCCGTGTCGGCCGACTCAGCGGTAGTCGTCATGCGTGGAACCGTACAGAAGACGGTTCTGGGCCGTTGTTGGACGCCGCGAGTTGTTGAACACCCTTGGTGGACACCGGAAAATCGGCTTCGGCCCGGCGTGTCGCCGGCCGGACGCTACTGTCCAACAACCGATCGGTTATTGAACACCGCTCATCTCAATCAGGCTCGCCAGCTGGAGAGATGGTGTCACTGGCAAGGTACTCGTTCTCCGTGAACGGCCGGGCCGGACACATAGCGCTGCGGTATTGACACTCCAACCGCGAGTTCGATGTGGCCGTTACCGCCGCGAGAGTTCGCCCGCTTCGGGCATTCTCTACGCGAGTCCTGGCCCGTCGTCCTCTCTCTGCTCGCTGTCCGCCTGGGGCGCGGCTTCCGAGCCCAGGCGGATCACCGCGTACGTCTCTCCGTCCTCGGGCGGCCGTTTCCAGGAGCGGGTGGTGAACGTGTGCAGCCGTCCGTGCGAGAGCGCGTGACGGGGCAGGCCGACCCCGAACTCACCGGCCACCGCTTCCAGCAGCGGCCGCTCCGCTTCGGCGGCGTCCTCCAAGGCATCGAAGAACCGGTGCGGTTCCAGTGCGCGTGGTATCTCCCCGGTCCGCCGGATCTCTCCGTCGGCATACGTGAAGGCGTACTGCTCGGCACCGTCCTGTGCCACCGAGAGGTGGAAGGACGGCTCCCCGTGCCACGTCCTCAGGCCGCTCCACACCACCACGGCACGGGTGCCCGCAGCGGCGGCCGCCGCCGGGGAGACGAGCCGCCGCCCGTCGAAGGGGGCGGGATCCCCGTCGAAGGCGAAGCTCCAGCCGCTGCCGGCCCGGCCGACCGCCATGAGAGCCCTGTCGTCGTAGGACGTGAACTCTCGCCGGCCCCGGAGCGATCGGTGGCGCGCCTCCCAGAGCGTCATCGGTTCGTCCAGCCGGGTGCCGTCCCCGTCCGCGAGACGCCCGGGCAACTCCTGCGGTTCCACCCCTTCCACCAGGACGAACCGGTAGGAGGTGCGGTTGTTGCCCCGGTCCGGCTCGGCGAGCCACGCCAGTCCGTCCGGGTCGAGACCGGCCGTCGGGCCCGGTGCCGCACCCGTCTGCCCGCCCCGTGGAGTGGACAGCAGTTCACGGCCACGCTCCGGGGTCAGCAGCGGCTCGAGCACGGGGTCGACCACCCAGCCCAGCGGAGCCAGGTGGTCCGGCCCCAGCGGCTCCCACAGGGGCAGCGCGTCCATCAGTGTCCGCCACGCCCCGTCGGTGTCTCCCCACCGCGCCAGCTCCCGCGCCCGCTCGACCGCCTTCCCGAACGGCCCGGGCGCCGTGTACCGGTACGTGCCGTCACGCACCTGCTGCAGCGTCGCGTGGGCCAGTGACACCAGGGCGTCGTCGGCGCCGCGCAGGTGGTACCCGAGCGTGGAGTCGTCCCCGTGCGAGCGCGCCGCGTGCTCGGCGATCAGCGGTGGCAGCAGCTCGGACGCGTAACGTGGATCAGTCACCAGGCCTTCGAAGTACACCATGTAGGTCTGTCCGAGCAGACGGCGGATCTGGTCGCCCAGCCCGGCGGCCCGCGGTCTGCTGTATCCCTTGGCCTCGTCCAAAGCCTTCCCGGCCCGTTCCCAGCCGCCGCGCAGCGCCTCCAGCCGGGCGTCCTCCACCTGGGCGTCCAGTCGGCGTGTCGTGTCGTTGGCGAACACCGGACCCCCGTCGCCCGACCGCGCCCGCAGGCTGTGGAACTCCCGGTGCATGTCCCGCATGAACTCGAAGAAGTTCGCGTGCCGCTTGGGTGGCTCGGTCCGCCAGCTCGCCCACGTGTACACGGCCCACTCACCGTCCTCGTCCACATCCTGGGGGTCCATCAGGACGTGGGTGATGTCGGACTCGACGTCGAGCTGTAGCCCGCGCCGCCAGATGTCCGCCTCTCGCCGTTCCTTCGGCCCGGCGTCCTTGTCCAAGTGCTCCTCGAACATGTCCGCAAGTCCGGACGCGTTGTCGTGCCAGCGCGCGTCCGCGGTGCCCGCCAGCAGCGACACGAAGCCGCCCGCGTGCCGCCACCCATTGCTCACCTTCAAGAACTGCCGGTACGACGGGGGCATCCGGCGGCCGAGGCGCTCCTCCATGGCCGCGATCCGTTCCTCGGACGCGGGCGCGAATCCCAGCCACCGCGCTTGCCGGGCGGCCTCGTCTTCCTCGCTCCGGGTCTTACCTTCCGGCAGGCCGTCTGCCCACTCCCCGCTCCACTTGAGGAGAAAGGGCCGCCAGTCGAATGTTGTGGTTCCCGTCATGCTTGTGATGCTGCCACCCACCACTGACAGCGCTTGTCATACGCCGCCGCCACCGAAGGTACTTACTTGACCGCCCTGGTTTGCTGTCCTCTGAGATGCTGGGTACACTCAGGTCACTGACCACTGGGGTCGTTCCACGCCACGGCGGGGGCTGGGCGCGCGGCGGGCGTTGCCTGCGCATCGGACACCGCACTCAACCCTGGTCGCACGGGTGAGGGCACTGACTTCACCGGCGCGCCCTCCGATACCGCGGGTGCCCCTCCCATATGCACGTGCCGAACGGAGCGCGGCCGCTCTCGGCACGTTTCCCGGACGCTGCCGCGTCGGCTGGGGCACGGGACGCCTCGCCGGCCTCGTTGAGGTGCACGGCGGCAGCAGCCGCCCCGGCCGGCGGCTGCGGGCCCGGCCCCGAGCCCCCCAGCGCTGTGCTGCGCGGCTGGGTCGCCTGATCGACGCATGGCCGCTGCCGCAGCCCGAGTCGGCCGGAGGGCCGTGAGCCCGTCGCCCTGGCCGAGGTCGTTGTCGGCTTCCACCTGCAATGCGCTTCCGATGGGCGCAGCGGTGCGGGCCCCTGTCACTTGCGCTGATCCTCGAGACGTGGAAGTCGATCGGGGAACGCGCGAAGTCTCAGTTGCGGTGCTCTGTGATTCGCGAGCCAGCGCATCCGGTTGTCTTCGGCCGCGAGGCCGGCGACAGCGACCTGGGTCCATTCTCCGCGGTCGAGCACGGAGATGTACGACGTCCGGAGCGCTGCCTGCTGTTCTGCGGTACACCCGGCAGCCTCGGGAGGTTCTGCAGTCAGGTGTTGCGCGAGCAGGGCGACCGTGAAGTACCGCTCGATCGTCGGGCCCAGTGCACCCACGCTGCGAGCGTGCGCTTCCAGGACCTTTCCTGCGTGAGGGTAGCGAGCGAGGGTGAGTCCCATCCCTGCGCAATCGCTCATGCTGACAAGCAGGCGCCCGACGTGGTCAGCCATCTCGCTGTCGATGTCAAGCTCCCCCAGTGCCTCATGGAGTTGCGCCACCGTGGCGACCTTGCCGGCGAAGTATGCGTTGAGGAAGTCGCCATCGCAGGCCCTGCGAAGCAGCCATGGCCGCGCAACTGGGTCGTCCATCCGGCATAGGGCTTCGACGACGTAGACGCGTCCCCAGCCGGTGACCCGGTCGGCGAGCCACAACAAGGCCCCGGTGCCTCCCGGAAGCCGTTCGAGCGCGTGCGCTGCCAGGTGGCCGAAGTGGCGGGACAGCAGCCCGATCGTCTGGATCGACGGGATGTCCTCGACGGTGCCGACAGCAGCGATCAGGGCGAGCCCCACGGTGACCGCGCATTGATCACTCCCGTGTCGAACCAGCCACCGGCCCGTTCGGCGAACGCGGTCCCTGCCCGCCAGCTCGGCCACGGCGGTGACGTGCTCATTGGGGCCGAGCGGAACGTGGATGTCATGGAAGGCATCGGCCAGCTCACTGGGGTGAGCTGACGGGCGGGCGAAATACGCGGCCAGAACGGACGCGGCTTCCCGGCCTTCGAGGTCCCGGTCCTCCGGCGGTTCGGGTCGGGACCGATGGTCATGCAACGCGTCGTCGGGAAACGGTTCGCCACCGCGTGCGAGAGGCTTGTCCGGGGCTTGCCGGTGCAGTCGGAGGGCGTGGTCGAACAGGGCGACGGATGGGAGTCCGGGCTGTTTCGTCCCGGGCGTCTCGCTCACCGGCGGACGACGGACTCGATTCTCTTGGTCATGGGGCGCAGGATGGCACGGCCACAACTGCCGCGACAAGCCCTTTTTGCTCGGCCGTTGTGCCCGGACGTAACAGGACGCCCGACGGACGCCGCAGGCGGTGCCTGCTGCGAACGCTCCGCGGTCCATGAATGCGCACTGTGTGGCCGGGTCAGGTGTCGGTTGGGCCTGATCCGCTTTGACGGACATCCGAGGACAGGGGTTCTGCCCCGGAGGGATGTCCATCATGGAGAGCATGGCGAAGAAGAAGCCTCGGCCCCGTCGTTCGTTCACGCCGGAGTTCAAGGCCGAGATGGTGGAGCTGTGCCGGCGTGGTGACCGCTGTGTCGGCCAGGTCGCCGAGGACTTCGATCTGACCGAGACGGCGGTGCGGCTGTGGGTCGGCCAGGCCGAGGTCGACGCGGGCGAGCGCGACGGACTGACCAGCGGCGAACGTCAGGAGCTGGCCATGTTGCGGCGGGAGCACCGCCGGCTGCGGGAGGACGTGGAGATCCTCAAGCGGGCCACGGCTTTCTTCGCCCAGGAGACCCGGTGCCGGTGCACCCGTTCATCGAGGCGGAGAAGCGAGGCGGTCACAGCGTCCAACGCGCCTGTGAACTGCTTGAGGTCTCCCGAGCCGCCTTCTACGCCCGCCGCACGGGCCGGCCCGGCCCGCGGGCGGTCCGCGATGCCGAGCTGACCGAGGAGATCACCGCAGTCGACGCGCACTCGCGCGGAGCCTACGGGGCCCCGCGCATCCACGCTGTCCTGCGACGGCAGGGCGAGGACTGCGGCCGCCGCCGCATCGCCCGGCTGATGCGCGAGGCCGGGCTGCAGGGGCGGCACCGCAGGCGACGACGGCCGACCACGGTGCCCGACCCGCGGGCCGCCTCCCGGCCCGATCTCCTCGCCCGCGACTTCGCTCCCGACCCAGGCGGCCTCGACACCCGCTGGTGCGGTGACATCACCTACGTCCCCACCGCGGAGGGCTGGCTCTATCTGGCCACCGTCATCGACATCGCCTCCCGCCGCGTGGTCGGCTGGTCCACCGCCGGCCACCTGCGCACCGAACTGGTCGCCGACGCCCTCAGCACCGCCTGCCGGCGGCGTCGGCCCAACCGGCCGGTGATCTTTCACTCGGACCGCGGCTGCCAGTACGTCAGCCGACACTTCGGCACCCTGGCCAAGACGTTCGGCGTCCGCCTCTCCGTCGGCCGCACCGGACAGTGCTGGGACAACGCACTCGCCGAGTCGTTCTTCGCCACCCTCAAACGGGAACTGCCCACACCGCTGCCTGGCCCAGCCGGGCCGCTGCCCGCACCGCGATCTTCGACTTCATCGAAGGCTGGTACAACCTGCACCGGCTGCACAGCAGCCTCGGCTACCGCAGCCCAGCGTCTGGGAACCGTCGTCGGCGGTCTCGACGCGCGTGTCGACCTTCGCCTGATGCCTGGACTCACCGGCGGCACTGTCCCTGGACGAGTCCCACATCATCGGAGCGGGTGCCTCGGCCACCAGCTTCCCGGCGTCGTCCTTCATCAGGAGGCGGCCGGAGCCGGCCTTGGACAGTTCCAGCCCGTCCGGCTTCACCGGAATCCGGTACGACAGCTGCCGGTCCGGGGCCTCGTCCAGCAGCACGTTCTGGGAGAAGCCCTGGGACAGCGCGGTCACCGTCAGGGTCTGGCCCTTTCCCAGGTCGTTGGAAGCGGTGTCCCCCTTGACCTCCGGCTCGGGCAGCTTCTCGTCCCAGCCCAGCGCGAAGGACTTGTTCCCCTTCGACACCGACGCCAGCCTCGTGTCACCACCGTCCGACACCTCGATGTCGGCCGCGGCCACCTTCGGTTCCAGGTTCGCACCGGTGTCCGACAGGGACGTATCGATGTCGTGCCACTCTCCGGCGACCTGCTCCCGGATCGGCCCGGCGTACGCGGACGTCTGCAACTCACCGCTGGGCAGCGCCCATGTGGTCGAGTCCGCCGTACGCTCCGAGCTCACCTCGATCTTCCGGTCCTGCGACCGCGCCATCAGCAGCGCCACAGCCACCGAACCGGCCGACGAAGCAGCCGACTCGGCCTTCGTCGGTACGTCCGTGGCCTCACCGGACACCGCCGCGGCGGACACGGCGAACGCGGCGCCCGAACCCACGGACATCAGCGCCGTCTGCGCAACCAGAGCAGTGGCCAGACCGAGGACTGCCCACCTCAGGCTCCCGGACGGTCCGGGAGTCCCCCCAGGAGACGGACTCGTCCGTCTCCCCTTCTCGCATCTCACGTTCTTCTCAACTCTCTGTACATCTACACAGAGGCTTCACATCTGCATAGACGAGACATCAAACAAGAGAGCCGCCCGTACATGCCACTTTTGATCGAGATCTATAAGATCATTTGGCCAAGTGCCCGAAATGCGATGACATGCTCCTACACGTGAGGCTGCTGCGCTCCGCGCGGTGTGCCGGATCAGTGGTCGGGCCTGATCGGTCGGCGGGCTCCGCGCCTGCCGGAAATGTCATCCATGCAGCTCAGGAGCGCCATCGACAGTGCGGCAGGATGAGCACTCGTGCTGCTTCGTCTCGCCTGCCCGACCGTCACCGACTCGTACGCCGCGCTACGGTTGCTGCCGATGAGCGACCGCGACAAGGACGCGGAGATCCTCGCCTCACGCCACCAGGTCACCGTCCTCGAGCGGCAGCTCGGCGCAAACCCACCTGAAGCTTGCTTCGCAAGACCGAGTGTTCCTTGCCGCCCTGCTGACACCCCTGCCCTGCCAGGTCCTGCGCCGGCTACAGCTACTGGTCCGGCCCGACACCGTGCCGCGCGGGCACCGCGACTTGATGGAGCGGCGCCGCGTCCCGGTTCCGGTCCCGCCGGGGCGCCAGTCCGAGCTCCGCGGCCGAGGCATAGTGCGTCAGAACGTCGTTCCGCAGAACGCCGCCGTGTCTGTGCCGAAGAGGCGGTCCGCGTTCGGCAGTGCCTTGGTGTCAATCACCCTCAGCAGTCCGATGGCCGCCAGGGTCGTAAAACTCGTGCCGCCGAGTTAGACCATGGCCAACGCCATGACAATGATGGAGAGTTGAGGCTGTTTCCCTGTTCGTTCGACACCGTCGAACACGATACGGAAGCTTCCGGAGTTGGCAGGTAGGAGGTCATCGGTGATCTCCAGAATGAAGGGGTCGCCGTCGCGGTAGGAGCGTGCGTCGAGTGCCCTGGGTACGTCGACAAGGCGTAGCCACAGGTCGTCGTTGAAGGAGTGGGTGCGGCAGGCCCTCCAGTCCGCCAGCATCCCCTCCACCAGCTCATCGGTCGGCCGACGGCGTGCGCACACCTCCTCGACCAGGTCCACATCCAGCAGGAAGCGCCACAGGCCCGCGACGGCTTGCGGGTTCGCCGCGTGAAAGTCCGTGACCATCAGGGTGACCCGGGCACCGGAGTCCTCGCTGCGCATCGCCTGGTACACGGCGAAGCCGTCATCGCCGTCCGGCCCCGAGTGCACCGCAACCACGTCCCCTTTGCCCGAGTGCACCAGCGGCTCCCACTTGGCTTTCCACCAGCTCGCGGGACGCTCGATCACGCCGGGCCGGTAGAGGCCAAGCCGTTCGTACAGCCGAGGCAGCAGGCCGATGGACGTCTCGCCATCGATCAGCCGCACCTCCCTGTGGGCGGGCACCTCGGGCCGCAGCCGGGCTTCGTGCGGGTACAGCCGCACTGCGCGGGTCCGTGCTGCCGACCCCGTGGCCGAAGCGGCCGTAGATCGTCGCCTCGCTCACCCGGCTGCCGACCACGGGGAATCCTTGTTCCACAGCCAGGTCCAGGTTTTCGCGCTCCAGCCGGGTGAAGATCCCACGACGGGTACGGTCGCCACGCACGGCGATTCCGGTCGTGGCGGCCATGGGCACGGTCGCTCCGTTGAGCAGCCCGAGTCGTGAGCGCAGGAGAAAGGTCGTGCCGACCAGATCTGCGCCGAGGAACGCGCCCAGTGCCAGTCCGGGCTCGTGGAGGTCCTGGGCGTACGCCCATTCGCGGTCTGAGATCGGGGAGGTGTGGTGCGCCGCTCTCGCCAAGTCCTGCCCGGCTCGAAGCTCCGACTTCGCGAGGACTCGGACATCGACGTCGGCCATGAGCCGCCTCCCTTGCGCATGGACCCTGCTCCGTGTGTGTCGCTGCTCCGCTTGAGTGGCGCTCCGTGGACTCCCCGGCCACCCCCTATACGGCCTCTATACGCGCAGCCCCCTCGGCCCCGGCCCCGTCCCCGGTGACGGGCGGTACAGCCCGGGCATAGCCGTGCGGCTCAGAGTGGGGGACGCCGTTACCGCGGCCATCGCGGCAGGCACGGGACGGTCGCTGCGGGCACTGGATTCCACTCCCCTCCCTTCATGGGGAAGGCCGTAACCTCCGTCGATCAAAGTGACCGGACTATGAAGCACAACCGCGGCCGTCTCGCCGTGACCGGCGCGGTCCACATCTGGCACGGCCGTGTTCCGGACTTACTGACTCCGGCTCATTAGGGTGAAGCTGAGGGAAGTCCCTGCTTCGCCTGGTGCGATGGTTGTACTCCGTGGTGTGTGAGGTATGCGGATGGGGGCGGGCTGACCGCCGCGGGACGCGGACGCCGGGAGACCGTGCGGATGCAGGCCGCCGAGGCGTTCGAGCGGGGCATCAGGCCGACGGAGGTCGCGCGGCAGCTCCGGGTGAGCCGGAAGTCGGCCTATCAGTGGCATCAGCTGTGTCGGGACGGCGGCGTGCGGGCGCTGGCTTCCCGTGGCCCGACGGGATCGAGGTGCCGACTGTCCACGCGCTGCCTGGAGAGACTGGCCGCGTATCTGGAGCAGGGCCCGGCCGCGCACGGCTGGGTGGAGGACCAGGTGTGGACCGCCGCGCGGGTGGCCACGCTGATCGGGCGGAAGTTCCACGTCTCCTACAGCGTCTCCGGGGCGACGCGGCTGATGCACCGGCTCGGCCTCAGCCCGCAGGTTCCCGCGCGGCGGCTCGCCGAGCGCGACGAGCCGGCCGTGACCGCCTGGGAGGAGGCGACCTGGGACGAGGTGAAAGGGGCCGGCCGGCCGGCGGGGGCTACCTCTGCTTCGAGGACGAGGCGGGTTTCACCCGGCGGCCGCCCAGGGGACGCACCTGGGGCCGGCGCGGCCGCACCCCGGTCTGACCGTCAGCGGGCCGCGCTCGGGGCGCCTGTCGGTGGCCGGGCTAATCGCGATGCGGCCCGGTTCCCGGGCCCGGCTGTGCCACCGGCTGATCGCGCACCCGGCGGGCAGGGGCAAGCGCCGCAGCCTGGGCGAGCGGGACTTCATCGCGCTGATCGACGGTGCCCACCAGCTCCTCAGGGCACCGATCGTGCTGGTGTGGGACCGCCTGAACACCCACGTCTCCCACGCCATGCGCCGCCGCCACCAGACCCTGGTCAACTGCGCGTTCTCCTTCTGCTGGCATGCCGGCCTGCCCCCGGCAGCCGACCCGCCCGGGTCAGAGAGGGGGCACCCGCCCACCCCAGCGGCCTCGCTGGCCACAGACTCTGCGGGCCGTCCGCAGCTGGATCACCCCGGCCATCATGCTGCAACGCTGGTGGAAAGCCTGGTCCAGCACGCCCCCCGCCGGCACCACTGCAGGACCTGATCGACGCCGTCCACCACGGCCGACGACTCGACCCCTACCTGACCCCGCCCTAACAAACCACCGCTACGAAGCCCTCGGCATCGAGATCACCTACGAACACCCAACGAGGACCGCGACCATAAGGTCGAGGCCCTCGTCTCCGTATCGTCAACGGCTGTGTCCGAGGACGGAGTCGCCCACTGACGATACTGACGTGGTCGCCCAAGGGCTGCTCAAGCTGCAGGAGCCGCCGGGCGGCCTCAGCCTCGCCTCATGAGACCCGTCCCCTGCTCGCCGGGCCGCCCGGCACCAACACCAGCACCAGCGTCACCGAGCAGGGCGTCAGCCATGTGCACTTACGCTGGCAGTTTCGCCACGTGCGGGGCCGTTGAAGTCAGCGATTCATGGCTGCCCAGAACCGCAACCTTCCGGTACTCGTCTGCGGTGACCAGACCGTCCCCGTCCACGTCGTAACACTCGAAGACCTTGCGCGCCGCCGTCTCCACGATGTCCGCCGTGTTCGTCGTCCTTTCGCACTTGTCACTGACGGCCTCACCTTGTCCATCCGCCCGAAAGCAACGTGGGCGCGGCCCCTGGCCCGCCCAAATGGCCGCCCATGGCCCGGGATGCATCCGCGGGGAAACAACGGGGAACATCGCCCGTGTCTTCCCGGGCGTCGCCGGTCCGTCTTGCGTGGCTGTCACATGTCGGCCCGTCGATCGACATCGCCGAGCGGTGGACCGACCAACCGTCGAAGAACTCACAGCACCAAAGAGCAGATACGCGAGGAAGAAAGGAAGCCAGAAAGCCAGGAAGGCGGAACGAGAAGCGGCTGAGGAGTCACGGTGGGGGTCAGCCACACAGCGTGGCGGCGGCCCTGGGCAGGTCGGCCTGCGCGCGCTTCACGAGCTCGATACCGGAATAAGTGAGCCGTGACTCTACGCACCACCTGTGACGGACGAACGTCGGTGATCCGCGTCCGGTCCGAGGGCCGGCGAACGCTCGCCGTGCCGTCCGCCGTGACCGGTCGGCCGTTCCAGCCAATGGACTTGCTCTTGGATGCACACGGTTCCTGCTGTAAAAAGATGCACTGTGAATCGCGAACTCCTGGTGCAGCGCCTGGTCATCGACCTGTGTCGTCGCTCCGTTTCGTGTTGTTGCTGACCTCGCGTCCGTGAGGTGTTCACCGTCCGGTGAGATCACCCGGCGGGGAATCCCGCACCCCTGAAGGGTGCCTTCCTGCGCTCCTGCGCCTCCCGGATTCCGCCGCTCGCCGAAGTCGCGCTGCCCCAGCTTCCGGCTGACCTTTTGGCCGCCCCCTGGACAGCCGTCTCTCGCGGTCGATGCCATTGGTCGGCCTCTCATTGGCCGACCCCTATCTGCCGACCCCATCTGCCGATCCATCTGCCGGCCTTGTCAGCTGCTCATGTCCGGCACCCTCATGGAGGCCGACCCATGCCCACTGCCCCCACCGTGCCGGAACCGGGCTCCGACCACCCGCCCGCCGCATCACCGCCGCCGCGTCAGCGTCCCCGCGCGCGGGTCACCCGGGCGATGCTGCGCCGGGCCGGACTGCCGTTCGGCTCGCTCCTGCTGTCTCTCGCCGGGTGGCAGGTGGTGGCGGCGAGCGGAGCCTGGAGCGAGACGCTCGTTCCGCCACCAGCCGCGGTGTGGGACGCGTTCATCGACGTCTCCACGGCACACGACGGGGTGCGCGGTTACAACGGCACGTACCTGATCGAGCACTTGGGCATCAGCCTGCGCCGCATCGGCATCGGAGCGGGCATCGGCATCGTCGCCGGGCTGCTGTTCGGCCTGGTGATGGGAACCGTCGGCTGGATGCGCTCGCTGTTCGAGCCTTGGATCACCTTCCTGCGGACCCTGCCGCCGCTGGCGTACTTCTCGCTGCTCATCGTCTGGTTGGGCATCAACGAGGAGCCGAAGATCACGCTGCTGGCCGTGGCCGCCTTCCCGCCCGTGGCGGTGTCCACCACCACGGCCGTCACGGCCGTACCCCAGAGCCTGCTGGAGGCGGCCCGTGCCCTCGGCGCGTCGCGGTGGGACCTCGTCAAAGACGTCATCGTCCCTTCCGCGCTGCCGGAGACGCTCACCGGCATCCGGCTGGCGGTGGGGGTGGCCTACTCCTCCCTCGTCGCCGCCGAACTGGTCAACGGACTGCCCGGCATCGGCGGAATGGTCAAGGACGCCGCCAACTACAACAACACCCCGGTGGTGATCGTCGGTATCGCCGCCATCGGACTCTCCGGCCTCGTCATCGACGGCCTCCTGCTCCGGCTGGAACGCGCCGCCGTGCCCTGGCGCGGCCGTGCCTAGATCACCGGACCGGCGCGCTGAATCCGTCGTCCGGCCCCAGCCTCCGCACTCCCAATGCCACTCGCATCCCCGCTCGCATCCATACAGATCCATACAGGATCCATACAGAAACGGCTTCCGAATGACTCGATCGGTGACCCGAGTTCCCACCGGCCCCGTCGCGCGCCGGCCGACTCGCCGGGCCGTGCTCGCCGCCGTGCTGGCCGCGGCCTCCGCGGCCGTCACCGGCTGCTCCGGCGGCGACGGCGGATCCGCGGGCGCGGGCGGGGCCAAGCGGCTGCGCATCGGCTACTTCGCCTTTCCCAGTGGTGACCTGCTGGTGAAGAACCAGAAGCTGCTGGAGAAGGCCCTGCCGGAGTACGAGATCAGCTGGATCAAGTTCGACTCCGGTGCCAGTGTCAATCAGGCGTTCATCGGCAAGTCGCTGGACATCGGCGCCCTGGGGTCCAGCCCCTTCGCCCGCGGTCTGTCCGGCTCCTCCCCGATTCCCTACAAGGTCGCGTTCGTACTCGACGTCGCGGGCGAGAACGAAGCCCTGGTGGCCCATAAGGGCTCCGGGATCTCCGACGTCGCCAGCCTCAAGGGCCGTACCGTCGCCACACCGTTCGCTTCCACGTCGCACTACAGCCTGCTCGCCGCACTGGAACAGGCCGGTGTCACGGCGTCCGACGTCAAGCTGGTCGATCTGCAGCCCCAGGCGATCCTCGCGGCATGGCAGCGGAAGGACATCGACGCCGCCTACGTCTGGCTGCCCACGCTGGACGAGCTGCGCACGTCCGGCACGCAGCTCATCAGCAGCAAGGAGATCGGCCGCTCCGGGAGACCGACCCTGGACCTCGCCGTGGTCTCGGACGACCTGATCAGCCGGGACCCCAGGGCGATCGACGTGTGGCGCGAGGTGGAAGCGGAGGCGCTGCGCCGGATCAGGTCCGACCCCGACGGCTCCGCCGAGGCCATCGCGGCCGAGCTCGGCATCAGCGTCGAGGACGCCAGGACGCAGCTCTCGCAGGGCGTGTTCCTCATCCCCGAAGAGGTCGCCTCCGCGGAGTGGCTGGGCACCGAGGGAGCCCCGGGCGAGCTGGCCGCCTACGTCACCGACACCGGCCGGTTCCTGGCGGACCAGAAGCAGATCGACGCGGCGCCGTCCCAGCAGGCCGTCCGCGACGCCTTCTACCTGAAGGGACTGCCCGATGGCATCAAGTGAGGTCACCGGCGGGACGGTCGGCTCGCCCGGGGCGGACGGCGCCGCGCGTCCGGGCTCGGTCCGCCTCGACCACGTCACCCACCGGTACGGCCGGGGCGCCGAGGCGGTCACCGCGGTCGGACCGGTCGATCTGACCGTCCCCGCGGGCGAGTTCCTGGTGCTCGTGGGCGCCTCGGGCTGCGGCAAGAGCACGCTGCTGCGCCTGATCGCCGGGTTCGAGCAGCCCACCCACGGCTCGGTCCGGGTGTCGGGCACTCCTCCACGGCCCGGCACCGCGGCGGGCGTGGTGTTCCAGCAGCCGAGGCTGTTCCCGTGGCGCACGGTACGCGGCAACCTCGACCTGGCCCTGCGTTACGCCGGAACCGACCGGTCGCTGTGGCCGCAACGCCGTGCCGAGCTGCTGGAACGGGTGGGACTCGAGGGGACCGACGCGCGCCGTACCTGGGAGCTCTCCGGCGGTCAGCAGCAGCGCGTCGCGATCGCCCGCGCGCTGGCGGCCGAGAACCCGCTGCTCCTGCTGGACGAGCCGTTCGCCGCGCTGGACGCCCTGGCCCGGGAACGGCTTCAGGAGGACGTCCGCCGGGTGACCGCCGAGACCGGGCGGACCACCGTGTTCGTGACCCACTCGGCCGACGAAGCGGTGTTCCTCGCCTCCCGCATAGTGGTGCTGACCAAGCGCCCCGGAACAGTGGCCCTGGACCTCCCCGTCCCCCTGCCCCGCGGTGATGGCGACGCACAGGAACTGCGCAACTCGGCCGACTTCACCGCACTGCGCGCGCGGATCTCCGACTGCGTCAAGGCAGCGGCGTCCTGAGGCACGACACGACGCAACGACGCACACCGCAGGCAAGACGCGTACGGCGACGCACACGACACGAAAGGACGTCACACATGACCATCACCAGTGAACAGCCCACCGATATTGCTACCGGTACCGCCTCCGGCACCGACCGGCTGACCTCGGCGGGTGCCCGGATCACCCGGCTCGGCCCGGGCTTCGGCGCCGAGGTGCGCGGCATCGACCTCGGGCGCCTCGACGACG
>NZ_BMQK01000029.1 GCF_014648075.1 Streptomyces ruber | reverse complement strand
CGAAGATGTGCTTGGTCGTCGTGGCGGTGCTGTTTCGGAAAACAGAGGGCGGCATGGCCAAAGGGGGGCTCCCGTGGTCGCGGTCAGTGGGGCGGTGTGACTTCAAGAGCGCGTGCTGTTCGTGGCAGGGCCGCTGGCGGACAGCCGTTGGGTGATCTCCAGGTCGGAGTCGAGGATGTGCGGAAGCGTTCCCAGCGTGTCCACCATGAAGCCGTACAGGTCCGTCTCGTGCTCGACGCACACGTCTGCGAGCAGGTTGTACCGTCCCGTCACGGCGGCGCAGTAACGGACGTCGGGACAGGCGGCCAGGGTGGTTCCGACGGTTTCGATGCCCGCTGGATGGACTTTCAGCTGTACGCGCGCCTCCACTGAACGACCCAGCAGAGCCGGCTCGACGACCGTGCGCAGGTGCAGCACCCGACGCTCCAGCAGTGAGGTGATCCGTCGTCCCGCTGTGGCCGTGGAGAAGCCCAGTTCCCTGGCCAGTTCGATGAGACTGATGCGCGCGTTCCTCGTCAGGACTTCGGCGACGCACGTGTCGGTGGGAGTGACGTCGTACCGGTTCGCCAGGCCGGGCAAGGGCTGGACCAGACTCGCCCGCAAGCGCTTCTCCTCTTCCTTGGTCAGGACGGGGGCATGCCACTCGGCCGCGCTCATAAAAGGGCGCAGTGTGATGTGCGCGCTGAGCACGTCGATACCGGAGAGGCTGGGAGTGCCATCCGTCGGCGAGAACCGCGGAGACGACCGGGACTCCAGCAACTCGCACCACAGGTGACCGGCCCCTCCCGCCACAGCGGTGACGTTAAGCACGTCAGGATGCCTTGCCAATCCTTCGAAGACGCTTTCTAGACAGTCTGTTGACGTCTTCAGCCGCAGTTGGACTGTGCGGCCCAGCCCGCTCCGCACGGGGTCGTACTCGGCCGTACAGCGCATGACACCTGTGTCCAGGAGCCTTTGCAGACGCCGTGCCACCAGTCGCTCATGCTCACCGAGGATGCGCGCCACTTCCGCCACGCCTGCCCGCGGGTTGATCTGCAGCGCGGCAGTGATCCGCTGGCTGAGACCGTCAAGTATGTCGGAATCGTTCATCATGAGCGCATGATGGCAGGATCTTTATCCCCCGTGCCAGGACTGTTGTCGGAATCAATCCCCTGAGGCACACTGATCAGCCGTCACCAACAGTGATGCATGGTGAGCTTGTTGCATCCGACCTGGCTGTACGGCCCGAGAGGACAGAGCTTTTGTTAGGCGACGGTGTCTCCGCAGCAGTGCAGGATCATGTCACGCCCGATATGTTCCGCTCCGTCATGGGGCAGTTCTGTACCGGCGTCACGGTAGTCACCACCATGGGGCCCACGGGGCCCGTCGGGTTCACCTGCCAGGCGTTCTCTTCGCTCTCCCTCGACCCGCCGCGCATCATCCTGTGCGTCAGCCGCACCTCAGCGAGCTGGCCCACCATCAGGGACAGCGGGTCCTTCTGCGTCAACGTGCTGGCACAACAGCAGCAAGCGCTCAGCGAGCGGTTCGCGCGGTCCGGCGGTGACAAGTTCCGCGATGTCGCCTGGATTCCGTCGCCGGACGGCGCCCCGCGGCTCGCCGACGCCACCGCGTGGATCGACTGCGGCGTGCACGCCGAGCACGACGGCGGTGACCACCTCGTGGTGATCGGTGACGTGCTTCGGCTCGAGGCGCCGGCCGAGCCACGGGAGCCTCTGCTGTACCACCGCGGCCGGTACACGCGGATCGCCGACATTCCCTGATCGATACACGGCACGACCGACGCCGTCGGCCGGGCGGCAGGGAGCACACCTCTCTTCGCGATCGACCGCCGGCGCTCACGGGTGCGCGCGGACATGCGTAACTCCACGCGCGCCCAGCCTTTCGATTACCCACCTTCTGCCAAGGAGCGAACACTCATGGACAGCACCCAGGCCACGGACGTGACGGCCGCGCACAAGACCGGACTTCTCACGGGACTCGACGTCTTCGTGGGCGGTCCGATCCAGCACGCCATCCTGCAGGACGGCTTCGTCGGCCACTTGCAGGACGCGATCACCACGGCGATCCAGACGGTCACGGAGAACGGCGCCAACGTCTTCTCGGCCCACGTCGTCGAGAAGTTCGGAGCCGAGACCGCCGCCTTCACCCCGGAGCAGGTCTCCGTGCGTGACTTCCGCTGGATGCGGAAGTGCGATGTCTTCGTGCCCGTCCTGCCGCTGCTGGAGGACCAGACCCTGCGGCGGACCGATGGGACCCATGTCGAACTCGGCTGGGCCACAGCCCTCGGCCGTCCCATCGTCATCATCACCAAGCAGCCCTTCGTCGAATCAGCGAGCCACCTCCTCAAGGGGCTGTACCGCGTGGGTTCGGTCCGCACCATCGACTTCGACGAGTTCACCGAGAAGCCGAGTCTGCTCATCGACGCCGTGCTCAGCGCTACCGAACGGCAGCGTGAGGCGGTCAATGCCAGCCTGGTCGCCTAGACGACCGTCCCGCCCACGCAGAACATCCGCTCACCCGCCGGACGGAGTTACGAGTGCGCGACGTGTCAATCCTCGGCCTGCAACTGGCCAATCCCGTGATCGTCGGATCCGGGTTGCTGACGGATCAGGAACGCAACATCCGCCGACTCCTGGAGAAGGGGGCCGGAGCCGTCGTCACCAAGACCATCCACCCCAGTCCACCCCAGGGCCTCGACGAACGCATTCTGCGCCTGCCCGTCGGCATGCTGAACAGCACCACCTACTCGAAACGGTCGGTCAACCACTGGCTGCACGTGCTGCGGTCCTTCGCCGAGGACCGCCTGCCCGTCATCGCCTCCCTCCACGCCGACACGCCGGCCGAACTCGCCGCTCTGGCCAAGGACGTCGAGACGACCGGCTGCCCGGCCCTGGAACTCGGCATCTCGTGCCTCAACGAGGAAGACGGCCTGGAGGACGACAACCCCGACCGGGTCTACGCCTACACCTCCGAGACCCGCAGCCGGACGACGCTGCCCATCTCCGTCAAGCTGGCCATCGGCGAAGGGCTGCAGGAACGGGTGCGTGCCGCCATTGCCGGCGGAGCCGATGCCGTCACCCTCAGCGACACCATCGCCGGTGCGGCCGTGTCCCCCACGACCGGGCAGCTGGAACTGGGCGGTGTCTTCGGCTACTCGGGCCCCGGCCTCAAACCGCTGGTCCTGGCAGCTGTCTGGCAGCTGCGAAGGAGGGGCATCGACCTGCCCGTCATGGGCTGCGGCGGGGTGAGCAGCGGCCGTGACGTGGCCGACTACCTCAGCGTGGGAGCGAACGTGGCGCAGGTGTACACGGCGCTGCACACCGACATGTACCAGACCCTCGAGCGCATCCTGGCCGAGACCCGCGACCTCGTCGGGCCGCAGGGCACCGCCCCGCTCACCACCGGAAGACCGCAAGGGGCGACGCTATGACGCATCAACACTCCGCTGTGCGGCGGCTCACGGACCTGACCAGTGCCCAGGTCGCCGACGCCGTGCGCGGGCGTACGGTCGTATGGCCCATCGGGGCGATCGAGCAGCACGGCCCGCATCTGCCGCTGTCCGTGGATCTCATCCTGGCCGAGAGCATCGCTGCCGAGATCGCGCGGGAACTCGACGCGTTCATCCTGCCGGCGCAGGCGGTCGGTGCCCGGTCCCTGCCGCAGAGCGGCGGCGGACTGTTCTTCCCCGGCACGGTGTATGTCGCTGGGGACACCCTGATTCGGTTCCTCCGCGAGACGCTCCGTGCGATGGCGGCACTCCCCATGGCCCGCCTCATCGTGGTCAACGGGCACTACGAGAACGAGCCGTTCCTCTTCGAGGCGCTGGACCAGGTACGCGAACAAGGGCTGCTGGACGGCACGGAGGTCTTCGCGTTCAGCTGGTGGAGCCTGGTACGGGACACCTGGACCGACGCGGAGATCACCGAGTTCCCCGGCTGGCACGCCGAACACGCCGGAGTCACCGAGACCAGCCTCATGCTCCACCTGCGTCCCGACCTCGTCACCGACGAGCGCCCCGATCACGACGCGCCGCCCCGGGCGGGCATCTATCTGCATCCGATCGACGTCGAGCAGACCACCCACCGCGGCGTCCTGTCCTCCACATCGGGCGCGAGTCCCGATCTCGGGGAGAAGCTGTTGCGTCATGTGGTCGACGAGGCGACGGCCCTGGTGCGGGACGGGAAGGGCCTGCTCTTCGCCCAGACCCGGCCCGACCGCCGCCACCCGGGCCCGCGGCAGCAAGAAACCATTCGCTCCGGAGGAAAGCAGCTGTGACGCGGAAATTCCACCTCGCCTGTATCTTCAACTTCACCCCGGACGACTGGCAGGGACCATTCGGCACGGGGGGCTCCCCCTGGGACGGCCGGTTCCACACGGAGGTCGCACAGGCGCTCGAACGGGCCTGCTTCGACTACGTGATCATCGAAGACAAGCTCATGGTCCCGGAGAGCTACGGCGGCTCTTCGGAACGAGCACTCCGGCAGGGCATGGTCGTTCCCAAACACGACCCGGTCCCGCTGGCCGTCGCCATGGGACTGGCCACCTCCCATCTGGGCATCGTCGCCACGCTGTCGACGCTGGCGTACCCGCCGTTCATGACCGCGCGACTGGCCTCGACGATGGACAGCATGCTCGGCGGCCGCTTCGGCTGGAACATCGTCACCAGCGCCGAGGACCTGGCCGCGCAGAACTTCGGCCTGGAGAAGCTGCCGTCCCGGGACGTTCGGTACGCCATGGCGGACGAGTACGTCGACGTGGTCCGTGAGCTCTTCGCCTCCTGGGACAAGGACGCCGTCGTTCTCGACCGGGAGAAGGGAATCTACGCCGACCACACCAAGGTCCGCCCGATTCACTTCAAGGGCGAGTACTTCAGCGTGCGCGGACCGCTGAACACCGTGCCCTCCCCGCAGCACCGCCCCGCCTTCGTCCAGGCCGGGGCCTCGCCCCGGGGCCGTGCCTTCGCCGCCCGCAACGCGGACTCGGTCATCGCCATCGCCAACGGTGTGACCGGGATGAAGCAGTTCCGTGACGACGTGCGGGCACACGCCGCGGCAGCCGGCCGGGACCCCGACGACGTCAAGGTGCTCTTCTGCGTGACGCCCACGCTCGGCGAGACCGAGCAGGACGCGCGGGACAAGTACGAGCGGATGATCAGCTCACCGCAGTTCATCCACGACATCCTCGCCGAGACATCCGCACTGACAGAGATCGACTTCTCCCAGTTCGATCTGGACAAGCCGCTGCCCTACCGGTTGGAGACCAATGGTGAGCAGGGATCGCTGGACCAGCTCCAGCAGTGGGGCAGCGGCAAGACCCTGCGGGAGCTGGTGATGGATGCAGCCGGGGGGCTGGTCTCCTCGGTGGAACTGGTCGGCACGCCGGATCAGGTGGCCGAGCGGATGGGTGAGGTGATGGAGGAGGTCGGCGGGGACGGCTTCATGCTGACAACCCCGGTACTCCGGCTGAACCGCCGCTGGGTCGCCGAGGTCACCGACGGCCTGGTGCCCGCCCTGCAACGGCGCGGTCTGACCCGTACGAGCTATTCGCCCGGGCACACGCTGCGGCAGAACCTCGCTGAGTTCTGACCCGGTACGGCGAAATGCACGCGACACATCGACTGGACCTGGACGCGACCGCCCAGGACCTGCTGTTCCGGCAGGCCTACACGGCAGACCGGTTCACCGACGAACCAGTCCCCGACGGCACGGTCCGAGCCGTCTACGACCTCGTCAGACATGGCCCGACCGCTTTCAACCAACAGCCGCTCAGGATCTGCCTGCTCCGTTCCCCGGAGAGCCGGCAGCGCCTGGCCGCGCATCTGTCGAGGAGTAACAGGGAAAAAACCGTCAGGGCGCCATTGACCGCACTGCTGGCAGTGGACAACGAATTCCACCGAAGACTGCCGGACCAGTTCCCTCGATTCCCCGCTGCGGTGGACCTGTTCTCGGAGAAGCGGGCCCTACGGGAACGTTCGGCACGGCTGAACGGCGCCCTGCAAGCCGCGTACTTCATCATCGGGATACGGGCGGCAGGACTCGCCGCCGGGCCCATGAGCGGTTACGACGAGGACGGCGTCAACCGTGAGTTCTTCCCGGACGGCACCTGGTCCACGCTGCTCGTGGTGAACCTGGGTAGACCCGCGGTAGCCGGTTCACGGTCACGCGGCCCGCGCCTCACCTACGAAGAGGTCTGCACGGTGCTGTGACGTGGCGGCCCTCGCCCTGCTCACGCGGCCGGGCGAGGGCCGGACGGCGGCTCCTGACGACGCACCGTCTCCTGGTACCACCGGCCCCACTTGTCCAGCTGTTCCGTGATGGAGTCCAGGCTGTGTCCGACGTCGGTCAGCGCGTACTCGACCCGCGGCGGAACCTCCCGGTAGACGGTCCGCGTCACCAGGCCGTCGGCCTCCAGCTCCCTCAGCTGTCGGGTCAGCATGCGCTGGGTGATGGCCGGCATCGCGCGCCGGAGTTCGCCGAAGCGACGCTTCCCCGGTACCAGCTGTTTCAGGATGGCCAGTTTCCACCGGCCTCCCAGAACCTCCATGGCGAACTCGATCGCGCAGTAATCCGGCGCTTCCTCGACGCTGGAACGCACAGCTGACCTCCATTGGTATACCGAACGACACTAGGGGACACGAATGACCGTACTTGTGACCCCTGCCGATACATACCGAAACTGAGACTATGTTGAACAGGGATGCGTCCGCGCCGGAGCGTGCGCCGCGCAGGGGGGAGCAGCCGACCGCAGCGCCACGGCGGCGGTGGCTGGTCCTGGCCGTGGTGTCAGGCAGTCTGTTGCTGTGCGGTATCGACCTCACCGTGCTGCACGTCGCCGTACCGAGCATGAGCCGGGATCTCCAGCCCAGCGCCGCGCAGTTGCTCTGGATCGTCGACGTGTACTCGCTGGCACTCGCCGCGCTGCTCGTCACCTGCGGGACACTGGGGGACCGTATCGGCCGGCGCCGCATGGTGCTGAGCGGTTTCGCCGCCTTCGGTCTCGCCTCGGCGGCGTGCGCTTTCGCGACATCGACCGGGCAGCTCATCGCCGCGCGCGCGGCACTTGGCGTCGCCGCGGCGATGATCATGGCATCGACGGTGGCGATCATCAGGGTCGTGTTCACTGACGACCGTGAGCGGGCTCTCGCCATCGGCGTGTGGACCGCCGCCCACAGCGTAGGGGCGACGATCGGACCGCTGCTCGGCGGGCTGGTTGCCGAGAAGTGGGGCTGGGGCGCGGTCTTCCTGGTGAACGTCCCCGTCATCGTCGTCATCCTGGCCGTCGGCGCCCGCGTCATCCCGGAGTCGAAGAATCCCGTGCCCCGCCGCTGGGACCTGGCCAGCGTGGCACTGTCCGTCACCGGCCTGGCCGGTGTGGTCTACGCGCTGAAGCAGGCCGGCGAGCACGCGGGCGTGAACACCGCGATCCTCGTCACGGCCCTCGGCGGAGCCGCACTGCTGTACGCCTTCGTCCACCGCCAGCGGCGCCTCGCGGAGCCGCTGCTCGACTTCTCCCTCTTCAACGAGCGCCGCTTCACCACCGCCACCTTGTGCGTCATCGGCTGCTTCGGCAGCTACGTCGCCCTGCTGTTCTTCCTCACCCAATGGCTGCAACAGGTGGGCGCCTACTCGCCGCTCCTCGCCGGACTGTCGCTGATGCCCCTGGCCGCGGCCAACGCCGTCGGCGCGGTCACCGCGCCCTGGGCGGCGAACCGGTGGGGCAACCGCAAGGCGCTCACCGCAGCGCTCTCCCTCTTCGCCCTCGCGTACGCGGCCATCGCCGTCGTCGGCGACACCGCCCGCTACGACATGCTCCTCCTGCCGTTGCTCGCCGCGGGATACGGCGCCGGCATCGTCATGACCCTGGGCGCCGACGCAATCATGAGCGCCGCGGAGCCCGACCGCTCCGGCGAAGCCGCCGCCATCCAGGAGACATCCTTCGAGCTCGGCGCAGGCCTCGGCGTCGCCGTCCTCGGCACCGTCCTGACCATCGTCTACCGCACCAGCCTGCCCCCGGTGTCCGGCCTGTCGACGGGGGAGCGAGCCCACGCCGAGGAGTCGTTCACCGCGGCTGAGGATGTCACGGCACACCTGCCCTCCCCGACCGCGGACGCCGTGCTGCACTCAGCCCGCCAGGCCTACGACCACGGCTTCACCGCCGTCGCGGTCATCGCGGCAGCCGGCCTGACCGCCACAGCCCTCCTGGCCGCCGTGCTGCTCCGCCCACGCGAGGAGGGGCAGCACGCCATTGGAAGGTGATGGGCGCACCGCTCGCACCCCGCGCAGGCATCCGCCGTCGCACTGGACCCTTACCGTGCATTGTCGTTCCCCGGGGCGACGCTCGCGCGGTGCAGCCGTTCGGATCGCAGGCCGCGATGGCTGAGCAGTTGGATCTGGCTCTGTCGTGTGATGACGAGGGCAACTGTGTTCGCATCACGGCGCTCGGCCCTCTGCAGCGTGTGGCTGGAGGGCCCGCCGCGGAGATCGTTGCTGACACGCCGTTCGTGAGCGGTCGGGTGGATCTCGCGTCGTGGCGGTCGCGTCTGGTCTCGTGGGGCGAGGCGCTGGCGCGGCCACCAGCGGTGTTGCGCAGGCCGGGGCGGCCACGGATGAGTCGCGGGTGGCGCGGTACCGACGTTCCCGGCCGCCGCGGCGGAGGCGTTCCTCAGCCAGTTCGACCAGTTCCACGGCAGCCAGACGTCGCAGATGCTGGCTTGCCAGGGCATGCGAGACCCCCAGTTCGCGGGCGAGTTCGGCAGCGGACATCGGCGCAGGCCACAACAGCGTGAGCAGTCTCACGGACTGCGGTGTCCCCGCCCCGGCCGACAGGAGACCGCCGTGGCGGTGGAGACCTCGATGGCGAAGTCCAGGCCGAAGCCGGACGTGGCGGTTGAGGAGACGAACGGCAGGAGGGCGGCGCGCTATGAGGCACTTGACGGGTTCTGCCCTCCCGGAAGGCGGCAGCCCGCCTACGATGAGCCCATGATGTCCCGCCCGCGCACCGGTTCCCAGGCGCGTCCTGCGCGCTGGGTGTGGCTGGTCCTGGCCGTGGTGGCGGGGGTGCTGGGGATGCATGCCCTGTCCCCCGCGGGCATGCCGGCGGCGGGCCGCCACGACATGACGATGTCGGTGCAGCTTCCGGGGCATCACTCCACGCTCGCCCCTGATGCCGGTGACGGCTGCCGGCACATGTCGGACACGGGCAGCGGCGGCATGGTCATGGACCACGCCGCCGGGACGTGCGCGGCGGACGGCATCTCCACGGCCTACGTTCCGCCCGCGTTGCTTCCCGCCCTGGCTGCCCGCCTCGCGCCTGCGGCGGCCGCGTGCCGCGGCCCGGCCGCCCGGACGGCTGACGGCCGCGCCCCGCCGGACCTGTCCGAGTTGCAGCTTCTGCGGATCTAGGAAGGCCCGCCCGGCACCCCTCGATCAGGGGTGGCGTGCTCCGGCCTGCCTGCATTCGCACCCCGCGCACCGCGCGGGCACACAAAGGAGTTGTACGTCTCATGGCACCTTGCCGTTTCCTCATCCGCCGGACCGCCGCGCTGGCCGCTGCCGCCACCGCCGCGACGGTGCTGGCCGCCTGCGGCAGCAGCAGCCAGTCCACCGCCTCGTCCCCGTCGGGACGCTCCACCCACGACGCGGGGGCGCCGACCCCCGCCGCCCCCTCGGCCACCGGCTCCGCCGCACACGCCGGCCACAACGCGCAGGACGTGTCGTTCGCCCAGGCGATGATCCCGCACCACCGGCAGGCCGTGGCCATGGCCGACCTGGCCGCCACGCGGGCCCAGTCGCAGCAGGTGAAGGACCTGGCCGAAAGGATCAAGCAGGCACAGGGCCCGGAGATCACCACCATGTCCGGCTGGCTGGAGTCCTGGGGCGAGAAGGTCCCGGACGACGGTCCGGCCGGCATGGAGAGCATGCCGGGCATGGGCAAGGACCACTCGG
Organism: Streptomyces ruber; assembly: GCF_014648075.1. Lineage (GTDB taxonomy): Bacteria > Actinomycetota > Actinomycetes > Streptomycetales > Streptomycetaceae > Streptomyces > Streptomyces ruber. Next base: position 41,246 of record NZ_BMQK01000029.1, on the reverse strand, counting down.
CGATGCCCGGCATGATGTCGCACGCCGACATGCAGAAGATGACGGGCCTGTCCGGTGAGGCCTTCGACACGGCGTTCCTGCAGATGATGATCCGCCATCACCAGGGCGCCGTCGAGATGGCGAAGGCCGAGCAGGCCGAGGGCGCCTACGGGCCCTGCACGAGGATGGCGAAGTCGATCGTCACCTCGCAGTCGGCCGAGATCACCGAGATGCACCGGATGCTCGGCAAGTAGCCGTCATCGGGCCGGGCGGGCGCCTCACCGGCGCCCGCCCGGGAAGCGCCGCGCAGCTCAGGCGCCATGGCGCGTCACCGCGCCGGCCCGGCGCGGTGATCTCCGCCGTGTGGCTACAGGCGCAGGGCGCGGCGCAGGGTGTCGGTGAGTTCGGCGGACTCTCCCTCGGCCTGGACGGGGCCGGTGCGGGCGGCGCGGGTGACGCAGCCGCGTACGTGGTCCTCCAGGAGGCCGAGGGCGACTTCCTGCAGGGCCCGGGTGGCGCTGATCCGGGTGAGAACGTCGATGCGGCAGCGGTCCTCGGCGGCCATGCGGGAGATGCCGCGGATCTGGCCTTCGATCTTGCTCAGCCGGGCCAGGTGGTCGGCCTTGCGGCCGGCGTGTCCGGGCGCCGCGGCGGGCCGGTGGGCGTCGCGCCGGGTGGTGGTGGTCATCGCCGATCGCCTCCCTGCGGCGGACCGCCGGTCGTGCGGCCGGTATAGCGGTCCGGGTCGGCGTCGAAGGCGGCGGCGCAGCGGGCGGAGCAGAAGAAGTAGGCGCCCTGCCCGGCGGGCCGGCGCTCGGCGGCGCTCGCCGGATCCAGTCGCACGCCGCACACCGGATCCCCCGCCGTGCTGTCGCTCTCGTCCCGGGAGGCCGGGTGGTGGTGCGCCTGGCCTGCCGGGACGGCTGTGCTCTCCGGGCCCCGCGCCTGCCGCGCCCGGGGCGGGAGGGCGGCCGCGAAGCGGGAGAACCGCAGCAAGATCAATGATCCGCCACCTCGTCCTCCGGGCCCCGGCCCCGTGGTCACCCGCAGGCTCGGCTACCACGACGGCACCACCGCCTGCCTCGCCGCCGAGGCCGGAGGGACCTGGCACCACTGTGCCCAGGCGACCACACCCGCTGATCACAAGCCCACCGGGGGCCGCTTGACCTTACCGCTGGCGGCAGGGTTGAACGATGGCCGGCATGGACAGCAGCACCGCACCTCAGACCAGCAGGACCGTCACCGTCACCGGGGCCGGCACCGGGATCGGCCGGGCCACCGCCCGCGCCTTCGCCGCCGAGGGCGCCCAGGTCCTCGCCGTCGGCCGGCGGGCCGAACCGCTCCACGAGACCGCCGCCGGGCACGACCGGATCACCCCGCTGACTGCCGACATCACCGCCGAGGGACAGCCCGAGCGGATCGTCCAGGCCGCACTGGAACTGCACGGCCGGTTGGACGTGCTGGTCAACAACGCCGGCATCGTGCACAGCGGTGCCCTCGGCACGCTCGGGCCGGAGATGATCGCGCCTCAGATCGCCACCAACCTGATCGCACCCATCCTGCTGACCCAGGCCGCGCTGCCGTCCCTGGAGGCGTCCGGCGGAGTGATCGTCAACGTGAGTACGTCGGTGGGGCAGCGGGCCTGGCCGGGCAGCTCGGTCTACGCGGCGACCAAGACCGCGCTGGAGCTGCTGACCCGCAGCTGGGCGGTCGAGCTGGCACCCCGCGGGGTCCGGGTGGTGGCGGTCGCACCCGGCGCGATCGACACTCCGATCGGCGAGCACCAGGGACTGACCCCGGAGCGGATGGCCGCAGTACGGGAGTGGCAGCTGGCACACACGCCGCTGGGCCGGATCGGCCGACCGGAGGAGGTGGCCTGGGCGATCACCCAACTTGCCGCACCGGCCGCATCGTTCGTCACCGGGGTGGTCCTCCCGGTCGACGGCGGGGCGGTCGTGGCGTGATAAGAGTGGTGCCCGGGAGGGTGGAGCGGATGCGGATCGGTGAGCTGGCCAGGACGACCGGGGCGACCGCCCGAGCGCTGCGGCACTACGAGCAGGCCGGGCTGATCTCCTCGGAGCGGGCCCCCAACAGCTACCGCGTCTATGACGAGCGGGCGGTGGTACGGGTCCGCAACATCCGCTACCTGCTGGCCGCCGGGCTCACCCTGGACGACGTGCGGGTCTTCCTGCCGTGCCTGGACGGAGACCTGACCACGGCGTCGCCCTCCGACAGGGGCATACGGGTGGCACTGGAGCGATTGGCGGTCCTCGACCAACGCATCGCCGCCCAGACCGCGGTCCGGGACCGTCTCCAGGCCGCACTGCGCCAGGCGACCAGTGACCGGATCCGGCCGGTGGCCTGACCGCCCGCCCCACCGTACAGATCCCGAAGAGCTGAGCGCCTTCACGCTCCCGGCAGCTGCATACGGTGACTACGAGCCCTCACGGGCTGAGGAATACGCGACTGCCGATTGCGCGACGTCGCCAGTTCGATCCCCCACGAGGGCCGCCACGCTCCCGCCCGGAGGATCGTCCACGGCCGGGCCGGGCAGCTCTACCAGCGCCACCAGGACGGCACGGAGGACCGGATCGGCGCCTTCGGCCTGGTCCTCAACGCCCTGGTGCTCTCCGACACGAGGTACCTGGACGCCGCCGTCACTCAGCTCCGCGAGGACGGGCTCGACGTCCGCGACGAGGACGTGGCCTGCCTTCCCCCGTTCGTCCGTCATCGCATCAACATGCTCGGCCGGTACCTCTTCCAGCCCCCGAGCTGCCTGGGGGCCTGCGTCCGCCGCGGGATCCGGACGCCGCCGGCGAGGAACGGCGCCCCGGTGAGGTGGGCGTCAACGGCGGAGGCGTATCAGCGAACCTGACCAGCGGCCGCCGCCGCGTCGGCGACTCCTGGGGCAGCCGGCTTCGCGGCGGCAGGCGGCGTGCGGTAGGCGCGAAGGGGCGCGTTGGCCGCGGTCACGGCGGCGATCGCCAGGATGGCGGACAGTCCGCCGAAGACCAGGGAGAAGGAGGCGGAGGTGGCCGACGCCAACAGGCCGCCACGGAAGTTGCCGAGTTCGGGGCCCGCGACACCGATGACGTGTTCCATCGAGGAAACCCGTCCTCGATACGCGTCCGGGGTCTCCAATTGGACCAGGGCACTGCGGGTGACGACGGACACGGTGTCGGCAGCGCCCGCCACGGCCAGGCAGCCGAGCGCCAGCCACAACGGCTCCGCCAGACCGAAACAGGCCAGCGCCAGGCCCCAGACCCCGGCTGCGGACAGCTGTACCAGGCCGGCACGGCGCCAACGCGTCACCGTGCCGGAGAGCAGACCGGCCATGATTCCCCCGACCGCGACGGCCGAGAGGAACAGGCCGAGAGTCCGCGGGTTCCCCTCGAAGCGGATCTCGTTGACCAGCGGGAAGAGCGCGATGGGCATGGCGAGCAGCGTTGCGGACAGGTCGGTGGCCATCGAGCCCCACAGCGTCGGGCGTCGCAGGACGATCCGCCAACCGCCGCGCTCCGGCCGGCGCCTGCCGCCTGCCGCGTCGGCACCTTCGGGCCGCATGGCAGGCAGGCGGACCACCGCGAGCATCGAGACCGCCGTGGCCACGGCCTGGGTCGCGTATGCGGCAGGGACATCCCAGCGGGCGATGATCAGCCCGGCCATCGCGGGACCGGCCAGCATCGCGGCCTGGAAGGAGACGTTGGTCAGCGCAAGACCGGCCGCGACCTGGTCACCCGGCAACAGCCGGACCGGGAAGGTGCGCCGGGCAGGAGCTCCGAGAGCGCCGCAGCTCGTCCCCATGGCTACCAGGGCGAGCAGCACCAGCACGTTGCGGTTGTCCGCCAGGGCCTGGGCACACAGGCCCGCGGCGGCCAGCAGCTGGCCCGCGGTCGTGGCCCGCACTACCGCACGGCGGTCGAAGGTGTCGGCCAACGTTCCGCCGAGCAGCCCGAACAGCACCATCGGCAGGCCGGTGGCGAGCCCGATGGCACCGGTGCCCACTGGGCTGCCGGTCAGGTCCCAGACCTGGGCCAGCACCGCCACGTTGGCTATCTGTCCGCCGAGTTGGGAGGCGGAGGTACCGATCCACAGGTCGCGGAACGACTGACTGCTGCGCAGCGGGCGGGTGTCGAGGAGACGGACACGGACCCGCCCCCTCATCGCGGTGGCTCGACAAGGTGGTGGAGGATCCGCTGCCGCATCGACCGGCGTTCCAGCGCCCGCCGCACCTCCTCGACAACGGCGGTCATCGCGTACGGGACCTCGCTGTCCAGCTCGGCGACCGTCTCATGGGTAGCGCGCCACTCCGCCTCCAGGAACGGCACCAGCGCTCGGCCGCGCTCGGTCAGGTCGATGCGCCGGGTACGGGCGTCAGGCCCCGGCTCGGAGGTGACGAGACCCTCCTTGCGCATGGCGGCGATGGTCTGGCTGATCGCGGAGTGCGAGCGGTCCAGGGACTTCGCAAGCTCGCGAATGGTCAGTGGTCCGGTGTGGGCGAGCCGGATCAGCGGATAGGCGAACCGAGGCCGCACCCCCTCGATGCCACGCTCGACGTAGACCTGCTCGATCTCGGCGTCCATGGCTGCCAGAAGCTCGTGCAGGGAGTGCCAGGGATCGGGGAGCGCTGTGGGATCCGGAGATGTCACAGCGCTAATATAACAGCGCTGCGATAATGCGGCTCGTGATCGAACGCGTGGCGCCGGCACAGGTTTCACCGGGTTGGGTCCCCGATCTGGTCGACGCAGCGGCCCGCCGCGATGATCTCCTGCTGGTCGACCTGCCGGATCCCTGCGGGATCGGGTAGGCCGAGCAACGTGGAGACTCGCGCCCGCGCCGGCCGACAGGTTCGACGGGCCGGTTCCGCCGGGTCACCTCGTGTCGCGCGGGGACCTGCCGTCTGCGGCGTTCGCGGTTGACGCGGCTCGGGTGGCGGGTCGCCGACGGCGGTGGCTCGGCGCCCGCGACGCTGTTCGCGCCGCGGGCCAGGGCCTTCGGGCAGGGAGGCGCGCTTACGGGAGGACGATGTTGCGGCCGGGTCCGCCTTCGAGTGCGTCCTCTCCGGTGCCACCGCAGACGAGGTCGTCGCCGCCTTCGCCGTCCAGTGTGTCGTCGCCGGGGCCGCCGAGGACGATGTCGCGGCCGTCCCCGCCCATGGCGTGGTCGTCGCCGGGGCCGGCGTGCACGGTGTCGTCACCGCCGTAGCCCTCGATCATGTCGTCGCCCCGGCCGCCCCACATCCGCTGGTTGCTGCTGTCACCCATCAGGTGGTCCATGCCGTCGCCGCCGTGCAGGGCGGCGGGTCCCATGACCATGTCGTTCCCCGCGCCGCCCAGCACCGTGCGTGCGGTGTGGGCGTGCAGTTCGTCGTCGCCGGGGCCGCCGCTGACGGTGCCGACCCCGGGGGTGAAGGCGGCGATCGTGTCGTTGCCGTCGCCGAGGAAGACGTCGATCCTGTCGGGCCGGGAGCTGTCGGCGGGCAGTTCGCAGACGACGGAGGTGGTGTCCTCGGCTCTGGAGTACGCACAGTGGTCGCCCGGTTCCAGCGGGACCACGTCGCTGAAGCCGATCCGCCGGATCCCGTCGCTGGTGTACATGGAGAATATGTTGAGGTTGTTGGCCTGCCCCGCGGCGGCGGTGAAGACGATCGACTGAGTTGCCCAGTCGGCTCCGACGCGGGCCGTCGCCTCGGTGGCGGTGGCGGCGGCTGCCGGGCCGACGGCGAGGCCGGCGGTGCACAGGGTCGCGGCGACCGCGCTGACGGCGGCTCGGTTTCGGTTCACGAGACCTCATCTCGGTGGAGTGACGGTGGACCGACCTGCTTGGCGTGGTGCTGCCGGGACCGGGCGGACCCGGTCGTGAAGGCAGTGTCCCCTGCTGGTCCGGATTTGCAAGACGGCGGATTGACGCGGCGTCAGGGTGAGCCGACGTCCCTCCGGATGTGATGGTTGGGCTTCTTTGGTCAGGGATGCTCCCGGTATCGCCGTGGCGGGGTTCGCCGGCTCATTCCCGGCTCAGTGAGGGGGAGTCGGCCGACGCGGTCGATGGCTGGGATTGCCGGAGGAGCGGAAGGCGGCTGCCCGGGTGCGGGCGGAGGATCTTCGCCCTCGCCCTCAGGAGGAACCAATCGCGGTCCGGCTCGCCGAGGCGGAGGCGGTGTGGGAGCGTCGGTGGAACTGGACGGCCCCCACGCCGGAACCAGGTCCCGTCGCCCTGCTGCGAACGCCCCTCCCCGGCATCGCCCCGCTCACCAGTCCGGGCCGCATCCTCGCTTTCCGGTCCGGTCCCGGGAACGTGCTGACTCCCGGCTCACGGCAGATTCCCTGCTCGCCGCTCACCTCTGTAGTCAACTGCGCTTGTTTCATTGACATTTCGCTCAGAGGACCTACCGTTGGGAGCGCTCCCATTACAGCCTTGCACTGGAAGGAGTTCCCCCCACATGCGCAGACAAAGTCCGTTAACCGGGCGTTCGCGGTCGTCCCTCCGCCGGCCTCTCCAGGCGCTCGCCATGCTGTTCGCCGTGGTTGTCGGCGCACTGACCTGGTCGGCCCCCGCCCAGGCTCACGGCACCATCGTCAACCCCGCCTCCCGCGCGTACCAGTGCTGGAAGACGTGGGGCAGCAACCACACGAGCCCGGCCATGCAGACCGAAGACCCCATGTGTTATCAGGCCTTCCAGGCCAATTCCGACACCATGTGGAACTGGATGAGCGCGCTCCGCGACGGCCTCGGCGGCCAGTTCCAGGCGCGGACCCCCGACGGGACGCTCTGCAGCAACAACCTCTCGAGGAACGCCAGCCTGGACAAGCCCGGACAGTGGAAGACGACCAACATCAGCAACAACTTCACGGTCCAGCTGCACGACCAGGCGTCCCACGGCGCCGACTACTTCAAGGTCTACGTGAGCAAGCAGGGCTTCAACCCCAAGACCCAGACCCTGGGCTGGGGCAACCTCGACTTCATCACGCAGACCGGCCGCTTCGCCCCGGCACAGAACATCACGTTCCCCGTCCAGACCTCCGGCTACACCGGACACCACGTCCTGTTCGTGATCTGGCAGGCCTCGCACCTCGACCAGGCCTACATGTGGTGCAGTGACGTGAACTTCGGCTGAGCCGGGGAGCGCCGCACACGGCACCGGCCTCTGCCGGGCGCCGGTAACCCGCCGCCCGGCCGACCGAGCTCCGTCGGGGCAGGGGACCCATGTGGTCACCCTGCCCCGACGGGGCTTCCTGCGCTCCTGGTAGGAATCCGTGACGTCTTTCCATCTGCCCTGATCGCGAGCATGTTGTGGGTGCGGACGCACACGAAGTGAACCGGATGCGGGCGACGCCGGCGTTCTTCGTGGCCGATGTCCTCGCGTCGGTGCCGCGCGAGGACCGGCGGGCCAAGGGGACTGCCATCTGCGGGGACTGATGCTGGACGGCAGCCGCGCGCCGATCCAGGCCATGGCCTCACGGCTGCCGGACGGCAATGAGCAGAACCTGCAGCAGTTCGTGAATCAGTCCACGTGGGATCCGGTGCCGGTCCGCCGACGGATCGCCGAGCGGCTGATGCCGTGTACCGGTCCGGACGCCTGGGCGATCGACGATGTGTCCTTCCCCCAAGGACGGCAGGACGTCGGTCGGGGCGGCTCCCCAGTACTGCGGTGCGCTGGGCAAGCAGGCGAACCGCCAGGTCGCGGTCAGCGTGCACGCGGTCAGCGATGCCGCCTCGTGCCCGCTCAGCCGGCGGATGTTACCGCCCCGAACATGGACGCAAGTAACGTTTCAACTCACCTTCCTATCGCCGGACCAGACGGTTCCTGCGGAGGCGCGGCGGGTCGCCGCTCCGCCGTTGTTCGCACCGTACGTGGGTAAGGAGCCATGTTCCGGCGACTGGTGTCGTCACTTTCCGTCGCCGTACCCCACCGTTGTCGCGCATGCGCGCCGATGCTCAGCTGTGGGGGCCGAAGGCCGCTCAACGTTCCGGACGTGATCGTGGAGCGGGTCGGCCCTCGCGCATGCGCAAGATCAAGGCGACCGCGTCCTCCGAGCGGGTTCCGGGAGTGAGGAGTTCCTGCAGGAGGAGGCCGCGGATCGCGGCAATGGTGACGGTGGCCACCTCCCGCGCTTCCTTCGCGTCGAGCCCTTCGCGTTCCGCGAGTGAGGACAGCATCACGGTCAGGTCGTCGATCGACTCCACGAACTCACGGAAGTCCTCGGGGCGGTACGCGGCCAGTCCGGCGACGTAGAAGAAGCCGCGGACACGCGACAGCTGCTCCGGCCGGGTGTAAGTACGCCAGATCGCCACGACGAAATCGTCGAAGGTGCCCTGCTGGGCGGCCTCCAGAAGTGCCTCGTTGTCACGGGAGCGCTGGGCCGTGAGCATGGCGGCCAAGACGCCCGGGAGCGACCCGAAGTGGTAGCGCAACAGGGCGTGGCTGGTCTCGATCCGGGCGGCGATCTCACGGAGCGACATCTCCGGCGGGGGGAGGGTCTCACCGAAGGCGTCGAGAAGCCGTACCAGGAGTCGCTCGCGCGCGCTGCCGTTGCGTTGCGAGGTTGACAGGATCACTCCCACAGTTTATCCATTGGAAAAGGCGGATGCAATGGCGGAGGATCGACGATGGGACCTGCTCATGTGGTCGGCGCGACGGTCATCGACGGATCAGGGCGCGACCCCAGCAGCCTCGATCTCACAATCGAGAACGGCCGCATCACCCGACTCGGCGGCTCCAGCGCGCACGGCGAGCGTCTCGATGCCGAGGGACTGACGACGACGCCCGGCCTGATCGACGCTCACGTCCACCTGGGCCTGTCGAGCCCGGTCCAGCCGCATTTCTCGTTCCAGATCAGCGCCGCCGAGATCGCGGCGGACATCTTCGCCACGGCCGGCGCGACGCTCGACGCCGGCTTCACCACCGTTCGCGACACCGGCGGGATCGACGGCGGTGTCGTCACCGCGATCGCGAAGGGCAAGGTCAGAGGGGTGCGCGTCCTGTCGTGCGGACCTGTTCAGTGCCAGATCGGTGGGCACGGCTCCTACGGAGCCGAATGGGAACCCACCGAGCTGTGGCGCAGCCACCACATCCCGGGCCTGTGCGCCCTGTCGATGATGGCGGGCAACGCGGACGAGCTGCGGCACAACGTCCGCGAAGCCTTCCGTCGCGGAGCCTCCTTCCTGAAGCTCTGCGTGACCGGCGGAGTGGTGGGCGGACATGATCGACTGACCGACACCCAGTTCACCGTCGAAGAGATCGCTGTCGCAGTTCAGGAAGCTGCGGCGCGGAACACCTATGTGACCGTCCACGCCCACAACAACGAGGGCATACGCAATGCGGTCGAGGCCGGGGTGCGCTGTGTCGAGCACGGCACCGGCCTCGACGAATCCACAGCGGCTCTGATGGCCGATCGCGAGGTTGCCCTCGTGCCCACGTTCGCCGTTGTCGAGCAACTGCTGCACGACACCGACGGAGCCGGTCTCGCCGAGTCGGCCCGCGACCGGGCCAAGGGCGCACGCGAGCAGATGACGCATGCGCTCGCTGTCGCCAAGCACGCAGGAGTACGGATCGGGCTGGGTTCCGATCTCATCGGTCCGGCCCAGGATCGGCGCGGCAAAGAACTCAGTCTGCGCGCAGCCCTCGAGACGCCGATGGAAGCGCTCGTGGCGGCGACCCGGACCAACGCCGAGATCCTCGGCCTGTCCGGCCGGGTGGGTGTCATCACTCCCGGCGCGCAGGCAGACCTCGTTCTCTGGAGTCGCAGACGCCCTTGAATTGGGTGGCACGGTGACGGGTGAGCACGGTGTGGGACTGCTCAAGCGGCCAGGTCTCACCCGGGAACTCGGCCCAGCTGTCCTGCAGATGCATCGCGCGGTGAAGCATGCTCTCGACCCGGCCGGGATTCTCAACCCCGGCAAAGTTTTCGGACCTGCATGATCCCTTGGCAAGTACGGGCTCCTGCTTCAGGGCCATCGCATGTGGCCAGTCTGCGATCGCAAAGCCAGCACCCCCCGATCACCATGTCGACGCCGACCACCGCCCTGTGGTCGCGAAGCGCCTCGGGCACCACCCGCTGGAACAGATCCCCCGACACATCCGGCACCAGCCGCCACACGATCGCCACCACGACCGTCAGACCGGCGATCCGATTGAGACGACGTCCAAGCCGGCAGTGTGGGTGTCTCCCCTCTTCGGAATACCCCCCGGGGTACTGCTGTTAGGGTGGATGTCAGATACCCAGGGGGGTACCTAGGAAGGAGTCGTCGCGGTGTTCTTCGTCGACACCCTGGAGATCGAGGGCCTGGGCAACCGCAGCTACCTGGCCGGCGGGCCCGGTGCCGCGCTGGTGGTGGACCCGCCCCGTGACATCGAGCAGGTCATTGCCGCGGCGGCGCGGCGCGGGGTGCGTATCGCCTTCGTGGCCGAGACGCACCTGCACAACGACTACGTCACCGGCGGGCTGGAGCTGGCCCGGCTGACCGGGGCCCGCTACCTGGTGCCGGCCGGGGCGTCGGTGGCCTTCGCCCGTACCGCGGTGGCCGACGGCGACACGTTCGCGGTGGACGAGCACCTGGTGCTGCGGGCGATCGCCACCCCCGGTCACACCCCGCACCACACCTCCTACGTGCTTCAGGAGGACGGCCGGGCGGTGGCGGCGTTCACCGGCGGATCCCTGCTGATCGGCACGGTGGGCCGGCCCGACCTGGTCGAGCCGCGGCTGACCGAGCAGCTGGCCCGCGCCCAGCACGCCTCCGCCCACCGCCTCGCCGACGAACTGGCCGACGAGGTCCCGGTGCTGCCCACCCACGGCTTCGGCAGCTTCTGCTCCTCCGCCCAGGCGGCGGGGGAGTCGACCACGATCGGCCAGGAGCGCCGCACCAACGAGGCGCTGACCCGGGACGTCGACACCTTCGTCGCCGACATGCTCGCCTCCCTGGACGACGTGCCCGCCTACTACACGCACATGGGCCCGGCCAACGCCGCCGGCCCCGCCCCGGTCGACCTCACCCCGCCGGCGCCCGCCGACGCCGAGGAGATCGCCGCCCGGCTGGCGGCGGGGGAGTGGGTGGTGGACCTGCGCAACCGGGTCGCCTTCGCGAGGGGGCATGTGGCCGGCTCCTTCAACTTCGAGGGGGAGGGCCAGCTCGCCACCTACCTGGCCTGGCTGATCCCCTGGGGCAAGCCCGTCACCCTGCTGGCCGAGACGCCCGAGCAGGTCACCGCCGCGCAGCGGGAGCTGGCCCGGGTCGGCATCGACCGCCCGGCCGCCGCCGCCACCGGCGAGGCGTCCGGCTGGATCCGCGCGGGCGAACGGCTCGCCTCCTTCCCGCGCGCCCGCTTCGCCGACCTCGCCGCAGTGCGTGCGCGGGGCGAGCAGGCGGTGGTACTGGACGTGCGCCGCGATGCCGAGCGCGCGGGCGGGTTCATCGACGGCTCGGTCCACATCCCGATCCACGAGCTGCCCGGCCGCGTCGACGAGGTGCCCGACGGGGTGGTGTGGGTGCACTGCGCCGGCGGGATGCGCGCGGCGATCGCCGCCTCCCTGCTGGATGCCGCCGGCCGCGACGTGGTCGCCGTCGACGACGGCTTCGACGCCGCCACCGCGGCGGGCCTCACCCTCATCGGGCCCGGCCACGCCCGCTGAACGACCGACCCCGCACCACCCGCACGGAGTGACCGAACGATGTTCCCGCTTTTTCGCCGTGACCCTGCCCGCCTCACGCCCGAGCAGGCCCACCGGCAGACCAGGGAGGGGCAGGCCGTCCTGCTGGACGTCCGCGAAACACCGGAGTGGCAGGCCGGGCACGCACCCGGCGCGCTGCACCTGCCGCTGAGCCGCCTGCAGGCGGGGGCGCCTCTGCCCCGGGCCGCACAGGACAGACCGGTGATCACCGTCTGCCGCTCCGGCAACCGCTCCCGCACCGCCACCGACCTCCTCGCCGCCCGCGGGATGGAGGCCACCGATGTCGTCGGCGGCATGACCGCCTGGGCCCGCGCGGGCCTGCCGGTCACCGCAGGCCGCGGCGCCGGCGGCGGCACAGCGTGAGCGCGCTGATCCTGGCCCTGCTCGCCGGCGCCGTGGTCGGGCTCGCGCTCGGCGCGCTCGGCGGGGGCGGCAGCGTCCTGGCGGTGCCCGCCCTGATCTACCTGCTCGGCTTCACCCCCGCGGCGGCCACCACCGCCGGCCTGATCATCGTCACCGCCACCTCGCTCACCGCCTTGTACGCCCACGCCCGGGCCGGGCACGTGCGCTGGAGGGCGGGGGCGCTGTTCGCGGCGGCCGGACTGGTGCCCGCCGCCGTGGCGGGCGCCGCGGCGGCGCGCCTGCCCCAGGCCCTGCTGACCGCCGCGTTCGCAGCCGTCGCCGCCCTGGCCGCGGCGCGTATGCTCCGGCCCGCCCGCACGGCGCCCGGACCCGGGCCGCACACGGTGCGTCCGGCCCGGGCTGCGGCCACCGGTGCGGGACTGGGGGCGCTGACCGGACTGCTCGGGGTCGGCGGCGGCTTCCTGGCCGTGCCCGCGCTGGTGACGGTGCTGGCCTTCGAGATGCAGGCCGCCGTCGGCACCAGCCTGCTGGTCATCACGGTCAACTCCCTGGCCTCGCTGGCCACCCGATCGGGCGCCGCCGTCTCCCTGGACTGGGCGGTGATCGGCCCTTTCATCGCCGCCGCCGTCCTGGGCGCCTGGGACGGCAGACGCCTGGCCGCCAAGGCCACCGGCCCCCTGCTGCAGCGCACCTTCGCCATCGTGCTGCTGACCGTGGCCGCCCTCATGCTCCTCGACGCCGTCGTCTGAGCCGGCAGGCGCGATATGCGGCGGGCCGCTCAGGCCAGCGACAGGAACAGCTTCTCCAGCCGGGCGCGCATCTGCTCCCGGTCCTCCGGCGCGGCCATGTCCTCGTCGGTCAGGCAGCGCTGCAGACCGGTGGCGATGATCGCGAAACCCGCCTTGTCCAGAGCCCGGGAAGCGGCCGCGAGCTGGGTGACCACGTCCTCGCAGTCCCGCCCCTCCTCAATCATCTTGATCACTCCGGCGATCTGGCCCTGCGCCCGGCGCAGCCGGTTGACCACCGTCTTCAGTTCCTCGGCCGCCATCGTCAAGTCCATAGCCCACACTCCTTCACGGATACCCCAGCGGGTATCCTATCGAAGGGGGTAACCATGAAGAGCAAAGGAAAATCCCCGTGGCACCCACCACCTCCCTCACCGCCGACCAGGCCCACGCCCGCCTTTCCGAGCTGACCGTCATCGACGTGCGCACCCCCGGCGAGTACGCCTCCGGCCACCTGCCCGGCGCCCACAACATCCCCCTCGACCACCTCGAGGTCGCCCTGCCCGCCCTGAAGACCGCCGCAGACCGCGGCGACCTCCTCATCGTGTGCGCCTCCGGCGCCCGCTCCGCGACCGCCTGCCGGCGCCTGGCCGACCAGGGCATCACCGCCGCCACCCTCACCGGCGGCACCACCGCCTGGACACAGCTCGGCCACGACGTCCACCGACCCGCCGGCACCCGCACCCCCTGGGCCATGGACCGCCAGGTCCGCCTCGCCGCCGGAACGCTGGTCCTGACCGGCCTCATCGCCGGACGACGTAGGAACGCGGCCCGCTGGCTCTCCGCGGGCGTCGCCGGCGGCCTGGTCTTCTCCGCCCTCACCAACACCTGCGGCATGGCCAGAATCCTCGCCAAGCTCCCCCACAACCAGCCCAGGACCGCCGACCTGGACGCCACCCTCGCCGACCTGACCGGCTGACCCCCGGACCGCGCCGCAAGGCGACCGCCCGAATGCCGGGTGAAGCCCTCTTCGGTCTTGCGCAGCCGGGCGGTGTCGGCCCGCAGCCGGGCCAGTTCCCCCGCCGCGCTGCCGCCCGCGTCACGGGGCCCGGGCACGGCCTGGGCCTCGTCCTCGCGGACCCGCGTCCGCAGTGACTTCGCAGTGATGCCGAGATCCGCAGCCACCGCCGCGTACGTCCGCTCGCCGGCCGCGGCACGGCAGAGCGCAACCGCGTCCTTCCGAACTCCTCCGGACACGGAGACTCGCGTCCCGCCTGGACTTCCCTCCCTGGACCAACAAGATCCATCGTCAGGGTGTCCACTCCAAAGGATCAGCCTCATTGCCTGGTTGGACCCCGCGCCGCAGACGTCTTCCTCCGGTCCGCACGCCGATCGGCACGGAACCCCCTGGCGGCTGCTTCCCGTACTGCCGCTCCGCGACGTCAGGGGAGCCGCCACCGGTGACCGCGCGTTCACAACAGCAGGTGGTCGAGGCAGAGGTTCAGCCCGGCCTCCAGATGTTCCGTGGAGCCCGTGGAGAGCAGGACGGTGACACCGCCCTGGATGGCACCGATCACGGCCGCGGCCGTGCGGTCGGCGTCGAGCTCCGGGTCGGCCTCGCCGGCCGCTTGCGTGGCCTCGATACCGGCCCGGACGCACTCCTGCCAGCGCCGCACCAGTTGGGCCGCGACGGCTTGCGAGGCCGGGCTGTAGCGGCCCACGTCGGAGATCAGCACCCCGAGCGGGCAGTACAGCCCTTGGTCGCGGTACTGCTCGACGATGAGGTCGCGCCACGCTTCCCAGGCCGCGCGGGAAGTGAGTTCGTTGAGATACGGCTGCTGACCTTCGAACACGCGATCGGCTTCGTGTACGGCGACCGCGAGCAGGAGCTGCTCCCGGCCCTCCGGGAAGTAGTGGAACATCTGCCCTTTTCCGGTGCCGCTGCGCCGGCCCACGTCGTCAAGCGTGGTGGCGTTCGCACCGCGTTCCCGGATCTCGGCCGCGGCGGCTTCGACGATGCGCAGGCGGGTCGCCGCACCCTTCCTCGTGGCCATCGAAAAAGTGTACTTGCAGGTACATTTTGCGAAGCCTAGCTTCGGCCGCATGAAGGCGATAGTCATCAGCGAAGCGGGCGGACCGGAAGTGCTGCAGCTGCAGGAGCGGCTGACGCCTCGTCCGGGTCCGGGAGAAATACTGGTGGACGTCCGGGTGGCCGGCGTGAACTTCTTCGACGTCGGCATCCGCCGGGGACGGTTGGCCGAGGTGCCGGGCGCGGAGGGTGCCGGTGTGGTGGTGGAGACGGGCGAGGGCGTGCACGAATTCGCCCCGGGGGATCGCGTCGCGTGGCTGACGATCGACGCCCATGGCAGTTACGCGGAGCAGGTCGTGCTTCCCGTGGACAGCGTCGTCGCGGTGCCCGACGCCATCGACGACGAGACGGCCGCGGCCGTGCTGCTGCAGGGGCTGACCGCACACCATCACTGCACCGTCTGCCACCCGGTGCAGCCCGGTGACGTCACGCTCGTGCACGCTGCGGCCGGCGGGGTCGGGCTGCTGCTCACCCAGTTGATCAAAGCGCGTGGCGGTACCGTGATCGGCCTGGTGTCGCGGCCGGAGAAGGTCGAGATCGCCACCGCTGCCGGCGCCGATCACGTCGTGGTGTCCACGGGTGACGCGTTCGTCGAGCCGGTGCGGGCGCTGACCGGCGGCGAGGGGGTGCACGCGGTGTTCGACGGCGCGGGCGGGCCGACGTTCGCCGCGTCACTGGAGGTACTGCGCACGCACGGCACGATGGTGTTCTACGGGCCGCTGATCGGCGACGTGCCGACCATCGCGATGAACGAGATCCCGCGCAGCACCCGCCTCACCTACGGCACGCTTCCCGACCACATCCGTACGCACGAGGAGCTCGCCACGTACGCGGCCGAGCTGTTCGCGCTGGTCGAGAGGGGGGAGCTGGTCGTCCGGATCGGCGGCCGCTACCCGCTGGCAGAGGCGGCGAGAGCCCACGCCGACATCGAGTCGCGTACGACCACCGGGAAACTGCTGCTGATCCCGTGACCGGCGGCCGGTGGTACAGCCTGGCGAGCGGTCGCCGGCACCGCGACGGGCCGGAAGGGTCCCAGTGATCGCCGGACCGCTTCCGGCCCCGGTACACGTGAACCCGCATGTTCGGGCGTCACGTGTGCCGGTCCGCTGAATGCCACCGTTTCCGGCATCCGCGTGAGAGGCCAAGGGCAGCGGAGTGGGACATGCCCGACACCGTCGCCAGGCGGAACCCGGTTTCGTCCTCGGGGTGTCGGGGCCGCGATGAGAACGACGATCTTGCGTTCCGCGTCGCCGTCGCTCAGGACGTCGCAGTCCACCGCGATCGGCCCGGTCGCCGGGTGCTGGACGGTCTGGTGGTCTTCCCGGTGGGCGCCGACCACGTCGGAAGCCCACAGTTCGGCGAAGCGCGGGCTGCCCGCCGTGAGGTCCCGGAGTTCACCGAGGCGGAGCCGGAGAAGTACGGCATCACGTCGCACATGGTGGTAGGACCTTCCCTCTTCGCCCTGCCCGGTGGCATCCGCCGGCTGGAGGAGACCGCCCTCGCCCGGGCGGCCGAGGGCCTGTTCAGTCCCGTTCAGGCTGGTAAGGCGCTCGCTGTCCGGGAACCGTCCCGTCCCGCCGCGCTGCTCGGCCTCAACGGTCTGTACGACCTGCCCGCTCCCGCGACGGCGGACGGGCTGGGCGCCTCCCACGCCCACCTCCGCGACGACTACGAGAAGCTCTTGTCCGGCGCGTTCGGGACGGACGAGGAAGCCTGGCCGGGCGCGAGCCCGGCCGGCTTCGACCGGCAATACCGGACCAACGTGCTCGGCGTGTTCCTCACCTGCCAGGCTTTCGTCAAGCAGGTACCCGGAGACGGCGGGTCGATCGTGAACATCTCGACCTCCGACATCTCCACCAACAGTCCCGGATCGGCCCTCTACACCTCGGCCAAGGGTGCCGTCACCCAGCTGACCCGAGTCCTGGCCAACGAACTCGGGGGGCGGAACATCCGGGTCAACGCCGTGGCAGCGGGCGCCACGGACACCGAGGCTTCCCGGGCGGCCGGCCTCGTCAACGACGAGAACGTCGCCGGGGTGAGCCGCATCACCCCGCTTGGCCGGCTCGGCTCCCCGGACGCCGCATGGATCACCGGCGACGTGATCTTCGCCTCCGGCGGGCTGCGCTGCCCCTTCTCCCGCGCGGAACCAGGAGTCCTCCCGGTTCCGACCGCTGTCCCTTGTCCCGGGCCGCGGGGCGCCGGGGAACTGACCGCACTCCCACTCCGCCCGACCCACCTCACCCCCGGCCCACGGAGCGGTGTTCACCCGGCGCCGCCCGCAGCACGGCGGCGTGAGGCGGACGGCGCCTGGTTCACTCTCCCCCTCGCATGCGCCGCACTGGAACGCTGGCTCACGGTCCGCACCCGGCTGGTCGAACGCGCCCACGGCACCAGCCGGCTGTGGGTCAGCCTGTTCGCCAATTACGACGGCACCCGCCACCAGCACGGCCAGGAGCGCAGCATCGGCTGGCTCATGCACCACCGCAGACTCGCCCGCGACTACGAAACCCACCCGCACCGCTCCGAAGCCATGATCCAGCTCGCGATGATCGACCTCATGGCCCGCCGCCTCACCGGCGGAAACACCACCAACTGGCGCGGAACCTGACCCCCCGGAACCAGACACCACCCCCAGGACGAAACACTCAGTGAGAACGAATCCGGGTCGAGCGAGGGTCCGGCGACCCGCGATTGATCTTGCTCGCGCAAAGGACCGTTCATGCGAGGACCGCACGAGGCTCCGGTCAGCTCGGCCGCGCGCAGTCCGGCCACAAGAGCCCGACCAGTCGGCGTGCGTCGTACCCACCTCGGTGTCCAGGTCGACGAGCGCGTGGGTTCAGCCGGTGGAGGACACCAGCCCGACCCGGTAGGCGAGGACGACGGCCTGGACTCGGTCGCGCAGGCCGAGTTTGGCCAGGATCCTCGACACGTAGGTCTTGACCGTCTCGGGGGTGATGAAGAGCTCCGCGGCGATCTCCGCGTTCGACAGCCCCTCAGCGATCTGCCGGAGCACCTCCAGCTCGCGCGGGGTCAGTGCCCGTACCACCTTCTCCCTGGCAGGCCGGGAAGTATCGGCCGGGCGCAGGTGTTCGGCGAAGTGGCCGATGAGGTGGCGGGTGACGGCGGGGGCCAGCAGGGCCTCGCCCCTGGCGACCGTCCGGATGCCGTTGACCAGCTCCGCCGGGGTCGCGTCCTTGAGGAGGAAGCCGCTGGCTCCGGCACGCAGCGCGTCGTAGACGTAGGCGTCAACGTTGAAGGTGGTGACGACCAGCACCTTCGGCGGTGCCTCGGCGTCGGGACCGGCCAGTTGCCGGGTCGCCTCGATGCCGCCGAGCAGGGGCATCCGGATGTCCATCACCACCACGTCGGGACGCAGGCGCCCTGCGGCCTGGACCGCCTCGTGCCCGTTCTCGGCCTCTCCGACGACCTCCATGTCGGGCTGGGCGGAGAAGATGGTGACGTAGCCGGTGCGCACCAGTGCCTGGTCGTCGCAGACGAGCACACGGATCGGTGGCGGCGCGTCGCTCACGGGGTCACTCCGATGCGGGCTTGGACGGAATCGTGGCGTGGACCTCGAACCCGCCTTCGGGCCGGGGTCCGGCCTCCAGTTCACCATTGACCATCCGCGCCCGTGCACGCAGCCCCGCCAGTCCACGCCCGCCCGCAGGGTCCGGCTTCCGCACGGCAGGTGCGGCCGCCGGGGAGGCGGTGGGCCCGTCGGTGGTCACCTTGATCTCGATGCGCTCCTCGCCGTGCCGGACCAGGACCCGTGTCGGCTGCCCGGCGGCGTACTTCATCGCATTGGTGAGCGCCTCCTGCACCACCCGGTACGCGGCCAGCTCCACGTCCACGGACTGCGCTCGCCGCTCGCCCTGCTCGCTGAACTCGACCGGCTGCCCCGACCTGCGGGCCTGTTCGACCAGGTCCCCGAGCCGTCCCAGAGTGGGTGCCCGGTCCGCGCGCGCCGGGTCCGCGGACGCCGACTCGCCGGTCGCCTCCAGCACGCCGAGCAGGTATCGCAGCTCTGTCAGCGCCCGACGGCCGGTGTCGCTGACGGCCGAGAGTCCCTCGCCGGCTTTGTCCGGTGCGGAGGTGAGCAGGAACTGTGCCGCGTCCGCCTGGACCACCATGGCCGTCACATGATGGGTGACCACGTCGTGCAGCTCGCTGGCGATTCGTGCCCGCTCTGCGGCCGTGGCCACTTCGGCGGCCAGCCGCCGCCGCTGCGCCTCTTCCGCCCGCCGTGTGCGCACGGTGCTCCCCACCAGCCAGAACGCGGCCAGAGTCAGATAGAACGCGAGATAGTCCGCGATGCCCTGCGGTGAGCCGAGGCGGTCCAGGACGAGGGCCAGCACGGCATAGCCCGCACTCACCACGCCCGCCAGACCATGGCGGAAGCGGACCTGGTGGGCCCCGGCCGAGTACAGGGCCAGATACAGCCCCAGACTCCCGAACGTCGTCGCGAAGCCCAGCGCCTGGTGCGCGGCGAACGCGCCCGCGACGACAGCCAGACAGCCCGCGGGCCACCGCCGGCGGGCCGCCAGCGGCAGGGTCTGGGCCAGCATCAGCCCGACGCTCAGCGCGCTCGCCGGCCGCTCGGGCAGATCCCCGATCTGCGCTCCGATGTTGGACAGGGTGGGCACGAAGGCCAACAGGGCCAGCACCAGGGCGAGGACGCCGTCCTTGAGGAAGGCGTCCCGCTCCTCCCACCAGTCGAGCGGCGCCCGGAGCAGCGCACGGCTCCAGGGCGCCTGAGGGGACATCAACACCGTTTCCTCCGGTCAGCCGGCCTGAGTGTGTCGTGCGGATCGACGGGGCAGCAGACGCCCGCCGCGGCGGGCGAGGACGAACATCCGGACGGCGAGCAGCACACCGATGACGACGGGCACCAGCGCCGCCTCCAGGCCGAAGCCACCGCCGGTCAGTACGGCGGAGCCATGCACGTCGACGGTGAACAGGCCCTCGGAGGTGTGTCCGGAGACCGGGATGCCGAGCAGCTGCTCGGTGGTGTTCCAGGCGAAGTGCAGACCCACGACGAACCAGATGCTACGCCGCCACAGGAACGCGGCGCCGAGCATCACGCCCGCCTCCAAGGCGATCGCCAGCGCACTCCACGCACTGGCTCCCGGAGAGCCCAGATGGGCGATGCCGAAGAACATCCCGGTGATCACGATGGCGGCCCGGCTGCCCCACAGCTGCTCCAGAGCCTGCAGCGCGAGACCGCGGAACAGCAGCTCCTCGGTGACCGCGGTGCCGATCTGCACCATGACCGCGGACCAGACGACCGCCATGAAGCCATGGTCCGCCCAGGAGAACGAGTAGCCCCCGAACGCCGTGATCAGCAAGACGGACACCAGAACGAAGCCCAGGCCGATCGCGCCGCCCAGCAGCGCCTCCCGGCCGGCTCCCCGCCGGGCGATCTCCGGCGTCGAGCGTCGCGCGACACGGCGCATGACCAGCCAGTACACGGCCACCGCGGCCACCGCGCCCAGCACCGGAACCGGACCGGGACCCGTGGCGGTCAGGCCCGAGACCAGGCCGACGCCGACCAGGCCCGTCAGCATCCAGCCGAGCGGAGAGCGGACGATCCGGCCGAGACGACCGCCGCGAGCGTGGTGACCGTCGGGGCCCGTGTCCGGGCCGGGGCCTCCGGCGTGCCGTGCGGTGGACGTTGTACTCATCGTGGCCTCCCCTGTAGCGGTCGCACAGGCTGCGACTTGACAACCACGCTAGGAATCAGGCGCCGTCCGCGAGTCACCCGCACATGGACCGCTCCGGTAGCTCTCGCGGGGGATGCGCCCCGAAAAAGGATCAGGCACGCAGGACCGGCGCCGGGCCGGTGACCGATGTGGTGCGGCGGGAGAGGTCGGGCAGGACGGTGGCCAGGCCGACCACGGCCATGACCGCGCCGAGCCAGAGGGGGGCGCGCAGGCCCCAGGCGTTGATGACGACGGCGCCAATGGAGGAGCCGAGGATGATACCGAGGGTGATGAAGGAGGAATGCACGGTATTGACCAAGGGGCCTGCGTTGCCGGTGCGGTGGACGCGGGTCACCATGGCCGGGTTCATGGTCACGCCGACCAGGCCGATGCCCATCATGGAGATGACGGCCAGGGCGGGCACGTCGGCGAGGAGGGCGAAGCCGGTCAGGAACACCGCGTTGAGAACGAGGCCGACGGCGAGCACCGAAACGGTGTGCCCGTCGGCGAAGCGGCCGACGATGTTGTTGCCGATGACGGTGGCCGCTCCGTAGGCGATGAGAAGCAGGGGCACGGTGTCGGTGGAGAAGCCCGTGACGTCGGTGAGGATGGGGTTGAAGTAGCTGAAGGCGGAGAAGGTGGCACCGATGATCAGCGTGCTGCTGGACAGCACCAGCCACATACGGGGCTTCTTGAAGACGCCGACCTCCTGGCGGAAGTTGCCGCCACCCTCCGTACGCTCGATGCGGGGCACGCCGAACAGAGTGGCCACGGCCGCGACCACGGTGATCAGAGTGATGGCCCAGAACGCGGCACGCCAGCCGAAACGCTCGCCGACCAGAGTGGACAGAGGCAGCCCGAGTAGCGTGCCGAGCATGAGGCCGTTCATCGCAGCAGCGATCGCGCGGCCACGGACCTCGGGGCGGGTGATCTGGGCGCACATCGAGATGCCCACACCGAAGAACGCCTGGGAGGCAATACCTGTGGTGATTCGAGCGGCCATCATCGTGCCGTAGCTGGTCGCTGTGGCGGCCAGTACGTTGCCGGCGAGGAAGATGACGAACAGCACCATCAGCGCCGTACGTGGCGGAAATCTCATCAGGGCCACGGTCAGGAAGGGTCCGCCGACAGCCATGGCCACCGCGAAGGCCGTGATGAGGTAGCCGATCTGAGGGATGGTCGCGTCCAGTCCTTCGGCCATTCGGGGCATCAGTCCGGCTACCACGAACTCACTGGTCACCATGGCGAAGATGCCGAGCGCTAAGACGTATACGGCACGAGGCACGTTTCGGTCTCCTCGAAGATTGATTATGGATAGGTCGGTACAAAACTTGGGTATGCGCGACCGCCGACATCGCAGGCCGGGCCGTCAGGCGGTGAGCGCATCCATGGTGATGTCAGCGACGGATTGCAGCGCGGCCCGGTCGGCACCGCCCTGACTGGAGATACGCATGCCTGCGATTGCCGCGTTGACGAAGCGGGCAAGCGCTCCGGCCTCGCGGCGGGAGGTGATGCTGCCGTCCCGCTGCCCCTCCCCGATCACTGCGCGCAACACGGTCAGCCGGCGCCGCGTGTCGCGGTCCAGCATTTCCGCTGCCCGCGGGTCCCGGGCGGCCAGCTCGACCGTGGTGTTCACGGTCAAACAGCCCAGGCCGCGTCCACCCGGCCGGCGTTCCGCCCCCGTCTCACCGTCAACGACCATGGCGAACAAGGCGCGCAGCCGGTCAACAGGAGTGCGCCGGATGTCCTCCAGAACGGCCAGCTGAGCGGCCGTCATGGAGTCGACGTAGCGGGCCAGCACGCGTTCGAAGAGATCGTGCTTGCTCTTGAACGTGTTGTAGATGCTGCTGCGCCCCAGCCCTGTGGCGTCACACAGGTCCTGTGTAGAGGTGGCCTCGTAGCCCTTCTCCCAGAACGTGCGCATCGCCGCGTCCAGGGCGCTGTCCTCGTCGAACGTCCTCGGTCGGGCCATGGCGCGACCTTAACCATTTTGGATCGCTCGTTGCAATAGGCTCAACTCGGCAAGGTCGCCCGCCTTGAGGATGTCGCCCGCTTCGTCGACCTCGTCTTCGAGGACATCGTCCGCACCGCGGGCCAGGCCGGCGAGATTCTCCCCACCGAATTCGGAACGACCTCGGACAGCACTACCTGAGCCACCTTGCTACCTCACCGTCTTCGCCGACGGCATCACCGCACGAGCCGCGAGCGGTGTCGGCCGCGATGGACTCCGGAGCCGGCCGACGCAGCCTTGCGTAACTGGCCACTGTCCTGAGAGGAGGTTCCAGTTCCACCGCACGACCGCATGCAGCCGGGCGTGGGGGAGGCCGCTGCGGGGGCTGTCGGGGTGCCGTGGTCGCCCAGGTGGTGCGGTGTGGCACGGGTGCGTTGATCTGCCGGCTGCGTTTCCGGCTTCTCAGGCGATCGGCGCGCTGATTGGCGGGTCTTGCCGCAGGGCAGGGCGGCGATGTCGTACGAGATGCGCGCGAGATGCGCCAAGGGGCGGGGGCGGCCGTATGGGAGCCGTCAAGGGCGCGAGGGCTGTCGTATGGGGGCCGTCAAGGCCGCGGGGGCGGCCGTATGGGACTCGTCAACGACGCTCGAATCCTGCCGGGCGTCGGGGTTTGCTCTAGGCGACCGGATCCGTTCGTTCACGGGATCCCCGAATCTCCCCGGAGCAGAAGATGGCCGACCTGGCCTACCTCGTCACCACGCTCGCGCTCTTCGCGCTGGTGGCTCTCGTCGCCAAGGGGGTGACGAAGCTGTGACCGCCGAGAACATCGTCGGCCTGGTCGTGGCCGTCGCCCTGCTGGGCTATCTCGTCCTGGCCCTGATCTACCCGGAGAGGTTCTGAGCACCACATGAGCCCCGTCCTCGCCGGCGTGCTCCAGCTGCTCGCGCTGATCGCCGCGCTGGCGCTCGCCTACGTGCCCCTCGGCAACTACATGGCCAGGGTCTACTCCTCGACGACGCACTGGCGTGTGGAGAAGTTGATCTACAAGGGCATCGGTGCCAACCCCGATGCCGAAATGCGCTGGCCCGCCTATCTGCGCGGCGTGCTGGCCTTCTCCCTGATCGGCGTCCTCTTCCTGTATGCACTCCAGCGGCTGCAGGGAGTGCTGCCCGGCTCGCTGGGCTTCGCCTCCATCGACCCGGACCAGGCGTTCAACACCGCCGTGTCCTTCGTGACGAACACCAACTGGCAGTCGTACTACGGCGAGCAGGCCATGGGTCACGTCGTGCAGACCGCCGGGCTGGCCGTGCAGAACTTCGTGTCGGCCGCGGTCGGCATGGCCGTCGCGGTGGCGCTGGTGCGTGGCTTCGCCCGATCCCGGTCGCGTACCGGTGAGCTGGGCAACTTCTGGACCGATCTGGTGCGCGGGGTCACCCGCGTCCTGGTGCCGCTGGCGTTCGTCGCCGCGGTCGTGCTGGCCGCCCGCGGGGTGATCCAGAACTTCTCCGGCATCCACGAGGCCGGCCAGTTCATGGGTGGCAGTCAGCAGTGGAACGGCGGTGCGGTCGCCTCGCAGGAGGCCATCAAGGAACTGGGCACCAACGGCGGCGGCTACTTCAACGCCAACTCCGCCCACCCCTTCGAGAACCCGACCCCGTTCACGAACCTCTTCGAGATCTTCCTGATCCTGCTGATCCCGTTCTCGCTGACCCGGACCTTCGGTGTCATGGTCGGCTCGGTGAAGCAGGGCTACGCCGTCCTGGCGGCCATGGCCACCGTCTGGCTCGGCTTCACCGCCCTGATGATGTGGACCGAGTTCGCCCACCACGGCCCGGCACTGGAGCTCGCGGGCGGGGCGACGGAGGGCAAGGAGGTCCGCTTCGGCATCGGCGCCTCGTCGATCTTCGCGGTGGCGACCACCCTGACCTCCACGGGCGCGGTGGACTCCTTGCACTCCTCCTTCACCGGCCTCGGCGGCGGCGTCACCATGCTCGGCATGATGCTGGGCGAGATCGCGCCCGGCGGTGTGGGCTCCGGCCTCTACGGCATGCTGGTCATGGCGGTCATCGCGGTGTTCGTCGCCGGCCTGATGGTCGGCCGCACCCCCGAGTACCTGGGCAGGAAGATCGGCACCCGCGAGATCAAGTTCGCCGCCTGCTACCTCCTGATCACCCCCGCGCTGGTCCTGACCTTCACCGCCGCGGCGCTGGCCCTGCCCACCCCGGGCGACTCGATGACCAACAGCGGGGCGCACGGCTTCTCCGAGATCCTGTACGCCTACACCTCCGCCGCCAACAACAACGGCTCGGCCTTCGCCGGACTCGACGCCGACACCCAGTGGTTCAACACCACGCTCGGCATCGCGATGCTGCTGGGCCGGTTCCTGCCGATGGTGTTCGTCCTGGCGCTCGCCGGCTCGCTCGCGCAGCAGAAACCCGTGCCGGTCACCGCGGGCACCCTGCGCACCGAGAAACCGCTGTTCAGCGGCCTGCTGGTCGGCAACGTGCTGATTGTCACCGGCCTCACCTACTTCCCGGCCCTGGCGTTGGGGCCGCTCGCCGAGGGGCTGGCGGCATGACCACCACCGACACGCACACGCACGAGGACCCGATGTCCACAGCCACCCCGACCCGGGCGCCGCACAGCGACGCACCCACCGGGCACAAGCCCGCCGAGGGCCGTGTCGGTGCGGGTCTCTTCGACGCGAAGCAACTGGTCACGTCGCTGCCCGACGCCTTCCGCAAGCTCGACCCGCGGGTGATGGTGAAGTCGCCCGTCATGTTCGTGGTCCTGATCGGTTCCGTCCTGACCACGGCGTTCTCCTTCACCGACCCCGGTGACTGGTTCGGGTGGACGATCAGCGCCTGGCTCTGGCTGACGGTGATCTTCGCCAATCTGGCGGAGGCGGTCGCCGAGGGCCGCGGCAAGGCGCAGGCCGACACCCTGCGCAGGGCCAAGACCGACACCGTCGCCCGCCGTCTGGTGGGCGAGCGCGAGGAGCAGGTGCCCGGCACCGAGCTCACCATCGGTGACCTGGTGGTCTGCGAGGCCGGCGACATCATTCCCGGCGACGGTGACGTCGTCGAGGGTGTCGCGTCCGTCGACGAGTCGGCGATCACGGGGGAGTCGGCCCCGGTCATCCGGGAGTCCGGCGGCGACCGCAGCGCGGTCACCGGCGGTACCAAGGTCCTCTCCGACCGCATCGTCATCAAGATCACGACGAAGCCCGGCGAGACCTTCATCGACCGCATGATCAACCTGGTCGAGGGCGCGGCCCGGCAGAAGACGCCCAACGAGATCGCGCTGAACATCCTGCTCGCCTCGCTGACCATCGTCTTCCTGCTCGCCTGCGCCACACTGCCGGCGTTCGCCGACTACGCGGGCACCCACCTGACCATGGTCGTCCTGGTGGCACTGCTGGTCTGCCTCATCCCCACCACCATCGGCGCCCTGCTCTCCGCGATCGGCATCGCAGGCATGGACCGCCTGGTGCAGCGCAACGTGCTGGCCATGTCCGGCCGCGCGGTCGAGGCCGCCGGCGACGTCTCCACGCTGCTGCTGGACAAGACCGGCACCATCACCCTCGGCAACCGGCAGGCCGCGGAATTCGTACCGGTGCGCGGCACCACCGAGGACGAGCTCGCCGACGCCGCCCAGCTCTCCTCGCTGGCCGACGAGACGCCCGAGGGCCGCTCCGTCGTCGTCCTGGCCAAGGAGAAGTACGGGCTGCGCGAGCGCCCGCCCGTCTCCCACCACCACCCTTCCAAGGAAGCGCTTCGCGTCTCTCGACCGAGCGAACTCGTGGGCGCCGAGTGGGTCCAGTTCACCGCGCAGACCCGGATGTCGGGCGTCGACGTCGACGGCCGCAGCATCCGCAAGGGCGCGGCGGGCTCGGTCATCGCCTGGGTCGAGGAGCGGGGCGGCGCGATCGCCGAGGACACGGACGCGGCAGTCGGCCGCATCTCGAAGGCGGGCGGCACTCCGCTGCTGGTGGCGGTCGAGGACGAGCGCGGAGCCCGTGTCCTGGGCGTCATCCACCTCAAGGACGTCGTCAAGGAAGGCATGCGGGAGCGGTTCACGGAACTGCGCCGCATGGGCATCAGGACCGTCATGATCACCGGCGACAACCCACTGACCGCGAAGGCGATCGCCGACGAGGCGGGCGTCGACGACTTCCTCGCCGAGGCGACTCCCGAGGACAAGATGGCCCTCATCAAGCGGGAGCAGGCGGGCGGCAAGCTGGTCGCGATGACCGGCGACGGCACCAACGACGCCCCGGCACTCGCCCAGGCGGACGTCGGCGTGGCGATGAACACGGGCACGTCGGCCGCCAAGGAGGCCGGCAACATGGTCGACCTCGACTCCAACCCGACCAAGCTCATCGAGATCGTCGAGATCGGCAAACAGCTCCTCATCACCCGCGGCGCGCTGACCACGTTCTCCATCGCCAACGACGTCGCCAAGTACTTCGCCATCATCCCGGCACTGTTCGCGGCGGTCTACCCCGGCCTGGACAAGCTCAACGTCATGCAGTTGTCCTCGCCCGACTCCGCGATCCTGTCCGCAGTGATCTTCAACGCGCTGATCATCATCGCGCTCGTCCCGCTCGCCCTGAAGGGCGTCCAGTACCGGCCCGTGAGCGCGGACAAGATGCTCCGCCGCAACCTCACCGTCTACGGCCTGGGCGGGCTGATCGCCCCGTTCCTCGGCATCAAACTCATCGACCTGCTCATCTCGCTCATCCCGGGGATCGGCTGAAGGACATGAACACCTCCCTGACGAACACCGCTCGGCTGCTCGGCGCGGCCCTGCGCGCCCTCCTCGTCCTGACCCTGGTCACCGGCGTCCTCTACCCGCTGGCCGTCACCGGCATCGCCCAGGGGCTGTTCCCCGGCAAGGCGAACGGCTCCGAGATCGAGGCGGACGGCGAGGTCGTCGGCTCATCGCTGATCGGACAGTCGTACAACCTGCCGCTGGGGGAGGGCCAGGAGACCCCGGAGCCGGACTTGAAATGGTTCCAGGGCCGCCCGCAGAACGGCCTCGGCACCAACAGCGTCAACACCCAGTACGACCTCATCCTGTCCGGGGCCACCAACCGCTCCGCCGACAACGAGGAGCTCGTCCAGTGGGTGAAGGACGCCCGGGCCGCCGTCATCGAGGACAACTCGGTGCCCGGCTACACCGTCAAGCCCTCCGAGGTGCCCGCCGACGCGGTCACCTCCTCCGGCTCCGGCCTGGACCCGCACATCTCGCCCGAGTACGCGGACCTCCAGGTCCACCGGGTCGCCGAGAGGAACTCCCTGACCGTCGACCAGGTCCGACAGCTCGTCGACCAGCACACCCAGAACCGCACGCTCGGCTTCATCGGCGAACCCCGGGTCAACGTGCTCGAACTCAACATCGCGCTCAAGGAACTCACGGCCGAGAGCTGATGCGCTTACCCCAACGGCACGGGAGCCGGCTGCCCGGAACACGCCCCGGTTCCGCCGGCTCCCACCGCCACGACCGCCCACCACCCAACCGCTCCGCCCCGGCACACGACACCGAAAGGCACACACCGGTGCCCCGGGTGCTGGTCGTGGAGGACGCCCCCAGCTCGTCCGCGCGCTCGTCGTCAACCTGCGGGCCCGCCACTACGACGTCGACACGGCACCGGACGGCGCCACGGCCCTGCGCCTGGTGGCCGCACACCCGCCGGACGTGATGATCCTCGGCCTCGGCCTGCCGGACACGGACGTGGTGCTGTCCGCCCGCCGCGCCTCCGGCGAGAAGACCGCCGCGCTCGACGCAGGCGCCGACGACCACGTCACCGAGCCCTTCAGCATGAACGAACTCCTCCCCCGCCTGCGCGCCGCTGTCCGCCGCGGCAGGACGGCACCGACCGCACCCGGAACGACGCCGGCCGAAACGGGCGACTTCACCGTCGACCTGACGGCGAAGAAGGTCCGCCGGGTCGGCGGCGACGTCCGGCTGCCCCCGGCGGAATGGCACCTGCTGGAAATCCTGGTCACCCATCCCGGCCGCCTCAGCACCCAGAAACACCTCCTGCACGAGGTCTGGGGCGAGGGAGCGGAGAGCAGGACCAACCACCTGCGGGTGGACATGACCCAGCCGCGCCGCAAACTCGAGGCCGACCCTTCCCCACCCCGCTATTCCGTCACCGAGCCGGGCATGGGCATGGGCTACCGCTTCGAGGGCTGAACGGCGCTCCCGGCAAGGGCTGCCGGCACGGCCTGCGGACCACCAAGGGAACAGGGACGAGACGATGGCACGCGGCACGTCGCGGATCTACCTCGGAGCGGCACCGGGCGTCGGCAAGACCCACGCCATGCTGTCCGAGGCGCACCGCCGGGTGGAACGCGGCACCGACTGCGTGGTCGGCTTCGTGGAACACCATGAGCGGCCCCGCACCGAGGTGATGCTGCGCGGCCTGGAGCAGGTAGGCTCAGGCGGCTGGAGTACCGGGGAACCACGTTCCGGGAGACGGACCTGGACGCGGTGCTGACCCGTCGTCCCAAGGTGGTCCTCGTCGATGAACTGGCCCACACCAACGTCCCCGGCTCCCGCACCAGCAAGCGGTGGCAGGACGCGGAGGAACTGCTGGCCGCCGGCATCGACGTCATCTCGACCGTGAACATCCAGCACCTGGAGTCCCTGGGCGACGTCGTGGAGTCGATCACCGGGGTGCGCCAGCGGGAGACCGAGCCGGACGAGGTCGTGCGGAGGGCGGACCGGATCGAACTGGCCGACATGTCACCGCAGGCGCTGCGCCGCCGTACGGCGCACGGCAACGTCTACAAGCCCGACAAGACGGACGCCGCCTCGTCCCACCACTTCCGCTCGGGAACCTCACCGCGCTGCGCGAGCTGGCGCTGCTGTGGGGGGCCGACCGCGGCGACGAGTATCCGACCGAGTACCGCAGCCGGCACCACGTGTCGAGGATCCGGGGCTCACGCGAGCGGATCGTGGTCGGCCTGACCGGCGGACCGGAGGGACGCACGCTGATCCGGCGGGCGGCCCGCCTGGCGGAGAAGGGGGCCGGCGGGGAGGTGCTGGCGCTCTGCATGGCCCGCAGCGACGGACTGACCTCGGCCTCGATCAGGGAGCTGGCCCTCCAGCGGACCCTGGTCGAGGACCTGGGCGGCACCTTCCACCATGTGGTCGGCGAGGACATTCCCACCTCGCTGCTGGAATTCGCCCGCGGGGTGAACGCCACCCAGATCGTGCTCGGCGTGTCCCGCCGCAAGGGCTGGCAGTACGTCTCCGGGCCCGGCGTGGGCGCCACCGTCGCCCACGGCTCCGGTCCCGACCTGGACGTCCGTCTCATCACCCACGACGCGATGGGCAGCGGACGCGGTCTCCCGGCCGCCCGGGGCGCACGGCTCGGCCGTGCACGGATCGTCGCCGGCTGGCTGGTCGGCGTGCTCGGCCCCGCCCTGCTCACCCTGCTGCTGAGCGCCGCCCTGCCCGACGTGGGCCTGGCACCGCGATCGCCGTACCGGCGCCCGCCCCCGCCCTGCGGGCCGGCTGGGAAAAGGATGCACGGCATGACCACCGTCGACGTACCCGCCACCCATGCCGCCGGCACCGAGCTGTCGGTGTGGCCCGTGTCCACCACACAGCCCGCACCCGGCGACCTCGCCGTGGGTGGCGTGGCTATGCGGACATCTTCGGAAGGCGTTTGTCGATGACTGCGGGAGGCATCTGCTGACCGGCTTTGTGGATGTCGCTTTCTTTTGACGGCACTCGGGGGCTTGCGGTGGGAGGCTCGTTGTGCTTCTCCCGCTGGGGGCCGTATGGGCAACTCGCAGTCGAAGACCGTCCTGTACGCGGCGATCCGCCAGGACCACCGCCTTCATGGCATGTCGGGGCGTGCGCTGGAGCGCAAGCACGGGGTGACGTGGCGGACGGTGCGCAAGGCGCTGGATGCCCAGTGGCCGGAGCCGCGGAAGCCGCAGCGGCGTCGGGAGACGCGGCTGGACCCGTACATGCCGCTGGTCGATGGGATGCTGCGGGCGGATTTGGATGCGCCGCCCAAGCAGCGGCACACCGCCAAGCGGATCTTCGACCGGCTGCTGGAGGAATACGGAGCGCGCGATGTCTCCTACGGCATGGTGCGGGCCTACGTCGCCCGTCGGCGCCAGGAGGTCCGGCGGGAGGCGGGGCTGGGGCCGGCGGCGGTGTTCGTGCCGCAGTCGCACGCGCCGGGGGCGGAGGCGGAGGTTGACTTCGGGGACGTGCACATCGTGCTGGCCGGGGAGCCGACGAGGGCCTTCCTGTTCTCGCTGCGGCTGTCGTACTCGGGCAAGGCGGTGCACCGGGTGTTCGCCTCCTGCGGTCAGGAGGCGTTCTTCGAGGGACACGTGCACGCCTTCCGGGTGCTGGGCGGTCTGCCCCGCGGCACCATCCGCTACGACAATCTCAAGGCCGCGGTCCAGCGGGTGCTGGGGCTGACCCGGGCGCGGGCGGAGAACGAGCGCTGGACGGCCTTCCGCTCGCACTGGGGCATCGATCCGCTCTACTGCCTGCCGGGTATCGAGGGCGCTCACGAGAAGGGTGGGGTGGAGGGCCAGATCGGGTACTTCCGCCGCAATCACTTCGTGCCGGTGCCGCAGGTCGCCTCGCTGGCCGAGCTGAACGCGCTCGTGGACGCCTGGGACCAGGCCGATGAGGCACGGCGGATCGGCCTGCGCACCGGCACTGTCGGCCAGTACTTCGCCCAGGAACAGCCGCTGCTGCGGGGGCTGCCTGGGGAGCCGTTCGAGACGGGCCGCTGGTTCACGCCCCGGGTGGACCGCTATGGCCAGGTCAGTGTCCGCTCCAACCACTACTCGGTACCGGTCCGCCTGATCGGCCGCCAGGTCCGCGTGCTGCTGCACGCCAACGACCTGGCCGTCTACGACGGCCGCGCCGAGGTGGCCCGGCACGAGCGCCTGATCGGCCGCGGCGGCAGCCGCCTGGACCTGGACCACTACCTGGAGGCCCTGCTGCGCAAGCCCGGCGCCTTTCCCGGCTCCACGCCGCTGGAGCAGGCACGCTCCGCGGGCCGGTTCACACCCGTGCACGACCGGTGGTGGGAGGCGGCCCGTGCGGCGCACGGAGACGCCGCGGGCACGCGGGCCTTGATCGAGGTGCTGCTGCTGGCGAGGCACATGGAGCACGAGCACGTCGTCGCCGGGCTCGCGGCGGCCCACCGGGTCGGAGCGCTGACCGCGGACGCGGTCGCGCTGGAGGCCCGCAAGGCGGCCGACACCGAGCTCGGCAGCCTAGCACCGCCGGCTCCGCGGCATCCGGCGCGGGCCGCGGGCACGAACGTCACCTTCCTGGAGGACTGGCGGCTGTCCCACCTGCCGCCGGACACCCGGCCGCTGCCCTCGGTGGCCCCCTACGACCAGTTGCTCGTCCGCCGCCCGGCGGCGGACCGGAAGGAGGGACCATGAGTCCTCGCAAGCGTGGCCTGACCGAAGAGGCCGCGACCACCGCCATTCTCCAGGCCTGCCGGATGCTGCGGCTGCCGACCATTCGCGGCCAGTTCCCCGAGCTCGCCGACGGTGCCGCCCGGGACCAGATGTCCTACAGGGGCTTCCTCGCCGAGCTGCTGATGGCGGAGTGCGACGACCGGGCCCGCCGTCGCTCCGAACGCCGGATCAAGGCCGCCTCCTTTCCCCGCGACAAGTCGCTGCGGGCCTTCGACTTCGACGCCAACCCCAACATCGACGCGGCCGTCGTCCACACCCTGGCCACCTGCGAATGGGTCAACAAGGGAGAACCTCTCTGCCTCATCGGCGACTCCGGCACGGGGAAGTCCCATCTGCTGATCGCGTTGGGCACCGAGGCCGCGATGAAGGGCTTCCGCGTCCGCTACACGCTGGCCACCAAGCTGGTGAACGAGCTGGTCGAGGCCGCCGACGACAAGCAGCTGTCCAAGACCATCGCCCGCTACGGGCGCGTCGATCTCTTATGCATCGACGAGCTGGGCTATATGGAACTGGACCGGCGCGGCGCCGAACTGCTGTTCCAGGTGCTGACCGAACGCGAGGAGAAGAACAGCGTCGCCATCGCCTCCAACGAATCTTTCGGCGGATGGACGAAAACCTTCACGGACCCGCGGCTCTGCGCGGCCATCGTCGACCGCCTCACCTTCAACGGCGCCATCATCCAGACCGGCACCGAGTCCTACCGCCTCGCCCACACCAAGGCCCAAACCGAACACGCCGACTCCGCCTGACTCTCCGCCCGGGAACAGAACTCGGATGTGGTGAGACGTCGCGTGGGAAGGGCACCGTCGGCTGTGGCTTCCTTGATCGCCGGGATGCTATTCATGCCGAGTGACGACATCGCCGGCCGACAGCCACCCTCTGCCCTTCGACGCCATTTTGTGCGACCTCGACGGCGTCGTCCGCTTCTACGACATGACCGAGGTCGCCCGCCTCGAGCGTGAGGCGGGATTGCCTGAGGGCAGTACCGCGGCCGTTGGCTACGCGCCGGAGGTCGACATGCCGTTGCTGCTCGGACGCATCACCAAAACCGAGTGGGAGGATGCCATAGCCGACAACCTGGCCTCTCGTGTGTCCCTGCCTACCGCTCGTACTCTCGCCCGGGCCTTCGCCGATGCCGACTTCTGGGCGGACGGAACCGTCGTGGACCTCCTCCGGCAAGCTCGAAAGCACTGCCCGCTCATCCTCGTCACCAACGCAACGGCGTGGCTGGACCAAGATCTAGCGCAGCTCGGACTGACCGACCTTGCCGACGCCATCGTCAACAGTTCTCAGGCAGGCATCGCGAAGCCGGACCTGCGCATATACAAGATCGCAGCGCAGCAGGCCGGTGCCCAAGCGGACCGATGTCTGTTCATAGACGACCGGCAGGAGAACATCGACGCCGCCATCCGCCTCGGTATGACAGGAATCCTCTACCGCCGACTCGCGGACCTGCGCACCGCCCTCGCCCCGCTCCTTCGGCCGGCAACGGCGTGACCCTGAGGGTGCACAGATGAGCGACGTTGAAACTCATCGATGTTGATCACTCAGAGGTCTTCGAAGCGCCTCCCACAGTTGTCGAGAAACGCCTCCCCGAGAAAGCAACACAGCCACCGGGCGATGCCGACGGCATCAGCATCACCGGTGCCCGGGTGCACAACCTCAAGGACGTGTCCCTCACCCTCCCGCACAACAAGATCACGGTCTTCACCGGGGTCTCCGGCTCGGGGAAGTCCTCGATCGTCTTCGACACCGTCGCGGTGGAGGCCCAGCGGCAGCTCAACGCCACCTTCAGCTGGTACATCCGCAACCAGCTGCCGAAGTACGAACGCCCCGCGGCGGAGCGCATCGGGAACCTGACCACCCCGGTCGTCGTCGACCAGAAGCCGGTCGGCGGCAGCGCCCGCTCCACCGTCGGCACCATGACCGACATCCAGCCGCTGATCCGGGCCCTGTTCGCCCGCTTCGGCTCCTGTGGCGACGGTGGACCGCTGCCCGTGTCGGCCTTCTCCTTCAACGACCCGCAGGGCATGTGTCCCGGCTGCGACGGCCTCGGCCAGAGCGTCACCCTGGACCTGGACAGGATGCTGGACAGGTCCAGGTCCCTGGACGACGGCGCCGTGCTGTTCCCGGAGTACAAGGTGGGCAGCCCGGACTGGCAGATATGGGCCCGCTCCGGCCGGCTGGACCCGGCCAAGCCGCTCGCCGACTACACGGCGGAGGAGATGGACACCCTGCTGCACGGCACCGGCGGCAAGGTGACGGTGAAGACCAAGAGCACCGAGTTCCAGACCGCCTACGAGGGCCTGGCCGACCGGTTCACCCGGCTCAACCTCAAGCGGGACCTGAGCTCCCTGAGCGAGCGCAAGCGCCGGACCGTCGAGCAGTTCATCACCGACGGCGTCTGCCCCGACTGCCGGGGCGCCCGGCTCGGCCCGGCGGCGCTCGCCTGCCGGATCGACGGCCACAACATCGCCGACTTCTCCCGGATGGAGATCGGCGAACTCGTCGGCGCCCTCGCCGCGGTCGACCGGCCCGAGGCCGCGTCCCTGGTGGCCGCCGCGCGCGCCGCCCTGGAGCGCGTCATCGGCATCGGTCTGGGCTATCTCAGCCTGGACCGGCCCACCGGCACCCTCTCCGGCGGCGAGGGACAGCGGCTGAAGATGGTCCGGCTGCTGGGCAGCGAGCTGACCGGTATGACGTACATCTTCGACGAGCCGAGCATCGGCCTGCACCCGCGCGACGTCGGCCGGCTCAACGACCTGCTGCGGGCCCTGCGCGACAAGGGCAACACGGTGCTCGTCGTGGAGCACGACCCGGACGTCATCGCCGTCGCCGACCACATCGTCGACGTCGGCCCGCGGGCCGGCGCGCAGGGCGGCGAGATCGTCTTCCAGGGCAGCTACGAGGACCTGCGGTCCGCGCAGACGCTCACCGGCACGAGCCTGCGCCGCACCGGGCGGATCAAGGACAGCGTGCGCGAGCCCACGGGGAAGCTGTCCGTCACCGACGCCGCCCTGCACAACCTCAAGAACGTCTCCGTCGACATCCCCGCCGGGGTGCTCACCGCCGTCACCGGGGTCGCCGGCTCGGGCAAGAGCAGCCTCATCGGGGAGGCGTTCATGGCCGCGCACCCGGACGCGGTCTTCGTCGACCAGTCCGCCATCGCCGCCTCCTCGCGCTCCACACCGGTGACCTACCTCGGGCTGATGGACCCGCTGCGCAAGCTGTTCGCCAAGGCCACCGGCGCCAACGCGGCCCTGTTCAGCTTCAACTCCAAGGGCGCCTGCGAGGAGTGCCAGGGCCGCGGTGTCATCATCACCGAGCTGGCGTTCATGGACCCGGTGACCACCCACTGCGCCGTCTGCGAGGGCCGCCGTTTCAAGGAGGAGGTCCTCGAGCACCGGCTGCGCGGGAAGTCCATCGCCGACGTGCTGGAGATGCCCGCGGCCGAGGCCGTGGAGTTCTTCCCGGAGAAGGCGCTGAACGACAGGCTCCGCGCCCTCGTCGACGTGGGCCTCGGCTATCTCGGCCTCGGCCAGCCGCTCAGCAGCCTGTCGGGCGGGGAGCTCCAGCGCATCAAGCTCGCCGACCAGCTGCACCGCACCGGCAGCGTGTTCGTCCTGGACGAGCCCACGACCGGTCTGCATCTGTCGGACATCGACACGCTGCTCACCCTGCTGAACCGGCTGGCCGACGCCGGCAACACCGTGATCGTCATCGAGCACCACCTCGATGTGATCGCCCAGGCCGACTGGATCGTCGACCTCGGGCCGGAGGGCGGGAAGGACGGCGGCCGGATCGTGTTCACCGGCACGCCGAAGGAACTCCTCGCCGCCGACGGCTCCCTGACGGGCGAGCACCTGGCCCGCTACTGTGCCTAGCGGCCGGCCGGGCCCGCGGCCCCTCGCGGCCGCGGGCCCGGCCCCCTCGCGCGGGACACCGCCCGACCACCGACACCGCATCACACCAACCGGAGAGAACATGTCCGCAACCCGAACCAAGGCGGCCACCACCGAAGGACGGGTCGTCTCCGCCGATGGCACCGACATAGCGTTCGAGCAGTCGGGGTCCGGGCCCGCCGTGATCCTGGTGGCCTCCGCGCTGGCCGACCGCTCCGACACCAAGAAGCTCGCCGCCCTGCTGGCCGAGCACTTCACGGTCATCAACTACGACCGCCGGGGCCGGGGCGCCAGCGGGGACGCCGCCGACTACGCGGTCGAGCGGGAGATCGAGGACATCGCGGCCCTGATCGGCCACGCGGGCGGCAGCGCCTCGCTGTTCGGCTCCTCCTCCGGAGCCGTCCTCGCCCTGCGCGCCGCCGTGGCCGGACTGAAGATCGACCGGCTCGCGCTCTTCGAACCGCCCTTCGTGGTGGCCGCGGGCGACGACGGCCCGCCCAGGGACCTGGCCCGGCAGGTGAACACCCTGCTGGCCGAGGACCGGCGCGCCGAAGCGGTCAAGTTCTTCATGACCAAGGTCCAGGGCATGCCCGGCATCGCCGTCGCCTCCATGCGGCTGATGCCCGGCGTGTGGCGCACGCTCACCGGCATGGCCCACACCCTGCCCTACGACATCGCCGTCATGGGCGACACCCAGCGGGGCGAACCGCTCTCCCCCGGCGACTGGTCGCCGGCGACCGTACCGACCCGGGTGCTGACCGGCGGCAAGAGCGGCGACTCCATGCGCCGCGCCGGCGAGGCCCTCGCCGGGGTCCTCCCCGACGCCGAGCACCGGGTCCTGCCCGGTGTCAACCACGGCGCCGTCGTCATGGCGCCCAAGAAGGTCGCACCCGAGATCACCGCCTTCCTGAAGGGCTGATGCACGGCGCACGACGCGAGGGCCCGGCCGTCCGGCCGGGCCCTCGCCCGCCCCGCCGTCACCCGGGCCCCTCGGCCCGGCCACCACGGGGAGGACAGACGTCAGAGCCCGAGCCGCTCGTGGTAGCCGTCCAGCAGCGCCTGCGCCTCCGCCGTGGCCCGGGCGAACACCTGGGCCGGGTCCGCCGAGCGCAGCAGCACCTCGTCCATCGCCCGCGCCATGACGTCGTGGACGCCCGGGAGCTCGCCGAGCAGCGGGCCCAGCGCGGCCGGCGAACGGTCCGAGAGCCCGAGCTGCTCGGTGGCCACCCGCTGGTGCGGCCGCTCACGGAACCAGCCGGACTCCTCCAGCGACGCGTACGCCGCCCCCGTCACCGGCACGAAACCGTGGTCGCGGTGCCAGCCGGCGGCATGCTCCGGGCCGATCAGATACTGCATCAGGGCCAGTGCCCCGTCCCGCTTGACGGGGTCGAGCCCCCGGGCCAGCCACAGCGAGTCGCCCGAGACGGGATTGCCCGCGTACGGGGCCGCCGCGGCGCGGGGCATCGGCGCGGCCGCCACGGTGAACCCCGCCCGCGCCCCGCACCGTACGAGGTCGTCGGCGGCCTTGGAGGAGTCGAGCACCAGGGCCACCCGCTGCTCGGCGAACGCGCCGAACGCCCCCTCCCAGTCCGAGGGCCCGCCGGTGCGGAGGTAGTGCCCGCGCTCATGGAGCCCGGCCCACCACTCGGCCCAGCGCAGCAGCTCCTTGGAGGCCAGGTCGACCGTCCGGGCGCGCCCGGACCGCCCGTTGGCCCGGTCGGCCAGCAGCCCGCCCTGCTGCGCCACCGCCTGCTGGCCCACCCAGCCGTCGTTCGCCCAGGTGATGCCGTGCTGCGCACCGCCTCCCGGGCCGGTGACCGCAGCGCAGGCGGCCTCCACCTCCTCCCAGGTGCGCGGCACCTCGTGGATCCCGGCCGCCCGGAGCAGGGTGGTGTTGGCGTACAGCAGCAGCGTCGTGGCCGTGAGCGGTACGGAGGCCCCGGCGTCCTATCTCTGACCCATGGTGCAAAGTAGCGGGTGATCACGTGCTCACCGCTGGGGCGGCCTGCTCGTCATGCTCGCGGAGCATCCGCATGACGGTGGCGGGCGACGGGTTTTGACCCTTCTTCGCGCCGGTGGTGATGACGAGCCGTTTGGCGATGTCGCGCAGGCTCATCTCCTGGGCGCGTAGGTGCAGGGCCATGGACAGCATGGAGTCGTCGGTGACGCCCGCGCCGCCGATGGTCTTGCCGCGCCTGCGGGCGGACTCGTGGCCTTCGAGGGTGCGGTCGCGGATGTACTCGCGCTCCATGCCGGACATCGCGGCGAGCACGGTGAACACGATCCCGGACGGGTCGTGCGAGCCCTTGAGTTCTCCGGTGAGGAACTCCAGGCCGACGTCGCTCGCCTTCAGCTCTTCGGCGAGCATGGCGAGTTCGATGCCGCGGCCGAGCCGTTTGTGCTCGTGGACGACGAGGGTCACGGCGACGCCGGAGGAGCGGATCTCTCCGGCGAGCTTCACGGCGGCCTCCAGCTCGGGGCGCCGGGTGGCGCGGGTAGAGATCTTCTCCGAGAAGACGCGGGTCACCCCGGCCTCGGCGAGGGAGTCGAGTTGTGCATCGAGGGACTGTCGGGCGGTCGAGGCGCGGGCGTAGCCGAGGCGGACGTGCCCGACCGGTTCGGCGCCGGCGCTCACCGGTCGGGGCAGCTCGGTCCACACCGAGCCCGGCTTGCGTACGGCCGGGGTCGGCACGCTGAGCGTCTTGGCGAGCTGGGGCACGAGGCTGCCCGCTCATCCTCGTCACCAACGCAACGGCGTGGCTGGACCAAGATCTAGCGCAGCTCGGACTGACCGACCTTGCCGACGCCATCGTCAACAGTTCTCAGGCAGGCATCGCGAAGCCGGACCTGCGCATATACAAGATCGCAGCGCAGCAGGCCGGTGCCCAAGCGGACCGATGTCTGTTCATAGACGACCGGCAGGAGAACATCGACGCCGCCATCCGCCTCGGTATGACAGGAATCCTCTACCGCCGACTCGCGGACCTGCGCACCGCCCTCGCCCCGCTCCTTCGGCCGGCAACGGCGTGACCCTGAGGGTGCACAGATGAGCGACGTTGAAACTCATCGATGTTGATCACTCAGGGGTCTTCGAAGCGCCTCCCACAGTTGTCGAGAAACGCCTCCCCGAGAAAGCAACACAGCCAGTGGCGTATCCCTCGCAGACATCGCCGGCCGCTTCGGCACCCCCGTCTACGTCCTCGACGAGGCCGAGGTGCGCGCACGCTGCCGCGCCTACCGCAACGCCTTCCCCGACGCCGAGATCCTCTACGCCGCCAAGGCGTTCCTGTGCCGGGCCATGGCTCACTGGACGGCCGAGGAGGGCCTCGGCCTCGACGTCTGCTCCGCCGGCGAACTCGAAACCGCCGTCACCACCGGCTTCCCACCGGAACGCATCGTGCTGCACGGCAACGCCGAATCACCGCGCGACCTCGAGGCGGCGCTGCGCCTCGGCGTCGGCCGCGTCGTCGTCGACGACCTCTCGGAGATCGCACGGCTGGCCGCCGCCGTGGCCCCGGGCGGGCACCAGAAGGTGGTGGTCCGCGTGGTGCCCGGGATCAGCACCGGCGGCCACGAGAAGATCCGCACCGGCACGGACGACCAGAAGTCCGGCCTGTCGATCGCCGACGGCTACGCCCAGCACGCCATCACCCGCATCCTCGAACCAGCCCCGACTGCGCCTGACGGGCCTGCACTGCCACCTGGGCTCCCAGATTACCGGCGTCAAGCCCTACCTCCTCGCCGTGCGACGCATGGTCGGCCTGATGGCGCGGTTGCACGAGCAGCACGGCCTGGTCCTGCCCGAACTCGACCTCGGCGGCGGCCACGGCATCGCCTACCGTCCCGGCGAACAGGTCCTGGGCCTGGCGGCGCTGGCCCGCAGGGTCCGCGCGGAGCTGGCCGACGCGTGTGCCACGGCCGGACTGCCCGAGCCCCGCCTGATCATCGAACCCGGATGCGCGATCGTCGGCCCCGCGGGCGTCGCCCCCCACCGCGTACTGGCCGTCAAGCGCACGGGCGACCACCTCTTCGTGGCCGTGGACGGCGGCATGAGCGACGACCCGGGGCCGCACCGCAGGCCACCCACCAGGAGCCGGAAGACGCGACCGACCAGTCCGTTCCCGAACCGCGCACCCACGACGACGCAACCGATACGAGGACAACCCGGCAGGCACCACAGGACAACCGCCCACGCTGCCTTACGACTACCCGTCCTTCATCAGCGAAGACCTCATGGTCGTCTTCGCCACCAGCGCCCTGCTCGCTCGCGCGCAAGCGGACCCCGCGCCGGACGCCTGGCGCCGCCACGTCGCCTTCCTGCTGGACGGGCTGCGCTCGGAAGCCGCGCAACGGCCGCTGCCCGTGGTGCCCCTGACACCACAGCAGATGTACGACGTACTGGGCGGGCTCACTGGCACGCCGTAGCGGACACCGATGCCACGCAGCAGAAGGTGCAAGGCCGACCCGACCCGTTCCCACAGCGCAGGCGACAACAGGTCACCCGATACACAACGGCGGCGTTGCCGGTGTTCCGCGCGGCCACGCTCGTCCGGCTGCGGGCGGGCACCGAGCTCGACGGCAAGTTCCGTACAGGCACGGCAGCCGGTGTTCGGGAGGGCGGGACGGTAGGCGTCCGGCAGGCGGTGCGGAGCCGGTCGTCGGGTTCCTGACCGCACTGAATGCGAGCCTCCCTGGCCGGAGGCGGCGGCGATGGCGCGCTCGCCGCGGATGGACGACCGGCCCGGCCGGCCACTTCGCTGCGGGCGCCGGTCCGGTCGCGGCGCTCGTTCGTCCAGGGGTCCGCCGCTGCCTCAGGCGGCGGTGCCGGATGCGTCGGACAGGGTGATGCGGGCCGTGATGCGCTTGCCGACCGGCTCCCGATCGGTGGACAGGTCCTCGGTCACGGCTTTGACGAGCTCCAGGCCGTGCTGGCCGATCCGGCTCGGATCGGCGGCCTTCGCCGCGGGAAGGGTGGGGCTGCTGTCCCACACGACGACCTCCACGGCCTCAACGGTGACGCGCAGCTCCGTCAGGACCGGGCCGGGAGCGTATGTGCGGGCGTTGGTGACCAGCTCGCTGACCACCAGCTGGCCG
The DNA here is from genome assembly GCF_014648075.1 of Streptomyces ruber. Taxonomy (GTDB): domain Bacteria; phylum Actinomycetota; class Actinomycetes; order Streptomycetales; family Streptomycetaceae; genus Streptomyces; species Streptomyces ruber. The sequence goes on along the minus strand of NZ_BMQK01000029.1, from coordinate 299 downwards.
AGATCTGTCGTGCGCCCCGGCATCGGCAGCTGATGGTCGTCGCGGGCCCGGTCGAGAAGGGCGGCGGCGTGGTTACGGGCGTCCGCGATGGAGCCGTCGTCCGCGCCCAGCGCGTAGCCGGCGCGTACGAGGTACTCGTCCGGCGCCGTACCGCCGGCCCCGTCGGCATGGAACTGCACTGACCTTGCCCTCATCCACCGCTCCCCCCGTTATGTTTTTCGCGGTCCTGCAAGAGGGCCGCTGGCCTCCGGGCCCGGCATGACTGTTCCCCCCTGTCGAACCAATGACCTGGGGGGTGG
>NZ_BMQK01000028.1 GCF_014648075.1 Streptomyces ruber | reverse complement strand
ACGGATCAACGTGCTGTTCGCGATGCTCCGCGACGGCACCTTCTACGAACCCAGAACCCCACGCCCCGCTTGACCAAAGACATAGAGGCACCCCCCCGGGCGTCGGGCCGCGCGCTCAGTGGTCGCGGTCAGTGGTCGCGGTCAGTGGTTGCTGACCGTCTCCAGGCGCACGTCCGCGCGCGCGATGTCCCGCGCGTCCGCCGCCGTGGAGCGGCGCAGCGCCTCGTGCAGGCGGGACGGGGTGAGGACGCCGAGGAAACGGCCCTCGCCCGCGTCGTCGATGACCGCTATCCAGCCGGCGTCGTGCTGGAGCATGGTCGCGAACGCCTGCTTGAGCGGCGCGCCGACGGGCAGCCAGGCCTCCATGCGGCGGGCGTGCTCCCGCACGGTGCCGGTCCGCACGCGCGCGTGCTCCGCGGAGATCCAGCCGTGCAGGTTGTCGTCCCGGTCCAGCACCACGGCCCAGCGCGCGCCCAGGTCCCTGGGCAGCGGGTCGTCGAGGTGCACCACGGGCGGCTGCTCCAGGTCGCCCTCCTCGATCGGCGTCACGGACAGCCGCTTGAGGCCCCGGTCCGCGCCGACGAAGTCGGCCACGTACTCGTTCGCGGGCGCGCCCAGCACCGCCGACGGGGTGTCGAGCTGCTCGATGCGGCCGGCCCCGTACACGGCGATCCGGTCGCCGAGCCGTACGGCCTCCTCGATGTCGTGGGTCACGAACAGCACCGTCTTGCGCACGGACTGCTGAAGCCTGAGGAACTCGCTCTGCAGCCGCTCGCGCACGACCGGGTCGACCGCGCCGAACGGCTCGTCCATGAGGAGTACGGGCGGGTCCGCGGCGAGCGCCCGGGCCACGCCGACCCGCTGGCGCTGGCCGCCGGAGAGCTGGTCGGGGTAGCGGTCGCCGTAGACGGACGGGTCGAGGCCGACCAGGTCCAGGAGTTCGGCGGCGCGCGCCCGGGCCTTCGCGCGCTTGACGCCCAGCAGGTGCGGCACGGTCGCGGTGTTGTCGAGGACCGTGCGGTGCGGAAACAGGCCGACCTGCTGGATGACGTAGCCGATCCGGCGCCGCAGCTCCACCGGGTCGACGCCGGCGATGTCGTCGCCGTCGAGCAGGATGCGGCCGCTCGTGGGTTCGATGAGCCGGTTGACCATCTTCATCGTGGTGGTCTTGCCGCAGCCGGACGGGCCGACCAACGTGATCAGCTCGCCCTCGGCGACCTCGAAGGACAGGTCGTCGACGGCCGTGGTGCCGTCCGCGTACTGCTTGGTGACGTGCTCGAACCGGATCATGACTCCCCATTGTGGCCGTGGGCGGCCGTAACTGTGTGACGGCGGTGTTGCGGGCGCGCGGTGTCTCTCGGCGATTGTCGGTGGCAGCGGCTAAGGTCACCGGCAAGTCAAGAACACAAGAACTGTTCGGTCCAGCCGCATGCGTTCGACGATTCGGGGGGAGGTGCGGCGGGTGAGCACTCGGCAGAACTGTCTCGTGGAGAACGCCTGGATCTGCGGGGAGTACGTCCGCACCCGCGGCCAGGAGCTGTTCGACGCGACGGTGCAGCACGTGGGCATCACGGCCGTCTCGGTCGCGCTCGGCGTGCTCGTGTCCTTCCCGCTGGCGCTGCTGGCCCGCCGCAGGCGTTCCGTCGCCGGTGCGGTGCTGGGGCTGACGACCGTGCTGTACACCATCCCGTCGCTGGCGATGTTCTCGCTGCTGCTGCCGCTGTTCGGGCTGTCCGCCGCGCTGGTCGTCACCGGCCTGGTGCTGTACTCGCTGACGATCCTCGTGCGCAACATCCTCGCGGGCCTCCAGGCCGTCCCCGAGGAGGCCGTGGAGGCCGCGCGCGGGATGGGGTACGGGCCGCTGCGGCTGCTGTGGGAGGTCGAGCTGCCGCTCGCGCTGCCGGCGGTGCTCGCGGGCATACGGATCGCCACGGTCTCCACGGTGGCGCTGACGACGGTGGGCGCGATCGTCGACTACGGCGGCCTCGGCACGCTGATCCTCGGCGGCCTCGACAGCACCTTCAAGGCGCAGGTGCTCACCGCGTCCGTCCTGTGCGTGCTGCTCGCCCTGGCGGCCGACCTGCTGCTCCTGTGGGTGCAGCGACTGCTCACACCGTGGACGCGGGCGCGGCGGCCGCAGCGCAGTCGAACACGCGCCCGAGCGGAGAAGGTGGCGGAGCCGGCGTGAACGCGATCTCGGGGGCCCTCGACTGGCTCACCACGGACAGCAACTGGCAGGGCGAGTCGGGCGTGTACCACCGGCTGGGCGAGCACCTGTACTTCGTGGGCGTCACCCTCGTGGTCGCCTGTCTGCTCGCGCTGCCGCTCGCCCTGTGGCTCGGGCACCTCGGCAAGGGCGGCGCGCTCGCGGTGAACCTCTCCAACGTCGGGCGGGCGGTGCCCACGCTGGCGGTGCTGGTGCTGCTGACGCTCACCCCGCTCGGGGAGCACGGGGACCTGCCGACGCTGATCGCGCTGGTGCTGTTCGCGGTGCCGCCGCTGCTGACCAACGCCTACATCGGCATGCGCGAGGTGGACCGGTCGGTGGTGGAGGCGGCGCGCGGCATGGGCATGAGCGGCGGGCAGGTCTTCCTCCGGGTCGAGCTGCCGCTCGCGTACCCGCTGGTCATGACGGGGCTGCGGTCGGCGGCGGTGCAGGTGGTCGCCACGGCCACGCTCGCCGCGATGGCCGGTGAGGGGGGACTGGGGCGGATCATCACCGCCGGGTTCAACCTGCAGAACACGCCCCAGGTGGTGGCGGGCGCCTTCCTGGTGGCGTTGCTCGCGCTGCTGGTCGAAGGGGTGCTCGTGCTGGCGGGGCGGGTATGCGATCCGTCGCCGGTGACCCGGGTCAAGGTGGGCCGGATACGGACGGGCCGGCCGGGCCGCGCCGCGTCCGGCGCCACGAAGTAATTGCGTAATTGCCGACGGCCCCGTGGACGGGCCGGAATTTTTGGGGTGTCGATGAGCAGGGTGTTGATGAACAGCAGAATCGGCGGCACGGGCCGGGCGAGCGGACGCCGGGGCGCACGCGGAATCCGCCGGACCGCGGTAGCGGCGGTGGCCGTCGGCGCGCTCACCGGAATGCTCGCGGCGTGCGGCGGGGACAGCCTGGAGGAACAGGGTTCGGGCAGCGCGTCCGGCGGCGGCAAGGGCGAACTCGTCGTGGGAGCGGCCGGGTTCACCGAGGCCAAGGTCATGGGCGAGCTCTACAAACAGCTGCTGTCCGACGCCGGTTACGACGCGACGGTGCGGACCGTCGAGAACCGCGAGATCTACGCGCCTCAACTGGAGAAGGGCGCGATCGACGTCGTTCCCGAATACGCGGCGACCCTCGCGGAATTCCTCAACCTCGACGAGAACGGTCCGGACGCGGAGCCGGTCGCGTCCAGCGATGTCGACGCCACGGTCGCCGCGCTGAGGAAACTCGCCGAGCCCCGGGGCCTGAAGGTGCTGCCGCCCGGAGAGGCCGTCGACCAGAACGCGTTCGCGGTGAGCCGGGAATTCGCCGAGGAGCACAACCTGAAGACGCTCTCCGATCTCGGCGAATCGGGTGTCGAGGTCAGGATCGCGGCCGGTGACGAGTGCGAGACGCGGCCGTTCTGCGCACCGGGGCTGGAGAAGACGTACGGCATCGACGTCGCCGGGATCGACCCGAAGGGCGTCGGGACGACGCAGGCCAAGCAGGCCGTGAAGAACGGCACCGACCAGCTGGTGCTGACCACCACCACGGACGCCACGCTCGACAACTTCGACCTCGTGCTGCTGGAGGACGACAAGAGGCTGCAGAACGCGGACAACGTGCTCCCCGTGGTGAATGCCAAGGATGCGGGCGACCAGGAGATCGCCGACGTACTCGGCAAGTTGACGGACACGCTCACCACGAATGATCTTGCGGAACTGAACCGGAAGGTCGACGAGGAGCGCCAGAAGGAGGCCGACGTCGCCGCGGAGTACCTGGAGTCGAAGGGATTGATCGAAAAGTAGGCCGTCGAGCGGGTGGCCGATCGGCAGAGTGGCCCATAGTCTTCGCAAACGCTTACGGGACCTGATCCACGGGGTCCGGCGTGGTTGTCGGCACTTGTGACAGGGCAACACCTTCGAGGTGGCTGTGTTTTTACCTCGCGGAGCACCATGATTCGCCTACGCGCGGTAAGTTTCTGGCCATGCCACGTGGACGTCATCGCCATTCACCGCCCCTGCACAGGCTGCTGCCTCTTTCGGCGATCGCCGGCGTCTCGGTCGTCTGCGCCCTGGGGCCCTGGCTGTTCTCGGAGCCGTACGTGCTCCGGTCGCTGGCCGTGGTCGCCGCGCTGACGGCGGTCACGGGCGCGATCGTCATGCGCCGCTGGGACGCGCAGGCGGGGAGGCGCGTCGCGGAACTCACCCGCGCGCGGGCCGGCGACGAGTGGCGCTTCGAGGAGCAGGTCGCCGAGCTGGAGTCCGACCTGGAGGAGGCCCGCGAGCTGCGCCGGCGCCTGGAGGAGAAGCTGCGCGCCAAGCGGGCCGAGCTGGCGGGCCTGCGCAACGAGCACGCGGCCCTGCTGCGCCGGTACGCCACCGCGGAGTCGGAGCGCGCGTCGGCCCTGGAGGGCCGTCGGCTGCTGGCCATAGAGGCGTCCTCCGCCCCGGCCACGGTTTCCGCGCCGACGGCTCCCGCGGAGGGCGCCGCCGAGCAGGTGGTCGAGCGGGCGGTCAAGGACGGCGGCGAGGAGCCCGTCACCCGAACGGGCGGTACCGGTGGGGCGGGCACGACCGGGCGCGCGGTCTTCTCCCCGGCCGGCCTCTCGCTCTTCCTGCACGCCGACGCCGCGCTGAACCGAATCGGCAAGGGCGGCGCCGGCAAGACAGCGGGCGCCTTCGCCGAGGACGACGGCGCGGGCGGCGGCTGGCCCGAGACGCCCACGGCCGCGGCCGACGGCCCGGAGACGGCCGACGGCCCGGAGACGCCCACGGCCGCGGCCGACGGCCCGGAGACGGCCGACGGTCAGGGGCTGGAGAAGCCGGAGAGCTCCGAAGCCGCCGACGACCTCACCGCCGCCACCGAGCCGCTCCTGTCGGCCTCGCCGCTCCGGCCGGCCGAGCAGCCCCAGCAGGCCGGGACGTCCCAGCCGGCCGAGCAGCCCGCCGGACCCACGGCCGCCGCGTCCGGCGACGGCTTCTTGACCCCCGAGACGGCCACCACGGTCCCCTCCGCGTCGGCGCCCGCCCTGCCGGGGCGTGCCTCCGGTCACTTCACGGTGCCGACCGCCGTGGCCGTCGTACCGGCGGCCCCCCGTCGGCGCCCGGCCGGCGAGGGCGGCTTCGACTTCTTCGGTACGCAGAAGTCCTCGGCCGTCGAGGAAGGGCAGCGCGACGTCCCGGACGAGGCGCGGGACGACGTGCGGAACGACGTGCCGAACGACCTGCGGAGCCAGGACCTCGCGGACGTGGCCGGCGAGGAGGCGCACGCGCCGCACAAGGCCGAGGCCGACTCCGAGTTCAAGCCGGCGGACGAGAACGTGCAGGGTGCCGGCCAGGTCATCGACCTGACCGCGCACGACGAGACCGAGCCGATCAGCCTGCAGGGGCTGCGCAGCGCCGTCTCCTGACGACAGCGGGACCACGACGGGACCACCACGGGACCACCACGGAGGGGCGGCCGCCCCTCCGTGCGTGGCCTCACGCCATCCAGCGGTCCGGCCGTGCCTTCCCGTGCCCCGTCCGCGACCGGTCGGCCTGGGCCTGCAGCAGCTCCGCCGCCTCGTCCGCGTCCCGCAGCCGGGCGGTCACCGTCTTGTTGGCGCCGGTGTCCACATGCACGTCGGCGAGGCCCCTGAACCGCTTCCAGGGCCCCTGCGCCAGCCGTACGCTCTGCACCTTCGCGTGCGGCACCAGCGCGATGCTGCGCCGCAGCAGTCCCTGCCGGGACGCGAACACGTCGTCGGTGACGGCCAGGCCGTACCCGCGCCACCAGATCGGCACGCACCACGCGGCGCGCCGCGGCGGCCGTACCGGTGCGGTCGGCACGGTCACCCCGGGCAGCACGCGCGCGACCACCGACTCGGCCATCTTCCGCGGCGCCACCGGCACCAGCAGCGAGTTCGACGAGCCCGCCACGTCCAGTTCGACCCGCACCCAGTCCCGGCGCCGCCACAACAGGGGTTCGACGATCCGTACGGTCTGCACCCGGCCGGGCGGCACCGTCTCGTGCGTGCGGTCCAGCAGTCCGTGGTCGATCCGCAGCCCGTCCGGCGACTCGCCGACCGCCCAGTCGTACTCCCCGACGAAGCGCCCCACACTGCTCGCGCCCGCCGCGCCGACCAGCGGCACCGCCGCCGCCAGGACCGTCCACAGGTTGTGCGTGACGAACCACAGCACCGTCGGCACGACGGCGGCGGCGATCAGCGTGCCCCAGGCGGCGCCGCTGAGGAGGATCGACGCGACCAGGGCGCCCGCCGGGACGTGCAGCAACCGGTGCACCGGTGCCTCGCCCGCCTCGTGCGCGGTCTCCGGCGCGAGACCGGCCGCGCGGGCGAGCAGTTCGGCCCGCAGGGCGCGGGCGTGCGCCTCCCCCAGATAGGCGAGTTCGTCCTTCTTGTCCGTGCCGATGACGTCGAGCCTGAGCTTGGCGACGCCCGCGACCCGGGCCAGCAGCGGCTGGGTCACGTCGATGGCCTGAATCCGCTCCAGCCGGATGTGGGCCGTCCGCCGGAAGAACAGGCCGGTACGGATGCGCAGTTCCGTCGGGGTCACCGCGAAGTGAGTGAACCACCAGGTCAGGAAGCCGTACAGGGCGGCGGCGGGCACGAGCACGGCCAGTCCCAGGAGCAGCGAGGTCGTGGTCAGCTTCGCGAGCTGCCGCTGGGCCTGGTCGAGGTCGTGCACCGCCCAGCCGATGAGCGCGGCGAGCGGTGCCCACGCGCGCCGCAGCGGGGTCACGGGGTGCAGCCGGTGCTCGATGACGGATTCGTCCGCGCTCGGGATGTCCCCGTTGCTCTCCGCGGGAACGGCCGACGACGTGCCCGGCGGCGTGTTCACAGGCCCGCCGATCGGGCCTCGCCCAGCTCGGTGAGCCGGTCGCGCAAACGTTCCGCCTCCGCCGGGTCGAGCCCCGGGATGCGCGCGTCCGTGGCGGCCGCGGCCGTGTGGAGCTGCACACCGGCCAGCCCGAAGTGCCGCTCCACCGGCCCGGACGTCACCTCGACCAGCTGCATCCGCCCGTACGGCACGACCGTCTCCTGGCGCCACAGCACGCCCCGGCTGATCAGCAGGTCGTCCGCGCGTTCGGCGTAGCGCCAGGAACGCCAGTTGCGGCCGAGCATCGGCCAGCCGCACAGCAGCAGGGCCAGGGGCAGCAGCGCGAACACTCCCCACACCGGCCCGGCCAGCAGGCCCGGCACCACGGCCGCGGCGACGGTCAGCGGCCCCAGCCACACCACCAGCAGCAGCCGTCGCATGCGCAGCAGCCCACGGGGCAGCCCGCTCCAGACCGGCCCACCACGCGGGTCCGCCGAGTCCGTACCCGTACCGGTACCCGCACCTGCATCCGTACTCGTACTGTCGTCCGAGTCCGTCCCGCCCCCGGGGGCGTGTCCCGCGTCGTCCATGGTCCCCGTCTCCATTCGGCCAGCCTACGTACGACAGACTGTTCCCATGACTCCTACGACGGAGACCACGGTCGGGATCGGCGGTGCCGCCGAGAGCACGGACATGGTGCTCAACATCGGACCCCAGCATCCGTCCACGCACGGAGTGCTGCGGCTGAAGCTCGTGCTCGACGGCGAGCGCATCCTGCGCGCGGAACCGGTGATCGGCTACATGCACCGCGGCGCCGAGAAGCTCTTCGAGGCGCGCGACTACCGCCAGATCATCATGCTCGCCAACCGTCACGACTGGCTCTCCGCGTTCTCGAACGAGCTGGGCGTGGTCCTCGCCGTCGAGCGCATGCTCGGCATGGAGGTGCCGCAGCGCGCCGTGTGGCTGCGCACGCTGCTCGCCGAGCTCAACCGGGTGCTGAACCACCTGATGTTCCTCGGGTCGTACCCGCTGGAGCTCGGCGGCATCACCCCGATGTTCTACGCGTTCCGCGAGCGCGAGGACCTCCAGAACGTCATGGAGGAGGTCTCCGGCGGCCGTATCCACTACATGTTCAACCGCGTGGGCGGCCTCAAGGAGGACCTTCCGGCCGGATGGCCCTCCCGCGCGCGCGGGGTGGTCGCCGCGGTGCGTTCGCGGATGGGCGTCTTCGACGACCTGGTGCTCGGCAACGAGATCTTCCGGGGGCGTACGCGGGGCGTCGGCGTCCTCTCCGCGGAGGCGGTGCACGCGTACGGGGTGAGCGGGCCGATCGCCCGCGCCTCCGGGGTCGACTTCGACCTGCGGCGCGACGAGCCGTACCTCGCGTACCCGGAGCTGACGGACACCCTGAAGGTCGTCACCCGTCAGGAGGGCGACTGCCTGGCCCGCTTCGAGTGCCTGCTGGAGCAGACCCACAACGCGCTCGACCTCGCGGACGCCTGCCTCGACCGGCTCGCCGAACTGCCGCCCGGGCCGGTCAACCAGCGGCTGCCCAAGGTCCTCAAGGCGCCCGAGGGCCACACCTACGCCTGGACCGAGAACCCGCTCGGCATCAACGGCTACTACCTGGTCAGCAAGGGCGAGAAGACCCCGTACCGGCTGAAGCTGCGCTCGGCCTCGTACAACAACATCCAGGCACTCACGGAACTGCTGCCGGGGACGCTCGTGTCGGACATGGTGGCGATCCTGGGATCGCTGTTCTTCGTGGTCGGCGACATCGACAAGTAGGTCCGGCCGGCCAGGCAGGTCCGCCGGCCAGGCAGGTCCACCGGCCAGGTAGGTCCACCGGCCAGGCAGGTCCGGCCGACTCTCCGCTAGGCGTCCGGCAGGCCGAGCGCGTCCCGCGGGACGCCCACCGGCTGCAGCAGCCAGCCGAAGTCGCCGAGGCCCCCGGGCGCGGTGAGTTCGGCCGCCTCGCCCGCGCCCGCCAGCGCCCGTACGTACGCCGTGGGGTCCGTGGCCGCCAGGGCCAGCGGGGGGCGGCCCGCGGAGACGCCGAGGGCGCGCAGGGCCGCGCGCTGGGTGACGACGCTCGCGCCGGGCAGCGCGCAGGCGTCCAGGGCGACATGGGCCGTGATGTCGCGGGAGCCGTCGGGGACCGGCGCCGTCTCGCGCCCCTGCCGGAACCCGGTGAGCGTGCCGAAGGGCGGGCGGGTTCCCGCCGTGTGCGCGTAGTCCACGGCGACGGCGAGTCCGTGGTCGACGCAACCCACGGCGGCGGCCCAGGCCCGGTCCCGGGGCAGTCCGATCTCGGCGCGCAGCCCCTCCTCCGCCGGCAGCGGCCACCAGCGCGCGAGCCACTCGGCCTCGGCACCCGCCACGGGCTCCCCGAGACGTTCGGTGCCGTCCCGGTGGACGAGGACCCGGCGCGGTACGCCCTCGGCGTCCACCTCGGCGACGTCGACGGGGACGTTGTCGAGCCACTCGTTGGCGAACAGCAGACCGGCGACGCCCTCGGGGGGTGACGGCAGCCACGCGATCCGGGGGTCGAGCTCATCGGGGCGGTCGGCGCGCTCGACGGCGTACCCGCGCGCGCGGGCGGCCACGTCCGCGGGCAGGGCCTCCAGCACCCCGGTCACCAGTTCGCCCCGGCCTGCCGCCATGTCCACGAACGCGAGGTCGGCCGGGTGCCCGAGGGCCGCGTCCACCCGGCACAGCAGCCGGGCCACGGCCGCGGCGAACAGCGGCGAGGCGTGCACCGAGGTACGGAAGTGCCCGGCGGGACCGGGGCCCCCGGGGCGCCGGTAGAAGCCGCAGGGCCCGTACAACGCCTCTTCCGTGGCCTCCCGCCACCCCCGCCACCTGTCCGCAACCGCACCGCTCACCGGGCCAGGCTAAGCGCCGCGGACGGGCGGGCCTCCACCTTGGGGAGTACACACGCCGGTCGGGGATCGGCCCTCCGGTTGACTTCTGCACACACCACGCTTCCCTACGCTTTGTCACGTGCAGCGCCTCTACGACTTCATCCGCAGGCACCCGACCGGGGTGGACGGCTTCTGGGCCCTCGTCCTGTTCGGCTTCTCCGTCGTGGGGGCGGCCACCACCCAGGAGGACACGAGGGCCGACCTGCCGGCCGTCGTCGTCCCGATCACCGTGCTGCTCTGCCTGGTGGTGGCCCTGCGGCGGCGCATGCCCGAGAAGATGCTGCTGCTGGCCGCCGCGGTGGGCGTGGCGCAGCTGGTCCTCGACGCGGCGCCGTCGGCCGCCGACCTCGCCATGCTGGTGATCATCGGCACGGTGGCGGCGACCGGAGCCCGCTGGGCCTCCCGGTTCGCCCTGGTGGGAGGCCTGTGCGCGGGGCCGCTGTCGGTGCTGCGCTGGCCCACGGAGGTGACGGGCCCGCTGGGCAACATCGCGCTGGCGGTCTTCCAGTCGGTGCCCTTCGCCCTCGCCTGGGTGATGGGCGACTCGCTGCGCACCCGCCGCGCCTACTTCGCACAGCTGGAGGAGCGCGCCGCCCGGCTGGAGAAGGAGCGCGAGGCGCAGTCCAAGGTCGCCGTCGCCGCCGAACGCGCCCGCATCGCCCGCGAACTGCACGACGTCGTCGCCCACAACGTCTCCGTGATGGTGGTCCAGGCCGACGGCGCCGCGTACGTCCTCGACGCCGCGCCCGACCAGGCGAAGAACGCCCTGGAGACCATCTCGTCCACCGGACGCCAGGCGCTCGCCGAGATGCGTCGTCTGCTGGGCGTGCTGCGCACCGGCGAGCACGAGGAGGGCGGCGAGTACGTTCCGCAGCCCGACGTCGAACAGCTCGGCGAGCTCATCGAGGAGTGCCGCAGCTCCGGGCTCCCCGTCGACTACCGGATCGAGGGCACCCCGCGCCCCCTGCCCAGCGGCGTCGAGCTGACCGCGTACCGCATCGTGCAGGAGGCCCTCACCAACACCCGCAAGCACGGCGGTCCCAACGCCGGCGCGAGCGTGCGCCTGGTCTACTTCGACGACGGCCTCGGGCTGCTGGTCGAGGACGACGGCAAGGGCGCCCCGCACGAGCTGTACGAGGAGGGCGGCTTCGACGGTCAGGGACACGGCCTGATCGGCATGCGGGAGCGTGTCGGCATGGTCGGCGGCACCCTGGACGCGGGGCCGCGGCCCGGCGGCGGCTTCCGCATCAGCGCCCTGCTGCCGCTCAAGCCCGCCCCCTGACGTACCGGCGATGACGCACGGCTCGTACTGACACCTGTAAGACCCGTTCGGACACGCGTCCGGACCACCCGAGGAAAGAGGTCCCGATGGCGGCGATCCGCGTGATGCTCGTCGACGACCAGGTGCTGCTGCGCACCGGGTTCCGGATGGTGCTCGCCGCCCAGCCGGACATGGAGGTCGTGGCGGAGGCGGGCGACGGCGTCGAGGCCCTGCAGACGGTACGGTCCACCCCGGTCGACGTGGTCCTGATGGACGTCCGCATGCCGAAGCTGGACGGCGTGGAGGCCACCCGCCGCATCTGCGCGGAGCCCGAGCCGCCGAAGGTGCTGATCCTGACCACCTTCGACCTCGACGAGTACGCCTTCTCCGGGCTCAAGGCGGGCGCCTCCGGCTTCATGCTCAAGGACGTGCCGCCCGGCGAGCTCCTCGCCGCCATCCGCTCCGTGCACAGCGGCGACGCGGTCGTCGCACCGTCCACCACCCGGCGCCTGCTCGACCGGTTCGCGCCCCTGCTGCCGGGCCGCGGCGAGGAGCTCCGGCACACGGCGCTGGAGCGGCTCACCGACCGGGAGCGCGAGGTGACGGTGCTGGTGGCGCAGGGGCTGTCGAACGGCGAGATCGCGGCCCGCCTGGTCCTCTCCGAGGCGACGGTGAAGACGCACGTCGGCCGCATCCTCACCAAGCTCGGCCTGCGCGACCGGGTGCAGGTGGTCGTCCTCGCGTACGAGACGGGGCTGGTGCGGGCGGGGGGACGGGGCTGAACGCCTGATGTGTGCTTCCGTGGATCAATGATCCTCTCGGAGGTGGTGAGCCGCCAGGACGCAGCCCGCACACGAGATCCGGCGCCGGCTGCCCGGCAGGGTGATCTGCGCTCCCGGGCGCGTCGGCTTCGGGCTGCACCGCACGCTGCCGCGGGAACCGCTGGGCGCATTCCACGACCTCGCGTCGTGGCGGCAGGGCGTGGTCGAGGTGCTCGGCCCGACCCTCACCCGGCACGACGGCGTGGTGATCGCCCCCATGACGGTCATCGGCCCCGGCCACTTCCCGGAGACCGTCGGCCGGCTGCGTGAACGGGGCCTCGGCCGCTCTCCGGGACCGGTCAGAGCGATCAGCGTCGGCAGGTGGCAAGGCGGACGCGGGGCCGCCCCCGGGGGGAGCTGGGCCGTCGCCCAGCTCGACCGCGGCCTCACACGGCTGCGCGAACCGGAGTTCGCCGGGCACCTGTGGACCGACCCGACCGTGCCGAGGACGGCGGGCCGGATCGCCGTCCTGGCCGGCCTGACGCTCACCCCGGACCGGGAGGGCGCGCTGCGGACCCGGCTGCGACAGGCCCGGGTGGGCCTGAAGCACATCCGGTCCGACTGACCCGGCGCTGCCCCTACGGGGCGTCCTCGTCCTCCGCCGCCTCCCTCCGGGCAACCTCCTCCCGCAGGAAGCCGGCGAAGTCCGCGACGGCGGCCCGCACGTCGTCGGCCGTCCACTCCAGCCCGGCCGCCCGTACGCCGATCTCGGTGACGGACACGTGCGGGCCGCCACGGTCCCAGGTGTCCGCGAACAGGAGGGTCCCCGTCTCCTCGCCCTGCCGGACCGCGGCCTCCGTGAGCACGTCGACGTCGTACGGCAGCCAGACCTGGAACTCGTGGGTGTGCGGCCGGCGCGGGTGGACGCGCGCCCACGGCAGCCCGGCCGCCTCGAACCCCTCCTGCAGCGCGGCGGCCACCACGCGCGCGTGGGCCACGTACTCCGGCAGCCGGGGCAGTTCGTTCTCCAGGCCGGCGAGGGCCGACAGCGCGGTCGGGAACTGCTGGAAGACCTGGCCGCCGTACCGGTGCCGCCAGACCTTCGCCTCCTCGACCAGGGCCCGGGGACCGGCGAGCGCGGCTCCGCCGAAGCCGTCGAGGGACTTGTAGAACGACACGTAGACGCTGTCCGCGAGGTCCGCGATCTCGTCCAGGGGACGCCCGAAGTGGGTGGTGGTCTCCCACAGGCGGGCACCGTCGAAGTGCACCACCGCGTCCCGTTCCCGCGCGGCGCCGACGACCTCGCGGAGCTCCTCCCAGGAGGGCAGGACGAAACCGGCCTCTCTGAGGGGCAGCTCCAGCATCAGCGCCCCGAAGGGCTCCTCCAGGCCGCGCACCTCGTCGGCGGTCGGCGGCCTCGGCTCGCTCGTGACACGGACCGTGCGCAACCCGCTCACCGTGCTGAACGCGTGCCGTTCGTGCACCTCGGGGTGGGCCAGCGCGTGCAGGGCCACGGCCGGGTTGCCGGTACGGCCCGCCCAGCAGCGCAGGGCGACCTGCTGGGCCATCGTCCCCGTCGGGAAGAACGCGGCGGCCTCCTTGCCGAGCAGCCCGGCGACGCGCTCCTCCAGGGCCGTAACGACCCCGGCGCCGTAGACGTCCACCGGTTCGTCCAGGTCGTACAGGCGCGGCGCCGTCCCGTGCAGCAGCGCCAGCCGGTCGCCGATCGTCGCCATGTGGCCGGGGCGCGCCAGGACCCGCCGTGCCGCGCGGTGGGCCGCCTTCCGCCGTGCGAGCCGCCGTCTGCGGACCGACGCGGCGTCGTCCCCGGTCTCCTCCGCCATGCCGGCGGACTGTTTCGTCGTATCGCTCACCCCGGGATGATGCCGTGCGTCCCACGCGCGCGGCATCCGGCTTCGCCCGGGAGCCGACGCGGAAGGCGCCGCGACCCGCGGATACCCACAGCCTGTGGACAACCCGCAGGGCCCGCCGGGCGATCGCGTTAACATGACGAGAAATCGTCCGGTACCCCGAGCGGACTGGAACGGAAGGTCACCAGCGAGTGAGTACCTCTCAGTCATCAGAGGCCAAGGACCGCCCCGCGCGGCTCACCGTGGGCGTCGTCGGCGCCGGACGGGTGGGTCCGGCGCTGGCGGCGTCGTTGCGGCTCGCGGGGCACCGCCCCGTGGCCGTCTCCGGGGTCTCCGACGCCTCCCGGCGGCGCGCCGCCGACCTGCTGCCCGACGTCCCGCTGGTCCCCCCGGCCGACGTGCTCCGGCGCGCCGAGCTGGTGCTGCTGACCGTGCCCGACGACGCCCTGCCGGGCCTCGTGGAGGGGCTCGCCGAGACCGGCGCCGTACGGCCGGGCCAGCTGATCGTGCACACCTCCGGGCGGTACGGCGCGAAGGTGCTGGACCCCGCGCTGCGGGCCGGGGCGCTGCCGCTGGCGCTGCACCCCGCGATGACGTTCACCGGGACCGCCGTGGACGTGCAGCGGCTCGCCGGGTGCCCCTTCGGGGTCACCGCGCCCGAGGAGCTGCGGCTGGCCGCCGAGGCGCTGGTGATCGAGATGGGCGGCGAGCCGGAGTGGATCGCCGAGTCCGCCCGGCCGCTGTACCACGCGGCCCTCGCCCTGGGCGCGAACCACCTGGTCACCCTGGTGGCCCAGGCCATGGAGCTGCTGCGCACGGCGGGCGTGCAGGCCCCCGACCGCATGCTCGGCCCGCTGCTCGGCGCCGCCCTGGACAACGCGCTCCGCTCGGGCGACGCGGCCCTGACCGGCCCCGTCGCGCGCGGGGACGCGGGCACGGTCGCCGAGCACGTCGCCCAGCTGCGCGAGCACGCCCCGCAGGCCGTCGCCGGCTATCTGGCGATGGCCCGCGCGACCGCCGACCGGGCGCTCGCGAACGGCATGCTCAAGCCGGAACTCGCGGAGGACCTCCTGGGGGTACTCGCAGACGGCACGGAACGGCCCGAGAACCCTGAGAACGGGGAAGACCGATGACCCGCCGCACTTTCGAACTCGTTCCCACGGTCGACGACCTGAGGCGCGCGCAGGACCGCTGCGCGGTGCCGGGGCGCACCGCCGTCGCCATGACCATGGGCGCCCTGCACGAGGGCCACGCCACCCTGATCCGGGCGGCGCGGGAACACGTCGGTCCCGAGGGGTTCGTCGTCGTCACCGTCTTCGTGAACCCCCTGCAGTTCGGGGCGGGCGAGGACCTCGACCGCTACCCGCGCACCCTCGACGCCGACCTGAAGATCGCCGAGCAGGCGGGCGCCGACGTGGTGTTCGCGCCCTCCGCGGACGAGGTCTACCCGGGCGGCGACCCCCAGGTCCGCCTCGCCGCGGGTCCCATGGGGGAGCGGCTGGAGGGCGCCTCGCGGCCCGGCCACTTCGACGGCATGCTCACCGTCGTCGCCAAGCTGCTGCACCTCACCCGGCCCGACGCGGCCATGTTCGGGCAGAAGGACGCCCAGCAGCTCGCCCTGGTGCGCCGCATGGTCCGCGACCTGAACTTCGACATCGAGATCGTCGGCGTGCCGACCGTCCGCGAACCCGACGGCCTGGCCCTGTCCAGCCGCAACCGCTACCTGTCCACCGCCGAGCGGCGTACGGCCCTGGCGCTGTCGCAGGCCCTGTTCGCGGGCCGCGACCGGCACGCGGCCGAGGAGGCGCTGCGCGCGCGGGCCCGCGAGGTGCCCGCCACGCGCGCGCGTGCCGAGGCGCTCAGCGCGATCGGCGAGTCCCGCGCGGCGGCCGACGCCCACGCCGTCGCCAAGGTCGCCCCGCCCGCGCCGTCCGGCCCCGCGGCGGTCCGCGCCGCCGCCCGCCTGGTCCTCGACGAGGCCGCGCGGCTGACGCCGCCGCTGAGACTGGACTACCTGGCCCTGGTCGACCCCGCCGACTTCACCGAGATCGCGGACGACCACACCGGGGAGGCCGTCCTCGCCGTCGCCGCCCGGGTCGGCACCACCCGGCTGATCGACAACATCCCCCTCACCTTCGGAGCCGCCGAGTGACCGGCACAGGCATACGACTGCACGCCCCGGCCCCCGGCTGGTCCCTCACCGCGGACGTCGTGGTCGTCGGCTCCGGCGTCGCCGGCCTGACCGCCGCCCTCCGGTGCGAGGCCGCCGGACTGGACACCGTCGTCGTCACCAAGGCCCGCCTGGACGACGGCTCCACCCGCTGGGCCCAGGGCGGCATCGCCGCGGCCCTCGGCGAGGGCGACACCCCGGAGCAGCACCGCGACGACACCCTGGTGGCGGGCGCGGGCCTGTGCGACGAGGAGGCCGTGCGCCTCCTGGTCACCGAGGGCCCCGACGCGGTACGCCGCCTGATCGACACGGGCGCGCGCTTCGACGAGTCCGCCGCGGGGGAACTCCAGCTCACCCGGGAGGGCGGCCACCACCGCCGCCGCATCGCCCACGCGGGCGGCGACGCGACCGGCGCCGAGATATCCCGGGCGCTCGTCGACGCCGTCCGCGCGCGGAGGGTCCGCACCGTCGAGAACGCCCTCGTCCTGGACCTCCTCACCGACGCCGAGGGCCGCGCCGCGGGCGTCACCCTGCACGTCATGGGCGAGGGCCAGCACGACGGCGTCGGTGCCGTCCACGCGCCCTCGGTGGTCCTCGCCACCGGCGGCATGGGCCAGGTCTTCTCGGCCACCACCAACCCCGCCGTCTCCACCGGCGACGGCGTGGCCCTCGCACTGCGCGCGGGCGCCGAGGTCAGCGACCTGGAGTTCGTGCAGTTCCACCCGACGGTGCTCTTCCTCGGCCCGGACGCGGAGGGCCAGCAGCCGCTCGTCTCCGAGGCCGTCCGCGGCGAGGGCGCCCATCTGGTCGACGCGGACGGCGTGCGCTTCATGACCGGCCAGCACGAACTGGGCGAGCTGGCCCCCCGCGACATCGTCGCCAAGGGCATCATGCGCCGTATGCGGGAACAGGGCGCCGAGCACATGTACCTGGACGCCCGGCACTTCGGCGCCGAGATGTGGGAGCGCCGCTTCCCGACGATCCTCGCCGCCTGCCGCGCCCACGGCATCGATCCGGTCACCGAGCCGGTCCCGGTGGCGCCGGCGGCCCACTACGCCTCCGGCGGCGTGCGCACGGACGAGCACGGCCGGACGACCGTACCGGGCCTGTACGCGTGCGGGGAGGTCGCCTGCACCGGTGTCCACGGCGCCAACCGGCTCGCCTCGAACTCCCTCCTGGAGGGGCTCGTCTACGCCGAGCGCATCGCCGCCGACATCGCCGCCGCGGCGGACCGGGCCGGCGGCGAGTACCACGCGCGTGTGCCGCGGCCCGTCCCGAGCCCCCAGGAGCCCGAGCACCCGCTGCTCGCGCCGGAGACGCGCCTCGCGATCCAGCGGATCATGACGGGCGGCGCGGGCGTCCTGCGCTCGGCCGCCTCCCTGGACGCCGCGGCGGCCGCCCTCGACCGGCTGGACGCCGAGGCGCGCGACGCCCTGCACCAGCACGGCAAGACGGCCGAGCCCGGCGTCGACAGCTGGGAGGCCACCAACCTCCTGCTCGTGGCCCGTGTCCTGGTCGCCGCCGCACGGCTGCGCGAGGAGACCCGGGGCTGCCACTGGCGCGAGGACCACGCCGAGCGCGACGACGCGGCCTGGCGGCGGCATGTCGTCGTACGGCTGAATACCGACCGTGCACTGGCCGTCCGCACCACGGACACCCCAGACTTCCCAGCGACCCTCCCTCGCGTTCCGGGCTCCGCCCGGGCGGCGGGCACCCCACGCACCGGCCCCAGCACCCCCTCCAGGAGCAGTGACTTCACGTGACCACCCCCGACCTTCCCCTGGCCCAGAGCGGCGGCTGCGGCGACGGCTGTGCCTGCGGCGCAGATCCGGACGCGGACGCCCTGGAGGCGTACATGGAGTGCGGTCTCGACCCCGCGCTCGCCCAGCTCCTCGCCGACGCCGGGCTCGACCCGGTGGAGATCGAGGACATCGCCAACGTGGCCGTCCAGGAGGACCTGGCCAACGGCGTCGACGTCACCACGGTCGCCACCGTCCCTGAGGACGCCCGCGCCACCGGCGACCTCACCGCGCGCGAGGCGGGGGTCGTGGCGGGCCTCAGAATCGCCGAGGCGGTCATCTCCGTCGTCTGCGCGGACGAGTTCGAGGTCGAGCGCCTGGTGGAGGACGGCGACCGGGTCGAGGCCGGCCAGGCGCTGCTGAGCGTCACGACCCGCACCCGCGACCTCCTCACCGCCGAGCGCAGCGCGCTGAACCTGCTGTGCCGCCTCTCCGGCATCGCGACGGCCACGCGCGCGTGGGCGGACGTGCTCCAGGACACGAAGACGAAGGTCCGCGACACCCGGAAGACGACCCCGGGGCTGCGTTCCCTGGAGAAGTACGCCGTCCGCTGCGGCGGCGGGGTCAACCACCGCATGTCCCTGTCGGACGCGGCCCTCGTCAAGGACAACCACGTGGTCGCCGCGGGCGGCGTCGCCCAGGCCTTCGAGGCCGTGCGGGAGCAGTTCCCGGACGTGCCGAT
Organism: Streptomyces ruber; assembly: GCF_014648075.1. Taxonomy (GTDB): domain Bacteria; phylum Actinomycetota; class Actinomycetes; order Streptomycetales; family Streptomycetaceae; genus Streptomyces; species Streptomyces ruber. The sequence goes on along the minus strand of NZ_BMQK01000028.1, from coordinate 34,573 downwards.
CGAGGTGGAGGTCGACACCCTGCACCAGCTCCGCGAGGTCCTCGACGCGGGCGCCGACCTGATCCTGCTGGACAACTTCACGCCGGCCGAGTGCGCGGAGGCGGTGGCCCTGGTCGACGGCCGGGCCCTGCTGGAGGCCTCCGGCCGCCTCACCCTGGACAACGCCCGGGCGTACGCGGACACGGGCGTGGACTTCCTGGCCGTGGGCGCCCTGACCCACTCCTCGCCGATCCTGGACATCGGCCTGGACCTGCGAGCGGCGGAGTAGGGAGCGGGGTACGGGCCATGCTGCTGACGATCGACGTGGGCAACACCCACACCGTGCTGGGCCTCTTCGACGGCGAGGACATCGTCGAACACTGGCGCATCTCCACGGACGCGCGCCGCACGGCCGACGAGCTGGCGGTCCTGCTCCAGGGCCTGATGGGGATGCACCCGCTCCTCGGGGAGGAGCTCGGCGACGGCATCGACGGCATCGCGATCTGCTCGACGGTGCCGTCCGTCCTGCACGAGCTGCGCGAGGTGACGCGCCGCTACTACGGCGACGTTCCCGCGGTCCTGGTCGAGCCCGGCATCAAGACGGGCGTGCCCATCCTCATGGACAACCCCAAGGAGGTCGGCGCCGACCGGATCATCAACGCGGTCGCGGCCGTCGAGCTGTACGGCGGCCCGGCGATCGTCGTGGACTTCGGTACGGCGACGACATTCGACGCGGTGTCCGCGCGCGGGGAGTACACGGGCGGGGTGATCGCGCCGGGCATCGAGATCTCGGTCGAGGCCCTCGGCGTGCGCGGCGCGCAGCTCCGCAAGATCGAGCTGGCCCGCCCGCGCGCGGTGATCGGCAAGAACACCGTGGAGGCCATGCAGGCCGGCATCGTGTACGGCTTCGCGGGCCAGGTGGACGGTGTGGTCGGCCGCATGGCCCGGGAGCTCGCGGACGACCCCGACGACGTCACGGTCATCGCCACGGGCGGCCTGGCCCCCATGGTCCTGGGCGAGGCGTCGGCCATCGACGAACACGAACCGTGGCTCACGCTGATCGGCCTCCGCCTGGTCTACGAGCGCAACGTCTCCCGCATGTGACCCCTGCCTGACCCCTGCCGCGCACGGCACCCGGCGGACGGAGCACCCTCGGTGTCCCCGGTGGTCCCGGCGTCGCACCTCCGGCGTCCGCCCGGGTGGCGTGGCCGCGTGCCGTGCGGGCTTCGCGCCGCTTTTGTCCGATTAGCGCGTACTGTCGCCCGCATGCCCACGCCCTACGGATCCCGCGGCGCCATGGCGTTCGGTGCGGAGGAGCTGCGTGTGCTCCGCCGTGCCCTCGCCCTCGCCCTCAACGCCCGCTCCGCCTCGCCCGAGGACGTCCACGCCTGCCTGCGGCTCGCCGAGTCCGTCGAGGAGACGGCCCGCGAGAGCGCCCGGCTGAGGGCCTTCCTGCTGGCCGACCTCGCCCGGTACCGTGCCGCCCTCCCCGGCGCCGCCACGGGCTACCTGGCCCTCCTGGAGGAGGCACTGGACGCCGGCCACCGCCCCGCCCCGGACGATCTCGCGGCCCTGCGCGCCCTGCGGGGGGCCTCCGCCGCGGCCGCTCTCCTGGAGCGCTGCGCGCCCGCACGGCAGCACGCCCACGCCGATCGCGCCACCGGAACCGCTCCCGCACCGATCGTCCCGACCGCCCCGACCGTCCCGATGACCCGAACGCGGCTCACGGCCCTCTCGGGCGGCCTGTCCGCCCGTACGCACGCGCGTGCCGCCTCCGGCGCACCCGGCGCGCGTCCCCCGGAGCAGTCGGCCGAGCCCGCCGGACCCGCCGGACCCGCGCGCCCGGCCAGGGGGCCGGGCGTCCCGCCCAAGCCCGCGGCCCCGGGCCCGGAGCGCCGCCCCGTCCCGACCCCGGGCGAGGTGTTCCCGCCCCGACGCAAGCCGGTCCCACCGGCGGATCCGCCTCGGCAGCTGGTCGTGGGCTGAGATGCGCACCGGACGCGGGAGCGGGAGCGGAAGCGGGCGCGGCGGTCCGGGCCGCCGCGCCCGGCGCCACCCGGCACGGGCCCGCCGGGCACCCGTGGCTACCCTGGATCCATGGACTACGTCTCCGCGCTCCTGCCGCCGGCCGTGATGGCCGTGTTCTTCGTGGGCCTCATCAGGGTCATCGTGAAGACCCAGGGGGGTGCCAACAAGGCCAAGGAGGACGCGATCGTCGACGCCGCTCTCGCGCGCGCGGAGAACGGCTCGCGGACTCCCGGCGGCGAAGCCAAGGGCTGACCGATAAGCCCTGCACCCTCACAGGCGTACGACTCATCTGCTTTTCGAGTCGTACGCCCTTTTTGTTCCGCTTGCTCCTTCTCTCCCGCTAAGGTGTTGAGTTGTGCCTCGCCCATTGGGAGAACTCGAAGACGCGGTCATGACGCGGGTGTGGAAGTGGAACCGCCCGGTGACCGTTCGAGAAGTCCTGGAAGACCTTCGCCGGGAACGGTCCATCGCATACACCACCGTGATGACCGTTCTGGACAATCTCCATCAGAAGGGCTGGGTGCGCCGCGAGGCGGAAGGCCGGGCCTATCGATATGAGGCGGTCTCCACCCGCCCCGCCTACGCGGCCGCTCTCATGAACGACGCCTGGTCGCAGAGTGACAACCCCGCGGCCGCGCTCGTCGCCTTCTTCGGCATGATGAGCGAGGAACAGCGACAGGCGCTGAGTGATGCCGTCCGTATCGTGCAGGGCCCCGGTGCCGCCGAAACCGCTGCTGAAACCGCCGTCGAATCACCTGACGAATCATCGGCGCCCGCCGGCGCCCGCGATGAGAACCCCGCCTCCCCGCAGGACGGAGCCGGGCGATAGCGTCCGGTTCATGCCAGCGACGAGTCCCGAAGTCACCGCAAAAGCCGTCACGGTCAGGCGGGCCAGGACCAGCGATGTCGCGGACGTGCGGCGTCTGCTTGACGGCTACGTCCGCCGACGCATCCTGCTCGACAAAGCGACCGTGACGCTTTACGAGGACATCCAGGAGTTCTGGGTCGCCGAACGCGACGACAACGCGCAGGTGGTGGGCTGCGGAGCCCTGCACGTGATGTGGGAAGACCTCGCGGAAGTCCGTACCCTCGCGGTGGATCCCGAGGCCAGGGGCCTGGGGGTGGGCCACCAGTTGCTGGAGAAGTTGCTGCACACCGCCCGTTGGCTGGGTGTTCGCCGCGTTTTCTGTCTGACCTTCGAAGTGGACTTCTTCGCCAAGCACGGCTTCGTGGAGATCGGCGAGACACCGGTCGACACCGATGTCTACGCGGAGCTGCTGCGTTCCTATGACGAGGGCGTGGCCGAGTTCCTCGGTCTCGAACGAGTGAAACCGAACACCTTGGGCAACAGCCGGATGCTTCTGCATCTGTGATCGCCGGGGATCGCCGCCGCCATCGGGGCGGATCGGTGCGGAGTATTCAGGTGAGTCCGCGCTGCCCAGGTTCCCTATGTCCGAAACGCGCACGTTTCCGGTCTTCCTCGGTGTGCGGTCTCTCCCGGGGGTTTGTGTTTTTCCAGCAAAAGCGGTTTGCTTTCCGACGTACTGCTGTACTGCATATAACAGGGGACGTGAAACAGCGGCTCCGGCCGCAGACCCTCGGCCCTCACGTTATCGATGAAAGGAAATCCGGTGGCACAGAAGGTTCAGGTCCTTCTTGTCGACGACCTCGACGGTGGCGAGGCGGACGAGACCGTGACGTTCGCGCTGGACGGCAAGACGTACGAGATCGACCTCACGACCGCCAACGCGGACAAGCTCCGCGGCCTTCTCGACCCCTATGTGAAGGGCGGTCGCCGTACCGGTGGCCGTGCTTCGGGCGGGCGCGGAAAGGCGCGCGCGGCCTCCGGCGGCAACCAGGACACGGCGCAGATCCGCGCCTGGGCGAAGGAGAACGGCTACGAGGTCAACGACCGCGGCCGCGTGCCCGCGTCCATCCGCGAGGCCTACGAGAAGGCCAACGGCTGAGCGCACGCCCGCAGCAGCCGGACCCGGTGGCACTCGCCCGCCACCGTGTCCACCAGTCGTACGAGGTCGGGAGCGCCCCTGCCGCCCGTCGGCGCCGACAGGGCCGGCAGCGACACCTCCACCTCGCCCCCCGGCTCGGGGGGCCGCAGCCACACGGCGGCCTCCCGCGGACCGGCCCGGCCCGCGGGCGACGGCCGGAACGGCCCCGGAACACCGGCGTGGCCGGGCGGTGCGGCCTCCCGTCCGCCTCCGCCCCGCCACGGCGGCGGAGCCTCCATGCGGCCGCCCGTGCCGACGGCGGCGAGGTCCAGTTCGAGACCTCCCCACTCCAGCCACTCCAGCAGGCCGGGCAGCTCGTCCGCGCTGCCCGCGGCGACCAGGAACCGCATCCGCCCTCCGTGCAGGGCCACCGGAGAGCGCGCGGCCGGGAGCCGCAGCGCCGCCACGCCGGCCTCCGCGGGCACGTCGAGCACGTCGAAGCGCACTCCGGTCACCAGCCGCACCGGCGATCCGGGCACCGTGGCCCAGCCGAGCTCGTCCTCGTACCACCGCCGCAGCCCGCCGCCGGGGCCGGACGCACGGCGGGGGAGGGGCGCGACGGGTGCCATGCACGGCACAACCGCGACCCGCACCCCCTGGTTACGTCCCGTACGGCCGCGTGCGCGCTGCGTGGCGAAAAGGGGGGCGTCCGGCGGAGGGTACCGGCGCAAGGTTGTTCGCCCGTAGCTGAGGGAACCGGGGCGCGCTGCATGGAGTGTCAGTACGTACGGGTAAGACATCCCTAGTGGGAGGGGGCGACACGCAGGTGAGGCCGTCCTACGTTCGCCATCGGCGTACTGGTGGCGAGGGTAAGTGCCTGGCCTGCGGGAACATCGTCTCGCACCATCGGGTTGGAGCAGATGTCGGCGTTCGGGGTCAGGAGGCCAAGGACGGTGTCGGCAGTTGGAATGAGCGGTCCCCGCTTGCGGGACTAAGCTGCGGAAGGACAGCGAGGGGAGCGTCCCCTCACTGCCTGACCGCTCTGAGGAGCGATTAACGATGTTCGAGAGGTTCACCGACCGCGCGCGGCGGGTTGTCGTCCTGGCTCAGGAAGAAGCCCGGATGCTCAACCACAACTACATCGGCACCGAGCACATCCTCCTGGGCCTGATCCACGAGGGTGAGGGTGTCGCCGCTAAGGCCCTGGAGAGCCTCGGGATCTCGCTTGAGGCTGTCCGCCAGCAGGTGGAGGAGATCATCGGCCAGGGCCAGCAGGCGCCCTCGGGCCACATCCCCTTCACCCCCCGTGCCAAGAAGGTCCTGGAGCTGTCGCTCCGCGAGGCCCTTCAGCTGGGTCACAACTACATCGGCACGGAGCACATCCTGCTCGGCCTGATCCGCGAGGGCGAGGGCGTCGCCGCCCAGGTCCTGGTCAAGCTGGGCGCCGATCTCAACCGGGTGCGGCAGCAGGTCATCCAGCTGCTCTCCGGCTACCAGGGCAAGGAGACCGCCACCGCCGGCGGTCCTGCCGAGGGCACGCCCTCCACGTCCCTGGTCCTCGACCAGTTCGGCCGGAACCTCACGCAGGCGGCCCGCGAGTCCAAGCTCGACCCGGTCATCGGGCGCGAGAAGGAGATCGAGCGGGTCATGCAGGTGCTGTCCCGCCGTACCAAGAACAACCCGGTGCTGATCGGTGAGCCCGGCGTCGGCAAGACCGCCGTCGTCGAGGGCCTCGCCCAGGCCATCGTCAAGGGCGAGGTGCCCGAGACCCTCAAGGACAAGCACCTTTACACCCTCGACCTCGGTGCCCTGGTCGCCGGCTCCCGCTACCGCGGTGACTTCGAGGAGCGCCTGAAGAAGGTCCTCAAGGAGATCCGCACCCGCGGCGACATCATCCTGTTCATCGACGAGCTGCACACGCTGGTCGGTGCGGGTGCCGCCGAGGGCGCCATCGACGCGGCGAGCATCCTCAAGCCGATGCTGGCCCGCGGTGAGCTCCAGACCATCGGTGCCACCACGCTGGACGAGTACCGCAAGCACCTGGAGAAGGACGCGGCCCTGGAGCGCCGCTTCCAGCCCATCCAGGTCGCCGAGCCCTCGCTCCCGCACACCATCGAGATCCTCAAGGGTCTGCGCGACCGGTACGAGGCCCACCACCGTGTCTCCATCACGGACGAGGCCCTCGTGCAGGCGGCGACGCTCGCCGACCGCTACATCTCGGACCGCTTCCTTCCCGACAAGGCGATCGACCTGATCGACGAGGCCGGCTCCCGGATGCGCATCCGCCGGATGACCGCGCCGCCGGACCTCCGCGAGTTCGACGAGAAGATCGCCGGTGTCCGCCGGGACAAGGAGTCCGCGATCGACTCGCAGGACTTCGAGAAGGCCGCCTCCCTCCGCGACAAGGAGAAGCAGCTCCTGGCCGCCAAGGCCAAGCGGGAGAAGGAGTGGAAGGCCGGCGACATGGACGTCGTCGCCGAGGTCGACGGCGAGCTGATCGCCGAGGTCCTCGCCACGGCGACCGGCATCCCGGTCTTCAAGCTGACCGAGGAGGAGTCCAGCCGCCTGCTCCGCATGGAGGAGGAGCTGCACAAGCGGGTCATCGGCCAGACCGACGCCGTCAAGGCGCTGTCGAAGGCGATCCGCCGTACCCGCGCCGGTCTGAAGGACCCGAAGCGTCCCGGTGGCTCGTTCATCTTCGCCGGCCCGTCCGGTGTCGGTAAGACCGAGCTGTCCAAGGCCCTCGCCGAGTTCCTCTTCGGTGACGAGGACGCGCTGATCTCCCTCGACATGTCGGAGTTCAGCGAGAAGCACACGGTCTCCCGCCTCTTCGGATCGCCCCCCGGCTACGTGGGCTACGAGGAGGGCGGCCAGCTCACGGAGAAGGTGCGCCGCAAGCCGTTCTCGGTCGTCCTCTTCGACGAGGTCGAGAAGGCCCACCCGGACATCTTCAACTCGCTGCTGCAGATCCTGGAGGACGGTCGACTGACCGACTCCCAGGGCCGGGTCGTGGACTTCAAGAACACGGTCATCATCATGACGACCAACCTCGGCACCCGGGACATCTCCAAGGGCTTCAACCTGGGCTTCGCGGCCTCGGGCGACAAGAAGACCAACTACGAGCGCATGAAGAACAAGGTCTCGGACGAGCTCAAGCAGCACTTCCGGCCCGAGTTCCTCAACCGCGTCGACGACGTGGTCGTCTTCCCGCAGCTGACCCAGGACGACATCCTCCGGATCGTCGACCTGATGATCAGCAAGGTGGACGAGCGCCTGAAGGACCGGGACATGGGCATCGAGCTCTCCCAGTCCGCCAAGGAGCTGCTCTCCAAGAAGGGCTACGACCCGGTGCTGGGCGCCCGGCCGCTGCGCCGCACCATCCAGCGCGAGGTCGAGGACACCCTCTCGGAGAAGATCCTCTTCGGCGAGCTGCGTCCGGGCCACATCGTGGTCGTGGACACCGAGGGCGAGGGCGAGGCCAAGACCTTCACCTTCCGCGGCGAGGAGAAGTCGGCGCTGCCCGACGCTCCGCCGATCGAGAGCGCTGCGGGTGGCGGTCCGAACCTGAGCAAGGACGCGTAAGCCTCGGGGTGATGCCTCGAAGGGGCCGGTGCTTCTCGGAGCACCGGCCCCTTCGGCCGTCATCGCGGTCCCCCCGGCCGTCATCGCGGTCCTCGCGGCCGTCATCGCGGTCCTCGCGGCCGTCATCGCGGGTCCTCGCGGCCGACATCGCGGGTTCGCTCGGCCGTCATCGCGGTTGCAGGATCGTCTCCACTCCGGGGAAGAGTCCGGTGAAGCGGGAGACCGGGAAGGTGTGCCCCGGCCGGTTGACCAGGACCAGCGAGCGCAGTCCCGGAAGGCGGGGGACCAACGGGGCGAGGTCCTCGGCGCCGTGCATCGACGGGATGTGCAGCTCCTCCACACCTGGTAGCTCGGGCATCAGCTCGATGCACTGCGGGAAGTCCCGGATGATCCTCGCGTTCAGGTACAGGTGGCTCAGCTCCGGCAGTTCGGTGACCGCCCGCCAGTCGCCGACCGTAAGTTCCGTGGTCAGTGGTCCCAGGCTGAGCGTCCGCAGCGTGGTCCAGTGCTGGAGCCCGCGCAGCCCCGTGCTGTCCGTGCTGCGCGCACCCAGGAAGAGGAACTCCAGGGGCGCCTCCGGCGGCAGGGTCTCCCGCAGATCGGCGCCCGGCAGCCGCTGGATCAGGGAGATCCTGGTCAGGGACCGCAGGTACCGCACTCCCGTCAGGTCGGCGACGCCGCCGCAGGCGAGCAGCGTGAGCGGCAGTTCGGCCAGGCGCTCCCAGCCGGTGGCCGACGGGCAGTCGTTGACCCACAGCTCGCGGAGCGAGCCGAAGGACGACAGCACGTCCAGACCCGAGAGACGAGGGTTGTCCGACAGGTTGAGCGATGTCACCGCCTCGGGTGCGGGCACCGCGGCAAGGATGTCCTCCGGCCGGTGCGGGCCCGCGACGGAGAGTTCGGACCAGGGACGCATGCCGGCCAGTGCCGCCAGTTCCCCGGCCGACGTGATGCTGAGGTGGAGGTCCGTGCGGTCGAGGTGGTCCAGGACCTCCGCCGCGTACTCCGCACTGTCGAACCGGCTCCAGGTGCCGACCAGTTGCCGCCGCACGTCCAGGTCCCGATGTTCCCGGAACCGCCGCAGCATCCCCAGCGCCCCCGCCGGCTCCTCCGCCCCCAGCACCGATGCCGTCACCGTGACCCCCAGGGCCGCCTCGTCGCTCAGTCCCTCCGGCCCCGGCAGCAGCTCCAGTACCAGGGGACCGGCCTCTGCCAGCAGCTTCGCGTCCTCCTTCGTACGGGGTGGGATCAGCGCCCCGGCCCGTGCCTGCACCTCCGCCCGCACCTCCGGGTCCAGTGCCGTCGCGTGTTCCAGACAGGCCAGCGCCAGCAGGGTCAGCCGCGGCTTCTCCCCGGCCAGCAGCTGCCGCAGGAGCCAGGCCCGTTCGCGTGGTCTGGCGTGGGCCATCGCCATGCGGATCACGTCCTCCCACTGGGTGTCACCCGCGTGGCTCGCGAGGACGTCCAGATGCCCCTCCTCCACCGCGTACCGCGCGGCCAGATAGTCCTGGAACGTGCGGTGGACGAAGTCCAGGACACCGTCGGCCGGCCGGCGGACCAGGCCGCTGCGCAGAAGCAGGGTGCGCAGCACGGTCGCCGCGTCGCACCGGCCGCCCGGCAGTGTGAGCGACGGCAGACAGCGCTCCACGATGCCCTCGGCCGTCTCCACGTCCATCACCGTGCGGCCGCTCAGCACCAGGGCGTAGGCGAGGCGCTGCAACAGCTCCAGCTGCGCCTCCTCGCTCAGCTCCACCTCGTCCACCGGCCCCAGGCCCCGTTCCCGGTCCCGGCGGGCGAGCAGCATCGCGAGGGCGGCGTCGTACAACTCCTTGCGGCCCGTGGGGAGATAGCCGCGCCGTTCCCGGTGCAGGGCACAGATCAGTCCGCACATCAGGGGGTTGGTGGCGAGGCGGGCCAGGTCGCGTTTGGTGCGCAGGGAGTCCAGGAGCGGCCCCTCGAACTCCGGGGCGCGGGCGGCCGTGTGCCAGCGGCGGACGAAGGTCGCCACGTCCGGGCGGCGCATGGGGGCCAGGGACAGCTCCCGGAAGGATTCCTGGGCCATCCAGTCGGCGCGTACCGCCGTCGGGCGGGAGCTCAGGAGGAAGTTGTTGCTCGGGAACGCCTGGATCAACGCGCGGAGCCAGTCGCGGGTGCGGTGGCGGTCGGCCGACGGGATCTCGTCCAGGCCGTCCACCAGGACCAGTCCCCGGCCCGCCGCCAGGACGCGTTCCGCCCAGCCCTCCGGCGGTGTGAGAGGGCAGCCGACCGCGGTCAGGAAGCCGGCCGGCGCGGGCAGTGCGCCCGCGCGGATCAAGGTGCGCAGGGGGAGGACGTACGGGATGCGGTCGCCGGCCCGCGCGGTCGTGACCGCGAGCCACTGGACCAGCGTGGTCTTTCCGGAGCCCGCGTCACCGCGCAGCAGCACCCGGTCGTGGCCGCGCATGGCCTCTTCGGCGGACAGCTGGAGCGTGACGGGCGTGCGGCGGTCGGCGTCCCGCTCACCGTCGGGCTCGTCGGTGGTCGTCGCCTCCAGGCTCAGGTAGGCGACCTCGAGGGGCCAGCGGTCCGGGGAGTCGCGCAGGTCGATGCCGTAGATGGTGATGTGGTTGTGGTGCTCGGCGACATACGAGAGGTAGCGCCGCTCGAACGCCGTGTCGTGGGCGTCACGGCGTGGCGTGCGGGTGATCAACTCGTCGGTCTTGGCCGTCAGCTCGGCCTGGACGCGGGTCTGCTCGACCAGAGTGCGGGGTACGAAAGTCGACCGCCGTGTGAAGAACTCCAGGATCTGCAGGCAGGCCCCTTCGGTCGCCGAGTCGAGGAAGAGGACGGCGTCCGAGGAGAGGCCGGTCGGGGAGTCCGCCGCGCGCAGCCGGCCGGCCAGGTCCTTGTGGCCCAGCCGTACGGCCTGGACGTCGTCCATCTCCAGGTCGCCCAGGGCGAGCAGGCGGTGGGCCAGGGCCTCGGCGACGGCCGTCCGTTCCTCGGCCGGGAACGGACGCTCACCGGGGGAGGACACCGCCTCCTCGACCAGGCGCCGGGTCAGCCGGCGCACCTCCCGTTCGCCGACGGCGCGCCGTTCGCCGTGGAAGGACACCAGGTTCCTCAGTCGCACCGGCTTGTCGACCAGTCCCGCCCCCGGGCCGTCCGCCACGAACAGCTTCTTCAGCAGCGGGCCCATCACGCTCGACGCCAGCCTGACACCTGCGGCCGCTGGTTCCATGTCGCTCCCCCCGAAAGCATGGCCGACTTCGCGGGCTCAGCGTACGTTTCGCCGGCGTCCGGCGGGGAGGGGCGTCCTCCGCGGCCGGAGTGGCGCACGTCACTTTCCGGGGCGGAGGCGAGGTCCCGGAAGCCCGGCCCCGGTGACATGCCGCACAGGGGATTCCCGCACCACTAGGCGGAATAGTGGTGGGGGGAGTCGGGTGGAAGGGGCGGGCGGTGTGCTGTCCGCCCGTATTCCGGGGCCGTGCGCGGGGCGTGTGCGGGGCCCGGAGGTGGCCGGATCGCGCGCCGGAAGAGTGCCGGATTTCGACGTGATTACGGCCTTCCTTCGTACATCACAGTTCTTGTCAGGGATGTGGGCCCGGGGTACCAAGGACGAGTCCGTTCGGCGGCCGTCCCCGCGCCGCCGGGCGATCCAGTCCCCGGACGCCGTGTCCGTCGGAGGCGCCGCCTCCGGACGTCGGTGCGTCCGCTCCCCACTCCCGTGAGGTCCCTTGATGTCGTTGTCGAAGCGTGTCCGCTCCCGCCTGCCCCGTACGTCCCTGCTCCGTCTGCGCACGGCCGCCGTGGCCGTGGGTGTGGGCGCCTCGGTCGTGGGCGTCGGCGGCGGGGTGGCCGTGGCCGGCACCGCTGTCCCGGCCGCCGCAGCCAAGGCCGTCCCGGCCGCCGCCACCGAGAAGGCGGTCTCCTGGGTCACCCCGGTCGAGGACTACACGCTCTCCGCGGGCTACGCCCAGGCGGGCAGCATGTGGACCTCCACCCACAGCGGCCAGGACTTCGCCGTCCCGAGCGGCACGCCGGTCCTCGCCGCGCACGGCGGCACCGTCGTCAAGGCCGGCGGCAACGGCGCCGGTGACGGCCCCGCGTACGGCAACGCCGTCGTGATCAAGCACAGCAACGGCACGTACTCCCAGTACGCCCACCTGTCGCGCATCGACGTGAAGGCGGGCCAGGTCGTCGGCACCGGTCAGCGCATCGCCCTCTCCGGCAACACCGGCAACTCCAGCGGTCCGCACCTGCACTTCGAGATCCGTACGACCGCCAACTACGGCTCGGCCGTCGACCCGGTCGCCTTCCTGCGGGGTGTGGGCATCACGCTCTGAGCGCACGAAGCCGCACGAAGCCGCACGAATCCAGAGGAAGCCGGACGCCGGCGGATCCCGGCTGATGCGGGTGGGGGCGCGTCAGGCGCCCGTACCCGTGCTCCCGGGCAGGCGCACCACCGGAATGCTCCCCGTGCTCGTCGGCGCGTGCTCCGGCAGCCACAGGACCGCCACCGCGCCCTCCGCGGGCCCGTCCGTCGCGGGCGCGTCCTGCGGGACACCGGCGGGGCGTACGTTGCGGAAGGTCAGCCGGGCGCCGAGCACACGCGCCTGACCGGCCGCGATGGTCAGGCCCAGCCCGTGCCCCTGGCCCGCGCGGTCGGCGGAGCCGGTACGGAAACGGCTCGGGCCGTCGGCGAGGAGGGCCTCGGGGAAGCCGGGGCCGTGGTCGCGCACCCGGACCACCCGGCCCTCGACCGTGACCTCGATCGGCGGCCTGCCGTGCCGCGCGGCATTGGCCAGCAGATTGAACAGGATCCGCTCCAGCCGCCGCGGGTCCGTCGTCACCTCCGACTCGTGGATCACCCGCACCGTGATGTCCGCGTCCTTCGCGGCCACGCGCCGGGCCACGAACTCACCGAGCAGGATGTCCTGCAGTTCGGCCCGCTCGGAGGCGCCGTCGAGCCGGGCCACCTCCAGGACGTCCTCGACCAGCGTGCGCATCGCCTGGGCGCGGTCGCGGACCAGCTCCGTGGGTCGGCCGGGCGGCAGCAGTTCCGCCGCCGTCAGCAGTCCGGTCACGGGGGTGCGCAGCTCGTGCGCGATGTCCGCCGTCACCCTGCGCTCGGCCTCGATGCGCTGCTGCAGCGCGTCCGCCATGGCGTCCACGGCCCGCGCGAGGTCGTCGGTCTCGTCGTGCACGACGCCGCCGATCGCGTCCCCGACCCGTACGTCCGTCTCACCCTTGGCGACCCGGTTCGCGGCCGTCGCGGCCTTGCGCAGCCGCCGCGACATCCGGCCGCCGATCAGGACGCCGAGCGCGCAGCCGCCGAGGACGACGGTGATCGAGCCGATGACCAGCGCCTGGTCCAGGTCCTTCATGATGTCCGCGCTGCGGTCCGTGAACCGCGTGTGCAGGGACAGCACCCGCCCGTCCTTGAGCGGCACCGCGGCCCAGATGTCCGGCACACCGTGGGCGCCCTCGGCGACGTAGGTGGCGCGCCGGCCCTGCCGGACCTTCTCCACCAGGTCCTCCGGGAGGGACGGGTCGTCGACCTCGACGCCGAACGCCCCCGGCGACTGCTGCCGGCCCGACTCGTACATGCGCTGGGCGACCTGGATGCGCTCGTCGGCCAGGTCGCGCGAGTTGTCGAGCATCGAGACGCGCGCCGCGTTGTGCACCACCAGGCTCAGCGCCAGCGCCACCAGCGCGCCGACCAGGGCGATCGCCGCGCTGAGCTTCCAGCGCAACCCGGTGTGCAGCCTGGTGCGCAACCCGGTGTGCAACCCGGTGTGCAGCCTGGTGCGCAACCCGGTGTGCAGCCTGGTCCGCAGACTGGCGCGCAGCCCAGTACGCGGACTGTCGCGCAGACCGGCTCCGTCCCTCGTGTCCCGGCTCATCCCGCGCTCAGGCCCTCAGCTTGTAACCGAAGCCGCGGACCGTCTCGATCCGGTCCTGGCCGATCTTCGTACGCAGCCGCTGGACATGGACGTCCACGACCCGGGTGTCCCCGCCCCAGCCGTAGTCCCACACGCGCTCCAGCAGCTTGTCGCGGGACAGCACCGTGCCCGGCGCCGAGGAGAACTCCAGCAGCAGCCGCATCTCGGTCGGCGTCAGCGCCACCGGCCGCCCGGACCGCCGTACCTCCATGCCCTCCGTGTCGATCTCCAGGTCGCCGTCGCCGAACACCAGCAGCCCGCCCGAGGCGCCGGGCGCCGGGCCCGCCGCACGGCCGGCACCGCCGCTCGCGTGCCCGAACCGCCGCAGCACCGCACGGATGCGCGCCACCAGCACGGCACCGTCGAACGGCTTGGTCACGTAGTCGTCCGCCCCGGCCTCCAGGCCGAGGACGACGTCGATGGAGTCGGCGCGGGCCGACAGCATGATCACGGGCACGGTCGACTCGTCGCGGATGCGGCGGCAGAGGCTCACCCCGTCCAGGCCCGGCACCATCACGTCGAGGAGCGCGATGTCGGGGCGGTGCGCGCGGAAGGACGTGAGGCCCGACAGCCCGTCGGGCACGGCGGTGACCACGAAGCCGTTCCGTTCCAGCGCGAGCTGGGTGGCCTCGCGGATGACGTCGTCGTCCTCGACGAACAGGACGTGGGTCCTCTGCTCTGCCATCCGTGTTCTCGTGCTCTCTCGATCCTGGTGCTGGTGCTGGTGCTGGTGCTGGTGCTGGTGCTGGTGCTGGTGCTGGTGCTTGCTGTTGCTGGGTGCGCGCGCCGGCCCTGTCAGTCCGCGGCGGGGGCCGGACTGTCCGCGGTGCCCACCGCGTTGCTGTAGTCGTTGTGCGTGCGCGACTGCTCGGCGAAACGCTCCGCCGTCCAGCGGTAGGTGATCACTTCTTCGCTGGAGGGGTACGACACCGGGTCGTCCTTCTCGTACAGCTGCTGGGTGACGACCAGGTCGCCGCGGTCGATCTCCGCGTACACCGGGGGCTCCTCGGCCCGGAAGACGTTCCGGTACTCGCCGCCGCGCTCGCGGTACACGTACGTGCCCATGCCGACGGCGTCACCGCACGTCATGACGTTGACCACGATGTCGTTGCCGGTCCCCCCGGTCAGGTTCCCGTACGACACGTCGACCGGGTACTCGTCGGCGACGCACGGTTCGAGGTCCCGTTTGACCGCCTTGCTGACCTTCGCGTCCGCCTTCACCAGCGCGACCACCTCGGCCACGCTGGGCCGGCCACCGGTGGGCGACGCCGAGGGGGTGGCGCCGCCGCCCGCCCGCCGCGCGCTGCCCGCCGGTCCCTCGTCGCGGGTGCCGGTGCCGCCGGTGGCGCAGGCGGCGACGAAAAGCCCGAGGGCGGCGCTCCCGGCCACCGCCGTGATCACCGCCTTGCAGGCTCGTCCGGGCCGGTTACTCAGGCCGCGCAACGCTCCCGCTCCTCACCCGGTTCCAGCACGCGGACGCGGTGTTCCTCGTGATCCCCGAGGCCCCTGACGTCTCCGAGGTCTCCGAGGTCTGCGAGGTCCTCGTGGCTCCCGAGGTCTCCGTGGTCCTCGCGCTCCCGGCGCTCCAGCTCCTCGCGGAGCCGGGCCAGTGCCCGGTGCAGCGTGCTCTTGACCGTTCCGGCCGACATGCCGAGGGCGGCGGCCGTCTCCTGTGTGGACATCTGCTCCCAGTGTCGCAGCACCACCACACTGCGCTGCTTGGGAGCGAGCACTTTCAGGACGTCCAGCAGCAGGGCGCGGTCGGCGTGCTGCTCGGTCGCGTCGTCGACGGCCGCGTCCGGCAGCTGCTCGGTCGGCACCTCCTCCAGCTTCCGGGCGCGCCACCACTCGGTCCGGGTGTTGATCATGACGCGGCGCAGGTAGGCGTCCGCGAGCCGCTTGTCCGAGATGGCCTCCCAGCGGCCGTACGTCCGGGCCAGCGCGGTCTGCAGCAGGTCCTGGGCGTCGACCGGGTTGGGGACCAGCCGGCGCGCACTGCGCAGCAGGGCGTCCTGCCGGGTACGGACGTACTCCTCGAATCCGAGCACCTCGCCCTGCGTCATTCCAACCGCCTCCGTTCCCCGTCGGTACGGCACCGAAGCTACGGACGCGTTGTCACGGCGCTGTGCGCGGCAGCCTGCGGGCAGCCCTCGGCTGTCCGTCGGTTGTGTAACGGAAGTAAGGACGGGATAAGGGAGGCTGCCGGTCGGGGTGGTTATGGGGTGATCTGCCGGGCCGGAGTCGCCCCGGCTGCCGCCCGGCCCGTGGCCGCCTGTCGTGACGTACGGACCGATCAGGTCAGCGGCAGTCGGTACAGGCCGCCCGGGAGGGGCTCGACCAGTCCGTCGGAGACCAGGCCGTCCAGGGCGCGGGCGCGCTGCACCGGCTCGTCCCAGACCCGGTCGAGCACCGCCTGCGGCACCGGGGCGACGGCCTCGCGCAGAACGGCGAGGAGCTTGCCGCGGACCTGGCGGTCCGTGCCCGCGTACGTCTGCCCGCGGCGGGCCGGCCCGTCGTGGGCGGGCTTCCCCGCGAGGCGCCAGGCGCACTGCGCGGCGATCGGACAGCGGTGGCACGTCTCGTTCTTCGCCGTGCAGACCAGCGCGCCGAGCTCCATGGAGGCGGCGGCCCACCGCGAGGCGGTGCGCTCGTCGTCGGGCAGCAGGGCACGGGCGAGCCTGCGCTCGGCGGCGGTGGTGGCGTTCGGCGGATACTGCACGCCGGTGACGGCGCGGGCGAGGACCCGGCGCACGTTGGTGTCGAGGACGGCGTGCCGCTGCCCGTACGCGAAGGAGGCGACCGCCGCGGCCGTGTACTCGCCGATGCCGGGCAGCGCGAGGAGCTGCGCGTGGTCGGTCGGTACGTCGCCGCCGTGCCGTTCCGTTATGGCGACCGCGGCACCGTGCAGGCGCAGCGCGCGGCGCGGGTAACCGAGCCGGCCCCAGGCGCGCACCGCCTCACCCGGGGGCTCCTTGGCCAGGTCGGCGGGGCGGGGCCAGCGGGCCACCCACTGTTCGTACACGGGCAGGACGCGGTTGACCGGGGTCTGCTGCAACATGAACTCGCTGACCATCACCCCCCACGGGCCCGCCTCGGGCCGCCGCCACGGCAGATCGCGGGCATGCTCGTCGAACCAGGTGATGACGGGTTCGTGCAGGGCGCCCCCGGTGGGGTCCGGAGCGGCGGCGGGGCCGGGAGCGGACGGCGTGACCGGCGTGGCCGAGGCGGCCGGTGTGACGGGGACGGCGGTGCTCGGGGGCTGCGGGATGTGCGGGGTTGCAGTCATGGCACTCTCGATCCTGCCATGCGGGGGTGGGCACGCGCGGTTACCGGCAGGTGGCGGGTCGGACCGGCCCCGGGCACGGCCGGGTGTTCGCCGGGACCGTACGGAGTGCCGCCGGGATGATGATCCGGAGAAAGTTCGGGACCAGGGCGGCGGGTGAGACGGGTGAACGCGCCGTTCTCTCGTACAGTTTGCGCCGTGGGATCTCTGCGCAATCCGGTCGGGCCGCTTCCCTCCTCCATCTACTGGCGACGGAGGGCCGTCATGCTGTCCATCGTCGCCCTGTTGGCGCTCCTGGCCACCTGGGTGCTCACCCGCGGGGGCGGGAACGGCGGCGGCGACGCGAACGGGTCCAACGGCAAGAATCCCCTCCCCTCGATCACCGCGGGACCGTCCGGTTCGGGCCCCGCGATCAGCCAGGCGCCCGGCGGGCGCGACGAGTCGGGCGACGGTGAAACCTCCGGCGCGGGGAGCGGCTCGGGCGACGACGGCTCCGCCGCGGGCTCCGGCGACGGCGGTTCCGGGGACTCCGCCGGTTCGGGTTCCGGGTCCGGCTCCGGGTCCGGCGGCAGCGGTTCCTCGGGCGGCGGCGCGATCGCGGACGGCGAGGGGGGCGGTACCGGTACCGGACAGCGGCTCCCGGCCGGGTCGAAACTGCCCGACTGCACCGGTGGCGCCGTCAAGTTGGGCGTCCGCAGCCTCAAGAACGCGTACGAGCCCGGCGACAGGCCCACCTTCGAGCTGGCCGTGACGAACACCTCCGGCAACGACTGCAAGGTCGACCTCGGTCCGAAGAAGACCGTGCTGACGATCGCCCAGGCCGACGGCGACGACACCCTGTGGTCCTCGGCGGACTGCCCCGAGAACGCCGGCAGCCGTCTCTTCCGCGTACCGGCCGACAGCCGCATCACCCACACCGTCACCTGGGACCGCAAGCCCAGCGAGCCCAACTGCGCGACTCCCTCCGCGGGTTCGGCGGGAGCGGGCACCTACCTGGTGGAGGCCGAGGCCCCGAACCTGGCCAAGGCCCAGACGTCGTTCGTCCTGGAGAAGGACTGAACGGCAGGGCTGCACTCGGGGGGCAGCGCCCTGCAAGGGGCGCGGGGCTGACGCCGAAGCTCCCGAACCGCCGGAGGCTAGACGTACCGCTCCAGGATCGACGACTCCGCCAGCCGCGACAGCCCCTCGCGCACGCTGCGGGCCCGGGCCTCGCCCACGCCGTCCACGGTCTGCAGGTCGTCGACGCTCGCCGCGAGCAGCTTCTGCAGGCCGCCGAAGTGCTCCACCAGCCGGTCGATGATCGCGCCCGGCAGCCGCGGCACCTTCGCCAGCAGCCGGAAACCGCGCGGCGACACCGCGGAGTCGAGCGCCTCGGGCGAACCGGTGTACCCCAGCGCCCGCGCCACGGTGGACAGTTCGAGCAGCTCGGCGTGGCTGAGCTTGTCCAGCTCCGCGAGCGCCTCGTCGACCGTGCGGGACCGCTTGGCCGTCGGCTCCGGCACGTAGTCCCGGACGACCAGCTCGCGCTCCGGCTCCACCCCGGCGATCAACTCGTCGAGCTGCAGGGCCAGCAGCCGGCCGTCCGTGCCCAGCTCGACCACGTACTCGGCGATCTCGGTGGCGATGCGGCGCACCATCTCCAGGCGCTGCGCCACCGCCGAGACGTCGCGGACGGTCACCAGGTCCTCGATCTCCAGCGCGGAGAGCGTGCCGGCCACCTCGTCCAGGCGGAGCTTGTACCGCTCCAGCGTCGCGAGCGCCTGGTTGGCGCGGGACAGGATCGCCGCCGAGTCCTCCAGGACGCGCCGCTGGCCGCCGACGTACAGCGCGATCAGGCGCATCGACTGGGAGACGGAGACCACCGGGAAGCGCACCTGTTTGCTGACGCGGTCCGCCGTGCGGTGCCGGGTGCCGGTCTCCTCGGTGGGGATCGTCGGGTCGGGCACCAGCTGCACGCCGGCCCGGAGGATCTTGGACAGGTCGGAGGAGACGACGATGCCGCCGTCGAGCTTGCACAGCTCGCGCAGCCGGGTCGCGGTGAACTCCACGTCGAGCACGAATCCGCCCGTGCACAGGGCCTCGACGGTCTTGTCGGAGCCGAGCACGATGAGTCCGCCGGTGTTGCCGCGGAGCACGCGCTCGAGGCCGTCGCGCAGGGCCGTGCCCGGCGCCACCGCGCTCAGTGAGGCGCGCATCAGGCCATCGGCACCGGCACTCCCACCGGACTTTCCGGGAGCTGCTGCCCGGTCGTTGGCTGCCACTGCACTCCTCCGGTCGCAGGTTCTGGGGCGCTCCCGCTTTCGCACACTCGGTTCGTACGGACGGGCGAGACCTGGGCAAAGTCTACCGGCGGTCCTCCTGCTCCCGTGGGGCCTCTCGGCGACGGGAGCGCGGCAGGACCCTCAGCGCCTCGCCCATGTCGGCCACTTCCAGGACCTTCATCCCGGCCGGGACCTTCCCCGGATCGCCCGGGACGAGGGCGTGCGTGAAGCCGAGCCGGTGGGCCTCCGCGAGCCGCCGCTGCACGCCCGTGACCCGGCGGACCTCACCGGCGAGACCCACCTCGCCGATCGCGACGAGGTTCTTGGGCAGGGGGGTGTCGCTCGCGGCCGACGCCAGCGCGAGGGCGACCGCGAGGTCCGCGGCCGGCTCCGACAGCCGTACGCCGCCGACGGTCGCCGAGTAGATGTCCCGCTTGCCGAGCGCGCTGATCCGCCCGCGCTGCTCCAGCACCGCCAGCATCATCGAGACGCGGGAGGTCTCCAGGCCCGAGGTGGTCCGGCGCGGGGAGGGGATCTGGGAGTCGACGGTGAGCGCCTGCACCTCGGCCACCAGCGGGCGGCGGCCCTCCAGGGTGACCGTCAGGCAGGTGCCCGGCACCGGCTCGTCGCGGCGGGTCAGGAACAGGCCGCTCGGGTCGGCCAGCCCCGTGATGCCCTCGTCGTGCAGCTCGAAGCAGCCGACCTCGTCCGTCGCCCCGTACCGGTTCTTGACACCGCGCACGAGCCGGAGGCGCGCGTGACGGTCGCCCTCGAAGTGCAGCACGACGTCCACGAGGTGTTCGAGCAGGCGCGGTCCGGCGATCGCGCCGTCCTTGGTGACGTGGCCCACGAGCAGGGTGGCCATCCCGCGCTCCTTGGAGGCGCGGATCAGGGCGCCGGCCACCTCGCGGACCTGGGCCATGCCGCCCGGGGCGCCGTCGATCTCGGGGGAGGCGACGGTCTGCACCGAGTCGAGGATCAGCAGGGAGGGCTTCACCGCGTCCAAGTGGCCGAGGACGGCGGCCAGATCGGTCTCCGCCGCCAGGTACAGGTGGTCGTCGATGGCGTTGATGCGGTCGGCGCGCAGGCGCACCTGGCTCGCCGACTCCTCGCCGGTCACGTACAGCGTGCGGTGCTCGGAGCTGGCCGCCTTGGCCGCCACGTCGAGGAGCAGCGTGGACTTGCCGACGCCGGGCTCGCCCGCGAGGAGCACGACCGCCCCGGGCACGAGGCCGCCGCCGAGGACCCGGTCCAGCTCGGGCACGCCGGTGGAGCGCGCGGTGGCCTGGCGCCCGTCGACCTGGCCGATCGGCAGCGCGGACGAGGTGACGCGGCCGGGCGCCGTCGTACGGACGGCGGGCGCGCCGTACTCCTCGACCGTCCCCCACGCCTGGCACTCGGGGCAGCGGCCGAGCCACTTGGCCGTCTGCCAGCCGCACTCGGTGCAGCGGTAGGACGGCCGGTCCTTGGAGGTCTTCGTACGGGCAGCCATGCACGAAACCGTAGCCGCCCCCACTGACAGCGCGGCCCCGGCCCTCGACGCCGCCCGCCGGCCAGGCTGCGCGACCGATCCCCGTCTGTTCCGCTCCGGTCTTGAACGAACCGGACATCGTTCCATCGGATCGACTGCGGAATCCCTGCTTCCCGTCCCCTTATGAGGGGTCGTTTCACCCGTAGGAATTAAATGTCGGCAACGGTGAGGAAGGGCCTGTCGCCCGCCGCCTACGGTCGCATGGGTGATGACGACCAGTCCGGAGACCCCGACCCGCACCACCGGCGCACAACGAGCGCATGAGGAGAAGGGCGACCGGGCGGCCGCGCGCTCACCGGCGCAAGCCCCGCCCGGCCGCCACGAGGCCCAGCTGGACGGCCTGTTCACCTACTGCCTGTCCGTGCTGTGCGACCACGACGCGGCGACCGCGGCGCTGGCCGACGCGCTCCGTGTCGCCGAGCGCCGCCGCGGCCCGGCCACTCCGGACGACCACCGCGCCTGGCTGTACGCGCTCGCCCGCTGGGCGTGCCTGCGCGAGCTGGCCGGCGCGCGGGAGAAACGCCAGGGCGCGCACGCCTCCGGCCGCCCCGGCACCGACGAGCGGCGCGAACCGGACTCCGGGCCACCCGTCCCGCCGCGGGAGCGGGCGCGGCGGCAGCACGACATCGCCCGGCTCGCCTGGCCCGAGGCCGCCGGTACGACGCCCGCACAGCGCGAGGCGCTCGAACTGGCCGTACGCCACCGGCTCACCGCCCACGAGATCGCCGCCGTCCTCGGTTCGGCCCCCGCCTCCGCGCGCGAGCTGCTCGCCTCCGCCGCCTGCGAGGTGGAGCGCACCCGTGCGGCCCTCGCCGTCGTGGAGGCCGGCACCTGCCCCGGTGTCGCCCGGCTCTCCCACGACCACCGGCTCGTCCTCGGCACCACCCTCCGCCGCGAACTGGTCCGGCACGTGGACGACTGCCCCCGCTGCCGCCGCACCGCCGAACGCGCCGCCCCCGGACGGTGGCCCGGTACCAGCGTCACGCCCGCCGCGCTGCCCCTCGTCGAGGCCCCGCGCGCGGACCTGCGCACGGCGATGACGCACCTCACGCGCGCGCGGGGCGGCTCTCCGCGCTTCGACCGGCGCGGCTTCCCCCTGGACCTCAAGGGCCGCGCGGCCCGTCGTGACCGGCTGCGCGCGCGTGCCGTCACGACGACCGTCGTGGCCACGGTCGTCGCCGCGCCCGTCCTCGCCGTCTGGGCCGCCTTCCGGAGTGGGCAGCCGGCCGGCGGCGAGGCGACCGAGGGCCCCGCGGCCGCCACCGCACGCGAGGCACACGAGCCCGACCGGCCCGACGGGCCCGACGACGGCACGGGGGACTACCGGAACGCCGGCGACGCCGGCTCCGGGCCCGGCCGCCCCGGCGAGGGAGCCTCCGGCATCGGCATGGAGGTCCACGGCGACGCGGACCCCGGCGCCGGTGCGCTCACCGTGCGGGCGATCGGTGACGGCGACACCATGGTCATCACTCTGACCGCGACCGGGAGCGCGCCGGTCGCCTGGTCCGCGCACACCGACGCCGGATGGCTCTACTTCGGCCGCTCCCGGGGAACCCTCGCGCCCGGCGCGTCGGACACGGTCGACGTGCACGTCGACCGTCTGCGCGAGCCCGCGGGGCACTGGAGCGCCCGGGTGTCGATCGCACCGGCCGGCGCCGTCGTCCCGGTCGAGGGGTACGGCCCCGACTCCCGGCCGAGCTCCCCACGGCCCGCCCCGCCCGGCCCGACGGCACCGAGCGCTCCGCCACCCACGCCCACCTCGGGCCCGGAGCCCACGCCGAGCGCCCCGGCCTCCTCCACCCCGACGCCCGGGCCTCCAACCCCCACGGACCCCGCCGGGCCGGCCCCGAGCCCCGGCGACGACGGAACCCCGAGTGCGCCCGCCGGCGATTAGGACCCGCTCCGGCCCGTCCGGCCCGTCCGGCCCGTCCGACGGCCGCGACAACCGCGACAGCCGACGTGCGGCTCCGGGCCCTGGTCCCCGGGCTCCGGGCCCTCCGGGCTTCGGGCCGAGGACCCGACCCTCAGCGCACCGGGTCCGCCGGATGCGGTGCCAGCAGCGGGAGCTGCGACCTCAGGCGCTCCTCGCACAGCTCGACCAGCCGGTCGTACCCGGCCTTGCCCATCAGCTCGATCAGCTCGGGCCGGTACGAGACGTACACCGGCTCGCCCGCGCCGTGCGCCGAGGTCGCCGACGTGCACCACCAGTGCAGGTCGTGGCCGCCCGGACCCCAGCCGCGCCGGTCGTACTCGCCGATGGAGACCTGCAGCACCCGCGTGTCGTCGGGACGGTCGATCCACTCGTACGTCCGCCGGACCGGCAGCTGCCAGCACACGTCCGGCTTGGTCTCCAGGGGCTCACGGCCCTCCTTGAGCGCCAGGATGTGCAGCGAGCAGCCCACGCCCCCGGCGAACCCGGGCCGGTTCTGGAAGATGCACGAACCCTTGTACGGGCGGGTCTGGCGCTCGCCGTCCTCGTCCTCCGAGACCCAGCCGGACCGGGTGCCCACATCGTGGTACTGCCAGATGTCCGGCGTGAGCCGCGCCACATGTCCGGCGACGCGCTTCTCGTCGTCCTCGTCCGAGAAGTGGGCACCCAAGGTGCAGCAGCCGTCCTCCGCACGGCCCGCCTTGATGCCCTGGCAGCCGCTGCCGAAGACGCAGTTCCAGCGGGAGGTCAGCCATGTCAGATCGCAGCGGAAGACCTGCTCCTCGTCCGCCGGATCAGGGAACTCCACCCACGCGCGCGCGAAGTCGAGCCCCTTCTCGTCGGGCTCCTGAGGGCGCAGCGCCGGCACCGCGGGCTCCGGCACCTCCGCCTGCGCCGCCTGCGAAGAACGCACGACGTATTTGGCGTCCTTGGCCACCTTCGCCTTCTTGGCCGTCTTTCCGTCCTTCGCCTTTTTCGTCTTTGGCACCCGTCCAGGGTAGGACGCCCGGCGTCGCTGCGGTGACCGGCGGCCCGCCGTCAGGCAGTAGCGTTTTGTACATGAGACTCGGTGTCCTCGACGTGGGTTCGAACACGGTGCACCTGCTGGTGGTGGACGCGCACCCGGGCGCCCGTCCGTTGCCCGCGTACTCCTACAAGGTCGAGCTGAAACTGGCCCAGCTCCTCGACGAGGAGGGGTCCATAACCGACCAGGGCGTCGAGCGGCTCGTCGGCGTCGTCCGCGAGGCGCTGGTGGCCGCCGAGGACAAGGGCGTCGAGGACCTGCTGCCGTTCGCCACCTCCGCCGTGCGGGAGGCGGGCAACGCCGACGAGGTCCTCGCGCGCGTGCGCACCGAGACCGGCGTCGAGCTCCAGGTCCTCAGCGGCGAGGAGGAGGCACGGCTCACCTTCCTGGCCGTGCGCCGCTGGTTCGGCTGGTCGGCCGGCAAGCTGCTCGTGCTCGACATCGGCGGCGGCTCCCTGGAGATCGCGTACGGGATGGACGAGGAGCCGGACACCGCGGTGTCGCTGCCGCTCGGCGCGGGCCGGCTGACGGCGGCCTGGCTGCCGGGGGACCCGCCGGACCCGGCCGACGTGAAGGCGCTCCGCCGGCACGTGCGCACCGGGATCGCCCGGTCCGTGGGGGAGTTCAGCCGGTTCGGCACCCCCGACCACGTGGTCGCCACCTCGAAGACGTTCAAGCAACTGGCCCGTCTCACGGGCGCCGCGCGCTCCGCCGACGGCCTGTACGTCCAGCGCGAGCTCAAGCTCCAGTCGCTGGAGAGCTGGGTGCCCAGACTCGCCGGGATGACCGTCGCCGAGCGCGCCGAGCTGCCCGGCGTCTCCGTGGCCCGCGCGGGCCAGCTCCTCGCGGGCGCGCTGGTCGCCGAGGCCGCCATGGAACTGCTCGGCGTGGAGGCCCTGGAGATCTGCCCCTGGGCCCTGCGCGAGGGCGTCATCCTCCGCAGCCTGGACCACATGCCGACGACCCGGGCCCCGGGCCCGAAGCACGTACCGATGACGTGACGACACGCGGCACGCGACCCCGGTCGCATGCCGCACCGGCCTCGTGGGCGGCCAGGGCCGCATGCCGCACCGGTCCCGGGCGGTGCCGGCCGCGTGCCGTGGTGCCGGCCGCGTGCCGTACTGGTCCGCGCGGCCCCGGCTGCTCACCGCCCCGGTCGCATGCCGCACCGGCCGCTCACCGCCCCGGCCGCATGCCGCACCGGCCCCGCGTCGCATCGGACCCGCGCAGCCCAGGCCCCGCGTCGCCCCGGCCCCGCGCCGCACCGACGGTATGCCGTCTCCGGCCGCGTGCCCTCTACGTCTCTGTCGCCGATCGTGCGTCGCCGAGTACCGGCGCGCACTGTCCAGGCCCCGGCCGTCGTCGTCTCGTATCAGTCGCGAGCCGTCTTCGTGCGACCGTGCGCCGTCCCATCCGGCCGCGCGCTGTCCCGGCCCGACGGTGCGCCGCCCCGTACAGACCGCACTGTCCCCGCCCCGCCCCTCGCCGCCCGATACCACCCCTTCCGGCGTGACATCCGCCACCCCGGAAGGGGTGGTTCCGCCACCCGTCGGGCCCGTATGCGCGGGTCAGCCGATGGCCGGTTGCCGTACCCCGCAGCGGTGCCACAGGAACCGGCTCCCGGTGCGCAGCGCGGCCCCGTACCCTGTCCTTCGTGGCAGAACCAGCGGTGCGCATCCCGGATGCGAAGGTCGCCCTGTCGACGGCTTCCGTCTATCCGGAGTCGACGGCGACGGCCTTCGAAATCGCCGCGCGCCTCGGGTACGACGGGGTCGAGGTCATGGTGTGGACCGACCCGGTCAGCCAGGACATCGAGGCGCTGCGCAGACTCTCCGACTACCACCAGATCCCCGTGCTGGCCGTCCACGCCCCCTGTCTGCTGATCACCCAGCGCGTGTGGTCCACGGACCCCTGGACCAAGCTCCAGCGGGCCAGGGCCGCCGCCGAGAAGCTGGGCGCCGACGCCGTCGTGGTCCATCCTCCCTTCCGGTGGCAGCGCCAGTACGCGCGCGACTTCGTCTCCGGCATCTGGCGGATGGCGGACGAGACGGATGTGCGGTTCGCCGTCGAGAACATGTACCCCTGGCGCTACCGCGATCGCGAGATGCTCGCCTACGCCCCCGACTGGGACGTCACCAAGGACGACTACCGCCACTTCACGGTCGATCTCAGCCACACCGCGACGGCCCGCACGGATGCCCTGCAGATGGTCGACCGCATGGGTGACCGCCTCGGCCACGTCCACCTCGCCGACGGCAACGGCTCCAACAAGGACGAGCACCTGGTCCCGGGCCGTGGCACCCAGCCCTGCGCCGAGGTGCTGGAGCGCCTCGCGCTCAGCGGCTTCGACGGTCACGTGGTCATCGAGGTCAACACCCGCCGCGCCATGTCCAGCGCCGAGCGCGAGGCCGACCTCGCCGAGGCCCTGGCCTTCACCCGGCTGCACCTCGCCGCCTCCTCTGCCTCCTCCGTCTCCTCAATCTCCTCAGCCTCGAAGGTGCCCCGGCCGTGACCCCGGCGGCCGGCCCCCGCCCCGCAGGAGACGGCCGCCCCGCGCAGGGTCGGCCGACCTGCCGACCGCCCGCGACCGCATCCTGACGCCGCCCGCGACCGCATCCTGACGCCGCCCGCGAGGCGTCCTCCCGGCGCGGCCACGACCGGACGTCCGTCCGTCCGCGTGATCGCCGACACCGTCGGCGCCGCCCCGGCGCTCGTGCACCACTGCTCCGATACGAAGGAGCAGGCCGTCGAGGCCGCCACAGCGGCCGCATCCGCCCCGGTCATGGACGCTCCGAAGGCGGTCGAGGAGAGCCCCTCGACGGGGTCGGCACCCGCCTGACCCGCTTCGTCCCCGGCGTCCGGGAGGACCCGGTGGTGCCTCGTACGCCGCTGCTCACCGTCGTCCGCGCCGCCCCGCACAACGAGACCTCGGCCACCGTCTCGGGCCGCATCCTGGAGCCGCCGGCCCCGGCTTTCCCGGGCGATCCGTACCCGCCTGCACCACCCGCCTGCACCCGTCCGTACCCGTGCGTACCCGTGCGTACCCGTCCGTACCCAGCCCGTGCCCCGCCCGTACCGAACGCGTCGGCCGAGACCTGCATCCCGCATTCCGGACCATCTGTCCGCCCACTGGATGACGGGCGTACGCTCGATACCGTCCGATCCACCGGCTCCCACCGACCACCGGAAGCCGGTATCCGCCCCGAAGGAGCGAGCGACGATGCCCGAGCTGAGGTCCCGCACAGTCACCCACGGCCGCAACATGGCGGGCGCCCGCGCCCTTATGCGCGCCTCCGGTGTACCGGGCGCGGACATCGGCCGCAAGCCGATCATCGCGGTCGCCAACTCCTTCACGGAGTTCGTGCCGGGCCACACCCACCTCCAGCCGGTCGGCCGGATCGTCAGCGAGGCGATCAGGGAGGCCGGGGGCATCCCGCGCGAGTTCAACACCATCGCGGTCGACGACGGCATCGCGATGGGCCACGGCGGCATGCTCTACTCGCTGCCCTCCCGCGACCTGATCGCCGACAGCGTCGAGTACATGGTCGAGGCCCACTGCGCGGACGCCCTGATCTGCATCTCCAACTGCGACAAGATCACCCCGGGCATGCTGATGGCGGCGCTCCGCCTGAACATCCCCACGGTCTTCGTCTCCGGCGGCCCGATGGAGTCCGGCCGCGCCACCCTCGTCGACGGCACGGTCCGCACCCTCGACCTGGTCGACGCGATCTCCGACGCCGTGAACGACAAGATCTCGGACGAGGACATCCTCCGTATCGAGGAGAACGCCTGCCCGACCTGCGGCAGCTGTTCCGGCATGTTCACCGCCAACTCGATGAACTGCCTGACCGAGGCGATCGGCCTCTCCCTCCCCGGCAACGGGTCGGTGCTCGCCACGCACACCGCCCGCAAGGCCCTCTACGAGAACGCCGCGCGCACGGTCATGGACATCACCCGCCGCTACTACGAGGAGGACGACGAGACGGTCCTGCCCCGCTCCGTCGCCTCCGTCCCGGCCTTCGAGAACGCGATGGCGCTGGACATCGCGATGGGCGGCTCCACCAACACGATCCTGCACCTGCTGGCCGCCGCCCAGGAGGCGGGCGTCCCCTTCGGCCTCGCGGAGATCGACGCGGTCTCGCGGCGCGTGCCCTGCCTGGCCAAGGTCGCCCCCAACGTCGCCAAGACGCGCACGTACTACATGGAGGACGTGCACCGCGCCGGCGGCATCCCCGCCCTCCTCGGCGAGCTGCACCGGGCCGGCCTGCTCAACGAGGACGTGACGTCCGTCCACAGCGCCTCCCTCGCGGACTGGCTGAAGACCTGGGACGTGCGTGGCGGCTCGCCGTCCCCCGAGGCGGTCGAGCTCTGGCACGCGGCCCCCGGCTGCGTCCGCTCCGCCGAGGCGTTCTCCCAGTCCGAGCGCTGGGAGGCCCTCGACACGGACGCCGAGAACGGCTGCATCCGCTCCGCCGAGCACGCGTACTCCGAAGACGGCGGCCTCGCGGTCCTCAAGGGCAACCTGGCCGTGGACGGCTGCGTGGTGAAGACGGCCGGAGTCGACGAGTCGATCTGGACCTTCGAGGGCCCGGCGGTGGTCTGCGAGTCACAGGAGGAGGCCGTCGAGAAGATCCTGAACAAGCAGGTCACCGACGGCGACGTCGTCGTCATCCGCTACGAGGGTCCCAAGGGCGGCCCCGGTATGCAGGAGATGCTGTACCCGACGTCCTTCCTCAAGGGCCGTGGCCTGGGCAAGACCTGCGCGCTGGTCACGGACGGCCGCTTCTCCGGCGGCACCTCGGGCCTGTCCATCGGCCACGCCTCCCCGGAGGCGGCCTCCGGCGGCACGATCGCCCTGGTCGAGGACGGCGACCGGATCCGCATCGACATCCCGAACCGTTCGATCGAGCTGTTGGTGGACGACGCCGAGCTGGCCCGCCGCGAGCAGGCCCTGAACGGCGTGTACGCCCCGAAGAACCGTGACCGCAAGGTCTCCGCCGCGCTGCGCGCCTACGCCGCGATGGCGACCAGCGCCGACAAGGGCGCGGTGCGGGACGTGACGAAGCTGGGCTGACGCGGGACGAACCGGCCGGGGCCGGCACCCGGGAGTACCGGGTGCCGGCCCCGGCCGGTTCGTCCCCTGCCGTCCCCCTACCAGCCCGCCGGGTCCGACGCGTCCACCGCGAACAGCGACCCGTCCGGAGCCCCGGCGTACACCCTTCCCTCGGCCACGACCGGCGTCGGCAGCGAGGCGACCAGCTTCCCCGCGTCCTCGGCGAGACGCGGCCCGGTCTGACCGAGCAGCCTGCCCCGGGCGGTGTCGACGGCGAGGAGCCGCCCGTCGGCGGCCGTGAAGTACAGCCGGTGTCCGGCCACGACGGGAGCCGAGGCGAAACTGACGGACGTCTCCAACCGCCACACCTCCCGCTCCCGCGCTCCCTCTCGGGTGTCGACGGCGACCAGCGCACCCCCGTCGGCGAGCAGGTAGACCATGTCGTCACGGACGGCGACCTGCGCCCCGGGCAGACCGAAGCGCAGGGCGACCCGCCGTACGGTGTCGCTCGCGACGTCGTACCGCACGACGGCGTCCGTGTACGAGTACAGGTCCGACGAGGTGAACCACAGGGTGCCGTCGCGGACGTCCACCAGGCCCAGCGCCCCGTCCAGCCGCCGCTGCCGGCGGACGTCCCCCGTCTTCGGGTCCACCACGGTGACCCGCGTCCCCGCTCCGGCCGCGCTGACCGCGTACGCGAGTCCGTCGCCGTACGACTGGAAGCTCGGCGAGGGCTGTTCCGGGATCGGGACCGCGCGCCGCCACTTCTCCTCGCCGGTGGCCGCGTCCAGCGCGGTGACCATCGAGTCGGTGCCGGTGATCAGGAGAACCCCGCCGGCCTGGCTGACGGGAAGGGCGGGCGCCGGGAGGTCGCGGCTCCAGCGGGTCCGGCCGGTCGCCGGGTCGAGCGCGGTGAGCCGGCGCCCGTCCCCCGCGTCGCCGACGACGTGCACGAGCCCGCCCGACAGCACGGGCGCCCCGGCCGGCGCCTCGTCCCCCGGGGGCGCGCCGCGCGACCACAGCACCTTCCCGCCGTCCGGGTCGACGGCCGTGGCCAGGACACCGGAACGGGCGCAGTAGAGCGCGCGGGGCGTGTACGCACACCGCGGCACACCGGTCGCCTCGGCGGCGCCTCGCGCGCCCACGGTGACGTCCCAGGGCCGGAAGGCGCTCCCCGACGGCTCCGTCGTCGGCCCGGGCGCCGAAGCCACGGGGCTCTCGGTGCCCGGACGGAGCGCGAAGACCCCGACGGCGAGCACGGCGAGCGCGACGGCGGGAACCCACCACAGCCGCCGGCGGCGGGCGCGGACCGCCGCGGGGAGGCGGGGGTGTTCGCCGACGGCGGCCCTCTCACCGGTACGGGACGCCTCACCGACGTCACCGGCTACGGGCTCTCCACCGGTGATGGACCGGTCGCCGGTGATGGACCGGTCGCCGGTGACGGCCCGGTCGCCGGTGACGGCCCGGTCGCCGGTGACGGAGAAACCCTCACCCCCGGCGGCAGCCGTCCTCCGCCCCGCCCCGCCGGCCCCCCGCCGCTCGGGTACGAACGCCTGGGTGTCGTACGAGGCCCGTGCCGATCGCAGCTCCGTCATCAGCTCGTCCGGGGTGGGCCGGTCGCCGGGCTCCTTCGCCAGGCAGCGCGCGACGATCCCGGACAGCTCCTGCGGCACACCCGTCAGGTCCGGCGCGTCGTGCACGACCTGATACGCCACCAGGTACGGGCTGTCGGAGTCGAAGGGCCCGCTGCCGGTCGCCGCGTGCACGATGACCGACCCGAGGGCGAAGACGTCGGCGGCCGGACCCACCTCCCGCGGGCTGCGGAACTGCTCCGGAGCCATGAACGGGGGCGTGCCGATCAGCTTCCCGGTCTCGGTGCGCAGTTCGCTGTCGGCGGGCCGGGAGATCCCGAAGTCGATGACCTTGGGACCGTCCTCGGCCAGCAGCACGTTGCTGGGCTTGAGATCGCGGTGCACCACACCGGCCCGGTGGATGTCGCGCAACGCCTCCGCGAGCCCCGCCATCAGCTGCCGCAGCCTCGCGGCAGGCAGCGCGCCGTTCCGTTTCACATGCTCGGCGAGGGTCGGGCCGGGGATGAAGAGGGTGGCCATCCAGGGGCGGTAGGCCTCGGGGTCGGCGTCGACCACCGGTGCGGTGAACGCGCCGCTGACCCGTCGCGCGGCCGTCACCTCCTGCCGGAACCGTCCCCTGAACTCCGGGTCCTGGGCATGGGCCGCGTGCACGACCTTGATCGCCAGTCGCAGTCCGGAATCCGACCGCGCGAGATGCACGACTCCCATGCCACCGGAGCCGAGCTTCCCCTCCAGCAGGTACTGCCCGGCATACCGCGGAGGTTCCGCTTCCGGATCGGTACCGGCGCTGCGCTGTGGCGGCATCCCTCACCCCCGCGTGTCCGGTCGCGTGCGCGAAACGCAGAGCCTAGTCGATGCCTCGTGCGAGACCCCGGCGGCTTGCTAGCCTCGGCGCACCACGCGCCCTTGGCGTGAACCGCTCAACAAGGCGACGTGGCGACGGGGTAACGGGGTAACGAGGTTCACGGGGGAGGGCCTACATGGCCACGCAGGAGATCCAGCTCTCGGCTGCGCAGAACATTTCGGTGGCAGACCGCACATATCCGGTCGCACCGGGCGTTCGCCTGAACGTCCGCAGCGGCCCGGGCACGCAGTACGGCATCGTGGGCACGCTGCCCGCGGGCGCACAGGTGTCGATCCGCTGTCAGCGCACGGGCACGACGGTCAGCGGTCCGTACGGCACGTCGAACATCTGGGACTCGATCGCGAGCGGGCAATACGTCTCGGACGCGTACGTCTACACGGGCAGCGACGGTTACGTGGCCCCCAACTGCGCATGACGCGGGGGCGACCGTGGGGGCCGGCCGGTCCGGAGCGATAATCGCCGGGTGAGCGACGAGCGACACCGCACCGGTACGGACACCGGCACCGGTACGGACACCGGCACCGGCACCGGTACCGGCCCTCCGGCCGCACCCGCGGGTCCCCGTCCCGAACCCATCCGCTTCTTCGGGACGACGTGGGTGCACCACGACGACGGCTACCGGGGCCGCCGCGCGGCCGTCTCCGCCGGTTCGCTGGCCCTGGTCGTCGTCACCTGCCTGGTCCTCGGCTTCGCCTACGAGGGCCTGCGGCTCGCGGCCATGGGCGGCTTCGTCCCCGTCCTCGTCGTGGTGATGTTCGCGGTGTGCACCGCGCTGGCCTTCGGCCACACCTGGGGCGGCTACCTCAAGCGGCCCGACCCCGACCGCCACGCCTCGCTGCGCGGACTGCTCGCCATCGGCTTCCTCGGCTCCCTCCTGGCCTACTTCTTCCGCTCCCTCACCGAGGCCCCGGGCGAGGGACTGCACCGCGAGGAGTACGAGAAGGCCCGCGCCCAGTACGAACGCCGTACGGCCCGCCGCACGGGCAACCCCTCGCGCCGCCGCCGTCCGTAGCGCGGGCGTCTCCCCGGCCCGCCCCACGTCCCGCCCACCGGACATCCCGTCCCCGGCGGCGCTCCGGGTGCGAGGATGCCCGTAGGACGACGCAACCTCGGAGGGCACCCGCACCATGACCCAGAAAGTCGCAGTCCTCGGCACCGGGAAGATCGGCGAGGCCCTGCTCAGCGGCATGATCCGAGCCGGCTGGGCGCCCGGCAGCCTCCTGGTCACGGCCCGCCGCCCCGAACGGGCCGAGGAACTCCGCACCCGCTACGGGGTCACCCCGGTCGGCAACGACGAGGCGGCCAAGACGGCCGACACCCTCATCCTCACGGTCAAGCCCCAGGACATGGCCGCCCTCCTCGACGAACTGGCCCCGCACACCCCCGCCGACCGACTGATCGTCAGCGGCGCCGCGGGCATCCCCACCTCCTTCTTCGAGGAGCGCCTCGCCCCGGGCACCCCCGTCGTACGGGTCATGACGAACACCCCCGCTCTCGTCGACGAGGCCATGTCCGTCATCTCCGCCGGTACCCACGCCACTTCCGAGCACCTGGCCCATGCCGAGGAGATCTTCGGCGCCGTCGGAAAGACGCTGCGCGTCCCCGAGACCCAGCAGGACGCGTGCACCGCCCTGTCCGGCTCGGGCCCGGCGTACTTCTTCTACCTGGTCGAGGCGATGACCGACGCGGGCATACTCCTCGGCCTGCCCCGCGACAAGGCCCACGACCTCATCGTCCAGTCCGCCATCGGCGCGGCCACCATGCTCCGTGACAGCGGCGAGCACCCCGTCAAGCTCCGCGAGAACGTCACGTCCCCCGCGGGCACCACCATCAGCGCCATCCGCGAGCTGGAGAACCACGGCGTACGGGCCGCGCTCATCGCCGCCCTGGAGGCGGCCCGCGACCGCAGCCGCGAGCTCGCCTCCGGCAACAACAGCTGAACGCCGCCGGGCTGTCACCGGGGGCCCGGCACCCGGCCCGGTCCGGTCCCCCGGTGACGTCCCGCTCGCCCCACCCGCTCCGCTCACCCGCTCCCGCCGTTCACACGGGCGGCAGCAGCCCGATCGCCCGGAAGGCGGCGTCCACCCGCGGCCGCGCCATCTCCCGGGCCCGCTCGGCACCCTTCCGCAGCACCCCCTCCACGTACGCGGGATCGGAGCACAGCTCCCTGTGCCTCTCCCGCACGGGCCGGAGAACCTCGACCACGGCCTCGGCGACGGCCTTCTTCAGAGCCCCGTACGACGCGTACGCACCGCTGAGCTCCCCGGGGTCCCCGCCCTCGCAGGCCGCGAGTATCTCCAGCAGATTTGCGACGCCCGGCCGCTCCTCCCGGTCGTACACGACCTCCCGCCCGCTGTCGGTCACGGCCCGCAAAACCTTCTTGCGCACCACGTCGGGCTCGTCGAGCAGATAGACGATCCCCGGCCCGGCGTCGTCGCTCTTCCCCATCTTCGAGGTGGGCTCCTGCAGGTTCATGACCCGGGCGGCCACCCCGGGGTGCGTCGCGCGGGGCACCACGAACGTCTGCCCGTACCGCTGGTTGAACCGCACGGCCAGGTCCCGCGTCAGCTCCACGTGCTGCGCCTGGTCGTCCCCCACCGGCACCTCGTCGGTCCCGTACGCGAGGATGTCCGCCGCCATGAGCACGGGGTACGTCAGCAGCGACAGCCGCACACTTCCCCCACGCCCCTGCTCACGCGCGGCCTTCTCCTTGTACTGGATCATGCGCCGCATCTCCCCGTCCGTGGCCACGCACTCCAGCACGTACGACAGCCGCGTGTGCTCGTCCACATGACTCTGCACGAACAGGGTGCACAGCTCCGGGTCCAGCCCGGAGGCCAGCAGCAGCGTCGCCGCCTGCCTGCTGAGCCGGCGCACCCGCGCCGGGTCGTGGTCCACGGTCAGCGCGTGCAGATCGACGATGCAGAACAGCCCGTCCGCCCGGTGCTGGTCCACCGCCGCCCAGCGCCGCATGGCTCCCAGATAGTTCCCCAGCGTCAGATGCCCGGTCGGCTTGATCCCACTGAAGACCCGCGTCATCCCGTCTCTCCACCTCTCCGGTGTTCCGGTACGGGGCCGCCGTGCCAGCCGGCCGGCTCCTCCGGGAGGGAGATACGAGAACGGCCGCCAGTCGGCGGCCGTCGAGTGCGTACGTGACAGTGGCCGCCGTCAGGCGGCCCACCACAGCTGGGTGCACATACGCGTCATCATGAGGCCCACACTACGCCTCCGGGATGCACCGCAGCAGCGGGTTGACACGACCCGACCCGATGCGTACTGTTCTCCGAGTTGTCCGACGTGAGCACCGATTCCGATCGGTCCCCGGACAGCCATTCCGCAGGTACCACCCACACTCGACGCGCAGTCGATCTGCTGTCGTGCCATTGGCGTGGGCATTTGCGAAATGAGGAATCCACGTTCGAAAGGACGCGGACCCCGATTAGCTCGGGAGCCGGGAATCCGCTAAAGTCTCACGAGCCGGAACGGCCCAACGGCCGGGAAGGCAGCTCCCGCTGACTGGGAATCAGGCCCGAAAGGATCTGATAGAGTCGGAAGCGCCGGAAAGGGAAACGCGG
>NZ_BMQK01000027.1 GCF_014648075.1 Streptomyces ruber | reverse complement strand
TGGCCAGGGTGGCGGCGGCCTGCGGTTCGGCCCGTACCCGGGGGCCGATCAGCCGGCGCAGCAGGGCGTGCGTGTCCCCGGTGGGCAGCAGGCCGAGCACGAGGCGGTGGGCGCCGTCCAGGGCGACCAGGCCGGGCAGGGCGTCCCTGCTGGTCACCACGGTCAGGCAGGTGGGAGTGCCGGGCAGCAGCGGCCGGACCTGTTCCGCGGTGGCCGCGTTGTCCAGGACGACCAGCACATGCCGGCCGGCCAGCTCGCTGCGGTACCGGGCGGAGCGGTCGTTCACGTCCAGCGGGATGTCCTCGCCGGGCAGGCCGAGCGCGGTCAGCAGGCGGGCCAGCGCCTCCCCCGCGGGCATCGGCTGCTCGGGGTCGTAGCCGCGCAGGTTCAGGTACAGCTGCCCGTCGGGGAAGGCCGGGCGGACCCGGTGGGCCCAGTGCACCGCCAGCGCGGTCTTGCCCACCCCCGGGGCACCCGAGATCAGGCAGATCACCGACGCCGTGGAGGTCCCGTCCGGCGTCGCCAGCCGGTGCAGCCACGCCAACTGCCGCTCGCGGCCGGTGAATCCGGCCACGTCACCGGGCAGCAGACACGGCACCGTTGCCGGCCGACGATCCGGAGGAGTGGCTTCCGGAGTGGACGGTGCGAAGGCGGGATCGACGGTGAGCCCGGCTCGGTGAAGACGCTGCGCTCCGGGGCCGCCGCCGAACCCGGTGTCCCCCTCGTCCGCGAACGGCTCCGGGCCCGAGTTCCGGTCCCGGCGGTAACCCGACGGCGCTTCGGCCCGCTCTCCCGGCCTGTACGGAGCCGGCGCCTGCCGGGCGTACAGCCGCTCCCGCAGCGGATGCCCGCGCACCGTACCGGCCGGCTCGGCCACCGCCTCCGCATGCCGGCCCAGCGTCAGATCGATCTCGAAGCGCTCCTCCAGCACATCCAGCCGGTACTCCTCCAGCGCCTCCCGTCCGCCGGACAGCAGCGGGCTGAGGAGCCCCTCGCAGAACCGGCCCCGCCACAGCCCCAGTGCCTCGTGCAACGCCCTGGCCGCCGCGGGCAGGTCCCCGGCGACCCGGGCCGCCCGCCCCCGGGCCACCTGCGCGTCGAACACTTCCAGGTCGAGCTGTCCGCTCGGGACCGTCAGCACGTAGCCGGCCTCCGTCCGGACCAGCAGCCGGGACGGGGCCCCCACCGGCCGGCCGGGCTCGAGCATCCGCCGCAGCCCTGCGACATGTCTCCGCAGCAGATCCACCGCCCGCTCCGGGGGCGTCTCCCCCCACACCGCGGCGATGAGGTCCTCAGGTGACACCGGACGGTTCGCCCGCAGCAGCAGCACCGCCAGCACGATCCGCTGCTGCACCGGCCCGACATACAGCTCCGTCCCGTTCCGCCACACCCGCAGCGGACCGAGCACCGCGAAGCGCAGCATGTGGGGCACCGTGTGACCGACCATCGCCGACTCCCTACCGGGGGCCCAGCCAACCTAACCCGCACGGGGCCGGACGGACCCCCGCCGACGGACGGCACTTCCCCGCGCAAGCCACGCAGGCCGCGGCGAACTGGTCAGGCCGGCGTAGTCGGCGCCCGGCCGGCCGCCCGGCACCCCGCTCACCCGGCACCAGCGTGCGATCGAGCAGATCGAGCGGAGCAAGGGAAGAAGCAGACGGGCAGAGACGGACCTGGGCCGTTTCTGACGGCTCTCGAGACCGTCCCCGGACGGTTGCGGGCGCGCCCGATGAGTCAGCCGACGCCTCGCGAGCCGTCTCCCGTAGTGCCACCCGGCCGGATGATGTACGACCAAGAGCCGTCAGAAGCGCCCTAGTCCCGCGCGTGGGCCGGGCGCTCAGGCAGCGCTTCGGTGCACGGACCGGCGTCCGGCAGGTGCGTCTTCGCCCACTGCCCCAGTTCCCTGAGTGCGGGCTCCAGGGCGGCCCCGGCCTCGGTCAGCCGGTAGGAGACGCGCAGTGGGGGGCCTTCGTCGACCTCGCGCAGGACAAGGCCGGCGGCGCCGAGTTCGGCCAGACGGTCGGACAGCATGCGCTCGCTGATACCGGGAATGGCCCGGCGCAGGTCGGCGAAGTGCGCCGGCTGGTCCACCAGAACGGCCACGATCGGACCGCTCCAGCGCTTCCCGAGCAGGCCGAAGACACGGCTGATACCCCCGTCCACCCGCTTGCACGCCGCGCTGTCATGGTTCCGTTCCGCCGCCATGCGACCAGGGTACTACTCCACCGTATGGGGCTTAAAAAAAGTAAGTACCTGTGTTAAGAATAGTCACGCATTAAGCATCAGCCCCTCACCTCATCGGTGCCGGGGCGCCCCGTCCATCGCCTTGGAGATCCACATGGCCACACTGCTGCACATCGACTCCTCCGTGTTCACGGGCGAGGCATCGTCCTCGCGCGCCGTGACGGCGGCGTTCCGCGCACACTGGCTGGAGCAACACCCGGAGGGCACGGTCGTGTACCACGACCTGGCGGCGCAGCCCGTCCCGCACATCACCGCCGAGGCGCACACCGCCGGCTTCGCCGACCCGGCCTCACACACTCCCGAGCAGGCGGCCGCCTTCGCCGAACGCATACGGCTCATCGAGGAGCTGGAGCAGGCCGACGCCGTGCTCATCGGCGCCCCGATGTACAACTTCACGATCCCCTCGACCCTGAAGGCCTGGCTGGACAACGTGATCCTCATGGGCCGCACCGCGGGCGAGGCCCCGTCGGCCAAGGGCACCCCGGTGACCGTCGTCGCCAGCCGTGGCGGCTCCTACGCGCCGGGCACCCCGCGCGAGCCGTTCGAGTACGTGCAGAACTACCTCACGGCCGCGCTCGGCGCCGGCCTCGGTCTGACGGTCGACTTCATCGTTCCGGAGCTGACCATGGCCCCGCACAACCCGGCGATGGCCGAACTGGTCCCGCTGTTCGAAGCCTCCCGTGACCGTGCTCTCGAGGAGGCCGCCACGAAGGCGAAGCAGCTCGCGGAGCGCTCCGCGGCCTGAGAGCACCCCCCGGCCCGGGTACCGCCGACGGCGCGGCGCCCGAGCCGCCGGCGGCCTCCCGTCCGCGCCGGGTGCCCGTCACCGCCGGCCGGAACAGGCTGTGAGAGGGGGTCGTCGATTCCGCTGCCGCGACGCGGACGACGCGGTCCTTGGTCTCCGGGTCGGCGGCCGCCACGTCCTCCGGCGGAGACCGTCTGCCCCGCGTCGCGCAGGCAGCCGCTGGTGATGCCGTCGGGGACGACGATGCCGGGTCCGCCGTCGATGCGGCGATGGTGGTGCGGGCCCGAGCGGCCGGAATCCCGGCGGTCGCCACGGTCGGCGCACGGCCAGCGGACTGCGGGCAGCGGGCAGCGGGCAGCGGCGGGGCACCGTCGGCCCGTCCGCCCTGTCACGTTCGCAGCGGCGCGTGGGCCGGGGTGCGGCCTCGGTGTCACTCGCGCAGTGCGGCGAGGAGATCGTCCTCGCGCACCCGCCCGGACAGGACGGGACCGCCGGCGAGGAGGAACACCGGCGGGGCCGGCAGGTCGAGGGCGCGGACGCGGGCGAGTCCGGCCTGCACTGCTTCCGCGTCGCCACCGGTGGTGTCGATGCCCGTCTCGGCTGCGAGCCGGGCGAGCACGGTGGCGTCCGCGATGTTCAGGCCGTCGGCGAAGTACGCGCGGAACAGCCGCTCGGCCGTCTCTTCGCCCTTTCCCTGGTCGGAAGCCCGTGCGGCGAGCCGGTGCGCGTCGAAGGTGTTGGTGAACACCGCGCGGCGGAAGTCGAGTACGAGGCCGTCGTCGGCGCCGAACGAGGTGTCGGCGACGAGCCGGGCCGCCACGGCCGCGCCGCGTTCGCGCGTCCAGACAGCGATCAGCGGCTCACCGGCGGGTGAGGCCTGAGGACGGAGCTGGACGGGGCGGAGCACCGTCTCGACGGTGCCGCCGTCCGCGCGGTAGCGGCGAACGGCCCGGAGGTAGCGGGTGAAACCGAGGTAGCAGTACACGCAGACGAAGTCGAGGACGGCCTCGACGCGGCGCGGAGTGTTCATGGCCGGGCTCCTGTCGGTGAGGGTGGTGTTCGGCGGCTCGGGCGTCACCAGGGCATCGAGCCGTCCGACGTGAAGTAGCCGCCGGTGGGCCCGTCGGGACCGATGGACGCCATGCGGACGATGATGTCGGCGCCCTGCTCGACGCTCTGGGCGCCGGTGTGACCGTTGAGGTCGGTGGCGGTGTGGCCGGGGTCGACGGCGTTGACGCGCATCCCCGGCAGGGCGCGCGCGTACAGCACCGTGATCATGTTCAGGGCTGCCTTGGACGAGTTGTACGGCAGCGAGGAGATCCACAGCGGAACGAGCGAGGCGTGGGCGGCCGGGTCGGCCGCCACGGCCAGCGAGCCCAGGCCGCTGCTGACGTTGACCACGACCGGTGACGTGCTGCGGTGCAGCAGGGGCAGGAAGGCATGGGTGACGCGTACGGCTCCGAAGACGTTGGTCTCGTAGGCCGCGAGCATGTCCGCGGCGGTGATCTCGTCGGCCGGGCGCGCGGGACCGGCCACGCCGGCGTTGTTGACCAGGACGTCGAGGTGCCCGGTGTGCTCGCGGACCTGTTCGGCGGCCGCCGCGACGGAGTCGTCGTCGGTGACGTCGACGAGCAGCGGACGGGCGCCGACCGACCGGGCGGCCCGAGCGCCGCGGCCGATGTCGCGGGCACCCAGGTACACGGTGTGCCCCGCCCCGGCCAGGCGGCGGGCGGTCTGCAGTTCCAGGCCCTTGTCGGCCCCGGTGATGAGAGTCGTCGTCATGTCCGGCAGCCTCGCCGCTCCGCGGACGGCGGGGCAGATCACTGCTCTTCCTGGTAACACCGGTACCAGGAAGGCGTGCTGCCGGGCGGCGATACTGGG
The DNA here is from genome assembly GCF_014648075.1 of Streptomyces ruber. Lineage (GTDB taxonomy): Bacteria > Actinomycetota > Actinomycetes > Streptomycetales > Streptomycetaceae > Streptomyces > Streptomyces ruber. Next base: position 56,620 of record NZ_BMQK01000027.1, on the reverse strand, counting down.
ACCATGAGCGCACAGGGCGACATCGGGCCTTCCCGGCGGAGCGGCGAACTGGGAGGGGCCCTGCGCCGCTGGCGCGACCGGGTGCCTCCCACCGCGGTCGGGCTGCCCGCGGGGCGGAGCCGCCGGACGCCTGGACTGCGCCGCGAGGAACTGGCTCTGCTGGCGGGAATTTCCGCCGAGTACGTGGTCCGCCTGGAGCAGGGCCGGGCCACGTCCCCCTCCGCCCAGGTCCTCGGTGCCCTGGCGCGGGCGTTGCGTCTGTCGGGGGCCGAGCGCGCCCACCTGTTCGCACTGGCCGGGCAGCCCGAACCCGCGGACGGCCGACTGCCGGACCGGCTCACCCCGGGGGTGCAGCGGCTGCTCGACCAGATGCCGGGCACACCCGTCGGCGTGTACGACGCGGCGTGGACCCTCCTCGCCTGGAACCGGCTGCACGCCGCCCTGCTGGGCGATCCGTCCCCGCTGCCGGACCGGGAACGCAACCTGGTCTGGCAGCACTTCACCGGTCCGCCCGGCCCGGTGCGCCACACCCCCGGGCAGCGGACCCGCTTCGAGACCGCCGTGGTCTTCGACCTGCGGTCCGCGTCCGCCCGCTACCCGACGGACCCGGTCCTGCGCCGCCTCGTCACGGACCTCCGGAGTGCGAGCCCGCGCTTCGCCACGCTGTGGGACGCCCACGAGGTGAGCGGTCACACGCTGCACGGCAAAAGCGTCCACCACCCCGAGGTCGGCCCGCTCGACCTCGACTGCGACATCCTCACCGAACCCGGCGGCGACCTGCGCATCGTCATCCTCACCGCCCCGCCGGGCAGCGACACCGCCAGCCGTCTCGGACTGCTCGACGTCCTCGGCACCCAGCGGATGACCGGACCGTCCCGCTCCCGGAACAGCGTCACCCCGCCCACATGACTCCCGGCCCGTGGAGCCGCCCGGTCGTCGGGCCGTCCGGCCGCCGACGTTCCGTCGGTCCCGGGGACGCGCGGCCGCCGGTGCCGCGAACGGCCACAGGACGCGTTCATCATGTGCCTCATGTTCGCTTTTGGAAGAGGTGTCCCCTCTCCTGATCTCATCGATGCCGCTGGGCTGGCCCACGCCACGCGGAGGGCCCTGGCCGACGACTCGGACGGGATGTTCGGGTACGGCTTCCCCGGCGGCCACCCGCCGCTGCGGGAGTGGGTGGCGGAGCGTCACGGGGTGGACGCCTCCCGCGTCATGATCACTCCGGGGGCGATGCAGGCTGTCGCGCTGGCCCTGGAGACGCTGATCGGCACCGGATCGGGCAGTGAGCTGCTGGTGGACCGGCCGACGTACGACATGGCCCTGCGGGCCGTCGCGGCGCGCGGGGTGACCGTACGCCAGCTCGACCTGGGCGCCCGGTGGCCGGGGCCGGTTCCCGCTGCCGAGCGGCGCTGTGTGTACGCGGTGCCCACGTTCCGCAACCCGGACGGGGCGACCATGCCCCTGCCGGAGCGCGAGCGGCTGCTGGAGCAAGCGGCGTCCGGACGGGTCGTGGTCATCGAGGACGATCCCTACCGGGAACTGCGGTTCAGCGGGTCCCCGCTGCCGTCGTTCCGGCGGCTCGGCGGGCTCGACCGGGTGGTGCACGTGTCGTCGTTCTCCAAGACCGTCTGTCCGGGGCTGCGCGTGGGGTACGTCATCACCGACGCGCGGCGGATCGGTCTGCTGACCGCGGCGGCGAACCGCACCTATCTCACGCCGAGCATGTTCGCGCAGGCCGTCGCCCACCACTACGTCGTGGGCGAACCCGGTGGGCCCGGTGGGCTCGACCGTGCTGTGGAGCGGATGCGTACGGCGCTGGCGGCGCGCGCCGACCGGTTGTGCGGTCTGCTCCGGGACCGGCTTCCGCAGGCCGCGTTCACCCGCCCGGAGGGCGGTTACTTCCTCTGGCTGCGGCTGCCGGAGCCGGTGACCGCGGCGGATGTCGTACGGGCAGCCCGGCGGCGTGACGTGGACGTGGCCGCGGGAACCGGCTTCTTCCTCACCGGGGGCGAGCAGTACCTGCGGCTCTGTTTCGCGGCCGAGCCGCAGGAGCGCATGGCGGAGGGCGTGGACCGGCTCGCGGCGGCCGTCGAGGACGCGGCGGCCGGAGCGACGTCACAGCAGGGACCGTGCTGACCACAGCTCGGGGAAGAAGCGGTGCTCGTTGACGGTACGGAGCCAGGCGACTCCGCTGCTGCCGCCGGTTCCGGGCTTGGCACCGATCATCCGTTCCACCGTGAGCAGGTGCAGCGCGCGCCAGCGCGACATCCCCTCGGCCAGGTCGACCAGCGCCTCGGCCAGCTGGAGGACCGGGTCGGCAGGTGTGTGCTCCCGGTACACGTTCGCCCACGCCTCCTGGACGGAGGGGCACTCCGGGTACGGTCGCGCCGGGTCGCGCCGCAGCGTGCGGGACGCGATCGGCGCGCCCTGCCGGGCGAGCAGGGCGACGGCGGCGTCGTACACGCTGGGCTCGCGCAGGGCCCGCTCGACCTGCTCGTGCACCTGTGGCACGCCGGCGTGCAGCGCGGCCAGCGCGGGCTTCTTGTTGCCGAGGACGAACTCGACCATGCGGTACATGTAGGACTGAAGACCCGAGGCGTCGTTCAGATGGTCCCGGAAGGCGGCGAACTCGGTGGGTGCCAGCGCGCCCAGTACGTCCCAGGCGTGCGCCATCACGTCCACGACCCTGCGGACACGGTGCAGGGTCCACACCGCATCGCCGACCTGGTCCCTGTCCAGCAGGCCGCGGACCACGCACAGCTCCTCGTACACCAGCTTGAACAGCAGTTCCTCGACCTGGCCCATGACGTAGAAGGGCAGTTCGGCGGGAGAGCCGGAGCGTGGCTGCTGCAAGGAGAGCAGCACGTCGACGCTCTGGTAGCCGATGTAGGGGGTGCTGTCCCCGTCCAGGGCCGGGCAGCCGCCGGTGGAGGCGGCGCGTGCCGCGCGCTCGGCATCGCTCGACCTGCCGGTGTCCCGCGGCTCCGGACCGGCGGCGGGGCCGTTCCCCGGCCGCGTCCTCACTCCTCCCCACCCGTCGGCCAGCGCCGTGCGGCGTCGTCGAAGAGCTGTGTGAAGACGGGGTCGGCCACCGTGTTCTTCGCGTGACTCGTTCCGAACCGGTCGCGGTAGCAGGCGAACAGGTGGGGCTCCTGGTGCAGGAAAAGAATGTCGTGGAGGGACATGTGGCGGATCGCCAGCAGGGCGACCGGGCAGCGGGACACCCGGAACACCGGATTGCGCGCGGCGCGCTCGTCACAGCGTGGATGGAACTGGCCCAGCATCAGTCCCCGAGCGGCCAGCCCCGGTTTCGCCGCGGCCTGTGCCCGGTCGAGCAGCGTGTGCCGCTCGGGGGCGAGCCCGCCGAGCACGACCACGAGGGAGCGCAGCGCGGGGTTGTGGCTCCCCCACTCCTCGTGTGTCAGCACCCCGGCCATCCGGTCCACGACCGACCGCAACTCGTCCTCGGTGGCGTGCGCGGCGACCGGCCAGACCTCCAGCCGCAGGGAGTGCGCCTTGAGGGAAGGCCCGACGAACGGACAGATCGAGCCCTCCCGTCCGACCCCGGAGTGCGGCTGGACGAGGTAACCGTCGATCCAGGCCAGCACTTCGCCCGTATCCGCGTCCGCCGGGACGCCGGGGGATGTACCGCTCGCCCGGTTCACCACGTCACCGGCAGATGCCGGGGCCCGCGCAGGATGTCCGTGGTCCGCCACTCGAGCCGGTCCTCCGGAACCGCCGGACGAGCCGTGGGCAGGCGGCTGACGAACGCCCCGACGAGCGTGCCCAGTTCCCGGTGCGCGATCGAGGACGCGGGGCAGCGATGCGGGCCGTGGCCGTAGGCGAGGTGGGGGTTGCCCGCGCGCCGCAGATCGAGCCGGTGGGGGTCGGGGAAGGCACGCTCGTCCCGGTTGGCCGACGCGTAGGAGACGTACACCGGCTCGCCCCGCCGGACGGTGACCCCCGCGATGTCGACGTCCTCGGTGGCGATCCGCTCGACGCCGCATCCCGCCAGCCGGGGCACGAAGCGCACCAGCTCGTCGACGGCCGCCGGCCACGCCTCCGGGTGCGCCCGCAGCCAGGCGGTCTCGGCAGGGTGTGTGAGGAGGACGTAGAGCAGGTTGGCGCTGTGGTTGCGGATGCCGCGCCACGCCGACTGCATGCTCTTGTAGGCGTTGGCCACGATCTCCTCGTCGCTCAGCCCGCCCGCGGGCTCCGTCAGGACCGTGATCAGATCCTCACCGGACCCGCCGGCGGCCCCTCTCCCGCGCGCGGCGGACACCAGCCCCTGGAACAGCCGCCGCAGCGCCTCCTGGGCGTCGTGCACCCGCTGCGGATCGGCTCCCGAGGAGAACACCGTCTCGAAGCAGTCGCGCAGAGGTCCCTCCCGGTCGGCGGCGGGCACCCCGACCATGCCCCAGGCGGTCTCCAGGGCGAACGGCGAGGCCAGATCGTCCACCAGGTCGGCCGGTGGCCCCTGGCGGAGGAGGGAGTCCACCAGCGTCTCGCACACCCGCTCCGCGGCCAGGGCCAGCGCCTCGGTACGGGCGGGGGTGAAGGCCTTCGCCATCTGCCGCCGGACCCGGGCATGCGCAGCCCCGTCCTGGTACGTCATGTCGCCCTTGATGGGGGCCCTCAGCTCGGTGATGCGCGTGCTGTCCACGTGCCAGGCGGCCGCCCGGCTGAACCGGGCGTCGGACGTCACCGACCTCACGTCCTCGTACCGGGTGAGCACCCAGGCGGGCACGGAGCCGTACGCGAACCGGACCTTCGACGCCCGTTTCTCCCCGAGCAGCTCGGTCATCATGGGATCCAGATCGACGCCACGAAGCTCGACCCGGGGCCAGACCCTCACGTCCTCGGACACAGCGCCCACCTCCCAGCCAGGTACGAACGCTCCGGCGCCCTCTCGCCCATCATGAGAGGGAGGCCGGTCGCCGCCCAGCCGAAACGGGCCGTTCGGGGGACACTCCGGCACCACCGCACACCCCACGCACACCCCGCCCACCACGCGACACCGCGCACACCGCCCACGCAAGGCAGTGCCCCGAGCTCCAGCGCGAAGCCCGTCCGCCCGAGGACCGGGCGGCCGGACGGCCAGGTCCCGGTCCTCAGCTGTCGGTCTTGTCCCCGTCGGTGGTGCAGGGCAGGGTGCCGTCCGGGTTGTCGGCCTGGTAGTCGCGGGTGGCCTGCCGCTGGACGTCGGTGATGGCGGTGGCGTCGACGCCGACCAGGCCACCGAACGGGCGCTCGGTGTCGTGGACGAGCGCGAGGGTGGCCGTCAGCAGCACGGTCGCCACGGCCAGGGCCGCGATCTGCGGCCGGTTGTTGCGCCGGGGAATGCACAGCGCCAGGGAGACGATGGTGACGGCCAGCAGCAGGAGCATGAACCAGTACACCGCGGGCGGCACCGACGCGGTCGCCTCCGACAGCCGGGCCTGCCGCGCCCGGGAACGGTCGTCGTCGGCCGACACCAGCATGCCGAAGGCCGGCTGGTCGGTCCCCACCTCCTTGAAGACGCGGCGCAGGTCGGTGCTCCAGACACTCGGGACGGCGGAGTCGGTGCCGTCGGCCATGGCGGGCCATTCGAAGTGCCGCACCGCACGGGTGTAGCAGACGATGTCGCCCAGCAGCCGGCTGCGCTGCGCGGCGGCGGGCACGTAGTCGGTCACCTCCGCCAGCTTGTCCACGGCGTTGGCCTCGGAGCGGACGGCCTCCTCCGCCTTGCCGTAGGAGGAGGCGGCGGTGGCCAGCACGAAGGCCAGGATCAGCACGGTGAGCGTCTGGACCGGCCCCACCAGATCCTTCACCGACAGCCCGGCGTCGTCCGCGGTGCTCTCCCGCCGGCGCAGAACGCGTTGGAGGGCGATGCCCACCAGCAGGGCGGCCGCAGCCACCACGACCGTGACGATCAGCATGAGTGTGTCTCCCCTGGATTCCGGGGCCGATGGGCCGCTGTCCGATGACCGATATCCCCCGCTTCATGTGCTTTTTTTCGTATGCCGCGCGCTCCCAAGCGCTCGCGCCCGTCCGAGAACCCGCATGAGTGACCCCGGGCCCCGCCCGGCGGAGGTTCGCCTGCCTGGTGCTCCGGCGATGCTCCCCGTATGACGGAGCAGAGGAACAGCCGCTCACCGGGTGCTCCGGGGCCGGGGAACATGCCGGTGGCTGAGCATTCCGCCCGCCCCTGGGCGGTGATCGTGCACAATCCGGCGCCGCTGGGGGCGTTCGACGAGCTGAGCACCGCCCCGCCGCGCCGGACGCAGCACCGCCACCTGTTCCGTGAGCGGGTGAATCCGCGCCGGGCCGGGGAGGAGCACGACGCCTTCGTCCGGGCCATCGCCCGTGCGGGTGTCACGGTGATCACGCTGCAGTCGCTGGTCGGGGACACGCCGTGGTTCGCCCAGGCCTGCACCAACCCCAACCAGATGTACGTCCGGGACGCGGCGATCACCCTGCCCTGGGCCCCCACCCGGTACCTGCCCGCCCGCATGGCCGAGCCGTTGCGCCGCCCGGAGGAGGCCACCATGGCCGCCGCACTCGAGCGGCTCGGTCTGACCCGCCTGGACTGGGAGCAGCGGCCCGGCACCGTGCTGGAGGGCGGCGATCTCATCCCCTTCGTCCGCGACGGGCGCCGCTGCGTCCTGCTCGGCCACGGCCCCCGCACCACCCTCGCCACCGTGCCGCGTCTGTGCGAGGCGCTGCTGCCCGGCCACGCCGACGAAGTGATCGCCGTCGAGCTCGCCCCCGGCAGCCTCAACCTCGACGGCACCCTCCTGCCCCTCAGCGACACCCTCGTCGTCGCCGCGCCGGACAACATCGTGTCCGCCACCCACTGGGACAGCACCGGCCCCCGGCCTCTCGATCTCCTGCGATCGTTCGAGGAAGCGGGCATGACGGTCGTGCGCACCGAGCAGCGCGCCGCCCGGCTGCAGGAGGCCTGCAACCACCTCTGCCTCGGCCCGGGCACCGCCATCGGCTACGACCTGTGCCGGCCCGTGGTGCGCACCCTCCGCGCGCACGGCGTCCACCTCACCACCGTGCCCGGGAGCGAACTGGTCAAAGGGACCGGGGGACCCCGCTGCATGTCCCGCCCGGTCTACGCACAGGCACAATCACCGGCCACGTGATCCTCCGGCGGCCGGCCGCCCGGGAGAAGGTGAACCGTGCCCACGCATGGGCACCGCACGGCCGGCCGGGCCGCGCGGGGGCGGGATCTTCCGCGCGGCCCGGGGGCGTCCTCGACAGCAGGACGCCCGCTCTACGCCCCGGCACCCCCGTCACCGGTACCGGAGCGCCTCCGCCGCCGTGCCGGGCTCCCGGGGCTGCACCAGTTCCACCCGCAGCCCCGTCGGCGCCGTGGTGAGGAAGCAGGCCCGGCAGCCGCGGCCGCCCGCGAAGACCGGGGCCGGGTCCGACAGCCGCGCCGTCGTCGCCTCGATATCGCCTGCATCGGCGTCGACGTCGGCAGCGGCACCCCGCGCTACACCTTCGGCCAGATCGACCTGTTCGGCGGCTTCCCCTACGTCGAGGTGATGATCGGCCTCTTCGCCATCGGCGAGCTGCTCAACCAGCTGCACACCGGCATGGCCGAGCCCATCCGGGCCCGCTTCCGCGACCTGCTGCTGAAGAAGGAGGACCTGAAGCGGGCCGCTCCGGCGACCGTCCGCGGCACCGTCGTCGGCTTCCTCCTCGGCTGCCTGCCCGGCGCCGGTACGACGCTGGCGTCCTTCATGGCGTACGGCGCGGAGAAGCGCTTCTCGAAGAACCGGCACAAGCTGGGCACCGGCGCGATCGAGGGCGTCGTCGCCCCGGACGCGGCCACCAACTCCGCCTCCAACGCCAACTTCGTGCCCACCCTGGTGCTCGGCGTGCCCGGCGGCGCCACCACCGCCGTACTGCTCGGCGCCTCCCTCATCTACGGCATCCAGCCCGGCCCGCTGCTGTTCGAGAACCAGCCCACGCTGGTATGGGGCCTGCTCGCCTCGTTCTTCATCGGCATCTTCATCCTGCCGGCGCTGAACCTGCCCCTCGCGCCGGTCCTCGCGCAGCTGCTGCGCGTGCGGTACGCGATCATGTACCCGCTGATCATCGTGACCAGCCTGGTCGGGGCCTACTCGGTCAAGAACAGCATGCTGAGCGTGTGGATCGTGATCGTCATCGGTCTGGTCGGCTACGCCATGAAGCGGCTGAACCTCCCCGTCGCGCCGCTGGTCCTCGGCCTGGTCATCGGCCCGCTGTTCGAGAAGGCGCTGGTGCAGACGTCCGCGCTCGGCGAGGGCACGGTCCTGCCGACCGTCCTCGCCAGCCCGGCCGCCATCGTCATCCTGGTGCTCGCCGCCGTCCTGGTCGCGGGTCCGGTGGCCGTCAAGGCCCTGCGCCGCGACCGGGACGCGGCGCCGGATACCCCCGGTTCCGGCACGGGAGGCCCCGGTACGGGCACCCCGGACCCCGGCTCCCCCGCGCCCGGCACCACACCGGCCGACGACGGCGCCACCCCCGATGACGCCCCGCCCGGCGACAACACCCCACCCCCGTCCGACGAGCCCGTGCCCCGCCAACCGTCACGGCACCCCTCCTCCACCGCATCCGCCCAGGAAAGGCAGTCATGAGCACCACCACCTCCCGCCGTCCCCGCGTCGCGGTCACCCTCGGCGACCCCGCCGGCACCGGCCCCGAGCTGATCGCCAAGCTGCTGTCCGTCCCCGGGAACACCGCCGCCGCGGACATCGTGCTGATCTCCGACGAGGCCGAACTGAAGAGCGCCGGTGACGACGCGGGCCTGACCGTCGAATACGCCACCGAGTACACCCCGGGCGTCCCGCTGCTGCACGACAACAGCGCGCACCGCCCCGCCGGGGAGTTCGAGCGGCGCACCGCCACCGAGGCCGGCGGCCGCTGGGCCCTCGCCAACCTCCGTACCGCGCTGGACATGGCGGGCCGGGGCGAGGTGCACGCCATCCTGTTCGCGCCGCTCAACAAGACCTCGCTGCACCTGGCCGGGATGACGGAGAACGACGAACTGCGCTGGTTCGAGAAGGTGCTGGGCGTCGACGCCTTCACCTCCGAGCTGAACATCCTGCCCGGCCTGTGGACCGCCCGGGTCACCTCGCACGTCTCCATCGCCGAGGTGGACGCGGGCATCACCCGGGAGAACGTGGTCGAGGCCGGTGAGCTGCTGCACCAGGTGCTGCGCGAGTCCGGCGTCGAGGCGCCCCGCATCGGCGTCTGCGCGCTCAACCCGCACGCCGGGGAGAACGGCAAGTTCGGCCGCCACGAGCTGGACGTCATCACCCCTGCCGTCGGCGACCTGACGGCGCGGGGGCCGGACTTCACGGGACCGTTCCCCTCGGACACCATCTTCCTGCGGGCCCGCGCCGGCGACTTCGACGGCATCCTGACGATGTACCACGACCAGGGCCAGATCGCGATGAAGCTGATCTGCTTCGACGGCGGCGTCACCATGGCCGGCGGCCTCCCGGTGCCGATCTGCACCCCGGCCCACGGCACCGCCTTCGAGATCGTGGGCCAGGCCAAGGCCAACACGGGCTCGGTGCAGAACGCCTACGACCTGGCGGTCCGCATCGGGGGCCAGTCGCGCGGCGGCGGTCTGACACCGTACGGCACACGGGCGCAGGGCCGGGGGGACAGCGCCCCCGGCCCAGCGCCCGTTCCCCCCTGCCGGGGTGAGTTGTTGCCGGGAGGGGCACGTGGTGAGGTGGTGAGTCCGTCGGCGGTCCGCGCCGTGGTTCCCGTGGTTCCGGAGGCCCCTTGTGAGCAGCTCGTCGCCGTCGCCCGGGCGTGCCCTGCGCCGAGCGCACGCACGACCCGACGACCCCGATGACGCGGACCCGTCACGGACGGCCCGGGTGCACGAGGTCGACGTGCTGCGCGGGTTCGCGCTGTCCGGCATCCTGGCGGTCAACGCCCTGCTGATCGCCGGACCGCACGTCGGAGCGGGCGGCGGCGAACCGGTCCCCAGCCCGGTCGACGAGGGTGTGGAGTGGCTGATCACCGCCCTGGCCGCCGGGAAGTTCCACCTGCTGTTCTCGTTCCTGTTCGGCTACAGCTTCGTCCTCCAGCGACAGTCCGCCGATCGTGCCGGGCACCCCTTCGTGTCCCGGCACCTGCGCCGCCTCGGCTGCCTGTTCGCGCTCGGCCTCGCCCACGGGACACTGCTCTTCCCCGGGGACGTACTGATGTCGTACGCGGTGCTGGGCCTCGCCCTGTTCGCGGTGCAGGACATCGCTCCGCGCAGACTGCTGCAGGCCGCCGCCGGGCTCGTCGTCCTCACCGTCGTCTGCCTGCTGGCCTACGGCGCGCTCACCCTCGCCGTCGCCGAGCCGCCGAGCCGGAGCGAGGTCGAGGCCGCGCTGGAGCCGTGGACCACCGCCTACCGGGGTGACTCGGGCACGGTCATCGGGGCCCATCTGCGGGAACTGCGTGCCTCGTTGATGTGGAGCGTCGTCTACGGCGCCGGCATGCTCGCCGCCTTCCTGGCCGGGCTCGTCGCCGGACGGCGCGGGCTGCTCGCCGACACCGGGCGGCACCGGGCGACGCTGGTCAGGACCGTCACCCGCTGCCTGCCGGTGGGTCTGGCCGGCGGCATCGTCATGGCCGTCTGCCGCAACGGCCCGCTGGACGCCCGCTGGTACCACGTGGGGTCGGCCGTCGGCGTCCTCACCGCCCCGGCGCTGTCCGCCGCGTACGTGTGCGGGCTGCTGCTCCTGCTGCGCACGGGACCCGGCCGCCGGGTGGGCCGGGCCCTGGCCCCGGCCGGACGCACGGCCCTGACCAACTATCTCGGCCAGTCCCTGATCCTCGCCCTCGTCTTCACCGGCCACGGCCTCGCCCGGTACGGCCACCACGGGGCGGCGGCCGTGCTCGCCGGGTGCCTCGTCCTGTACGCGGGTCAACTCGCCCTCAGCGCCTGGCTGACGGCGCGTTACCGGTACGGTCCGGCCGAGTGGCTGCTGCGTACGGCGACCCTGGCCCGCAGACCTTGAGCTCAGGGGGACAGCAGGAGGGGATCGGGCACCGGCCTAGGCATCGCGGTGGTTCCAGTGGCGCTGGAGGACACCGGGGCGTACGGCGGCACAGCGTGTACGCGGCGCGCGGACGACGCCGTCGTACGAGCTCAAGCGCCGACACCGGCCGGCCGATGGCGACGGTATGGGAACACGTCCTGTCACGCCCCGCCGTCACCTGTCGCGCCGCCGGTTCGGAATGGCTGCCGGACTGCTCGCCGCCCGGTGGACGATCGCCGGAATCCCGCTCCCGACCGTGGACGGCGAGGGCCTGCGGGCGCTGTTCGGCTCGGAGAACCGTGTGATCCGTACCCGCGAGAGGGTGATCGCGGTGACCTTCAACGCGGCCTGGAACGACGCGGGACTGGAACACGTCCTCACCGAGCTCGCCCGCCGACGCGCGCCCGCCACGTTCTTCCTCACCGGCGACTTCGCCGACCGGCTCCCCGAAACGGTGCGGGCGATCACGGCCGTGGGACACGGACTGGGCAACCACTCCCACAGCCACCCCCGCTTCGCCGACGTGAGCGCGGCCGCGAGACGCCACGAGGTCCGGGCCGCGGACCGGGCCCTGCGCGCGGCCGGTGCCGGGAGGGCCCTGACCCCGTTCTTCCGCTTCCCCTACAGCGAGACCAGCCCCGCCCACATCGAGGAGGTCAACCGGCTGGGATTCGCGGACATCGAGTTCACCACCGACACCAACGGGTGGATGGGCACCGAGGGCGGCATGAGCGTGGACCGCGCGGTGCGCAGGGCCCTGGACGCCCTGCGCCCGGGGGCGATCCTGCAGATGCACGTCGGCGCCTCCGAAGGCCGCACCGAGGTGATCGACGCCCAGGCCCTGCCACGCATCCTCGACGCGACCGCCGCCCGGGGTTACCGCGCCATCGACCTGCGCACCCTTCTCACGCCCCCGGACCGTCCCCCACCGGCCGCGGACTGAACCGCGAGTGCCTGCGCCGCCAGGCGTCGCGGCCCTCCTCGACGGCGGTCGGCGGCCGCCGGACACGGTGACGACCAGCCCGCAGTCACGCAGGCACGCCAGGTGGTGCGACAGCCGGGTACGGGAGACGCCCAGCGCGCGGCCGAACCGGGCCGGCACCACAGTGCCGGAGGCGACAGGGAAATGGTCAGCCCTTTGGCGGCTGCCCGGTCGGCGTGGGCCTGCCGCCGACGGCCGACCGCCATCCCTAACCCTTGAACCGCACTTGACAGGTTACACATCGGGGAGTCTACTGACGACTACGACAACCACCCGAAAACACTCAAGGGGACAACCATGGCCGAGGTGCGGCACCGCTACACCTCCGTACGCGGACACCGCGTGTTCTACCGGGAAGCCGGCCCCGCCGATGCTCCCGCCGTCGTCCTGCTGCACGGATACCCCACCAGCTCCCGCATGTTCCGGCATCTGATCCCCGCGCTGGCGGACCGGTTCCATGTCATCGCCCCCGATCACCTGGGGTTCGGACAGTCCGCCACCCCGCCGGCCGACGAGTTCGCCTACACTTTCGACGCTCTCACCGAGGTGACCGAAGGGCTCCTCGCCACACTGGGACTGGAGCGGTACGCGCTCTACGTACAGGACTACGGTGCTCCCATAGGGTGGCGTCTCGCACTGCGACACCCGCACGCCGTCACCGCCCTCGTCACGCAGAACGGCAATGCCTACGACGAGGGGTTCGTGCCCGACTTCTGGGCGCCGATCTGGGCGTACGCCCAGTCGCCGGACCCGTCCACGGAAGCAGCCCTGCGTGAGGCGCTGAGCGAGGAGGCCATGCGGTGGCAGTACCTGCACGGCGTCGCCGAGCCGGAGCTGATCGACCCGGACACCTGGGCCACTGATCACCGGGAGATCTCACGCCCCGGCCTCGACCGGATCCAGCTCGACCTGTTCCGTGACTACGCCACCAACCCACCCCTCTACCCTCAGCTCCACGAGTACTTCCGCGCCACCCAGGTACCCCTGCTGGCCATCTGGGGCGCGGAAGACAGGATCTTCGGTCCCGACGGAGCCCGGGCCTTCGCGAAGGACCTGAAGGACGCCCGGATCCAGCTGGTGCCGGGCGGAGGGCACTTCCTCCTCGAGAGCCACCTCGACACGGTCGCCGACGCGATGCGCACCTTCCTCGGGCAGGTCCTCGACCTGGATCCCCGGAGCCCGTGACACATCACCGCAACGCCTGTTCCGTGTTTCCGGCGCAGGATGGACCGTTGGACTACGCGCAGGGCGACATGCGGGTGGAGAGGTGAGGGAACACCATGGCGATGAAGCGCAGGGCGTTGTTCGCCGCGGGAGCGGGAGCCTGTGCCGGGCTGTCGGCCGCCTGCGGATCCGCCACCGGACGCGGTGACGGCGGCGGGGGTGCGGGGCCGGCGCTGTCGCACTGGTACCACCAGTACGGCGAGGCGGGCACCGAGCAGGCGGTGAAGCGGTACGCCGCCGCCTACGGCGAGGCGGACGTGAGCGTGCAGTGGCGGCCGGGCAACTACGACCAGCAGACCGCCGCCGCCCTGCTCACCGACGCGGGTCCGGACGTCTTCGAGGGCAGCCCCGATCTCGACCAGATCCAGGGCGGCCAGGTCGTCGACCTCACCGACCTGCTGGACGGGGTGAAGCACGACTTCAACCCGGCGGTACTCGCCCCGAAGACGTACGACGGGAGGGTCTGGGGCGTCCCGCAGGTCATCGACATGCAGATGCTGTACTACCGCAAGAGCCTGCTGGAGGACGCCGGCGTGCGGCCGCCGGCCACCCTCGACGAACTCGTCGACGCGGCGAAGGAGCTGACCGACAGCAAGGTCAAGGGACTCTTCCTCGGCAACGACGGCGGCGCGGGCGTACTCGGCGGAACCCCGCTGCACGCGGCCGGACTCGAACTGGTCACCGCCGGCGGCGAGGTCGGCTTCGACGACCCGGTCGCCGCCCGCACCCTCGCCAAACTCCACCGGCTGTACGCCGACAAGTCGCTCCTCCTCGGCGCGCCCGCCGACTGGCCGGATCCGTCCGCCCTCCTCCAGGGCCTGACCGCGATGCAGTGGTCCGGGCTGTGGGCGCTGCCCCAGGTGCAGAAGGAGCTCGGCGACGACTTCGGCGTCCTGCCCTTCCCCGCGGACGGGACGTCCGGCCGCCCTGCGGTGCCCGTGGGCGCGTACGGGGCGGTCGTCAGCGCCCGCAGCGCACACCAGGAGGCGGCCAAGGCGTACGTGAAGTGGCTGTGGGTCGAACGCACCGACTACCAGGAGGACTTCGCACTCTCCTACGGTTTCCACATCCCCGCCCGTCTCTCCCTCGCGGAGAAGGCGGACAGGCTGAAGACCGGCGCGGCCGCCGACGCCGTGCGCTTCGCCACCGAGCACGGCCACGCACAGCCGCTGTTGTGGACACCTGCGATCCGGACGCTCTACCAGGACGCGCTCAACAGGATCATCAAGGACGGTGCGCACCCGGAGGGCGAGCTGCGGACGGTCGTACGGAAGGTGTCGTCCGAGCTCGACCGTGTGAAGAACGCGAAGAAGAAGCCGTGACCGGCACGACCGGTGCGTCCGGTACGGCGGGCACGGTCCGTCGGCGGACCCTGTGGTTCTGGGTCTTCGTCGGGCCCTTCGCGTGCGGGCTCGCACTGTTTACCTACGTGCCACTGCTGTGGAGCCTGGCGCTGAGCTTCTTCGACGCGCGCAACACAGTGGCACCGACGGACTTCGTGGGCCTGGACAACTACGTCCAGGTGCTGCGGGACGACGCGTTCACCGACAGTCTGTGGACCTTCCTCGTCTTCACCGCCTTCATCGTGCCCACCACCTACGTCCTCTCGCTGGCCCTCGCCCTGATGGTGAACCGCGTCCGGCGGGCACAGGCTTTCTTCCGGTCGGTCTTCTTCCTGCCGGTCGCCTGCTCGTACGTCGTCGCCGCACTGATCTGGAAGATGTCGGTCTTCAACGGGGTGCGGTTCGGTCTGGCCAACACGGTGCTCGACTGGTTCGGTGCCGAGCCCGTCGCCTGGCTGTCCACCACCGACCCGCCCTGGTACTGGCTGGTGATCGTGACCGTACGGCTCTGGCTCCAGGTCGGCTTCTACATGGTCCTCTTCCTGGCGGGACTCCAGCGGATCGACCCTGTGCTGTACGAGGCGGCGGCCGTGGACGGGGCCCGGCCCGGCTGGCCGGTGCTGCGGCACATCACGCTGCCCCAGCTGCGGGCCACGTCGGTGGCGGTCGTCCTGCTCCTCGTCATCAACGCCTTCCAGGCCTTCGACGAGTTCTACAACCTCCTGTCGGACGCCCGCGGTTACCCGCCCTACGCCCGCCCGCCGCTCGTGTACCTCTACTACACCGCCCTCGGGCAGGGGCAGAACCTCGGCGTGGGCAGCGCGGGCGCGGTCGTCCTGGCCCTGGTCATCGCGGTGGTGACGGTCGGGCAGGCCCGCTGGTTCCGGCTCGGCGCGAAGGACGAGTGAGCCAGGAGTGACGACGAGCGAGCAGGACGCCGGGACGGGCAGCATGCGAACGGCCACGACGAGGGAGCGGAGGACGGGTATGGACGACGCGCTGGTACGAGCGGGACGAGCCCTGCGGCTGGTCCTGCTGACCGCCCTCTCCCTGCTCTTCCTGATCCCGTTCTACCTGCTGGTCCGCAACGGTTCGGCGAGCGAGCGGGACATCACCTCGCCCGAGTGGACCTTCTTCCCCACGGAGGTGCGCTGGTCGAACGTCACGGAGCTCTTCCGGGACGGCTCCGTCCCCTTCGCCCGCTCCCTGCTCAACTCCGCGCTGATCGCCGTCGCCACCACCCTCGGCACGGTCCTGCCGGCCTCCCTCGCCGGCTACGGCCTCGCCCGCATCCCCTACCGGCACGCCGACAAGGTGTTCTACGGCGTCCTCGGCACCCTGACGGTCCCGGCCGCCGTCACCTTCGTGCCCAGCTTCGTGCTGGTGTCGTCGCTGGGCTGGATCTCCACCCTGCGGGGACTGATCGTCCCCACTCTCTTCTCGGCGTTCGCCTGCTTCGTCTTCCGCCAGTACTTCCTCGGGTTCCCGCGGGAGCTGGAGGACGCGGCGGCCGTGGACGGGCTCGGGTACTGGCGGACGTACTGGCTCGTCGTCGTCCCCAACGCGCGGCCCGTGTTCGCGGCCGTCGGCACGATCGTCTTCATCGGCGCGTGGAACTCGTTCCTCTGGCCGCTGGTGATCGGTCAGGACCGGAACGCGTGGACGGTGCAGGTCGCGCTGTCGTCGTTCACCACGTCCCAGGTCGTCCGGCTGCACGAGCTGTTCGTCGCGGCGGCCGTGTCGATCCTGCCGCTGCTGGCCCTGTTCCTGGCTTTCCAGCGGTGGATCGTGGCCGGCGTGGAACGCTCGGGGATCGACTGAGACGGCGGAGGAAGTCACCCACTCCTTGCCACTTTCAACTTATAGCGCGAGGGGGGCCTTGCCGCAAGGCCCGGTCCGTGGCGCAGAATCGTCGCCCGAAGCCGGGTGCCCGAAGACACGTGTGCGTGCTGTGCGACCGCGCGTGGCGGCCGGCCGGACGGGAGCTCGTCAGGTGAGCGAGGGGGAAGTTCTCATGATCGATGTCATCGTGGTCGGCGGCGGGCCGACCGGCATGATGCTGGCCTGCGAGCTGCGGCTGCACGGCGTGCGTGTGGTCGTGCTGGAGAGGGAGGCGGAACCGGTCCCGTACGTTCGTGCGCTCGGTCTGCACGTGCGCAGCATCGAGGTGCTCGACCAGCGCGGTCTGCTGGAGCGCTTTCTCGCGCACGGCAAGAAGTATCCGGTCGGCGGTTTCTTCGCCGGCCTCGGCAAGCCGTCTCCCGAGCAGTTGGACACCGCACACGGGTACGTCCTCGGTATCCCGCAGCCCGTCACCGACCGTCTGCTGGCCGAGCGCGCCGCCGAACTCGGCGCCGGGATCCGGCGCGGCAGCGAACTGGTCGGGCTGAGCCAGGACGCGCACGGGGTGACCGCCGAGCTGGGCGACGGCACGTCGTTGCGTTCGCGCTACCTCGTCGGCTGCGACGGTGGCCGCAGCACGGTGCGCAAGCTGCTCGGCGTCGGCTTCCCCGGCGAGCCCACCAGGACCGAGACGCTGCTGGGCGAGATGGAGGTGGCCGATCCGCCGGAGACCGTGGCCGCCGTGGTGGCCGAAGTCCGCAGGACCCAGTTGCGGTTCGGCCTCGGGCCCCTCGAGGACGGGGCGTACCGTGTCGTCGTGCCAGCCCAGGGGGTGACCCGGGACCGCACGGTCCCGCCGACGCTGGAGGAGTTCAGGCGGGAGCTGCGGGTGGTCGCCGGTACCGACTTCGGCGTGCACTCCCCACGCTGGCTCTCCCGCTTCGGCGACGCCACCCGGCAGGCCGAGCGCTACCGGACCGGCCGTGTGCTGCTGGCCGGCGACGCGGCGCACATCCACCCGCCGGTCGGCGGACAGGGGCTCAACCTCGGCATCCAGGACGCGTTCAACCTCGGCTGGAAACTGGCCGCCGAGATCGGCGGCCGGGCGCCGGAGGGGCTGCTGGACAGCTACCACACCGAACGGCACCCGGTGGCCGCCGACGTACTGGACAACACCCGCGCACAGATGGAACTGATGTCCACCGAGCCGGGCGCCCGGGCGGTGCGCCGGCTGGTGTCGGAACTGGCGGACTTCGAGGAAGTCAACCGGTACCTGATCGAGAAGATCATCGCGATCGGCATCCGCTACGACTTCGGCGAGGGACATGAACTGCTCGGCCGGCGGATGCGCGACGTGGAGCTGAAGAGGGGGCGCCTGTACGGGCTGATGCACCGCGGCCGCGGACTGCTGCTCGACCGGACCGGCCGGCTCTCGGCAGCGGGCTGGGCGGACCGGGTCGACCACGTCGTCGACGTCGGCGAGGAACTGCCCGTGCCCGCGGCGCTGCTGCGGCCGGACGGCCACGTGGCCTGGGTCGGCGAGGACCAGCAGGAGCTGCTCGACCGGCTGCCGATGTGGTTCGGGGCCGCCGCGTAGACCTCGGAGGCGTACCCGTTCCGCCCGGGCGGAACGAGATCCGTCATGGCCGGCAGCGCGGCGGAAGGGACCGCCGCTCGCGGTCCGGTCAGCGGGCGAGGCCCGGCTCCGGGGCACAGGCCGGTCCGGTCGGATGTTGGCCAGTGCCCCCATGACGTCATGCAGGGCGGAGTGCGTGCCCTGTCGTCGCGTCCACGTGGGCCGGGATCTCGTCGTGGCGATCCCCCACCGTGGCCGTTCCGGTGGGCTCGAACATGAGGAAGGCGGCACCGGACGGGGCGTACGGCTTGTGCTCCGTACCCCGGGGGACGGTGAAGACCGCGCCCCGGGCGAGCACGACCGTGCGCTCCCCCGCGGGCTCACGGAGTGAGATGTGCAGTTCGCCGTCGAGCACGAGGAAGAACTCGTCGGTGTTCTCATGGACGTGCCAGAGGTGTTCGCCCTCCGCCTTGGCGACGCGGACGTCGTAGTCGTTGACGCGCGTGACGATGCGAGGGCTCCACATGGCGTCGAAGGAGGCCAGGGCCCTGTCGAGGGCAATGGGTTCGTTGCTCACGGGCTCATCGTTCCTTCTGCCGCGCGGTCGGCGTGAGTGCTAGAAATCGCATATGGCGCAAGGATCCTCGCACGCAGTCCACACCGTCCACGCGGACCGGGCAGTTGGAGGTGTCGAAGCAGTGCACACGGTTCGTGCAGCCGGCCCGCACCGTGTCGTCGTGATCGTGGATGAGAACTCCAACCCGTTCGAACTCGGTTGCGCGAGCGAGATCTTCGGTCTGCGGAGGCCCGAGATCGGCCGTGACCTCTACGACTTCGAGCTCTGTTCGCCCGAGCCCCGCACACCGATGCGGGACGGGTTCTTCACGCTCACGGGAGTCGCGGATCTCGAAGCGGCCGACTCGGCCGACACCTTGATCGTCCCCAACCGGCCCGACGTCGAGGTACCCCGCCGCCCTGCCGTGCTCGATGCCGTCCGGCGTGCCCACGCCCGCGGCGCGCGCCTGGTCGGTCTCTGCAGTGGCGCGTTCACCCTGGCCGAGGCAGGCGTCCTCGACGGGCGCCGGGCCACCGCGCACTGGCAGTGGGCGGACTCCTTCCGTCACCGTTGCCCGGCCGTGCGGCTGGAAGCGGACGTGCTGTTCGTGGACGACGGTGACATCCTCACCGCCGCGGGCAGCGCGGCCGCGCTCGACCTCGGGCTGCACATCGTCCGCCGCGACCACGGTGCGGAGATCGCGGGCGCCGTGAGCCGGCGGCTGGTCTTCGCCGCCCACCGCGACGGCGGGCAGCGGCAGTTCATCGAGCGGCCCGTGCCCGACCTGCCGGACGAGTCCTTGGCGCCCGTCCTGGCCTGGGCCCAGGAACGGCTGGACTCGGTCCTCACCGTGCCGGCTCTCGCGGCACGGGCGGCGGTCAGTCCGGCGACACTGCACCGCCGCTTCCGGGCGCAGCTGGGCACGACACCGCTGGCGTGGCTCACGGGGGAACGGGTCGCGCTGGCCTGCCGGCTGATCGAACGGGGCGAGTCACGTTTCGACGTGGTGGCGCGACGCACCGGACTCGGCACCGCCGCCAACCTGCGCACACTGATGCGTCGTGAGACCGGGCTCGGTCCCCTGGAGTACAGGCGCCGGTTCGGACCGCGGGCGAACTGACGCCCGCGCACGGGCCTGCGGGTGAACGGAGACCTGGTCCGAGCCGTCGTCGCGGGACAGGGGGACGGTCGCCGGCCCACGGCGTGATGTTCGCCCGGTTGTCCGAGGTGTCCGGTGCAGCGAGTGCGTCCTCTCGATGCTTCTGACCGGCCGCTGCTTCGACGTCCTGGCCGGCGAACGATCCCTCCACTCACGCGAACCGGCCGCCACCACCGGCGGGCCGGGCATCCGGTGGCGAGGTCCGGGCACACCGCGTGGCGGCGGTGCGTCGGCCGAGCCGCGGCCGTTTCGGCGCCGCCCAGTGACCGACGGCCCCCGTACGCCGTTGATGCGGATGCAGCCGCTGCCGCACCGGTCGCCGCCGGACGGCAAGCATCTGACGCGAAGCACAGCCCGCCCCCCTTTCCGTCGCCGCCGTGAGGAGTTCCGATGGCCGCCGCCCGCCGGAGAACATCCACTGCTCTGCGTGTTCTGCGCACGCTGCTCGCCACGAGCGTGCTGGCCGGCGCGTCCCTCACGGGCGCGGCCCACGCCGCCCCGCCCGTGGCCCCGAGCCGCGGTTTCAACGACTTCACCTGCCGGCCCTCCGCCGCCCATCCGCGGCCGGTCGTCCTGGTCCACGGCACCTTCGCGAACTCGATCGCCAACTGGCCGGTCCTCGGCCCCGACCTGGTACGGCACGGCTACTGCGTCTTCGCCCTCGACTACGGCCAGATCGGCCTGCCCCTGGTGCACGGCCTGGGGCCGATCGAGGAGTCCGCCCGCCAGCTCGAGGACTACGTGGACCGGGTCCGGGTCGCGACCGGCGCCCGCGAGGTCGACATCGTCGGCCACTCCCAGGGCGGGCTGATGCCCCGTTACTACCTCCGGCACCTCGGCGGCGCCGACGAGGTCCGCGAGTTCATCGGCATCGCCCCGCCCAACCACGGCACCACCCGCAACGGCGAGGTCAACCTCGTACGCGCCACCGGCCTGGACGGCGTGCAGGCGCACCTCTTCCCCGCCGTCCCCCAGCAGTACGCCGGATCCGCCTTCCTCACCGGCCTCAACCACGGCCGCGAGACCGTCCCCGGAGTCCACTACACCGTCATCGCCACCCGCTACGACCAGGCCGTCACCCCCTACTGGTCGTCCTTCCTCGACGGCCCGAACGTCCGAAACCTCCTCGTCCAGGACCTCTGCCCCACCGACCTCGCCATCCACGAGACCCTCGGCATCACCGACCGCATCGCCCATCACGAGATCCGCAACATCCTCGATCCGGCCCACGCCACCCCCACCACCTGTGCCTCGGCTCTCACCTAGCGCGGTCAGCGGAGCGTCTGCGTGCCGATCGCGGACAGGAGCTGCAGTTTCTCGTGGCTCTCGGTGCCCGGGGCGGCGGTGTAGACGAGCAGCCAGTGCGACTGGTCGGGGTCGAGCAGGGTCTGGCAGTTGAGCTCCAGCTCGCCGATCTCGGGGTGGACGAAGCGTTTCATCTGATGGGGGCGGATGCCGACTTCGTGTTCGTCCCAGAGGGTCCGGAACTCGTCGCTCTGCGCGAGGAGGAGGTCGGCGTAGTGAGCTGCCCGGCTGCCGACGCCCCGTAGCGTGGCGATCTCACGCAGGCCGGATGCGAACATCCGCGAGAGCAACGGGTGGTCCGCGCGCGCGTACAGCCCGCGGCTGGCGGGATCGGTGAACCAGCGGTAGCCGATGCTGCGCGCCGGACCGGTGTACCGGGTCGTGTCGCCGGTGAGCGCGACACCGAGCGGGCTCTGGCGCAGCGTCTCCCCGAGTTCGGTGACGATCTCGGCGGGGGTGTCGCCCAGGCGGTCGAGGATGCGGAGCAGGCCGGGGTTGATGTGCTCGCCGGCCGCGCGCCGGTCGGGCGGGTTGTGTCCGGCGAGACGGAACAGGTGGTCACGCTCGGCGAGGGAGAGATGCAGGCCCTGGGCGATCGAGGCGATCATCTGCTCGGACGGCTGGGGGCCGCGCTCCCGCTCCAGCCGGGCGTAGTAGTCGGTCGACATGTGACAGAGCGCGGCGACCTCCTCGCGGCGCAGCCCGCGGGTCCTGCGGCGCCGTCCGCGCGGGAGGCCGACGTCCTCGGGCTGCAGCAGTTCCCGGCGGCGCCGCAGAAATGCCGCCAGTCCGGTCCGGTCGATCTCCATACGTCTCCTCCCTCGGCGCTGCCTCCTTTGTATCGCCCGCACACGCGCGTAACCACGGCTCGCTGATCCCCCCTTCGCGGCCTCGTCCCGCGCATCAGTGGACCGACAGGTCCTGAACAACTCCCGCCGTCCCCGCCACTGTGGAGCCAACGACACCTTCTGGGAGTGAACACATGCCACGCGGAACCATCGACATCTCCGTTCCCGACCTGTCCGGCAGGCGTGCCGTCGTCACCGGAGCGAGCGACGGCATAGGGCTGGGCATCGCGACGCGCCTCGCCGCCGCGGGCGCGGAGGTCCTCATGCCGGTCCGCAACCCGCGCAAGGGGGAGACGGCCCTCGCCGGGATCCGTCGGCAGGTACCCGACGCCGACGTGTCACTGCGCGCACTCGACCTGAGCTCGCTCGCCTCCGTGGCGGCGCTCTGCGAGACCCTGCTGGGCGAGGACCGGCCCATCCACCTCCTCGTCAACAACGCGGGGGTCATGACTCCGCCCGGCCGGCAGACGACCGCCGACGGGTTCGAGCTGCAGTTCGGCACCAACCACCTCGGCCACTTCGCCCTCGTCACCCGCCTGCTGCCGCTCCTGCGCGCCGGCCGCGCGCGGGTCACCTCGCAGATCAGCGTCGCGGCGAACAGCAACGCCATCAACTGGGACGACCTGAACTGGGAGCGGTCGTACGACGGCATGCGCGCCTACAGCCAGTCGAAGATCGCGTTCGGGCTCTTCGGTCTCGAGCTCGACCGGCGCAGTCAAGCGGGCGGCTGGGGCATCACGAGCAACCTGTCCCATCCCGGGATCGCCCCGACGAACCTGCTCGCCGCCCGTCCCGAGATCAACCGCGAGAGGGACACCATGGGTGTGCGCATGATCCGTGCCCTGTCGGCGCGCGGCATCCTCGCCGGCACGGTCCGGACCGCGCAGCTGCCCGCCCTCTACGCCGCCACCTCCCCCGACGCCAGGCGCGGCGGGTTCTACGGGCCCACCGGCCCCGGGCACATGGGCGGCGCTCCCGGGGAGCAGAAGCTGTACAGCCGGTTGCGCAGCGCCGACGAGGCCCGGCGCGTCTGGGAGGTCTCCGAAGAGCTGGTGAAGGTGCCGTCCCGGGGGTAGCGCGGCGGGCGCGCCGGCCGCGCGTGCCGCGTCGGGCGCGCCGGCCGCGCGTGCCGCGTCGGGCGCGACGGCCCCACGGACGTGACCGGGCCCGGGGCCACCGGTCCGGAACCCGCGGGGGCGCCGGGGCGGCCTGCCGGCCGGGTCCGGGTGCCCGACGTCCGTGAAGCCGCCGCACGCGCAGGTCAGGCCGCCGGACGGGCCGGGGCGGGGCCCGCCACGGCTCGCCCGGCCGCCGCCCCTCGTCACACGGGCGCTCGCCCAGCTTGCCCAGGCCGCCCTTGGCCGTCGCCGCGATCGCGCCGAGACCTCGCCGGCCGGCTCCGGATCGCGCTGCTCGCAGCCGTCCGTCCCGCCGGGGCGGGCGCGGGGCAGAGCTCCGCGAGCTTGTCCGGCAGTCGCGCGTACGCCTCGCGCTCCGGCGGGCGCGGCCCGGTCCTGCCCGCCTTCCGGCCGGACACCGTGGCACGCCGCACCCGGGGCAGCGACGTGTGCCGCCGCCCGGGCCGCGCCGTGGCGGTCGCGGTGTCAGTTCTTCCTGGCCGTACGGCCCAGGCGCAGCGCGGAGACGAGGAAGAACACGCCGCCGAGGGTGGCGTACCCGGCGAGGCCGGTGAGCGAGGCGCCGTCCGTCGATGCCTGCAGGCAGAAGGACGTTCCCGCGAGCACCGAGAGGGCACCGCTCACGATCATCGCCCACTGGCCGCCCAGCTTCCGGCGGCCGACACCGACGACGAGCTGGACGAGGCCGGAGGCGATGGCCCAGGCGCCCCAGACGCGCAGGGCCGCCGGGACGCCGGACGAGGCGGCGTAGGCCAGGGCGACGGCGGCGAGTGAGCTGATCACGATGTTCGCGTACAGGCCCGGAACCCGGCCGCCCGCCCGGGACGTCCGGGCGTCGGTGACGGCTGCGGCCACGTCGGAGAGGGGGTTCGGCACGAGCAGGGTCACGGCGATCGGGCCGAGGTCCGATGCGGTGGCGAACAGGTGGAGGGGCATGTTCGAGCAGCTCGTCGCGCCGCTCCGGCTGCCGTCGCAGTCCGCCGTCGCCGACGACCTGATGGTGCTGCGCGACGGCGCCATGGTCGCCGGTCACCTCGGCGAGGCCGGGGCCGCGGCCGCCTCCTTCCTGCGCGGCTGCCGGGCCGTGATCCGGCAACCGCTCGACTGACGGGACGTCTGGCGCGCGGGATCTCCGCGAACCGTCTCGGCGGGTCAAGGGCGGGAACCGGCCAGGGCGCCACGTCGACGGGCGACACCGGTGCGTCGCCCGCCCCCACGGTGCGGCACTCGGCCACGTGTTCCCGCGACGCCCGGGGACGACGACCGGCCGCGGAGCCTCCCGGCCCGGCGGTGCCCCGGCGCTGAACCCGCGTATCCCGCCAACGAACCGTCGCGGCCTGAGAAAATGATCAAGTGTGTTGCCCGTCGGCCGGATACGCGGGTGTACGTGGATTCCGGGCCATGACGGGTTCGGCGAGGGGGACGGCAGGAGGCTCGATCAGTGCTCGGTAGGCTGCGGAACCGGTTTCGCTACTGGTTCGACGGCACGATGGACAGGGGAACGCCGGCGCTGATCAGCTGGCTCGCACTGGCCTCGGTGGCGCTCATCACGGTGATCACCACGCTGGCCATGGCGTTCACCACGAGCGACACGGAGCGACACGGCGGCTGGCTCGGCGTGGCGTGGATGAGTCTGCTGCGCACCCTGGACCCCGGCACCATGGGAGGGGACACCGGAGGGCCGGTCTTCCTTCTCCTCATGCTGATGGTGACCGTCGGCGGGATCTTCATCGTCAGCGCGCTCATCGGTGTCCTGACCACCGGCCTGAACTACCGCATACAGGAGTTGCGCAAAGGCCGGTCGCGTCTGATCGAGCATGGGCACACCATCGTGCTGGGCTGGTCCGACCAGGTCTTCACCGTGGTCGAGGAGCTGGTCGAGGCGAACCAGGGCGAGCGCCGCTCCTGCGTGGTCATCCTCGCCGACCGGGACAAGGTCGACATGGAGGACGCGATCCGCTCCCGGATCCCCGCGACCGGCCGTACCCGCATCATCTGCCGGTCGGGCAACCCGCTCGTCCGGGCGGATCTGGAGCTGGTCAGCCCCGACACGGCCAAGGCCATCATGGTGCTGCCCCCGGTCGGCGACGACATCGACATCGACGTCATCAAGGTGCTGCTCCTGCTGAACAGCCGGAAGTGGAGCGGTCCCCGGCCCACGGTGGTGGCCGCCGTGCAGGACTCGGACAATGTCGCCGCCGCGCGGCTGGCCGCCGGGGACTCGGCCCTGGTCGTCGACGCCGAGGACATAGCCGTCCGCCTGGTCGCCCAGTCGCACCGGCAGACCGGGCTGTCCAGCGTGTTCAACGAGTTGCTGAGCTTCATGGGCAACGAGTTCTACTTCCGGGAGGAGCCCGCGCTGGTCGGGTCGACCTACGGCGAGACGCTCAACGCGTACGAGCTCGGCATCCCGGCCGGACTCCGCAGGAGTCACGGCGAGGTACTGCTCAACCCGGCGATGGACACCGTCGTGGAACCCGGCGACCAAGTGCTCCTGATCGCCGACGACGACCTGCTGATACGGCTGGCCGAGACCCGGCCGGCCGTCGTCGAGTCGGCCATCACATCGGCCCCGAGCCGGTCGCCGAAGCCCGACGCCACGCTGCTGATCGGCAACAACTCCCGTGCGGCGAAGCTCATCGCGCTCCTGGACAGCTTCGTCCAGCCGGGCTCGACCCTGGACGTCGCGGCGCCCCGGCCGCCGCGGGAGGAGCTGCTCGAACACGACCTGGACAACCTCTCGGTGGGGTACAAGCACTGCGAGCCCACCCGCAGGTCCTCGCTGGAGGCCCTGAACCTCGGCGAGTACCAGAACATCGTGGTCCTGGCCGACGACAGCATCGCCCCCGGGCCGGCCGACGACCGGACGCTGGTGACGCTGCTGCACCTGCGCGACATCGAGGACCGGCTCGGGGACCCGTACTCGATCGTCACCGAGATGAACGACGACAGCAACCGCGAGGTCGCCCAGGTCACCAAGGCCGACGACTTCATCGTCAGCACCAAGGTGATCAGCCTCATCCTGACCCAGCTCACCGAGAACCACCACCTCGACGCCGTCTTCACCGACCTGTTCGACCCCGAGGACTCGGAGATCTACCTCAAGCCGGCGTCCAACTACCTCGTGGCGGGAGCCAAGGCCAACTTCGCCACGGTCATCGAGGCGGCACGCAGACGCGGGGAGACGGCCATCGGCTACCGCCTGGCCCGCCACGGCGACGAACCGCCCGCGTACGGGGTCTTCCTCAACCCGTCCAAGACCGCTCCGCTCGTGCTCACCGGGGACGACGCGGTCGTCGTACTGGCCGAGCAATGAGCAGACGGTCACCCCGGGCTGCGCGCGAATGGGTGGCAACCCTCAGATTCGCTGGTCACACCGCGTGTGAGGATTGATCGCCCCGTCGCCGGGCACCAGGGTCGTTGATCGGGGCGGAGCCCGCAGGACAGGGCGGCGTGGGCCGGTCGATCGAATGTCGGTGGGCCTGGGGGCGAGGAGTTGGTGCGGTGCTGTTCCTGCTGGCCGCCCATGCGGGGTTCGCGGCGGTGCTTCCCCGGTGGCAGCGGCGGATCGGCCGCACCGTGTGGATCGTGGCGGCCCTGGTCCCGCTGGCCGTGGTGGCCTGGGCGAGCACGCGGGCGGCGCGGGTGCTGGAGGGCGGTGAGTACCGCGAGTCCCTCTCCTGGGCTCCGTCGCTCGGCCTGACGGTCGACCTGCGGCTGGACGCCCTGTCGCTGCTCATGCTCTGGATCGTCGCCGGGGTCGGAGGCCTGGTGCTGCTGTACTGCCGGTACTACGTCGAGCGGGACGCCGGCAGCCGGGCCGCCCTGCTGGTGGCCTTCGCCGGGGCGATGGCGGGGCTGGTCCTGGCCGACAACCTGTTCGTCCTGTACGTCTTCTGGGAGTTGACCACGGTCGCGTCCTTCCTGCTGATCCAGGGGCGCGGGGAGAAGGACGAGGAGCGGCGGGCGGCCCGGCAGGCGCTGCTGGTGACCGCCGCCGGCGGTCTGGTCATGCTGCTGGGCTTCGTCGTGCTCGGTGAGGCGGCCGGAACGTACCGGATCTCGGAGATCCTCGCCGACCCGCCCCGGGGCGGCGCGGTGCCCGCCGCCGTGGTGCTCGTCCTGATCGGGGCCTTCGCCAAGTCCGCGCAGATGCCGCTGCACGGCTGGCTGCCCGCGGCCATGGTGGCCCCCACTCCGGTGAGCGCCTATCTGCACGCGGCCGCCATGGTCAAGGCCGGCGTCTACCTGGTCGCCCGCCTGGCCCCCGCCCTCGCCGAGACGGGCCCGTGGCGGCCCATGGTGCTCGGCGTGGGCCTCACCACGATGGTGCTGGCCGCGTGGCGCGCGCTGCGCGCGACCGACCTGAAACTGCTGCTGGCCTACGGCACCGTCAGTGAACTGGGCCTGCTGGTCGCCCTGCTGGGCGCCGGGACGCGGACCACCGCGATCGCCGGGACGGTGATGCTGCTCGCGCACGCCGCGTTCAAGGCCGCGCTGTTCCTGACCGTCGGGATCCTGGACCACCAGGCGGGGACCCGGGACATCCGGGAGCTGTCGGGCATGGGGCGCCGCATGCCCGCCCTGTTCGCCGCCGCCGCGCTCGCCACGGCCTCGATGGCCGGCCTGCCGCCGCTCGTCGGCTACCTCGGCAAGGAGGCCTACGCCGAGGCGTTCCTGCACGGCACCGAACTGCCCGTGCACGGGCTGCTGACCGTGGTGCTCCTGACCGGCTCCGCGCTGACCGTGGCGTACGCCGTCCGGTTCCTGCACGGGGCCTTCGGCGGACGCCCGGGCGAGGTGGCGGAGCGGGCGGAGCGTCCCGAACCCGGGTTCGTCGCGCCCGTGGCCGTACTGGCCGGTGCGGGTCTGGTCCTGGGCCTCGGGTACGGGGCCACCGCGGCGGTCGCGAACGCCTACGCCGGCGTCTATCCGCCGGGGCCGCACGGACCGTACGAGCTGTCCCTGTGGCACGGTTTCACGGCCGTGCTCGGTCTGTCGGCGCTCACCCTCGTCCTCGGCTGCGTCCTCCACGTGCTGCTGGGGCGCCGCGTGCGGGCCGTGCCGCGGCTGCCGGAGGTGCAGCGCGTCTTCGACCGCGTCGTCGCGTCCGTGAACCGGCTGGCCGTGACCGTGGCCCGGCGCACACAGGCCGGCTCGTTGCCGCTCTATCTGACGGTGCTGCTGGCGACCGTGGTGGTGGTGCCCGGTGCGGCACTGGTGTCCGAGGTGCCCTCGCTGGGATCGCCGCAGCCGTGGTGGTCGCCGGTCGAGCCGTTCCTGGCCGTGGTGGTGCTGACGGCGGCCGCCGCGGTCGTCTTCACCCGGCACCGTCTGACGGGCATCCTGCTGGCCGGCGCGGTGGGCTACGCCGTGGCCGGGGTGTTCCTGGTGCGGGGCGCGCCGGACCTGGCGCTGACACAGTTCCTCGTGGAGACGATGACGCTGGTCGTGGTGGCGCTGGTGCTGCGCCGGATGCCGGCCCGGTTCAGCCCCGGCCGGACGGTGAACCGGATGCGTTCGGTACGGCTCGTGGTGGCCGGCGCGGCCGGTGTCCTCGTCACCTGTTTCACCCTGGTGGCGTCCGCCGCCCGGACGGAGCCCCCGGTCTCGGAGGGGTACGCGCACCACACGTCCGAGACGGGCGCCTACAACATCGTCAACGCGATCGTCGTCGACTTCCGCGCGCTGGACACCCTGGGCGAGATCGCGGTGGTGCTGGTGGCGGCGGTCGGGACGGTCAGCCTGGTCCGGGTGGGCGGCCGCGACGGGGCGAAGGCCTCCGGCGGGGCCGAGGACTCCGGCGCTGCCGGTGATCCCAGCGGGGCCGGGAACACCGGCGAGACGGACGCCGGCGGTGGCCGCCCGCGGGGCAGGTTCCCGACGGCGCGCTGGGACGAACCGGTGCAGACCTGGCTGCCCGGCGCGGGTGAGCGGCCCGGCGGTGAGCGCTCGGTCCTGCTGGAGGTGGCCACCCGTCTGCTGTTCCCCTCGATCCTGGTGCTGTCGCTGTTCCTGCTGTTCTCCGGGCACTACCGTCCCGGCGGCGGGTTCGCCGGCGGTCTGGTGGCGGGCCAGGCGTTCGTGCTCAGGTACCTGGTGGGCGGTCGCGCCGATCTCGGAGCCGCCGTACGGGTGTCCGCGAGCGCCGTCGCGGGTGCGGGGCTGCTGCTCGCCGCCGGCGTCGCTCTGTTGCCGCTCCTCCTCGGCGGCGCGCCGCTGGAGGGCACGGTGCTGACGTTCCGTCCGCCGGTGCTGGGCGAGGTGAAACTCGCGACCAGCCTGTTCTTCGACATCGGGGTCTACCTGCTCGTCATCGGCGCCACCCTCCAACTGCTGTCCGCCGTGGGCGTCTCGCTCAGCCTGGACGGAACCGCGTCGGACGGGCCCACGGCCGCGGGCGACGACGAGGAGGAGGACGCGAAGAAGGAAGGCAGTCCGCGGTGAACCGCATCGACGTGACGATGTCCCTGGTGGTCGGCGGTCTGTTCGCCATCGGCTTCCACCTCATGCTGCAGCGGTCCCTGATGCGGATCGTCCTCGGGTTCGTCCTCCTCGGCCACGGCACCAACCTGCTGCTCCTGGTCGCCGGGGGCACGCCCGGCCGGTCCCCCGTACTGGACGGGGAGCACGGCGACGCCACGGGCACGGCCGACCCGCTGCCCCAGGCCATGGCCCTGACGTCCATCGTCATCACCTTCGGTCTGACCGCCTTCCTGGTGGCCCTGGCCTACCGGTCCTGGCGCCTGTCCGGGCACGACGAGGTACGTGACGACGTGGAGGACCGGCGCATCGGCACCGTCCGCGAACGCGACGACACCGAACCCGCCCCGGAGCCGGACCGGAGTACGCGCGTCACCACGCCCGGAGGTGACCGATGACGACGGCACTGCTGTCCCTGCCCGTCCTGCTGCCGGCCCTCGGCGCCGGTCTGTCCCTGCTCGGCATGCGCCGCACGCTGACGCGCGCGCTCAGCACCGGCGTCCTCGCGGGCGTGGTCGCCTGCGGCGCGGCGCTGCTGGTGCTGGCCGACCGGGACGGACCCCAGGCCCTGCACGCCGGCGGCTGGCCCGCGCCCCTGGGCATCACCCTCGTGGCCGACCGGCTGTCGGCCCTGCTGCTGACCGTGTCCGCGCTGGTGGCGCTGGCGGTGCTGGTGTTCGCCATCGGCCAGGGCACGGCGGAGGAGCGCCACCGCTCCCCCGCGGTCTTCCACCCCGCCTACCTGGTGCTCGTCATGGGTGTCGGCCTGGCCTTCCTCGCCGGCGACCTGTTCAACCTCTTCGTCGCCTTCGAGGTGATGCTCGCCGCGTCGTACGTCCTGATCACCCTGAACGCGGACGAGAACCGCATCCGCGCCGGAATGACGTACACGATCGTCAGTCTGACGTCGTCGCTGCTGTTCGTCTCCCTGATCGCCCTGGTCTACGCGGCCACCGGCACCGTCACCCTGGCGCAGCTCGGCCCGCGGCTGGCGGAACTGCCGGACGGTCTCCGCTCGGCCTTCGCCCTGCTGCTCCTGGCCGTGATCGGCATCAAGGCGGCCATCGTCCCGTTCCACTTCTGGCTGCCCGACAGTTATCCCACCGCGCCCGCGCCGATCACCGCGGTGCTCGCCGCCCTGCTGACCAAGGTGGGTGTCTACGTGCTGCTCCGCACGCAGACGCTGCTCTTCCCGCGCTCCGGTGTGTGGACGCTGCTGGCCTGCGTGGCGATCATCACCATGATCGTCGGTATCCTCGGCGCCATCGCCCAGGACGACATCAACCGGCTGCTGTCCTTCACGCTCGTCAGCCACATCGGCTTCATGCTGTTCGGGCTCGCGCTGTTCGACACCGCCGGACTGACCGGCACCATCCTCTACGTCGTCCACCACATCGTCGTCCAGGCGGCCCTGTTCCTCGTGGCCGGCCTGGTCGTGGGCCGCACGGGGACGGCCGCTCTGCACCGCATGGCGGAGCGGCCGTCCCCCGGCCCGCTGGTCGTCGTGCTCTTCGCGCTCCCGGCCCTGAGCCTGTCCGGCATCCCGCCGTTCTCCGGTTTCGTGGCCAAGCTGGCCCTGCTGCGGGCCGGTGCCGCCGAGGGCTCACCGGCCGCCTGGGCCCTCGCCGCGGCCGCCCTGCTCACCAGCCTGCTGACCCTGTACGCGATGACGCGCGTGGCGACGTCGGCGTTCACCGGACGGCAGACGGACGGGCCGGCGGACCGGCGGGCGGACCACCGGCCGGGCCGGCGAGCGGGGCACGAGGAGGCACAGGAGCCGTCCTCGGCGCCGCCGGACACCCGGCACGGCCGTCCGCGCGGGTCCCGCTCCATGCTCGCCGCCGCGGCCGGCATGACCGCGACCGGAGTGGTGATCGCCCTGTGCGCGGGCCCGCTGGCCCGCGTCGGCGAACGGGCCGCCGGCGACCTGCTGCGCCCGGACGCCTACCGGTCCGCCGTACTGGGGAAGGAGGACCGGTGACCCGAACCGACGGTCTCCCGAACCGTCGTGGACACGGGCGGGCCCGCCGCGTCTTCCCGCACCTGCCGATGGTCGCCTGGCTGTGGCTGCTGTGGCTGCTGCTGTGGGGGTCCACCAGCGCGCTCGTCCTCACCGGCGGTCTGCTCGTCGCGGTCGCCGTGGTGCTGGCCTTCCGCCTGCCCGCCGTGCGGCCGGGCACCGTACCGAGGCCGCTGGGCGTCGTACGACTGCTGATCCATCTGCTCACGGACCTCGTCACGTCGGCGCTCACCGTCGCGTGGCAGGTCGTCCGCCACGGCGGCAGGACCACCTCCGCGATCATCGAGGTCCCCCTGGACGTCGACGGCGACCTGCTGATCACCGCCGTCGCCGAACTCACCAACGTCGGCCCCGGGAACCTGGTGACGGAGATCGACCGGCGCCGCAGACGCCTGTACGTGCACGCCCTGCCCGCCGGCGGCCCGCAGGACATCGCCCGTCGGCGCAGCGAGGTGAAGGCCGTGGAACGCCGGGTCGTCCAGGCGCTCGGCCGCCGCTCCGAAGACACCGGCGGGGACACCGGCGGGGAAGCCGACGACCGAGGAAGGAACCCATGACCCTCCTGTACGGCATCACGCTCGCCATGATCGTGGCGGCCGCCCTGCTCACCCTGGTGCGGCTGCTGCGCGGCCCGCGCGCCCTCGACCGCATCATGGCGCTCGACGTCCTCGTGACCATGGTCATCGCCGCGACCGCGGTGGGGATGACGGCACGCGACGACACCACCGCCGTACCGGTGCTCGTCGTCCTCGCCCTGCTGGCCTTCATCGGGTCGGTGACGGCGGCCCACCTGATCGAGAAGCGGGAAGGCATGCGATGACGGTCGTCCTCGACGTGATCACCGCCGTGCTGTTCCTCGGCGGCGCGTCCTTCTGCCTGCTCGGCGCCCTCGGGCTGCTCCGCTTCCCGGACACCATGAGCCGTCTCCACGCAGCCGCCAAGGCGCAGACACTGGGCCTGTTGCTCATCCTCGTCGGGGCGGCCGTGCAGATGTCGCCGAATCTGGCCCCGGTCCTGCTGCTCGTCGCCCTGTTCCAGCTGCTCACCGCCCCGATAACCAGCCAGATCATCGGCCGCACCGCCTACCGCACCCATGGCCTCGAACGCCACCTGCTGCTCCGCGACGAACTCGCGGACCGCCTCGAGCACGAGGGGAGCCCCGTCCACCGCCGGACCGACCACTCGGACCGGCGCGAGCGTGACGACGAGGACACCGAGGACACCGAGGACGCCGAGGACGCCGAGGACGCCGAGGACGCCGAGGACGCCGAGGACGCCGAACGATGAAGTTTTGCCGCCGCTGCCGCCGCAGTCGTACGTCGCACACACGTCGCACGACGTGATCGCGTACTCACCCCCTCCCGGCGGCGTCACCCGCCCGTAAGCGGACCGGACCGTGCTCCCGTGTCGAGCAGTCCTGTCAGGACACGGCTGACGAGGCGGTCGAAGAGCTGGTCCGGCGGCTCCGGGCCGGTGCCCGCGCACGCGATTCCCCGAGGGACGGGAGGGCGACGTCGAGGCGAGCCCGGCGGTCCGGCGGGGCATCGCCTCCCCCGGCCACCCCTTCGCCGAGGCGGCCGCCCGGACCTGGATCGAGGCCCAGGTCGACAGCGGTCCCCGGGACACCAAGGCCCGGAGCCGCCAGATCGGCGCCCAGCGGCACGGCCCCGCGTTGCGCACGTTGGGCCGTCCGCTGCTGGTACTGCACGGTGAGCAGGACCCGATCCCGCGCGTCACGGCGGCACACGCGACCGCCCGCGCCGTCGACGGCGCCCGTCCGATGACTTTCCCCGGCGTCGGCCACGACCTCCCCACCGCCCTGTGGCCGGTGATCGCCGCCGCGGTGCGCGATCTGGCGGCCATCGCGTTGCCCCGGCGGCCGGATGCGGAGTCCCGCCCCGGCCGGTCCGCCGGTGACGCGCCTTCCGGCCCCGCCCGATCACGCCTGCAGCAGCCGCTCGCCGGTGTCCGGGCGGCCCGGCCGGACCGTCGGCATGGCGTCACCGGTCGCCTTCCGGCCGCACGGCCGTGCCGGTCACGTGCACAGGGCGGTGTCGACCAGCGTCAGGACGTGCCGGGTGGCGGTCCCGCTGTCGGGCAGGGCGTCGGGCAGCGCGGTCACGGTGAGGGTGACGGAGCGTCCGTCGTCGGTCGTACCGCCCCGGGTGTGGTACCCGGGGATGTCACCGCCGTGCCCCCACGCCAGGCCTCCGCAGCTCAGCGGGGTGCTGATCAGGCCGAGCCCGTAGCGGGCCCCGGCCCACAGACCGCTTGCCGGGACGGTGGTGCGCATCTGCCGGAGTTGTGCGGGGTGGAGCAGGTCGCCGTGCAGCAGGGCGGTGTAGAACCGGTTGAGGTCGCGTGGGGTGGTGACGAGCTGTCCGGCCGCCCAGCCCCAGGACGGGTCCATCACGGTGATGTCGCGTAGCCGCGCACCCGGTTCGAGGGCGTGGTAGCCCCTGGGGTGGGGGCCGTGGACGGTCCGCTCCCCCGCCCGGGGGAAGTAGGTGTGGCGCAGCCCGGCCGGCCGGATGATCCGGTGGGCGACGCTCTCGGCCAGCGGGCGGCCGGTGACCTTCTCGATCAGCAGGCCGGCGACGATGTAGTTGGTGTTGCTGTACTCCCACCGGCTGCCGGGAGCGAAGCGGGCCGGGTGGGCGAGGGCCACGTCGAGCAACTCACGGGGCCCGGTGTGGAGATGGCGGCGGGCGAAGGGGTCGTCGCCCAGGAAGTCGGCGTAGTCGGGCAGGCCGCTGGTGTGCTGCAGCAGGTGACGGACCGTGATGCGCCGCCCGTCGAGGCCCCGGCCGCGGACCAGGCCGGGCAGGTAGGTCTCCACCGGCGCGTCCAGGCGGACGGCGCTCTCGCCGACCAGCTGCAGGACGAGCACGGCGGTGAAGGGCTTGGTGTTGCTCGCCGCGCGCACCCTCCCGTTCACCGGCACCGGAGCGCCGGTGGCCAGATCGCCGACACCGGCGGTGTAGTCGCGTGTGGTGCCGTCACGGGTGGTGCCGTCGGGCGTTGTGACGGCTGCCAGGGCGCCGGGGAACCGGTCCTCCCGCACCAGCCGTTCCATGCCGCGCCGCACCGCGTCCCCGGAGACGATGCGGGGCGGGGCCGTGTACCACGCGGCGGCGCAGGTGAACAGCGTCGCCAGCAGCACACACACCACGTATGCCGTACGGTGCCGTGCGCCCGCCGCCATGAAGTGCTCCTCCTGTCGCCCCTGCGGGGCCTGCGGCGCCCCGTCAGCCGTCGGCAGGCCACCGTCGGCCCGCCCCTCCGTGCCTCCGGCCCCTCCGATCACTCCATTGAGCATCCGGCGCGTCCGGCCCGGCCGGACACCCCGCCGTGCTCCCCGGCGCGAGAACCCGGTCGGCCGAGCCACGGCATACGGACGGCGTCGCGCCCCGGCCGTATGCGGGCGGGAGGAGGGCGAGTACCGCTTCCGGGCGAGTCACCCCCAAGCGCCATCAGTGCCGCATCGTCGCCTGCCAAGCCGAGAGGCGGCGGGGCGGGCCCGTACGGCGGCAGGGCCGGCCCGCGGAACCGGCCGCGGGAACACCGGACGCAGCGCCGTTCGGCGTTCCGCGTGCTGTACGCCTTCGGCCGGCCCATGGTCGGCGACCGGGCGTTCGCGGACCGCTTCCAGGCGCTCGTCGGCGCGCTGACGTTCAGGCACGTGTACCAGTACGGCCTCGTGCCGCGCCTGCCGCCCCGTACGGCAGGCGACTCCACCGACTTCGGCACGGAGTCCTTCGGCACCCGTACCGGCCCGTGGAGCGAGCGGGCCCTTCCGGTCCAGCAGGTGCTGGCGGCGACGCTGTCGGTCCCGATCGGCATCGGCCTTCCCCCGACGCATACGACGCCGGTCTGCCGAGCCTGCGTCTGCCGGCCCCTCGGGCCGACCGTCGCCGCCCTCGGCGCGCGGAAGCCCCTCGACGCCGGGGCCGGGTCACTCAGGGGGTTCGGTGGGCGTCCGGAGTCGTCGCCAGCAGTGGTGGACGTGTTGTTCGGCTTCTCGTACGGCGCGGACGGCGGCGTCCTGCGGCGGCGCGGCCGCGGGCGGTGCGCTCGGGTCCGCGGTGGTGCGACGGAGGGGCGGGCGGGCACCGCCTGTGCCGTGCCGCCGGCTGCCCTGGTCGAGGATCGCCGCGCCGGCGACCAGGACGCTGGTGATGACTGCGGCCGCTGTCAGAGCGACAGCCGCGTGCTGATCGGACACTGCGGTGAAGTCCTTCGTGCGTGTACGGGGCGGGTGGCGCCGGGTCGAGCGGGGTGGCGGCGGGAGGGCCGGTGTCCATGGCGTGCCGGCCCTCCCGCCGTCGGCGGCACGGCGCGTCCTCGCGTCCGTGCCGTGCCGGTACCGGGCTAGCCCTTCCGGCGGCGACAGGCCAGCCACACCACCGTGGCCGCGCCCGCGGCGGCCAGCAGCAGGGGGCGGTGGTCCTTCGCCAGCCGCGCGCCTTGCGTGGTCGTGTTGCGGACCGGTTCGGGAGCCTTGTCCTCCCACAGCCGACCGGCCTGCGCCGCCCTGACGCGGGCCTGCCCGGCGGCCTGGGCGGCCTTGTCCTTGAGCGGGTCGGGCAGCTTCTCCTGGACCTGTTGGGCGACGCCGGCGGCCTTGCTCCTGAGCTCCTCCGCCGTGCTCGCCGTCTGCTCCTTCAGCTCGCTCGCCTTGGCGGTGGCCTGTTCCCGGACCTCGGCGGCCTTCTCCTGGGCGCGCGCCTTGAGGTCGGTCCTGGCCGCGAGTTCCCCGACCGTCTCGCCGAGGGCGGCACGGGTCTGCTCGACCTGCTCGCGCAGCTCCTCGGGGCTCGAGGCGGTGGGCTTGTCGTGCGGCGGCTGGGTCATCGGTGGGCACTCTCCCTGATCTCGGCCACGTCGGCCTTCACGTTCTCGATCGTCTGCTCCGGCGCGGGCGGTGCGGCCCGGCCGACCTGCTTCTTCCCGGTGAGGGCCAGCACCGCGGCGATCACACCGAGCACGACGGTGACGATCAGCGCCGCCGCCCACACCGGCAGCGGCACGGCCAGGGCCGCTATGACCGTGGCGACCAGCGCCTGCAGCATCAGGTAGCCCACGACACCGGCGCCGCCGAACAGCCCGCCGCCCTTGCCGTACCGCTTGCCCTTCTCCTTCATCTCCGCCTGCGCCAACCGCAGTTCGCCACGCACCAGCTCGGTCAGCTGCTGCGACGCGCGCTGCACCAGCTCGCCCACCGGCTCAGCGCTCTGCGTCCGCTGATCCGGCGCCTGGTGCGGCTGCGTACTCGACACGGCGATCACCTCCCGTCACACGTTGCCTCATCCGGCCGTGGGCGTCGCGGCACCCACTCCTGCAGACGCGGAGTACCCCGCTACCACGGTTTCAGGACAACTGTCCTGACCGAGTCGGAGGGAGGACGTCAGACGGTACCGGTGGATCCACCGGTACCGGTGGCATCGGCGGAACCAGTGGCCGCCGTCGCGTCGGGGCGGAGGGTGAACACCTGGTCCAGGCCGAGGAGGCCGAGGATGCGCAGCAGGTGGGGCGGGGCGGCGGCCAGGACGAGGTCGGCGCGGGCGGCCCGGGTCTGCTGGCGGGCGGCGAGCAGAACCGTGATGCCGGTGGAGTCGCAGTACTCGAGGCCGGCCAGCTCGACGACCAGGCACTGCCCCGCGTCGAGGGACAGCCGGTCGAGCTCCGCACGCAGGTCGTCGGCCTGGTCGTAGTCGAGCTCGCCGACCACGTGCAGGACCGGGCCGGTGGCGGTGTCACGACGAGTGATCTTCAGCGGGTTCATCATGGGGAATCCGTCGCCGGGCAAGAATGGGAACGGGTGGCGGGAACACCGAGGGCGAGCAGGGCGGTGTCGTCGTCGAGGCCGTCACCGAAGCCGTCCAGCAGCCGGTTCAGTGCGGTGATCGTCTCCTGTGGTGCGGCGGGGGCCAGGGCGGTGGCGAAGGCGTGCAGTGCGTCCTCGCCGTACAGGCTCTCGCGGGTCGGTCCGGTACGGGCCTCGGTCAGGCCGTCGGTGTAGAGCAGGAGCGTGTCGCCCGGGGCGAGGACCGCCTCCGCCGTGCTGATCAGTGCGGAGGGCAGGACGCCGATGAGCAGTCCGCCCGGGGTGGGCAGGAACTCGGCACGGCCGTCGGCGCGCAGGACGAGCGCGGGCGGATGGCCGCCGGAGGCGATGCGGATCTTCGTGGGTCCGCCGTCCCCGCCGGGTTCGAGGATGCCGAAGACGACCGTGCAGTAACGGGGGTCCTCGCTGCGGCCGTACCGCTCGTGCAGGACGGTGTTCAGCGTGGTGAGCGCGGCGGCGGGCTCGGGGTCGTGGTGGGCGGCGGCACGCAGGGTGTAGCGGGTCAGCGAGGTGAGGGAGGCGGCCTGGGGGCCCTTGCCGCACACGTCGCCGAGGAAGAACGCCCACCGGTGCTCGTCGACGGGGAACAGGTCGTAGAAGTCGCCGCCGAGCTGGTCGGGAGAGGCGGTGTGGTAGTAGACGGCCGCCTCCATCCCGGGCAGCTCGGGCAGGGTGTCGGGCAGGAGGGACCGCTGCAGCACGGCGAGCGCGTCGGCGAGCCGCTCCCGGTCGGCCTCGGCCTGCCGCCGGGCCTCCTCGGCCTCCGCGCGGGCCCGCTCCGCCTCCGCGCGGGCCCGCTCCGCCTCGGTGCGGGCCTGCTCGGCGTCCCGGCGGCGGCGCAGCAGTTCCTCTTCGTAGGCGCGGCGGTCCGCGGCGTCGAAGACGGTGGTGCGGATCAGCAGCGGCTCGCGTTCGCTGCCGTACTTGACGACGGAGGAGACCAGGACGGGCAGTCGGCCACCGCCGGCGGTCCTCATCTCCAGGGCGATGCCGCGCAGGTCGCCCTGCATGCGCAGCAGCGGCGCGAAGTGCGTCTCGTGGTACAACCTGCCGCCCACGGTGAGCAGATCGGCGAACCGTTTCCGGCCGACGACCGCGTCCCGCTCCAGGCCCAGCCAGTCCAGCAGCGTGGCGTTCACCTTGGCGATGGTGCCGTCCATCATCGTGGACAGGTAGCCGCAGGGCGCCGAGTCGTACAGGTCCTCGGCGCTGTCCTCCAGCAGTGAGGTGAAGGCTGCGTCCATGCGGGCTCCGTCCGTCTCGTCGCCGGGGTCGGCCGGCTCCGGAGCACCGCCGGCGCGGCACATCACGGCAGGTCCGCCAGGAAGTCGAGGATGGCTCCGGCCGTGGCCTCCGGGGCGCTGAGCTGCGGACAGTGCCCGGTGGCGGCCAGGGTGACCAGGCGCGAGGAGGGGATCGCGGCGTGCACGTAGGCGCCGACCCCGCGCGGCGCGATGGCGTCCTGGGCGCACTCCAGCACCAGCGTCGGCACGCTCACGCTCTTCAGGTCGTCACGGCTGTCGGACAGGAACGTGGTGCGGGCGAAGACCCGCGCGATGTCCGGGTCGGTGGCGCAGAAACTGTTGGTCAGTTCCTGTCCCAGCTCCGGCCGCTCCGGATTGCCCATGATCACCGGCGCCATCGTGGAGGACCAGCCGAGGTAGTTCGAGTCCAGCGACGCCAGGAGTTCGTCGATGTCCTCCGCGGTGAAGCCGCCGCGGTAGCCGGTGTCGTCGTCGATGTAGCGGGGCGAGGGCGTCACCATCACCAGCGCCCCGATCCGCTCCGGCACCGCCTGCGCCGCCAGCACACCCGCCATGGCGCTGACCGAGTGGCCCACGAACGTCGCCCGCTCGAGGTCCAGCTCCTCGCAGACCTCGACGACGTCCGTGGCGTACCCCTGCAGGGACGAGTACCGCTCCTGGCTCCAGGCCGACAGGTCCGAGCGGCCGGAGCCGACGTAGTCGAACAACACCACCCGGTACCGCTCCGCGAGCGCCGGCACGATCAGGCGCCACATGTTCTGGTCACAGCCGAACCCGTGCGCCAGCACCACCGTCGGCCCGGTGGCCGGGCCGGTGACCGTCACGTTGTTCCTACGGCGGATGACCATGTCCGCCATCCTCTCATCTGCGCCGACGTCCCCGGGAAGCGGTGCACGGCCACCTTCACGCTCCTTCCCCAGGGCGCCGACACGTCCGTTCCCGGGGGCCGCTCGGCGAGAAGCGCCGACGCGGTTCCTCATTCGTTCCGATCGTTCGGATCGGGAAGCTGTCCGCGCACCCACGCGGGGTCGGGGTTGCTGTGCGGCCGGCCCGCCACGACGACTGTCGGCACGGTCTCGTTGCCGTCGTTGGCCGCCCTCACCGCCGCCGCTCCGGCAGCGTCACGCCAGATGTCGACCCAGTACAGCCGGCGGGCGTCGCGGCCCAGCCGGAAGCGCAGCCGGAGGCAGTACTTGCAGCCCGCCCGCCAGAAGACGACCGGCCGGCCGTCGAGGGCGCTCCGACGCCGCGCCTCCAGCGCGCCGACCGGCTTCGGGAAGGCGAGCGGCGAGTGCACGCCCGCGAGCACCACGAACAGCAACAGGACCACCGCGGCCGCGCCGGTCGCCTCCCCGTGGAACAGCGCGGCCGCGACGACCGAGCCACAGAGCAGGAACGAGACCGGCAGAACCCAGGAGCGCGTCATGAGGACGCAGGCTATCGATCCCGGAGCGGGCCGTGTCACTCCCCGGCGTCGAGGACTGTCCCGTACAGCCGGTCCACCTTCAGCCGGACGACCACCCGGCGCTCGGCGACCAGCCGCTTGAGGAAGGCGGCCTCGTCCTCGGGCTCCGCGGCCCTGCGGAGCACTCCGAGCAGTTCCCGTCCGACCGCGTCGCCGGGGACCGTCGTGGCCTCGGACACCTCGGCCTCGCCCTCGGCGACGGCGAACGACCACACGTCCCCGCCGTGCACATGCAGCGCCGCACGCGGGTCGCGCCGCAGGTGCGCGACCTTGACCCGGCCGGCCGTCGTCGCGAACCGTACGACGCGGGCTTCGGGGTCCCAGCTGTACAGCATGGTGGTCAGGTGGGGGTGGCCACTGCGCCTGACGGTGGCGAGAGTGCCGAACAGCTGCCCGCCGAGCAGGTCGGAGAGAGCTTCGTCGGACAGTGGACGGGGCGCCGGTTCCTGAGTCATGACCTGCCCAACACTCCCGACGGCCCAATCATTTCAGCGTGCGTCGGCGTCCGTCCGGCATGCGAGGATCGGACCCGGCCAGTCCGTACGAGCGGCCACCGAAAGGGGCGACCGTGCAGGTGAACGTGGAGTGGGTCGACGCACGTGAGAGGCTGCCGGAGAGCGGGGCGCCCGTGGCCGCCGCGGTCTACGGCACCTACCCGCCGGACTTCCACGACCGGCCCGTCGCGGGTGAGGACTACTGGCTGGTCATGCCCATGGTCTTCATGACCCATCACATCGCCGAGGACGAGAGCCACCACCACGACTGCTTCGTGGACTCCGACGGTGTGGTGCGCCACCCACCGGGCGGGCCGAGCGAGGAGCACGTCACCCACTGGGCCGCCCTGCCGCCCCTCCCCCGTATGCCGGTCCACCATGTGGGAGGCGCGGAGGCCCGCACGGCCCTCCGGCTGGCCTACGAGACACACGGTTCCGGTGGGGCGGCCCGCTGAGGTCGGCGCGCGCCGGACCGCCGCCCGGTACGGGGCGACGTCCACGCTGTCGCCGCGGCCGGTGACATCCCGTCCGCGCGAGGCCGTGAGGGCGCCGATCACGGCGTACGGTCCGGCGATCGAGCCGGCGACGCCGATGCCGACGCGCGTCGGCGGGCGGTCCGGGTGACCGGGCAGCCGGCGCAGCCCGCCCACCGCCTCGGCCACGCCGCCGAAGCCGGGCCGGTCGCGGTACGGCCCCGTCCGACCGTGGCCGGAGACGCGCACGAGGAGGGTCCGCGGATCGGCCCGCCGCGACTCCCGCGGTCCGGGGCCCCGGCGTTCGGGCGCCGGGACGGATGCTCTCCGGCACCGCGTCACAGGTGCGGGCCGGTTCGGGGCGGAGCCGGCGGCCTTCGTCCGTGCGCAGGTCCGGGGTCACCGGGCGCTTGTTGCGGTGCGTGAGGCGGAACAGCCGGCCGACGGCGCCGCGCCGTCATCGGAAGGCGTCAACCGGCGGCCACGGCGCGGACAGTGCTCCTGCCCCCGCTTGTCCACCTGGGTCCACCTGGGTCCACCTGCGGGGACGGCGTGACGGCGACGTCGGCGAACTCGTTGACATGTGCAGGACGCATCGCAATGCTGGGGGCGTCGTTTCCATCGATGTAACGCTCGGCCGGAGTCGAAGGCCGGGATGCTGGACGGCCGGGACCGCCCCACCGCCTCCTCCGACGCGGTCCCGACCGGACGCCGTTCCCACACCGGCGGTGCGCCGTCGGCCCGGCGTCGAAACGGAGGCCGACCATGGAACGGGAACATGAAGCCACCTCGTTGTCTGTCCGGCGCCGCCGCCTTCCTGCTGTCCGGCGTCCTCGCCGCGGTGATGTCCCTGGTGTCCGCCGGGCCCGCCCAGGCCGAGCAGACCGGTATGCGGGCCGCGGACCCGAGTGTGCTCCGGGTCGGCGGTACCTACATCTCGGTGCAGTCGACCGGTGACGGGATCGCCGTGCGGCAGGCTCCGTCGACGGCCGCCCTCGCCTCGGCGCCCGCCCGGCAGGTCTGGCGGGACGCCCGGAAGCTCGGTGAGGTCTGGGCGCCGGAGATCGTGCGGGACGGCGGCCGTTACTACATCTACTTCGCGGCCGGCGTCGGAGCGGCCCACCGCATGTACGTCATCAGCTCCGCCAGCCCGGACAGCGGCTACACCACCGAGACCAAGCTGGCCCTGCCGGACGACAAGTGGGCCATCGACGGCACCCTGTTCACCTTTAACGGGCAGCGCTGGTTCGTCTGGTCGGGCTGGGCCGGGGACACCAACGTGGAGCAGAACCTCTACATCGCCCGGATGAGCAGCCCGACCACCCCGACCGGCGCACGGTACGTCATCTCGCAGCCGCGCGAGGGCTGGGAGCGGGTGGTCGGCAACCCGTACATCAACGAGGCCCCCGAGGCCATCAAGGACCCGAACGGGCAGCTGCACATCGTGTACTCCGCCAACGGCAGCTGGAGCGACCAGTACTGCCTGGCCGACCTGAGGCTGCGGGCCGGCGGCGACCCGACGTACGTGTGGGACTGGTACAAGTCGAACGGCTGCCTGTTCGGCTCGAACCGCGACACGATGATGTCCGGCTGGGACCCGACCCTGCACGTCAACGGCCCCGGCCACCACACCTTCGTCCTGCTCGACGGCGACATCGGCACGAGCCCGCCCGCCGGCCCGAGGTTCCCCTCGATGTTCCACGCGGTTCCGAAGGGCACGCCGTACACGTGGGAGAACCGGCACTGGTACACCGGCACGTTCACCTGGTGGGGCAACACCACCTACAGCCGCGCCAACGTCCCGGGCGCCACCAAGGACACCGGCTGGAGCCTCAAGTTCTTCGAGTAGCCCCACGGTCGTCATGGGCCTCGGCATGGTCACCCCGGTCGCGCCGCTGACCTCGACCGTGCCGGCCTCGGTGGGGACCGGCAGGGCCGGACCGGCCGGCGGCACCAGCAACGCGGCCGCCCGCGCGGCGGGCCTCGTCGCCGTGGCGGCGCTGCCGTCGCTGACCGGTACGGGGCCGAGTCCTGCCGCATGCCGGGGGAGTTCGCCGCCGCCTTGCGCCCGGCCGTGCCGGTCTGTGCGGGGCTGCTGGTGGCGGGGCCGCCGTCGCCTGGACGACGGCGCACGCCCCGGCCGCCGGCGCGGGCACGGAGCGCGCCGGGGCCCGCCCCGGGTACGGGCTGCACTGCGGCGTGTCGTCACCGCCGCCGGAGGCGGCCCCTCACGGGCGGTCCGCGGGGCCGCGGGGGCGCGGACCGCCGTCCGGGACGCCACCACGCCGTCCTTGATCCACCAGGGTGAGTCGTCAGGAAGCCGCGTTCCGCCGCGGTGGGGTGATGGCGTACAGGTCGAGTATCTCCGGCCGGGGCACGACGCCGGGCCCGCCGGCGCGCGCCCAGGCGATGATGTCCTCCGTCGCGTCCGGGTCGTTGACCAGCCCCAGCCAGACGGGCCGGGCACCTGCGGCCCGGCCCGCGGCGGACGGCTGGACGACGATGACGTTGGCCTGTTCGCACACGTCCAGGCAGGCCGAGACGCGTACGGGCACCTCGGCCCGCAGCCGGGCGGTCTGCGCGGCGTGGTCGACGCCGGTCACCTTCGGGCTGCCGCAGCAGCAGTCCCGGCACACGACGACCCGGCACGGCACCGGATCGGGTGTCGTGCCGGCGATGTCCTCCGATGCCTCGTCGGCCGGCCTCGCGCTCGCGGGCATGCCGCACCGTTCCTCT
Organism: Streptomyces ruber; assembly: GCF_014648075.1. Lineage (GTDB taxonomy): Bacteria > Actinomycetota > Actinomycetes > Streptomycetales > Streptomycetaceae > Streptomyces > Streptomyces ruber. The sequence goes on along the minus strand of NZ_BMQK01000027.1, from coordinate 12,835 downwards.
CTCCGGGGAGATCCGCCCCGGGGGTTCGTCGAGGAGGCGACCGCGTGAGTCTCCTGGCTCTCGGGTCGACGCTCACCCCGGCCTTCCCACCCGGTCGCCCGGGCAGTGGTCGTGTACGGGGCTCGCTCGCCGATCACAGTGGCGGGACCGCGCCGGATTCACACCGGCTTCCTCGGACCGCCGTCGCCTTGTCCTCGCCCATCCTAGCCCGCGCAGGTCGGGGTGAATTGGGCGAGGCGTGCGGGGTACCTGCGGTGGAGTACAACGTAAGCGCTAGTGCGGGAGGTAACCCATGGGCAAGCTCGGAGACATGGCGAACAAGGCCAAGGAGATGGCGAAGGGCCACCCGGAGCAGGCCGACAAGGGCGTCGAGGGCGCGGAGCGGATGGTCGACGAGCGCACGGGCGACAAGTACGACGCCCAGACGGACAAGGCCGCCGACGCGGCACGTCGCTCCTACGGCAGCAATTCCACGACGGACCGCTGACCTCCCGAGTCCCCGTCCCTCGTATTTCGCACATACCCGAGCCAGGGCCCCTTGGTGCCGCGCACCAAGGGGCCCTGCGGTGTTCCCGCCCCGGGTGAAGGGTGCATGAGGGGGGGCTCAGCCGGCCGAGAGGCGGCCGGAGTAGGCCGCCCACCGGCCCTCGTGGCGCACCACGGTGACAGGACGGCCGAAACACTCCGTCAGCCGCGGGCCGGTGAGCACCTCGTCGACCGGTCCGCCGGCGAGGACCCGCCCCTCGCGCAGGAGCAGCGCGTGGCCGACCGCCGGGGACAGTTCCTCCAGATGGTGTGTCACCGTCACGGTGGCCAGTTCCGGGCGGCTCCCGGCCAGCCGCTGCAGCGCCTCGACCAGGTCCTCGCGGGAGGGCAGGTCCAGCGCGTTGAACGGCTCGTCGAGGAGCAGCAGGGACGGTGCGGCCATCAGCGCCCTGGCGATCAGGATGCGCGCCCGCTGCCCGCCGGAGCACACCCCGTAGGGCCGGTCCGCCAACTCCTTGATCTCCAGCTCCGCGAGGAGCGCGTGGGCGCGCTGCCGCACCTCGTCGTCGTACGTCCGCCACAGCGGTTGCACCGTGCCGCTGTGGCCGGTCAGGACGACGGTGTGCGCGACGGCGTCCTGCGGTACGCGCTGGGCGGAGGTGACATGGCCGATGCGGGCGCGCAGGTCGCGTACGTCGACCCGGCCGAGCCGGCAGCCCAGTATCTCCACGCTCCCGGACGTCGGATGCATCAGGGCGCCCAGCAGCCGGAGCAGGGTGGTCTTGCCGGCGCCGTTGGCTCCGAGCAGGGCCCAGTGCTCCCCCGCCCGTACCGTCCAGTCGACATCGGAGAGGATGGCCCGGTCGCCGGTGTGGCGGCGCACACCGACGTCGTGGAGGGCCACGACCACGTCCTGGCCGCTCGGCGTCGGTTCGGTCGGCTTCTCGGTCATGTCCGGACCCCTTTCCGCACGCGGGACACACGGGCAGAGTAGATGCAATACGCACCTTGTTCCCCGGGTGTCCACCCCCTGGACGGCTCCCGTCGGCGGCATCGGCGTCCACGGCCGCTCGGCGGCTCGTGAGTGGTCCCGGTGCCGACCGGGCGTCGAAGGCGCGGCGGAAGCGGTCGATGGCCTCCCCGGCCGGACGCCGGCCGTCGGGCGGGTCCCGGAGGGGGTGGATGCGGGTGTGCCGCGGCACCGTCAGCTCCGGCCGGGGCGCCTCGGGACGGCCACCGCGGTGTCGGACTCGCCCGTGAGGTCGACCACTTCCTCGTCGCCCTTCGTCAACGGGGTGACCATGAGGTTGCGCCCCTGGGCCGCCGTCGCGAAGTGGCGCGAGCCGGGGTGGTGGACGGCGACCCACAGGGGCGGGGCGGGCCGCTGCACCGGCTCGGGCACGAGGACGGCGACAGCGCCGACCACGTGATGCGCGAGCGTGTCGGAGCCGGCCGACGCGCCCTGCCGGCGGGCCTGCGCACCGCCGGCGCCGACCGCGAGGGGGTCGACGCCACGCGCGACGCCGGCTGAACGGCGTGCACGGGACCGGCGGCTCCTTTCGGCCCCTGCGGGCGGTGGCGGTGTGCGGGACCGGGCCGACCCCGCACACCGCCATGGCTCAGTCCACAGTCAGCACGGTGCGCGGAGCGCCCGCCGGACGGGCGGCCGCGGCGCCGAAGTTGCCCTCGACCTCGGCCTTCTCGGCCGTGTTCGGGTACGGGTTCGTGCACGACACGCCCGCGCTGGAACCCGACATCAGGCTCGTGCAGGGGCCGGGCTTGCGGTCCGGCAGGCCCAGGATGTGGCCGAGTTCGTGCGACGAGATACGGACCGTGTCGTAGCCCTGGTCGACCGCCTGCCGTCCGATGTAGACGGTTCCGTTGCCTAGCGAGGTGGTCAGGGCCCGGGGCCAGCCGTTGTCGGCCAGGATGCGGATGTTGGCGCGTTGCCCGGTGGTGACCGGACGCAGTTGGACGCCGGTCACGCTGGCGTTCCAGATCGCCGCGCCCCGGTCGACGGCGGACCTGAACTCCGCCGAGGCACTGGCGTCGTAGGTGACGACACGGGCCGCGAGGGGCTGGTCGCCGGAGCCTGCCGGGGCCGCGTGGGCCTGGCTGCCGGCCAGGGTGAAGGCCACCGCGAGGGCGGCGGTGACGCCATGGGCGATGGTGCGTGCGTACATGGTCGACCTCCTGTGGGGAAGGTGGCGTGCGCATGTCACGTACTGGGGGGCACTCTGCCCATGGCCGTCGGCCGCCAATCCGTCAATCGGCGCGGCCGGTGTCCCGAGGCGGCGCCCGGCCGGCCACACCGACGGACCGCCGCGCACACGAGAAACGCAGGCATATTGCACCCATCATCCGGTAACGGGAAATTCCCCAGCACCCCGTGAAGGCCCGATGACCGTGGCGTGACCGGAACGCGGAAGGGCCTCGTACGTATCGCCGATAAGGTGGCCGCGGCTGTTTCCCGAGAAATCGCCGACCTCGATCGACGACACATGTGACGACACATGGTGAGGATGGGAGAAGGCAGTATGACTGCGTCCCTGGAAGAATCCCAGTCGAAACTCTCGGCAGTGCTGGATGCCATCGGCAAGATCTCTCCCAAGCTGCGGCAGAACAGCGCCACCGCCGAGTCCGAGCGCTGGATTCCGAAGGAAAGCATCGAACTGCTCGAGGACGCGGGTGTCTTCCGTGTCGCGGTTCCCGAGCGTTTCGGCGGGCTCGACCTTTCCGCGGCCGACCAGGCCGAGGTGCTGACCGAGATCGCCCGCAGCTGCGGTTCGACCGGCTGGGTCGCCTCCGTATGGATGTCCAGCGCCTGGATCGTGAGCCTGTATCCGGACAAGGCGCAGGAGGAGATCTTCGCCAACGGGTCCGTACGGGTCTCCGGTGGTTTCACGCCCACCGGAACACTGACGCCGACCGACGGCGGATACGTCCTGAACGGCACCTGGCGTTTCAACACCGGTGTCCGCGGGGCCGAGTGGAACATATGCGCGGCCATGGTGGAAACGCCGGACGGTGGGCACGAGGAGCTCTTCGCGATCGTCCCGATCTCCGATGTCTCCGTCGCCGACGACTGGGACACTTTCGGTGCGGCGGGCACGGGAAGCGTCACGTCGACCGTCAAGGACGTATTCGTGCCGGCCCACCGCGTGGTGGACGGAAGGGTGTACGACGCATCCACCGGTGACCGGTGGAACGAGAACGTCAACGGCCGCAATTACAACCTCACCAGCTACATCCTGGCGACCTGCGCGCCGGTGTACATCGGGCTGGCGAAGGCCGCCCTCGACCTCTTCGTCGAGCGGCTCCCCGGCAAGAAGATCACCTACACCGAGTGGACGGACCAGAGCCGGCACCCCCACACCTGGGTGCAGCTGGCGACGGCCGCCAACAAGATCGCCGCGTGCGAGGCGCTCCAGCGGACCTGGCTGGAGAGCATGCAGGGCGCGGAGGACGCGGGCGAGAAGATGACCGTCGAGGCCAAGGCGGCCGTCCGCGGCCAGGTCGGCTACGTCGTGCAGACCACGAAGGAGGCCGTCGAGACGCTGTACAACATCAGCTCCGCCTCGACGATCGCCCGGAGCAACGCGTTCCAGCGCGCCTACCGGGACATCGTCGCGCTCTCCCTGCACGGCCTGCTGACCCCGGTCAGCTCGCTCGAGGCGCACGGCCGGGTCCTTCTCGGCCTGGAGCCCGGTACGGATTACATCTGACCGGCCGCGGACCGCGCCCCGCCCTCTTCCGTTCCACCGGGGCGCGTTCCGCCCGTGTCCCGGTTCCCCGGTACGCCCATGAGCGCCCCCGGCTCTTCAGCCGGGGGCATTCGTGCTTTCGCCGGACGTTTCGGGGCACGCCGCCGCCGGTTTCACCGTCACCGACCCCGGAGAGTACGGCCGACTTCCCGCAGAGTATTCGCGCGAAACCTGAATGTGCGGAGAATTACCGAGCCATGGGCGGAAATAGTCCACCCGGTGACGCGGCCCCCCTACAGTTCTGGACAACACCTCGGCGGAGGAGAACAAGGACGTTTTACGCCGAGGTCTGCACGGGGGGAACGAACATGACCAGAATGATGCGGGGGCATCCCGACACAGCAGACGATCGCTTCTCACGCGGCGGTCCCGTCCGGAGGCAGTGCGGCCTCCCGCACATGACGTGACGCCCGTTTCCCATCGCCTTCCGCGCCGCTTCCCGGGGGAATGACCGCGCGGACCTCACTTGGCACCCGCCCTGCCCGCAGAAGGCCGGCACACAAGCCGTCGGCACCGTACGCGACGAACTGACGGGGTTCGTCCCGGTGTGCTTCTGCGCCATATGCCGGTGCGCGGACCACAACCCGGCCGTGACCGGCCGATGCCGTGTGCCCGCTGAATTCGGCATGCATTCCTCAGCCTACTGGCGAGGACCCGACAATCAACAGTGAGTGGAGTACTTCACATGTCTTTCCGTCGCACTCAGTCCAGCCTTCCGGCCGAAGGCCGTCTCGGCCGCCGCAGCCTGCTCAAGGCCGCCGGCGCGACGGCGGTGGGCGCCACGCTCCTGTCGGCCACCACGGGCACGGCCCGGGCGGCCGCGACGACCGAATCGGCGGACGTCATCATCATCGGCGCCGGGTACGCGGGCGGCACCGTGGCGAGAGAGCTCGCCCTCAAGGGCCTGAAGCCACTCGTCCTCGAGGCCCAGAACCGGATCGGCGGGCGGGTGTTCACCTCCACCTACGCCGGGGCCGAGGTCGAGATCGGCGCCGGCTGGCTGGGACCGCAGCAGCCCCTGATCCACAAGGAGCTCCAGCGCTACGGCATCAGCTTCTACGAGGACGTCGTCCCGGAGCAGTTCATCCTCCCCGGCGACCAGGGTTTCCAGACCCTGAACCCCTCGGACGCCGTGACCACTCTCGACCAGCTCTGGGGTGAGTTCTACTCCGGCTCGGAGAACTACTTCGAGCGGCCCTACGACCCGCTGTACCGCGCGGACCTCCTGAAGTCGGTGGACCCGCTGTCGCTGGCCGACCGGCTCGGCCAGCTGTCGCTGTCGCCCACCGAGAAGCAGTGGCTGAACAGCGAGACGTCGGTGTACTCCGGCGGCCCGAGCAGCCTGGGCGCGCTCACCGCCATGGCCCAGTGGATCCAGCTCGCCGGCGGTACGTACGGCGACTACACGACCACCATGAGCCTGCGCCCCGAGGGCGGCATGATCGCGGTGCTGCAGAAGATGCTCGCCGAGTCCAAGGCCGACATCCGGCTGAACTCCCCGGTCAAGAAGGTGACCGAGTCGGGCGGGGTCGTCACCGTCGAGACCACGTCGGGAGCCACCTTCAAGGCGCCCGCGGTGGTCGTCGCCATCCCCACCAACGTGTGGAAGAACATCACCTTCAACCCGGGTCTGCCGACCGCCCACCAGCGGGCCACCACCGAGGGCATCGGCATCCCGCACGCCACCAAGGTGTGGGTGCACGTCCAGGGCAACACCCCGCCGTCGGTCGCCCAGGCGGGCGAGGGCTCCCCCATCCTGATGATGGTGCCGCAGGTGAAGACCTCGAAGGGCCGTCTGTACGTCGCCTTCACCGGCCCGTCGCTCAACGTCGGCAACGCGAGCGCCTTCAAGTCGGCGGTCCAGCAGCTGCTGCCCGGGTCCACCGTCCTGGAGTACCGGGCGATGGAATGGGCCAAGCAGCAGTACACCGGCGGCGGCTGGGGTCTGCGCCGGCCCGACCAGCTCCTCGGGCTGTTCCCCGCGATCGAGGAGCCGCACGGGCGGATCCTGTTCGCGGGCGGCGACATCGCCAAGGGCTGGCACGGCGCCTTCATCGAGGGTGCGATCGAGTCCGGCTTCCGGGCGGCCGGGCAGGCCGCCGAGCTGGTCTGACGTTCCGTCGGCCAGCACGCCGCACGTCTCATCGGCACCCGCCGGTGCCGATGAGACGTACACGGGTACCGGGTCCGGTCCCCGGGGCCGCACCCCCGGGGACCGGACCCGGCCGTCTCAGCCCGCCTGCTTCTTGAGGATCTCGATGAGGCTCGAGAAGCTGTTCTCGGCGAAGCCCTTGTCCATGCCCGCGTGGAAGATCTTGGAGACGGCCTCCATCAGGGTGGTGTTCACACCGGCGTCCGCGTGCGTGTGCGTGACGTGGTCGATGCTGGCCGCGCCCATCGCCAGGCGGTCGACGTCACCCGGGTAGGAGGCGGAGTCGACGTGCTGCGCGTACAGCCCCAGGAAGTGCGGCATCATCGCGAACTGCATCTCGGCGTAGGGCACCATGTCCTTCGCCGCGACACCGTTGGCCTGGGCCAGCGCGAGGGCCTGGTAGAAGCTGAGCATCGAGGTCCAGAAGATGGTCATCTGGGCCTGGTAGTACATCGCGGCCAGACCGGCGTCCTCACCGCGGTAGTCGGCGTTGGTCAGGACCTTCAGCGCCTCCTCGTGGGTGTCGAAGGCGTCCTTGGGGCCGCTGTAGTAGGTGGAGGACTCGGGCTTGCCGATCAGCGGCGGCGGGACCTGCACACCACCGGTGATGTGCTGCGCACCGTGCTTGGCCGCCCACTTGAAGGCCTCGCGGGCCTTCTCGGGGGTGTCGGAGGTGAGGTTGGCGATGACCTTGCCGGACAGGTGGTCCGCGACCGGCTCGAGGATCGCGTAGACCGCGTCGTAGTCCGTGAGGCTGAGCACGATCAGCTCGTTGGCCGCCAGGGCCTCCTCGACGGTGGGCGCAAGTACGGCACCGCGGGCGACCAGCGGCTCGGCCTTGCTGGCGGTCCGGTTCCAGACGGTCACGTCGTAGCCGTTGTCCAGGTAGGTGTTCACCATCGCCTGGCCCATCGGGCCCAGACCGATGAGCGTCAACGACTTCTTGCTCATTGGAGCTCTCCTTGCGTAGTCCACGTCGTGGGGTACCGCCCCGCCGCCGCTCCAGGCAGGGGAATGAAGAGGAGCAGCGACACGGCGACCGGCTCGCCTCACTAGAACGAGCGCTCTATCCAGGAATCAATGTAGCAGGCTTTTAGAACGATCGCTCTACCGAGTAGATTGTTCGCATGAAGACGAAGACGCAGGACGTGAGCACCTCACCCGCGGAGGCCGGTATCGGCACGCGTGAGCGCGTGGTGCGGGCCGCGTCGCGGCTCTTCCAGCGCCAGGGGTACGAGGGCACGGGCATCAAGCTGATCGCCCAGGAGGCCGGGGCGACCCTCGGCTCCGTCTACCACTTCTTCCCCGGCGGGAAGGAAGAGCTGGCCGTCGCCGCGATCCAGTACGGCGACCGGGAGTTCGCCGACATGCTGAGCGCCGGGCTGGCCGGCTCCGACGACCCCGCCGACGCGGTGGAGAACTGTGCCCGTGTGCTCGCCACCGCACTGCGCGAGTCGGACTGGGCCGACGGCTGCCCGGTGACGGCGACGGCCCTGGAGACCCTCGGCCGCACTCCCCCCATCCAGCAGGCCTGCTCCGAGGCGCTGCGGAACTGGCAGGAGGTGCTGGCCGTCAAGTTCCGTGACAGCGGCTTCGGCGACGAGGACGCCGAGGAGCTGGCCTGCACCGTGCTGTCCGCCCTGGAGGGCGCCGAGGTGAGCTCGCAGGTCTTCCGCAGCGAGGAGCCGCTGCTGACCACGGGACGCAGCATGGCGCAGCTCATCAGGGCCCGCTCGTAGACCGGCGCACGACACGGCGAAGGGGGCGTCCCGGCGGGACGCCCCCTTCCGTATGCGCTCCGTACGCGCGGTCCGTCAGGCGGCCGGCGGGAAGTGGCCCTCCTCGACGAAGAAGTCGACGTAGCGGGCGAAGAGTTCCGCGGTCAGCGGTGGGCACTCGATGCCCGTGCCGGACAGCGCCGCCTCCGTCTCACCGGTGTCCAGGGGCGGGTAGAACGCGTCCGTGTCCGAGGTCATCAGCTCGAAGGCGTGCAGGAGGGGCAGGAGGGCGTTGGTGCGGTCGGCCCGTACGGCGTCGCTCCACTCCTCCCGGTCCACCTCGCGCAGGGAGTAGCCCATGCGGCGCAGCTGGGAGACGCAGTCGGCCAGGCTCAGCGAGTCCCTGTTGAAGAGGTGGTACGTGCCGCCGATCTCCTCCGGCCGGCCGGCGATCCCGATGATGGCCGCGCTGACGTAGTCGACGGGCAGCAGGTGGAAGCGGCCCTCGACGCCGGCCGGCACGGCCCCCGCCTGGAGCAGCCCCTTCAGGCTGAGCCACACGAAGTCGCGGGTCTGGCAGGCGCCGTTGTCCCGGTCGCCCGAGATGACGTCCACCCGGTAGACGGAGACGGGCAGGCCCCTCTCCCGGGCCAGGCCGACGAGCTGTTCGGCGACCCACTTGCTCTGCAGGTAGCCGCTGGGCAGCGCCTCGGCCGGGCCGGTGGGGTCGGTCACCTTCAGCGGGACGCCGGGTTCCCGGGACCCGTTGAAGACGCCGACCGTCGACACGTAGTGGACGGGCACCGTGCGGTGGCGGGCGGCCAGCCGCAGGATCTCCTCGGTGCCGCGGACGTTGGCCGCGCGCAGCGCCGTGTACGGGTGCAGCCAGTGGACCGTCGCGCCCGCGTGGTAGACCACGTCGACGGTGCGGGCGAGCGCGTCGTAGACGTCCGGGTCCAGGCCGAGTCCCTCCTCGGCGAGGTCGCCCGCCAGCACGGTGAGCCGGCCGGGGTCGATGTCGTCCCAGACGCGGTACCACGTGAGGCTCGTGCGCAGCCGGTCGTACGCGGCCGCCGCGTCCGCTCCCCGCACCAGGCAGTGGACGCGGGCCGTGGTGGTGCGCATCAGGTCGCGCAGCAGGAACGCGCCGAGGAAGCCGCTCGCTCCCGTCAGCAGGACCTCCCGGGGATCGGCGGTGGGGGCGACGGTCTCGGCGGCGGGCCGGATGTCGTCGGCGAGGCGGATGTCCGCCGCGAAGTCGACGCCGGCCGGGGCCGTGGCGTCGCCGGTGCCGCCGTCCGTGCCCAGGAGGTCGGTGAGCAGCCGGTCGGCCAGGTCGCCCGGGGTGGGGTGGTCGAAGACCAGGGTGGCGGGCAGCCGCAGACCGGTCAGGGCGGCGAGGCGGCCGCGCAGCTCCACCGAGGTGAGCGAGTCGAAACCGAGCTGGGCGAAGGGCTGTCCGGGGTCGAGGTCCCGGCCGCCGCCGTGGCCGAGCACGTCGCCCATGGCGTCCAGGAGCGCGGTCAGCACCACCTTGCGCTGCTCCGGCTTCTCCAGGCCGGTGAGCTGTTCGGCGAGACCGGTGCCGTCGTCGGCCGCGGTACGGGCGACGGCGCGCTGCGGGGTGCGGATCAGGGAGCGCAGCACCGTGGGTACCTGCGGCTGCGCGCGCAGCGCCGCCTCGTCCAGCGGGGTGGCGACGGGCGCGGGCTGGCCGAGGCGCAGTGCGAGGTCGAGCAGGGCGGGGCCCTGTTCGGTGGGTACGGGGCGGAAGCCGCTGCGGGCGATGCGCCGCAGGTCGGTCTCGGTGAGGTCGCCGGTCAGGCCGGTGGTCTGCGCCCACAGGCCCCAGGCGAGGGAGGTCGCGGGCAGTCCGTGCGCGGCGCGGTGCCGGGCGAGGCCGTCGAGGAAGCTGTTGGCGGCGGCGTAGGTGGACTGGCCGGGGCCGCCGATCACGCCGGCGACGGACGAGAACAGGACGAAGGCGGTCAGGTTCTCGAAGCGGGTCAGCTCGTGCAGGTGCCACGCGGCGTCGGCCTTGGGCCGCAGGACGGCGTCCAGCCGCTCGGCGTTCTGCGCGGTGACGAGCCCGTCGTCCAGGACGCCCGCGGTGTGGACGACGCCGGTCAGCGGGTGCTCGCGCGGTACCCGTGCCAGTACGGCCGCGAGGTCCGCGCGGTCGGAGACGTCGCACGCCTCGACCGTGACGGTGGCGCCCAGGGCGGTCAGCCCGGCCGTCAGCTCGTCGACGCCGGGGGCCTGCCGGCCCCGGCGGCTGACCAGGAGCAGGTGCCGCACGCCGTACGCGGTCACGAGGTGCTGTGCGAACAGGGCGCCGAGCGAACCGGTGCCGCCGGTGATCAGTACCGTGCCCTCCGGGTCCCAGACCGGGTCGTGGCCGGTGGCCTCGGGGCGGACGCGGGTGAGGCGGGGCAGCAGCGCCGTGCCGTGGCGCAGGGCCGCCTGGGTCTCGCCGGTGGCGAGCAGGCCGGACAGCAGTGCCGGTGCGGCGGCGTCCGTGACGTCTCCGGTGCCGGACGGCAGGTCGACCAGGACGATGCGGCCGGGTGCCTCGGACTGTGCCGAGCGGAGCAGTCCCCAGGCCGCCGCGGCGCCCAGGTCGGTGATGTCGTCGCCGTCCGCCGCCGTCGTGGCGCCGGAGGTCAGGACCACCAGGGGGACGTCGGACAGGGTGTCCTCGGCGAGCCACTCGCGGGCGAGTTCCAGCGCCCGGCCGGTGGTGTCCCGGACCGACGCCGGGCTGCCGGTGTCCGCGCGGGCGGAGGCCAGCCGGACCCGTACCGCGTCGACGGGCGCTCCCGCGCCGATCGCGGCGGCGGCCTCCGCCACGGTCGCGTAGGCGGGCGTGTCCGGTCCGGCGGCGGCGTCGAGCACGGCCCAGCGGGTGTTCCGGCCGGCGTCCGGCGGGACGGCGGCCGGCGTCCAGTCCGTCGCGAACAGCGCGTCGTGGGGGCGGAGGCGCGCGGTGGCCACCTCGCCCGCGGACAGCGGCCGTACGGTCACGGCGTCGGCCTCGGCGACGGGCCGGCCGGCCGCGTCGAGGAGGCGGACCGCGAACGTGCCCCCGTCATCGGCCGGGGCGAGGTGCGCGCGGACGGCGGTGGCGTGCGTGGCGTGCAGGCGTACGCCGCGCCACCGGGCGGCCGTCGCCGCGCGGTCGGCCGGCAGCAGCGGCTGGAGCGCCGTGTGCAGCAGTGCGGGGTGCAGCCCGTACGCGCCGGCCTGCTCCGCCGCCGTGCCGGACAGGGCGATCTCGGCGAACAGTTCGCCGTCGCGCTCCCACAGACCGGTGAGGCCCTCGTACGCCGGGCCGTGGACCGTGCCGGCCGCCGCGAGGCGCGTACGGACGTCGTCCACGGGCAGCGCCCGCGCGTCCGCCGGCGGCCACGGCGTGGTCTCCGGCGCCGGGGGCGCGACGAGCGGGGCGGCGCTCAGCAGGCCGTGGGCGTGGCGGACCCAGGAGGCGCCGGTGTCGTCGGGCCGGGAGTGGACGGCGAGCTGCCGCCGCCCGGAGGCGTCGGACGCCCCGACCGTGACGCGCAGGTGCACGCCCGCGTCGGCGGGGAGGGCCAGGGGCGCTTCGGCGGTGAGGTCGTCCAGGGTGGTGCAGCCGAACTCGTCGCCCGCCTGGATCGCCAGCTCGACGAGCGCGGCGGCCGGGAGCACGGGCGTGCCGTCCACGGTGTGCTCGGCCAGCCAGGGGTGGGTGCGCAGCGACAGCCGGCTGGTGAAGACCGCCTCGTCGCGCTCGTCCAGCAGCAGGGCGGCGCCCAGCAGCGGGTGCTCGGCGGGCCTGAGGCCGAGGTCGGAGGCGTCCGCGCGCGGTTCGGGGGTGTCCACCCAGTACCGCTGGTGCTGGAAGGCGTAGGTGGGCAGCTGCACCCGGCGGGCGCCGGTCCCGGCGAAGTACGCGGACCAGTCGGGGCGCGCCGGGGTCGCGTGCAGCCGTCCGAGTCCGGCCGCCAGGGTGCCGGGCTCGGGACGGTCACGGCGGAGCAGGGCGATGGCGGTGGTGCCCGGCCGGTCCGTGAGGACGCCCTGGACGAGCGCGGTGAGCACCCCGTCGGGCCCGGTCTCGACGAAGGTCGTGGCGCCCTCCTCGTGGAGGGTGCGGACGGCGTCGGCGAACCGGACGGCGCCCCGCACCTGTTCCGCCCAGTAGTCGGCGGAGCGCAGCTCGTCCCCGGTGGCGATCCGGCCGGTCAGGGTGGAGACCACCGGGAGGGCCGGGGCGTGGTACGTGATCCGCTTGGCCGCCGTGCGGAACTCCTCCAGCATCCCGTCCATGTGCGGCGAGTGGAACGCGTGCGACACCCTCAGCCGGCTGGTCCGGCGGCCCTGGGCCCGGAAGTGCCCGGCGGTCTCCTCGACGGCCGCCTCGTCGCCGGACAGCACCACGGAGGAGGGGCCGTTGACGGCCGCGATGCCCGCTTCGTGCTCCCGGCCGGCCAGCAGCGGGGCGACCTCCGACTCCGTCGCCTGGACGGCCACCATCGCGCCGCCGCGGGGCAGCGCCTGCATCAGCCGGGCGCGCTGCGAGACGAGCCAGGCGGCGTCGGGGAGGTCGAGGACGCCGGCGACGTGGGCGGCGGCGAGTTCGCCGATCGAGTGCCCGGCCAGCAGGTCGGGCCGTACCCCGAACGACTCCAGCAACCGGAACAACGCCACCTCGAACGCGAACAGAGCCGGCTGCG
>NZ_BMQK01000026.1 GCF_014648075.1 Streptomyces ruber | reverse complement strand
CGTCGCGGTGATGGGCTGTGTCGTCAACGGCCCCGGCGAGGCCCGCGAGGCCGACCTCGGCGTCGCCTCCGGCAACGGCAAGGGCCAGATCTTCGTCAAGGGCGAGGTCATCAAGACGGTGCCCGAGTCGAAGATCGTGGAGACCCTCATCGACGAGGCCATGAAGATCGCCGAACAGATGCAGGCCGACGGCGTCACCTCGGGCGAGCCGTCGGTGTCGGTGGCGGGCTGACCCCGGTCCCGCAGAGGGCGGCCGGAACGTTTATCCGCTCCGGCCGCCCTTCAGCCTTCCCGGCTCCCGCCTCGGGGCCACCGGGTGCCGCCGCCCCCCGTGCGCGCCGGGCCGCGGGCGCAGCCCCCGTGAGGCGGTCCTCCCTGGTCGGAGGCCACTTTCCGCCACCCCGCATGTCCGCCAGGTACAGTGCGGAGATCAGCGAACCCCACGATGAGGCCCCCGCACGTGTTGACTCAGACGACCACCAGGGTCCTCGAGCCGAGTGACCTGGACGCCGCGCTCGCCGTCCTCGACCGCGAGCCGGTCGCGAACGCCTTCGTGACGTCCCGCGTGCAGGTCGCGGGCCTCGACCCCTGGCGGCTCGGCGGCGAGATGTGGGGCTGGTACGAGGCCGGCACCCTCACGTCCCTGTGCTACGCGGGCGCCAACCTCGTGCCCATCTGCGCCACCCCCCGCGCCGTACGCGCCTTCGCCGACCGCGCCCGTCGCACCGGCCGCCGCTGCTCCTCGATCGTCGGCCCCGCCGAGCCCACCGCCCAGCTGTGGCGGCTGCTCGAACCGAGCTGGGGCCCCGCCCGCGAGGTCCGCGCCCACCAGCCGCTGATGGTCGCCGACCGGCTCCCCGCCGGCATCGCTCCGGACCCGTACGTGCGTCGCATGCGCAAGGACGAGATGGAGACGATCATGCCGGCCTGTGTGGCGATGTTCACCGAGGAGGTCGGCGTCTCCCCGCTCTCCGGCGACGGCGGACTGCTCTACCAGGCCCGCGTCGCCGAACTCGTCGGCTCCGGCCGCTCCTTCGCCAGGATCGACGACGACGGCAGGGTCGTCTTCAAGGCGGAGATCGGCGCGGCCACCCCCAGGGCCTGCCAGATCCAGGGCGTGTGGGTCGCACCCGAGTACCGCGGCCGCGGCATCGCGGCACCCGGCATGGCCGCCGTCCTGCGCTACGCCCTGGCGGACGTCGCCCCGGTCGCCAGCCTGTACGTCAACGACTTCAACACACCCGCGCGGCGCACCTACCGACGGGTGGGCTTCCAGGAGGTCGGCGCGTTCATGAGCGTCCTGTTCTGAGGGCCCGCCCGGTTCCGCCACGTCCCCGACGCCCACAGGGAACCCGCCCCCCGACGACGGCCCGCGCCCCCCTGTACTCTCCCCACATGCGCCTTCCCGGTCACGCACACCACCACTCCGACGACATCGTGATCGGCCCAGTCGACCTCTCCGCGCGCGTGGACGAGGCGCTCGCCGTGCAGGCCGTGGCGTTCGGGCTCGGCGCCGACGAGGTGGCCGTCCGGCGGCAGATCGTCCTGCGGCACCTGACCCACCCGGGCGCCCGCGCCCTCGGTGCCACCACCCCGAGCGGGGGTCTCGTCGGGTTCGTCTACGGCATGCCCAACGACCGCACGCACTGGTGGTCCACCGTCGTCGAGCCGTACCTGCGCGCCCAGGGCCACGAGTCCTGGCTGAACGACTCCTTCGTGATCACCGAACTGCACGTCCACCCGCGCCACCAGAACCGGGGCGTCGGCCGCGCCCTGATCACCGGTATCACCGACGGCGCCGCCGAACCGCGGTCGATCCTCTCCGCGATCGACACCGACAGCCCCGCCCGCGGCCTGTACCACTCGCTCGGCTACGTGGACCTGGCCCGGCAGGTGCTGTTCCCGAGCGCTCCGATGCCGTACGCCGTGATGGGCGCCCCGCTGCCGCTGCGCCGCAGGTGACCGCCGGGCACACCGCCCCCGCGCGGGTTATCGATTTCCGCCGCCCCGCACCGCGGGGCTAACCTCGGGGCCATCACCCTTACGCAGCAGGAGTCGAGAAACATGGCCCAGGTCCAGCGCATGTCCCGTTTGATGGTCAAGACACTGCGTGACGACCCGGCGGACGCCGAGACGCTCAACCACAAGCTGCTCGTCCGCGCCGGCTACGTGCGCCGCAACGCCGCCGGCATCTGGACCTGGCTGCCGCTCGGCAAGAAGGTCCTCGACAACATCACCCGCGTCATCCGCGAGGAGATGGACGCGATCGGCGCCCAGGAGGTCCTCCTCCCGGCCCTGCTGCCCAAGGAGCCCTATGAGGCCTCCGCCCGCTGGGACGAGTACGGCGACCAGCTCTTCCGGCTGAAGGACCGCAAGGGCGGCGAGTACCTGCTCGGCCCGACCCACGAGGAGATCTTCACCCTCGTGGTGAAGGACCAGGTCACGTCCTACAAGGACCTGCCGGTCATGCTCTACCAGATCCAGACGAAGTACCGGGACGAGGCCCGTCCGCGCGCGGGCGTGCTGCGCGGCCGCGAGTTCCAGATGAAGGACTCGTACTCCTTCGACACCACCGACGAGGGCCTGGCGGAGTCCTACCGCCTGCACCGCGAGGCCTACCAGAAGATCTTCGCGCGCCTCGGCCTGGACCATCGCATCGTCTCCGCCGTCTCGGGCGCCATGGGCGGCTCGGCGTCGGAGGAGTTCCTCGCCCCCGCCCCGGCCGGCGAGGACACCTTCGCCGACTGCCCGAACTGCGACTACGCGGCCAACACGGAGGCGGTCACCTTCCCGCTGAAGCCGGTCGAGGGCGCGGAGCACCCGGCGGTCGAGGAGCTGGACACCCCCGACACCCCGACCATCGAGACGCTCGCCGAGCACCTCGGCGTCCCGGCCTCCGCCACCCTCAAGAACCTCCTGGTGAAGGTCGACGGCGAGATCGTCGCCGTCGGCGTCCCCGGCGACCGCGAGGTCGACCTCGGCAAGCTGGGCGAGCACCTGGCCCCGGCGGTCGTCGAGCTCGTCACCGCCGAGGACTTCACGGGCCGCGCGGACCTGGTGCGCGGCTACGTCGGCCCGCAGGGCCTGGAGAAGGTCCGCTACCTCGCCGACCCGCGCGTCGCCCCCGGCACCTCCTGGATCACCGGTGCCAACAAGGAGGGCAAGCACGCGAGGAACGTGGTCGCCGGACGCGACTTCGAGGTCGACCAGTACCTCGACGTGGTCGTCGTCGAGGAGGGCGACCCCTGCCCGAAGTGCGGCACCGGCCTGAAGCTGGACCGCGCCATCGAGATCGGCCACATCTTCCAGCTGGGCCGCAAGTACGCCGACACCTTCCAGCTCGACGTGCTCGGCCAGAACGGCAAGCCGGTCCGCGTGACCATGGGCTCCTACGGCATCGGCGTCTCCCGCGCCGTGGCCGCCCTCGCCGAGCAGACGGCCGACGAGCAGGGCCTGTGCTGGCCCAAGGAGATCGCCCCGGCCGACGTCCACGTGGTCGCCGCGGGCAAGGCCCTGCAGACCGAGCTGGCGCTGGAGGTCGCCGAGACGCTCGGCGCCGCGGGCGTACGGGTCCTGGTGGACGACCGCGCGGGCGTCTCCCCGGGCGTGAAGTTCACCGACGCCGAGCTGATCGGCGTGCCCAAGATCCTGGTGGCCGGCCGCCGCGCGGGCGACCGCGTCCTGGAGCTGAAGGACCGCCGCACCGGCGAGCGCGAGGAACTGACCGTGGACGAGGCGATCGCCCGGCTGTCGGAGTGACCGTCACGCGCGAGGGCCCCCGCCGCACCCGCGGCGGGGGCCCTCGTCCGTACCCGCGCCGCTCACGGCGGCTACAGCCAGCCCGCGAACTCCAGCAGCAGCTCCGCGTCCTGCGCCCGGCCGACCCGCAGCGCCCGCACCCCCGACTCCACGGCCCGGAACAGCGTCCAGCCGCGCAGCCGCTCCTGGTCCACCTCCAGCGACTCGGCGAGCCGCTTCACCCGGCGCCGCGTGATGCTCGCCCCCGAGGGCGACGCGATCAGGTCCTCCACCCGGTCCCGCACCAGCCGGGCCAGGTCGAAGGCGGGCTCGCCGACCACCGGGTCGGGACCGACGGCCAGCCACGGCACGCGCTCCCCGGCGAGCACCTTGCTCTGCCGGAACGTGCCGTGCAGCAGCCGCTCCTCCGGCGGGGCGGCGAGCAGCTCCTCGCGGACGGCGAGCGCCGCGTCGACCAGCGGCGCCACGTCGGCGGTGCCGGCTGCCGCGGGCACGCCCGCCCGCATGGCCTCCGCCTGCCGGCCGGTCCGCGCCCCGACGGTCTCGAAACCGTGCCCGCCGGGCGGCTCCACCCACAGCCTGCGCAGCGTCCCCGCGGCCTCCAGCAGCGCCTTGGCCTCGGGCAGGGACCGTACGGACAGATCGGGCCGCAGCCGCTCCAGCAGGATCTCCCCCTCGGCCTCCCGCGGGTCGTCGAGCAGCCGCACCGCGCCCCGCCCGTTCCAGTGCCGGAGCGCGGCCCGCTCACTCGCCGGCCGGGCCCGGGGCGGTGCCAGTTTCAGTACGGCCGGGGTGCCGTCGGGCCGCCGCACGAGCAGGACGACGCTGCTGCGCCCGCCCGGGGCCTGGACCCGTTCGACGGTCAGCTCGCGCGGCCCGACCGCCCGCCGGACCAGCTCGGGGAGCCGTTCCAGCCAGTCGCCGGCCTCGTCGGCCCCGTGGTGCGGCGCCTCGGCGAGCGCCCGCACGACACGCCGCGGCGGTTCGAAAGCCATGCGCGAGTCGTCCCCTTCCAGGTCGCGTTCACAGGTGCGATGTCGCCGACGGGGCCGGTGAGGCCGCCCGTTCGGCGAGACCAGGGAAGGCTACGCTCCCGTTCCGCCACCGCACGGCGCGCACCGCTGCCTCGCGCAGCGCCTCCGCCGCCGCACGCCTGCGGTCACCCTCGGACGCCCGCACGAGATCGGAGTACACCCCGGCCACCCGCTCCTCCAACTCGGTGGCGAGACGTACGGCGGCGTCCGCGTCCTCGACGGCGAACGGCAGCGCGTACGCGGCGTCCGCGGCCACCGGGCTGCCGTCCAGGTCGCGCACGGCGCGCGTGAGCTCGTCGCGCCGGGCGCGATGGGCGTCGTACCCGGCGCGCGCATCGGCCCGCCGGCCCTCGCCGATCCGGCCGCCCACGACCCCGTACCCGTACACCGCGGCGTGCTCCGCCGCGAGCGCCGCCTGCAGCGCGCGGAGCTCCTCCCTCTTCCGCGCCGCGCCCACCCCGCCGGCCGTTCCGCTCACTTCGCACCCTCCCGCAACAGGAACGCATGACCCGCTCCGGCGGCCGCCACCGACGCCATCAGCCGCGCCAGTTCGCCGGGCACCTCCGGCAGCTCCTTGATCCGCCGGTCCGCGAGCCGCGTCTCGGCCGTCGCCAGCTCGGCGAGCGCGGCGCCCGCGTCGGCGGGCACCGCGGACGGTGCCGCCGGGGGCGTGGCCGACGCCGGAGCCGACGCCGGGGACGGGGTGCCGGTGGCCGCGCCGTCCGTGAAGGCCTGCACGTGCCGTACGACTTCGTCCCGCAGCGGGGTCAGCAGCTCCGTCAGCTGCGGATGGGCGGCGAGCACGGCCGCGTACCGCTCGGCGAGCGCCGTGCTGTCGCGGGCCACGCGCGCGCGTGCCTGCTCGGCGGCCCGGGTGTCGCCCTCGGCGGACTCCGGGCCCGGCCCGGACGTACAGCCGGCGAGCAGCACCGCGCCCGCGGCTGTGGCGAGCAGACTCCTTCTGCGCGGCCCTCCAGGGGTGCGCGGCGGCAGGGTGAACGGCACGGCAGGCGTCCTCGGCAGAGTCGTACGAACGGAAGAGCGGTTGACGTGTGATCACCGTACCTGCGCACTGGCGCACCGGCTGTCAGCGCGCCGCCCGGCGGACCGGGAGGGGGCCCGGGTGGACCGCAACACCCCCCGGGACCGGATACCCTTTGACCTGACACGCGACCTTCCCACAACAGCACACGCGGCCGAGGAGTCACCCGGATGAGCACCACCCAGAACGAGAGGCTGCGAGAACTGCTCGAACCGCTCGTACGCTCCCAGGGCCTGGATCTCGAGGAGATCGCGGTGGACTCGGTCGGCCGCAAGCGTGTGCTGCGCGTCGTCGTCGACTCCGACACGGGCGCCGATCTGGACGCCGTCGCCGAGGTGAGCCGCTCGCTCTCGGCCAGGCTCGACGAGACGGACGCGATGGGCCAGGGCGAGTACACCCTCGAGGTCGGCACCCCGGGCGCCGAGCGCGCCCTCACCGAGCACCGGCACTACGTGCGGGCCACCGGCCGCCTCGTCAGATTCCAGCTGCGCGAGGGCGGTGACCTGGTCGCGAGGATCCTCGCCGTGGACGAGGACGGCCTCGACCTGGAGGTCCCCGGCGTGAAGGGCCGCAAGGCCACCACGCGCAGGCTGGCCCTCGCCGACGTCGAGAAGGCGCGCGTGCAGGTCGAGTTCAACCGTGGGCCCGACAGAACCGGCAACACCGAAAACATCAACAACACCAACGACACCGACAAGAGCGACGACGAGTTCGTTGACATGAAGGAAGAGGAGGAGGCGTAGCCGTGGACATCGACATGAGTGCCCTGCGGGGTCTGGTACGGGAGAAGGAGATCTCCTTCGACCTGCTGGTCGAGGCGATCGAGTCGGCCCTCCTCATCGCCTACCACCGCACCGAGGGAAGCCGCCGTCACGCGCGCGTGGAGCTCAACCGGGAGACCGGCCATGTGACCGTGTGGGCGAAGGAGGAGCCCGAGGACCTGGAGGAGGGGCAGGAGCCGCGCGAGTTCGACGACACACCGTCCGGATTCGGCCGCATCGCCGCCACCACCGCCAAGCAGGTCATCCTGCAGCGCCTGCGGGACGCCGAGGACGACGCCACGCTCGGTGAGTACGCCGGCCGCGAGGGCGACATCGTCACCGGTGTCGTCCAGCAGGGCCGCGACCCGAAGAACGTGCTCGTCGACATCGGCAAGCTGGAGGCCATCCTGCCGGTGCAGGAGCAGGTCCCGGGCGAGTCGTACCAGCACGGCATGCGCCTGCGCAGTTACGTCGTCCGCGTGGCCAAGGGTGTGCGCGGTCCCTCCGTGACGCTCTCCCGCACCCACCCCAACCTCGTGAAGAAGCTCTTCGCGCTCGAGGTGCCGGAGATCGCCGACGGTTCCGTGGAGATCGCCGCCATCGCGCGTGAGGCCGGTCACCGCACCAAGATCGCGGTTCGCTCCACCCGCAGTGGCCTGAACGCCAAGGGCGCCTGCATCGGTCCCATGGGCGGCCGGGTGCGCAACGTCATGGGCGAGCTGAACGGTGAGAAGATCGACATTGTCGACTGGTCGGACGACCCGGCCGAGATGGTGGCGAACGCCCTCTCCCCGGCCCGCGTCTCCAAGGTCGAGGTCGTGGACCTCGCGGCCCGCTCCGCGCGCGTGACGGTCCCCGACTACCAGCTGTCGCTGGCGATCGGCAAGGAGGGGCAGAACGCCCGTCTCGCGGCCCGGCTCACCGGCTGGCGGATCGACATCCGTCCGGACACCGAACAGCAGACCGGCTGACGCCGGCCGGTCACCCGGCCGGACCTCGCGCTCCGCGGGCCGGCCGGGAATAGATCCGAGCCGTGACGCGCTCAGATCACGTCAACATTTGTGCACGGCAACTGTTCGATACCCGCCCCAAAGGGATGGGGTCGGCGCGGGGAGGTAGACTTGAGCGTGTCTGGCCGGACGCTCGCCCGGGCACGCCCTGAACGCACCTGTGTGGGGTGTCGGGAGCGAGCGGCAAAAGCCGACCTGTTGCGGATCGTGGCGGTCGAGGAGCACTGCGTTCCCGATCCTCGCGGTACGCTGCCCGGCCGGGGTGCGTACGTACACCCCGCCCCTGTCTGTCTCGACCAGGCGGTACGCCGCCGGGCGTTCCCACGGGCGCTGCGCGTCCCGGGTCCGCTCGACACAAAGGCGTTGCGCTCGTACGTCGAGCAGGCGGACAGTTGCCGAGCAAGCGACATGTAAGACGTGCCGCACGGAACCCCGTGCGGCTCTGGTACCTCGCGAGTCTGAAAGCAGGTCGAGATTGCGATGAGCACTCGATGAGTACGCGATGAGTACGCCCATGAAGTAGCGACGGTCCGGACGCAACCCGGACCTCAAAGGAGCGAAGTGGCTAAGGTCCGGGTATACGAACTCGCCAAGGAGTTCGGAGTAGAGAGCAAGGTCGTCATGGCCAAGCTCCAGGAACTCGGTGAATTCGTCCGTTCGGCGTCCTCGACGATCGAGGCGCCCGTTGTACGCAAACTGACTGACGCCCTCCAGCAGGGCAACGGGGGCGCCAAGGCGGCCCCCCGCAAGGCCGCCCCGGCGAGGCCGGCGGCGCCCACCCCCGCGCAGGCCGCACGCCCGGCCGCGCCGCGCCCGGGTCCGGCAGCGCCCAAGCCGCCCGCGGCCCCCACGGCCGACAAGCCTGCGGCGGCGCCCGCCCCGGGCCCGCGTCCCACCCCCGGCCCGCGTCCCGGACCGAAGCCCGCCCCGGCGGCTCCGGCCCCGAGCGCGCCCGAGTTCACGGCGCCCCCGTCGCCGACCCCGGCTCCGGGCCAGGGTCAGGGACAGGGACAGAACCAGGGTCCGCGTCCCGGCGCCCGTCCGGGTCCCGGCGGCCCGAAGCCCGGTGCCCGTCCGGGTGGTGCCGGCGGCCAGGACCGGGGCCCGCGTCCCGGTGGCCAGCGCCCCGGCGGCGGCCAGGGCCAGGGCGCGCGTCCCGGCGGCCGTCAGGCCGGCCCGCGTCCGGGCAACAACCCCTTCACCTCCGGCGGCTCCACCGGCATGGCGCGCCCGCAGGCGCCCCGTCCGGGCGGCGGAGCCCCGCGTCCCGGCGGCCCCGGTGCCCCGGGCGGCGCCCCGCGTCCGCAGGCCGGCCAGGGTGGCGGTCCCCGTCCGCAGGGTGCGGCCGGTGGCCCGCGTCCGCAGGCTCCGGGCGGTCCCCGTCCCTCGCCGGGCAACATGCCCCGTCCGCAGGGCGGCCCGCGTCCCGGCGGTGGCCCCGGCGGTCCCCGTCCCAACCCCGGCATGATGCCGCAGCGTCCCGCTGCCGGCCCGCGTCCCGGCGGTGGCCCCGGCGGCCGCGGTCCGGGCGGTGCGGGTCGTCCCGGCGGCGGCGCCGGCCGTCCCGGTGGCGGCGGCTTCGCCGGCCGTCCGGGCGGTGGCGGTGGCGCCGGCCGTCCCGGTGGCGGTGGCGGTTTCGCCGGTCGTCCCGGTGGTGGTGGCGGCGGCTTCGGCGGCGGCGGTGGCCGTCCCGGCTTCGGCGGTCGTCCCGGTGGTCCGGGTGGCCGTGGTGGCACGCAGGGCGCCTTCGGCCGCCCCGGCGGTCCCGCGCGCCGCGGCCGCAAGTCGAAGCGGCAGAGGCGCCAGGAGTACGAGGCCATGCAGGCCCCGTCGGTCGGCGGCGTGATGCTGCCTCGCGGCAACGGCGAGTCCATTCGCCTGTCGCGCGGTGCGTCGCTCACCGACTTCGCGGAGAAGATCGGCGCCAACCCGGCGTCGCTCGTCGCGGTCATGATGAACCTCGGCGAGATGGTCACCGCGACCCAGTCCGTCTCCGACGAGACGCTCCAGCTCCTCGCGGACGAGATGAACTACACGGTTCAGATCGTCAGCCCGGAGGAGGAGGATCGCGAGCTGCTCGAGTCCTTCGACCTGGAGTTCGGCGAGGACGAGGGCGGCGAGGAGGACCTCGTGGTCCGCCCGCCGGTGGTCACCGTCATGGGTCACGTCGACCACGGCAAGACCCGCCTCCTCGACGCCATCCGCAAGACGAACGTCATCGCGGGCGAGGCCGGCGGCATCACCCAGCACATCGGTGCCTACCAGGTCACGACCGAGGTCAACGAAGAGGATCGCAAGATCACCTTCATCGACACCCCGGGTCACGAGGCGTTCACCGCCATGCGTGCCCGTGGTGCGAAGTCGACCGACATCGCGATCCTGGTCGTCGCGGCCAACGACGGCGTCATGCCGCAGACGGTCGAGGCGCTCAACCACGCCAAGGCGGCCGACGTGCCGATCGTCGTCGCGGTCAACAAGATCGACGTCGAGGGCGCGGACCCGACCAAGGTGCGCGGTCAGCTGACCGAGTACGGCCTGGTGGCCGAGGAGTACGGCGGCGACACGATGTTCGTCGACATCTCCGCCAAGCAGGGTCTGCACATCGACTCGCTGCTGGAGGCCGTGATCCTGACGGCCGACGCCTCGCTCGACCTGCGGGCCAACCCGAAGCAGGACGCGCAGGGCATCTCCATCGAGTCCCGTCTCGACCGCGGCCGCGGTGCCGTGGCCACGGTGCTCGTGCAGCGAGGCACGCTGCGGGTCGGCGACACGATGGTGGTCGGCGACGCGTACGGCCGCGTCCGGGCGATGCTCGACGACAACGGCAACAACGTGGCCGAGGCCGGCCCGTCGACGCCGGTCCAGGTCCTGGGTCTGACCAACGTCCCGGGTGCGGGCGACAACTTCATCGTGGTCGACGAGGACCGTACGGCCCGTCAGATCGCCGAGAAGCGCGCCGCTCGCGAGCGGAACGCCGCGTTCGCCAAGCGCACGCGCCGCGTCTCCCTCGAGGACCTGGACAAGGTGCTCAAGGCCGGCGAGGTCCAGCAGCTCAACCTCATCATCAAGGGTGACGCTTCCGGATCCGTCGAGGCCCTGGAGTCCTCCCTGCTCCAGCTCGACGTCGGCGAAGAGGTCGACATCCGGGTCCTGCACCGCGGCGTCGGTGCGGTCACGGAGTCGGACATCGACCTGGCGATGGGCTCGGACGCCATCGTGATCGGCTTCAACGTGCGCGCCGCCGGGCGTGCGCAGCAGATGGCCGAGCGCGAGGGTGTGGACGTCCGCTACTACTCGGTCATCTACCAGGCGATCGAGGAGATCGAGGCGGCCCTCAAGGGCATGCTCAAGCCGGAGTACGAGGAGGTCGAGCTCGGCACGGCGGAGATCCGCGAGGTCTTCAAGTCGTCCAAGCTGGGCAACATCGCCGGTGTGCTCATCCGGTCGGGCGAGGTCAAGCGCAACACCAAGGCCCGCCTGCTCCGCGACGGCAAGGTCATCGCGGAGAACCTCAACATCGAGGGTCTGCGTCGCTTCAAGGACGACGTCACCGAGATTCGCGAAGGTTTCGAGGGCGGTATCAACCTCGGCAACTACAACGACATCAAGGTCGACGACGTCATCGCGACGTACGAGATGCGCGAGAAGCCGCGGGCGTGACGCCTGCGGCAGGCTGAACCGGGCTGGGGTCGGCCGACGGGACACGGGTTCCCGCCGGCCGGCCCCACCCGGCTTTCGGCCCCGTTCGCACGCCCCCGGACACACGCCGTCCGGGGGCGTGCGAACGGGGGACGGAGACCCCACGGAAACCCTGTCGAGCGGCCGGCCCGTTCGATGTACGGTTCTGATGTCCCTGCCCATACGGATGGCGGGGCCATCGATCCCGGACCGGCGGGTCATCCGGACTCACATGTACGTGGGGACTCTGTCCTTCGACCTCCTGCTCGGCGACGTACGCTCGCTGAAGGAGAAGCGCTCCGTCGTCCGCCCGATCGTGGCCGAGCTCCAGCGGAAGTTCGCGGTCAGCGCGGCGGAGGTCGATCATATGGACCTGTACCGCCGAGCCGGCATCGGCCTGGCCATGGTCTCGGGTGACGCGGGGCACCTGACCGACGTGCTCGACCGGTGCGAGCGGATGGTCGCCGGACGCCCGGAGGTGGAGCTGCTCTCGGTGCGGCGCCGCTTCCACGGCGAGGACGACTGAACGACCGCGAACCAGGAACACAGAACAACAGCAGGAAGAACGAGGAGACGGACCAGTGGCCGACAACGCGCGGGCTAAGAGGCTGGCGGACCTCATCCGAGAGGTGGTGGCCCAGAAGCTGCAGCGCGGGATCAAGGACCCGCGGCTCGGCTCCCACGTCACCATCACCGACACCCGGGTCACGGGTGACCTCCGGGAGGCGACCGTCTTCTACACGGTGTACGGGGACGACGAGGACCGCAAGGCCGCGGCCGCGGGCCTGGAGAGCGCCAAGGGCGTCCTCCGGTCCGAGGTCGGCCGGGCTGCGGGCGTGAAGTTCACGCCGACCCTCACCTTCGTCGCGGACGCCCTCCCGGACACCGCCCGGACCATCGAGGACCTCCTCGACCGGGCGCGCGCCTCCGACGAGGCGGTGCGCGAGGCGGCCTCCGGAGCGAAGTACGCCGGGGAGGCGGACCCGTACAAGAAGCCGGGTGACGACGAGGACGAC
Organism: Streptomyces ruber; assembly: GCF_014648075.1. Lineage (GTDB taxonomy): Bacteria > Actinomycetota > Actinomycetes > Streptomycetales > Streptomycetaceae > Streptomyces > Streptomyces ruber. Next base: position 53,706 of record NZ_BMQK01000026.1, on the reverse strand, counting down.
ACCACCGCATGACCCAGCAGACCACCACGCCCGACGGCCTTGTCATCGTCGACAAGCCGTCGGGTTTCACTTCGCACGACGTCGTGGCCAAGATGCGCGGAATCGCGAGGACCCGCCGCGTCGGCCACGCCGGAACCCTCGACCCCATGGCGACCGGTGTGCTCGTCCTCGGTGTCGAGCGGGCGACCAAGCTCCTCGGTCACCTCGCGCTGACCGAGAAGGAGTACCTCGGCACGGTCAGGCTCGGCCAGACCACGGTCACCGACGACGCCGAGGGCGAGATCACCTCGTCCACGGACGCCTCCGCGGTGACCCGGGAGGCCGTCGACGCCGGCGTCGCGGAGCTGACCGGCGACATCATGCAGGTGCCGTCCAAGGTCAGCGCCATCAAGATCAACGGTGTGCGTTCGTACAAGCGGGCGCGGGAGGGCGAGGACTTCGAGATCCCGGCCCGGCCGGTGACCGTCTCCTCCTTCACCGTGTACGACGTCCGGGACGCCGTGGCCGAGGACGGCACCCCGGTGCTGGACCTCGTCGTGTCGGTCGTCTGCACCTCCGGCACCTACATCCGGGCGCTCGCCCGGGACCTCGGGGCCGGCCTGGGCGTGGGCGGACACCTCACCGCCCTGCGCCGGACGCGCGTCGGACCGTACCGGCTGGACACGGCGAGGACCCTGGACCAGCTCCAGGAGTCCCTCACCGTCATGCCCGTCGCCGAGGCGGCCGCCGCCGCGTTCCCGCGCTGGGACGTGGACGTGAAGCGTGCCCGGCTGCTGCTGAACGGCGTACGGCTGGAGATGCCCGAGACGTACGCGGGCGCGGGTCCCGTGGCGGTCTTCGACCCGGACGGCCGCTTCCTGGCCCTGGTCGAGGAGCAGAGGGGCAAGGCCAGAAGCGTCGCCGTGTTCGGCTGACGGAGCCTGCCGGTGCCGGGGACGGTGACGTCCTGCCCGTGGAGCGGCGGATCACGGGGACTCCCGGATACGCCGCTCCACGGTCCCCCCTCGGTTCCCCCCTCCCAGAGGTGTATCCAGCGGCTCGCGACTATTCACCCCAACGGGCAGGCGCTCGGAGTGAACCGAGGGAGCGGAAGGGGGCGCGTTCACCACACGATCTGCCCCGCCGATCATCGGCCTGCCGACCGGCGTCCCACCGTGCGCGTGCCGCCCGTCACAGCCCCCATGCCGGTGCGAACGGCGAGCCCCCGGCATGGCACCCTTAGACCTGCGCAGGAGCATGCGTATTGGTCATCACGGGCACGGGTTCGGGTTCGGCTTCGCGACGTTCGACAAGGAGCAGTCACAGTGCAGCGCTGGCGTGGTTTGGAGGACATCCCCCAGGACTGGGGGCGCAGCGTCGTCACCATCGGCTCCTACGACGGAGTGCACCGCGGGCACCAGCTGATCATCCGGCACGCCGTGGACCGCGCCCGTGAGCTGGGCGTCCCGTCCGTCGTGGTCACCTTCGACCCGCACCCCAGTGAGGTCGTCCGCCCCGGCAGCCACCCCCCGCTGCTCGCCCCGCACCACCGCCGTGCCGAACTGATGGCGGAGCTGGGCGTGGACGCGGTGCTCATCCTTCCCTTCACCAAGGAGTTCTCGAAGCTCTCGCCCGCCGACTTCGTGGTCAAGGTCCTGGTCGACAAGCTGCACGCCAAGGCCGTCGTCGAGGGCCCCAACTTCCGCTTCGGCCACAGGGCGGCGGGAAACGTGGCGTTCCTGGCCGAGCAGGGCGGGACGTACGACTTCGAGGTGGAGGTCGTCGACCTGTTCGTGTCCGGCGAGGCGGGCGGCGGTGAGCCCTTCTCCTCGACGCTGACCCGGCGGCTGGTGGCCGAGGGGGACGTCGAGGGCGCGCGGGAGATCCTCGGCCGCCCGCACCGGGTCGAGGGCGTCGTCGTACGGGGCGCGCAGCGAGGCCGCGAACTCGGCTTCCCCACCGCGAACGTGGAGACGCTCCCGCACACGGCGGTCCCCGCCGACGGCGTCTACGCCGGGTGGCTGCACGTCGAGGGCGAGGCCATGGCCGCCGCCGTCTCCGTCGGCACGAACCCGCAGTTCGACGGCACCGAGCGGACCGTCGAGGCGTACGCCATCGACCGGGTCGGCCTCGACCTGTACGGCCTGCACGTCGCCGTCGACTTCCTGGCCTTCGTGCGCGGGCAGCAGAAGTTCGACACGCTGGAAGCGCTGCTGGAGGCGATGGCGGCGGACGTGCAGCGCTGCCGCGAACTGATCGAGGCCGAGCAGCACTCCGTCTGAACGGCCGACCGGGCTGAGCGAATTCCGTCCCCGTTCGCTCCGATCCTGTCCGATCCGATACTCAACCGCTCCGCCACGCTTCGCAAAACCCCTGCTGACAGGCCCGGTTGTAGACTCTCCCGCGTCCGTAAGGTCGGTGGAACGGAGTGGACCCGGTGGCGACCGAGCAGGAGAAGGAAGCGCTGTACGCCATGGACATCAGCGGCGCCGAGTGGGTCGGCTCCCCTGATGGCCCCCAGGACGAGCGGGTGGAGATCGCCTATCTGGAGGGCGGCGCCGTCGCGATGCGCAACTCCGCGGATCCCGACACGGTGCTGCGGTACACCGCGGCGGAGTGGCGGGCGTTCGTGCTCGGCGCGCGCGACGGGGAGTTCGACCTGCAGTAGTGCGGTGGCAGCGGCGTTCACGCGGCGGTGACGTCCGCGCGCGGCAGTGACGCGGAGGGCCGGCACCCGTCTCGGTGCCGGCCCTCCGCGTCGTCCGCTTACTGCTGCGTCCAGCCGGGCGGTACGGCGCCGCCCTGCCCCTGCGGCTGCTGCTGCCAGCCCTGTCCCGGCCCGGGCTGCTGCTGCGGGGGCTGCTGCCACGCCTGTCCCGGCTGGGGAGCACCGCCGGGCTGGCCGTAGGGCTGCTGCCCGTACGGCTGCTCGCCGTAGGGCTGTTGCGGCGCCTGGGGCTGCTGCCCGGGCGCGTACCCGCCCTGCCAGGACTGCTGGACCTGCGAGCCCGGGTTGCCGAAGCCCTGCTGCGTACGGGCGATGTCCTCGGCGACGAGGGCGGCGAGGTCGAAGTAGGCCTCGCGGGTCTTGGGCCGCATCATGTCGAGGTCCACCTCGGCGCCCGCCGCGAGGTGTTCGTCGAAGGGCACCACGAGGACGCCGCGGCAGCGGGTCTCGAAGTGCGCGACGATGTCCTCCACCTTGATCATCTTGCCCGTCTCGCGGACACCGGAGATCACGGTGATCGACCGCTGCACGAGATCGGCGAAGCCGTTCGCCGACAGCCAGTCGAGCGTGGTCGAGGCGCTGCTCGCACCGTCCACCGAAGGGGTGGAGATGATGATCAACTGGTCGGCGAGGTCGAGGACTCCGCGCATCGCGCTGTAGAGCAGACCGGTGCCCGAGTCCGTGAGGATGATCGGGTACTGCTTGCCCAGCACGTCGAGCGCGCTGCGGTAGTCCTGGTCGTTGAAGGTGGTGGAGACCGCCGGGTCCACGTCGTTGGCGATGATCTCGAGCCCCGACGGCGCCTGCGAGGTGAAGCGGCGGATGTCCATGTAGCTGTTCAGCTGCGGGATCGCCTGCACCAGGTCACGGATGGTGGCGCCGGTCTCGCGCCGCACCCGTCGGCCGAGGGTGCCGGCGTCCGGGTTGGCGTCGATCGCCAGGATCTTGTCCTGCCGCTCCGTGGCGAGCGTGGCACCGAGCGACATGGTCGTCGTGGTCTTGCCGACGCCGCCCTTGAGGCTGATCACCGCGATCCGGTAGCAGGACATGACGGGAGTGCGGATCAGCCCCAGCTTCCGCTGCCGCTCGGCTTCCTCCTTCTTGGCACCGAACTTGAAGCGTGACGGGCCCTGGTTGTTCTTGCGGGCCTTGGGCTGGCTCCGCAGCAGCCGGTCGGAGGAGAGCTCCACGGCGGCGTTGTAGCCGAGCGGAGTACCGGGCGCGGCCTGCTGCTGCGGCGCACCCGGCCCCGCCTGCGGGCCGGGCGGGGCGGTCCAGCCCTGGTTGCCGTAGGCGGCGGGAGGAGCGGCAGGGGGCTGCTGTTGGGGTGCTTGCGGTTGGGGTGCCTGCTGCGGTGCCTGCTGTTGGGAAGGCTGCTGCTGGGGGATGGGCTGTGGTTGCGGTTGAGCCGGGGGTTGCTGCTGGGATGCCGGCTGCTGCGGCTGTCCGGGCTGGGGGTAGCCGTAGGCGGCGAGGTGGGGTGGGTAGCCGTAGCCGTCCGGCCCCGGCGGCTGGGGCATCGGCTGCGGCATCGGCTGGGCCGGGGGATACGGGTAGCCGTATCCGACGGGCGGCTGCGGCTGGCCGGGCTGCGGCTGTACGGGCGGCTGGGGCCGGCCGGCCTGGTGCGCGTACCGGGGGTCCACCGGTGCGGGCTGACCGCCCGGCGCCGGGTAGCCGGGCAGCGGCTGTGCCGGGCCGAACGCGCCCTGCGGAGGCGCCTGGTGCGCGGGCTGTCCGGGCTGCTGCGGTTGAGCGGGGGGCATCGGATAGCCGTATCCGGCGGCGGCCTGCGCGGCGGCCGCGGCCTGCTGGTCCGGCTGCCCTGCCTGCCCCGCCTGCTGCGGTGCTCCCTGGACCGGGTGTGCGGGCATGTACCCCTGCGGCAGGGGCGGAAGTGCCTGGTCGACCTGGGGCGGTGCGGGGGCGGGCACGGCGGGCGGCGGCGGTGGCTGCTGACCCTGCGGCGGGAGCGCGGACGACGGATCCGCCGTCGTCTCCGCCTCCGGACCCGCAACGGCCGGCGCGGGTCCGGCATCTACGGAGGCGGGGGCGTCCGCGGCGGAGGCGGGGGCGTCCGCGGCAGAGGCGGGAGCGTCCGCAGTGGAAGCGGGTGAGTCCGCGGTGGAGAGTGCGCCGGCCTTGTCGTCGTCCTCCGCGCCGGACGTGGACGCGGCCCCGGCCGGGTCGGCGGGCTCAGACGTGGCGTCCGGCTTCTCCGCGGGCTGCTCGTCGTCGGTACCGCCGCCGAACAGCCTGGCGGCCTCGGCGTCGGCGGCGGCATGGTTGAGCTCGCCCGTCGGCTGCTCGGGAGCCGACGGCACGGGGACGGGCGCTTCAGGGACATCCGCCGTCGGGGCGGCGGCAGGAGGCTGGTTGTCCTGGGCGTCCTCGTCGACCGGGCGCAGCACGGGGAAGCCGGGCGCGGCCGCGGGGGGTTGGGCCGGCTGCTGGGGATAGCCGTACCCGCCGGGCGCCGTCACGCCGTCGGCCGTGGGGACGGGGCCCGGGGCGGGCTGCTGGGGGAACCCGTAGCCACCCGTGCCCGGCTGGTTGCCGCCGGGCGTGCCCTGGACGCCCGGCGCGGACTGCTGCGGTGCGCCCTGGGCGGGTGCCTGCGGCGGTACGGGACTCTGCGGCGCCGCGGAACCCCCTGGGGGACCGGTGGGCGGCCCGACGGGCGGTCCGCTCGGCGGAGGCGGCGACGTCTGCCCGGCGTCCTGCTGTCCGCCGGCCGTGGAGCCCCCTTGTGTGCTCTGTGCGTACCAGGCAGGAGGTGTGTAGACGATTTCGAACTCGCCGGTGAGATCCACCTCGTGATCGTCCCCGTCCGAGGAAGGGCTGGCGCCGTCGTACTCGGACCGATCCCTGTTCACTGCTTGCCTCCTGGTCAGCCACTGCTGAGCTGGTCGTCGTCGCGGGCCGGCGGACCGAGTGGCGAATCCCACGCGACTGCGATCGTCACCGCATCATCAGAAGCCTAATCACTCGTATGGCGTGACGGAAAAGCCCCCATGGGCGTGGCCGGCTCGCAGCCGCTCCCGGTGAACGCGCGCCCGCGGCGGAGAGCCGGAAGACGCGCACCCGCTCAGGAGAGGACGACGCGTCAGTCCATCCGGCGGGCCACGCCGAGCAGGCCCGTCTCCGCGTCCGTGGGTTCGGTCATGACGAACTTGTGGTGCTTGCGAGTGCACCACAGAGCGACGCCGTCGTGAAGGGTCGGGAGGAGCTCGAGATGCTCACCGGGGATGCCGAGGGTGTCCCGTACGATCTCGGTCTCCTGGGGCGAGATGCGCTGGATGCCGACCAGATGGGCCTGCGCCAGCCAGCGCGGCGCGTGCTCGCCGACGAAGGGCAGCACCGTCACCACGGACTGCCAGGGCAGCGAGGTCACCCGCCCGCGCGGCGGGCGGATACCGCAGTCCCGGATCAGCACCACGGGACTCGAGACGGAGGGACCCTGCGCGGGCACCCGTCCCACCGGGTAGACCGTCACGCACTGCTGGCCGCCGCCCGCCGCCTGGGCCAACTGCTGCCAGGCCTGCGGGCGGCCGGTCTCGACGCCCACGCGCGCGCCCGTCGCGGCGGCGCGCAGCGTCAACACCTGGGCGAGCCACAGACCACCCACCAGGACGATGTCGAAGGCGGTCGGACGGGACAGGCCGAGTACGGCCGGCTGTGATTCGGGGTCGGTACCGATGATGACTCCGTCGTCACCGATCGGCATGCTGACGGCCGCGAGCTCGTCCGCGGTGACGACGTGGCGGTTGCGGCGCGGCCCCCTCAGGCCGAAGCCCGGACTGACGATGCGCCGCTGCTGCTGCGGTGACTGCGGCTGGTGGGCGACGGGGAGCACGCCGGTGTCGGTGGGCGAGGCCACGTGGGCCGGTGTGCGCCCGGTGGACCGGCCGTGCTGTCCCGCGTCCGTGACCGTGGTGGGCTGGGACATCAGTACGTACCTCCGAGCGGCAGAGTGGCGAGGGCCCCGGGAACCTGCTCGCGGTCGAGACGGACCAGACCGACCTTCGCCGCACTCGCGGCGCGCTCCAGCTCACGCCCCAGCTGAGCGAGTTCGTCGTCGCCGCGGGCGGTCACGCGGATGTGGCCCGCGAGGGAGACGCCCCGGCCGCCGGCCTTGCTCAGCGTCATGCTGAACGTCGTGGCGAGCACCGGCAGTGAGGTGAATTGCGCGACCAGCGCGGGCAGCGCCGCACCGCCGTTCCCCATGTGCGGCCAACGGGAGATCCAGTACGTGGTGTGCCAGCGGTCGTCGACCCGCCAGGTCCGCACCGCCTCGACCGTGCGCCGCTGGCTCGGCCGGCCGTCCTGCGCGTGCTGCGCGTTGGCCCGCGGGTTCAGGCAGCTCGACGTCGCGATCGCCTGCACCAGCTCGTTCTCGTCCAGGATGGTCGCCTGGAAACCGGCCCCGGCCAGTCGGCTCGCCAACTGGTCCGCCACCCGCAGCAGTGCGCGCTGTGCTCCGGGAACGCCGTCCCCGCGGGCCTGGACGGCCTCCGGACACAGCTCCGGGTCGAGTTTGAGAGCGACCCAGGTGAGCCGGAGCGCCGGCGAACCGGCCTGCGCCTGGAGGGGGCCGTACGACCGTGCGGCCAGTGACTGCTGGGGGAGGTGCGGCGCGGGCGCCGGCTGGGTGTGCTGGACGACCTGCGCGGACGCGAGGCGGATGCCGTCGACCTCCAGGGCGTCGTGGATCAGCTGCAACGGCAGCTGCCGTCCGGAGCCGCCGGGACGCAGCGGCTGGTCCCCCGGCTGCACGAACAGGACGGCGGTCAGGAAGGTACCGTCACCGATCATGCCGATGGAGCGGTCGTCACGGGACACGAAGCTGTACGTCCGCAGCGCCGGGTCGCACTCCACGGCGGGGGCCAGCAGGGGCTCCGTCCCCGGCGCGACGGGCAGCTTGGCCTCGCGCCGGCGGCGCCTCAGCGACCGCGCCGTCTCGTACCACTCGGGCAGCGGCCGGCGCCCCCGGCGCAGGACCGCCAGGAGGAGCAGCAACGCCGCCACGACACCGGCCGGGGCCAGCAGCCAGGACGTACCGGCGGCCCAGGCGGCCACCATGACGGCCGCCGCCAGCTCCACGAGGATGAGCTGCTGCAGGCGCACCGGGCCCATACCGCCGGGGCTGGGCAGCGCGCGCGGCGAGGCGGCGGGAGCCGGAGCCGGCGTCGACGCGCGTCTGCCGCCCGGATCGCCCTGTTGCTGCTGTGCGCGGCGTCCGCGCCGAGTGCTCGTAGCGCTGCTCATCCCCCGGGACATCCCTTTCGCGAAGTGGTGGCCTTGCGCCGGCCGGAATCCGTGCGTCCTTGCGACAGGCGTCGGGGATTCCGGCGACGGGCCAGGGGCGCCGATGGCCCTCATCATCTATGCGAGTGGCTCACGGTACCCGCTGGTGCGCACGAGGCGACACAGGGGACGCCTGAACCCCAGGTGACCCAGCCTGTCACGGACCGGACTGGCATGGGGAGGCACCGTGGTGAGGCTCTGTGAAGATGCGGGGGCGGCCGCACACCTCGTGGGCCGCCGCCGGACGGCGCAAGGCATAGTAGGTGCCTGCTCGGTGTCGGAGCGGCCTTCGGAACACGACCGGCGTCACGCGCGCGGACGCGATCGGTCGGCCCACGGGACGTACCGGCCCCACGCACGGGACGTACCGGCCCCACGGAAAGTACCGGACCTCACGGGTGGTACCGCCCCTGCGGGTGGCGCCGGCCCTGCGGGTGGTACCGACCTCACGGGACGGCGCCCGCGCGCACCACCGACCACCGGGCATCACCACGAGCATGACAAACGGGAGACACGGGGACCATGGCAGACCGTCGGGATGAGCTCGCCGCCTACACGTTCGCTCGCAAGCGCACCGTCGCGGCGTTCCTGGCGCCGTCGCCGGGCGGCTCGGAGGAAGGCGCGCCGCGCCCGATCCGTACGGTGATGCCCAGCATGGCGGTCGGCGTCGTCCTGGTGCTGGGCTTCATCGCCTGGGGCGTGATCAAGCCGGCGGCGCCCCAGGGCTGGGACACTCCCGGCGAGCACATCATCGTCGACAGCGACTCCACGACGCGCTACGTCGTCCTCAACGACAAGACGTCGAACGGCAAGAGGACGAAGACACTGCATCCCGTCCTCAACTACGCCTCCGCCAAGCTGCTCCTCGACAAGGGCAAGGGCAGCGTCATCGAGGTGCCCGGCAAGGAGATCGACAAGAGCGGCATCCCGCACGGCGCGACACTCGGCATCCCGTACGCCCCCGACCGGCTGCCCGCCAAGGAGGACGCGGAGAAGGCGAAGACCTGGGCGGTCTGCGAACGCCCGGCGCCCGGCTCGGACGGCGCCATCGACCGCGCGGTGTTCGTCCTCGACGCCGAGGACGCCAAGTCGCTGGGCGGTGACGGGAAGGTCGACTCCCGTGAGGCCCTGTACGTCGTCGACACCACGACCTCGCGCGAATACCTGGTCGACGGCGAGGGCAACGCCTTCCTGCTGGGCGGCGAGTCGGAACTCGACGGCACCACCATGGAGCAGCTGCGCGCCGCCGTCATCGGCACGGCGGCCGAACCGCAGCCGGTGAGCCAGCAGTGGCTGCGCACCCTCAACGACGGCGGCGTCATCTCCTTCCCGACCGTCCCGTCCATCGGCGAGCCGACCTCGGTGCGGGGGCTCCCCGCCGAGGCGGGCACGGTGGGCCGGGTCCTCAAGGCGCGGGACGCACAGGGCGACCAGTACTACGTCGTCCTCAAGGACGAGGTCGCCGCCGTCACCCCCTTCGTGGCCGACCTGCTCAAGGCATCCACCACCGCCCGCCAGGCGTACGGGACCGACCCGATCGGCGACATCCAGGTCGACACCCCGACCATCATCGCGGCCAACGGCGGCGCGGCGGACAGCTTCTCCGCGGACAAGGGCTGGCCCCAGTCCGTGCCGCGGCAGGCCAACCCCGCGGCCACGGCGACCGACGAGGCCCGCACCACCTCGTGCAGCGTCTACGACGGCACCATCGGTGACGACAAGAAGCCGCAGCTCGCCGCCTGGGCCGGCACGACGTACCCCAAGAGGGTGATCGCCGATTCCCTCAACGCCTATGTCTCGTCCGGCTCCGGGCTCCTCTTCCAGGAGGTCACGGGCGCGGCGGGCGGCGGCGGTGCGACGTACCTGCTGACGGACACGGGCCTGCGGTACTCGCTGCCGGCGAACAACGACAGCGAGGCGGAGGAGAGCGGCACCGGTTCGTCCCCGACGGGAGGCGGCTCGGGCGACCCGGGTACGGAGGGCTCGGCCGCGGAAGGGGCGAGCGAGACGGACAAGGCACGTACCCGGCTGGGGTACGAGGACGTCTCCAACCCGGCGATCGTGCCGCAGTCCTGGGCGACGTTCATCCCGAAGGGGCCGACGCTGGACACGGGCAGCGCGGCGCAGGAGCAGAGTCAGTGACCGGCGTCCGATGACCGGTCGGCCGGGCGGTGCACCCGCCCGGACGGCCGGTCGGCAGCCGGACCGCGGCCGCGCCGCGGCCCGCCGACCGGTCAATGGCAGGCGCAGTGGTGCACCTATGGGTGAGACCCTACGCAGATCACAAGATGAACGCTTAAGTGTGTGAGCCGTGTAACTGATCGGTCTTGCCTGTAGCTGAGTGACAGGCTGACGATAGAGTGCTTACAGCGCTCTGGAGTGCAGCTCTGCGAGCGCGATGCTTTCCGCTCCGGGCACCGTCGCACGGCCCGCCCGGATCACCGACAACATGGGGGATGGTTCATCATGGCCGGCCAGTTCCGGGTAACAGAGGACGAACTCACCAAGCTTTCCGGTGACATCAACACCGTGAACGGTCAGCTGCAGGGCGAGATCCGCCGTCTCAACGGAGTGATCGACCAGATCGCGGGCGGCTGGCAGGGCCAGGCGGCCCAGTCGTACCGCCAGCTGCAGGACCGCTGGAACTCGGACGCGAAGAGGATGAGCGACATCCTCAACGACATCAAGGAAGCGGTGGATTCCACGCGGAGCAACTACTCCGCGTCGGAAGAGCAGCAGAACTCGGAGATCAGCAAGATCATGTCCGACTTCGGCTGACCGGGCCGTCGGACTCTTCCTGACCCGTTCGCACGATCGGACTCCTGAAAGCCGAGCCCGAACCGATAGACGCGTCCGTGAACCGGCCGTTCCGTCTTACCCACTCGGCTCCAACCAGTCCGATCGACATCCACCGACCTCCACTGTCTTTCCGAGACACGCCCTGAAAGGGAACGAAGATGTCGATCCTCGTCAATTACGCGACCATCACCAACGCCTCCACGGACGTGAAGACGACCGCGGGCCGCATCAAGCAGCAGCTCGACGACCTCGAGGCCGCGGTCAAGCGCGTCGCCAACACCTGGGAAGGTGAGGCGCAGGAGGGTTACCAGCGCAAGCAGCGCGAGTGGGACCAGACGGCCCAGTCCCTGCACGCGACCCTGCTGAAGATCTCCACGGCACTGCAGAGCGCGGCCGAGAACTACCAGGCCACCGAGAAGAGCAACGCCGCGACCTGGGGCTGATCCCGTCGGCGACCCGAGGGTATGAGATGACGAGAATCGGCCCAGCCGACGCCATGGCGTCCGCTGGGCCGAGCTCTGCTTCGGGGCCGCACACAGAATCTGCGGAATCGGAATCTCACCCTGCAGATTCATGCAGATGCCATACAGACCTACGCGGATCTCATGCAGACCCACGCAGATCTCATGCAGACCCACGCAGATCTCATGCAGACCTACGCAGATTCCATGCAGATCCGGAGAACGCACGCTCCGTACACGCGGCACACCTCCGCACCCACAACTGCTTGCCACACTCGCCACACCAATACACACCCCGACTTCGCAGGCAGCGAAGAAGCCCTGGGGAACTGAACATGGGGGACCTGAACGTGGAGGGTCTGAGAACCCGTTCGCGCAACCGCAGAAGTGAGACCCGCGCACTGCAGCGGGTTTTCGGCGTGCTTGCGGTGACCGGGATCTGCCTCGCGTCGGCGCCGACATCAGCTGCCCGGCCGTCGACCGACGCCCCGACGGTCTCCACCCGCCTGACGGACTCGAACACCGAAGCCGGTTCCGACAGTCCGGACTTCGGCCTGTCGGCCAGCACGGAGTGCGTCTTCGGCGGCGACGTCATCAAGTCCACGCCCTGGTCGATCCAGCGCATTCTCCTCGACCAGCTGTGGGAAGAGGCGACGGGCAAGGACGTCACGGTCGCGGTCATCGACACGGGCGTCGACGACTCCAACGCCCAGCTGCGCGGTGCCATGGCCTCCGGCGGCAAGGACTACGTCGGCTCCACGGACGGCACGCAGGACCTCGAGGGCCACGGCACCCGGGTCGCGGGCATCATCGCGGCCCGGCAGCTGAACGGCACCGGTTTCGTGGGCCTGGCCCCCGACGCCAAGATCCTTCCCATCCGCTACACCGGTGGCGAGGAGAAGCAGGGCGACTCGAGGACCATGTCCGAGGCCATCAAGTACGCGGTCGACAAGGGCGCGAGCATCATCAACATTTCCTCGGACACCGCGAACAAGGAGGACAACACGGGGCTCCGGAACGCGGTGGCAGCGGCCGTGGACGCAGGCGCCCTGATAGTGGCGGCCGCCGGCAACGACGGAGCCGACGGCAAGTCCGCGGACACCTTCCCGGCCTCGTACCCGGGAGTCCTGGCGGTGGCGGCCTCCGACCGCAACGACGAGCGCGCCTTCTTCTCACAGGCGGGCGACTTCGTCGACATCGCGGCCCCGGGCGTCGGCATGGTCTCCACGGTCCCGCAGGGCGGCCAGTGCACCGCCGACGGCACGAGCTTCGCGGCCCCGTACGTCGCGGGCGTGGCCGCTCTGCTGAAGGAGAAGCACCCGAAGTGGACGGCGGCCCAGATCGCCACCCGCCTCCAGGAAACCGCCCAACGCCCGAGCGGCGGCCCCAACCGCTACATCGGCTGGGGAGTCGTCGACCCGGTCGCCGCTCTTTCGGAGGAATTTACACCGGGAACCTCCCCTCAACCGGACGCGCCCTCGATGACCGGTTCGAGCGGAGTCGTTCCTATGGCGGTGACCATGGGGGAGAGTGAGGCGGAGCGGGAACGCCGGGTCGCCATATACGTACTGGGCACGGGGCTGGCGCTGGCGCTGGTGGCTGCGGGGAGCGGGGTGGCTTTGCGGGACTGGCGCAGCAAGCGGACCGGACGGCCTGGACAGGCAGGACGTGCCCGGCACTCGAGCTAGCCAGCTGGGCAACAGACAGGCGAAAAACTTCGGCACCTCGGTCCCTGCAGGGCGAGTGGGGGCCGGCACCGGAATTGGTAACAGGGGAGAGGACAACGGGGAATGAGTAACGGAATGCGGGTCGATCTGAGCGCGCTGGATGAGGTCATCCGCAAGCTCAACGGCCTCCTCTCGGACATGGACAAGGCCAACACCAAGGCCAAGTACGAGACAGACATCCCTAGCTCGGCGTTCGGCAGCGAGAAGTTTCTCGAGTCAAACGGCCTCCACGACGCTCATCAGCAGCAGAAGACCAGGATCGAAACCATGATCAAGGGGCTGCATCAGCTGATCGACGACTTCGGTACCAGCACCTCGAAAGTCAGAGACAAGTACAGCAACCAGGAACAGGCGAACAAGCAGGGCGTGAGTGCTGTTCCCGACAGCGGGTCCAAGGGCGCGGCTCACTGAGCGGTTCGGCGAACGGTCACTGACGGAGGGGATGTCAAAAAATGTACGGTTACGGCTACCAGAGCCCTGAAATGATTGCTGCTCAGCAAGAGGCAAGAGAGCAGCGAATCCAGGACAAGCACGACGAGAAGCTCGAATCGCTCCCTGACGGGGGCATGAGCGGCCCGGATCGCAGCCAGATTGACACGGAATTCATGAGCATGGGAATTCCTGAGCTGCGTGCCATGATCCTCGACGCGGACCCCGGCCGGATCTACGAGGTCAGCCAGCACTGGAAGTCCGTCCATAACATCCTCTCCGGTGGGGATGGCGACGGCAAGAGCGGTGGCGTGGATCAGGTGTCCGCTAAAGACAGTGTCGCGGGTCTGATGCAGAGTGCCGTCGAGAACGTCCTCGAGCACTGGGAGGGCGACGCGGCCGAGGCCTTCCGTGTGGCAGCCAACGACATCATGAAAAAAATTCGTGATGGGGCAGCGTGGGCCAACTACTACAGCGAAACGATGCACGCGGTCCAGAATGATCTTCGAAACTCTATGGCCAAAATGCGGGAGGTCGAGGTGCCTTCCGGCTGGTCCAGTGCGTGGGACAGGCTTTGGGACGACGGGCGCAGTGACGAGCAACTCCTCGAGGACATCAACAAGGGCGTGAGTACGGACGCCGCCCGCCAGGCGAACGCCGACTCCCTTTCAAAGGGTAAGGAAGAGCAGTTGAAGGGGGTGGCGATTATGGAGCAACTAGCTGTCAATTACAAGGCTCACACGTCGAGACTTCCGCCAATTGACGATCGTGACCCTTTCCTCCCCCCGAATCCGGATGTGCCAATGCCTACTCCGATTTCGATGCCGTCTACTGGCGGCAATGGACCGGGAGCCGGGGCTAATTCCGCTAAGCCGTGGAGTGCAGGCCCAACCACCAGCATTAAGTCAACTCCCACTGTTCCTCGTGCCCAAGGCATCACGGGAGGCTCGCAACTGCCGGTCACTAAAACGAAAGTAGACAGCATCTCTCCCGGCTTGACGGGACCCAGCACCGGAACGAACACCAGCATCGGGGGAGGTGGTGGAGGCATCGGTACAAGTGGGAGTCAAGGCCCGGGCATCGTGACCCCCGGCAGCGGATCCGGCGTTGGTGGTAATACTGCTGGGCGTGGAAGCGTGGGGATCACGGGTGGTCGCGGTGGTATGACCGGCGCAGGCGCGACAGCGAATCGCGGTGCTGGGAGTCGAGCCGGAGTCGGAGGAACGGGTGCCGGAGCAGGTGTTGCCGGTCGAGGCGGTGCAGGCGCTGGTGGCCGAGCCGGAATTGGTGGCATGGGAGCCGGGGCTGGAGCTAGTGCGGCCGGTCGAGGAGGCGCTGCTGGCGCCGGCGGCCGTGGAGCCCTCGCGAAGTCCCGCGGTGGTGTGGTCGGCGCGGCTAAGGGAATCGCTGGCGCAGGTGCCGGAGGCGGTTCAGGCCTGCACGGCAGCCGCGGCGGCTCGCAGCGTGGAGCCATGGCTGGTGGAATGGCTGGCGGTATGGGCCGCCGCAACAGCCAACGGCCCGAAGACGAGAACAGTCGCGGCGACCGTCCCGACTACCTGGTCGAGGACGAAGAGACCTGGATCTCGGAAGAAGACCGCAATCGCAATGTGCCGCGGACGATCGAGTAAGTATGCAGATGGGCTGGACGGGATGGCGTCTTCTGCCCATATATAAGGGCTGATGTGCCCAGCCAAACCGAGTGAGGAGCAAGGCATTGAGTCTCAAGCGAGTCTGGTCCGCGACAGGCGTCGTGGCGTTGACGGGAGCCTTGCTCCTCACTGCAGCCCCCGTTGCGTCAGCGGACGCTGTCCGGGACGCACAGTGGCCTCTGATGGTGTACGACGCCGAGAAGGTCTGGGAGACCTCCCGCGGAGAAGGCGTAACCGTAGCCGTTGTCGATACTGGAGTCGATGCCACTCACCCCGACCTCACAGGCCAAGTGCTGCCGGGCAAGGACTTCACCGGCAGCGATCCTCACGAGGACAGCGATGGGCACGGGACAGGTATGGCAAGTCTCATCGCTGGTCACGGCCATGGGACGAACAACTCCGCGGGAGTGATGGGTCTTGCGCCGGAGTCTAAAATTTTGCCTGTACGTGTTGACGCAGGCGGAGAAATGGATGCGAAGACCTGGCCTCAAGGAGTCCGCTATGCAGTGGACCAAGGCGCCGAAGTTATTAACCTCTCATTCAATGACGCTAACTCGTACCCTGGCTCAGATGGGGCAGAGGCGATCGCTTACGCCCAGGAGCATGATGTCGTAGTCGTGGCGGGCACGGGTAATGATGCCGGAACGGTTAATTACCCCGCCGCGCTACCGGGCGTCGTAGCCGTGACCGCCCTCGATGAGAATTTGAACCCCTGGAGTAACTCGAACACCGGAGAGGGCGTCACCCTCTCCGCTCCTGGAGTCAATATTCCAGTAGCGGACTCCACGATGCCCAACGGTTACGGAACGGCCAGCGGGACATCTGACGCCACTGCCTATGTATCCGCCATCGCCGCCCTGGTGCGTTCCGAGTATCCTGACCTAACCGCAGGTCAAGTCATCAATCGCCTAATCAAGTCGGCGTCCTTCCTGCATCATGAGGGCAAGGAGGCTCCGGACGATGAGTTGGGCTATGGTATTGCCCGCCCCGGTTCGGCGTTGACGATGGATATTTCAAAGGGGCCCGAGGAAGGCCCTCTTGCTAGTGCCGCGTCACCCAATTCGTCGAGCGACAGTAGCATATCTGAGGACGAGGCCGCGAAAAAGGCCAAGAAGAACGAGAAACCGTCCTCCAGCGGAGTCCTCGTCGTCGGCTTTGCAGCAGCCATCGTGGTCGTCATCACCATCGTGCTGGTAATACTTCGCAGTCGCCGCAACCGCGGCGGCCCCGGCTCCGGCGGCCCGGGCGGTGGGAATCCTCCCCCGGGCGCTGGCTACCCGCCCCAGCCTCCGACGGGGCATCAGCCGTACTCCCACCAGGACTACCCTGCTTCGCCCGGAGTCTCACAGCAGTATCCCAACCCCTATGGCCAGCCCCCGCGCCAAGGACAGTAAAGGCGACCTTCCGACCGACCGGTAAGCGGACAGCGCGCCCCTGCTTCCCTGACTGTCACGTCTGCCAAGCGCGAGGTGCCACTGTTCCCGGCACCTCGCGCGGCATAACCGATCGCCTGTCGCGGGGCGCGGTCAACCTCAACACTCCAACCGAGCCGAGCCATGGCTCGAAATCTCACCGCATCCCTCGATCGAGGCAAAAAAGCGCGTAAGCGCGCGGCCGTACCCGTTGTCACATCAGACCATGGGTACGGCAGTGCGTTTCCCCTACTGAGCTATTACGACGACGGGTACCCCAGCACGCGCCCACGGGGAGGGCTGGCTGCTTCGAGGCAGCTGTAGGGCAAGGCGCCCGGAGACACCGACAGCGCAGCGCAGTAACCAGAGAACGAAAGGGTATCTACCTCAATGGATCTGATCGTCTCGTCGTCGGCATCGTTGGCATAGGGGAGAGATGGAGTAGATGGTGCGAACTCACTGCGCAATGGTGCGGCAAGCACCTATCGCCTTAGGTCCTACAACACGCACAGAAGAGGGCAGCGGGAGTGTCTGACGGTGAGACTTCGTTCTACGACCCCGGAGCGGGAAGGAACTTGGCGCGTAAGTTCGAGCTATACGCGTACGACCTGCGTGCATATCTCAAGGAGTTCCAAGAAGCGACAGGAGGGGAAGCCATCAGCGATGGTTTCGGTGTCCTCACCGAATCAAAAGAGGTGACATCTGCCTACATTGGCTATTCCACTGATGTCGCTGCTGCGATGCGGGTCGTTCATGAACATTTGGATGCGATCGCGGATGCCCTCAGGAAAGTGAACCGCGATACAGAGGTGACCGATGGTGACCTTGCGGCCCTGTTCGGCAAGCCTGGCGGTGGACAGAAGTGAGTGGCAATGAGTCGGCAGCCGAGGAGATTATTGAACTCGGCATCGAGGTCATCAACCCCGGTGGGCGTCCGGACGAGTTGGAAGCAGCCGCCGCAGCTTGGCGCAAGCTGAAGACCGACGTCGAAGGTCTCGTCAGGGATCTGGACAAGGAAGTCAAGAGAACAGTCGGAGATACGTGGCGTGGGGAGGCCGCCAACGCTTTCGAAAAACACTGGGACGATTTCGCGGTTGCAGTGCGTGATGTGACCGTTGACTTCGAAGAGGCTGCCAAGGGTCTCGAGGAAGCCGCAGACAGCATCCGTGAGGTCAACAAGGAAATTCATGACATTTATGTGGAAATAGGAATTTCTGTTGCCGTCTCGGTGGGAATGTCGTTCTTTACGCTGGGCGTGTCGGCAGCCGCAGGTACCGCGCGAGTCACGATGCTGGTTACCAGGGCTCTTGATGCCGCTGGTCGACTCGGTCGACTACTGAGAGGCATCTCCAACATCTTCCGGCGGCTTTATAACGCGGGGAAGCCTGGGAAAATCATAGCCGAGGGCCTGCTCAACTGGGCTGGTGGAACTGCAGGAGGAATGATTACTAGCCAGCTCAGCGGTAAGGGCTGGGAAGTACAGACGAACATGATCGGTGGCCTCGCCGGTGCGACGGTTGGCACTGCAGCGAGCAAAGCCGTAACAGCCGTGGGCGGCAAAGAGATAGTCAGTAACGCTGTTGGTGGTGCGGCAGGCGTGATGGCCGGGGACACTGTCGATAATGCGCGTAAGGGTGAGGACTTCAACCTCGAGCAAACTGTGATCGCAGGTATTGCTGGGGGTGCTGCGGGCGGTGCTGCGGGTGGAGCGCGAGCATTTGATCGGGGATTCGATGACATAGCTCGCGGCGTGAGGAACGAGAATGACTTCGCCTACAGTCAGGATCGGCCAGAACACGAGCAGTTCGCGATCGATACCGCCTTCGCTTCCAGCACACCGCTGATCAGCGGTGTTGCTGCGAATTACGCAAAGGACGGGGTGTCGGATGTTGAAGAAGGCGCGCAAGACGGGAAAGAGAGTGCGGCGAGGAGAGTAGCAGGAGAGCGTGGATCGGCTATGGACAGGATTCGCGAGGATTTTGGCTGATGCGGATCGATAGCGCGCTCATGGACACTAGGGCGTCCAGAGTAAGAAGGGTATGCGCGGGCGCGGCATTCTTGGTGATGGCCCTTGTGCCGGCGCTATGGCTGTTCAATAAAGATCCAGAGCCGCGCAGGATGGCAATTCTGCTGGCTCTCGGGTGTGCGCTTGCTTGCGTTATATTGCTCTTTGTGCAGCAGAGGCGCGCAGGGGGATGGCGTCCGTTTAAGGAGATCGTCGCGGCCGAATTCTCCGAGATGGGCGAGGGGGCTCTGGAAGCCGGGCCCGACTTGCCTGATGTGCCGCGCCTTCTCCCGTCGCGGCGTGGGCAGCAGCAGCGAGCGATTCTCTGGGGCGTTGGTGTCTGCACAGCGATTGTAGGAGTTGTTGCACTGGGTGTGGGGGAACCCCAACGATCAAGCCTGGTACAGCGCCTGCACGATTCCGGTGCCGAGTTCGCCTGGGTGCAGGCAGAAAAAGTAAGTGATGTGCGCCAACTTTCTCGAACCGGTAGGGACCCTTACGTAGCGACAGTAGTCGTTCAGCTTCCCGGTGCCGCGTCGACTAGTCCGGTTTCGGCGACTGTCAAAACGGAAACATATGAACGCCCGCGCCCCGGTGATGAGGTACAAGTGCTGTATGCCCCCTCCCAGCCGAACCTAGGAGCCGTGGCGGGAGATGAGCGCCGACTCGGTCCGGAGTTGCGGGGAGAGACAATGCCCGCATATATGCGCTGGGGACTTGTCGTCTTGTGGGCTCTCGGAGTTCTCGCTGTCCTCAACGATGTCCATAGGCGACACGGGTTCCGCGCATTCTCTCGAATGAATCAAACGGACAGGGCCATTCGTGGGCAGTACACGCGGATGGGACAGTACCACCATGATGAGGCAGGGGGGCGAGGGGAGCCGGCCAAGGGCAGGTACCTCGAAGTCCATACCGGCAGCGGGTGGGTGCACTTCCTCACGGAGATCGACGAGCCTGGGCCGCCAGAGGCCCTTCGAGGCCAGCGGCTCTGGTTGTGCTGGGACGCGAGTCGGGGAACGCGGGGTGGGCGCCTCTCTGTGAAGAGGACACCAGCGGCGCTGGTCTTCGACAGCGGCTGGGTGATGCACGGAATGCTGAACGTCAATAAGGCGATGGCGCTGAGAACGGCGGGTGTTTCCGTAGGAAAGATGGATGGTCCAGCCGAGCGGACGCATCCTCTGCGTGTGTGGGATCCCCGTGCCAAGTGGCTGCTCTCCACGTCCGCGACACTCTTTGGTTGCTACGTCGTGACTGCTGCCTGCGCTGGCCTCCTCACGTTCGACCTCGCCCCTGGATGGCGCTGGGCTGTTGCAATCACCGGCCTGCTCAGTGTGCTCGTGGGAGCAAACCCTCACTTCAACCTCGCGCCCGATGCTGTTGAGTCGGGAGGCAAATAGAGTCGTCTCCAGTGAACGGTGGCCACCTGATCACCGCTTCAGAATATCGGTGGAAGCGCAGCGCACGTGTATGGGCGAGCCATCGCACGTGGCGCACGGGTCTTCTGCGTATCTCTTTCAAGCAACGTGCTCGCGCGGGCTTGCGCCGCTCGAGCAATTGCTCTCGTCGGTACAGCTGCTGGTGTAGTAGACGGCATGAAGCTGCTCTTCATTCTCTTCCTCCTCTCCATCGGGTCATGGGGCAGCAATGACCGGCAGCGGCTACGCCGCGTCGGCCTGGCAACCGCCGCTTGGAGAGAATGGTCGACCTTGAGCAGCTGGGTGCCGAGGATGTGGGTTTCGAGTCCCCGTCGACCTCGGGCCGGTGCCGCACTGAGGATCGGACGCCATCATCTCTTCACGTTCGCAATATCTTCACGATCTCTTGCCGTCATCGGACCCTGGTGGTCAGCGGCTGTCATGGCCTGTCGTATCCTGCGCCGAGCACGATGAGACCGAGCCGGCCAGCCGAGCGTTGCTCCAGCTAAGAGGGCGACTACTTGATCGAGCCGGTTCTCACGGGGGAGCGGGAAGACATGCCGTATCTGCGGCCTGGCACATCAGACGGCGTGAATCCGTATGAGCAATCGTCGCCCGACGGGGGCCGTGTCACCGCTTGGCGTTCTCATTCCACTTCTGTGATCGGTGCCGCCACCGCATGCCACTGGCAGACACGTCTCGGCCCCCACTTCAGCCGTGCCGCTGTGCCCGATGTCTTCATTGCCGGCGCCGAGACCTAGTTCGGGCCCGCGTGCATCGTAAGTCCGCTTATTCTCTGCCAACGTGGGAGCAATTTGATGGGGGATCACTTCAAGACGGATACGGATCAACTGGGGCAGTTCCTCAGAGCGCTCGAGGGGTGCGTCAGGGATCTGAACGAGGCGCGGACGGCTCTCGCTCATGTCCGTGCCGACCAGATCGGAACTGCGCGTCTCGATGAGGCTTGTGACGGGTTCCAGGACCGTTGGAAGTACGGGGCCGAGCAGACCAAGGAAATGGTTGAGGCCGTCAGCGAAGGCGTGAAGTCAAACAAGAAGGCCTACGAAGAGGTCGAGGACGCTCTGCAGAAGGCATTCAAGGACATGGCGGAGCAAGCAACATCCGGACAGGGAGGCGCGAAGTAATGGCGGTCAACCCTTATCCGAACCTGGGTTGGAATCCCGTACCTGGAATACCCAGTGAGGTTCACGCCCTGAAGCAGAAGGTGAGCGCGGCCGCTACCGCGCTGCGCAGCTGCCACACCCAGCTCGACAAGCTGATCGGTGAGAGCAGTTACTGGGAAGGGGACGCGGCGAAGGCGTTTCGTGAAGCGATCGACGGCGAGCTGCCGACCTACATCAAGAACGCTGCCCGATCGCTCGAGAAGGCTGCGACTCAGCTGGGTAACTGGGACGGTCACCTGACCTCGAACCGCGAACTGGCGAAGAAGTACGACGATGCGGCGGCTGAGAAGAAGTCGGCGATCGCATCGGCCAAGGAGCGGTACGCCGAGGCCGAGAAGCACCCGGACCTGGGGCTCGCCGGCCAGCAGTTCCCCTCACAGGAGGAGGCCAACGCGGCGACGGCGCGACTGCGGGCCGCTGAGCGCAGCCTCAATGAAGCGGCCGCCGCACTCAGCAGGGCCAATGGCGAGTACGACGACGTCATCGCGAAGGCCCGGGAACTGCAGACTACCCACTCGGACAGCGCCGAGGCAGTAGCCAAGTCGCTCGATGACGCGACTGACAAACTGGCACCGAAGGAGCCGGGCTGGCTGAGCAAGGCCGTCGATGCCATCTGGGACGGCATCAAGGCAACGGGCGAGTTCCTGCTGGAACACGCGGGAACCATCGGCGCCATCGCAGGTCTGCTCGCCCTCTTCCCGACCCCGCTTGCGCCAGTGTTCGCCGGCATTGCCCTGGTGGCTAGCGCGGCTTCCATGAGCAAGAACTTCGCCGACCCCGACTTCAGAGCGGCTCTCCTGCCGTGGGGAGACAAATTCGGGTGGAACATGGACACCTTCTCTGCCTATGCCTCGTTCGGAGGTGACGCACTCGGCATGTTTCCCGGTGGAAAGGCGCTCGGTACAGCAGGGCGGGAACTAGCCGACGGGTTGCGGATGGCCGACAACATGGGCGTAGCGGTGAAGAACACGGAAAAGGCGACCGAATTCGTCCGGGAGTTCGGCCATGTGTTCAAGACGAGCGCCAGGACCGGAGCCGACGAGGCATGGGCGGCAGCAGCCGCGAGTGCTACCGGTTCGGTCAAGCTGATGGGCGACATCAGCGCTAACGGCCTGAATGTCGCGGCGAATGTCGTGTCCTCCTTGGAAGCCGAAGGGGTGCTGCCGAAGGAAGGCGATGCCCACAACGCCGCGGAGTTCGTCAAGGGCGGGGCCGGCCTCTACGGCCTCGCGGGGCTGCTGAACCTCGTATGACGCACATCGCTACATCTTTTGAAAGGCGGACCCCCAGTGCCCGAACGCAGAACGGAGGCGGCTGGCCAGCAGGAGCCAGCTTTCTGGTACGCGATTCCGCACGGCTACCTGCAGATGGACTTGAATCCTCCGGTGGAGCGGGTCACGGGGCTGGTTCGGCAGATGCTCGGCCTGCCGGACGAAATGCGCGACCGTGCGGAAGAAGTGCTGCGGTTCTACGCCGGTGTCGTCACTTCGCTGAACGCGCACCGTGTGCAGGCCTGTCTTCTCGGTTTCCACCCGGACGACGCAGGTAGCATCGTGTTCTCCGTGCTCACTATCTCGACCGTCCCGGCATCGGAAAGCAACGCCGAACTGGTCGTCGCCAGTCTGGCGGGTACGGCCGCGGATAGGCCCGACGAGGGCATGCGGCCGCTGGTGTTGCCGTCTGGTACCGGATTCCTCGCCGAGAGGAAGCGCAACGTCACCGCTCCGGGCCGGCCGTCCGAGGGAAGTGACGCGCCTCCGCAGGGGCAGGTCTGGCAGGGTACGGTCGCGCTGACGGGAACCGGCACTTCCGACATCATCATGCTTCAGATGGTGACGTCCTCTGTCGAGTCCGCCGACGACTACAGGAACATCCTGCTCGGTGTCGCTCACACGGTAACGTTCACCGACCCCTCATTGCCTGAAGCGGGAAGCGGTGATGAGCCGGAGCTGGGCACCGCGGCAGCCTCGATGCGCGCGGACTTCGGATGAGGACGGGGAAACCTATGACGAGCTCTACGCCGGCACCCGATGTTCAGCAGGTAATGCGGCACAACAGAATCAGATGGGCGAGACATTTCGCGGGGCGTCTGGCTTTGGGGGTGGGTCTGATCGCGCTGTCGTACGTGTTGAACGTGGCGGGTGCGCCAGATTCATTCTTCTTGGTGCTGCCCATTCCCGTCGGTGTCTTCGTCCTGCTGTTCCTGCTCCTTCGTACCTGGCACGGTCGACGTCTCACCGTGTGCGAAAGGGTGCTGCGCACCTACCCCCTTGAGTACCGCACGCGGGTGGACAAGAAGAGCGAGCAGTGGCTGCTCCTCGGCACGGTTTTCACCGTCAGGGTGTCCACTCGCGGTCAGCACGGTGCACCGTTGATGCGCGCGATTAACGCGTCGACGGTTCGTCGTTGGCCCAAGGGTGCCGAGGACGGTGGTGCCTGGATCGCCGGCGATCTCGCCTTCGGAGGGGTCATGATCGTCCCCGGCACCAACGACATGCTCTTCATGCAGCCGTCGGATTGGCAGAAGTACGCCGATGAGCGTGAGCAGGCCGATCCCGCGCGTATCGCCCGGGCGCAGCAAGCAGGTCTTACCCAGTTGGTGGAGAAGGAACCGAGGGTCACTTACATCAATTAAATGCACATCACGACATGGTGTGTGCGGGTGAAGGCCAGTCGCCGAGACTGCAAAGCGTCGAACAGTCTCGGCGACAGTTAGCGCGATACTGACCTCGACGCCAGATGAAAGAAAGATGTGTCACGAGTCGCAACTTGGATAGCCGGGGCGATCGTTTCGCTCTTCTCCGTGGTCTACCTCATCGACTCCGCGGGGAACAGTGCGCTGTCCGCAGGGCTCTACGGAGATCCGGGACAGTACAGGGTGAGTCATTGTTACGACACGAACCCAGGTCGTAACAATTCTGACTACGAATGTGATGGCGTTTTCACCCCGCACGATGATCAGCGCGACGCAGTACATGTTCATCTGAAGGACGGCAGCAACTATAAGGATGGCGCGACCGTCGAAATGCGTCGAGGACTCGACTCCGATACCTATCGGCCTACGGGGCTATGGCCGGTGCTGGGCGAACTCTGGAAAGTCGGCCTCAGCTTCGGTGTCCTCATGCTCTGTGTATCCAGCGCGGTCGCTCCCAGAGGTGTCACACGGAGAGGGGCCGGCCGGTCGTCGCGAGAGGTGATCGCGGATTATTCGCTGCTGACAGCCATGGTCGGTGTGGGAGTCGTTCTCCTTGATGGTGCGGTCGCCCTGCTGATGTGGCTGATCGACCTGATTCGTTGAACACCCGTACGGCGTCCGCCCGTCAGAAGGAGTAGCTGACCAGGAACGTCACCAAGGCCCCCGCAAGACCCACGCCGATCATCGCAACCACGGCCGGCCGAGTCGCTCCCCGTCCTGATGCCTCCCACGCGGCGCCGTACGAAACGCGGCTCCGGCCGAACGGCGCGTATCCGGTGGCGAGGCAGAAGACGCCGAGGCCTGTGAGGACCCAGCCGCCGAAGAAGGCGGCGAACCAGCGCAGGGCGCGGTCCATGCCGGTGGCGGTGTAGTCGGCGTCCGTGGCGTCGGCCGAGGTCGGCGGGTCCGTCTGCGTGACCGGGAGTTCGGCGCCCTGCTCGTACCGTTGCCTCATCTGGACTGCGGCGCTGGTGTCCCTCCTCCTTCCGTCCTCGGAGACGAAGGTGCCCTCGCAGCGGATGGGACGGCGGTTCTTGCGGCTGCTGCGCGAGGCGTTGTTCGGGTAGCTGACCGTGCATTCCTCCACCGTGAGGGTGCCGCGCGTGCCCGCCCAGCCCGCCGCGTACGTTCCCTCGTACGCGCCGAAGCCGCTCAGGACGAGACCCGCGGCGAGGAAGGCCAGACCTCCCGCGCGTCCGAGGCGGCCGAAGGTGCCTGCGACGAGCTTGGAGAGGAAGCGGTCGATGGTCGAGCCCTTCCCCGTGCTCTTCTCCGGGCCTTGCGCTCCTGCCATGACGGCGCCGTCCTTCCCTCTCCGGCCGGTCGGCCGGTGAGGTCAGCATGGCACTTGTGCTGTCGGGTGAGGAGTGACGGGTAGGTGTACCTCATCGGGACGAGCGTGGGTTCCGGTGGCTTGGGATACTGCGGGTGGCGACACGCGAG
This sequence comes from Streptomyces ruber, assembly GCF_014648075.1. Classification (GTDB taxonomy): domain Bacteria; phylum Actinomycetota; class Actinomycetes; order Streptomycetales; family Streptomycetaceae; genus Streptomyces; species Streptomyces ruber. Next base: position 28,470 of record NZ_BMQK01000026.1, on the reverse strand, counting down.
GGGAAACGAGGAGTACCGCGATGACGAGGCAGCCCGACAACTCATCGACGCCGCACGGCCCTTCGCCGGACCGGGGCGTGCTGGACGAGGCACTCGAACCGGAGCAGGTACGTTCCCTGAACGCCGCCCTGCGCGGACTCTCCGAGAGCGACGGCGCCGGCAAGGACCTGCAGGACGCGGCGAAGAGGATGCTCACCGGCCGCCTGGCGCTGCGCGATGCCCTGGACGACCCGGCGATGGCACGGGCGCTGGGCGGGGGCATGGCGAACCTGCGCGGGCAGTGGGAGGCGCTGTCGGAGGAGGAGCGGGAACGGATCAGGAGGGGGGAGGCACCGCCGACGAGCGGACCGGCGGGTGCTCCGTCGGTCGCTCCGTCGGGTCCTCCGTCGGGCGACGTTCCCTCTTCCGGCTCCGCCGGGACGAAGCGCTCGGACGGTGAGGCCGCGCAGCCCGGCAACAACAGGAGTCAGGGACGGCACAGTGGCGGGTTCTCGCTCTACTGACTCGGGACGGGCCTGGCGCGGTACGGTTCTGCCGGTACTCGCCCGGCCACTCGGCCACCGGGTCAGGGCCCGCCGCCACCAGGGGTGTCAGGCGCGGCCGCCCCTGTTGCCGACCACGTACGCGAGGCCCCAGGCAGCGGCCGCGGCGACCACCAGGCCGAGCAGGGAGACCAAGGTGCTGTCGGCCGAGCTGCCCCACCAGAGCCTGGCCGGGAGGAAGGGGTCGCCCTCCAGCATGTACCTGACGTACAGGGGCGTCTGGCCGTCGGCGATGACGAGGGGGACGGAGTTGGTGTAGCCGAAGAAGGCGCCGAGTGGGGCGATGACGGCCGCACCGACCCGGGCGCCCTTGCTGCGGCGGCCTACCAGGCCGGCCAGTGCGCCGACGGCGACTCCGTTGAGCAGTGCGTGGCCCGCGTACAGGGCGTGCGCCGCCGTCTCCGACTGGTCCTTGTACGTGGCGAAGTTGAGGCCGCTGTAGAGCAGCGAGACGACCACCGAGACGAACAGCCCGAGGATGATCGCGCCGACCGTACTGCCGCTTGTCGTCGGCTGCGGCTGCGGCTGCGGCTGCGGCTGCGGCTGCGGTAGCTGTTGCGGCTGATGTTGTCCGTGTACGGAGTGAGGTGCGGGATACGGCTGTGCGGCGTTCGTTGCGTGCACCGGGTGCACGGGAGCTTGTGCAGGTACGGGCGGCGGTCCGGCCTGCATCGGGGGCTGGCCGGGGACAGGTGGCGGGCCGAACCCCGGTTGTTGCTGGGGCGTGGCGGGCTGGGCGTACGGGTTGTAAGGAGGTTGTGGCTGCTGCTGCGGTGATGGCTGTGACGGCTGAAACTGCGGCTGGCTCAAGGCTTCCCCCGTGGAGCGTGCGGAGCATGTGGAGCGTGACTAGGCGATGGCAGCAAGTTATCAGTGAGGGTGCCGGAACAGCCCGTCCCGCATCTGCTCGACGATCGGCGGCCACCATGTGTCCGCGTTCCGGTGCCGATGCGTCTACGGCGGCCAACCGCTCCCGCAGCTCCGCGACTTCACGGTCGACCGACCGACAGTGATCGGGTCCGCGCCCCGCATCCGCTGTCGCGCGACGGCGAGCAGGGCCAGGGAGCGGGCGAACGCGGCGGGTCGTCTACGGGGCTGTCGCCCGTGCCGCCGGGTGGATGCGGAGGGCCTTGGCCCCGCGCTCGGTGGCGACGAGGAGGATGCCGTCGGGGGACAGGTCGGCGGCGGTGAAGGGCGCGTCGGAGACGAGCGCGGCGACGACCTCCTCGCTCGCCCGGTCCCAGACGCGCAGATGGTGGCCGCCGCGGCTGAGCACCAGAGGGGCGGCGGCCCGCTCGTCCTCGGACGGGCGCAGGATCTGCCGAGGGTCGATGCCCGTGCCCTCGCCGGTGCCGGTATCCCCGCTGGTACCGGTACCAGTACCGGTACCAGCGGGGATACCGGCACCGGCGTCGGTGACACCGGCTCCGAGGGCATCCGGTCGTACGAGGCCGTGGACGAGCACTGCCGGGCCGCCCTCGTCACCCGGGTCGCCGAGCGGGACCGCTCCAGGAGTGGCCGCGGGGACGACGAGGACGGCGACGGGAGCGGCCGGTCCCTCGGGGCGGGGCAGGCTGCCGACCGTCACCGCGGTGACGCCGGGGACGGGCAGGCTCCACAGGGTCTGCCAGGGAAGGTCGAGGCCGAGCCGCTGGTGGATGGCGTCGGCGTACTCGGGCAGGCCGTCCTCGACGAAGGCGGTCTCCAGCAGGGCGGCGCGGAGCACGGCGGGTGCCTGGGTACGGGTCAGCAGGGGTGCCGTGCGGAGGTACGTACGGGCCGGCGCGCCCAGTGTCTCGGCCGGGACGGCCTCGACGGCGGCGCGCAGCGGTACGGGATCGGCGTGCACGAACAGCCCCGGGTCGGTGAGGAGTTGGGGCAGCAGTCCCGCTTCCAGGGTGTGGCCGGCGATGTGGTCGCGGACGTAGGGGTCGGCCTTGCTCCAGTCCTGGTCCGGCACGGCCTCCAGCAGCGTCATCGCGATCTGGGCCTGGGCGGCGCGGACGTTCGGCAGGCCGGCGCGGATCTCGTCGCCGACGGCCGGATGCAGGAGCCGGAGCAGCGTACGCATGCTGCCCCCGCGCTCCGGGTACTGCCGCCCCGCGTCCGGCCCCGCATCCCCTCCCGTGCCCCTTCCCGTGTCCCCTCTCGTGTGCGTGCCGCCCTGTTCCTTCTCCTGTTCCTTCTCCTCTCCCTCGAACTGCACGAAGGGTCCGGCCAGCAGCATCCCGTCCGCGATGGCCCGGCTCATGTCCCGGCCGGCGACCGCGCTCGCCAACCGTGCCCACAACTGGGCGGGGATGCCGCCGGCCTCGGCGAGGGCGAGCGGTGCCAGCATGAGCCGTAGCGTCTCCGGGTCCGCGCCGAGGCGTCGGGCGTGCAGGTCGAGGGCCCCACCGACAGTGGTGGGCAGCCGGCTTTCGTCGGCCGGGTCGAAACCCTCGGGAGCCATGAGGATGCAGTTGACGGCGAGCTCGACGACCAGCGGACTGGTTGCCGCCCGGCGGCCGATGGCCGCACCCAGGGCGAGGCGCGCCGCGGGATCGACGGTGAACGGCAGCTCGGGCACCTCGGTCCCGGTACCGGGGTTCAGTGCCGCCTGGGCGTGCAGGACGAGCCCCTCGGAGTCGGCCCACTCCGGCTCGTCGAGATCGATGATCTGTACGGTGCCGGGTGGCAGGACGTAGGCCAGCTCGGCGGCCAGCGGACGGGACGACTCGGCCAGGAGCCGGACGTTCTCCACGGCGGCGAGAGGCGTGAGCACCTCTCGCACGAGCCGTTCGGGCTCGCCCGCGGCCCGTACCGGACCGGCCCGGTCGACGTCCGGCACGACGACGGTCACCGGCCGGTCGAGCGCGGCCAGTTCGACGTACACGTCCTCGGTACGGGCGGCGTCGAGCTGGAAGTGATCGGCGAGCAGCCACAGTACTTGGGCCGCGGTCAGCCCTTCGGCGGCCGGCACTGCCGGGGCGGGCAGGTCCGGCGGCACCGTCGACGGATCCATCTCGTCCAGCGGCAGCTGCTTGCGGTACTCCGGTTCGCACAACATCAGGAAACCGGTGATCAGTCGTGACCGCCCGCTTCCGGGGCTGCCGGTGAGCACGACCACGCGCGGCGCGCCGGGGGCGGCTCCGCGCCACGCCGCGAGCGCGCGCAGCGCGGCGGCCCGGCCGCCGATGTGCGGGTGCGGTGCGTAGTCCTCGCTCGAGCCGGTCATGGGTACCCGCCGCCCTCCCCGTCCTCCGTCGTCGCCGTCGTCGTCGCGGACACGTTCGCGTACGACGCCGATCTTAGGCGCCGATCGTGGGGCGGTCCGAGGCCCCGGAACGGGCCACGACGATGCGCCGGCCGCTCCGCGACAGTCGGGTCACTGCCGCGGATCCTGCCCTCGCGCCTCCCGCTGCCGGCGCTGTTGGCGATACAGGTCGACGGCGGCCTCGGTCGGGTAGTTGGGAACGGTGACGGTCTCACCGGTGTCCTTGGCGACCACGATCTTGCTGCCGCCCGGCGGTGCCGGCTGCGGCCGGCCCGCGGCGTCGGTGGTGGGCGGGAAGGTCGCGTACACCAGGTAGCCGAGGTCGAACTCGTGGACGTGCAGGGGGGCCGCGGTCCCGTCGGGCAGTGTGGGCTGGGCGTAGCGGCTGCGGACGATGGCCAGGGCTTCCTCCGGAGTGGTCGGGGGAACCGGGGTGTCCGAGGTCATGCCGTTGGTCTCCTTACTGTTCACTTGCCGCACCGGTGGGAGGTCCCGTTCCGGGTGCATGGCCTGTCAGGTGCCTGGCCAGGTGCCCCGTACTCGTCGCACCGCGGCCGCTGCACAGCTGGTGCTGGTGCACGCGTCAGTGTGGAACATGATCCACTGCCCGAGAGCCCCGACTCCGACACAGCAGCTGCGCTGCGGGAGCCTTGGCACGTGTGCGCCGTCTCCTCGCCGAACCGCTGTTGACCGGGCACGTGCGTCGGCCTGGTGCTCAGGCGTACCGAGGGGCGGTGTGCGGGCGGTCAGGTGGGGAACTCGTTGACCCAGCCGCCGTCGAGCAGGGACTTGGGGAGGTATTCGGACTCGACAGTGAGGGTGAATCCAGCCTCCACCGCGAGGCAGGACACGGCCAGTGGGCCCAGGGCGATGGCGCCCTCCGGGTCCAGGGCGCGGTCCTCGTTGCCGGTCCAGTACTCCTTGTGCCACTCCAGAGCCTTGGCCAGTTCGGCGTTGAACTTCTCCTGGTCGCCGCGGGCCAACTGGGTCAGGAGGTTCATGGGCGGATACATGATCTGCAGGACGCTGTCGCGCGATGCGTGTCGCAGGACCTCGGGATCGGTTCCCTCCACCGCGGCCACCAGCTTGTCGCCGAATTCCGGGCGCTCGAGCCAGTACGCCTGCAGCGCTTCCACCCAGTCGTAGATGTAGGCATCCAGGTCCCCTTCGGCCTCCCGCATCCGTGCGACAGGGAACTGGCACAACCTGGTCATCCGCTTCTTCTCACGGCAGATGCAGGCCAGCCAGAAGGCAGTGAGCCAATTGCCCGCGTGCGCGCGGGGCAGGGCGCCGGCCCGGATGGTGCACATCTTGTGGGCGATGCGGCATTCGATCGTGGTGGTGTCGGCCTGCGCCGATTCGAACAGGGCCGAGCCCACCTGCATGGCGGTGACGCAGGCCTCCCAGGTCTCGACCTTGTCGGCCTGTGGATCGACATCACAGCGCACGTCGAGGATCGAGACCGCCGTGGCCAAGGCATTCGTGAACCACTCGGGGGTTTTCTCCATGAAGCCGATGTACTGCCAGAAATCGCCGTCCAGGAGCTCGAGCTGAAGGTCTGCATGACTGGTCGAGCGTGTGTCATGCCTCGGAATGCTGAGCATTGTCCGCGTCTTTCTCCTCTTGTGTCCTGATGTCGAACTGGTGCATCTCGTAGCCATTGTGCCGCTCGCCGTCCGGGTGGCCCTTGACGAGGACGTACGTGATGCGTCGCTCCTCCAGGGCGGCTCTCAGCTGCCGGGCCAGCCGTGCTTCGTCGAGGGCCGCCTGCTTCTGGGCGGCAGTCGCCTTCGGGTCGGCGAGTACCCGCTGTGCGCGGCTGCCCATCTCGTGCAGGATCGCCTCGAAGTAAGGCCGGGTGCCTTGCTTCACCTTCACTGCACCAGGACGCGGATCGCTCTGTGCGGTCCGGTCGTCGTCGGCGTTGCTGTCGCTCTGGTCCTGGCCGGTGTCCTCCGGTCTGCCGGTCTCGCCCCCATCGCCCGCCGGCGGGACACCGTAGCGTTCACCGAGGCCGGCAGTGGGTGACCCCTTCGCCTCGACAACGACGAACTCGGGCGGATCGGTGTTCGGGTCGACCCAGATCTGGTCGAAGCGATTGTTGCCGGTGCCTCGATCGTCGATCCGGTCGTAATCGCGGAAGTGCCGGGGCATGGCGTGGAATTCGGCGACCTGATCACCGTAATCCTCGCTCGCTCGGGTCATCTTTCCATGCAGAGGGCTGTGCTTCGCGCTTGCTTCCTCGAACTTCTGCTTATTCTCGGGTGTTCTGTTCCTCTCGTACGCCTCCTTGGCCGCCTGGCGGTCCTTGTGGGGCTGCCGGTCCGCGTCGATCGCCTGCTGGCGGGCTTTCGCGGCTCCGTCCAGCCGCTTCAGGTTCCCGTCGGAGATTCCGGTTTTCCGGTCACCCGACCCTGCGCCCTCGGGGATGTACTCCTCCGGTTCGGCATCCGGTGTGTCGCTCGCCAGTTTCCAGGGAGCGTTGGGATCACCCGTCGGGTGCAGCTGGGGAACGGGCCGCCCGTCCTCGGCGGGGGCTGTCCTGCTCCTGCGGTAGCCGCTTCTGGGCCAGTAGTGCTTCTCGAACCACTCCTTGTCCTTCGGATCCCTCGAATTGGCGCGCGCGAGCATCGCCAGATCGCGCTGCCGGCGGCTGTTCGGGTCGGCGTCGGGGGAGTTGCCCGCCGGACCTGCCGGGCCTGCAGGGCCTGCCGGATCTGCAGGGCCTGCCTGACCGGCCGGACCTGCCGGAGCCGTCGGAGCCGTCGGAGCTGCCGGCCGCTCGGTGCTCGGCGGCCGGGAGGTTCGCGCCGCCGGATCCTCCGTGACGATGTTGCCGTACAGCGGCTTCCTCCCGTTGACGGAGTCCCTCACATAAGTGGCCGCATCGGCGTTCCTGCCGTCCGGCAGGCTCTCGCGCGTGAGGACCGCCGAGTTCTTGGTCATATCGCTCGGGCGGTCGCGATGGCCATCGGCCGGTGACCGGGTCGGCTCGGCGGGACGTGTCTGGTCCGGGGCCCCGGTCCGGTCCCTGTCCGACGGCTCGGACCGTAGGTCATCGACGTGTTCAGGGGTCCGGTCGGCTCGTGGCCGGGTGTCCGGGTGTCGGCCGTCCAGGTGCTCACTGGTCCCGTGCGTTGGCCGCGTGGATGCGTCCTGAGCGGGATTCGGCGTACGCGTGGTCGAGGCGCCGGGATCTGCTGTACGGGGATCTGCTGTGCGGAGATCCGCGGTGCGGGAACCCGTGGTGCGCGGGTCGGTCGCTCGGGGATCCGTGGCGTGCTGATGCGTAAGGGACGTACGAGGATCCGTGGGCGTGGTGGCCCGTGAAGATGCGTCCGCGTCGGTCGTGGGACCGATGGGGGTGTCCCTCACCTCCCGGGTGGGAGTCGTGCCCTTGTCCGGCGGGCCACTGTCGCTGCCGTCGCCGTCGCCGTCGCCGTCGCCGTCGTCACCGTCGTCGGGTGCGTCATGGGCGGGTGGTTGCCGGTGCTGCGGCGGGAGGTCCTGCCGGGTCGGGCTCTCCGTCGCCGCGCTCGGCTGTGCGGATCCCTTGTCGGGGGTGCGGCCCCGCTCGTCGGAGTGCGCCGTCTCGTCCGGGTATGACGGCTGGTACGTGGCCTCCGCTGTCCTGGCCGGTGAGGGGCGGTCGTGCTCCGCAGGAGCCGTGGGAGAGGACTGCTGCGGCTGCTGGTCGCCCAGGACGTCGTTCTGCGGGTTCTGATTGTTTTCTGGTTGCGACGAACCGTTCTGGTTCTGCGACTCGTCGTTCGTGCTCTGGGAGCCGTCCGCCTCGGACTGGGACTGTGTGGGGTGGATCGGGTTGCGGTTGGCGTCCAGGGGGATGTGCCAGACGTTCTCCGCGTTGGCGATGTGGAGTGGGGTGTGGCTGACCTGTCCGCTCTGGGTGTCGATCCAGATGATGGAGCCGTTGTGGTTGACGGCGTTGAAGGCGTGGCCGCCGCCTCCGTTGGGCCAGGAGACCTGGACGATGGCCGCCGAGCCGTGGCCGGCCTGCTGGAGGTCCCACGCGATACGGGCCGGGGTGTAGGGGTCGTTGCCGGGGCCGGCGTAGGTGTGGGCGGCGCCCGTCCAGCGGATCTGGTTCTCGTTCGCGTTGCTTTCGGGGGACCAGAAGTCAGGCTTGCCGTTCGCGTCGGTGTCGAGGGTCCGGGGGGCTGACACCTGGGGGTTCCCGTACCAGGTCTCCAGGAAGGAGCGGGAGCAGTCGGCGCAATTGTTGCTGCGGCCGGGAACGGTGTTGCCGCCGTCGTTCTGGAGCTGTGCCCAGTTGCCGGCGAACGGGTCGGGGAAGCGCTGCGGGGTGCCGTCGGGGTTTCTCGGTACCGCGTTGGCCAGGGCCTGCTGGTCGCCGGGGTGCGGTGGGGTCAGGCCTCCCGGGTGGTGGTCCAGGTCGGCGCGGATGTCCTGCAGGCTGTCCTGCTGCGGCTGCTGGGGGGTCGGGACGCCGGCATCGGGCTGGTGCGTACCCGGTGACGGCGGCGTGGCAGGGCTTGCCTGCGACGGCGACGCCGAGGAACTGGTGGCGGGGGTGATCGTGTGGATCGGGACCGCCGTCACCTGCTGTTGCTGTTGCTGTTGCTGCTCCTGCGAGTTGGGCGGCGTGTGCTGCGCCGTGTGGCTGCCCGGTGTCGGGGACGGACTCGTCCGCTCCGGACCGCCAGTGCTGGGCGAGGTCGAGGGCCCCGTCCCTGGCGTCGTCGTACCAGGCGTGCCGGTGGACGACGACGCGGTCCTGTGGGGAGACGGCTGGGCCGGAGTCTGAGCGGGAGCCGGGGCGGGGGCGGTGGTACCCGCATTCCGGCTCGTCGCCGGGTTCGCCGTCTGGTTCTGGTTCGCCGTCTGGTTCTGGTTCGCCGTCTGGTTCTGGTTCGCTGGCTGGGGCTGGGGCTGGGGCTGGGGCTGGGGCTGGGGCTGGGGCTGGGGCTGGGGCTGGTTCGCTGTCTGGTTCGGGCCCGAAGTGGTGTTCGGCCCCGGCGTGGTGTGCGGCCCCGGAGCGGTGTTCGGCCCCGGAGCGGTGGTGCGGGTACCGGTCGCCTCCGGGGTGTTCCGCGGTGTGGTGCCGGTGCCCTGCGTGGTGCCGGTGCCGGGGGTGTCTCGTTGTGCCGTGCGGTCGTCGCCCGGTGTCGTCCCGGGCGTGCGCTGGGTCGGGACGCGGCCGTCCGGCGTCGGGGCCGGCGTGGTCCGGGGCGTCGTCGAGTGCGGGGTACTTTGCGGCGGAGTGCGGTCGCCCGATGCGGTGCCCGGGGCGTTCTGGGCCGGGGCGCGGTTGTCCGCCGTGCCCGGTACCCGGTTGTCCGCCCTGTCCGCCGCCGTGCCGGGTGCTCGGCCGTCCGGCGATGCGGTCGGGGCCGTCCGAGGAGTCGTCGGGGATGCGACGCTCGGTGTGGAGGCGGGGCCGGCTCCCGTGGACGAGGGGGTGCCGGATGTGGCGGCCGAAGGGGTGCGCGCCGTGCCCGCGGAGGAGGCGTTCGGGCTGGTCGGGCCGGCCGCGGTACCGGTGGAGGCAGGGGTGCCGGACGTCGCGGAGGCGGGGGTGCGTGCCGCGCCCGAGTGAGGGGTCGGACCGGTGGGGCCGGTGGCCGAGGTGCCGCTGTTGGGGGTGTGGGCGCCGGCTCGGGTGGTCGCCCCGCCGGTGTGCGAAGAAGCCATGGGCGACGTCGGCATGGCCGAGGCGCCGTCCGTACGGCCGCCGGTGCCGGTGGGAGAGGGGTCGGCCGTCGTAGTGGCCGGGGCGGCGTTGGCCTGGGTGGGGACGCCGGCGGCCAAGCTGTCGATCTGGGTGCCGATCGAGCCGCCGCCCGTCGAGGACGACGTACCGCCGGACGACGTGTGGGTGGGCGCTGACTGCACGGTCGGCGAGGAGAGGCCGGACACGGACGAGCCGCCGCCACCGCTGGACGAGCCGACCGTACCGGCGCCGCCCGACGAACCGTTGCCGCCTGAGAAGCCACCAGGTGAGGGATCGTCGAAGTCCGAGAGAGTGGGCCCGTTCAGTACCGGCGTCGGCCGCGGGGCCGGGGTGTCCGAGGAAGAAGCACCATGACCGGACCCGGACCCGGACCCGGCCCCGGTGCCCGGGTCGGGTCCCGCACCCACCCCGGGTGCGCCGACACCGCTGCCTCCGCCGTCGGCGGAGATCCCGCCACCAATACCCGACCCCGCCCCCGACCCGGTCCCCGTACGCGCCGACGACGAGGAGTCACCGCTGCCGGAGCCACTGGAGCCACCGGAGCCGCCACGCTCACCGGTCCCGCCATCACCGCCGCTACTCCCCGACGTCCCCGACGTCCCGTCGATTCCGCCGGTCCCGTCGACCCGGCTGTCGATCGCATGGTGGAACCGGTTCCCCGCCTTCTGGCCCAGGCTGTCGCGCACCCCCTCGGCCAGCGTCTGCGGGGTCGCCTTGACGGCCTCCCAGCCGCCCTGGGCGCCGGCCTTGGCGGTCTGGCTGAGGTCATAGCCCTGCTGGGCGCCGAAACCGACGTTCACCGACTGCCGTACGAAGTCGGTGACCATCGCCTCGACCGCGGAGACGGCGGGCTCCTTCAGCGCCTCGACGACCGCGTCCATCAGCGCCTGCTTGAGCTCGTCCAGCAGGCGACGCACGATCAGCCGCGTGGCCTGGGTGGCACCGAGCGCGGCCACCTCGGACAGGCCGAGGGTGAAGGGCGCGGCGACCTGGGCCGCGGCGATCTCGATGGCCAGCGCGATCAGCTGCGCGATCACCGCCCACTTGGCGAACTCGACCAGGTAGGCGCACATGTCCAGCACGTTGGCGATGGTGTGCGCGGCCTGGGCGGCGTTCGTGAGGTAGCCGTCGGAGCCGTTGCCACCGTCGAACTTGGCGTACGTCTCGGTGAACTTGTCGATCGACTCGCCGGCGTTGTGGGCGGTCACCTGCCGGGCGCTGGTGTTCGCCGAGGTGTGCAGCTCGACGACGTCGTCGCCGAACGTCCGCCAGATCGTGGCGGACTCCCTGAGCTTGTCCTCGTCCGCCGTCGGCCAGTTGTAGCCGAGCATCTGGAGAACCCACTCGAGCTCGTCCGGCAGCATCATCGACATAGCAGTACAGCACCCCCGTACAGAACGACCCGGCCGCACACCTGACTCAACCGGCCTCGTCAGCACGGGAGATCACACAGACGCACAACCGTCGGCACAGCTTACGGACTCACCCCGAGCGACTTCAGGCAGTTCCTGTCACAGACCTGTGGCTGTCACAGACCTGTGGCTGTCACAGACCTGTTGCAGCCCGGGGTCGTTGAGCCCCGGCTCACCACTCCTGCCGGGGCCGCAACGACACCTGCACCCCCGCCGGCACCTCGACCTGGCCGTCGTACTCGGAGGTCAGAGCCGTCCAGGCGGCGTCCTCGTCGCCCTCGTTCCGCTCGTGGCGCACGCCCATCTCGGTGAAGGCCAGGCCCATGCCCGCGAGGCGTTCCGCCAGGCTGCCCATCGACTCGTACATGCCGTCCCGCAGACCGGTGTAGACGGTGCCGAACTTCTCGCCGATGTCGTCGTCGCCCCACGGCGGTGTGGCGCCGTTGCCGCCCTCCAGCGCGCTCAGACCCGTCTGCAGGGCCTGTACCGCCTTGCTGAAGTCCTGGCCCACCGTGAACATGTTGTAGCCCTCGGTCTTGAGGACCTCCGGATCGGCGCGCAGACCGTCGCTCGTCACAACTGCCCCCCGTGTTTCGGCTTTCCGTCGCGACCACGCCACCCTAACGGGCGCCTCGGACACAAGCCCAGCCTCACAACTCGTTCCACACGACGCTCACACAACACGACGCTCACACAACGAACACAGCACATGGCGCAGCGCACGATGCGGAGGGCGGCACCCGTACGGGTACCGCCCTCCGCCACACCTCGTACAACCGGTCAGAACCGGGGCGGCAGCCACCCCGTCTGGATCAGCTGTCCGCCGCGCCGCCGCGTGTGGAAGTACCCGCGCCCGGCCGGCAGCTGCGACGCCGTGATGTTCCCCAGCAGCGCGCCCTCCGCGCGGTCGCCGGAGAGCACGATGCCCTGGGCGCCGAGCTCGCGCATGCGCTGCATCACCGGCTCGTACAGCGCCCGGCTGGCACCGCCCGAGGCGCGCGCGATGATGACGCGCAGGCCGATGTCGCGGGCGAAGGGAAGGTACTCGAGGAGCGGGGCCAGCGGGTTCACGCCCGTCGCCACCAGGTCGTAGTCGTCGACGATGACGAACGCGTCCGGACTGCTGTACCAGCTGCGGTTGCGCAGCTGCTCGGGCGTGACGTCCGGGCCCGGCATACGGCGGCTCATCGAACCGGCCAGGCCCTCCAGTGTCTCCTGCAGCGCGGGTGCCGACGCGCAGTACCGCGACAGGTGCGACTCGGGGACGCCCTCCAGGTGGGCGCGCCGGTAGTCGCCCATGACGATCTTCGCCTGGTCCGGCGTGTAGCGCTCGGTGATCTGCTTGATGAGCAGTCGCAGCACCGCCGACTTACCGGACTCGCTCTCACCGAACACGATGAAGTGCGGGTCGGTCTCGAAGTCGACGAAGACCGGCGAGAGGGTCGACTCGTCGATGCCGAAGGCGACTCCGCGGTCCGGGTGCTCGAAGCCCTTGGGCAGCCGGTCGGACGGCAGGAGGGTGGGCAGCAGCCGCACCGCCGGGGCGCGGTTGCCCTGCCAGTTGTCGTTGATACCGCGGATGAGGATCGACGTCGCCTCCGCCAGGTCCTCCGTCTCCGAGGATCCGTCGACCCGCGGCAGCGCGGTCATGAAGTGCAGCTTCTCCTGCGTCAGGCCGCGGCCCGGCACGGTGGCGGGGACGTTCTGCGCGACCCTGCGGTCGATCTCCGACTCGGTCGGGTCGCCGAGCCGCAGCTCGATGCGGTTCTGCAGCATGTCCTTGAGCGCGGGCCGGACCTCGGTGTAGCGGCTGGCGGTGATGATCAGGTGCACACCGAAGCCGAGGCCGCGCGTCGCGATGTCGGTGACGGTCGCCTCGAGCAGCTCGTAGTCCGTCTTGAAGGTGGCCCAGCCGTCGATGACGAGGAAGACGTCGCCCCAGGGCTGGTCGGGCAGCTGTCCCGCGGCCCTGCGCTGCCGGTACGTCGCGATCGAGTCGACGTTGTTCGCCCGGAAGTACTCCTCGCGCGCGTTGAGTATGCCCTCGACCTCACTGACGGTCCGGCGCACCTTCTCGGCGTCGAGACGGTTGGCGACCCCGCCGACGTGCGCCAGCTCCTCCATCGAGAGGAGACCGCCGCCACCGAAGTCCAGGCAGTAGAACTGCACCTCGGCGGGTGTGTGGGTGAGGCCGAACGACGAGATGAGCGAGCGCAGCAGGGTCGACTTGCCGGACTGCGGGCCACCGACGAACAGACCGTGGCCCGCACCGCCCGAGAAGTCGCGGTACAGCACGTCGCGCCGCTGCTCGAACGGCTTGTCGACCATGCCGACCGGCACGGTGAGCCGGCCGAGCGCCGTGTACTCGGGGGCGGTCAGGCCGCGGTCCGGGGTGACGGCGAGCTGGGGGAGGAGCTGCTCCAGCGAGGGCGCCTCCTCCAGCGGGGGCAGCCACACCTGGTGGGCGGGCGGCCCCTGGTTGACCATCTTGGCCACGATGACGTCGAGGACGGTGTCGGCGAGCGCGTCGTCCACCCGGTCGTCGGCCTCCGGCTCCTCGATCACCGGCTGCGGGGGCAGCGCCACGTGCTCCGCCGTGAACAGCGCGGGCCGCAGCTGGGTCGAGCGGCTCACCCGGGACGGGCCCTCGCCGTGGTACGGCCCCGACACGTACGCGGCCTTGAAGCGGACCATGGTGTCGGTGTCGTACCGCAGGTAGCCGGAGCCGGGGATCGACGGCAGGTGGTAGGCGTCCGGGACACCGATCGCCGTGCGGGACTCGGCGGCGGAGAAGGTGCGCAGACCGATCCGGTACGAGAGGTAGGTGTCGAGGCCGCGCAGCTTGCCCTCCTCCAGGCGCTGCGACGCCAGCAGCAGGTGCACACCCAGCGAACGGCCGATGCGGCCGATCTGGATGAACATGTCGATGAAGTCCGGCTTGGCGGTGAGCAGCTCGGAGAACTCGTCGAGCACGATCACCAGCGAGGCCATCGGCTCCAGGGCCGCGCCCGCCGCCCGGGCCTTCTCGTAGTCGTGCAGGTTGGCGTAGTTGCCCGCGGTGCGCAGCAGCTCCTGCCGGCGCTGCATCTCACCCGTGATCGCGTCCCGCATGCGGTCGACGAGCGTGAGGTCGTCCGCGAGGTTGGTGATGACGGCCGCGGTGTGCGGCATGTCCGCCATACCGGCGAACGTCGCACCGCCCTTGAAGTCCGCGAGGATGAAGTTCAGCGTCTCCGAGGAGTGCGTCACCGCGAGTCCGAGCACCAGCGTGCGCAGCAGCTCGGACTTGCCGGAACCGGTCGCGCCGACGCACAGGCCGTGCGGGCCCATGCCCTCCTGCGAGGCCTCCTTGAGGTCCAGCATGACCGGCTCGCCGTTCTCGCCGACACCGATCGGCACCCGCAGCCGCTCGTGCAGCGTGCGCGGCCGCCAGGTGCGGGAGACGTCGACGGAACCCGCGTCGCCGATGCCCATGAGGTCGGTGAAGTCCAGGTTGGACAGCAGGGGCTCGCCCTCCTCGGCGGAGCCCACCCGGAAGGGGGCGAGCTGCCGCGCCAGGGACTCGGCCTGCGCCGCGTTCAGCACGTCGGGCCTGCCGCTGTACGCCGACTCGTGGCCGACGAACAGCCGCATCCGGTCCGGCTTGGCGTAGACGGTCAGGCCGGCGCGCAGCTCCTCCTCCAGTTCGCCGGGCGCGATCTCCAGGAAGGTGACGCCCTGGAGCCCTTCGGCGCTGGCGAGCTCGGAGTCCGGCGGCACGGTGCCGCCGTCGAGCACCACGATCAAATGCGGCTGGTCGTAGACGGGGTTCGCGTCGCGGCTCCAGCGCGGCCTGTCGGCCAGCTGGTCCGCCAGCGCCTCCTCCAGCTCCCCGAGGTCGTCGAAGAGGAGCCGGGCCGAACCCGCTCCGTCCTTGGCCTTCGGGTGCTGGCTGTGCGGCAGCCACTTGATCCAGTCCCAGTCCGCCGCCGCGGAGGGGTGGGCGACCACGGCGATCAGCAGGTCCTCGGGCGAGTGCAGGGTCGCCAGCTGGGCCAGGGCCGCACGGGCGTTGCCGTAGACCGTGTCGGTGTCCCCGCAGACCGTCAGGTGGTAGAAGGCGCGCAGCGACACGGCGAGGGGCAGGTCGGACAGACTGCCGTGCGCGTCGAGGAAGGCCTTCATGGCCGCGGCGGTCAGCGGCTCCAGCTCGTCCTTGGGCGCCGTCTCCGGGGCGACGAGCGGCGTGTTCAGCTGCTGGACGCCGCGGCCGACCCGTACGGAGGCGAAGTCCGCGTCCGTCGGCCGCCGCTCCCACAGGCGCTTGCTGTCGGCGGCCACCGCCCACAGCTGGTCCGGTTCGGGGTGCTGGAAGAGCTGGCTGCGCCGCTGCAGTTCGGCGGTCTTGTGCACGTCCTTGCGGACCTGCTCGAGATAGCGGAAGTAGTCGCGCCGTTCCTGGGCCATCCCCGCGCCGCCGCGCTGCCGCGACTTGGCGAACTGGGCGATGGCCATGGCCAGCGTCGAGGCCAGCATCAGCCCGCCGACCACCCGCATGTAGGAGGGGAGGTTGGGCATGAAGAAGAAACCGACGGAACCCAGCATGCCCATCATGGGCAGCAGGGTCATGAGCATGCTCTCGTCGCCCTCACGAGGGATCTCGGGCGGTGTCTCGAGCTTGACCTCGCCGTCCGGAACCACCGGGGGCGCTATCCGCGGCGGCCGTTTGATGATGACGACGCTCACCGATGCACTCATCCTTCGCGCTTGATACGTCTGCTACGTCTGCTACGTCTGGTAATGACGCCCCCGTATATCGCGACGTGCTCCGTTCGCGTAGGCGTCGACCGCGTGAGCGTCGATCCTACTGATGCGCCGGATGCCCGAGAGAGGCAGGAGGATGGAGATGCCGGGAGGTTGGGGGGAGAAATGAGGGAGGCAGGCCCTGTGCCCGGCGGGGCAGCGGATATGGTGGCGCTCCGCGTCGTACGTACGGCGTGAGAGGCGTCGGACGTACGGCCCCCGAGGGGCTTCGTGCGGACGGCCCGGGAGGCGTCGGAGACGTACGACGCGAGAAGTCTTGTCCTACAGGGGGAAGTACCACGTGAGCACGGGGACATCGACAGGTTTCTGCCGCATCACGATCGCAGCGCCGGACAGTCGTGTCGATGTCGCGCTGCCGGAGGACCTGCCGATCCAGGATCTCTTTCCGGAGATCGTCAGACTCTCGGGACTGGTCCAGGCGGACGCCGGGCCCGCCGGCTACCACCTGGTGAGCCGTGAGGGCCAGGTGCTGGACGCGAGCCGTTCGCTGCTCGAGCAGCGGGTCAGGGACGGCGACGTACTGCTGCTGCGGACCTTCGCCGACTCGCTGCCGCCGGCCGTGCACGACGACGTGGTGGACGCGATCGCCGCCGCGGTCAAGCGGGACCTCCGCGGCTGGAACGACGACCTCATGCGGGTGGCCGGTCTCGTCGCGGGTGCGCTGCTGCTGGTCATGCTCGGCTTCGTCTTCTGGTTCGCGGACCCGGTGCGGCACGACATGAACGGCCTCCAGGGCATCCTCGCGGGCGTGACCGCGGTGGCCCTGACGGCACTCGCCGGCGTGCGGGCCCGGGTGTACGACGACCGCGGCAGCGCCGTCGCGTTCGGTGTCTCGGCGCTGCCCCACGCGCTCATCGCGGGCTCCGGGATCATCCCCCAGGACGCGGGCGAGGGACCCGGCAGGATCCAGTTCCTCGTGGGCTGCGTGACCGTACTGGTCCTCTCCGTCGTGCTCATCATGCTGCTGCCGCAGGGGGACGCCCCGTTCGTGGGCGCCGCGCTGGCCGCCGCCATCGGCACGCTCGCGGTGTTCGTCGGTGTGCTCACCGAGGCCCGGCCGCGCGAGATCGCCGCCGGCGCCGCCGTCGTCGCCCTGGCGGTCGTCGGCTTCCTGCCCGGCTGGTCGGCCCGCTTCGCCAAGCTGCCGATCGGTTTCCGCAACCCGGAGGAGCTGGCCAGGGCCCGTCGCGAGGGCCGCGAGGGCGACCTGGAGGCCTTCGACGTCCAGCAGATCGTCGCCCAGACCAGCCGTGGCCACGAGCTGCTGCTCGGCCTCGTCGGTGGCTGCGCCGCCGTCGTCGTCGGCGCCGGCGGCGCGGTGCTCGGCTTCAGCGACAACGGCTGGGCCCAGCTGCTGGCCCTGTGCACCGGCCTCGCCGCGATGCTGCGGGCGCGTCTGTTCCGCTACACGGCCCAGGTCGCATGCCTGTTCGTGGCGGGTGTCGTCACCCTCGGCCTGCTGGTCCTCGGCCTCGCGATCTCGCCCCCGGCCGACATCCTCGTGGAACTGGCCCAGGGCAACACCGGCCCCGTCGACGTACGGACCCTGTGGCTCGGTGCCTCGGTCGCGGCCGGCGTGCTGATCCTGATCGCGATCGCCCTGATCGTCCCGCGGAAGGGGCTGTCCCCCTTCTGGGGCCGCATGCTGGACCTCGCGGACTCGCTGGTGCTGCTCTCCCTGATCCCGGTCTGCCTGGCCGTCCTCGACGTCTACGCCAAGGTCCGCGGCGGCGTCTGAGGGCCGCGCACCGGCCGTCGGGCCACCGCGGGGAACCGGTCACGTGCGGGCTGGTACGCTGTGTGACGGCCGTCTGTGCACGCGCCTCCGGTTGCCCGCAGCGGTCCGGTGGCCGCGGCCGGCGGATCCCCGCCTCCCGAGTCGTGGAAGCTCCCCTGCGAGGAAGACCAGGGGCACTCGGTGGCAGACGAAGAAGACCCATAAGGAGTACGCGTGTCGCTCGACGCCGCTACGAAG
This sequence comes from Streptomyces ruber, assembly GCF_014648075.1. Classification (GTDB taxonomy): domain Bacteria; phylum Actinomycetota; class Actinomycetes; order Streptomycetales; family Streptomycetaceae; genus Streptomyces; species Streptomyces ruber. The sequence continues at coordinate 10,769 of NZ_BMQK01000026.1, read as the reverse complement.
AAGCAGATCATCGCCGAGTTCGGTACCAAGGAGGGCGACACCGGCTCCCCCGAGGTCCAGGTCGCCATGCTCTCGCGCCGGATCTCGGACCTGACCGAGCACCTCAAGACCCACAAGCACGACCACCACTCCCGTCGTGGTCTGCTGATCCTGGTCGGTCAGCGCCGCCGCCTGCTGCAGTACCTGGCCAAGAAGGACATCCAGCGCTTCCGTACGCTGGTCGACCGCCTCGGCATCCGCCGCGGTGCGGCGGGCGCCAAGTAAGACGCCGTGGAGGGAGCGGTTCCCGGGACAAGGGGGCCGCTCCCTTTGCCGTATGCACCCGCCGTATGGATCCGCTGTGCATACCTGCCGTGCGTACGGGAACGTGCGCGGTGTCACTGCCGCTTTGTAGGCTGTTAGCACAACGCAGTACGAATGACACGAACGAGGAGAAGCGCACCTCGCCGCCGCCGGTCCTCGGTAGTGGCCCCCGGGGGACAGCGGTCCCCGGGTGCTTCGATCGAAGACCGGCCCGCACAGGACGGCGCGCTTCTCCGCCATCAGCCCCTCCGCCACACGGGCGGCCGGGGCGAAAGACGAAAAGTAACGGAGAAAACGCTGGTGGAGAACGAGACCCACTACGCCGAGGCCGTCATCGACAACGGTTCCTTCGGCACCCGCACCATCCGCTTCGAGACGGGCCGCCTGGCCCGTCAGGCCGCCGGCTCCGCCGTGGCCTACCTGGACGACGACACCATGGTGCTGTCGGCCACCACCGCTTCCAAGAACCCGAAGGACCAGCTCGACTTCTTCCCCCTCACGGTGGACGTCGAGGAGCGCATGTACGCGGCCGGGAAGATCCCCGGTTCCTTCTTCCGCCGCGAGGGCCGGCCCTCCGAGGACGCGATCCTCACCTGCCGCCTCATCGACCGCCCGCTGCGCCCGTCCTTCAAGAAGGGCCTGCGCAACGAGATCCAGGTCGTCGCCACGGTCATGGCGCTCAACCCCGACCACCTGTACGACGTCGTCGCGATCAACGCCGCGTCCGCGTCCACGCAGCTGGCCGGCCTGCCCTTCTCCGGCCCGATCGGCGGCGTCCGCGTCGCGCTGATCAACGGCCAGTGGGTGGCCTTCCCGACGCACACCGAGCTCGAGGACGCCGTCTTCGACATGGTCGTCGCGGGCCGCGTCCTGGAGGACGGCGACGTCGCGATCATGATGGTCGAGGCCGAGGCCACCGAGAAGACCATCAAGCTGGTCGAGGGCGGCGCCGAGGCGCCCACCGAGGAGGTCGTCGCCGCCGGTCTCGAGGCCGCGAAGCCCTTCATCAAGGTCCTCTGCCGGGCCCAGGCCGACCTCGCCGCCAAGGCCGCGAAGCCGACCGGCGAGTTCCCGATCTTCCTCGACTACCAGGACGACGTCCTGGAGGCCCTCACGGCCGCGGTCAAGGACGAGCTCGCCCAGGCGCTGACCATCGCGGGCAAGCAGGAGCGCGAGGCCGAGCTGGACCGCGTCAAGGGTCTGGCCGCCGAGAAGCTGCTGCCGCAGTTCGAGGGCCGCGAGAAGGAGATCTCCGCCGCGTACCGCTCGCTGACCAAGACCCTGGTCCGCGAGCGCGTCATCAAGGAGAAGAAGCGCATCGACGGCCGCGGTGTCACCGACATCCGCACCCTGGCCGCCGAGGTCGAGGCCATCCCGCGGGTCCACGGCTCCGCGCTGTTCGAGCGTGGCGAGACCCAGATCCTGGGCGTCACCACCCTCAACATGCTCCGCATGGAGCAGCAGCTGGACACCCTCTCCCCGGTGACCCGCAAGCGCTACATGCACAACTACAACTTCCCGCCGTACTCCACCGGCGAGACCGGCCGCGTCGGCTCCCCGAAGCGCCGCGAGATCGGCCACGGCGCCCTCGCCGAGCGCGCGCTCGTGCCGGTGCTGCCGACGCGCGAGGAGTTCCCCTACGCGATCCGCCAGGTGTCCGAGGCCCTCGGCTCCAACGGCTCGACGTCCATGGGCTCGGTCTGCGCCTCCACCATGTCGCTGCTGAACGCCGGTGTGCCGCTGAAGGCCCCGGTCGCCGGTATCGCCATGGGCCTGATCTCCCAGGAGATCGAGGGCGAGACGCACTACGTCACCCTCACCGACATCCTCGGTGCGGAGGACGCCTTCGGCGACATGGACTTCAAGGTCGCCGGCACCAAGGAGTTCGTCACCGCCCTCCAGCTCGACACCAAGCTGGACGGCATCCCGGCCTCCGTCCTGGCCGCGGCCCTCAAGCAGGCCCGCGACGCCCGCCTCCACATCCTCGACGTGATGATGGAAGCGATCGACACGCCGGACGAGATGTCCCCGAACGCCCCGCGGATCATCACCGTCAAGATCCCCGTGGACAAGATCGGTGAGGTCATCGGCCCCAAGGGCAAGATGATCAACCAGATCCAGGAGGACACCGGCGCCGAGATCACGATCGAGGACGACGGCACCATCTACATCGGTGCCGCCGACGGCCCGGCCGCCGAGGCCGCCCGGACCACGATCAACGGCATCGCGAACCCGACCATGCCGGAGGTCGGCGAGCGCTACCTGGGCACCGTCGTGAAGACGACGACCTTCGGCGCGTTCGTCTCGCTGCTCCCGGGCAAGGACGGTCTGCTGCACATCTCGCAGATCCGCAAGCTGGCCGGCGGCAAGCGCGTGGAGAACGTCGAGGACGTGGTCGGCGTGGGCCAGAAGGTCCAGGTCGAGATCGCCGAGATCGACTCCCGCGGCAAGCTCTCCCTCATCCCCGTGATCGAGGGCGAGGGCGAAGAAGGCTCCGACGACAAGAAGGACGACGCCGAGCAGTGACGTCCCGTAGCACGAAGGCGACGGCCCGCACCTCCACCGAGGCGCGGGCCGTCGCCCGTACCCAAACCCTCATCAAGGGCGAGAACGGCATCGGTACGGTCCGCAAGACGACCCTCCCGGGCGGCCTGCGCATCGTCACCGAGACCCTGCCCTCCGTGCGCTCGGCGACCTTCGGCATCTGGGCGCACGTCGGCTCCCGCGACGAGAGCCCGTCCCTGAACGGCGCCACCCACTACCTGGAGCACCTGCTCTTCAAGGGCACCTCGCGGCGCAGCGCGCTCGACATCTCCTCGGCCGTCGACGCGGTCGGCGGCGAGATGAACGCGTTCACGGCGAAGGAGTACACGTGCTACTACGCGCGCGTGCTCGACACCGACCTGCCGCTCGCCATCGACGTCGTCTGCGACATGCTCACGGACTCGCTCATCCTCGAGGAGGACGTCGACGTCGAGCGCGGCGCCATCCTCGAAGAGATCGCGATGACCGAGGACGACCCCGGCGACTGCGTGCACGACCTGTTCGCGCACACGATGCTCGGCGACACCCCCCTCGGCCGCCCGGTCCTCGGCACGGTCGACACGGTCAACGCCCTCACGGCCGACCGCATCCGCCGCTTCTACAAGAAGCACTACGACCCGACGCACCTCGTCGTCGCGGCCGCCGGCAACGTCGACCACAACAAGGTCGTACGACAGGTCCGCGCCGCCTTCGAGCGCGCGGGCGCCCTGACGCGCACCGACGCCACCCCGATCGCCCCGCGCGACGGCCGGCGCGCCATCCGCACCGCCGGCCGCGTCGAGCTCCTGACCCGCAAGACCGAGCAGGCGCACATCGTCCTCGGCATGCCCGGCATCGCCCGCACCGACGAGCGCCGCTGGGCCCTCGGCGTGCTCAACACCGCGCTCGGCGGCGGCATGTCCTCCCGGCTGTTCCAGGAGGTACGCGAGAAGCGCGGACTGGCGTACAGCGTGTACTCGTACACCTCCAGCTTCGCCGACTGCGGACTCTTCGGTGTCTACGCGGGCTGCCGGCCCAGCCAGGTGCACGACGTGCTGAAGATCTGCCGCGACGAGCTCGACCACGTCGCCGAGCACGGTCTGCCCGACGAGGAGATCGACCGGGCCATCGGCCAGCTCCGCGGCTCCACGGTCCTCGGTCTGGAGGACACGGGCGCGCTGATGAACCGTATCGGCAAGAGCGAGCTGTGCTGGGGCGAACAGATGTCCGTCGACGACATGCTGGGCCGGATAGCCGAGGTCACCCCGGACGACGTCCGCGAGGTCGCCCGCGACATCCTCGGCCGGCGGCCCTCGCTGTCGGTCATCGGCCCGCTCAAGGACAAGCAGGCCGCCCGGCTGCACGACGCCGTCGCCTGACGGCCGGCGGTCATCGACTCACAAGGAAGCAACGACATGAGCAAGCTGCGTGTGGCGGTCCTCGGGGCCAGGGGCCGGATCGGATCCGAGGCCGTACGGGCCGTCGAGGCGGCCGGGGACATGGAACTGGTGGCCGCCCTCGGCCGCGGCGACAGACTGGAGACGCTGGCCGAGCGGGGCGCCCAGGTCGTGGTCGAGCTGACCACCCCGGCCTCGGTCATGGGCAATCTCGACTTCTGCGTACGGCACGGCATCCACGCCGTGGTCGGTACGACGGGCTGGACCGACGACCGTCTCGCGCAGCTGAGGGGGTGGCTCGACCAGGCCCCGGGGACGGGCGTGCTCATCGCGCCCAACTTCTCCATCGGCGCGGTCCTGACCATGAAGTTCGCGCAGATCGCCGCGCCGTACTTCGAGTCGGTGGAGGTCGTCGAGCTGCACCACCCGAACAAGGTGGACGCCCCGAGCGGCACCGCCACGCGCACGGCCCAGCTCATCGCCCAGGCACGCCGGGACGCGGGCAGCGCCCCGCAGCCGGACGCCACGGTGACGGCCCTCGACGGTGCCCGCGGTGCGGACGTCGACGGGGTGCCCGTGCACGCCGTGCGCCTGCGGGGCCTCCTCGCCCACCAGGAGGTACTGCTCGGAGGGGAGGGCGAGACGCTCACCGTGCGCCACGACTCCCTCCACCACAGCAGCTTCATGCCGGGCATCCTGCTGGGCGCCCGCCGTGTGGTGAGCACCCCGGGGCTCACCTTCGGCCTCGAGCACTTCCTCGACCTGGGCTGAACCGAGAGCCGACACCGAAACGATGCGCGCGAAGATCACGTACGCCGTCACGGCCGCCGTCCTGGTCGTCTACTTCGTCCTGGTCGGCAGCCGCGGCGTGCTGCTCATCGAGGCCGGTACCCCGCTGACGATCGCCTTCGGGGTGGCGGTGCTCGTCCTGCCGCTGATCGGACTCTGGTTCCTGTGGAAGAACACGCAGTTCGTCCGCAGGGCCAACGCCCTCGCCGCCGAGCTCGACGCCGAGGGCGGCCTGCCCGTCGACGAGCTGAAGCGCACGCCCGGAGGCCGGATCGACCGTGACTCGGCCGACGAGGTCTTCGCCAGGCGCAAGGCCGAGACCGAGGACGCCCCCGACGACTGGCGCAGCTGGTTCCGGCTCGCCGTCGCCTACCACGACGCCCGGGACACTCCCCGGGCCCGCAAGGCGATGCAGCGGGCGATCGCCCTGCACGACGGCAAGCCGGTCCAGTCGGCCTGAGGGCACCGGGGGCAAGCGCGTACATGTGTGAAGGGCCGGTCCGCGGTGTCCCGCGGACCGGCCCTTCACGACACCTCGGCGCTCAGGCGCGCCCGTACTCCGCCACCCAGGCCTCCACCGTGTCCGCCGCCCGGTCGAAGGCCATCGGGCGGCCCAGGAAGTCGGCGTTGTGCGTGGTCATCAGCGGTACGGCGCCCTCGGCCGCCCGGCCGCTCCGGGCGAGGACCAGCGCCTGCCCCTGCACCGTGCGCGGCGCGCCCAGCCAGCGCACCGGCTGCTGCACCGTGCGCGCGGAGACGACCTGCTCCCAGGGCGCCGTGCGCGTGGTGAGGAAGCCGACCCGGCGCAGTCCCCGCGCACTCACCCAGATCCCCATGCGCAGCAGCCGCACGGCGCCCACGATCACGAGCAGCGCCGCGCCGAAGCACACCGCGCCGGCCGACAGGGCGTCGGCGAACCCGATGATGACCGCCGCGGCGAGCACGTACGAGGCGAACAGCAGCAGAAGCGCGGCGGCGCCCACCCGCCACGGTCCGGGACGGTAGGGCCGCCGCCAGCGGTCGCGGTCGTCGAAGGGCAGTGCCATGTCGTCCGCCGCCTCGTCGAAAGCGCGGTCGGCGGTCAGGAAGGGCAGGGGCACGGCTGATCCTCACTCCATCACCAGGGCTGTGCCCGGTGAGGTTATCGAGCCGGATCGCCGCGTACCACCCTCGGCGGCCCGGGAGGCACGCGCCACGCCATTCGGACGGCGGACCCCGCGCCCCAACGGCCGAACGCGGACGTCGTCAGCGGTTCTGGGACACCTCGGACTGCTGCGACTGCGCGGGGGGCCGGTTCTGGTCGGTCGACATCGCGGGCAGCCCGAGGATCACGGAGCCGACCAGCCCCGCGGTGATGGTGAGCCCCATCAGCCACCGCCCGGCTATCTGGCTCACGGTGGCCCGCTCGCGGGGCGGGGGAGTGACGTTGCTGCGGAACTTCTCGGCTTCGGCGACGAAGGCGAACGGAACGGACTCGCGCCGACGGGACATGGGTGGTGCTCCTCCTCGGGAACTCGCACGGAACACTGACATCAACACAGACGAACGAGTGGCCAAAAAGGTGCCCTGTATCACCGAATTCGCAGAACTTCGCAGAAGTTCGCAGCCGAAAGTTCCGGCACGCCACGAAACCGCCGTTGTCGGTGCCGGGCCGTAGAGTGGGCGCCGCACGAGAGAAGTGAAGGAAGGACTCCCCGAGCCGTGACCGACACCCCCGCCGGCGAACTCCAGCCCGCGTTCCGCAGCGACGTCACCGTCGAGCTGGTCAAGCACAGCGCGTCCGACGCCGACGTGCTCTTCGCCGCCCGCGTCTCCACCGTCGGGGAACAGTCCCTCGACGAGCTGGGCAAGGACCCGGAGCGATCCAAGGGCCTGATCAACTACCTGATGCGGGACCGGCACGGCAGCCCCTTCGAGCACAACTCGATGACCTTCTTCATCAGCGCCCCGATCTTCGTCTTCCGTGAGTTCATGCGGCACCGCGTGGGCTGGTCGTACAACGAGGAGTCGGGGCGCTACCGGGAGCTGCAGCCGGTCTTCTACGTCCCCGACGAGTCCCGCAAGCTCGTCCAGGAGGGCCGTCCCGGCAAGTACCGCTTCGTGGCGGGCACCGAGGCGCAGCAGGAGCTCGTCGGCCGGGTGATGGAGGAGTCGTACGCCGCCGCGTACGACGCGTACCAGAAGATGCTCGCCGAGGGTGTCGCCCGCGAGGTCGCCCGCTCGGTCCTGCCCGTCGGCCTGTACTCCTCGATGTACGCCACGTGCAACGCGCGCTCGCTGATGCACTTCCTCGGCCTGCGCACCCAGCACGAACTGGCCAAGGTGCCCTCCTTCCCGCAGCGGGAGATCGAGATGGTCGGCGAGAAGATGGAGGCGGAGTGGGCGAAGCTCATGCCGCTGACGTACGCGGCCTTCAACGCGAACGGACGCGTGGCCCCGTGACGGCGGAGGGCGTCGGGGACGCCCTCGGCAGCGCCCGGTGGTGTCCCTGACATCCTGGGCGCACGCATGTGCGGGTCAGCCAGGCGAAGTGTCTGGATTGCGGGCCTTCGCGAAGTTCACTTAGCCTGATCAAACGAGCTCGGCACTGCTTGAACCCCCGAGCAGGCAGTGCCGGGCTCCCCCTTTGTCCGGACTTTTCGCGCACCCCGAGGGCAGACCGCGCCTTGAGCAACGAGTAGCGTGTTACCCATGGCTCCGACCTCCACTCCGCAGACCCCCTTCGGGCGGGTCCTCACCGCCATGGTCACGCCTTTCACGGCGGACGGCGCACTCGATCTCGACGGCGCACAGCGGCTCGCCACCCACCTGGTGGACGCAGGCAACGACGGCCTGGTCATCAACGGGACCACCGGCGAGTCCCCCACCACCAGCGACGCGGAGAAAGCGGACCTCGTACGAGCCGTCCTGGAGGCCGTCGGCGACCGTGCCCACGTGGTCGCCGGGGTCGGCACGAACGACACCCACCACAGCATCGAACTGGCCCGCGCGGCGGAGCAGGTCGGCGCGCACGGCCTGCTCGTCGTCACGCCGTACTACAACAAGCCTCCGCAGGAGGGCCTGTACCGGCACTTCACGGCCGTCGCCGACGCCAGCGGACTGCCGGTCATGCTGTACGACATCCCCGGCCGCAGCGGTGTGCCGATCAACACGGAGACCCTCGTGCGGCTCGCGGAGCACCCGCGGATCGTCGCCAACAAGGACGCCAAGGGTGACCTCGGCCGCGCGAGCTGGGCCATCGCCCAGTCCGGCCTGGCCTGGTACTCGGGCGACGACATGCTGAACCTGCCGCTGCTCTCCGTGGGCGCGGTCGGCTTCGTCTCCGTCGTCGGCCACGTCGTCACCCCGGAGCTGCGCGCCCTGGTCGAGGCGTATGTCTCCGGTGACGTCCAGAAGGCGACGGAGATACATCAGAAGCTGCTCCCGGTCTTCACCGGCATGTTCCGCACCCAGGGCGTGATGACCACCAAGGCGGCGCTGGCCCTCCAGGGACTTCCCGCCGGTCCGCTGCGGGCGCCCATGGTCGAGCTGACGCCCGAGGAGACCGCCCAGCTGCAGATCGATCTCGCCGCCGGCGGGGTACAGCTCTGATACCGGACTTCACAACTGAATAGGCAGGACACAAGTGCCTGCACCCCACCAACAACTGCTTTTGCACGAACGTCATGCGCGCCACGTGCCTCGGAGGCACGTGGCGCGCATGGTGAGGAGAGTCTTTTGAGTCATCCGCATCCTGAACTCGGCCCGCCGCCGCAGCTCCCCCAGGGCGGCCTGCGGGTCACCCCGCTCGGCGGTCTCGGCGAGATCGGCCGCAACATGACCGTCTTCGAGTACGGCGGCCGCCTTCTGATCGTCGACTGCGGGGTGCTCTTCCCCGAGGAGGAGCAGCCCGGAATCGATCTGATCCTGCCGGACTTCTCGTCCATCCGGGACCGCCTCGACGACATCGACGGCATCGTCCTCACGCACGGCCACGAGGACCACATCGGCGGCGTCCCGTTCCTGCTCCGCGAGAAGCCGGACATCCCTCTCATCGGCTCCAAGCTGACCCTCGCCCTCATCGAGGCGAAGCTCCAGGAGCACCGCATCCGCCCGTACACGCTCGAGGTCGCCGAGGGGAACCGCGAGCGCATCGGCCCCTTCGACTGCGAGTTCATCGCGGTCAACCACTCGATCCCGGACGCCCTCGCGGTCGCCATCCGCACCCCCGCCGGCATGGCGGTCCACACGGGCGACTTCAAGATGGACCAGCTCCCGCTGGACAACCGGCTCACGGACCTGCACGCGTTCGCGAGGCTGAGCGAGGAGGGCATCGACCTCCTCCTCACGGACTCCACCAACGCCGAGGTCCCCGGGTTCACCCCGCACGAGCGCGACATCTCCAACGTGCTGCGCCAGGTGTTCGCGGGCGCCCGCAAGCGGATCATCGTGGCCAGCTTCGCCAGCCACGTGCACCGCATCCAGCAGATCCTGGACGCGGCCCACGAGTACGGCCGCCGGGTGGCTTTCGTCGGCCGCTCCATGGTCAGGAACATGGGCATCGCCCGCGACCTCGGCTACCTCAAGGTCCCGCCGGGCCTGGTCGTGGACGTGAAGACGCTGGACGACCTGCCGGACCACGAGGTCGTGCTCGTGTGCACGGGTTCCCAGGGCGAGCCGATGGCGGCGCTCTCGAGAATGGCGAACCGCGATCACCAGATCCGCATCGTCCAGGGCGACACGGTCATCCTGGCGTCGTCGCTCATCCCCGGCAACGAGAACGCGGTGTACCGGGTCATCAACGGCCTCACCCGCTGGGGCGCCAACGTCGTGCACAAGGGCAACGCCAAGGTGCACGTCTCGGGCCACGCCTCGGCCGGCGAGCTGCTGTACTTCTACAACATCTGCCGCCCGAAGAACCTGATGCCGGTCCACGGCGAGTGGCGCCATCTGCGCGCCAACGCCGAGCTGGGCGCCATGACCGGCGTTCCGCACGACCGGATCGTCATCGCGGAGGACGGCGTGGTCGTCGACCTCGTCGAGGGCAAGGCGAAGATCTCCGGCAAGGTCCAGGCCGGGTACGTGTACGTCGACGGCCTCTCGGTCGGCGGCGTCGGGGAGCCCGCGCTGAAGGACCGCAAGATCCTCGGCGACGAGGGCATCATCTCGGTCTTCGTGGTCGTCGACTCGTCCACCGGCAAGATCACCGCCGGCCCCCATGTCCAGGCCCGCGGTTCCGGCATCGACGACTCCGCCTTCAACGCGGTCCTTCCGAAGATCACGGACGTACTGGAGCGCTCGGCCCAGGACGGCGTAGTGGAGCCCCACCAGCTGCAGCAGCTCATCCGCCGCACGCTGGGCAAGTGGGTGTCGGACACCTACCGCCGCAGGCCGATGATCCTCCCGGTCGTCGTGGAGGTCTGACCCACCGGCACGGCCCGTCCCGCGGGCTCGCGCACGCGTCAACCGGGAGCGGGGCGCCTCGATTTGCATCGAGGCGCCCCGCTCCAGTACGTTTACGGCTCCGCCGCAGGGGAACCCGGACGCTCCAAGCTCTGGGACCGACTCCCCGGAGCGGGGCGGAAATTCCGACTCGGAACCTCTGATAAAGTCGGAAGCGCCGGAAAGGGAAACGCGGAAGCGGGAACCTGGAAAGCACCGAGGAAATCGGATCGGAAAAGGATCTGATAGAGTCGGAGACGCAAGACCGAAGGGAAGCGCCCGGAGGAAAGCCCGAGAGAGTCTCTCGCGGTGAGTACGAAGGAAGCGTCCGTTCCT
>NZ_BMQK01000025.1 GCF_014648075.1 Streptomyces ruber | reverse complement strand
CCGTCGCCGCCGCCAGTTCCCGCAGCAGCGCCAGCGTCTCGTCGGTGACCAGATGCTTGGAGTAGTCCAGGTGCAGATCACCGACCCGCAGCGTGTAGCGCTCGGCCCGGCCGGGGTCCGCCGCGAACAGGTCGCGCAGGTCCGGGTCGCGCAGCGTCTGCGCCCGGTGGTCCTTCAGCGCGGTCCACTCGGGGCGCCGGTCGAGCCGGTGGGAGTCAGTCATGAAAGGGGCCCTCCTCGGTGGGCTCGCCGCGCAGGGCGACGCAGTACATCTCGTCCGCGTCCAGGCGGCGCAGTTCCTCGGCGATCAGCTCGGACGTGCTGCGCACCTTCAGGGCGAGGGTGCGCGCGGGCTGGCCCGGCAGCGTGAGCGTGGCCAGGGGGCCCTCGGGGCGGTCGATGGTGATCTCGCCGTGCTCGGTGCCGAGCCGTACGCCGGTGACGACGGGGCCGCCGGTGACGATCCGCTCGACCCGCACGCCCAGCCGCGCCTCCAGCCAGCGGGACAGCAGCTCGGCGCTCGGGTTCTCCGCCTCGCTCTCCACGGCGGCCGAGGTCACCGTCGCACGGGCCTGGTCGAGCGCCGCGGCCAGCATCGAGCGCCACGGCGTCAGCCGCGTCCAGGCCAGGTCGGTGTCGCCGGGCGCGTAGGAGTTCGCTCGCTGCTCCAGCGTGGCGAGGGGGCTCTCGACGGCGTACATGTCGGTGATGCGGCGCTGGGCGAGGGCACCGAGCGGGTCCTTCGCGGGGACGTCCGGCGCGTCGACCGGCCACCAGACGACCACGGGGGCGTCGGGCAGCAGGAGCGGCAGCACGACGGAGTCGGCGTGGTCGCACACCTCGCCGTACAGCCGCAGCACCACGGTCTCGCCGGTGCCCGCGTCGGCGCCCACGCGGACCTCCGCGTTCAGGTGCGACTGGTGGCGCTCGCGGGGGTTGCGGGCGTGCCGCTTGATCACCACGAGGGTGCGCGACGGATGCTCGTGCGAGGCCTGCTGCGCGGCCTTCATCGAGTCGTACGCGTTCTCCTCGTCGGTGACGATGACCATCGTCAGCACCATGCCCACGGCGGGCGTGCCGAGGGCGCGGCGACCCTGTACGAGCGCTTTGTTGATCTTGCTTGCCGTGGTGTCGGTCAGGTCGATCCTCATGGCCTGCGCCAGCTCCGTCCGTCTCGTGCGAGCATCTCGTCGGCTTCCTTCGGGCCCCAGGAGCCCGAGGCGTACTGCGCGGGCCTGCCGTGCCTCTCCCAGTACTCCTCGATCGGGTCGAGGATCTTCCAGGACTCCTCCACCTCCTGGTGGCGGGGGAACAGGTTGGCGTCGCCGAGCAGTACGTCCAGGATCAGGCGTTCATAGGCCTCCGGGCTGGACTCGGTGAACGACTCGCCGTAGGCGAAGTCCATGGACACGTCACGGATCTCCATCGACGTGCCCGGCACCTTGGAGCCGAAGCGTACGGTCATGCCCTCGTCCGGCTGGACGCGGATCACGATCGCGTTGTGGCCGAGCTCCTCGGTCGCCGTGGAGTCGAAGGGGGAGTGCGGAGCGCGCTGGAAGACCACCGCGATCTCCGTCACCCGGCGGCCGAGCCGCTTGCCGGCGCGCAGGTAGAAGGGGACGCCCGCCCAGCGGCGGTTGTCCACCTCCAGCCTGATCGCCGCGTACGTGTCGGTCCGCGACTGCGGGTCGATGCCCTCTTCCTCCAGGTACCCGGCCACCTTCGCACCGCCCTGCCAGGCGGGCGCGTACTGTCCGCGCACCGTGTGCCGGCCGAGGTCCTCCGGCAGCCGCACGGACTTCAGGACCTTGAGCTTCTCGGTGAGCAGCGACTCGGCGTCGAAGGCGATGGGCTCCTCCATCGCGGTGAGGGCGAGGAGCTGGAGGAGGTGGTTCTGGATGACGTCACGGGCGGCGCCGATGCCGTCGTAGTAGCCGGCCCGGCCGCCGATGCCGATGTCCTCGGCCATCGTGATCTGCACGTGGTCGACGTACGACCGGTTCCAGAGCGGCTCGTACATCTGGTTGGCGAAGCGCAGCGCCAGGATGTTCTGGACGGTCTCCTTGCCGAGGTAGTGGTCGATGCGGAACACCTGCTCCGGGTCGAACACCTCGTGCACGATCTCGTTCAGCTCGCGCGCGCTGGCCAGGTCGCGGCCGAAGGGCTTCTCGATGACCGCGCGCCGCCAGGCCCCCTTCGACTGGTCGGCGAGCCCGTGCTTCTTCAGCTGCTGGACGACCTTGGGGAAGAACTTCGGCGGCACGGACAGGTAGAAGGCGAAGTTGCCGTTGGTGCCGCGGGAGGCGCTCAGCTCGTCGACGGCCTCGCGCAGCTGCTCGAACGCCGTGTCGTCGTCGAAGTCACCGGGGATGAACCGCATGCCCTCGGCGAGCTGTTCCCAGACCTCGTCGCGGAACTCGGTGCGGGAGTGCTCGCGCACCGCGTCCCGCACCACCTGCGCGAAGTCCTGGTCCTCCCAGTCGCGCCGGGCGAACCCGACGAGCGAGAAGCCCGGCGGCAGCAGTCCGCGGTTGGCCAGGTCGTACACGGCCGGCATCAGCTTCTTGCGGGACAGGTCGCCGGTCACGCCGAAGATGACCAGGCCGGAGGGCCCGGCGATGCGCGGCAGCCGGCGGTCGCGCTTGTCCTGCAGGGGGTTGGTCCAGGTGGAGGTGGTCATCACGCGTCCGCTCCCTTCCCGTCCAGGGACTTCCCGACCGCGGCCAGCAGGTCCTGCCAGGCGGCCTCGAACTTCGCCACGCCCTCGTCCTCCAGCCGCCGGACGACCTCGTCGTAGGAGATGCCGAGCGCCTCCAGGGCCGCCAGGTCGGCGCGCGCCCGGGCGTACCCGCCGGTCACCGTGTCACCGGTGATGTCGCCGTGCTCGGCGGTGGCGAGGAGGGTCGTCTCGGGCATGGTGTTGACCGTGCCGGGGGCGACGAGCTCGTCCACGTACAGCGTGGACTTGTACGCCGGGTCCTTCACGCCCGTGGAGGCCCACAGCGGGCGCTGCTTGCGGGCGCCGGCCGCGGCGAGCGCACTCCAGCGGCCGGAGGAGAAGACCTCCTCGTAGGCCGCGTAGGCGAGCCGGGCGTTGGCGAGGGCGGCGCGGCCCTTGAGCGCCAGGGCATCGTCCGTGCCCAGCCGGGTCAGCCGCTTGTCGATCTCGGTGTCGACGCGGGAGACGAAGAAGGAGGCGACGGAGTGGATCGAGGCCAGGTCGTGGCCGGCCTCCTTCGCCTTCTCCAGGCCCGCGAGATAGGCGTCCATGACCTCGCGGTAGCGCTCCAGCGAGAAGATCAGCGTGACGTTGACGCTGATGCCCAGGCCGATGACCTCGGTGATCGCCGGGAGACCCGCCCGGGTCGCCGGAATCTTGATCATGACGTTGGGGCGGTCCACCAGCCACGCGAGCTGCTTGGCCTCGGCGACCGTGGCGGCCGTGTCGTGCGCGAGCCGCGGGTCGACCTCGATGGAGACCCGGCCGTCGCGGCCCGCGGTGGCCTCGTACACCGGGCGCAGGACGTCGGCGGCGGCGCGTACGTCGGCGGTGGTCATCATCCGTACGGCCTCGTCGACCGTCACCCCGCGCACGGCCAGCTCGGCGAGCTGCTCCTCGTAGCCCACGCCGGCGCCGATGGCGGCCTGGAAGATCGACGGGTTGGTGGTGACGCCCACCACGTGCCGCTTCTCGATCAGTTCGGCCAGGTTGCCGGAGGTGACGCGCTCGCGCGAGAGGTCGTCCAGCCAGATGGAGACGCCCTCGTCGGACAGGCGCTTCAGCGGTTCCGCGGCTGCGGTCGTCGCAGCGGTCGTATCGGTCACAGTGATCATCTTTCTTCAGGGGCTCGCAGGGCTCTCATCAGCCGCGGTCGGCCGTCACGTCCGTGACCGCGGCGAGCGCGTTCCGGGCGGCGGCGACGACGTTCTCGGGGGTGAAGCCGTACTCGGTGAACAGGGTCCTGGCGTCGGCGGAGGCGCCGAAGTGCTCCAGGGAGACGATGCGTCCGTGGTCCCCCACGTAGCGGTACCAGGTGAGGCCGATGCCCGCCTCGACCGCCACGCGGGCCCGCACGGACGGCGGCAGCACACTCTCGCGGTAGGCGAGGGGCTGCTCCTCGAACCACTCCACGCACGGCATCGACACCACCCGCGTGGGCACGCCCCCGGCCTCCATCGTCTCGCGCGCGGCCACGGCGAGCTGCACCTCGGAGCCGGTGGCGATCAGGATGACCTCGGGCGCGCCGGTGGACGCGTCCCGCAGCACGTACCCGCCCTTCACGACGTCCGGGTTCGGCTCGTACGTGGGCACGCCCTGCCGGGTGAGGGCGAGGCCGTGCGGGGCCGGGTGGGTCGCGTGGCGCCGGAGGATCTCGGCCCAGGCGGCGGCGGTCTCGTTGGCGTCGGCCGGGCGGACGACGTTCAGGCCCGGGACGGCCCGGAGGGACGCCAGGTGCTCGACGGGCTGGTGGGTGGGGCCGTCCTCGCCGAGGCCGATGGAGTCGTGCGTCCACACGTACGTCACCGGCAGCTGCATCAGCGCGGAGAGGCGGACGGCGTTGCGCATGTAGTCGGAGAACACCAGGAAGGTGCCGCCGTAGACGCGGGTGTTGCCGTGCAGCGCGATGCCGTTCATGGCGGCGGCCATGGCGTGCTCGCGGATGCCGAAGTGGAGGGTGCGCCCGTAGGGGTCCGCACCCGGCAGCGGGTTGCCCTCGGGCAGGAAGCTGCTGTTCCTGTCGATCGTGGTGTTGTTGGAGCCGGCGAGGTCGGCCGAGCCGCCCCACAGCTCCGGGATCACCGCGCCGAGGGCTTGCAGGACCTTGCCGGACGCGGCGCGGGTGGCCACCGCCTTGCCCTCCTCGAAGACCGGCAGGTGCTTCTCCCAGCCCTCGGGGAGCTGGCCGGCGACCACGCGGTCGAACAGCAGTGCGCGCTCGGGGTGGGCCTCGCGCCACTCGCCGACCCGCCTGTGCCAGGCGGCGTGCGCCTCGGCGCCCCGGTCGAGGGCCTTCCGGGTGTGGGCGAGGACCTCGTCGGCGACCTCGAAGTGCCCGGCCGGGTCGAAGCCGAGGACGCGCTTGGTGGCCGCGACCTCGTCCTCGCCCAGCGCCGAGCCGTGCGCGGCCTCGGTGTTCTGCGCGTGCGGGGCGGGGAAGGCGATGATCGTGCGCATCGCGATGAACGAGGGGCGCGTGGTCTCGGCCCGCGCGGCGCTCAGCGCCTCGTACAGGGCGCGGACATCGATGTCACCGTTGGGGGCGGGCTGGATCCGCTGGACGTGCCAGCCGTACGCCTCGTACCGCGCCACCACGTCCTCGGAGAACGCGGTGGCGGTGTCGCCCTCGATGGAGATGTGGTTGTCGTCGTAGAGGAAGACGAGGTTGCCGAGCCTCTGGTGGCCCGCGAGGGAGGAGGCCTCGGCGGAGATGCCCTCCTCCAGGTCGCCGTCGGAGACGATCGCCCAGACCATGTGGTCGAAGGGGGACTCGCCGGCCGGGGCGTCCGGGTCGAACAGACCGCGTTCGTAGCGGGCGGCCATCGCCATGCCCACCGCGTTCGCGGTGCCCTGCCCCAGCGGGCCCGTGGTGACCTCCACCCCGGCCGTGTGCCCGTACTCCGGGTGACCGGGCGTCTTCGACCCGTGCGTGCGGAACGCCTCCAGGTCGGCCAGCTCCAGTTCGTACCCGGCCAGGAAGAGCTGGGTGTAGAGCGTCAGCGAGGTGTGCCCGGGGGAGAGGACGAAGCGGTCGCGGCCGGTCCACTCGGGGTCGGCGGGATCGTGCCGCATCACCTTCTGGAACAGCGTGTACGCGGCGGGCGCGAGACTCATCGCCGTGCCCGGGTGGCCGTTGCCGACCTTCTGCACGGCGTCGGCCGCGAGGACACGGGCCGTGTCGACGGCACGCCGGTCGAGATCGGTCCACTCGAAACGGTCGGGTGTGTGCGCGCTCATCTTCAACAGGTCCTCGATCGGAGCAGGGGAACAGCTCTGACGTGTTCTGGCATGTTCAAAACTAAAAGTCTGACTTTTGGCGGGAAAGGTCTGCCTGTGTCAGCCTTCGGTGAAAGTGGGACACCGGGGCCGCCGCGGGCGGGTCCGGGACGGATCGACTCGACGCGAGAGGGACATGACGGGCAGAACCACCCGGACCGGGTGTGTGGAGGAGCGGAGCGGCGACCCGCGCCGCGAGGACGGTGGGGGCATCAGGACGTTCACCTTTCCGGCGGGTACGCACCTGTCCGGCGTCGGGATGCAGATAGGCCCGATGGGACCGGGCCGTCTCTGGGTCACCGACGACACCGACGCACCGCTGGAGCGCGTGCACCGCATCGACTTCCACGTGGTGATGTTGTTCAGCGGCGGCCCCGTTGCTCACATGATCGACTTCGCCGAGTACCAGGCCTCGGCCGGTGACCTGCTCTGGGTCCGTCCCGGACAGGTGCACCGCTTCTCCCGCGCGTCCGAGTACCGCGGGACCGCGCTGACCATGCAGCCCGGCTTCCTGCCACGCGCCACGGTGGAGGCGGCGGGGCTCTACCGGTACGATCTGCCCCCGCTCCTGCGCCCCGGCCCCGCCGAGCTGGCGGGCCTGCGCAGCTCCCTCGCGCAGCTGGAGCGCGAGTACACCGACACGGAGACCCTGCCGCCCGGCCCGCACACCGCGGTGCTGCGGCACTCGCTGAGCGCGTTCCTGCTCCGCCTCGCGCATCTCGCGGCCAGCTCGGCCGAGGCCGGGCGGCGGCAGGCCGACACGACGTTCACCCGCTTCCGGGACGCCGTCGAGCAGGGGTATCCCACCAACCACAGCGTCAGCGCGTACGCCGACGCGCTCGGCTGCTCCCGCCGCACCCTCGTCCGCGCGGTCCGTGCCGCGACGGGCCAGACCCCCAAGGGCTTCATCGACCGGCGGGTGATCCTGGAGGCCAAGCGGCTGCTGGCCCACACCGGGCTGCCGATCGGCCGGGTCGGCGCGGCCGTCGGCTTCCCGGACGCGGCCAACTTCTCGAAGTTCTTCCAGCTGCACGCCGGCGTCACTCCGGTGGCCTTCCGGGCGGAGCTGCGCTGACGGGCGTACGGGTACGTACGGACACGGCGAGGGGCGGGTCGCACGCGCGCGCGTGCGACCCGCCCCTGTCACAACCGCCTCAGCGGGTGAGGCCTCGGCAGGAAGACCTCAGCGGGTGAAGCCGAACCAGTTCACGTTCACGAAGTCCTGCGGCTGGCCGCTCGTGAAGGTCAGGTAGACGTCGTGGGTTCCCGTGATGCCGCCGATGTTCGTGGGGAGCGTCCGCCAGGACTGCCAGCCGCCCGTGTTGCCCACCGCGATGCTGCCGACCGGCGTGCTCGTCCGGCTGCCGAGGCGCACCTCGACCAGCCCGCTCACCCCGGTGGGCGCGCCGCTCGCGACCCGCGCGCGGAACTGGGTGGCCGGGGAGGAGCCGAAGTTCACGCCCTTGTACAGGGCCCAGTCGCCGTTCGCGAGGGCGCCGAGGTTCTGGCCGCCGCCGCTGTCGGAGGTGGCCTCGGTCATGGTCCCGCCCTGGCTGTCGTACGACTCGGCCTGGATGGTGCCGTACGCGTCACGGTTGCCCGTGGGCGGCGTGGTGCCGCCGCCGCTGGAGAGCACCTGGACGTAGTCGACGACCATCGGGTGGCCGGGCACCGTGGCCGCGTCCGGGCCGCCGCCGAAGGCGTCCACGAAGCCGCCGCCCATCGCCACGTTCAGGATGACGAAGAACCCGTGGTCGGTGGCGTTGCGCCAGGTCGTCGCGTCGACCTGGTCGGCCCGCACGGTGTGGTAGTTCCTGCCGTCGAGGTAGAAGCGGATCTCCTCGACGCCGGTCGAGCGGTCCCACTCCAGTCCGTAGGTGTGGAAGCCGGCCTGGCACGTGGTGCCCTGGCAGGTGGTGGAGCCGCCGATGCCGGAGGTCTCGTTGCACGGGCCGCCCGGGCTGGTGCCGCAGTGCATCGTGGCGTGGACGGTGTTCAGGCCGTTGGCGTTCTCCATGATGTCGAGCTCACCGATGCTCGGCCAGTTCCAGTAGTTGCCCCGGTGCGGCGCGCCGAGGGCCCAGAACGCGGGCCAGTAGCCGCGGGCCGCGGCGCCCGTCACGTTCGGCAGCTGGATGCGGGACTCGATGCGCAGCTTGCCGCCCGCGGGCGGCTGGAAGTCCGTGCGGACGGTCTCGATGCGGCCCGAGGTCCAGTTGCCGGCGGCGTCGCGCCGCGGGGTGATGCGGAGGTTGCCGCTGCCGTCGAGCGCGACGTTCTCCGTACTGGACGTCATCCTCTCGATCTCCCCGGTGCCCCAGTTCGAGGGCCCGCCGGGGTAGCCGGTGCCGGTCGCGTACTGCCACTTGGAGGTGTCTACCCCGGTGCCGGCCGCGCCGTTGAAGTCGTCGACGAAGAGCTGGGTCCAGCCGGACGGCGGCGTGGGCGCGCTGGCCTCGGCCACCGAGGCGCCGGTCGCCGCGAGACCGAAGGCGCTGACGAGGGCGACCAGCGCGCGGCGCAGGGGCCGGCGTCTCGCCGGGGTGGGGGTCGTGCGGGGTGTGGGGGTTCTTCTCATGAGGACCTCTTCGTCTGTGCGGGGGTGAGGTGCTGGGGGGGAGTACTGAGGTGGTGAGAGCGCTCTCATGGAGAGCTGCGGGCTCAATGTGCTCCCGGGCACCCCGGTCGTCAAGAGGTGAAGCAGGGAAAGTCCGCAGACGAGGGGCGAGTTCATCCGTTGAACCCGGTTCGTGGTGGATGGTGCCGCCGGGGGATGCCCGCGATACCACCGGACGGGCGATGGGCACCGGTGGTGACGGGGTGCCACTCTGGTCGCAGCGGGACGCGCACAGGGCGGAACGGTCACCGCGAACCACAGGGGGGCGGGCGATGCGCAACGAGGGACTGGGGTCCTGGCCGGCCCGCAGGGCCCGCAGGACCCCCCACCGCGCCGCCCTGGTGCACGGCGGCGCCACGACGAGCTACGCCGAACTGCACGACCGCACCACCCGCCTCGCGCACGCCCTGCGCGCCCGGGGAGTGCGCCGCGGCGACCGCATCGCCTACCTCGGACCGAACCACCCCTCCTTCCTGGAGACACTGTTCGCCGCGGGCGTGCTCGGCGCGGTCCTCGTGCCGCTCAACACCCGCCTCACCGCTCCCGAACTCACCCACCAGCTCACCGACTCCGGCGCCACCGTCCTCGTGCACGCGCCCGCCCACGCGGAGCTCGTCACCGCATCCCACGGCGGCTCGCGGGTCCGTACGTCCCTCCAGGTCGGCGCCGCGTACGAGGCGGCGGTCGCCGGGGCCGCGGACGAGCCGTTCGACGAGCCCGTCGCCCCCGGCGACACCTGCCTCGTCCTCTACACCTCGGGCACGACGGGCCGCCCCAAGGGCGCGATGCTCTCGCACGCCAACCTCACCTGGAACGCGGTCAACCTCCTCGTCGACCAGGATCTCCGCGCCGACGAACGGGCCCTGGTCTCCGCCCCGCTGTTCCACATAGCCGGGCTGGCCGTGCTCACCCTGCCGGTCCTGCTCAAGGGCGGCACCTGCGTCCTGACCGCGGCGTTCGACCCCGGCGAGACCCTCGACCTGATCGAACACCACCGGATCAGCTACATGTTCGGCGTGCCCGCCATGTACGAGCGGATCGCCCGGCACCCGCGCTGGGCGGCGGCGGACCTGTCCAGCCTGCGCATGCTGAGCTGCGGCGGCGCCCCGGTGCCGACGCCGCTGATCGACACGTACCAGGCCCGCGGCCTGACGTTCCTCCAGGGCTACGGCACGACCGAGGCGCTCGGCGTCCTCCTGCTCGACGGCGAGCACTCCGTGCGCAAGGCGGGTTCGGCGGGCGTCCCGCACTTCTTCGCCGACGTCACGCTCGCGGGGCCGGGGCCCGGCCTGCCGCCCGTCGCGCCGGGCGGGACCGGCGAGGTGCTGGTGCGCGGGCCGGCCGTGATGTCCGGGTACTGGGGGCTGCCGGAGGAGACGGCGGCGGCCTTCACCGACGGCTGGTTCCGCACCGGTGACGCCGCCCGGCTCGACCGGGACGGCCACGCCCGCATCGTCGACCGGATCAAGGACGTGATCATCTCCGGTGGCGAGAACGTCTACCCCGCCGAGGTCGAGGACCGGCTCCTCGCCCATCCCGGCATCGCCGAGTGCGCGGTGATCGGCGTTCCCGACGCCACCTGGGGCGAGGTGCCGCGGGCGGTCGTGGTGCCGTGCGGGGACGCCTCGCCCGACCCGGAGGAGGTGCTCCGCTCCCTCTCCGGACAGCTGGCCAAGTACAAGATCCCGAAGTCGCTCGTGATCACCACCGCACTCCCGCGCACGGCCTCCGGCAAGATCCTGAAGCAGGAGGTGCGCGAGCGGTACGGAACGGCTCCGCCGCCGGGGGACGACGCCTGAGCGGGGCGTCGCGGTAACTTCGGGGCAGTGACCGGGACGGGAAAGGCGGAAGTGGCGTGCGGCTGACGATTCTGGGTGGCGGCGGGTTCCGGGTCCCGCTCGTGTACGGGGCGCTCCTCGCCGACCGCGCCGCGGGGCGGGTGACCCGGGTCGTGCTGCACGACCTGGACGCGGGGCGGCTGTCCGCCGTGACCCGGGTCCTGGCCGAGCAGGCCGCGGGGGTTCCCGACGCGCCCGAGGTGACCGCCACCACCGACCTGGACGAGGCGCTGCGCGGCGCCGACTTCCTGTTCTCCGCGATCCGCGTCGGCGGCCTGGAGGGACGGGCGGACGACGAGCGGGTGGCGCTCGCGGAGGGCGTCCTCGGCCAGGAGACGGTCGGGGCGGGCGGCATCGCGTACGGCCTGCGCACCGTGCCCGTCGCCGTCGACATCGCCCGCCGCGTCGCCCGGCTCGCCCCCGACGCCTGGGTCATCAACTTCACCAACCCGGCGGGCCTGGTCACCGAGGCGATGTCCCGCACCCTCGGCGACCGGGTGATCGGCATCTGCGACTCGCCGGTCGGCCTCGGCCGCCGCATCGCCCGCGTGCTCGGTGTCGCGGACCCGCGCGAGGCGTGGATCGACTACGTCGGCCTCAACCACCTGGGCTGGGTGCGGGGCCTGCGCGTCGGGGGCCGCGACCTGCTCCCGCGCCTGCTCGCCGACACCGACCTGCTCGGCTCCTTCGAGGAGGGCAGGCTCTTCGGCCCGGAGTGGCTCCAGGCGCTGGGCGCCGTCCCGAACGAGTACCTGCACTACTACTACTTCAACCGCGAGACCGTACGCGCCTACCAGGAGGCCGAGCGGACCCGCGGCGCCTTCCTGCGCGACCAGCAGGCGCGCTTCTACGAGGAGATGCGCCGCCCGGACGCCGAGGCGTTGCTGGCCTGGGAGCGCACCCGCAACGAGCGCGAGGCGACCTACATGGCGGAGAACCGGGAGACGGCCGACGCCGGCGAACGCGACGCGGACGACCTGTCCGGCGGTTACGAGAAGGTCGCCCTCGCCCTGATGCGGGGCATCGCCCGCGACGAGCGCGCGACCCTGATCCTCAACGTCCGCAACGGCCACACCCTGCCGGTCCTCGACCCGGAGGCCGTCATCGAGGTGCCCTGTCTCGTCGACGCGAGCGGCGCGCACCCCTTCTCCGTCGATCCGCTGCCCGGCCACGCCACCGGGCTGGTGAGCGCGGTGAAGGCCGTCGAGCGGGAGGTCCTCGCGGCTGCCGGATCGGGTTCGCGCCGGGACGCGGTGAAGGCCTTCGCGCTGCACCCGCTCGTCGACTCGGTGAACGTGGCCCGCAGACTGGTCGACGGCTACACCGCGGTCCACCCCGGCCTCGCCTACCTGCGCTGAGCGCCGTCCCGGCACCTTCCGCCCGCGGCCCGGCGGGCGGCCCCGGACGGCCGGACCGCCCGGCCGCGCTCACACCGCCAGCGGCCTGCCCGAGGACTGGGCGCGGGCCGGGGCGGTCCGGGCCGCGGGGGCGGCCGGGGGGTGTTCCGGGCGCTGGTAGGGGAGGGAGACCGGGCGGACGGGACGGGGGCCGGAGACGACCGCGTAGTCCTGGCCGAGGCGCTGCGGGCGCAGCTCGCCCGGGTCCTCGCCGAGGGCCAGCCGCACCGCCGCCCACGGCGCGTTGAGGCCGCACAGCGAGAGCTGGTGCAGGCCGCCCGCCGGGCGGGTGTTGACGTCCAGCAGGACCGGCTCGTCGCCGAACACGCGGAACTGGATGTTCGTCAGGTAGTGCAGGCCGAAGCCCTCCGCGATCCGGCGGGCCGGCTCGATCACCGACGGGTGCAGGGTGAAGCCGCGCCGGCGGCCGTTCTTCGTGCGGCCCACCGCCATGCGGACCCGCCCGTCGGGGCCGGTCAGGCAGTCGACGGACACTTCCGGCTCCCCGAGCCGGGGCATCACCAGCCAGTCGACCGGCTCCGCGGCCTCGCGCACCGCCGCCACGACCAGCTCCAGCGGCACGTACGGGCTCGGGAATCCGCCCAGGTGCGTGAGCGAGAACGGGGAGCGCGTCACGATGCGGAAACCGACCCCGCCCGCGCCCGACGCCGGCTTGAAGCACGCCTTGTGCCCGTCCTCCTCCAGCGCCTCGACCGCGGCGAGGAGCTGGTCCGCGTCGCGCACCCGGCGGTACGGCGGCACCGGCACCCCGAGCGCCTCCACCGCCTCGTACGCCGTCACCTTGTCCTCGAAGACCTGTACGGCATCGGCGGGCGGCGCCAGCAGGGCCGTGCCCGCGGCCGCGAACTCCGCGCGGTGCGCGGCGACGGCCGCCTGGTGCAGCCGGGGCACGAACACGTGGATGCCCCGCCGCCGGCACTGGTCGAGGGCGTACTCCACGTACGCGGCCGAGGACAGGCCCTCCGGCTCCAGCTCCGCGGTGTCGGCGGCGGCCAGCACGGGCGAGTCGGGATCGCCGTGGGTGGCGTGGACCTCGACCGGGCGGCCCTGCGGATTGTTTCTCAGCTGATCCACGAAGAACACGTTCTCCGCGTACGTGCGGTTGAGCCAGACGCGTACGCGAGAGACCATGCAGGCCGCCTTTCGGGCATGTGCGGGCACGGCGGAGCAGGCCGGGCCCGGCCAGGGGGAAGGGAGGTACGCCGAACCGCCGTACGCGAAGGAAGCGGCGCGGCGGTGGTGTTGGGGCGATCATAGAGCCACTCGGCCCCCTGTTTCTGTCACGCGTGTGTTAATCCTTGCCCGCGCCCCGCTGCTCCTGCTGTACGACTGCCCGTCCGGGCCCCCGCGGCGCGTCATCCCTCGCGGCACCAGTGCCTCAACAGGCGGAAGAACTCCTCCTCGTTGCCCGCGAGGCCGGCCGCCGACAGGGCCTGCTCGGCCTCCGCCAGGGCGGCGGCCGGCACCACGGGTGGTCGCCCCTCGTCCGGGGGGCCGTCGAAGGCGGCTCGTACGGTCCGTGTCAGCCGCAGATAGGCCTGGACGGCGGCACGTTCACGGTCGGTCGGTGCGACGGTCTGCATCGGTCGGCTCTCCCTGGTCGGACGGGCGGAACGGCACGTGCGCCCCGGCACGGCCGCGGCACACCCCCAGCTTGCCGCCCACCACTGACAATCCCGTTTCCGTCCCCGGCGGTTCGCCCGCTCAGCGGAGGGGAATCCTGACAAAACGCCTGGGAAAACGGGCGTTCCGCGCGTGCGGGAGGCCCGGGTGTTCGCTTTCGGCCGCCCGGCGGCCCGAGGAACGGGAGGGGCCCGTGGACGACGCACCGCACCGGCGCCCACTGCGTGCCCGTCTGCGGTCGGTCGCCGACGGGGAACTGGAGCTGCGGTACCGGGTCGTGCACGGCTACCGCCGCGCGTACCGACTGGCGGGCGAGGGGCCCCCGCTCGTCCTCATCCACGGCATCGGGGACTCCTCCGCGACCTGGGCCGAGGTCATCCCCGACCTCGCCCGCGGCCACACCGTGATCGCGCCCGACCTGCTCGGCCACGGCGCCTCCGACAAACCGCGGGCCGACTACTCGGTGGCCGCGTACGCCAACGGGGTCCGCGACCTGCTCACCGCGCTCGGCATCGAGTCGGCCACCCTGGTCGGGCACTCACTGGGCGGCGGTGTGGCGATGCAGTTCGCCTACCAGTACCCGGAGCGCACCGAACGGCTGATCCTGGTCAGCGCCGGGGGAGTCGGCCGCGAGGTGAACGCCGTGCTGCGGGCCGTGTCGCTGCCCGGCGCTCCGCTGCTGCTGGCCCTGCTGACGCTGCCCGGGATGCGGCTGCAAGTGGAGCTGTTCGCGCGGCTGATGAGGTTTCTGGACACCGACCTCGGGCAGGACGCGCCCGAACTGCTGACCATGGTGGACGCGCTGCCCGACGCGACCTCGCGCAGCGCCTTCATCCGTACGCTGCGGGCCGTCGTCGACTGGCGGGGCCAGGCGGTGACCATGCTGGACCGCTGCTACCTGACCGAGGGCATGCCGACCATGCTGCTGTGGGGCGACCGGGACAGCGTGGTGCCGGTGCGGCACGCGTACCGCGCCCACGAGGCGATGCCGGGCAGCCGGCTGGCGGTGTTCGAGGGGGCGGGCCACTTCCCGTTCCACACCGACCCCGCCCGTTTCCTCAGCCTCGTCGAGGACTTCGTGAACTCCACGCTCCCGGCCGACTGGAGCCGCGAGCACTGGCGGGAGCTGCTGCTGGCGGGCCGCCCGGCGACGGCGGGCGGCCGGCCCGACACCGCACACGCCCGCGCCGTGGCGGAGGACCTGAAGGAGGCGAGCGAACGCAGCGCCACATGAGGCGGTGCCGGCCCCTGCGGGGCAGGTCAGGACCCGGGCCGCCGGACGCTCTCCAGGAGCATGTCGAGCCACTCCGCCACCTTGTCGCGGTGCTGGTCGGTGGGCAGCTGGGCGGCGCGCCAGGCGATGCCGCGGACCCCGTGGTCCTGCAGCAGGCGCTCCAGCGGGTCGCCGGCGGCGCGCTCGCTGTCGGCGGCCGCGCGCTCGCGGTCGGCGAGCTGCTGGAGGAGCTCCTGCTCGGTACGCATGAGCACGGTCGCGAGCGCCTCGGGGTCCTCGGCCGTGAGGAAGCCGGCGCGCACGCCGAAGAACCGCTGGATGGCGTCGCAGTGTTCCATCGTGGGCCGCCGGTCGCCGTTGATCAGGGCGCCCGCCTGCTGGCGCGACATGCCCGCCCCGTCGGCGATCTCCTGCTGGGTGTACTTGCGGCCGCCCGGCTTCAGCCGGGTGCGCCGTAACAGGTCGAGCCGCTGCAGGAAGCGGGCCTGCACGTCCGGTTCCCCGGCGCGGCGGCCGTCCAGCAGCTCCTTCACCACGTTCTCCGGCACACCGGAGGCGACCGAGAGGCGGTGGCTGTCGAAGACCTCGCCGAGGGGCACGTCGAGCCGGTCGGCGAGCGCGGTGACGCGGGCCACGACGGCCGGCAGCGGCACCGTCGCCGCGGCGTCCGGAACCTCGAAGCCATCCGTCACCGACAGATCTCCCACGTCTCTCTTCCAAGCCAATCTCATGATGGAGCGGAACGACCCGGGACGCGAGGTCGCCGGGGCCGGCAACCTCCGTGAACTGCACGGAGATTAGCCCCAGACGTGAACCGCCATCCACGTCTCGCCACAACTGTGGCGACATTCAGCCGTCAACCGCGCTCAAATGCCACGATAGTTGACACCACTCGGGCGGGGGCAGCAGGATCAAGACGCCACGTGAAGGCCGCAGAGGCAAGAGGGGTGACCTCCCGATGGCGTACCAGGCAGGAGGGCAGCGGTCCGTACCGCGGCCCGTCCCCGAGGATCCGAGGGCACAGGCGTATCTGCAGGACTACGCCGTGTACCTGGAGGCCGTCCCCTTCCCGTCCGTCGTCTTCGACCACCGCTGGGACGTCGTGCTGGCCAACAGCGCGTACGAGCGGCTGTTCGACTGTGTCGGCCCGCATCCGACCGCCATGCCCGGGGACAACTTCCTCAGGTTCGTGCTCTTCCACCCCGACGCGGCGACCGTGCTCGGCGAGCACGAGTCCAGCTGGTGCCTGCCGATGCTGGCCGGCTTCGCCGCCGCCGAGCAGCGTCACGGCCAGGACGGCGGCCTGCAGTCCATCCGCCGGGACATCGCCCAGGACCCCATCATGGACGCCGCCTACCGCCAGGGCGTGCCGCACTGGATCCGTACGGTCGGACCCGCGGCCGCCGAGGACGACGGCGCCGTACGGCCGCTGCACCACCCCGATCCACGGTGGGGCAGAACCGACTGCAGAGTCGTCGGCGACACCCCGAAGACCCTGCAGGAGATGGGATACACACGCATGACCCTGGTACTGCGCGAGGCACGGCGCCGCAGGGCGCGCGGCCGCGGTACCGGCCCCGCCCGGCGTACGGCGGCCCACCTCAGCGTGGTGCCCGCGCCCGAGCGCTGAGCCGCTCCGGGAGTCCCGGCACCGTCGGCGTTCAGTTCGTGAACGAGCCCCGCATCGGCACCCGCTTCACCTGCCGCGCCTGGATCACCACCGAGCTGCTCGAAGAGGGTGGTGGTGGCGGTGGGGCTCGGCTTGCCGGATGTGGTGTCGGTCATGACGTCAGCGTCGTGGCCGGTCCTTGCCCCGGTGTCAGGACGTGGTCAGCGGACGGTCAGTAGCTCCTCCCGCCGCGGTCCCGGCCGGAGGGAGCTCCGGGTGACCTGCATCTCACACGCCGCGCCCACGCGCGAAACGCAGCCCCGGGCCACCGGCAGCCCTCGGGGACCCCGACCTGGAGCACGACTTCGAGGGGGTGGACCCGGACCGGCCGAAACGGCACCGGAGCCGGTTCACCGGCCAGGCCCTCGGAGCCACCCGCCCCTGCTCCGGCCGCTCCATGCGGAAGGCCCACGCGCACCTGGCGATCACGGACGCCGCGTTCGGCCGGGTCGTGGACCGTCTGGCCGCGTCGCCCGCCCAGGCCGGAGCGGACGAGACGACGACCGGCACGGTCGCGGAGACGCTGCTGCCGCTGAAGCAGTCCATCGTCACCGCCTGAGTGCGCGGTGGCGGCTCAGCGGGTCCCGGAGCGTTCCTGGGAGAAGCGGTAGAGGTCCTGGGAGGTCGTGATGAGCTCCCGTTGCTCCTGCCGCGAGCCGACCATCGGCTGGGAGCCGTGCAGCGGGGCCTGGGCGCTCTCCGGGAGGAACCTGACGGTCACCAGGCCGATGAGACCGGCCGCCATCAGGTAGTACGCGGGCATCAGCTGGTCACCGGTGACGTTCACCAGCGCCTCGGTGACCAGCGGCGTGGTGCCGCCGAAGGCCGCCACGGCGATGTTGAAGCCGATGCCCATGGCCGCGTAGCGCACGGCGGTCGGGAAGAGCGCGGGCAGCGTGGCGGCGGTCGGCGCGGCGAAGCAGGCCAGCAGGGTGGACAGGATCAGCACGCCGAGGATCGGTGCCAGGGTGCCGCCCGACTTCAGCAGCAGGAACGACGGTACGGCGAGGAGGATCATCGCCGCCGCACCGACGGCGTACAGCGGCCGCCGGCCGACCCGGTCGCTGAGGCGGCCGAGGAAGGTGATCAGGAGCACGATCCACAGCATCCCGATGAGCACCAGGACGTCGGCGAAGCCGCTGGAGCGGTCCAGGGTCTCCGTCTGGTAGGTGACGAGGTAGCCGGTGACCATGTAGTTGGTGACGTTGTAGAGCAGCACCAGACCCATGCACACCAGCAGTGGCCGCCAGTGGTTCCTGACGATGGTCTTGAACTCGCTGCCCGCGGAGTCCTGCGCGAGGCTCTTCTCGTGCTCGTCGAGCTGCTGCTGGAAGGCCGGGGACTCCTCGAGTCTCGTCCGCATGTACAGACCGATGATGCCCAGCGGACCGGCGATCAGGAACGGCAGCCGCCAGCCCCAGGAGAGCATCTGGTCCTCGGTGAGCGCCAGGTTCAGCACGGTGACCAGCGCCGAGCCGAGCGCGTACCCGGTGAAGGTGCCGAAGTCGAGCCAGCTGGACAGGAAGCCGCGGCGGCGGTCCGGCGAGTACTCGGCGACGAAGGTGGTGGCACCGCCGTACTCGCCGCCGGTGGAGAAGCCCTGCACCATCCGGGCGACCAGCAGCAGGATCGGGGCCGCGATGCCGATGGTGGCGTAGCTGGGGATCAGGCCGATCGCGAAGGTGCCGACCGCCATCATGATCATGGTGGTGGCGAGCACCTTCTGCCGGCCGATGCGGTCGCCGAGCGGACCGAACACCAGGCCGCCCAGCGGGCGGACGACGAACGCCGCGGCGAAGGTGGCGAAGGAGGAGATCAGCTGCGCTCCCGGCGAGGCGCCGGGGAAGAACACCTTGCCGATGGTGGCGGCGAGGTAGCTGTAGACGCCGAAGTCGAACCACTCCATGCAGTTGCCGAGCGCCGAGGCGCCGACCGCGCGTTTCAGCAGGGGGCCCTCGACGACCTGGACGTCCTCCTCGCGGAAGCCCCGCTTGGTGCGGCGGAGCCGGTGGGCCAGTTCCTCCCGGACGTGCCGTGGCAGGTTCGCGACCGTCGTGGGCATCCTCACCCGCTTCGGGGACCCGGATGGTTCGTCGACCACGTTGCCGCCTTTCTGTTGCGTCACTGCTGTTTGCCTCTGTGAATTCTGTGCCGTATTGATCGTTCGGCGCACGCCGAGGCTGCTGCCCAACGTTCCCGTCCGTACACCGCGGAGGCGCGATTCGACGGTCCCGGGCGTGAACGGCCAGGGCGGCGACGGCCCGCGCCGTCACGGCCCCGAGGAGCTCACAGGCGGGTGAGCCGTTCCGGGGACGGGGACGGCGGCGACGGCTCGCAGGGCGCCTGTCCGGGCCCCAGCGCGAGCACCGCCGCCACCGGGTGGTCGCTGTCCGGGCGGCCGCCGTCCGCCGGCCCGTGGGGCGTCCGTGCCAGCAGGAACACGCCCCACGCGGCCAGGCCCGCACCCGCCAGCGCCGTGAGGACACCGGCGGCCCCGCCCCGCACCTGCTCGCTCAGCAGGGAGAGGCCGATCACCGCGGCCGCCACCGGGTTGGCCAGGGTCACCACGGCGAGCGGAGCGCCCAGACCGTCCCGGTAGGCGGTCTGCGACAGCAGCAGCCCGCCCGCCGCGAACGCCGCGACCAGCACGGCGACCGCGATCACCTGCGCGTCGAACGGCGAGCCCGAACGGTCGGTCGCGGCCACCGTCACGGTCTGCGTGAGCGCCGACGCGACGCCGGAGGCGACCCCGGACGCGGTCGCGTGCCGCAGCCCCGGCCGCGCGCCGGGCCGGGCCAGCAGGCCGACCAGCGCTGCCGTGGCCCCGGCGACCACCAGTGCCTCCGGCACGCTCAGCACGTCGTCGGGGGCGGAGCCGGAGACGGCGGCCAGCACCGCGGCCAGCCCGCCGAGCGTCAGCGCGACGCCCCGCCACTCCACCGCGCCCACCCGCCGTCCGGCCAGTCGCGCCCCCAGCGGCACCGCGGCCACCAGGGTCAGCGCGCCGAGCGGCTGCACCACGGTGAGCGGGCCGTATCTCAGGGCCACGACGTGCAGCAGGGCGGCCGCCGCGTTCAGCGCGACCGACCCCCACCACGCCCCGCTCGCCAGCAGCCGCGCCCCTCCCACGCTGCCGCGGGACGCCAGCCGTTCCTGGACGACGGCCGCGGCGGCGTACGCCACCGCCGAGACCAGCGACAGGAGGACGGCGAGGAGGGCGGCGCTCATCGGCCCGCTCCCGCCAGGGCGACGCGGTCGGAGGGTACGGAGCGCCGGGCGCGCCCGGCGCCGGACGCCGTCGGCCAGGCCCACCGGAGCGCGGCGAGGGCGAGGCCCAGCAGCGCGGAGGCCACGAGCGAGTCGAGCCAGTAGTGGTTGGCCGTGCCGACGATCACCAGCAGGGTGAGCAGGGGGTGCAGCAGCCAGAGCCACCGCAGCCGCGACCGGGTCGCCGCGATCAGCCCGATCGCGACCATCAGCGCCCAGCCGAAGTGCAGCGAGGGCATCGCCGCGAACTGGTTCGCCATCGTGTCGGCCGCCGGCGCCGCCCCGTACACCGTGGGCCCGTAGACCTGCCCGGTGTCGACGAGCCCCGGCTCCCCGAGCATGCGCGGCGGGGCCAGCGGGAACGCGAGGTGCAGCACCAGGGCGGCGGCGGTGACGGCGGCCAGCGTCCTGCGGGCCCACACGTAGTGCGCCGGGCGCCGCAGGTACAGCCAGACCAGAAAGGCGACGGTGGCCGGGAAGTGGACGGCCGCGTAGTAGGTGTTCGCCGTCCGGACGAGCCAGTCGCCGAGTCCGTCGCCGTTCAGCAGCAGCGACTGGACGAGGCCCTCGCCGGGCAGGTGCAGGAAGCGCTCCCAGTCCCACACGTGGCGGGCGTTGCGGAAGGCCTCCCCGGTGTGCCCGTTCGCCAGCAGCCGGCCGGACTTGTAGACGAGGAAGAGGCCCGCGACCAGCAGCAGCTCCCGGAGGAGGGGCGGGCGGGCGGCGGACTGCCGCGCGGGTGGGGCCGGGGGCCGCCGTCGTGCGGGCGCGTCGCCGGACGCGCGTGCCGAAGGCTCGGTTCGGGCTGCCATCCCCGGCCCCTCCACTCGCTGATCGTGCCGGCGGGTGCCGCCGGCGTCCTCGTGCTCGCCGCCGTCGTACGGGTACGCAGCAGCGGTACGCGTCAGCGGTACACATCAGTACCGATACGGGGCGGTTTCGATACGCCAGTGTACCGATACGCGGTCGTATCGGTACACTGGCGTATCGAAGGCATGGAACGAGGGGGTCGAAGGCCATGACGTCGGAGGCAGCGGACGCGACCGAGCCGGTCGCCGCGCGCCGGTCCAAGCTCACGCCGGAGCGGGAGCGCGAGTTCTTCGACGCCGTGCTCGACCAGATCCGTGAGTGCGGCTACGAGGCGGTGACCATGGAGGGCGTGGCCGCGAGCACCCGGTGCAGCAAGTCCACGCTCTACCGGCAGTGGCGGACCAAACCGCAGTTCGTGGCGGCCGCCCTGCGCGCCACCCGGCACCCCCGGTTCGCCGGCATCGACACCGGGTCCCTGGCCGGGGACCTGTACGAGGCGGCGCGGGAGGGGGCCGCCTGTTCGGGCCGCGACACCCGGCTGCTGCAGGCGCTCGGGCACGCGGTCACGCAGGACGAGGAGCTGCGGCGGGCGCTGCGGGACGCCCTCGTCGAGCCGGAGATCGGCGCGCTGCGGCGCATCCTCGACCGGGCGGTCGCCCGGGGCGAGGTCGCCGCCGACCACCCCGCGCTGGAGTACGTGCCCGCGCAGATCCTCGGGGTGCTGCGGGTCCGCCCGGTGCTGGAGGGGCGGCGCGCCGGCGAGGCGGACGAGGCGGACGAGGCGTACCTCACCCGCTTCGTGGAGGTCGCGGTGCTGCCCGCGCTCGGGCTCTAGGACACGGGCCGGCGTCCGTGGGATGACCGGACGCCGGCCCGTCCGCGCCGCACCGTGGGGACGGGGGCGGCGCGCACCCCCGGCCGGGTGGTGCCCCTCCTGAGCGGGGAGGGGCACCACCCGGCCGATCAGACGTCCTGTCCGCTGCCTCCGCTGCCGGAGACCTCCTCGATCCCCTCGGTGATCTCGTCGATGGCGGACTCCGCCGCGGAGCCGGCGTCCACGCCGAAGCGGACCACGACGAGCCGGTCCGGGTCGGCGGGCGCGGGGAAGACGAGCGACTCGACGTATCCGTCGGCGCCCTGCTCGGTGACGACCTTCCAGCGGACCGCCCAGCCCTGCTGCCCGGCCACGGCCGCCGCCTTGGAGAACACCTCCTCGTGCGAGGTGATGCTCCCGTAGCTCGTGCCGCCGTAGGACTCCTCGGCGTTCTTCGCGATGTCCGCCTCCGCGGCGGCCTCGGCCGTGGCCGCCTTCAGGCCGAGCGCCACGGCCGGGGCCGAGTACGCGCCGCCGGGCGTGCACGTCTTCGACGTGTCGCCCGGGCACGCGTAGCCGTCGTCGGCCGTGATCTGCACACCCACCGGGAGGGCCGAGGCCGACCAGTCGTCGGGTACGGGGATGCCGACCCCGTTCACCGAGTCGATCGCGAGACCGTCCTCGATGCGGGGCTCCGCGGACCCGCCGTCCTCCGGCACGCCGCCCTCCGGACCGCCCGGCCCGGTGCCGCCGCCCGGGCCGTCCTGCCCGTCCGGGCCCCGGGAGGTGGCCGCGGGACCGCCCCCGTCGTTCGTGGTGAGGGCGTACACGCCCACGCCCGCACACGCCAGGACGACCGCGGCGACGCCGACGGCTATGCCGGTGCGCAGTCCCTGCCGTCCGCCCGGCGCCGGAGACGCCGCGCCGGGCGGGTAGGGGGCGTACGGGGCGTACGGGGCGTACGGAGCACCGGCCGGGGGTGTGGGCCGGATGCGGTCCGTCCACGCGTCGCCGTCCCACCACCGCTCGGTGGCGGGGCCGTCACTTGTCTGACCCGGATCGGGGTACCAGCCGGGAGGAGTCGCCTGCGTCATGGGGTCACGGTATGAGGTGAGCCTGAAAGTGGGATGAGAGGGGCCGCGAGATCTTCTCCCCCGGCCTGCTCGCTCCCGCGGCGGCCACCTCCGCTCACCGCACCACCAGCCGCACCGGTGCCCGCTGCGCGCGCGGCACCGCCGGCAGTCCGTCGCGGCCCGGGGTGACCGAACCGAGCAGGCTCGCGTGGCGCGCCCCCGTGCTGACCGGATCGGTGCCCGGCAGCCCGTGCACCGTCAGGAAACCGAGAACGGCGAACGCGTACGCCTCCTTCGCCCGCGCCGGCAGCCCCAGCGCGTCGGATATCCGCAGGGTCACCCCCGGCAGCTCCTCGGCCAGCATGCGCATCAGCACCGGGTTGCGGGTGCCGCCGCCGGAGGCGATCACCTCCGTGGCCCGTACGGACCGCACCGCGTCCGCGACCGTGCGCGCGGTGAGCCGGGTCAGCGTGGCGACGACGTCGGGCGCGGGCAGCCGGGGGAAGTCCGCCAGCGCCGCGCGCAGATAGCCGCCGTGGAAGAGCTCCTTGCCCGTCGTCCGCGGCACGGGCAGCGCGTAGTACGGCTCGTCGAGGAGCCGGGCCAGCAGCGGGCCGTGCACGGTGCCGAGGGCGGCGAGGGCGCCGTCCACGTCGTACGGCAGGCGCCCGCCGGTGTGGTCGCGCACCGCCGCGTCGACGAGCGCGCACGCCGGTCCGGTGTCGAACGCGGTGCCGTCGGGAGCGGTGAGGTTGGCGATGCCGCCGAGGTTCAGGGCGACCGGCGTGCCCGGGCGTCCGCGCAGCCACAGCAGGTCGACCAGGCTCACCAGGGGCGCGCCCTGCCCTCCGGCGGCGATGTCGCGCGGCCGGAGGTCGGCCACCACCGGCAGCCCGGTGGCCTCGGCGATCCAGGCCGGCTGCCCGAGCTGGAGCGTGCCGTGCACGGTGCCCGCCTCGGCCCAGTGGTACACGGTCTGGCCGTGCGAGACGACCAACTCCGCTCTCCCGCCGCACAGCTGACGGTCCGCCGCCACCGCGACCGCCGCGAAGGCCCGCCCGATCAGCGTGTCCAGCCGGCACACCTCGGCCAGGGTGGTGTCCGCCGGGGGCAGGGCCGCGGCCAGCGCCGCGCGCAGCCCGCCGGCGTACGGTTCGGCCAGGTGCCCGAGGGGTGTCAGGGTGAGCGTGTCCCCGGCGAGCGCCAGGTCCGCCGCCGCGGCGTCGACGGCGTCGTACGACGTGCCCGACATCAGCCCGATCACCCGCACCGTGACTCCCTCACGTCCTCACACCGGTTTCCGTGTCCGTGCCGTGCGCGACGGCAGCAGGGCCAGCGCGCTCACCGCGCAGGTCGCCGCCGCGTAGTACGCCGGGACGTCCAGGTTCCCCGTCCGCTCGGTCGTCTCCGTGACGATCAGGCCCGCGCAGCCCGAGAAGACGGCGTTGGACAGGGCGTAGGACAGTCCCAGGCCCGTGTAGCGGACGGTCGTCGGGAACATCTCCGCGAGCATGGCCGGACCGGGGCCCGCCATCAGCCCCACCACCGCGCCCGCACCGCACACCGCCGCGCCCTTGACCGCGGCCGGCATGTGCGCGTCCTGCAGCAGGTTCAGCAGCGGCAGCGCGAGGACCGTCACCAGCAGCGCACCCGCCAGCATCACCGGGCGCCGCCCGACGCGGTCGCTGAGCCACCCCGCCGGGACGATCGTGGCCGCGAAGCCGAGGTTCGCGAGCACCGTCGCCACCAGCGCCTGCCGGAACGAGGCGTCCAGACTGCTCTGCAGATAGGACGGGAGCACCACGAGGAAGGTGTAGCCGGCCGCCGCCCAGCCCATGACGCGCGCGGCACCGAGGGCGATCGCCGCCGCGACCGCGCGGGGCGGCGGGCGGACCGCCTCCCCCTCCGCCCGGAACGCCGGCGTCTCGTCCAGCCGCAACCGCAGCCACAGCGCCCCCGATCCCAGCGGCAGCGCCAGCAGGAACGGCAGCCGCCAGCCCCACGAGTGCAGCGCCTCCGTGCCCAGCAGCGTCGCCGGCAGGGCCGCGGCCCCGGCGCCGCCCAGCAGCCCCAGCGCCACCGTGAACGACTGCCACGACCCGTACAGCCCGCGCCGCCCCGGCGGCGCGAACTCCGTCATCACCGACACCGCGCCCCCGAACTCCCCGCCCGCCGACAGCCCCTGGAGCACCCGCAGGAAGGTCAGCAGCAACGGGGCGAGAGCACCGATCTCGGCGTACGTGGGCAGCACGCCGATCAGCGTCGTCGCACCCGTCATCAGCGAGATCACCAGGATCAGCACCGGGCGGCGCCCGATCCGGTCGCCGAGCCGGCCGAACAGCGCGGCGCCGGCCGGCCGGAAGAAGAACGCCAGCGCGAACGACGCGTACGTCCGCACCAGGGCCTCCACCTCGCCGCCGCCCTCCGGCGTGAAGAAGCGGGCCGCGATCACCGTGGCGAAGTAGCCGTAGACCCCGAACTCGTACCACTCGATGAAGTTGCCCACCGAGCCCGCGACCAGCGCTCTGCGGGACGTACCGGGGGACTGCGCGGGGGCGGCCATACAGGATCCTCCCGGCGGAGGGGACGGGAATCGCCGACGATGTTGAAAGTAAGCGTCAGCTCGGCGGCTGTCGACTGTCAATAACTTTCACCACGGCTGGTCGGAAGCCTCGTGCGTCGCCCCCGGAACGCGGATGTCACCCGTGCTGGCCACAGGTGCCCGACGACCGGCCAACCCGGCCGCGGGGCGGCTACGCTCGCTTTCTGTACGTCGTTTGGGCGACCTCTGGAGGTAGCGGGATGACGGAGGCACGGCCGGAAGCAGCGGCCGCCCCGGCCGCCCTGTGGGAGCGCGACGCGGAACTCGCCGCCGTCACGCAGGCGATGGACGTCCTGCGCCAGGACCACGCCTCCCGGGGGAGCCTGCTGGTCCTCGGCGGCGAGGCGGGCATCGGCAAGACCGCCGTCCTCACCGAGACCCGCCGCATCGCCCAGGCCCACGGCTGCACCGTGTGGTCGGCGCGCGGCGGCGAGACCGTCACCTCCGTCCCCTTCAACGTCGTACGGCAACTGCTCCAGCCCGCGCTCGTCTCGCTGATGCCCGACGAGGCACGGGAGTACCTCGGCGACTGGTACGACATCGCCGGACCCGCCCTCGGCATAGCGGAACCGGGCGAGCGGCGGGCCGACCCGCAGGGCGTGTGCGACGGTCTCGTCGCGGCCGTCACCCGGCTCGCCCGGCGGTACTGGCCGCTCGTCCTGCTGATCGACGACGCGCACTGGGCCGACCAGGAGACCCTCCAGTGGCTGGCCGCGTTCACCGAGAGCCTCGCCGAGCAGTCCGTGCTCGTGGTGGTCGCCCACCGGCCGGGCGAGGCCACCGGGGAGCGTTCCCGCCACCTCCGCGCGGTGGCCGCCGCCGCGTCCCGCCCCACCGTCACACTGAGCGCGCTCACCCCGGACGCGACCGCGGGGCTCACCCGCGCCACGATCGGCGAGCACGCCGACGCCCCGTTCTGCCGCGAGGTCTGGGCGGTCACCGGCGGTAACCCCTACGAGACCGTCGAACTCCTCGCCAAGGTCCAGGACAGCGGCCTGGAGGCGATCGAGGCCTCGGCGGCGGAGCTGCGCGCGCTGAACCGCTCGGCGCGCGGCCGCGGCCTCGTCGCCCGTCTCGAAGGGCTCGGCATCGACGCCACCCGCTTCGCCTGGGCCGCCGCCATCCTCGGCACCGGCATCTCGGTGGACCTCGTGGCGACGCTCGCCACCATGCGCCGCGAGGACGCCGAACGCTGCGCGGAACTGCTCGGCGCGGCCCGCATCCTCACCCCGGCCGACCCCGCCGTCCGGCAGACCGGCGACGGCGAGCTGGAGTTCGTCCACCCGCTGATCGCCACCGCCGTCTACAACTCCATCCCGGACGCGCTGCGCACCGCCATGCACGGCGTCGCCGCCCAGGTCGTCACCGACTCCGGCCTCGGCGCCGCGGCCGCCTCCCGGCACCTCCTCGAAGTGCACCCGGACGACGACCCCGAACTGGTGGAGCAACTGCGTGAGGCGGCACGCGAGCACCTCGCCGTCGGCGCCCCGGAGGCGGCCCGCCGCTGCCTGGAGCGGGCCCTCCTGGAGCCGCCCGAACCGCACGTCCACGCGCGCGTGCTGTACGAACTGGGCTGCGCCACCCTGCTCACCTCGCCCGTCACCACCATCGAGTACCTGCAGGCCGCGCTCGCCATGCCGGGCCTCGACGGCGAGGTGCGCGTGGACGCCGTCTACCGCCTCTCCCAGGCACAGCTCCACAACGACCAACTGGAGGAGGCCGTCCGCACCGTCGACGCCGAGGCCGCCCGGCTCGGGCCCGGCCCCGCCCGGATGCGGCTCCAGGCCGTGCACTACATGTGGGAGGGCCTGCACGCGGGCGAGGAGCACACACCCGACCGCTCCCGCGACCTCGCCGCGCTCGCCGCCACCTGCACCGGCCGGGACAACTCCGAGCGCGCGCTGCTGATACTGCGCGGCTTCGACGCGATGACCCGCGGCGAGAACGCCGAGGAGGTCGTCGAGTCCTGCGACCGCGCCCTCGTCAACGGCCGGCTCGCCCCCGGACTCGGCTGGACCGACACCGAATGGGGCATCGAACTGCTGCTGATGCTGGCCAACGCGTACGCCTACGCCGACCGGCTCGACCGCGCCGACAGCCTCTACAACGAGGCCCTGCGCGCCTACGAGTCCGCGGGCTGGAGCGGCGGCCACCTCTCCCTGGCGCACGCCTACGTCGGCCTGGGGCAGCGCAGACGCGGCAGGCTCCAGGACGCGGAGCGGTCCCTGCGCGCGTCGCTGCGCATCGCCGAGCGGATCGGCCGCGGACTGCCGCTGTACTGGACGGCCACGTGCAACCTCGTGGACACGCTGCTCGCCCGCGGCCACGTGGCAGAGGCGTGGGAGACCGCCGAACGGTACGGCTTCGCACCGCCGTACCCGTCCACCATCGTGCTGCCCGACTGCCGCTCCGTCCGCGGCCGGCTGCTGCTCGCCACCGGCCGCACGGAGGAGGGCGTCAACGAGCTGGAGGCCGCGGAGAAGGCGGCCCTGGCACGCGGCCACCACAACCCCGTGGTGGCGCCCTGGGGCGGGGACCTCGCCCGCGCCCTGGCCGCCGACGACCCGCGCCGCGCGGCCGAACTCGCCGTGGCCGTGCGCCGCCAGGCCGAGCGCTTCGGCACGGACACGGCCATCGGCGAGGCCGTCCGGGTGGCCGCGTTCCTGGAGACCGGCCCGAAGGCCGTCGCCCTGCACGCCCAGGCCGTCGCCTACCTGGAGACGTCCCCCTGCGCGTACGAGCACGCCGCGGCCCGCGTGGAGTACGGCATCGCCGCCCGCTCCGCAGGCGAACTCCGCAAGGGCCTGACGCTGGCCCGCTCCTGCGGGGCGGACGGCCTGGTGGCCCGGGCGCTGCAGACGCTGGAGGAACTGGACTGAACCGTCAGGCCCGATGCCCCGTCCGTCAGGGTGCGTCCGACGCCGGTGAAGTCGGGGTCGAGCGGCGCCGGGTGCTGGTCGCGCCGGTGCGCCTACCGGCCGGATGCGTTGGCCCGCCACAGCTCGGCGAGCTGGCCGCGCACCGGGCGCCCGGCGCGGTCGAGCAGCCGCCCGGAGACGGTGATGCGCTCGCCGAGCGGCTCGGCCCGGTGCTGGGCGGTGAGGTCGTTGCCGGTCTCGGTGACGTCGGTCGGGCCGAACACCGGCCCCGCCGGCCAACACCGTCTCCGGGCCGCCGTTCACCGCGACGAGTCGGCCTCTCTGCCGATGTCCGTCCGGGTGAGGGCCACGGGAGCTCCTGCGGTCCTGACTGCGGGAAGCGGGAGGAAGCGGGACGGGGCCTCAGCGTTCGAGGACGAGGGCGAGGCCCTGTCCCACGCCGATGCACAGGGCGGCGACACCGGTGCCGCCGCCCCTGCGGGCGAGCTGGTGGGCGACGGTGCCGGCCAGCCGGGCGCCCGAGGCGCCGAGCGGATGGCCGAGGGCGATGGCGCCGCCCTGCGGGTTGAGGACCGCCGGGTCGAACTCGGGCCACTCGGCGACGCAGCCGAGCACCTGGGCGGCGAAGGCCTCGTTCAGTTCGAGCACGTCAAGGTCGGCGAAGGCCCGGCCGGCCTTGGCCAGGGCGCGGTGCGTCGCCTCCACCGGGGCGAGCCCGAACCAGTGCGGGTCGACGGCGTGCACCCCGGTGGCGGAGATCCGGGCCAGCGGCTCGCGGCCGGTGGCCCGCAGCCCCTCCTCGTCGGCCAGCAGCAGCGCGGCGGCACCGTCGTTGAGCGGGGAGGCGTTGCCCGCCGTCACCGTTCCGCCCTCCTCGCGGAAGGACGGCTTCAGCTTCGCCATCGCCGCGAGGGACGCGTCCGGGCGTACGCATTCGTCGGCGGCGTACGGCACCGGGTCGCCCCTGCGCTGCGGCACGGGCACGGGGACCAGCTCGGCGTCGAACAGGCCCGCGGCCTGTGCCTCGGCGGCCTTCCGGTGGGAGGCGAGCGCGAACTCGTCCTGCCGCTCCCGGCCGATCCCGTGCTTGTCGGCGATCAGCTCGGCCGACTCGCCCAGCGGAACCGTCCACTGCGGTTCCATGCGCGGGTTGACCATGCGCCAGCCCAGGGTGGTGGAGTACAGCTCGGTGTGCCCGGCCGGGAACGGCCTGTCGTTCTTGGGCAGCACGTACGGGGCGCGGGTCATCGACTCCACGCCGCCGGCCAGGGCGATGTGCGCGTCCCCGAGGGCGATGGCGCGGGCCGCCTGGATCACGGCTTCGAGGCCGGAGGCGCACAGCCGGTTGACCGTCACGCCGGGCACCGACGTGGGCAGCCCGGCGAGCAGCGCGGCCATGCGGCCGACGTTGCGGTTCTCCTCGCCCGCGCCGTTGGCGTTGCCGAAGCAGACGTCCCCGATCCGCGCCGGGTCCAGCTCGGGGGTCCGGGCCAGGAGTTCTCGGACGGCGTGGGCGGCCAGGTCGTCCGGGCGGACGGCGGCGAGAGCGCCGTTGTAGCGGCCGAACGGGGTGCGGACGGCGTCGACGACGTAGACCTCGCGCAGACTCATGACGTGATCTCCTCGGGGATACGGACCTCGGCGGCGGTCCTCGACAGCATCTCGTCGGGGGTGACCCCGGGCGCGCACTCCACCGGCACCAGCCCGTCGCCGGTGACGTCGAGCACGCCGAGGCCGGCGATGATCCGGTCCGCACAGCCCCTGCCGGTCAGCGGCAGCGCGCACTCCCGGAGGATCTTGGGGGGCACACCGCTCAGCCCGAGCCCGCCGACCGCCGGCGACGCGCCGTCCGGCACGTCCGCCACCGCGTCGGCGGCCGTGGGCACCGCCTTGTCCATCGGCGCAGCCCCCTCTCCCCGTGCGGCTCCATGCGGGGAATAGTCAGCGCACTGACTGTTCCCGCGAGATTGCCCGTACGCTGCCACCGCCCGTACGAACCGTCAAGACCTGCACCC
Organism: Streptomyces ruber; assembly: GCF_014648075.1. Taxonomy (GTDB): domain Bacteria; phylum Actinomycetota; class Actinomycetes; order Streptomycetales; family Streptomycetaceae; genus Streptomyces; species Streptomyces ruber. The sequence continues at coordinate 59,124 of NZ_BMQK01000025.1, read as the reverse complement.
TTGGCTGTTGGAGCTCGGCTCACACGCACCCGGAACCCGCTATCGTTCAGTGCACGGATCGAGTCGGGGAGCACACCCTAGGAGCGCACAGATGGCGGCGGTGGACCTGACCTCCCACCCCGGGCACCTGGCCCGGCGGCTCCAGCAGGCGCACCACCTGCTGTGGAACACGATGGTCTCCGAGGAGATCACCTCGTCGCAGTTCGCGGTCCTCAACACACTCGTCGCCGAACCCGGCCTGGACCAGCGCACGGTGGGGGAGCGGGTGGGGCTCGACCGTTCCACCATCGCCGAGGTGATCAGCAGGCTCGGCCGGCGCGGGCTGCTCGACAAGGTGCGCGACCCGCGGGACGGCCGCCGCTTCCTGCTGCGCCTCACGGACGACGGCGTGCGCACGCACCGCAGGCTGACCGTCCGCACCGCGCGGATGAACCAGGTCTTCCTGGCCCCGCTCTCCGCCGAGGAGCAGGCCCAGCTGCTCGGTCTCATCCAGCGGGTGGCCGACGCCGCCGAAGGGCTCCGCGATCCGGCGGAACCCCTGATCACCCGCTGATCACCCGCTGGAACGGGCGAGGACCACCCACACCTGCCCCTCGGCGAAGTCCACCGGGGCGCCGTCCGCCGTGGTGAACTCGGTGCCGCCCGAGGCCACCGGGCGCTCCCAGTTCACGTCGTACATCCGCCCGTCGCGCAGCACCCGCGCCTTTCCCGAGCCCACGGTCTCGGTGTACGGCGAGTTGCTGCCCCGGACGTCGTGGTAGGCGGACTTCCGCACGTCCACGTACTGCACGACCACGGTCGCCGCGGCCACCCGCTCGCCGTCCGTCGTCACCGTCGGCGTGCCGTCCATGCTCACCAGCCAGCGCTGCCGGCTCCCGGACCAGGTGAAGGTGAAGCCGGCGGACGGGTAGCGGACGGAGTACGACTCCCGTGGGGTGCCGCCCCCGGGTGCCGGGCCGGTGCGGAAGCCCGTGGTGAGGACGTCCGCCCCCGGCGCGGAACCGATCAGCCGCTCGGGGCGCAGATACAGGTTGTGCGGCGCGCGCCGGCCCGCGTCGCGGTAGTAGGCGTCGGCCGCGTCCCCCGGAGTCTCCGCGCGCACCGGCGCGCTGTCGATCACCGGCAGCAGCCGGCGCTGGGCTCCCGAGTACGCGAGCGTCGGCTCGTCGAACTGCCGCAGCAGCTCCAGGTCGGACTCCCGGGCGCTGCGCACCGGCCCGACGGCGTCCGGGAGCCGGGTCGCGTACACGGCCATCAGCCGGCTCAGCCCGCCCTCGACCTGCTCCACGTACACGATGTCCGCCGCGTCGAGCCCCGTCTGCGGGCGTGCCGCCCCCACGTTGTCGATCTTCACGGCGAGGACGGAGCGCCCCGCGCCCTCCGCCGGATCGTCCCCGTCGAGGCCCGGGCCGCTCACGCTGCACCCCGCCGTCACGGCGGCCAGCAGCGCCGCCGCCAGCCCGCGCCGCATCCCGGCCCTGCGTCCCATGCCCACCCCGCCCACCACGGCCCTCCCGCTCCGTCCTCCTCGATTGTGCGGCGGCGGTCCGGGGACGGCCAGACCCGCCCGCCCCGCCGGGCCCGGAGGTTCGGCCTCCGGCGCCCGGGTACCCGGCGGTCACCGCAAGGACGAACGTGACGGAGCACTACGGACGGAGCGCCGGGCGATGAAGGCAGTGACATGGCAGGGCAGGCGGGACGTGCGCGTGGAGACCGTGCCCGACCCGGAGATCCAGGAGCCGACGGACGCGGTCATCAGCGTCACGTCCAGCGGGCTCTGCGGCTCGGACCTGCATCTCTACGAGGTGCTGACGCCCTTCATGACACCGGGCGACATCCTCGGTCACGAGCCGATGGGCATCGTCGAGGAGGTCGGCTCCGAGGTCACGAACCTGAAGCCCGGCGACCGGGTCGTGGTGCCGTTCCAGATCGCGTGCGGGCACTGTTTCATGTGCGAGGCGGGACTCCAGACCCAGTGCGAGACCACCCAGGTCACCGGTGAGGGGATGGGCGCGGCCCTGTTCGGCTACACCCGGCTGTACGGTGCGGTGCCCGGCGCCCAGGCCGAGTACCTGCGCGTGCCGCAGGCCCAGTACGGTCCGATCAAGGTGCCGGAGGGCCCGCCGGACGACCGGTTCGTGTACCTCTCCGACGTGCTGCCCACCGCCTGGCAGGCCGTGCAGTACGCGCACGTCCCGCCCGGCGGCACCGTCGCCGTGCTCGGCCTCGGGCCCATCGGGGACATGGCCTGCCGGGTCGCCCAGGTGCAGGGCGCCTCGCAGGTGTTCGGCGTGGACCTGGTCCCGGAGCGGCTGCGCCGGGCGCGCGAGCGGGGCGTGGAGACCTTCGACCTGACGGAGTTCGACGACCGGAAGGACCTCGTCGCGGCGATCCGCGACCGCACCGGCGGGCGCGGCCCGGACTCCGTGATCGACGCGGTCGGCACGGAGGCCCACGGCAGCGAGGCGGCCCGCTTCGCCCAGACGGCGGCCGGGCTGCTGCCGCGGGCGGTCGGCGCGAAGGTCGCCGAGCACATGAACGTGGACCGGATGGCCGCCTTCTACACGGCCATCGACCTGGTGCGGCGCGGCGGCACCATCTCGCTGTCCGGCGTGTACGGCGGTACGGCCGACCCGCTGCCGATGCTCACCATGTTCGACAAGCAGATCCGGCTGCGCATGGGCCAGGCCAACGTCCGCAACTGGATCGACGAGATCCTGCCGCTGCTGACGGACGACGACCCGCTGGGCGTCGAGACCTTCGCCACGCACCGCGTACCGCTGGACGAGGCGCCCCAGGCGTACCGGCGGTTCCAGAAGAAGGAGGAGGGGACGGTGAAGGTGCTGATGAAGCCGTAGCACCTGTGCAGGGGCGCGGGGCCGTGCCGATGTGCGGCCCCGCCGTGCGTCACCCGAGAATCCGCCGGAGGTCGTACCGCACCGGCTCCTCCAGTTGCTCGTACGTGCAGCTGGAGGCCGTGCGGTCCGGGCGCCAGCGCCGGAAGCGGGCCGTGTGTCTGAAGCGGGTCCCGTTCTCCATGTGGTCGTAGGCCACCTCCGCCACCCGTTCGGGCCGCAGCGGCACCCAGGACAGGTCCTTCTTCCCCGTCCACCGGCTCGGCCCCCCGGGCAGCCGCGCCGTCTCGTGTGCCTCCTCGTCCGACCACGCCGCCCAAGGGTGTTCCGCCGCGTCCGCCAACCGCAGCGGCTCCAGTTCCGCCACCAGCTCCGCGCGCCGCTTCATCGGGAACGCCGCGCTCACGCCGACGTGCTGGAGGGTGCCCCCGGTGTCGTACAGGCCGAGGAGGAGCGAGCCGACCACGGGGCCGCTCTTGTGCAGCCGGTAGCCCGCGACCACCACGTCCGCCGTGCGCTCGTGCTTGATCTTGTACATGGCGCGCTCGCCCTGCCGGTAGGGCAGCGTGAGGGGCTTCGCGACCACCCCGTCGAGGCCGGCCCCCTCGAACTCCTCGAACCACTTCCCGGCCACCTCCCGGTCGGTCGTCGCGGGAGCGATGTGCACGGGCGCGGTCGCCCCGGACAGGGCCCGTTCCAGCAGGGCCCGGCGGTCGGCGAGCCGCACGTCGAGCAGTGTCTCGTCGCCGAGTGCGAGCAGGTCGAACGCGACGAAGGACGCGGGGGTCCGCTCGGCGAGGGTGCCGACCCGGGAGGCGGCCGGGTGGATGCGCTCGGTGAGCGCGTCGAAGTCGAGTCTCCCCTCACGTGCGATCACGATCTCGCCGTCCAGCACGCACCGCTCCGGCACCCGCTCCCGCACCGCCTCCACCAGCTCGGGGAAGTACCTGGTCAGCGGTTTACCGTTGCGGCTGCCCAGCTCGACCTCGGCGCCGTCGCGGTACACGATCGCCCGGAATCCGTCCCACTTCGCCTCGTACTGCATGCCGGGCGGGATCCGTGCCACGGGCTTGGCGAGCATCGGCATGACGGGAGGCATCACCGGGAGATCCATGCTGCCGATTCTGACCAATCACGTGTCGCTTCGCCCGATGTGGTCCGGAATGTCCGGTGTGCGAGGTATGTGTGATACGCCTACCGTGGCTCGCATGGGTGAAGCGGTGGAGCTGGAGGCGGGCGGCAGGACGGTACGGCTGTCCAGCCCGGACAAGGTCTACTTCCCCGAGCGCGGTTTCACCAAGCTCGACCTGGCCCGGTACTACCTCGCCGTCGGCCCCGGCATCCTGCGCGCCCTGCGCGACCGCCCCACCACCCTGGAGCGCTACCCGGAGGGGGTGGCCGGCGAGTCGTTCTTCCAGAAGCGGGCCCCCGGGAACAGGCCCGACTGGATCCCCACGGCCCACATCACCTTCCCCAGCGGCCGCAGCGCCGACGAGATGTGCCCCACCGAGGCCGCCGCGGTGCTGTGGGCCGCCCAGTACGGCACGTTCACCTTCCACCCCTGGCCCGTACGGCGCGCGGACGTCGACCACCCGGACGAGCTCCGCATCGACCTCGACCCGCAGCCCGGCACGGACTACGCCGACGCCGTGCGCGCCGCCCGTGAACTGCGCGAGGTGCTCCACGAGTACGGCGGACTGCGCGGCTGGCCCAAGACCTCGGGCGGCCGTGGCCTGCACGTCTTCGTACCCATCCGGCCGGACTGGACCTTCACCCAGGTGCGGCGCGCCGCCATCGCCGTCGCGCGGGAGCTGGAGCGGCGGATGCCGGACCAGGTGACCAGCGCCTGGTGGAAGGAGGAACGGGGGAGCAGGATCTTCGTCGACTACAACCAGACGGCGCGGGACCGCACGATCGCCTCCGCCTACTCCGTGCGCCCCCGCCCGCACGCCCCGGTCTCGGCCCCGCTGACCTGGGAGGAGGTCGGAGACGCGGTACCGGACGACTTCGACCTCGCCACCATGCCCGCCCGCTTCGCCGCGCTCGGTGACGTGCACGCGGACATGGACGACCACGCCTTCTCCCTGGAGGCCCTGCTGGAGCTGGCCTTCCGCGACGAGCACGACCACGGGCTCGGCGACCTGCCGTACCCGCCGGAGTACCCGAAGATGCCGGGAGAGCCGAAGCGGGTGCAGCCGAGCCGGGCGAGGAAGACGGCGGGCTGACCGCAGGAGTGCGTGGTGGGGAGGGCGTCCGCCCTCCCCACCACGACCGGCACCACCGGTCGTCACAGCTCCCTGATCCGGACGTCCCGGTACGACACCACGTCCGTCACGCCGTGGACCTGGAGCCCGATGTAGCCGGAGGAGTACCGCCGGCCGTCCGTGCCCGGGTCGTCGGAGCGCGCCGGGTAGAACTCCTGGCCGCCCGTGTTGTCGAACTCGTTGATCAGCACGCCGTTGCGGTACACCGAGTAGTGCTGGTCGACCACGCGGATCTCGTAGTCGTTCCAGGTGCCCTTCTCGGTGACGCCCGCACCCGCCAGACCCACCCGGTCGAAGCCGTAGACCGAGCCGGTCTTGTACATGTCGCCGTCGGGCCGGTCGTGCACCTGGATCTCGTGCCCGTACTTGATGGCGACCCACTCGGGCCGCGACTCCTCCGGATGGTCGTGGACGTACGGGAACCGCACGAACACGCCGCCGTTGGTGTACGCCGTGCCCGGCGCGTCGTCACGCCACTGGAGCTTCAGCGAGAAGTCGCCGTACTTGCGCTCCGGGAACCACAGCATGCCCATGCCGTCCCGGGTGGTGCCCGAGGTGATCGAGCCGTCCTCGTTCAGCCCGAAGGAACCGCCGCCCACCTGCTGCCACTTGGCGAAGGACTCCTCGGTACCGTCGAGGATCGCCTGGTAGCCGTCGGTCTGGCCGGGCGTGCCGAGGCCGGACTCACGGGCCGCCGTCCGGATGGCGGTGAGCTCGCGCCGGTCGATGACGCCGTCCTTGCGCAGCTTCTCCGTGACCTCCCGCACGTGCTTCAGGAAGAGCTGCTGGGACGTCCACTCCTTCTCGTCCTCGATCAGCTCGTTGATCCGGCAGCGGTTGTTCGTGAGCCGGTTCGGCACACCGGAGTCGACCGTGCCGACGATGACGGTGAGCCGCTCGTCCCACTCGGCGCACGCGGGCGCGGGCACCCCGCCACCGGCGGCGACCGTGAAGCTCACCGTGCGCGCCTCGGAGGTGTTGCCCGCCTTGTCGCTCGCCCGGTACGCCAGCGAGTGCGCGCCCACGCGGTCCACCACCACGGGGGCGGTGTACGCGAGGTACGGGCCGCCGTCGAGCGAGTACTCGACCGACGCGACACCCGAACCGCCGTGCTCGTCGGTCGCGCTCACCGTGACCTCGGCGCTCTTGAGGTACGCACCGGCGGAGTTCCGCTCGCCCTCGACCGTCACCCCGGTCACCGGCGGTGTGGTGTCCGCCACCGGCGGCTCGGCCACGGTGAACGCCACGCTCTTCACCTCGGACACGTTCCCGGCCCTGTCCGTGGCCCGGTACCGCACCGTGTGCGCGCCCACCTCGTGCACCATCACGGGCGCGGTGTACGGCTGCCACGCGCCGGACTCGCCGAGCGCGTACTCGATGGTGTTGACGCCCGAGCCGGTGTCGGACGCGGAGACGGTGACGGTCGCCATCGCGACGTAGTCGCCCGCGTCGTTCCGCTCACCGGTCACGGTCGCGGACGTCTCCGGGGGTGCCGTGTCGTCCGTGTCCGGTGCGACGACGGTGAACTCGACGCTCTTCTCCTCGGCCGTGTTGCCCGCCGCGTCGACCGCCCGGTAGCGCACCGTGTGGGTGCCGACCTGGTCGACGACCACGGGCGTGGTGTACGGCTGCCAGGCGCCGTCGTCGCCGATCGCGTACTCGACGCGCTCCACGCCGGAGCCGTCGTCGGTGGCGCTGACGGAGACGGTCGCCGAACCGACGTACGCGCCGTCCGCGTTCCGCGTGCCCGCCACCTCGGCCGAGGTCTCCGGCGCGGTGGTGTCCTCGCCGCCGCCCTCGGTGACCACGAGGACGCCCTGCATCTGGCCGTGGCCCGGGATCGTGCAGTGGTAGCGGTACCGGCCGGGCGTCAGCGTGACCTCGGCGGTGTGCCGGCCGCCCTGCGCGTCGAAGGGGTTGGCGAGGATGTTGAGCTGGACGTCGTTGTTGTACTCGGGGTCCGAGACGTCGAACGTCAGCGTGTGCGGCATGCCGGTGGTGTTGCCGGTCGCCTCGCTGTTCTCGAACACGATGGTCGCCGGGCCCGCCACCGCGGTCTCGGGGGCCGTCGTGTAGGAGTTGATGTCGTTGCCGGCGGTCCAGGTCAGCACCTGGTCGGCGGCGGCGACAGCCTCGCCCCCCGCCTCGGCCCCGGCCGCCCCGGGCCGGTCGGCGACGGCCGTGGACGTCAGGCCGAGCACCATCAGCAGGGACGCCAGCAGGGCCGTCCACAGATGCGGACGGGGCCCTCTCGTGGTTCTCGGGTGTCTCGTGGACATCACTGTGCCTTCCTCGCGAGCTGGCCGGCCGCCGGGGTCGGGCCGCCACCGGTGTAGGTGACGCGCCACAGCGCGGACTTGGCGTCCGAGGTGAAGAAGCCGCGCCCGTAGTCGAGGACGTACAGCGCGCCGTCCGGGCCGAACTTCCAGTCCATGAGGTTCTTGATGCCGTCGTTGCCGATCGGCACGATCCCCTTCAGCGACTCGGAGTGGATGGGCACCCCGCCGTCGCCGACCGTCTTCGGGTCGGTGAGGACCGCGTTGCGCGGCTGGTCGGCGTCGTACAGGTCGCCGACGAACCACTTGCCGTCCCAGTAGGCGGGCCACTGCCCGGCGCTCGCGAGGGTCTCGTCGTACCGGAAGACCGGCCCGTTCATCGCGGCCTGCCCGCCGCCCTTCAGCCACGGCAGCAGATAGGTGGCCTCGTCGTTCTCGTACGAGGGCACGCCGCTCGCGTCGCGCGGGAAGTCCGGGGCGCCGCCCTGCGGGGAGTACCAGATGTTGTTGCCCGTCACCGGCGGCAGGTTGACCAGGCCGTCGTTGTTCGGGGACTCGTTCTTCGGCGCGTCGCAGTCGTACCAGCCGAGCGGCTTGGTCGGGTCGGGGAGGTTGCGGTCGCGGTAGGGCTGCTTGTTGCCCATGCAGTACGGCCAGCCGCGGTTGCTCGCCTCGGTGATCGCGGCGAACGTGTCGTACTTGGCCGGGCCCCAGGTCGTCGACGGCGCGCCCGCGTCCGGGCCGACCCAGCCCGCGTAGAGGATGTCGGTCTGCTTGTCGACGAAGATGCGGGCGGGGTTGCGGACGCCCATCACGTAGATCTCACCGCGCGTCTTGCCGCCGCCCTCGGCGGTCTCCTTGCCGGTGAAGAGGTTGCCGTCCGGGATCGTGTACGTGCCGTCCTGCTCGGGGTGGATGCGCAGGATCTTGCCGTTGAGGTTGTTGGTGTTGCCGGCGGTGCGGCGCGCGTCCGCGAACGAGACGCCCTTGTAGTTGGGCTGCGGGTTGTTGCCGGAGTAACCGTCGCTGAACTGGCTGGAGTTGTTGTCGCCGGTGGCGATGTACAGGTTGCCCTTGGAGTCCCAGGCCATCCCGCCGCCCGCGTGGCAGCAGCTGTGGATCTGCACCGGCCACTTCAGCAGCACCTTCTCGCTGCTCATGTCCAGCTTGTTCGTGGCGCGGTTCAGGGTGAAGCGGGAGACGTACCGCTCGGCCATGCGCCTGTCCCGGTCGATGCGGGAGTGCGGGGTGTAGTGCAGGTACACCCACCCGTTCTCCTCGAACCGCGGGTCCAGCTCGATGCCGAGCAACCCCTCCTCGTTCTTGACCAGTTCCTCGCCGCCGCCCTTGTTGCCGAAGACGGTCAGCGACCCGACGAGGGTGACCTGCTTCGTCTTCGGGTCGTAGACGTGGATCTCGCCCTGGCCCTTGCCGATGTCGGGGTTGTTCCAGTCGGTGATGACGGGCTGCGAGGAGTCCTTGCCGCCGCGCCCGATGTAGAAGACGCGCCCGTCGGGCGCCGTCACCAGGCCGTGCGGCTCGCCGATCTGGTCGTTCTGGCCCGGCTGGTTGGGCCGGGTCAGCCGCTCCGCCTCGTAGTTGGACTCGATGGTGGCCGTGCAGTCGGCCTGCGACAGCCGGGTCGTCCACTGCAGGGCGCCGCGCAGGTGCGCACGGAAGTCCGTCTCGTCGTACGACGACACCGTGCCGCCCATGGCCGTGTAGAAGGAACGGCCGCCGTCGTAGTCGCGGCACCAGCTCACCGGGTGGTCCCAGCCGTTCGCGCTCGCGCCGGGGCTGTACGTCGACTCGCGCACCCGCGCCACGGTGTGGACGTCGCCGGAGGGGTTCTCCACCCAGTTCAGCCACTTGTCGAGCCGTTTCCACTGCACCGGCAGGTCCTTGGTCGCCGGGTGCCGCCGGTCGCCCACCTCGACGGTCGCGCGCTGGACGGCCGTCGGGCTCGACGCGGCCGGACGGGCGCCGATCAGCCCGGTGAACCAGTCCGAGTACGGCTCGGCGCGGGCCGCGTCATGGATGCCGAGGAAGCCGCCGCCGGCCTCCATGTACGCCTCCAGACCGGCCTCCTGCTCGGCGTTCAGGACGTCCCCGCCGCCGGTGAGGAAGACGACGGCGTTGAACCGGCTCAGCCGGGTCTCGTTGGTGAAGACGTCGGCATTGCCGGTGGCGACGGTCGTGAACCGCTGGTCGGCCGCGCCGGTCAGCCCGATCTGCTCGACGGCCTCGATGCCCGCGTCGACGAGCGGGGACTCCTCTCCGGCCGCCGCCGACCCGTAGAAGACGAGAACCCGGGCGTCGGCGCCGCCCGGCGGGGACTTGATCGACATCGTTGTCAGGGCCGGATCGGACGCGGGCCGGGCGTTCGCGGCGGGGCCCGTGAGGACTCCCGCGACGACGACACCGGCGGCCAGAGCGGCAGCCCGGCCGCGTCTCGCTCCGCGCGAACCTCTCAGGGGCCAGGGTCGGTGATGCGGTGTGCGCCGCATGTGGTCCTCCACCCTCGTTGGTCACAGCAACAGCGCCAAGAAGCTAGACCTCTTTTCACGGCACGCCAATAGGTATGACCGGGATGGAACGAACTTTGTCCTGAGTGTGGAAAAACGAGGACGACGCGGCTACGGTCGCACAGGCTCTTCTCAGTCAGCTCCGTCTTTTCTCGTACACCGGTGGGGAGTTCGGCATGGACAGGCGCGGCTTCAACCGGCGGGTGCTCCTGGGCGGAGCGGCCGTCGCGACATCGACATCGTTGTCACTCGCCCCGGAGGTCAGCACCGCCGCGGCCGGGCCGCGCACGGCGCCCGCCGGCGGCGAGACGCGGCACATGAAGCTCTACATCGAGGAACTCGCCGACGGGCAGATGGGCTACGGCCTGGAGAAGGGCAGGGCGACGGTGCCCGGGCCGCTGATCGAGCTCAACGAGGGCGACACCCTGCACATCGAGGTGGAGAACACCATGGACGTGGCAGCGAGCCTGCACGTCCACGGGCTGGACTACGAGATCACCAGCGACGGCACCAGGATGAACAAGAGCCATGTCGAGCCGGGCGCCACCCGCACCTACACCTGGCGCACCCACGCCCCGGGCCGCCGCGCGGACGGCACCTGGCGGCCGGGCAGCGCCGGTTACTGGCACTACCACGACCACGTGGTGGGCACCGACCACGGCACCGGCGGCCTGCGCAAGGGCCTGTTCGGCCCGGTGATCGTCCGCAGGAAGGGCGACATCCTGCCCGACCGGACCGTGACGGTCGTCTTCAACGACATGCTGATCAACAACCGGCCGGCGCACTCGGGGCCCGACTTCGAGGCCACGGTGGGCGACCGGGTCGAGTGGATCGTGATCACGCACGGCGAGTTCTACCACACCTTCCACATGCACGGTCACCGCTGGGCGGACAACCGCACGGGCCTGCTGACCGGCCCCGACGACCCCAGCCAGGTCATCGACAACAAGATCTGCGGGCCCGCGGACTCCTTCGGTTTCCAGGTGATCGCGGGAGAGGGCGTGGGTGCGGGCGCGTGGATGTACCACTGCCACGTCCAGAGCCACTCCGACATGGGGATGGTGGGCCTGTTCCTGGTGAAGAAGGCGGACGGGACGATCCCCGGGTACGACCCGGGGGACCACGGGCACGGCCACGGGCACTGAGGCCGGGGGCCGAGGGCTCGGCGGCGCGCGGTCCACCCGGCTCGGGGAGCGTTCCCACACGGGCACGTACCGGGACTATCCTGACCGGGACCGCCGATGAGGAGTCCCGAAGTGACCGAGACAGCGCCCCGTCCCACCCTGGAGGCCGTGGCCGCGCTGGCCGGGGTGTCGCGGGCGACCGTCTCCCGTGTCGTCAACGGCGGCGCGGGCGTGCGCGAACAGCTGGTCGAGCGGGTGCGCCGGGCCGTCGAACAACTCGGGTACGTGCCGAACCAGGCCGCCCGCAGCCTGGTCACCCGGCGGCACGACGCCGTCGCCGTCGTCATCGCCGAGCCCGAGACACGGGTCTTCGCCGACCCCTTCTTCGCGCTCCAGCTCCGCGGCATCAGCAAGGAACTGACCGAGCACGACTGCCAGCTGGTCCTGCTCCTCACCGAGGGGCGGGACGACCACGCGCGCGTGGCCCGGTACCTGGCGGGCGGGCACGTCGACGGCGCGCTCGTCTTCTCCCTGCACCTCGACGATCCGCTGCCGCGGCTGATCCGCGGTGCCGGCGTGCCGACCGTGTTCGGCGGCCGGCCCGGCTGGGGGAACGGCGCGCGCGGCACGACGCCCACGCTGTACGTCGACAGTGACAACCGGGGCGGCGCACGGGACGCCGTGCGGCACCTCGTCGGTCTGGGCCGCACACGTGTCGCGCACATCACCGGCCCCCTCGACCAGACCTCCGCCGTGGACCGGCTCGACGGGTACCGGGACGTCATGGAGGACGCCGATCCACGACTGGTCGTGGAGGGCGACTTCACCCCGGCGGGCGGTGAACGCGCCGTGCGTCAACTTCTGGACCGCTGCCCGGACCTGGACGCCGTCTTCGCCGCGAACGACCTGTCCGCGTCGGGCGCCCTGCGGGCCCTGCGCGCGGCCGGGCGCCGCGTTCCCGAGGACGTCGCCGTGGTCGGCTTCGACGACATGCTCCCGGTGGCCGAACAGACCGACCCGCCCCTGACGACGGTCCGGCAGGACACCGAGGAGATGGGCCGCCTGATGGCCGGCCTGCTGCTGCGCGGACGGGGCCGCCGGGGCGGCGGCCGCCAGGCCGGGGAGGACGCGGAAGGCACACCGTCCGGCGTCGTCCTGCCGACCAAGCTGGTGCGGCGGGTCTCGGCCTGACGCGAGCGGCCGGACGGACACCGTGCCGAACCCCGAACAAGCAGGTGCGCTGTCGTTGACGCGGCGTTGATCGAACGTTTTTCGCCGCCCGGCACGATCTCCCTCATGTACATCGAGACACCCGCCCCGCCCCACACGGCCTGGCCGGAGCAGGCGCTGTGCGCGGAGACCGGGGCCGACTTCTTCTTCCCCGAGCCGGGGAGCTCCGTACGGGAGGCCAAGCGCATCTGCGGCATGTGCGCGATGCGTTCCGCCTGCCTGGAGTACGCCCTCGCCAACGACGAGCGCTTCGGCGTCTGGGGCGGCCTGTCGGAGAAGGAACGGCTCCGTCTCCGGCGGGCGCACCAGCAGACATGAGTGCGTGAGCGCGAAGCGCGGCGCCGGCGGCCGAGGCGGGGGGCGTCCGGGTGACCCGGCGTCCCGCCCCGGCCGGAGCGGGACGCCGCTACTTCTGGCCCCGCGCCGCCATCCGCGCCCGCCGGGCCGCCAGCCTCTCGTCGAACTTGCGCGCCTCCGCGTCCAGTCCGTCCATGTAGAGCCCCAGCTCCTCCTGGGCCTTCAGGCCCTCCGGGCCGAGCCCGTCGATCTCCTCGAGCTTGAGGAAGCGCAGCACCGGCTGGAGCACGTCGTCGTGGTGGATGCGCAGGTTGTACACGCCGCCGATGGCCATCTGGGCGGCGGCGCGCTCGAAGCCGGGCATGCCGTGGCCCGGCATGCGGAAGTTCACGACCACGTCGCGGACCGCCTGCATGGTCAGGTCGGGCGCGATCTCGAACGCCGCCTTCAGCACGTTCCGGTAGAAGACCATGTGCAGGTTCTCGTCGGTCGCGATGCGCGCCAGCATGCGGTCGCAGACCGGGTCGCCGGACTGGTGGCCGGTGTTGCGGTGCGAGATGCGCGTGGCCAGCTCCTGGAAGGCGACGTACGCGACGGAGTGCAGCATCGAGTGCGCGTTGTCCGACTCGAAGCCCTCGCTCATGTGCGCCATGCGGAACGCCTCGAGCTTGTCCGGGTCCACCGCGCGCGAGGCGAGCAGGTAGTCGCGCATCACGATGCCGTGCCGGCCCTCCTCGGCCGTCCACCGGTGCACCCAGGTGCCCCACGCGCCGTCGCGGCCGAAGAGCGTGGCGATCTCGTGGTGGTAGCTGGGCAGGTTGTCCTCGGTCAGCAGGTTGACCACGAGGGCGATGCGACCGATCTCGGTGACCTTGGACTGCTCCTTGTCCCAGGCCTCACCGTCCTCGAAGAAGCCGGGGAAGTTGCGGCCGTCGCTCCACGGCACGTACTCGTGCGGCATCCAGTCCTTGGCGACCTTCAGATGCCGGTTGAGTTCCTTCTCGACCACTTCCTCCAGTGCGTACAGCAGCCGGGCGTCGGTCCATTCGGACGGGCTGCCGAGGTGGGGAGAGGCGATCGACACAGTGGTCTCCAGGGGGACGGGGACAACGTACACATGCATGGCCACGCGCGCGTGGCCCGAACCTACGGCATCGTAGGCTACGAGACCGTAGGTTACGAAACCGTAGGTTAAGAATGGCGTAAAGGGTGCTGATCAGCGGCTTTTTCGGGCGCGTGACGGTATGCCGACGGCCCCACGGACCGTGAGGTCGCGGGGCCGAACGGGTGAGGGTGCGTCAGGTCCGTTCACCCGGACGGGCGCGCGGCCGGCGCCGTACGCCCTGGTCGCCGCCCCGGCCGTCGAAGAGGTCCGGGGCCTGCTCCGCCGCCATGTCCAGGGCGTCGGCGACGGAGTGGCCGCCCCCGGCAGTCGCCGCAGGTCGTCGTCACCGGGTCCATGAACGCCAGGTCGGTGCAGAGGACGCCCCGCCCCTGGCAGGTCCCGCACGCCCCCGCCGAGTCGAAGCTGAACAGTCCCGCGTCGGCGCCCGTCTCGCGCGCGAAGATCTTCCGTACGGTGTCCACGACGCCGAGGTACGTCGCCGGCGTCGACCGTGCGGAGATGCCGACCGACGACTGGTCGACCACCACGGCGTCCGGGTGCGCCGCCGTGAACTCGCCGGACGCCGGCGTGCTCTTGCCGGACCCGGCGACCCCGGTGGCCCCGGTGACCCCGGCGACCCCGGTGGCCCCGGTGACCACCGTGAGCACCCCGGTGGGGAACGTGACGGTCACGTCCCGCAGGCTGTTCCGACGGGCGCCCTTCACCCGCAGCCCGCCCGTCGCCCGCCGCGGCCAGTTCGGGGATGTTCGTCCAGGTCTGCCCGTGCCAGGTGCCCGCGGCGAACGGCGGGAACAGCACCGCGCCGCCCGCCAGGGACCTGTCCGTGTCGAGGATGCGGTCCCAGGCGGGCCGCACCGTGCGGCCGAGCCCGTCGCACTGTCGGGCACATCCCGGACGGGTCGTCGAACACGGTCGGCCGGCCCTTCGGGATGCGGAGATCGACGTCCTCCAGGTTGTTCTCCCGGACCCCTGCGATACGGATGTGACGGGGGTCGGCGTGGTCCATGCGCCCGGCGCCAGAAGGATCACCCGACCGCTTCCGTCGGGATCGAGGGTCAATCCATGGCTTCCTTCGTGATCTCCCTCAGCTCCCCGTCCTCCAGCAGCAGCCACCGGGTGATGCCGATGGAGCCCAGGAACGGCATGTCGTGACTGGAGACGATCAGCGCCCCCTCGTACGACCCCAGGGCCGTGGTGAGCTGCCGCACGCTCGCCATGTCGAGGTTGTTCGTCGGCTCGTCGAGCATCAGCAGCTGCGGCGCGGGCTCCGCCAGCATCAGCGCGGCCAGCGCCGCCCGGAAGCGCTCCCCGCCGGAGAGCGTCCCGGCCGGCTGGTCGGCCCGCGCACCCTTGAACAGGAAGCGGGCGAGGCGGGCCCGGATCCGGTTGTTGGTGGCGTCCGGCGCGAACCTGGCCACGTTCTCGGCGACCGTCAGTCCGTCGTCGAGCACGTCGAGCCGCTGCGGCAGGAAACGCAACGGCACGTGCGCCGTCACCTCGCCGGACACCGGCTCCAAGTCGCCCGCGATCGTGCGCAGCAGCGTGGTCTTGCCCGCGCCGTTGCGGCCGAGCAGCGCGATCCGCTCCGGCCCGCGCAGATCGAGGACGCCGCCGGCCTTCGCGCCGTACCGCAGCTCCAGGTCCTGGACCGTGAGCACGTTCCGGCCCGGCGGCACCGCCGTGTACGGCAGCTCGACGCGGATCTCGTCGTCGTCCCGCACCGCCTCCGCCGCCTCGTCGAGGCGCTCCCTGGCCTCCGCGAGCCGTTCCTCGTGCAGGATGCGGTGCTTGCCCGCGGACTCCTGGGCCGCGCGTTTGCGCAACCCCATGACGATCTTCGGTTCACGCTTCTGCTCGTACATCTTCTGCCCGTACTTCTTGCGGCGGGCGAGCTTCACCTGCGCGTCGACCAGCTCGCGCTGCTGCTTCTTCACGTCGGCCTCGGCGACGCGCACCATCCGCTCGGCGGCCTCCTGCTCGGCGGCGAGGGCCTCCTCGTACGCCGAGTAGTTGCCGCCGTACCAGGTGACCTCGCCGGACCGCAGGTCCGCGATCTGGTCCATCCGGTCGAGGAGTTCACGGTCGTGGCTGACCACGACCATCACCCCGGACCAGGACGCGACGGTGTCGTACAGCCGGCGGCGCGCGTACAGGTCGAGGTTGTTGGTCGGCTCGTCGAGCAGCAGGACGTCCGGGCGGCGCAGCAGCAGCGCGGCGAGCCGCAGCAGCACCGACTCACCGCCCGACACCTCGCCGAGGCGGCGGTCCAGGTCGATGTGGCCGAGCCCGAGCTCGCCGAGGGTCGCCCGGGCGAGCTCCTCGACGTCCCAGTCGTCCCCGACGGTCGTGAAGTGCTCCTCCGCCACGTCGCCCGCCTCGATGGCGTGCAGCGCGGCGCGGACGTCCGCGATGCCGAGCGCCCGGTCGACCCGCAGGCCGGTGTCGAGCGTGACGTTCTGCGGGAGGTATCCGACCTCGCCGGCCACCCGGACCGTTCCGGCGGCCGGGGCGATCTCCCCGGCGATCAGTTTGAGCAGGGTTGACTTGCCCGATCCGTTGACGCCGACGAGTCCGGTGCGGCCGGGGCCGAAGGCGGTCTGCAGGCCGTCGAAGACGGGCGTGCCGTCGGGCCAGGCGAAGGAGAGGGCGGTGCAGGTGATGGAAGCTGACATGGCGGCCTCACGGTTGCTTGGTGCGGTCAGGGGCAGACGCGTGAGAGACACCGCGGGGCGGGAGCGAGCGAGGAGGGCCGGGGAGAGGGACCGGGAGGGACGACGGTCCGGGGAGGCCCCGCGCCGGAGGACGGCTCGTACGCCGAGGTCACACGCTGCGCACACACACGACGGTGTGTTCACGCGGTGTCTCAGGACCTCAGACGAGCAACGTCCTTCTCCAATCGGCGGCAACAGAACCGCGAGAACCGTACGAAGGCGCTCGGCGCCCTGTCAACGCATTAACGTGGGTTCCGGCCCCGGCCCCGTTCCGGCCCGGTTCCGGCCCCGCCGAGGAGGAGACCCGTGCTCGACGGCCCGCTCTCACTGCCCGCCCGGCTGTACCTGCTGGCCTGGGACACCAGGCGGCTCAGGCTCACCGGTGCGACCCGCCTGGAGCACCTGGTACGGGCCGGCGCCCTGACCGAACTGGCCCAGCGCGGACTGCTCGTGGACGACGACGGCATCGTCACGCCCGCCGACCCCGACGCCCGTACCGGGGACCCGGTCCTGGACGGACTGCTGGAGCTCGTCGAGGAGTCCCGGCCGCGCTCCTGGAAGACCTGGGTGACCTCGCGGGCCCGCGTCACCCTCGACGCCGTACAGGCCCAGCTCGCCGCGGGCGGCTCGCTGCGCGCGGAGAAGCGGCGGGTGCTCGGCGTGTTCCCGACCGTGGAGTACGGGCTGGAGCGGGTGTCCGTCGTGGAGGCGCTGCAGGAGGGGGCCCGGGAGATCCTCCGGGGGCCGGTTCCGGTGGAGGCCGTACACGAGCGGGACGCGGCCCTGGTCGCCCTGGCCGCCACGGCGGAACTGCGCACGCTCGTCGCGGGCAGGGAGCGCAGGGCCCACAGGGCGCGCATCGAGGCGCTGACCGAACGCGGCGGCGCGGCCGCCCCCGCCCTGCGGAAGGTGCTCCGGGAGGCGCGCACCGCACTCCTCGTGACGGCGACGACCACGACCGTCACCTGAGGCGGGAGCCGTCGCTCAGGCGGCGTCCCGCATCAGCTCCGCGAGATCGTGGTCCAGGTCGACCTGGAGGTGCTCGCGCCCGAGGGGCACCTCCTCGGTCGTACGGTCCAGGAAGCGCCGCACCTCGTCGGCACGGACGTGCACCACGGCCGTGCCCTCGGGGGCGTGGAACTCCACGACCAGACGCTCGTACCCGTACGGCCGCACCCGCACGTCGCCGTGCCCGGCATGCTCCTCCATGCCGTCCACCAGCAGGTCGCGGGCGAACGTCCAGCAGACGTCCACGCCCTCGAGCGTGGCCGGGGCCGGGAAGGTCATCCGGACGGCGAAGGGGTCGCGCCGGTCGTAGTGGAGCGTGGCGGGAATGCTCGGCATCCGCGGCGCGGCGGCGACGAGGCGGGCCTCAACGGGCTGCTCGATGACGGTGGACAACGCCTTGCTCCCTCGTGACGGCTGGACGGACTGGCGAACACGGCCCGGGCACTTGAAGAGACGCGGGATCGACTCACTTCGTGCACGTGGGATGCGAGTGACCTCTGTCACCGGATCCATTCACTGTGGCGATCCATCTCACGTCCCGCAGTGCGGGGACATTCGAGAGGACACCGGCACACGGCCCGCGGTTCCCGCCGCGGGCCAACTGGACGCGGGCGGGGGAGCGGACGGGCGGCGCGCATCCGCGAAAGGGATGTGCGACCGCCGTACAACGGGTACTCGGCTTCGCAGAAGGGAAGGAGTGACCATGCCAAGCGGTTCGAGCCCCAAGCGGGAACGTCAGTACGAGCACATCAAGGAGAGCGCCCAGGACCGGGGCGAGAGCAAGCGGCGCGCCGAGGAGATCGCCGCCCGGACCGTCAACAAGGAGCGGGCCAGGTCCGGCGAGTCGAAGACGGCCAGCCGCACCTCCACGAAGGACATGTCCTCCGGCAGGCGCGGCGGGCAGCGCTCGGGCAAGGGGTCCCAGGGGCAGACGTACGACCAGCTGTACGCGGAGGCCAAGCGCCGCAACATCCGCGGACGTTCGGACATGAACAAGAGCGAGCTGCAGAAGGCGCTCGGCGGCAAGTCCTGAGCCCGGCGCGGGCACCCGGACGCGGGAACCGTAGGCTCGGCACCACCATGACGACCGTGCGGATCCCCGCGGGCTGGCCCGCGACCGAAGAACAGGCCCGGGCCGTGCAGGAGGAGCTGCGCGGCGAGGTGGTCCTCGACGAGACGGGGCCGGCCCCCGGAACGGGGCACGTGACCGGGGTGGACGTCGCCTACGACGACGGGCGCGACCTGGTCGCGGCGGCGGCCGTGGTCCTGGACGCGGCGACCCTCGGCACGGTCGCCGAGGCCACGGCGGTCGGCCGGATCCCGTTCCCCTACGTGCCCGGGCTGCTCGCCTTCCGGGAGCTTCCCGCCGTCCTGGCCGCCCTGGAGGCGCTGCCGTGCGCCCCGGGACTCGTCGTCTGCGACGGGTACGGGCTCGCCCACCCGCGCCGCTTCGGCCTCGCCAGCCACCTCGGCGTCCTCACCGGCCTCCCCGCGATCGGGGTCGCCAAGAACCCGTTCACCTTCCGTTACGACGATCCGGCCCCCGCGCGCGGGAGCACGTCACCGCTCCTCGCGGGCACCGAGGAGGTGGGCCGGGCCCTGCGCACCCGGGACGGCGTCAAGCCGGTGTTCGTGTCGGCCGGTCACCGCGTGGACATCGGGAACGCGTGCGCGCACACCCTCGCGCTCACCCCCGGCCACCGGCTCCCGGAGACCACCCGCCGGGCGGACGCGCTGTGCCGGCGAGCGCTCAGAGAGGCGAGTGCGGCCTGAGTACCCGGTCTGAGTATCCGGACGGATGTGAGTTCGGCGTTCCGATGGGCACCCTGGGTTCCATGACGACTCGCCGCGCTCCGAAATCCGCCGCCGGTTCCGTCCGTCCCGCCGACCGTGCCGTGACGGCGGGCATGCTGCTCGCCGTGCTCGCAGGCATCGCCTGGCTCGTCGGGATGGTCTGGACGGTGACCGGGTGGGCGCACTGAGGTCCCGCGCGACCCGGGGCCCGCGCTGCACGAGCCCCGGCGCACGGCGTACCCGGCGGTCTACCGGGTGGCCGCCACCCGGAAGGTGATCCCCGCCGCGCGCAGCCGCTCGATCAGCGCGTCGCCCATCGCGACCGCCGTCGTGACCTGGCCCGCCGTGGGCGGCAGCTCGTCGAGGGCCAGGCTCAGCGCGGACTCCGCGAACATCTTCGCCGTCTCGCCGTACCCGGGATCGCCGCCCGCGACCTCCGTGAAGACACGGCGTCCGCCGCCCTCGCCCACGAACCGCACCGAGAACCAGCTCCTGGCCCGCTTCTCCGCGCTCGGCCCGTCACCCGACGCCAGCCGCGCCGTCAGCCGGTCGCGCGCGGGCGGCAGTTGGGCGGCGGCGACCAGCGCGCCCGCGGCGGCGGCCCCGCCCACGGCGTACGGGAGGCTCTCGACGGCCGCGTAGTGGCGGTAGCGGAAGTCCGGTCCGTACCGCTCCAGCGCCCGCGCCGACCGCTCCACGACCTGCCCGTCGATCGTGGGCATCGGCAGCGCCCACGCGCCGACCTCCGGCGCGAACCGCGGCGGGCCCAGCGGCGCGTGCACCCGCCGCCCCGGCGTGCGCGGCTCGTGCCGCCGCCGGTCCCGCGCCGCGGCCCGCAACTGCCGCCCGCGCGAGAGCTGGGTGAGGACGGAGGCCAGTGTGCCGCCCGAGACCGCGCCGTCGGCCCGCACGTACCCGTCCACGGTGATCGGCACGTCCTCCGGGAGCCGGCGCACGGTGAAGTACGCCCCCAGGTCGTGCGGGACGGAGTCGAAACCGCAGGCGTGCACCAGCCGGGCCCCGGTCTCCCGCGCGCGCGTGTCGTGCCGCACGTACGCCAGGTCCACGAACTCCGGCTCGCCGGTGAGGTCCAGGTAGTCCGTCCCGGCGTCCGCGCACGCGGCCACCGGTTCCCGGCCGTACGTCAGATAGGGGCCGACCGTCGTGGCCAGCACGCGGGTCGCGCGGGCGAGTTCGCGCATCGACGCGGGGTCGGTGACGTCCGCCGGGAGCACCCCGACGTCCTCACCGCCGGGCAGCCGCTCGCGCAGCCGCTCCAGCTTCTCCGCGCTGCGGCCCGCGACCGCCCACCGCAGGTTCTCCGGCGCGTGCGCGGCGAGGTACTCCGCCGTGAGCCCGCCGACGAACCCGGTGGCCCCCAGCAGCACGATGTCGTACGCGCGTCCCGTTCTGTCCTGCACGCTCATGACACTCCTCAGCCTCCACTGCCGCGTGGTTGTCGGTGGCCGAGGCTAGCGTGGCGTGCCTCGGGTGGGCCGCCCGGCCGTCCGGGTAGCGTGGCCAAGCGCTTGCTCTCCCGGGTCTTGTGTCCGGTGGAACGCGTTCCTAGCATCGTCGGTGTTACATCGGAATTGTCATACGCAGGGGGTGCGATGACAGTGGCAGAGGCGCCCGGGCCCGGTCCGCTCAGCGGCGTGCGCGTGGTCGAGCTGGCCGGCATAGGGCCGGGGCCGTTCGCGGCGATGCTGCTGGGCGACCTCGGCGCCGACGTGGTCCGGGTGGACCGGCCCGGCGGCACGGCCCTCGTCGTCGACGCCGACCACGACGTCACCAACCGCAACAAACGTTCGGTGATCGTCGACCTGAAGGCCGAGGACGGCCCCGGCCTCGTCCTCGACCTGGCCGAACGCGCGGACGTCCTCATCGAGGGCTTCCGCCCGGGCGTCGCCGAGCGCCTCGGCGTCGGCCCCGACGCCTGCCACGCCCGCAACCCCCGGCTCGTCTACGGCCGCATGACCGGCTGGGGCCAGCAGGGCCCGCTCGCCCCGCGCGCCGGGCACGACATCGGCTATCTCGCGCCGACCGGCGTCCTCGGCATGATCGGTGCCCCGGACGGACCGCCCGCCGTCCCGGCCAACCTCCTCGGCGACTACGCGGGCGGCTCGCTCTACCTCGTCGTCGGCGTCCTCGCCGCCCTGCACCACGCGCGCGAGACGGGCACCGGCCAGGTGGTGGACGCGGCGATCGTGGACGGCGCCGCGCACCTGTCCACGCTGATCCACGGCATGCTCGCCGCCGGCGGCTGGCAGGACCGGCGCGGCGTCAACCTCCTCGACGGGGGCTGGCCCTTCTACGGGACGTACGAGACGGCCGACGGCGCGTACATGGCGGTGGGCGCCCTGGAGGAGCACTTCTACGACGAGTTCACCGAACGGCTCGGCATCGCGGGCCAGGCACCGGACCGCCGGGACCCGGCCCGCTGGGAGGAGCTGCGCGAGACGGTCGCGGCCCGTTTCAGAACCCGTACGCGCGCGGAGTGGACGGCCCGTTTCGAGGACTCCGACGCGTGCGTGGCCCCCGTGCTCTCGCTGCGCGAGGCGCCGCACCACCCCCACCTCGCCGCGCGCGGCACCTTCATCGAGGTGGCCGGGGTCACCCAGCCCGCCCCCGCGCCCCGCTTCTCCGCCACCCCCGCCTCCGTGCGCGGCGGTCCCGCCCGGCCGGGCGCGGCCGCCGCGGACGTGGCCCATGACTGGGGCATACCCGGTCTGCTCAAGGACGGCTGACGACCAGCGGCGGCAGGCACCCGCTCCGCGCCGCCCCGGCCGCCCCCACCACCCTCCCGCCCTCCGAAAGGCCACACCCGTGAGCACCGAAGCGTATGTGTACGACGCGATCCGCACCCCGCGCGGCCGCGGCAAGGCGAACGGCGCCCTGCACGGCACCAAGCCCATCGATCTGGTGACCGGACTGATCCACGAGGTCCGGCGCCGCTTCCCGGACCTCGACCCGGCGGCGATCGACGACATCGTGCTCGGCGTCGTCGGACCGGTCGGCGACCAGGGCTCCGACATCGCCCGCATCGCCGCGATCGCCGCCGGACTCCCCGACACGGTCGCCGGCGTCCAGGAGAACCGCTTCTGTGCCTCGGGCCTGGAAGCCGTCAACATGGCCGCAGCCAAGGTCCGTTCGGGCTGGGAGGACCTGGTCCTCGCGGGCGGCGTCGAGTCGATGTCGCGGGTGCCGATGGCCTCCGACGGCGGCGCCTGGTTCGCCGACCCGATGACCAACATCGCCACCAACTTCGTACCGCAGGGCATCGGCGCGGACCTCATCGCCACGATCGAGGGCTTCTCCCGGCGCGACGTCGACGAGTACGCGGCGCTGTCGCAGGAGCGCGCCGCCACGGCCTGGAAGGACGGCCGCTTCGACCGGTCCGTCGTCCCGGTCACCGACCGCAGCGGGCTCGTCGTCCTCGACCACGACGAGCACCTGCGGCCCGGCACCACCGCCGACTCCCTCGCGAAGCTCAAGCCGTCCTTCGCGGACATCGGCGACCTCGGCGGCTTCGACGCCGTGGCGCTGCAGAAGTACCACTGGGTCGAGCGGATCGACCACGTCCACCACGCGGGCAACTCCTCCGGCATCGTGGACGGCGCCGCCCTGGTCGCCATCGGCTCGAAGGAGGTCGGCGAGCGTCACGGCCTCACCCCGCGCGCGCGGATCGTCTCCGCGGCCGTCTCCGGGTCCGAGCCCACCATCATGCTCACCGGCCCCGCGCCCGCCACCCGCAAGGCCCTCGCCAGGGCCGGACTGACCATCGACGACATCGACCTCGTGGAGATCAACGAGGCCTTCGCCGCGGTCGTCCTCCGCTTCGTCAAGGACATGGGCATCTCGCTGGACAAGGTCAACGTCAACGGCGGCGCCATCGCGCTCGGGCACCCCCTGGGCGCCACCGGAGCCATGATCCTCGGCACGCTCGTCGACGAACTCGAGCGCCAGGACAAGCGGTACGGCCTCGCCACCCTCTGCGTGGGCGGCGGCATGGGCATCGCCACGATCATCGAGCGCCTGTAACCCCGGCGGACCACGAGACCTCCCACGAGACCGGAGAACCACGTCATGACCGAGTCCACCACCATCCGCTGGGAACAGGACGGGACCGGAGTCGTCACCCTCGTCCTCGACGACCCGGACCAGTCCGCCAACACCATGAACCAGGCCTTCCGGGCCTCCATCAAGGCGGTCGCCGACCGCGCGGAGGCCGAGAAGGACACGATCCGCGGGATCATCTACACGTCGGCGAAGAAGACGTTCTTCGCGGGCGGCGACCTCAAGGACATGATCAGGATCGGTCCCGGGGACGCGCAGGCCGCCTTCGACACCGGCATGGAGATCAAGGACGCGCTGCGCCGCATCGAGACGCTCGGCAAGCCGGTCGTCGCGGCGATCAACGGCGCGGCCCTGGGCGGCGGTTACGAGATCGCCCTCGCCAGCCACCACCGCGTCGCCCTCGACGCGCCCGGCTCCAAGATCGGCCTGCCCGAGGTCACCCTGGGCCTGCTCCCGGCCGGCGGCGGCGTCACCCGCACCGTGCGCCTCATGGGCATCGCCGACGCGCTGCTGAAGGTGCTCCTGCAAGGCACCCAGTACACCCCGCAGCGGGCCCTGGAGAACGGCCTCGTCCACGAACTCGCCGCCACCCCCGAGGAGATGCTCGCCAAGGCCCGCGCCTTCGTCGACGCGAACCCCGAGTCGCAGCAGCCCTGGGACCGGCCCGGCTACAAGATCCCCGGCGGCACCCCGGCCCACCCGAAGTTCGCGGCGAACCTGCCCGCCTTCCCGGCCAACCTGCGCAAGCAGCTGAACGGCGCCCCCTACCCGGCGCCCCGCAACATCATGGCGGCCGCCGTCGAGGGCTCCCAGGTCGACTTCGCGACGGCGCAGACCATCGAGGCCCGCTACTTCACCGAGCTGCTCACCGG
The DNA here is from genome assembly GCF_014648075.1 of Streptomyces ruber. Taxonomy (GTDB): domain Bacteria; phylum Actinomycetota; class Actinomycetes; order Streptomycetales; family Streptomycetaceae; genus Streptomyces; species Streptomyces ruber. The sequence goes on along the minus strand of NZ_BMQK01000025.1, from coordinate 34,965 downwards.
CCAGACCGCGAAGAACATGATCCAGGCGTTCTTCTTCGACCTGCAGGCCGTCAACTCCGGCGCCAGCCGCCCCCAGGGCATCGCGCCCCGCAAGGTCGGCAGGGTCGCCGTCCTCGGCGCCGGGATGATGGGCGCGGGCATCGCCTACGCGTGCGCCCGCGCGGGCATCGACGTCGTCCTGAAGGACGTGTCCCTGGAGGCCGCCCTCAAGGGCAAGGGCTACTCCGAGAAGCTGTGCGCCAAGGCCGTCGGCAAGGGCCGTACGACGAAGGAGAAGGCCGACGCGCTGCTCGCCCGCATCGAGCCCACCGCCGAGGCCGCCGACCTGGCGGGCTGCGACGCCGTGATCGAGGCCGTCTTCGAGGACGAGACCCTCAAGCACAAGGTGTTCCAGGAGATCGAGAACGTCGTCGCACCGGACGCCCTGCTGTGCTCCAACACCTCCACCCTGCCCATCACCGGGCTCGCCGAGGGCGTGGAACGGCAGGCCGACTTCATCGGGCTGCACTTCTTCTCGCCCGTCGACAAGATGCCCCTCGTCGAGATCATCAAGGGGCGCAGGACCGGTGACGAGGCCCTGGCCCGCGCCTTCGACCTCGTCCGGCAGATCGACAAGACCCCGATCGTCGTCAACGACTCGCGCGGTTTCTTCACCTCCCGGGTGATCGGCCACTTCATCGACGAGGGCGTCGCCATGGTCGGTGAGGGCATCGAACCCGCGTCGGTCGAGCAGGCGGCGGCCCAGGCGGGCTACCCGGCCAAGGTGCTCTCCCTCATGGACGAGCTGACGCTGACCCTGCCCCGGAAGATCCGTCAGGAGACGCGGCGGGCCGTCGAGGAGGCGGGCGGCACCTGGACCCCGCACCCCGCCGAGGCCGTCGTGGACCGCATGGTCGACGAGTTCGGCCGCACCGGGCGCAGCGGCGGCGCCGGCTTCTACGAGTACGGCGAGGACGGCAGCCGCGGGCGGCTCTGGCCCGGCCTGCGCGAGCACTTCACCGAGCCCGGCAAGCAGATCCCGTTCGAGGACATGCAGGAGCGGATGCTGTTCTCCGAGGCGCTGGACACCGTCCGGCTGCTGGAGGAGGGCGTGCTGACCTCCGTCGCCGACGCCAACATCGGCTCGATCCTCGGCATCGGCTTCCCCGGCTGGACCGGTGGCGTGCTCCAGTACATCAACGGCTACGAGGGCGGACTGCCCGGCTTCGTGGCCCGCGCGCGGGAGCTCGCCGAACGCTACGGGGACCGCTTCCTGCCGCCGGCGCTGCTGGTGGAGAAGGCGGAGCGGGGCGAGGTCTTCGGCGACGGCTGAGGCACCGCCCCGGGGGCCGCACGCGGCGGGAGCGCGTCCGGACGCGTGAGCGGATCGCGCTCTTGCCCGGCCCCGGCGGCTCACCGAGACTCGGCCGCATGGAGACACGCACCGCGCTGGTGACCGGAGCGGCACAGGGCCTGGGACAGGAGTTCGCCGTCGCACTCGCCGGACGCGGCTTCCGGGTCGCGGGGCTGGACACCGTTCCGCAGCCGGAGACGGCCGGGAAGATCCTCGACTACGTGGAGCTGACCGCCGACGTCACCGACGAGCAGCAGCTGCGGCAGGCGCTGGAACAGGCCGTGGACCGGTTCGGCACGCTGCACGTGCTGGTCAACAACGCGGAGACCGTACCCCAGGCGGAGTTCGAGGACGTCACGCCCGAGGAGTGGCGCCAGGTGATGCGGTACAACCTGGAGGCACCGTTCCTGCTGACCCGTGCCGTCCTGCCGTACCTGAAGGCGGCGGGCTGGGGCCGCATAGTGAACATCGCCTCGTCGGCCGTCCTGACCGCCCCGCCGACGATGGTCCCGTACGTCACCTCCAAGGCGGCCCTGATCGGCTTCACCCGGGTGCTGGCCTCGGCCCTCGGCCCGTACGGCATCACCGTCAACGCGATCGCCCCCGGCGCGGCGGGTGCCGGGCCGGGCGGCCAGCAGCCCGCCGACCTGGTGTCGACCCTGCTGTACATGGTGGACGAGGGCAGCGGCACCCTGACCGGTCAGACGCTCAATGTGGGGGGCGGCCCGGTACCGGGGTGAGGCCCGCGCCCCCGGGGCCGCTCAGGGCTTCCTCAGCCACTCCCGCAGCTCCTCGCGCAACGACCGCTGGAACGTCGTCAGCAGCGCCTGGACGACCAGCGGCTCCATGTCCGCCGACAGCGACCGCACCGCCTCCGGATCACGTTCGGCGACCGCGTCGCGCAGCAGCCGTGACAGGGCGTGCGCCGCCGCACGGGAGTGGTCCAGGAGCACGGTGCGGGCCGCCATGATCGTCTCCTGGGACAGCGGCACGTCGAGGAGCTGGACACCGAGGGGGAGCAGACCGGTGTCGACGCGGTAGGTGACGTCCGAAGACCCGGCGGAGTCGGCGGACCCGACGGAGTCGACGGAGTCCTCCCTGGCGTCCCGCACGGTCGAGAGCACGTCCATCGCGCCCAGCCGTGCCACGTCCTCGTCGCCCAGCGCACGGCCCGCCAGGCGTTCCAGTTCCCGCCGGGTCACGGTCTCCACGGTCTCCGGTGCCCAGGAGGCCACCACCGCGCGGTGCACGGCGAGGTCGCGGACGCTCGGTTCGGGCGGCAGCCGCCGGAGGTAGCGTTCGACGGCCGCGAGCGTCATGCCCTGCCGCTGGAGCGCGTCGATGAGCTCCAGCCGGGCCAGGTGCTCCCGCCCGTACCGCCCCACCCGGCGCGGACCGATCTCGGGTGGCGGCAGCAGCCCCCGGGTCCCGTAGAAGCGGACCGTGCGTACCGTGACACCCGCCCGCGCGGCCAGTTCGTCGACGGTGAGGGTGGGCTCCTGGGCGTCGGTCGTCATGTACAGCAGTATCACTGTCCCACCAATGGTGCGAAAGCCGTCGAGGCCACCGGTGACCAGGGCACACGTCCCTCGCGATCATGTGACATGCGCCGCTCTGTGAGATGCGTTACCGCGCGCGGGAGGGCCTCCGGGAGAGGGTGGGCGGTTGGTCTGTGCTCCTGTCCGGGGTGCGGACCAGGCACAACGGAAGACCCGGGCGGACGCCGCCCGGGAATACCAGGAAGTAGAGCCACCCGTGAGCAAGGACGCCGTCTCCTCGGCACCGGCCGCACCACACACGTCCGCGGCCCCGAGGCCCGCGGACGCGGGCGACGCCGGTTACAGCAAGGACCTCAAGGCCCGCCACGTCAACATGATCGCCATCGGGGGAGCGATCGGCACCGGCCTGTTCCTGGGCGCCGGCGGGCGCCTGAACAACGCGGGCCCCGCGCTCGCCCTCGCCTACCTGGTCTGCGGCGTCTTCGCCTTCTTCGTCGTCCGGGCCCTCGGCGAGCTGGTTCTCTACCGCCCCTCCTCGGGCTCGTTCGTGTCGTACGCGCGCGAGTTCCTCGGCGAGAAGGGCGCGTACGTCTCCGGGTGGATGTACTTCCTCAACTGGTCCACCACCGGCATCGCCGACATCACCGCGATCGCGCTCTACACGCACTACTGGAGCACGTTCACCGACATCCCCCAGTGGGTGCTGGCCCTGATCGCCCTGGCCGTCGTCCTGGTGGTCAACCTGATCTCGGTGAAGATCTTCGGTGAGCTGGAGTTCTGGTTCGCGATCATCAAGGTCGTCACCCTGATCGTGTTCATGCTCATCGGCATCTTCCTGCTGGTCACCCAGCAGGACGTCGGCGGACAGACACCCGGCATCGATGTCATCACGGACAACGGCGGTGTCTTCCCGCACGGGATCATGCCCGTCGTCATCGTCCTGCAGGGCGTCGTCTTCGCGTACGCGGCCCTGGAGCTGGTCGGTGTCACCGCGGGCGAGACCGCCGAGCCCGAGAAGGTCGTCCCGCGCGCGGTGAACTCCATCATGTGGCGCGTCGGCCTGTTCTACGTCGGCTCGGTCGCCCTGCTGGCCCTGCTGCTGCCCGGCTCGTTCTACTCGGCCGACGAGAGCCCCTTCGTCACCGTCCTGTCCCGGATCGGCGTCCCGGCGGCGGGCGACGTGATGAACCTCGTCGTCCTCACCGCCGCGATGTCCTCGCTGAACTCCGGCCTGTACTCCACGGGCCGCATCCTGCGCTCCATGGCCATGGCGGGTTCCGCGCCGAAGTTCACCGCGCGCATGAACCGCAGCCAGGTCCCGTACGGCGGCATCCTGCTCACCTGCGGGGTGTGCGTGCTCGGTGTGGGCCTGAACGCCTTCGTGCCCTCCCAGGCCTTCGAGATCGTCCTGAACGTGGCGTCCCTCGGCATCATCAGCACCTGGGTGATCATCATGATCTGTCACCTGGTCTTCGTCCGCCGCGCGCGGGAGGGCCTGGTCGAGCGGCCGTCGTTCCGGCTGTTCGGCAGCCCGGTCACCGAGATCGTCACGATCGCCTTCCTCCTGGGCGTGCTGGTGCTGATGTGGAACGACCCCGAGATCGGCCGCCGCACGCTCCTGCTGATCCCGCTGATCGCGGTCCTGCTGGTCGCGGGCTGGTACGGCATCCGCAACCGCGTCGGACGGCAGCCGGAGCAGGAGCCGGCGGAGCCCGGGAAGTAGCGCCGAAGAGGGGGACGGGCCGCCACGGAGCCCCACGCGGCTCCCGGCGCGCCCCCCATCGGAGTGGTGGCGAACTCTGACGCTTACGAGCGATCCCTCGTACGTCCGAGCGGGTAGGGCAGGGGGTATGGAGCTGCTGTCGTTCCCCATCGGCCCGCCGCACCCGAGGATCGAGCACCTGGTCGTCGCGGCGGCGCTGTTCGCGCTCGCCGTCCTCGTCGCCGTCCGTCTGCTGCGCCGGACCGGCCGTGTCCGCGACGAGCGCGACGAACGCGACGAGCGCCCGGACGCCGCCGGAATCGTCCGGCAGCGCACCGGGGAGCAGCTGGCCGAGGAGGGGAGCGCCGGCCCCTTCGTCCTGGTCGCCCGGGCGGCCCCCGGCGCCCTCCGCCGGCAGGAGCACGCCGGGGGTGCGCCCGAGTGCGCCGCGGCCGAGGCCGAACTGCGCATGTACGTCTCCGAACTCGCCTCGGACCTGGCACACCGCCTGGTGGGTGAGCGCGTCGCGGCGGCCCGCACGGAGCCGCGTCCCTGACCGCGCGTCCCGCTTCGGCTGTCGGCCGCCGGGAACGGACGAGAACGGACACGGATCGGACACGTTTGCGACGCGCGTCACATGTGGCGAGGGTGACGGGGAAAGGAGTAGCTCCGTTCCAGCCATCGGGGAAAGGTTTCACCTGTGACGCACGATCAGCATCGGACACCGAGCTATCACGAGGGAGGGGCGTTCCCGGGTTCCGAAGCGGGCCTCACCGGTGGCGGACGGCCCCAGACGGACCGCATCGTGTTCGGTGTGACGGCCGCGCTCACCCTGGCCTTCGTGCTCTGGGGCGCCATCGCGACCGACTCGCTCACGAGCGTGTCGGACAAGATGCTCGGCGGTCTCATCCACAACGGCGGCTGGGCCTTCATCCTGGCCGCCTCCGCGTTCGTGGTGTTCGCCCTCTGGCTCGCCATCAGCCGCTATGGCCGGATCCACCTGGGGAAGGAGGGAGAGGAACCGGAGTTCCGCACCGTCTCCTGGGTGGCGATGATGTTCAGCGCCGGCATGGGCATCGGCCTGATGTTCTACGGCGTCAGCGAGCCGCTCTCCCACTACATCGACGCCCCGCCGGGCACCGACCCCGCCAACAGCGGGGAACGCATGGAGACGGCGATGGCGACCACCCTCTTCCACTGGACGCTGCACCCGTGGGCGATCTACGCGGTGGTCGGCCTCGCCATCGCGTACAGCACGTTCCGCAAGCGCCGCCGTCAGACCATCAGCGCCGTGTTCACGCCGCTGATCGGTGCGAAGCACGCCAACGGCACCGCGGGCCGGGTCATCGACATCCTCGCCATCATCGCGACCATCTTCGGCTCCGCCGCCTCCCTCGGCCTCGGCGCCCTGCAGATCGGCTCCGGGGTGCAGAAGCTCGACTGGATGGACACGGTCAGCACCGGACTGCTCGTCACCATCATCGTGGTCCTCACCCTGGCCTTCGTCGCCTCGGCGGTGTCCGGCGTGGAGAAGGGCATCCAGTGGCTGTCCAACACCAACATGGTGCTGGCGCTGGTGCTCGCCCTGTTCGTGTTCATCGTCGGGCCCACCATCGTCGTCCTCGACCTGCTGCCCACGTCGGTCTTCGCCTACATCGGCGACCTGGCCGACCTCGCAGGCCGCACCGAGGCCTCCGGCGGGGAGGGCGCCGCGGACTGGCTCGGCAGCTGGACGGTCTTCTACTGGGCGTGGTGGATCTCCTGGACGCCGTTCGTCGGCATGTTCATCGCCCGGATCAGCCGCGGCCGCACGATCCGCCAGTTCGTCGGCGGCGTCATCCTCGTGCCGAGCACGGTCAGCCTGCTCTGGTTCGCCATCTTCGGCGGTACGGCCACGAAGATGCAGGAACAAGGCCGGCTCGGCGACGACACCACTCCCGAGGGCCGCCTCTTCTCCGTGCTCCAGGAGTACCCGGGCGCCACGATCACCTGTCTGCTGGTGATGATCCTGGTCGGCATCTTCTTCGTCTCCGGCGCCGACGCCGCCTCCATCGTGATGGGCACGCTCTCGCAGAAGGGCGCGCTGGAGCCCGGCCGCTTCGTCGTCGTGTTCTGGGGCGTGGCCACCGGTGCCGTCGCCGCCATCATGCTGATGGTCGGCAGCGGTCAGGGCGACGCGCTCACCGGTCTGCAGAACCTCACCATCCTCGCCGCCGCGCCGTTCGTGCTGGTGATGATCGGCATGTGTGTCGCCCTCATGCGCGACCTGCGCAGGGACCCGGTCGTCGTGCGCGAGGAGATGGCGGGCGAGGCCGTCGAACTCGCCGTCATCGAGGGCCACAAGAGGTACGACGGCGATTTCGAGATCCGTATCGGGCCCGGTCCGGGCACCGAGACGGAGGGGGACCCGATCGGCAGGCACTGACCGCGCCGCCGTGCCGCGGGGAGGGGCGGGCGCGCCCCTCCCCGCGGGACACCGCACCGCCCCCGGCACAGCGCCCGGCCCGTCCAGCCGCGCCTCGCCGCATACCCCCTCGACCATCCGTACGCCCGCTCACGCACGTTCACGCCCGTCCCCCCGGGCCGGGCCGCGGACCGCCCGTACCGCCGCGCGGCGGCGGTGGCGGAATATGTCATGCCGTGCTCGGACCGGTCCCGCTCTGGGGATACTCACTGCATGCCTGCCGAGTATGCCGAGTCCGCCGAGTACGCGACCTTCGGCCTGGCACCGGCCATGCGCGCCGGCGGCGTCCTCGCCAACGGCCACTACCAGGTGCACAGGGACTTCGTGGACTTCATCGTCGACGGACGCCCGCTGCTGTTCCGGCTCTCCGACCTCGACGCCGTCTCCCCGCTCGCCTCCGACGTCCCGCCCGCCATCTTCACCGCACACGTGCGGGGGCTGCTGCTGGAGGCCGACGCCCCGCTGGCCGGCGGACGGCACGTCATATACGGCTGTCCCGAGTGCGAGGACCTCGCCTGCGGGGCCGTCACCGCGGTCGTCGAGCGGGACGGCGAGGACTACGTGTGGCGGGACTTCGCCTGGCAGACGCGGGCGGAGGCCGACCTCGCACTGAACGGGTACCACGGCATAGGGCCGTTCCGCTTCCAGGGCGCCGAGTACCGCGACGCCCTGCGCTCCCTGCTCGCCGCGCCCCACGACGGGACCGTGAGCCGCCGCGTGCTCCTCATCGGCGCCCGCGTCGCCGTCCTCGCCCGGCTGGCCGCCGCGCTGCGGACGATCGGCATCGGCGCCGAGATCACCCGGGACGCCGGCGGTGTGACCCCCGACGAGCTGCGCACCTACGGCGCGGTCGCCTTCGGGCGGGCCGTGGACGAGGAGGCGCGCGCCGCCGTACGACACTCGTTCGAACGGGCCGGGGCCGACGTCGCCTACGTCGACGGGCTCGCCCCGATCGTTCCCCTGCTGGTGGCCCAGATCGAGAACGCCCTGGACCGCAGCCCGCCGGAGCGGCGCCGCCTGGTCCGGCTGGTCGCCGCCGACGGCGAGGCGGGCGTCGAGGTCACCTCCACCTGCCGGGTACGGCTGACCGCGTACCGGCTGGACCGGTTCTCCCGCACCCGCACGCACGAGATCTTCGACGGCACCCTGCCGGCCGGCCGCCACCGCATCGCGCTGGACACGAAAACCCTGAAGGGGGAGTCGTTCCTCGTCGCGCGGTCGTCGGGAAGCGTGCTGGTGGAGGCCCTGGCCCGCTGAGGGCGGAAGGCGGGAGCGGGGCCGTACGGCGCGCGGGGCACCCCGCGCGCCGTACGGCCCACTTCGCGCTCAGCGCCCCTTCGGGTCCACCAGACCGGCGCGCCGCAGGGCGTCCGCCATCGCGCTGTTGGCCGGGGGCGGCGCCTGGCGCGAACCGCCTCCGCCGCCGCGGCCCTGCCGCTGCTGACCGCGCTGCTGCTGACCGCGCTGCTGCGGCGGGCGTCCGCCGCGCTGCCGGGCACCGCCGCCCTCCGGCGCCGCCTCGTCGTCCAGCCGCAGCGTCAGCGAGATCCGCTTGCGCGGGATGTCCACCTCGAGGACCTTCACCTTGACGATGTCACCGGGCTTCACCACGTCCCGCGGGTCCTTGACGAAGGTCTTCGACATCGCGGAGACGTGCACGAGACCGTCCTGGTGGACGCCCACGTCCACGAACGCGCCGAACGCCGCGACGTTCGTCACGACACCCTCCAGCACCATCCCGGGCGACAGGTCGGCGATCTTCTCGACGCCCTCCTTGAACGTGGCCGTCCTGAACGCCGGCCGCGGGTCGCGCCCCGGCTTCTCCAGCTCCTTGAGGATGTCGCTCACCGTGGGCAGACCGAACGTGTCGTCCACGAAGTCCTGCGGCCTGAGCGACCGCAGCACCGACGTGTTGCCGATGAGCGCGGCCACCTCCTGGCCCGACGTCTTCACCATGCGCCGCACCACCGGGTACGCCTCCGGGTGCACGCTGGAGGCGTCCAGCGGGTCGGAGCCGCCCCGGATGCGCAGGAAGCCCGCGCACTGCTCGTACGCCTTCGGGCCGAGCCGCGGCACCTTCTTCAGTTCCGTACGGGAGGTGAAGGGGCCGTTGGCGTCGCGGTGCGCCACGATGTTCTCCGCGAGCCCGGAGGTGATGCCGGAGACCCGGGCGAGCAGCGGGGCGGAGGCCGTGTTCACGTCCACGCCGACGCCGTTCACACAGTCCTCGACCACCGCGTCCAGGGAGCGCGACAGCTTCACCTCGGACAGGTCGTGCTGGTACTGGCCGACGCCGATCGACTTCGGATCGATCTTCACCAGCTCGGCCAGCGGGTCCTGCAACCGGCGCGCGATCGACACGGCGCCGCGCAGCGACACGTCCATGCCGGGCAGCTCCTGCGAGGCGAACGCGGAGGCCGAGTACACGGAGGCGCCCGCCTCGGACACCATCACCTTGGTGAGCTTCAGCTCCGGGTGCCTGGCGATCAGCTCACCGGCGAGCTTGTCGGTCTCGCGGGACGCCGTGCCGTTGCCGATCGCGACCAGCTCGACCGCGTGCTCCTTCGCCAGGCGCGCCAGCTTGGCGATGGCCTCGTCCCACCGGTTGGCCGGGACGTGCGGGTGGATGACGTCGGTGGCGACGACCTTGCCGGTCGCGTCGACCACGGCCACCTTCACGCCCGTACGGAAGCCCGGGTCGAGGCCGAGCGTCGCGCGGGTGCCCGCGGGGGCGGCGAGCAGCAGGTCGCGCAGGTTGGCCGCGAACACGCCCACGGCGTCGTCCTCGGCGGCCGTGCGCAGCCGCAGCCGCACGTCGATCCCCAGGTGCACGAGGATGCGGGTGCGCCAGGCCCAGCGGACGGTGTCCTTCAGCCACTTGTCGGCGGGGCGTCCCCGGTCGGCGATCCCGAAGCGCTGGGCGACGATCCCCTCGTACGACGACGGGCCGTCCGTGGGCTCCTCGGGCTCCAGGACGAGGTCGAGGACCCCCTCCTTCTCGCCGCGCAGCATGGCGAGGACCCGGTGCGAGGGCAGCTCGGTGAACGGCTCGGCGAAGTCGAAGTAGTCGGCGAACTTGGCGCCCGCCTCCTCCTTGCCCTCCCGCACCCTGGCGGCCAGCCGGCCGCGCGTCCACATGCGCTCCCGCAGCTCACCGATCAGGTCGGCGTCCTCGGAGAACCGCTCGGTGAGGATCGCCCGGGCGCCCTCCAGCGCGGCCTGCGGATCGGCGACGCCCTTGTCCGCGTCGACGAAGGCCGCGGCGGCGGCCAGCGGGTCGACCGACGGGTCGCCGAGCAGGCCCTCCGCGAGGGGCGCGAGGCCCGCCTCGCGCGCGATCTGCGCCTTGGTGCGCCGCTTCGGCTTGAACGGCAGGTAGATGTCCTCCAGGCGCGCCTTCGTCTCCGCGCCGCGGATCTGCGCCTCGACCTCGGGCGTCAGCTTGCCCTGCTCGCGCACCGAGTCGAGGATCGCCGTGCGGCGGTCCTCCAGCTCCCGCAGGTAGCGCAGCCGCTCCTCGATCGTGCGCAGCTGCGCGTCGTCGAGCATCTCGGTCGCTTCCTTGCGGTAGCGGGCGATGAAGGGCACCGTCGAACCGCCGTCGAGCAGCTCCACCGCGGCCTTCACCTGCCGCTCCCGTACGCCGAGCTCCTCGGCGATCCTGCCTTCGATGGATCCCACTGCGCTGGCCCCGCTGGACCCGGGTGTCGTCACGATCCCGTACCGCCTTCTCCGCTTCAGGTTGCGCGGCAATTGTGGCAGGTGGCACCGACACAGGGGGATCAGGGCAGCACGGCGGGGCGCGGCGAGCACGGATGCGGACGCGGACGTGCGAGGGGGCCGGACCCGATCCGGGTCCGGCCCCCTCGCACGTCCGGGATCAGGCCCGGCGGGTGGAACCGGAGGCGCCGCCGAACAGCCGGGCGAGAGCCCGGAAGGGCAGCGTCACGACGGTGGCGATGGCGGAGCCGATCTGCCGCAGTACGTCTGCGATCGCGCGGAACACGCTTCTCCCCTTTCGTCTCCCGGCCTCACGGCCAGGTGGGAACACGGGTACCGCCTGTGGCGCGTTCCATTCCTCCCGGCGTGCTCCCGGGAAACAGCCGCCTCCGTCGCCTCGCTTCTCGGCTCTCAGCTCCTGCCGAAGGTCCCGGCCGGGTACGCGCCCGCCGCGACCACGGCCGCCGCCAGCGTCCGGCCCAGTTCGGTGAGCCGTTCGACGCCCGCCGCGCCCAGGTGCTCGTAGGGCGCGCGGTCCAGCCGGTCGGTCTCGGCCTCGATGTCCGCGCGCAGGGCGGCGCCCGCGCTCGTCAACCCGCCCTCGCCGTCGAGCAGTCCGCGCTCCCTGAGCCGCGCGGCCGCCGCGTCCCAGTCGTCCCGCGTCCAGCCACGGGTGCCCAGCACCGCCTTCGGGGTCATGCCCTTGCCGGTCGCGGTGTGGCTCACCAGGGCCTCCACCGGGTCGAGTCCCGCGTCGAGCAGCACGGCCAGGTGCCCGTCGCCGCGGTGCTCGCGCAGCAGCGTGGCCGCGTGCCAGAGGGCCAGGTGCGGTGCCTCGGGCACGGGCAGTTCGGCGTGGGCGGCGTAGAGCGGGCGGGCGGTCCTGACGCACGCCTCGGCCGCGCGCAGGGCGAGCTCCGCCGCCTCGGCCACCTCGGGGGAGGCGACGGCCTCGTCGCCGAGCAGCCGTCGCAGCGTCGTGTCGACGACCCGCGCGCGTGCGGCGAGCACGACGGAGGGGGAGGCCTTCTCCCAGACGGCCGGGACGTGCCGCGCCACCAGTTCGTGCCGGAAGTTGGAGAACGTGGCCGTCACCACGCCCGCGCCCACCGGCCCCATGGCCGCGGACCGCACGGCGAAGTACGCCGCGGTGACGTCGTCGATCCCGACGGCGGCCAGCTCCCGTCCCAGGTCGGGCGAGAAGTAGTGCGTCGAGTGCAGCGTGTTGAGGGCCGCCTGGCAGTGTCGTCCGGCGCGCTCCGGCAGGGGTGTGCTCATTGCGGTCACATTACCGACTGGTAGGTACGCGGGGAAGGGGGTACCGGGCGGAACCCCGGGACGCGGCCACCCCGGGCTCCGCCCCTCCATGGCAGAAAAGGTGGGGAACTCGTCATTGTGGCCCTGCCGCCGCCCGCAGCACCATCGACGCATGCGAACCGTCCTGGTCGTCCTCTTCGACGACGTGCAGAGCCTCGACGTCACCGGCCCGGTGGAGGTCTTCCACGGCGCCGGGACCGCCCGTCCGGGGACGTACGACATCCGCACCGCCACCCTGCACGGCGCCCCCGTCCGCACCTCCAGCGGTCTCACCCTCGTCCCCGACCTCTCCTTGCGCGACCTCGCCGGCGCCCCCGCGCCGGACACCCTCCTCGTCCCGGGCGGCCAGGGCGCCCGCAGGCCCGATCCGGGGCTCGTCGACTGGCTGCGCGCGCACGGCCCACGCGCGCGGAGGCTCGTCTCGGTCTGCACGGGCGCGATCCTGCTCGCCGAGGCGGGCCTCCTGGACGGCCGCCGGGCGACCACCCACTGGGCCTACTGCGACACGCTGGCCCACGACCACCCGGACATCGAGGTCGACCCGGACCCCATCTACGTACGGGACGGACACGTCTCCACGTCGGCCGGCGTCACCGCCGGCATCGACCTCGCCCTCGCCCTGGTCGAGGAGGACCTCGGCCGCGACACCGCGCTCACCGTCGCCCGTCACCTGGTGGTCTTCCTGCGCCGCCCCGGCAACCAGGCCCAGTTCAGCGCCCAGCTCGCCGCGCAGACCGCCCGGCGGGAGCCGCTGCGCGAGGTGCAGCAGTACATCACCGAGCATCCCGGCGACGACCTGGGCGTCGAGTCGCTCGCCGCCCGCGCCGGCTTCTCGCCCCGCCACTTCGCCCGCGCCTTCCAGGCCGAGACCGGGACGACGCCCGGCCGGTACGTCGACCGGGTCCGTCTCGAACACGCCCGCCGCCTCCTGGAGGACACCGCCGACGGCGTCGAGGAGATCTCGCGCGCGTGCGGCTACGGCACCCCGGAGGCGATGCGCCGCGCCTTCGTGAAGGCCCTGGGCACGGCCCCGGCGGAGTACCGCCGCCGCTTCCGCCCCGCCCCCGCCGGCCTGGCCGGCTGAACCGGAGGAGAACGCATGTCCCCGCAGATCGCCATCGTCCTGTTCGACCGCTTCACCGCCCTGGACGCCGTCGGCCCGTACGAGACGCTCGGCCGCCTCCCGGGCGCGGAGACCGTCTTCGTCGCCGAACGGACCGGCCCGGTCCGCACCGACACCGGAAGTCTCGCGATCGTCGCCGACAGGACCCTGGCCGAGGTGCCGGACCCCGACATCGTCATCGTCCCGGGCGGCCCGGGGCAGACCCCGCAGATGGACAACGCGGCCCTGCTGGACTGGCTGCGTACCGCCGACGCCACCAGCACCTGGACGACCTCCGTGTGCACCGGCTCCCTGCTGCTCGCCGCCGCCGGACTCCTGAGGGGTCGCCGCGCCACCTCCCACTGGCTGGCCCTCGACACCCTCGGGCGCTACGGCGCCGAGGCGACGGGGGAGCGGGTGGTGTCCGACGGCAAGTACGTCACCGCCGCCGGCGTCTCCGCCGGCATCGACATGGGGCTCACCCTGCTCGGCCGGATCGCGGGCGACGAACACGCCCAGGCCGTGCAGCTGCTGACGGAGTACGACCCGCAGCCGCCCTACGACGCGGGCTCCCCCGAAAAGGCGCCCGCGCACCTCGTCGAGGAGTTCCGCGCGAAGAGCCGCTTCGTCCTCACGTGAGCCGGGTCCTCATCCCGACGTGGTCCAGGTGAAGCGCGGCTGTCTGCGCTCCAGGAACGCGGCGACGCCCTCCGCGGTGTCGCCGCTGCCGCGCACCTGCTCGGCCCAGTAGGCGTCCCGGTCCGTGTGCCCGTTCGCGAACTCCTTGGCCGCGGCCTGCGTCAGCTGCGAACGCGCCACCAGGATGCGGCAGAACTCCGCGACGCGCCCGCCGAGGCCGCCCTCCGGCAGCACCTCGTCGACCAGCCCTGTCCGCAGCGCCCGCTCCGCGCCGATCAGCTCGCCGGAGAACAGGAGGTACTTGGCGGTGGCCGGACCCACCAGCGCCACCAGGCGCCGGGTGGAGGACGCCGGGTACACGATGCCCAGCTTCGCCGGTGTCACCCCGAACAGCGCGCCCTCCTCCGCGAACCGCAGGTCGCAGGCCGCCGCGAGCTGCGACCCGCCGCCCACGCAGTGCCCCCGGACCGCGGCCAGCGTGGGCTTCGGGAACGCCGCGAGCGCCTCCTCGGCGAGCACGGCCAGCCCCTGTGCCTCCTCCGCACAGCCCTGTAGCGTCGAGATGTCGGCTCCCGCGCAGAACGTCGCGCCCTCGCCGGTGAGCACCAGCACCCGTACGGCGGGATCGGCCGCCAGGTCGTCGAGCAGCGGCGGCAGCGCCCGCCACATCCCGGCGGTCATGGCGTTGCGCTTGGCCGGATGGTGGACGACGACGGTGGCGACCCCGTCGGCGACGTCGTGCAGCAGCTGTGGCTCCATGCACGGGATGCTAGCCACCCGCCACCGCCATACGATCAAGAAGGGGCCCGGACCCGAGGAGGCTTCCGCATGGTGGGAACGAAGAGGGCGGGACGGAAGAGCGCGGCCCCGGGGAAGGGGCGGGGGAGCGGGAAGAGCGGGACCGCCGGACTCCGCCGTGGTTTCGGCTGGCTCGCGGCCCTCGGCGTCATCCTGGTGGTCACGGGTGTCGTCGGGCTCGTCTACACCGGTTTCGCCACGCTGACCTCGATGGTCCTGTTCGGATGGCTGCTGCTGGTCGGCGGCGTCGTCGGACTCCTGCACGCGGTCCAGGCGCGCGGCACCGGTTTCTTCTGGCTCGGGGCCGTGGTCGCCGCGCTGAACATCGCGGCCGGTGCGGTCGTCCTCAGGATGCCGACGGTCGCCGCCGAGGCCCTCACCATGTTCGCCGCGCTGCTGTTCCTCACCGGCGGGGTGTTCCGGCTGGCCGGCAGTCTGGTGGTGCGCGGCCCGCAGTTCGGCTGGACGCTCCTGCAGGGCGTCTTCGACCTGCTGCTCGGCATCCTGGTGCTGGCGTCCTGGCCGGGCAGCAGCCAGTACGTCATCGGCACGTTCTTCTCGCTCGCGCTGCTCTTCGACGGGCTCGGCCTGATCGCCACGGGGTACGGCGGCCGGCGCGTCGTCGGCATGGTCTCGGACCGGATGTCCGAGGACGGCGTTCGGGGAGGCGGGGGAGTCGGGGGAGTCGGGGGAACCGGCGGGAAGGGACCGGACGTACCGGGGGACAAACGCGTACAACCCGAATAGTTCGGAAGTCGGCGCGCCGTCGGCAGGGTCGGTCACTGGGCTGCCCGGGGTGGGCAGGCATGGTCGTAAGCCGTCGATACGCGCTGACTTGCGTTCAGTTCATGGGACGGCACGCGCGCCTTCTTAACACTCGACGTGTGGTGACAATCGAGCGCAAGGGTGGCGACCGGACGATGAAGAGCGAGGGGCGGGGGCCGGGCCCACGCCCTGACGGCGGAGACAAGCCGCCCCGCGGGGAGCGCAGAGCGACGGCACCGCTGCCGTACGAGGGGGTCTGGCGGTTCACCGCCCCGGCCGTCGACTCCTCCGTGCCACAGGCCCGGCACACCGTCCGCGACCTGCTCGCCCGGCAGGGCGTACCCATGACGGAGGACCTGACCCAGGGGCTGTTACTGATCGTCTCGGAGCTGGTGACCAACGCGGTCAAACACGCGGCGCTGATGTCGCCGACGCTCGCCGTGGAACTCGCCGTCGGCGCCGAATGGGTGCGGATCGCGGTGGAGGACGGACACCCCTACCGGCCGACCGCCCTGGAGACCGACCACGCGCGCACGGGCGGCCGGGGGCTGCTCCTGGTGCGGGAGGTCGCCAAGGAGGCGGGCGGGGTGTGCGACATGGAGCACACCCCGAGCGGCGGCAAGGTGGTATGGGCGGTCCTCCCGCTGCACCCCGCGCCCCTGCTCTAGACCGCCGGCCCGCCCCGGCTCACCAGCCGGCGGACGGACCCGTCAGCTCCCTGACCGCCGGCCGGGCCGCGTCCAGAACCGTCATGAACCAGGCGGAGAACGTGTCCCGCGCATGCCGTTCGGCCAGCTCGGCGGGTGTCACGAAGGCGGTCGCCCCGACCTCCTCGGTGTCCGGCCGCAGCGGGGACTGCACCAGCCCGACGAAGAGATGGTTGAACTCCTGCTCCACCAGACCCGAGTCCGGGTCCGGGTGGTTGTAACGGACCGTGCCCGCCTCGGCCAGCAGCGACGGGGAGACACCGAGCTCCTCGTAGGTCCGCCGGGCCGCCGCCGCGAAGGGCGCCTCGCCCGGGTAGGGGTGACCGCAGCAGGTGTTCGACCAGACGCCGGGGGAGTGGTACTTGCCCAGGGCGCGCTGCTGGAGCAGCAGCCGTCCGCGTTCGTCGAACAGGAACACGGAGAACGCCCGGTGCAGCTGCCCGGGCGCCTGATGGGCGGTGAGCTTCTCCGCAGTGCCGATCGTGGTGCCGTCCTCGTCGACCAGTTCCAGCAGGATCGGTTCCGTGGTGCCTCGCGGTGCGCTCTGCATCGCGGTGGCGGGTGTGATCGGCATAATCGTCCTTCGCCTCGTTCGTCGAGCCTCAAGTCTGCCGTACTGAACCGGCACACCCGGCACGTCACGGCGCGCCGCCGCCCCGGCCCCGGCACCTTCGGCGGGGGCCGGGACCGGCACGGATCACACGCCGAAAGCGGCCGGATACTTGATCATGCCCGGTGTCACGGACGGAGAACCGTCCAGCACGAGCGCCATCATCGCCTCGTCCGGCACGTCGAAGCCGGCCCGTATCCCGTACGCCGAGGCGGGCGTGAAGCCGAAGCGCGGGTAGTAGCCGGGGTGTCCGAGCACCAGCACGAGCCGCTCCCCGCGCGCGCGTGCCTCCGCGAGCACCGCCCGTACGACGGCGCCTCCGGCGCCCTCGCGCTGCCGGTCGGGCCGTACCGCGACGGGGGCGAGCGCCAGCGCGGGCGCCCCGCCGACATGGCACCGGGTGAGCAGCGCGTAAGCCACGACGGATCCGTCCGGCGCCTCGGCCACGCACGCCAGGTCCAGCCAGGCCCCGGCGTCCGCGCGCAGCGCGTCCACCAGATCGGCCTCCTCGGGGCGCCCGAAGGCGGCGGCGGTCAGCGCGTGCACCTCGGCACGGTCGGCGGCGGTCTCCGGGCGTGTGCGCCAGGGCGGGAACGGCGCGGACACGGTGTCGGTCAAGGCGAGTGCCTCCTGATGCTCGTGGCCGCCGGCGCGGCCGGGCTCAGTGGCACAGTTTCGCCTCGTGCTCCGCGTGACCGCTCGGTTCCAGCTGGAACGTGCAGTGCTCGACGTCGAAGTGGTCGCCGAGGCAGCCCTGGAGTTCGTGCAGCATCTTCTCGTGGCCGAGGGCGTTCAGGGTGCCGGATCCGACGACCACGTGCGCGGAGAGCACCGGCATCCCGGACGTGATGGTCCAGGCGTGCAGGTCGTGCACGTCCTCCACGCCGGGCAGCGCGAGGATGTGCGCGCGCACCTCCGCCATGTCGACGTCCCTCGGGGCCGACTCCAGCAGGACGTCGAGGGTCTCGCGCAGCAGCCGCACCGTGCGCGGGACGATCATCAGGCCGATGAGCAGCGAGGCGATCGGGTCGGCGGCGTGCCAGCCCGTCGTCAGCACGATCACCGCGGAGACCAGCACCGCCACGGAGCCCAGCGCGTCCGCCACCACCTCGAGGAACGCGCCGCGCACGTTCAGGCTCTCCCGCTGGCCCCGCACCAGCAGCGTCAGCGAGACCATGTTCGCCGCCAGACCGATCAGCGCGAACACGATCGTGACGCCGCCCTGCGTCTGCGCGGGGACGAGGAAGCGCTGGACCGCCTCGTACAGCACGTAACCGCCCGCGCCGAGCAGCAGCAGACAGTTGGCCAGTGCGGCGAGGATCTCGGCGCGCGCGTACCCGAAGGTGCGCCGTCCGCTCGCCGGGCGGCCCGCGAAGTGGATCGCGAGCAGCGCCATCCCGAGACCCAGGGCGTCCGTCGCCATGTGCGCCGCGTCCGCGACCAGCGCGAGCGAGTCCGCGACGACGCCACCGACGATCTCGACCACCATGACGGCGAGCGTGATCGACAGCGCCACCCGCAGTCTGCCGCGGTACGCGGCCGTCGCCGTCCCCCCGGACGGCATGCCGTGCGCGTGCCCGTGATCGTGACCGGCCCCCATGGATTCCGCCCTTCTCCGTCCGCTTCGGGATCACCAGTGAACTACGGGTGGGGGGTATCCGGCAACGCGGCACTGAACACCGTTGTCATCTGCTCTGACCTGCGGAAATGACGGAGAGTCGAACCGCAGGTCACAGGGCTCGCGGGAGGCGGACCGGCGAGGCGGGCGCGCCCTCCCCCGCGGGTGTGCGGGGCGGCGACGGCGTGCTCGGCGAGACGGGTGGCGCTCCGCCGGGTGCCGTATGTGCCGCCGTATATGGGCCGATATACGACCGCGGTTTGTGGCGCGGGACCAGAATCACCGATGATGATCGCGGCCGAGGCGGAGCAGAGCCGGTCGAGCGTTCCGTTAACAGGCGGTGAACGCCCGCTTCTCATCATCCGATACCCTCTGCCGACACGCCGCCCGGCCCCCAGTGAGGACCAGGGGCGCCCCACCCACGCACAGGCCGGCGCGCCGCGCCGGCACCCAGGGAGTGAGTTCGTCTGTCGACCGCCATCCTCACCGGTCAGCCGGTCCCCGGATCGTCCCTGGAGGGCGAGCTGCGGGAGCTGGGCTTCGACGTGCGGGTCGCCTCCGACGCCGGTCACGCCGAGACACTGCTCGCCCAGGTGCCCGGCGACCAGCGCGTCGCACTCGTGGACGCCCGCTTCGTGGGCCACCTCCACGCGCTGCGCCTCGGCCTCACGGACCCGCGCTTCCCCGCCGCCGCGCTGCCCGGCGCCGTGACCGTCCGGCCCGCCGCCCGCCAGGCCCTGACCCGTGCCGTCGCCCGTGAGCGCTCCGCCGTGCCCGGTCACGCGACGCCCGCCGGAGCAGACAGCATCGCCGACCGCGTCGCCGCGGCCCTCGAGGCGGACGGCACGGCCGTGCACCGCCCCGAGCTCGGCGCCCTCGTCGCCACGGTCCCCGCCGACCCGCAGGCCCGCAACGAGGCCCGTCAGGCCGTGGCCGCCGTCGACGACGAGGCCGTACGGCTGCGTACGGCGGTGAAGTCCCGCGACGGCTTCTTCACCACGCACTTCGTCAGCCCGTACTCCCGCTACCTCGCCCGCTGGTGCGCGCGCCGGGGCCTGACCCCGAACCAGGTCACCACCGCGTCCCTGCTCACCGCCCTGATCGCGGCGGGCTGCGCGGCCACCGGCACCCGCGGCGGCTACGTCGCCGCCGGACTGCTGCTCCTCCTCTCCTTCGTGCTGGACTGCACCGACGGCCAGCTCGCCCGTTACTCGCTGCAGTACTCGACGCTCGGCGCCTGGCTCGACGCGACCTTCGACCGGGCCAAGGAGTACGCCTACTACGCGGGACTCGCGCTCGGCGCGGCCCGCGGCGGCGACGACGTGTGGGCGCTCGCCCTCGGCGCGATGGTCCTGCAGACCGCCCGGCACGTGGTCGATTTCTCCTTCAACGAGGCGAACGCCGGGGATTCTGCCGCCACCGCCGGCCCCAGCCCCACCGCCGCCCTGTCCGACCGGCTCGACAGCGTCGGCTGGACGGTCTGGGCGCGCCGCATGATCGTGCTGCCGATCGGCGAGCGCTGGGCGCTGATCGCGGTCCTCACGGCGCTCACCACGCCACGTGTCACCTTCGTCGTGCTGCTGGTGGGCTGCGCCTTCGCCGCCTGCTACACGACCGCCGGACGGGTCCTGAGGTCGCTGACCCGCAAGGCGGCGCGCGGTGCGCAGGCGGCACGGGCCCTCGCCCAACTGGCCGACACCGGCTGGCTGGCCGAGGACACGGTCCGCAAGCGGCGCGGCGGCGGCTACGGGGCACCCGTGCTCGTGGTCCTCGGCGCCGCTCTGCTCGTGATCGACGCCGCGGTCTCCGGCTACGGGGACTGGAGCGTCTTCAGCACCGCCTTCGTCTACGCCATCCTGTCCGGCATCGCCGTCTCCGCACCGCTCACCGGCCCCCTGGACTGGCTGGTTCCGCCGGTCCTCCGGGCCGCCGAGTACGGCACGATCCTGCTGCTCGCGGCCCGGGCGGACGTGAACGGAGCGTTGCCCGCGGCTTTCGGGCTGGTGGCGGCCGTCGCCTACCATCACTACGACACGGTGTACCGCATCCGCGGTGGCAGCGGAGCGCCCCCGCGCTGGCTGGTACGGGCGATCGGCGGGCACGAGGGCAGGACGCTGGTGGTCACGGCGCTGGCCGCTTGGCTCACCGCAACGGACTTCACGCTCGCGCTCACGGCCTGCGCCGTGTTCGTGGCACTCGTGGTGCTCACCGAGAGCATCCGCTTCTGGGTCACCGCCCACAGACGCGGCGCACCCGCCGTACACGATGAAGGAGAACCCGCATGATCGGCCTCGTCCTGGCCGCCGGCGCCGGCCGGCGTCTTCGCCCCTACACCGAGACGCTGCCCAAGGCGCTGGTGCCCGTGGTGGGCGAGGGAACCGAGAACGAGCTCTCCGTCCTCGACCTCACCCTGAAGAACTTCGCCGAGATCGGCCTGACCGAGGTCGCGATCATCGTCGGCTACCGCAAGGAAGCCGTGTACGAGCGCCGCGAGGCCCTGGAAGCGAAGTACGGCGTCAAGATCACCCTGATCGACAACGACAAGGCCGAGGAGTGGAACAACGCCTACTCCCTGTGGTGCGGACGTGACGCGATCAAACACTCGGTGATCCTCGCCAACGGCGACACAGTGCACCCGGTCTCCGTCGAGAAGACCCTGCTGGCCGCCCGCGGCGACGGCAAGAAGATCATCCTCGCCCTCGACACGGTGAAGTCCCTCGCCGAGGAGGAGATGAAGGTCGTCGTCGGCCCCGAGGGCGGCATGACGAAGATCACGAAGCTGATGGACCCGGCCGAGGCCACCGGCGAGTACATCGGCGTCACCCTCATCGAGGGCGAGGCCGCCGACGAGCTGGCCGACGCCCTGAAGACCGTCTTCGAGACCGACCCCCAGCAGTTCTACGAGCACGGCTACCAGGAGCTCGTGAACCGCGGCTTCCGCATCGACGTCGCGCCCATCGGCGACGTCAGCTGGGTCGAGATCGACAACCACGACGACCTCGCCAAGGGCCGGGAGATCGCGTGCCAGTACTGACGAGGCTCATCCCCTCGCCGATCGTCGTGGACATCCGCCCGGGTGCCCTCGACGATCTGGCGACGGTCCTCGCGGACCAGCGGATCTCGTCGTCCGGCAGGCTGGCCGTCGCGATCAGCGGCGGCTCCGGGGCCAAACTCCGGGAGCGGATCTGCCCGGCGCTCCCCGTCGCCGACTGGTTCGAGGTCGGCGGTGGCACCCTGGACGACGCGATCAAGTTGGCCGACGCGATGAAGGGCGGGCGTTACGACGCGGTCGTGGGCCTGGGCGGCGGCAAGATCATCGACTGTGCGAAGTTCGCCGCCGCGCGCGTCGGGCTGCCCCTGGTCGCGGTCGCCACCAATCTCTCGCACGACGGGCTGTGCTCGCCGGTCGCCACCCTCGACAACGACGCGGGCCGCGGCTCGTACGGCGTGCCCAACCCGATAGCGGTCGTCATCGACCTCGACATCATCCGCGAGGCCCCGGTCCGCTTCGTGCGTTCCGGCATCGGCGACGCCCTGTCCAACATCTCCGCGGTCGCGGACTGGGAGCTCGCCGCCCGCGAGAAGGGCGAGGCCATCGACGGCCTCGCGGCCGCCATGGCCCGGCAGGCCGGCGAGGCCGTGCTGCGCCACCCCGGCGGCGTCGGCGACGACGGCTTCCTCCAGGTGCTCGCCGAGGGCCTGGTCCTCACCGGTATCTCGATGTCGGTCGCGGGCGACTCCCGCCCCGCCTCCGGCGCCTGCCACGAGATCAACCACGCCTTCGACCTGCTCTTCCCCCGGCGCGCCGCGAGCCACGGCGAGCAGTGCGGCCTGGGCGCGGCCTTCGCGATGCACCTGCGCGGCGCCCACGAGGAGTCGGCCTACATGGCCGAGGTGCTGCACCGGCACGGACTGCCCGTGCTGCCGGAGGAGATCGGCTTCACGGCGGACGAGTTCGTCCGGGTCGTGGAGTTCGCCCCGCAGACCCGGCCCGGCCGCTTCACCATCCTCGAACATCTCGACCTCTCCACCGAACAGATCAAGGACGCCTACGCCGACTATGCACAAGCCATCGGTAGCTGAGCTCCGTCCGGTCGTCCACCCCGCGGGGGTGAAGGACCGGCGCAGCGGCGAGCACTGGGCCGGTCGGCTGTACATGCGCGAGATCTCGCTGCGCATCGACCGCCACCTGGTGAACACCCGGGTCACGCCCAACCAGCTGACCTATCTGATGACCCTGTTCGGCGTCCTCGCCGCCCCGGCCCTGCTGGTGCCCGGCATCTGGGGCGCCGTGCTCGGCGTGGTGGCGGTGCAGCTGTACCTGCTCCTCGACTGTGTCGACGGCGAGATCGCCCGCTGGAAGAAGCAGTACTCGCTCTCCGGCGTGTACCTGGACCGGGTCGGCGCCTACCTGTGCGACGCCGCGGTACTGGTGGGCTTCGGGCTGCGCGCCGCCGACCTGTGGGGCTCCGGACGGATCGACTGGCTGTGGGCCTTCCTCGGTACCCTCGCCGCCCTCGGCGCCGTACTGATCAAGGCCGAGACCGACCTGGTCGGTGTCGCCCGGCACCAGGCCGGAATGGCACCGGTGCAGGAGGCGGCGTCCGCGCCGCGCTCGTCCGGTCTGGCACTGGCGCGCAGGGCGGCATCCGCGCTGAAATTCCATCGACTGGTTCTCGGCATCGAGGCGTCCCTGCTGATCCTGGTCCTCGCGGTCGTGGACACCGTCCGGGGAGACCTGTTCTTCTCGCGGCTCGGGGTGGCCGTGCTGGCAGGCATCGCGCTGCTCCAGACCCTGCTGCACCTCGTGTCCGTCCTGGCATCGAGCAGGCTGAAGTAAGTGAGTAACGGTATGAAGGTCGGCGCGGTCATCATCACCATGGGCAACCGCCCCGACGAGCTGCGCGCCCTCCTGGACTCGGTCGCCAAGCAGGACGGCGACCCGGTCCGGGTGGTCGTCGTCGGCAACGGCTCCCCGGTGCCGGAGGTCCCCGACGGGGTCCGCACCGTGGAACTGCCCGAGAACCTGGGCATCCCCGGCGGCCGCAACGTCGGTATCGAGGCGTTCGGCCCCGGCGGCCGCGACGTCGACATCCTGCTCTTCCTCGACGACGACGGCCTGCTCGCCCACCACGACACCGTCCAGCTCTGCCGGGAGGCGTTCGCCGCCGACCCCGAGCTCGGCATCATCAGCTTCCGCATCGCCGATCCGGACACCGGTGTCACCCAGCGCCGCCACGTGCCCCGGCTGCGCGCCGCCGACCCGATGCGCTCGTCACGGGTGACCACCTTCCTCGGCGGCGCCAACGCGGTCCGTACGAGAGTCTTCGCGGAAGTCGGCGGACTTCCGGACGAATTCTTCTACGCCCACGAGGAAACCGATCTGGCATGGCGGGCCCTCGACGCGGGCTGGATGATCGACTACCGGTCCGACATGGTGCTGCACCACCCGACGACCGCGCCCTCGCGGCACGCGGTCTACCACCGCATGGTCGCCCGGAACCGCGTCTGGCTCGCGCGCCGCAACCTCCCCGCCCCCCTGGTCCCCCTCTACCTGGGCGCCTGGCTGCTCCTGACCCTGCTCCGCAAGCCGTCCGGGCCCGCCCTGAAGGCATGGTTCGGCGGTTTCCGGGAGGGCTGGACCAGCCCGTGCGGCCCCCGCAGGCCCATGCGGTGGCGTACGGTGTGGCGTCTGACACGTCTGGGCCGACCTCCGGTCATCTGACAAGCTCGGCATCTGAGAGCATTCGGCCGTACCCGGTTCCAGGCTGCCGCCTGGGCCCGACCAGGCCGCGCACATTGAGGACGAAAGCTTCCACTCGTGAGTGAGACAACGCAGGACGGCAAGGTCGCGGTGACCGACCGACCGTCACCCGACGACGGGATGACCGCGGCCGAACTGGCCGCCAAGTACGGGCTTTCGGTCAGCGGCGCCCGGCCCGGGCTCGTCGAGTACGTCCGCCAGCTGTGGGGGCGGCGCCACTTCATCGTCGCCTTCTCCCAGGCCAAGCTCACCGCCCAGTACAGCCAGGCCAAGCTCGGCCAGCTGTGGCAGGTGGCGACGCCGCTGCTGAACGCGTTGGTGTACTTCCTCATCTTCGGCCTCATCCTGAACGCCGACCGGGGCCTGTCGCGCGAGGTGTACATCCCGTTCCTGGTCACGGGTGTCTTCGTGTTCACCTTCACGCAGAGCTCGGTGATGGCCGGTGTGCGCGCCGTCTCCGGCAACCTCGGGCTGGTGCGCGCGCTGCACTTCCCGCGTGCCTCGCTGCCCATCTCCTTCGCGCTGCAGCAGCTCCAGCAACTGCTGTTCTCGATGATCGTGCTCTTCGTCGTCGCGATCGGGTTCGGCAGCTACCCGAGCCTGTCCTGGCTGCTGATCGTGCCCGTGCTGGTGCTGCAGTTCCTGTTCAACACGGGCCTGGCGCTGATCTTCGCCCGGGCCGGCGCCAAGACCCCCGACCTGGCGCAGCTGATGCCGTTCGTGATGCGCACGTGGATGTACGCGTCCGGCGTGATGTTCTCCATCCGCGCCATGCTGGCCGACCACCCGGCCTGGATCGCCGACGTCCTGCAGTGGAACCCGGCCGCGGTCTACATGGACCTGATGCGCTTCGCGCTGATCGACGGGTACGGCTCCGAGCACCTGCCCCCGCACGTGTGGGCGGTGGCGTGCGGCTGGGCGGTCGTGGTCGCGTTCGGCGGTTTCGTGTACTTCTGGAAGGCGGAGGAGAGGTACGGCCGTGGCTGAGGCACGTGTTCCCACCGTCATCGCGGACGAGCTGCACATCGTCTACCGCGTCAACGGCGCCAGGACCGGCAAGGGCAGCGCCACCGCCGCCCTGAGCCGCATACTCAGGCGGGGCTCCGACGACGCGAAGCGCGGGGTGCGCAAGGTGCACGCCGTCAAGGGCGTCTCCTTCACCGCCTACCGCGGCGAGGCCATCGGCCTGATCGGCTCCAACGGCTCCGGCAAGTCCACCCTGCTGCGCGCCATCGCCGGCCTGCTGCCCGCGGAGAGCGGCCGGGTCTACACCAACGGCCAGCCCTCCCTGCTGGGTGTGAACGCGGCCCTGATGAACGACCTCACCGGTGAGCGCAACGTCATCCTGGGCGGCCTCGCGATGGGCATGTCCCGTGAGCAGATCAGGGACCGTTACCAGGAGATCGTCGACTTCTCCGGCATCAACGAGAAGGGCGACTTCATCACGCTGCCGATGCGCACCTACTCCTCGGGCATGGCGGCGCGGCTGCGGTTCTCCATCGCGGCCGCCAAGGACCACGACGTCCTGATGATCGACGAGGCCCTCGCCACCGGTGACCGCTCCTTCCAGAAGCGCTCCGAGGACCGCATCCGCGAACTGCGCAAGAAGGCCGGTTCGGTCTTCCTGGTCAGCCACAACAACAAGTCGATCCGCGACACCTGCGACCGCGTCCTGTGGCTGGAGCGCGGTGAGCTGCGGATGGACGGGCCGACCGACGAGGTGCTCAAGGAGTACGAGAAGTTCACGGGCAAGTAGGGCCCGGTCCGCGAAGACCCGGCCGGCTGCCGCCGCCCTCCGGGGCCCGGCCTCGCCGTCCACGTCCCGACCTCGCCGTCCACGTCCCGACCTCGCCGTCCACGTCCCGACCTCGCCGTCCACGTCCCGACCTCGCCGTCCACGTCCCGGCCCCGCCGGACATGCTCCGGTGCGGTCGGGATGTTCTGTGAAGGAAGAGACCCACGGGAACCCTGGGACGGATCGGTGAGTTCTCGTGATGCGCGGGACACCCCGGCGGAGCGCGGCGCGCTGTACAACGTAAGCTGTACCGGTGCCGAATCGCGGCAAGTGGGTCCATAATGCGCGACACCCGGCACTGCCGTGCCGAGCAGACGTGGGCGGCGTGTCCGAAATAGTGTGAAATGCGTCGTCAGTGTAGAACGGGAGATGTGACGGCAATGGCTACGGAGACTCCCCACCTCCACGACGTGCGCGCCGTCCCCGCGTCGGGTGGCGAGCGGTGACGGAACCCGCGACGGCGCGCCCGGGCGGCCCGGAGCAGGGCACCCTTGCCAAGGCGGCCGCCGAGAACTTCCCCGTGGCCCCGTTCTTCCTGCCCAGGGCCTGGCGCGACGACCTCATGGCCGTCTACGGCTTCGCCCGGCTCGTCGACGACATCGGCGACGGCGACCTCGCCCCCGGCGGTGCCGACGCCCGGCTGCTCGGGGTGGCGCCCGGGGAGGCCGAGGACCGCCTCGTCCTGCTCGACGCCTTCGAGGCCGACCTGCGCCGCGTGTTCGACGGCACGCCGCGCCATCCGCTGCTGCGCCGGCTCCAGCCGACCGTGCGCCGCCGCTCCCTCGGTCCCGAGCCGTTCCTCGGCCTGATCGCCGCGAACCGCCAGGACCAGCTCGTCGCGCGCTACGAGACGTACGACGACCTCCTCGCCTACTGCGAGCTGTCCGCCAATCCCGTCGGCCGGCTCGTGCTCGGCATCACCGGTACCGCGACGCCCGAACGCGTCCGCCGCTCGGACGCCGTCTGCACCGCGCTGCAGATCGTCGAGCACCTGCAGGACGTCGCCGAGGACCTCGGCCGCGACCGCGTCTACCTGCCCGCCGAGGACATGAAGCGCTTCCATGTCCAGGAGGCGGATCTCGCCGTCCCCACGGCGGGCGCGTCGGTCCGCGCGCTGGTCGCCTACGAGGCGGAGCGCGCCCGTGACCTGCTCGATGAAGGCATTCCCCTCGTGGGCAGCGTCCACGGCAGGCTGCGACTGCTCCTCGCGGGGTTCGTCGCGGGGGGACGGGCGGCGGTCCACGCGATCGCCGCCGCCGATTACGACGTACTTCCCGGCCCGCCCAAGCCCGGCAAGCTCCGGTTGCTGCATGAGGTGGGCGTGACTCTGCGAGGAGAGGGGTGATCCGAACCGTGGAGTCGGAAGCACTCGTGTCCGCACCGGTACTCGCCGCCTACAGCTACTGCGAGACCGTCACCGGACAGCAGGCCCGTAACTTCGCCTACGGCATCAGGCTGCTGCCGACGGCCAAGCGGCGCGCCATGTCGGCGGTCTACGCGTTCTCACGGCGCGTCGACGACATCGGTGACGGCACGCTCGGGCCCGAGGTGAAGGAGGCCCGCCTGGAGGACACCCGTGGCCTGCTGGCCCGGGTCCGCGACGGGGAGGTCGACGAGGACGACACCGATCCGGTGGCGGTCGCCCTCGCGCACGCGAGCCGGCAGTTCCCGATCCCGCTCGGCGGCCTCGACGAGCTCATCGACGGCGTCCTGATGGACGTGCGCGGCGAGACCTACGAGACGTGGGACGACCTGAAGCGGTACTGCCGCTGTGTCGCGGGTGCCATCGGGCGGGTCTCGCTCGGCGTGTTCGGCACGGAACCCGGCGCGCGCGGCGCCGAACGCGCGGCCGAGTACGCCGACACGCTGGGGCTCGCGCTCCAGCTCACCAACATCCTGCGGGACCTGCGCGAGGACGCCGAGGGCGGGCGCACCTACCTGCCCGCCGACGACCTCGCCAAGTTCGGCTGCTCCGCCGGTTTCGCCGGGCCCGTCCCGCCGTCCGACTCCGACTTCGCGGGCCTCGTCCACTTCGAGGTGCGCCGGGCACGCGCCCTCTTCGCCGAGGGCTACCAGCTGCTGCCCATGCTCGACCGGCGCAGCGGCGCCTGCGTCGCCGCCATGGCCGGCATCTACCGCCGTCTGCTCGACCGCATCGAGCGCGAACCCGAGGCCGTGCTGCGCGGCCGGGTCTCCCTGCCCGGGCGCGAGAAGGCGTACGTCGCCGTGCGCGGCCTGTCCGGGCTCGACGCCCGGCACGTGTCCCGCCGGGCCGACAGGAGGCGCACGTGATGGGGAATACCGGCAATACCGGCCATGCCGGCAGTGTGGACAATGCGGTCCAGGGTGGCTCCATCGGCGACAAGCGGTACGCAACCCTCCGCCCGTGCGCCGCGTCCCCGACGGCGACGGCCCGCCGTGCACCGGCCGGGCAGCACGGCCCGGCCGCGGGGGAGGGCACCCGATGAGCGACGGCACACGGTCCGAGGCCGGGCGCACGGCCGTCGTGGTCGGCGGCGGGCTGGCCGGCGTGACCGCGGCGCTGTCACTGGCCGACGCGGGAGTGGCGGTCACCCTGCTGGAGGGACGGCCGCGGCTCGGCGGACTCGCCTTCTCCTTCCGGCGCGGCGAACTCACCGTCGACAACGGACAACACGTCTACCTGCGCTGCTGCACCGCCTACCGCTGGTTCCTCGACCGGATCGGCGGGGCCGCGCTCGCACCGCTGCAGGATCGTCTCGACGTGCCCGTCCTCGACGCCGCCGGCCGGCCGGGACGGCGGCTCGGACGGCTGCGCCGCGACGCCCTGCCCGTACCGCTGCACCTCGGGCGCTCCCTCGCCACGTACCCGCACCTGTCGCTCGCCGAGCGCGCCGGGGTCGGCCGCGCGGCGCTCGCGCTCAAGGGACTCGACCTCGCGGATCCCGCGCTCGACGACCGGGACTTCGGCGGCTGGCTGGCCGAACACGGCCAGTCGCCGCGTGCCGTCGAGGCGCTGTGGGACCTGGTGGGCGTCGCCACCCTCAACGCGGTCGCGGGGGACGCCTCCCTCGCGCTCGCCGCGATGGTGTTCAGGACCGGGCTGCTGTCCGACCCGGGCGCGGCCGACATCGGCTGGGCCCACGTCCCGCTGGGCGACCTGCACGACGGGCTCGCCCGCCGGGCGCTCGACGCGGCGGGCGTCCGTACCGCCCTGCGGACCCGCGTCACCTCCGTCACTCCTGCGCCGGACGGGCGGTGGTCGGTCGGGACGTCGGGCGAGCGCCTCGACGCGGACGCGGTCGTGCTCGCCGTACCCCAGCGCGAGACGCACGGACTGCTGCCCCGGGGCGCGCTCGAGCACCCGGAGCGGCTGCTGGACATCGGCACCGCGCCCATCCTCAACGTCCACGTCGTGTACGACCGGAAGGTGCTGAACCGGCCGTTCTTCGCGGCGCTGGGCAGCCCCGTGCAGTGGGTGTTCGACCGGACCGAGGCCTCCGGGCTGCGGACGGGCCAGTACCTGGCGCTGTCCCAGTCGGCCGCGCAGGACGAGATCGACACGCCCGTCGCCGAGCTGCGCGAGCGCTACCTGCCGGAGCTGGAACGGCTGCTGCCGGGCGCGCGCGGAGCCGTCGTCGAGGACTTCTTCGTCACCAGGGAGCGCACGGCCACGTTCGCCCCCGCACCCGGCGTCGGACGGCTGCGGCCCGGCGCCCGTACCAGGGTTCCCGGCCTCTACCTGGCCGGAGCGTGGACCGCCACGGGGTGGCCCGCGACCATGGAGGGTGCGGTCCGCAGCGGCATCGGCGCGGCGTCCGCCGCGCTGGCCGCCCTGGACCGGCCCCGCGACCACCTCTTCGACTTCGACGAGGCGGCCGGCCGTACCCTCCCGGGGGACGGGCCCCGGACGTCCGGCCGGGCACCCGAGACGGCCGGTGTCTCCCCGAGAGGCGGACTCCGGTGAAGGCCGGGACGCGCGCGGCGGACCCCCGCACCCCCCACACAGCAACAAGAGGAGAGACTGTGCCCACTGTGCCCCCGGCCCCGACGGCCGCTCGAGAGACCGCGGTCGACGTGACCGCGCTCCTGGAGCGCGGTCGGACCCTGGCCACGCCGGTGCTGCGGGCGGCCGTCGACCGTCTGGCGCCGCCCATGGACACCGTCGCCGCCTACCACTTCGGCTGGATCGACGCCGCGGGCAACCCCGCCGAGGGCGACGGCGGCAAGGCCGTGCGGCCCGCGCTCGCCGTGCTGTCCGCCGAGGTCACCGGGGCCGCACCGGAGACCGGCGTGCCCGGCGCGGTCGCGGTCGAACTGGTGCACAACTTCTCCCTGCTGCACGACGACCTGATGGACGGCGACGAGCAGCGCCGGCACCGCGACACCGTGTGGAAGGTGCACGGCCCCGCCCAGGCCATCCTGGTCGGCGACGCGCTCATGGCGCTGGCCAACGAGGTGCTGCTGGAGCTCGGCACCGTGGCGGCCGGCCGCGCCACCCGGCGGCTGACCACCGCCACCCGCGCCCTCATCGACGGCCAGGCCCAGGACATCTCCTACGAGCACCGCGACCGCGTCAGCGTCGAGGAGTGCCTGGAGATGGAGGGCAACAAGACCGGCGCCCTGCTCGCCTGCGCCTCCTCCATCGGCGCGGTCCTCGGCGGCGCCGACGACGCCACGGCCGACGCGCTGGAGCGCTACGGCTACCACCTCGGCCTCGCCTTCCAGGCCGTGGACGACCTGCTGGGCATCTGGGGCGACCCGGAGTCCACCGGCAAGCAGACCTGGAGCGACCTGCGCCAGCGCAAGAAGTCCCTGCCGGTCGTGGCCGCGCTCGCGGCGGGCGGCCCGGCCTCCGGGCGGCTCGGCGAGATCCTCGCCGCCGACGCCGGAAGCAGCGACTTCGAGAACTTCTCCGAGGAGGAGTTCGCCGCCCGCGCCGCCCTCATCGAGGAGGCCGGCGGCCGGGAGTGGACCGCCGAGGAGGCGCGCCGCCAGCACCGGGTCGCCCTCGACGCCCTGGACACGGTGTCCATGCCGGACAGGGTGAGGGACCGGTTCGTGGCCCTGGCCGACTTCGTCGTCGTACGGAAGAGATGACCACTCCCGCGTCAGCGCTGATCATGATCGGTCGAATAAGCCTCGCATAGTCGCCGGCCGGTGCCCCCCGGACGTCTCGGCCCCGCCCGGGCGGGGGGCTCCCCAGCACTTCAGCACCGGCCGACGGCGGACCCGCAAGCAGAGACACCACCTGCACGAAGGGGAAGCCATGACAGCGACGACCGGCGGAAGTGCCGGGGCCCTGCCGCCCCGGACCGCCTCGGCCAGCGACACCGACAGCGACACCCCCGCGGCGGCGGGGGGCCCGGACGCCGCCGTCCGCGCGATGCGGCGCGCCACCGACTTCCTGCTCGCGCGCCAGGACGCCGAGGGCTGGTGGAAGGGCGACCTGGAGACCAACGTCACCATGGACGCCGAGGACCTGCTGCTCCGTCAGTTCCTCGGCATCCGGGACGAGGAGACCACACGCGCGGCCGCCCTGTTCATCCGCGGCGAGCAGCGCGAGGACGGCACCTGGGCGACCTTCCACGGCGGGCCCGGGGAGCTCTCCACCACCATCGAGGCGTACGTCGCGCTGCGCCTGGCCGGGGACGCCCCGGACGCGCCGCACATGGCACGGGCGGCGCAGTGGGTCCGCGCCCAGGGCGGCATCGCGGCCGCACGCGTGTTCACCCGGATCTGGCTCGCCCTGTTCGGCTGGTGGAAGTGGGAGGACCTGCCCGAACTTCCGCCGGAGGTGATCTGGCTGCCGAAGTGGGTGCCCCTCAACATCTACGACTTCGGGTGCTGGGCACGGCAGACGATAGTGCCGCTCACGATCGTCTCGGCGCAGCGGCCGGTGCGGCCCGCGCCCTTCCCGCTGCGGGAACTGCACACGGACTCGGACCGGCCGCGCCCGGCCCGGCGCCGCCTACCGCCGGCCGGCTGGGGAGGAGCCTTCCAGCAGCTCGACCGGCTCCTGCACGGCTACCACCGGGTGGCGCCGCGATGGCTGCGCCGGGCCGCCATGAACACCGCCGCGCGCTGGATCATCGAGCGGCAGGAGAACGACGGCTGCTGGGGCGGCATCCAGCCGCCGGCCGTGTACTCGCTCATCGCCCTGCACCTGCTCGGCTACGACCTCGAGCACCCCGTGATGCGCGCGGGCCTCGCCTCCCTCGACCGGTTCGCGGTGTGGCGCGAGGACGGCTCCCGGATGATCGAGGCCTGTCAGTCACCCGTGTGGGACACCTGCCTCGCCACCATCGCACTGGCCGACGCCGGACTGCCCGCCGACCACCCGCAGCTGGTGCGGGCCGCGGACTGGATGCTCGGCGAGGAGATCGTCCGGCCCGGCGACTGGGCGGTGCGCACCAAGCGGCTGGCGCCCGGCGGCTGGGCGTTCGAGTTCCACAACGACAACTACCCCGACATCGACGACACCGCCGAGGTGGTGCTGGCCCTGCGCCGCGTGCGGCACCCCGATCCCGAGCGGACGGACCGGGCGGTCGCGCGCGCGGTGCGCTGGACCCTCGGCATGCGGTCCAGGGACGGCGCCTGGGCCGCCTTCGACGTCGACAACACGAGCCCCTTCCCCAACCGGCTGCCGTTCTGCGACTTCGGCGAGGTCATCGACCCGCCCTCCGCCGACGTCACCGCCCACGTGGTGGAGATGCTCGCCGTCGAGGGCCTCGCGCACGATCCGCACACCCGCCGCGGCGTCGAGTGGCTGCTCGCCGCCCAGGAGCCGAACGGCTCGTGGTTCGGGCGCTGGGGCGTCAACCACGTCTACGGCACCGGATCGGTGGTGCCCGCGCTGACCGCCGCCGGGCTGCCCGCCGCGCACCCCGCGATCCGCCGGGCCGTGGCCTGGCTGCAGACCGTGCAGAACGACGACGGCGGCTGGGGCGAGGACCTGCGCTCCTACCGCGAGGAGCAGTGGATCGGGCGCGGCGCCTCCACCGCCTCCCAGACCGCGTGGGCCCTGATCGCGCTGCTGGCCGCCGGCGAGCGGGAGTCGAAGGCCGTGGAGCGCGGCGTCGAGTGGCTCGCGGGCACCCAGCGCGAGGACGGCTCCTGGGACGAGCCGTACTTCACCGGCACCGGTTTCCCCTGGGACTTCTCGATCAACTACCACCTCTACCGGCAGGTCTTCCCGCTCACCGCGCTCGGCCGGTACGTCCACGGCGATCCGTACCGCGACAGGACGGCCGCACCGCCCCAGGGGAGCTGACGTGGACGGCCCGCCCCCCGCGGTCCCGCTGCTGGTCGTCTGTGCGCTCGGCGTCGAGCGGCTCGCCCTGCGGGGCGGCGGTGGCGGTGACGCCGCCGGTCCGGTCACCCTGCTGCGCACCGGCATGGGGCCGCGGGCGGCCGGGCGTGCGGTCTCCCGGGCGCTCGGCGACCCGGCGCTGCGCGGCGCGGCGGTCCTCGTCACCGGGTTCTGCGCCGGGCTCGCGCCGGGCATGCGCCCCGGTGACCCGGTGGTCGCCACGGAGACCCGCGCCCCGGACGGCGCCGTTACGCCATGTGCGCGGACCGGCCCGCTGGCCGGCAAACTGCGCCGGGCCGTACCGGGCCGCACCGTCCACACGGGGCCGCTCGCCGGTTCCGACCACGTCGTACGCGGTCAGGAGCGGTCCGCGCTGCTCAGAACCGGCGCGATCGCGGTCGACATGGAATCCGCCGTCACACTCCAGTGCGCGGTCCGCGCGGGCGCACACCCGGTTGCGGCCGTCCGGGTGGTCGTGGACGCTCCAGAACATGAACTGGTCCGGATAGGCACGGTGCGCGGTGGAATATCAGCTTTCCGCGTCCTTCGTTCCGTCCTGCCCGCTTGTCTCGAATGGCACCGTTCCTTGCTCCCCAGGAGGTGAGCCAGATGGCCATGCCGCTCCGCCAGTCCCTCAAGGTGGCGACCTACCTCGCCGAACAGAAGCTCCGCGGGCGGGACAAGTTCCCGCTCATCGTCGAACTGGAACCGCTCTTCGCCTGCAACCTGAAGTGCGAGGGCTGCGGCAAGATCCAGCACCCCGCGGGCGTGCTCAAGCAGCGCATGCCCGTCGCCCAGGCCGTGGGCGCCGTGCTGGAGTCGGGCGCCCCGATGGTGTCGATCGCCGGCGGCGAGCCCCTGATGCACCCGCAGATCGACGAGATCGCGCGTCAGCTCGTGGCCCGGAAGAAATACGTCTTCCTCTGCACCAACGCGCTCCTGCTGCGCAAGAAGATGGACCTGTTCCGGCCCTCGCCGTACTTCGCCTTCGCCGTGCACATCGACGGACTGCGCGAGCGGCACGACGAGTCCGTGGCCAAGGAAGGCGTGTTCGACGAGGCGGTGGAGGCCATCAAGGAGGCCAAGGCGCGCGGCTTCCGGGTCACCACCAACTCCACCTTCTTCAACACCGACACCCCGCAGACCGTCGTCGAGGTGCTCGACTACCTGAACGACGACCTCCGGGTCGACGAGATGATGATCTCGCCCGCCTACGCCTACGAGAAGGCACCCGACCAGGAGCACTTCCTCGGCGTGGAGCAGACCCGCGAACTGTTCCGGAAGGCCTTCGCGGGCGGCAACCGGCGCCGCTGGCGGCTCAACCACTCGCCGCTGTTCCTCGACTTCCTGGAGGGGAAGGTCGACTTCCCGTGCACGGCCTGGGCCATCCCCAACTACTCGCTCTTCGGCTGGCAGCGGCCCTGCTACCTGATGAGCGACGGCTACGTGTCCACCTACCGGGAACTGATCGAGGACACCGACTGGGAGTCCTACGGCCGCGGCAAGGACCCGCGCTGCGCCAACTGCATGGCGCACTGCGGCTACGAGCCCACCGCCGTCCTGGCCACCATGGGCTCCCTGAAGGAGTCCCTGCGCGCGATGCGCGAGACGGTCACCGGAGGCCACGGCCCGGGCAAACGGGTACCGGAGGAATCGCGGGTGACGTCATGACGGCCGTCGCCCTGGGCGTTCCGGGCATGCCGCCCCGCCCGCTCGCGAAACGCCGCGTCTCGCGGCGTATCCAGGTCGGCTCCGTGGCGGTGGGCGGGGACGCGCCCGTTTCGGTCCAGTCGATGACCACGACGCGTACGTCGGACATCGGTGCGACGCTGCAGCAGATC
>NZ_BMQK01000024.1 GCF_014648075.1 Streptomyces ruber | reverse complement strand
GGACGTGGTAGTCACCGAACTGCACGTGCATGAGGCCGGGCACCTTGGACGCCGGGTCGGCGTCCTTGTAGTACTCGACCCCCTGCACCAGCGACGCCGCGCAGTTGCCCACGCCGACGACGGCTACGCGAACCGAACCCATGGCGGTTCCTCCTGCTCTCTCGGGATCTCCTGCGAGAAGGGCTCTTCGCCAGGCGGTGTCCTCCGCGGAACCGGTGGGAAACCACCCTCCTCGGGAAGCGCCCGCCCTTCGGAGGCGTCCTGTGCATCCGGCCCGCGTTCCGGCCGGCGAGTTCCGCTGTCATCCGATCGTGTGTCACTTCCGCCGCTCGCGCCACTCCACCCGTATGGATCAGTCATGGCGCAGCCCCGGCCCTCACGTGCCGGCCGGTACCGGCTGATCGCGGTGACGGGGCAGGTCCCGTGCACGGTGCGGTGACTGCCGTCCACTCCCGATGCGAAACGGCACATTCGACCGGATAATTGCGTAATGGCCGGATTAACCCTTTCGCCGTAGTGGTGGCGGGCCCGGAGAGACCCGCCCGGCGGCAGGCCGATGAGCCACTCGGCTCAAGAAGGCGGAGGAGGATCCCCATGGCCGGACCGACGTGGAACCGTCCGGCGTTGCTCGACGCCCGCACCCATCTGGCGGGCTCGGAGCCGGAACGGCTGCTGGGCTTCTCGGTCCTGGACCCGACGCCCGCGCTCGCGGACGGGTTTCTGGAACGCTCCGTGAAGCCGATGCGCGAGGAGGCCCGCCGCTGCCACCACGAACTGGGCCTGCACGGCGTGAGGACGGTGCCGGCCGGCTGGTACCCGAACGACGCCGCCCTGGTGTCCCTTCACCGGGACCTGGCCGAGCTGGGCATGTACGTCGTCTTCCACGGCGGTGCCTTCCTCGACGCCTTCGGGAGCAGCTGCTGCCGTCCCCCGTTCTTCGGGAGCGTGCACCGCGTCCGCGAGCTGAGGGTGCGGCCGGCCGAGGTGGGACGGCCGTGGGCCGACGAGTGCGTGGCGGTGCTCGCGCAGGAGGAGACCGTGTACGGGGACGCCCCCGCCGAGCGGCGGATGCGCTGCGACATGCCGTTCGGGGCCAGCGGGGGCGGGCAGCAGCGGACCTGGCAGCACGCCGTCGACTCGGTGTCGCCGGGGGCGCTGATCCACGGGTCGGACGCCTTCCGGCCGACGGACCCGGACGGGTACCGCGAGCAGTACCTGCAGCCGCAACCGGCGCACTCCGAGGCGGCGTCGAACGCCGGTCATCCGGCCGGGGAGGGCAGCGAGGAGCGCGTGGCCCCGCGGCGGAAGACCTTCCGCGACACCGTGTGGGAGCACTGGTGCAACGCCGTGCGGGAGCCTCAGCGGCCCCGGCCGTCGGACACCTCGCTGTGCCCTCCCAAGGCGCTCACACAGCACGGCACCGTGAGCGGGGGCGGGTCATGAGCGGCCCCGGGCACCTGCTGTTCGTCAGCGACTCGCTGGACCTCGGGGGCGCCGAGCGGGCCCTGCTCGGCCTGGCGTGCGCGCTGTGCGGCGAGGGCCACCGGGTGACCGTCGCCTGCTCGCGCGGCGGGGGCCTGTGCGCGGCGGCGGAGGCGGCGGGGGTCGAGGTCCGCCCGCTGGGCACCGATCTGGTCAAGCGCCGTGTCGACGCGGCGTACGCGCTGCGGGTACGGCAGCTCCTCCACGAACTCCGTCCGGACCTGGTGCACACCCACATGTACGCCAGCACGGCGGCCACCGTGCTGGCGCGCCTCCACAGGGAGGCGGACCACATGGCGGCACGCCACGTGGAGGTGCCGCACGTGGTCACCGAGCACAGCGAGGCGACCTGGCGCGGACCGGCGGCCCGGGCGTTCAGCCGCTGGGCCTACGGCCGGTGCGACGCGTTCATCGCGGTCTCCTCCGCCATCCGGGAGCGTCTCGTGCACGCGGACGGCGTACCCGGGCGGAGAGTCACCGTCATACCCAACGCCCTGCCGGTGCCCGCACACGAGGACCTGGCGCCGCTGAGACACCGTCCCGACGACGGGCACCAGTACGTCGGGGTGGTGGCACGGCTGCAGTGGGAGAAGGGCGTCCACGTCCTTCTCCGGGCCGCGGAACTCCTGGCCCGTACGCGACCGCGCATCCGGTTCGTCGTGGTCGGCGACGGTCCCGACCGCGCCGCCCTCGGCGGGACGGCGGCCGCTCTGCGCCTGGACGACCAGGTGATCTTCATCGGGGCGCAGCCCACCGCGGCGGCCGTCATCCCCAGCTTCGACGTCCTGGCCGTTCCGTCCCTGTCCGAGGGGACGCCCCTGGTCGTCCTGGAGGCGATGGCGGGCGGCACACCGGTCGTGGCCAGCCGCGTCGGAGGCATCCCCGACCAGGTCCGGCACGGGAGGGAGGCCCTGCTCGTGGCCCCCGGCGACCCCGGAGAACTCGCCGCCGGCATCGCCCGTCTGCTGGACGACCGCGCGCTGAGCACCCGCCTGGCCGCGGCCGCCCGCACCCGTGCGACCACGCAGTTCGATCCCGCCCGGCACCTGGCGCGCACGCTCGCCGTCTACCGCGCGGCGCTCGCCCGGGGGGCTCCGGCGTCCCGTGCCCTCCCCGTGTCCGGAGGCGGCCGATGACCGCCGATGACCACGGAGACCGTCGTGCTGCGCCGGGCCGGGCACCAGGACGTCGGGACGGTCCTGGATCCGCTCACCCACTATGACCTGCCCCGCACCTGCTTCGAACCGCTGTACCTCGCCGATCCGAC
Source organism: Streptomyces ruber (assembly GCF_014648075.1). Lineage (GTDB taxonomy): Bacteria > Actinomycetota > Actinomycetes > Streptomycetales > Streptomycetaceae > Streptomyces > Streptomyces ruber. Next base: position 94,923 of record NZ_BMQK01000024.1, on the reverse strand, counting down.
GTACCGGCCCGCCCGCTCGTGGGTGGCCGACGCGGACGGCGAACCCGTGGCCCAGGCGCGCTGCCGCCCCGCGGAGCTGGCGCGGCTGCTGCTCGGCGGCGCCACGGCGGGCACCGCAGGCCCCCTGCGGGACCCGCTGCCCGCGACTGGGTGCCGTGGGTCGCCGACCGCGTATGAGGGTGCCCGCTCCCCGCGGCCGTCCGCCTGCCCGGGTGCCGGCCGGTCCCGCCCGGGTCCCGTCCCGGTTCCGCCCGGGTCCCGTCCCGGTTCCGCCCGGGTGCCGGGTACGGCCGGACCGTTCCGGGACACCGAGTAGCCGTATGGGCTCGTTAGGCGCCCGCGGCCGGTGGAACGGGTGAGTACGAACCACGGTCGTGCCCGCCGGCCCGCTCGGACGGTTGCGGCGGCCACGACGACGACGTGCGATCCCAGGAGTGGGTCCGGATGAGCAGCACCACGAGTCAGGCGGCGACGGACACCGCTCCGCCCGAGCTCGGCCGTCGCCGGACCGTCATCGTCTTCTCGACGATCGTCCTGGGGATGCTGATGGCGGCCCTGGACACGACGATCGTCTCCACCGCGCTGCCCAGCATCGTCGGCGATCTGGGCGGCACCGGCCACATGTCCTGGGTGGTCAGCGCCTACCTGCTGGCGGAGGCGGTGGGGACCGTCCTGGTCGGCAGGCTCGGTGACCTGTTCGGCCGCAAGTCCCTGTTCCAGGTGAACACGGTCGTCTTCATCGCGGGATCGCTGTTCGCCGGGATCGCCCACGACATGCCGATGCTGATCGCCGCCCGCGCGGTCCAGGGCCTGGCCGGCGGTGGCCTGATGGTCACGGCCATGGCGTTGATCGCCGATGTGATCCCGCTGCGCCGGCGCGGCAAGTACCAGGGCGCCCTCGGCGCGGTGTTCGGCGTCGCGACCGTGGGCGGGCCGCTGCTCGGCGGCCTGTTCACCGACCACCTGTCCTGGCGCTGGTCCTTCTACGTCAACGTGCCCGTGGCCCTGGTGATGATCGTGATGACCGTCCGGTACGTGCCCCTGATCCGCACCACGCGCACACCGGTGATCGACTACGCGGGCATCGTGCTGGCCGCCGTCGGGACGGTCGCGCTGACGCTCGCCGTCAGTCTGGGCGGTGTCACCTTCCCGTGGGGGTCCCCCGCGGTCATCGGTCTCTTCGTGGTGTCGCTGGCGGCGTTCGCGGCGTTCGTCGCCGTCGAGCTGCGCGCCCGGGAGCCCACGCTCCCGATGCACCTGTTCCGCAACCCCGTCTTCACCCTGTGCGCCGTCCTCAGCTTCATCGTGGGCTTCACCATGCTGGGCGGCCTCACCTATCTGCCGACCTACCTGCAGTTCGTGGACGGTGAGTCGGCGATCGGCTCCGGCCTGCGCATCCTGCCCATGGAGGCCGGGCTGCTGCTGATGTCCGTGGTCAGCGGCGCGCTGGTCAGCCGCACCGGCCGGTACAAGGTCTTCCCGGTCCTGGGCACCGGGGTGATGGCGCTCGCCCTGTACCTGATGTCCGGCATGGACGCCGACACGAGCACCTGGCGCGAATCCCTGTACATCATGATCCTCGGTGCGGGACTCGGCCTCGCCGGGCAGGTCCTGACCATCGTCGTGCAGAACACCGTGGCGTACCACGACCTGGGCGCCGCCACCTCCGGCGTCAGCTTCTTCCGCACCCTCGGCCAGGGCTTCGGTGCGGCTGTCTTCGGCACCCTCTTCGCGGGCGGCCTGGAGACGAACCTCGCCGATGCCCTGGAGCGGTCGCCGGGGACGGACCCCGCCGCCGCGTCGGCCCCGCACACCCTCCACAAGCTGCCCGCCGAGCTGGCACGTCCCGTGATCGACGCCTACGCCGACGCCATCGGCCATGTCTTCCAGTGGGTGGCGCCCGCGGCGCTGCTCGGCCTGCTCGTCGCCCTCTTCCTCAAGGAGGTCCCCCTGCGGGACCCCTTCCAGTCCACCGCCACCGACCTCGCGGACGGCCTCGCCGCCCCCACCTCCGCCGACTCCGACCTGCAGCTGGAGCGGGCGGTCGCCGCCCTGGTCCACCGCGAGCGGGCAACGGCCGCGCCCGAGGTGCTGGCCGCCTCGGGGAGCACTCTGTCGCTCGGTGAGGCCTGGGGCATCCGGCAGGTGCACTGGCGGGCGTCCGTGGGCGGCCACGCCTCGCTCCGGGCGATCGCCGGCCGGTACGACCTGCCCGGCGACGTGCTGTGCCCCCTCTTCGAGAGGATCGCCGGCGCCGGGTACGTCCACCTCGACGGGGACCGCCTCACCCTGACGGACCGGGGAGACCGGGAGGCCGACCGGATCAGCGCCGCCTGGAAGGAGTGGATCAGCGAGCACCTGGGCCGCGCCTGTCCGGAGGCCGAGGACCGCGTGGACCTGGACCGCGTACTGACCTCCATCGCCGTCCAGCTCTACGACCAGGAACAGCAGACCCTTTCCCGGACGTCCGCGACATCCGCGGTGTGACGTGGACGTCTCCGGCGGCGGCCGCTGTCTCGTCCACCCGCCGTCGGCACTGCCCGCTCGTGTGACCGCCGGTGAAGGAGAAAGCGAAGTGACAGATCCACACCTCCCGGCGCCGGTGCCGGACGGCTCCGCCCCGGTCACCGTGGTGGTCGCCACCCGCAACCGCCGCCCGGGCAGACGCAGCAGGTCAGAGATGGCTGGTCAGGATCTGTGGGGCCAGATTCTTGATCATGGTGTTGGTCCAGCGCATCTGCCGCAAGGTCTCGGGGTGGCACGCGGAGGCGAGCTCGAGCAGCCCGTCGTCCTCGGTGGCCTGTGCGGCCTGGGCGAGCATCTCCCAGTGCAGGGAGTTCTCCGTGGCCGTGAGGTGGAGCTCTCGCAGATCGCGCAGGAGCAGCAGGCCCGGCTCCGGGCGGTGGACCACCGCTTCGGACGCTTTCTCCCTGAGCGTGGACAGCAGGTGCGGGAGCGGCGCGGTGGAGGACGGGCCGAGGTCCAGGCCGTAGCGGTCGGCGGTGTCGGCCAGGCACTGGACGTGGGCGCGGGACCAGTCGGCGAGGTCCAGGGCGACGTGGTGGACCTCGTGCTCGGTGCGGTGCCGCTCGGCCACGGACGTCAGGCGTCCGGCCAGGTGCTTCTCACCGTGGTGGAGAACCCGCAGGGTGAGGGTGACGCCGTTCACCGGGCCTCCTCACGGGGACCGTCCCGCGTGGGGTCGGCCGACTCGGTGACGAGCGCGGAGCGGCCTCCGGTCGTGGCCCGGGGCGCGGAACGGCGCGCCGCCCCGGCGGATGATTCGCGCGCTTGCGCGTATCCGCCGGGGCGGGCTCGCTCACCGATGGCGTCGGGTCTCGTCGCGCACGTCGTCCGGGCCGAGTCCGGCCTCCTCCATCGCCTCCCGCATGGTGCGTCCGGTGGCGCCGTCACCCTGACCGGCTGTCGTCCTCTCGCGCGGCGTCTCGATGACGTCGTCGGTGGACGCCGTCTTCGGGCGGTTCTCCTCGGGAACGGTCACGGCTTCTCCTTGCTCGTCGTTCTACGGGGCGGGCTCAGGCGGGGTGGTCCGGCTGCTGCTCAGGAGGCGTACCGCCTCCCCTGCCTCCGCCCTTGTTCCCGCGGTCCGTGCCATGGGCGTGGCCGCCGCCCTCCTGGGCGCCTTGTGCGGCCTTGCGGGATCGGCTGTCCTGCGGAGTGCCCGCCCCTTTGTCACTGCGCCGCAGCTCGGGCTGTTGCGGGTTCGACACCGGCTCTCCTCCTTCGCCTGTTCGCTCACACGCTTGCCGGTCACGGGTAGCGCACGGGCTCGGTCCGAAACGTCCAGCGGGAACACTCACCCCGTGGGCTCACCGCCGAGCGCCTTCACCACCTCGGTCACATCGGCGTGCTCGCCGCTCCGCTCCGGGGGAGTCACCGCACCGCCTCCGCAACGTGGCCCGGCATATCGCGCCTCGGGAACCGCTCCCGTGACCGCCGGGCCCGTTCGCGTTCCCCACCGGGTGGCGGGACGGGCCCGCCCGGGTCGACGCGGATGTCGGGTGGCCGGCTCCGAACCGTCGGAGCGGATCAGGCTGGACCGGAGGTCGGCGCACGGCGCGGACCTCCGCTTCCGATTCCCGTAGCTCCTGGGCGGCGGTCTCCGGCGACTCGTCCTCGGCGTTCACCACGAGGTCGTGACCGTGGAGCGCGAACTGCCGTGCCGGCTCTGGGCCGATGCCGTAGGACGCGCCGCTGATCAGGGCGAGTGGCCGTGTGCCGGTCATGACGGACGAGTGACCGCCGCGCCCGCAGGCGATGAGCGGAGTGAGCGCGGAGTGAGCGGAAAACGGACCGTTACCAGCCGCAGCACCTGGGAACACGTCCCGGCATCCATCCGAGCGAAGAAGGGGAGTCCATGACCAAGGCGCGGGACATCATGACCGGCGGAGCCGAGTGCGTCGGTGCCGAGGAGACGGTGCTGGACGCGGCCCGCAAGATGAAGGACCTCGGGGTCGGCGCGCTGCCGATCTGCGGCACCGACAACAAGCTGAAGGGTGTCCTGACCGACCGGGACATCGTGGTGAAGGTCCTGGGCGCGGGCAAGGACCCCGCCACCTGTCCGGCCGGGGAACTGGCCCAGGGCGAGGCCGTCACGATCGGCGCCGACGACGACGTGCACGAGATCCTGCGCACCATGTCCACACACAAGGTGCGCCGCCTGCCGGTGATCGACGGACACGACCTGGTCGGCATGGTCGCCCAGGCCGATGTCGCCCGCTCCCTGCCCGACCCCCAGGTCGGTGACCTGCTGCAGGCGCTGTCCAGCGACTGATGCCTCACCTGTTCCCGGGCCGGGCCCCGGCCGCCCTCGTTCGGCAGACGCGAGGTCGCGGGCCGGGGCCCGGGCCGCATTCTCGATGCCGATGGCACACCCGGCCGTGCCGAAGAACCTGGTCGAGCGGTACGAAGCGCTGAGCGCGCCGCACCCCGGGAACGGGAGCGGCGCGCCGCCGAGCGCCCGGGGCCCTAGGCCGTTTCTGACGGCTCTTGGAACCGTCCCCGGACGGTTGTGGGCGGGCCCGATGAGTCAGCCGACGCCTCGCGGGTCGCCTTGCGTAGTGCCGCCCGGCCGGATGATGTCCGACCAAGAGCCGTCAGAAGTGCCCTGGCCGCTCGGCGGCGGCCTTCGTCCGTGCGGGCGCGGGCGGTTCGGCCAGGCGCTGCGGGACGGTCGTCGCCGGCCCGACCGGCGTGGGACGGAAGACCCGTCGTCGGCCGTGAGCCGCCCCGCACAGCCGGCCGAGCTGCTGGAAGGTGCGGGAGGCCGCCACGGCGATGCTCGGCCGCTCCCACTGCATGAGGGCGTCCCGCTCACACAACGGACCTCTTCCTGAGACGTACCCGGATGGGTGCGGGCGACGGGTCGGCTCGGCGCAGCCGCAGTCCTCGACGAACGCCGGGCCCGGGGACGCCACTCGGGCCCTTCGGCATGGCCGGCGGCCGGTTCGGCACCCGGCAGGCGCCGTCACGTCAGTCGGGGTCCGTCGTCGGGATCACCATCAGCCGGGACACGGTGCCGTCGTCGCCGACCACGTCGCGCACGTGCCGGGCGCCCAGTCGGCCGCACAGGGCCAGGCTGGCGGTGTTGCCGGCGTCGACCATGCCGTAGGCCTCCTTCAGGCCCAGGTCGTCGGCGGCGTGGCGGAGCAGGCGGCGGACCGCTTCCGTGCCCAGGCCCCGGCCCCAGTGCCCGGGGGCGAGGGCGGCGATCAGTTCGTGGCCGTCGACGTTGCCGGTCTTCTTCACCTCCGCGTGGCCGACGTAGACCTCCTCGCGCCACAGTCCCCACACGTCGAACCTGCGCCGCGGGTAGACGTCGGTGAGGATGGCGCGGAACAGCGTGCGGATGTCCGCCTCCGGCACGCGTTCCTGGCCCATCCAGCGGCAGACCTCCTCGTCGCGCAGCAAGGCCACGAAGACGTCCTCGTCCCCGGGGCGGTAGGGCCGGAACGTGAGTCGTTCGCTGTGCAGGACCGGTGTCATGACGGCTCCTCGGGACGGGCGGGACGGAACGGGCGGGCAGGGCAGCAGCCGGGGTGCGGTCGTGTTCCGCACCCCGGCCTGTTCCTCACTGCTGCGTGGGACGGGTCAGGCTTCGGCGTTCTCCATACGCTCCCGCAGGCTGCGCGGGCGCATGTCGGTCCAGACCTCGTCGACGTAGGCGGAGCACTCCGCCTCCGTGCCCTCCTTGCCGACGGGCTGCCAGCCCGCGGGCACCTCGACGTCGACGGGCCACAGCGAATACTGCTCCTCGTCGTTGCGCAGCACCTGGTAGCGGGTGTTCTCGTCCATGTCTGTGGGTCTCGCTCTCTCGGGTCGGTCGGGGGGAACGGGTGGCGTACAACAGGCCGGTGATGCGGCGCCGACGGCGGGCCGCGGGCCGCGGGGCGGGGCGTCACCGGTTGTCCCGGGCGTAGCGGGCGATGTGGCGCAGGGCCTCGGCGAAGTCCTCCGCGACACGTCGCACGGTGTCCGTGGCGTGCAGGGCGGGCCGGTGGTGCCAGGTGAAGGAGAGCCGGCCGCCCTGCACCGCGCCGACGACCTCCAGCGGGTGGGAGCCGCCGTCACGTGGATCGTGGTGCTGTCCGAACGAGCCGTGCTCGGCGCGCACCAGGCCCGCGTCGGCGGAGTTCTCCGGGCGGGCGTCCCACTGGCCCAGGTAGTTGAAGACGACCTGTCCGTGCGCGGCCCGGCCGAGCCGCTCGCGCACCTCGGGCGGGCCGAAGGTGCGCAGCGCGCCGAAGCCCAGGCCGTTGCCGGGCACGGCGCGCAGCTGGCGGCGCACCGACTTCACCAGGGCCCGCCAGTCCCGGGCGGGGCCGAGGTCCGCGGGTTCGGGCACCTGGAGGGCGACGGGGTGGACGGTGGTGAACCAGCCGACCGTACGGGAGAGGTCCACGTCGTCGAGGACGTCCTCGCGGCCGTGGCCCTCCAGGTCGAGGCGGACCTCCTCGCGGCCGGTCCAGCGGGCCAGGGCCAGGGCCAGGGCGGCGAGCAGCACGTCGTTGACGCGGGTGCGGTAGGCGGTCGGCGCGGCACGCAGCAGCGCCTCGGTGTCCTCCTCGTCCAGTTCGACGGCGAGGGTGCCGACGACATCCGTCTCCGGTCCGGCCGGGATCCCGGCCGGCAGGGGCTCCGCGTTCACCGCCCGCTCCCAGTACGGCAGTTCCTCGTCGAGGGCGCCGGACGCGACGTGCGCGGCGAGGCCCCGGGCCCAGTCGCGGAAGGAGGTGGTGCGGTCGCCCAGCGCGACCGGCTCGCCCCGGGCGGCCTGCCGGTGGGCGGTCTCCAGGTCGTCACGGAGGATGCGCCAGGACACGGCGTCCACCACCAGGTGATGGGCGACCAGGAGGAGGAAGGCGGGCCGGCCGGTGCCGCCGGTGAACAGAGCCGCCCGCAGCAGCGGACCGCGCGCCAGGACGAATCCGGTGTGCAGGTCGTCGGCGGCCTTCGCCATCGCCGCGTCGGCCTCGGCGGGGGTCAGCCCGCTCAGGTCGTGGCGGGTCAGGAGCCCGTCGCGGTCGGTGTCGGACGGCGGCGGGTCGAACTGGCGCCAGCCGGCCGGGGTCCCGGTGTCCTCGGTGAAGCGCATGCGCAGGGCGTCGTGGTGGTCGAGCAGGGCGTTCAGGGCCGTTTCCAGGGCGGCGGGGTCCGGGTCGGTGCCGAGCTCCAGCAGCAGCGACTGGTTGAAGTGGCCGTGGCTGGCGCGCGGGCCGGTCAGGAACCACTCCTGGATGGGCGTGAGCGGCACCTCCCCGCTCACCGGGCCGTCCCCGTCCCCGGAGTGCCGGGGCGCGTCGGTGACGACGGCGGCCAGCTCGGCGACCGTCTGGTGGGTGAACAGGTCGCGGGTGGCCAGGTGCAGTCCGTCCCGCCGCAGCCGGGAGACGACCTGCATGCTGAGGACGGAGTCGCCGCCGAGGTGGAAGAAGTTGTCGTGCGCGCCGACGTCCGCCACGCCGAGGACGTCGGCCCAGATGCGGGCGACACGGCGTTCGGTGTCGGTGCGCGGTGCCGTGCGCGGCCCGGCGGCGGTGTGCGCGGGGCCGGGTTCGGGCAGGGCGGCGCGGTCGGTCTTGCCGTTCGGGGTGAGCGGCAGGCGCTCCAGCGGGACGAACGCCGACGGGACCATGTGCGGCGGCAGCAGTCCGGCGAGGTGGTCGCGCAGTTCCGGCACCGGCAGCTCCTCCGCGGTGCCCCCGTCGGGCACCACGTAGGCCACGAGCCGTCCCCCGGACCGGCCGTCCGGGTCGCTCCCGCCGCCGCGTACGGTGACCACCGCGTCCCGCACCCGCGGGCTGCGCCGCAGCGCGCTCTCGATCTCCCCGGGCTCGATGCGGAAGCCGCGCAGCTTGACCTGGTCGTCGGCGCGTCCGGCGAAGCGCAGTTCGCCACAGGAGTCCCAGCGGGCCAGGTCGCCGGTGCGGTACATCCGCTCCCCCGGCGCGCCGAACGGGTCGGCGACGAAACGGGAGGCGGTCAGGCCGGGGCGGTGCAGATAGCCGCGGGCCAGTCCGGGTCCGGCCACGTACAGCTCGCCGGTGACGCCGGGCGGGACGGGGCGCAGGGCGGCGTCGAGGACGTGGACGCGGGTGGCGCCGGCCGGGCGGCCGATCGGCGGGGCGCCCGTGCCCGGGGCGAGGGGGCCGGTCCAGGTGGCGACGACGGTGGCCTCGGTCGGGCCGTAGGAGTTGATCATGCGTCGGCCGGGTGCCCACCGCTCCACGAGGTGGGCCGGGCAGGCCTCGGCGCCCACGATGAGGGTGCGCAGGTGCGGCAGGGCGTCGGCACTCTCGCGGTCGACCGTGGCCAGGGCGGCGGGCGGGATCAGCGTGTGGCTGATGCGCCGCCCGGCGAGGACCTCGGCGAGCCGCTCCCCGACGAGCGGGCCCTCCTCCCCGGTGACCAGGGTGGCCCCGCTCAGCAGGGACACGCACAGCTCCAGCACGGAGGCGTCGAAGCTGGGCGAGGCGAACTGCAGGACCCGGTCGCCGGGGCCCGCGTCGTAGCGGTCGGTGGCGGCCGCGGCGAAGGCGGCCAGACCGCTGTGCGTCACCGTCACTCCCTTGGGGGTGCCGGTGGAACCGGACGTGTAGATCACGTACGCCGGGTGGGCGACGGTCAGCGGGGCCGTGCGGTCGGCGTCCGTGGGCGCGGTCTCGGGCCCGTCCGCGTCCCGTACGGCGGCGGGGTCGTCCAGGACGAGCAGGGCGCCCGCGTCGCGCAGCATGAACTCCCGCCGCCGCTCGGGGTAGTCCGGGTCGACCGGCAGGAAGGCGCCGCCCGCCTTCGCCACGGCGAGCTGCGCCACCACCGTCTCCGCACCGCGGGGCAGGGCCAGCGCGACGATCCGCTCCGGTCCCACACCCCGGGCGATGAGCCGGTGCGCCAGCCGGTTGGCGGCGCGCTCCACCTCGGCGTACGTCAGCTCGCGGCCGTCGGCGTCGGCCAGGGCCACGGCGTCGGGCGTGCGGGCGGCCTGCCGTTCGAACAGCTCCGGCAGGGTCGCCGCCGGGACCGGGCGGGCGGTGCCGCGTCCCTGGTCGAGGACGGTTTCGAGGGTCTCGTCGGTGGCGAGCGGCAGGGCGCCCAGGGGCCGGTCGGGGTCGTCGGCGACGGCGGTCAGGAGCGTGCCGAGCTGGTCGGCCATCCGTTCGGCGGTGGCCGCGTCGAACAGGTCGGTGTTGTAGGTGAGCAGGCCGTGCAGTTCCCCGGCGTCGGTCTCGGCGAACTCCAGGGTGAGGTCGAACGCCGCGTGCCGCAGGTCGGTGTCGACGTCGGTGACCTCGACGCCGGGCAGGTCGAGACCGGCGGCCGGGGCGTTCTGCAGCACCACCATCACCTGGAACAGGGGGGTGCGGCTGGTGTCGCGGACCGGCTGCACCTCGTCCACCACCCGCTCGAACGGCGCCTCCTGGTGGGCGAAGGCGTCCAGGACGGTCGCGCGTACGTCGGTGAGGAACTCGGGGAAGGGGCGGTCGGGTTCGACGCGGGAGCGCAGCACGAGGGTGTTGACGAAGAACCCGACGAGGTTCTGGGTCTCGGCGCGGTCGCGGCCGGAGGTGACCGTGCCGACGGTGATGTCCCGGCCGCCGGTCAGCCGGGCCAGATAGGTCTGCGCGGCGGCGACCAGCGTGGTGAACAGGGTGGCCTGCCGGTCCCGGCCCGCCTGGACGAGGCGGCGGGTCGTGTCGCGCGGCAGGACGAGGCGCACGGCGGCGCCGTCGTGGGTGCGTACCGCCGGGCGCGGCCGGTCGGTGGGCAGGTCCAGCGTCTCCAGACCGGCCAGGTGCTCCTTCCAGTACGCGAGGTGGTCGTCCGTGTCGCCCGTGCCGCCGCCGCGCTGCCAGTGGGCATAGTCGGCGTACTGCACCGGCAGCGGCGGCAGCTGCCCCTCGGCCGCGCCCAGTTCCTTCCGGTAGAAGTGGGCGAGGTCGCCGGTGAGCACTCCGGTGGACCAGCCGTCGGTGACGATGTGGTGCAGGGTCAGCGTCATGACGTGCTCGTCGTCCGCGAGCCGGATCAGCCCCGCGTGCATGAGCGGGCCGCGCCGCAGGTCGAAGACGCGGGCGCGCTCGGCCGCCAGCAGCTCCTCCAGCCGGGCCGCGCGGTCGGACTCCGCCAGGGACGACAGGTCGTGCAGCAGCAGGGGCATGTCCTGCGCGGGGTGGACGATCTGCACGCCGTGGCCGTCCACCGCGTCGAAGGTGGTGCGCAGCGCCTCGTGCCGCTCGGCCAGGGCGCTCAGGGCCGCGGTGAGGGCGGACACGTCGAGCCGGCCGCGCAGCCGCAGGGCCAGCGCGGTGACGTACTCGCCGCTGCCCGGCGCGAACTCCTCCAGGAACCACAGGCGCTGCTGGGCGTACGACATCGGGGCGGGCGTGTCCCGTGGGACGGGGACGATCGCGGTGGGCGCGGCGTCGCCGGACGGGCCCGCGGTGAGCAGGGCGGCGAGGGCGGCGGGGGTGGGGTGGGTGAACACCGCGCGCGGCGACAGGTCGGTGCCGAACGCCTCGGACAGGCGGGCGGCCAGCCGGATGCTGAGGATGGAGTCGCCGCCCAGCTGGAAGAAGTCGTCCTCCACACCGGGCTGTTGCATGGCGAGGACCTCCGCGAAGACTCCGGCGGTGCGCCGCTCGGCGTCGGTGCGCGGCGCGGTCGGCGCCCGGTCCCCGCCGGGATCCTCCGGCGCCGGGAGCGCGGCCCGGTCGACCTTGCCGTTGCCGCTGAGCGGCAGCGCGGGCAGGGCGACGAACGCCGAGGGGACCAGGTAGTCGGGGAGCGAGCGCGTGACGGACTCGGTTACGGCCGTGAGGTCCTCGGGGCCGACCACGTAGGCCACCAGGCGCCGGCTGCCGGGCCGGTCCTCGCGGGCCACCACCGCCACGTCCGCGACGTCCGGGTGCGCCGCGAGGGCCGCCTCCACCTCGCCGGGTTCGACGCGGAAACCGCGGATCTTCACCTGGTCGTCGGCGCGGCCCAGGAACTCCACCGTGCCGTCGGGGCGGCGGCGGGCCAGGTCGCCGGTGCGGTACATACGGGTACCGGGCGGTCCGGCGGGATCGGCGAGGAAGCGGGCGGCGGTGTCGCCGGGACGGCCCAGATAGCCGCGGGCCACGCCCTCGCCGGCGAGGTACAGCTCGCCGGCGCAGCCCGGCGGCACGGGCCGCAGCCGGCCGTCGAGGACGTGCACCCGCATGTCGTCGAGCGGACGGCCGATGGGCACCGTGCCGGGGACGGCCGTCGCGTCGGTGAGCGCGAAGGACGTCGCGAACGTCGTCGTCTCGGTGGGGCCGTAGCCGTCCACGACGGTCAGGCCGGGGCAGGCGGACAGCACCCGGCGCACCGCCGCGGCGGGCACCACGTCGCCGCCGGTCCACACCTGGCGCAGCCCGGCGAAGCAGTCCGGCGCGTCCTGCGCCAGCAGCCGGAAGAGGCCCGCGGTCAGCCACAGCGCGCTCAGGCCGCCGTCGCGGGCCAGGTCCCGCAGCAGCGCCGCGTCCACGGGCCGGGGCGGTGCCACGACCACGCAGCCGCCGTTGAGCAGGGGCGCCCACACCTCGAAGGTGGCGGCGTCGAAGGCCACCGGGGAATGCAGCAGCACCCGCTCGCACACCCCGCCGGTGAAACGGCCGTCGGTGGCGAGGGCGGCCACGTCGCGGTGGCGCACCGCGACCACCTTGGGCTCGCCGGTCGACCCGGAGGTGAACATCACGTACGCCAGCCGGTCGGCGTCCGCGGGGACGGCCACGGGCGCGCCCGGCACGGGGGTGCGGGCGGCGGCGACGTCCGCGGCGGTCAGCTCCGCCGTCGCGCCCGCCCGCCCGAGCAGCGAGCGGCGCCGCTCCTCGGGGGCGCGGACGTCCACCGGCACGTAGGCGCCGCCCGCCTTGAGGACGGCGAGCTGGGCGACGACGAGTTCGGCGCGGCGGTCCATCGGCAGCGCCACCCGGTCCTCGGCCCGCAGGCCGCCGGCGAGGAGCCGGGACGCCACGGCGCCGGACCAGTCGTCGAGCTGACGGTACGTCAGCTCCGTGTCGCCGTGGCGCAGGGCGGGTGCGTCGGGGGTACGGCGGGCCTGCTCGGCGAAGAGGTCGACGGGGCTGCGCGGCACCGTCGGCCGGGCGGGAGCGTTCCACCGGCGGAGCAGGGCGCGGTCGTCCTCGGTCAGCAGCTCCGGGCCGGTCACGTCCGCGTCCGCCCCGATGCCGTCGGCGAGGGCGGTCAGGGCGGCCACGACCCGGGCCGCGAGGCGTTCGGCCGTGTCCGCGTCGAACAGGCCGGCGTCGTAGGCGAGGTCGATGCCGAGCCGGTCGCCGAGGTGGGCGCGCAGGCACAGCGGGAAGGTCGGCGCGTCGTCGGCCCGCACCTCCTCGACGTGCACGCCCGTGCGGGCCGTGGCGGACTCGTCGACGGGGTAGTTCTCGAACACCACCATGCTGTCGAACAGCGCCTCGCCCGCCGGGACCTCGCTCAGTGCCTGGATGCGGGGCAGCGCGAGGAAGTCGAAGCGGCGGGCGTCGCTCTGCCGCTCCTGCACCTCCCGCAGCCAGGGCGCCACCGGCCCGCCCGTGACGCGGATCCGGGTGGGCACGGTGTTGATGAACATGCCGATCATCGACTCCACGCCCGGCAGTTCGGCCGGCCGGCCGGAGACGGTGGTGCCGAACACGACGTCGTCGCGTCCGCCGTGACGGGCCAGCAGCAGCGCCCAGGCGCCCTCGACCACGGTGTTCACCGTCAGCCCGGCCCGTGCCGCCGTCTCCCGCAACCGCGCCGACAGGCGCTCGTCCAGCTCCCGGCGCACCGTGGCGGCGGCGCGGGCACGGTGCGCCTCGGCCGGTGTGCGGTCGTAGGGCAGCGGGGTGCGGGCCCGGAAACCGGCGAGGGTGTCCGTCCAGTACGCCTCGGCCGCGTTCGCGTCCTGCTCGTGCAGCCAGCGCAGGAAGTCGGAGAACGGGCGCCGGACCGGTACGGGGGCCTCGCGGCCGCCGGTGAGCGCCGCGTAGCGCTCGCACACCTCGGTGAGCAGCTGCCCGGTGCTCCAGCCGTCCAGGATCAGGTGGTGGGCGGACCACAGCAGCAGGATTTCGTCGCCGGGCAGCGCGGCCAGGGTGATGCGGGTGAGGGGCGCGGTGGTGAGGTCCATGCCCGCCGCGCGGTCGGCGGCCAGCAGCGCCTCGGTCTCCCGCTCGCGCTGCCCGGGCGTCAGATGCCGCCAGTCCAGGTGGGTGACGGGCAGTTCCACGTGCTCGTGGACGACCTGGACCGGGTGTGGCAGGCCCTGCCAGTGGACGCTGGTGCGCAGGGCCTCGGTGCGGTCGGCGACCTGCTGCCAGGCGGCGGCGAAGGCCCGCGGGTCGGCCACCCCGGACAGTCGTACGGCCGTCCGGTCGAAGTAGGCGCCCGCCGTGTCCACCAGGCCGTGGAAGACCATGCCGGCCTGGAGGGGCGTCAGCGGCAGGACGTCCGCCACGTGCCGGCCGTCGCCCACCAGGCGGTCCAGCTCCTCCTGGCCGAGTCCGGCGAGCGGGAAGTCGGACGGGGTGCGGCCGCCCGCGTCGGGGCGGGCGCAGTGGGCCGCGATGTCGCGCAGCGCCGCGCACATGTCGTCGGCGAGTCCGCGGACGGCGGACTCGTCGTAGACGGCCGGCGGATAGGTCCAGCCGAGTTCGAGCCTGCCGTCCTGGACCACGCCGGTGACGTCCAGCAGGTAGGGGCGGGGTGCGTCGGGGTCGGTGTCGGAGCCGGCCGGGGGCAGGGCGGCGCCGTACAGGCCGTCGCTGTCGCCGCCGGCGTCCCACCGGCCGTGGTAGTTGAAGCCGACCTGCGGCGATGGGGCGCCCGCGAGCGGGCTGCCGGGCAGCAGGTGGCGCAGCGCGCCGTGGCTCAGGCCGTGCCGGGGCACCGCGCGCAGCTGCTCCTTCACCGAGCGCAGGGTGTCGTGCCAGCCCGCGTCCGGGTCGACGCTCAGCGCGAGGGGGAACTCGGCGGTGAACCAGCCGACCGTACGGGTCAGGTCCAGGTCGTCGAAGAGGTCCTCGCGGCCGTGGCCCTCCACGCCGACCAGTACGGTGTCGCGCCCGCACCAGCGGGCCAGGGTGCGGCCGAGGGCGCTGAGCAGGACGTCGTTGACCTGGGTGCGGTAGACCTCCGGGACCCGGCGCAGCAGGGCCTCGGTGGTCTCCGGCTCCAGCTCCACGGTGACCGTGGCGGCGGTGCCGTACGTGTTGGGGCCGGGCCGGCCCGCGGGCAGGTCCGCAGGGGCCGCCGCGGTGCGCTTCCAGTACGGGAGGTCGCCGTCCAGGGCGCCGGAGCGGGTGTGCGTCTCCAGCCGGGCCGCCCAGTGCCCGTACGCGGTGGTGGCCGGGGGCAGGTCGACGGGCCGTCCCTCGGCGGCGTGGCGGTGGGCGGTCTCCAGGTCGGCCAGCAGGATCCGCCAGGAGACGCCGTCGACGACCAGGTGGTGGACGGTGAAGAGGAGTTGTGCGGGCAGGCCGGGGCCGCGGTCGAAGAGCAGGACGCGCGCCACCCTGCCTTCGGTCGGGTCCAGGGACGCCCGGGCCGCGTCCGCCGCGCGTCGTGCCTCGGCCTCCAGCGCGGGGCCGTCCAGGCCGGTCACGTCGTGGTGGGTGAGGACGCCGTCCGGGACGTCCGGCAGGAGTTCCTGGCGCCAGCCGTCGTCGGTGCGGGAGAAGCGGGTGCGCAGGGCCGGATGGTGGCGGACCAGGGCGTCGACGGCCGTGCGCAGGACGGACGGGTCGGTTCCGGGGGCCAGTTCGATCCGCTGCGACATGGTGAAGCGCAGCGGGTCGCCGGGGTGGCGGCCGTCGAGGTACCAGCGCTGGACGGGCGTGAGCGGCGCCTCGGCGGGCGGGGCCGTGTCCGCCGCGGCGGGGGCCGTCGTCCCGGTGACGCGGAGGGCGAGTTCGGCGACGGTCTGGTGGCGGAAGACGTCCTTGGTGGTCAGCGCCAGTCCGGCCCGGCGGGCCCGGGAGACGATCTGGATGCTGAGGATGGAGTCGCCGCCGAGCGAGAAGAAGTTGTCCCGCGCGCCCACCCGTTCGACGTGCAGGACGTCCGCCCAGATCGCGGCCAGCGTCTCCTCGGTGCCGGGGCGCGGTGCCACGTACGCCGTGGCGGCGTCCGGCTGCGCGGGCGGGGCGGGCAGGGCGCGCCGGTCGGTCTTGCCGCTGCTGGTGCGCGGGATCCGCGCCAGCGGGACGAACGCGGCGGGCACCATGTGGTCCGGCAGGGTGCGCCGGAGCGCGAGGCGCAGTGCGTCGGCGGCCGGGACGGTGTCCCCGGCGGGCACGAAGTACCCCACGAGCATCAGGCGGCCCGCGTGTTCGCGTGCCGTCACCACGGCCTCGGACACGTCCGGGTGGGCGACCAGCGCGGCCTCGACCTCGCCGGGTTCGATCCGGAAGCCGCGGATCTTGATCTGTTCGTCGGCGCGGCCCAGGAACTCCAGCAGTCCTCGCGCGGTGAAGCGGGCGCGGTCGCCGGTGCGGTACATCCGCTCCCCCGGCGCGCCGAACGGGTCGGCGAGGAACCGCGACGCGGTCAGGCCGGGCCGGTTGAGATAGCCGCGGGCCACCTGCGCGCCGGCCAGGTACAGCTCGCCGGGCACACCGGGCGGCACCGGGCGCAGGGCGCCGTCCAGGACGTAGGCGCGCAGGTTGCGGCCGGGGCGCCCGATGACCGGCCGGTCCGGATGGTCGGCGCACCGCCCGTAGGTGGCGTCGACGGTGCACTCGGTGGGCCCGTACATGTTGTACGCGGTGACGCCGAGGCCGGCGGCGGCGCACAGCTCCCGCCAGGTGTCCGGGCCCGTCGCCTCGCCGCCGACCAGCAGGACGCGCGGGTGGTGGCGGCCGGGCGCGAGGAGCCCGGCGGCGGTGAGTTCGCGCAGGAAGGACGGGGTGACGTTCACCAGGTCGAGGCGGCTTTCGGCGACCTGGGCGCAGAACGCGTCCGGGTCCAGGCGCACGTCCTCGTCGATCAGGTGGACCTCCTGCCCGAGGGTGAGCAGCAGCGGCCCCTCCCAGGAGGTGTCGAAGGAGAACGAGGCGCTCAGCGCGGCGCGCAGCCGCGCCCCGTCCGCGGTGTGCGGGGCGACGAGCCCTTCGCGGTGGTCGTGGCAGAGGTTGACCAGGTGGCGGTGTGCGACGACGACGCCCTTGGGGCGGCCGGTGGAGCCGGAGGTGTAGACGATGTAGGCGGCGTGGTCCGGGCGCAGCGGGGCCGGGCGGTCGCGGTCGGTGGGGTCGTGGGCGGGCAGCCGGTCCCACGGTGTGCCGCGCAGGGCGGCGGCGGTCAGCACGGTGTGCGGGGCCGCGTCCGCGAGGAGGTGGGCGACGCGTTCCTCGGGCAGGCCGGGGTCCAGGCAGAGGAGGGTGCCGCCGGCCTTGGCGACGGCGAGCACCGCCACCATCAGGTCAGAGGTGCGCGGCAGCCGTACGGCGACCACCCGCTCGGGACCGACGCCCTGGGCGAGGAGGTGGTGGGCGAGCCGGTTGGCGCGCTCGTTGAGGGCGGCGAAGCCGAGCGTGGCGTCCCGGGCCACCAGGGCGGTGGCGTGCGGGGTGCGGGCGGCCTGGGCCTCGAACAGGGCGGGGAAGGTGGTCTCCGGCACCGTGAGCCGGGGCCCCTGCCAGTCGTGGAGCACCCGGCGCCGCTCGGCGTCGGTCATCAGCTCCAGTGCCCGCACGTCCCGGTCGGGGTCCTGTGCGGCGGCCTCCAGCAGCAGCCGCAGACGGTCGGCCAGGCCGCGGACGGTGTCCTCGTCGAACAGGGCGGTGTCGTACTCCAGGTGGCCGGTGACGCCGTCGTCGCCCTCCACGAAGTCGAAGGCCAGGTCGAACGTGGCGTGCCGGACCGGCGGCAGGACCGGCTCGACGTCCAGGTCCGGGAGCGCGGGGGCCTGGGCGCCCAGGTTGTGCAGGGCGACCATGACCTGGAACAGGGGGGTGCGGCTGGTGTCCCGCTCGGGCTGGAGGGCGTCCACCAGCCGCTCGAAGGGCACGTCCTGGTGGGCGAAGGCGTCCAGGACGGTGCCGCGCACCTGCTCCAGCAGCGCGCGGAACGTCGTGCCGGGGCGCACCCGGTTGCGCAGCACCAGCGTGTTCACGAACATGCCGACCACGTCGTGCAGTTCGGGGCGCTCCCGGCCCGCGGTGACGGTGCCGACGGCGAAGTCGTCCTGGTCGGCCCAGCGGGACAGCAGGGCCGTGCAGGCGGTCAGCAGGGTCATGTACAGGGTGGCGTCGGCCTCCCGGGCCCGCTCGCGCAGTCGGCCGGTCAGCCCGGCAGGCAGGGTGAAGGTCACCAGCGCGCCGTCCCGGGTGCGTACGGCTGGACGCGGCCGGTCGGTCGGCGGCTCCAGCGGGGGGACGCCGTCCAGCACCTCGCGCCAGTGGGCGAGCTGCCGCTCGACGTCGTCGGCGCGGGCGCGCTGCCAGGCGGCGTGGTCGGCGTACCGGACGGGCAGCGCGGGCAGGTCGGGGCGGCGGCCCTCGTGGGCCGCCGTGTACAGCTCGCCCAGGTCCCGGCCGAGGACGCCGAGCGACCAGCCGTCGGTGACGATGTGGTGGACGGCGAGGACGAGGACGTGCTCGTCGTGTTCGTCGTGTTCGTCGTGTCCGTCGTGTCCGTCGTGCTCTTCGTGTCCGTCGTGCTCGCCGTGTCCGCCGTGCTCGCCGTGTCCGCCGTGCTCGCCGTCGGCCGTGCGGGCCAGCCGGGCGCGCAGCAGCGGCCCGGCCGCCAGGTCGAAGGGCGTGGCGGCCTCGCGCTCCAGCAGCGCGTCGAGCGCCGCCCGCGGGTCCGGGGCCGTGACGAGGTCCTCCACGGGCAGGTCGACCCGGTACGGCGGGTTGACCACCTGCCGTACCCGGCCGTCCTGTTCGGCTTCGGCGAAGGTGGTGCGCAGTGATTCGTGCCGGGCGACCAGGCCGTCCAGCGCGGTGCTCAGGGCGCCGGTGTCGAGCGGTCCGCGCAGGCGGAGCACGGACAGCGTCGTGTACTCGGTGCCGCCGGGCTCGAACCGGTCGAGGAACCACAGGCGCTGCTGGGCGTACGACAGCGGCGCCGGGGTCCCGGGGCCGGTCGCCGGTATCGCGTCGGCCGGCGGGACGGACGCGTCACCGGCCCGCGGGTCGGACGCCTCACCGGCCGCCGGTTCACCGGCCGGTTCGCCGAGTTCGGCGGCGAGGGCGGCCACCGTGGGACGGGTGAACAGCAGCCTCGGGGAGACGCCGGGGCCGAACGCGGCGCGCAGCCGGGCGGTGACGCGGACGGCGAGGATGGAGTCGCCGCCGAGCGCGAAGAAGTCGTCACCGGCGTGCACCTCCCCCACTCCCAGCACGTCCGCCCAGGCGGCGGCCACCGCACGTTCGGCGGGTGTGCGCGGCGGGGTCCGGTCGGGGCCAGCGGCGTAGCCGTCCGGTCCCGGCGCGGGCAGCGCGCGCCGGTCGAGCTTGCCGTTGACGGTGAGCGGCAGCGCGTCCATCGGCACGTAGGCGGCGGGCACCATGTGGGCGGGCAGCAGGCGCTCCAGGTGGGCGCGGAGTCCGGCCGCCGCGGGGGCCGTACCGCCGGAGCCGACGACGTGCGCCACGAGCCTCCGCGTCCCGGCGGCGTCCTCGAACACGCCGACCGCGGCCTCGGCGACACCGGGATGGGTGTGCAGGGCCGCCTCGATCTCGCCGGGTTCGATGCGGTAGCCGCGGATCTTCACCTGGGCGTCCGCGCGGCCCAGGTACTCCAGGGTGCCGTCGGCCCGCCACTTCGCCCGGTCGCCCGTGCGGTACATGCGGGTGCCGGCCGGTCCGAAGGGGTCGGCGAGGAAGCGGGTGGCGGTGAGGCCGGGGCGGCCCAGATAGCCGCGGGCCAGGCCCTCGCCCGCCACGTACAGCTCGCCGGTCGCGCCGGGCGGCACGGGTGCCAGGTCCGCGTCGAGCACGTACACCCGCAGGTCGGGCATGGCCGTGCCGATGGGGCTGGCGGGGCCGCCGTCGCCGGTGGCGGGGTCGAGCGGGGCGTGGGTGACGTGCACGGTGGTCTCGGTGATGCCGTACATGTTGACCAGCCGCGGGGCGTCGGCCGGGTGGCGGGCCCACCAGTCGGTGAGCCGGGCGGTGTCCAGGGCCTCGCCGCCGAAGACCACCGTGCGCAGGGCGAGACGCGCGCCGACCTCCAGGTGTTCGGCGTCGGCGCGGATCAGCGGGTAGAACGCGGACGGCGTCTGGTTGAGGACGGTGACCTGCTCGTCCGCCAGCAGGCGCAGGAAGTCCTCCGGGGAGCGGGCGGTCTCGTCGGGCACGACCACGAGCCGGCCGCCGTGCAGCAGCGGGCCCCACAGCTCCCACACGGAGAAGTCGAACGCGTAGGAGTGGAACATCGTCCACACGTCGTCCGCGCCGAAGCCGAACCAGTGGCTCGTGCGGGTGAACAGCCGCACCACGTTGGCGTGCGGGATCACCACGCCCTTGGGGCGGCCGGTGGAGCCGGAGGTGTAGATGGCGTAGGCGGGGCTCTCCGGCAGCGGCCGGCGGGCCGGGACGGGACCGGAGGCCGGGCGGCGGGCGAGGTCGGCCCCGGTGTCCGGGTCGTCCAGGAGGAGGACGGGCACGCCGGTGCCGTCGGCCTTCGCCGCCGGGCCGGCCGTGGTCACCAGCGTCACCGGGGCGGCGTCGGCGAGGAGGTGGGCGAGGCGTTCGGCGGGCGCTTGCGGGTCGACCGGCAGATAGGCCGCGCCGGTCTTCAGCACGGCAAGGATCGCGACGACCTGGTCGCAGGAGCGGGGCAGGGCGAGGGCGACGAACCGCTCGGGCGCGGCGCCGAGTTCGGCGAGCCGGTGGGCGAGCCGGCCGGCGCGGGCGTCGAGCGTCGCGTAGTCCAGGTGCTCGGTGCCGCAGGTGACGGCGGTGGCGCCGGGCGTGCGGGCGGCCTGCGCCTCGAACAGGTCCACCAGGGTCCGGTCCGGGCGGCCCTGTGCGGTGCCGTTCCAGTCGGTGAGCATCCGCCGCCGTTCCCCGGCCGTCGTCCAGGGCAGGGCGCGCAGCGGCCGGTCGAGGGCGTCGGCCAGCCCGGTGAGCAGCAGGCACAGCCGGCCGGCGAGCGAGCGGACGGTCTCCGCGTCGAACAGGGCGGGGTCGTAGGCGAGGTCGAAGCCGAGGCGGTCGCCGTGGTGGGCGCGCAGGACGAGCGGGTAGTTGGTGGCGTCGCGGGAGGTCACCTCGGTCAGGCGCACCCCGGAGCCGGCCGTGCGGGCCTCGTCGAAGGGGTAGTTCTCGAAGGCGACCATGCTGTGGAAGAGCGGGCTGCCGGACGGCACGTCGCTCAGCCGGGTCAGCTCGGCCAGCGACACGGCCGCGAACCGTCTGGACTCGGCCTGGGCGTCCTGGAGTTCCCGCAGCCACGCGCGGGCCGGGCGCCCGGCGTCGACGCGTACCCGGGTGGGCACGGTGTTGATGAACATGCCGACCATCGACTCCACGCCGGGCAGGTCGTCGGGCCGCCCGGAGACGGTGGTGCCGAACACCACGTCGTCCTCGGCGGCGTAGCGGGCCAGCAGCAGCGCCCAGGCGCCCTGCACGACCGTGTTGAGGGTGAGTCCGGCCTCGCGTGCGGTGCGCGCCAGCCGGGCCGACGTCTCCTCGTCCAGGCCGGACACGTGCACGTCCGCTGAGCGGGCCAGGTGGGCCTCGCGCAGGGGGCGGTCGGCGGGCAGCGGGGTGGGGGCGGCGAAGCCGGCGAGGACGCCCCGCCAGTGCGCGCGGGCGTCGCCCGGGGCCTGCTCGGCGAGCCGGCGCACGTAGTCGCCGAAGGGGCGCCGTACCGGCGGCCGGTACGCGGTCCCGGCGGTGAGGGCCGCGTACTCCTCGCACACCTCGGTCAGCACCTGGGCCAGGCTCCAGCCGTCCAGGATCAGGTGGTGGGAGGTCCACAGCAGGTGCAGCCGCGCGCCGGGCAACCGGACCATGGTCAGCCGCATCAGGGGCGCGGCGGCGAGGTCGATGCCGCGGGCCAGGTCGTCCGCCCGCAGCCGGGCGAGGCGTTCGGCCCGCTCCGGCTCGTCCAGGTCCCGCCAGTCGAGGTGGGTGACCGGCACCCGTACGTCCCGGCGCACGACCTGGAGGGGCACCGGTACGTCCTCCCAGGCCACGCAGGTGCGCAGGGCGGGTGTGCGGTCGGTGACGCGCTGCCAGGCCGTGGCGAAGGCGTGCGGGTCGGCGACGCCGTCCAGCAGGAGCGCCGCCTGGTCGACGTAGACGTCGTCGGGGCCGCCGGCCAGCCGGTGGAAGAGCATGCCCTCCTGGAGCGGGGTCAGCGGCAGGACGTCCTCCACGTCCCGCCCGTCGCCCACCAGCCGGTCCAGGCGGTCCTGGTCGAGGCGGGCCAGCGGGAAGTCGGACGGGGTGCGGCCGCCCGCGCCCGGCTGGGCGCAGTGTTCGGCGATCGCGGCGAGCGCGCGGGTCATGCCGTCGGCGAGGGTGCGGACGGTGTCCTCGTCGTGCACCTGGTCGCTGTAGTGCCAGGTGATCTCCAGTTCGCCGCCGGCGACCACGGCGGAGACGTCCAGCAGGTGGTCCAGCGGCTCGTCGGCGGCGATGTCCCGGCCGGGCACCTCGCCCGCCGGGGCGAAGTCCCGCCCGTCGCCGGCCTCCCACTGGCCGTGGTAGTTGAAGCTGATCTGCGGCAGCGGCACCTCGCGCAGGGCGCGGGCAGCCGGGTCGGGCGAGCCGAGGCGGGCCAGGGCCTCGTAGGACAGGCCGTGCCGGGGGACGGCCCGCAGGCGCTCCTTCACCGTCTTCAGAGTGGCGCCCCAGTCGGGCGCGCCGGACGGTCCGGCGGGCGCCAGGGTGACGGGGTACTGGGCGGTGAACCAGCCCACCGTGCGGGACAGGTCCAGCGTGTCGTCCTCGCGGCCGTGGCCCTCCAGGGCGACGGTCACCCGCTCGGCGCCCGTCCAGTCGGCGAGGACCCGGCCGAGCGCGCTGAGCAGCACGTCGTTGACCTGCGTGCGGTAGACCGCGGGCACCTGGCGCAGCAGGGCGCCGGTGGTGGCGCGGTCCACGCGGGTGCGCAGGGTGCGGACCGAGCCGGCCAGGGGGGTGCCGGGGCGGTCCACGGGCAGCGGGGTACGGGGTTCGGCGGCCTCGGCCGTCCAGTGCGGCAGGTCGGTGTCGAGGTCGCCGGCGCGCACCCGGCGGGCCAGGTGCGCGGCCCAGTCGGCGAACGGCGTGGGGACGGGTTCCAGTGCGATCGTGTCGCCCCGGGCCGCCTGCCGGTAGGCCTCGGCGAGGTCGGCGAGGAGGATGCGCCAGGAGACGCTGTCCACGGCCAGGTGATGGGCGGTCAGGAAGAGCTGGGGGCGCGCTCCGGAGCGGGTCAGCAGGGCGGCGCGCAGCAGGGTGCCGGTGGCCGGGTCGAGGGCGGCGCGGGCGGCTTCGGCGGCCTCCTCGCGGGCGGCTCTCGTGTCGGCGGCGCGGGAGAGGTCGTGGCGGGTGAGCAGGCCGGTGACCGTGACCGGGCCGTCGCCGTCGCCGGGGTGCTGGCGCCAGGTGTCCCCCGAGCGGGCGAAGCGGGTGCGCAGCGCGGGGTGGTGGGCGACCAGCGCCTCCAGGGCGCGCTCCAGGGCCTGTTCGTCCAGGTCGTACGGCAGGTCCAGCAGCATCGACATGCTGAAGTGCCGCAGCGGGCCCTGCGTGGCGTGCGTGCCGTGCGTGCCGTGCGTGCCGTGCGCGGCGAAGAACCACTCCTGGACCGGCGTCAGCGGTGCCGGGCCCTCCTCGCGCGGTGGCCGGGGTGCGGGCGCGTCGGCGGTGCGCGGGGCCGCGGCGGCGGCGAGGTCGGCGACGGTCTGGTGGCGGAAGACGTCCCGCGAGGACAGGTTCAGGCCCGCCGCGCGGGCGCGGGAGACGGCCTGGATGCTGAGGATGGAGTCGCCGCCCAGCTCGAAGAAGTTGTCCGTCGCGCCGACCCGGCTCGCGCCCAGCACCTCGGCCCAGATGCGGGCGAGGGTCTCCTCCTCGGGGGTGCGCGGGGCGACGAACTCCCGGTCGCGTTCGCCGCCGTCGAGGTCGGGGGCGGGCAGGGCACGCCGGTCGGCCTTGCCGCTGACGGTCGTCGGCAGGGCGTCGAGCACGGTGAAGGAGGACGGCACCATGTGGTCGGGCAGGACGCGCCGGCAGGCCGCCCGCACGTCGGCGGCGGCGGGCGGCGCCTCGCGGTCGGCGGGGACGAGGTAGGCGGCGAGCCGGGTGTGGCCGTGCGGGTCGGTGACGGCGACGACCGCGGCGGCGGCGATCGCGGGCTGGTCGGTCAGGGCCGCCTCGACCTCGCCGGGCTCGATGCGGTGGCCGCGCACCTTGACCTGGTCGTCGGCGCGCCCCAGGTGGTCCAGGCGTCCGTCGGCGGTCCAGCGGGCCAGGTCGCCGGTGCGGTACATGCGGGCGCCGGGCTCGCCGAACGGGTCGGGCAGGAACCGTGCGGCGGTCAGCCCCGGGCGGCCGGTGTAGCCGCGCGCCAGCTGCACGCCGGCCAGGTACAGCTCGCCGCCGACTCCGGGCGGTACGGGCTGGAGCCGGTCGTCGAGGACGTAGGCGCGCACGTTGGGCAGCGGCCGGCCGACGGTCGGGCGGCCGTCGCCCTCGATGCGGCAGGCCAGGGCGTCGACCGTGCACTCGGTGGGCCCGTAGAAGTTGTACGCGGCCACGTCCCGCCGGTTCGCCAGCTCCCGCCACAGGCCGGGTCCGACGGCCTCGCCGCCGAGCATCAGCACCCGGGGGCGGTGGCGCGGGTCGGTGAGCAGTCCGGCGGGCAGCAGCTGGCGCAGGTAGGTGGGGGTCAGGTCGAGGAAGTCGATGCGGTGCCCGACGACGTACTCGACCAGTGCGGCGGCGTCCAGCCGGGTCGTCTCGTCGACCAGGTGCAGCGGGTGGCCGTCGGCCATCAGCAGCACGCCCTCCAGCGAGGTGTCGAAGGAGAACGACGCCGTCAGCGCCACCCGCAGCGGCCCGCCGCCCGCCTCGGCGACGAAGCCCTCGCGATGGCCCGCCAGGAGGTTGGCCAGGGACCGGTGCGTCACGGTCACGCCCTTGGGGCGGCCGGTGGAGCCGGAGGTGTAGATGACGTAGGCGGTGGTGTCGGGGTCCGGCGCCGTCAGTGCGCCGGAGGGCGTGTCGGGGACGTCCCGCAGCGCGGCCTCGTCCAGGACGAGCGCGGGTCTCGCGTCGTCCAGCAGGAACCGCACCCGTTCCTCGGGCAGCGCCGGGTCCAGGGGCAGGTAGCCGGCGCCGGCCTTCCAGACGGCGAGGATCGCCACGATCATGTCGGCGGTGCGCGGCAGCCGGAGGGCGACCAGGCGCTCGGGGCCCGCGCCGCGCGCGACCAGGTGGCGGGCCAGCCGGTCGGCGCGCGCGTCGAGCGTCGCGTGGTCCAGGGTCACGTCCCCGGCGACCAGGGCGGTGACGTGCGGGGCGCGGGCGGCCTGCCGTGCGAACAGCTCGGGCAGGGTCTCCTCGGGCACGGGCCGCGCGGTCGCGTTCCAGTCCCGCGTGACCTGCCGCTCCTGCCGGGGCGAGAGCAGGGGCAGGGCGCCCAGCGGCCGGTCCGGTGCGGCCGTGGCGCCGTCCAGGACGCGCAGCAGCTGGTCCGCCATGCGTGCGGCGGTGGCCGCGTCGAACAGGTCGGTGCGGTACTCCAGCAGACCGGTCAGCCCGTCCCCGTCCGGGACGAACTCCACGCTCAGGTCGAACGTGGCGGCCCGCCGGGGCACGGCGACCGGGGCGGTGGCCAGGCCGTGCGGGTCGGGTGCGGCGGGCGGCGCGGGGTGCAGCAGGACCATCACGTCGAACAGGGGGTTGCGGCCCGCCTCCCGGGTCGTACCGACGGCCTCCACCAGCCGCTCGAACGGCGTGTCGCCGTGCGCGAAGGCGTCGTTGACGGTGTCCGCGGCGGCGGCGAGCAGCTCGCGGAAGGAACCTCCGGCCTCGACGCGGGTGCGCAGCACGACGGTGTCGACGAAGAACCCGACGGCCCGCTCCAGGTCGGTGCGCCCGCGTCCGGGGGTCAGCGAGCCGACGGTGATGTCGTCCTGCCCGGACCAGCGGGCCAGCAGGGCCTGGCAGGCGGCGACCAGGGCGGTGAACAGGGTGGTGTGCTGCTCGGCCGCGAGGTGCTTGAGGCGGGCCGTGGTGGCCGCGGGGACGGTGAAGGTGTGCACGGCGCCCGCGCCGGACTCCTCGCCGCGGCGCGGCCGGTCCAGCGGCAGCTCGGGCGCCACCGCCCCGGACAGCCGCTCCTTCCAGTGCGCCAGTCGCCGTTCCAGCCGGGACCCGGACAGCCGCTCGCGCTGCCAGACGGCGAAGTCCGGGTACTGCGCGGCCACCGGCGGCAGCGCGGGCCGTTCGCCCCGCGCGAGGGCGTCGTAGGCGGCGCACAGCTCCTGCAGCAGCACGCCCATCGACCAGCCGTCGGTGACGATGTGATGGGCCGTCAGCAGCAGGACGTGCGCGTCGGGCGACTCCCGCAGCAGCAGGGCGCGCAGCAGCGGCCCGGTGTGCAGGTCGAAGGGGCGCTCGTACTCGGCGAGCAGCACCGCGTCCAGGTCGGCCGGTCCGTCGCCGGGGGCCGTCAGGTCCCTCACGGGCAGCGGGAGCGACCCGGCGGGGTGCACGGTCTGCACGGGTGCGCCGTCGGTCTCCCGGAACGTGGTGCGCAGCGCCTCGTGCCGCTCCACCACGTGCTCCAGCGCGCCGGACAGCGCGGCGTGGTCGAGGGTCCCGGTCAGGCGCAGCGCGACGGCGCTGTTGTAGCGCGGGTCGCCGGGGCGCAGCCGGTCCAGGAACCACAGGCGCTGCTGGGCGAAGGACAGGGGCAGCGGCCGGGTGCGGTCCGCCCGCGGGATGCCCTGCGGGGCGGCGGCGCCGGGGGTGCCGGGAGTACCGGCGGCCCGTCCGGCGAGCCGGCGGCGGAGCGCTTCCCTCAGGTCCTGCGGCAGGGCCTCGGCGCGGTCTGACTTCGAAGACGTCATGGTTGTCCGGTCCTCACCGTTCGTCGTGGTCGCTGTCGCCGCGTGCGGCGGCTTCGAGTTCGCTCAGCACCTGTTCCTCCACCAGGTCCGCCAGGGCGGCCACGGTGCGGTTGACCAGGACGTCGCGGGGCGTGAGGGTCACGCCGAAGGTGTCGTTGGCGCGGGCGGCGATGCGCAGGGCGCGCAGGGAGTCGCCGCCCAGGTCGAAGAAGTCGTCCTCGGCGCCCACGGTGGTCTCCAGGGCCTCCTCCCACAGCGCGGCGACGGCCTCCTCAGTGGGGGTGCGGGGCGGCACGTGCCCGGCGGTCCGCTCCTGCGTCTGTGGGCCGGGCGCGGGCAGCGCGGCCCGGTCGGTCTTGCCGTTCTCCGTGAGCGGGAACGCCTCCAGCGTCACGAACGCCGAGGGCACCATGGGGCCGGGCAGGGTGCGGGCGGCGAAGGCCCGCAGTTCCGCGCCCGCGGGGGGCCCGGCGCCGGGCGCGAGGAGCAGGTGCGCCACCAGGCGCGGCAGTCCCGGTTCGTCCTCGCGCACGCTCACCACGGCGTCCAGCACCGCGGGGTGGCGCACCAGGGTCGCCTCCACCTCGCCGGCCTCGATGCGGTGGCCGCGCAGCTTGAGCTGGTGGTCGGTGCGTCCGAGGTGGTGCAGTTCGCCGCGGGCGTCGCGGCGGACCAGGTCGCCGGTGCGGTACATGCGGCTGCCGGGCTCCCCGAACGGGTCGGCGGTGAAGCGGGCCGCCGTCAGGCCGGGGCGGCCCAGGTAGCCGCGGGCCAGGGCCGGTCCGGCGAGCCACAGTTCGCCGGGCACGCCGTCGGGGACGGGGCGCAGGCGCGCGTCGAGGACGTAGGCGGCGGTGGCGGGCAGCGCGCGGCCGATGGGCGGCGCGGTGCCGTCCGGTTCCAGCGGGTCCGACCAGGTGGCGACGACGGTCGCCTCGGTGGGCCCGTAGGAGTTGACCATGCGGTGGTGCGGGGCCCACCGGGCGACCAGTTCGGCCCGGCAGGCGTCCGCGCCGACGATCAGGGTGTGCAGGTCGGGCAGGGTGCCGGGGGTGTCCGGCGGGAGGGTGGCGAGCGCGGCGGGCGGCAGCAGGGTGTGCGTGATGCGCGCGGCGCGCAGGAAGCCGGCCAGCTCGGCGCCGAGCAGCGGGCCGGTCGGCGGTACGACGAGGGCCGCGCCGCTCGGCAGGGACGCGCACAGCTCCAGCACGGAGGCGTCGAAGCTGGGCGTGGCGAAGGCCAGCACCCGGTCGCCGACGCGTACTTGGTAGTGCGCGGCCTCGGCGGCGGCGAAGCCGGCCAGTCCGCGGTGGGTGACGACGACGCCCTTGGGGGTGCCGGTGGAGCCGGAGGTGTAGATGACGTACGCGGGGTCGTCGAGGTGGAGCGGGCGGAGGCGGTCGGTGTCGGTGGGCCGGTGGCCGGGCGTGCCGTCGGGCGCCGCGGCGAGCAGGGCGGCGACCTCCTCGGCGGTGAGGGTGAGGGCGGGGTCCGCGTCGCGCAGCATCAGCGCGACGCGTTCGGCCGGGTAGCCCGGGTCCACCGGGAGGAAGGCGGCGCCCGCCTTGGCGACGGCGAGCTGGGCGATCACCATGTCCGCCGAGCGCGGCAGCACCAGCGCGACGATGTCGCCGGGCCCGGCCCCGCGCGCGATCAGCCGGTGCGCCAGCCGGTCGGCGTGCTCCTCCAGCTCGCCGAAGGTCAGCCGGGACTCCCCCGCCTCCAGGGCGGTCCGGTCGGGCCACCGGTCGGCGGCGGCCTCGATCAGCGCGGGCAGCGTCGCCGGGGTCACCGGCGGCAGCCCGGGGCGGGCGGAACCGTGCAGCAGCCGGTGCCGTTCGGCGGGCGGCAGCACGTCGACCGTGTGCAGCGGCGCCAGGTCACCGGAGGCGGCCAGGGCGGTCAGGGTGTGCGTCAGCCGGTCGGCCAGCGACCGGGCCGTGGTCTCCTCGAAGTACCGGGGGTCGTAGCCGAGTTCCACGCTCAGCTCCTCGCCGGGCGAGATCACCACGGTGAGCGGGTAGTTGGTGGCCTCGCGGGCGTCGAGGTCCCGGACGCGCACGCCGTGCGCACCGGCGGTGGCGTCGCCGACCGGGTAGTTCTCGAACACCAGCAGGCTGTCGAAGAGGGCCGTCCCCGGGGGCAGTTCGCTCCACTGGTGCAGGTCCGTCAGCGGTACGTGGTCGAAGCGCCGGTCCTCCGCGCGGGCCGCCTGGAGCTCCCGCAGCCACGCGGCGCACGGCACGGACTCGTCCACGGCGACCCGCGCGGGCAGGGTGGTGATGAACAGGCCGGTGATGGTGTCGGCGCCCGTCAGACCGGCGGGCCGGCCGGAGACGGTGGTGCCGAAGCACACCTCCCGCTCGCCGCAGGAACGCGCCAGCAGCAGCGCCCAGGCGCCCTGCACCAGCGTGTTGAGGGTGAGCCGGTGGCGGCGGGCGAACTCCGTCAGCCGGGCCGTGCCCTCGGCGCCGAGCCGCCGGGACAGCCAGGTCCCCGACCGGGCGGCGGCGCCCGGGGCGGGCCGGCGGTCGTACGGCAGCGGGGTGGGCGCGGCGCAGCCCGCGAGGGCGGCCCTCCAGTGCTCCTCGGCGGCGGCGGTGTCCCGGCCGGCCAGCCAGGCGGCGTAGTCCGCGAAGGGCCGCCGCCCGGGCAGCCGCGGCTCGTCGCCCGCGGCGAGCGCGGCGTGCGCGGCCAGCACGTCCGACAGCACGTGGAAGACGCTCCACCCGTCCAGCAGGACGTGGTGGAAGGTCCACACCACGCGCACCTCGTCGGGGCCGAGCCTGATGAGGGTGACGCGCAGCAGCGGGGGGCGGTCCAGGGCGATGCCGCGGGCGCGGTCCTCGTCGAGCAGCCGCCGCAGCGCCGCGTCCCGCCGGGCCGGGTCCAGACCGCTCCAGTCGAGTTCGGTGACCGGCAGGGTGACGTGGCGGTGCACGGTCTGGAGCGGGACCGGAACCCCGCCCAGCGCCACGGCGGTCCGCAGTACGGGCGTGCGGTCCACGACGTGCTGCCAGGCGGCCGCCAGCAGCCGGGGCTCGCGCACGCCGTCCGCGACGAAGGTGATCTGCTCGGTGTACAGGCCCTCGCCGGGCTCGTCCATGCCGTGCACGACCATGCCGGTCTGCGTGGGGGTGAGGGGATAGATGTCCACCACGTCGCGCCCGTCGCCGGCGAGCCGGTCGACGGCGGCCTGGTCCAGGCGGGCGAGCGGGAAGTCGGACGGGGTGCGGCCGCCCGCGCCCGGTCCGGCGCAGTGCCGGACGATCCGCCGCAGTTCCTCCGCCGTCTCCTCGGCGAGGCGTGCGACGGTGTCGTGCCGGTGCACCCGCCGGGAGTACGACCAGGTGAACTCCAGCCGCCCGCCGGTGACCCGGCCGAGGACGTCGAGGAGGTGCGGCCGGTCCGCCGAGGGGTCCATGCCTCCGGTCAGCCCGCCGTGGGGCGCGCCCAGCAGACCGCCCTCGGGCGCGTTCCGGTCCTGTTGTCCCAGGTAGTTGAAGCCCACCTGCGGCAGGCCGGGCAGTTCGCGTCCCGCCGTGGGGTGCAGGTGGCGCAGCGCGCCGTAGCCCACTCCCCCGCGCGGCACGGCCCGCAGGTTCTCCTTGACCGTCTTCAGCGCGGTCCCGAGGTCCGCGCCGCGCGGCACGTCGAGGCCCACGGGGAACATCGTGGTGAACCAGCCGACGGTGCGGGCGAGGTCGACGTCGTCGAAGAGGTCCTCGCGGCCGTGGCCCTCCAGCGCGACCACCACCCGGTCCCGTCCCGTCCAGCGGGCCAGGACCCGGCCGAGGGCGCACAGCAGGACGTCGTTGACGCGGGTGCGGTAGACGTCCGGCACGTCCTTCAGGAGCCGGCGGGTGTCCTCGCCGTCCAGGCCCACCGTGACGGTCTCCTCGTCGGCGGCGGTGTTGCCGCCGGTGAGGTCGGTGGGCAGGGCGGTGGGGCGCAGGCCGCTCCAGTACGCGATCTCGTCGTCGAAGCCGCCGTCGGCGGTGTGCGCGGCCAGGCGCCGGGCCCAGGCGCGGAAGGACGTCGTCTTCGCCCCCAGGTCGGGCGTGGCACCGGCGCGCAGCGCGCGGTGGGCGGCGTCGAGGTCCTCCAGGATCACGCGCCAGGACACCGCGTCGACGCCCAGGTGGTGGGCGGCCAGCAGCAGCACGGGCGGCCGGTGGCCGTCCCGGCGGCACAGGGCGGCCTTGAGCAGCGGCCCCCGTGCCAGGTCGAATCCGGAGGACAGCTCGGCGGCCACGGCGTCCAGTTCCTCGTCCCCGGGTGTGTCGTGCACCTCCAGGTGCGGTGCGGCGCCGGGCGGGGTGCCGTACTGGCGCCACCGCCCGTCACCGGCCGGTGCACAGCGCATGCGCAGCGCGTCGTGCTGCTCCAGCACCGCCGCGAGGGCGGCGCGCAGCAGCGTCTCGTCGGCGTCGGAGGCCAGCTCGAAGGAGAGCGCCTGGGTGAAGCGGGCCGGGTCTCCGGTGAGGGTGTCGAGCAGCCAGTGCTGTACGGGGGTGAGGGGGACGTCCCCCACCACCGGGCCCTGGTCGGCGGTGGCCGTCGCGTCCAGCGACTCCTCGGCAGCAGCGGCCAGTTCGGCGACCGTCTGGTGCTGGAAGAGGTGCCGGGGCGTCAGCGCGAGTCCGGCCCGGCGGGCGGCGGAGACGATCCGGATGCCGAGGATGGAGTCGCCGCCGAGCGCGAAGTAGTTGTCGCCCGCGCCGACCTCGGGCACGCCCAGCACCTCGGACCAGATGGCGGCGAGCGTCCGCTCGGCGGCGGTGCGCGGCGGCCGGGTGCCCTCCGTGGTGGCGGCCGACCACACCGGTTCGGGCAGGGCCCGCCGGTCCAGCTTGCCGGTGGCGCCCAGCGGCAGCCGCTCCAGCGGTACCACGACCGCCGGGACCAGGTGGTCGGGCAGCGTCCGGGCGAGGAAGGCACGCAGGTCGGCCGGGGCCGGGGCGGCGTCGCCGCGAAGCACGGCGTAGCCCACGAGGCGCTTGTGGCCGTCGTGCTCCACGACCCGGGCGGCGGCCGCGGCCACCTCCGGGTGCCGGGCCAGCGCGGCCTCCACCTCGCCGAGCTCGATGCGGAAGCCGCGCACCTTCACCTGGTCGTCGCTCCGGCCGAGGTACAGCAGGTCGCCGTCGGCCGTCCAGCGGACCAGGTCGCCGGTGCGGTACATGCGGCTGCCGGGCGGGCCGAAGGGGTCGGCAAGGAAGCGGGACGCGGTCAGGCCGGGCCGGTTGAGGTAGCCGCGGGCCACGCCGGTCCCGGCGAGGTACAGCTCGCCGGGCGCCCCGGCGGGCACGGGGCGCATACGGGCGTCGAGGACGTAGGCGCGGGTGCCGCCGACGGGCCGGCCGATGGGCGGGTCCCGGTCGGGGTCGGCCGGGTCGCAGGGGAAGGCGGTGGCGTAGACGGTGGCCTCGGTGGGGCCGTAGATGTTCATGACCCGGCAGCCGGGGACCGCTTCGCGCACCCGGCGGACGGTGCGGGCGGGCAGCGCCTCGCCGGCCAGGACGACGGTGTCGGCCGTGACGTGCACGGTGTCCTCGGCCAGCAGGCGGCCCAGGGCGGAGGGGACGGCGCTGAGCAGTCCCGCCCGCCACGGCCCGGGCCGTTCGGCGAGGGCCAGCAGGTCGCGGACGACCTCGACGTGGCCGCCCGCCAGCAGCGGCGAGAGGATCTCGAACACCGACACGTCGAAGGTGAGCGACGTGGAGGCCACCACGTGGGAGAGCCCGCGGCCGGTGAACTCGGCGGCGGCCCAGTCGGCCAGCGCCACCACCGAGGCGTGCGGGACGACGACGCCCTTGGGGCGGCCGGTGGAACCGGAGGTGTGGATGACGTAGGCGGGGTGGTCCGGCAGCAGCCCGCCGCGCCGCTCGCCGTCGCCGACGGGGGCGGCGGACGCGGCGGCCAGCCGCCCGGCGCAGGCCGGGTCGTCCAGGTCGATCCGGGTGTACGGGCCGTCCGGCAGCCGCCCGGAGGTCTCCGCGCAGGTGATCACCGCGTCGGGCCGTACGTCCTCGAAGAGGAACGCGATGCGCTCCGCCGGATGGCCGGGGTCGAGGGGCAGGTAGGCGGCGCCGCTCTTGAGGACGGCCAAGAGTGCCACGACCAGGTCGGCGGTGCGGGGCAGGGCCAGCGCGACGAACCGCTCCGGTCCGGCCCCCGCCTCGGTCAGCAGGCGGGCCAGCCGGTTGGCGCGCTCGTCGAGCTGCCGGTACGTCAGGTGCTCGGCGCCGGCGGTCACGGCCGGGGCGTCGGGGGTGCGGGCGGCCTGCGCCGCGAAGGCGTCCGGGAGGGTGCGCCGCGGCAGCCTCGCCCCCGATCCCGCGAGCCGGTCCAGCAGACGGCGCCCCTCCTCCGGTGCGAGCACCGGCAGGTCGGCCACACGTCGGCCGGGGTCGGCGGCGATCCCCGTCAGCAGCGTGCGCAGGCTCGCGCCGAGCCCTTCGACGGTGGCGGCGTCGAAGGCCGCCGGGTCGTGGTCGAGGGACACCGTCACGTCCTCGCCGGGGGCGACGACCACGCTGAGCGGGTAGTTGGTCGGCTCCAGGTCGCGTTCCTGCTCGACGGCGAGCCCGTGCCGGGCCAGGGCGCCCTCGTCGAACGGGTAGTTCTCGAAGACGACGATGCTGTCGAAGAGGTTGGTGCCGCCGGGCACCTCGCTCCAGGTCTGCACCTGGGCGAGGGAGACGAAGTCGTGGCGGCGGGCCTCCGACTGGGCGGCCTGGACCTCGCGCAGCCACTCCAGCAGGGGGCGGTCGCCGTCGATCCGCAGCCGGGCGGGCAGGGTGTTGATGAACAGGCCCACCATGGAGGTCACGCCGGGCAGTTCGGCCGGGCGGCCGGACACGGTGGTGCCGAAGACGACGTCGTCACCGCCGCCGTAGTGGTGCAGCAGCAGCCCCCAGGCGCCCTGGAGCACCGTGTTGACGGTCAGCCCGGCCCGCTGCGCGGTCTCCTTCAGCCGCGCCGACACCTCCCGCCCGAGGGCCACCCGGACCGTTCCCGAGGAGGACGCGCGGTGGGCCTCGGCGGGGTGCCGGTCGCGCGGCAGCGGGGTGGGGGCGGTGAACCCGGCGAGGGTCTCCCGCCAGTGGCGCTCCGCACGGCCGGTGTCCTGGACGGCCAGCCACCGCAGGTAGTCGGCGAAGGGCGCCCGGCCGGGCACCTGCGGGCGGCGTCCGGCGGTCAGGGCCGCGTACCGCTCGCCCACCTCGTCGAACACCTGGGCCGCGCTCCAGCCGTCGAGCAGGACGTGGTGGAACGTCCACACCATGCGCACCCGGTCCGGTCCGAGGCGGATCAGCGTCAGCCGCATGAGCGGGGCGGCACCGAGGTCGATCCCGGCGCTCCGGTCCGCCTCCACCAGCGCCTCCGTCTCCCGCGCGCACCACTCGGCGGGCCGGCCGGACCAGTCGTGGTGGGCGACGGGCACGACGGCCCGCCGCTGCACCACCTGGAGGGGCTCGGCGGCCTCCTGCCACGCCAGGCGGGTGCGCAGGACCGGGTTGGCGTCCGCCGTGCGCTGCCAGGCCTCGGCGAGCGCGTGCGGGTCGGTGACGCCGTGCAGCACCATCTGCGCCTGGTTCACGTAGGTGCGGGCCCGGGGGTCCATGAG
Organism: Streptomyces ruber; assembly: GCF_014648075.1. Lineage (GTDB taxonomy): Bacteria > Actinomycetota > Actinomycetes > Streptomycetales > Streptomycetaceae > Streptomyces > Streptomyces ruber. The sequence goes on along the minus strand of NZ_BMQK01000024.1, from coordinate 60,727 downwards.
GCTGTGGAACAGCATGCCCGCCTGCATCGGCGTCAGGGGGTACACGTCCTCGACGGTGCGTCCGTCTCCCACGAGCCGGTCGACGGCGGCCTGGTCGAGCCGGGCCAGCGGGAAGTCCGAGGGGGTGCGGCCGCCGGCGTCCGGGGCGGCGCAGTGCGCGACGATCTCCTCCAGCGCCCGCAGCATGCCCCCGGCGAGGGAGGCGACCGTCTCCTCGCGGTGGCGTCCGGCGCTGTAGTGCCAGGTGATCTCCAGTTCGTCGTCCTCCACGCGGGCCACCACGTCCAGCAGGTGCGGACGCGGCGCCCCGGGGTCCTCGGCGCCGCCCAGTCCGCCGGGAACGGCCCGCACCAGCGCGCCGCCGCCGGCCGACCAGTCGAAGCGGCCCAGGTAGTTGAAGCTGATGCCGGGCGGCGGTGCGGCCGCGAGCCGCTCGTCGCCCGCCAGGTGACGCAGGGCGCCGTGGCCGACGCCCCGGTCGGGCACGGCCCGCAGCTGTTCCTTCACGGACTTCAGCGCGGCGCCCCAGTCCCCCTCGGGCAGGTCGAGGGCGACCGGGAAGAGGCTGGTGAACCAGCCGACCGTGCGGGACAGGTCGAGGTCGTCGAAGAGCCGGTCCTCACGGCCGTGCCCCTCCAGTTGCACGGCGACGGTGGTCCGGCCGGTCCAGTCGGCCAGCACCCGGCCGAGGGCGGTCAGCAGGACGTCGTCGATACGGGTGCGGTAGACGCCGGGAACCCTGCGCAGCAGGTCGTCGGTCCGCCGGCGGTCCAGGCGCACGGTGACCGCGCGCAGGTCGGCGACGGTGTTGCCGCCGTCGAGGTCCACCGGCAGCGGGTCGGCGCAGTGCCGCGACACGCTCTCCCAGTGGGCGCGCTGAGCGGCGAGGTCGCCCTCGCCGGCGCGCCGGGTGAGCCGCCGTACCCACTCCCGCACGGACGTCGTGCGCTGCGGCAGCCGGATCCGCTCGCCGGCCAGGGCCTGCCGGTAGGCGGTCTCCAGGTCCTCCAGCAGGACGCGCCAGGAGACGCCGTCGACGACCAGGTGGTGGGCGGTCAGCAGCAGGCGCGCGGCCCGGTCCCGGCCGGTGAACAGCCGGGCGGCGAGCAGCGGGCCGGTGTCCAGCCGGAAGCCGGTGTGCGCCTCGTGCGAGAGGCGGGCCTCGGCCTCCTCGGCGGCCCGCGCGCCGAGACCGCTCAGGTCGTGCACCCGCAGCAGCTCCGGCGCACCGGCGTCCGGGGCGGCGTACTCCTGGTGCCAGGTGCCGTCCGCGGCGCGGGTGAAGCGGGCGCGCAGGGCGTCGTGGTGGGTCCACAGCGCGGCCAGGGCGGCGCCCAGCGCGCCGGCGTCCACGTCCCCGGCCGTCTCGACGACCACGGACTGGTCGAAGTACTCCGGGCGCGGCGGCTCGGCGTCGAGGAACCAGCGCTGTACGGGGGTGAGCCCGACCTCACCGGTGACCGGGCCGGTGTCCGCGACGGCCGCGGCGGCGCCGGTCGCGGCGGTGGCCAGGGCGGCGAGCGTGGGGTGCCGGAACAGGTCCCGCGGGGTCAGTGCGAGCCCCGCGGCGCGGGCGCGGGAGACGACCTGGATGCTGACGATCGAGTCGCCGCCCAGCATGAAGAAGTTGTCGTCGGCGCCGATCCGTTCCACGCCGAGGAGTTCGGCCCAGATACCGGCGAGCACCCGCTCGGCCTCGGTGCGCGGCGCGCGGTGGGCGGTGCCGGCCGCCGCCGACAGGTCGGGTTCGGGCAGGCGCCGCCGGTCGACCTTGCCGTTCGCGGTCAGGGGCAGCTCCGGCACGGTGACGAACGCGGCGGGGACCATGTAGTCGGGCAGTTCGGCGGACAGGCGGTCCCGCAGTCCGGTCGCCGGCGGCACCACCGCGCCGGGAGCGGGCACCAGGTGGGCGACCAGGCGCTTGCGGCCCGCGTGCCGCGACACCGACACCACCGCCTCGGTGATCGCCGGGTGCGCGGTGAGCCGGGCCTCGATCTCGGCGGGTTCGACGCGGAAGCCGCGGATCTTGATCTGGTCGTCGGCGCGTCCCACGAAGTGCAGTTCGCCGTCGGCGCTCCAGCGCACGAGGTCGCCGGTGCGGTACATCCGTCCGCCGGGCGGGCCGTACGGGTCGGCCAGGTAGCGGGCCGCCGTCGCGCCGGGGCGCCCGGCGTAGCCACGGGCCAGTCCGGCGCCCGCGAGGTACAGCTCGCCCGGGACGCCCGGCGGTTGCGGCCGGAGCGCGCCGTCCAGGACGTAGACGCGGGTGTCGTCCAGGGGGCGGCCGATGGGCAGGGTCGCGGGCAGCGCGTCCCCGGCGCGGAAGACCCGCCGGGTGGCGAAGGTGGTGGTCTCGGTGGGGCCGTATCCGTCGACGACGGCGAGGCCGGGGCAGGCGTCCAGCACGCGTCGCACGGCGGAGCCGGGCACGGCGTCGCCGCCGGTCCACACCTCCCGCGCGCCGCGCAGGCAGGCGGGGTCCTCCTGGGCGAGGAGGCGGAACAGGCCGACCGTCAGCCACAGGCAGCGCACGCCCTGTTCGCCGATCGCGTGGCGCACGGCGGCGGCGTCCAGGTCCCCCGGCGGGGCGAGCACGGCCGTGCCGCCGCGCAGCAGCGGCACCCACACCTCGTAGGTGGAGGCGTCGAAGGCGTGCGGGGAGTGCACGAGGACCCGGTCGTGGGCGGCGAAGGCGCGGTCGAGGGCGAGCGCCGCGACGTCCCGCTGCCGCACCGCCACGCCCTTGGGGGTGCCGGTGGAGCCGGACGTGAACATGAGGTACTGGACGTTGTCCGGGTGCACGCGCGGCGCGTCCGCGAGGGCCGGGGCCACGGCGGCGACGTCGTCGTCCGGCCGCAGCACACGGCCCCGCGGGAGCAGGGCGGCGGCCGTCTCCTCCCAGGCCCCGTCCGTGAGCAGCAGGCCGGCCCCGGCTTCGGCGAGCATCGTGCGCAGCCGCTCCCGCGGCGCCCTGCCGTCGAGCGGGACGTACACGCCGCCGAGGCGGGCGAGGGCGGCCTGGGTGACGACGAGGCCGACCGAGCGGTCCATCAGGACGCCGACGGGGACCTCCGGGCGGACGCCGAGCGCGGCCAGCCGGCCGGCCAGTGCCGCTGCCCGGCCGTCGAGTTCGCGGTAGGTGAGCCGCTCCTCGCCGGCCAGCAGCGCCACGGCGTCGGGGGTGCGCCGCACCTGCGCGGCGAACAGGTCCGCGGTGGTCGCCGCGGGGGCGTGGGTGGCGGTGTCGTTCCACGCATGGAGCACCTGCTCGCGCCGGGCGGCCGTCAGCAGGGACAGGTGGGCGGGCGCGCTGTCGGGTGCGGTGGCGAAGCCCTCCAGCAGGACGGTGAGGTACTCGGCCATCCGCTCGACGGTGGCGGCGTCGAAGAGGTCCGGGTCGTAGCCGAGGCGCAGGGCGAGTTCCGGGCCGGGGTAGGCGACCAGGCCGAGCGGGTAGTTGGTGGTCTCGATGCCGTCCAGGCCGCTGAGCCGCAGCCCGTGCGCGGCGGCCAGGTCGTCGTCGACCGGGTAGTTCTCGAACACCACGATGCTGTCGAACAGGGCGGCGCGTTCGGGCAGTTCGGTGAAGGCCCTCATGCGGTGCAGCGGCACGTGGCCGTGGCGGCGGTCCTCGCTCTGCTCCTGCTGGAGCCGGCCCAGCCAGGTGAGCAGCGGCTCGTCGCGTGGCACGGTCACGCGGGCGGGCAGGGTCGCGATGAACAGGCCGGTCATGGCGTCGGATCCGGGCAGCTCGGGCGGCCGTCCGGAGACGGTGGTGCCGAAGACCACCTCGTCGCGGGCCGCCAGACGGCTGAGCAGCAGCGCCCAGGCGCCCTGCACGAGGGTGTTCACGGTCAGGCCCGCTCTCCTGGCCAAACTCTCCAGGGTCCGGGTGGTGGCCCCGGGCACCGTGACGCGTACCGCCCGCGTCGACTCCGCGCGGTGGCTCTCGCGGGGTTCGCGGTCGAAGGGCAGCGCGGTGGCCTCGCCCAGGCCGTCCAGGCGGGTGCGCCAGTGCCGTTCGGCCCCGTCCCCGTCGGCGTGGTCCCGCAGCCAGGCGACGTAGTCGCCGAAGGGGCGGCGGTCGGGCAGCGGGGCGTCCACGGTGCCCGCCGTCAGGCCGGCGTGGCAGGCGAAGACGTCGGAGAGGACCTGGAACAGGCTCCAGCCGTCCAGGATCAGGTGGTCGAAGGACCACACGACGCGGACCGCGCGGTCGGAGACCCGGGCCAGCACCAGGCGCTGGAGCGGCGCACGCGTCAGGTCGACGCCCCGGGCACGGTCGCTCTCGAGCAGGTCGCGCAGCCGCTCCGCCCGCTCCGCGTCGCCGGACAGGCCGCGCCAGTCCAGCAGTTCCACCGGTACGGCGGCGGTGCGCTGCACCACGAGGAGCGGCTCGGGCACGTCCTGCCACACCACGCGGGCGCGCAGCACCGGCGTACGGTCCGTGACCCGCTGCCAGGCCTCCGCCAGCACGGCCGGATCCGCCACGCCCTCCAGGACGAACGTCAGCTGCTGGAAGTACACCCCGCGGTCGTCCTGCGCGAGCCGGTGGAAGAGCATGCCGGCCTGGGTGGGCGTGAGGGGGTGGACGTCCTCCAGAGCGGCGGGGTCCTCCCCCGCGATGCGGTCGACCTGTGCCTGGTCGAGCCGGGCCAGCGGGAAGTCCGAGGGGGTGCGTCCGGCGGCGCCGGGCCGGGCCGCGTGGCGGGCGAGGCCGGCCAGCGCGTCGGCGAACCGCTGCGCGAGGTCCGCGACGGTCTCCCGCCGGTGCAGCGCCTCGGAGTAGAACCAGGTGAACTCCAGGCCGTCGCCGTCCAGCAGCCCCACGACCTCCAGGGCGTGCGGGCGCGCCGTCGCGGGGTCGGCGTCCAGCTCCAGCGGGCGGACCAGCCCGCCGTACAGCCCCTCGGAGGCCCCGGAGGTCCCGGAGAGCCCGAAGCGGCCCAGGTAGTTGAAGCTGACCTGCGCGGGGGTCGCCGGGAGCGGTGCGGCGTCGCGGCCCGGCAGGGTCAGGAGGCCGTGGCCGAGGCCGTGCCGGGGCACCGCGCGCAGCTGCTCCTTGACCCGCTTGAGCACGGTGTCCCAGTCCGCCTCGGACGGGACGGCGAGGGCGACGGGGTGGCGGGTGGTGAACCAGCCGGCGGTGCGGCTGGTGTCGACGTCGGCGAAGAGGTCCTCGCGGCCGTGGCCCTCGACGTCCACCAGCACCCGGTCGTGCCCGGTCCAGCCGCACAGCACCCGGCCGAGGGCGGCGAGCAGGACGTCGTTGGCCCGGGTCCGGTAGGTCTCGGGCAGGGTGCGCAGCAGCGCGTCGGTGTCCTCGGGCGTGAGGCGTACCGTCACCGACCGCTGGGAGGCGTAGGTGTTGGCGCCCGTCCGGTCCGCCGGCAGGGCGGCCCGGGCGCCCTCGGTGGCCCGCGTCCAGTAGGCCCTCTCGTCGTCGAAGCCGCCGGCGGCGGCGTGCGCGGCGAGGCGCTCGGCCCACTGCCGCAGCGGGGAGGACCTGCGGGGCAGCGCCGCCGCCCCGTCCCGGCCGGCGCGGCGGGCGCGGTAGGCCCGCTCGAGGTCCTCCAGCAGCAGCCGCCAGGAGACCCCGTCGACGACGAGGTGGTGGACGGCCAGGTGCAGCACGTGCGGCCGGCCGGGGCCCCGGTCGTGCAGGACGGCACGGAGCAGCGGGCCGTGGCGCAGGTCGTGCGGGCCCAGGTGCGGGGTGTCGGTGTCCGGGCCGGTGTGGCGGGTGAGGCGGCAGCGGGCGGCCGGGCCGTCGATCAGCCACCGTACGCCCGCCTCGTCGGCGAGGAAGCGGGAGCGCAGGGCGTCGTGGTGGGCGACCACGTCGTCGAGGGCGTCCTGGAGCGCGGCCGCGTCGACGCCGTCGTGCAGTTCCACCGAGAGGGTCTGGCCGAAGTGCCCGGCCCGCTCGCCGGCGTGGCCGAAGAGCCAGTGCTGGATGGGTGTCAGGGGCGCGGTGCCGGTCGCCTCGACGGGTGCGGGCGCGGCGGCGGGCCGCCGGCTTCCCGCCTCGTCGGCGCGGCGGGCCAGGGCGGCGACCGTCTGGTGCCGGTAGAGGTCCCGTGAGGTGATCGTGAGGCCCGCCTGCCGGGCCCGGGCCACGACCTGGATGCTGAGGATGGAGTCGCCGCCCAGCGCGAAGAAGTTGTCGTCGACGCCGACCCGCGCCACGTGCAGGACCTCGGCCCAGATGGCGGCGAGGGTCCGCTCGGCGGGGGTGCGCGGCGCGACGTGGCGTGCGGCGGGTTCGGCGGGCGACGGGTCGGGGAGCCGGCCGCGGTCCAGTTTGCCGTTGGGGTTGAGCGGCAGGGCGTCCAGCACCACGACGGCCGAGGGGACCATGTAGTCGGGCAGGGTGCGCCCGAGTTCGCGGCGCACCGCCTCCGGTTCCACGCGGGCGCCGGGGGCGGGGACGACGTATCCGGCCAGGCGGCGGTGGCCGTCGCCGTCGCGGACGGACGCGGCGGCCTCGGCGACGCCCGTGCAGCGGCGCAGGGCCTCCTCGACCTCGCCCAGCTCGATGCGGAAGCCGCGCACCTTGACCTGCTGGTCGACGCGGCCGAGGAACTCCAGCTGACCGTCGGTGGTCCAGCGCACCAGGTCGCCCGTGCGGTACATGCGGCCGCCGGGTGCGCCGAAGGGGTCGGCGGTGAAGCGCGCGGCGGTCAGACCGGGGCGGCGCAGATAGCCGCGGGCCAGCCCGCCGCCACCGAGGTACAGCTCACCGATGACCCCCGGGGGCTGGGGGCGCAGCAGGCGGTCCAGCACGTAGGCGCGGGTGCGGGCGACGGGACGGCCGATGGGCGGGGCCTGGTCGGGGACGGTGGCGCCGGAGAACCAGGCGGTGGCGTAGACGGTGGCCTCGGTCGGGCCGTAGATGTTCGCCACCTCGGCCGAGGGCATGGCGTCCCTGATGTCCCGCACGGTCGAGGCGGACAGGGCCTCGCCGGCCAGGACGACGGTGTCGGCCTCGACGGCGCCGTCGCCGGTCAGCACGCGGGAGAGCACGGACGGGACGCCGCTGAGGAGTCCGGCCCGGCGGGGGCCGGAGCCGTCGGCGAGGGCCGGGAGGTCGGCGACCACCTCGACGCTGCCGCCGGCCAGCAGGGGGCACAGCAGCTCGAAGACGGAGACGTCGAAGTTGAGGGAGGTGGACGCGACGACGTGGGCCAGCCCGCGCGGGCCGAACGTCTCCTTCGCCCAGGCGGCCAGCGCGGCCACGCTGCGGTGGGTGACGACCACGCCCTTGGGGCGGCCGGTGGATCCGGAGGTGTAGATGACGTAGGCGGGGTGGGACGGGTCCAGTGGCCGGGTCCGGTCGGCGTCGGTCAGGTCGGCGTCGGCCGGGTCCGGGGCTTCGGCATCCGGAGTACCGGCGGTGAACGGCCCGACGTCCTCGGCGTCTGCCGGAACCAGGGGCCCGAGGTCGTCCAGGAGCAGCGGCTCGCAGTCGACGGGGAGCGCGTGGGCGGTCTCCCGGGTGGCGACGACGAGGGCGGGGGCCGCGTCGGCGAGCATGAAGCGGATGCGCTCGGCCGGGTAGCCGGGATCGACGGGCAGGTAGCCGGCGCCCGACTTCAGGACGGCCCACAGCACCGGCGGCAGGTCCGCGGAGCGCGGCAGGCAGAGCGCCACCAGGGACTCCGGGCCCGCGCCGTGCGCCGTCAGCAGCCGGGCGAGCCGGTTGGCGCGCCGGTTCAGCCCGGCGTAGTCCAGCCGGGCCCCGCCGCAGGTCACGGCGGTCCGTTCGGGGGTCCGGGCCACCTGCGCCTCGAACAGCGCCGGGAGTGTGGCGCCGTCGGCGGCATCGCCGGCCCGCGCGGGCGGGTTCCAGGAGTCCAGGAGCGTGCGCTGTTCGTCGTCCGACAGCAGCGGCAGTCCGGCCAGCGTCCGCTGCGGGCCGTCCGCCATGCCCTCCAGCAGGCGGTGCAGCTGCCTGCTCATCCGGGCCACGGTCGCCGCCTCGTACAGGCCGGTGTTGAACTCGACCGTCAGCTCGCAGCCGCCGTCGGCGCGCGGCGCGAACTCCAGTACGAGGTCGAAGCGGGCGGCCGGACGGGGCAGCGGATGCTCCTCGAACCGCAGCCCGGCCGCCAGCGGCGGCCGGGCGGGCGCCGTCTGCTGCACCACCAGCGCCTGCACCAGCGGAGTGCGGCTGGGGTCCCTGGGCGGGGCCAGTTCCTCGACCACCCGGTCGAAGGGCACGCCGTCGTGCACGAAGGCGTCCAGCACGGTCGCGCGCAGGGACGCGACGAACCGGTCGACCGTGAGGGCGTCGTCGACCTCGGCGCGCAGCACGACGGTGTTGGCGAAGAAGCCCGTCACGTCCTCCAGTTCGCGGCGGCCCCGCCCGTTGGTGACGGTCCCGAACACCACGTCCCGCTGCCCGGAGTAGCGGGAGAACAGCACGGCCGCCGCCCCGGCGAACAGCGTGAAGACGGTCGTGCCGCGGCTCGCGGCCAGCCGCCGCAGCCGGTCCACCAGGTGTTCCGGGAGGTGGTGGCGGTGTGCCGCGCCCTCGGTGGTGCGCACCGCCGGACGGGGCCGGTCGGTGGGCAGTTCGAGCTGCTGCATACCGGCCAGGTGGCGCTTCCAGTAGGCGAGGTCGTCGGCGTCCGCCTCGCCGGTGCGCCGCTCGCGCTCCCACAGCGCGAAGTCCGGGTACTGCACGCCCGGTTCGGGGAGGCCGTCCGGTTCGCCGCCGGCCTCCGCGCGGTAGAGCGCCGTCAGGTCCCGGGTCAGGACGCCGGTCGACCAGCCGTCGGTGACGATGTGGTGCTGGGCCAGCAGCAGGACGTGGTCCTCGGGTGCGCGGCGGACCAGCAGCGCCCGGGTCAGGGGTCCGGTCGTCAGGTCGTGGGGGCGGCGCAGTTCGTCGGTCAGCAGGCGCTCGACGGCCTCGTCCCGCCGGTCGTCCGGGAGCTGCCCGACGTCGGCGGTGCGCAGGGGCAGTACCGCCTCGGGGGCGACCGTCTGGACGCCCTGGCCGTCGACGGTGGCGAAGGTGGTGCGCAGGGAGTCGTGGCGGGCGGCGAGCCGGTCCAGGGCGCGGCGCAGGGCCGGCGTGTCGAGCGGGCCGCGCAGCCGCAGCGCCACGCCGGTGTTGTACTCGGTGCCGCCGTCGGTGAGGTCGTCGAGGAACCACAGGCGCCGCTGGGCGCTGGAGAGCGGGACGGGCTCGCCGCGCGGGGCGGCGGGGATCGGGTCCGGGGGCTCGGCGGCGGACGGCTCGGCGGCCAGCGGGGCGAGCGCGGCGACGGTCCGTGCGGTGAACACGTCGCGCAGGGAGAGCCGGGCGCCGAGGGTCTCCCGGATCCGGGTGAGGGTGCGGGCGGCGAGGATCGAGTCGCCGCCCAGGTCGAAGAAGTCGTCGGTGACGCCGACGGCGTCGACGCCGAGGACGTCGGCCCAGATGGCGGCCAGGGCCCGCTCGCCGTCGGTGCGCGGCTCGACGTGCTCCTCGGTCCGGGTGCCGCCGGGGGCGGGCAGGGCCCGCAGATCGGTCTTGTGCTGCGGGGTGAGCGGCAGCGCGTCCAGGACGACGACGGCGGAGGGCACCATGTGGGCCGGCAGGGCGGCGGCGAGGGCGGCGCGCAGCCGGGCCGGCTCGGGTCGGCGGGCCGGGTCGGCGGGGGTGACGTAGCCGACGAGCCGGCCGCGGGCGGGTTCCTCCTCGCGGACCACGACGACGGCCTCGCGGACGCCGGGGTCACGGGTCAGGGCGGCCTCGATCTCGCCGGGCTCGATGCGGAAGCCGCGCACCTTGACCTGCCGGTCGGCCCGGCCGAGGAACTCCAGCTCGCCGTCGGACCTCATGCGCACCCGGTCGCCGGTGCGGTAGAGGCGGGCGCCGGGCGGGCCGGAGGGGTGGGCGACGAACCGGGTCGCGGTCAGGCCGGGGCGGCCGAGGTAGCCGCGGGCCAGTCCGTCGCCGCCCACGTACAGCTCGCCCTCGGTGCCGGGCGCCACCGGGCGCAGCGCCGCGTCCAGGACGTGGGCCTCGGTGCCGGGCAGCGGGCCGCCGATGGCCGGGGTGCCGGTGCCGGCGGTGAGCGGCCCGGTCCAGGTGGCGACGACGGTGGCCTCGGTCGGACCGTAAGAGTTGATCATGCGGCGGCCGGGGGCCCACCGGTCGACGAGGGCGGCCGGGCACGCCTCGGCCCCGACGATCAGGGTGCGCAGGTGCGGTGCGCCGCCGGTGTCCGCCGGGTCGGGCAGGGTGGCGAGGGCGGCGGGCGGGATGAGGGCGTGGGTGATGCGGTGCCCGTCCAGGACGGCGGCGAGTTCGTCGCCCAGCCAGGGCCCGTCCGGCGGTACGACCAGCAGGGCGCCGGACAGCACGGAGACGCACAGCTCCAGTACGGAGGCGTCGAAGCTGGGCGAGGAGAACTGCAGCACGCGGTCGCCCGGGCCGACGGCGTACCGCTCGGCGGCGGCCGCGGCGAAGGCGCCGATGCCGCGGTGGGTGACGGTGACGCCCTTGGGGGTGCCGGTGGAACCGGAGGTGAAGATGACGTACGCCGCGTGGTCGGGGAGCACCCGTGCGGCGGGCGGGTCCGCCTCCTGGTCCGCGGCGTCCAGCAGCGCACGGACCCGGTCCGGGTCGTCCAGGACGACGGCCGGTGCGGCGTCGGCGAGCATCAGGGCGCGCCGTTCGGCCGGGTAGCCGGGGTCCACGGGGAGGAAGGCGGCACCGGCCAGGGCCACGGCCAGCTCGGCGGCGATCAGTTCCATCGAGCGCGGCAGGACCAGCGCCACCGTCCGCTCCGGTCCGGCGCCGCTCGCGGCGAGGTGGGCGGCGAGACGGCCGGCCCGCCGCGCGAGTTCCCCGTACGACCAGGTGCGCCGGCCGTCGGTCACCGCGGGGGCGTGCGGGTCGTGCGTCACCCACCGGGTGAACAGCTCACCGAGCGGGACGTGCCGGGTGGCGTGGTCCGCGCGGGCCGGCGGGGTGGTGCCGGACGGTGCGGAGGCGGGCGCGACGGGGCGCTGGGTGTGCAGGTCCGTCATCGGGGTGAAGTCCTTCGGGCGTGGGAGCGCGCGGACCCGGCGCGCCGGTCTCGGGCGGCCTGCGGGCACACCTGAGCGGCGCGGGGTCCGGGCGTACGGGACGGGAGCGGGTGCGTGCTACGGACGCGGCACGGTCAGACGGTGCCGGTGCGGCGTGCGGTGCGTCCGGATATCTGCAGGCGGTCGATGGTCCCGGTGGCGGGGTCGCGGTGGAAGCGGCCGCCGGGCTCGTGCCGGCCGGTCGACGGGTCGACCAGGTCGCAGGACAGGTCCGGGTAGCACACCAGCGGTACGGGGTAGTCGCCGTCGACGGACAGGGTCGGCGTGCCGTCGCCGTCGAGTTTGACCGCGAACTCGGTGCTCCCGTTGCGGTAGCTGCCGGCGCACTCGGGCAGCGGTACGGCGGGACCGCGGCGGGCGGTGGCCGGGGCGGTGGGCACCCGGATGCCGGTGAGCCGGGCGAGGTCGGCGGCGAGGTCCCGCCACAGGGCGGTGGCGCCGCCGGCGTTGCCGGTGAAGGCGACGACGACACCGCTGTCCGGCTCGGCGCGCAGATGGCAGGAGGTGCCCTGGGCGTTGCCGTCGTGGCCGCACCACACGCGGCCGTCCTGCCGGAAGAGGGCGAGGCCCAGGCCCCAGGAGTCCGCCAGGGCACCGGGGTCGGCGGCCGGTTCGCCGCGGCGCATGAGGGCGGCGACGGACGCGGGCAGGACGGCGGACCGGCCGATGACGGCCCTGCCCAGGGTCACCAGGTCCTCGGCGCTCGCCAGCAGGGCCCCGGCCGGGGCCTCCACCGGGGCGAGGTTCTGGTGGGCCGGGCGCACCAGGCCCGTGGCGGTGTTGAGGGCGTGGCCGGAGGCCACCGGCCGTGCGGGGGTGGCGTCGCCGAGGAGGGCGGGGACGATGCCGAGGGGTTCCAGGAGGAGCGCCCGCAGCGCTTCCCGCCAGGTCATGCCCGTCGTCTCGGACACGATCCGGCCGGCGGCGACATAGCCGGCGTTGGAGTAGGAGAAGCCCGTGCCCGGCGGGAACAGGACGCTCCGCGGGGTGCAGACGGCCGAGAGGTAGCGCGCGGCGGTGGTGGAGGCGGCGCTGTCGGAGTCGGGTCCGGTGGGCAGACCGGCGGTGTGGCTGAGCAGGTGCCGCACGGTCACGCCCGCCAACGGCCGTAACTCGGGGAGCAGTTCCGCGGCGGGCTCGTCGAGGTCGAGGTCCCCGTCGTCGGCGAGGAGCAGCACGGCGGCGGCCGTGCCGACCTTGGTGACGGAGCCCAGGGGTACGGCCGTGTCCGCGGTGAACGGGGTCTCCGTCAGGGCGTCGGCCGTGCCGGTGTGCACGCTGACGGTGTGCGTGCCGGTGTGGACGGCCAGTTGGGCGCCGGGCACGTGGTGGGCGCGTGCCAGGGAGTCGAGGCGGCTCTGCAGCTCACGGCGTAACGGGGACGGCGACAGGTCGGCGGCCGGAGCGGCGGTGGGGTGCGGCATGGGAAGGGGACTCCTGGTGAGAGCGGGGCGGGTGCGGGTGCGGGAGCGGGGAGAACGACGCGTGGCCGGCCCGTGGGTGAGCGGTACGGGACCTGCGCGCGTCGACGCGCGTCACTGCCTGGTGACGGCGATCGGCAGGTGTCGTACGCCGACGATGACGGCCGGGTTCTGGTACGTGACGTCGCTGTGGGAGGGGACCGCGATTATGGGGAAACGTTCCAGCAGCAGATGCAGCGCGATCCGCGCCTCCAGCCGGGCCAGGGGCGCGCCGAAGCAGAAGTGAATGCCGTGGCCGAAGGTCAGATGGGGATTCGGACTGCGGGCCACGTCGAAGACGTCCGGAGCGGTGAAGCGGGAGGGGTCACGGTTGGCGGCGCCCAGGTGCGCCATCAGCAGGGTGTCGGCCGGGATCTCGTGGCCGCCGAGCACCACCGGCCGGGTGGTGCGCCGTCCCAGCTCGGGGAAGGGCGGCAGCCAGCGCAGTACTTCCTCGACGGCGTCCGGGAGCCGGCCGGGGTCCTCACGCAGCGCGGCGAGGGTACCGGGATGCCGGTCGAAGGCGACCACCGCGTTGCCGAGCAGCGCGGTGGTGGTGATGTGTCCGGCGACCAGCAGCAGGGCGACGAATCCGACGATCTCCTCGTCCGCCAGGCGCGCTCCGTCCACCTCGGCGGCGAGGAGTCTGCTGGTGAGGTCGTCCCCGGGGTGGGCACGGCGGTGCCGGATGTGGTCCAGCACGTAGCCGTTCATCTCGCGCACGGTGGGGGCGATGGCCTCCAGCGCCCGTTCCAGGTCGGCCATGTCGGGGTCGTCGCCGAGCTGGTCGCCGCCGAAGAGGGTGCCGGCCCACTCCTGGAACAGCCTGTGGTCGTCGGCCGGGATGCCGAGGAGCTCGGCGATCACGATGATCGGCAGGGGGTGGGCGAGGGTGTCGACCAGGTCGAACCGGTCGCGGTCGGCGACACCGTCGAGCAGACGCGCGCACACGGCCTCGATGCGCGGTTCGAGCCCGTGAACCACTCTCGGGGTGAAGGCCTGGCTCACCAGGGTGCGGAGCTTGCGCTGCTTTGGCGGGTCCATGCCAACGAAATTGCCCTGCCGGAAGATCTCGAAGTCCTCCTGGGTGGGGGCGATCGGCGTGAGGTCGGAGGAGTACGTCGCCGGGTCGGCGAGCACGGCGGAGACCCCCCGGTGGTCCACGACACGCCACTGCTTCTGCTCCGCGTCGTAGGTCACCGGGCCCGCCTCGCGCAAGGACCGCCACCGGTCGGATAACGCGTCCAGGGGCGATTCGGTCCCGGACAGTTGTGTGCTTGTCACCGTTTCTCCTTGGGAGGACGCGCGGATCCGGCGGTGCTGTGCCTTCGCCGGACAGGAAGCCGTGGCCGTCTTGGCGCGGTCAACGGGTGCGGCACGCGCGGCGGCCCTCGCTGCGCGCCGGGTGGCCGATTCGCGATCGGGCCCGGACCCGCCGCCGCTCGGAGGCGACCCGCCCGTCCGTGGCTTCACGGAACGCAGGTGCTTCCGACGACACCGGCGGACCTAGGGGCAGGTTCCGTACGGCGGAGCGGCGGTCCCGAGCGGTCCGGACGTCCGCCACGTGGCCGGCAGGCCCGCACGCTCGCAGCCTGGCGGCACGCGCCTCGGACACCAAGCAGAGATCACTACATCCCCCAGCGGCTCTCCCCGCGCAGCGACTCCGCGCAGGACTGTCCTGTCTCACGATTCGTGCTGTGCGTGGTGCCGGGAACGCGCTCCGGCGTGATCCGTCCAGCCGAATGCGCTCACAGTTATTCACGTGGGGTAACGGGATGGCAACCCCGCAAGTGAGGGGGAGACGGCCCGTCAGCAGCCCACCGCGAGAGCGTCTATCCCGTCGCTCCGGAGTCAAACCTCCCGCATCGGAAGTGACTTCTCGTCACCCGCGGGTCCCGGCCGGATCCGGCTCCTTGCGGGCGCCCTGCACAGGTTCTTCGCGGGCCTTTGGCACGGGTTCCTTGCGGGCTTCCGGCACGGGTGACGATCCGGCGCACGGAGGGAGCAGCCGGCGTTCGCGATCACGGTGTGCGCGGGCGTACTCGGCGGACCGCCGGCAGGGGTCATGGAGGCCGGATGATCCACTCATCACTGCTCCGGACAGGAGAGAGGCGGGGCCGCCCGGATCTCCGGGCGGCCCCGCGCACCTGTGTGGACGGTCCCGCGGATCAGTGACCCGCGACGACCCCGGACAGTTCGTTCGTGCTCTTCGGCAGGGTCACCGACGTGACCTTCTCGCCCGACTCCAGGTCGACGGCGTACAGGCCCTTCTTGCTCGGCTCGGACACGTACGCGGTGTGGTCACGGACGAAGACGGTGGGCCTGGCCTGCTGCCAGTCCAGCGGCTCCTGCCACTCGTCGACGACCAGGATCTCCTTCTCCACCTCGCCGGTCTCCGGGTCGATGACGTGGAGGGCGCCGTCCGTGCCGAGCACCAGCGCCTCGCCGTGCGGGCCGCGCGCGAGCGAGCGGAACGAGTAGCTGGTCCCCAGGTCGACGAGGCGCAGCTTCTTGGTCTCCGTGTCGATCAGCGAGATGCGGGTCGGCCGCTCCAGCTCGGCCTCCGGGTCGGTCTTGTAGTCGCCCAGGAGGACCGTCGACTCCTCGCTGCCGGCCTGATTGCCGATGCGGCCGTAGTCGTCGGGGGCGTCGATCTTGGTGAACTCGCCGTCCTTGTAGATGAGGATGCCGTCCTCGCAGCCCACGGCGATCGCCTCGCCCTTGGCCGCCGCCTCGCCGTGGACGCCGGGGCAGCTCTCGTTGCGCGTGATCTCCTTGTTGTCCTTGTCCAGGACGAGGGCGCCGGTCCGCTTCTCCTCGTCGCCGAGGGTGCTGAGCAGTTCGCCGTTGGCCAGCTCGATGGCGACGCCGTGGTGCGCCTCCGCCGAGGCGTACGTCCGGCCCTCCGGCTTCCCGCCGCCGGCGAGATCGGCGGGGTCGAACACGTTGACCTCGCCGGTGCCGTCGGTGAACAGCACGGTCTTGCCGGCGTGCCGGACGACGTGTCCGGGCTTGGCGCCCTCGTACGTGATGTCGGTGAGTTTCGCCCCGGCGGCGTCCAGGACCCGGAAGCCGCTGTCGGTGGAGACGATGACGTGGGAGTCGTCGCCGGCGGGGTTGACCCGGTTGA
Organism: Streptomyces ruber; assembly: GCF_014648075.1. Lineage (GTDB taxonomy): Bacteria > Actinomycetota > Actinomycetes > Streptomycetales > Streptomycetaceae > Streptomyces > Streptomyces ruber. The sequence goes on along the minus strand of NZ_BMQK01000024.1, from coordinate 45,049 downwards.
AGCCGGGCAGCTCGATGGTCTCGGCGACCTCGAGGGTCTCGCCGTCCAGGATGTACAGGCCACCGTCGAAGGTGGCGACCAGCGGGTCCTTGACGTCGGCGGCCGAGGCGCTCGGCGTGCCCGCGGCCTTCGCCCCGGACGAGGAGCCGTCGTCCCCGCCGCCCCCGCAGGCGGTCAGGACCGTGGACACCGCCAGGGCGAGCGCCGTCCCCATGAGCGCTCTGTTGCGTACCGTCTTGTTCACAGTGTGTTCCTCTCTTGTGCCGCGCGGACGCGGCGTTCGTCGGTGGGTCGGTCGGGTGGTGCCGGGAGAGCGGCTGATCAGCCCGCGGTCAGGCCGTCGGTCATGGCGGTGGTGTTGGCGCGCATCATGCGTACGTAGGTGTCGGCGCCCCCACCCCGCTCGGTCAGCGACTCGGAGTAGAGCTTCACGACGCGCACCTGGCCGCCCAGTTCCGTGCGCAGCACCTCGGCCAGCCGCGTCGGCTGGGAGGAGTCGGCGAAGACGGTGCGCACCCCGGCGTCCTCCATGGCCTCGGTGAGCGAGCGCAGGTCGGAGGAGCTGGGCGAGGCCAGCGTCGTACCGCTCGGGACGACCGCGCCGATCACCCGGAACCCGAAGCGTTCGGCGAGGTAGCCGAAGACGTGGTGGTTGGTCACCAGCGCGCGGTTGTCCTCGGGGACGGTGTCGAAGGACCTCTCCATCCAGGTGGTGAGGTCGGCGAGTTCCTCGTCGTAGCGGGCGGCGTTGTCCCGGACCGTCTTCTCGTCCACTCCGTCCACGTGCTCGACCACCTGGCCGGCGATCAGGCCGGCGGCCCTGCGCACCCGGTCGGGGTCGGTCCAGAAGTGCGGGTCGGGCTGTCCGGCCCCCTCCTCGGGACCGCCGTCGTCGTGCGCCTGGAAGGTCAGCGGATCCGCCGCCTCGCCCGCGGCGAAGGTGGCGACCCCGGCCTCACGGGCGGCGTCGACGTGCCGCAGGACGTTCTCCTCCAGGCCCAGCCCGTTGTAGACGACGAGGTCGGCGCGCTCCAGCTCGGCCGCCTGCGCGGCCGACAGGCCGAAGGAGTGGGGGTCCGCGTTGGGCTTCATCAGTACGGTGACGTCGGCCTCGTCGCCGACGATCTCCCTGGTGACGTCGCCGAGGATGTTGGTGGTCACCACGACCCGGGGGCGTTCGTCACCGCTCGCGCAGGCGGTGGCCAGGACGGCCGTCAGGGCGGTGAGCAGCGCGAGGAGCCAGGTGCGCGGCCGGATCGCGCGCGCCGTCGTGCCGTTCCCTCTCATCGGCCCGTCTCCACCATGAGAGCCGGGGCGACGTCCAGGTCGAAGGTGCGCGCGATACGCAGCTCGTCGTTGTAGTCGATCTCGTACACGCGCTTGCCTCCGGGGTCGTTGAGGTAGGCCCGGCTGCGGTCGACCTCGATGACGGGCGCGGTGGCCGTGCCGGTGTCCTTCAGGAGGGGCTCGGTCTCGGCCGTGGGCTCGCCGGAGGCGATGTCGTAGCCGTGCAGCGCGCCGTCGGACTGGAGGACGAGCAACGGGGAGCCCTCGCCCGCGGTGTTGGCCGCGACGACGGGCCCGTCGGTCGCCACCCGGGTCCAGGTGCGCTCCGTGACGTCCAGGACCCACACGGCCCGGTCCCCGGCCGGTGCCGTGAGGGTGTCGCTGCCGGAGCGGTGACGGAAGGCCGTGGCCCGTTCGTCCTCCGGCACGTCCTCGCCGTACGGGATCCTCTCGGCGGTGAACGCGCCGTCCGAGGCGCGGACGAGCAGGGCGCCGTCGGCGCATCCGAGGACCACGCCGCGCCGGGTGACGGCGTCGCCCCGCGGCTGTTCGCACTCCGCGTCCGGCGACGCGACGCGTCCGCCCTCGCGGTCGTACACGGCCACCTTCGTCCGGCCCCCGCTCTCCTCGACGGCGAGCAGGTGCTCCTCGTACGGCACGACGGCACCCTCGTGCGTTCCCGGGAGCGTGCGGGGCGAGCCGATCCTCCCCTTGTCCAGTTCGGTCCGGTCGTAGAGCCTGGTCCGGCCGTCCTCGCCGGTCACCGCGGTCACGGCGATGTCGCTGCGGACCTGGGTGCCCGGGCCCCCGGGGAGCTGTCCGACGTCGCGTATCTCCGCGCTGTAGTAGTGCACGTGGTCGCCGTGGTCGACCATCCAGGCCCCGCCGTCGAGGACCCGGATGCCGCCCGGGGTGTGGAAGTAGCCGAACCGGCCGTCCGTGGTGAGTCCGGCGGTGTCCTCGACCGGGGACACCTCGTGCGTCTCCCCGGTGATCAGGTCGAGGACCCGGGTCTCACCGCTCGCGGGGTCGCCGATCACCAGCCGCGACTGCTGTTCGGCCGCCTCCTTGGCTCCTTCGACGTATCCGTGGGGGACGGCGGACGAGGAACTCGCCCGCGGGGAGGGCGAGTCGTCGTCCCCGCCGGCGCAAGCCGTGGCGAGCAGCGCGGTGAGCACCAGCGCGGCCGGGCCCCGCAGGGGGATTCCCCGGACGTTCCTTCGGGCGGGCAAGAGGATCGCCTCCGTAGTTCCGTGTCTGTGTCAGTCGGTGGTCGGTATGAGGGCGGTGGCACGTCGCGCACGGCGGTGGCGGAGGCCGGACACCAGGTGGGAGAGGAAGAACAGGCCGACCGCGAGGGCCGAGACGGTGGCGCCGGCCGCGGTACTCAGGTGCCAGGAGAGAAGCAGCCCGAAGAAGGTGGAGGCGCTGCCGAGCAGTGCCGCGAGCGCCATGACCCCGCGCACGCTGCGCGCCCAGGGCAGGGCGGCCGCGGGCGGGGCGATCAGCAGGCCGAGGACCAGCAGCGTCCCCACGATGTGGAACGAGGCGACGATGGCCAGGGCCAGCAGGCCGAGCAGCACCGCGTGCGCCAGCCGGGGACGCAGGCCGAGCGTGCGGGCCTTGCGCGGGTCGAAGGCCAGGGCCAGGAAGGCCCGGTGGCCGAGGACCGAGACGGCCAGCGCCAGCAGCAGCGCCCCCGCGAGCAGCACCAGGTCCTGCTCGCGGACGGCCAGCACGTCACCGAAGAGGAACCCGGTCAGGTCCACGGCGAACGACTGCGACCGCGAGACGATGATGACGCCCAGCGAGAGCATCCCCACGAAGAGCAGCCCGATACCGGTGTCCTGCGACAGCCGCGGGGTGCGGTGCAGCGCGGTGACGCCCGCCGTCATGACGGCCGCGCTCACCACCGCCCCCACCAGCAGGTTGCCGCCGAGCAGCGCGGCGAGCGCGACACCTGGCAGCAGCCCGTGGGACATGGCGTCGCCCAGGAAGGCCATGCCCCTGAGCACCACCCAGGTTCCGGCCAGGGCGCAGATCGCCGACACGAGAATTCCGCCCCAGAGGGCCCGCTGCACGAAGGTCACCTCGAAGGGGCCCGTCAACCACTCCATATGAGCACACTACAATGACAATCATGTTCAATGAACAGGCACCCCGGGTCCGCCTCTCGGAACTGTGCGCCGGCTACCAGGGCAGAGCCGTCCTGCACCGGATCAGCGCCGAGATACCGCCGTTGACGATGACGGCGCTGGTCGGACCGAACGGCAGCGGCAAGTCGACACTGCTCGGCGTCGTGGCCGGTGTGATCGACCCGACCTCGGGCGGGCTCACGCACACCGGGTCCCGGCCGCCCGCGTTCGTGCCGCAACGAGGCGCCGTCGGCGACACGCTGCCCCTGACCGTCAGGCAGACCGTGGAGATGGGGCGCTGGGGCGAGCGCGGGCCGTGGCGCCGGCTGACCCGGCAGGACCGCGCGACGGTGGAGACGGCCATGGAGCGGCTCGGCATCGCCGGTCTCGCCGCACGCCAACTCGGCGAGCTCTCCGGCGGGCAGCGCCAGCGCGCCCTGATCGCCCAGGGCCTCGCCCAGGAGTCCGACCTGCTCCTGCTCGACGAGCCGACCACAGGGCTCGACCCCGAGGCCAGGGACCGGATCGCCGCCCTGCTCTCGGAGTTGACCGCCGACGGGGTGACCGTCGTCCAGGCCACGCACGACCTGGAGGCCGCGCGCTCGGCGGACGTCTGCCTCCTGCTCCGCGACGGACATCTGCTGGAGCACGGGCGCCCCGAGCAGGTCCTCACCACGTCGGCCCTCGCGCAGGTCTGGCAGCCGGCATGACGGCGAGCCGCTCGCGGGCGGCCCGCGCGAGGGTGGTCCGTCTGATGAAAACGATTGTCGTATGCTGCTGTGGACCGCGACGGCGATGAGCCATGCCGCCCGCCGCGGCCGACCCGTTCCATCCCCACTTCGGAGAGGACCGCCTCATGGCCGTGCCCAAGCGCAAGATGTCCCGCAGCAACACCCGCCACCGCCGCGCCCAGTGGAAGGCGAGCGCGCCCAAGCTGGTCACCGTCACGATCGAGGGTGTGTCCCACCGGGTGCCGCAGCACCTCGTCCCCGCCTACCGGCGCGGTCTGCTGCGGCCGGAGGACTGAACCGGATGCCGTCGCAGCGCCTTCCCGTGACCGTGCTGTCGGGCTTCCCCGGCGCCGCGGCGGGACGACGCTCCTCAACCACGTCCTCACCCGTCGGGAAGGGCTGCGCGTCGCGGTGATCGTCAACGACATGAGCGATGTCGACATCGACGCCGCCCTCGTGCGCGGCGGCCGGGCGGCGCTCTCCCGGACCGAGGAGCGGCTCGTGGAGATGACCGATGGCTGTGTCCGCTGCGCGCTCCGGGACGACCTGCTGGAGGAGGTCGACCGGTTCGACACCATGGTGACCGTGGTCGACGCGGCGAACTCCCTGGCCGAGCTGGACTCCGGTGACGACCTCGCCGAACGGGGGCCCGCCCCGTACGAGGACGACGAGCGCACCGTGAGCGACCTGCTGGTCGACCAGGTCGAGTTCGCCGACGTACTCGTGCTGGACAAGCTGGACCTGGCCGGCCCGGTGGCCCGGCTGGTTCCCGCGCTGCACGGCCGGGTCGACGCCCGCGACGTCCTGGAGACCGGCCGGTTCGACCCCGAGCGCGCGCAGCAGGCGCCCGGCTGGGGGAGCTGGTCTTCATCGGTGTCGGCCTGCGGAGGCGAGCCTGTGTGCGGCCCTGACCTCCTGCCTGCCGGCCGCCGGGGAGCGGCTGCCCGCCGTGGACCCCTTCCCCGAGCGGGACACCGGCGAGGTCTGTGAGCACGAGCACGACCGCGAGGTCCTCGGCACGGCCGTCCAGCCGCGGCCACGGCCGGTCCGGGCGCCGCCGGTGACGGGAGAAGCGACGGGAGGCATGACGCATGACCACGCACGAGACGTCCCGCGCCGAGTGGCGTGCGACTCCCCAACGGGCCGCCGTCCTGCGGGCCCTGCACGTCCGTGACGGTTTCGCCTCGGCGCAGACCCTGCACGCCGCGCTCGTGGCGGACGGGGTGCCGGTGGGGCTGAGCACCGTCTACCGGACCCTGCGCTTCCTGGAGGCGGCCGGGCACGTCGACGTGGTGCGGGACCGGGAGGGCGAACGCCTCTACCGTTTCCGGTCGGCCGACGGTCACCGGCACTACCTGCTGTGCCGGGAGTGCGGCCTCAGCCTGGCGGTCGACGCCGGGGACGTCGAACGGTGGGCGGTGCGGATCGCGCGGGACACCGGGTTCCACGCGGTGGACCACACCGTCGAACTGACGGGTGTGTGCGCCCGGTGCCGGCCCGGGCGGCCCGGGCGGCCCGGCCGCCGGCCGGAGGAGGCATGACCGTGCGGGCCGGCCGTCAGGGCGCCGTCCCGGCCGGCAGCCGCGGGACCGGGTCCAGCCCGGGACCGCCGCCGTCTCCGGGGCCGTCGGACTGCGTCCGGTACAGCTCCGCGTACCGTCCGCCCGCCGCCAGCAGTTCCTCGTGCGTGCCGCGCTCCACCACACGGCCCGCCTCGACCACGAGGATGAGGTCGGCCGTCCGTACGGTGGACAGCCGGTGGGCGATCACCACCGCGGTACGCCCCTCCAGAGCCTCCGTGAGCGCCTCCTGGACGGCCGCCTCGGAGGTGTTGTCCAGGTGGGCCGTGGCCTCGTCGAGGACGACGACGCGCTGCCGGGCCAGGAGCAGCCGGGCGATGGTCATCCGCTGGCGCTCGCCGCCGGAGAGCCGGTAGCCGCGTTCGCCGACCACGGTGTCGAGGCCGTCGGGGAGCGACCGTACGAGATCGTCGAGGCGGGCGCGGCGCAGGGCGTCCCAGAGGTCGTCCTCCGTGGCCCCGGGGCGGGCGAGCAGCAGGTTGGCGCGGACCGTGTCGTGGAAGAGGTGACCGTCCTGGGTGACCATGCCGAGGGTCGCGCGCAGGGACGCGGAGGTCAGGTCGCGCACGTCGACGCCGCCGACGCGTACGGCGCCCGCGTCCACGTCGTACAGCCGGGGCAGCAGCTGCGCGACGGTCGACTTGCCCGCGCCGGAGGACCCGACCAGGGCGACGGTCCGTCCCGGTTCGGCGCGGAAGGAGACTCCGTGCAGGACCTCGGTGCCGCCCCTGGTGTCGAGGGAGGCGACCTCCTCCAGTGAGGCGAGGGAGATCCTGTCGGCGGCCGGGTAGCCGAAGCGGACGTCGTCGAACTCTACGGAGACCGGGCCCTCGGGCACCTCGCGGGCGTCCGGCTTCTCCTCGATGAGCGGCTTCAGGTCCAGCACCTCGAAGACGCGCTCGAAGCTCACCAGCGCGCTCATGATCTCCACGCGCGCCCCGGCCAGCGCGGTGAGCGGCGCGTAGAGACGGGTGAGCAGGAGGGCGAGCGACACGACGGCGCCCGGCTCCAGGGCGCCGCGCAGGGCGAACCAGCCGCCGAGACCGTAGACGAGGGCGAGCGCGAGGGCCGACACCAGGGTGAGGGCCGTGATGAACGCCTCCTGCGCCATCGCCGTACGGACCCCGATGTCCCGCACCCGCCGGGCCCGCTCCGCGAACTCCGCCGACTCCTCCTCCGGCCGTCCGAAGAGCTTCACCAGCGTGGCGCCGGGCGCCGAGAACCGCTCCGTCATCCGGGTGCCCATGGCCGCGTTGAGGTCCGCCGCCTCCCGCTGGAACCCGGCCATCCGGCGGCCCGTCCGGCGGGCGGGCACCACGAAGACCGGCAGCAGGACCAGCGCGAGCAGGGTGACCTGCCAGGACAGGGTGAGCATCACCACGAGCGTGAGCAGCAGCGTGACCAGGTTGCTCACCACTCCGGAAAGCGTGTTGCTGAACGCCCGTTGCGCACCGATCACATCGTTGTTCAGACGGCTGACCAGCGCTCCCGTGCGCGTACGGGTGAAGAACGCGACCGGCATGCGCTGCACGTGGTCGAACACGGCCGTCCGCAGATCGAGGATGAGACCCTCGCCCAGCGTCGCCGACAGCCGGCGGCCGAGCAGGCCCAGTGCCGCCTCGGCGAGCGCGATCAGGGCGATGAGCACGGCGAGGCGTACGACGTGATGTTCGTCGCCGCCCGCGACGACGGCGTCGACCACGCGGCCCGCGAGCACGGGCGTCGCGACGGCCAGCAGCGCGGTCACCACGCTCAGCAGCACGAACCGGGCGATACGGCGGCGGTGGGGGCGGGCGAAGTCGGCGGTCCTGCGCAGCGTGGCGCGGGTCGGCGGCCGGTGCTCTGCGGTGGCGGTCAGGCTCCGCAGTTGCATCCAGGCGGTGGTCTCCATACTCATGCGCCGGACGGTAGGACCTCGAGCAATGTTGAGGTCAAGGACGGTACGGCAGCCGGGCGCCTCCTGGGCAGCCGGGCGGGCACCCGCCCGACGAGCGCGCCCTGCCGGGTGCACGCCGTCGCGCCACCGCGACCACCGTGACCGCCGGTCCCCCGCTGCCGGCGGTCGTGGTGCAGCGACCCGCCGGTTACGGCTGAAGGTGATCTGAGCCACGGCCCCGGCCGGTTACCGCACGCTCGGCGCCGAACGGTCGTACGCATACGGCAGGATGGCGATCACGCCCGGCTTCGTACGCATGTACGGGCGTTCTCCTGCAGACCGGTATCCGATCAGGTGGCAAGGTGACGACACACCACATCCGGCCCGTGAGCCGTTCCCGGCGCATCGCGCGTCCCTCCCGTCCCGCGGGAGGCGTCCGATGAACCGGGACCTCACCCTCGACGACCTCGTGATGGCCTCGGTCGCCCTCGCGGCGGGCCTGCTGGCAGCGTTCCTGCTGCGCACGTTGCTGCGCTGGCTGGGCCGGCACGCGTCGCGCACCAAGTGGAGCGGCGACGACGTGGTCGTCGACGCGCTGCGCACCCTGGTGCCGTGGTGCGCCGTGGCCGGCGGGGCGGCGGTCGCGGCGGCGGTCCTGCCGCTGACCCGCACGGTCGGGCACCACGTCAGCCAGACGCTGACCGTGCTGGTGATCCTGGTGGCGACGATCACGGCGGCCCGCGTGGTCGGCGGTCTGGTGCGGACGTTCACGCAGGCCCGAGCCGGGGTGGCCGGGTCGGTCACGATCTTCGTCAACATCACCCGGGTCATGGTCGTCGCCCTCGGCTGCCTGGTGGTGCTGCAGACCCTGGGCATCCCGATCGCCCCGCTGGTCACCGCCCTGGGCGTCGGCGGTCTCGCGGTCGCCCTGGCGCTCCAGGACACCCTCGCGAACCTGTTCGCGGGCATTCACATCCTCGCGTCGAAGACGGTGCAGGTCGGCGACTACATCCGGCTGACCAGCGGCGAGGAGGGCTACGTCGAGGACATCAACTGGCGCCAGACGACGATCCGCTCCCTGTCCAAGAACCTGGTGATCATCCCGAACGGGAAGCTCGCCGGCACGAACATGACCAACTACAACCGGCCCGAGCAGGAGATGACCCTCCTGGTCCAGGTGGGCGTCGGCTACGACAGCGACCTGGAGCACGTGGAGCGGGTGACCAACGAGGTCGTGGCCGAGGTGATGACCGGTGTCGAGGGGGCGGTGCCCGAGCACGAGCCCGCCGTCCGCTTCCACACCTTCGGCGACTCGCGCATCGGCATGACGGTCATCCTCGGGGTCGGGGAGTTCGGCGACCAGTACCGGATCAAACACGAGTTCATCAAGCGCCTGCACCGGCGCTACCAGGACGAGGGCATCAGCATCCCGGCCCCCACGCGGACGGTGACCGTGCACCAGGGCACGGACCCCCTGACGATCCCGCACCAGCGGGAAGCGGAAGAGACATCGCGGCCGCTCTGACCCCGACGCCCCCGCACCGGCACGGCACCCGGCACGGTCACGGGTGCCGGGCTCCCGGAGCACCACGCCCCGCCCCGGAGGCCACCCCGACGTCCCGGCCCACTCCGACGCCGACAAGACACCGAACCCCTGTCCGCCACCCCGCGCCCCGGCGATCCGCCATGTCCCGCACCGCCCCCTCACGCCACCGGCACCGCCGTGCCTTCCCCCCCGGGCGAACCGCCGGACCCCGTGTTCCGCGCCGCTCCCCGCCTGGACGGAGGGCACCCGGCGGCCAGGATCGTTCGCTCGCGTGGCGCGTTTCGGTTCGCCGCCGGGCCCCTGTCGAGATGCGGTCGCCCACGAGATATCTTGATGTCGAGCAATGTTGCAGACGTGGAGCGGAGCACCCGGTGACTGACTCGACCATCATCTACACCCACACGGACGAGGCGCCCGCACTGGCGACCTACTCGTTCCTGCCGGTGATCCAGGCGTACGCCGCGCAGGCCGGTGTGAACGTCGACACCCGTGACATCTCCCTGGCCGGGCGCATCATCGCCGTGTTCCCGGAGTACCTGAACGAGGACCAGCGGATCCCGGACGCCCTCGCCGAGCTCGGCGAGCTCGCCAAGACCCCGGCCGCGAACATCATCAAGCTGCCGAACATCTCGGCGTCCATCCCCCAGCTCAAGGCCGCGATCGCCGAGCTCCAGGGCCAGGGCTACGCGCTGCCCGACTACCCGGACGACCCGAAGACCGACGAGGAGCGCGAGATCCGCGCCCGCTACGACAAGGTCAAGGGCTCCGCCGTGAACCCGGTGCTGCGCGAGGGCAACTCCGACCGCCGCGCCCCCGCCTCGGTGAAGAACTACGCCAAGACCCACCCGCACCGCATGGGCGCCTGGACCGCCGAGTCCAGGACCAACGTGGCGACCATGGGCGAGAACGACTTCCGCTCCACCGAGAAGTCCGTCGTCATCGCCGAGGACGGCGCCCTGCGCATCGAGCTGGCCGGCGAGGACGGCTCCACCACCGTGCTGCGCGAGTCGGTCCCCGTGCTCGCCGGTGAGGTCGTCGACGCCTCCGTGCTGCGGGTCGCCGCGCTGCGCGAGTTCCTGACCGCGCAGATCGCCCGGGCCAAGGAGGAGGGCGTCCTCTTCTCCGTGCACCTGAAGGCCACGATGATGAAGGTCTCCGACCCGATCGTCTTCGGTCACGTGGTGCGCGCCTTCTTCCCGAAGACGTTCGAGAAGTACGGCGAGAAGCTCGCCGCCGCCGGCCTGACGCCGAACGACGGTCTAGGCGGCATCTACAAGGGCCTGGAGTCCCTGCCCGAGGGCGCCGAGATCAAGGCGTCCTTCGACGCCGAGCTCGCCGAGGGCCCGGAGCTCGCCATGGTGGACTCGGACAGGGGCATCACCAACCTGCACGTCCCCTCCGACGTGATCATCGACGCCTCGATGCCGGCCATGATCCGCACCTCCGGCCACATGTGGGGCCCGGACGGCCAGGAGCACGACGCGCTCGCCGTCATCCCGGACAGCAGCTACGCGGGCGTCTACCAGGCCGTGATCGACGACTGCCGCGCCAACGGCGCCTTCGACCCGTCCACCATGGGCTCCGTCCCGAACGTCGGCCTCATGGCGCAGAAGGCCGAGGAGTACGGCAGCCACGACAAGACCTTCGAGATCGCGACCGCGGGCACGGTCCGCCTGGTCGACCAGGCCGGCAACGTCCTGATCGAGCAGCCGGTCTCCGTCGGCGACATCTTCCGCGCCTGCCAGACCAAGGACGCGCCGATCAAGGACTGGGTGAAGCTCGCCGTCACCCGCGCCCGCGCCACCGGCGACCCGGCCGTGTTCTGGCTGGACGAGACCCGCGCCCACGACGCCAACCTGATCGCCAAGGTCAACGCGTACCTGCCGGAGCACGACACCGAGGGCCTGGACATCCGCATCCTGTCCCCCGTCGAGGCCACCAAGCTGTCGGTGGAGCGCATCCGCCGCGGCGAGAACACCATCTCCGTCACCGGCAACGTCCTGCGTGACTACCTGACCGACCTCTTCCCGATCCTGGAGCTGGGCACCAGCGCCAAGATGCTGTCGGTCGTCCCGCTGATGGCGGGCGGCGGCCTGTTCGAGACGGGTGCCGGCGGCTCCGCCCCGAAGCACGTCCAGCAGCTGGTCAAGGAGAACTACCTGCGCTGGGACTCCCTGGGCGAGTTCTTCGCCCTGGTCCCGTCCCTGGAGCAGTACGCGAAGGTCACGGGCAACCAGCGCGCCCAGATCCTCGCCGACACCCTCGACCGCGCCACGGCGACCTTCCTCAACGAGGACAAGTCCCCGACCCGTCGCGTCGGCGGCATCGACAACCGCGGCAGCCACTTCTACCTGTCCCTGTACTGGGCGCAGGAGCTGGCCAGGCAGACCGACGACGCGGACCTGGCCAAGGCCTTCGCCCCGCTCGCCGAGACCCTCGCCGCCAACGAGCAGCGAATCGTCGAGGAGCTCGCCGCGGTCCAGGGCAGCCCGGCCGAGATCGGCGGCTACTACCAGCCCGACCCGGCCAAGGCCGCCGCGGCCATGCGCCCGTCGACGACCTGGAACGAGGCGCTGGCGTCGCTCGCCTGACGCCCCGTCCACGGGCCACGGGCCCGTGACACCTGGAGCCGCCCCGGCCGGGAAGTGCTTCCCGGCCGGGGCGGCTTCCCGTCGTACCGGGCCCGCAGTCGTACCGGGCCCGCACACGAAGAAGCCCCGCGGGTGAGAACCCGCGGGGCTGATCTCTGTCGGGACGACAGGATTTGAACCTGCGACCCCTTGACCCCCAGTCAAGTGCGCTACCAAGCTGCGCCACGTCCCGATGCGACGACGCGGTCCGGATGCGTTCCCGCGATCGTGCGTGTCAACCCTACCGCACCCGGTCCGCGCTCCCGCCCGCCGGCCCCGCATGCGTGTGCGATGCCGCGGGTAGACCGGGCACGGGGCCGCCGGCGGAAGACACGGAAGACGCGTGGGGAGAGCTGATGGGCATGGAGACGTCCTCGACACTCGACGTGCGGCCGGTCGCCGGGCACATCGGCGCCGAGATCCACGGCGTGGACCTGGCGGCCGGCCCGGACGACGGGACCGTGGCGGGCATCCGGGCGGCACTGCTGCGCTGGAAGGTGGTGTTCTTCCGGAACCAGGAGCTCGACCACGCCGGACACATCGCGTTCGCCCGCCGCCTCGGGGAGCCGATCACGCTGCGGTCGCGCGGCTCGGCCTCCCCGGTGGACTTCCCGCAGGTCGAGACGACGGCCGACCGGCTGGAGCTGGCGGGCAGGCACGGGATGCCGCACGCCGAGTGGCTGGAGCGCCGGCGCCACTCCACGCTGCGCGGCTGGCACGCGGACCACACCGCGCGGATCGATCCGCCGGCCCTGACGATCCTGCGCGCCGAGCGTGTGCCGCCGTACGGCGGGGACACCACCTGGTCCAACCTGGCCGCGGCGTACGCGGGACTGTCCGAGCCGGTACGGCGTTTCGCCGACGGGCTGCGCGCCGAGCACCGGCTCGGGGTGGGCTACCTCCCGCGGTCCGGGCCCGACGCGTACGTGCGGCACCTGCAGGACCACCAGGTGGCCTCTGCGCACCCGGTGGTGCGCGTGCACCCGGAGAGCGGCGAGCGCGCCCTCTACGTCAACCCGTACTACGTGGAGAACATCATCGGTGTCTCGCGGGCCGAGAACCGGCTGCTGCTGGAGATGTTCGTCGAGCAGGTGACCCGGCCCGAGTACACGGTCCGGTTCCGCTGGGAGCCCGGCAGCGTGGCGCTGTGGGACAACCGCAGCACGATCCACCTGGCCCCGGGCGACGCCGCCCACCTGGACCACCCCCGCATCATGCACCGCGTCATGACGGCCGGGGAGGTCCCGGTGGGCGTGGACGGGGCGCCCTCGGAGCCGATCGCCGGGGCGCCCCTGCACCGGCCCGCGGCGGACCCGGGTGCCTGAAGGACCGGCCGGTGTCAGGCGTTGGGGTCGAACGTGACGCCCGCCGGCTTGGCCTTCGCCAGGTGGGAGGCGAAACTGCCGTCCTTCAGGCCGAAGTTGGCGCTGCCGAAGTCGTGCGCGACCAGCTTGTCGCGCAGGCCGGCCGGGTAGCCGTTCCAGCCGACCAGCGGGGGGTACTGCCAGGTGCCCCGGTGGTTCTCCGGGGGCTCGTCGTTGGTGTTGGCGGGGCGGAAGCAGTGCGTGCCGATGCCGTCCTTGTGGTAGACGATCTTCGGGTGGGTGCCGTCCCAGCGGATCTGGTCCCGGCTGTGGATGTCGAAGTTCCCGTGGGCCGAAGTGGCCACGTACTGGGCCTGGTTGTTCCGCACCCACACCACGACGTGCTCCCAGTCGTGGCGGTGCCCGCCGAGGCTGCTGCCGGGCAGCGCCTGGTCCTTCTCGAAGTAGGAGCCGTAGATGATGGCGCACCAGCCGTTGTTGCACTTGGATCGGGAGTAGCCGTTGGTGTTGGCGAGGTCCTCGGCGTCGCGGCACTGGCCGTTGAGGGCGCCGGTGGGGTTGAGACCCGCGTTGATGCTGCCGTCGGATCCTATGGCGGCCGTGGCGTAGCAGCCGTCCGTGTCGTAGTCGTAGGCCGGCTGGAACGTCCGGTCCAGCTCTTCCGCGCTGGCCGGCAGCGCCGGGGGCGTGGCCGCGAGGGCACTGCCGGGGAAGGCGAGCACCGACGCGGCGGCGCTGCCGATGACGATCGATGCTCTGCGGATCCGCGAGCTCTTCTGCACTGCGTCCTCCTGAACGGCCCTGGGGGCGGCACACACAAGTGGAACCGGGCATGCCTGATTGGCATGCCCGGGTCAGTATCAGGGGGAGCGGACTACATGACCAGCATCGGTGGGTGTCACAGCGATGAATGATCGAACAACAGAACCGGCAGGAGGAACACGGCAGTAGGGAACGGTCTCACGACGTCACGGACGAACGGGCGGACGCGTCACCGCGTGCGGGGCGTGACCTGCGCGTGCACCGCGGGCGCCCTGCCCTCGTACGCCGTCTTCAGCAGGCCCAGCGCGCCCTCCACGGTCACCTTCCGCGGATTGGGGTACGACCGGCCCGTGACCCGCGCCGCGGCGAACGGCAATTCCTCGCGCGTCAGCCCCAGTTCGGCGAGCGAACGGGGCGCGCCCAGACGGGCCGCGAGGGTCCACAGGGCGCCTACGGGGTCGTCGGCGTCCAGGGCGCGTCCCAGGACGCCGATCGCCCCCGGCGCGGCGGGCGCGTTGAAGCCGAGGACGTACGGCAGGAGCACGGCGTGCGTCTCGGCGTGCGGCAGGGCGAACCCGTCGCCGAGGACATGGCACAGCTGGTGGTGCAGGCCCATGGTGGTGACGCCGAGGGCGGCCCCGCACAGCCACGCCCCGTACAGGGCGAGCCCGCGCGCGTCCGCCTCCTCGGGGTCACCGGGGTCCTCCGCCAGCACCGGGAGGGCGCGGGTCATGGCCCGTGCGCCCTCCTCGGCCATCAGACGGACCAAGGGGGACGCGTCCGGCGCGTAGAGGGCCTCGGCCGCGTGGGCGACCGCGCTGACACCGCTCGTCACGGTCAGGCCGGCGGGCAGCGTGAAGGTGAGGTCGGGGTCGTACACGACGCTGCGCGGGAGGACCGACGGATCGCGGCCGGTGCGTTCGACGCCGTGCTCGCTGAGCTCCCAGACGGGTGTCATCTCGGAGCCCGAGTACGTGGTCGGCACCGCGATCAGGGGCAGGCCGGTGCGCAGCGCGACCGCCTTGCCGAGGCCGATCGCGGAGCCCCCGCCGACGGCCACGCAACCGTCGGCGCCCGCGGCCCGCGCCACCTCCACGGCCCGGTGCGCCACCTCGGCGGACACGTGCCCCCGGGCCTCCGCCAGCAGCCCGGCGCAGGCCCCGTCGAGCGCGTCCGCGACGGTCCGCGCGACCCCCTCGCCGCCCGGCCCGCTCAGCACCAGCAGCCGGCGCAGCCCGAGCCGCTCGGCCTCGCCCTGTGTCGCGGTCACCGAGGCGCCGGGCCGGAAGACGACCCGCGCGGGCTGGGCCTCGTACACGAACTCCCGCGGTGCGGGGTCGCTGGTGCGTTCCATGGTCATCGGGCCGGCTCCCCTGGTCCCGCGGTGCTCCGTCGGGCACCACCAGCGCCGGGTACCTCGCCCGGCCCCTCCCACTCGCGGCTCGCCGGAGACATCGGGGGAGCTCCGCGCACGCGTCGGAGGCCGTACCGGATCGCTCCGGCACGGCCTCCGACGTGCTGTTCCCTACGTCGGGACGACAGGATTTGAACCTGCGACCCCTTGACCCCCAGTCAAGTGCGCTACCAAGCTGCGCCACGTCCCGATGCGCTTCCCGCGGTTGCCCCGCGCGATCACGCGAACAGAACTTTACCGCACGTCGGAGGCTGTCCCGAAGCGGGTGGGCACGCGAGAGAATCGGGGCATGAGCGGGACATCACAGGACCGGCCGACGCCACGGGCCGGGCGCGACCGGGACGAGGAGGGCCGGGCGCGCAACGCCCGGCCGCGGGACGGGCTCGGCCGCCCGCTGCCGTACGGCGCGCCCGGTGTGGCGCGGCAGCCGGAGGGCATCGTCCGCGGTCCGGAGGAGACCGTGACCGAGGCGCAGGCGCTGCTCGACGCGGGCCGGCCGTTCCACGCGCACGAGGTGTTCGAGGACGCCTGGAAGTCCGGGCCCGACGCCGAGCGCGGCCTGTGGCGGGGGCTCGCCCAGCTCGCGGTGGGCCTCACGCACGCGGCGCGCGGCAACGTGACGGGCGGGGCGCGGCTGCTGCGGCGCGGCGCCGCGGCCGCGGAGGAGTGGGCGGCCGGGGCCGGTGAGTCCCGCCCGCACGGCATCGGCGTCGCGGAGCTCGCCGCCTGGGCACGACGGCTGGCGGACGAGGCGGAGCGCGCGGGGACGGCGGTCGACCCGCGCGCGCGGGCACCGCGGCTGCGCGGGGGCGGGCCGGTCTGAACCGCCGGCCGTGAGCGCGGCCGGACGACGCGGTGCGGGCGCTGTCAGTGGCGTACGGCAGACTCGGGGTGTGCGAACGATTCATGTCATCGGCATCGGGGCGGGCGACCCCGACCAGCTGACCCTGCAGGCGGTCAAGGCGCTGAGGCGCACCGACGTGTTCTTCATCCTGGACAAGGGTGAGGCGAAGTCCGACCTGGTCCGGCTGCGCCGCGACATCCTCGACGCGCACGTACCGCAGGGCACGTACCGGCTGGTGGAGGCGCGCGATCCCGAGCGCGACCGGTCCGCCGGGGGCGCCGCCTACTCCCCCGCCGTCGGAGACTGGCGCAGCGCCCGCGCCGACATCTACGAGCGGCTGATCGCCGAGGAGCTGGGCGAGGACGAGAGCGGCGCGTTCCTGGTCTGGGGAGACCCCGCGCTGTACGACAGCACGCTCGGTGTCCTGGAGGAGATACTCGAACGGGGAACGGTGGCGTTCGCGTACGACGTCGTGCCCGGCATCAGCAGTGTCTCCGCGCTCGTGGCCCGCCACCGCACGGGGCTGAACCGGGTGGCGAGGCCGGTGCAGATCACCACGGGGCGCCGGCTGGCCGAGGGGTTCCCCGAGGGGGTGGACGACGTGGTCGTGATGCTCGACGCCCACCAGGCATTCCAGCGGTACGCCGACGAGGACATCGACATCTACTGGGGCGCCTACATCGGCACCCCCGACGAGATCCTCGACTCCGGGCCCCTCGCCGAGGCGGGCCCGCGCATCGAGCGCCTCCGTGCCGAGGCCCGCGAGCGGAAGGGCTGGATCATGGACACGTATCTGCTGCGCAGGAACCCGCGGGGCGGCGAGGGCTGAGGCGGGGCCCGGTACAAGGTCCGGAGCAAGGGACCCGGTACAGGGCCCGGAGCAGGGGGCCCGGGACGAGGCCCGGCACAAGGTCCGAAGTGTAGGGGGCCCAGGACGAGACCCGGCACAAGGCCCGAAGCAGGGGGCCCAGGACGAGACCCCGCACAAGGCCCGAAGTGTAGGGGGCCCAGGACGAGGCCCGAAATGGGGCCCGCCGGGACAGAAGCCCGGACCGAGGCCGGGAGGGCCCCCACCCGCCGGAGGCGTCCCCACCCGGCCGGAGCGTCCCCGCATGCACGTCGCGCCGCGCGGTGTGAAGGTGGGCCTGTGACGATCACCGAGGACCCGGCGCCGCAGGCCGCCCAGCCGCCCGTGCTCGACGTACGGCGTCGCAACATCGTCTTCGCGACGATCGTGCTGGGCCTGCTGCTCGCGGCGCTCGACCAGACGATCGTCGGCACGGCGCTGCCGACGATCGTGTCCGAGCTGGGCGGCGCCGAGCACATGTCGTGGGTGGTCACGTCGTACCTGCTGGCCGAGACGGTCGCGACGGTGCTGGTGGGCAAGTTCGGCGACCTCTTCGGCCGCAAGATCGTCTTCCAGGTGGCGGCGGTCGTCTTCATCACCGGCTCGTTCCTGTGCGGCCTCGCCACGAACATGATCCTGCTGATCCTGTGGCGGGCCGTGCAGGGCATCGGCGCCGGCGGGCTGATGGTCACCTCCATGGCCCTGATCGCGGACGTCATCCCGCTGCGGGAACGCGGCAAGTACCAGGGAGCCATCGGCGCGGTCTTCGGGGTCTCGACGGTCGTCGGGCCGCTGCTCGGCGGGCTGTTCACCGACCATCTGACCTGGCGCTGGGCCTTCTACGTCAACGTGCCCATCGCGATCGTCGTCATCGCCGCCGCGGCCCGCACGATCCCCTCGGTGAAGTCGGCGGCGCGCCCGGTCATCGACTACCTCGGCATCGCCCTCGTCGCGATCGGCTCCAGCGCGCTGATCCTCGCGACGAGCTGGGGCGGCAACCAGTACGCGTGGGGTTCGGGCGTCATCATCGGCCTGTTCGCGGCCGGGCTGGTCGCGCTGGCGCTGTTCTGCCTGGCCGAGAACCGCGCGGCGGAACCGATGCTGCCGATGCGGCTGTTCCGCAACCCGGTCTTCACCGTCTGCGCCGTGCTCAGCTTCATCGTCGGTTTCGCGATGCTCGGCGCGCTGACGTACCTGCCGAGCTACCTCCAGTACGTGGACGGCGACTCGGCCACGGTCTCCGGGGTGCGGACGCTGCCCATGGTCGTCGGGCTGCTGATCGCGTCGGTCTTCAGCGGCAACGTGGTCAGCAAGACCGGCCGGTACCGGATCTTCCCGGTCGTGGGTTCCGTGATCATGGGTGTCGGCCTGTACCTGCTGTCCCGCATGGGACCGGGGACAGGTGCCTGGCTGGAGTCGCTGTACATGTTCGTCCTCGGCATCGGCATCGGGCTGTCCATGCAGGTGCTGGTGATCGCCGTGCAGAACACCGTCGACTACGCCGAGCTGGGCACGGCGACCTCCGGCGTGACCTTCTTCCGCACACTGGGCAGCGCGTTCGGCACGGCCGTGTTCGGCACGATCTACGCGAACTCCCTCTCGTCCGGCCTGGGGGACGGCATCGCGGCGGCGGCCCGCACCGGCGCGGCCGACCCCGGCACGATCGCCGAGGCCGCGCGGAGCCCGGAGGGCCTGCACGGGCTGCCGGCCGTGGCGGCGCGGCCGGTCGTCGACGCGTACGCCGACACCCTGCACACCGTCTTCCTGTGGACCGTACCGGTCGCGGCGCTCGGCTTCCTGGTCGCCCTGTTCCTCAAGCAGGTGCCGCTGCGGGACACCGCGCGGGCGAGCTCCTCCGACCTGGGCGAGGGCTTCGCGCAGCCCCGCGGCGGCGACTCGCAGCAGTTGCTGGAGGCCGCCGTCACGAAGATCGTCTGCGCTGCCGGTCCGGCCACCGCGCGCCTCGTCGTCCGTGCCTCCGGCACCCGCCTCGACATGGCGGGCGCCTGGGCGGTGACGCAGGTCGAGCTCTTCACGAGAATGGTCGGCCACGCCAACCTCAACCTGATCGCCGCCCGCCGGGAGGTGCCGCCCGAGGTGCTGGAGCCGGTGTTCGACCGCATGGTCGCGGAGGGGCTCCTCAGCCGTCACGGAACGCTCTTCTCGCTCACCCCGGCGGGGAGGCACGAGGCCGAAGCGGTCAGCGGCGCCTGGGCCGACTGGCTGGCCGAGCGCCTGGAGCACGACTACGGCCGGCCCGCCGGCACGGACCTGCGGGCCGCGGTGCACACCATCACCAAGCGGCTCCTCGCCGAGGACCTGGCGAACGCGGTACCGGGGCGCGCGAAGGAACTCGCCGCCGCCGGAGCGGCGGACTGAACGGCCGGCCGGCGGGAGAGGTCACCGGCCGGCGAGACCCAGCCGGCCCAGCGCCGCCCCGACGTCCGGTACCGCCGTCACGCCCTCGGGCAGCGGCGGCCGCCGTACGACGACGACCGGGAGCCCCAGACGGCGCGCGGCCACCAGCTTCGCCGCCGTCGCCGCTCCCCCGCTGTCCTTGGTCACCAGGACGTCGATGCGGTGCTCGCGCAGCAGCGCCTCCTCCCCGTCGGCCGTGAAGGGGCCGCGGGCCAGGAGCACCTCCGTGCGGGCGGGCAGCGGCGGTTCGGGGGGCTCCACCGACCGTACGAGGAAGTACGGTTCGGCGAGGTGCGCGAAGGCCGCGAGGCCCAGCCGGCCCGTGGTGAGGAAGACCCGGCGGCCAAGCGCCGGGAGCAGTCCGGCCGCTCCGGTGAGGGAGTCCGCCGGGCGCCAGTCGTCGCCGGGGCCGGGTCGCCAGCCGGGGCGGCGCAGCACCACGGCGGGGAC
Source organism: Streptomyces ruber (assembly GCF_014648075.1). Taxonomy (GTDB): domain Bacteria; phylum Actinomycetota; class Actinomycetes; order Streptomycetales; family Streptomycetaceae; genus Streptomyces; species Streptomyces ruber. Next base: position 25,204 of record NZ_BMQK01000024.1, on the reverse strand, counting down.
GCCGGTGGCCGCCGCGGCGCGGGCGGCGTGCGCCGTGATGCCCGCGGCGAAGGGGTGTGTGGCGTCCACCACCGCGTCGACCGCGTGCTCGCGCAGCCAGTCCGCGAGGCCCTCGGCACCGCCGAACCCGCCGGTCCGCACCTCCCCCGCCTGTGCCCGGGGCCGGGCCACCCGCCCGGCGAGGGACGTGGTCACCCGTACGCCGGGGCGCGCCGCGAGCGACGCGGCGAGTTCGCGCGCCTCGGTGGTGCCGCCGAGGACGAGGACGTGACGGGGTGCGGACATGCTGCCGAGCCTACGGGGCGCCGGTCAGCCCAGCAGCAGCTGCAGCCCGCCCAGCACCGTCGCCGCGATCACCAGGTGCTCGAAGAGCCGCTGGTTGATGCGGTCCACCGCCCACCTGCCGACCAGCGCGCCCGGCAGCACGAACAGCACGAGGGCGGCGTCGATCAGCAGCGAGTGGCCGTCGATCAGGCCGAGCCCGACGCTGAAGGGCACCTTGGAGACGTTGACGATCAGGAAGAAGAAGGCCGACGTGCCCAGGAAGCCCAGCTTCCGGAAGCCCGCCGACAGCAGGTACAGGGACATGACGGGGCCGCCGGCGTTGGCGACCATCGTGGTGAACCCGCCGAGCACCCCGTACGAGCGGGCCTTGAGGCGGCCGGACCGGGTGGTCACCTCGTCGGGCTCCGCCTCCCGCTCGGCGGCGCGCCGGCGCCGGACCGTGACGGCCGCCATCATCAGCAGGATCGCGCCGATCGAGATGCGCATGATCCCGTCGTCGGCCCACATCAGGAACACCGTGCCGAGGACGACGCCCGCGGCGACGGCCGGGAAGAGCCGCCACAGGGTGGGCCAGTGGGCGTGCCGCCGGTAGGTGAGCACGGCGAGCACGTCGCCGGCGATGAGGATCGGCAGCAGCACACCGGTGGACGCCCGGGCGGGCAGGATCGCCGCGAAGATCGCGAGGCTGACCGTGTTGGCCCCGCTCACGGCCGTCTTCGAGAAGCCGACCAGGAACGCCGCGAGGGCGAGCGCGGCGAATTGGGCGAGGGACAGGTGCCCCAGTGTCATCGTGTTCATGGCAGACACTGATGCTATGCCCACCTAACTGTGCGGGGCGGACCGTCTCGCCAGGTGACGCACGCGGTGCGGACCGTCCCGGCGGGAGCGGGCCGCGGGCCGCGGGCGGGCGGACGGTCGGCCAGCCGGAACAGCCTCCCCGTGCGCGGCACCCGCGCGCCGTGTGCGCCGGGTGTGTTTCCCGCCAAAAGTGCTGGGCACCCGCGCTTCCATGGAGTGGTTGCGGCACGCCGCCTGCGTGGGAGAGGACCCCGACCTGTTCTTCCCCGTGGGCACTTCGGGACCGGCGCTGGACGACATCGCCGCCGCCAAACGCATCTGCGCCGACTGCCCGGTGATCGGCGAGTGCCTGTCCTGGGCACTCGGCGGCGGCCGGGTGTCCGGGGTGTGGGGCGGCCTCTCGGAGGACGAGCGCGCCGCACTGCTCCGTACCGCCGGGGACACGAGTGAGCCCCGGCCCGAAGCGATGAGGAGCAGCACACCATGACCGAAGTGACGAGCACCCTCCCGGAACCCGCCCGCGGGAAGACCGGGGAGACCCTGCAGGACACGCTGGTCGATCTGCTGGGAATCTCGCTCGTCGGGAAGCAGGCCCACTGGAACATCGTGGGACCGCGGTTCCGCTCGATCCACCTGCAGCTCGACGAGGTGGTCGACACCGCCCGCTCGTACTCCGACACCGTGGCCGAGCGCGCGGCGGCGATCGGTGTCGCGCCGGACGGCCGCCCGGAGACGATCGCGTCCCGCTTCGCCCTGCCGAGCACCAAGGACGGCTGGCTGCGGGACACCGAGGTCGTGTCGCTCATGGTGGAGACGCTGGAGTCGGCGATCAGGCGGCTGCGCGAGCGCATCGCCGTCACGGAGGAGTCCGACCCGGTCACCCAGGACCTGCTGATCGCCATCACGGCCGACCTGGAGAAGCAGCGGTGGATGTTCCAGGCCGAGGACTACCCGCGCGACTGACGGACGACCGCGCACCGCACTTCCCGGTACTTGCACGAAAGGGGCACCTCATGGCCGACGCCCTGGAACTCGACGCGCTGTGGAACGACTTCCACCGCGTGGTGAACATGCCGTCCCCGGAGCTGGCGGACTGGCTGCGGGTGCACGACGCCGGAGAGGACGTCGAGCCGCTCCCCGACCGGGCGGGCGGCGAGATCGGCCGGCAGGTGCTGGCCATCCTGCAGAAGCGGCGCATGGACCTGACGGACCATGACGTCGACGTGATGCGCCACGTCGTGGACGAGATCCTGTCCCAGGTGGACCTGGCGGACGAGCCGGAGAACGAGGACGGGCACGACACGCTCCGCCGCCACCACCTGATGTCGCTGGGCCACGATCCGCTGAGGGCACCGCGGACGTAACGGCGACGGAGAGGCACCGGCGGCAGGGAGAAGGTGGCCATGGACCGGATCGTCCAGGAGCTGACCGCCGCCGAGGGCCGCACCTACGCCGAGGAGGCGGGCATCCGGCTGAGGAACACGCCCCAGCCGTTGTACCGCCTCCTCGTCCTGGCGTCCCTGCTCAGCGCCCGCATCCGCGGTACGACCGCGCTCGCGGCCGCCCGGGCCCTGTTCGAGGCGGGCTTCGGCAGTCCGCGCGCCATGGCCTCGGCGAGCTGGCAGCAGCGCGTGGACGCGCTGGGCCGCGGTGGCTACCGGCGGTACGACGAGCGCACGTCCACGCAGCTCGGGGACGGTGCGCGGCTGGTACTGGACCGTTGGGGCGGCGACCTGCGGCGGCTGCGGAAGGAGGCCGACGGGGACGTGGCCGGGCTGGAACGGCTGCTCCAGGAGGTGCCCGGCATCGGCCCGGCCGGTGCCGCCATCTTCCTGCGCGAGGCGCAGCGGGTGTGGCCGGAGGCGGCCCCGTACCTCGACGGCAAGGCGCTGGCCGGTGCGCGCCGGCTCGGACTGCCGGACGACCCTCGGCGGTTGCTGGAGCGCGCGGGCCGGACCGAACCGGCGGTCCTGGCGGCCGCGCTGGTGCGCGTGGCGCTCGACAGGCACGCGGCCGAGGAGTGTCTGCGCCGGGCGGGGTGACGGGTCCGGCCGGCGCAGAGCATGCGGAAGGCGGAGCTCCCCGCGGGGAACTCCGCCTTCCGCATGCTTCTGTTCCTCGGTTCCCCGGACGGTCAGTCCGCGGCTCCCCGGGTGCTGAGGTGGCTGCGGCGGTACGCGAACCAGCCCGCCGCCGTGAGCAGCGCGGCCACCGGGGCCAGGGTCAGGGCGGTGGTGCCGGTGGAGGCGAGGCTGCCGCCGGCCGTGTTGTCGACCGTGGCTGTGTTCCCTGCGGTATCGCCGGTACCACCGGTGCCACCGGCCCCGCCCGCGGAGCCCGTTCCGCCGGGGCTGCCGTTGCCGCCGCCGTCCGTGCCGCCGGTCCCGTTCCCGCCGCCGGTGTCGGGGTCGGTGTCGACAGGGGGCTGGCCCACGAACGAAGCTCACCGGCACCTTGACGTCCTGCGAGCGGTCGCCGGACAGCGTGTGGTCGGCGCGCGTGGCGAGCACGCACGTGGCCTCGAAGCAGTCGGTGAACTCGTCCCGCGCGTCGACGGTGAGCCCGACCGCGAAGGTGCCGCCCAACCTGAGGTGGCCGGCGACATGATTCGGACCGTGAGAGGAAGTTCCCGAGCGATGCGCAGCCCAGGAAAAGACCGAACGCCCCGCGCCCCGCACGGGTGTCGCCGCTCTGCTGCTCTCCCTGGCGGTCCTGCTCACCGGCTGCGGGGGGCGGCGGCGCCCCCGGTGACGGGGCGGGCAGCGGGTCCGCCGCGCGCGAGCGGCTCGACGAGAACACGATCGTGCCGCTGGAGGGCGGGGCCCCCATTCCCGGACTGCCCGTCACCGTCGGCTCCTCCGACGGACGGAAGGTCACCGTGGCGGACGTCTCGCGCATCCTGCCGCTCAACGGCGGTGTCGCGGAGATCGTGTTCACCCTCGGGCTGGGCGAGCGTGTCGTCGGACGCGACGTCACGGCCACGTTCGAGGAGGCGAAGGAGCTGCCGCTGGTGACGAAGGCCCACGACGTGAGCGCGGAGAGCGTGCTCTCGCTGAAGCCGACGGTGGTGCCGGCCGGCACCGACATCGGTCCCGACGAGGCCATCGACCAGATCCGCGACGCCGGCGTCCCGGTGGTCGTGCTGGATCCGGCCACCGAGCTCTCGGGCGTGTCCACCCGTACGACCCGGATCGCCGAGGCCCTCGGCGTCCCCGCCGCGGGCGAGGCCCTCAACGCGCGCATCGACGGCGAACTCGCCGCGGCCCGGGCGGCCGTGCCCGAGGGCAGCCGCCCCGAGGTCGCCTTCCTCTCCATGCGGGGCAGCGCCGCCGTCTACCTGATCGGCGGCGAGGGCTCCGGCGCGGACTCGCTCGTCGAGGCCGCGGGCGCGGTGGACGCCGGCGAGGAGTCCGGCCTGGACGGGCCCTTCACCCCGATCACCAGCTAGGCCCTGGTCAAGGCCGAGCCGGACGTGATCCTGATGATGACCAAGGGCCTGGAGTCCGTCGGCGGCGTGGACGGGCTCATGGAGGTCCCCGGCATCGCCCAGACCCCGGCCGGTCCGGACCGCCGCGTGGTCGGCCTGGAGGACGGGGTGCTCCTCGGCTTCGGCCCGCGTACTCCCCTGGTCATCGACATCCTGGTGGACCGCATCCACGCGACGTGACCGCGTGGCATATGTGACCTGGATCGATGTGCGGCGATGCGCGGAAAAACGGGGCGCCCGGAAAGTACGATCATTCAATGTCTGACATGACCGAAACCACGCCCGGCTGGTTGAGTACGGACGACCTCGAGACGACGCGCGGCAGGATGCCGATCCTGTACGTGAACGCCGTCCCGGTGCGCGTCGACGACAGCGGCGAAGTCGTCAGCGTCGGCCTGCTGCTGCGCATCGGGCCGGACGGAACGGTCAGCCGCACACTGGTCTCCGGCCGGGTGCTGCACCACGAGCGGGTCCGCGACGCCCTCCTGCGCCACCTGGAGAAGGATCTCGGCCCGGTGGCGCTGCCCCGGGTGGCGCCCTCCCTCCAGCCGTTCACGGTCGCGGAGTACTTCCCGACCCAGGGCATCACACCCTTCCACGACCCGCGGCAGCATGCGGTGGCCCTCGCCTACATCGTCCCGGTCAGCGGTGACTGCCGGCCCCGCCAGGACGCCCTCGACCTGGAATGGTTCAGCCCGCAGGAGGCCGCCTCGGCCGTGGTGCAGAACGAGATGCCGGGCGGCCAGGGCGTCCTGTTGAAGCAGGCGCTCGCGCACGTCGGCTGCCTGTCCTGACCCGAGCCGTCCCTGTCCGTCCGTTACCCGTCCGTACGTACCGTGTCCGCCGCGAACGGGCGCGGAGCGCCGCTTCGGCGCCCGCGCCCGTTCGGCGTTCCGCGGCGCGTGAGGTCTCAGCGCACCGGCTCGGGCTCGGGCGCCCGCGAGGGCGCGTACGCCGCCCAGTCCACGATGCGCCCGGCCGTCCGGTCCGCATCCCCGGCGCACCCGCACCGCGCGTGCCACCTGCGTGTCATCCCGTCCACGTCGAGGAGCGCGCCGAACGCGGGCAGCTCCGCCAGCCGGCGCGCGTACGCCCACAGCCGCGGATGACCGGCGACACGGCGCACCGCGGCCGCGTCCAGGTGCCCGGCGTGCACCAGGTCCAGCCGCACCAGGGTCACCCACAGCCGCACGTCGGCCGCGGACAGCCGGTCGCCGAGCACGTGGTCGCGGACGGCGAGCCGGTCCTCCAGCGCACCGAGGACGGCCGGCAGTTCGGCGAGCGCGGCCTCGCGCACCGCACGGTCGGCACCGGGCTCCTCCGCGCGCCGCACGGCCGCGACGATTCCCTCGCAGAGCCGGCCGACGGTGCGTATCTCCTCGTCGGCGCCGAGCGGACGCAGGTCGTTGTCCCGTCCGCCGAAGCGCCGGGCCAGGTCCCGCAGGATGTCGGGGGCGTGCGTGCTGACGATCCGTCCGGTCCAGCCGTCGCTGAGCACCGGAGGCACGGCGGGCCCGGTGTGCTGGTGCCAGCTGGCCTCGTACAGCGGGCGCAGCGCCAGGTGCCCCCCGTCGGGCGCGTCCGGCACGGCGGGCAGCCAGGTGACCCGGAGGGTGTCCGCCAGGCCGAGCAGACCGTGGGTGACGGCGATCTCGAGACAGTCCGGACAGGACGGTGACAGGTGGAGCCGGTAGCGGTGCGGCACGGCGTAGTAGCCGCTGCGCGCGTCGCCTCCGATCCTGCTGCGGAAGGAGGGCTGGGACGGTGCGGCGATCGGGGACGTGGCGTACACGGGTCTCCCTCGGAGGAAACGGAGCGAACGGAGCAGATGGCGCGGATGGAGCGGACCGAGAGGCGGCGGAGGCGGGAGATGGCCCGGAAGGTGAGACGCCGGTCTCGGGAACGAACGGGTGGGACCGGTCCTCAGGCACCTTCCGCGGCGTCGCCGCCGCACGGAGATGACGCCGCGCTGCAGACCCGCAGCAGATCGATGTGGCGCCGGACGGTCAGCAGGAGCACCGGACGGCCTGCGCGGACCGCGCCGTCGGCAGCCGACCCCGGACTCCGCATGATTTCCCTACCAATTCACTAGGGTTCCTGCCCTGGAGTGTCGATCGCCCTTCCCGCCCGCGTCAAGGGCACTCCTCCGCTCGCCGTCCCGCCGTCTCACATGGCGGTACGCCCCATGCCCTCAGGGGTCGCGCGTCGGACCGTCGGGGGATCCCCGGACCCGCGCGTCCCTCCTCGGTCGGACGGCGGATCATCTCCGCGTGGGACGTGGCCGTGGCCGTCCGCTGCCTAGTGTCAGCGGCATGCATCGTCTGTCCCGCGGCACCACCGCCGCTCTGCTCGGCCTGTCCCTGGCCCTCCTCGGCCCGGGCGTGGCCCACGCCGCCCCCACGCCCGTCGACACGCCCTCCGCCGGCGCCCACCACCTCGCCCGCCTCGAACTGCCCCGCCCCACGGGCCCGTTCGCGGTGGGCCGCGACACCCTGCACCTGGTCGACACCGGCCGGCCCGACCCCTGGGTGCCGGAGGCCGGGGCGCGGGAGCTGATGGTGTCGCTGTACTACCCCGCCCGCGCCGGCCAGGGACGCACGGCGCCGTACATGACCACCGGCGAGGCACGGGCGTTCCTGGAGGACCGGGGGCTGTCCGGGGCGGTGCCCGCCGAGACGCTCAGCGGCGCCCGCACCCACGCCCGCCCCGGCGCCGGTCCCGCACGGGGGTCGTTCCCGCTCGTGGTGCTGTCCCCCGGGTTCACCCTCAACCGGGCGACCCTCACCTCGCTCGCCGAGGACCTGGCGAGCCGGGGGTACGTGGTCGCCGCCGTCGACCACGCCCACGAGTCCGTGGGCGCGGCGTTCCCCGGCGGCCGCCTCCTCACCTGCGCCGCCTGCGACCAGGTACCCGAGGGCGAGTACGGGACCGTCGCCCGGGGCCGTGCGCAGGACGTCTCCTTCCTCCTCGACCGGCTCACCGCCCGCCGCCCGGTCTGGCGGCACGCCGGCATGATCGACCGTACGCGGATCGGCATGGCGGGCCACTCCATCGGCGGCGCCGCCGCGGCGGCCGTCATGGTGGACGACCGGCGGGTGCGCGCCGGGCTCGACCTGGACGGCGGCCTGCACGACGTGGTGCCCGCCGAGGGTCTCGGCGGGCGGCCGTTCATGCTGGTGGGTACCGAGGACGACCACGGGAACTGGGTGGAGAACTGGCCCCTCCTCGACGGCTGGAAGCGCTGGCTGACCGTGGCCGGCTCCGGGCACTTCACCTTCACCGACACACCCGTGCTCGGCGACCAGCTGGGACTGCTGCCCCCGGAGGAGCCCCTGTCGGGGACACGGTCGCAACAGATCACACGCGGCTACACGGCGGCCTTCTTCGACCACCACCTCAAGGGCGTCGATCAGCCCCTGCTGGACGGCCCGTCGGCGGAGCACCCGGAGGTGAGCTTCACCAGGAGGGACTGACCAGCCAGGAGCTACTGACCGGCCAGAAACGACGGAGGCCGTTTCCGTTACCACGGAAACGGCCATCGACCCGCGAAATCGCTGGTCGGGACGACAGGATTTGAACCTGCGACCCCTTGACCCCCAGTCAAGTGCGCTACCAAGCTGCGCCACGTCCCGGTGCCCGTCTGACCTGGGGTTTCCCCCGGCCGAACGTGCACGGAAACCATACCGCACTCGGGGAGGTGATCGCGCATCCGTTTGTCGGCGCGAGGTCGCACGCCCGTCACTCGGCCAGGTGGAGCCCCAGCCGGGGATGGGCCTCCAGCAGTCTGGGCGGGGCCGCCTGGCGCCAGGAGTCGGCGAGGATGTCCCGCAGCTCCGCCTCGTCCTCCAGCGCGGCCAGCCGGACCCGCACCCAGGCGGAGTACGCCTCGTGCTCGGCGACCCAGAACTTGGCGGGCTCCGCCAGGACGAGCTCGTCGCGCTCGTCCTTCGGGCAGCGGACCGCCATGGAGGTCTCCTCCTCGGGCAGCGTGGCGAACATCTTGCCCGCGACCCGGAAGGTGGGCATGTTCCAGGCGGTCTTCTCGATGGTGTCCGGCAGGGACAGGGCGATACGGCGTACGTCTTCGGCATCCGGCATGGACAGAACCGTAACGGGCCCCACCGGCACCGCAGTTCACACCTCCCGTGTCACGGCGCGGACCGGCACCTGCTCGAAGTGGAGCGTCGTGGACCGCAGCACACCGGGCCGGTCCGCCGCGTAGTCGGGTGTCGCGCCGACGCGGGTCCAGCCCGCCGAGCGGTACAGCGACTCGGCCGGGCCGCCCGTCTCGGTGTCCAGGTGGAGCAGGGTGCTTCCCGCCGCGGCGGCCGCGCCTTCGGCGGCCGCCGGCACGGCGCTGCCCAGGCCCCGGCCGCGGGTGTCGCGGTGCACCATGGGTTCGGCGAGTCCGGCGGTGGCGGCCGTCGGGGCCCGGTCCGGGAAGGCGAGGTTCACGGCGCCGACCGGCCGGCCCGCGTCGCCCCGTGCCGCCCACACGGCGGGCGCCCCGGCGGCCACCGCGTTCGCGCGCCCCCTCCACCAGGCGACGGCCTCCGCGCGGTCCGGCGGGGCGAGGAGCCGACCGAGGCCCCGCCGTCCACGGTGTCGGCCCGCGATCGGGCCGGCTCCTCCGCGCCCGCGAGCACCTCGGGCCCGGTGAGGACGGAGATCGCCGTCACGGCTCCACCACCACGAGCGCGTACCGCACGGCGTCGGGCCCGGGGCAGCGGAACCGCGTCGGCCCCCACACCCGCAGCCGCAGGCAGTCCCCCGCGTCGAGACGGTGCTCGACGTCCTGCGCCACGACGTCGAGGCGGCCGTCGAGGACCCAGATGTGCTGTTCGAGGCCGAGTACGGGCGGCCGGTCGTACGCGATGTCGCCGCCCGCCGCGAGCCGCCCCTCGACCAGTTCCCCGCGCAGCCCCGTGTGCGGGGGCGACACCGACCGCCGCACGAAGCCGGCGGCCCTGTCCTCCCACACCGGCTGCCCGGCCGCGCGGACGACCGTGACGGGCTCGGACTCGACCTCGGCCAGCAACTGGGACATGGTCCGTCCGTACACGGCGCAGAGCCGGTTCAGCAGGGCGGCCGTGGGGCTGATCTCCGCGCGTTCGGCCCGCGACAGGGTCGAGCGGCTCGCCCCGCTGCGCGCCGCCAGCTCCCCCAGGGACCAGCCGCGTTCGGCACGCAGCTCGGCCAGGCGGGCCCCGAGCCGACGGTCGACGGAGTCCGGGACGGCTGCGGCTCTGTCCCGGGACACATCCAGTACGCGTTTCATATCAGGGATGCTATCCCGCATGCGAAACGCGCAGGAGGGCGGGCACGGCACGGTTCGTCGTGAGCCGGCGCATTCCGCGGCCGACCTCACCGCGCGGGGCGGACGGCTAGGAGAGGAGCTCCCGCCGTTCGATCCGCGCGGTGAGGTCGGCCGCCGTCGCCTTGATGCTCATCAGTCCCGTCCTGCCCCAGGGACGCGGGGTGACGTCGGCGACGCAGACCGTGCCGAGCGCGTCGCCCGCGCTGTCGACGAGCGGGGCGCCGAGGTAGGAACGGATGCCGAACTCGTCGACCACCGGGTTGCCGGCGAAGCGCGGGTAGTCGCTCACGTCCTCCAGGACCAGTGCCTTGCGGCGCACCACCACATGGGGGCAGAAGCCGTAGGCGCGGGCCAGGTGGCGGCCCATCCTGCGTTCGGTGCCGTCCGCCGCGCGGACAGGGGCGTCCGGTGCGCACAGCCCGGCGAAGAGCTGCCGGTGCTCGTCGATGAAGGTGATCATGGCGTACGGCGCCTGGGCGTGCTGCGCCAGCCGGAGCGCGAGGGCGTCGAAGGCCGGTTCCGGGTGGTCGCCGAGACCGAGCAGGCGCAGGCGTCGTACGCGCGCGGGGGCGTCCCTGTCCTCCGGGGTGAGCAGCAGCCGGCCGGGCGGGCGCGGTGGATCGTAGGTCATGGCCGGGCTCCACGGGCCGTGTCGTCCCTCATGTGTGGGCTCCGCGGCTCGGAGCGTGCTCGGGTGTGTGGGCGAGGAGGTGGCGGACGAGGGTGAGCAGGGTCTGCACGGCGGAGCTGGAGATGCGTGCGTCGCAGCGCACGATGGGGACCTCCGGGTCGAGGTCGATGGCGGCACGGACCTCCGCGGGCTCGTAGCGGTAGGCGCCGTCGAACTCGTTGACGGCGACGATGAAGGGCAGCCCGCGCTGCTCGAAGAAGTCGACGGCCGCGAAGCAGTCCTCCAGGCGGCGGGTGTCGGCGAGGACGACCGCACCGAGGGCGCCCTCGCAGAGCTCGTCCCACATGAACCAGAAACGTTGCTGTCCGGGGGTGCCGAACAGGTACAGCACGTGTCTGCGGTCGAGGGTGATCCGGCCGAAGTCCATGGCGACCGTCGTCTCGGTCTTGTTCTCGACGCCGTCGAGGTCGTCGGTGCCCTCGCTCACCGTCGTGAGGAGTTCCTCCGTGCTGAGCGGCGCGATCTCGCTCACCGCGCCGACGAAGGTCGTCTTGCCCACCCCGAATCCTCCCGCGACCAGGATCTTCAGGGCGGTGGGGAACGGGTCAGAGCTGTCGTCGTAGTCCATCGAGCACTGCCTCCAGAAGAGCCCTGTCGGTGGGGTTGTCTTGGAACGCCGGTGGCCTCTCGACGAGGAGCCCGCTGTCCACGAGATCGGACAGGAGCACCTTGGTGACCGCCGCCGGCAGTTTGAGGTGGGCGGCCACCTCGGCGACCGAGACGGGCACCCGGCACAGGTCGAGTGCCTGGGTGTGCTCGGGGCCGAGGTAGCCGAGGGGGGTGGTGCCGGTGGCCATCACCTGGGACAGCAGGTCGAGCGACGTGCTCGGCCGGGTCCGGCCGCCGCTGACCGTGTAGGGGCGCACCAGCCGCCCGGCCGCGTCGTCGAGCCAGGGTCCGTCGCCGGCCGGGGCGGCGTTCAAGGCCTCATCGCCGGGGGTTCGGCGGCGGGCTGCCGGGGCGCGGTCGTCAGATAGGGCCGTACGCTCTTCACGAGCATCGTCATCTCATAGCCGAGCACCGCCGCGTCGGCCTCGCGCCCGGCGAGGACGGCGAGGCAGGTGCCGGCGCCCGCGGTGGAGACGAACAGCAGGCTGGAGTCGAGTTCGACGACGACCTGCCGTACCTCGCCCCCGTCCGAGAAGCGGATGCCCGCGCTGCGTCCGAGGGAGTAGAGGCCCGAGGCCAGCGCGGCCATGTGGTCGGCGCTGTCCGGGTCGAGGCCGTGGACCGACTTCACCAGTCCGTCGCAGGAGAGCAGCACCGCACTCATGGTGTGCGGCACACGCTGCACGAGGCCGCTCATCAGCCAGTCGAGATCGGACACCTGGCCGGTCGGCGCATCGCTCGCCATGGTGGATCGACTCCTTGGGGTACGAAGGTCCGCGGGAGCGGAGGGGGTGGGTGGGGGCGGAGCGGAGGGGGTGGTCATCCGGCCGGTGCGCTCCCGTCGTGGCGCGGGGCGGGGCCGGGTCCGGGCGGGGGCCGGTGGGCTCCGTTCGTCTCGCGGGGCCCGGGGGTCGTGTGCGGCCCGGGGCCGCCCGGGCGGGCCGCGGCCGGGGGCGGCGGTACGGCCGGGGGAAGCGGGCCCGGACCGGCGGACGCCGTGCCCGTGCGCGGCGCGTCCCGGTGCGCGTCGGAGGGCCCCGGAGTGGTGGCTGCGGTGCCGGGAGCGGCTTCCCCGGGCCGGTCGGGCTCCGCCCGGTGGGCCTCGGCGGCGAGGCCGATACCGCGCCGGAAGGCCGCCATCAGCCCCGGGTCGTGGGCGACGTACCGGTCGCCGTTCTGCCGGGGCGCGGGCGCGGGGCCGCCGCGGAGCTGGGGCACGAGGTGCTGCTGGGCGCGGCGGCGGGGCAGCCGGGGCGGCCGGTCCGCGGTGCCGCGGGCGGTGCCGGCGCGCGGGGTGGGCGGCACGCCGTTGTTCTCCAGCAGGGCCGGCCGGTCGCCGGGCCTGATGCCGGGCGGGGCGTCCGCCGGGTTGGGCCGCTCCCGGCGGGTGTCCCGCACGGGCAGCGGCGCCGGACCGCCGTTGCCGGCCGCCGGCCGCCCGCCCGTGGCGGAAGGCTGCCGGTGCGGCGCCGGGGACGCGCTGCCCTGCGGCTGCCGGGGTACGGACCCGGCCGCCTCGGGCGACGCCCCGGCGGGCTCCGGGGTGGCGGACCACCTGGGCGGCCGCCGGGTGCCCTGCGCCGGCTGGAGCCGCTCCCGCGGTTCGTCCGCGGGGCCGGCGGGGTCCGTGCCGAGCAGCGCCTCGGGCACGACGAGCACGGCCTGGACCCCGCCGTAGATGTTGGACTGCAGCCGTACGTGGATGCCGTGCCGGCGGGCGAGCTGCGAGACGACGAAGAGGCCGATGCGGCCGTCCTGCAGCAGGCTGGCGACGTTGACCTGGTCGGGGTCGGCGAGCAGGGCGTTCATCCTGCTCTGCTCCCCGGCCGGCATGCCGAGGCCGCGGTCCTCGACCTCCACCGCGAGCCCGGCCGTGACGAGGCTGGCGCGCAGCAGGACCTGGGTGTGCGGGGCGGAGAACACCGTGGCGTTCTCGACGAGTTCGGCGAGGAGGTGGATGACGTCGGACACGGCGTGCCCGCGCACGGTGCCGTCGACCGGGGGCACCAGCTTGACGCGTGAGTACTGTTCGACCTCCGCGGTCGCGGAGCGCAGCACCTCGGTCATGGAGACCGGGTGGCTCCACTGGCGGCGGGAGACGGCGCCGCCGAGGACGGCGAGGTTCTCGGCGTGGCGGCGGATGCGGGTGGCGAGGTGGTCGACGTGGAAGAGGCCCTTGAGCAGGTCGGGGTCCTCGATCTCGTGTTCCAGCTCGTCGAGGATCGAGATCTCGCGGTGCACGAGGGACTGCAGGCGCCGGGCGAGGTTGACGAAGACCTCGACCTTCTGTTCGCTGCCCGTCCGGCTGGAGAGCTGGGCGGCCCGGACGACCGCGCCGACGGCGGCCTCGTGGGCCTGCGCGAGGTCGGCGGCGAGCAGGTCGAACTCGTCGGCGCGGGCCGGGGGTTCGGTGCGTGGCGTACGGGCGGGCGGGCTCTCGCCCCGGCGCAGCGCCTCGACGAGGGCCCGCAGGTCGGCCTCGCCGCGGGCGCTGGAGCGGCGCAGGACGCAGAGGCGTGCCCGTACGGACCTGGCGGTGCGGTCGGCGGTCACGGCGGCGGTCACGATGCCCGCGAGGGCGACGCCGAGGGCTCCGGCGAGGACGGCCCAGAGGGTGGGGCCGGGGGGTGCCCCGGTGGAGCGGACGGTGAACAGCACGGCCGCGCAGGCGCTGAGGGCGACCGCCACGGGCGGCAGGACCGCGAGTCGCAGCAGCTGCGGCCGTATCGCCGTCTCGGTCAGGGAGGGTGCGGAGCGGGCGACCGGCCGTCCGTGCCGGCCGCCCTCACGGCGGTCTGCGCGGGTGGCCGGTGCGCGGAGGTGAGACATCGGCGTCCTCGTACTGGTGCGTCGGGGCGTGGGGGCTCCCGCGTCTGCGCGACCCGGGCGTGCGCCATCGCGTGCCGGTCGAGAGAGCCGAAGATTTCGGCCCGGTGTCGCCCGGACAGCAACGCACAGTAGTCGCCAACGCATCAGGTGCGGTGGTCAGTTGACAAAGTCTCCCGCAGAGCTTCCCGCTCTGGTATGAGGCTTCGTACGACAGGCCGATAACCTTTCGGGCGGTTGTTCGCGCTATCGAATTCTTTCGATCAGACCTGGTCGGATGTGGTCCGAGACAGACGGGACGAAGACGAAAGGGCCGAGGAGCACACGCAACCTCGGCCCAGGAAAATCATCGGAATGTCACTCTGAAGGTCACCCGGTGGACACCGCTTCCGGGTCACCGGTCCCTTCCCCGGTCCGTCCGGTACCCTCACTCGCTGTCATGGGCACGTCTTCGTCGGCGGCCGGCCAGCCGCCCGCGGGCGGTACGGCGACAGCGCGCCACCACGGCTGCGACGGCACCGTCCGCGCGGTGGGCTCGAAGGGCTCGCCGGGCCGGGGCAGCGCGACGGCGGCACCGGCCTCGCGGGCGGCCGCGAGGGTGCCCTCGCCCGGCTCGGCCCAGGGGTGGAGCGCGAGGTTGAACGTCGCCCAGTGGATGGGCAGCATCACCCCGGACGGACGGCCGCCCTGGAGGTCGAGGTGGGCGCGCATGCCCTCCTCGGGCGTCATGTGGATGTCGGGCCAGAACTCGGCGGAGTAGGCGCCGATCTGGATCATCGTGGCGTCGAACGGGCCGTGCTCGGCGCCGATCTCCGTGAAGCCCTCGAAGTAGCCGGTGTCGCCGCTGTGGTAGATCCGGTGCTCGTCGCCCGCGACCACCCAGGAGGCCCAGAGGGTGTGCTGCGCGTTGCGCAGACCGCGGCCGCAGAAGTGCCGGGCGGGGGTGGCGGTCAGGGTGAGGCCGCCCACCTGCGTCGACTCCTGCCAGTCCAGCTCGCGTATGCGTCCCTCGGCGACGCCCCAGCGCTCCAGGTGGGCGCCGACGCCGAGGGGCACCGCGAAGAGGGTGTCCGTACCGGCGAGGGCCTTGACGGTGGGCAGGTCGAGGTGGTCGTAGTGGTCGTGGGAGATGACGACGACGTCGACCGGGCCGAGGGCGGCCAGCGGCAGCGGCACCGGGTGGAGCCGCTTGGGGCCGGCGAAGGAGAACGGGGAGCAGCGCTCGCCCCAGACGGGGTCGAACAGCACGCGGTGCCCGTCGATCTCGGCCAGGACGCTGGAGTGCCCCGCCCAGGTCAGGCGCAGACCGGTCGCCGGGGGCGCGGCGAGGTCGGCGGCGGTCGTGGGGTGCACCGGCACGGGGCGGGCCGGGGCGCGGCGGACGCGGTCCTCCTTGCGGAGGTAGGACCTCACCATCTCCGTCCTGGCGCCTGGGGCGGGGAGAACGCGGGCGCCCTCCGGGTTCACGAAGGCGCCGTTCGCGAAGTGCGGCGATCTGCGGATCCGTGCGAGGCGCGCGCCGCCCGGTTCCGCGCCGAAGGCGGCGGGCCGCAACGCACGGAGCCCGGGGCTGGACTTCTGGGAACCGGACACGGCACCTCCAAGTGATCCACTGAGGTGTTCCATTATGGTCCGCCCCGGTGACGGTCCCCGGTCCGTCCGGCGAACGCGGCCTCGCACCCGGCGGGCCGGGCAACCGGGTGCCGTGCGCGGCGCCTTGGGCCACCGGCGGGCCCGTTCGCGGTGACGACTAGGGTGTGCCGGGTGACGAGGGTGCGGTGGGGCGCGACGGAGCGGCGCGAGGCCCTGCTGCGGGCCGCCGTCGAGCAGATCGAGGCGCGGGGCCTGGCGGCGGTACGGATCTCCGATGTGGCCTCGGCGCTCGGGGTGAGCAGCGCGCTGGTGCTCTACCACTTCTCGACCAAGGAGAAGCTGGTCGCCGAGGCGTTCGGCTACGCCGCGCAGGACGACCTGGCCCAGCTGCGCGAGCTGGTCGGCCGCCGTACGACGGCCCTGCGGCGGCTGCGGGCGGCCGTGCGCTGGTACGCGCCGACCGGGCAGGCGAAGGGCTGGCGGCTGTGGATCGAGGGCTGGGCGGCGGCACTGCGCGAGCCCGCGCTGCGGGAGGTCACCCGTGACCTCGACCGGCAGTGGAAGGCCGCGCTCACCGAGGTGATCGCGGAAGGGGCGGCCGCGGGCGAGTTCCGGTGCGCCGACCCGGCGGCCGCGGCCCTGCGGCTGACCGCGCTGCTGGACGGCCTCGCGGTACAGACGACCGCGTACGAGGGAGCCGTCTCCCGGGCACAGACCCTGGCATGGGCGGACGACGCGCTCGTCCGCGAACTGGGCGTGACCCACGGGACACTCACGACGACCGGGGACTGACCGGTCCCGGGCACCGCTCCCACCGGTCGCCCGCACCGGGGCCGCCGGGACCGGGTGGCCCGGCCCGACGCCCCGGCCCTGGGACGGGGTACGGACGAGGAGTGCCGGGTGGCCGGCCCGAACCGCGGCGGGAGGCGGACCGACCGCCGGACGGCCCGGCAGGCAGAACCCGGACCACCGGCCGGCCCGGACGCACCCGGGGCCCGGGCCTGAGTGGCCCGGGCCCGCCCGGTGTGCTGCTCGGTGGACGGTGTCCGTCCGTGGGTGCGGTCGTGGTGGTCAGGCCACCGTTCCGATGCGCGTCCTGATGTCCGCCGGGGAGAGGGTTCCCTTCGCCACCACCCGGTCGCCGGAGGACTGCCCGCGCAGCCGGCGTCCGATCCACGGCACCAGGTACTCGCGGGCCCAGTGGATGTCGTCGCGGCGGACCTCGAAGGTGCCGCGCTGCGGGAGCGGCGGCCACGGCTGCTCCGGGTCCGCCGGGACCGGGAGGCCCAGGACCTGCCCGGCCCGCAGGGCCACGCGCGTGTGCCCCTCGGGCGACAGGTGCAGCCGGTCCGCGTCCCAGGCGCGCCGGTCCTGGACGGTCCGCAGGGACCACAGGTCGAGCACCGGGCAGCCGTACCGGTCGGCGATGGCCCGCACATGACCGTTGTACGTGGCGATCTTGCCGCGCAGGTGCTTGAGCACGGGCACGCCACGGGTGTCGAAGCCGGTGGTCACCATCACGGTGCCGGCGGCGGACGTGAGGTCGGCGACGGCACGCTCGAAGCGCTCGGCGACCTCGTCGGGGTCGGTGCCGGGGCGGATGATGTCGTTGCCGCCCGCGCAGAAGGAGATCAGGTCCGGTGCCATCTCCCTCGCCCGCGGAACCTGGTCCGCGACGACCTGGTCGAGCAGCTTCCCGCGCACGGCCAGGTTCGTGTAGCGGAACTCGCCCACGGGTACCCGGTCGGCGAGGAGCACCGCGAACCGGTCGGCCCACCCGACGAACGCGCCGTCGGGCCCGGGGTCGCCCACGCCCTCGGTGAAGCTGTCCCCCACCGCCACGTAGGACCCGATCACTCTTCTGCTGTCGTCCTTCTTCGCTTCGTCTGCCACGTCGGTCCATTTTTCACCGTGGGATGTGAGCTACGCGACCGTAGGAAAGGGTTGACGGGCGGTGAGATAGGCCACTCGTCAAGTGTTGGTCAATTCCGGAATAAGCCGACCGAAACTTCGGCCCGCTGTGACAAATGCAGAACTAGCACCGAAAAGGACAGCGGGCCGGGCCCCGCATCGGTCGCGGGGCCCGGCCCTCACCGCCCGGGGGCGGGTGCGCCGGAGAACGGTCGCGTCAGAGGGAGACCCCCTTGGACCGCAGGTACGCCAGCGGGTCGACGTCCGAGCCGTAGCCCGAGGCCGTACGGATCTCGAAGTGCAGGTGCGGTCCGGTCACGTTGCCGGTCGCCCCGGACAGGCCGACCTGCTGGCCGACGCTCACGGTCTGGCCCACCGAGACGGAGAGCGAGGACAGGTGGGCGTACTGCGCGTAGTGGCCGTCGGCGAGCCGGACGACGACCTGGTTGCCGTACGAGCCGCCCCAGCCGGCGGACACGACCGTGCCCGCGCCGACCGCCTTGAGCGAGGTGCCGGTCGGCACCACGAAGTCGACACCGGTGTGGTAGCCACTGGACCACATGCCGCCCGCGGCACGGTAGGCGGTGCCCACGACACCGGAGACCGGGCGGGTGAAGCCGGAGCCGGAGCCGCCGCCGCTCGCGGTCCGGGTGTCCTGCGCGGAGGAGGCGGGCTTCTCCGCCTGGGTGTCGGCCTCCTGCGACTTCCGCTGCGGGGTCCGGGACTTCTGCGACGACTTCCGCGACTCCTGGGACTGCTGGGACTGCTGCGGCTTCTGTGCCGACGCATCGCTTCCGCCGGAAGCCCTGGAGCCGCTGCCGGAGGAGGAGCCGCCCGTGCTCGACGGGGCCTTGCCGCCGAGGGTGAGTTCCAGGCCGGGGTGGATGAGCGACGGGTTGGAGCCGATCGCCTCGCGGTTGTCCGCGTAGATCGTCTGCCAGCCGCCGGTCACGTCCTGCTCCTCGGCGATCCGGGAGAGGTAGTCGCCCCTCTTCACCGAGTAGGTCCGCGTCGTGGCGGCGGACTTCTCGGCGGCGGCCGACTGCTGGACCTGCCGTGCGGCGGTCCGCTCGGCCGCGGCCCGCTGGGGCAGCGCGGTGGACTGCTGGGAGAACTGAGAAGCCTGGGAGACCTGGGACGTGTGCGCCCCGGACTGCGTGTGCGTCTGCGTCGACGCGTGGGCACCGGTGGCCCCGATCAGCGGGAGCGCGAGCGCGGCGCCACCGGTTCCGGCGGCGGCGATCGAGCGGCTGAGGCGCTGGGTCCTGGGGCGGCGGTGCTTACCCTTCGCGGGCATTGCTGATCCTCTCCGGCGCCTGCGAGGTCAGCTGTCGGGTGCGGGCTGGAGCTGCCCGGCCGCGACGGGCGCGGCTTGACCCCTAGCCTGTTCCGGGAACCGGACCAGGCAGTCGAACCTGTGGGTCCCCCGCTCCTGCCGTGCACGGGTGAAGTTGACGGCTCCGGCCGGCGGCAGGATTCGGCGTCCGCCCGGATTGACGCCGAAAGTAGGCGACTTACCGCCGCGGGGACAACCATGCGGGTTCTCCGGGCGTCTCCTTTCCCGGCCACCGGAGCGGAATTCCGCTCACCCTCCGTCGATGGCGGAGCTTTCCCTTTTCCCAACTCGCCTGATGGCTCAGGTTTATTAGGTGTACATGACAGCGACGTAGCGTCACCCCTATGAGCCTGGTCACGCGCGGCCGGTTCGGCATGCCTCATACCAGGATCAGACGGAATCCGTCCACCCTTTCCGACGTAACACTCAAAGGCGATGCAGCCGGACAATCGTCGCGTCGAGATCGCCGCGCAGCCCGACCGGGAGACCGTGGTGCAGCAGCACCGCTCCCCGGTACACGTCACCCGTCTCCCGGCATTCATACCTCGCCGCCGGATCGATTCCGCGCAGCCGGAGCGGCGCGAGCGGCTCCCCGTGGTGCTGGGCCTGCAGCCAGGCCAGGACGACGACCTCGTCACCGAGCACGTGGGCCACGGCGCTCAGCCCGCCCGTCGGCGGCCTGAGCCGGTACTGGTCGCCCCGCTGGACGACCGGCCGGATCTCCTTGTACAGGGACACCCAGTCCCGCGCCTCCGCCAGCTCCCGCTCGCTCCACCGGGTGAGGTCGCCGCCGATGCCGAGCACGCCCGCCATGGCGCTGACGAAACGGAAACGCAGGGCGCTGGCCCGCCCGTTGAGCTGGGTGTTCGGGCTGTCGGTGACCCAGGCGGCCATCACGCGCGCGGGATGGATCTGGCTGAAGCCGTGCTGGATGGCGAGCCGGTCGAGCGGATCGGTGTTGTCCGAGGTCCACACCTGGTCCGTACGCGACAGCACCCCGAGGTCGATCCGGCCGCCGCCGCCCGAGCAGGACTCGAAGGCGACGCCCGGGTGCGCGGCCCGCAGCCGGTCGAGCAGTGCGTAGAAGGCGTGCACGTGCTCCACCCACAGCTTCTGCGGATACGGTTCGCCGGGCCAGCCCGCGTCGGTGAAGCAGCGGTTGAAGTCCCACTTCACGTAGTCGATCGGGGCGCTCGACAGCAGGGTGTCCAGCCGCTCCCACAGGTACTCCTGGACGTCCGCGCGCGCGAGGTTGAGCACGAGCTGGTTCCGCAGCTCCGTACGCCTGCGGCCCGGCTGGTGCTGCACCCAGTCGGGGTGCGCCCGGTACAGGTCGCTGTCCGGGTTGACCATCTCCGGCTCGACCCAGATGCCGAACTGCATGCCCAGCGCGTGCACGTCGTCCGCGAGGGGCTTGAGGCCGGCCGGGAAGCGCTCGGGGTTCGGCGTCCAGTCGCCGAGGCCCGCCCGGTCGCTCGTCCGCTCCCCGAACCAGCCGTCGTCGACCACGAACAGCTCCACGCCCAGGTCCGCCGCCCGCCGCGCCAGCTCCCGCTGCTGGTCCTCGGAGATGTCGAAGTAGGTGGCCTCCCAGGAGTTGTAGAGCACCGGGCGGTCGCGGTCCGCGTGCGGAATGACGTGCGCGCGCTGGTACGCGTGCCAGGCGCGGCTCGCCCCGCCGAAACCGCCGTCGCTCCACAGCCCCGCGAAGACGGGCGTGGTGTACGACTCCCCCGCCGCCAGCCGCAGCAGGCCCGAGTCGTCGTACCCCGCACCGCCGGTGATCTGCACGCGCGCGTCCGGGAGCTGGGCCACGCAGATGCGCCAGGTGCCCGACCAGCCGAGCGCGCACCCGTACACCTCGCCGCGCTCCTCGGTGGCCCCGTCGGCGTCGAGCGCGACCCACGGCAGGTGCTGGTGCCCGGTGTGCCCGCGCCGGCTGCCGATGACCTTCTCGCCGTAGGTGAGGTCGGTGCGGACGAGCCGGGACTCGGCCGCCCAGCGTCCGTGCAGCTGGGACAGGCGCCAGCCGTCGCGCAGCGGGAGCGTCCAGGTCGCGGAGTCGGCGCGCAGCACCTCCACCGCGGCCGGCCCGTCGTTGACGAGGGTCACCCGGCGCTCGACCACGTCGTCGCGCATCCGGTAGTGCAGCGTGACGGCGAGCCCGTGGTCGGTGAACCGCAGCCGCAGCTCGCCGTCCTCGACCTCGTACGCCGAGAAGGACCACTCGGTGCCGCGCACCTCGTCCGTCCGGACGGACAGCGCGGGCCGTACGAAGCGGGCGCCGCCCTCGACCGGATACTCCTCGTGCCCGTCGAGCCGGGACTCGAAGGAGTCGCGCGACGGTGGCAGGGGCAGGGCGGCGAGCGCCTCGGCGTCCGCGAGCCCGATGCGTGCGCCCCAGTGGAGGTGCAGCAGCTCGTCGTCCGCGGTGAGCCGCAGCGCGTAACTGCTGGCCGGGCCCGACAGGAGCCAGGTACGGCCGTCTTCACCGATCTCCACCATGAGACCCCCCACTGACGCCACGGGTGCGGACACACCCGATCGGGCGCCAACATCATCAAGGCCGCGGGGGCCGCCTGGCAACGGCGCGGCACCGCTCCTTGCCCCGCACGGCCGTGTCGTATCGTGCGAGGGCGTATCTGTCGGCGTGCCGAGCCGCGCACCGCCGACGGCCCTGTGGGAGGAGCCCTTCGTGACGCAGCAGATCCCGTCGACCGAGCCCGAGCTCACGTCGGTCCGCAACTTCCGCGACGTGGGCGGTCTGCCGACCGTGGACGGCCGGCGCGTGGCGCGGGGGCGGCTGTTCCGCAGCGGCCACCTGGCGCACGCCTGCGACGAGGACGCCGCGTTCCTGTCCTCCCTCGGACTGCACACGGTCTTCGACTTCCGCAACTCGGCCGACCAGAAGCTGGAGGGCCCGGACGTCGAGCTGCCCGGCGTGCGCAACGTGAACCTGCCGCTGAGCGACCCGGCGGACGGCGCCGAGTTCTGGCGCATGGTGCGCGACGGAGACCTGGACCAGCTGCGCTCGATCCTGGACGACGGCAAGGGCGGGGCCCGGATGACCGCCTCGTACCGCATGATCGTCACCACGCGCACGGCGGAGCACTCGCGGGTGCTGCACGCGCTGGCGGAGGACAGCGTGCCCGCCCTGATGCACTGCGCGGCGGGCAAGGACCGGGCGGGTCTGTCGATCGCCGTCACGCTGCTCGCCCTCGGTGTGGAGCGCGAGGCGATCCTGGCGGACTACCTGAAGTCGAACGAGAAGCACCGCCGTTACAAGGTGCACCGCAGCTCGACGGCGGCGAACGCCTACGCGCCCGAGGTGATGGAGCTGCTGAGCCCCCTGTTCGACGCACGCGCCGAGTACCTCCAGGCGGCCTTCGACGCGATCGAGGAGAAGTGGGGCGGCGTGGAGACCTATCTGGAGCGGGGCCTCGGTCTCGCGCCGGAGGTCCGGGAGCGGCTGCGCGAGCGGCTGCTGGACTGAGCCCCCGGCCGTGGGCCCGTTACTTCGCGCCCACCTCGAACAGCAGCCAGATGAACGCCGCGAAGAGGTGGCCGACCGCGATGTAGATGATCAGTCGTACCCACAGGCCGCGGGGGAACTTCGTTTCCAGGTTGCTCACGGGGTGACTCCCAGGGTCGTCGGCCCGAGGCACAGCGCGGTGCTCGGGCTCTGCAGGAGGGTGTGGACGAAGAGCAGGTCGGCGCCGTCCTCGACGGCGGCGGCGATGCGGTGCGGGGTCAGCGAGTCGAAGTGCGCGCTGTCCCCGGGGTCGAGCACGTGGGTGACGTCCCCGAGGCGCAGCCGCAGCCGGCCCGTCAGGACGTACAGCCACTCCTCGCCGGGGTGGACGCGCACGATGTCGCCCTGCGAGCCGTGCGGGACGTGCACGCGCAGGGACTGCATGCCCCGGCCCGGGGAGCCCGCCTGCCAGTAGGTCCAGCCGCCCGCGCGCGTGGGCTCCATGTCGGCCGCGCGGACGACCGCGTCCCGCTCGGCGACGGTCTCCCCCAGCAGCTCCGAAACCGTCGTACCGTAGACGCGGGCGAGCGTCAGCAGCATCGGCAGCGAGGGCTGGCGCTGTCCGGTCTCCAGCCGCGACAGGTGCGCGGGCGACAGCCCGGCGGTCCGGGCGGCGGCTTCGAGGGTGAGGGAGGCGCGCCGCCTCAGGGTGCGCAGCTGCGGGGCTACGGCGGGCAGGTCCTCGACCGGCCCTGGCTCGGAGGCGCTCATGTACTCCATTGAGCCGCATTTTTGCCCCTGCGGCAAATTTCTTGCCTCAGGGGCAAAGGGGTTCGGTGCGGCGCCCTACCTGTGTGCCACCGCCTGCTTCAGCAGAGTCCTGCCGAAGTCCCACAGCAGCCCGCTCCCGCTGTGCGCGTCGTCCATCACCTCGGTGAAGGCGTCGACGAAGCGGTCGACGTCCGCCTCGTCGACGACCAGCGGCGGAATCAGTTTGATCACCTCCAGACGGTCGCCGGAGACCTGGGTGAGGATGCGGTGCCTGCGCAGCAGCGGTACGACGACCATCTGCGCGAACAGTCCCTTGCGCGCGGCCTGGAGCACGCTCCAGCGGCTGCGCAGCCCGAGCGACGCGGGCCGCCCGAACTCGATGCCGATCATCAGCCCCCGGCCGCGTACGTCGGCGAGCAGCTCGTACTTCCCGGTCAGCGCCGAGAGCCGGGAGGCCAGCCGCTCCCCCATGGCCCGGGCGCGCTCGACGAGCCGCTCGTTCTCCAGCACCGACAGCACGGCGAGGCCCGCCGCCATGGCCTGCGCGCCCCCGCCGAAGCTCGCCGAGTGGACCAGGACGCGGTCCATCGAGGAGTACACCTTCTTGAAGATCCAGTCCTTGCCGAGTGTCGCCCCGACGGGCACGTAGCCGCCGGAGAGCGCCTTGGCCACGCAGACCAGGTCCGGTTCCACGCCCGCCTCGTGCTGGTGGGCGTAGAAGTCACCGGTGCGGCCGAGCCCGGTCTGCACCTCGTCGGCGATGAGCAGCGCCCCGTGCCCGTGCAGCAGGTCCTGGGCGGCGCGCAGGTAGCCGGGCGGGGCCCCGTGCACGCCCTTGCCCTGGATCGGCTCCACGATCAGCGCGGCGACGTCGCCCTTCCTCAGCTCCCGTGCCAGGGCGTCCAGGTCGCCGAGGGGCACGGCCGTGTCCGGGAGCAGGGGTGCGAAGCCGTCCCGGAAGGCGGGCTCGCCGTTCACGGACAGGGAGCCGGTGGTGAGGCCGTGGAAGGCGTGCTCGCAGTACAGGACACGGGGCCGGCCCGTCGCGTACCGGGCGAACTTCAGCGCGGTCTCCACCGCCTCCGTCCCGCTGCTGCCGAAGAACACCCGGTCCAGGTACGGGCTGTGCGCGAGCAGCCGCTCGGCCAGCAGCCCGGGCAGCGGCGGGCAGTCGAAACGGGTGAGGTCGGCGAGGGAGGCGTCGAGGACGTCGTGCAGTGCCTTGCGGACCACGGGGTGGTGGCGGCCCACGCCCATCACCCCGAACCCGGCGAGCATGTCCAGGTAGTCGTTGCCGTCCGCGTCCCAGAAGTGCGCCCCCTCGGCGCGCTCGTACACCTTGTCGAAGCCGATGGTGTGCAGCATGCGCGGGAGCTGGTGGTTCAGGTGCCGGGCGTGCAGGTCGTAGCGTTCGGCCCCGCGTTCGGCCAGGAGCCTGCCGAGGTCGAACCCACCGGCCCCCGTCGCGTCTTCCGCTTCCGCCGCTGTCATACGGTCCTCTCCTCGGCGAGCTCGTCCACGGTGGCCGGGCAGGCGCTGCTCCGCCCGGCGCTCTTCACCGGCGTCGGCCCCGGGCCGGCCGGTACGTCGCCCCGCCCGGCGTGGGCGGGGAACTGTTCCGGGCTGCCGGAGCGCCGCACGGGCACGTCGGCGCCGGCGTCCGCCGGGGCCGGCGCGACCGCCGTGCCGAGCGCGGGCAGCACCGGGCCGACGGGCTCGTACCGGCGGGTGCCGACGACGGTGCGTCGCAGCCGGACTCGTCGGGCAGCTGGTCCCGTCGCCGGGCGGTCCCCGGGATCGTCAACGTCTGGCCCCCTCTCGGTCCGTACGGCCCGGTCCGGCAGTTCGGTCCAAGCAGCCCGGTGCGTGCCGTACGGGTTCAGCTCACCGTGACGGCCGGTTCCCCCGACGCGGCGCCGTCCCGTTCCATCCGCTCGGCGATCTTCATGGCCTCGTCGACGAGGGTCTCCACGATCTTCGACTCGGGCACCGTCCTGACGACCCTGCCCGCGACGAAGATCTGGCCCTTGCCGTTGCCGGAGGCGACGCCGAGGTCGGCCTCGCGGGCCTCGCCGGGGCCGTTGACGACACAGCCCATCACCGCGACG
>NZ_BMQK01000023.1 GCF_014648075.1 Streptomyces ruber | reverse complement strand
CTCCGACGTGTGCGCCGTGCCGGCGGCCGGCATCGTCGCCGAGGCCATGGTGGCACTGGTCCTCGCGGACGCGGTCGCGGAGAAGTTCGGCGGCGACAGCGTGGCCGAGACCCGCCGCAACGTCGCGTCGTACCTCGAGAACCTGGCCATCCGGTGAGCGCTCCGTCGATCGTCCTGGTGGGACCGATGGGGGTGGGCAAGTCCACCGTCGGGCAGCTCCTGGCCGAGCGGCTCGGCTGCGCCTACCGGGACACCGACGACGACATCGTCGCCGCGCAGGGCCGCACCATCGCGGACATCTTCGTCGACGAGGGCGAGGCGGCCTTCCGCGTCCTGGAGAAGCGGGCCGTGGCCGCCGCGCTCGCCGGGCACACCGGTGTCCTCGCCCTCGGCGGCGGCGCCGTCCTGGACGCGGACACCCGCGCGCTGCTCGCCGCCCACCGGGTCGTGTACCTGTCGATGGACGTGGAGGAGGCGGTGAAGCGGACCGGCCTGAACACCGCCCGGCCGCTCCTCGCCGTCAACCCGCGCAAGCAGTGGCGGGAGCTGATGGAGGCCCGCCGCCACCTGTACACCGAAGTCGCCCGTGCGGTCGTGCCGACCGACGGCCGCACCCCCGAAGAGGTCGCCCAGGCGGTCCTCGACGCTCTGGAGTTGAAGCACGCATGAGTGAGCAGGCAGTCACCCGGATCCAGGTCGGCGGCACGGCGGGCACCGACCCGTACGAGGTGCTGGTGGGCCGGCAGCTCCTCGGCGAGCTCGGCGGGCTGATCGGCGCGCAGGCGAAGCGGGTCGCGGTGATCCACCCCGAGGCGCTCGCCGAGACCGGCGACGCGCTCCGCGCCGACCTCGCCGGGCAGGGCTACGAGGCGGTCGCCATCCAGGTGCCGAACGCGGAGGAGGCCAAGACCGCCGAGGTCGCCGCCTACTGCTGGAAGGCGCTCGGCCAGTCCGGCTTCACGCGCACCGATGTGATCGTGGGCGTGGGCGGCGGCGCCACCACCGACCTGGCCGGCTTCGTGGCGGCCACCTGGCTGCGCGGCGTGCGCTGGATCGCGGTCCCCACCACGGTGCTGGCCATGGTGGACGCGGCCGTCGGCGGCAAGACCGGCATCAACACCGCCGAGGGCAAGAACCTCGTCGGCGCCTTCCACCCGCCGGCCGGTGTGCTGTGCGACCTGGCCGCGCTGGACTCGCTGCCGGTGCACGACTACGTGTCCGGGCTCGCGGAGATCATCAAGGCCGGTTTCATCGCCGACCCGGTGATCCTGGACCTGATCGAGGCCGACCCGCAGGCCGCCCGCACCCCGGACGGCCCGCACACCGCGGAGCTGATCGAGCGGTCCATCCGGGTCAAGGCCGAGGTGGTCTCCGCCGACCTGAAGGAGTCCGGGCTGCGGGAGATCCTCAACTACGGGCACACCCTCGGCCACGCGATCGAGAAGAACGAGCGCTACAAGTGGCGGCACGGCGCGGCGGTCGCGGTCGGCATGCACTTCGCCGCCGAACTGGGCCGGCTGGCGGGCCGGCTGGACGACGCGACCGCGGACCGGCACCGCGCGGTGCTGGAGTCGGTCGGGCTGCCGCTGACCTACCGCTACGACCAGTGGCCCAAGCTGCTGGAGAACATGAAGGTGGACAAGAAGTCCCGCGGCGACCGGCTGCGCTTCATCGTCCTCGACGGCCTGGCCAGGCCCACCGTCCTGGAGGGCCCCGACCCGGCCGTCCTGCTCGCCGCCTACGGCGAGGTGGGGGAGTAACGCCCGCCGGGCGCTCCGCCGCCCGGCACCCCGCCCGATCCCCCTTGCGGCCCTGAGCACTTCGGACCCTCACCGGCCGTTCACCAAACGACGGCCGAGGACGGTACCGTTCGAGGGGAACGGGGCCCGACGCCCCGTCCCGCCAGCGTCAACGCGACTGTACGAGACGGAGTGGCACCGGATGCAGCACGCAGTGGGAGCACCGCTGCCGCCGCCCCACCAGCCGGGGCACGGGCCGGACATGACCTGGTCGTCGGCCGCGCACCAGCAGGGAAACCCGGGCGGCCACCCGGGCGGCGCACCGACGACTCCGCCCGGCGCGGGCTTCACCGGGGCGCCGGTCCCGCCGCCCGCCGCCCCGCAGGCCCCGCCGCACCCGGCTCCGCCACAGGTTCCCCCGCACCGGGCGGCGCCCCCGCACGGCTCCGCGCCGCCGGCCCGGGACACCACCGGGCATGTGCGGCTCCCGCCGGGCGCCCCCGTGTCCGTGCCGAGCGCACCGCCCGCCCCGGGCACACCCGACGCGACCACCACCACGCTCGCGGTCCTGCTCATCGGCCCGGCGGGCGCGGGCAAGACGAGCGTCGCCAAGTACTGGGCGGACCACCGACGCGTTCCCACGGCCCATATCAGCCTGGACGACGTACGGGAATGGGTGCGCTCGGGCTTCGCCGACCCGCAGTCGGGCTGGAACGACAACTCCGAGGCGCAGTATCGTCTCGCCCGCCGCACCTGCGGCTTCGCCGCCCGCAACTTCCTGGCCAACGGCATCTCCTGCATCCTCGACGACGCCGTCTTCCCCGACCGCCCGGTCATCGGGCTCGGCGGCTGGAAGCGCCATGTGGGCCCCGGGCTGCTGCCGGTCGTCCTGCTGCCCGGCCTGGACATCGTGCTGGAGCGCAACGCCGAGCGCACGGGCAACCGCCGCCTCAGCGACGAGGAGGTCGCCAGCATCCACGGCCGCATGGCCGGCTGGTACGGCTCCGGGCTGCCCATCATCGACAACTCCCAGCTCGACGTCCCCGCGACGGCCCGCGTCCTGGACGAGGTGCTGGCCCGCTCCATAGCGAGCCCCCCGAACTGGTGACGGGCCGGGGCGGGCCCCGTCGTCCGCGCGTACGACACCGGCACAGAAGCCGTCACCGTCCCCCCTCCCGGCACTCCCCGTACGGATGAGCCACCGCCCGTCCGGACCACCCGACCGGCGGTTTCCGGCCACCGCTCATAGGCTCGGCGCATGTCAGAGGTGTACGGGGCCCGGCGGGCCCGGCTGCGGGAGCGCTGCAACGCGGGCGGCAGCGCGACGGCGCTCGTCACCCGCCCGGCCAACGTCCGGTATCTCGCGGGGACGGCGCCCCGCGACGCCGTCGTCCTGCTGGGCGAGGACGAGGACCTGCTGCTGTGCCGGGGCACGCCCGGCACGCGGCCCGAGGACGGACGGCCCGACGAGAGGCTGCGCATCCACCGCCTGCCCGGCCCCGCAGGGGATCCCGCGGTCGCCGCCGCCGATCTCGCCGTGGCCCGGGGTGCCGAGTCGCTCGCGGTCGAGGAGCACCACCTCACCGTCGGCCGGTACCGCGCCCTGCGCTCCGTCGCGTCCCGGCTGCGGCTCACCGACCTCGGCGGCGCGGTCGAGCAGTTGCGCGTGGTGAAGGACGAGGAGGAGATCTCCTGTCTGCGGATCGGCGCGGAGATCACCGACCAGGCGCTCGCGGAGCTGCTGGAGTCGATCCTCGTCGGCCGCACCGAACGCCACCTCGCCCTGGAGCTGGAGCGCCGGCTCGTCGACCACGGCGCCGACAGCCCGGCCTTCGCGACCTCCGTCGCCACCGGCCCGCACGCCGGCCGCCGCGGCCACCGGCCCACCGACCGGCGCGTGGAGGAGGGCGATTTCCTCTCCGTCTGTCTCGGCGCCGCCTACCGCGGCTACCGCTGCGAGATCGGCCGTACCTTCGTGATCGGCACGTCCCCCGCGGACTGGCAGATCGAGCTGTACGACCTCGTCTTCGCCGCCCAGCGCGCCGGTCGGCAGGCCCTCGCACCCGGCGTGGCCTACCGTGACGTGGACCGGGCGGCCCGCCAGGTGCTGGACTCGGCGGGGCACGCGGAAGGGCTCGCACCGTCGATGGGGCACGGGGTGGGGCTCGAAAACATCGAGGACCCGCAGTTGGCCCCGGCGGCCATGGGTAAACTGGACGCTTGCGTGCCGGTCACCGTCGAACCGGGGGTCCACCTTCCGGGCCGGGGCGGTGTCCGGATCGATGACACGCTCGTCGTCCGCCCCGAGGCGGATGGCGGACCCGAGCTACTCACCATCACGACCAAGGAGCTGCTCGCGCTGTAGCGCGTGTCTTCCGGTCGTCCACGTCAGTCCAGGAGATTCCGCAACCGTGGCTTCCACGAACGACCTCAAGAACGGCATGGTGCTCAAGCTCGAAGGCGGCCAGCTCTGGTCCGTCGTCGAGTTCCAGCACGTCAAGCCCGGCAAGGGCCCGGCCTTCGTGCGTACCAAGCTCAAGAACGTGCTGTCCGGCAAGGTCGTAGACAAGACCTTCAACGCCGGTGTCAAGGTCGAAACGGCCACCGTCGACAAGCGCGACATGCAGTTCTCCTACATGGACGGCGACTACTTCGTCTTCATGGACATGGAGACCTACGACCAGCTCCACATCGACCGCAAGGTCGTCGGCGACGCCGCCAACTTCCTGATCGAGGGCTTCGAGGCCACCGTCGCCCAGCACGAGGGCGAGGTGCTCTTCGTCGAGCTGCCCGCCGCCGTCGAGCTGGTCGTCGCCGAGACCGAGCCGGGCGTCCAGGGCGACCGCTCCACCGGTGGCACCAAGCCGGCCAAGCTGGAGACCGGTCACCAGATCCAGGTCCCGCTCTTCATCACCACCGGTGAGAAGATCAAGGTCGACACCCGCACGAACGACTACCTCGGCCGGGTGAACAGCTAACCGTGGCCGCCCGTAACACGGCCCGTAAGCGCGCCTTCCAGATCCTCTTCGAGGGCGACCAGCGGCAGACCGACGTCCTCACGGTCCTCGCGGACTGGATCCGGCACTCCCGGACCGACACCCGGCAGCCGCCGGTCAGCGAGTACACGATGCAGCTGGTCGAGGGCTACGCGGAGCACGCGGTGCGCATCGACGAGCTGATCGCCCAGTACGCCGTCGGCTGGACGCTCGACAGGATGCCGGTCGTCGACCGCAACATCCTGCGCATCGGCGCGTACGAGCTGATCTGGGTGGACGAGACGCCGGACGCCGTCGTGCTGGACGAGATGGTGCAGCTGGCCAAGGAGTTCTCGACGGACGAGTCGCCCTCGTTCGTGAACGGGCTGCTGGGGCGGCTGAAGGATCTGAAGCCGTCGCTGCGGCGCGAGTAGTTCTTTCTCTCGGCGGGGCGCCGTAGGGGTGCCTGTGTGATGCCGGCTGCGGGTTGTCCGTGGCCGGTCGCGCAGTTCCCCGCGCCCCTGGAGACGGCGGTGGGCCGACAGCACATGTGCTGTCGGCCCACCGCCGTCTCCAGCATCTCCAGAAAGACGCGAACCGCCGGGGTTGCCAGGGACCTCACGGTCTCCGGCAACTCCGGCGGCACGTTTCTTCTGGCCCGCGGAGCGGTCAGGCCTCCTCGGCGTGGGAGACCGCGCGGCGCGCGTCCGCGTCCAGGACGCCCCAGCTGATCAGTTGCTCGGTGAGGACCGAGGGCGACTGGTCGTAGATGACGGCGAGGGTGCGCAGGTCGTCCTGGCGGATCGAGAGCACCTTGCCGTTGTAGTCACCGCGCTGCGACTGGATCGTCGCCGCGTACCGCTGCAGGGGGCCCGCCTTCTCGGCCGGCACGTGGGCCAGGCGCTCCAGGTCCAGCACGAGCTTCGGCGGCGGCTCAGCGGCGCCGCCGGGAGTGGTGCCCGGCAGCAGCTCCTGCACCGGCACCCCGTAGAAGTCCGCCAGCTCGGCAAGGCGCTGCACGGTCACGGCGCGGTCGCCGCGCTCGTACGAACCGACCACGACCGCCTTCCACCGTCCCTGGGACTTCTCCTCGACACCGTGGAGGGAAAGGCCCTGCTGGGTGCGGATGGCCCGGAGCTTGGCCCCGAGCTGTTTGGCGTATTCGCTGGACATATAGCTCCCGGACACTGTGTCATCGTGCGGCGACGCCGCGCGGCTGGTGACTCACTGTGAGGTTACGCAGCGTGACTCTTCCCCGTCAAGCCGAATGGTCCGTACCGACTCTTCCGTGGTAACCGCCGTCCCTTGCTCCAGGGGGGTGATCAGGGCCCTTACGCGACCCTGCTACCGTGGACGGCGCAATTCCGACGTCCTTTAAAGTCCGTCCCGTGAGGCGGAGAAGGAGGTCCGTCTCGTATGGACAAGCTGGACACACAAACGTCCGATGCGCGGCCCGTTCTCGAAGGCCCCGACATCGCGCGGGTACTGACCCGCATCGCCCACGAGATCGTCGAGCGCGCCAAGGGCGCCGACGACGTGGTGCTCCTCGGCATCCCGACCCGGGGCGTCTTCCTCGCCCGCCGGCTCGCCGCCAAGCTGGAGCAGATCACCGAGCGCACGATCCCGGTGGGCTCGCTCGACATCACCATGTACCGCGACGACCTGCGCATGCAGCCGCCGCGCGCGCTGGCCCGCACCGAGATCCCCGGTGACGGCATCGACGGCCGGCTCGTCGTCCTCGTCGACGACGTGCTGTTCTCCGGCCGCACCATCCGCGCCGCCCTCGACGCCCTGAACGACATCGGCCGCCCGCGCGCGGTGCAGCTCGCCGTCCTCGTCGACCGCGGCCACCGCGAACTGCCCATCCGCGCCGACTACGTCGGCAAGAACCTCCCGACGTCGCTGCGGGAGACGGTCAAGGTCCAGCTCTCCGAGGAGGACGGCCGCGACACCGTCCTGCTCGGTGCCAAGCCGGCCGCCCAGGACGCACAGCGCTAGCGAGCACCACGGCCCACCGGCGTGTCCACCGCCGCACGGCCGTCCGGCGCGCCCGCGCGCGTCCGCCCGCCCGGCCACGCCCACGCGGCGGGGCCCGGAGCCTCCCGAACCTAACCGCCCCACGGAGCCTGACAGATGCAGCGTCATCTCATCTCGGCCGCCGACCTCACCCGTGACGACGCCGTCCTGATCCTCGACACCGCCGAGGAGATGGCCCGGGTCGCCGACCGGCCGATCAAGAAACTGCCGACCCTGCGCGGCCGTACCGTCGTCAACCTCTTCTTCGAGGACTCGACCCGCACCCGGATCTCCTTCGAGGCCGCCGAGAAGCGGCTGTCGGCGGACGTCATCAACTTCTCGGCCAAGGGGTCGAGCGTGTCCAAGGGCGAGTCCCTGAAGGACACCGCCCAGACCCTGGAGGCCATGGGCGTCGACGCCGTCGTCATCCGGCACGGCGCCTCCGGGGCCCCGTACCGCCTGGCCACCTCCGGCTGGATCGACGCGGCCGTGATCAACGCCGGTGACGGCACCCACCAGCACCCCACCCAGGCGCTCCTCGACGCCTTCACCATGCGGCGCCGCCTGGTCGGCCGGGACACCGGTCTCGGCCAGGACCTCGCCGGCAAGCGGATCACGATCGTCGGTGACGTCCTGCACAGCCGCGTCGCCCGCTCCAACGTCGACCTGCTGCACACCCTCGGCGCCGAGGTCACCCTGGTCGCCCCGCCCACCCTGCTGCCGGTCGGCGCGAGCGCCTGGCCCTGCGAGATCTCGTACGACCTCGACGCCGTACTGCCCAAGTCCGACGCGGTGATGATGCTGCGCGTCCAGCGCGAGCGCATGAACGCCGCGTTCTTCCCGACGGAGCGCGAGTACTCCCGGCGCTACGGCCTCGACGGGGACCGCATGGCGCGGATGCCCGAGGACGCGATCGTGATGCACCCCGGCCCGATGGTCCGCGGCATGGAGATCACCGCCGAGGTCGCCGACTCCGGGCGCTGCACCGCGATCGAGCAGGTCGCCAACGGCGTCTCGATCCGCATGGCGGTCCTCTACCTGCTGCTGGGCGGCAACGAGCCCGCCGTCACCCAGTCCCGCACCACCGATTCCCGCACCACCGAGGAGAAGTAAGAAGATGAGCAAGACCCTGATCCGTGGTGCGAGGGTGCTCGGCGGCGAGCCGCAGGACGTCCTGATCGACGGCGGGACCGTCGAGGCCGTCGGCACGGACCTGTCCGCCGAGGGCGCGGAGGTCGTCGAGGCCGGCGGCAAGGTGCTCCTGCCGGGCCTGGTCGACCTGCACACCCACCTGCGCGAGCCCGGCCGCGAGGACTCCGAGACGGTGTTGACCGGCACGCGCGCGGCGGCCTCCGGCGGCTACACCGCCGTGTTCGCCATGGCCAACACCTTCCCGGTCGCCGACACCGCCGGTGTCGTCGAGCAGGTGTACCGGCTCGGCCGCGAGCACGGCTACTGCGACGTGCAGCCCATCGGCGCCGTCACCGTCGGGCTGGAGGGCAGGAAGCTCGCCGAGCTGGGCGCCATGCACGACTCCGCGGCCGGGGTCACCGTCTTCTCCGACGACGGCAAGTGCGTCGACGACGCGGTGATCATGCGCCGGGCGCTGGAGTACGTGAAGGCCTTCGGCGGAGTCGTCGCCCAGCACGCGCAGGAACCGCGGCTGACCGAGGGCGCCCAGATGAACGAGGGCGTCGTCTCCGCCGAGCTGGGCCTCGGGGGCTGGCCCGCGGTGGCCGAGGAGTCGATCATCGCGCGGGACGTGCTGCTCGCCGAGCACGTCGGCTCCCGCGTGCACATCTGCCACCTGTCGACCGCCGGGTCCGTGGAGATAGTGCGCTGGGCGAAGTCCCGGGGCATCGACGTCACCGCCGAGGTCACCCCGCACCACCTGCTCCTCACCGACGAGCTGGTGCGCTCGTACGACCCGGTCTACAAGGTCAACCCGCCGCTGCGCACCGAGCGCGACGTCATGGCCCTGCGCGAGGCCCTCGCGGACGGCACGATCGACATCGTCGCCACCGACCACGCCCCGCACCCGCACGAGGACAAGGACTGCGAGTGGGCCGCGGCCGCCATGGGGATGGTCGGCCTGGAGACCGCGCTGTCGGTGGTCCAGGAGACCATGGTGGACACGGGTCTGCTGGACTGGGCCGGCGTCGCCGACCGCATGTCCTTCAAGCCCGCACGCATCGGACAGGCCACCGGCCACGGCCGTCCCGTCTCGGCTGGTGAGCCCGCCAACCTCACCCTGGTCGACACGGCATACCGTGGAACGGTGGACCCCGCGGGCTTCGCCTCGCGCAGCCGCAACACCCCGTACGAGGGCCGCGAGCTGCCGGGCCGTGTCACGCACACCTGGCTCCGGGGCAAGGCCACGCTCGTCGACGGGAAGCTCACGTGACATCTCTGATTTCGTCGGCCGCCGCAGAGGCAGCCGTACTCGCCGCCGAACAGAAGTCGGCCGAAGTGACCGACTGGGCCGCCCGCATCGGGTGGCTCGTGGGCCTCGCCCTGTTCGTCGCCCTCGTCTACTGGCTGATGCGCGAGGGCTGGAAGTGGCGCGGCACCCTCCAGGGCGACCTGCCGGAGCTGCCGTCCACGCCTGACGAGCCGGGTGCGGCGAAACTGGAGATGAGCGGCCGCTACCACGGCTCCACCACCGCCGGACAGTGGCTGGACCGGATCGTGGCCCACGGCCTGGGCACGCGCAGCCGGGCCGAGCTCACGCTGACGGAAGCGGGTCTGGACGTCGTGCGCCCCGGAGCGGCCGACTTCTTCGTCCCCGTGGCCGCGCTGCGCGAGGCCCGGCTCGACAAGGGCATCGCCGGCAAGGTCCTCACCGAGGGCGGTCTGCTGATCGTCACGTGGGAGCACGGCGGCAAGCTGATCGACTCCGGGTTCCGCTCCGACCACGCGGCCGAGCACAACGAATGGGTCGAAACCCTCAACCAGATGATCGAAACGGTCGACGAGACCGGGCAGAAGGAAACGGAAGGCGCACGATGACCACCTCCAAGCAGGGGACCGCCTCTCAGAGGAAGGGGGCGCCCCCCGCCGTACTCGTCCTGGAGGACGGCCGGATCTTCCGCGGCCGTGCCTACGGGGCCGTGGGGGAGACCTTCGGCGAGGCGGTGTTCTCCACCGGCATGACCGGCTACCAGGAGACCCTCACCGACCCGTCGTACCGCCGCCAGGTCGTCGTGATGACCGCCCCGCACGTCGGCAACACCGGCGTCAACGACGAGGACCCGGAGAGCAAGCGGATCTGGGTGGCGGGGTATGTCGTGCGGGACCCCGCGCGCGTGCCGTCCAGCTGGCGTCACCGGCGCACGCTGGACGACGAGCTCGCGGCGCAGGGCGTCGTCGGTATCTCCGGCATCGACACCCGGGCGCTCACCCGGCACCTGCGCGAGCGCGGCGCCATGCGCGTCGGCATCTTCAGCGGGGACGCGGTGAGGGACGACGCCGCACTGGTGGCACGTGTCCAGGAGGCCCCCGAGATGAAGGGCGCCAGCCTGTACGAGGAGGTCACCACCGAGGAGGCGTACGTCGTCCCCGCGATCGGCGAGAAGAAGTTCACCGTCGCCGCCGTGGACCTCGGCATCAAGGGCATGACCCCGCACCGCATGGCCGAGCGCGGCATAGAGGTGCACGTGCTGCCCGCCACCGCCACGCTCGACGACATCTACGCGGCGAGCCCGGACGGCGTGTTCTTCTCCAACGGCCCGGGCGACCCGGCCACCGCCGACCACCCCGTCGCCCTGATGCAGGGCGTCCTGGAGCGCGGCACCCCGCTGTTCGGCATCTGCTTCGGCAACCAGCTCCTCGGGCGCGCGCTCGGCTTCGGCACCTACAAGCTGAAGTACGGCCACCGCGGCATCAACCAGCCGGTGCAGGACCGTACGACCGGCAAGGTCGAGGTCACCGCGCACAACCACGGCTTCGCCGTCGACGCCCCGCTCGACAAGGTGTCCGAGACCCCCTTCGGCCGCGCCGAGGTCTCCCACGTCTGCCTCAACGACAACGTGGTGGAGGGCCTCCAGCTCCTCGACAAGCCGGCCTTCAGCGTCCAGTACCACCCCGAAGCGGCCGCCGGCCCGCACGACGCCGCCTACCTGTTCGACCGCTTCGTCTCCCTGATGGAGGACCAGCGTGCCTAAGCGCACCGATATCCAGTCCGTCCTGGTCATCGGCTCCGGTCCGATCGTCATCGGCCAGGCCGCGGAGTTCGACTACTCCGGCACCCAGGCCTGCCGCGTCCTGAAGTCCGAGGGCCTGCGCGTCATCCTCGTCAACTCCAACCCGGCGACGATCATGACCGACCCGGAGATCGCCGACGCCACGTACGTCGAGCCGATCACCCCGGAGTTCGTCGAGAAGATCATCGCCAAGGAGCGCCCGGACGCCCTGCTGCCCACCCTGGGCGGACAGACGGCCCTGAACACCGCCATCTCGCTGCACGACGCGGGCACCCTCGACAAGTACGGCGTCGAGCTGATCGGCGCCAACGTCGAGGCGATCAACAAGGGCGAGGACCGCGACCTCTTCAAGGACGTCGTGGAGGAGGTCCGCAAGAAGATCGGGCACGGCGAGTCCGCCCGCTCCGTGATCTGCCACTCCATGGACGACGTGCTGAAGGGCGTCGAGACGCTCGGCGGCTACCCCGTCGTCGTCCGCCCCTCCTTCACTATGGGCGGCGCCGGCTCCGGCTTCGCCCACGACGAGGAGGAACTGCGCCGCATCGCCGGTCAGGGCCTCACGCTCTCCCCGACCACCGAGGTGCTCCTGGAGGAGTCCATCCTCGGCTGGAAGGAGTACGAGCTGGAGCTGATGCGCGACAAGAACGACAACGTCGTGGTCGTCTGCTCCATCGAGAACTTCGACCCGATGGGCGTGCACACCGGCGACTCGATCACGGTGGCGCCCGCGATGACGCTCACCGACCGCGAGTACCAGGTGCTGCGCGACGTCGGCATCGCGATCATCCGCGAGGTCGGCGTCGACACCGGCGGCTGCAACATCCAGTTCGCCGTGAACCCGGCCGACGGCCGCGTGATCGTCATCGAGATGAACCCGCGCGTCTCCCGGTCCTCCGCCCTCGCCTCCAAGGCGACCGGCTTCCCCATCGCCAAGATCGCCGCGAAGCTGGCCGTCGGCTACACGCTGGACGAGATCCCCAACGACATCACCGAGCAGACCCCGGCCTCCTTCGAGCCGACGCTCGACTACGTGGTCGTGAAGGCGCCCCGTTTCGCCTTCGAGAAGTTCCCGTCGGCGGACTCGACCCTGACGACCACCATGAAGTCGGTCGGCGAAGCCATGGCCATCGGCCGCAACTTCACCGAGGCGCTGCAGAAGGCGCTGCGGTCGCTGGAGAAGAAGGGCAGCCAGTTCACCTTCACCGGCGAGCCCGGTGACAAGGAGGAGCTGCTGCGCGAGGCGGTGCGCCCGACCGACGGCCGCATCAACTCCGTCATGCAGGCGATCCGCGCGGGTGCCACCCCCGAGGAGGTCTTCGACGCCACGAAGATCGACCCGTGGTTCGTCGACCAGCTCTTCCTGGTCAAGGAGCTCGCGGACGAGCTGGCCGAGGCGCCGGAGCTCACCCCCGAGCTGCTGGCCGAGGCCAAGCGGCACGGCTTCTCCGACCAGCAGATCGGTGAGATCCGCGGCCTGCGCGAGGACGTCGTGCGCGAGGTCCGGCACGCCCTCGGGGTGCGCCCGGTCTACAAGACGGTCGACACCTGCGCCGCCGAGTTCGCCGCGCGGACGCCGTACTTCTACTCCTCCTACGACGAGGAGACCGAGGTCGCCCCGCGCGAGAAGCCGGCCGTCATCATCCTTGGCTCCGGTCCGAACCGCATCGGCCAGGGCATCGAGTTCGACTACTCCTGCGTCCACGCCTCCTTCGCGCTGAGCGACGCGGGCTACGAGACCGTGATGGTCAACTGCAACCCGGAGACGGTCTCCACGGACTACGACACCTCCGACCGCCTGTACTTCGAGCCGCTCACGCTCGAGGACGTGCTGGAGATCGTCCACGCGGAGGCGCAGGCCGGCCCGATCGCGGGCGTCGTCGTCCAGCTCGGCGGCCAGACCCCGCTCGGCCTGTCGCAGGCGCTCAAGGACAACGGCGTCCCCGTGGTCGGCACGCCGCCGGAGGCCATCCACGCGGCCGAGGACCGGGGCGCCTTCGGGCGGGTCCTCGCCGAGGCCGGGCTGCCGGCCCCCAAGCACGGCACCGCCACCACCTTCGCCGAGGCCAAGACCATCGCCGACGAGATCGGCTACCCGGTCCTCGTCCGGCCGTCGTACGTGCTCGGCGGGCGCGGCATGGAGATCGTGTACGACGAGGCGCGGCTGGAGTCGTACATCGCCGAGTCGACCGAGATCAGCCCCTCCCGCCCGGTCCTCGTCGACCGGTTCCTGGACGACGCCATAGAGATCGACGTCGACGCGCTGTACGACGGCGAGGAGCTCTACCTCGGCGGTGTGATGGAGCACATCGAGGAGGCCGGCATCCACTCCGGCGACTCGGCGTGCGCCCTGCCCCCGATCACCCTCGGCGGGTTCGACATCAAGCGCCTGCGCGCCTCCACCGAGGCCATCGCCAAGGGCGTCGGCGTGCGCGGCCTGATCAACATCCAGTTCGCGCTGGCCGGCGACATCCTCTACGTCCTGGAGGCCAACCCGCGCGCCTCCCGCACCGTCCCCTTCACCTCGAAGGCGACCGCGGTGCCGCTCGCCAAGGCCGCCGCCCGCATCTCGCTGGGCGCGACCGTCGCCGAGCTGCGCGCCGAGGGCCTGCTGCCGAGGAACGGCGACGGCGGCACCCTGCCGCTCGACGCGCCGATCTCCGTCAAGGAGGCGGTGCTGCCCTGGTCCCGCTTCCGGGACACCTCCGGGCGCGGCGTGGACACGGTCCTCGGCCCGGAGATGCGCTCCACCGGCGAGGTCATGGGCATAGATTCGGTCTTCGGCACGGCGTACGCCAAGTCGCAGGCCGGGGCGTACGGGCCGCTGCCGACCAAGGGCCGCGCGTTCATCTCGGTCGCCAACCGCGACAAGCGCTCGATGATCTTCCCGGCGCGTGAGCTGGTCGCCCACGGGTTCGAGCTGCTCGCCACGTCCGGCACGGCCGAGGTGCTGCGCCGCAACGGCATCAACGCCACGGTCGTCCGCAAGCAGTCCGAGGGCACCGGCCCGAACGGCGAGAAGACCATCGTCCAGCTCATCCACGACGGCGAGGTCGACCTGATCGTCAACACCCCGTACGGCACCGGCGGCCGCCTCGACGGCTACGAGATCCGTACGGCGGCCGTGGCCCGCGCCGTGCCGTGCCTGACCACGGTGCAGGCGCTCGCGGCGGCGGTGCAGGGCATCGACGCGCTCCACCACGGAGGGGTGGACGTCCGCTCCCTCCAGGAACACGCCGAACGCCTGACGGCAGCCCGCGACTGACCGCACCAGCCCCGAGGGGGACACCGGAAACGGTGTCCCCCTCTTCATGAGGACACTGAGGACACTACGGGTACTTCGACATGTACAAGTTCTTCTTCCGGCTGTTCTTCTCCCGGATGGATCCGGAGGCCGCCCATCACCTGGCCTTCCGCTGGATCCGGCTGGCCGCCCGCGTCCCCGTGCTCCGCACGTACCTCGCGGCCCTGCTCGCCCCCCGCCACGAGGAGCTGCGCACCGAGGCGCTCGGGCTGCGCATGCACGGCCCGTTCGGTCTCGCGGCCGGCTTCGACAAGAACGCGGTCGGCGTCGACGGCCTGGCCATGCTCGGCTTCGACCACGTCGAGATCGGCACGGTCACGGGCGAGCCGCAGCCCGGCAACCCGAAGCAGCGGCTCTTCCGCCTGCTGCCCGA
Organism: Streptomyces ruber; assembly: GCF_014648075.1. Classification (GTDB taxonomy): domain Bacteria; phylum Actinomycetota; class Actinomycetes; order Streptomycetales; family Streptomycetaceae; genus Streptomyces; species Streptomyces ruber. Next base: position 89,438 of record NZ_BMQK01000023.1, on the reverse strand, counting down.
CCGGGCGCTGATCAACCGCATGGGCTTCAACAACGAGGGCTCGGCGGCCGTGGCCGCGCGCCTGGGCGCCCGTGACCCGGTCTTCCGGACCACGGTCGGCGTGAACATCGGCAAGACCAAGGCGGTCCCCGAGGCGGAGGCCGTCGCCGACTACGTGAAGTCGGCCGAGCGGCTCGCCCCGTACGCCGACTACCTCGTCGTCAACGTGTCGTCGCCCAACACGCCCGGCCTGCGGAACCTCCAGGCGGTGGACCACCTGCGGCCCCTGCTCACGGCTGTCCGGGAGGCCGCCGACCGCACGGCGACCCGCCGCCGGGTGCCGCTCCTGGTGAAGATCGCCCCCGACCTCGCGGACGAGGACGTGGACGCGGTCGCCGACCTGGCCGTGGAGCTCGGCCTGGACGGCATCATCGCCACCAACACCACCATCGCGCGCGAGGGACTCGGCCTGTCGTCCGACCCGGCGGTCGTCCAGGAGACCGGCGGCCTCTCGGGCGCGCCCCTGAAGGCGCGGTCCCTGGAGGTCCTGCGCCGCCTCTACGCGCGCGTGGGCGACCGCATCACCCTTGTCGGGGTGGGCGGCATCGAGAACGCCGAGGACGCCTGGCAGCGCATCCTGGCCGGCGCCACCCTTGTGCAGGGCTACAGCGCGTTCGTCTACGAGGGCCCCTTCTGGGCCCGCGCGATCCACAAGGGGCTCGCCGCACGCCTGCGGACCAGCCCGTACGCCACCCTCGCCGACGCCGTCGGCGCAGACGTGAGGACAGCGGCATGACTGCACCTGAGCCCTTCGGCGCCCGGCTGCGCCGCGCCATGGACGAGCGCGGCCCCCTGTGCGTCGGCATCGACCCGCACGCGTCCCTGCTCGCCGAGTGGGGCCTGAACGACGACGTGGCCGGCCTGGAGCGGTTCAGCCGCACCGTCGTGGAGGCGCTGGCCGACCGGGTGGCCGTCCTGAAGCCGCAGAGCGCGTTCTTCGAGCGTTTCGGCTCGCGCGGCGTCGCCGTGCTCGAGAGGTCCGTCGCGGCGGCGCGGGCCGCGGGCGCCCTGGTGGTCATGGACGCCAAGCGCGGCGACATCGGCTCGACCATGGCCGCGTACGCGGAGAGCTTCCTGCACAGGGACGCGCCGCTGTTCTCCGACGCCCTGACCGTGTCGCCCTACCTCGGGTACGGCTCGCTGAAACCGGCTGTCGACCTGGCCCGCGAGAACGGGACGGGTCTGTTCGTGCTGGCACTGACCTCGAACCCGGAGGGCCGCGAGGTGCAGCACGCCGTGCGCGAGGACGGGCGGAGCGTCGGCGCGACCATGCTGGCCCGGCTCGCGGCCGAGAACGCGGGAGCCCGGCCGATGGGCTCCTTCGGCGCGGTCGTGGGCGCGACGCTGGGCGACCTCTCCTCGTACGACCTGGAGATCAACGGGCCGCTGCTGGCGCCCGGGATCGGGGCGCAAGGGGCCACCGCGGCGGACCTGCCCGGTGTGTTCGGCGCGGCCCTGCGCCAGGTGGTGCCGAACGTCAGCCGGGGTGTCCTGCGCCACGGACCGGACGTCTCCGCGCTGCGGGTCTCGGCGGAGCGCTTCGCGGCGGAGATCGCCTCGGCGGTGGCCTCCTCCTGAGACCTCCCCGGCTCTACTGCGTCTTTCGCCTGAGGGCCCCGCTCAAACATCCGATGAGTGTGATCTCGGCCGCTCCGAGTCCGAATACACCCGCAAAACAGGGTCGTTATGGCCGGTATGTCCGACTCCATGGAGGCTGACCAGGACTTTTCCGCTGTTCTCGCTGACTCTGGCGGACTTGGCCGCTAGTCTCCGACGAGTGGGGGCGCCTCCCGCGCCTCTCAAGACAGTGGGGGACAACGGGCGAGCGTGTTGCTCGTGGCTCCCCAGGTGTGGGGCGACTAGGTTCCTCACCGGTCCGTATCCGACAGTTCGACATCCGAGGTGACGTAGGCGTGGCTCTTCCGCCCCTTACCCCTGAACAGCGCGCAGCCGCGCTCGAAAAGGCCGCCGCGGCTCGCCGGGAGCGGGCCGAGGTCAAGAATCGACTGAAGCACTCCGGCGCCTCCCTCCACGAGGTCATCAAGCAGGGCCAGGAGAACGACGTCATCGGCAAGATGAAGGTCTCCGCCCTCCTTGAGTCGCTGCCGGGCGTGGGCAAGGTCCGCGCCAAGCAGATCATGGAGCGGCTCGGTATCTCCGAGAGCCGTCGTGTGCGAGGCCTCGGTTCCAACCAGATCGCCTCCCTGGAGCGCGAGTTCGGCAGCACGGCATCCTGATTCCCGGACACCCCGGGATTCCTGGAATAATCGCTGCATGAGCGAACGTCCGCGGCTGACCGTGCTCTCCGGCCCCTCGGGGGTCGGCAAGAGCACGGTCGTCGCCCATATGCGCAAGGAACACCCCGAGGTCTGGCTCTCGGTGTCGGCGACGACCCGCAAGCCGCGCCCCGGCGAGCAGCACGGGGTCCACTACTTCTTCGTCAGCGACGAGGAGATGGACAAGCTGATCGCCAACGGCGAGCTGCTGGAATGGGCCGAGTTCGCCGGCAACCGCTACGGGACGCCCCGTGGCGCTGTCGTCGAACGGCTGGAGGCGGGTGAGCCCGTGCTCCTGGAGATCGACCTCCAGGGCGCGCGGCAGGTCCGTGAGTCCATGTCCGAGGCTCAACTGGTGTTCCTGGCCCCTCCCTCCTGGGAGGAGCTCGTGCGCAGGCTCACCGGGCGTGGCACCGAGGCGCCCGCGGTGATCGAGCGCCGCCTGGAGGCTGCCAAGATCGAACTCGCGGCCGAGCCGGAGTTCGACACCACCCTGGTCAACACCTCCGTCGAGGACGTGGCGCGCGAGCTGCTAGCCTTGATGGACGTTGTGTGATCGTGACGGACGTTGCCCGGATCGTACCGATCGCACAGACTGATTCTTTCCCATCCATCGGAAGGTAGAGCGTGTCCTCTTCCATCTCCGCGCCCGAGGGCATCATCAACCCGCCGATCGACGAGCTCCTCGAGGCCACGGACTCGAAGTACAGCCTCGTGATCTACGCGGCCAAGCGTGCCCGTCAGATCAACGCGTACTACTCGCAGCTCGGCGAGGGCCTGCTCGAGTACGTGGGTCCGCTCGTCGACACCCACGTGCACGAGAAGCCGCTCTCGATCGCCCTGCGCGAGATCAACGCGGGTCTGCTGACGTCCGAGGCCATCGAGGGCCCGGGGCAGTAAGCACTGCTTTCTCCCGCCACAGGCCCGGCAGCACGGCTGCCGGGCCTGTGGTGTGTCATGGATGTGTCCCTGCATGCGTGCATGCGTACGTCGTCGAAGGGCGGGAGGCCCGGTGGGCAAGCCGAAGGTCGTTCTGGGGGTCAGCGGTGGGATCGCCGCGTACAAGGCCTGTGAGCTGCTGCGCAGGCTGACGGAGTCGGGGCACGACGTCCGTGTGGTCCCCACCGCGTCCGCGCTCCGCTTCGTCGGCGCCGCGACCTGGTCCGCGCTCTCCGGCCACCCGGTCTCCACCGAGGTGTGGTCGGACGTCCACGAGGTCCCCCACGTCCGCATCGGCCAGCAGGCCGACCTGGTCGTCGTGGCCCCCGCCACCGCCGACATGCTCGCCAAGGCCGCCCACGGCCTGGCCGACGACCTGCTCACCAACACGCTCCTCACGGCCCGCTGCCCGGTGGTCTTCGCTCCGGCCATGCACACCGAGATGTGGGAGCACCCGGCCACCCAGGAGAACGTGGCGACGCTGCGCCGCCGGGGCGCGGTCGTCATCGAGCCCGCGGTCGGCCGGCTGACCGGCGCCGACAGCGGCAAGGGGAGGCTGCCCGAGCCGGGGGAGATCTTCGAGGTCTGCCGCCGGGTGCTCGCGCGCGGGGTCACCGCGCCCGACCTGGCCGGCCGGCACGTGGTCGTCAGCGCGGGCGGCACCCGTGAGCCCCTCGACCCCGTCCGCTTCCTCGGCAACCGCTCCTCCGGCAAGCAGGGGTACGCGCTCGCCCGCACGGCGGCCGCCCGCGGCGCCCGGGTCACCCTGGTGGCCGCGAACACGGGGCTGCCCGACCCGGCGGGCGTGGACGTCGTTCCGGTGGGCACCGCGGCGCAGCTCCGCGAGGCGGTGGTCGAGGCGGCCGCCGACGCGGACGCGGTGGTGATGGCGGCGGCGGTCGCGGACTTCCGCCCGGAGACGTACGCCACCGGGAAGATCAAGAAGAAGGAGGGCGCCGATCCGGACCCGGTCGTCCTGGTCCGCAACCCCGACGTCCTCGCGGAGATCTCGGCCGGCCGCCCCCGCCCCGGCCAGGTGGTCGTCGGCTTCGCGGCCGAGACGGACGACGTGCTCGCCAACGGCCGGGCGAAACTCCGTCGCAAGGGTTGCGACCTCCTCGTGGTCAACGAGGTGGGGGAGCGCAAGACGTTCGGCTCAGAGCAGAACGAGGCCGTGGTGCTCGGCGCGGACGGAAGCGAGACCTCCGTACCGTTCGGGCCCAAGGAAGCGCTGGCCGAGACCGTGTGGGATCTGGTGGCGGAACGCCTCGCCTGACCGCCGGCGGCCGCTTCACGGCCCCCTCCCACCCCGTGCATCCGGGCGTGGCTGCTCTAGCGAACCTCCATCGGGTGTGGGCAGAATGCGGGTGCCGCAGGTCACAGCGTTTCCGAGAGGCGAGACGGGTGGGACCGCGGCGAAGCGCGACCCGTAAACTGTTCTCGGACGACGCCGGGCGCAGCCCCCGTCCCGTCCACCCATGATCAGCCAGCAGCCGCTGCAACCCCAGGGAGCGTTGTGTCCCGTCGCCTGTTCACCTCGGAGTCCGTGACCGAGGGCCACCCCGACAAGATCGCCGACCAGATCAGCGATGCCATCCTCGACGCGCTCCTGCGCGAGGACCCGACCTCCCGGGTCGCTGTCGAGACCCTGATCACCACCGGCCTGGTGCACGTGGCTGGCGAGGTCACCACCAAGGCGTACGCGCCGATCCCCCAGCTGGTGCGCGACAAGATCCTGGAGATCGGCTACGACTCGTCGAAGAAGGGCTTCGACGGCGCCTCCTGCGGTGTGTCGGTGTCGATCGGCTCGCAGTCGCCGGACATCGCGCAGGGCGTCGACACGGCGTACGAGAACCGGGTCGAGGGCGACGAGGACGAGCTGGACAGGCAGGGCGCGGGCGACCAGGGCCTGATGTTCGGCTACGCGACGGACGAGACGCCGACGCTGATGCCGCTGCCGGTCTTCCTGGCGCACCGCCTGTCCAAGCGCCTCTCCGACGTCCGCAAGAACGGCACGATCCCCTACCTGCGCCCGGACGGCAAGACCCAGGTCACCATCGAGTACGACGGTGACAAGGCGGTCCGCCTGGACACGGTCGTGGTCTCCTCGCAGCACGCGTCCGACATCGACCTGGACTCGCTGCTCGCACCCGACATCCGCGAGTTCGTGGTGGAGCCGGAGCTGAAGGCGCTCCTGGACGAGGGCATCAAGCTGGACACCGAGGGCTACCGCCTGCTGGTCAACCCCACCGGCCGCTTCGAGATCGGCGGCCCGATGGGTGACGCGGGCCTGACCGGCCGCAAGATCATCATCGACACGTACGGCGGCATGGCCCGGCACGGCGGCGGCGCCTTCTCCGGCAAGGACCCGTCCAAGGTCGACCGCTCGGCGGCGTACGCGATGCGCTGGGTCGCCAAGAACGTCGTCGCGGCCGGTCTGGCCTCGCGCTGCGAGGTCCAGGTCGCCTACGCGATCGGCAAGGCCGAGCCGGTCGGTCTCTTCGTGGAGACCTTCGGCACCGCCAAGGCCGACGTGGAGAAGATCGAGAACGCGATCACCACGGTCTTCGACCTCCGCCCGGCCGCCATCATCCGCGACCTCGACCTGCTCCGCCCGATCTACGCCCAGACCGCGGCGTACGGCCACTTCGGCCGCGAGCTCCCCGACTTCACGTGGGAGCGCACGGACCGGGTGGAGGAACTGCGGAAGGCCGCGGGCCTGTAACCGCCCTCTCCGCGTCGCTTCCATGGGGCCCGGCTCACCGCACCGCGGGGAGCCGGGCCCCGAGGCGTACGGGGGCCGGGCGCAACCGTCCGGGGGCGGCGGCCCTGTCAGTGCCGTTTGGTAAGAATGCAAGCGTGAGCAGCGACAACAGGCGGGGGAGCGGCGGCGCCGAGGGGGCGGTGCCGGAGCAGCTCGCGCTCATCCGGGAGGCCGTGCGCAAGAACAAGGCGCCCAGGGCCAAGCCGCGGACGTGGCGGGGGGCCGCATTGGCCAAGGAGCTGCCCGTCGCGCGGGTGCTGGTCGACAAGGGGGTGCTGCATCTCGACCGGTACTTCGACTACGCCGTGCCCGAGGAGCTGGACGCCGTCGCACAGCCGGGGGTGCGGGTTCGGGTCCGCTTCGGGGCCGGCGGGCGGAACGTGCGCGAAGGGCGGCGGGAGGGCGGCTCCCTGATCGACGGGTTCCTCGTCGAGCGGGTCGCCGAGTCGGACTACTCGGGGCCGCTGGCCGCCCTGGCGCAGGTCGTCTCGCCCGAGCCGGTGCTCGGTCCGGAGCTGCTGGAGCTGGCCCGGGCCGTCGCCGACCGGTACGCCGGGAGCCTGGCCGACGTGCTGCAGCTGGCCGTGCCGCCGCGGCACGCACGGGCCGAGGCCAGGGAGACGGGTCCGCCCCCGCCGCCGCCCGGCGCGCCCGAGCCGGGGCCGTGGCTACGGTACGGGCGGGGCGCCGAGTTCCTGGAGGCGCTCGCGGCCGGGGGCGCGCCGCGCGCCGTGTGGACCGCGCTGCCCGGGCCTTCGTGGGCGGAGGAGATCGGGCGGGCCGTGCAGGCCACGCTCGCGTCGGGACGCGGTGCGCTGGTCGTCGTACCGGCCGGGCGGCCCGCGGCCCGGGTCGACGCCGCCCTGCGCGAGCTGCTCGGCGAGGGGCAGCACGCCCTGCTCACCGCCGACGCGGGGCAGGAGCGGCGGTACCGGGAGTGGCTCGCGGTGCGGCGTGGGTCCGTACGGGCCGTCGTCGGGACCCGGGCGGCCATGTTCGCCCCCGTGCGGAACCTGGGGCTGGTGGTCGTCTGGGACGACGGGGACGCCGGGCACAGCGACGACCACGCTCCCTTCCCGCACGTGCGGGAGGTGCTGGAGCTGCGGGCGACCCGGGATCGGTGCGCCTTCCTGCTCGGCGGCTGGACCTGCACCGTCGAGGCCGCGCAGCTCGTCGAGAGCGGCTGGGCGGCGCCGCTCGTCGCCGACCGGGAGCGGGTCCGGGCGGCGGCGCCCCTGGTGCGCACCGTCGGCGACGCCGAACTGGCCCGGGACGAGGCGGCGCGCGCGGCCCGGCTGCCGAGCCTCGCCTGGCAGGTGGCGCGCGACGGACTGCGGCGGGGTCCGGTGCTGGTCCAGGTGCCCCGCCGGGGTTACGTGCCCCGGCTGGCCTGTGCGCGGTGCCGGGAGCCCGCGCGGTGCCGGCACTGCGCCGGGCCGCTTCAGGCCCAGGACGCCGGGGCCCTGCGGTGCGGTTGGTGCGGACGGGAGGAGGCGGACTGGCACTGTCCGGAGTGCGGTGGTTCCCGGTTGCGCGCCCAGGTCGTGGGGGCGCGGCGGACCGCCGAGGAGCTGGGGCGGGCCTTCCCCGCGGTGCCGGTCCGGACGTCCGGGCGCGAGCAGGTCCTGGACACCGTGCCGGACACGCCCGCGCTGGTGGTGAGCACCCCGGGGGCCGAGCCGGTCGCCGAGGGCGGGTACGCGGCCGCGCTGCTCCTCGACGGCTGGGCGATGCTCGTCCGGCCCGACCTGCGGGCCGCGGAGGACGCGCTGCGGCGCTGGATCGGCGCGGCGGCACTGGTGCGGGACCAGGGGGCCGGCGGCACGGTGGTGATCGTCGCCGAGCCGACCCTGCGGCCCGTGCAGGCGCTCGTGCGGTGGGACCCGGTGGGGCACGCGGTGCGGGAACTCGCCGAGCGGGCCGAGCTGGGGTTCCCGCCCGTGTCGCGCATGGCCGCGGTGTCGGGGACGGCGGACGCGGTGGCCGCCTTTCTCGCCGGTGCCGAACTGCCGGCGGACGCCGCGGTGCTCGGGCCCGTTCCGCTGCCCGTGCCGGATCCGGGACGGCCCCGGCCGGTGGGGGCGCCTCCGCCGGGGGAGCGGTGGCAGCGGGCGTTGATCCGGGTGCCGCCGGGCAGCGGCGCCGCGCTGGCCGGCGCGTTGAAGAACATGCAGGCGGCCCGGCTGGCGCGGGGAGGCGGCGAGACGGTGCGGATCCGGATCGATCCCCCGGACATCGGATGACCGGGGAGCCGGGAAGCCGGGGAGGCCGGGAGGCCGGGCGGGCTCGGTGAGCACGGGAACCGCGGCGCGGCGGCGACGCGGGCCGGATCGTGCGGATGCCTCCCGGCGAGTGCCGGGAGGCATCCGTCGGGGGGAGGGCGGCTCAGCCGTTGCGGGGGCCGGGGAACGCCGTCGGCCTCGCCTCGTCGCGGAGCGTCGGGCTGCCCGCCGTCGGCTGGGTCGGCATCTGCGGCTGCATCTGGGCCGGCATCTGGGTGGGCAACTGCGTCGGCATCTGGGCGGGCATCGGGGCCGGCATCGAGCGGGCCGCGGGGACCGACGGTACGGAGGGCAGGGTGGTGCCGACGTTGACCGCCCGGTTGCCCGACGGGTCCGGTGCGCGCTCGGTCTCGGCCGGGCTCTGGGCGGCCGTCGAACTGCGGCGGGCACCGTACCGGCGGTGCACCGCCTGCTTGGTGACCCCGAGCGCGGAGCCGACCGCGTCCCACGAGAAGCCCAGTGAGCGGTCGAAATCCACGGCCGCCGTGACCAGTGTCTCCACGCTGTCGCGCAGTTCCTGGGCGAGGCGGACGGTCGGGGCGGGGGCGCGTCCGTAGACCACGAAGCCCGTGGACGGGCCGGAGCGGCGTGGACGGTAGACGTTGCCCAGCTGAGCGGTGAGGGTGCGCAGTGCGTCCACCTGCCGGCGGACCCGCTCGATGTCCCGCACCAGCAAGTGCAGGCTGGCCCGGGCCTGGGCGTCGTGGGTTGCGTGGTCGGCCATGAACAAGCCTCTCGAACCGGCGTTGGAAAAGGGCGGGCCGCGACTGCGGCCTGTTTGGTCAACTCTTTCTTGACCAACGCGCCCGTGGGATTGTGGTCACGCTGCGGGGGCGTGGGGGCATATGCATACGCCCCTGCGTGGCGGGTGTGCGCGTGTGACGTTGACGGTGTCGACGCCTGGGGCCGGGGTGAGGCCGCCAGCGGGGCAGAGGGCGGTCCGGGGCGAGGCTCGATGCCGGGCCGTCCCGTACCCCGCTCACGCGCTCCGCGCGCCCCCGCCCATAGACTGTTGCGCCGCCCCTCGGTCCGAAGTCCGGGGTCCGGAGCCTGGTGCCTGTGCCTGTGCCCGGGCCCGTGCTGGGAGCCGCGGGGCCGTCCCGCACTCCCGCCCGAGAGGCCGACACCCACTCATGAAGCTCGTCTTCGCCGGTACGCCCGAGGTCGCCGTCCCCGCCCTCGACGCCCTGATCGCCTCCGGGCGCCACGAGGTGGCCGCCGTCGTCACGCGTCCCGACGCGCCGGCGGGACGGGGCCGACGGCTGGTCGCGAGCCCCGTCGCACAGCGGGCGGAGGAGGCCGGGATCGAGGTGCTCAAGCCGAACAGGCCGCGGGACGAGGACTTCCTCGCGCGGCTGCGCGAGATCGCGCCCGACTGCTGCCCCGTGGTGGCGTACGGCGCCCTGCTGCCCCGCGTCGCGCTCGACGTCCCCGCCCACGGCTGGGTCAACCTGCACTTCTCGCTGCTGCCCGCCTGGCGCGGCGCCGCCCCCGTACAGCACTCGATCATGGCGGGGGACGAGATCACCGGGGCGTCGACCTTCCTCATCGAGGAGGGACTCGACTCCGGGCCCGTCTACGGGACCGTCACCGAGGAGATCCGGCCCACCGACACCAGCGGCGACCTCCTCACCCGGCTCGCCCTCGCCGGGTCCGGGCTGCTGGCCGCGACGATGGACGGCATCGAGGACGGCACCCTGAAGGCCGTACCGCAGCCCGCCGAGGGCGTCTCCCTCGCCCCGAAGATCACCGTGGAGGACGCGCGGGTCGACTGGTCGACGCCCGCACTGCGCGTCGACCGGGTGGTGCGGGGCTGCACCCCCGCGCCCGGCGCGTGGACCACGTTCCGCGGCGAACGCCTCAAGCTCGTCCAGGTCGCGCCCGTGCCCGAGCGCACCGGCCTCGCCCCGGGCGCGCTCGACGTCGGCAGGAACAGCGTGCACGCCGGGACCGGTTCGTACGCCGTCGAGCTGCTGTGGGTCCAGGCCCAGGGCAAGAAGCCGATGCGCGCCGCCGACTGGGCCCGCGGGGTGCGGATCGCGCCGGGGGAGCGCCTCGGGGGGTGACGGCGGCTCCGGCGGCGGTCGCGCCCTCCCGCCCGGCCCCCACGACGTAGGCTGGGAGGCACATCCCGTCCTCCCCTGTCCCGGAGCACCTTTTTCGTGAGCGAGCAGTCCCGTCGGCCGCGCAAGGCCGGCAAGCCCTACCGTCGGCCCAAGAAGGACCCCGTCCGCATCCTCGCCTTCGAGGCGCTGCGGGCCGTGGACGAGCGGGATGCCTACGCGAACCTCGTTCTGCCGCCGCTGCTGCGCAAGGCGCGGGAGAAGGAGGGGCCCGAGAGGTTCGACGCGCGGGACGCGGCGCTCGCCACCGAACTGGTCTACGGGACGCTGCGCCGGCAGGGCACCTACGACGCCGTCATCGCGGCCTGCGTCGACCGGCCGCTGCGCGAGGTCGACCCGCCGGTGCTCGACGTGCTGAGCCTCGGCGCGCACCAGCTGCTGGGGACGCGCATCCCCACGCACGCCGCCGTCTCGGCGTCCGTCGAGCTCGCGCGGGTCGTCCTCGGCGACGGGCGCGCCAAGTTCGTCAACGCCGTGCTGCGGAAGATCGCCCAGCACGACCTCGACGCATGGCTCGAGCAGGTCGCGCCGCCGTACGAGGAGGACCCCGAGGACCACCTCGCCGTCGTGCACTCGCACCCCCGCTGGGTCGTCTCGGCGCTCTGGGACTCCCTCGGCGGCGGGCGGGCCGGCATCGAGGACCTGCTCGAAGCCGACAACGAGCGGCCCGAGGTCACCCTGGTCGCCCGTCCCGGCCGGGCCACCGCCGACGAACTCCTGGACGCGCTCGGCGAGGAGGCCGTGGCGCCGGGCCGCTGGTCGCCGTACGCCGTACGGCTCACCGAGGGCGGCGAACCGGGCGCCCTGGACGCCGTACGGGAGAACCGCGCGGGCGTGCAGGACGAGGGCAGCCAGCTCGTGGCGCTCGCCCTGGCGAACGCCCCGCTGGACGGGCCGGACCGGGCGTGGCTGGACGGCTGCGCGGGTCCCGGCGGCAAGGCGGCGCTGCTCGCCGGGCTGGCCGCCGAGCGCGGTGCCGTGCTGCTCGCCTCGGAGAAGCAGCCGCACCGGGCGGGCCTGGTCGCACAGGCCCTCGACGGGAACCCCGGCCCGTACCAGGTGATCGCCGCCGACGGGACCCGGCCGCCGTGGCGCCCCGGCAGCTTCGACCGGGTGCTCGTGGACGTGCCCTGCACGGGGCTCGGCGCGCTGCGGCGCCGGCCCGAGGCGCGGTGGCGCAGGCGGCCCGAGGACCTGGAGGGGTTCGCGCCGTTGCAGCGCGCACTGCTGCGCACGGCGCTGGACTCCGTACGGGTCGGCGGTGTCGTCGGCTACGCGACCTGCTCGCCGCACCTCGCCGAGACCCGCGCGGTCGTCGGTGACGTGCTGCGGCAGCACGGTTCGACGGCCGAACTCATCGACGCCCGGCCGCTGCTGGGACACGTACCGGCGCTCGGCGACGGCCCGGACGTACAGCTGTGGCCGCATCTGCACGGCACGGACGCGATGTACCTGGCACTCGTCCGCCGCACCGGCTGACCGCCGTCCCCTCGGCGGGGTGCGGTGCCGGCCGGGTACGGACCGGGGCGAGCACCCCGGGCGCGGCATGGCAGGCTTGGGGCATGGCCGTGCAGATCAACCCCAGCATCCTGTCCGCAGACTTCGCCCGCCTCGCCGAGGAGGCGAAGGCGGTCGAGGGAGCCGACTGGCTCCACGTCGACGTCATGGACAACCACTTCGTCCCCAACCTCACGCTCGGTGTGCCGGTCGTGGAGTCCCTGGCGCGTGCGACGGACACGCCGCTGGACTGCCACCTGATGATCGAGGCCCCCGACCGGTGGGCGCCCCAGTACGTCGAGGCGGGGGCCGGGTCGGTGACCTTCCACGCGGAGGCGGCCGCCGCTCCGGTGCGACTGGCCCGGGAGATCCGGGCGAAGGGGGCCCGGGCCTCGATGGCGCTGAAGCCCGCCACGCCCATCGAGCCGTACGAGGACCTGCTGCCCGAGCTCGACATGCTGCTGATCATGACGGTGGAGCCGGGCTTCGGCGGCCAGGCCTTCCTCGACATCATGCTGCCCAAGATCCGCCGCACCCGGGAGCTGATCCGCAAGCACGGCCTGGAGATGTGGCTGCAGGTGGACGGCGGCGTCTCCGCCTCCACCATCGAGCGCTGCGCCGAGGCGGGCGCCGACGTCTTCGTCGCCGGATCGGCCGTGTACGGCGCCGGCGACCCCGCGGAAGCCGTCCGCGCGCTGCGCGAGCGGGCCCGGTCGGCCACGGAGGCGGCCGGCTGGGCGTGCGCACATTGAGCCGCGCTGGGAGCGCACACTGATCACTCGGTGGTGCGCCCCCGATCTCAGGGATGCGCGGAACGCCCGGTCAGGAACCCGGACCGGTCCCCGGATCGTTCGGTCACCGAGCCCGGCGGGACGGTGGATGCGTGGCTCGCGGGCCAAGGGAACGTGAACGCCGTCCGTCCGGGCTGATCGAACACGCCGGATCTGCAAGGATGAACGGCGAATCCAGAGTGTGAACAGCAGTGAGGAGATGGCCGTGTCGGGTATGTCGGCGGGCCGGTCAGCCATGCGGATGGGACCCGCTGAACTCGTGCAGGCGGCGGCCATGGCCCGCCGCTTCTACCTCGAGGGCAAGTCCAAGATCCAGATCGCCGAGGAGTTCGGCGTCAGCCGCTTCAAGGTGGCCCGGGTCCTGGAGACCGCCCTCGAACGGGATCTCGTGCGCATCGAGATCCGTGTCCCCGCCGAGCTGGACGCCGATCGCTCCGACGCGCTGCGCGCCCGCTACGGCCTCCGGCACGCCGTGGTCGTCGAGTCCCCGGCCGAAGCGGACGAGTCCCCCGATCCGGAAAACCTCGGCGAGGTCGCCGCGGACCTCCTCGGCGAACTGGTGACCGAGGGCGATGTCCTCGGCCTCGCCTGGGGACGTTCCACCATCCACATGGCGGCCGCCCTCGACCGGCTGCCGCCGTGCACGGTGGTGCAGCTCACGGGCGTGTACGACGCGGGCACGGCCGAACGCGGCTCGGTGGAGGCGGTCCGGCGGGCCGCCCAGGTCTCCGGCGGCGACGCCCACCCGATCTACGCGCCGATGCTGCTGCCCGACGCGGCGACCGCCGACGCGCTGCGGCACCAGACCGGTATCGCCCGTGCCTTCGAGTACTTCGACAAGGTCACGGTCGCCTGTGTCTCCATCGGCTCCTGGGAGGCGGGCATCTCGACGGTGCACGACATGCTCTCCGAGGAGGAGCGCTCCCACTACGCGTCCCTCGGGGTGGCCGCCGAGATGTCCGCGCACCTCTTCGACGCCGAGGGCCGCAGCGTCGGGCACGACCTGGGCGAGCGGTGCATCACCGTCAAGGCCGACCAGTTGCGCCGTGTGCCCGAGGTCGTCGCGATCGCGGGCGGACAGCGCAAGGCGGCCGCGATCGACGCCGTCCTGCGGTCGGGCCTGGTGACCAGCCTGGTCACGGACACCTCGGCCGCCGACCACCTGCTGATGGCGGGCCCCGCGCCCAAGCCGGCCCTGGACCGCAGGGACCCGGACGGCCTCTGATTCGCCCCCGAACCGTCCCCGGCCCGTCCGGGGCGGTTCGCCGCGGGGCCGGCCGGGCGCGGCGCATTGTCAGCGGGGCGGGCGGCGCGGTGTACTACACCGATGATCACTTCACGCATGATCACTCCGCCCGCCGAGCGGCATCCGCCGAACGCCGCCGCCCCGTCACCTCGTCCCGGGCGGTGCCGAGTTGAGTGACGGCACGCTCGCGGCGGCGCTGGCCGCCGGAGGCTGGGCGCACACCGGGCTGGATCTGCGCGACGTCACCGACAAACCCGCGTTCCTGGACCGCTGCGCCAGCGCCCTGCACCTGCCCGACTGGTTCGGCCACAACTGGGACGCCCTCGCCGACTGCCTCACCGACCTCTCCTGGGCACCGCCCGCGCGCGGGCGGCTGATCGTCCTCAGTAACTGGCAGGGCTTCGCCGGCGCCGCGCCGCACGACTGGAGCACGGCCCTGGAGGTGTTCTCGGACGCCGTCGGCCACTGGAACGGCACCGGCACCCCGCTCCGGGTCGTGCTCGCCCTGGGGGATCCGGAACACACCGGCGACCCGCTCGGCGGAACTGGAGGAACCTCCGAGGACGGCCCCGACCAGCCTGGATGATCATGCAAGGTCGGGCATACCGATCCTCATGGGACAATGAAGTACGTGCTTCTCCCCCTGGCTGACCTGTCGGGGGCCACTTCTGAACGACTGGGATGTGCAGCACGTGCGTTTCCTCAACGACATCCGGCCCGCGTACGACCTGACGTACGACGACGTGTTCATGGTGCCGCGCCGCAGTGCGGTCGGCTCCCGCCAGGGCGTGGACCTCAGCTCCCCGGACGGCACGGGCACGACCATCCCGCTCGTCGTCGCCAACATGACCGCCATCGCGGGCCGGCGCATGGCCGAGACCGTCGCCCGCCGCGGCGGGCTGGTCGTCATCCCGCAGGACATCCCGATCGAGGTCGTCACCGACGTCGTCTCCGGAGTCAAGAGCCGCCATCTGGTGCTGGACACCCCGATCGTGCTGAGCCCCCACCAGACGGTCGCCGACGCCCTGTCCCTGCTGCCCAAGCGGGCGCACAACGCGGGTGTCGTCGTGGACGACGAGAACAAGCCGGTCGGCGTGGTCACCGACACCGACCTGTCCGGCGTGGACCGCTTCACGCAGCTCGCCGAGGTCATGTCCAAGGACCTGCTGCTCCTCGACGCGGACATCGACCCGCGCGAGGCCTTCCACACCCTCGACGCCGCCAACCGCCGCTACGCCCCCGCGGTCGACGCCGACGGCCGGCTCGCCGGCATCCTCACCCGCAAGGGCGCCCTGCGCGCCACCCTCTACACCCCGGCCGTCGACGGACACGGCCGCCTCCGCATCGCCGCCGCCGTCGGCATCAACGGCGACGTCGCGGGCAAGGCCAAGCAGCTCCTCGACGCGGGCGTCGACACGCTCGTCATCGACACGGCGCACGGCCACCAGGAATCGATGATCAGCGCGATACGGACCGTGCGGGCGCTCGACCCGCAGGTGCCGATCGTGGCGGGCAACATCGTCGCCGCCGAGGGCGTCAAGGACCTCGTCGAGGCCGGCGCGGACATCATCAAGGTCGGCGTCGGCCCCGGCGCCATGTGCACCACCCGCATGATGACCGGCGTGGGCCGCCCGCAGTTCTCCGCGGTCCTGGAGTGCGCGGCCGAGGCGAAGAAGTACGGCAAGCACGTGTGGGCCGACGGCGGCGTCCGGCACCCCCGTGATGTGGCGATGGCGCTGGCCGCGGGCGCGTCCAACGTCATGATCGGGTCCTGGTTCGCGGGCACCTACGAGTCCCCCGGCGACCTCCAGCAGGCCGCCGACGGACGCCTGTACAAGGAGTCCTTCGGCATGGCCTCCGCGCGCGCGGTCCGCAACCGCACCAGCGAGGAGTCGGCGTACGACCGGGCCCGCAAGGCCCTGTTCGAGGAGGGTATCTCCACCTCGCGCATGTTCCTCGACCCGGACCGTCCGGGCGTCGAGGACCTGATCGACTCGATCGTCGCGGGTGTGCGCTCGTCCTGCACCTACGCGGGCGCCGCCACCCTGGAGGAGTTCGCCGAGCGGGCCGTCGTCGGCATCCAGAGCGCGGCCGGCTACGCCGAGGGCAAGCCGCTGCACGCCAGCTGGAGCTGAGCACGCCCCGGCCCCGGCGGCACAGCCCCCGCGGCTCCACAGCCCCCGCGGCTTCTCAGCCCGGCGGCTCCACAGCCCCCGTCGCCCGGTGTCCGGGAGGCGGGGGCCGTTTCGTTATGCAAAGAGCGGTATTCTATGCAGAGGTCCTCATAGATATGAGGATCACGTAACATCCCGCACCACCCGAAACGGTCCGCTCAACACATGGGTGCCGCCCGTTCCCCCCTCCCCGACCCGGCAGCGATCAAGGAGCCGACGCGTGCTCGACCACGGCGCACCCCCACAGTCCCCCCAGCCCTCCGCAGGCGCCCGTCTGATGCGCCGCAAGCCCGTGGAACGGCTGGTCGCGGAGAGCGGCCGCGGCGAGGGCGGCTCGCTCCGCCGCTCCCTCGGCCTCTGGCAGCTCACCATGATCAGTATCGGTGCCACGCTCGGCACCGGCATCTTCGTGGTGCTCGGCGAGGCGGTCCCCGACGCCGGTCCCGCCGTCACGCTGTCCTTCGTGATCGCCGGTCTCACCGCGCTGTTCTCCGCGCTGTCGTACGCCGAGCTCGCGGGCACCATCCCGGTCTCCGGCTCCTCCTACTCGTACGCGTACGCCACGATGGGCGAGCTGATCGCCTGGATCTGCGGCTGGTGCCTGATCCTGGAGTACGGCGTGTCGGTCGCCGCGGTCGCGGTCGGCTGGGGCGAGTACCTCAACGAGCTCCTCGACGGGACCATCGGCGTCACGATCCCCGCCGCGCTGTCCGCACCGCCCGGCGACGGCGGCATCTTCAACCTGCCCGCGCTGCTCGTCGTCCTGCTCGCGATGGCGTTCCTGCTCGGCGGCGCCCGTGAGTCCGCCCGGGCCAACACGATCATGGTGGTCGTGAAGATCGCCGCGCTGCTGCTGTTCTGCGTGATCGGCGTCATGGGCTTCCGCTCCGGCAACTACGAGAACTTCATGCCGCTCGGCATGGCCGGTGTCAGCGCCGCCGGGGCCACGCTCTTCTTCTCGTACATCGGCTTCGACGCGGCCTCCACCGCGGGCGAGGAGGCGAAGAACGCCCAGCGCGACCTGCCACGCGCGATCATGCTCTCGCTGCTGATCGTCACCGCGCTGTACGTCCTCGTCGCCGCCGTCGCGGTCGGGGCGCGGCCCTGGCAGCGGTTCGACGGTTCGGAGGCCGCCCTCGCCGGGATCATGAAGGAGGTCACCGGGGACGCCTTCTGGGGCACGCTGCTCGCGGCCGGCGCGGTGATCGCCATCGCCAGCGTCGTCCTGACCGTGCTGTACGGCCAGACCCGCATCCTGTTCGCCATGTCCCGCGACGGACTGGTGCCCAAGGCGTTCTCGCGGGTCCACGCGAAGACCGGCACGCCCCGCGTCAACACGGTGATCGTGTCCCTGTTCTGCGGGGTGCTCGCCGCCGCGGTGCCGCTCGGCCAGCTGGCCGACGCCACCAGCATCGGCACGCTGTTCGCGTTCGCGCTCGTCAACGTGGCGGTCGTCGTGCTGCGGCGGACCCGCCCCGACATGCCGCGCACCTTCCGGCTGCCGCTGTCGCCGCTGCTGCCCGCGCTCGGCTTCCTCTTCTGCGTCTGGATGATGTCCAGCCTCGACGTCGTCACCTGGGTGGTCTTCGGGATCTGGATGGCGGTCGGACTCGTGCTCTACTTCGGTTACGGTTACCGCCGGTCCCGTCTCGCGACGTCCGGGACCTCCTGAACCCGGGTCGCCCAGTGCCCCGCGCCCCTTCCGGGGCGCGGGGCACGTTGCGTAGCATCCGGTCCATGACCTGGCGACATTGATCTCCCAGCCGTGCCTCCCGAGGGCCGCCTCGGACGCCGTACCCCGGCGTCCGAGCTGTCGGTCCCTACGGGAAGGCCCCATGACACCCTCATCCGCGCATGTGCCCGGCACCGGCCCACGAGTCCGGCGGCTGACGGTCACGCTGTACGGCTACGCGTTCCTCGACGACCTGGTCCTGCTCTACCCGGTGTACGCGCTGCTGTTCGCCGACACCGGTCTCTCGGTCGGGGAGATCTCCTCCCTCTTCGTCCTCTGGTCCCTGACGGGTGTCCTGCTGGAGATCCCGTCCGGCGTCTGGGCCGACACGGTCTCCCGGCGTCTGCTGCTGTGCACCGGGCCGTTGCTGGGCGCCGTGGGCTTCGGCCTGTGGGTGCTGTTCCCCTCGTACTGGGCGTTCGCCGCCGGGTTCGTGCTCTGGGGCGTGCACGGAGCGCTCGGCACCGGCGCGCTGGAGGCGCTGGTGTACGAGGAGCTCGACCGGCTCGGCGCGGCCGGCCGCTACGCCCGTGTCATGGGCCGCTCCCAAGCGGCCGCGCTGCTGGGGGTGATGGCGGCCATGGCGCTGGCCGGACCGGTCCTGGCCCGCGGCGGCTACGGGGCCGTGGGGCTGGCCAGCGTGCTCGCCTGCCTGCTGACCTCGGCGGTCGCCACCCGCTTCCCCGAGCACCGGGACCGCAAGGGCGGTCGGGGGGCCGGGAGCGGGGACCGGGCCGCCGCCCTGCGCGCGGGCCTCGCCGAGGCACGCGGCAACCCGCCCTTGCGCGGCGCGCTGCTGCTGGTCCCGGCCGTGGCCGCCGTGTGGGGCGCGCTGGACGAGTACACATCACTGCTGGTGCGTGAGACCGGCGTGGCCGACAGCACCGTCCCCTGGCTGCTGCTCGTCGTCTGGGCCGGGGCCACGGCGGGCGGTCTGCTGGCCGGTGCGGCGGAGCACCTCGGCGACACCGGGCTGGCCGCGCTGCTCGCGGGTTCCGCCCTGGCCCTGGCCGCCGGTGCCGCGGCGGGGACACCGGCCGCCCTCACACTGGTGGCCCTCGCCTTCGGCGGCTTCCAGCTGGCGCACGTACTGGCCGACGCCCGGCTGCAGCAGCGCATCGAGGGCAGCGGCCGTGCCACCCTCACCTCGGTGGCCGGAGTGGGCACCGAGCTGGCCACCATCGGCGTGTACGGAGCGTACGCGACGGCCGCGTCGGCGACGGCCCATGGCACGGCCTTCGCCCTGTTCGCGCTGCCCTACCTGGTGACGGCGCTGCTGCTGGTGGCGCGACGGCGCCGTCCAGGCCGGCCTGACCGGTCACCGGGGCGTCGTGCACCGCTCCGGCGGGGCGGCCGGTCCGTCCCCGGGCTCGGGGACGCGTACGACGGGACCGCGCCGGTGGAGCTGTCCGAGGACTGACCTGACCTCGCCCCGCGCACCTCAGTCCGGCAGGGGTGTGAGCAGCATCCGGCCCGCGAACCCCGCCGCCGTGTCCAGGCGCCGCCCGCACTCCTCGGCGAGGTCCGGCAGGCCGCGCAGCGCCCACAGCGCGCGGGCCGCCGACCAGGCGGCGTCGCGCGCCCGCTCCAGACTCCAGGCGCCGAGCAGGTGCGTCAGCGGATCGGCGATCTGGAGCAGGTCCGGGCCCGGCATCAGGTCCTCGCGGATGCGCTCCTCCAGCGTGACGAGGAGGTCGCCGACGTGGTCGTACTCGTCCTCCAGGTCGGCGGGTTCGCAGCCGAGCGCCCGGCAGGCGTCCACGACGGCGAGCGCGAGGTCGTGCCCGATGTGGGCGTTGATGCCGGCGAGCGCGAACTGCAGGGGACGCACCCCCGGATGGCGCCGGAACTGCAGCAGCGGCCGCCAGCAGGCGGGCGCGGAGATCCCCTCGGCCACCGTCAGGTACCGCTCGGCGAACCGTACGTCCAGCATGACCGCGGCCTCGGCGTCCGGGAACCGTCCCGCGTCCACCTCGCGGTCCACCGCCTCGGTGACCGCCAGGTAGACCCGGTTGAACACCGCGATCCCGTCCCGCTCCGGCAGGGCCGCGTCCAGGGCACGCATGCGGACGAGGACTGCGTCCACGGAGGTGGTGAGACGGTCGGATCGCGCCATGGGGGCAGCGTCCCAGCCCCGCGCCGACCGGAGTGCCGCCGTACGGGGCGCTTCCCCGGAACGGGGGAACGCGTCCGCGGCGGGGAGGGAGAAGCACCAGGTGCCGGGCTCGAACGCCCGGTCTTCCGCCGGGCGTTCGGCGGAAGGCGGCGCGGGACGCGGAGCGAGGCGCCGGCGCGCGGCCCTCCTGCCCGGCGCCGTGGTCGCCGCGGCCTCGGCCGTGGCCGCCGTCGCCACCGTCACCGGACTGCCGGCCGTCGCGGACGGCGACGGCCGGCCCGACGAAGCGCGGCCCGAGGTGTCGCACTCGGCCGGCCCGCGGGGCAGGACCGCATCGACGCTTGTCCGTGGTCCGTGGTCCGGCGGCCGAGGCCCGGCCGGTGCGTTGCCGCCCGGTTGCGCCTACGACCCGGCGCGCCGGGAGTCCGCTTCCGCGCCCGGGCCGTCCGTACCCGTGCCCGAGTACGACGAGGTGCCCTCGTCCAGCAGCGGCTCCTGCTTCTTCAGGTGCTCGGGGGCGAGGGCCCGCAGCGCGTGGTAGCCGGTGATGACGACGATCGTGCCGAGCGCGATACCGCTCAGCGAGAAGTTGTCGGTGAACTTCATGGTGACGTCGCCGACGCCGATGATGATGCCCGCGGCGGCCGGCACCAGGTTCAGCGGGTTGCGCAGGTCCACCTTGGCGTTGACCCAGATCTGGGCGCCGAGCAGGCCGATCATGCCGTACAGGATGACCGTGATGCCGCCGAGGACGCCGCCCGGGATCGCGGCCACGACCGCGCCGAACTTCGGGCACAGGCCGAAGAGCAGCGCGAACACCGCCGCCGCCCAGTACGCGGCCGTCGAGTAGACGCGGGTCGCCGCCATCACGCCGATGTTCTCGGAGTACGTCGTGTTGGGCGGGCCGCCGACCGCCGTGGAGAGCATGGAGCCCACGCCGTCCGCCGAGATGGCCGTGCCCAGCTTGTCGTCCAGCCGGTCACCGGTCATCTCGCCGACCGCCTTGACGTGCCCGGCGTTCTCCGCGACCAGCGCGATCACGACCGGCAGCGCCACGAGGATCGCCGACCACTCGAAGGTGGGGCCGTGGAAGTCGGGCAGGCCCACCCAGGCCGCGTCGCCGACGCCGGAGAGGTCGAGCCGCCAGTGGTCGGTGACCTTGCCGCTCGCGTCCGTCGAGTGGATCTGCCCGAAGACCAGGTCGAAGACCCAGGAGATGCCGTACCCGAAGATCAGCCCCAGGAAGATCGCGATCCGCGACCAGAAACCGCGCAGGCACACCACGGCCAGACCGGTGAACAGCATGACCAGCAGCGCCGTCCACTGGTCCTGCGGCCAGTACGTGGCGGCGGTGACCGGGGCGAGGTTGAAGCCGATGAGCATGACCACCGCGCCGGTCACGATCGGCGGCATCGTGGCGTGGATGATCCGTGCGCCGAACTTCTGCACGGCCAGCCCCACCAGGAACAGCGCGGCACCGACGACGAGCACCGCGCCCGTCACCGTCGCGCTGCTGCCGCCCTGCGCGCGGATCACCGCGGCGACGCCCACGAAGGACAGCGAGCAGCCGAGGTAGCTGGGCACCCGGCCGCGGGTCGCGAGCAGGAAGATCATGGTCGAGACGCCCGACATCATGATCGCGAGATTGGGGTCGAGGCCCATCAGCACGGGCGCGACGAAGCTCGCCCCGAACATCGCCACGACGTGCTGGGCGCCGAGCCCGGCGGTGCGCGGCCAGGAGAGCCGCTCGTCGGGGCGGACGACCGCTCCGGGCGCGGGGGTGCGCCCGTCTCCGTGCAGCTTCCAGCGGACGCCGAGATCCATGGTGGGGTTTCGCTTTCGTCGTGCGTGTTTCTGGCCGAAACAGTCGCGAACATTGTCGCGAACATTGTGACGCCAAAAAGGGCACCGTTCGTTCAGGGCCTCGGTCCGGGAACCGCCGCGTCCGGAGCGCCGGTCCTCGGACGGTCCCGGTCGGCGGTGCGCAGGACGCCCGCGAAGACGGCGAGACCGCACGCCAGGAAGGTGACCAGCCCGAACGACACCACGAGGCTCGTCGCCTCCGCCACCGTGCCGATGGCGCTGGGCGCCACGAGGCCCGAGGTGTAGGTGATGGTGGCGACGCCCGCGATGGCCTGGCTCGGGTTCGGGCCACTGCGCCCGGCCGCCGCGAAGCAGAGCGGGACGACCACCGCGATGCCGAGGCCCAGCAGCGCGAAGCCCGTCATCGCCACCACCGGACGGTCCGTCGCGACCACGAGCAGCCCGCCGAGCGCGGCCAGTGCCCCGCCGACCCGCACCGTGCGGACCGCGCCGAAACGGTTCACGACGGCGTCGCCCGCGATCCGGGCCAGTGCCATGGTCAGCATGAAGCCGGTCGTCGACGCCGCCGCGAGACCCGCCGAGGTGCCGAGCTGGTCCCGCAGGTAGACCGCCGACCAGTCCAGGCTCGCGCCCTCCGCGAACACCGCGCAGAACCCGACCGCGCCGATGAGCAGCGCCGACCTCGGCGGCAGCGAGAAGCGCGGCGGCGGTTCCTCGTCCTGGTCCGGCCGGAGGTCGAGCACCCACTGGCAGGCCGTCAGGCCGAGCACGGTGAGGGCCGCCGCGGCCAGCGCGTGGTGCAGCCGGGCGTCCGAGCCCAGGTGCGCGGCGAGCGTGCCGGCCGCCGAGCCGGTCAGGGCGCCCACGCTCCACATGCCGTGCAGCCCGGACATGATCGACTTGTGCAGCCGGCTCTCGACCTCGACGCCCAGCGCGTTCATCGCCACGTCCGACATGCCCGCGGTCGCCCCGTACACGAAGAGCGCCAGACACAGCGTCCACAGGTTCGGCGCGAGGGACGGCAGGACCAGGGCGAGCGTCCACAGCGAGAGCAGGGCGCGCAGCGCCGTACGGGTGCCGAGGGCGTGGCTGATCCGGCTCGCGAGCGGCATCGCCAGGGACGCCCCGAGCGCCGGGAAGGCGAGGGCGAGACCCAGCTGGCCCGCGCCGACCGCCGCGTGGTCCTGGATCCAGGGCACCCGGGTGGCGAACGACCCGGTGACCGCGCCGTGCACCGCGAACACGGCGGCCACGGCGTACCGGGCGCGCCGCACGGTGCGCTCGTCGTGGGCGACTCCGCTCATGCTTCCTTGTCATCCTTCCCTGGCCCGGGTGACCGCCTCCGTCGGCGGCACCGTAAACTATCAGGAACCCTTCCTGATGAATAGCGTGCCGGACAGCGCGCCGGACGGACGGGGTCAGCGCGCCGCCGACCTGGGAGGATCCCGGCATGCCCGCATCACCGAGCACTGCCCGGGCCATCAACGACCGGCTCGCCCTGCGTCTGCTCCAGGAGGAGGGGCCGTTGACGGCCGGACAGCTCAAACAGCTCACCGGTCTGTCCCGGCCGACGGTCGCCGACCTCGTGGAACGGCTGACGGCCGCCGGGCTGGTCGCGGTCGTGGGGGAGTCGGGGAGGCAGCGGCGCGGCCCGAACGCGCGCCTGTACGGCATCGTCGCCGACCGCGCCCAGCTGGCCGCGCTCGACGTCCGCACCGAGGGCGTCACCGTCGTCGTGAGCGACCTGCTCGGCACCGAACTCACCCGGGCGTCCGTACCGATCGCCGACGGCACGGGCACCGGACTCGCGGTGGAGCGGGCGGTGGTGCTGGTCGAGCACGCGGCGAAGGAGGCGGGTGCCGACCGGCTGCACACGGTCGGCATCGGCGCGCCCGGACTGATCGACCCCGCGGGCGGCGAACTGCGCGACTCCTCCGGGCTCCCCGCATGGCACCGCCGTCTGGTCGCGGCCCTCGGGGAGTGCCTGCAGGC
Organism: Streptomyces ruber; assembly: GCF_014648075.1. Taxonomy (GTDB): domain Bacteria; phylum Actinomycetota; class Actinomycetes; order Streptomycetales; family Streptomycetaceae; genus Streptomyces; species Streptomyces ruber. Next base: position 65,643 of record NZ_BMQK01000023.1, on the reverse strand, counting down.
CCGCGTGCTCGTGGAGAACGAGACCAACCTCGCCGCCCTCGCCGAGCGGCGCGACGGCGCCGCCCGCGACCGGGACACGTTCGTGCTGCTGTGGCTCGGCATGGGCACCGGGGCGGCGGTCGTCCTGGACGGGCGTCTGCGCCGCGGAGCCTCCGGCGGCACGGGCGAGATCGGCTTCCTGCCGGTGCCGGGAACGGGGGCGCTGCCCTCGGCGACCGACTGCGCGGGCGGCTTCCACGCGCTGGTGGCGGACGAGGCCGTGGCACGCCTGGCGGGGGAGCACGGGCTGACGGCGCCCCGCACGGCGACCGGACCGTACGCCGCCGCGCTGGTGGGGGCGGCCGTGGACGGGGCCGCTTCCGGTGCCGGGGCCGCGACCCGTTTCCTCGACGCCCTCGCCGACCGGGTCGCCATCGGGACCGCCTCCGTGGTCGCCGTGCTGGACCCCGGCTGTGTGGTCCTCGGCGGGGAGATCGGGCAGGCGGGCGGTGCCCTGCTCGCCGCCCGGGTCGAGGAGCGGCTCGCCCGGCTGTCGCCGCTGTCGACCGAGGTGCGGGCGAGCGGGCTGGGGGGCGGCGCCGTGCTGCGCGGGGCGCTGCTGATGGCCCGGGACGCGGCGCAGGACGAGCTGTTCGGGGCGCCGTCGCGACGCTAGCGCTGGAGACCCGGCGGCGGGGCAAGGGCCTTCGTCACCGCCGCCGGGTCGTTCGAAGGGGCTGCCGTGATCGCCGACCCTAAGAGGACTAGACCAACTGGTCAATAAGCAGGGGCCGGTTGATGCGGACCGGTTGATGCGCAGTGGTGCGACCAGGCGCGTCGTCGTGCGCGAAAGGGCATGCCGCCCTCTTGGTGGTCCCCCCGGCGGCCGCCGGGGAAGCGCGAGAAAGCCGTCTGTGAGCCACCCCACAGCATCCGCCCGCCTGAGTGACGATCAGGCGTGGCACACTGGCCATGTACCAGAAGCAGCGCACTCCGGGGTCGGTGAAAGTCCGAACCGGCGGTTACAGTCCGCGACCCGGTCGCTTCCAGCGGCCGGTTGACCAGGTGAAATTCCTGGACCGACGGTTAAAGTCCGGATGGGAGGCAGTGCGCGGCGGGCGGGCATACGTGCGCGCCGCCGTCTGTTCTCGGTCCGTCCTCCACTGTGAGGGGCGGGTCTCACACACGGCGTCGCTCCCGGTGTCGCGGTCCGTTCATGTCTGTCTTCTCGACAGCCCCGGAGTCCGATCCGAGCCCCATGAGGCAGGAGGACCCGGGAAGTGTTCACCGGAATCGTCGAAGAGCTGGGTGAGGTCACCGCCGTCGAGAACCTCGGCGACTCCTCCCGCTTCCGTCTGCGCGGTCCCGTCGTCACAAAAGGCGCGCGGCACGGCGACTCCATCGCCGTCAACGGCGTCTGTCTCACCGTCGTGGAGCACGCGGGCGACGAGTTCACCGCCGACGTCATGGCGGAGACCCTGCACCGCTCCGCCCTCGGCGCCCTCACGGTCGGCTCCCGCGTCAACCTGGAACGCCCGACGGCCGTGGGCGCGCGCCTCGGCGGGCACATCGTGCAGGGCCACGTCGACGGCACCGGCGAGATCCTGGCGCGCGAGCCCTCCGAGCACTGGGAGATCGTGAGGATCTCGCTCCCCGCGGACCTCGCGCGCTACGTGGTCGAGAAGGGCTCCATCACCGTCGACGGCATCAGTCTCACCGTCGTCGACGCGGGACCCGACCACTTCACCGTCAGTCTCATCCCCACCACGCTCGCCCTGACCACACTCGGGAACAAGCAGCGCGGCGATCTTGTCAACCTCGAGGTCGACATCATCGCCAAGTACGTCGAGCGGCTGCTCGCGGGGCAGGAGGCAGGCAAGTGAACTGGCTCAATTCCGAGGCCTTCGTCCTGTTCCACCAGCACATCAAGTGGTCGGACATGATCGGCAACGTCATCGGTCTGCTCGGCCTCGCGCTCGGCTGGCGCCGCTCCCTGTGGAGCTGGCCCGTGCAGTTCCTCTCCGGCCTCATCCTCTTCGCCGCCTTCGCCACCGCCCACCTCTCCGGCAGCGCGGGCAAGCAGGTCGTCGTCATGCTCGTCGCCGCCTGGGGTTTCCGGCAGTGGAGCCGCGGCAGGGGCCAGTCCGCGGACGGCTCCATCGCCGTACGGTTCGCCACCTGGCACGAACGCGCCTGGCTCGTCGCCACGGCCGCCCTCGGCACCCTCGCCGTCGGCACGCTGTTCACCGCCTTCCCGGCCCTGTCCTGGGACCCCTGGCCCGACGCGTACATCTTCGTCGGCACGGTCGTCGCCATGTACGCCCAGGCGCGCGGCATGGTCGAGTTCTGGTTCGCCTGGCTGCTCGTCGACCTCGTCGGCGTCCCCCTGAACTTCGCCAACGGCTTCGCCTTCTCCGGATTCGTCTACGTCATCTACGGCGCGCTCGTCCTGTGGGGCATGCGCGACTGGTGGCTGCGCTCCCGTCAGCCCGCCATGGAAGGAGCCCCCGCATGACCGCCCGCACCTCGCCCGCGCCGCCCCGAGAGGGCACGTCCGGCACCCTGCCCGAGGAATCCGCCGTCAAGCCCCCCATGCGGGTCCTCTACAGCACCGACAGCCTCGACGGCTTCCACCTCGACCCGGTCGAGCAGGCCGTCGCCGACATCGCCGCCGGCCGGCCCGTCGTGGTCGTCGACGACGAGGACCGGGAGAACGAGGGCGACCTCGTCGTCGCCGCCGAGATGGCCACCCCCGAGATCGTCGCCTTCATGATGAGCGAGTGCCGGGGCCTGATCTGCGCGCCCATGGAGGGCGACGAGCTCGACCGGCTCGACCTCCCGCAGATGGTCTCCGACAACAACGAGTCGATGAAGACCGCGTTCACCGTCTCCGTGGACGCCGCCGAGGCCCACGGCGTCACCACCGGCATCTCGGCGGCCGACCGCGCCACCACCCTCCGGCTGCTGGCGAGCGGCGCGGCGCAGCCGGGCGACTTCGTCCGCCCCGGCCATGTCTTCCCGCTGCGCGCCCGGCCCGGCGGCGTGCTCGCACGCGACGGCCACACCGAGGCCGCCGTCGACCTCGCCCGGCTCGCCGGACTGCGCCCCGCCGGCGCCATCGTCGAGATCGCGGGCGAGGACGGGCGCATGCTGCGCCTGCCCGAGCTGGTCGCCTTCGCCCGCAAGCACGGCCTGACGATCATCTCCATCGAGGACCTGATCGCCTACCGCCGCACCGCGGAGCCCACCGTCCGCCGCGAGGCGAGGACCCAGCTGCCCACGGCGTTCGGCGAGTTCACCGCGTACGGCTACCGCTCCACCGTCGACGGCGTCGAGCACGTGGCCCTCGTCCACGGCGACATCGGCGACGGCGAGGACGTCCTCGCCCGCGTCCACTCCGAGTGCCTGACGGGCGACGTCTTCCACTCCCTGCGCTGCGACTGCGGCCCCCAGCTCCAGACCTCGCTGGGGCGCATCGCGGCCGAGGGCCGGGGCGTGGTCGTCTACCTGCGCGGCCACGAGGGGCGCGGCATCGGCCTGCTGTCCAAGCTGCGCGCGTACGAACTCCAGGAGCGCGGCCGCGACACCCTCGACGCCAACCTGGAGCTCGGCCTGCCCGCCGACGCCCGGGACTACGCCGCGGGCGCCCAGATCCTGAAGGACCTCGGCGTACGCAGCGTGCGCCTGATGACCAACAACCCGGAGAAGACCGAGGCGCTCACCCGTCACGGCCTGGAGGTCACCGGCAGGGAGCCGATGCCCGTGCAGGCCGGTGAGCACAACCTCCGCTACCTGCGCACCAAGCGGGACCGGATGGGGCACGACCTGCCCTGGCTGGACACGGGCACCGTGTCCACCTGCGGCAATCAGTGACAGCACGGCAAGCAGCGAAGAACCAGAAGAACCAAGGAGAGACGTGAGCGGCAAGGGCGCACCCGAACTGTCCGTACGCAACTGCGGCGACCTGCGCGTGGCGGTCGTCGCGGCCCAGTGGCACGAGAAGGTCATGGACGGTCTCGTCGACGGGGCCCTGCGCGCCCTGCGCGAGCTGGGCATCGACGAGCCGACGCTGCTGCGGGTCCCCGGCAGCTTCGAGCTGCCCGTCGTCGCCAAGGTCCTCGCGGGCCGCGGCTACGACGCGATCGTGGCGCTCGGCGTCGTGATCCGCGGCGGCACCCCCCACTTCGACTACGTCTGCCAGGGCGTCACCCAGGGCCTCACCCAGGTCTCCGTCGACACCGGGGTCCCCGTCGGCTTCGGCGTGCTGACCTGCGACACCGAGGAGCAGGCCCTGGACCGCGCGGGGCTGCCCGGCTCCGCCGAGGACAAGGGGCACGAGGCGGTGACCGCCGCCGTCGCCACCGCCGCCACCCTGCGTTCGGTATCCGAGCCCTGGCGCTGAGGCACCCGCGGGTACGCGTAGGGTAGTGGGCACCATGTCCAAGAAGACGTTCGAGGAGCTGTTCACCGAGCTCCAGCACAAGGCGACCCACGGCGACCCCGCCACCTCGCGCACGGCCGAGCTGGTCGACAAGGGTGTCCATGCCATCGGCAAGAAGGTCGTCGAGGAGGCGGCCGAGGTCTGGATGGCCGCGGAGTACGAGGGCAAGGACGCCGCCGCCGAGGAGATCTCCCAGCTGCTCTACCACGTCCAGGTGATGATGGTCGCGCGCGGGATCTCCCTCGACGACGTCTACGCCCACCTCTAGGCCGCGTCTCCCCCGACCGACACGCCCCGCACGTCCCGTACACCCAGCACGTCCCGTCCCATCGCGTCGAACGAAGGAAGCCCCGCTCATGCTGCGCATCGCCGTCCCCAACAAGGGTTCCCTCTCCGGCCCTGCGGCGGAGATGCTGCATGAGGCCGGCTACCAGCAGCGCCGCGAGTCCAAGGAACTGCGCATCGTCGACCCGGTCAACGAGGTCGAGTTCTTCTACCTCCGCCCCCGCGACATCGCGATCTACGTCTCCTCCGGCCGCCTCGACATCGGCATCACCGGCCGTGACCTGCTCATCGACTCCGGAGCGAACGCCGAGGAGATCCTGCCGCTCGGCTTCGCCCGCTCGACGTTCCGCTACGCCACCAAGCCGGGCACGGCGAGCGGCGTCCAGGACCTCGGCGGCATGACGGTCGCCACCTCGTACGAGGGCATCGTCGCGGGGCACCTCGCCGACAACGGCATCGACGCCTCCGTCGTCCACCTCGACGGCGCCGTGGAGACGGCCATCGAGCTGGGCGTCGCGGAGGTCATCGCCGACGTCGTGGAGACCGGCACCTCGCTGCGCAACGCGGGCCTCGAGGTGATCGGCGAGCCGATCATGAAGTCCGAGGCGGTCGTCGTCCGCCGCACCGGCGCGGACGCCGAGTCCGAGACCGAGCCGAAAGTGCAGCAGTTCCTGCGGCGCCTCCAGGGCGTCCTGGTGGCCCGCACGTACGTGATGATGGACTACGACTGCCGCGTCGAGCAGCTGGAGAAGGCCGTCGCCGTCACCCCGGGCCTGGAGTCGCCGACCGTCTCCCCGCTGCACAACGAGGGCTGGGTCGCCGTCCGCGCGATGGTCCCGGCCAGGGAGGCGCAGCGGATCATGGACGACCTGTACGCGCTCGGCGCACGGGCCATCCTGACCACGGCCATCCACGCCTGCCGCCTCTGACACCGCCGCCGCATCCGAGGCCTGACTTCTCACCGAGGTTCGAGGAACCGATTCCGATGTCGGATCTGCCCGCTCTTCCCGTCACGTTCCGGCCGGGCCGCACCCGGGCCGTCCTGCTCACCGCGGGCGTCGCGATCTTCGTGGTGATCACGGTGGTCGGGCTGCTCCTGAAGCACCTCGGCCCGGGGGAGCGGCTCAGCTTCGTCTTCACCGGGGCGCTGCTCGGCGGCGTGCTGTTCCTGCTCGCCCGGCCCAGGGTCGTCGCCGACGAGTCCGGGGTCACCGTCGTGAACATCGCGGGCAGAAGGCGCCTGGATTGGGCGGAGATCCTCCGGGTCAACCTCCGTTCCGGCGACCCCTGGGTCTTCCTCGACCTCAGCGACGGCACCAGCCTGCCCGTGCTCGGCATCCAGCCGGGCATCTCCAGGCAGCACGCGATCGAGGACGCGCGGGCGCTGCGGGCGCTCGCCGAGGCGCACGGTGCCACCCACCGGGAGCCGCGCGAAGGGTGACGGGGAACCGCAGGTGACCCTGCCGTACGGACCGCCGTCCGGAACAGTGCGGTGACGGAGGCGTTCCCGTGCGCCGCCGCCGGGGCCGCGAGGTGGCGGGCGCCCGCAAGGGCTCTCCTTCCAGCTCCCCGGCACCCGGCTCGGCATCGCCCTCACCTCGCTCGTGCGTGGCCGGCCCGCAGTGCGTCCCGCTGCCGAGGGGACGGCCGTGGCGGGCTGCCCGGGCGCGGTGCCGCGCGGCGCCGTCCCGCCCGGCCGGCTCATCCGGCCCGCCGGCTCACATGGCCGACGGACCCTGCGGTGCCCGTCCGGACAGGACCTCCCCGTACGCCTGCATCAGGTCCGGCAGCCGCAGGGTCGACAGGTCGTCCCTCGTCGGCACGGACGGATAACCCGACAGCCGCAGGTCCCGGTACGCACAGCTCTTCTCGTACAGGGTCCGCAGGAACCGCCCGTTGCCGAGCTCGTCGATCCAGCCCTGTTCCACGACGTGGCCGCTGATGGAGCGCAGCTCGTCCAGCGCCTCCTCGTCCCAGACGTCCCCGTTCTCCGCGGCCAGCACCTCGCCGATGGAGGTGAGTTCGAGGGGCCGGTACGAGGGGAAGTCGACGCGGGTGGTGAAGCGGGAGGACAGTCCGGGGTTGGCGGCGAGCAGCCGGTCCATGCCCTCCGGATAGCCCGCCAGGATGACGACGAGGTGGTCGCGGTTGTCCTCCGCGCGCTTCAGCAGCACCTGCAGGGCCTCGTCGCCGTACGCGTCGCCCTTGCCGTACCCGGAGTTGGACAGCGAGTACGCCTCGTCCACGAACAGGACGCCGCCGATCGCCGAGTCGATCAGCTCGTTGGCCTTCACCGCCGTCTGCCCGAGGTACTCGCCCACCAGGTCGGCGCGCTGCGCCTCCACCAGATGGTCGCCGCCCAGCAGCCCCAGCGCGTAGAAGACGCGGCCGAGGATCCGGGCGACCGTCGTCTTGCCGGTGCCGGAGGGACCCGAGAAGACGAAGTGCCGCTTGGGCGGTTGCACGGGCAGCCCCTGCCCCGCCCGCAGCCGCGCCATGTTGAGCTGCGCCGAGAGCGCCTTGACCTGGCGCTTGACCGGCTCCAGGCCCACCATGCGCTCCAGCTGCGCGAGCGCCTCCTCCAGCAGGACGGGATCGGTGGGCCCGGTGGGCAGCGGCTGGACCGGCGTCACGGCGGCCTTCTCGCGCACCACGGTGTCGGTCGTCTCCGGCGGCAGTCCGCCCGGCGGGGGGAGGTCGGGTTCGATCTTCAGGTCCCGTTCCTCGATGCCGAAGATCGGGTCGACGCCGTCCGGTCCGTCCAGGAGGTCCGGTCCGCCCCCGCCCAGCGCCAGTGCCGCGAGGTCGCCCGCGTCGTCGAGCCCGTCCCCCTCGGCGATCGCCGCGAGCCGGGCGGAGGTGTCCATGAAGGCCGGGTCCACCCGGTGCACGGCCCGGTACAGGGGCAGCGCCGCCGCGGACCGTCCGGTGCCCTCGTGGGCCCGTGCCAGCCAGTACCGCAGCTCCTTGCGCTGCGGCTGCTCGCTGCGGCAGCGCATCAGCGCGGTCGACAGCAGCGGCTCCGCCTGTCCGTACATCTCCAGCCGGACCCGGGCCATGCCGCCGAACAGGCCCGCCTCGATGCCCAGCATCGGGTCGTCGATCAGCGGGTCCGTGTGCCGGACCAGTTGCTCCCAGTCCTTGACGAGATAGGCGCGGCAGGCGTGCAGGAACCGGACCTGGGGGTCGGCGTCGACGGGGGGCAGTCCCGCGAGTGCCCGGTCCAGTTCGGGGACGTGCCGGCCGTCCAGCCAGTGCGAGGCGTGCGCCAGCAGCAGGTCGCGGGGGCTCTCCAGCACCGGCTGCACCCACCAGCCCAGCCAGTACCAGGAGTTGAGGGTGCGCCGGTGCCGGGCCCGCTGCTCGCCGAAGCGCTCCCGGTGCCGGAACATCCTGAGCAGCGCGGTGGTCGTGTCCACCCGCAGCGCGTGCAGCCCGAGCCAGCCGTCGGCCATCCCGGGATCCATCCGCACCGCGGTGCGGAACTCCTCCTCCGCCTGCGGGTAGGCCCCCATGGTGTAGGCGTCCACGCCTCGCACCCAGGCGAGGTCGGCGGGAGCCTCGGGGCCCCGCGTGCCGAAGTCCATCACGTCCCCCACAAACCGTGCCCCCGTCGGTATGCCATCGGCTGCCACCGAGCAGTGCCGTCGGCAGCCCTCGTCGAACCGCTGTGCTGCGGACGGGAGTTGTCACGGTGCGCTGAAGCAGCCGTCCGAAGGTCGCACCGAAGGCATCGTACCTGCGGGGGAGTGGCCCGCCGAAGGGTGCCGCACGCCCCGTCTTGCGAGGTGGGAGCGGACGGGGCGCACCGCACTCGGTGACCCAGGGTGAACGGATCGCGCCTCGGAGACGTCGCCGAGGGGGGATCGTGGGCAGAACGAAGCCCCCGATCACGGGGGAACAACCGGGGGCTTCGCGTCCATGGCGGCCATGAAAGGCCGCACATTGAGAACGTAAGTCCTGTACGGCCCCCCGGTCAAGCCGAGTCGGAGCACTGAAGAAAGTTCAGGCGCAAGGGTCTTCACGAGTTCAGCACACCGGGGGCGGACCGTCACCGTGTGTGAGGATGAGGGGGGTATCGCAGGCCCCACTAGGGCCCGGCAGCACCTCGTAGCCCTCAAGAAACTGCCGCACCAGAAGATCGGCGAACGGCCGGGAGGGATCCTCCGCGAAGTGCCGGCGCTCGGCGGCGACCCATCCCCTCCAGAAGTCCCGCTGGGCCTCCCCGTCCCGCGACCGCCCGCGCGCCCAGGCGTCGTCCGGCGGCAGCTCCATCCACAGCAGCCGCGCGAGATGGGGCCGCAGCGCCCGGCGGCCGGCGCCGACCCCCTCGACGAGCACCACGGGCGCCGGGGGCAGCGTCCGGGCGGGCCCGGAACGGCGCGCGTGCCAGTCGTACGGGAGATAGCGCGCGATCCCGCCGCGGGCGAGCGGCTCGATCACCTGCTCCAGCAGCCGCCCGGTCCAGTCGAAGAGCTCCTCGTGGGTGGCGATGTCGTCGAGGTGGAGGACGGGCGCGCCGCCCAGTGCGCCGGACAGCCGCCCGGCGAAGGTGGTCTTCCCGGAGCCCGCGTGCCCGTCGACACCGATCAGACGGACCGTCCCGCAGGAGGGCGGCAGGTGACGCAGGCGGCTGGCGAGCTGATGGATGGCGGTCCCCGTAATGCTGCGAAGGTCGGTGCGGTCACCGACTCTACTGCGGCCACGCGCGTCACCACCGCCCCGCCCGAAGTGGTCTCGACCAATATTGGTGGACGCGGCCGTGCGCGGGGTGCTGGCAGAAGTCGGGCTCCGCCGTCCATAGTTGGCCCACAGCCGTCGTCTGAGCCGCGCCTTCCGCAACCCTGGGGGTAACCCGCCCATGAGCAACGCTTCTCAGCTGTCCCGCAGAACCGTTCTTGCGGCGGCCGTCGCCGCCGCCGCGGCGGGAGCCGCGGGACCCGCCGTAGCCGCCGGCCGCCCCACGGGGACCTCCCCCGCCGTCTCCGCCGTCCTCGGCGGCAGGAGCGGCGGCACCGCCGTGGACAACCACGCCTGGACCTCGTACGCCGACTGGCGCGGCGGCAGCGCGGTGGGGACGCGTGCCGAGGCGGGCGCGCGTCCCGGCCTGGTGTTCGACCGGCCGGCCGGCACCACCGACTACACCGACCCGCACACCGGCACCACCTCCGCCTGGGAGTACGCCACCTGGACGTCCCCCGCCCACGAGCTCACCGTGCCCGCCACCGAGGCCGTCACCTCCTGGAACGCGGACACCCCGGCCGGCACCTGGATCCAGGTCGAGCTGCGGGGCACGTACTCCGACGGGAGGGAGACGCCCTGGTACGTGATGGGGCGCTGGGCGGCCGGCGACCGGGACATCCGGCGCACCTCCGTCGACGGCCAGGGCGACGGCAGGAGCAGCGTCTGGACGGACACCTTCGCGATCGACGACCCGGCCTCCGGGCTGCGGCTCGCCGCGTACCGGCTGCGGCTGACCCTCCACCGCAGGCCGGGCAGCGCGAGCACGCCCAGGGTGTGGCGGCTCGGCGCGATGGGCTCCGCCGTCCCGGACCGCTTCACCGTCCCGGCCTCCACCCCCCGGCTCGCCGCGGAGCTGAAGGTCCCGCGCTACTCGCAGGAGGTCCACAAGGGCCGCTACCCCGAGTACGACAACGGCGGCGAGGCCTGGTGCAGCCCCACCTCCTCACAGATGATCATCGAGTACTGGGGGCGGCGCCCGAGCAAGGAGGACCTCGCCTGGGTCAAGCCCGGCTACTCGGACCCGCAGGTGTGCCACGCGGCCCGGTTCACGTACGACTACCAGTACGGCGGCTGCGGCAACTGGTCCTTCAACGCCGCGTACGCCGCCACGTACGACGACCTCCGGGCGGTGGTGACCCGGCTCGGCTCGCTCGGCGAGGTGGAGACGCTGATCGCGGGCGGCATCCCGGTGATCACCTCGGTGTCGTTCCTCGCCTCGGAGCTGACCGGCGCGGGTTACGGCACGGCCGGTCACCTGATGACCGTGATCGGGTTCACGGCGCGGGGCGACGTGATCGCCAACGACCCCGCGTCGCCGGACAACGCGGCCGTGCGCCGTGTGTACCGGCGGCACGAGTTCGAGACCATCTGGCTGCGGACCAAGCGGTACAACGCCGCCGGAAGCGTCGTCTCCGGCACGGGCGGGATCTGCTACCTGTACTTCCCGGCGCGTCCGACCGCCCAGCAGCGCAGGGCGCTGGCGGCGGTGGGCGTGGTGTCCTGACGCCGCCGTCCGGGACGGACCGGTGCGGCCCCCGGGCGCCCGGGGGCCGCACCCGTGTGACCGACGTCTCGACGGCACAGGCCCCGTCCGGTGGCAAGGTGGACGGGCAGGCGGGGGAGTGCAGCACCCGACGACGACACCCGTGAGAAGCCATGACCGCGACATCCGCGACCACCACCCGAGCCCGTACCGGCGGCCCCGAGGACGACGGTCCCGCCCTCCTCGAGCACGTCCTGGGCTGGATCCTCGTCGTGGTCCTGGCGATGCTGGTCACCCGGCTCGGCCTGCTCTGACCCGAGCGGCGGCCGTGCCCGCCCCGCCGGACCGACCGCGACCGGGCGGAAGCTGACAGGGCGGAAGCTGACAGGGCGTCGCAGGAGGTGCCGGCCGAGGGGGCGTACGGCCGGCGCGACATCGCGGCCCTGCCGCGCACGGGCCTCCCCGGGTGGGTGTGCGCGGCGTCGAGGGCGCCACCCCGGACCGCATCGACCGCCCCGCCCCGCCCACGCCCGCGCCGCGACTCCTGAAGCGCGCTCCCCCTCGCCTCGCGCCCGGTCGGCTGCCGGTTCGCGTTCGTTCCGCGACCGGGCGGACGACCGTTTCCGCGATGTGTCCCAATAAACGGTCGTTAACTGGTGACTCGCCGCCCGCGATCGGGCATACTCCAACCGCCAAGGCCGCTGACCAGCAGCTTCCGTGACCCGGAAGGGTGTTGTCGGCTGTGGCCCGTGAGACCCGGCGACGCCCCTCAACCCGGTGCGTCCGCAGGGGCCGCCCCGACAGGGAGGAGAGCGTCGCCATGCCCGACCGCACCGTACCGCCGGTGGACCGGCAGCTGCCCTCGGACGAGGCCCGGGACCTGATCTCGCTCGTCCGCGGCATCGCCGCGCGGGAGATCGCCCCGCACGCGGCCGAGGCCGAGGAGGCCGGACGCTTCCCCCGGGAACTCTTCTCGCTCCTGTCCCGGGCGGGGCTGCTCGGCCTCCCGTACGGTGTGGAGCACGGTGGCGGCGACCAGCCCTACGAGGTCTACCTGCAGGTCCTGGAGGAGCTGGCCGCGGCCCGTCTCACCGTCGGCCTCGGCGTCAGCGTGCACTCCCTGTCCTGCCACGCGCTCGCCACCTTCGGCACCAAGCAGCAGCGGATCGAGCACCTGCCCGCGATGCTCGGCGGCGGACTGCTCGGCGCGTACTGCCTGTCCGAGCCGACCTCGGGCTCGGACGCCGCGTCGCTCCGCACGAAAGCGGTGCGCGACGGTGAGGAATGGGTGCTGACCGGGACGAAGGCGTGGATCACCCACGGCGGGATCGCCGACTTCTACACGGTCATGGCCCGCACGGGTGTCGAGGGCCCCCGGGGCATCACGGCCTTCCTGGTGCCCGGGGACGCCCCGGGGCTGAGCGCCGCGGCGCCCGAGAGGAAGATGGGGATGAAGGGCTCGCCCACCGCGCAGGTCCACTTCGACGGGGTGCGGGTCCCGGACGAGCGGCGCATCGGCGAGGAGGGGCAGGGCTTCGCGATCGCCCTGTCCGCGCTCGACTCCGGGCGGCTCGGCATCGCGGCCTGTGCGATCGGCGTGGCGCAGGCGGCGCTCGACGAAGCGGTGGCGTACGCCACCGGGCGGCAGCAGTTCGGACGGCCGATCTCCGACTTCCAGGGGCTGCGCTTCCTGCTGGCCGACATGGCGACGCAGATCGAGGCGGGCCGGGCCCTGTACCTGGCGGCGGCGCGGCTGCGGGACGCGGGCCTGCCGTTCTCCCGGCAGGCCGCCATGGCGAAGCTGCACTGCACCGACACCGCGATGAAGGTGACCACGGACGCCGTCCAGGTCCTCGGCGGTTACGGCTACACGGCGGACTTCCCGGTCGAGCGGTACATGCGCGAGGCCAAGGTGCTGCAGATCGTCGAGGGCACCAATCAGATCCAGCGCATGGTCATCGCCCGTCACCTGGTGGGACAGGACTCCCGCTGAGGACACCCGGGCCGAACGGGTCCGGGTGCACCGCGAGCGTGTCGGCGTCGTACGGGGGTGTCGCGAGCCGGGCCCACTCCGGGTCGTGGTGCCCCGGCAGCGTACGGCCGCGCTCCGCCCAGCTGCGCATCAGGGCGCGGTAGATGGGCGGGTCCTGGACGGGCCGGCCCCGCCGCCGCGCGACGGGTGCCGAGGACGAGGCCGGGACGGTGATGTGGAGCGGACGCCCGGTCACGGAAGAGGTGGGGGTCATGCCGGGACAACGCGTGCGCCGGTGGCACGGTCACCGGCACCGGGATTCGAGCCTGTGTCCAGGCCGGACCCGGACGGGGGTCCGGTCGGGCGGGGCGGGCCGGTCGACGTGCTGTCGGCCCGGGCGTCCGGACGCACCCGTTCCGCACCGCAGCGGGCTCGCTGCGTGGCGCGGGGCGTTCACGGAAGGGGGGGCGGGCCGGGCGGAGGCCGTGCTCGGCCCGGCGGGCGTGGCCGTCAGGCGGCCCGGCGCAGCGCCGGCATCCGCATCGGGCGCGAGCCCGGGCCGCCGACGTGGGAGAAGGGCTGCGTGCGCCAGTCGAGTCCCTGGGGGAGCGTCAGCAGGAGCGCGGTGTCCTGCTCCTGGACTTCCGCGGACCGGTCCGCGGGCCGTGCGTCGGCCGCCGCGCGGCCCGTACCGGCGCAGACCGTGAGCCCGAACGGGTTCCACGGCGAGGCGCACAGCGCGTGCTCCGGCAGGTACTCCTCGTCCGCCAGGAGCGCGATGGGCTGCGCGCAGTCCGGGCAGATCACCCGGTACATCTCGAAGGTGTCGTAGGCGTCGGGCTCGTCGTCGGGTTCGACGCCCTCCGGCTCGGAGTCGACGATCAGGAAGTGCGTGCGCTTGGACGCGCCGCGACCGACGCGCTTGGAGTTCTGCATGGGTTACTCCCCCTAGTGCTGGGCCGTGAGGCGCTGCGGCCTCGACCACAGCAACCACTTCCCGTCCGCTTCCCGCGGTAATCACGGGAACATCACGAAGCCTGTTCCTGCACTGTGGCGTTCGTCACATGTGAGAGTATCCGCGTCCTGCGCGGCCGGTACGGCCCCGTGCCACCCGGACGGCCCACGGACAGCGCGCGGGCACCTCACGAACCGGCTATGACCTGCGCCGCCGGGTATCCGAGGAGATCAGCCGCCCTGTAGGTTCCTGTGCCATGGAGGAGCTGGACCGACAGATCGTGCAGCTGCTCGTCGCGGACGGGCGGATGAGCTACACCGACCTGGGCAAGGCGACGGGCCTGTCCACGTCCGCCGTGCACCAGCGGGTGCGCAGGCTGGAGCAGCGCGGCGTCATCCGCGGGTACGCCGCGGTCGTCGACCCAGAAGCCGTCGGGCTGCCGCTGACCGCGTTCATCTCGGTCAAACCGTTCGACCCCAGCGCCCCCGACGACATCGCCGAACGCCTGGCGGGCGTACCGGAGATCGAGGCGTGCCACAGCGTCGCGGGCGACGAGAACTACATCCTGAAGGTCCGCGTCGCCACCCCGCACGAGCTGGAGGAACTCCTGGCCCGGCTGCGGTCGCTGGCGGGCGTGTCGACACGCACGACGGTGGTGCTGTCGACGCCGTACGAGGCCAGGCCGCCGCGCATCTGAGCACCCGCGCCCCGGCGGATGCCGGGGGCCCGCGCGCGGGGCGCGCACCGCGAGGGGCGAGACTGTTGTCCATGAGTGAGAGCACCGCCTCGTCGGACACCGTGCTGCTGCGCCGTGGAGAAGTACACAGTCCCGCCGATCCCTTCGCCACCGCCATGGTGGTGGAACGCGGCCAGGTGGCCTGGGTCGGCTCCGAAGGCGCGGCCGACGCCTTCGCGGACGGCGTCGACGAGGTGATCGACCTGGACGGCGCCCTGGTCACCCCGGCGTTCACCGACGCGCACGTGCACACCACGGCCACCGGTCTCGCGCTGACCGGTCTCGACCTGTCCGACGCGCCCTCCCTGGAGGCCGCCCTCGACCTCGTCCGCGAGTTCGCGGCGGCCCGTCCGGCGGACCGGGTCCTGCTCGGCCACGGCTGGGACGCCTCCCGCTGGCCGGGCGGCCGTCCCCCGACGCGCGCCGAGCTCGACCGGGCCACCGGCGGCCGGCCGCTCTACCTGAGCCGCATCGACGTGCACTCGGCGGTCGTCACCAGCGCGCTGCTCGGCCTGGTCCCCGGCGGCGGCGGCCTCGCGGACGCCCCGCTGACCGGCGACGACCATCACGCCGTACGGGCCGTCGCGCTGGGCTCCGTGACCTCCGCCCAGCGCGCCGAGGCGCAGCGCGCCGCGCTCGCCCACGCCGCGTCCCTCGGTATCGGCACCGTCCACGAGTGCGGCGGCCCGGAGATCTCCTCGGAGGACGACTTCACCGCCCTGCTCCGGCTCGCCGCCGAGGAGCCCGGCCCCCGCGTCGTCGGGTACTGGGCCGAGCAGGGCGACGAGGGCGTCGCGAGGGCGCGTGCGCTGGGCGCGGCCGGCGCCGCGGGCGACCTCTTCGTCGACGGCGCCCTCGGCTCGCACACCGCGTGCCTGCACGAGGCGTACGCCGACGCCGGCCACACCGGCACCGCCCACCTCGACGCCGCGGCCGTCGCCGGCCATGTCGTCGCCTGCACCGAGGCGGGGCTCCAGGCGGGCTTCCACGCCATCGGCGACGCCGCCGTGACCACCGTCGTGGAGGGCGTGCGGGCGGCCGCGGAGAAGGTCGGCCTGACCCGTGTCCGCGCCGCCCGGCACCGCGTCGAACACGCCGAGATGCTCACCCCCGAGACCGTCGCCGCCTTCGCGGAACTCGGTCTCATCGCCTCCGTGCAGCCCGCCTTCGACGCGCTGTGGGGCGGCGAGGACGGCATGTACGCCCGGCGGCTGGGCGCCGACCGGGCCCGGACGCTCAACCCGTACGCGGCGCTGCTGCGGGCCGGTGTCCCCCTCGCGTTCGGCTCGGACAGCCCCGTCACCCCCCTGGACCCGTGGGGCACGGTCCGCGCGGCGGCCTTCCACCGCACCCCGGAGCACCGGGTGTCCGTGCGGGCCGCGTTCACCGCGCACACCCGGGGCGGCTGGCGGGCGGTCGGCCGGGACGACGCGGGCGTGCTCGTGCCGGGCGCGCCCGCGGACTACGCCGTGTGGCGCACCGACGCGCTCGTGGTCCAGGCGCCCGACGACCGGGTCGCCCGCTGGTCGACCGACCCCCGCTCGGGCACCCCGGGCCTGCCCGACCTGAGCCCCGGCGGCGACCTGCCGGTGTGTCTGCGCACGGTCGTGGGCGGCCGCACGGTGTTCCTGCGGCCGGACGCGGGTGGCGCGGCCCGCTGAGGAACGGCCGTCAGGCGCCGCGGCGCGTCGGTTTCCGGCCCCGGACCGCCGCAATCCGGGCATTGTGCGCCCGCCGGACGGGCTTCCGCCCCGCTCACGCGGGGCCGACACCCCCGTACCCGCTCACTGCGCCGTCGACGCAGGCCGTGCCCACTATGGTGGTCCTCTGCGTACGGACTCGAAGGGGCAGCAGTGAACGACGGCGACGGGACCCTGGAGGCACAGTCCCAGGGGAGGCGGTTCGGCCCGCTCGGCACGGCCTTGGTGATCATCCCGACCTACAACGAGGCGGAGAACATCAAGAAGATCGTCGGCCGGGTACGGGCGGCGGTGCCCGAGGCGCACGTCCTGGTGGCCGACGACAACAGCCCCGACGGCACGGGCAAGCTCGCCGACGAGCTGGCCGCCGAGGACGGCCGCGTCCACGTGCTGCACCGCAAGGGCAAGGAGGGGCTCGGCGCCGCCTACCTCGCGGGCTTCCGCTGGGGCATGGAGCACGACTACGGGGTCCTGATCGAGATGGACGCCGACGGCTCGCACCAGCCCGAGGAGCTGCCCCGCCTGCTGACCGCGCTGAAGGGCGCCGACCTGGTGCTCGGCTCCCGCTGGGTGCCGGGCGGACGGGTGGTGAACTGGCCGAAGTCCCGCGAGTTCATCTCCCGCGGCGGCAGCCTCTACTCGCGTGTCCTGCTCGACGTGCCGATCCGAGACGTCACCGGCGGTTTCCGCGCCTTCCGCCGCGAGACCCTGCAGGGCCTCGGCCTCGACGAGGTCTCGTCCCAGGGCTACTGCTTCCAGGTCGACCTCGCCCGCCGGGCGGTCAAGAGCGGCTACCACGTCGTCGAGGTGCCCATCACCTTCGTCGAGCGGGAGCTGGGCGACTCCAAGATGAGCCGCGACATCCTGGTGGAGGCCCTGTGGCGGGTCACCGCCTGGGGAGTGGGGGAGCGGGTCGGCAAGGCCGGCAAGGCGCTGCAGCGCCCGAAGCCGACGGAGCCCGAGCCGGGCGGACGTTCCTGACCAGCCCCTTATGTCGCGCTGAGCCCTCTCCGGGCACACTGGAAGCATGACGACAGGCGCTACGACTCCCACGTACCCCGCACGGCCGCGACGCTCCCGGCTGCGGACGTTCCTGCCGCTGGGCATCGCCGCGTGGCTGGTGCTGGAGATCTGGCTGCTCTCGCTGGTCGCGGGGGCGGCCAGTGGCTTCGCCGTCTTCCTGCTGCTGGTCGCGGGGTTCGCCCTCGGCTCCGTGGTGGTCAAGCGGGCCGGGCGCCGCGCCTTCCGCAACCTGACCGAGACACTGCAGCAGCAGCAGCAGTCCGGCGCGGCCGCCACGGGCAGGAGCGACGGCAACGGCTTCCTGATGCTGGGCGGCCTGCTGCTGATGCTGCCGGGCCTGGTCTCGGACGTGGTGGGGCTGGTGCTGCTGATCCCGCCGGTCCAGAAGGCCCTCGGCGCCTACGCCGAGCGCACTTTCGAACGCAAGCTCCGTGAGGCGGCCTCCGGCGGCTTCGGCAGCGCCTTCCGGAACGCCCGCATCCACCGCCCGGACGGCAAGGTCGTGCAGGGCGAGGTCATCAGGGACGACGCCGGTGACGCCGGCGCCCCGCGGGAGCCGCGTCCGCCGCTGACCCGCTGAGCCGTTCGCCGTCGCGCGAGGGAGGCTGCCCCTGACCGGGGCGGCCTCCCTTCTCGTTGCGCAGGGCGGCCCGTCCGTTCCGTACGGCCCGGGGCCCGGCACACGAAGACCGCGGGTGCCGTACGTCACTCACGTACGGCACCCGCGGTTCTCGGCTGCGCGTTTTCGTCGGCCGCCCGGCCCCACCGGGGTTACGCGGACTTGCGGCTGTCCCGCGGATGTACCGCGATGTTCATCGCACCGGAGCGGAGGACGGCCAGGCGCTCCTCGAGGACCTCTTCGAGCTCCTCACGCGTGCGCCGCTCCATCAGCATGTCCCAGTGCGTACGCGCGGGCTTGGCCTTCTTCTCCTCGGGGCCGTCGCCGTCCACCAGGAGCGCCGGGGCCCCGCAGACCTTGCACTCCCACTCCGGCGGGATCTCCGCCTCGACCGAGAAGGGCATCTCGAAGCGGTGCCCCTTCTCGCATGCGTACTCCACGGCCTGGCGCGGGGCCAGGTCGATGCCGCGGTCCGTCTCGTAGCTGGTCACCACGAGGCGCGTGCCGCGAAGAGCTCGCTCACTCATGAATCGTGCCTCCCGGGCTTGTCGCCCACAGGACAGGTGTCGCTGTCGTCGTCATCCGGTCAACGTCCGGTCGGCGGTTAAGATTCCCGTTCCGAGTCCGTTCCGGGTCATGCGTCGCCGTCGTAGCCGCCCTTGTTGTACCCACCGAGGCCCGGTTTGTCACATCTGATAGCAGATGTCACACAGCGTTTCGTCATCTTTGACGCGCAGTAACGGTCCGCCTGGCAGGCCAAACGCGTACACTACAGCCCTTTCGTCTTCGGTGCTAAATCCTTTCCGGCACCGGGTTGCCCGCGTCGCCGATCGCCTTCCGCACGGGTACCCGTGCGAGCAGGACGAATCCCAGAACGAAGAAAAGCACCAGGGAAATGATCGCGTCACGGTAACTGCCGGTCAGCTGATAGGTCACACCGAACAGCAGCGGACCCAGCCAGCTCATCCCGCGGTCGCTCATCTCGTACGCCGAGAAGTACTCGGCCTCCTTGCCCGGCGGCACCAGGTGGGAGAACAGCGAGCGGGACAGCGCCTGGCTGCCCCCGAGGACCAGACCGATCCCGGCGGCCAGCGCGAAGAAGAAGCCGGGCGCGCCCTCGGGCAGGAAGTACCCGGCGGCCAGCGTCAGCGTCCACGCGACCAGGGAGCCCAGGATCGTGCGCTTGGCGCCGTACCTCCGGGCCAGCCGGCCCATGCCCAGCGCCCCGGCCACCGCCAGCACCTGCACCAGCAGCACGGCCACGATCAGCGTCGACTGGCCGAGGCCCAGCTCCTCGGCGCCGTACACCGAGGCCTGGGAGATCACTGTCTGGATGCCGTCGTTGTAGACCAGGTAGGCGAGCAGGAAGGACAGCGTGAGCGGGTGGCGGCGCATGTCGCGGACGGTCGCCGCCAACTGGCGCAAGCCCGGGGCGGTGGCGTGACCGGCCGGCGCCCGGCGGTCGCGCAGCCGTCTGAGCGGCACGAGGGTGAAGGCGCCCCACCACAGCCCGGCGGAGGCCAGGCAGATGCGTACCGCCGTGCTCTCCGAGACGCCGAAGGAGTCGTGGGCCGTGTACAGGACGAGGTTCGCGATCAGGACCAGCGCGCCCGCCGCGTACCCGAAGGCCCAGCCCCGGGAGGAGACCGCGTCGCGCTCCTCGGGCGGGGCGATCTGCGGCAGATAGGAGTTGTAGAGCATCATCGCCACTGACTGGGCGGCGTTGGCGACGACCAGCAGCAGTCCGCCCAGCAGATAGCGCTCCCCGTCCAGGAAGAACATGCCCGCCGTCGCCGCGGCTCCCAGGTAGGCGGCCGCCGCGAGCAGCGGCTTCTTGCGGCCCGTCCGGTCGGCGGCCGCCCCGACCAGCGGCATCAGCACGACGGCGAGGACCACCGACAGGGACACCGAGTAGGCGTAGAAGGAGCCCGCGCGCACCGGGATGCCCAGGGGGTGTACGAAACCGTCGGCGTCGGCCGCCGCCTCGGCCACCGACGTCAGGTACGGGCCCAGGAACACCGTCAGGACGCTCGTCGAATAGACGGAGCAGGCCCAGTCGTAGAAGTACCAGCCGCGCTGCTCGCGTCTCCGCTCGGCGGCCTCGCCGACCGCGGCCGTGTGAAGGGTGTCCGTGCCCACCCGTGCCCTCGCTTCCCCGTGTCCCCGTGACGAGCCGCGGCGGGTCGGTTCAGGCCCAGGCGCCCCGTTCCAGGAGCACCGCGCGCAGCGTGTCGATGCGATCGGTCATGATGCCATCCACACCGAGGTCCAGCAGCCGGTGCATCCGCTGCGCGTCGTTCACGGTCCACACGTGGACCTGCAGCCCGCGCGCGTGGGCGGCGCGCAGGAACCGGTGGTCGACCACGGGCACGCCCGACTGCGACTCGGGCACCTGCGCGGCGACCGCCGAGCCGCGCAGGGCGGCGGGCAGGCGCCACGAGCGCAGCCGCAGGCCCAGGACGCCGCCGGTGCCGTACGACGTCGCGAGCCGGGGCCCGGCCAGGCGCTGGGCGCGGGCGACGCGGGACTCCGAGAACGAACCGACGCACACGCGGTGCCACGACCGGGTGCGGCCGATCAGGTTGAGCAGCGGGTGGAGGGCGGACTCCGCCTTGACGTCGACGTTCCACCGCACCTCGGGGAATGCCTCCAGCAACTCCTCGAACAGCGGCACCGGTTCGACGCCCGCCACGCGCGCGTGGCGCACGTCCTTCCAGTAGAGGTCGGCGATGCGGCCGCGGGCGTCGGTGACCCGGTCCAGCGTCGCGTCGTGGAAGGCGACGAGCTTCCCGTCGGCCGTGGCGTGCACGTCCGTCTCGATGTACCGGTAGCCGGCCTCCACCGCGCGGCGGAACTGGGCCGTGGTGTTCTCCAGGCCGTTCGCCGCCCCGCCGCGGTGGGCGAAGGCGATCGGGCCGGGGTGGTCGAGGTACGGGTGGCGCGCGGGAGTCGTCGTCATGGTCACCCGCGCAGTATCGCCCCCCGGGGTGGCCCGGAGGCGACGACGGCGCTGCCGCCCGCCGAGGGCACGGCGAACAGCCGGAGGAAGAGCTGCGCCAGCGGGCCGATGGTCAGCGCGTAGAGAACGGTGCCGACGCCGACCGTGCCGCCCAGGGCGAAGCCGGTGGCCACCACGGCCACCTCCACCGCCGTCCGCACCAGCCGGACCGAGCGCCCGGTGCGCCGGTGCAGACCCGTCATCAGCCCGTCGCGCGGGCCGGGACCGAGCCGCGCCGCGATGTACAGGCCGGTCGCCGCGCCGTTCAGGACGACGCCGGCGCACAGCAGCGGCACGCGGACGGCCAGGCTACGTGGCTCCGGTACCGCCGCGAGTGTGGCGTCCATCACGAGGCCCACCACGAGGACGTTGGAGACCGTGCCGAGGCCCGGCCGCTGGCGCAGCGGGACCCACAGCAGCAGCACCAGGGCGCCGACGCCGATCGACACCACACCGATCGTCAGCCCGGTCCGCCCGGCCAGCCCTTGGTGCAGCACGCCCCACGGCTCCAGACCCAGCCCCGCCTGCACGAGCAGCGCGACGCTCGCCCCGTACAGCGCGAGACCGGCGTACAGCTGGAGCAGCCGCCGTCCGAGGCGGCGGGGTGCGGACGGGACGGAGGGGTTGGCCGGGACGGACGGAGTGGATGGCACGGGCGGGACGGCGGACAAGGTGTTCCCCCTCGGGTGGTGGCGGTGGCCTGGCGCATGTCACTCTGTGGCCTGGCGGAGAACGCCATCCATGGCCAATCCGGGGAAGGTGGACCGCACATCATGGCGCAGTGGACTTCGGCGGTGGGCGCGGTTCAGCTCGCGCGGCAGCTCAACTCCCAGCAGGAGCGCCCCGCGGGCCCCGGCAGCCGCCGTCCGCCCGCCTACCGGGCGCTCGCCGACGGCATCCGGCTGCTGGTGCTGGAGGGCCGGGTCCCGGTCGCCGCCCGGCTGCCCGCCGAGCGGGAACTCGCGCTCGCCCTGTCCGTCAGCCGTACGACGGTCGCGGCGGCCTACGAGGCCCTGCGCACCGAGGGGTTTCTGGAGTCGCGCCGGGGAGCGGGCAGCTGGACCGCCGTTCCGGCCGGTAACCCCCTGCCCGCGCGCGGGCTGGAGCCGCTGCCGCCCGAGGCGCTCGGCTCCGTGATCGATCTCGGTACGGCCGCCCTGCCCGCCCCCGAGCCCTGGCTCACCCGGGCCGTGCGGGGCGCTCTGGAGGAGCTGCCGCCGTACGCGCACACGCACGGCGACTACCCGGCCGGGCTGCCCGCGCTGCGCGCGCTGCTCGCCGACCGCTACACCGCGCGCGGGATCCCCACGATGCCCGAGCAGATCATGGTCACCACCGGTGCCATGGGCGCGATCGACGCGATCTGCCATCTGTTCGCGCCGCGCGGCGAGCGCATCGCCGTCGAGTCCCCCAGTTACGCCAACATCCTCCAGTTGATGCGTGAGGCGGGCGCCCGGCTGGTGCCCGTCGCGATGGCCGAGGAGCTCGCCGGATGGGACGTGGACCGCTGGCGGCAGGTGCTGCGCGACGCGGCGCCCCGGCTCGGTTACGTCGTGGCCGACTTCCACAACCCGACCGGCGCGCTCGCCGACGAGGACCAGCGGCGCCGGCTCGTCGACGCGGCCCGCGCCGCCGGGACCGTGCTCGTCGTCGACGAGACCATGAGCGAGCTGCACCTCGACGCGGACGTGGAAATGCCCCGGCCGGTCTGCGGCTTCGACCCGGCGGGCTCGACCGTGATCACGGTCGGCTCGGCGAGCAAGGCGTTCTGGGCGGGGCTGCGCATCGGCTGGGTGCGCGCCGCGCCGGACGTGATCCGCAGCCTGGTCGCGGCCCGTGCGTACGCCGACCTCGGCACCCCGGTCCTCGAACAGCTGGCCGTCAACTGGCTGATGAGCACCGGTGGCTGGGAGGAGGCCGTGGGCGTGCGCCGGGCCCAGGCCCGTGACAACCGGGACGCGCTGGTCGCCGCCCTCCGCCGGGAGCTGCCCGACTGGGGGTTCGCGGTGCCCCGGGGCGGCCTCACCCTGTGGGTGCGCACCGGGGGCCTGTCGGGCTCACGGATCGCCGAGGCAGGCGAGCGGGTCGGTGTGCGGGTTCCCTCGGGGCCGCGCTTCGGCGTGGACGGGGCGTTCGAGGGGTACGTCCGGCTGCCGTTCACCGTGGGCGGCGCGGTGGCCGACGAGGCGGCCGCCCGCCTGGCGACGGCGGCACACCTGGTGCGCACGGGGACCTCCGGTACCGCGGAGCCGCGGACGTACGTGGCGTGAGGCCGGCCGGGCCCGCCCCGGCCGGCTCGTCAGCCTTCGGCCACCGCCACCTCGGTGGACACGGCATCGCTCGGCGGCGGTGCCGTCGTCGGCGGTGCCGTGCCGGCGTCCGGCCGCGGCGGTGCGGGAGCGGCTTCCCGCGGTGCCGCCTCGGTGGGGGCCACCTCGTCCGGCAGCAGGTCCAGCACCGCCCGGCGGTGCTCGTCGCTCGTGGCGTCGTCGTACGGGTCCGGGGTGACCGGGACCTGCAGGCGGTGCACCGGGCCCCCGCCGAGCCGGGCGTAACCGCGGCCGGGCGGCAGGTCCGCGGCAGGTGTGGTCCGCGGCAGCGCGCCCAGCACCGCCTCCAGCTGCTCGGGGAGCGCGGGACCGAGCACCACGCGCGCGCGTGTGTGCTGCCGTACGGCGTCACAGACCGCGTCCAGGCCGTCGAACTGCTCGGCCACGACGACGGTGACGTTCGCCGGACGGCCGTGGCGCAGCGGCACCTGGAGGAGGGACTGCGGGTCGGGGCCGCCGTCGGCGGCGGCCAGGTGGCCGAGCGCGCTCGGCCGGTCCAGCAGGATCCACAGGGGACGCCGGGCGTCCTCCGGCGTCGGCAGGCCCGCCTGGCGCGCGCGGTTGGCGGCGATCAGCCGGCGTTCCGTCTCGTGCGCCGCCCACTCCAGGCTGGCCAGCGCGCCGGCCAGACCGCACTCCACGGCCAGCACGCCCCTCCGGCCGGTCAGACACGCGTACTCGCCGGTGCCGCCGCCCTCGACGACCACCACGTCGCCGTGCCGGAGCGCCTGCAGCGCGACGGAGCGCAGCAGGGTCGTCGTACCGCTGCCCGGCTGCCCCACGACCAGCAGGTGCGGTTCCGTGGAGCGCGCACCCGTGCGCCACACGACCGGGGGCACGTCCCGCTGCTCGCCGCCCTGGCCGAGCGGCAGGGTGCGCCGTACGCCGGTCGCGTCGGTGAAGCCGAGCACCGTCTCGCCCGGTGCCGTGACGAAGCGCTGGGCCGTGATGTCGGTGGCCAGCGGGGCGAGGACGGTCACCGTGAGCTGGTTGCCCTCCTCGTCCCAGTCGAAGAGGTACTCGCGGCCGCGGCCCGCCTTGGCGTGCAGCAGATGCTCGATCCGCGCGCGGGACTCGGGCTCGCCGTCCGTGAAGTACGCGGGGTAACGGATCTCCAGGTGGCGGATCCGCCCGCCGTCGTCGAAGTCGTACGAGGGGAACGCCTTGTTCCAGTCGCCGCCGTGGGTGTACAGGGGCTCCGGGTCGGCGGCCGCCGCGAAGTACGGCACCAGGGCCTCGTACAGCGAGCCGAGGCGCTCCGCCCGCTCCTCGTCCGGACCCGTGGGTGCCGGTTTCGCGGGCTCGCGGCCCTGCCACGCTGCCGCCGCCATCAGTCCGATGACGGCGAGCAGCGGTCCGTACGGCACCAGGGCGACGACCAGGACCACCGAGGCCACCAGGAAGAACAGCGAACTGCGCTTGTCCTTCGGGGTGTCGGCCCACTTGCGCCGGCCGGCGGCCGCGAGCCGGCGCAGGCCACGGATGATCATGATCAGCGGGTGCAGGACGTCGGTGGCACCGTCGGCCGTCGTCCGGGCCAGTTCCCGGCCCCGGGCGAGGTACGCGCTGCCGTCGATCGGACTGCGGGGGAAGCGGGGAAGGGGACGCCGGGCCACTGCGGTCTCCTACGGACGGGGACGGGGGTGCGTGCGGAGGGGACGGGGGTCAGAAGCTGATACCGCCGAGGAGGCTCGCGAGGCTCTCACCGCCCGCCTTGATGCTCGGCGCGATGGCCGTGCTGGCGAGGTAGAAGCCGAACAGCGTGGCCACGATGGCGTGCGAGGCCTTCAGTCCGTCCTTGCGGAAGAAGAGGAAGACGATGATGCCGAGCAGGACGACGCCTGACATGGAAAGGATCATTTGTGCTCTCCTGGTTGGTGGGGACAGTCACCGTCAGTTTTTCCAGGGTCACAAGATGTATCTATACGATAAAAGGTGCAATTGGGTGAATATGTGACAGTTTCACCTGATTGGCGCAGTCCTTCCCGGCCCGTCCGGCCAGCGGTGTTGCGCCCGGCCGGGTTCGCTGTGATCTTTGCCTCGGGTGGGTCCGGTCATGTGCGTGCCGAGCCCAGTACCCTGGCGATTCACCCGTACGGCGGCGCCGACCCGCCGTCGTGCGCACCCACCTTGTCCGGCGGGCCCGACCGAGCCCGCACTGCTGCTTGAGAGGCGGTCCGGTGATGAGTGAAGCCCTCGACCCCGAGGTCATCGAGCTCGCGACGAAGATCTTCGACCTGGCGCGCCGCGGCCGTACGGAGGAGCTCGTGGCGTACGTAGACGCGGGCGTTCCGGCCAACCTCACCAACGACCGGGGCGACACGCTCGTGATGCTCGCGGCCTACCACGGCCACGCCGAGGCCGTGCGCGCCCTCCTGGAGCGCGGCGCGGAGGCCGACCGCGCCAACGACCGAGGCCAGACGCCGCTCGCGGGAGCCGTCTTCAAGGGCGAGCAGGAGGTCATCCGCGCGTTGCTCGACGGTGGCGCCGACCCGCACGCCGGCACGCCGTCGGCCGTCGACACCGCGCGCATGTTCGCCAAGACGGAGCTGCTGGAACTGTTCGGCGCACACTGATCCGCACGTCCGGACCAGCAAGAACACGAGATACGGGGGAGGCGGTACGGGGCCGCCGGAAATATCGGTCGCGGCAGGAAGAACCGCCGGGTCATCATGACGTCGTGATTCACGGACGCGATGGCCGGGCAGGTGTTGCCGCACCGCGCGGGCCGTGATGCGGTCCGCGAGGGCCACCGACGAGAGGCAGAGGACGATGGGCCACAGCAAGCAGAAGACGGCGGGCGCTCCGACGTGTTGTCACGCGGCCAGGTAGTGCAGGACCACGGTTGCGTCGACGCTTGATGTGAGGCTGTTTCCCATGTTCGAACCGGTCATAGCGCCCAGCGGTACGCTGCTCGGCCTGCTGCAGCGGGGCCGCGGCGACGGCACGCTGCACGCGCTCACCGCCCCGCGGGCCGACGCGCTCGCGGCCCTCAACCACTGTGTGCTGAGCGACCCCCGCCACGACTGGCAGGTGGAGAACCGCTCCCTGTACTACGCCCGGCTCTATCTCGACCTGCACGGCGGGCTCGACGAGATCGAACGGCACCTGTTCGCCCCCGAGGACGTCCTCGACACCTGCGAGTCGCGCACCGGGCTCGCCCTCGCGGTCCTCGGGCACCTCGCCTCGTACGGCAGGCGGGACGCTCTCGAACTGCTGCGCAGGTACGCCGCCTCCGGCACCAACTGGGCCTGGGCCCTCGACGAGCTCGCCCTCCGGGACGACGACGCCGGCCTGCGCGCCCTCGCCGCCCCCGTCCTCGCGCGCTTCGCCACCGACGCCGAGGGCGAGGCCGGACTCGCCGCCGCCGTCCGTGACGCCTTCGAGCCCCGCCCGTGGCGGCTGTGGGCCGAGGACTCCCGCGAGGCGATCGCCGCGCGGGTGCGGAAGGCCGGGGAGGCCGGCTGCTTCGACCGCTGGCAGCGGCAGCTGGACTCCTCGGGGCCCCGTCCGGGCTGGAGCGTCGCGGCCGTCTTCGACTGGGCCCAGCAGGGCCTCGACCGCGGCGCCGCGCTGCACGTCCCGGCCGCCCGCTGCCTCATGGCCGTCGCGGGCCCCGAGGACCGCCCCGAGATCGTCGAGGCCGCCCGCGGCGGCGGTGACGGCGCCCGCTGCACCGCCCTGCGCTACCTCGCCGACAGCGACGACCCCGGCGCCCTCGACCTCATCGAGGGCGCGGTGGCCGACGGTTCGGCCGCGGTCGTCGAGGCCGCCGTCGCCGCCTTCGAGCGGATGCGCAGTGTCGCCGCCGTCGAACGTGCGCGCCGCTGGGCGTGCCGCCCCGACGCGCTCGGCGCCGTCGCCGGACGCGTGCTCGCCTGTCGCGGCGGCACCCGGGACAGCGGTCCGGTGCTGGCCGCCCTCCGTGAGGCCGTACGGGGCGAGGGGCCCGACGCGCCCACCCTGTGGACCCTCGTGGACGGCGCGGGGCGCCTCGGCATCGTCTCCGCCGCCCCCGTCCTGCGCCACGTCTACCGCGAGACGGCCTCCTCCCACCTGCGCGGGCGCGCCGCCCGGGCCCTCGCCGCCACCGACCCCTCCTTCCCGTCCGGCTTCGCCGTCGAGTGCCTCTGGGACTGCGAGGAGTCCACGCGCGAGGTCGCCGCCCGGCACGCCGAGACCGGCTCCGCGCGCGTGGTCGAACAGCTCCGCAGGCTCGCCGCCGACCCCGCCGAGGAGGCCGAGGTGCAGACGGCCGTACGCAGCCGGATCGGGCCGGACATGCCCGCCGTGTGAACCCGGGTGGCCCGGAGGGGAGGCCCGCGGAGCGGAACGTGCGCGGGGGCGACGCTCATGGGACGTCAGCCGCGAGGACAGATCCACTTTGACGCGATCACGTCCAGCGTCGCGACAGCACCGGTATCCGTGTCGCCACCGTGACCGCGTTCTTCCCCCGGATGTGAACGGCGTGGCCGTCGAGGGCGGCCGGCGCGGCTGGGCCGCCCTCCTGGCCGAAGGGCTCGGGCCCGGCACCGCATTCGTCGCCCCGGCCGTCGGCGGCGCCCGGACCCACGACGTCCTGCACCGGCAGACCCCCGCCGCGCCGGCCCTGCGCCCGGACGTCGTGCCGGTCGTCGTGGGCGTCGACGACACCCCGCGCCGCACCTTCGGCCTGCACGCCGTCGCCGCCCGCCTCGACGAGGTGTACGGGGCCTTCCGCGCGGAACGCCGTGCTGCTCACCGCCTGCCTGCCCGACCCCGGTGCCCTCCTCGGCCCGCCCCGCGCGCCGGCCGGGCCGCCCGCCCGGCGGCAGCAGGCGGTCGACGCCGTGGTGCACGCCCTCTCCGAGCGGTACGGGGCGGTCCACCCGCACGCCTGCGAGGCGCCCGGGTGGCGGACCGCGCGACGGGGAGCGCCGGCCGGCCGCACTCCGGTGAGCGCGGCCACCGGTAGCTCGCGGTGCGCTTCCACGCGCTGCTCGCGGACGCGCGGCCCGCCACCGGTGCGGCGCCGTGCGCCGCACCCCGGCTGCCCGGACCGTCCCGGTCGGCGTCCCGGTGGCGGCTGGCCACGCGGGCGCCGGCTGGGCCGCACGGCGGCGCACCCACCTGCTGCCGCGGCTCCTCGCCCGCGCCGAGGCGGAGGTCCGCCACCAGGTCCGGGGCACCGGCCGCCCTGCCGGTGCCGTCCGTGCCGCCGGTGGACGCGCGGGCGACGCCGCCTGAGGACCGGCGGGCGCGGGACCGGGTGCCGTCGCGCGCTGTGCCGTGCCTCAGGCCACGCGGTACTGCTCGTCGCGGGCGTCGGTGAGGAACATCTGGCCCGGGGCGTGGGTGACGGCGAACGGCGGGCGCGAGGCCATCACGACGGCCTGGGGCGTCACCTCTGGCCGCCCTGCCGGTGCCGTCCGTGCCGCCGGTGGACGCGCGGGCGACGCCGCCTGAGGACCGGCGGGCGCGGGACCGGGTGCCGTCGCGCGCTGTGCCGTGCCTCAGGCCACGCGGTACTGCTCGTCGCGGGCGTCGGTGAGGAACATCTGGCCCGGGGCGTGGGTGACGGCGAACGGCGGGCGCGAGGCCATCACCACGGCCTGGGGCGTCACCCCGCAGGCCCAGAACACCGGGATGTCGTCCGGCTCCGGCTCCACCGCGTCGCCGAACTCGGGACGGGACAGGTCCGCGATGCCGAGCCCCGACGGCTCACCGCAGTGCACCGGGCCGCCGTGCACGGCCGGGAGCAGGCTGGTCTCCCGGATCGCGGCCGTCAGGTGCTCCGGCGGCACCGGCCGCATCGACACCACCATGGGGCCGCGCAGGCGTCCCGCGGGACGGCAGCGACGGCTCGTGACGTACATGGGCACGTTGCGGCCCTGCTCGACATGGCGCAGGGGCACGCCCGCCTCGGCGAGGACCCACTCGAAGGTGAAGCTGCAGCCGATCAGGAAGGACACCAGGTCCGCGCGCCAGACGTCGACGACGTCCGTCGGTTCGGCCACCAGCCGGCCGTTCTCCCACACCCGGTAGCGCGGCAGATCGGTGCGCAGGTCGGCGTCCGGCGCGAGCGGCGTGGTCCACGCGCCGGCGTCGGTCACGTCCAGCACCGGGCACGGCTTGGGGTTCCGCTGGCAGAACAGCAGCATCTCGTACGCCCAGTCGGCCGGGACCGAGATCAGATTGGCCTGGGTGTGCCCGGCGGCGATGCCCGCGGTGGGACCGGTGAGACCCGCGCGGAACCGCGCGCGTGCCTCACGTGGCGTCCACGCGCGCGCGTGCTCAGCGCGGAGCGCGTCGACGGTCGTTCCGGTCGTCGTGGGGCGGTGGCCCCGGGCGTCGGTGGTGGTGTGGTTCACAGGAGTTCCTTCCCGCGCGTCTCCGGAAGCCCGAGCAGCGCGACCGCCGCCAGGCCGTAGCCGACCGCGCCGAAGACCAGCGCGCCGCCCACGCCCCAGCTGCCGGCCAGGAAACCGACCGCGGTGGGGAAGACGGCGCCGGCGGCACGGCCGGCGTTGTACGTGAATCCCTGACCGGTGCCGCGCACGGCCACCGGGTACAGCTCGCTGAGGTACGACCCGAATCCGCTGAAGATCGCCGACATGCAGAACCCGAGAGGGAACATGAGCGCCAGGAGCAGGCCGTCCGCGCCGCTCGGGATGTTCGTGTACGCCCAGATGCACAGCGCCGACAGGACCGCGAAGAGCCAGATGTTGCGCCGGCGGCCCAGCCGGTCGGTGAGGTACCCGCCGGTCACGTAGCCGACGAAGGCCCCGGTGATCTGGAGCGCGAGGTAGCCGCCGGTGCCGACCACCGACAGGTCGCGTTCCGTCTTCAGGTAGGTGGGCACCCAGGTGGCCAGCGTGTAGTAGCCGCCCTGGACGCCGGTGGAGAGCAGCGTCGCGAAGACCGTGGTGCGCAGCAGGCCCGGGGTGCCTGCCGTGCCCGGCGCGAACACCGCCGCGAAGGAACCCTTCTCGCGGCTTCTCTCGCGCGCGGTGGCCGCCTCCGGCGCGTCCTGCACCCGGCGGCGCACCCACACGACGAGCAGCGCGGGCAGCGCGCCGGTCCAGAACATCACCCGCCAGGCGATGTCCTCGTCCGCCACCTCGAAGACCAGCGTGTAGACGATGACGGCCAGTCCCCAGCCGACGGCCCAGGAGCTCTGGATCGCGCCGAGCGTACGGCCCCGGTGCCTGGCGCTCGTGTACTCGGCGACCAGGATCGCGCCGACCGCCCACTCACCGCCGAAGCCGAGTCCCTGCACGGCCCGGAAGACCAGCAGTGTCGAGTAATCGGGAGCGAACCCGCAGGCGACGGTGCCGGCGGCGTACACGGCGACCGTGAGCGTCAGTGCCTTCACGCGCCCGACGCGGTCCGCGAGCACCCCCGCGGCCGCCCCGCCGATCGCCGAGACGATCAGCGTGACCGTGGTGATCAGACCGGTCTGGCCGCTGTCGAGGCCGAAGTGGGCGGCCAGCGCCACCATGCTCAGCGGCAGCGTGAAGTAGTCGTAGGAGTCCAGGGCGTATCCGCCGAACGCGCCCGCGAAGGCCCGGCGGCCGCGCGGACCGAGGGCCCGCAGCCAGCCGAACGCGCCGTCGCCGGCGTCCGGTTCGGCCGGGGCGTTTGGAGTCTTTGGTGCTTCTGGTACGTGCGGTGTCTGTGGTGCCTGGAACGGACGTTTCGTGCTCATGGGCACCTCGCAGTGAGGAACGGGGGGTGCGTGAGGAATGAGCCGTGCCGTGGTGCGGTGCGTCCGGGCGCTTGCTCAGCAAGGTAGAGGATCGTTGAACGATCCCTCAATACCTATGTTGTTTCGTTCTTGTATCTGCGCTTAGATGCCCGGCATGGCAGAACTCACGGGACTGGCCGACGACCGGGCGCTGTTGGGCCGCACCAGCACGGCGGAGCGGGTCTCGGACATCCTCAGAAGCCGGATCGCCGAGGGCTTCTTCCCGCCCGGCACCCGGCTGTCCGAGGACAGCATCGGCGGGGCGCTGGGGGTCTCCCGCAACACGCTGCGCGAGTCCTTCCGCCTGCTCACCCACGAGCGCCTGCTCGTGCACGAGCTGAACCGCGGGGTCTTCGTGCGGGTGCTGACCGTGGAGGACGTCGAGGACATCTACCGCACCCGCAGCCTCGTCGAGTGCGCGGTCGTCCGCGGGCTCGGTGACCCCCCGTACGCCGTGGAGGGGCTGGCGAAGGCCGTCGCGGACGGGCAGCGGTCGGCCCGGGAGGGCGACTGGAAGGGCGTGTCCACGGCCAACATCCACTTCCACCGGGAGCTGGTCGCCCTCGCCGGCAGCGAACGCACCGACGAACTGATGCGCAGCGTCTTCGCCGAACTCCGCCTCGCCTTCCACGTGGTGGACGACCCGAAGCGGTTGCACGAGCCCTACCTCGTCCGCAACCGCCAGATCCTCCAGACCCTCCAGGAGGGCGACCGGGACGGCGCGGAACGACTGCTCGCCGTCTACCTGGACGACTCGCTGCGGGGACTGGTCGAGGTGTACGGGCGCCGGGTGGCGGACGCGGGACAGGGGATCGGCATCGTCTGACGGTCCTGAGCCGAATCCCGCGTTCCGGGCGTCCCGGAGCCGCGGCCGTCGCCCCGCCACCAGCGGCGTCCAGCCGTCGTTTGGGCCGATGTCAGAGCGAGGACCTAATCTGTGCACCGTGACTTCGCCTGCATCGACGGACAGCGTTCCGCCCCAGCTCAGCGCGGGGCCGCGCCCCGCGCCGGGCCCGGCCGCCGACGAGGGGCTGGCGCGGCGGCTGCGCGCGCTCGCCTGCACCGCGCCGCTGCACGACCTGGACGCGCGCAAGGCCAATCTCGCGGGTGAGTACTCGGTGTACGGCATGGCGGAGGTCGCCCTCGCCGCCATCGACCTCGTCACGCTCAACATGGACTTCGACACGGGCGCCGACCACGACCAGATCGTCGCCCGCCTCGTCCCGCGCATCGCCGCGCAGGCCCCGCAGCGCCCCGCCGCCGAGCACGAGCGCGTGGCCCGCTGGGTGCTGGAGAACCTGATCAACGTCGGCAGCGTGGACCGCGGCTTCCGCGCCGTGTACGGCACCTTCGCGTCCGACGGCACCTACGTGCGGCGCGACTACGACTTCAAGCTGATCGAAGAGGTCCCCGGCTACGGGGGCGGCGTCTACCTGCGCACCACCGACGAGGCGGTCAACGTCCTCGTGGGCGCCCTCGACACGGACGTCACCAGCGCGCAGATCGCCGCCGAGGTCAAGCTGGAGGTGCTGGTCAGCCGCGGCCGGCTCGCCGACGCCCAGCTCGCCGCCGAACAGGCCCGCTACCGCACCGTGCAGTACTCGGAGACGCTGCGCAGGGCCCTGGACGCCACCCGCCGCAACGTCCGCGCGGTGGACTGGCTGCACGCCGTGCCCGACATGATCGCCGAGGCCCTCGACCACGTCGCCGACCGCTACCGCCACGAGAACGCGATCCTCACCAACATCCGCAGGGCCCGCGACGAGTCCGAGGACCCCGAGAACAAGCGGCGCGCCGCCGAGCTGGTCGACATCGTCAAGGACTGCATCCGCCGGCACACCCAGCTCCAGTCCCGCCTGCTGGAGGCCGGCCCGCTCTTCCGCGCCGAGCAGGACCGCCAGGCCTTCGCCGCCCCCGCGGGCACCTCGGGCACGGACCTGTACGGGCACCTGATGGCGCCCGTCCTCCCCCTGCCCCTGGAGCAGGCGGTCCGCGTGACGGACGCGTTCTTCGCGCGCGGCACGGGATTCCGCACACGAGCGTCCGTACGCCTCGGGGACCTGGTCGACCTGCTGCTGACGCCGCCCGTGGAGCGCGAGCACCTGGGCGCCGAGATGCCCGAGCCCGATCTCATCGCCACCCCGGACGACAGCCGGTTCAGCGAGGAACAGCTCGCCGCCGCCAGAGAACTGCTCGACCTGCCCGCTGACGCGCCCCGCCGGCTCTCCGGCCTGCTCACCGATGCCCGCCGCCAGGACCCCGAACTGCCGTACCTCGTCGCCCTCCTGGCCGTGCACGCGGCCAGCCCGCCGGTCGGCACCGCCTACCGCCAGGGCGAGGAGAAGCTGCTGTTCGCCGTGGACGACGGGACGGAACTGGACGACCCGGAGTTCGGGGGCGCCGACCTGATCGTGGGGACGGCGCTGCTGGACGCGGCGGGAATGGCGGCCGACCGGACATGACCACCGCGCACCCCCCGCCCCTCCCGTCCCGTCCCGTCCACCCGTACTGCGCACCACCGGACAAGGAGCCCCAGCCGTGACCGAGCACGTCGAGTGGAGCGATCCGGAGGCCGCCGCCGCTCCGGCGACGACCGCCGCCGTCACCCCCGCCGACGCCGCCGACGCGGCGCGGCTCGTCGCCTTCGGGCTCCAGCCCAAGCTGCAGCCCGCGCGCGACCAGGAGTACGGGGAGCTGCTGCGGCGCTACCGGGAGGACCCGCCGTTCGCACGGCTCGCCGACGCCGTGGCCACCGGGCTCGGCCTGGTGGTCCTGGAGGTGTCCCCGCGGGCGGGGATGGCCGTGACGGCAGCCGAGGACAGCGTGTTCGCCGTGCGCATGGGCGACTACGCGCGCCGGACCTCGTCCGACGCGGGCGACCGGTTCCTGCACGGCCTCGCCCACCTCGCCGTCGCCGCCCTCGCGTTCCCCCGCCCCGAGGACCTCGCGGACGACGGGTACATCGGGCGCGTGTCCGTCAACGGCGTCGACAGCTTCGTACGGCAGGCCTGCCGCCGGCTGGAGCAGCGGGCCGAGGAGCGGGGCGAGAACACCGACCCGGCGACCGACGCGCCCGGACTGGAGGCGGCCTGGCGGATCTGGGCCAGACGCAGCGCCACCGGGGCCACCAAGGACGCGCGCAGACTCGCCGGTTCGACCACCGGCATCGTCGGCAAGGCCGTCGCGTTCCTCACCGACTCCGGGTTCCTGCAGCGCACCGGTGACGACAACGGCGGCACCTACCGCACCACCGCCCGCTACCAGCTCCAGGTGCGCGACATGGCGGCCGGTGCCGCCATGGCCGAACTGCTGGAGCTGGGCGTCGTCCCGGTGACCGACGGCACCGCCACCCTGCTGCCCGCCGAGGACACCGACGACCTGGAGCTGGTGGCCGACGCCGGACTGCCGTTCCACTCCTGATCCAGCGCTCCACCGAACCACTGTCACGACTGCGACTGCGAGAGTTTCCGCCGCCATGTACGAGCTGTCCCGGGTCCGCCTCTACTCCATCGGGCCGGCCGGTGCGCGCTACGCCGACACCGTGCTGGACCTGCGGGGTGTGGGCGAGCCCGTGCCCGACCCCGCGCCGCAGCAGGCGGAGTTCTTCGAGGAGGAGCCCGTCGGGCCGCCGCGCCGCCCGGCCCCCGCGGGCGTGCTCTTCCTGGAGAACGGCGGCGGCAAGTCCGTCCTGCTGAAGCTGATCTTCTCGGTGATGCTGCCCGGCCACCGCAACACCCTCGGCGGCGCCAGCTCCGGCGTGCTGCGCAAGTTCCTGCTCGCCGACGACTGCGGGCACGTCGCGCTGGAGTGGCAGCACACACTGACCGGCGAGTGCGTCGTGGTCGGCAAGGCCAGCGAGTGGCGCGGGCGGCAGGTCTCCAACGACCCGCGCAAGTTCGCCGAGGCCTGGTACTCCTTCCGGCCCGGCCCCGGGCTCAGCCTGGACAACCTCCCCGTCGCCGAGTCCACCGCCGTACGGCCGCCCGTCGAGGGCGCCTCCGGGGCGCGGGGAAGGCGCCGCACGATGAAGGGCTTCCGTGACGCGCTCATGGAGGCGGGCAGGACGTACCCGCACCTGGAGGTGCACTGGGAGGAGATCCACGACCGCTGGAACGAGCACCTCACCGACCTCGGCCTCGACCCCGAACTCTTCCGCTACCAGCGGGAGATGAACGCCGACGAGGGCGAGGCCGCCGGTCTGTTCGCGGTCAAGAAGGACTCCGACTTCACCGACCTGCTGCTGCGCGCCGTCACCGACACCCGTGACACCGACGGGCTCGCCGACCTGGTGAGCGGCTTCGGCAACAAGCTCGGCCGGCGCGCCGAGCTGATCGCCGAACGGGACTTCACCGCCGGTTCCGTGGACCTGCTCGGCCGGATCGTCGACGCCGCCGAGGCCCGGCAGCGCGCCCGCGACATCCACGCCGCCGCCGAGCGGCGCACCCGCACCCTGGCCCGCAGGCTCTCCGCCCGGGCCGGGCAGGAGCGGGAGCGCGGCGCCGACCTGGCCCAGCGGGTCACCGCCGCCGCGCACGCCGTCACGGAGGCCGAGACCGCCCGCGGACGCAGCGCGCTCGTCGCGGCCGAACTCGCCTTCCGGCACGCCTCCCTGGCCCTCGCCGCCGCCGAGAAGTCCGCCGCCGCGCAGAAGCGCGAACTCGCCGACGCGCGCACCCTGCACTCCGCCTGGCAGGCCGCCGAGGCCGTGCTGCGCCACCGCGCCGCCGCCGACCGCGTCGCGCGCGTGGCCGCCGCCATCCAGGAGGCCGAGCGGGACGCCGCCCCCGCGCTGGCCGCCCGCGCCAGGGCAGCCGTCGACCTCGTACGCGCCCTGGAGAGCGCCGCCGAGAGCGCCGAGTCCCTCGCCAACGAGGGCGACGAACGGTCCGCCGCCCTCCAGGAGGCCGGCGAGACCGCGTACCGGGACGCAACGGCCGCCGCCACCGAGGCCCAGCGCGCCCGCAGCGAGATCGGGCACCTGCGGCAGCGGCTCGCCGAGGTCGAGCAGGAGACCGCCGAGGCCGTACGGGCGGGCTGGCTCGACGACAGCGCACCCGACGCCGACCCGGCGCGGGCCGCGCTCGCCGCCAGTGACGCCGAGAAGACGGCCGTCGCCGCCTGGGACACCGCGCGCGAGGCGTCCCGCCGCGCCACCGAGCAGGCCCGGGAGGCCGCCTCCGCCGAGTCGCGCGCCGAGCTGACCGCGGCCCGCGCGGCGGACGCGGCCACGGCGGCGACGCGCGCGTACGAGGCGGAGCGCCGCACGGCCGAGGCCCTGGCGGCGGAGGAACGGCTCGCGGAGCTGCTGAGTCTGCCGGGCGCCTCCGGCGGGGCGACCGGTGGGGTGCCGGCGCCACGGCGGGGCGACGCCGGCTCCGCGGACGGGACCGGCACCGAGGGCAGGGAGGAAGCCGACGGCGGCGCGGCCGCACGCGACCTCACCGAAGGCCCCCTCACCGCCGAGGAACTCGACCGTTACGCCGACGACCTGCGCGAACTGCTCGACGAGGGCGTCGCGGCCGCCGAACGCCACCTCTTCGAACTGCGCACCGCCGCCGCCGACGACGCCCGGATCCTCGGCGCCCTCGGTGACGGCGGACTGCTCCCGCCCGGCCCCGACGTGCTCGCCACCGTGGAGTTCCTCGGCGAGCACGGCATCCCCGCCCTGCCCGGCTGGCGCTACCTGGCCCAGGCGGTCGACCCGGCCGACCACGCGCGCGTACTGGCCGCACGGCCCGAACTGGTCGACGGCGTCATCATCACCGACCCGGACAGCCACGCCCGGGCCCGTGAGACCCTCGCCGGCGCCGCGCTGCTGCCCCGCTCGACGGTCGCCGTCGGCACCGCCGCCGCACTGCTCGCGCCCACCCCCTCCCTGGACGGGGGCGACACCGGTGTCTTCCTGGTCCCGCCGAACCCGGCCATGCACGACGAGCACGCCGCCGACGAGGAACGGCAGGCCCTGCGCGCGCGGGCGACCGAACGCGACGAGGAGATCCGCACGCTCGCCGCACGCCTCGGCAAGGACCGGGAACTCGCGGCCCGGCTCGCCTCCTGGCGCACGGGCTGCCCGGCGGGCCGGCTCACCGAACTCGCCGACGCCGCCCGCGAGGCACGCGCGTTCGCCGAGGAGGCCGAGGCCGAACTCGCGGAGGCGCGCACCGTGCGGGCCGAGACCGAGGAGGCCGCCGCCGAGGCCGCCCAGGTGCGCGACGAACGCCAGGAGACCGCGCAGCGGGCCCGCCGCGCCGCCGACGCCCTCGCCGGACTCGCCTTCCGGCTGCGCGAACGCGCCGCCTGGCAGGCGAAGCTGCGGGAACTGGCCGACGTGGCCGCCGAGTCGGAGGCCCGCGCCCAGACCTGCCTGGAGCGGGCCCGCGCCGCCGACGAGGACCGCCGCGCCGCCCAGCGCGCCGCCGACGACGCCCGCCGCACGGCCCGCGCCCTGCGCGCCGAGCGCGCCGAGATCGCGGGCGCCCCCGACGACGTACCGGAGGACGACGGCGGGACACAGGCACCGGCGCCGAAGGCGTCGCTGCCCGCGCTCCGCGAGGCGTACCGGGCC
Organism: Streptomyces ruber; assembly: GCF_014648075.1. GTDB lineage: Bacteria > Actinomycetota > Actinomycetes > Streptomycetales > Streptomycetaceae > Streptomyces > Streptomyces ruber. Next base: position 28,088 of record NZ_BMQK01000023.1, on the reverse strand, counting down.
GCCTCCCAGGTGTACGAGAAGGTCGGCGTCGGCGCCGACCTGCGCGCGGAGCAGGCCCGCGCGGAGAGCGACGAGAGCGCCGCCCGCGCCGAGCTGAACCGGCTCAGCAACAAGGTCCGCAACCGCGCCGAGCAGCTGCTGGAGTCCCCCGACGGCTCCGACGGGCCCTCGCGGCAGGCCGCCGCCGCGCGCGCGGAGGAGCTGGTGCAGCTCCTGGAGACCCGTATGTCCACCGCGAGCGAGCAGCTCGGGCGGCTGCGCGGCGAGGCCGAGCGGCTCGCCCCCGAGGACGGCGAGGAGGCGCACACGGAGCTGCCCTCGGAGCTGTTCCCGGTCGGCGCCGAGCACGCCCAGACCCTGCTGCGCGACGCCACCGCCGAACTCGCCGCCCGCACCGAGGCGCTGGACCGGGCGCGCGAGGCCCACGCGGACCTGCTGGAGGCCCACCGCGCGGCCGAGGACGCGGCCGGTGGTTTCGACGAGACGGCCGCCCTCCTCCGCGACCTGCTGCGCGACCACGTCACGGGCGAGGAACAGGAGGCGCCCGAGCCGTACCCCGGCAGCCTGGAGGAGGCCCGCAGGGCCGCCGCCGAGACCCGCCGGTCGCTGCGCGGCTGCGCCGCCGACCTGTCCGCCGCCGAGGCCGCCGTGCGCGAGGCGAGCGACGTCCTCGTCCGGCACGCCAACGCGACCCGCTACGAGCAGGTGCGCACCCCGGCCCGCCAGCAGATCCGCGAGCTGCCCGCCGTCGCGCTCCCCGAGCACGCGCAGAAGTGGGCCGACGCCTTCGCGCCCCGCCTCCGCGTCCTCACCGACGAGCTGGAGCAGCTGGAGCGGAACCGCGACTCGATCGTGGACCGGCTGCGCGGGCTCGTGGAGTCGGCCCTCGCCACCCTGCGCTCCGCCCAGCGGCTGTCCCGGCTGCCCGAGGGACTGGGGGAGTGGTCGGGGCAGGAGTTCCTGCGCATCCGCTTCGAGGAGCCCGACCAGGCCACCCTCGTCGAACGGCTCGGCGAGGTCATCGACGAGGCCACGCGCGCGGCCGTCAGGAAGAACTCCGACCTGCGACGCGACGGCATGTCCCTGCTGCTGCGCGGAGTGGCGGCGGCCCTGCGGCCCAAGGGCGTCGCCGTGGAGATCCTCAAGCCGGACGCCGTGCTGCGCGCCGAGCGGGTGCCCGTCGGGCAGATGGGCGACGTCTTCTCCGGCGGCCAGCTCCTCACCGCGGCGATCGCCCTGTACTGCACGATGGCGGCGCTGCGCTCCAACGACCGCGGCCGCGACAAGCACCGCCACGCGGGCACGCTGTTCCTGGACAACCCCATCGGGCGTGCCAACGCCACGTATCTGCTGGAGCTCCAGCGGGCCGTGTCCGACGCCCTCGGCGTGCAGCTCCTCTACACCACCGGCCTGTTCGACACGACCGCGCTCGCCGAGTTCCCGCTGGTCATCCGTCTGCGCAACGACGCGGACCTCCGGGCGGGGCTGAAGTACATCAGCGTGGAGGAGCACCTCCGCCCGGGTCTCCCGCAGCCACCGCAGGCGGGGGAGGCGGTGCACAGCGAGATCACGGCGACCCGGATGTTCAAGCGGCCGGCGCCGGCGGCGGGGTGATCAGGTGCCCGCCTGCGGGCGGGCTCCCAACCGCCGCATCAGCCACGCGTGGAAGATGCCGATGTGGTGCTCGGACGGCACCAGCACACCGCCGCGGCGGTACGCGCGCGAGGACATCGCGGGCTGGGTCCGCTCGCACGCCTCGAAGTCCTGCGCGTTCACCCGGTGGAACAGCTCCACCGACCTGGACACGTCCGCGCCCGAGGCGACGACCTCGGGCGCGTACAGCCAGTCGCACTCGACGACCGTGCGGTCCTCCGCGAGCGGGAACATGCGGTGCAGGATCACGTGGTCGGGGACGAGGTTGACGAAGACGGTCGGCTTCACGGTGATCGCGTAGTAGCGGCGGTCCTGGTCCTCGGCCACGCCGGGCAGTTTCGCGAAGCCCGCGCCGCCGTCCACGGTGAAGCCCTGGACGCCCTCGCCGAACTCGGCGCCGTGGCCCACGTAGTACTGGGCCGCGTACCCGTGGGCGAACTCCGGCAGCACGTCGGTGAGCTCGGGGTGGATCGTGGCGCAGTGGTAGCACTCCATGAAGTTCTCGACGATCAGCTTCCAGTTCGCCTTCACGTCGTAGGAGATGCGCCTGCCGAGCGCGAGGTCCTCCGCGCGGTAGTGCTCGATCGCGGCGGTGTCGCCGAGGCGTTCCACGGCCGCGCCGACCACCGTCTCCTCGAACGAGGGCGGCTCGTCGGCGAGGCACACCCAGGCGTAGCCCAGCCACTCGCGCAGCGCCACCGTGACCAGGCCGTACGCGGCCCGGTCGATGTCCGGCATCTTCACCAGGTTCGGCGCGGCCACCAGCCTGCCGTCCAGGTCGTACGTCCAGGCGTGGTACGGGCACTGCAGATTGCGCCGCACCTCGCCCGCCTCCTCCAGGCAGAGCCGGGCGCCGCGGTGCCGGCAGACGTTGAGGAAGGCGCGCAGCTCGCCCGTGCGCGACCGGGTGACCAGCACGCTCTCCCGGCCGACCCGCACCGTCCGGAACGCACCGGGCTTCGCCAGATCCGCCGAGCGGACCGCGCAGAACCACATCGACTCGAAGAGCAGCTCCTGCTCCTGCCGGAAGATGTCCGGGTCCGTGTAGTAGTGCCCCGGCAGGGTCGCGACCAGGCTGGGCGGAAGCTGCCGCGGGGAACGGGGCGAGGGAGAGGTCGGGGTCGTCGTCACGGGCGTGCTCCTCAGGCGGGCGTGGCGGCGAGGCGCCGCGGGTCGAACAGACCGATCGGGTGCGCGGTGGTGCCCGTCAGCGCGAGGTCGGCGACGATCTCACCGACCACGGGCACGAACTTGAAGCCGTGCCCGGAGAACCCGCACGCCACGGTCACCGACTCGGGGTGCGCGGGGTGGCGGGAGATCACGAAGTGCTCGTCGGGGGTGTTGGAGTACATGCAGGTGGCGGCCTTGAGAAAGGTGCCGGGCAGCTCCGGGATACAGCGGGACATGTGCTCCGCCATGGCCGCGACCTCGTGGTCGTGCACGGTCCGGTCGATGGTCTCCGGGGTGGTGATCTCCCCCTTCCGGAAGAAGGCGACCTTGGCGCCCAGCTCCGGGCCGTCGATGGCGGGGAAGCCGTAGACCTGGACACCCTCGGCGTCCTCCCAGATGTAGACGGGGTGGTTCTCCGGGCGGAAGGGCTCCACCCCGTCCGGCGACGACGGCTGGAACCAGTACATGACCTGCCGCTCGATCGTGAACGGCACCCCGAGGCCGGTCAGCAGCCGCGGCGCCCACGCCCCCGGGCAGATCACCAGCCGGCCCGCCGTGTAGGTGTTGACCGCGGTGTGGACGCGCACGCCGTCCCGGTACGGCTCCCAGCGCACCACCGGCTCGTCGAAGTGCAGGTCGGCGCCCTGCCGGCCGGCCAGCTGCAGATGGGCGGCGACCATGTTCTCCGGGCGGACCAGGCCGGCCTTCGCCTCGAACAGCGCGACCTCGTCGTCCTGGGGGTTCAGGGTCGGGAAGCGGCGGCGGAGCTCCCGCGCGTCCAGCACCTCGTGGGCCAGGTCCCACTGCTCGGCGGAGCGCAGCGAGCCGGAGACGGTACGGGAGTCCGGGCGCCCGATCATCACGCCGCCGCACAGGGTGGTGATCTCCCGGCCGGTCGCCCGCTCGACCTCCTCGTACAGCTCGTACGCGCGCAGCAGCAGCGGTACGTACGCCGGGTCCTCGAAGTAGGACTGCCGGGTGATCCGCGAACCGCCGTGGCTGGAGCCGCGGTCGTGCACGGGGCCGAACCTCTCCAGGCCGAGCACGCGGGCACCGCGCGCCGACAGGTGGTGGGCGGCGGCACTGCCCATGCCGCCGAGACCGATCACGATGACGTCGTAGGTGGGGGACATACGCGCCTCCAGGAGTTGTCGTCATGGCCGGGGCCGGCTCACCGGCGGATGCGGGTCATCCCCGGGTCGAACAGCGGCTCCTCGGCCACGGTCGCCGGGATCTTCTCGCCGAAGTACTCGACGTGCACGCCGGTCCCGGGGGCGAGCGGGGGCAGCCAGGCGTACGCGACGCAGCGGCCCAGCGTGTAGCCGTACGCGGCGCTGGTGACGTAACCGGCCGGGGCGCCGTCGACGTGGACGGGCTCCTTGCCGAGGACCACGGAGGCCGGGTCGTCGAGGAGGAGCGGGGTGAGCCTGCGGGCGGGCAGGTACGGGTCCGGCAGGGCGCGCAGGGCGTCCTGGCCGACGAAGCCGTCCTTGTCCATGCGGACCGCGAAACCGAGACCCGCCTCGTACGGGTCGTGCTCGTCCGTCATGTCGACGCCCCAGGCGCGGTAACCCTTCTCCAGGCGCAGGGAGTCGAACGCCGAACGCCCGGCCGCGACCACCCCGAGCTCCTGGCCGGCCTCCCACAGGGTGTCCCACAGGCGCAGGCCCAGGTCGGCGGTGGTGTACAGCTCCCAGCCGAGCTCGCCGACGTAACTCAGGCGCAGCGCGGTCACCGGGACGTGCCCGACGTACGTCTCCTTCGCGCGGAAGTAACCGAAGCCCTCGTGCGAGAAGTCGTCCCGGGTCAGCGGCTGGACGAGGGCGCGCGCGAGGGGTCCCCAGACGCCGATGCAGCAGGTGCCGGAGGTGATGTCGCGGACGTTCACTCCCCCACTCCCGGCCTCGCCGGAGCGGGAGGTGCCCCCACCCGGCGCGTACCGCAGCAACCGGTCCAGGTCGGCGGGGGAGTTGGCCCCCACCTGGAAGCGGTCGGGACCGAGCCGCGCCACGGTCAGGTCGGAGCGCACCCCGCCCGTCTCGTCGAGCAGCAGCGTGTACGTCACCGCGCCGGGCCTCTTGCGGAGGTTGTTGCTGGTCATACGGTGCAGGAAGGCCAGGGCGCCCGGGCCGGTGACCTCGATCCGGCGCAGCGGGGTCATGTCGTACAGGGCGACCCCCTCCCGCGTGGCCCTGGCCTCGGCGGCCGCGACCGGGGACCAGTAGCGGGCCGACCAGGCGTCCCGCTCCGGCAGTTCCAGGCCCTCCGTCAGCGGGGCGTTCGCCTCGTACCAGTGCGGGCGCTCCCAGCCGCCGCCCTCCAGGAAGAACGCGCCGAGTTCCTGCTGCCGGGCGTGGAAGGGGCTGACGCGCAGCGGGCGCGGGTGCTCCATCGGCTGGAGCGGGTGGATCACGTCGTACACCTCGACGAACTGCCGCGCGCCGCGCTCGGCGACGTACGACGGGGAGCGCTGGGCGTCCTCGAAGCGGGTGAGGTCGCACTCGTGGACGTCGAGCGACGGGCGGCCCTCGACCATCCACTCGGCGACCGCCCTGGCGGCGCCCGCGGAGTGGGTCACCCAGACCGCCTCGGCCAGCCAGAAGCCGGTGAGCGCGCGGGCCTCGCCGAGCAGGGGCATGCCGTCGGGGGTGAAGGAGAAGACGCCGTTGAAGCCCGTGTCGATGCCGGTGTCGCGCAGGGCGGGCATCAGCCGGCGGCAGTCCTCCCAGCTCGGCGCCCAGTCCTCCGCGGTGAACGGGTACGAGGACGGCATGTCCATGTCCCGGCCGCGGGCGTCGTCGTACGCCGGGACCGCGAACGGGTCGACGGGCAGCGGACGGTGCGCGTAGGAGCCGATGCCGATGCGGTCGCCGTGCTCCCGGAAGTACAGGTCGCGGTCCTGGTGGCGCAGGATGGGCCGGACGGCCTCCTGCCGCCGGCCGGCGAGCTCGGGCAGCGGCCGCGTCGTCGCGTACTGGTGGGCGAGGGGTTGCAGGGGTACGTCGACCCCGGCCATGCGGCCGACGACCGGACCCCAGAAGCCGGCCGCCGAGACGACGTGGTCGGCGGGGAAGGTGCCGCGGTCGGTGACGACGCCGGTCACCCGGCCGTCGTGGCGCTCGATGCCGGTGACCGTGTGCCGGTCCAGGAAGCGCGCGCCGCGGCCGGTGGCGCGCTCCATCTGGGCGCGGGCGGCGAGGAGGGCGCGGGCCAGGCCGTCGTCCGGGGTGTGGAAGCCGCCGAGGACCTGGGACGCGTCGACGAGCGGCCAGAGCTCCCGGCAGCGCTCCGGCGGGACGACCTCGCCGCGGATCCCCCAGGACGCGGCCCAGCCCGCCTTGCGATGCAGGTCGGCGAGGCGTTCGGGGGTGGTCGCGAGTTCCAGGCCGCCGACCCGGTCGAAGCACGGGACCCCGTCCACTTCGAGGGCCGAGAACTTCTCGACCGTGTACGCGGCGAACGCGGTCAGGGTCTTGGAGGGACTGGTACGGAAGACGAGCCCCGGGGCGTGCGAGGTGGAGCCGCCGGGGGCGGGCAGGGGGCCCTGTTCGAGGACGGTGACGTCGGTCCAGCCGCGGGCGGTGAGTTCGTCGGCCAGGGAGCAGCCGACGACGCCGGCGCCGATGACGACCACGCGAGGGGCCGTATGGGAGGCCGTGCCGGCAGCGTGCGCGGTCACAGGACCACCACCGAACGCAGTACGTCCCCCCGGTACATCTTCGCGAAGGCGTCCTCGACATCGTCGAGCGAGACGGTTCCGCTGACGAAGGCGTTGAGGTCCAGCAGTCCGTTCAGGTACTGGTCGACGAGGAAGGGGAAGTCTCTGCTGGGCAGGCAGTCGCCGTACCAGGAGGGCTTGATCGCCCCGCCCCGCGAGAAGACGTCGAGCAGCGGGAGTTCGACCTGCGCCCCCGGGGAGGGGACGCCGACCTGGACGAGGGTGCCCGCGTGGTCGCGCATGGAGAAGGCCTGCAGGAACGTCTCCGGGCGGCCCACCGCGTCGATGGCGACGTCGACACCGAAGCCGTTCGTGAGCTCGCGGACGGCCTCGACCGGGTCCGTGCCGCGGGAGTTGACCGTGTGCGTGGCGCCGAACCGTTCCGCCTGATCGAGTTTCCTGTCGTCGATGTCGATGGCGATCACCTTGACCGCACCGTTCAGACAGGCACCCGCGATCGCCGCGGCCCCCACACCGCCGCAGCCGATGACGGCCACCGAGTCACCGCGGCCGACCCCGCCGGTGTGGACGGCGGCACCGTACCCGGCCATCACCCCGCAGCCGATCAGCCCCGCGGCCTCCGGGCGGGCCGCCGGGTCGATCCGCACCGCCTGTCCCGCCGCGACCAGCGTCTTCTCGGCGAAGGCGCCGATGCCGAGGGCGTTCGTGAGGGGGGTGCCGTCGAGGAGCGTCATCGGCCGGCGGGCGTTGCGGGAGTCGAAGCAGTACCAGGGACGGCCGCGCCGACAGGAGCGGCAGGCGCCGCAGGGCGCGCGCCAGGCGAGGACCACGTAGTCACCGGCCCGGAGACCGGTGACGCCCTCGCCGACCGCCGCGACCGTGCCCGCCGCCTCGTGACCGAGGAGAAAGGGGAAGTCGTCCGTGACCGCGCCGTCCCGGTAGTGCAGGTCCGTGTGACAGACCCCGCAGGCCTGCACGTCGACCAGTACCTCGCCGGGCCCCGGGTCGGGCACGACGATCCTCCGCACCTCTACGGGTGCGCCCCTCTTCACAGCGACTGCGGCACGGACCTCGTGTGGCACGACAGACTCCTCTGCTGTTGCGCATTGCACGATGGGTTGCGCGATGAGAGACATAGTGAGAACGGCGTCACAGGACCGTCAAGGGGTGCGGGTTAACCCTTGGCAAAAGCCTCCGGACGTCGCGAAACGCGCCCGACACAAAGGAGGCGCGGGGCCGGACGGCTCCGGCCCCGCGCCGTGCCGTGTCCGCGTGCACGGGGGTGCCGCCACGCGCCCGGCGGTGGGTCAGTAGGCGTATCCCATGCGGCGGGACAGCTCGCTCCCGGCCGCGACCGTCCGCTTGGCCAGCTCCGGGAGCCGGTCGGGGGTCAGCCGGTACACCGGCCCGGAGACGCTGAGCGCGCCGACCACCTTGCCGTCGTGGGCCCGCACGGGTACCGCCACGGCGGCGAGGCCCAGCTCCAGCTCCTCGACGGTCATCCCGTACCCCTGCTCGACGACCGCCTCCAGCTCGGCGCGGAGCGCGGCCGCGCCGGTCACGGTGTGCTCGGTGAAGCGCGGCAGCGAGCGGGCGAGCAGGCCCTCGCGCAGGGTGGGCGGCATGTGCGCGAGCAGTACCTTGCCGCTGGACGTCGCGTGCAGGGGGGTGCGCCGGCCGAGCCAGTTCTGCGCGGTGACGGACGCGGTGCCGCGGGCCTGCATGATGTTGACGGCGGCGTCCTCGTCGTGCACCGCGATGTTCACGGTCTCGCCCAGTTCGTCGGCGAGTTCGCGGCAGACGGGCACGCCCTCCTGGGAGATGTCCAGGCGCACTGCCGCCGCCCCCGCGAGGCGCAGTACGCCGGCGCCCAGGTAGTACTTGCCGCGGTCCTTCGCCTGGGCCACCAGGCCGCGGTTCTCCAGGACGCCCAGCAGCCGGAAGGCGGTGGACTTGTGCACGTCCAGCTCGTCGGCGATCTCGGTGACGCCCGCCTCACCGTGCCGGGCGAGGATCTCCAGGACGCTCACCGCGCGGTCCACCGACTGGACGGCGCTCGCCGCGCTTCTGCCGTTCTGCTTCTGGTCGTTCCGCCTCCGGTCGTTCTGCTTCTGGGCGTTCTGTTTCTGATCGTTCCGCTTCGGTTCGTTCTGCTGCTGCTGCGTGCGGGTCATAGGTCAACTCTCACCACCTGACGGCCCTGTTCGGACCGCATCTGCGGGAAGCCCTTGACGCGACGGTCGTCCCGCCCGGATTCTGTTGCGCATAACGCTCTGCGATGCGATATGTGAAACGCCATGGTACCGAAGCGCCTCGGACCGCCAAGGTTTCCGACCGGCCCGGACCGCGAACCGCGCACTCCCCGCACACCGCATCCGAACCTCCCATCACGCAGGGGGCCCCATGATTCCCGTCTGCCGCCTCGAAGACCTCCCCGTGGGCGGGTCCGTCCGCATCGACACGACGCCGCCCGTCGCCGTGTTCAACGCCGACGGTGAGCTCTACGCCGTCGACGACACCTGCACCCACCAGGACGCCTCCCTCTCCGAGGGCTGGCTGGAGGGCCGTCTGGTCGAATGCCCGCTGCACGCCGCCTCGTTCGACCTGCGGACCGGCGAGGCCACCTGTCTTCCCGCCCGCCGCGCCGTCCGCACGCACCGTGTGAGCGTGGAGAACGGCGTCATTCACGTGCACCTCGGGGTCGGGGCGGGAACGGCGGCATGAGGTCCGTGACCGTCGTCGGTGCCTCGCTCGCCGGTGTGTACGCGGCCCGCGAGCTGCGGGCCCAGGGCTTCGACGGCCGGCTGGTGGTCGTCGGCGACGAGCCGCACCGGCCGTACGACCGGCCGCCCCTGTCCAAGGACTTCCTGACCGGACGGAGCACCGAGGCGAGTCTCGCCCTGACCGATCCCGGGGAGACCGCCGCGCTCGGCGCCGACTGGGTGCTGGGCGTACGCGCCCGGGGCCTGGACGCCCGCGGCCGCGGTGTGCTTCTCGGCGACGGCCGCACCGTGCGCACGGACGGCGTCGTCATCGCCACGGGCGCCTCGGCACGCCGTCTGCCGGGCGACGCGCTCGCCGGCGTGCACGCCCTGCGCACCCTGGACGACGCCCGTGCCCTGCGCGACGAACTCGCCGAGGGGCCGCGCCGCGTCGTGGTCGTCGGCGGGGGCTTCGTCGGCGCGGAGACCGCGTCGTCGTGCGCCTCCCTCGGACACCACGTCACCGTCGTGGAGGCCGCTCCGCTGCCCCTTGCCGCTCAACTCGGCCCGGAGATGGCCGCCGTCTGCGCCGCCCTGCACGAGCGCGGTGGCGTCCGCCTCCTGACCGGCACGGGTGTCGCCCGGCTGCACGCCGTCACGGGTGCCGTCACAGGCGTCGAACTCTCCGACGGCCGTGTCCTTCCCGCCGACACCGTGGTCGTCGGCATCGGTGCCGTCCCCGGCACCGCCTGGCTGGACGGCTCGGCGCTCGCCCTGCGCGACGGTGTCCTCTGCGACGACGGCTGCGTGACGGCGCTGCCCCAGGTCGTCGCCGTCGGAGACGTGGCCCGTGTCGGCGGTACCCGCGCCGAGCACTGGACCTCCGCCACTGAGCAGCCCCGGGTGGCCGTACGGAACCTGCTCGCCGGACGCACGGTGGAATCCGTCCGGTCGGTCCCCTACTTCTGGTCCGACCAGTACGGCGCCCGCATCCAGTTCGCCGGCCGTCGCCCGGACGGCGGCACCGTCCACGTCACCGAGGGCTCGCTGACCGACGGAGGCCCGGCCGGGAGCGGCTTCCTCGCCGAGTACCGACGCGACGGACGTACGACAGCTGTGCTCTCCGTCGACCGGCCCCGCTCCTTCGTGCGCGCCAGGCGCGAACTGGCCCGCACGGCCGGTGAGACGAGGGCGGCGGTGGTGTGACGGACAGAACGGACGGCAACAGACGGCAATGAACGGGAACTACGGATGCGACAACTGCCCGGCCCCGCCCCGCCGCCGGCGTATTCGCTGCTGCGAGCGCTGCGCGGCCCGTGCCTGCCGCCGGGCGCGGCGGCGCTCGCGGCGCAGCTCACGCGCCGTGCTGCTCGGGACGGACACCACGCCGTTCCGCTGGTTCCACACCTGCCGGGTGACCCATACGTCCAGCACGCTCCACGTCGCCAGCACCGTGCTGGCCACACTGCTGACGACCATGGGGAAGGCGAGCCACGAACCGGCCAGCGTGCACAGGAAGGCCACCATCGCCTGGACCAGCGTCGCAGAGATGATCAGCACCGCGCGCACGGCCGCTGTCCGTACCGGATCCGGCAATCGCCGTCTGCGCGCGGGCTCCTCCACCCACAACGGGCGACGGTACGGCTGCTCCTCGGCCATGCCCGCCGCGTACTCCATGTCCGCAGGACTGTCCACTTCCCGGCTTGTACTCCCGAGGTCCGGCCCGATCCGCCGACCGCGCTCGGCCGCGGGCGCCACCACGCCGTCCGACGCCCCGACCCGCTCCGCCCTGCCCATCAACTCGTCACTCCCCACCGCCCGGCCGCCGACTCCCTCCGGGACCTCGCGTCCCGGCACCCCTCTGGCTGCCCGGCATGCGCTCTTTTACGCCGCCTGAGGCGGCACGCGGCGCCTGAAGCCGACTCCGCCCCCGTTACCTGTACAGAAGGACGCGCGGCGTTCGGCGAAGATTCCCGACACGCGGAGAAATCCGGACGACCGGCGGCCCTCACCGCCGGAACGCGGTCGCTCCCGTGCCGGACGACAGGAGGCAATCTCCTCCAATGAACGGACAACTCACCATGTCCGGTTCCCCGTCGGCGGGCGCCGCACTCGGACGGCCCTTCGAGTTACCTGTGTTCCGGTAGTAGGCTCACGCCGTTTGTTGACGTACATGCGTTCCTCCGTTGCGGGAGGGCCGAGCTGGGGGAGGCCATGCGCTTTCGCGGAAAGTCGATCCGCAGGAAGATCGTGGCGCTGCTGCTCGTCCCGCTGCTGTCCCTGACCGCCATCTGGAGTTTCGCCACCGTTCTCACGGTGCGTGACGTCAGCCGGCTCTTCACGGTGTCGCACGTCGTCGAGGAACTCGGTTTCCCGGCGGAGGACGCCGTCCGGGTGCTCCAGGAGGAGCGCCGCCAGACCCTCGTCCACCTCGCCGATCCCCGCGCCTCCGAGGCGCTCACCGCACTGCGGCGCAGCCGGGCCGCCACCGACGAGGCCGTGGCCAAGGTCCGTGAGCGTGCCGCGGACGACGAACTGCGGGAGGACATGGGCGAGGGGACCGCCACCCGCCTCGGCTCGTTCCTGGACGCCCTCGACGGCCTGCCGTCCCTGCGCGGCGGCGTCGAGGAGGGCACGGTCGACGTCTCGCAGGCGCTCGACCTCTACAACCGCCTGGTGGACCCGGCCTTCTCACTGCTGGTCGGCCTCCAGACCCTCGACGACGTCGAGCTCGACAAGCAGGGCCGCGCCCTCGTCAACGTCGCCCGCGCGCGCGAGCTGCTCGCCCGGGAGGACGCCCTCCTCAGCTCCGCCCTGGTCTCCGGCCGGCTCACCCGCGACGAGATCCGCGACGTGTCCGACCTGATGGCGCAGCGCACCCTGATGTACGAGGTCAGCCTGCCGCTGCTGCCCGCCGAGGAACGGGACCGCTTCGAGCGCTACTGGACGAACGCGGGCACCGCCCCGCTGCGCGTCGCCGAGGAGGCCGTCGTCGAGTCCGGCGCCGGCGAACCCACCGGGGTCACCGCGAAGACCTGGGACACCGCGGCCGGGCAGGTGCTCGACGAACTCGCCGACCTGGGTGTCCAGGCGGGCGACCGCTTCCAGGAGCGCGTCCGCCCCCTCGTCGTCGCCGTCATCGTCAAGGCCGCCGTCCCGGGCGTCCTCGGCCTGCTCGCCCTCCTGGTCTCGCTCTACCTGTCCGTGCGCATCGGCAGGTCCCACGTGCGCGACCTGCTGCGGCTGCGCCAGGAGGCGCACGAGGCGGCCGAGGTGCGGCTGCCCGGCGTGATGCGGCGCCTGTCCGCGGGCCAGAAGGTCGACGTGGAGGCCGAGGCCCCGCGCCTGGAGCACGACGGCACCGAGATCGGCGCCGTCGGGCAGGCCGTCAACACCCTGCAGCGCGCCGCCGTCGAGGCCGCCGTCCGGCAGTCCGAACTGCGCGCCGGCATCTCCGAGGTCTTCGTCAACCTCGCCCGCCGCAGTCAGGTCCTGCTGCACAAGCAGCTCACCCTGCTCGACACCATGGAACGCCGCACCGAGGACGCCGAGGAACTCGCCGACCTCTTCCGCCTCGACCACCTCACCACACGCATGCGCCGCCATGCCGAGGGCCTCGTGATCCTCTCCGGCGCCGCGCCCTCCCGGCAGTGGCGCAAGCCCGTCCAGCTCATGGACGTCGTGCGGGCCGCCGTCGCCGAGGTCGAGGACTACGAGCGCATCGAGGTCCGCCGGCTGCCCCGGGTGGCCGTCACCGGACCGGCGGTCGCCGACCTCACCCACCTCGTGGCCGAACTGCTGGAGAACGCCACGGTGTTCTCACCGCCGCACACGGCCGTCCAGGTGCAGGGCGCACGGGTCACCAACGGCTTCACCCTGGAGATCCACGACCGCGGCCTCGGCATGTCGGCCGAGGCGCTGCTCGACGCCAATCTGCGGCTCGCCGAGACCCCCGAGTTCGAACTGTCCGACACCGACCGGCTCGGCCTGTTCGTGGTCGGCCGGCTCGCCCAGCGGCAGAACGTCCGCGTCTCCCTGCAGCCCTCGCCGTACGGCGGCACCACGGCCGTCGTCCTCATACCGGACGCGCTGCTCACCGACGACGTCCCCGACACCAACGGCACCGGCTTCCGGCTCGACCGCGCGCGCCCCTCCGAGGAGGCCGGGGCCCCGGCCCCGCACGCCGGTCACCCCGCGGCGCGGAACGCGGCCCCCGGCGAAGCCGCCGAGCAGCACCGGAAGCCGGACGACGGCCCGGACGACGGCCCGGTCGACCCGGTGCGCCCCGCCCGTCCGGCCGGCACGGGGACCGGCGGCCCCGAGGGGCCCGTACCACTGCCCAGGCGCCGGATGCCCAAGCTCGTCGTCTCGCACGGCCGTCCCGTGGCGGAACGTCTCCCCGACGAGGGCGACGAGGCGTCGCAGGGCCCCGCCGAACCGTCCTCCGCCCGGTCCTCCGACGGGGACGGAACGCCCGAACCGCTGCCCACGCGCCGTCGCACGAGCCCCTCGGACCGCGTCCCGCGGAACGACCCCCCGCGCGGAGGGTTCGGCGGGACGGACGGGGCCGACGGTACGCACGGCACCGACGGTACGCACGGCATCGGCGGTACGGACGGCACCGGCGGCACGCACGCCACCGGCGGTACGGACGACCCGGAGCCGGCAGGCCCCGCGCTGCCCCGCCGCGTGCGGCAGGCCAGCCTCGCCCCGCAGCTCAGGGACGGCCACACCCGGGACACGCAACGCGACGCGGCCGGCGGCCAGGAACGGCAGGCGCTCGCCGACCGCGACGCCGACGAGGTCCGCAGCCGCATGGCCTCGCTCCAGCGGGGCTGGCAGCGCGGCCGCGAGGAGAACGCCGCGGACGACCAGGCCCCCGGTGGCACGGACCGCACGGACCGCACGGACCGCACGGACCGCACGGACCGCACGGACCGCACGGACCGCACGGACCGCACAGACGAAACACACGGCACAGCACGAGGAACGAACAAGGGGGACGGTCGATGACCGCACCGAAGGTCCCAGCGCCCACCGCCGCAGGCACGGAGTCCAAGGAGCTGAACTGGCTGCTCGACGACCTCGTGGAGCGCGTCGCCAGCATCCGCAAGGCGCTCGTGCTGTCCAGCGACGGACTGCCCACGGGGGTCTCCAAGGACCTGACCCGCGAGGACAGCGAGCACCTGGCCGCCGTCTCCTCCGGCTTCCACAGCCTCGCCAAGGGCGTCGGCCGCCACTTCGAGGCGGGCAGCGTCCGGCAGACGGTCGTCGAGCTGGACGACGCCTTCCTGTTCGTCACGGCCGCCGGTGACGGCAGCTGCCTGGCCGTCCTGGCGGACGCCGACTCGGACGTCGGGCAGGTCGCCTACGAGATGACGCTGCTGGTCAAGCGGGTCGGTGTGCACCTGGGCGCGGCTCCGCGCACCGATGTGCCCTAAAGGCGGGTAGTGGAATGACATGAGCGGAGACGGTCAGAGAAGCAGCCACTGGTTCGACGACGAGGCCGGACCGGTGGTGCGTCCGTACGCCATGACGCGAGGGCGGACCAGCCACGCGGTCCAGCACCGCCTCGACCTCATCGCGCTGGTGGTGGCGGAACCGCACGCGGACGACCCGGAGGCGGACCACTCGCTGTCCCCGGAGCACCTGACCATCGTCGAGCTCTGCCACGACGCTCCCCAGTCGGTGGCGGAACTCGCCGCGGAACTCGACCTGCCCGTCGGAGTGGTACGGGTCCTCGTCGGGGATCTCGTGGACGAGGAGCTGGTCCACGTCAACCGGCCCGTGCCTCCTGCGGAGTTGGTGGACGAGAGTATTCTGCGCGACGTGATCAACGGCCTCCGGGCGCTCTGAACGGCACCCGGCGGAACACGGACGTGGCAGGCCGGCAGTTCTGGGTCGATCGGGGCGGCGGGCGCCGCGCGATCACCGACAAGCAGAGGAAGAATCCGATGGCTTTCGGGCGTTTCGAACGCGGCAAGCCCCAGGTCGAGCCCGTCACGCTCAAGATCCTGGTGGCCGGCGGTTTCGGCGTGGGCAAGACGACCTGCGTCGGCGCGGTCAGCGAGATCAGACCGCTGCGCACCGAGGAGTTGCTCACCGAGGCGGGCCGCCCGGTCGACGACACCACCGGCGTGGAACAGAAGCACACCACGACCGTGGCGATGGACTTCGGGCGCATCACGCTCCGCGAGGACCTCGTGCTGTACCTCTTCGGCACCCCCGGACAGGACCGCTTCTGGTTCCTGTGGGACGAGCTGGCGACCGGCGCCCTGGGCGCGGTCGTGCTCGTCGACACCCGCCGCCTGGAGGACTGCTTCGCCGCCGTCGACTACTTCGAGCGGCGCTCCATCCCCTTCGCGATCGGCGTCAACTGCTTCGACGGCGCGGCCCGGCACTCCACCGAGGACGTCCGCCGGGCCCTCGACCTCGATACGGAGGTGCCGGTCGTCCTGTGCGACGCCCGCGAGAGGGAGTCCGTCAAGGAGGTACTCGTCGCGGTCGTACGGCACGCCATGACGTACGCGGCCGACCGCGAGCGGAGCGTCACCACCTGACCCGGACACGCGCGCGTGGTGAGATCGTCCGGCACGCGCGCGTGCGGCACGGTCCCGTCCGGCCTCAGCCGGCGCCGTCCTCGTGCCAGCCGAAGCTCCTCTCCACCGCCTTGTGCCAGTTGTGGTACTCGCGGTCCCGGACGGACGGCTCCATGGACGGTGTCCACTCGGCGTCCTTCTGCCAGTGGGCCCTCAGCTCGTCGAGGTCGTGCCACACACCGGTGGCGAGCCCGGCCGCGTACGCGGCGCCCAGACAGGTCGTCTCGGCGACCTTCGGACGGATCACCGGCACGTCGAGGACGTCCGCCTGGTGCTGCATCAGCAGGTTGTTCTTGGTCATGCCGCCGTCGACCTTCAAGGTGGTGAGCCGTACCCCGGAGTCCCGGAACATGGCGTCCACCACCTCGCGCGTCTGCCAGCTCGTCGCCTCCAGCACCGCGCGCGCGAGATGCGCCTTGGTGACGTACCGCGTGAGCCCGCAGACGACACCGCGCGCGTCCGACCGCCAGTAGGGCGCGAACAGGCCGGAGAACGCGGGCACGACGTACGCTCCGCCGTTGTCGTCGACGCTCGCCGCCAGCGACTCGATCTCGTCCGCGCTGCGGATGATGCCCAACTGGTCGCGGAACCACTGCACCAGGGCGCCCGTGATCGCGATCGATCCCTCCAGGCAGTACACCGGGGCCTCGTCACCGATCTGGTAACCCATGGTGGTGAGCAGCCCGTTCCGCGACGGCACCGGCCGGTTGCCCGTGTTGAGCAGCAGGAAACTGCCGGTCCCGTACGTGTTCTTCGCCGCGCCCACGTCGTAGCAGGCCTGCCCGAACACCGCCGCGTGCTGGTCGCCGAGCGCCGACGCGATCGGTACGCCCTCCAGCGGGCCGACCGCGGTGCCGTACACCTCCGCGGACGACCTGATCTCCGGGAGGACCGCCTCCGGCACGTTCATCGCCGTCAGGATCGAGGAGTCCCACTGGAGGCTCTCCAGGTTCATCAGCAGGGTGCGCCCGGCGTTGGTGACGTCGGTGACGTGGCGCCCGCCGTCGGTGCCGCCGGTGAGGTTCCAGATCAGCCAGGAGTCGATCGTGCCGAAGGCGATCTCGCCGCGCTCCGCGCGGTCCCGCAGGCCCGGCACGTTGTCCAGCAGCCAGGCCGCCTTCGGCCCGGAGAAATAGCTCGCCAGCGGCAGCCCGGTCCGCCCGCGGAAACGGTCCTGCCCGTCCGTGCCGCCCAGTTCGTCGCAGAGCGCGGCCGTCCGGGTGTCCTGCCAGACGATCGCGTTGTGCACGGGTTTGCCCGTGGCGCGGTCCCACAGGACCGTCGTCTCCCGCTGGTTGGTGATGCCGAGCGCGCTGAGCTGCCCGGCCCGCAGACCCGCCTTGGCGAGCGCGCCCGCGACCACCGCCTGCACCTTCGACCAGATCTCGGTGGCGTCGTGCTCCACCCAGCCGGGCTTGGGAAAGATCTGGCGGTGCTCGCGCTGGTCGACGGCGACGACGGCGCCGTCCTGGTCGAAGACCATGCAGCGGCTCGAGGTGGTGCCCTGGTCGATCGCGGCGACGTACTTCTGGGCTGTGTCCGGCATGACGTCCCCTTACGTCCGTGCGTCCGTGCACCCTTGCGCCGGACGCGTCAGAAGGCTGCGTTGTAGATGAGGCCCGCGAGCACCCCGCCGATCAGCGGCCCGGCGACCGGGATCCAGGCGTACCCCCAGTCGGAGGTGCCCTTGTGCGGGATCGGCAGGAACGTGTGCACGATGCGCGGACCGAGGTCGCGGGCCGGGTTGATCGCGTAGCCGGTGGGCCCGCCGAGGGAGAGACCGATGCCGGTGACCAGCAGGGAGACGATCAGCACCTGGGTGCCGGACTCGCCGAGGCCTTTGGTCAGCCCGAAGGCGAGGATCGGCAGCACGAGGGCCGCCGTCGCGATGATCTCGGTGATGAGGTTGGCGGCCGGGTTCCGGATCTCGGGGATCGTGGCGAAGATGCCGAGGGTGGGCACCGGCTCGTCCACCGTGCCCTCCGTGGTGCCTACCTCGCGGACGTTGGCCCGGAACTGGGCGTAGTACACGAGGTACGCGAGAACCGCGCCCAGCATGGCGCCGACCATCTGCCCCAGCAGATAGACCCACACCCGGCCCCACTCCCCGGTGTCGACGGCGATCCCGAGGGTGACGGCGGGGTTGATCTGACCGCCCGACAGAGGGGCGGCGGTGTACGCGCCCGCCAGCACTCCGAAGCCCCAGCCGAACGCGATCACGACCCAGTCGGCGGCCCTGGCCTTCGAGTACCTGAGGGTGACGGCAGCACACACGCCGGCGCCGAAGAGGATGAGGATCGCGGTGCCGATGACCTCACCGACGAAGATGTTCCCGTTGCTCATGGCGGCTCCTAGCCCCCGGAGGACGGCCCGTGACGCGATGACGCGGGTGGGATGCCCGAGCGGTGTGGTGCACGCGATGCGCAAAGCCACCCGAATGCGGCGATGTCGGCTGACATCGGAAGTGTCAGCCCCGGGTCAGGGAGCGTCAAGGTCGCCGTCGGCAACGGCTGGGACGGCACGAGGGCGAGGGGTACGAGTGACCGGCGGGACGGCCCTCCGCACGGCCCCGTCCGGCTCCCGCGCCCCCCGATCGGCTGGTACATGAAAGGGCATGACAACACTCCCGTCCCGCCTGCGGGCCCTGCTCGTCACCGCCACGTCGCTGCTCGCCCTGACCACGACGGCCGCACCGGCCGGAGCCGCCACCCCCGGGCCCGGGGCACCCGAGGACTTCGTCTCCCTGACGAGCGTGGACCCGACGATCCTCCACGACATCCGCTACACCACCGCGCACAACTTCGTCGGCGAGCGCGTCGACGGCTACCGGCAACCGCTGTGCATTCTCACCCGGCCCGCCGCCGAGGCACTGCGCAGGGCCCAGAGGCAGCTCCTGGAACGCGGTCACACGCTCAAGGTGTACGACTGCTACCGCCCGCAGCGCGCGGTCGACCACTTCGTCCGGTGGGCCGAGGACCCGGACGACGACCGGATGAAGGCCGAGTTCTACCCGCGGGTCGACAAGACCCGCCTGTTCGCCGACGGTTACCTCGCGGAGAGGTCGGGCCACAGCCGGGGCTCCACGGTCGACCTCACCCTGGTGAAGCTCCCCGCCGTGCCGACGCGCCCGTACGTCCCCGGAGAGCCCCTGGCGCCCTGCTACGCACCGCGCGGGCAGCGCTTCCCCGACAACTCCGTGGACATGGGCACGGGCTACGACTGCTTCGACACCCTCTCCCACACCGACGACCCGCGGACCAGCGGCACGCAGCGCGCCAACCGGCAGTTCCTGAAGGCAACCCTGGAAGCGCAGGGTTTCGTGAACCTCCCCGAGGAATGGTGGCACTTCACCTACGGGCCGGAGCCCTACCCGGACACCTACTTCGACTTCCCGGTGTCCAGGAGGTCCCTCGCGCACACCCACTGAGCCGCGTCCGGCAGACGCCGTCCACCTGATCGGCTACAGTCCGCCGCGTGTCCGCAACCACCAGACTCCCCAACGGCGACCCCGTACCGGACAGCCACTGTTCGAGCTGCGGAGCGCCCTACGGAGAGGGCGTCTCCGGCTGGCCGCGCACCTGCGCGGTCTGCCGCACGACCGCCTACCGCAACCCGCTGCCCGTCGCGGTGGCCCTGCAGCCCGTGTACGACACGACAGGCACCGCACTGGTCGTCATCACCCGCACCATCGAACCCGCGCGCGGGGGCACGGCCCTGCCCGGAGGGTTCATCGACCACCGGGAGGACTGGCGCGGCGCCGTCGTCCGCGAGCTCAAGGAGGAGACGGGCATCGGCGCGGACGAGCGCGACGTCCGCCTCGCCGACGCCATGAGCTCGCCCGACGGCCACCTGCTGCTCTTCGGACTCCTCCCGGAACGCCCGGCCGGGAGCCTGCCCCCGTTCACGGACACGGACGAGACGGCGGGCCGGCGCCTGCTGCACGGTCCGGCCGAACTCGCCTTCCCGCTGCACACCCTGGCCGTACGGGCCTTCTTCCAGGGCCGGTACGTCTGACGTCATCCCCGGGCGAGCCCGCGGACCCGTACGGGGTACGGCGGCTCGCCCGGCCCGTCGTCCCCGGCCCGCTCCACGACGACCGAACGCTGGTGCCACCGCGACACGTAGCGCTCGGCCCCCGGCTCGTCCCAGCCGTCACCCTTGTCGGGCACCACCACCCCGCCTCCCGTCCGGCCCCGCGCGGGCGCCCACACCTCCAGCTCCAGGTTGCCGTCGGCGCCCCGGACCGGAAGGACGGCACCCGCGCGCGCGAACACCGGCACACGGGACAGCGGCGCCTCGACCAGCACCTGCCCCGGCCCCTCGTACGCCTCCTCGGTCGCCGTGTCGTACCACCGCCCCCTCGGCAGCTGCACCGCGCGCCGGTCCGCAGCCGGGTCCAGCACCGGAGCCACCAGCAGACAGTCACCGAGCAGGAAGGCGTCCTCGCAGTCGCGCAGCGCCCGGTCCTCGGGCGCGCCCCACCACAGCGGCCGCACACAGGGCGCTCCCGTGCGGTGCGCCAGGTGCGCCAGCGTCAGGAAGTACGGCAGCAGACGCCGCCGCTCCAGCAGCGCCCCACGCGCGTGGGCGAGGAGCTCGCCGTCCAGCTCCCACAGCTCGTCGCGCCCCGCCGGAGAACCGCCACGCGTCCGCAGCAGCGGCAGGTACGCGCCCAGCTGCAGCCACCGCAGATACAGCTCCGGTGACGGGCAGCCGTCGGCGCCCCCCACGTCGGCGCCCGCGTACGGCACCCCGCTCAGCCCGAGCCCCAGCACCACGGACAACGACGCCCGCAGCCCCGGCCAGCCCGTCGCCACGTCCCCCGACCACGCGCCCCCGTGGCGCTGCAGCCCGGCCCAGCCGGAACGCGAGACGAGGAACGGCCGCTCCTCCGGCGCCGCGGCGCGCAGCCCCTCGTACCCGGCGCGCGCCATGCACAGGGCGTAGACGTTGTGCGCCTCGCGATGGTCGCCGCCCCTGCCGTCCAGATCGTGCCGGGCCGACCGGGGCAGCGTGTTCTCGCCGAAGGCCGTGAACGACGTGGGCTCGTTCCCCTCGTACCAGGACCCGGCGAACCCCCGCGCCGTCCCCTCCGCGCACCGCTCGGCCCACCACTCGCGCACCCGCGCGCGCGTGAAGTCCGGATAGACCGACTCACCGGCCCCGGCCACCCCCTCCACCACCCGGCCCGCCGCGTCCCGCACGAAGGCGTCCCCGGCCGTGCCGCTGTCGTACACCGGGTCGCCCGGTACCGCCCCGACCGCCGGACCGAGAACCGGCACCAGCCGTACACCGTCCCGGCGCAGCTCCTCGGCGAGCTCCGGCAACCCGGCGGACCCCGGCCCGTCGACCGCGAGCTCCCGCGTGGCGTCGGTGCGGTCGACACCGAAGCGGAACGCGTCGAGGTGCAGCGCGTCGAGCGGGAGGCCGTGTACCTGGTGGCCCGCGACGACCCGCCGCACCTCCTGCACGGATCCGAGCCCGGACCGCGCGTGATGGTGTCCCAGCGCCCACGCGGGCGGCACCGCCGGCGCCCCAGTGATCGAGGCCCAGGTGTGCAGCACGCGCGCGGGAGTGCCCACCGCGACCCAGCAGCGCAGCGGACCGCCGTCCATCCGCACCTCGGCCGTCCCGGCCCGGTCGTGCCCGGAACCGGCGCCCTCCTCACCCTCCCGCAGCGTCACCGTGCCGTCCCACGAGGTGTCGTGGAACACCAGGTGGGTCCCCGCGTCGGCCACCACCAGCTGCACCGGCACGGTGAGGAACAGCGGATCGTCGCCGGGCACGAAGGGACGCCCGGGGTCGGTGTTCCACAGGCGGTACGTTCCGGCACGCAGCCTCGGCCCCGCGGAGCGCCCGCCCAGGCCGAAGAACCGGGCGTCCGCGGCCACTTCGGTGCGCTGCATCCAGCGCGACGCGCCCCCGTCGGCCGGCTCCCACCAGCGGGGCGGCTGGTCACGGCGCAGGGTCACACCGCCCGGCGTCTGCACCTCGACGGCGCCGTGCCGCGACACGACGACCGTCACGCGCTCGGCCACCACCCGCCACGCGCCGTCCGTGTCCGGCTCCAGGACGGCCCGCGGATCCGGCTCGGGACACGGGCCCGCGAGCGCGTACGACGGTTCCGGCGCCGCGCCGTCCCAGCCCCAGAAGACGGCGCCGTTCACCGTCACGGTGACGCGCAGCTCCGACCGGGCGAACCGGACGACCCCGCCCCCGGGACCCGGCTCCACCTCCCGCACGGCCCCGGGCACCCGGGCCCGCTCGGTGCCCCGCCCGGGCAGCCCGGCGGCGTCGGTACGCCTTCTGCGCCACGCCGCCCGCACGGCGCGCAGGCCCTGCGCAGCCCCCGCCGAACCGACCGCCTTCACCGAACGCACCAGGTCACGAGCTTCCATGCTGGTCACCCTGCCACTGACCGGCCCGCAGGTGTGAGCCGTTCAGCCGCCGTTCACCCGCAGCGGGAGGAGATCTTCACGGCGCCGACCACCACCGACCGGTGCCGACCGCGCGTGCCGCACTCTGGTGCACGAGTCGATCACGTGGCATCGTCCCTGTCAGCCGCGTCACGCGCACACCCCAGCCCGTGCGCGCCCCACGCACACGCCGCGTACCGTCCGGGAGCCGCCCCATGACCTCAGCGAACCCCTCGCCGCTCTGGCAACCCGACCCGGACAGCGTCGCCCGGGCGCGGATCACCGCGTTCCAGGCCTGGGCGGCCGAGCGCCACGGAGCACCGGCCGACGGCGGTTACGCGGCTCTCCACCGCTGGTCCGTCGACCGGTTGGAGACCTTCTGGGAAGCCGTCACGGAGTTCTTCGACGTACGGTTCTCCACCCCCTACGCGCGCGTGCTCGGCGACCGCTCCATGCCGGGCGCCCGATGGTTCCCCGGGGCGACCCTCAACTACGCCGAACACGCCCTGCGCACCGCCGACACCCGCCCCGGCGAACCGGCCCTCCTGTACGTCGACGAGACCCACGACCCGCGCCCGGTGACCTGGTCCGAACTGCGCCGCCAGGTCGGCTCCCTGGCCGCCGGACTGCGCGCCCTCGGCGTACGCCCGGGAGACCGCGTCAGCGGTTACCTCCCGAACGTCCCGCAGGCAGTCGTCGCCCTCCTCGCCACGGCCGCCGTGGGCGCCGTCTGGACGTCCTGCGCCCCCGACTTCGGCGCCCGCAGCGTCCTCGACCGCTTCCAGCAGGTCGAACCGGTCGTCCTGTTCACCGTCGACGGCTACCGCTACGGAGGCAGGGAGCACGACCGCCGGGACGTCGTCGCCGAACTCCGCCGCGAACTGCCCACCCTCCGCGCCGTCGTGCACATCCCGCTGCTCGGCACCGAGGCCCCCGGAGGCGCCCTGGACTGGTCCGCCCTGACCTCCGCGGACGTCGACCCCGTCTTCGAACAGGTCCCGTTCGACCACCCCCTGTGGGTCCTGTACTCCTCCGGCACGACCGGCCTCCCCAAGGCCATCGTCCAGTCCCAGGGCGGCATCCTCGTCGAGCACCTCAAACAACTCGGCCTGCACTGCGACCTGGGCCCCCAGGACCGCTTCTTCTGGTACACGTCCACCGGCTGGATGATGTGGAACTTCCTCGTCTCCGGCCTGCTCACCGGCACCACGATCGTGCTCTACGACGGCAGCCCCGGCCACCCCGGCACGGGCGCCCAGTGGCGCGTCGCCGAACGCACCGGTGCCACGTTCTTCGGCACCTCCGCCGCGTACGTCATGGCCTGCCGCAAGGCGGGCGTCCACCCGGCACGCGACCACGACCTGTCCCGCGTACGCTGCGTCGGCACCACGGGCTCCCCACTGCCGCCCGACGGCTTCCGCTGGCTGCACGACGAGTTCGCGGCGAGCGGGGCGGACCTGTGGATCGCCTCCGTCAGCGGCGGCACCGACGTGTGCTCCTGCTTCGCGGGAGCCGTCCCCACCCTGCCGGTGCACATCGGCGAGCTCCAGGCCCCGAGCCTCGGCACCGACCTGCAGGCATGGGACCCCGACGGCGAACCGCTCACCGACGAGGTCGGCGAACTCGTGGTCACCAACCCCATGCCGTCCATGCCGATCCGCTTCTGGAACGACCCCGACGGCAGCCGCTACCACGACAGTTACTTCGACACCTACCCCGGAGTCTGGCGCCACGGCGACTGGATCACCGTCACCTCGCGCGGCTCCGTCGTCATCCACGGCCGCTCCGACTCCACGCTCAACCGCCAGGGCGTCCGCATGGGTTCGGCGGACATCTACGAAGCCGTCGAGCGGCTCCCCGAGATCAGGGAGTCCCTCGTCATCGGTGTCGAGGAACCCGACGGCGGTTACTGGATGCCGCTGTTCGTGCACCTCACCCCGGGCACGACCCTGGACGAGGCCCTGCTGGACCGGATCAGGCGGACCATCCGCGAACAGCTCTCCCCACGGCACGTCCCCGACGAGATCATCGAGGTCCCCGGCATCCCGCACACCCTCACCGGCAAACGCATCGAGATCCCGGTCAAACGCCTCCTGCAGGGCAGCCCGCTGGAGAAGGCCGTCAACCCGGGCTCCATCGACGATCTCGACCTGCTCCACTTCTACGAGAACTTGGCGCGAGAACGCCGCTGACGTGCTCTTTCCCCAGCTCACCGGGCGTTGTCAGTGCCGCCGGTTACTGTGAGTGAGCATTGATCGACCGCTGCGCACAGGGGGAAACATGCCGCGCACCCAGCACCCGACCATGCGACGCGTCCTGCGTCGCGAGATCGCCGGCACCATCGGCCTGCTGGCCGACGAGCACGACTTCGCGGCGATGCGGCGCTACCGCAGCTTCGCGTTCGACGACCACACGACCTACCTGCGACAGGTCGAAGCGCTGCTCAGGACGCTCGCCGCACAGGGCACCCACACCACGGTCGCCCTCTTCGATCCAGAGGAGTACGCGGAGTTCTGCGCCGAGACCGGCCTGGAACCCGACACCCCGTCCAGCCGCACCCGCTTCACCGCCGAACTGGCCGCCACGGGCCCCAGCGTCCCCTACGAGGGCCAGCCCTTCGACGAACTCGTCCCCGAACTGATCGACGAGGCGGTCCGACGGGCCACCTGGAGTTACGCGGCCACGCTCCTGGCGGGCCTCGGCGCCTGCGCGTCCTGCGGCGAAGACATCGGACGCGCCGCCTTCACCCACGCCTCGGACCTGCTCACCCGCGTCCTCGACACCGCGGGACCGGGCGAACACCACCTCGTGTGCAGCCTCTCCACCGCCCTCGAACCACTCACCGCAGCGCTGCGAACCGCTGAGCGGCCCGACGGCTCCCGGCACCCGGACGAGTCCGAGGCACTCGAACTCACCACGCTCCTGGCCGTGGGCCTGGCCACCCGGAGCGCCGGCGGCCTCATCGTGCGGACCGGCGCGCCCGGCACGACCGACCGCGTCTACGGCTGGCGCCTGAGCGGAGACACCCTCCACCCCCTCACCGCCGGCGAGGTCTTCGACGCCTACTGCACGGACGCCGCATCGGGAGACCTCGTCCCACCGGAGTCGGGCGTCGACTACTGCGCACCGCCCGACCTGGGCGACCAGGGGCCGCCGCCGGGCGGACACACCCACTGAACAGGCTGCACAGGAACGAGCGAGGGGCGCCCCGCCCACGGCCTCGGGTGGAGCGCCCCTCGCACACCGGCAGACCGACGGCTACTCGCCGGACAGCACCGTCCGGGCCGCCTCGCGCGCCTCCTCGGCGGTGTCCGCCGCCCGTGCGGCAGCCGCGGCCCGCTCGCACTGCGCCAGCGTGTACTTGGCCAGCGTCGCCCGCACGTACGGGATCGACGCCGCGCCCATGGACAGGGAGGTGACCCCCAGGCCCGTCAGCACACACGCCAGCAGCGGATCCGACGCGGCCTCGCCGCAGACGCCGCAGCTCTTGCCCTCGGCCCTCGCCGCCTCGGCGGACAGCGCCACCAGGTCGAGCAGCACGGGCTGCCACGGGTCCTGCAACCGCGACACCGCACCGACCTGCCGGTCCGCCGCGAACGTGTACTGCGCGAGGTCGTTGGTCCCCAGCGACAGGAACTCGACCTCCCGCAGGATCGACCGCGCCCGCAGCGCGGCCGACGGAATCTCCACCATCGCGCCGAACTTCGCCTGCAGCCCGGCCTCCCGGCACGCGTCCGCGAAAGCGCGGGCATCGATCCGGTCCGCGACCATGGGAGCCATCACCTCGAGGTGGACGGGCAGCCCCTCCGCGGCCTTCGCGAGCGCCGTCAGCTGCGTGCGCAGCACCTCCGGGTGGTCGAGGAGCGTCCGCAGACCACGGACACCCAGCGCCGGGTTCGGCTCGTCGGCAGGCGTCAGGAAATCCAGTGGCTTGTCGGCCCCCGCGTCCAGCACCCGCACGACGACACGCCCCTCGGGGAACGCCTCCAGGACCTGCCGGTACGCCTCGACCTGCTTTTGCTCGGAAGGAGCGGCCTTGCTGTCGTCGAGGAACAGGAACTCGGTGCGGAACAGACCGACGCCCTCCGCCCCGGCCTCCACGGCGGCCGGCACGTCCGCCGGACCGCCCACGTTGGCCAGCAGCGGGACCCTGTGCCCGTCCGAGGTGGCACCCGGCCCGGACGACGCGGCCAGCGCCGCCTTCCGCTCCGCCGCCGCGGCCTCCAGCTCGGCCCTCTTCTCCGCGCTCGGGTTCACGAAGAGCTCGCCCGAGCTCCCGTCCACGGCGATCACCGTGCCCTCGGCCAGCTCACCGGCGCCCGGCAGCGCGACCACGGCCGGCACGCCGAGCGCCCGCGCCAGGATCGCGCTGTGGCTGGTGGGCCCGCCCTCCTCGGTGACGAATCCGAGGACGAGCGCCGGATCGAGCAGCGCCGTGTCGGCCGGAGCCAGATCGCGGGCTATGAGGACGTACGGCGTGTCACTGTCGGGCACGCCCGGCATGGGTACCCCGAGCAGCCGCGCGACGATACGGTTCCGCACGTCGTCCAGGTCGGCCACCCGGCCGGCCAGGTACTCACCGGCTCCCGCGAGCAGCTCCCGGTAGGCGGCGAACGCGTCGTACACCGCGCGCTCGGCCGTACTGCCGACGGCGATGCGTCGTTCCACATCGGCCAGCAGTTCGGGATCCTGGGCCATCATGGCCTGGGCCTCCAGGACGGCCTGGGCCTCGCCCCCCGCCAGAGTGCCCCGCGCCGTCAGATCGGCGGCGACGGCCTCCACGGCCTTACGGGCCCGCTCCTGCTCGCGCTCCGCCCCCTCCGCGGGGATCTGCCTGGCGGGCGGCTCCAGCACCGCCGTTCCCATGTGCCGTACCTCGCCGATCGCCACACCGTGGCTCACACCGACGCCTCGCAGCGTTGTCTCCATGTCACCCGTCTCCATCAGTGCGGCGGATCCGGCCGCCGCGGTGGTCGTCCAGCCCGCCGTGTCGCACGGCGCCGTGGTCACTGCCAGCCGAAGAGCTCGTCGCCGGCCCGCACCTCACCGGCCTCGCGGAGGCCGGTGAGGGAGTCCGCCGTGGCTTCCAGCGCCACGACCGGGCAGATTGGCGACCTGCCCGCGGCCTCGACGGCGGCGGGGTCCCAGCGCACGACGCCCTGCCCGCGCGTCACGGTGTCGCCCTTGTTGACCAGCAGCTCGAAGCCCTCCCCGTTGAGCTGCACGGTGTCGATGC
Organism: Streptomyces ruber; assembly: GCF_014648075.1. Classification (GTDB taxonomy): domain Bacteria; phylum Actinomycetota; class Actinomycetes; order Streptomycetales; family Streptomycetaceae; genus Streptomyces; species Streptomyces ruber. Next base: position 633 of record NZ_BMQK01000023.1, on the reverse strand, counting down.
CGAGATGGGTGAGGACGCCGTGGCCGTCGCTGTCGACGACCACGAAGGCGTGCGGGTGGAGCGAGACGACGACGCCGTCGACGGGGGAGAAGGCATCCGAGGCCTCCCTCACGGGGTCGATCGCCGTGCCGGGTCCTACCATCGCCCCCGAGAAGACGGGGTCGGGTACCGCGGCGAGTCCGATGGCCCGCCCCGCCAGGGGGGACGTCACGGTGGTCATGGGAAACCTCCCAGAGGAGTTTCATATGGGCCGTCACTGCCTGTCCCGGACGGCGCACTGTTGTGCAGCGTATGACATATGAACTGGCGGTTCCGCATAAGACGTACCGGTTGGCGACCGTGGGACGGCGCCCAAACGATTTGCCTCTGCTCCGACCGCCCCTGTACAGTCGTAGACCTGCCTGGGACCGAGCGACGCACCACAGCGTCACCGGTTGGCAGCATCCAACTTGTCAGATCCTCATCTCGGGGTGGACTTCTGCGTGCCTGCGGAAGTGCGGTCAGAGAGAAGGAAAAACACTGATAGAGTTGGAAACACCGAAGGGAAGCGCCCGGAGGAAAGCCCGAGAGAGTCTCTCGCGGTGAGTACGAAGGAAGCGTCCGTTCCTTGAGAACTCAACAGCGTGCCAAAAG
>NZ_BMQK01000022.1 GCF_014648075.1 Streptomyces ruber | reverse complement strand
TCCTCGTCCACGGCCGGCTTCGCGATCGCGCCCGACTGCACCTCGTCGACCGTCTTCCGGCCCTCCACCGGACCCAGGTCGAACAGGTACGGCGGATTGGCGGTGTCCTCGACGAACTTCTGGGCTGCGGGCTCGAGGACGGGGCGGGTCGGCGTGTTCCCGGTCATGGCTGTCTCCTCGGTTCGGGTGCCGTGGTCGGACCAGTCCGACGGTGTTCGCCGGGGCCGGCGGCACACCAGAAACTTAGCGCGCAATTAAGTTGTGCACAACTAAAAAGCGCGTCAAGCGCTCCGGGAGGAGCAGCGTGCGGGAGAGTGCTAGTGGCCGGCTTCCTTCACCTGCTGGCAGCGGGCGCAGTAGCGCGCCTGCGGCACGATCATCAGCCGGTCGCGGGCGATGGGCCGCAGGCACAGGTGGCAGGCGCCGTAGCGGCCCTGGTCCATGCGCTCCAGCGCGGCCTCCACGTCGGCCAGCACCATGCGCGCGGAGGCGGCCAGCTGGACGTGGACCGCGAGCTGCGCGGCGGTCTGCCGTCCCCGCGCGTCCTCCGCACGGGCCGGGGAGACCCCACCGATCTCCCCGAGCTGCTCCCGGCGGAACGTCCGCTGTTCGTGCAGGTCCCTCCGGAGCGCGGCGAGGTCCTCGGGGGACAGGACGGTGACGGCTCGCACTCGCGTCCGCCCGCCGTTGCGTTCGGCCATGCCTCCACTCTGGCCGAACCGGCGCCCGTTGCCCATCGGCGGTGACACCCATCCGGCCCCGGACGGGCGGACGGGGAGCCGGGAGGCCGGGGAAACGGGGAAATGGGGGCGGGCACCCATCGACTCCGTGCGCCGCCGCGGGACACAGTGAAGGCCGGCCGAGGGAGCCGAGGAAGAGGAGGCGCGATCCCGGTGTCCCTGTTCTGGCGGATCTTCGGCCTCAACGCCGTGGTGATGGTGACGGCCACGGCACTGCTGCTGCTGGCCCCGGTGACCGTCTCCGTGCCCGTCCTGCTCACCGAGGCGGTCATCCTGGTGATCGGTCTGGCGCTCCTGCTGGTCGCCAACGCGGCCCTGCTGCGCATCGGACTGTCCCCGCTCGACCGGCTGACCCGGCTGATGACCACCGTCGACCTGCTCCGCCCCGGCATGCGGCTCCCGGTGCACGGCCATCGCGAGATCGCCGAGCTGATCCGTACGTTCAACGCGATGCTGGAGCGTCTGGAGGGCGAGCGGGCCGCGAGCAGCGCCCGCGCGCTCCAGGCCCAGGAGTCCGAGCGCAGCCGTATCGCCCAGGAACTGCACGACGAGATAGGGCAGACGATGACCGCCGTCCTGCTCGGCCTCAAACGGGCGGCGGACGAGGCGCCCGAGCCGCTGCGCGGTGATCTGCGGCAGGCCCAGGAGACCACCCGGGAGAGCCTGGACGAGGTCCGCCGGCTGGTGCACCGGCTCCGCCCGGGCGTGCTGGACGACCTGGGCCTGGTCAGCGCGCTGACCTCGCTCACCACCGAGTTCGCCGGCCACACCGGGCTGCGCGTACTGCGCCGCTTCGACCCGGGGCTGCCCGCGCTGGACCACGAGACCGAGCTGGTCCTCTACCGCGTCGCCCAGGAGAGCCTGACCAACGCGGCCCGCCACGCCGGCGCGGCCACCGTCGAGGTGAGTCTGCGCCGCGGCGGCGACGGCTCGGTGGTGCTCGACGTCGGCGACGACGGCCGCGGCACCGGGGGCGCCCCCGAGGGCGCCGGAATCCGCGGCATGCGCGAACGGGCCCTGCTCATCGGCGCCACGCTGGACATCGTCTCCGCCCCGTCCGCCCTGTCCGCCGCCTCCGCCCCGTCCGCTCTGTCCGCCGCCTCCACCCCGTCCGGCTGGTCCGCCGCCTCCACCCCGTCCGGCTGGTCCGCCGCCTCCACCCCGTCCGGCTGGTCCGCCGCCTCCACCCCGTCCGCCCTGTCCGCCGCCTCCGCCCCGTCCGGCTGGCCCGCCGCCTCCGCCCCGTCCGCTCCGGCCGCCGCCTCGTCCGCCTCGTCCGCCCGGCGGAGCGGCACCCGGATCCGGCTGACCGCTCCCGTGCCGGCCCCCGCCCCCGTACCGGCCCCGGACTCCACCGTCGCCGCGGTCCCCGAACCCGCCCCCGCGCCCGACCCCGCGCCCGTGCCGGGCGTCACCAGGAAGCACCCGTGACCATGGCCCACACGTCCGGCACCTCCGGTACGACCGGCCCGCCCGGCCCACCCCCGGTCCGCATCCTCCTCGCCGACGACCACGCGCTGGTGCGCCGCGGTGTGCGGCTCATCCTGGACCGCGAGCCGGACCTGGAGGTGACCGCCGAGGCCGGGGACGGCGCGGAGGCCGTCGCCATGGCCCGCGCCCACGACGTCGACCTGGCCGTCCTGGACGTCGCGATGCCCCGGCTGACCGGTCTCCAGGCCGCACGCGAACTCGCCGCCACCAGACCCGGCCTGCGCATCCTCATGCTGACGATGCACGACAACGAGCAGTACTTCTTCCAGGCGCTCAAGGCCGGGGCCTGCGGTTACGTCCTGAAGTCGGTGGCCGACCGCGACCTGGTCGCCGCCTGCCGGGCCGCGATGAACGACGAGCCGTTCCTCCACCCCGGCGCCGTCACCGCCCTCATCCGCCACTACCTCGACCGCGTCCGCCGGGGCGAGGAGTCACCCGAGCACGTCCTGACGTCCCGCGAGGAGGAGGTGCTCAAGCTCGTCGCCGAGGGACACTCCTCCAAGGAGATCGCCGAGATCCTGGTCATCAGCGCCAAGACCGTGCAGCGGCACCGGGCGAACGTCCTGCACAAGCTCGGTCTGCGCGACCGGCTGGAGCTCACCCGGTACGCGATCCGGGTGGGGCTCATCGAGCCCTGAGCCGGACCGCTAGCATGCACGTCCTGCTTGTCGCCGTGCCGTACGTACCTCCAGGGAGAGTGTCCTTTGACCGCAACGGTCCCCGACGAGGGCTACTGGATCGAGCCCGCCGCGGAGACGGCCCCCGGCACCGTGCACGAGGCGGTGGCGCGGGACGCCCGGGAGTTCGGCGTGTACGCGCGTACGGGCGGCTGGGCGTTCGCGCTGAAGGTGGCCCGCAGCGTCCGGCCCGGCGGGCAGGCGGCCGGGGAGACGCCGAAGGTGTCGGCGAAGGAGTTCGCGGAGCTCGCCGACTGCTCCCCGGAGCGGGTCATGCGCTACTACAGGGCGTGGGACAGGGCGGCCGACGACGGGCTGGTCCCGCAGTTCGAGGCGCTCGCCGTGGGCGCGGAGACCGACCTGCCGGACGCGGACGCCTGGCTGTCGTACTACTCCTCCCGCTCCAGCGCGTCCTCCGGCCGGGGCGCCGCGATCACGGCGTCCGCCGAGGCGGAGGGCATCCGTCCGACGAAGGCCCTGGAGGTCGCCGAGAACCCGACGGCGCTGCGGGCCGCGATCCTCGCCGACCCCTCGACCGCGCAGGCGGCGCGGGCCGCGCTGCTCGACCGGATGCGGGAGGACCCGTCCCTCCAGGCGGAGCTGGCCCGTGACGTGGTGCGCACCGACGGGCTGAGGAAGGCGGTCGCCACGGAGAGCCGCTCCGCCGACCGCGTCGGGTACGTCCGGCAGATCGTGGACAGCGGCCAGGTGCGCACTCCCGCCGGCCGGACGATCGACGCGCCGGCCGAGCTGCGGGCCGAGGCGGAGCGCCGGCTGTCCCTGCTGGACGAGCTGGACGACGGCGAGGACCCCGGCGAGTGGGTGACGGAGGCGTACGACACCGTCAGGTCCCTCGTCGCGCGGACCGTGGAGGACGACCCCGGGCTGCGCGTCCAGGAGCGCCGCACGAAGTTCTACAGCAGCCTCCAGCGGGCCACGAAGGTCTTCGAGGAGCTGACGTTCGAGGATGCGGCCGACCTCGGCGACATCTACGAGGACGACATGCTCGACCGCCTCGAAGCCCTCCAGCAGGCCCTCACGACCTGCATCACGAGCCTGCGGAGGGCGGCGCCGGAGGACTGATCCGACGGCCGCGCGCCGGCAGGCCCCGCACTGGTCCGGCCGGCTGCCCGTCACGCCGGCTACTCGTCCTGCCCGCCCTGCAGCCCGCTCCGCCAGCCGTCCTGCCAGTCGTCCTGCCAGTCGTCGCCCTCCTGGGCGTCGAACTGATCGGCCGGCTGCTCGTCCTGCCGGTCCTGCCCGCCCTGCTGCTGCTCCTGCTCCTGCTCGTTCCGCTCCTGGTCGCCCGTGCTCTCCCCGGCCGCCGGGCTCTCCGGTTCCCTCGGGCCCTCCTGGTCTCCCGGGCTCTCGCCCTCCTCCGCCTCCGGGGACCTCCCCGTCCGCCGGGCCTCCTGGGCCTCCTTCAGGCGCTGGGCGCCCCGTTCGACGGCCCGGCGGGTGGTATCGCCGTCGACGCCGTACAGGCCGCCGTGGGTCAGGAACGCGGCACCGTCCCCGACGCGCACGGCGGCGACGTCCAGCGTCAGCGGACCCTCCTCGCCCTCGACGCCGCCCTCCACGGTCATCCGGAGACCCTGGCGCGCGTCGCCCGCGCCGGGCAGGTCGAACGGGGCGACCTCGACGGCGTGTGTCGTCCGCCCGCCCGCGACGGCGACGCCGAACGCCGCGCACTCGTCGGTCAGTTCCCGCACCTGGCCGAGTTTCGCGTCCACGGCGGTCTCCTTGTACTGGCCCACGTGGTGGCGGAGCTGGGCCCCGTACTCGCCGTCGTCGAAGCCCGCGACCGCCGAGCCGCCGCTGGGCTCGCCCAGCAGGTCCTCGGCGTACACGCCGTCGAGCAGCTCCTGGCACTCCGGGCGGTCCGCCTTCCCCTTGAGCAGCCCGTCCCGCCAGGTGGCCGCGCCCTCCGTACCGGCCCAGGAGCCTCCGAGATCGCCCGCGCGGAGCAGCGCGGACGCGGCCCCCGCGTCCGTCAGGGCGGGGACGGTCGAGGCGGCCGACGGCGGGTCGGCGGGGCTCACCCTGTCCGCCGGGGAGGTGCGGTGCCCGGCCGCGCCGCCGCCCCCGCGCTGCGCACAGGCCGCCGCCCCCAGGAGCACCGCGGCGGTGAGCGCCGAGGCGAGAACACGGTACGAGCGTCGCATGCCGGGGCCTTTCGAGGACGTGACGTTTCGTCCACCGCAGCACCACCGGCCGTCCCCGACCAGCCAAGGAGCTGCCAACGAGTGAGGGACTCCCACGGCCGGCGTAGGAGGCACGGCGTACGGCCCGCGGAGAACGGCCCGCGGAGAACGACGCGCGGAGAATGACGCGCGGAGACAGCGAAAGGAGTCCGGCGCGGGTGTCCTACGGACGCGGTGCCGACGCTGCCGGCCGTCCTCGGGGCCCGACCCCGACGGTCACTGTGTACGGCGCACGAGGCGAAGTGCTCGCGGAGCCGGACAGCGGCCCGTGACCGGTGCGACCGGGGGCCGTGGGGATGTGCCTCCCCACCGCGTGCGGTCCGCCGTCCCTGCTCCGCGTCCGTGCCGGAGGCCGGCCGCCGGCCCTGTGGCCCCGCACAGGACCCGCACGCCCGGCGTCCAGGGTCCGGCTCACAGCGGCGGCTGGGCCGGGGCCGGGCCCAGTGTCGTGGTGCCCGGTGCCGTGCGGTGGCCCAGGCCCGTCCGGTACGCGTCCAGCGCCGCCTCCACCCGGCCGGTGCGGCGCAGCAGGTCGCCGAGGAGCCGGCACAGGTCGGCCAGGTCACCGGCGGCACCGGCCCGCTCCAGCAGGCTCATCGCGCGGACGTAGTGCTCCTCGGCGGTCTCCGTGTCCTTGGCGTCCTCGGCGATGATGCCGAGCAGGCGGTGCGCGGCGGCGGCGTGGACGGCGCCGCGTTCGGGCGAGAGGTCGCCGAGCACCTCGTGGAGCAGTGCGGTGGCCTCCTCCGACCTGCCGCGCCGGTGCAGCACGTCGGCGAGCTCCACCGTCACCTGGCTGTTGTAGAGCGCGGCGCGCCTGGCCGCCAGCATGGTGCGCGCCTCGCGCAGCTCGCTCTCCGCGCGCGCGAGGTCGCCGTTCTGCGCGTACAGGTAGCCGCGCATCCAGTGGCAGTTGGCGAGTTCGGTGCGGATCTGGAGCTGGCGGTACAGCTCGGCCGCCTTGGCCAGGGAGGCGTCCGCCTCGGCGGTCCGGCCCTCGGCGATCAGCGTCCGGGCCACCTGGCGGTGCATGCGGGCCACCAGCGCCGGGTCCTGTACCTGGGGCGCGAGCGCCAGGGCGAGCTCGGCCGCCTGCGCCGCGCGCGCGTGGGCGCCCAGGTCCATGTACGGGGCGATCGCGCTGGAGTAGAGCAGCAGGAGCGCGTCGGGGTCGTGCAGTCCGCCGCGGTTGAGCTCGTCGAGCGTGGACTCCAGCAGGTAGCAGGCGTACCGGAGTTCACCGGCCAGGTAGTGGGCGACCACCCGGCCGCGCAGCGCGGGGACGCGGGCGGGCAGCGGTGCGTCGCCGAGCGCCCGTTCCGCGCGTTCGAAGTACCGCAGGGCCGCCGTCAGGTCGCCCGTGTCCAGGCCGCACTCGCCGAGTCCGAGGAGGGCCGCGGCCTGCTCGGCGACGAGCCCGTACTCCTCGGCCTCCTTCAGGAGCGTGGCGTAGGTCTCGGCCGCGATCCGGGCCTCGCCGGTGGCGAGCGTGCGCTGGGCGTCGGTCAGGCGCAGCCGCAGGTCGGTGGCGAGGTGGGCGGGCCGGCCGGTGGTCAGTTCCTCGTACGCGACGCCGAGCCGCCCCGCGATGTGCCGCAGCGCCTCGTCGGAGGCGCGCACCCGCCCGGCCTCGACGGTGGAGATGTAGGCGGGTGTGTAGGCCGGTTCGGCCAGCTGACGCTGGGTGAGACCGCGCTGGGCGCGCAGCTGCTGCACTCTGCGCCCGATGGTCTCCGGGTCGTCGCGCTCGGGCATGGCTCAAGCATGCCAGTAAGCAGGGTTGTGCCAGTGCTTTCTTCCAACTCTTGTAAGAGCCCTTGCTGTTGACGCGCGGAGCCCCTACGTTAAGCAGCGCATTAAGCCCGTTTAATACGCCGTTGTCCCCGCTTCCCGTTGCGAGGTGACCGTGCTCCGCCAACTGCTGACCCGCCACGCCCGCCCGCTCGGCGCCGCGCTGCTCGCGGTGGCCGCCCTGGTCACCGCGGCGAACGCGGTACGGCCGCAGTAGTCGCGGCGGCCGACGACTCAGGAGAGCGCCCTCAGCAGCTGCGTCTCGACCTCGAACGTCGTCAGGCGCCGCTCCACGTGCCGCACCGCTCCCGACCGCTTGCCCGGCACCTTCCGCCGCAGCTCCAGCAGTACGGCCCCCAGTTCGCTGGCCTGCATCACGTCCTCGACCCGACCCCACTGGTGGTGGGCCCGGTCCACGGCGGTCTCGACGGCGGCCGCGTCCGGGGCCTCCCCCGCGGCCAGCCGCGCGGCGGCGACCGTCAGCCAGGTACGGCAGCTGCGCACGGCGTCGCCCGCGAGCATCGCGAGGTCCGCGCGGACCTCCGCCCAGTGCAGCGCCTCCTCGGACGCGGGCCCGTGCGCCTTCCGCGCGGCCCGCTCGCACCGTGCGGCGAGCGCGTCGGCCTCGTCGTGACGCTCCGCCTGGACGGCGGCGGTGATGGCGGCGTGCGGGTCGCCGTCCGGTTCGGGATCGGTGTCCCCGGGCGTCCCGGCCGGCTCGGGGGGCTGGGCCGGCCGGGGCGGGAGGGGACCGGCGGAACCGTACGAGGACTCGGGGACCGGGGCCGCGGGAGGCGCCGCAGCGGGGGCCGGAGGTGTCGTGGGATCGGGCGCGGCGCCCACGGGCACCGTACCGCCGAACACGCCGGGCCCGCCCGCGGGCGCCGTCGCGTCCCAGGACAGCACCACGTCTCCGTACGTGCTCGGGTCCTTGCTCGCGATGCGGGTCAGCGCCTGCTGGTGGAGCTCCGCGGGCGGCGGGCGGTGGCCGCTGCGCAGGATCGTCGCGACCGTCTTCATGTACGAGGGCTGCGCGACCGTGCGGCGCGCCGGGGGCGGGGCGACACGCCCGTGCACGGCGACGGCGGGCCCCGCGTCCAGGGACAGGGAGCGCAGGCGCTGCCACGCCTCGGCGTCCGCGTGCAGGTCGGCGAAGACCGTGGTGGTGCCCGGCGGTCGCAGGCGCAGCTCCTCGCGGAGCCAGTGCCAGGGGAAACCCGTGTAGCGGACGGTGGCCGGGGTGGTGCGGGCGAGCGCGAGGTGGGGCAGGTGCTGGCGGCGGTCGAGCTGGAGCTGCCCGGTGAGGAAGACGGTCAGCGGGCCGGGCGCGCCCGCGGCGGCCCGCAGCCGCGTGAGGACCGCCTGCGGGTCCAGCGGGTCGGCCAGCTCCACGACGTTCGCGGTGTCCGCACCGGCCAGCACCGGCGGGGCGACGGCCGCGAGCACCGGGAGCACGGACGCCGCGTCCACCAGGCATCCCTTGCCCGCGGGCGAGGCCGCGAGCAGCAGGACGGTTCCGGGCATCGTTCCTCCCCCATCGATCACGTACGGCAGCACGGTAACCGGTGCAGGTGCGAACAGGCGATGTCCGGGGAGGGACCGTGAGGCACCCCTCCCGGGCGAACCGGACCTTCCCGACTTGCCAGCCGTTCGCGCCCGGTGTGCCCTGGAGGTCGGGGGGCGACGTCGGGGGACGACAGAGAGGAGTGCTCCCATGGCGCACGCGACACACGCGACGGGGACGCGCCGCGGCCTTCCGGCCGGGACCCCGTCGACGCCGGACGTCTTCGGTGAGCGCGTCCACACGGTCATGCGCTGGGCGTGGCCCGTGGTGCTCGGTCTCGTCTACGGCTACTGGGTGGCGGCCCTCGACCGCGACGCCGGACCGATCACCGCCGGGAACTGGCTCCTCGGCTTCGTCAGCGCCGTCGCGTTCGTGGTCCTGTACGCCGCCGCGCGCACCCTCGCCCGGCGGCTGCGGCGCGAGCCGCACGCCGTGACCTGGGCGGTGTTCGCGGCCCTCGCGTACGGCTTCGTCTACAGCCAGAACGGCGGCACCGTCCTGCGGGCCTCGCTCCAGTCGGTGCTGATCGGGGTCGGGGTGTTCCTCGTGGCGTGGTACCGGTACACCCTGCACGACAACGCGGAGGGCCGCCGCACCACCTGACCACGCCCGCCGCGCCCCGTTCGGCTTGTCCTCCGCGCCCATTTGCAGTCACCCGCGGTCCGGCCGCTCGCCCGCCGCGGCCCGCGCGTCTTGCCTGAAGGGGTGCGCCGACGTGTCCCCGGCCTGCTGTCGCCGGTCCTGATCGCCCTCGCCTGTCTGTTCGCGCCGCTGGGCGCGCTGGCCGGCTGGGCCACGTACGGCATCGGGGACCCGGCCCGGTACGCGGCGGCGACGGCTCCGCTGGCCGCCGACCCGGCCGTGCGGGAGGCGGTCGCGGAAGCGGTCACCAGCGGGATCATGCGGGAGATCCGGGTGGCCCCGGCACTCCACGCGCCCGTGCGCTCGTTCACGCACGAGGCCGTACGGTCCTTCACCCGCACCGAGGCGTTCCGCACGGCCTGGGGCGAGGCGAACCGGGCCACGCACGCCGCGGTGATGCGGGCGGTGCGCGGCGACGGCGGGGGCGCCGTGACGCTCGACGTCGCGCCCGTGGCCGAACGCGTCAAACGGCAGCTCGTGCGCGACGGCGTGCCGTTCGCCCACCGCATCCCGGTCGGGCACACCAGGGTGACCGTCCTGTCGGCGGGCGACCTGGACCGGCTCCGGAAGGGGTACCGCGTGCTGGAGCTCACCGCGTTCTGGCTCCCGTCGCTGGCCGCCGCGCTGGCCGTGGCGGGCGTCCTGGCGGCCGCCCGGCGCCGCCGCGCGCTGTTCGCGACGGGTGTCGGTACGGCGCTGGGCGGCGCCGCGCTGGGCCTGGCGGTGGCCGTGGGGCGCCGGCTCACGCTCACCGATCTGCCGCCGGACGTGTCCCGCGCGGCGGTGGCCGCGGTCTACGACGCCCTCACGGTGACGCTGCGCGTGGTGACGTGGCTGCTGGTGGTGGTCGGTGCGGCGGTGGCGCTGGGCGCGTGGCTCACGGGCCGCGGCGGACGGTCCCGGCGCGCGCCCGCGGCGCCCGTACCGGCCCCGCCCGAGGAACCGGACCGGGCCCGGATCTGAACCGGGCGGTCCGGCCGAAAGAGGGCAGCGCGGTTTCGTCCCCCCGCGAGTAATCTGAGGCGGTTCGGACCGTATCGCGACTCGTCCGACCGACTCGCGCCGGGTGCGGTCCCGCCCCGGCACGGGCGTGCGGACGAGCCGTCGAAGCCGAGGAGGCCCTGATGGCCCAGCAACCCACCGCACCGTCACCGAGTTCGGCCCCGCCGCACCAGGCCCGCTCGAAGGGCTCGGCCCTGGCGACCGGCGGCACCGCGTTCGCCGGGGTCCTGATGCTGATCAGCGGCGTGCTGAGCGTCCTGAACGGCATCGCGGGCATCGCCAGCGACACCGTGTACGCGTTCATCGGCGACTACGTGTACGAGTTCAGCCTCACCGCCTGGGGCTGGATCCACCTGGTCCTGGGCGTGCTGGTCGCCGCGACCGGCCTCGGCCTGCTCAAGGGCGCGTCCTGGGCGCGCGTGGTGGGCGTCGTCCTGGCGGCGCTGTACGTCGTCGAGTACTTCCTGTTCCTGCCGTACGCCCCCGTCTGGTCGGTGGTCTCCATCGCCATCGGCGTGTTCGTCATCTGGTCCCTGCTGACGACCCGGGACACGTACGCGACCAAGTGAGACCGCGGCCCCCGCCCGGCCCCGTCCGGCGCCGTCGCAACCTTCTCCGTGTGATCCTCGTCCTCGACAGGGACGCCCTTGGCGGGCGGCCGGTGGCCGAGCGGGCGGAGGCCGGGGCGTGGACACGGTGACGGCCGAGCGGGCGGTGGCCGAAGGGGAACGGAAGCGGACGCGCGGGCGGCGGGTCGCCGCCCGGTGCGCGGGAGCGCTGCTCGTGGGCCTGAGCGTCCTCGTCGGATGCCGCGCCGCCGGCACCGACGGCATCACCCCGGTGCCCCAGCTCCTCGCCTTCCTGCCGTGGCTCCTCGCCCCCGCGGGCGCCGCCCTGCTGCTCGCCGCGCTCGCCCGCTGGCGGACCGGGGCGGTCTGGGGCGTCGTCGTCCTCGGGGCGCTCGCGTGGTTCACCGCGCCGTACGGGGAGACCGGCGACCCGGTCGGCGGCCCCGTCGCCGAGCTCCGGGTCCTGACGGCCAACGTGCAGTTCGGGCAGGCGGCCGACGCCCTGGCCGACGCGATCCGCCGCCACCGGCCCGACATCGTGTTCGTGCCGGAGTGCGAGTACACGTGCGTGACGAGGCTCGGCGAGGCCTTCGGCGGCGCCGGTGACACCGGCGCCGCCGACACCGTCTCCTACCCGTACCGGCGGGCCGTCGAGTCGTACGGCTCCGAGGGCTCCCTCCTCCTCAGCCGGCACCGGCTCACCCCGGCCGCCGGTGTCCCCGGCACCCTGGGCATGCCCGGCGCCACCGCCGACGTCGCGGGCCACCGGGTACGGCTCCAGCTCGCCCACCCGATGCCGCCGCTGCCGGGGCAGCTGGACACCTGGCGCCGCGAGCTCGGCGCCCTGCGCGCGTACGCCGCGGCCGACACCGCCACACCCACGATCCTCGCCGGTGACTTCAACGCCTCCCAGGACCACGCGGCCTTCCGCCGCCTTCTCGACACCGGCATGAGCGACGCCGCCCGGCTCGCCGGGAGGTCCCGCACCCCCACCTGGCCCGCGCCCACCGCCCGCACCGTCCTGGCGCTGGGCTCGCAGATCGACCACGTCCTCGTGTCCCGCGACTTCGCCGCGCACCGGGCCCGCTTCCTCGACCTGGCCGGCACCGACCACCGCGCCCTGGTCGTGGACCTCACGCTGCACGCCCGGCGGTAGCGGACCGCGCCGCGCCGCCGTCCGCGCACACCAACGGGCCGCCCTGTGGGGAGGGCGGCCCGTCCGTGTGGGGGGTGGCGGCAAGTGGCGCCTTACTCGGGGTTCTGCCCGGTCACTCGAGGCTCTGCCCGGCCTTGGCGAGCGCCTTGTCGAGCGCCGGGGCGAACCCGTTGGCCCAGAGCTGGTTGACGCGGGCGCGCTCGGTCGCGTTCGGGTAGGCGTTCGTGCAGGACGGGCCGGGGCCGCCGCCGGACATCAGCTCGCTGCACGGGCCGGAGTAACGGTCGGGGAGACCGAGCACGTGGCCGGTCTCGTGGGCGGTGACGCGCGTGGAGTCGTAGGTCCGGTTCTGCGCGTAGTCGAGGAATATGTAGCCGCCGCCGTGCCCGTCGGTGTAGGCGTACGAGCCGCGCGCGTCGTTGCCCTCCCGGTAGCTGAAGTCGGCGTTCGACGCCGACCCGGCCGCAAGCTTGACGTTGGACACCGAGCTGTTCCAGATCTGGGTGCTTCTGGCTATCTGGGAGGCGAACGACGGGGCGCGGGAGGCGTCGTAGACGACGGTGACGGCCTGCGCGCCGAAGGGGCTCGCGGCACGCTTCTCGGCGACGGAGCGGACGACCGCCTCGAAGAACGCCTCGTTGGCCGCCGCCTCCTCGCTGGAACCGTCGTAAGCCGCCCACTGCGCCTGCGCGGACGACTGCGACCGCGCCTCCGGTGCGGGTGCCGCCGCGGCGGGCGCCGCCGTGGCCAGTCCGAGGGCCGTGACACCGAGAGCCGCGAGAGCGGACAGGGGCATGCGCATGCGATGACTCCTCATGGGGGGTGTGGGGTGTGTGGGGGTGAAGTCGTCATCGCTGAGTGTGGGCGCCTGTGCGACGGCTGTGATGATGGCAACCGGTGATAGCACGGGGCTATCGGCTCGTCCTCCGGCCGGAAGCGAACGGATAACTCGCCCCTTTTGCATGTGATTTATGCGTCTGGTGAAACGGCTGCTTCCGCTTTAGTGTCCGAAGGCATGGAGGTCGAGGTCAGGCACCTGCGCGCGTTGTGCGCCATCGCCGACACGGGCAGCCTGCACCGGGCCGCACGCCTGCTCGGCGTGGCCCAGCCCTCGTTGAGCACCCAGCTGCGCCGCATAGAACAGGAGCTGGGCGGCGCGCTGTTCTTCCGCGAACGCACCGGCTGCCGGCCCACCCCGCTGGGCCGCGTGGTCGTCGGCCGGGCCCGCCCGCTCGTGGCCGAAATGCGCTCCCTGGTCGCCGAGGCGCGGGCGGCCGCCGCCGTGACCGGGCCCCAGCTGCGCATCGGCTCCACCGCGAGCCGCGCCCTGGCGGGCTGGCTGCGCCGGCTGCGGGAACGCCCGCAGGAGCCCCTGCTGCAGATGGACGTCTCCGCGAACGCCCTGCTCCGCATGGTCGCGGAGGGGCAGCTCGACATCGCGTTCGTGCACGAGGTCGAGGGGTGTCCGCTGCGCATACCGGACGAGCTGCGCCTGCGCGTCCTGGTCGAGCGGGAACCACAGTTCGTGTCCCTGCCGGCGGACCATCCGGCCGCGGCCCGCCCGGTGGTGCGGCTGGCCGACCTGGCCGCGGACCGCTGGATGCTGGACCCCACCGTCGACGGCGAGTGGGACGCGGTCCACCGCGTGCTGCGTGCCGCCGGTCTCAGCCCCCGCATCCTGCACGGCGACTACCAGACGGCCGCGTTCCTGGTGGCCAGCGGCGAGGTCGTCACCGTCTGCCAGCCGACGTCGCCCTCCCGCCCCGAGACGGCCGTACGCCGTCTGCACGGCGACCCGCTGGGGGTACGGCTGCTGCTCGCGGCCCGCACGGAGGAGTACCTGGACGCCGTGTTCCCGGCGCTCCAGGACGCGTACTGGGAGACGGCGGAACAGGCTCCGGCGTACCGCGAGTGGCTGACGGCGAAGGGGGCGCCCCTCCCCCGAGGGGCGCCCCCCACCGTCGTACGGCGGACCTGACCGTCAGCCGCCCGGCGCGAACGTACGGTCCGCACGCGTCGTGCCCGGCTGCCCCGCAGGCCCTCGGTGCCGTCGGCCGGTCACTCGCCGATGTCGTCGCCGTCCGCGCGCCACACCGCGACGACGGCCGGGCGGTTGATCCTGCCGGGTCCGTCGGGCCACGCGCTCAGCGGGTTCCCGGCGGAGGCGCCGTCGAGCTCGCCCGGATGCTGCACGGCCACCAGCACGCGCCGGTCCTGGATGACCGGGCCGCAGGTCTCCGCGCCCTTCGGCACCGTCAGGAACTGCTTGAGCTCGCCGCGCCGGTCGCCGCGCGTGGCGACGCCGAACAGGCCGTCGTGCGTGCCGAGGGCGTTGCCGTCGGTGGAGATCCACAGGTTGCCGTACGTGTCGAAGGCGACGTTGTCCGGGCAGGAGATCGGGCTGACCTCGTCCTTCGGGAAGCCCGCGAAGTACGTGGCCGGGTCCTCCGGGTCACCCGCGACCAGGAACAGCGACCAGGCGAACTTCTTGCTGTCGGCCCGGTTCCACTGCTCGGTGAGCTCCAGGACGTGGCCGTGCTTGTTCGCGTTGCGCGGATTGGCCTCGTCCGCCTTGGCGTTCGATCCGACACCGCGGTTGGAGTTGTTCGTCAGGGCGACGTAGACCTTGCCGGTGACCGGGTTGGGCTCGACGTCCTCGGGGCGGTCCATCTTCGTGGCGCCCACCTTGTCGCCGGCGAGGCGCGTGAAGACGAAGACCTCCTCCGCCGTCATGCCCTCGACGTGCGAGACGGCGCCCCGGGCGGTCGCCGTGGCCAGCGGGATCCACTCGCCGCTGCCGTCGAACTCGCCGTCGTCCGGCAGCGTGCCGGAGCCGTCGATCTCGATGGCGGGCGAGTCGCCGGTCAGCTTGGCGACGTACAGCGTGCCCTCGTCGAGGAGCGAGAGGTTGTGCTCGCGGACCGCCCGCGAGCTGCCCTTCTTCATCCGCTTGCTGCCGACGAACTTGTAGAAGTAGTCGAAGCGCTCGTCGTCACCGCTGTAGACGACGGGACGGCCGTCCGAGGTGAGCCGCACGGTCGCGCCCTCGTGCTTGAAGCGGCCGAGCGCGGTGTGCTTGCGGGGCGTGGAGTCGGGGTCGAACGGGTCGAGCTCGACGACGTAGCCGAAGCGGTGGCTCTCGTTCGGCTCCTGCGCGATGTCGAACCGCTTGTCGAACCGCTCCCACTTGCGCTCGGTCTCACCGGTGCCGATGCCGTACCGGGTGTCGGTGGTCCGGGAGCCGTGGGCGAAGTACTGGTTGAAGTTCTCCTCGCCGTGCAGCGTCGTGCCCCAGGGGGTGACACCGCCCGCGCAGTTGTTGAGCGTGCCGTACACCGTGGTGCCGGACCGGTCGGCGGAGGTCTTCAGCAGATCGGAGCCGGCGGCCGGGCCGGTGAGCCGGAACCGGGTGGTGGCGGTGACACGGCGGTTGAGGTGGTGCCGGGGGACGGCGGTGAGCCGGCCCGTCTTCCGGTCCTCCTCCACCACGACGACACCGAGACCGTGGGCCGCCCAGCCGATCTCCACCTGCTCACGGGTGGGGTTGTCCGCGTCGTAGTCGCGGAACATGAGCACCTCGTCGGTGTACTCGTGGTTGGCGACGAGGAGCTGGCGGTTGCGCTCACCGGGGATCGGCAGCAGCGCGAGGAAGTCGTTGTTGTACCCGAACTGGCCGGCCTGGGCCTCGGCGGTCTGGTTGTCCGGGTCGAAGGCGGGGGCGCCGCGCAGGATGGGGTCGCCCCACTTGACGACGACGTTCTGCCGGTAGCCGTCGGGGACGGTGACCTTGTCGTCGGTGTTGGGCGCGACCGGGGTGAAGCGGAGCCCGCGCGCGGCCTTCCCCTTCTTCCCCCCTCCGGGCCGGCCCTTCCCGCCCTTGCCGTGCGTGGCCGGGGCGGCCTGGGCCTCCGGGGCACCGGCGGTCAGGGCGGCCGTCCCGGCGGCACCCGCCACGGTGACGACGGCGGCGGCCCGCATCATCGACCGGCGGCTGAGGGCACCGGCGATGACATCGCCGACGTACTCGTTGCCGGTGGTGTTCGGCACCTCGTGGAAGCAGGCGTCGCCGCAACGGAACCGGCAGGTCAGAGCAGACCGGCCGCCGGGATGCGACGCCCCGTTCGTCCCGATGATCGGCAGCAGTTTGCGCACTTTTCTCTCCCCATATGTCCCTGGTGTCAGCGTGACGCTAGGGGGAGATGCATGCGTGCGTGCGCACGTCGGGTGAACGGGGGGTGAACCTGGGGCGTGTCGACCGGCCTTGACAGTGGGGTGGTGCAGAGGTATGCGGCATACCCCTCCCCATACGGAAGGCGGCCCACGTCGGCCGCTAACCTTACGTGTCCGTCCTGGCCAGGGATCGAACGGGCCACAACTTACGCGAAGGGTCGCGCACATGGGCATTCTCTCTCTTCTGCGGAACGCGTTCGGCCGCTCGCGCAAGGGGCGCGACGCGGCGGACGTGGAACCGACGCAGGAGGCTTCGCAGACCCCGCCGGAGCCCCGGCCCCGCCCGGACGCCGCCCCCGACACCGCGGCGGAGGTCCCGTCCCCGTCCCCGGAACCCACCCCGGAACCGGAGCCCGTGGCCAAGCCGACCCCGTCCGTGGCCGACGAACTGGTCTCGGCGGCCTTCGACAACATCACGGTCCCCAAGCCCCGCCCCACGCCTCCGGCGGAGCAGCAGAACGAGGAGCCCCGGCGGGAGCACCCGAAGCCGGCCACGGAACCGGAGCCGGAGCCGGAGCCGGAGCCGGAGGCAGCGAAGGCACCGGCGTCCACGGCCACCGAGCCGAAGACGGAGGAAGCGTCGGCCGACATGGAGGCCGAGAAGCAGCCGACCGCGACGGAGCCCCAGCCGGAGGCCGAGGAGCAGCCGGGCACGACGGATCGTCCGGCCGAGAAGCAGCCGACCGCCGCGGAGCCCACGCCGAAGCCCGACGCGGAGCCGAAGACCGAGCCGAAGGCCGACACGGCGCCCGAGGCCGAGCCCAAGGTGCAGACCGAGGCCGAGCCCAGGGTGCAGACCGAGGCCGAGCCCAAGGTGCAGACCGAGCAGCCGCAGACCGCCACCACGCCCGAACCGGAGACCGACGCCGAGCCGAAGGCCGACACGGCACCCGAGACCGAGACCGAGACCGACGCCCGGCCGAAGACCGACGCGACCCCTGAGCCCGAGCCGAAGGCCGACACGGAACCGCAGGCCGCACAGGCCGAGGCCCCGTCGACCGCCGCCGAGCCCCAGCGCGAGCCCACCACCGAGACGGCTCCCGAGCCCACCGCTTCGGAGACCTCCGAGGCAACGCCGGAGACCACGCCCGAGCCTGTGGTCGAGACCGACGCGTCAGCTACCGACGGACCCTCACCGGAGCCGACGCCCGAGCCCGCCGCGGAAACCGAACCGCCGGCATCGGCCCCCACTCCCACCACCGACCCGCAGTCCGCACCCGAACCGGTGGCCGGGACCGAGCCCACGCCCGCCGCACAGCCCGCGTCCGAGGCCGACGCCTCACCTGAGCCGGAGCCGACGCCCGAACCCGAACCGGCTGACGTCCCGGCACCCGAGGCCGAACCCACGACCGAAACCACCGCGGAACCGGCGGCCGCTGCCGAGGAAACCGCCGTACCGAACGCTGCGCCCACCTCCGCCGACGAGACCGAGCCCGAGCCCGAGGCGGACTCCACCCCTGGTCAGGCCGCCGAGCCGCAGGCCGAGGCGGACGCGGCACCGGAGCAGCCGCAGCCCGCTCCCGCCACAGCGGCTCCTGAGGCCACGACCGTGACCGAGACCGAGGCACCGCTCCCCGCCGAGCGCGGCGCCATCGCCCCCAGCCTCCTCACCGCCTACGACGCCGCCGGTGCGGAGCTCGGGAAGCGCGGACTGACCGGCACCCGCGCCCGCGTCTACCTCGTCCTCGACCGCTCCGCGTCCATGCGCCCGTACTACAAGGACGGCTCCGCGCAGGCCCTCGGCGAGCAGGCCCTCGCCCTCGCCGCCCACCTGGACCCCGAGGCCAAGGTCCACGTCGTCTTCTTCTCCACGGAACTGGACGGCACCGGCGAGCTCACCCTCACCGACCACGAGAACAAGATCGACGAGCTGCACGCGGGCCTCGGCCGCATGGGCCGTACGAGCTACCACGCGGCCGTCGAGGAGATCGTCAGCCACTACGACTCGACCGGCACCACCACCCCCGCCCTCGTCCTCTTCCAGACGGACGGCGCCCCGGACGCCAAGACCCCCGCCACCCAGTCCCTCACGAAGGCCGCGGAGACGCACCCCTCCCTCTTCTTCTCCTTCATCGCCTTCGGTGACCCGGAGAACAAGGCGTTCGACTACCTCCGCAAGCTCAAGACGGGCAACACCGCGCACTTCCTGGCCGGCGAGACCCCGCGCGAGCTGACGGACGACGAGCTCTACGAGGGCGTACTGGCGGACTGGCGCCCGTAACGCACCGTAGGACCCGGATCACAACAGCACACACGCACCAGCTGCTCCCGGGCCGCCCGCTTCCGCCATTCAAAATGGACGCGGGCGGCCTAGGCCATGTCGGCTAGGATTTCAAGGTTCGTAGACGAATCCGACTTGGGAGCAGCCCGCGATGGCTCGACACCTCATCACCAGCGCCCTTCCGTACATCAACGGAATCAAGCACCTGGGCAACATGGTGGGGTCCATGCTCCCGGCGGACGTGTACTCCCGCTACCTCCGCCAGCGCGGCCACGACGTCCTCTACATCTGCGCGACCGACGAGCACGGCACCCCTGCCGAGCTCGCCGCGAAGGAGCAGGGCCTCCCGGTCGACGCGTTCTGCGCCCAGGCGCACGACGCCCAGAAGGCGATCTACGACGGCTTCGGGCTGGCCTTCGACCACTTCGGCCGCAGCTCCTCCCCGCAGAACGCGGAGCTGACGCAGCACTTCGCCCGCAAGCTGAACGAGAACGGCTTCATCGAGGAGCGCGCGATCCGCCAGGTGTACTCGCCTGCGGACGGCCGCTTCCTCCCGGACCGCTACGTCGAGGGCACCTGCCCCCACTGCGGTTACGACAAGGCCCGCGGCGACCAGTGCGAGAACTGCACGCGCGTCCTCGACCCGACCGACCTGATCGACCCGCGCAGCGCCATCTCGGGCTCGACGGAGCTGGAGGTCCGCGAGACCAAGCACCTCTTCCTCCTCCAGTCCAAGCTCCAGGGCGAGGTCGAGGCGTGGATCGACGAGGTCGCGGACGAGTGGCCGCAGCTCGCCTCCTCCATCGCCCGCAAGTGGCTCACCGAGGGCCTGCACGACCGCGCGATCACCCGTGACCTGGACTGGGGCGTGCCGGTCCCCGCCGACACCTGGCCCGAGCTGGCCGCCGAGGGCAAGGTCTTCTACGTCTGGTTCGACGCGCCGATCGAGTACATCGGCGCGACGAAGGAGTGGGCCGACCAGGACCCGACGGGTGCCCGCGACTGGAAGTCCTGGTGGTACGGCCCGGACGGCGCCGACGACGTCCGCTACACCGAGTTCATGGCGAAGGACAACGTCCCCTTCCACAGCGTGATGTTCCCGGCCACGGAGATGGGCGTACGGGAGCCGTGGAAGAAGGTCGACTTCCTCAAGGCCTTCAACTGGCTCACGTACTACGGCGGGAAGTTCTCCACCTCGCAGAAGCGGGGCGTCTTCACGGACCAGGCCCTGGACATCCTCCCGGCCGACTACTGGCGCTACTTCCTGATGGCCAACGCCCCCGAGTCGGACGACGCGTCCTTCACGTGGGAGCACTTCACGGCCACGGTGAACAAGGACCTCGCCGACACCCTCGGCAACTTCGTCAACCGCGTCCTGTCCTTCTCCCGCAAGCGCTTCGGCGACGACGTCCCCGCCGGCGGCGAGGCGGGCGAGGCGGAGGCGCGGCTCGGTGAGCAGATCGCCGGCCTCCTCGCCGAGTACGAGACCCAGATGGAGGCCCTCCAGTTCCGCAAGGCGGCGTCCGCGCTGCGCGCCCTGTGGTCGGCCGGCAACTCCTACCTGGAGGAGAAGGCCCCCTGGCTGGAGATCAAGACCAACCCCGAGGGTGCCGCCCAGACCCTCCGTACGGCGATGAACCTGATCCACCTCTACTCGGTGGTCTCGGAACCGTTCGTCCCGTCCTCCGCCAGGGCCATGCGCGCGGCGTTCGCCCTGCCGGACGACACGGCGACGTGGGTGACGGCGGACGAGGCGAAGTCCCTGACCACGGTCACCGCGGGCACCTCCTTCACGGTGCCTCCGGTCCTCTTCGCCAAGATCACGGACGAGGACCTGGAGACGTACAAGGAGCGCTTCGGCGGCGAGCCGACGGCGTAACGGCACACGTCAGGAAGGCGGCCCACGCATCGCGCGCGAGCGCGGGGTGCGGGCCGTCCGTCTTTTCGCCGTCACGACGGGCACGGTCCCGGGGACGGGAGCGTCGTGCAGTGCTCAGTGTGGCGAGCGTCAAGTCTTTGCGACTCGTGCGTCGAGGTCACATCCCGGAGGAGTCCGAGCCCGAGTAGCAGCCCTGTTACCCGCCCGCTACGCCCTCACGATGGACAACCCGCCGCGAAGATGAAGATCATGCACGTGACGGCCATTCCGGCCGTCACGTGAGACAAGAGACCAACCGCACAGGGGGGACCATCCATGGCACTGTTCGGCAACGCGCACAGCATCGACCCGGCCTCGGCGCAGCAGGACTACGCGCGGCTGCTGGGGCACGGCGAGCAGATCCACGCCGCGTACCTGCTGATCCGCGACACCATCCTGTTCACCGACCGCCGCCTCATCCTCGTCGACAAGCAGGGCATCACCGGCAAGAAGACCGAGTACCACTCCATCCCCTACCGCAGCATCACCCACTTCGCGGTGGAGACCGCCGGCACCTTCGACCTCGACGCCGAGCTCAAGATCTGGCTCTCCGGCGCGTCCATGCCGATCCAGAAGACGTTCACCAAGGGCGTGGACATCTACGAGGTGCAGGCGATACTCACGCAGTTCGTGGCGCGGTAGCGGGCACCTCTGCTCTCAGTCGACGCCGCCCACTCCACGCCGCTCACTCCACGTCCTCCATGGACGTCAGCACCCGCGTACTGGTCTGCTGGTAGATCACCGAGCTGCGAAAGCTCACGACCTCCCGGCGGGCGCTGAAACGGTCCATGAGGAACGCGTGCAGGTGCTCGATGTCCGGCACGGCCACGTGGACGACGAAGTCGTCGTCGCCCGAGACGACGAACACGGAGACCACTTCGGGGAGCTGGGCCAGATACGCCTCGAAGGAGGCGATCACGTCCCGGCTCAGCGGGCGCAGCCGCGCGAAGACCAGCGCCTGGAGCGCACGGCCGAGTGCGCGCGGCTGCACCGCGGCGTGATAGCCGGTGATCACACCACGCGACCGCAGCGCCCGTACGCGCTCCAGGCAGGTGGAGGGCGCGATGCCGACCAGCCGGGCCAGCTCACGGTTGGTGAGCCGTGCGTCACGCTGCAGATGGCCCAGGATCTCCGAATCAATGCCGTCCATGGCCGCCATTGTGGGCGGTGATCCGAACGAGGTTCGGTGAGCCCTCCATCTCCCCGCCCCACACCCTAGATTCCTCCCCATTCACCGGTCACCGGGCGCCGGTCGGCCACCGGAGCCAGATGGGAAGGAACCCGCCTCCATGACAACCGCCGCCGTCGACCACTACGACCGGTTCCTCGCGGAGCACTACACCTGGATGCTCGGCGGCGACCTCGTCTCCCTCGCCGCGACCCAGCGCGAGCAGCTGCGGGAGTGGGGAGTGGTACCCGAGGCGCACCCTGCCGGGACGCTCGCGGTGGACCTCGGCTGCGGCCCCGGCCACACCAGTCTGGCCCTGGCCGATCTGGGCTTCGACCAGGTCCTCGCCGTCGACCTGAGCCGGTCCCTGCTGGACGAGCTCTCCGCGCACGCCGCCGACGCGCCCGCCGTACGCCCGGTACGGTCCGATCTGCGCACCGCGCTGCCGGAGCTCGTCCGCCCGGGCTCGGCGGACGCCGTCGTCTGTCTGGGCGACACCCTCACCCACCTGCCGACCAGGGGCGACGTGGCCGCGCTGCTCAACGACATCGCGAACGCGCTCGCACCCGACGGCACGGCCGTGCTCACCTACCGCGACCTGGCCGTCCCCCTCACCGGCACCGACCGCTTCCTGCCGGTGCGGGCCGCCGAGGACCGGATCATGACGTGTTTCCTGGAGTACCCGGACGACTTCGACGACTACACGGTCGTCGTGCACGATCTGATCCACGTCCGGGATGCCGGCTCGGACTCCGGCTGGACGCTCGACGCCCACAGCTACCGGAAGCTCCGCCTCGCCCACGACTGGGTCGTGCAGCAGTGCCGGACCGCGGGGCTCCGGGTCGTACGCGAGGAGACGGCCCCCGGAGACGTTCTGCGCACGCTGATCCTCCAACGCGCCAGGTAGCCGCTTACGCACGACGGCCCGGAACCGCTTCCGGTTCCGGGCCGTCGTGCGTCCGGGGGCGAGCCCGGCACAGACCTACTTCGGCTGCGGCTTCCGCACCGAGAGGTGCAGCTCCCTCAGCCGCGTCTCCTCCAGCTCCGTCGGCGCGCCCATCATCAGGTCCTGGGCGTTGCCGTTGAGCGGGAAGGCGATGGTCTCGCGGATGTTGGGCTCGTCGGCCAGCAGCATGACGATGCGGTCGACGCCCGGGGCGATGCCACCGTGCGGCGGGGCGCCGAAGCGGAGGGCGCGGAGCATGCCCGCGAACTCGCGCTCGACCGTCTCGTTGTCGTAGCCGGCGATGTTGAACGCCTTGAGCATGATGTCCGGCTCGTGGTTCCGGATGGCGCCCGAGGACAGCTCCACGCCGTTGCAGACGATGTCGTACTGCCAGGCCAGGATGGACAGCGGGTCCTGGTTCTCCAGGGCCTCCATGCCGCCCTGGGGCATCGAGAACGGGTTGTGCGAGAAGTCGATCTTCCCGGTCTCCTCGTCCTTCTCGTACATCGGGAAGTCGACGATCCAGCAGAACCGGAAGACGTTCTCCTCGAAGTGGCCGGCCCGCTTGGCGGCCTCGACGCGCACGGCGCCCATGATCTTCGAGACCTCGTCGAACTCGCCCGCGCCGAAGAAGACGGCGTGACCGGCGGCCAGCCCCAGCCGCTTCGTCAGCTCCGCGACGTTCTCCTCGGTCAGGAACTTGGCGATCGGGCCCGTCAGCGAGCCGTCCTCGCCCACGCGCACCCAGGCCAGGCCCTTCGCGCCCTGCTCCACCGCGTACTCACCGAGCTGGTCGAAGAACTTGCGGGGCTGGGCGGAGACGTCCGGCACCGGGAGGGCGCGCACGTGCTTGCCGGCGAAGGCCTTGAACTCCGAGCCCTCGAAGACGTCGGTGATGTCGACGAGTTCGAGCTGGGCGCGCAGGTCCGGCTTGTCGGAGCCGTACTTCAGCATCGCCTCGCGGAACGGGATGCGCGGGAACGGGGAGGTGACCTCGCGGCCGCCGCCGAACTCCGTGAAGAGCTCCGTCATCAGCTTCTCGATGGGCTGGAAGACGTCCTCCTGCTCGACGAAGGACATCTCCACGTCGAGCTGGTAGAACTCGCCCGGCGAACGGTCGGCGCGGGCGTCCTCGTCGCGGAAGCAGGGTGCGATCTGGAAGTAGCGGTCGAAGCCGGAGATCATCAGCAGCTGCTTGAACTGCTGCGGGGCCTGCGGGAGGGCGTAGAACCGGCCCGCGTGCAGGCGGGAGGGGACCACGAAGTCGCGGGCGCCCTCGGGGGAGGTGGCGGTGAGGATGGGCGTCGCCATCTCGTTGAAGCCGAGCGCGACCATCTTGTGGCGGATGGCGGAGATGACCGCCGTGCGCAGCATGATGTTGCGGTGCATGCGCTCGCGGCGCAGGTCCAGGAAGCGGTACTCCAGGCGCCGCTCCTCGTTCACCCCGTCCTCGGTGTTGATCGTGAAGGGGAGCGGAGCCGCCGCACCGAGCAGCTCGACCTCGCTGACCTCGACCTCGATCTCGCCGGTCGGCAGGTCGGCGTTCACGTTCTCGGTTCCACGTGAAACAACGGCGCCGTCCACACGGACCGTGGACTCCTTGGAGAGCTTGTCCAGCGCCTCGTACGCGGCCGTGCCGGGACGGGCCACGAGCTGCGTGATGCCGTAGTGATCGCGCAGATCGATGAAGAGGATGCCGCCCAGGTCGCGCCGATTGTGCAGCCAGCCGCTCAGCCGGACGTCGGTGCCGACGTCAGAGGCGCGGAGCTCGCCGCAGGTGTGGGACCTGTACCGGTGCATCGTCGTTCATCCAGCCTTCGCGGATCGGGGAACGCCCGGCCGGGAACGGCCCGGGCCATCCCAGGGTACCGGCCGGTCCCTCATCGCCTCCCCTCCGTTTCCGACCGTCGCCTCACGGCCCGCTTCCCGCCCGTCGCCCCACGGGCATCCGGGGCCTCGCGGTAAGTGGGCCATCCGGGTGCCCCGTACACCTTCGGTGGCAAGGCCCGATCAACTGTTCTTAAAGTGGGGCAATGCTCACTGATCAGCCCCTGCCCGCCGTGGGGGAGGTCCTCTCCGCCCTCGCGACCGGGCTGTGGCGTGCGGACGACGAAGCCGGGCTCGTCACCCTGGACGGCGAGGCCGCGCGTCTCCTCGGGCTGCCGTCGGAGCCGGTGACCCTCACCGAGGCGGCGATGCGCTCCCGCTTCCACCCGGTCGACTGGAACGAGGCCGCGGGAGTCATCCAGCTCGCCGTCGCCGAGAGCACCATCGCCGAGGTCCGGATGCGGGTCATGGACGCGAGCGGCCGGGTGGTCCGCATCGTACGCAGCCGTTCCAAGCCGTCCGTCGACCCCGCCACCGGGGCGTTCGAGCTGGTGGGCACACTCCAGGAGGTCACGGAGCCGCCGCCGGGCGCCGCGCACACCCCCGTCACCGGTGACTGGCGCCGCTCGCGCGAGGCGTTCCTGCTGGACGCGGGGCGGGCGCTGGCCGAGGCGCGCTCCACGGAGGAGGTGCTGCGGGTCGCGGCGGGGCTGTCGATGCCGGGGTTCTCGCCGGACGGGCTGGCCGTGTTCGGCCTGGACGGCGACCGGCTCACGGTCATCGGGCACCACGGCCACCAGTCGGGGGACGAGAAGCCGTTCACCCACATGACGCTGGACACGGACTACCCGGCCGCCGAGGTGGCCCGTACCGGCCGTGCCGTCTACGTGTCCTCCCCGGAGGACTACAAGGCCCGCTACCCCGCGTCCTGGCCGCTCGCCGAGCGCTTCGGTCGCCAGTCCTGGGCGTTCCTGCCGCTCGTCGTCGCCGGGCGGACGATGGGCGCGTGGATGGCCGCGTTCACGTACCCGGTGTCCTTCACGCCCGACGAGCGGTCCGTCCTCACCACGGTGGCGCGCATGCTCGCCCAGGCGCTGTCCCGGGCCGGGGCGGCGGAGACCGAGCGTGAGCTGACCGACGGGCTGCAGCGCTCGATGCTGCCCACCCTGGGCCCGCAGATGCCCGGCATGAGCGTCGCCGCCCGGTACGTCCCCACCGGTGGCGGGCTCCAGGTCGGCGGTGACTGGTACGACATGATCCCGCTGCCGTCCGGAACCTCCCGGACGAAGTCCGGATCGGGACGGTTCGCCCTCGTCATCGGCGACGTCCAGGGCCACGACGTGCGGGCCGCCGGCCTGATGGGCCAGCTGCGCATCGCGCTGCGCGCCTACGCCTCCGAGGGCCACCGCCCGGACGCGGTCCTCTCCCGCGCCTCCCGTTTCCTGCACGGCATCACCTACGACGAGGAGTACGCCGACCTGCGCTTCGCGACCTGCCTGTACGTCGAGGTCGACCCCGGGACGGGCACGCTGGAGATCGCCCGCGCCGGGCACCCGGAGCCCGCGGTGCGCATGCCCGACGGCACGGTGCTGATGCGGTCGACCGCGGGCGGGCTGCCCCTCGGCATCGACCCGGACGCGGACTACCCGACGACCCGGCTCGTCCTGGAGCCCGGCGAGACCATGCTGATCTGCACGGACGGCCTGATCGAGACCGGCGGCCACGACCTGGACACCGGGTGGAGCCGGATCCGCCGGATCCTCGAAGCCCATGACGGCGGGTCCGACGGCGGGGTGGAGGCGCTGGCCGACGCCCTGGTGCAGGCCGTGCACGGACCCTCCTCCCACCACACCACCGGTCCGCTGGCCGACCGCCGCGAGGACGACATAGCGGTACTGCTGCTGAGCCGGCAGGGCGAGGGGGCGGGCGGCCGCGGCGGCACCGGACCGGGACGGCCGCCGGTCCGACGTACGGCGCTCACCGTCGCCCAGACGGAACCCGAGCGGATCGCCGGAGCCCGCCGCCACCTGCGAGAGCTGCTGCACGACTGGCGCGACGAGGACCAGGTCGACTCGGCGGTGCTGCTCGTCTCGGAGATGCTCACCAACGTGCTGGTGCACACGGACGCGGACGCCCTGCTGGTCGCGGAGGTCACCGGAGCCACGGGGGCCGCGCCCGCCGACGGGACCGGTCCGGCCGCCCGCCGGATGCGGGTCGAGGTCACGGACGCGAGCGACGACCTGCCGCACCGGCGGCAGCCCGGCGAGCTGGCGTCCTCCGGCCGGGGACTGGTGCTGATGGAGCTGCTGGCCGACGCCTGGGGGGTGGACCCGCGGGGCGAGGGCAAGAGCATCTGGTTCGAGTTCGAGGAGGCGGTGACGGCGGAGGGCGCGCCCTGACGTCCGGTGGGCCGGGAGGTCAGCCGGACGGTTCCCGGATGGTGTACCGCGCCCGCATCTCGTGCACGCCCCCGAAGACCGCCGCGGTCAGCGGTACGGCCAGCAGCATGCCGAGGATCCCGGCGACGGCCGCGCCCCCGGTCAGGGCCACCATGACGACCGCCGGGTGCATCTGGACCGTACGGCTCTGGATCACCGGCTGCAGGACGTGCCCCTCCAGGAGCTGCACGGCGAGGACGATGCCGAGGGCCCACAGGGCGATGACGAACCCGCGGTCGGCGAGGGCGACGAGCACGGCGACCGCCCCGGAGATGAAGGCGCCCAGGTAGGGGATGTACGCGCCGACGAAGACGAGCGCGCCGAGCCCCACGGCTCCCGGGACGCCGAGGACCAGCAGCCCGACCGTGATGCAGACGGCGTCGATGAGCGCGATGAGGGTGGTGCCGCGCATGAACCCCTCGACGGCCTCGAAGGCGCGCCGGGCCATGGCCTCGACGGTGTCGCCCGCGCCGCCCGGGGAGAGGGCGCGCAGGGTGTCGGCGGCCCGTCGCGAGTCCCGCAGGAAGAAGAAGACGAGCAGCAGCGCGAGGACGGCCATGGCGATGGCCTCGCCGACGACGCTGACCCCGTGGATGACGTTGGACGCGGCGGTGCCGCCGAACCGGGAGAGCAGGTCGCGGGAGTTCGCGGCCAGGTCGTCCAGGGAGGTGCCCGCGGCTCCGAAGTGCTCGGTGATCGACTCGGCGGCCTGCCGGAGCGAGGCGACGATCTGGTCGCCGCTGTCGACGAGGGCGGCCACCACGATGTAGACGGCGCCGCCGGCCACCGCCACGACCGCGGCACAGGTGACGCCCGCGGCGATCGAGCGGTTGACCTTCGCCCGGACGAGCTGCCGGTACAGCGGCCTCAGCAGCGCGGTGCCGAGCAGGGCGAGCAGGACCGGGATGACGGCGGTCCGGAACGCGGCGCACAGCCGGACGGCGACGTACACCACCCCGGACACCAGCAGGACGACGGCGCACCAGGCCGCCAGACGGCGTACGGGCTCGGGAAGCAGCTGCACACCGTCCACCCGACCACGCACCGGGCGGGCCGTCCTGTTCGGACGGCCCGCCCGGGTGAGCCGCGGTCAGCGGGGCGTCAGATGCCGTCCCCGGTCATCCCGTGCACCGCCGGGACCGACCCCAGACGGCCCTTCTGGAAGTCTTCGAAGGCCTGCTGGAGCTCGTCCTGGGTGTTCATCACGAACGGGCCGTAGTGGACCATGGGCTCCCGGATGGGACGGCCGCCGAGCAGGACGACCTCCAGGTCCGGGGTGTGCGCGTCCTGCTTCTCGTCCGCGCGGACGGTGAGCGAGGACCCGGCGCCGAAGACGGCCGTCTGGCCCAGCCGGACCGGGCGGCGCTCCACGCCGACGCTGCCACGCCCGGCGAGCACGTACGCCAGGCCGTTGAAGTCCTCCCGCCACGGCAGGGTGACCTCCGCGCCCGGCGCGAGGGTGGCGTGGATCATCGTGATCGGCGTGTGCGTGATGCCGGGGCCCTCGTGGCCGTCCAGCTCACCGGCGATGACGCGGAGCAGCGCGCCGCCGTCCGGGGAGGTGAGCAGCTGGACGCTGCCGCCGCGGATGTCCTGGTAGCGCGGGGCCATCATCTTGTCCCTGGCCGGCAGGTTCACCCAGAGCTGGACGCCGTGGAAGAGCCCGCCGGACATGACGAGCTGCTCCGGCGGGGCCTCGATGTGCAGCAGGCCCGCGCCCGCGGTCATCCACTGGGTGTCGCCGTTGGTGATGGTGCCGCCGCCACCGTGGCTGTCCTGGTGGTCGAAGGTCCCGTCGATGATGTACGTGCGTGACGGTCAGCACGGGGCGGGCCACCGCGTCGGCCGGGGCGGCCACGCGGGGCAGGGTCAACGGGTTCTCCACGGTCACCGCAGGCATGTCGGTACCTCCTCGTGCTCCGAGTTTAGTTGAGAGTTGAACTTTCTGCTACCCGAAACAGCGGGAGCCCGGAGGGCATTCCCTCCGGGCTCCCGGACTCCGCGGGCACGTACCGGCCCCCGTACCGGCTATCCGTACATCCTGCGCATCGCGAACTCCACCATCTGCTCGACCGCCTTCGCGTCGAAGACCATGCGGTGCTCGCCCTCCATGTCGAGCACGAAGCCGTAGCCGGTGGGCAGCAGGTCGATGACCTCCGCGCCGGTGATCACGAAGTACTTGGACTCCTTGCCGGCGTAGCGGCGCAGCTCCTTGAGCGAGCTGAACATCGGGATCACGGGCTGCTGGGTGTTGTGCAGCGCGAGGAAGCCGGGGTTGTCACCGCGCGGGCAGTAGACCTTGGAGGTGGCGAAGATCTGCTGGAAGTCCTCGGCGGCCATCTGGCCCGTGGTGAAGGCGCGCACCGCGTCCGCGAGCGAGGGCGGGGACGGCTCGGGGTAGAGCGGGGGCTGCTGGCCGTACCCGCCGCCCATCTGCTGCTGGGGCGGCGGGGCGTACTGCTGCTGGGGGCCCGCGGTCTGGTCGTAGCCGTACATGCCGCACAGAGTAGTCAACCCCCGGGTGCCGCAGCATCGTTCCTCCGGCAACAATCCCCCGGGCGCCCCCGCGAGAGCCCCGTCACACCCCTGTAAGAGCCTTGTCACACCTCACCCGGTAGGGGTTGCGCCTTATTACTCGCGGGTAGCATCATCGATGCTACTTGTTGGTACGTGAACTAGCGCGAGGATCCAGTGCCTCGCCGATATCTCCACGGAGGCGTCGCCATGGGGCACTACAAGTCGAATCTCCGCGACATCGAGTTCAACCTCTTCGAAGTCCTCGGGCGCGACAAGCTGTACGGCACGGGCCCGTTCGCGGAGATGGACACGGACACCGCGAAGAGCGTCCTCGCGGAGCTGACCCGCCTGGCCGAGAACGAGCTGGCCGAGTCCTTCGCGGACGCCGACCGCAACCCGCCGGTCTTCGACCCGGAGACGAACACCGCGCCGGTCCCGGCGTCCTTCAAGAAGAGCTACAAGGCCTTCATGGACTCCGAGTACTGGCGGCTCGGACTGCCCGAGGAGATCGGCGGCACCACCGCTCCGCCGTCCCTGATCTGGTCCTACGCGGAGCTGATCCTCGGCGCGAACCCGGCGGTCTGGATGTACTCCTCCGGCCCGGCGTTCGCCCGCATCCTCTTCGAGGAGGGCACCGAGGAGCAGAAGAGGATCGCCCGGATCGCGGTCGAGAGGACCTGGGGCTCCACCATGGTGCTCACCGAGCCGGACGCCGGCTCGGACGTCGGCGCCGGGCGCGCCAAGGCCGTCCAGCAGGAGGACGGCTCCTGGCACATCGAGGGCGTGAAGCGCTTCATCACCTCCGGTGAGCACGACATGGAGGAGAACATCCTCCACTACGTCCTCGCCCGTCCCGAGGGCGCCGGACCCGGCACCAAGGGCCTGTCCCTCTTCCTCGTCCCGAAGTACCTCTTCGACTTCGAGACCGGCGAGCTGGGCGAGCGCAACGGCGTCTACGCCACGAACGTCGAGCACAAGATGGGCCTGAAGGCCTCCAACACCTGCGAGATGACCTTCGGCGACCGCCACCCCGCCAAGGGCTGGCTGATCGGCGACAGGCACGACGGCATCCGCCAGATGTTCCGCATCATCGAGTTCGCCCGGATGATGGTCGGCACGAAGGCGATCTCCACCCTGTCGACCGGCTACCTCAACGCGCTGGAGTACGCCAAGGAACGCGTCCAGGGCCCCGACCTGGCCAACTTCATGGACAAGACGGCGCCCAAGGTCACCATCACGCACCACCCGGACGTGCGCCGCTCGCTCATGACGCAGAAGGCGTACGCGGAGGGCATGCGCGCCCTGGTGCTCTACACGGCCTCCGTCCAGGACGACATAGCCGTCAAGGAGGCCGCCGGCGAGGACACGGCCGCGCTGGAGGCCCTGAACGACCTGCTCCTGCCGATCGTCAAGGGATACGGCTCCGAGAAGGGCTACGAGCAGCTCGCCCAGTCGCTGCAGACCTTCGGCGGCTCCGGCTTCCTCCAGGAGTACCCGGTCGAGCAGTACATCCGCGACGCCAAGATCGACACCCTGTACGAGGGCACGACCGCGATCCAGGGCCAGGACTTCTTCTTCCGGAAGATCGTCCGCAACCAGGGCGCCGCGCTGAACCAGCTCGCCGAGGAGATCAAGAAGTTCCTGGCGCTCGGCACCGGCGGCGAGGAGCTGGCCGGCGCCCGGGACCACCTCGCCAAGGCCGCCGTCGAGCTGGAGGCCGTCGTCGGCCTGATGCTCACCGACCTCGCGGCCACCGAGCAGGACGTCAAGAACATCTACAAGGTCGGACTGAACACGACCCGCCTGCTGCTCGCCTCCGGTGACGTGGTCGTCGGCTACCTGCTGCTCAAGGGCGCCGCGGTCGCCGCCGAGAAGCTGGAGTCCGGTGCCTCGGCCAAGGACCGGGCGTTCTACCAGGGCAAGATCGCGGCGGCGAAGTTCTTCGCGGCCACCGTCCTGCCGGGCGTCACCCTGGCCCGCAAGGTCGCCGAGGGCGTGGACCTGGACCTGATGGAGCTGGACGAGGCGGCGTTCTAGGCCGAGGACGCGGAGCGGGGCGGACGAGGCGGGCCCTCGAACGGGCACGCACGACGGGGTGTCCGGGCAAACGGAACCCCTCCGTCCGCCCGACTCTCCACATCCCCCTCACGAGGGCCTGCTCCCCGGCACCGGGAGTGGGCCCTCGTCCGTCGTTAAGGTGAACACCATGAGCACAAGCGCCAGCCCGGATCCGGGCACCGCCTCCGCATCCAGCGTCTCCCGCGCCCAGCTCCGCTTCGACCGCGGACACACCGACGAGCTGATGGCCTTCCTGGCGGCGAGCCCCTCGCCCTACCACGCCGTGGCGAACACCGCCGCACGGCTGGAGAAGGCCGGCTTCCGCCAGGTCGAGGAGACGGAAGTCTGGGACGGCACGACCGGCGGCAAGTACGTGCTGCGCGGTGGCGCCATCGTCGCCTGGTACGTCCCCGAGGGCGCCGCGGCGCACACCCCGTTCCGCATCGTCGGCGCCCACACCGACTCCCCCAACCTGCGGGTCAAGCCGCGGCCCGACTCCGGCGCGCACGGCTGGCGCCAGGTGGCCGTCGAGGTGTACGGCGGCCCGCTGCTCAACTCCTGGCTCGACCGCGACCTGGGGCTCGCCGGCCGGCTCTCCCTGCGGGACGGCACGAGCCGCCTGGTGAACGTGGACCGCCCGCTGCTCCGCGTCCCGCAGCTCGCCATCCACCTGGACCGCTCGGTCACCTCCGACGGGCTCAAGCTCGACAAGCAGCGCCACCTGCAGCCCGTCTGGGGTCTCGGGGACGACGTCCGCGACGGCGACCTCATCGCCTTCCTGGAGGAGGAGACGGGGCTGGAGCACGGCTCGGTCACCGGCTGGGACCTGATGGTCCACTCCGTCGAGCCGCCCGCCCTCCTGGGCCGTGACCGGGACCTCGTCGCCGGGCCCCGCATGGACAACCTGCTCTCCGTGCACGCGGGCGCGGCGGCGCTGGCCGCGGTCGCCGGCGGCGAGGGCGCCTCACTGCCGTACATCCCCGTGCTCGCCGCCTTCGACCACGAGGAGAACGGCTCCCAGTCGGACACGGGCGCGGACGGCCCCCTGCTCGGATCGGTCCTGGAGCGCTCGGTCTTCGCGCGCGGCGGCTCCTACGAGGACCGGGCGAGAGCCTTCGCCGGCACCGTCTGCCTGTCCTCCGACACCGGCCACGCCGTGCACCCCAACTACGCGGAGCGGCACGACCCGACGCACCACCCGCGCGTCAACGGCGGCCCCATCCTCAAGGTCAACGTCAACAACCGCTACGCCACCGACGGTTCGGGCCGCGCGGTCTTCGCCGCCGCCTGCGAGAAGGCGGGCGTCCCCTTCCAGTCCTTCGTCTCCAACAACTCCATGCCCTGCGGCACCACCATCGGTCCCATCACGGCGGCCCGCCACGGCATCAGGACGGTCGACATCGGCGTGGCCATCCTGTCCATGCACAGCGCCCGCGAACTGTGCGGTGCCGACGACCCGTTGCTGCTGGCGAGCGCCCTGGCCGCCTTCCTGGAAGGCTGAACACACGCCCGTCGCACAACGGACCGCATGGCTGAAGCCCGTCCGGGTACACGGAGTTGACCGGATCTCACCGGAACGACCGGACCGGACAGGGAGGAAGCACTCATGGGCCTGGGCGGGTGCATCATTCTGATAGCCGTGGGGGCCATCCTCACGTTCGCCACCGACTGGGACATGCAGGGGGTCAACCTCGACCTGGTCGGCGTCATCTTCATGATCGTCGGACTGATCGGTGTCGCGACGTTCAGCAGCATCGCCAGGAGGAGGCGCGTGGTGGTGCCGCCCACGACTCCCGTGGTGACCGAGGAGCACCAGCACCGCGACGGGTACACCGGCATCTGACCGGCGCGACGGCAGCCGAGGCGGTGACAGCCGTGGCGCGCCCGGCCGAGGGGACCGGGCGCGTCGGCACGTGCCGGCGCGGGGGCCGGGCCGGACGGGTCAGGCGTCCATGCCGGCCAGCACCAGCGGCAGCCGGTCCGTACCCCCGTCCGTGATCCGCACCGGGACGCCCCAGTCCTGCTGGTGGACATGGCACGCCGGGTACTCGTTCGCCGGGTCGTCGTCGCAGGACGCCGCCATCGCCGAGACGTGCAGCACGCCCTCGGGGACGGAGGGGTCGAGCTCCAGCGTGCGGGACAGGTCGGTGTCCGCGCCCTCGCCCTTCAGCAGCAGCCCCGGCGGGGTCGAGGAGACCAGCAGGCGCGTCGAGGGACCGTAACGGGTGTCCAGCTTCTGACCGGCCGGAGCCTGGAAGATCACGTCCAGCCGCAAGGCGCCCGGGGCGACGTCGGTGGCCGCGCGCTGGGTGCGGTGCGCCACCGAGGCGACCTTCACGGCCTCCTCGGGGAGCCGCAGCCGGGTCAGCCGGTGCCGGGCGGACTCCACGACCACGATGTCGTCCCCGACGAGCACCGCGTCCGACGGTTCCCGCAGATCCGTGGCGAGCGTGGTCACCTCGCCGGTCGCCGGGTCGTAGCGGCGCAGCGCGTGGTTGTAGGTGTCGCTGACGGCGACCGAGCCGTCCGGCAGGGCCGTCACGCCCAACGGGTGCTGGAACAGGGCCTGTTCCGCCGCGCCGTCGCGGTGACCGAAGTCGAACAGCCCGGTGCCGACGGCCGTGTGCACGGCCCCCTCCCGGTCCACCCAGCGCAGGGCGCTCGTCTCGGAGTCGGCCAGCCACAGCCGCTCCCCGTCGGCGGAGACCGCGAGCCCCGACGGCTGCGCGAACCACGCCTGCTCGCCCGGTCCGTCGACGAGCCCCTCGTTCGTCGTCCCGGCCGCGACGGCGACCGTGCCGCCCTCGCCGTCGCCCGCCGGGTCGTACGTCCACAGCTGGTGGACGCCCGCCATGGCGATCCACACGCGTCCGCCGAAGACCGCGACGTCCCACGGGGACGACAGGTCCACCTCGCGCGCGGGGCCGGACGTCGGCGAGCCCTGCCACCACTGGCGGCCCGTCCCGGCGAGCGTGGTGACGTACCCGGTCTCCAGGTCGAGCCGGCGCAGCGCGTGGTTGACGGTGTCGGCCACGACCACCGCGCCGTCGTCCAGCAGCGCGAGGCCCTGCGGCTCGTTGAAGCTCGCCGCCGCGGCCGTGCCGTCCGCGAAGCCGCGCGCGCCCGAGCCGATGCGCCGCAGGACCGTCTCGCCGTCCGCGTCCAGCTCCACCAGCTGGTGCCGGGTGGTGTCGCTGACCAGGTAGCTTCCGCCCGGCAGCACCAGTGCCTTGCCGGGGAAGCGCAGCACGGTGGGCTCGGGCTCCGGCGCCACGTACGGACCGTCGCCGCGCCGCAGCGTGCCCTTCGCCTCGTGCTCGGCCTCCAGCTCCTCGACCAGCTTCTCGATGGCGTGCGCGTGGCCCTCGCCCGCGTGCTGGGCGACGACGTACCCCTCGGGGTCGATCACGACGAGCGTGGGCCAGGCCCGTACCGCGTACTGCTTCCAGGTGGCGAGCTCGGGGTCGTCCAGCACCGGGTGCTCGACGTGGTACCGCTCCACGGCGTCCACGACGGCCTGGTGCTCGGCCTCGTGCACGAACTTCGGCGAGTGCACGCCGATGATCACCACGGTGTCCCGGTGCTTCTCCTCCAGCTCCCGCAGCTCGTCGAGGACGTGCAGGCAGTTGATGCAGCAGAAGGTCCAAAAATCGAGGACAACGATCCGTCCTCGCAGGTCGGCGAGGGTGTACTGCTCGCCGCCCGTGTTCAGCCAGCCGCCCTTGCCGATCAGCTCGGGGGCGCGGACACGTGCGCGGCGGGGTGCGAGGTCGCTCATGGCTCAAGGGTGCCACTAGTCCGGGACGCGCCGCCGAGCCTGTGGACAACTCGTCACGCACCGTGTGCGAGCTCGCACCGGATGCGTTCATGCCCTGACGGAGAGATGCTCTTCGCGCAGGGGGGACACCTCCGAGGAGTGGTTCCATGGCAGATCAGACCGGCGGTTCCGGCACGCGTGACCGCGCCGCGTACGAGGACGGCGCGCCCGGGCGCGATCCGTACGACCCCTGTCGCGACGACCCGTACGAGAAGCCCGGGCGCGACCCGGAGGACGGTCCCGGGCACCTGGGAGTGCGGAGCGCGCCGCGCCGCTCGTCCGACGAGGACCGGGACGCCGACATACGGGCGGGTTACCGGTAGGCCGGCACCGGTTCGCCGGGCCGTCGGCCGAAGAGCAGGGGCGTCCGGTGTCCGCCGGGCGCCCCTGCTCCACGTGCGGCCCGTGAAGCGGCCGGCGTGTCCCGCGACGTCCCACCTCTTCGGCTCGTTCCCGTACGAGCACGGCAGCCCATCGTCGTCGCCGATCAGCCGGTACGTCCCCGTATGCACCGTTCCCGAGCGAGCGCGGCGCGCACAGTACCACCGTCCTGGCATTCGAGCCGACCACACGGGCCTACGATCGTCACACGAAAGCACTGCCGGGGTGCCTCGCAGCGGCGTAACTTGGGGGTCTCCCGACTACGACACCCGCCCGCGCCGTCACCGCCCCCACCGAAACCGCCGTCAGCCGTTCCCGTCAGCCGACTGCACCTGCCCGTGCACCGACCGCCCGAGGGGTCCCGTTCCGTGAGTCTGCATCCCACCCTCCAGCCCTACGCCGACGCCTGGACCCACTCCGTGGACGCGATATCCGAACTGGTGACACCGCTCGTGGAGGGCGAGTGGAACCGCCGGACGCCATGCCCCGGCTGGTCGGTGCGGGACATCGTCTCCCATGTCATCGGCATGGACTGCGAGATGCTCGGCGACCCGCGCCCCATCCACACGCTGCCGCGCGACCTGTACCACGTGCGCACCGACCACCAGCGCTACATGGAGATGCAGGTCGACGCCCGCCGCCACCACACGGGCCCGGAGATGACCGCCGAGCTGGAGTACACGATCATCCGCCGCAACCGCCAGCTGCGGAACGAGTCGCGGGACCCGGGGACGACGGTGCGCGGTCCGCTCGGCGCGGAGCTGACCCTGGAACAGGCCATGCGGAACCGGGCGTTCGACGTCTGGGTGCACGAGCAGGACCTGCGCACGGCGCTCGGCCGGCCGGGCAACCTCGACTCGCCGGGCGCCTACGTGGTCCGTGACGAACTGCTCTCCGTGCTGCCCAAGGTGGTCGCGGAGGACGCGCAGGCACCGCGCAGCTCCGCGGTCGTCTTCGACGTGCACGGCCCGATCGAGTTCCTGCGCACCGTCCGTGTCGACATCCAGGGGCGGGGCACGCTGGAGACCAGCCCCGCGCTGGGTCCCGCCGCCGCCCTCGCCCTGGACTGGGAGACGTACGTCCGGCTGGCCTGCGGCCGGGTGACCGCCGACGCGGTGGCCGACCGCATCAAGGGCGAGGGCGACCCCCAGCTGATCGCGGCGATCCTGCGGTCGTTCGCGGTGACGGTGTAGCCGGCCGGTGCCGCTCCCGCGGCGCCCGGCCGGCCCCGCCTCCGCTCCGGCGGGCCGTCACGCCGGTACGTGCACCGTCTCCACCCGGCTCGCCACCAGACGCTCGCGCTCGCGCAGGGCCGCGCGCCTGCGCAGGCGCAGGATCTGGGTGAGGCCGAGGGTCTGGAGGACGAAGACGGACGAGAAGGCGATGCCGTAGTTCTGGCCGGTGGCGTCCAGGAGGACGCCGACCGCCAGCAGCGTCGTCATCGAGGCGACGAAACCGCCCATGTTGGTGATGCCGGAGCCCGTCCCCTGACGCTCGGGCGGGTTGGCGGGGCGGGCGAAGTCGAAGCCGATCATCGAGGCCGGGCCGCAGGCGCCGAGGACCACGCACAGCACCAGCAGCAGCCACATCGGCGCATGATCGGCGGGGTAGGCCAGCGTGGCCGCCCAGACGGCCGCCGTGGCCAGCACCGTGCCCAGCGCCAGCGGCAGCCGCGCCGCGTGGTGCCGGGCGATGATCTGCCCGTAGACCAGGCCGATGACCATGTTGGACACCACGATCAGGGTGAGCAGCTCGCCCGCCGTCGCCCGGGACAGCCCCTGGGCCTCCACGAGGAACGGCAGGCCCCACAGCAGCAGGAACACCATCGCCGGGAACTGCGTGGTGAAGTGCACCCACAGCCCGAGCCGGGTGCCCGGCTCCCGCCAGGACGCCGCGATCTGCCGCCGCACGTACGCCGCGCCCTGGTGCGCGACCGGCGCCGGTTCGTGCCCCTCGGGGTGGTCCTTGAGGAAGAGGAGCATGAGAACGAGGGCCACGGCGCCGAGGGCCGAGCTGCCCGCGAACGCCGCCGTCCAGCCCACGTCGTGCAGCAGCCGCGCGATCACCAGCGTCGACACCAGGTTGCCCGCCATGCCCGCGAGCCCCGCGAGCTGGCCGACGAGCGGGCCGCGCCGGGCGGGGAACCAGCGGGTGCCCAGCCGCAGCACGCTGATGAACGTCATCGCGTCACCGCAGCCCAGCAGCGCGCGCGAGGCCAGCGCCATGCCGTAGGTGGGCGACAGGGCGAAGCCCAGCTGGCCGACCGTGAAGAGCGCGGCGCCCAGCGTCAGCACCTTCTTGGTGCCGAGCCGGTCGACCATCAGGCCCACGGGTATCTGCATGCCCGCGTACACCAGCAGCTGGAGGATGGAG
The DNA here is from genome assembly GCF_014648075.1 of Streptomyces ruber. Taxonomy (GTDB): domain Bacteria; phylum Actinomycetota; class Actinomycetes; order Streptomycetales; family Streptomycetaceae; genus Streptomyces; species Streptomyces ruber. The sequence goes on along the minus strand of NZ_BMQK01000022.1, from coordinate 70,335 downwards.
AAGGTGGACAGCGCGGAGGCGTTCACATGGAAGCGGTCGGCCGCGTCGAGGCCGGCGACCCCCAGCGACGTACGGAAGACGACCGCGACGAAGTAGACGAGGACGCCGACGCTCCAGACGGCGATCGCGCGCCGGCCGCCGGGCGGGTCACCGGGCAGCCGGGCGGCCTGGGCGGAGCCCTTCGGGGAACTCACCGGACCTCACCCCGCGCGAGGTTGGAGAACCAGCTGACGTGCCGGTGGACGATGTCCACCGCGGCGTCCGCGTCACCGGCCCGCAGCGCCTCCAGGATCTCCTGGTGCTCGGTGAGCGTCTTGGTGACCCGGTCGGGGTGGGCGTGCATCACGGCGACGCCCATGCGCAGCTGCCGGTCGCGGAGCTGGTCGTAGAGGCGGGAGAGGATCTCGTTGCCGCCGCTGCGGACGATCTCGGCGTGGAAGCTGCGGTCGGTCACGGCCGCGGCGGCGAAGTCCCCGGCCGCGGCCTGCGTCCGCTGCTGCTCCAGCAGTTCCTCCAGACGCGTGATCAGCTGCGGCGAGGCCGGGGCGATCTTGCGGACCGCGTGCTCCTCGACGAGCTGGCGGGTCTCCACCACGTCCGCGATCTCCTGCGCGGAGACCGGCAGCACGAGGGCGCCCTTCTTCGGGTAGAGCCTGATCAGGCCCTCGACCTCCAGCCTCAGCAGCGCCTCGCGCACCGGCGTCCGGGACACTCCGACCGCGTCGGCGAGCTCGCCCTCGGTGAGCAGTGTCCCGCCCTCGTAGCGGCGTTCCAGGACTCCTTGTTTGACATGGGCGTACACCCGGTCGGCAGCAGGTGGTTGCTTGATGGTCACGGACGGTGCTGATGGCATGCCGACAGGATAGATACAACACGTACGCATGTCGGCCCCCGTCCACATACCGGGACCGTCCCGCCCAGGAACCACTCCACCCGATGTTCGTCCCGGAAACCACGCAACCATTCGTGCTACGTACATGTCACAGGAGAAGCGGTCCTCCCATGCCACCCACGGGTGACCGTTCCACCACGCTCAAGTGACTGTTTTCTGTTTTCCGTTTTCTGTTTTCCGCAGACTTACGACGTGATCGGGGTACTCGACTTGATTTCCGGCATACAGGGCGTGCGGGCGCGCAGAGCCGTCGCCGTCGTGATGACCACCGGCGCGCTGGTCGCGACGGGCGCTCTCGGCACGGCACCCGCGCACGCCGCCCCCGTGAAGTTCACCATCGACGCCCCGGGCGCGTTCGTGATGAACGACGCCACGGGCAAGAGCCTGTACAGCAAGACCGCGGACACCGCGCGGGCCACCGGCTCCACAACAAAAATCATGACCGCCCAGGTCGTGCTGTCGGAGAAGAACCTGAACCTCGACGCCGAGGTCACGATCGACAAGGCGTACAGCGACTACATCGTCAACAAGGGCGCCTCCTCCGCCCAGTTGATCGTCGGCGACAAGGTCACCGTCCGCCAGCTGCTGTACGGGCTGATGCTCCCGTCGGGCTGCGACGCGGCGTACGCGCTCGCCGACAAGTTCGGCACCGGCTCCACCCGGGAGGCGCGGGTGCAGTCGTTCATCTCGAAGATGAACACGACCGCCAAGAGCCTCGGCATGACGAACACCAACTTCGACTCGTTCGACGGCATCAGCAACGGCGCCAACTACTCGACGCCGCGGGACCTGTCGAAACTCGCGAGCACCGCGCTGAAGTCGAGCACCTTCCGCACGATCGTGGGAACGAAGTCGACGCAGCAGAAGGTGACGACCAAGAGCGGCGGCTACCGCTACATGAACTGGTCGAACACCAACAACCTGCTCAGCGAGTACCAGGGCACCATCGGGGTGAAGACCGGCTCCGGCACGGTGGCCAAGTACTGCCTCGTCTTCGCGGCCACCCGCAACGGCAGGACGGTCGTGGGGGCCGTCCTGACGTCGTCGTCGGCCGCCACCCGCACGGCGGACGCGAAGAAGCTGATGGACTTCGGCTTCGCCCTGAAGTAGCGGAACGATTCGCCCGCCGACGGCACCGGCGGAACGATGCACCACGGCCGGGAGGGGCCCGCCGGACATTCCGGCGGGCCCCTCCCCTCGCACGTGCCGCCGGGCCGGCTACGCCCAGGTGATCAGCCGCTTGGGCTGCTCGAGGATCGCCGCCACGTCCGCCAGTGTCCTGGAGCCCAGCTCCCCGTCGACCAGCCGGTGGTCGAAGGAGAGCGCGAGCGTGGTGACCTGGCGGGGCTTGACCTTGCCCTTGTGGACCCAGGGCTGGAGCTTGATCGCACCGACGGCGAGGATCGCGGACTCGCCGGGGTTGAGGATCGGCGTGCCCGTGTCGACGCCGAAGACGCCGACGTTCGTGATGGTGATCGTGCCGCCCTGCATGGCCGCCGGAGACGTACGGCCCTCGCGTGCCGTGGACACCAGCTCGCCCAGCGACTCGGCCAGCTGCGGCAGGGTCTTGTCGTGCGCGTCCTTGATGTTCGGCACTATGAGACCGCGGGGGGTCGCCGCCGCGATGCCCAGGTTCACGTAGTGCTTGCGGACGATCTCCTGGTTCGCCTCGTCCCAGGAGGAGTTGATCTCCGGGTTGCGCTTGATCGCGACCAGCAGGGCCTTGGCGATGAGCAGCAGCGGGTTCACCCGCAGCCCCTGCATGTCCTTGTCCTGCTTCAGCTCCTCGACCAGCTTCAGGGTGCGGGTCACGTCGACCGTCACGAACTCGGTGACGTGCGGCGCCGTGAACGCCGAGCCGACCATCGCCGCCGCCGTCGCCTTGCGGACCCCCTTGACCGGGACGCGGGTCTCCCGCGCGGTGTCGTACGACACCGCGGGCGCCGCCGGGGCGGCCGGCGCCGTGGGGGCCGCGGCCGGGGAGGGCTGCGCGGGGACGGTCCGCGGCGCGGCCGGCTGCGGGGCCGTGGGCTCCGCCGGGGCCGTGGGTGCGACCGCCGCGTGCACGTCCTCGCGCGTGATGACGCCGTCCGGGCCGGACGGCGTGACCGCGGCCAGGTCGACCCCGAGGTCCTTGGCCAGCTTGCGCACCGGCGGCTTGGCCAGCGGGCGCCGCGGGCCGCCGTGCCCGTTCAGCTCGCCGCCCACGCCCTGGGGCGCGGGGGCCGCCTCGAACGGCGTGGTCGCGGCGGGCTCCGCGGGCCGGGCGCCCTTGCGGGGGCGGCGCCTGGTCGAGGACGTGGCCACGCCGTACCCGACGAGGACCGCCTCGCGGGCCTGCGGCGCGGCCGGCCCGTCCGGGGCCGCCTCCGGCGCGGGGGCGGCCCCGGCCGCGGGCGCCTCCTCGGCGGGTGCGCCGCCGGACACGTCGACCGCGATGATCGCCGTGCCCACGTCGACCGTGGTGCCCTCGGGAACGTGCAGCTCGGTCACGACACCGTCGTAGGGGATCGGCAGCTCGACGGCCGCCTTCGCGGTCTCGACCTCGCAGACGACCTGCCCGTCGGTGACCGTGTCCCCGGGCTGTACGTACCACTTGAGGATCTCGGCCTCGGTGAGCCCCTCGCCCACGTCCGGCATCTTGAACTCGCGAACGGACGCTTCGGTCATCGTCGTCACGACCCTCTCCCTCAGTACGCCAGCGAGCGGTCGACGGCGTCGAGCACCCGGTCCAGGTCCGGCAGGTAGTCCTCCTCCAGCCGGGCCGGCGGATACGGCGCGTGGTAACCGCCGACCCGCAGGACGGGCGCCTCCAGGTGGTAGAAGCACCGCTCGGTGATCCGGGCGGCGATCTCCGCGCCCGAGCCGAAGAACACCGGCGCCTCGTGCACCACGACCAGCCGGCGGGTCTTCTCCACCGAGGCCTGGATCGCGTCGAAGTCCAGCGGGGAGACCGAGCGCAGGTCCAGGACCTCCAGGGACCTGCCCTCCTCGGCCGCGGCGGCGGCGACCTCCAGGCACAGCTTCACCATGGGCCCGTACGCGACGAGCGTGCAGTCGGTGCCCTCCCGCGCCACGCGGGCGGCGTGCAGCGGGTCCGGGATCGCCTCGAAGCTGACCTCGGCCTTGTCCCAGTAGCGCCGCTTCGGCTCGAAGAAGATCACCGGGTCGTCGCTCTGGATGGCCTGCTGCATCATCCAGTAGGCGTCGTTCGCGTCCGAGGGCGAGACCACCTTCAACCCCGCGACGTGCGCGAACAGCGCCTCCGGGGACTCGGAGTGGTGCTCCACCGCGCCGATGCCGCCGCCGTAGGGGATGCGGACCACGACGGGAAGCTTGATCTTGCCCAGGGAGCGGGCGTGCATCTTCGCCAGCTGGGTGACGATCTGGTCGTACGCCGGGAAGACGAACCCGTCGAACTGGATCTCCACCACCGGACGGTAGCCGCGCAGGGCGAGGCCGATGGCGGTGCCGACGATGCCGGACTCCGCGAGCGGGGTGTCTATCACCCGGTCCTCGCCGAAGTCCTTCTGCAAACCGTCCGTCACCCGGAACACGCCGCCGAGCTTGCCGACGTCCTCGCCCATGACGAGCACCTTGGGGTCGGTCTCGAGGGCCTTGCGCAGCGATTCGTTGATCGCCTTGGCCAGCGCCATCTTCTCCGTGGTCATCGCTGGTCACCCTCCTCGACGTCGGCGTTGTCGGCGAACGACGCCTGGTACGCGGCGAACTGGGCGCGCTCCTCGTCGACGAGCGCGTGACCGTCCGCGTAGGCGTTCTCGAAGATCGCGAAACGGTCCGGGTCCGGCATGGCACGCACCGCTTCGCGCACCCGCCTTCCCAACGCCTCGCTCTCCTCCTCGAGTTCCGCGAAGAACCCCTCGATCGTGTCCGTTCGGGACTCCAGGTGGCTGCGCAGGCGGGCGATCGGGTCCTTGGCCTCCCAGGCCACCCGCTCGTCGTCCAGCCGGTAGCGGGTCGGGTCGTCGGAGGTGGTGTGGGCGCCCATGCGGTACGTGTACGCCTCCACCAGGGTCGGGCCCTCGCCCCGGCGGGCCCGCTCCAGGGCCCACTTGGTGACCGCGAGGCAGGCCAGCACGTCGTTGCCGTCGACGCGGACGCCCGGGAAGCCGTAGCCCTGCGCGCGCTGGTAGAGCGGCACCCGGGTCTGCTTCTCGGTGGGCTCGGAGATCGCCCACTGGTTGTTCTGGCAGAAGAACACCACCGGCGCGTTGTAGACCGCGGCGAAGTTGAACGCCTCGGCCACGTCGCCCTGGCTGGAGGCGCCGTCGCCGAAGCAGGCGATCACCGCCGCGTCCGCGCCGTCCTTGGCCACGCCCATCGCGTAGCCCGTCGCGTGCAGCGCCTGGGAGCCGATGACGATCGTGTAGAGGTGGAAGTTGTTCCCGTTCGGGTCCCAGCCGCCGTTGTTCACGCCGCGGAACATGCCGAGCAGGTTGGTCGGGTCGACCCCGCGGCACCAGGCCATGCCGTGCTCGCGGTAGGTCGGGAAGACGTAGTCGTCCTCGCGGGTGGCCCGCCCGGAACCGATCTGGGCGGCCTCCTGGCCCAGCAGCGAGGGCCACAGGCCCAGCTCCCCCTGGCGCTGGAGAGCGGTCGCCTCGGCGTCGAAACGACGGGTCAGCACCATGTCCCGGTACAGCCCGCGCAGCTCCTCGTCGCCGATGTCCGCGACGTACGGGTCGTACTCGGCGTTCCTGACCCTCTTGCCCTCGGGGGTCAGCAATTGGACGAGTTCGGGCTCGGTGCCCCGCGCCGTGCCGGCAGCGGCACGGGTGGTGCTCTTGGTGCCGGTGGTGCTGCGCTTGCTGCCGGTGGTACCGGCCTTGCCTCCCGCGCTGCGTCGCGGCTTGCGCGCGGCAGTGCTCTCCACGGTCACGTGTGCTCCTCCGTCGGTCCGGCCCCCGGGGTCGCCGGGTGGGCTGGGAGTCCCCCCTGCTCTTTCGGAGCCTGGGGAAGCGGCTCGCCTGCTCCCGCAACCCGGGCACGGGGTGGGCGCCCTCGGCCGGGAACAGGCGTGACAGGTGCCCCGGCGAGCGCCCTGCAACAAAGCACGTTACCCAGTGCTCCACATTCCTGTGAAACCCTCCCTGACCTGCGCATTTCCTTGGATTTCCAAGTATTCGCGTACTCGGATGTCCAAGTAACCCGCGCCTGCCGGGCACTGTTGCTGGTCACAGCACTGGTCACAGCCTCGCAGGGGGCCGGAACACCGGCACGTTATCCCGGCCACACGGAGCACGGGAAGGGTTCGAGTGGCCTATTCACGACGCCCGGGGACGGGACGCGGCAGCGTGCCTCCTGTGTGAGACTGGCTCCGTGCCCGCAACCGGAAGAATCACCGTGTTCATCCTGGATGATCACGAGATCGTCCGCCGTGGGCTGCACCAGCTGTTCGCGGACGAGCCCGACATCGAGGTGGTCGGCGAAGCGGGCACGGCGGCCGACGCGCTGGAGCGGATTCCGGCCGTCCGCCCGGACGTCGCGATCCTGGACGTCCGGCTCCCGGACGGCAGCGGCGTCGAGGTGTGCCGGCGGACCCGCGCGCGCGACGGGGACGTCAAGTGCCTGATGCTGACCTCGTACGCCGACGACGAGGCGCTGTCCGGCGCGGTCGCGGCGGGCGCGTCCGGGTACGTCCTGAAGGACCTCCGTGGTGAAGAACTGCTCGCCGCGGTCCGGCGGGTCGCCGCCGGGGACCTCCTGCTCGGCCCGGTGTCCCGCGCGCGCGTGCCGGAAGGGCCGCCGGAGGAACGCGGGGACGGCGACGACCCGATGGCGACGCTCACCGAGCAGGAGCGCAGGATCCTCGAACTGATCGGTGAGGGGCTCACGAACCGGGCGATCGGGGAGCGGCTGCACCTCGCCGAGAAGACCGTCAAGAACTACGTGTCGGGACTGCTGGCCAAGCTCGGCATGCAGAGGCGCGCACAGGCCGCCGCGTACGTGGCACGCAGGCAGGCCGGACGAGGGTGACGCGGTGTCTCGGAGGCGCGGCCGCGGAGCCCGGGCCGGCCTTCGAGCCTGTGTACCTGCAGGTCGAGCCGCAGTTCGTCACCGCACATGCCCCGGACGGGTGGCCCACGGCGGGGACCGCCAGCTCCCGCACGTGAAGTGACCGAAGACGACTGTCTGTGACAAGCGCGAGCTCAGCGACACCGGGACGTGCCCTAACATCTGGCGCGTGCTGCGCTCGTCTGTACCACCTCCCGAGCTTCACACGCCCCCGCTGCGCGACCTGCTGCGCCGGTACGCCGCCGGGTCCGCGCTGACCTGTGTCCCCGTCGACCAGGGGCTGCTCAACCGCGGCTACCGGCTCGCCACCACGCACGGCCGCTACTTCCTCAAGCACCACTTCGACCCCGAGACCGCCGATCCGGCGGCCATCGCCCGCCAGCACCGGGCGACCCAGCGGCTGGCGGACCTGGGCGTCCCGGTGGCCCCGCCGCTGGCCGGCCGCGACGGCCGCACCGTCGCCGTCATCGGCGGCCACGCGTACGCCCTGCACCCGTGGGTCGAGGGACGGCACCGCCACGGCGGCCAGCTCACCACCGAGCAGTGCGGACGGCTGGGAGCGCTCCTGGGAGTGGTGCACGCGAGCCTGGAGCGGGTGATGCCCCCGCATCCCCAGCAGGGCAGGGCAGCGGCCGCGCCCGCCCCGAGTGCCGACCCGGCCGACACCCTGGCGCTCATCGACGACCTGCTCGGCCGGGTACGCCGCCACCGGCCGGCCGACACGTTCGACGAGCTCGCCCGCCGCCGCCTCCTGGAGCGGCGCGGACTCCTCGAACAGTACGCGGACCACAGGCCCCCGCGGGGCGGTTCCGTGGGCTGGGTGCACGGCGACTTCCACCCCTTCAACGTGCTCTACAAGGGGGCGGCCCCGGCGGCGATCGTCGACTGGGACCGGCTCGGCGTGCAGCCCCGCGCGGAGGAGGCGGTGCGGGCCGCGGTGATCTTCTTCCTGCGCCCGCTGGGCACCCTCAACCTGCCCAAGGTGCGGGCCTATGCGCGCGCGTACCGCCGTACCGCCCGCGCCACGCCCTCCGAACTCGCGGCCGCCGTGCACCGCGTGTGGTGGGAGCGGCTCAACGACTTCTGGATGCTGCGCTGGCACTACGAGCGCGGGGACACCCGCGCCGACTGGCAGTTCCCCGCGTCCTCCGCGCTGGTGGTGTGGTGGACACGCGAGTACGACGCGGTGTGCGAGGCGTTCTCCGGGTGAGGCGGGTGAGGCGGTGCGGCCCCGAACGCCACGCGCGCGTGGAGCCCGTTCGGGCCGCACGCGCGCGTGGGGAGTGTGCGGAGTGTTCCGCGAGGGTGCCGATCAGAGGCCGCCGACGCCGCCGTCCTGTTCGCCGCCTCCGGTGCCGCCCTCCGACGTACCGCCGACGTCGTTCGCCGGGGGCGTGTTCCCGCTGCCGCCGTCCGCCGGGGGCGACTGCTCGCCGCCGGTCGAGGTCTCCTCGTCGCCCGTGGACCCCTCGGTCTCCGTCACCGTGTCCGACGGCTGGGCCGGCGGCTGCTGGGACGTCGGGTACGACGGCTGGTAGCTCGGCTCCGGGTTGTACGGGGGGTTGTACTCCGTGTCGCCGCCGGTGCCCGTGTCGTAGCCGCCCCCGGTGTCCTCCTCGGTCACCTCGTCGCTGGGCGACTCACTGGGCGACTCCTTCTCCGTGGTCGACTGGGTGGCGCTCGGCGACTTCGTCGTGTCCGGGGTGCCGCCCCCGCCGTCCTGGCTCTGCTGCACCGCCAGCGCGACGCCCGCCGCGATGGCGACGACCGCGAGCACCGCGAGGATCCACAGCCTGCCGCGGCCGCCGCCCCCGTTGCCGCGCCCCTCGAAGCCGCCGTCGTCGCGGCCGTTCTGCGGCAGGATCGGCTGCGGGATCTGCGTCGTCCCGGCCTCACCGGCGTGCGGCAGTGCGGTCGTGGGGGCGAAGCCCCCGGACGGGGTGTGCCGGCCGTCGTGCGTGCCCACCGGGCCGGTGTTCCAGGTACCGGTGTGGCCGCCCTGGTCGTACAGCATCTGCAGGCCGTACTGGACCATGCCGCGCATCTCCTCGGCCGTCTGGAACCGGTCGTCCGGCTCCTTGGCGAGGGCGCGCATGGCGAGGCCGTCGAGCTCCGGCGGGGCGCCGTCGGAGACCTCGGACGGGGGCACCGGGATGTCCTGCACGTGCTGGTAGACCACCGACAGCGGGGTCTCGCCGACGAACGGCGGGCGGAGCGCGAGGAGTTCGTAGAGCAGGCAGCCGGTGGCGTACAGGTCGGAGCGGTGGTCGACGGCCTTGCCGAGCGCCTGCTCCGGGGAGAGGTACTGGGGGGTGCCCATGACCATGCCGGTCTGCGTCATCGTCGTGGACGCCCCGTGCAGGGCGCGCGCGATGCCGAAGTCCATCACCTTCACGGCGCCCGTAGTGGTGATGATCACGTTCGCCGGCTTGATGTCGCGGTGCACGATGCCGTGCTGGTGCGAGTAGGCGAGCGCCTCCAGGACGCCCGAGACGATGATCAGCGCCTGCTCGGGCCCGGGTGCCTCGGCGTTGAGCAGCAGGTCGCGGATGGTGCGGCCCTCGACGAGCTCCATCACGATGTACGGCACCGGGGTGCCGTTCACGACGTCCTCGCCGGAGTCGTACACCGCGACGATCGCGTGGTGGTTCAGGCCGGCCACCGACTGGGCCTCGCGCGTGAAGCGCGCCTTGGAGACCGGGTCCTCGGCCAGGTCGGACCGCAGCAGCTTGACCGCGACCGTGCGGCCGAGACGTACGTCCTCGGCCGCGAACACCTCGGCCATGCCGCCCCGGCCGAGTCTGCCTGTCAGCCGGTACCGGCCGTCTCCGACAAGCCCGCCGTTACCCCACATCTCCGGCGCGTCTGACATACCGCCGCCAGCCGCCTCGGGGTCGGACGGGCCCTGAGCGCGCTGCTGCTGTGCCATCAGTCCTCGCCGTCGTTTCTGCCCGCGGTCCGCGCGGTGGTTGTTACGGTCTTCGTCGGGCCACGCTACAGCCTCCACGTGACGCACCGGTCCGACTTGGAGCCGGGACGGGATGTGGAAGGGACCGGCAATCCAACCCCGACGGCCCCGCCCGCGCAAATCCCGTGGGCCGGCCGCACGGCCGCCATAACGCTTGTGCGACGTTCCCCGCGCGTACGGTCACGGAACGGGCACCCCGCTTGACGTGTCCGTGCCCTGGGGCAGACTTGGCCGAGAATCACACGAGGAAACACCGGAATCGCCGGCCGCGGGAGCCACAGCAGCAGTCTTCGCCCGCGTCGATGGGGGACACCAGCACATGAGCCAGGACGGCGCACAGGGCCACTACGCAGGGCGTGCGCTCGCCGGCGGCCGCTACCGGCTGCTCGCCCTGCTCGGCGAGGGCGGCATGGCCTCGGTACACCTGGCCCACGACTCGGTGCTCGACCGACAGGTCGCGATCAAGACACTGCACACCGAGCTCGGACGCGAGCAGGCGTTCCGCGAGCGGTTCCGCCGCGAGGCGCAGGCCGTGGCGAAGCTCACGCACGCGAACATCGTCTCGGTCTTCGACACCGGAGAGGACCCGCCGTCCGGCGGGTCCGCCGCGGGCGAGGGCACACCGACGCCGTACATCGTCATGGAGTACGTCGAGGGTGAGCCGCTCGGCTCGGTGCTCGCCGCGGACGTCCGCGGCCACGGCGCGATGCCGGCCGACAAGGCGCTGCGCATCACCGCCGACGTGCTGGCCGCGCTGGAGATCAGCCACGAGACGGGGCTGGTCCACCGCGACATCAAACCGGGCAACGTGATGGTGACCAGGCGCGGCGTGGTCAAGGTCATGGACTTCGGCATCGCCCGCGCCGTGCAGTCCGGCGTCACGTCCATGACGCAGACCGGCATGGTCGTCGGCACCCCCCAGTACCTGTCGCCCGAGCAGGCGCTGGGCCGCGGTGTGGACGCGCGCTCCGACCTGTACTCGGTCGGCGTCATGCTGTTCCAGCTGCTCACCGGACGGCTCCCGTTCGACGCGGACTCACCGCTGGCGATCGCGTACGCCCACGTCCAGGAGCAGCCCCCGGTCCCCTCCTCGATCAACCGGTCCCTGCCGCCGGCGGTGGACGCGCTGATCGCCCGCGCGCTGAAGAAGAACCCGAACGAGCGTTTCCCGGGCGCCCGGGCGATGCGGGACGAGTGCCTGCGGGTGGCGTCGTCGCTGCCGGGTGCCGCGCCGAACATCGTCCCGGGCGTCCCGGCGCCGAGCGGCACGGGCGTGGGCGCCGCCGTCTTCCCACCCGTGGACGGGTCGGCGGCGGGACCGCCCGGACCCGTGCGGACCCCGTACCCGCCCGGGCACCAGCCGGGCCCGCACGGCCCGGGCACTCCGCCGCCCTTCGCGAACCCGGCCCCGGCCTCGACGCCCGCTCCCTTCCCCGGCCCGGCCCCGGCTCCGTACGGCTATCCGCAGCCCGGTGGCTACCAGCCGCCCCAGCGGACCGACGCCTACGGAGCCCGGCACTCGCCTCAGCACGGCGCGCCGACCCCGCCGCCGTACGCCGCCGGTCCGCACACCCCGCACGCCCCGGCACCGGCCGCGGGCGCGGGCGCGGCCGACGGCGGCAAGGCCAACCGGGCCGTGGTCATCGGCGCGGTCGTCGTCTCGCTCGTCGCGATCGGGAGTCTGATCACCGCCGTCGCGCTGAACAGAGGCGGCGACGAGACAGGGGGTACGGGAGGTTCGGGCGCCGACGCGTCGGCCTCGGCGTCCGGCGTGCCCGGGTACAAGGGCCCGGACCCGACGAGGACCATCGAGACGACCGCGTGCACGGAGCCGAGGGAGTCGTACGCCGATCCCGGCATGATCCAGATCCCGAGCTTCGAGTTCAAGAACATCGACTCGGTGCGGAACTGCCTGCGGGCCGCCGGCTGGGAGTTCGAGACCAGGCTCGTCGACGAGAACACCTGGGGCGAGGGAACGGTCGTGGACCAGTCGCCCTCCTCCGGCACGGACGCCGACCCCGACGACATGCCCGAGATCGTGCTGGACGTGTCCACGGGGATGCCGCCGTCCTGAGCCGGGAGGGACCGAGGGGGCCGGCGCCCTCCCGGCGCCGGCCCCCTCTCGCGTCGATCGCGTGCCGTCAGTACGGCCGTGCCGCCGCGGCGGACCTCACAGGTACGGTCCGCCCGAACGGCCTCCCGCGTGCGGCTCCTCGTGGCCCTCGCCGCCGACACCCGGCGGAAGGGCGCGGCGCATCTGCTCCAGCTGGGCCCGGGCAGCCATCTGCTGGGCGAACAGCGTGGTCTGGATGCCGTGGAACAGTCCTTCCAGCCAGCCCACCAGCTGGGCCTGCGCGATACGCAGTTCCGCGTCGCTGGGCACCGCCTCGTCCGTGAAGGGCAGGGAGAGCCGCTCCAGTTCCTCGACCAGCTCGGGAGCGAGACCGTCCTCCAGCTCCTTGACCGAGCTGGCGTGTATCTCCTTCAGCCGGGCGCGGCTCGCCTCGTCGAGAGGCGCCACGCGCACCTCCTCCAGCAGCTGCTTGATCATGCTTCCGATGCGCATGACCTTCGCGGGCTGCTCCACCTGCTCCGTCACCGGGATCTCACGGGATTCGTCGTCTCCGCCACCACCGCCGCCGAGTGCCATACCGTCCTGGCCGACGACCAGGATCTGGGGGTTCTCGGACGACCGTTCGTTCCTCGGCATCTCCATGCCGCCATTCTCTCGCACGTGTGCACCTCATCACCCTGGTGCCCCCGCCGGTGGGTGATCCACCGCGTACGCGCGGTCTGATCCACCGCGTACGCGCGGTCTGATCCACCGCGTATGCGCGGTTTGTTCGCCAAGCGTCGCCGGGGCCGGTTCCGGGGCGGGCCGTACGGTCCCGGAGTGCGAGGTGCGCAGTGGCGTGTGAGTCTGGTGTGACTCCGCTGGAAACACCAACGGTCCCGTCGTCCCGGAGAGGGGCACCGGCGTGAACGCCGAGTTCTGCCCGCCGCGGCGGCCGCGGCCGCCGTGCGCGGCCCGCAAGCTGCCCGCCCTGGCCCTGGCGGCCGTCTTCCTGACGGCCGGAGCCGTCCAGCCCGCCCCTCCGACGTCCGCCGGGCGGTCACCGGCCACGGAGACGTCCCGGGCCGGCAGCCGCGCGGGGGAGGGACGGGAGCGGCCCGGACGAGCCGACGGCACCACCGCGGCCGCCGAGGCCGACGTCGACGGCGGCTCCGGCGAGACGGATCCCGACGGGTCCGCGCCCCCGCGGTCGGCGCACCCGCCCCGGCCGTCCCGGAACACCGCGCTGCCCGACGAGGGGACCGCCGGGGACGCGACCGCGGAGGCCACCGAGCAGGCCGCCCAGAAGGCCGTCGGCAAGCCCGCCGGGCGGGCGCTGCCCCTCGGCAGCGGTCTGATCCTCATCGGTCTCGGCCTGGGCCTCGCCGTCGTCGGACTGCGTCTGCGCCGGCCGTGAGACGTCCGGGGCGGGTGCGCCGACCGCGGGGGCGCGAGCCCCTACTCCCTCACCAGCAGCACCTTGCCGACGTGCCCGCTCTCCTCCAGCACCCGGTGGGCCTCCGCCGCCCGGCTCATCGGGAGCTCCCGGTCGATGACGGGACGTACGTCGCCGCCCTCGATCAGCGGCCACACGTGCTCCCGCACCGCCGCCACGATGGCCGCCTTCTCGCCGAGCGGGCGGGCGCGCAGCGAGGTCGCGCTGACCGCGGCGCGCTTGCCGAGCAGCATCCCGATGTTCAGCTCGCCCTTCACCCCGCCCTGCAGGCCGATGATGGCGAGGCGCCCGTTGACGGCGAGGGCGCGCACATTGCGGTCGAGGTACTTGGCGCCCATGTTGTCGAGGATGACGTCCGCGCCCGCACCGTCCGTGGCCCGCCCGATCTCCTCGACGAAGTCCTGCTCGCGGTAGTTGATCAGGATGTCCGCGCCCAGACCGGCGCAGGTGTCGAGCTTCTCCCGGGTGCCCGCCGTGACGGCGACCCGGGCGCCGACGGCCTTGGCGAGCTGGATCGCCATCGTGCCGATGCCGCTGGTGCCGCCGTGCACGAGGAGCGTCTCACCGGGACGGAGGTGGGACACCATGAACACGTTCGACCAGACGGTGCAGGTCACCTCGGGCAGCGCGGCCGCCTGCCGGACGTCGAGGCCCGTGGGCACGGGCAGCAGCTGCCCGGCCGGGACGACGACCTTCTCCGCGTACCCGCCGCCCGAGAGCAGCGCGCACACCTCGTCGCCCACCGCCCATCCGGAGACGCCGGGCCCGAGCGCGGCGATCCGTCCGGAGCACTCCAGGCCGGGGTACGGGGAGGCGCCGGGCGGCGGGTCGTAGTGGCCCTGACGCTGCATGATGTCGGCGCGGTTGACGGCGCCCGCCACCACTTCGAGGAGTACTTCGCCCTCGCCGGGCTCGGGGTCGGGTACCTCGGCCCACACCAGCTGTTCGGGCCCACCGGGTTCAGGAATCGTGATCGCGTACATGGTAGGGACGCTACTCCCCGGGCAGGCGGCCCGTGCGGAGGTACGCGACCGCCTCGTGATGCGGCCGGTGTCCGGGAGAGGGACCGTGGAGACACACGGCTGTGCGAGCCCGGCACCCGACGGCAACCGATGGGTCCCGATGGCGACCGATGAGTCCGGAGACCACGGTGGTCTCCCTTGCGTGGCCCCGCCCACCGGGACCCGTCCCGCGGAAGGACCCACAGATGAGCGGACGGACGGACGGTCTCGCGGTCGAGACCGCGGGTCTGGTGAAGACGTTCGGCGAGACCCGGGCCGTCGACGGCGTCGACCTCTCCGTGCCGGCCGGCACGGTCTACGGGGTCCTGGGCCCCAACGGCGCGGGCAAGACCACGGTCGTACGGATGCTGGCCACCCTGCTGCGCCCGGACAGCGGCCGGGCCCGGGTCTTCGGCCACGACGTCGTACGGGAGGCCGACGCGGTGCGCGGCCGGGTGAGCCTGACCGGTCAGTACGCGTCCGTCGACGAGGACATGACCGGCACCGAGAACCTGGTGCTGCTCGGCCGGCTCCTCGGGCACGGCAGGAGGGCGGCGCGGGAGCGCGGCGACCAGCTCCTGACGGCCTTCGGGCTGGGCGACGCCGCGGCGAAACAGGTCAAGCACTACTCGGGGGGTATGCGCCGCCGCATCGACATCGCCGCGTCCATCCTGAACACACCCGACCTGCTCTTCCTGGACGAGCCGACGACCGGTCTCGACCCGCGCAGCCGCAACCAGGTCTGGGACATCGTGCGCGCGGTGGTCGCCCAGGGCACCACCGTCCTGCTGACCACGCAGTACCTGGACGAGGCGGACCGGCTGGCGTCCCGGGTAGCCGTCATCGACCGGGGCACGGTGATCGCCGAGGGCACCAAGGGCGAGCTGAAGGCGTCCGTCGGCGCGGGCTCGGTGCATGTGCGGCTGCGTGACGCGGCGCAGCGCCGGCGGGCCGGAGAGGTGCTGCGGCTGGTGCTCGACGCGGAGGTGCAGCTGGAGTCCGATCCGGTGGCCCTGACGGCGCGCGTCGGCGCGGGCGGACGGGGCGCGGCGGAGCAGGCCGCCCGCGCGCTCGCCGAACTGGCCCGCAGCGGTGTCACCGTCGACGACTTCTCCCTGGGGCAGCCCAGTCTCGACGAGGTGTTCCTCGCCCTCACCGGGCGCGGCACGAAGGACGAGGTGGCGGCATGACGACCACGGCCCCCGCCGGGAGCAAGGACCTCGCCTCCGTGAGCGCGGAGTCGCTGGCCGCCCTGCTGGTCGCCATGGAGCGGCCGGCGCGCCCCAGCGCCCTGTCGGCGTCGCTGACCTTCGGCTGGCGGGCGGTTCTCAAGATCAAGCACGTGCCGGAGCAGCTCTTCGACGTCACCGCCTTCCCGGTCATGATGGTGCTGATGTACACGTACCTCTTCGGCGGCGCCCTGGCCGGGACCCCGGGGGAGTACCTGCAGTACCTGCTGCCGGGCATCCTGGTGCTGTCCGTCGTGATGATCACGATGTACACGGGTGTCTCCGTGAAGGCGGACATCGAGAAGGGCGTCTTCGACCGCTTCCGTACGCTGCCGATCTGGCGGCCGTCGACGATGGTCGGGTACCTCCTGGGGGACGCCCTGCGCTACACGATCGCGTCGATGGTGATGCTGACGGTCGGCCTGGTCCTGGGCTACCGCCCGGCGGGCGGAGTCGGAGGGGTGGCCGCCGGGGTCGCGCTGCTGCTCGTCTTCTCGTTCGCGTTCTCGTGGATCTGGACGATGTTCGGGCTGCTGCTGCGCACCGAGAAGTCCGTGATGAGCGTCAGCATGATGGTGATCTTTCCGCTGACGTTCCTGTCCAACGTCTTCGTCGATCCACGGACCATGCCGGGCTGGCTCCAGGCATTCGTCGACAACAACCCGGTCACGCACCTCGCCTCGGCGGTGCGGGGACTGATGGCCGGCGGCTGGCCGGCCGCGGCGACCGTCTGGACCCTGGGGTGGACGGCACTGTTCGTCCTGGTCTTCGGCCCGGTGACGATGCGGTTGTACAACCGCAGGTGACGGCCGTCGTACGGCCGAGGGCGCCCCCGTGACGGGAGCGCCCTCGGCCCTGCGCACCGGAGGTCCGGCGCCGGCTCACTGGTCCTGGGGAAGCGGCCGCATGCCGGGGGCGACCTTGGTGCTCGGCGTGGCCCGGACGATGGTGATGAGCCGGTCGGTCAGATGCAGCTCACCGACGGCCGGGTCGTCGTACCCGAGCACCCGGTGCCCTCGTACGACACTCACCACGAGGTCGTCGATCTCCCGCACACCGCGTCCGACCTCGGCCTTTATGACCGGCCGCTCGACGATGTCCAGGCCGCTGCCCTGCTGGATGAGGTCCTCCATGACCATGCCGGCGGCGGGGCTGAGCACGGAGAGTCCGAGCAGCCGGCCGGCCGCGCTGGCGCTGGTGATGACCACGTCGGCACCGGACTGCTTGAGCAGCGGCGCGTTCTCCTCCTCCCGCACGGCGGCCACGATCTTCGCCGCGCGGTTGATCTGCCGGGCGGTCAGCGTCACCAGAACGGCGGTGTCGTCCCGCTGGGTGGCGATGATTATCTGGCGCGCCCTGTGCACCTCGGCCCGTCGCAGCACGTCGCTGCGGGTGGCGTCCCCTATGACCCCCGCGTACCCGTGTGCCGTGGCGGCGTCGATCGCCTTCGAGCTGGGGTCGACGACGACCACCTGCTCCTTGCTCAGGCCCGTCGCCAGGACGGTCTGCAGCGCGGACTTCCCCTTCGTCCCGAAGCCGATGACAACGGTGTGGTCCCTCAAGGCCGTCCTCCAGCGGTTGAGTCGCCATTCCTCGCGAGTTCGTTCCGTGAGGACCTCGAGCGTGGTGCCGACCAGGATGATCAGGAACATCACGCGCAGGGGCGTGACGACGAAGATGTTGGTGAACCGGGCGGAGTCACTGACCGGAGTGATGTCGCCGTATCCGGTGGTGGAGAGGGTGACGGTCGCGTAGTAGAAGGCGTCGAGCAGGTCGACGGGACCGTCGGAGTTGTCGTTGTAGCCATCGCGGTCGAGATAGACGATGAAAGCGGTCGCGACCAGCACGACCAGGGCCATCAAGAGCCGTTTGACGACCTGGCGGATGGGACGCTCGACCGTCTGTCTCGGAAGTTTCACCTGATGGGTGACGAGGTGCTCGTCCGCCTGCCGAGCTATCACGTCATGGCCCGGGAGTTTCACGTGAAACACTCCCCCGTCGAATGCACGCCGTTTCCCCTGCTCTGTTTCACGTGAAACACACCTGAATACCCGCGGTGCTCCACGGTAGTTGAAGCAGCTCCACATTTTCTCCAGGGCGCGCTCCGCCGGGTGGCACGACGGCCAGGGCCGACGCGGCGGCGATGCCGCGCAGCATGGCGGGACCGTTGTAACGCAGCGGCACGGCCCGGTCGGCGCGCACGACGACGGGGACGAGCCGTGTGTCGTACGGGTGCCCGTGCACCGCCTCCCGCACGGGCAGCGCGTACGGTTCGGGGGCCGCGCGTCCCGCGAGGATGCGCAGCAGGGGCTCGGCAAGGGTGAACAGGCCCGAGACGGCCGCCAGAGGGTTACCGGGCAGCCCGACGAGGTGCCGGCTCTCCCCGATCCGCGCCAGGAGCATGGGGTGCCCCGGGCGGACCTTGACACCGTCCACCAGGAGTTCGGCGCCGATGCGGTCGAGCGTGGGGTGGACATGGTCGACGGGGCCCGCGGCGGTGCCTCCCGTCGTGACGACCAGGTCGGCGGAGGAGGTCCGCAGGGCCTCGTGCAGGGCGTCGGCGTCGTCCCCGAGTCTGCGCACCGCCGTCACCTCGGCGCCGAGCGCTCGCAGCCAGGACGGCAGCATCGGGCCGAGCGCGTCGCGGATCAGCCCGTCGTGCGGGAGACCCTCGGTGAGCAACTCGTCGCCGAGGATCAGGACTTCGGCGCGGGGCCGGGGGAGGACGGACACCGTGTCGTAGCCGGCGGCCGCGGCGAGCCCGAGCACCACCGGTGTGATCCGTGTGCCGAGCGGCAGCAGTTGGTCGCCGTCACGGCACTCCTGGCCGCGCGACCGGATGTCCTGCCCGTGGTTGACCTCACGGGTCGCGTGCAGCCTGCCCCCCGCGTCGGTGCGGCCGTGCTCGCTGCGCAGTATGGCGGTGGTGTCCGGAGGGATGCGGGCACCGGTGGCGATGGGCGCGGCCTCGCCGTCGCCGAGGCGGTCCGGTTCCGCGTGCCCGGCCAGTACGCCCCCGTCGCGTACGGTCCACGGGCCGGGACCCGCCACCGCCCAGCCGTCCATGGCGGAGGTGTCGAAGGACGGCAGGTCGGTGAGGGCGGTGAGGGGCTCCGCGAGCACCGCGCCGAGGGCGTCGCCCAGGGCGACGGTGACCGGGGCGCGCCGCCCGGCCGAGCGGGCGGCGCGCTCGGCGAGGGCCCGTGCCTCCGGCCAGGGGGTCGTCCGGTGGCCTGGTGCCTCGGCCGCGTGCGGTGTTCCGGAGACGGATGCGGGGGCCTGCGCCGTGGCGGAGAAGGCGGGTCCGGGCCTGTTGTTGACCAAGGCGAGCGCCTCCTCCACATACAGTTCCTCGGCGTCCTGGGCGGTCATCCGGCGTCCGTGGTGGTGCCGGGTGCGGGAGCCGCCCCGGCCTCGGGCGCCGTGCCCGGAGCCGCGTCGGCGGCGGCCTCGTCGGCCCAGCGGAGCGCCAGGGCGGCGGCCTTGCGCGCGGCCTCCTCGACGGCCTCCGCTCCTCCCCCGGCGCGGGCGGCGGCGTACCCCACGAGGAACGTGGTCAGCGGGGCCGCCGGGCGGGCCACCGAGTGGGCGGCGTCCCGGGCGAGATCGAGCAGCACGCCGGTGTCGACGTCCAGGTCGATGCCCAGTTCGTCCTTGACTGCGGAAATCCATTCATCCAACACGTGACCATGCTCCCTGATGCGTGCCCGGGCGGTGATGATGTCCTCCCAGGTGTCGCAGTCGAACGACGCGACGGGGTCGGTGACGCGGGTCAGCTCCAGCGCGCCGGTGAGCCGCCGCAGGGGCAGTCCGGCCGGGCTGCCGTACTCGGTGACCAGCGCGGCCAGTTCGCGGCGCAGGGCGTCGGACCGGTAGGCGGCGACCAGGGGTTGGTCACGGCCGCCGGAGTCGCTGAGCAGTACGCCGTCGGGACCGTCACCCCGGCCCTCCTTCCCTCGAAGGGCGTCCAGCAGCCTCCCCACCGTCATCCGGCCGAGAAACGGCAGATCGGCGGAGAGCACGACGACGTACGGCGCGGTGGTGTGTTCCAGGCCCGCCGCCAGCGCGGCGAGCGGACCGCCGCCGGCCGGTTCCTCGCGCGCCCAGACCACGGGCCGCCGGGTCTCCCGGGGGTCGGCGACCACCACCGTGGTCGCGGCCCCGGAACAGGCGGCCAGTACCCGGTCGAGCAGGGCCCGGCCGCCCACGCGGACGCCGGGCTTGTCGGCGCCGCCGAGCCGCCGGGCGGCGCCCCCGGCGAGCACGACGGCGTCGAACGCGAGCCCGGTACGGCTGGACACGTCGGAGGTGCCGGGCCGTGGTCCGCCCGGAGGGTCGTACGTGGTCACCCCCCGAGTATGCGACCCGTGGGGATCACAGGGAACGCAGGAGCACCGCCGGCTGCTCGACGCAGTCCGCCACGTACCGCAGGAACCCTCCCGCCGTGCCGCCGTCGCACACCCGGTGGTCGAAGGTCAGCGAGAGTTGGACGACCTGCCGCACGGCCAGCTCGCCGCGGTGCACCCACGGCTTGGGGACGATCCGGCCGACGCCGAGCATGGCCGCCTCCGGGTGGTTGACGATCGGGGTGGACCCGTCGACTCCGAAGACGCCGTAGTTGTTCAGCGTGAAGGTCCCTCCGGTGAGCTGCGCGGGGGTCAGCGTCCCGGCCCGTGCGGCCTCCGTCAGCCGCGCGAACTCGGCGGTCAGGGACTCGGCGCTCCGCGTGTGCGCGTCCCGCACCACGGGGACGACGAGCCCGCGCCCGGTCTGCGCGGCGAATCCCAGGTGCACCTCGTCCAGCAGGACCACCTCGCGTGCCTCGGTGTCCACCGTGGAGTTGAGCTCGGGGAACCGGGTGAGCGCCGCGGTGCAGATCCGGGCCAGCACGGCCAGCAGCGACATCTTCGGCCCGTCGGCCGCGTTCATGGCCGCGCGGGCGTTCAGCAGCTCCGTGGCGTCGGCGTCCACCCAGCAGGTGGCGTCCGGGATCTCCCGCCGGCTGCGGGAGAGCTTCTCGGCGACGGCACCCCGGACGCCGCGGAGCGGGACGCGGGTGCCGGGGGCGGCGGCCGCCCCGTGCTCCACCACGGGTGCCTCGGCGGGGGCCGGGGCCGGGGCGGGGGTGGCGGCGGCGCGGAGCGCGCCCTCCACGTCGGCTCGCAGGATCAGCCCTTCGGGGCCCGACCCCGGCACGGTCCGAAGATCCAGGCCGTGCTGCCGGGCCAGGCGGCGGACGAGCGGGGAGATGACCGGCACGGGTCCGTCGGGGCGCGCCGGGGCCGCGCCCGGGGACGGCGTCCGGGGCGCCGCGGGCGAGGGCGCCGCAAGGGTCCCGGCGACCGCCGTACCGTCGGCGGGCCGCACCCGCCTGCGCCGCGCGGGGGGTGCCCCGGTGCCGTAGCCCACCAGCACGTTCCCGGAGCCGCCTCCGTCCCCGTCGGACGAGCCGCCCCGGTCCTCGCCGGACGGGGCGCCCACGGCGACCGTCAGCAGGGGCGCGCCCACCGGCAGTTCCGTGCCCTCCTCGCCGAAGCGCGCGGTGACCACGCCTCCGTACGGGCACGGCACCTCGACCATGGCCTTGGCCGTCTCGACCTCCACCACCGGCTGGTCGACGTCGACCACGTCCCCGACCCGCACCAGCCAGCGGACGATCTCCGCCTCGGTCAGCCCCTCGCCGAGGTCGGGCAGCCGGAACTCCAGCACCTGGGCCATCAGCTCTCCGCCTCCCACTGCAGGCGCCCCACGGCGTCCAGGATCCGGTCCACACCGGGCAGGTGGTACCGCTCCAGCATGGGCGGCGGATACGGGACGTCGAAGCCGGCGACGCGCAGGACGGGCGCCTCCAGGTGGTGGAAGCACCGCTCGGTCACCCGGGCTGCGATCTCGCCGCCCGGCCCGCCGAACCCGCCCGACTCGTGCACGACCACCGCCCGCCCGGTGCGCCGCACCGACGCGGTGACCGTCTCGTCGTCGAACGGCACCAGGGAACGCAGGTCGACGACCTCGAGGTCCCAGCCCTCGGCCCGTGCCGCCTCGGCCGCCTCCAGGCAGACGGGGACGGACGGCCCGTAGGTGATCAGCGTGGCGCTGCGGCCCCGGCGGCGCACCACCGCTCGCCCTATGGGCTCGACGGTCTGCGGCTCCTCGGGGTTCCAGGCGTCCTTGGACCAGTACAGCCGCTTGGGCTCCAGGAAGACGACCGGGTCGTCGGAGGCGATGGCGGCGCGCAGCAGCCCGTAGGCGTCGGCGACCGTCGCGGGCGTGACCACATGGAGCCCCGGAGTCGCCATGTAGTACGCCTCGGACGAGTCGCTGTGGTGCTCGACGCCGCCGATGCCGCCCCCGTAGGGAACGCGGACGGTGATGGGCAGGGGCATCGCCCCGCGCGTGCGGTTGCGCATGCGCGCCACGTGCGAGACGAGTTGCTCGAAGGCCGGGTAGGCGAAGGCGTCGAACTGCATCTCCACGACGGGTCGCAGCCCGTACATCGCCATGCCGACGGCCGTGCCGAGGATGCCCGCCTCGGCGAGCGGCGTGTCCGCGCAGCGGTCCTCGCCGAACTCCTCGGCGAGCCCGTCGGTGATGCGGAAGACACCACCGAGCGTGCCGACGTCCTCGCCCATGACGTGGACCGCCGGGTCGGCGGCCATGGCGTCGCGCAGCGCGCATGTGAGGGCCTGGGCCATGGTGGCGGGCTTGACGGCGACGGTGGTCATCGGCCCGCCCCCGCCGACTCGGCCTCGGCCGCCAGCTCGGCCCGTACCTGGTCCCGCTGCTCGACGAGCTGGGGGGTCGGCTCGGCGTACACGTGGGCGAACAGGTCCATGGGGTCGAGCACCGGGTCCTGGTGCATGCGCTCGCGCAGGTCCGCGGCCATCGACTCGGCGTCCTCGCGCGCGGCCCGTATCCCGTCCTCGTCGAGGAGTCCGCGCGCGGTCAGCTCCCGTTCCAGGAGCGCCACGGGGTCGTACGCACGCCAGGCCTCCACCTCGGCGTCGCCCCGGTAGCGCGTCGCGTCGTCGGCGTTGGTGTGGGCGTCGACGCGGTAGGTCACGGCCTCGATCAGCGTCGGACCGCCGCCCGCGCGCGCGTGGGCCAGCGCCTCGGTCAGGACCTGATGCACGGCGGCCGCGTCGTTGCCGTCCACCAGGCGGCCCGGCATCCCGTAGCCGACGGCCTTGTGGGCCAGGGAGGGGGCGGCGGTCTGCTTGTCCAGCGGGACGGAGATCGCGAAGCCGTTGTTCTGGACGAGGAAGACGACCGGGGCGCGCCACACGGCCGCGAAGTTCAGCGCCTCGTGGAAGTCGCCCTCACTGGTGCCGCCGTCGCCGACGAGCGCGAGCGCGACCACGTCGTCGCCCTTCAGCCGCGCGGCGTGCGCGAGCCCGACGGCGTGCGGCAACTGGGTCGCGAGCGGTGTGCTGAGCGGCGCGACGCGGTGCTCGTACGGGTCGTAGCCGGTGTGCCAGTCGCCGCGCAGGAGGGTGAGGGCCTCGACCGGGTCCACGCCGCGCGCCACGACGGCGAGCGTGTCGCGGTAGCTCGGGAAGAGCCAGTCCTGCTCCGCGAGCGCGAGCGCGGCGGCCACCTCGCAGGCCTCCTGGCCGGTGCTGGAGGGGTAGACGGCGAGCCGGCCCTGCTTGGTCAGGGCGGTCGCCTGCGCGTTGTAGCGGCGGCCGCGCACCAGCTCCGCGTACAGCCGGCGCAGCAGGGCGGGATCCGCCTCGGCGGCCGCGTCGGTGCCCAGGACGCGGTACGGGCGCGCGTCGGGCAGGAGCGGCGCGGGGTCCGTACGGGGCTGCCAGGCGGACGGCGGCGCGGGCCGGTGGGCCCCCCGCTGCTCCGTGACCGTCATGACGGCACCTCCTCGTGGGAGCGGCTTCGTCTGGCGCGCCGGATGCGATGCGCCTCCCTACCGATTGTTCGGTCGTCGGCACATTTTGGCTACAGGCACTGTCAGGCTGTGGACAAACGGTTCTCCACAGCCTGTGATGGACGCAGTACGTCCATGGTAGGGAGGCGGGGGGACATGACACCTGAACAAATGGCCGAGTCACCGGAGCCCGTCCCGCCCCTGCCGCCCCCGCGCCCGCTGGACGCGATCGACCGGGACATCCTGCAGATACTCCAGGGGGACGGCCGCGCCTCGATACGGTCCGTCGCCGAGCGCGTCCATGTCTCGCGCGCCAACGCCTACGCGCGGATCAACCGCCTCGTCGAGGACGGCGTGATCCGCGGGTTCGGCGCCCGTGTCGACCATGAGCGCGCGGGTCAAGGCACCTCCGCGTACATCACCCTGAAGATTGTCCAGAATTCCTGGCGCACGGTCCGCGAGCGGCTGAGGGTGCTGCCGGGGGCCTCCCACATCGCCCTGGTGGGCGGCGACTTCGACGTGCTGCTGCTGGTGCACACCCCGGACAACAGAGCACTGCGCGAGCTGGTGCTCACCAGACTCCAGGCCATTCCCGAAGTGCTCAGCACACGCACACTGCTGGTCTTCGAGGAGGAGGACCTGGAGCCCGAGGGCCGGCCGGGCGAGACTCCCGGCCGCCAGGGATGAGCGGGTACGTTCCTCCTCCGTCTCAGCGCTCCGCGCGCAGCCCCCCGGACACCAGCCGGACGACGGCGTCGGCGACCTCCCGCTCGCCCATGCCCCGCCCGTCCGGCCGGTACCACTCGACGATCGAGTTGATCATTCCGAAGACCAGCCGGGTGGCGAGCCGTACCTCCACGTCGGCGCGCACGTCCCCGTCGTCGGCCGCGGCCTGCAGCAGCTCGGCGACCCGGTGGTCGAACTCGCGCCGCCGCTCTAGCGCCCACCGTTCGGTGCCGGTGTTGCCCCGGACCCGCAGCAGCAGTGTCACGTAGGGCAGTTCGGCGGTCAGCACCTCGACCATGCGCCGCACCACGTACTCCAGGCGCTCCACGGCGCGCCCCACGCGCGCGTGCTCCTCGTCCAGAATTCCGAAGAGCCCGTCGAGCGCTCTGCTGACGGCGCGGCGCAGCAACTCCTCCTTGCCCGCGACATGGTGGTAGATCGACGACTTCGAGATTCCGGCGGCCTTGGAGAGGTGCTCCATGGACGTGCCGTCGTAGCCGCGTTCGTTGAAGACCCGGACGGCGACGGAGAGCAGTGTCTCCGGGGTGTACGTGTCGCGCTTGGCGGTGGTCATGCGGTGCCCTCCCGCTTCTCGGAGGCGTACGCGTGGCGGTAGAGCGCGAGGGACGGCGCGTAGCGCCCCGACGGGTCGCGCAGGTGCAGTTCGTCCAGTAGGTCGTACGCCCAGCCCCGGCCGAGCTTCCGGCTCCACTCGAACGGCCCGAGGGGGTAGCTGACGCCCAGGCACATGGCCGTGTCTACGTCCTCCTCGGTGGCCACGCCCTTGGCGACGGCGTCGTGCGCGAGGTCAATAATGCGGGCCACCGTGCGGGCCACGATCATGCCGGGCACGTCACCGATGACGCTGACGTCCTTGCCGAGCGCCTGGAACAGCCCGACGGCCTCGGAGAGGGTGCGCGGTGAGGTGTCCTGGGAGGCGGACAGGGCGATGCGGCCGGCCCTGCGGTAGTCGAGCGCCAGGTCGAAGTAGACGACGTCCCGGAACTCCACCGAGGTCTGCCCGTCGGCGAGGACCAGCTGGCCACCGCTCGGCAGCACGAGACGCGTGCCGTGGTCCTCGTCCTCCTCGCGGACGGGGATGCCCGCCTCACGGATCAGCGCGAGCACCTCGGAGGCCGGGCCCAGATCGCCCTCGGCGACGACGTACGCGGGTGCCTGGGCCGCCTCCGCGGTGTTCGGCTCGGGGCGCTCGGCGCCGTCCGCGTGGTCGTACCAGCCCCGGCCGGTCTTGCGGCCGTGGCGGCCGGACTCGACGAGCCGCCGCTGTGCCAGCGAGGGCGCGAAGCGCACGTCCCGGAAGAACGCCTCCCACACTGAGTGGGTGACCGCCTCGTTGACGTCCTGCCCGATCAGGTCGGTCAGTTCGAAGGCGCCCATCCGGAAGCCGCCCGACTCCCGCAGCACCGCGTCGATGGTGGCCGGGTCGGCGGCCTGCGCCTCGTACACCGCGAAGGCCTCGGCGTAGAACGGCCGTGCGATGCGGTTGACGATGAACCCGGGCGTGTCCGCACAGGCCACCGGGGCCTTGCCCCAGGCACGGGCCGTCTCGTACGCGCGCGTGGCCGAGGTGACGTCGGTCGCGAACCCGGAGACCACCTCGACGAGCGGCAGCAGCGGTGCCGGGTTGAAGAAGTGGAGCCCGACGAACCGGCCCGGGTGGCGCAGGACGCCGCCGATGGCCGTGACGGACAGGGACGAGGTGTTGGTGGCGAGCAGGCAGTCCTCGGCGACGACGTCCTCCAGCTCGCGGAAGAGCTCCTGCTTCACGTCGAGACGCTCGAGCACCGCCTCGACGACGATGCCGCAGTCCGCGAGTTCGGCGAGGCCGTCGGCGGGGTGCAGCCGGGCCCGTGCCGCGTCCCGGTCGGCGCCGGTGAGCCGCTCCTTCTCGACGAGCCGGTCGAGGCGGGCCCCGATCGCCTCGGCCGCCTCACGCGCGCGGCCGGGAACGGCGTCGTACAGCCGTACGGGGTTTCCCGCGACCAGCGCGACCTGGGCGATGCCCTGGCCCATGGTGCCCGTGCCGACGACGGCAACGGGGCTGCTGAGGTCGAGTGCTGTCATGTGCGCGATCCTCCCGCACGACATTGTCCACAGATGCGGCGGACCCCCTTGTACCGACCGATCGTTCGGTTACTCTAACCCCGTCGCCCGTTCCCGTCCCGGTTTCCGCCCAGTCATGAGTTCGACGGAGAGCTCATGAGACGAGGAGTTGGTCCGTATGGCCACCACCGAACTCACCGACCACGAACTCATCGCCACCCACCGGCCCACCCTCGACCAGGCCCTGGAAGCCGTCCGCACGCGCGCGTACTGGTCCCCGCACCCCGAGCACGCCAAGGCGTACGGCGAGAACGGCAGCCTGAGCGTCGCGGACGGCAAGGCGGCCTTCGACGCCCTCCTGGGCACCCGTCTCGACCTCGGCCAGCCGGGCACGGACGACTGGGTCGGCGGCGAGGTGTCGCCGTACGGCATCGAGCTGGGCGTCACGTACCCGCACGCGGACGTCGACGTGCTGCTCCCCGCCATGCGCGCGGGACAGGCCGCGTGGCGCGACGCGGGCCCGGAGCTGCGCGCCGCGGTCTGCCTGGAGATCCTCGGGCGGATCGGCGACCGTACGCACGAGCTCGCGCACGCGGTCATGCACACCAGCGGCCAGGCGTACCTGATGGCGTTCCAGGCGGGCGGCCCGCACGCGCAGGACCGCGGTCTCGAGGCGGTGGCGTACGCCTACTTCGAGCAGGTCCGCACCCCCGCCACCGCCGAGTGGACCAAGCCTCAGGGCAAGCGCGACCCGCTGGTGCTGACCAAGGAGTTCAAGCCCGTCCCCCGCGGTATCGCCCTGCTCATCGGCTGCAATACCTTCCCCACGTGGAACGGCTACCCGGGCCTCTTCGCCTCCCTGGCCACCGGGAACGCGGTGCTGGTGAAGCCCCACCCGCGCGCGGTACTGCCGCTCGCGCTCACCGTGCGCATCGCGCGCGAGGTGCTCACCGAGGCGGGCTTCGACCCGAACCTGGTGGCGCTGGCCGCCGAGCGGCCCGGTGAGGGCATCGCCAGGACGCTCGCCGTGCGCCCGGAGATCCGGATCATCGACTACACGGGCTCGACCGCCTTCGGCGACTGGCTGGAGGCGAACGCCCGCCAGGCGCAGGTGTACACGGAGAAGGCCGGCGTCAACACGGTGCTCGTGGAGTCGACCGACGACTACCGGGGCATGCTCGCCAACCTGGCCTTCTCGCTGTCCCTGTACAGCGGCCAGATGTGCACCACCCCGCAGAACCTGCTGATCCCCCGCGACGGCATCACCACGAACGAGGGCCCCAAGACGTACGACGAGGTCGTCGCCGGCCTCGCGAAGGCGGTGGACGCCCTGCTCGGGGACGACACGCGCGCGAACGCCCTGCTCGGCGCGATCGTGAACCCGGACGTCAAGGCACGTCTGGAGGCCGCGGCGGGGCTCGGCGAGGTCGCCTTCGCCTCCCGGGAGATCGCCCACCCCGACTTCCCGGAGGCGGTCGTGCGCACCCCGGTGATCGTCAAACTCGACGGCGCGAAGCCGGACGACGAGGCCGCCTACATGAGCGAGTGCTTCGGGCCGGTCTCGTTCGCCGTCGCGGTGGACTCGGCGGCCGACGCGGCGGACCTGCTGCGGCGGACGATCCGCGAGAAGGGCGCGATGACGGTCGCCGCGTACACCACCTCGCAGGACGTCGAGCGGGACGTCGAGGAGGTGTGCCTGGAGGAGGCGGCCCAGCTCTCCCTGAACCTCACGGGCGGGGTCTACGTCAACCAGACGGCCGCGTTCTCGGATTTCCACGGCTCGGGCGGCAACCCGGCGGCCAACGCGGCCCTGTGCGACGGAGCGTTCGTGGCGAACCGCTTCCGGGTGGTCGAGGTGCGCCGGCAGGCCTAGGAGGCGAGCGGTGCGCCCCCGACGGCGCTCCAGTGGAACAGCGTCATGGCCACGCTGGTGGCGAGGTTGTAGCTGGAGACCTGGGGGCGCATCGGCAGCGACACCAGGTGGTCGGTGCGGTCCCGGAGTTCCGCGGACAGCCCGCTGCGCTCGGAGCCGAAGGCGAGCACGGCGCCGTCCGGGATCTCCACCCCGCGGATGTCGGCACCCTCCGGATCCAGCGCGAAGACCGGCCCCGGCGGCAGCTCGTCCACGCCCAGCCGCTCCACGGTGGTCGCGAAGTGCAGGCCCGCCCCGCCCCGTACGACGGTGGGGTGCCAGGGGTCGAGCGTTCCGGTGGTGACCACCCCGGTCGCCCCGAAGCCCGCCGCGAGCCGGATCACGGCTCCGGCGTTGCCGAGGTTGCGCGGGTTGTCGAGGACGACCACGGGTGCGGTGCGCGGCGTGCGCGCCAGTGTCCGCAGACCGGCCTCCCTGGAGGGGCGGACCGCGAGGGCGGCGACGGCGGTGGGATGCGGGCGCGGCACCAGCGTCGCGTACGCGGTCTCCGGGACTTCCGTCAGCAGTCCGTCGAGCGTGTCCCGCACGTCCGGGGCGAGTTCGTCGGCGAGGGCGAGCGCCGCCCGCCGGTCGGTCGTGACGGCCAGCGGCACCTCGGCCCCGAAGCGCACCGCGTGCTTGAGGGCGTGGAAGCCGTCGAGCAGGACGGCGGTACCGGCGAGCCTGCGCCAGTCACGTACCGGATCGTTCATGTGCGAAGCCTACGTGCGCGGGCTCGGCCGGCCCGGGGGCCCCGGGCCGCCGCGCCCCCGGCCAGGACACCCCCCTGTCCTCGCCCTTGCCGACGTCCCTCCGGTCACGGCGCCGGAACAGTCTCTCCCGCGCGCGGGCCGCCCCCGCGCCCAGCCTGCCGAGGAAGGACGTCGGCAGGAACACCGCGTCGGCGGCGATCATCGCGAGCGAGAAGAACGGCAGCCCCAGGACGACGGCGATCGCGGCGTGCTCGATCATCATCACCGCCAGCAGGACGTTCTTGACGCGCCGGTTGAAGAGCGTGAACGGGAACGCGACCTGCACGATCACCGTTCCGTACGTCACCAGCATCACCAGGATGCCGTTGGCCGCCAGCAGCTCGGACAGGGCCGGCCAGGGCGAGAAGTAGTCGAGGTGCAGGGGGTAGTGGACCGCGGTGCCGTCCTGCCAGCGCGAGCCCTGGATCTTGTACCAGCCCGCCGTGGCGTAGATCAGACACGTCTCGGCCATGATCACCAGGAGAGCCGCGTTGTGGGCGACGTCGGCGATCAGATCGAGCAGCGACCGGAGTTCATGACCGGGTGCCCGGCGCCCGACGGACCACCACAGTCCCTGTATGGCCCACAGGCTCCAGAAGAAGCCCGCCCACCAGGCACTCAGCCAGCCGGCGAGCGACACGAGGAGCAGCGCGAAACCGAGCACGGCCCACAGGGCGGGTCCCGCTCTGTCCGGTGAGGCCCGCTCCCCACGCGCGCGTGCCGCACGCGAGCGCCGTGCCCGGCGCGCGTCCAGGGACCAGACCAGGCCGCAGCGCGTGAAGACGAGGTAGATCGCCATCAGGTGGACGACGTTGTCCCCGCCGTCCCCCATGAAGACGCTGCGGTTCTGCAGCGAGAGGACGCCGACCATGAAGAGCACGCTCATGGTGCGGGTGCGCCAGCCCAGGAGCAACAGGACGCTGGACAGCACGGCGAGTGCGTAGACGGTCTCGAACCAGGTCCGGCTGTCCGACCACATCAGGACGCTGAAGGCGCCGTTCCCCGCGATGAGCTGCTGGGCGAGGTCCCAGCTCCAGGGTCCGTCGGGCCCGTACATCTCGTGCCGGTGCGGGAACTCGCGCAGCAGGAACAACAGCCAGGTCCCCGCGAACCCGATACGGACGACGGCCGTCTGGTACGACGCCAGCGGACGGTCCGTGACACGGGCGATGCCGCGGCCGATCGCGGCGGCGAACCGGCCCGCCCTCACGTGCCCTCCCCCGTCCGGTCGTCCTCGGTCACCGTCCACCAGGGCAGCTCACGTATGAGGGGCCTGTCGGGCACCTTCTCCTCGCTCCACTCCGGCGGCGGCACAGGGGTGGTACGGGAGCGCACCTGGACACGTTCGACGGTCCCGCCCCGCCCCGGGGCGTCCTCCCGCTCGAGACGCATGACGACGACGCGGCGCAGGTACTGCTCGGACAGGTCGCCGCGCAAACCCGTCGACCGGTTCTTCTCGTCGTGCGAGGCGACGTAGAAGTCCAAGGCGCGGCGCAGCTGGTTCTGCTGGGTGTGGCTCGGCAGCAGGTTGCCCTCTATGGCCTGGCCGTCCAGCGCCGACAGGTCGTACCAGCCGGTCGTGCGGACGCCGCCGTCCGCGGTGTACACCTCGGCGCGTGCCTCCACCGCGATGTTCTGCTGCAGCGGGTTCGGCGCGAAGAGCTTCCAGTTCTGCTCGAACTCCGGGTAGATCCATGCGTCGACCGCCCGGCCGTGCTGCTTGGTGATCGTGTTCGGGGGCGCGACGTGCAGGAACACCATCCCGAGATGTACACAGGCCACCACCACGACCACCGCCAGCGCGAACACGGCAAGGATCTGGGAGGGAAGGGAGAGCCGGGCGATGCCGCCGTTCCCGGCGACGGAGGCATCGCCGACCGGCGGTGTTCCGCGGGGGGACGGGGCGTCGGAGGCCGGGACGTCGATTACCGGGATGTCCATTGCCGGGACGTCGGTGTTCGGAGAGGTGCTGGGGGTCGGATGGTCGGCTGGTGATGACGGGACGCCAGGGGCCGGACCGTCGACTGGCGGCAGGGCGTCGGAGGCCGGACCGTCGGCTGATCGTTCGGTGGCCGTCGGGACGCTCGGCGATGGCGCGTCGGCCGGTCGATCATCTGCCGCTCGGTCGTCTGCCGCTCGGTCGTGCGATGTCGGGGATTGCGCCGAGGCGTGGCCGTCGGGCGAGCGGGTCGCGGGGCCACATATGCCGGGAGCACCCGGCTCCGGGGCCGGTGACCTGCCGGAGGTGGAGCCGCCAGACGCGTTGGTCACGGACGCGGCGTCCGGGCCCCGCGAGGCGTCCGAGCCCTTGTCGTGCGCGTTCATTCCGCCCCGATCCCCGATGTCCGGTCGCTTGGCTTCTCACCGAGTCCGGGTCGTGCCCGGCCCGTCCCTGACGGCCGCGCAGCCCCTCCGCACATATGTACGTTCGCCCGACCGCGCCGCGGTGTTCGCATCGGAACGGTACTCAGACGTGACCGCCCGCGCAGCATCTGTGGACACAGCGGTCGTTTCAACACACCGCTCACACGGGTCGACGGGAGTTATCCACAGCGGTTGACACCTTACGGCGCGTCCACTCACCATGGACACAGAGCGGACCGAACGATCGGTCGGGAGCGAGAGGTCAAGGGGGACCGATGGCGACAACAGCGCACCGGACGGCCCGGACGCGGGAGGACGACCGGACGGACGGCCGGTCGGACGAGGATGTGCTCGCGTCCGCGTACGAGACGGCCTTCGACGCCGCCGTCGCGGCCGACGAGCGCATCGAGCCCCGCGACTGGATGCCCGACGCCTACCGCTCCACGCTGGTCCGGCAGATCGCACAGCACGCGCACTCCGAGATCATCGGTATGCAGCCGGAGGCCAACTGGATCACGCGCGCGCCGTCCCTGCGCCGCAAGGCGATCCTGATGGCCAAGGTCCAGGACGAGGCGGGCCACGGGCTGTACCTGTACAGCGCGGCCGAAACCCTCGGCACCAGCCGCGAAGAGCTCCTCGACAAACTGCACAGCGGCCGCCAGAAATACTCCTCGATCTTCAACTACCCCACCCTGACCTGGGCGGACGTCGGTGCGATCGGCTGGTTGGTGGACGGCGCCGCGATCACCAACCAGGTCCCGCTGTGCCGCTGCTCGTACGGCCCGTACGCACGCGCGATGGTCCGCATCTGCAAGGAGGAGTCCTTCCACCAGCGCCAGGGGTACGAGCTTCTGCTCACCCTGAGCCGCGGCACCCCCGAACAGCACGCCATGGCGCAGGACGCGGTGGACCGCTGGTGGTGGCCGTCCCTGATGATGTTCGGTCCGCCCGACGACGAGTCACAGCACTCCGCACAGTCGATGGCCTGGAAGATCAAGCGCCACTCGAACGACGAGCTGCGCCAGCGCTTCGTGGACATATGCGTCCCCCAGGCCGAGTCGCTGGGCCTCACGCTCCCCGATCCGGAGTTGAGGTGGAACGAGGAGCGGGGGCACTACGACTTCGGCCCCATCGACTGGTCGGAGTTCAAGCAGGTCCTCAAGGGCAACGGCCCCTGCAACGAACAGCGGATGAGCCGCCGCAGGCGCGCCCACGAGGAGGGCGCCTGGGTGCGGGAGGCGGCCGCGGCGTACGCGACCAAGCACAACGGAGCCGAGACCACCTCAGCCGGGGAGACCTCAGCCGGGGACACGGCAGCCGGGCGCACCGGGACCGCACACACCGGCGAGACGGGAGTGAGGCGAGCATGACGGACACCGACTGGCCCCTGTGGGAGGTCTTCGTACGCTCCCGGCGCGGCCTCTCGCACACCCACGCCGGCAGCCTGCACGCCCCGGACGCCGAGCTGGCCCTGCGCAACGCGCGCGACCTGTACACCCGCCGCGGCGAGGGCGTCTCCCTGTGGGTCGTCCCGTCCGCCGCCATCACGGCGTCCTCGCCGGACGAGAAGGACCCCTTCTTCGAACCGGCCGCCGACAAGCCGTACCGGCACCCGACGTTCTACGAGATCCCGGAGGGGGTGCGGCACCTGTGACGGCCACCACCGCCCCCCTGGCAGCCCTCGCCCTCGGTGACGACGCCCTGGTGCTCTCCCACCGGCTGGGGGAGTGGGCGGGCCACGCTCCCGTCCTCGAGGAGGAGGTCGCCCTCGCCAACATCGCGCTGGATCTCCTCGGCCAGGCCAGAGTGCTGCTGTCCATGGCCGGCGACGAGGACGAGTTGGCGTATCTGCGCGAGGAGCGCGCCTTCCGCAACCTCCAGCTCGTGGAACAGCCGAACGGCGACTTCGCCCACACCATCGCCCGCCAGCTGTACTTCTCCACGTACCAGCGGCTGCTCTACGGGCAACTGGCCGCCGGGAAGACCCGGTTCGCCGGACTGGCGGCCAAGGCCGTCAAGGAGGTCGCGTACCACCAGGACCACGCCGAGCAATGGACGCTGCGCCTCGGTGACGGGACGGACGAGAGTCATCAGCGGATGGACCGGGCGTGCGCGGCGCTGTGGCGTTTCACCGGGGAGATGTTCCAGCCGGTGGACGGCCTGGACGGGGTCGACCGGGAAGAGCTGCGGACCGCCTGGGAGGAGTCCGTGGGGCAGGTGCTCGGTCGGGCCACCCTGACGGTCCCCGAAGGGCCACGGACCGGAGCGTGGACGGCGGGTGCCGGGCGCCAGGGCGTCCACACCGAGCCCTTCGGGCGGATGCTCGCCGAGATGCAGCACCTGCACCGCAGCCACCCGGGGGCGTCATGGTGACCCCCACGACCCCATCGACTCCATCGCCCCCATCGACTCCATCGACTCCATCGCCCTCGCCGACCCCGCCGACCCCGCCGACCCCGCCGACCCTGTCGGAGGCGGAGCTGCTCCGGCTGGCCGGCTCCGTACCCGACCCCGAGCTGCCCGTGCTCACCCTGGAGGAGCTGGGCGTGCTGCGTGCGGTGCACGTCGGCTCGGCGGGGTCGGTGGAGGTCGAGCTGACACCGACGTACACGGGATGTCCCGCCGTGGAGGCCATGTCCTCCGACATAGAGCGCGTCCTGCGGGAGCATGGCGTGCGGGAGATCTCCGTCCACACGGTGCTCACGCCCGCCTGGTCGACGGACGACATCTCGCCCGAGGGACGGCGCAAGCTGCGTGAGTCCGGCATAGCACCACCACGTGCGACCCGGGCTCCGGCGCCGGCACCGGTACCGCTGACACTCGGCCCGACCCGGACGATCACCGGAGCTCCGGACACGGAGCCGCTGCGGTGCCCTCGGTGCGGGTCGGCCGACACCGAGCTGCTCAGCCGTTTCTCGTCCACCGCGTGCAAGGCGCTGCGGCGATGCCTGTCCTGCCGTGAGCCGTTCGACCACTTCAAGGAGCTGTGATGGCCCGCTTCCACACGCTCCGGGTGGCCGCGGTCGACCGCCCGACGGACGACTCCGTGGCACTCACCTTCGCGGTGCCGCCCGGTCTGCGCGAGGAGTACCGGCACACCCCCGGCCAGCACCTGGCACTGCGCCGCACCGCCGACGGCACCGACGTCCGCCGCACCTACTCGATCTGCTCCCCGGCTCCGGCGCCCGGCACCGAGGGCCCGCGGACGCTCCGGGTCGGGGTGCGGCTGGTCGAGGGCGGCGCGTTCTCCACGTACGCGCTGAAGGAGATCGCCGTCGGCGACGAGGTGGAGGTGATGACGCCCGCGGGGCGCTTCACCCTGGAGCCCGCGCCAGGGCTGTACGCGGCGGTGGTGGGCGGGAGCGGAATCACTCCCGTGCTGTCGATCGTGACGACCCTGCTGGAGCGGGAGCCGACAGCCCGGTTCTGTCTGATACGCAGCGACCGGACCTCGGCGTCGACGATGTTCCTGGAGGAGGTCGCCGACCTCAAGGACCGTTTCCCGGAGCGGTTGCAGCTGGTCACGGCGCTCTCGCGGGAGGAGCAACAGGCGGGCCTGCCGTCCGGAAGGCTCGACAGGGAGCGGCTGACCGGACTGCTCCCGGCGTTGCTGCCCGTGCGGCGGGTGGCGGGGTGGTTCCTGTGCGGGCCGTTCGGCCTGGTGCAGGAAGCGGAGCGGGCGCTGCGCGGCCTCGGGGTGCCCCGCGCCCGGATCCACGAGGAGATCTTCCACGTCGACGCCGCAACGGCGCCGGCCTCCGCCGCCCCCACCGCCACGACCGCTCCCGCACACAGCACGGTCACCGTCCGTCTCGACGGCCGTGGCGGAACCTGGCCCGTGCGGGAGCGCGAGTCCCTGCTGGACACAGTGCTGCGCAACCGTCCCGACGCGCCCTACGCCTGCAAGGGCGGAGTGTGCGGGACCTGCCGGGCCTTCCTGGTGTCGGGCGAGGTACGGATGGACCGGAACTACGCACTGGAACCGGAGGAGCTCGGAGCCGGCTATGTACTGGCCTGCCAGTCGCACCCGGCCACGGAGGAGGTGGAGCTGGACTTCGACCGGTAACCAGTAACCGGTAACCACTGATCGGTAACCGCTGATCGGTGATCTTCGATAGGTGATCGCCGACCGGTCAGAGCACGAAGCCCGACTGTCCCTTGTCGTCCACGACCGGGCGTCCGGCGGCCGCCCAGGCGTGCATGCCGCCGTCGACGTTCACGGCATCGATGCCCTGCTGGGCGAGGTACATCGTGACCTGCGCCGATCGTCCGCCGCTCCGGCAGATCACATGAACCCGGCCGTCCTGCGGCGCCGCCTCGGTGAATTCGCCGTACCGGGCCACGAACTCGCTGATGGGGATGTGCAGCGCCCCCTCGGCGTGGCCCGCCTGCCACTCGTCGTCCTCGCGGACGTCCAGCAGGAAGTCGCCGTCCTTGAGGTCCGCGACCTCCACCGTGGGCACACCAGCTCCGAAATGCATGCGTCCGACGCTACCCGACCGGCTGGCGCTACCCGACCGGCGGGCGCCCCGAGCGCGGCCTACCCCTGGGACAGGAACCGCGACAGCTCCGCCTCGCGCTCGGCCACCTGGGCGAGGAGCTGTTCGGCGATCTCGTCGAGGAGGCGGTCGGGGTCGTCCGGTGCCAGGCGCAGCATCGCGCCGATGGCTCCCTCCTCCAGTTCCCGGGCGACCAGGGTGAGCAGCTCCTTGCGCCGGGCGAGCCATTCGAGGCGGGCGTAGAGCTCCTCGCTGCGGCTGGGCCTGCTCTCCTCGGCGACGGGACCGGCGTCCCACTCCTCGGACAGCTCCCGCAGCAGCGCCTCGTCCCCACGGCCGTAGGCGGCGTTGACCCGGGCGATGAACTCGTCCCGCCGCTTGCGCTCGCCCTCGTCCTGCGCCAGGTCCGGATGGGCCCTGCGCGCGAGCTCCCGGTAGAGCCTGCGGGCCTCCTCGCTCGGCCGCACCCGCTCCGGCGGCCGTACGGGCTGGTCGGTGAGCATGGCGGCGGCCTCGGGGAACAGGCCGTCCGAGTCCATCCAGCCGTGGAACAGCTCCTCCACGCCCGGCATGGGCATCACCCGCGCCCTGGCCTCGTGAGCCGCGCGTACGTCCTCCGGATCCCCGGTGCGCGCGGCTTTCGCCTCGGCGATCTGCGCGTCCAGCTCATCGAGCCGGGCGTACATCGGCCCCAGTTTCTGGTGGTGCAGCCTCGAGAAGTTCTCCACCTCGACGCGGAAGGTCTCCACGGCGATCTCGAACTCGATCAACGCATGTTCGGCCGCGCGCACGGCCCGCTCCAGCCGCGCCTCGGGCCGCTCGCCCCCGGCATCGCCGCCCCGCACCTGCCCCTGCGGCTCGCCGGCGACGGTCTCGGCGGCGGCACCGTCATCGGCGGCGGCACCGGCCGGGAACCCGGCATCGGTCTCGGGCTGGAACTGAAACTGATCGGCTTCCGGGCTCGTCACCCGACCAGCGTAGGCCACACCTGTCCGACCGGACCGCCTCCGCACACGTCCGGGCACCACCCGCGGACCGCCCCCTCACGCCTCCGGGCACCACCCGCTCCCCCTCCCGCGGACTGTCGGCAGCCGCCCCTCAGACCCCTTGCTCCGCCGCCACCCGCCCCTCCCTGACGGCGGTCACGAGCTCGGCGTGGTCCGCCTCCGTGCGGTCGGCACAGGCGACGGCGAACGACGCGACGGCCTCGTCCAGCTCCTCGCTCTTGCCGCAGTAACCGGCGACCAGGCGCGGGTCGGCGCTGTGGCTGTGGGCACGGGCCAGAAGCGCTCCGGTCATGCGGGCGTAGTCGTCGATCTGGTCGGTGGCCAGCTCGGCCGGGTCGACGCTGCCCTTGCGGTTGCGGAACTGGCGTACCTGGAAGGGGAGCCCGCCGACCGTGGTCCAGCCGAGGAGGTTGTCGCTGACGACCTGCATGCGCTTCTGGCCGAGGACCACCCGGCGGCCCTCGTGGGACACCTCCGGGACGTCGAAGCCGGCCTTGCCCAGGTGCGGTACCAGCACCGAGGGACGGGCCTCCTTGACCTGGAGGACGAGCGCCTCACCCCGGTGGTCCAGGAGGAGGACGACGTACGAGCGCGTGCCCACGCTGCCCGTGCCGACCACTCGGAACGCGACGTCGTGCACCGCGTGGCGGGCGAGGAGGGGCAGCCTGTCCTCGGGCAGGGTGCCGAGGTACTCCTCCAGGGAGACCGCCACCGCCGCGGCCTCCGTGTCCGGGATGCGACGCAGCACCGGAGGCGCGGCCACGAAACGGCGCGTGCCGTCGTCCAGCACCCGTGTCGACCTCGCCGCGAACCGACCGCTCGTGTTCGCCCGTGCCTTCTCCTGCACCCGCCCCAGCGTGCCCAGCAGGTCGTGGGCGTCGGTGTGGGAGACCAGTTCCTCGTCCGCGATGGCGTTCCACGCGTCGAGTGCCGGCAGTTTGGCGAGCAGCCGCATCGTGCGACGGTAGGCCCCCGCCGCGTCGTGCGCCGCCTCCCGGCACCGGTGCTCGGACGCGCCCGCCTCCCGTCCGGCCAGCACCAGCGACGTGGCGAGCCGCTTGAGGTCCCACTCCCACGGTCCGTGGACGGTCTCGTCGAAGTCGTTGAGATCGATGACCAGTCCGCCGCGCGCGTCGCCGTACAGGCCGAAGTTCCCCGCGTGCGCGTCGCCGCAAATCTGGGCGCCGATGCCCGTCATGGGCGTCCGCACGAGGTCGTACGCCATCAGACCGGCCGAGCCGCGCAGGAACGCGAACGGTGTCGCGGCCATCCTGCCGACCCGGAGCGGCATGAGCTCGGGGATCCGGCCCCGGTTGGAAGCCTCGACGGCGGCCACCGCGTCCGGCCGGCCGGCGTCGAGCGTCAGCTCGGCGTGCGCCGCTCGACGCACCCGCTCGCGCAGCGCCTTCCCCTCCGCCTTGGGCGAGTCCCGCGAGGGCCATCGTGCGAAGCCCCGCACCCAGGGCAACCGCGCCCCGCCCGCCTCCTGCGCCGGCATCCGCACCGCCTCCCCCGTACACGAACACCACCTCGGCCCCCCGACGACCGTACAGCCGCTCGACGTGAGGCGTCAGACCCTGTGGACAACCTCGAAGTCACAGCCCGTCCGCCGACGGCACCGGCACTGGCCCCGGCACCGGCACCGGCACGGCACCGGCACCGGCACTGGCACTGGCACTGGCACCGGTCAACCGGGGAGCTCCGGACTCCACGACGACATACTCGTGCGATCCCGAGGAGTCCCTGCGAAGGGGCTGGAGAAGGGTTGGGGAAGGGCTGAAGAAGGGAACTGCCATGTCCGTGCTGATCCGTCCGGCGACGCCCGAGGATGTCCGAACCATCGCGGCGATCAACGCCCACTACGTCACCGAGACGCTGGCCACCTTCGACGAGGAGCCTCGGAGCACGGACGAGTGGCTGCGCGTCCTCGAGGACCGGAACGCCCGCGGGCTGCCCTTCCTCGTAGCCGAACTCGCCGTTCCCCACGTCCCCGACGACCACACCGCATCAGTGGTCGGCTACGCGTACGCCAGCCCCTGGCGCCCCAAACCCGCCTACCGGCACACGGCCGAGGACACCGTCTACCTCGCGCCGGGACACACCGGCCGAGGACTGGGCACGGCCCTGCTGGACGCCCTGCTGAAAGGGTCCGCCGCGGCCGGGGTGCGCCGGATGATCGCGGTGATCGCCGACACGGGGGACGGGGGCTCGGTCGCCCTGCACCGCCGCTTCGGCTTCACCGAGGCCGGCCGCCTGACGGCCGTCGGCCGCAAACACGGCCGATGGATCGACACGCTCCTCATGCAGCGTGCTCTGGAACACCCCACCCTTCCGGACCCGCACCCACAGCCCCACCCGCACCCCTGAGCGGACTGTGAGCGGGCTGGGCGCCATCCGCAGCGACCACCTCACCGACCGACCGTGAGATACCTCACCTCGCACGAGCGCGAGCGCGGATACCTCACCTCGCACGAGCGCGGAGGGCAACGAGAAAGGGCCCCCACCGGACTTCCGTCCTGGTGGAGACCCTTCCGCTGTGCGCGAGGGGGGAGTTGAACCCCCACGCCCTTGCGGGCACTGGAACCTGAATCCAGCGCGTCTGCCTATTCCGCCACCCGCGCATTGGGTGTGTCCTCCGGCTCCCGCCCCTTTCGGTGCTGGCGCCTTCCGACATGCAGAAGATTAGCACGCCGGAGCGGGTGGATTCACATCCCTTGGTCCGGCCCGGCACTCACCGCCACCGACCACGACCGCTCCCCCTGTCGACCACGCCGGCCGATCAACCCTGCTGATCAACAGCGCCCCACCAGCACCCGCCCCTCCCCCTCTCTCGCCTTCCCCCCCTCCCGTTCCTCCCCCCTCCTTCAGCTCCCCCCTCCACAGCCACCTCCTCCCATGCCGACGCACACCGACACACGTCGCCACACGCTGGTTCACGTATCAACCTCGTACCGGTCCCGGCCATCTCCCCAGGAGACGGACAAGGTCCGTGGTCGGGTGCGGGACACTGGTCTGGCGTCACCTCTACGATCCTTGGCAGAAGAACCGCAGGACCTCCTGCAGAACCTGTGCAGGACGTACCCGCAGCAGCGCCACGAACGGCTGCGGGACAAGGCGCGACGGAGTTCGAACACGGGCTCCGACGGGAATTCGGGAGGGGACTTCAGTGGGCGTCGACACCCGTCGACCGGGCTGACAGGGGGAACCAGCCGATTTCCCGGCGCGTGGATACGATCAGTAAGCAGTACGTACGCGGTACGCAGGACGACGACGACGGAGGAGGTGCCCCATGGGAGTCCTGAAGCGTTTCGAGCAGCGTCTCGAAGGTCTGGTCAACGGCACCTTCGCCAAGGTGTTCAAGTCCGAGGTGCAGCCGGTGGAGATCGCGGGAGCGCTCCAGCGGGAGTGCGACAACAACGCGACCATCTGGAACCGCGACCGGACCGTCGTACCCAACGACTTCATCGTGGAGCTGAGCGCGCCGGACTACGAGCGCCTCAGCCCCTACTCGGGCCAGCTCGGCGACGAACTCGCGGGCATGGTCCGCGACTACGCCAAGCAGCAGCGCTACACCTTCATGGGTCCCATCAAGGTGCACCTGGAGAAGGCCGACGACCTCGACACCGGCCTGTACCGGGTGCGCAGCCGTACGCTCGCCTCCTCCACCAGCCAGCAGGCGCCCCCGTCGGCCCCCACGGCCGGCCGGCCCGGCCAGGGGGGCGGCGGCACCGGTGGCTACGGCTACCCGCAGCCCGCCGCGCCTACGGGCGCCCCGCCCATGCCGTCCGCGCCGCCGCCCGGCGCGCCCCCCGGCGGTTACGGCTACCCGCAGCCCGCGGGCGGCCAGCGGCCCCCGGCGGCCCCCACGGCCGCCGGTCGCACGCGCTACTGGGTCGAGATCAACGGCAGCCGCCACCAGATCTCCCGCCCGACGCTGGTACTCGGCCGCAGCACCGAGGCCGACGTGCGGATCGACGACCCCGGCGTGTCCCGCCGGCACTGTGAGATCCGGACCGGAACGCCCTCGACGATCCAGGATCTCGGGTCCACCAACGGCATCGTGGTGGACGGGCAGCACACCACCCGCGCTACGCTCCGCGACGGCTCGCGGATCGTCGTGGGCAGCACCACCATCATTTACCGGCAAGCCGAAGGGTGAAGCGGGGGCAATGTCAGAGCTGACCCTCACGGTCATGCGGCTGGGTTTCCTGGCCGTACTGTGGCTGTTCGTGATCGTGGCCGTGCAGGTCATCCGCAGCGACCTGTTCGGTACGCGCGTCACCCAGCGGGGTTCGCGCCGTGAGGCACCCAGGCAGCAGGCGGCCGCGCGACAGACGCCACCGCCGCAGCAGCAACAGCGCCAGCAGGGTTCCGGCAGCCGCGGCCGCCGCGGCGCCCCCACCAAGCTCGTCGTCTCCGAGGGCACCCTCACGGGCACAACGGTCGCGCTGCAGGGGCAGACCATCACGCTGGGCCGCGCGCACGACAGCACCATCGTGCTGGACGACGACTACGCGTCCAGCAGGCATGCCAGGATCTACCCGGACCGTGACGGCCAGTGGATCGTCGAGGACCTGGGGTCCACCAACGGCACGTATCTCGACCGGACCCGCCTCACGACACCCACGCCGGTCCCTCTGGGTGCGCCGATCCGCATCGGCAAGACCGTCATCGAGCTGCGGAAGTAGTGCTACGTCATGAAAGAGCGCGAGCGGAGCGAGCACGCGGCGGCCCACACCCCGGGCCCCGGCGCGCTCCCGACCGGAGGGTGGGCACCGTGCGGATGTACCCGGAGCCGACGGGCGAGGTGCGCATGAGTCTGTCACTGCGTTTCGCCGCCGGATCGCACAAGGGCATGATCCGGGAGGGCAACGAGGACTCCGGTTACGCCGGTCCGCGCCTGCTCGCCATCGCCGACGGCATGGGGGGCCAGGCGGCCGGTGAGGTCGCGTCCTCCGAGGTGATCTCCACGATCGTCGCGCTCGACGACGACGTGCCCGGTTCGGACATCCTGACCTCGCTGGGCAGCGCCGTGCAGCGCGCCAACGACCAGCTGCGCGCGATGGTCGAGGAGGACCCCCAGCTCGAGGGCATGGGCACCACCCTGACCGCCCTGCTCTGGACCGGCCAGCGGCTCGGCCTCGTCCATGTCGGCGACTCGCGCGCGTACCTCCTGCGGGACGGCGTCCTCACCCAGATCACCCAGGACCACACCTGGGTGCAGCGTCTGGTCGACGAGGGGCGCATCACCGAGGAGGAGGCCACCACCCACCCGCAGCGCTCCCTGCTGATGCGCGCACTGGGCAGCGGCGACCACGTGGAACCCGACCTCTCCATCCGTGAGGTCCGCGCGGGCGACCGGTACCTGGTCTGCTCCGACGGCCTGAGCGGCGTCGTGTCCCACCAGACGATGGAGGACACCCTCGCCAGCTACCAGGGCCCGCAGGAGACGGTGCAGAACCTGATCGAGCTGGCACTGCGCGGCGGCGGCCCCGACAACATCACGGTCATCGTCGCCGACGTCCTCGACATCGACTCCGGCGACACCCTGGCCGGGCAGCTCTCCGACACCCCGGTCGTGGTGGGCGCGGTCGCCGAGAACCAGCACCAGCTGCACGACAACGGCGCCATGCAGACACCGGCCGGCCGCGCGGCCGGCCTCGGCCGCCAGGGATCCGGCCAGGGCGGCGGCGAGTTCGGTCCGCCCGGATCGGGCGACACCACCGGCTACGTCCAGGCGGGCAGCTTCGGCGACTACGCCGACGGCGACTTCGAGAAGCCGCGCAAGCAGCGCCGGTGGCTGAAGAGATCGTTCTACACCGTGCTCGCCCTCGCCGTGATCGGCGGCGGTGTGTACGGGGGTTACCGCTGGACGCAGACGCAGTACTACGTCGGCGCCAACGAGGACCACATCGCGCTCTACCGGGGCATCAGCCAGGACCTCGCCTGGGTCTCGCTGTCGAAGGTCCAGACGGACCACCCCGAGATCGAACTCAAGTACCTGCCGCCGTACCAGCAGAAGCTGGTCGAGGCGACCATTGCCGAGGGCAGTCTGAAGGACGCCGAGAAGAAGATCGCCGAGCTCGCCACCCAGGCGTCCGCCTGCCGCAAAGACGCCCAGCGCCGCCAGGCCGAGAGCGAGCGGAACGCGAAGACCGGCGAGGGCGAGGCCGGCGGAGTCACGGGAACCACACGGACCTCCGTCACGTCCAAGGCCACAGCGGCGCCGAACCCGTCCTCGTCGCCGTCAACGCCGTCATCAGAGTCACCACAGTCTTCGCCATCAGCGACGAACACAGCCGAACCCGAGCCCGACCCGGGTCCCAGCCTCTCCGAAGAAGAGCAGCAGCTGGTCTCGCGGTGCGGTAAGCAGTAGGCAAGCCGTGAGGGGCCCCGTCATACGATGAGCAGTACAACCAACACGTCGACGCAGCACACGTCCACGATCGGTGCCATCGGCGCGCCGAGCCGCCGCAACACCGAGCTCGGGCTGCTGCTGTTCGCCGTGGCCATCCCGGTGTTCGCCTACGCCAACGTCGGGCTGGCCATCAACGGCGAAGTGCCGTCCGGCCTGCTCGCCTACGGCCTCGGTCTCGGCCTCCTCGCGGGCGTCGGTCACCTTGTCGTACGGAAGTTCGCGGCGTACGCGGACCCGTTGCTGCTGCCGCTGGCGACCTTGCTGAACGGGCTCGGTCTCGTGGTCATCTGGCGGCTGGACCAGTCGGAGCGCCTGCAGCAGCTGGCGGAGCGCGCCTACGGCACCTTCAGCCCCTCGGCCCCCAACCAGCTGATGTTCTCGGCCGCCGGCCTCGCCCTGTTCGTCGCGGTGCTCGTGTTCATGAAGGACCACCGCATCCTGCAGCGCTACACGTACATCTCGATGGCCGTCGCGCTGGTGCTGCTGCTCCTGCCGCTGGTGCCCGGTGTCGGGGCCGATGTCTTCGGCGCGAAGATCTGGATCAACGTCGCCGGCTTCTCCATCCAGCCCGGCGAGTTCGCGAAGATCATCATCGCGATCTTCTTCGCCGGCTACCTGATGGTGAAGCGGGACGCCCTGGCCCTGGCCAGCCGCCGCTTCATGGGTCTCTACCTGCCGCGCGGCCGCGACCTCGGTCCGATCATCACGATCTGGGCCGTCAGCCTGCTCATCCTGATCTTCGAGAACGACCTCGGTTCGTCGCTGCTGTTCTTCGGCATGTTCGTGATCATGCTGTACGTCGCCACCGAGCGGACCAGCTGGATCGTGATCGGTCTGCTGATGTCCGCCGGCGGAGCCGTCGGCGTGGCCTCGTTCGCCAGCCACGTGCAGGCCCGTGTCGACGCCTGGCTCGACCCCTTCGGCTGTTACAAGACCTCCGGCGCCTGCGAGCAGATCGGGCAGTCGATCATGTCCTTCGGTTCCGGTGGCGTCATGGGCACCGGGCTCGGCCAGGGCAACTCCGACCTCATCGGCTTCGCCGCCAACTCCGACTTCATCTTCTCCACTTTCGGCGAGGAGCTCGGCCTGGCCGGCGTCATGGCCGTCCTGCTGATGTACGGGCTGATCATCGAGCGGGGCATCCGTACCGCGCTGGCCGCCCGGGACCCCTTCGGCAAGCTGTTCGCCGTCGGTCTGTCCGGCGCCTTCGCCCTCCAGATCTTCGTCGTCGCGGGCGGTG
The DNA here is from genome assembly GCF_014648075.1 of Streptomyces ruber. Classification (GTDB taxonomy): domain Bacteria; phylum Actinomycetota; class Actinomycetes; order Streptomycetales; family Streptomycetaceae; genus Streptomyces; species Streptomyces ruber. Next base: position 25,839 of record NZ_BMQK01000022.1, on the reverse strand, counting down.
TGATGGGACTCATCCCGCTGACCGGTATGACGATGCCGTTCCTCGCGGCCGGTGGCTCCTCCGTCATCGCCAACTGGGCCCTCATCGCCATCCTGATCCGCATCAGCGACACCGCACGCCGACCGGCTCCGACGCCCGCCTCGAACCCCGATGCCGAGATGACCCAGGTGGTCCGACCGTGAACAAGCCTCTGCGCCGCATCGCGATCTTCTGCGGACTGCTCGTCCTGACGCTGCTCATCCGGGACAACTGGCTCCAGTACGCCCAGGCCGACCAGCTGAAGAGCCACGAGTTCAACCGCCGGGTCGCCATCGAGCGGTACGCCACTCCGCGCGGCGACATCATCGTCGACGGCCAGGCCATCACCGGGTCGGCCGCCACCGAGGGCACGGACTACAAGTACAAGCGCACCTGGAAGAACGGCGAGATGTGGGCGCCCGTGACCGGGTACGCCTCGCAGATCGTGGGCGCCACCCAGCTGGAGAGCCTCGAGGACGGCATCCTCACCGGCAACGACGACCGGCTGTTCTTCCGCAACACGCTCGACATGATCACGGGCAAGAAGAAGGAGGGCGGCCAGGTCGTCACCACCCTCAGCGCCGCCGCGCAGAAGGCGGCCTTCGAGGGACTCGGCGACCGCAAGGGTGCCGTCGCCGCCCTCGATCCGACCACCGGCGCGGTCCTCGCGCTCGCGTCCACGCCGTCGTACGACCCGTCCACGTTCGCCGGCATCAGCACCAAGGACAGCGAGACCTTCCAGAAGCTGGACAAGGACGAGGACAAGCCCATGCTGAACCGGGCGCTGCGCGAGACGTACCCGCCCGGCTCGACCTTCAAGGTGGTCACGGCCGCCGCGGCGCTGGAGAGCGGCAAGGTCGACGGCATCGACTCGGCCACCGACACGCCGGACCCGTACCCGCTGCCCCTGTCGACGAAGCCCCTCACCAACGAGCACGGGAACTGCGAGAACGTCTCCCTGCGCGAGGCGCTGCGCATCTCCTGCAACACCGTGTTCGGCAAGCTCTCCGACGACGTGGGCAACGAGGAGATGATCAAGCAGGCCAAGAAGTTCGGGTTCGACGACCCGGAGCTCGACATCCCGGTCCGGGCCGCCGAGAGCGTCTACCCCGAGGACAACCGGCCGCAGAACGCCATGGCCGGCATCGGCCAGGCGTCCAACCGCGCCACCCCGCTGCAGATGGCGATGGTCGCCGCCGCGGTCGCCAACGACGGCAAGCTGATGAAGCCGTACATGGTCGACCAGCTCAAGGCGCCCAACCTCGACGCCATCGAGACGCACGAGCCCGAGGAGTACTCGCAGGCCGTCTCCCCGGAGACCGCACAGGCGCTGCAGGAGATGATGGAGACGGTCGTCAAGGACGGCACCGGCTCCAAGGCGGCGATCGACGGCGTCACGGTCGGCGGCAAGACCGGTACCGCACAGCACGGCCTGAACAACAGCGAGAAGCCGTACGCCTGGTTCATCTCGTACGCCAAGGCCGACGACGGCAGCTCGCCCGTCGCCGTCGCCGTGGTCGTCGAGGACGGCAGCGCCAACCGGGACGACATCTCCGGTGGCGGTCTCGCCGCCCCCATCGCGAAGAGCGTCATGCAGGCAGTACTCGACAGCAAGCAGTGACCCGGGTCACGTCGCTCGCACAACGGCGCACGTTGCGATACCGGTCCTGTCACGGGTGGCGACTGTGGCCAGGTCACGCAGGGCGAGCCGGGTACGGTAAGCCCGGACAGCACACCGCCGGACCACACACAGGTGCGGTCGGGACCGACGGAGAGGGCTGGTAGGTAGCTATGGAAGAGCCGCGTCGCCTCGGCGGCCGGTACGAGCTGGGCCATGTGCTCGGCCGTGGTGGCATGGCCGAGGTGTACCTCGCGCAGGACACCCGTCTCGGCCGCACCGTGGCGGTGAAGACGCTGCGCGCGGACCTCGCGCGCGACCCCACCTTCCAGGCCCGGTTCCGCCGTGAGGCCCAGTCCGCCGCCTCGCTCAACCACCCCGCGATCGTCGCGGTGTACGACACTGGCGAGGACTACATCGACAACGTGTCGATCCCGTACATCGTCATGGAGTACGTCGACGGCTCGACGCTCCGGGAACTGCTGCACAGCGGGCGCAAGCTGCTGCCCGAGCGGGCCATGGAGATGACCATCGGCATCCTCCAGGGCCTGGAGTACGCCCACCGCAGCGGCATCGTCCACCGCGACATCAAGCCGGCCAACGTCATGCTGACCCGCACCGGTCAGGTCAAGGTGATGGACTTCGGCATCGCCCGCGCCATGGGCGACTCCGGCATGACGATGACGCAGACGGCCGCGGTCATCGGCACCGCCCAGTACCTCTCGCCGGAGCAGGCGAAGGGCGAGCAGGTCGACGCGCGGTCCGACCTGTACTCCACCGGCTGCCTGCTGTACGAGCTGCTGACGGTCCGCCCGCCCTTCGTCGGGGACTCCCCGGTCGCGGTGGCCTACCAGCACGTACGGGAGGAACCGCAGGCGCCGAGCGTCTTCGACCCCGAGATCACGCCCGAGATGGACGCGATCGTGCTGAAGGCGCTGACCAAGGACCCGGACTACCGCTACCAGTCCGCCGACGAGATGCGCGCCGACATCGAGGCCTGCCTCGACGGTCAGCCCGTCGCCGCCACGGCGGCCATGGGATCGGTCGGCTACGGCGGCTACCCGGACGAGCAGCCGACGCAGGCCATGCGCCCCACGGACGCGCAGTCCACCACCATGCTGCCCCCGATGAACCCGGACGACGGCGGCTACGGCTACGACGACCGCCCCGGCCGGCGGCGTCAGCAGAAGAAGAACAACACCTCGACGATCCTGCTGGTCGTCGCGGGTGTGCTGGTGCTCGTCGGAGCCATCGTGATCGGCAAGCTGGCGTTCAGCGGCAACGGCGACGGCAACGATCCCTTCGCGGCCCCCAACTTCGTCGGGTCGACGCAGGAGGAGGCCCAGCGGATGGCCGAGAACGTCGACCTCACGCTGGAGATCACCGAGAAGCCCTGCGAGGACCAGCAGACGGGCAACGTCTGCGAGCAGACCCCGGAGGCCAAGGCCGAGGTCAGCAAGGGCGACACCATCAAGGTCGTGGTGTCGACCGGGGCGCCCAAGGTCGCCATCCCCAACGTCATCGGCGACGACGTCGACGAGGTCACGAAGGAGCTGGAGGGCGACGACTACCAGCTCCAGGTCGAGACGGAGACCAAGGAGTCCGCGGAGACCCCGGGCACGGTCCTGAAGACGGACCCGACCGCGGGCGAGGAAGTGGAGAAGGGTTCCACGATCACCCTCACCGTGGCCAAGGAGGTGGCGAGGTCCACCGTTCCGACCGTCACCGGCCAGTCCTGCGACGAGGCCAAGCAGCAGATGGAGGCCAACGACCTCGTCGGTGAGTGCACCGAGGTGCCGACCGAGGACGCCAACCTGGACGGCAAGGTGATCCAGACGTCGCCGCAGGGCGGCACGTCGGTCGACAAGAACTCCAAGGTGACCATCCAGATCGGCAAGAAGACCGAGCCGGAGACGGTGCAGGTCCCGGACGTCAACCGCAAGTCGCTGAAGGACGCCAGGGCGGCGCTGGAGGGCGCGGGCCTGCAGGTCAACGTCAACGGCTCGCAGAACGACGACGCCACCGTCTTCTTCCAGGACCAGGCGGCGGGCAGCGAGGTACCCAAGGGCACCACGGTGAACCTGACGACCGCGGACGTGGGCGGCGGCGACGGAGGCGGCAACAACGGCGGCAACAACGGCGGCGGCTTCTTCGGCGGCGGCTTCGGCTGACGGTACGACCGCTGCGGTACGACGGAGCCCCGGTGCCCTCTTCGAAGAGGGCACCGGGGCTCCGTCGTACCGTTTGTGCTGGTGCGCCCCGTGGGGGACCGTCTAGCGCAGTTCCTCGGGCGGCGTCCGGTCCTCGTCCACCTGTTCCACCCGCTCCAGTTCGCCCCACACGATGTACCGGTAGTTCGAGGTGAAGACGGGCGTGCAGGTGGTGAGGGTGATGTACTTGCCGGCCTGCTTCTTGCCGGACTCCTCGGGGATCGCGTCGAGGACGTCGACGTTGTACTTCGAGGTCTCCGGCAGCATCGCGTAGACCTTGTAGACGTACCACTCGTCCTTCGTCTCGAAGACGATCGGGTCGCCTTCCCGGACCTTGTGGATGTTGTGGAACTTGGCCCCGTGGCCGTCGCGGTGGGCGGCGAGGGAGAAGTTGCCGTCCTTGCCGTCCGTCGGGAGGGCCGCCTTCACCGGGTCGGTGTAGTAGCCCGCGACGCCGTTGTTCAGGAGCTTGGTCGAGGTGCCCTTCCTGATCAGGATCTCGTCCTTCGTCATGGTCGGGACGTGCAGGAAGCCGATGCCGTTCTTGGCGTCGTACTCGGCCGGCGCGCCGTTCTCCCCCTCCTCCCGGGCCCAGGTGTCACGGACCTTGTCGCCCTGCTTGTCCGCCTCGCGGTCGGCGACGACGTTCGTCCACCACAGCGAGTAGACGACGAACAGGCCGAGGACCACGCCCGCGGTGATGAGGAGTTCACCGAAGACGCTGACGGCCGTCGCGATCCTGCCGGTGCCGCGGCGGCGCGGGGCCGCCGGTGCCGGCGACGCGGTCGTGGCCGTGGCCGCGTCGGCGGACCGCTCCTCGTGCTGCTGCTCCCCGTGCTCGGTGGTGGCTGCCACTGCATCTGCCCCGTCTGTTCCAAGTACCGCGTGCTCTCACGACATCAGGTGCTCATTGGACGAGCGCGTCCGGTTTGCCCTCGCTGCGCGGCCGTTCCTCGACCATCTTGCCCCACACGATCATCCGGTACTTGCTGGTGAACTCCGGCGTGCAGGTGGTCAGCGTGATGTAGCGGCCGGCCTCCGTGAAGCCCGAGTCCGCGGGGATCGGGTCGAGCACCGCGATGTTCGACGGCTGCGTCACCGGCAGGATGGAGGCCATGTCGTAGACGTAGTACGTGTCCTGCGTCTCGACCACGATCGGATCGCCGGGCTGGAGCCGGTTGATGTAGCGGAAGGGCTCCCCGTGGGTGTTGCGATGGCCCGCGATGCCGAAGTTGCCCGTCTTGTCCTCGGGCATGGCCGTCTCGATGCTGTTCTCGTCGTAGTGGCCGACCATGCCGCGGTCCAGGACCGTCGACTTGTCGATGCCCTGGGCGATCGGGACGACCACGTCCAGCTTCGGGATGTGCAGGATGGCGAAGCCCTGCCCCGGCTCGAACGCCCCCGGCGCACGCTCGCCGCTCGCCCACTGCTCCTGGAGACTGCTGGTCTCCTTCCCGGCCTGGGCCTGCGCCCGTACGTTCGACCACCACAGCTGGTACGTCACGAACAGCAGCATCAGCACGCCGGTGGTGATGAACACCTCGCCGATCAGCCGGCTGGCCATGGTCCCGGCGCTGGGTCTGCGCGCCCGTGCGGCCCGCCGTGCCTCCACGCGCGACAGGGGAGCCGCCGAGGAGGACGTACTGTCGGGCGTCCCGCCGCCCTGGACGCCCTCCTGAGCGCCGTTCCGGTCCCTGTTCGCACCTTGCCGCCCTCGCCGCTTGGCTGCCTTCCGGCGGGCCGCACGGCCGCCCTCAGAAGACGCGGGGCCGGGCGGCGGGAGTGCCTCGGAGACCATGGGCATCGTGGCCGTGGGAGCCGTGGCCATGGACTCGGGCCCCGTCCGTGCCGCGCGCCGCCGCGCCTCGACCGTGTGGCGGGTCTCCACCACCCGCAGCGGCATCGTCTCGTCGTGGCCGGCGAACCGCTGTCCCTGCGGGCCCGGCGACTGGGACTGCGGCGCCTGCCGGCCCGGCAGGGGGTCGGTGAGCGGGTCGGACAGTCCGTCCACGGCCTGCCGCAGAAGCGCCTCGGCCCGGAGGGCCTCCGCCAGACGGGCCTCGGCCCGGCGGGCGTCCGCCTCGAACGCGTCGGCTCCCCCGTACGCGGCCTCGCCGCCGTAGGGGGAGCTGTCGCGCTCGGGGCGCAGCGCCGTCACGCCGAGGCCCTGCCCACCACCGGGGCGAGCCCCGCCGACCGTTCCACGGCGCCCCGGTCGCCGCATTCCACCAGCCAGTTGGCCAGCATCCGGTGACCGTGCTCGGTCAGCACCGACTCGGGATGGAACTGCACTCCTTCGACCGGGAGTGCACGGTGGCGCAGGCCCATGATGATCCCGTCCTGGGTGCGCGCCGTTATCTCCAGCTCGGCCGGGACGGTCGCCGGATCGGCGGCCAGCGAGTGGTAGCGGGTCGCGGTGAAGGGAGAGGGCAGCCCGGCGAAGACGCCCCGGCCCTCGTGCTCGACGAGTGAGGTCTTGCCGTGCAGCAGCTGGGGCGCGCGGTCCACGACGCCGCCGTACGCCACCTGCATCGACTGCATCCCGAGGCAGACGCCGAAGACGGGTACGCCGGTGGCCGCGCAGTGGCGGACCATGTCGACGCAGACGCCGGCCTCCTCGGGCGTGCCCGGGCCGGGCGAGAGCAGCACGCCGTCGAACGAGTCCTGGGCGTGCGCGGTGGTCACCCGGTCGTTGCGCAGCACCTCGCACTCGGCGCCGAGCTGGTACAGGTACTGGACCAGGTTGAAGACGAAGCTGTCGTAGTTGTCCACGACGAGGATGCGCGCGCTCACTGTTGGTCCACCGTCACATCGTTGAAGGGCAGCAGCGGCTCGGCCCAGGGGAAGACGTACTGGAAAAGGACGTAGACCACGGCGAGCACCAGCACCACGGAGATCAGCGCCCTGACCCAAACATTGCCTGGCAGATGCCGCCAGATCCAGCCGTACATGCCGTCCCTTCCCTCGTGCCACGGCACCGGACTCAGGCCGTGCTCCACCAGACTAACGGCGCAACGCTTCTGGTTCCCCGGCGTTCACAGGCTGTGTGGAACGCAACTTCGCCCACACGATCAGCCGGTGACTGTGACCCCATTCCGGATCGCACGTGGTCAGCGTCAGATAGCGGCCCGAACGGGTGTACCCGGACTCCCGTGGGACAGGATCGATCACCCCGACGTCCGCGGGCACGGTTTTGTACGGGCCTTTGTCGATCCGATACGTGAACCAGGTCGTCGCGTCCCTGAGGACCACCGCGTCACCGGGGCGCAGCCTGGGGAAGTCCTTGAAGGGGTCGCCGTACGTGCGGCGGTGGCCGGCGACCGCGAAGTTGCCCTGCTGTCCGAGCCGAGCGGTGGCCCCGTAGTGGCCGAGGCCCTGTTTGAGGGTGTCGGTCCCGGTTCCTTCGAGCACGGGCTTGTTCCACGTGGAACCAAGACGCGGGATGTACATCAGGGCGAAGGGCGCACCGTCCCGGTAGGGGTGCGCGGCGCCCTCCGCCCACTGCTTCTTCAGCGTGGCGATCTGGTGCTGCATCTCGCTGCCGGCGTCCGCGCCGGTCCAGAACAGCACGTAGGTCACGAAGAGCACGGTGAGTACACCGAGGGTGACGCACATTTCGCTGACGGTCCTGACGACGACGCGCACCGGCGGCTCCTGTGATGTCCTTCACGGCGGCTGCCTGCGCCGTCTATTCAACGGGAGTCGCGTGGTGCAGGTCCACCGTGCCCGAGTAGCCGGGCAGAGTCACCGGCCCGTCCTCGCTGACCTTCCAGCCGAGTCCGTAGACGTTGACGTAGACCATGTAGTTCTGGATCGCGGGGGAGGCGGTCAGTGCCTTCCGCAGCTCCTCGGGGTCACCGACGGCCTGGATCGTGTAGGGCGGCGAGTAGACGCGGCCCTGGAGGATCAGGGTGTTGCCGACACAACGCACGGCACTGGTGGAGATGAGCCGCTGGTCCATGACCTTGATGCCCTCGGCTCCGCCCTGCCAGAGGGCGTTCACCACGGCCTGCAGGTCCTGCTGGTGGATGACCAGGTAGTCGGGCTGCGGCTCGGGGTAGCCGGGGATCTTCGCGGTGGCGTCCGGCGGGGCGTCGTCGAGGGTGACCGTGATCGCCTCGCCCGTGAGCTCCTGCGTGCCGGCGTCCTTCTCCAGCGCCTCGAGCCGGTCGGCGTCGGCCTGTGTCCTGCCGTCGTCGCCTTCGGCGAGGGCCTCGACCTCCTCCCGGAGGGCCGCGTTGGACTCGTCCAGCCGGCCGTTCTCCTGGCTGCGCTCGTGGATGAGGTCCGAGAGCTTCAGCAAGGAGGCGTCCGTACGGATGTCGGTGCCCTTGGCCGTGTTGAAGCTGGTGAAGAAAATGAGTCCGGCGAGGGCGAACACGGCGAGGGTGAGGATGCGGACGGGTGGGAAACGGCGCCGGGACGCGGTCCCCGAATGCTTGCGGGGAGCTGCGGAAACGGCGTCATGGGCCTCGGTGTCCGTCCCGGAGGTGCCCGGGAATCCCGGCTCCGGCAGGTGCGCGGAACCCCTCGCGGGCGAGTCGCCCGACCCCACCCCGGGTGTGTCGGCGGAATTGCTCAACGTACCCTTATCTCCTTCGGCGCCGCGGAAGCACTACGCTAACGGACGCCTGGGGGAGCCTCCGGAGTCCCCGTGCACCCCGCCCCCGGCACCCGCCCCAGATCCCTGCGCGGCCACGCAGCGCATCGACAGGAGAGACCCTCGTGCCGAAGTCACGTATCCGCAAGAAGGCCGACTACACGCCGCCGCCGACGAAGCAGGCGGCGACCATCAAGCTGAACAGCCGCGGCTGGGTCGCACCGGTCATGCTGGCCCTGTTCCTCATCGGTCTCGCCTGGATCGTCGTCTTCTATGTGACCGACGGTTCCCTGCCGATCGACTCGCTCGGCAACTGGAACATCGTGGTCGGCTTCGGGTTCATCGCGGCCGGGTTCGGCGTCTCCACCCAGTGGAAGTGACGGTCACCACCTGGTGAACACAGCCCGCACCCGGGATGTCCGCCAGTTCTCCCCATAGCTGTCCACTGAGTTATCCACAGGCGTTTTCCACATGGGGAAAAGAAACGACGATCTGTGGATAACCGTCTGGGCGTTGACGCCGGTACGACAGACCTACCGTCAATCGCAAGAGTGTTCGCCCCCTGCCTCACCTGCGGAAACGCGAGTGAGCGGCAGGGGGCACACCTGTTCCCGCACAGTGTGCACAAGATTCGCAACCGTCTGTGGACAACTTCGGTCGCCCTCGGCCCTCAGACGAGCTGAGCCGTTCTGACGACCGTCACGATCACCACCGCGATGAGAACGAGCGCGCAGACGCCGTACTGGACCAGCGCCCGCCGCTCACGCGGCGCGTGCACCATCGCGTAGCCGATGACCACGCCGCCGACCAGACCGCCGATGTGCGCCTCCCAGGCGATGTTCCCCCAGCCAAAGGTGATGATCAGGTTGATCACCAGCAGGATGACGACCGGGCGCATGTCGTACTGCAGGCGCCGCATCAGTATGGCGGTGGCGCCGAAGATCCCGAAGATCGCGCCCGAGGCGCCCAGCGACGGCTGGTTGGGCTCGGCGAGCAGATAGGTGAGCGCGCTCCCCGCGAGGCCCGAGACCAGGTAGAGGGCGAGATAGCGGGCCCGGCCGAGCGCCGCCTCCAGGGGGCCACCGATCCACCACAGGCTGAGCATGTTGAACATGATGTGGATGTAGCTGCTGTGCAGGAACATCGCCGTCAGCAGCCGGTACCACTGCCCCTCCGCGACCCCCTCGAGCGAGGCCAGTTGACGGTCGAGCACGAGACCGATGAGGTTGAACCGGTCGGTGAACTCGTCCCCCAGCCTGTACTGGACCAGGAAGACGAACAGGTTGATCCCGAGCAGGATCTTGGTCACCAGCCGGGGATCCGCGGCGACGGTGCCGCCCGCGACCGTACGGGGCCGCGAGGCACCCGGCGCATGGCCCGTGCCGGAGCCCTCACGGACGCACTCGGGACACTGGAAGCCCACCGAGGCGTCCACCATGCAGTCGGTGCAGATCGGGCGCTCACAGCGGGTGCAGCGCACGCCGGTCTCACGGTCCGGGTGGCGGTAGCAACCGGGCAGGCTGTGGGCGTCCTGCGGTCCTGGATCCTGCGGACCGCCGTGCTGCGGGTCCCGGTTCTGCGGGCCCTGCGGGCTGCCCGGCGCCTGGTCCATGGGTTTCCTCATCTCCGTACGTCGGCACACGGCGGGCGGTACGAGGCTCCGTCGGCGCAGCGCCGCGCCCCGCCCATCCTTACGGATGAGCGGGGCGAATGGTTCCCTTCGGACGCCGCGTCCTCCCGGGACACGGCCCGGAGCGGATCAGCCCTCGCGGGTCTCCACGACGACCGACTCGATGACCACGTCCTTGAGCGGACGGTCGGTGCGCGGGTTGGTCTGCGTGCCGGCGATGGCGTCCACGACCTTCTGGCTGGCCTCGTCCGTGACCTCGCCGAAGATGGTGTGCTTGCGGTTCAGCCAGGTCGTCGCGGAGACCGTGATGAAGAACTGCGAGCCGTTGGTGCCCGGGCCGGCGTTGGCCATGGCCAGCAGGTAGGGCTTGTCGAAGCCGAGGTCCGGGTGGAACTCGTCCTCGAACTTGTAGCCGGGGCCGCCGGTGCCGTTGCCCAGCGGGTCACCGCCCTGGATCATGAAGCCGCTGATCACCCGGTGGAAGACCGTGCCGTCGTAGAGCTTGTCCGTGGACTTCTGCCCGGTGGCCGGGTTGACCCACTCACGCTCGCCCTGGGCGAGCTCGACGAAGTTACGAACCGTCTTGGGCGCGTGGTTCGGCAGCAGCCGTACCTCGATGTCGCCGTGGTTGGTCTTCAGGGTGGCGTAAAGCTGCTCAGCCACGATCTGCCTTCCGTTGTCCTCTGTGACTCCCCGATCCTCGCACGGACCGCGCCGTGCGTCGCCCGGCCACCACATCCGGGCGAACATCCGGGGCGCCTGCTTACGGTTCCGGCGCCCTTCTTCACGGCTCACCGTTCCCGCTCCATGAAAACCGGTCGAGTGGGCCGGGAGAGCAGCGCGGCACGTCGATCCGTGGCATTGTCGTCGACAAGCGCCCGTTGCCCCGCATTCATCCGCTATCGCACGTGATCGTCTCCCAGGTCGGCTCCGCCGGGCTTCCCATCGACAGCACACGCGATCCATCGCATCGATCCACCTGTTCCACCCGATCCGCACCGGGGACCGTCGACCGGGGCCCCGGACGCCCACCCGGATGCCCGTTCTCGCATGCCCAAGTGCCTGCGGACAGGCATGATCCGTAAAAGGGTGGAAAGTCGAATTACCGTACGCCACCGAGGAGGAGGATCCCGTGACACGCAAAGACAGCGTGCGCGCAGCGGCCGAGTCGGCGAAGGACAGCGTGCGGCACGCCGCGGAAGTGGTGGCGCCCTACGCCGACACGGCCAAGGACAGGGCCGCTCACTACTCGCACGAAGCACGTGTGCGACTGGCACCCAAGGTGTCGCAGGCCGCGGAGCAGGCACGACTCCAGTACGGCGCCTATGTGGCCCCGCGTCTGGAGCAGGCCCGCGCGCATGTGCCGCCGAAGGTCGACTTCGTGGCCCACGAGGCCGCTGCCCGCACTCGCAAGGCGGCCCGCCAGGCCGCGGACTTCACCACCCCCCGTGTGGAACGTGCCGTGGCCGCGGCCGGACCCGTCCGGGAGGAGGCCGCGGCCCGTGGCTCCGCGGCCCTCGCCGCGCTGCGCGGACAGGTGTCGCCCAAGGAGATCCAGAAGCTCGTCCGCCGCCAGGAGCGGCGGGCCCGGGCCGCCCGTCTCACGAAGGGGATCGTCGTCCTGGGGATTCTGACGGGCGGTGCCATCGCCGCCTGGAAGTGGTGGGACAAGCAGGCCAACCCCGACTGGCTGGTCGAGCCCCCGGCCGCGACCGAGGTGCCCGACAGCGGCCGTCTCACCTCCGTGGACGGCAGCGGCCAGTCCGTCCTCGACCCCGAGGTCCAGGCCAAGGAGGCCGAGGAAGAGGCGGCGAAGCGGGACGACCGCTCCTGACCCGACAGATCTCCACGCTCGCGGCAGTACCTGCACTCAACAGCGCGGTGGGGCAGAAGACTTGGTGTCTTCTGCCCCACCGCGCTGTTTCACGTGAAACGGACCACCCGAGCCGGACGCACAAACACGATTACGGATCGTGAACAACCTCTTCCGCCCGCACTCACATCTGTGACCCGACGCACACTTTTCGCAGATGCGTACACCGCACGACACGCCTCCCGCTTCGCCGCCGGACACCACCGGCTTCCCCGGCATCCGCACAGATCGCGATCGCGATGACGGATCGTCGCGGACGTCCCGCACACGCATGGAAAAACACCGGCCCGGTCGCCGAAGAGCGACCGGGCCGGTGTACGGACCGTGGAGCCTAGGGGAGTCGAACCCCTGACATCTGCCATGCAAAGACAGCGCTCTACCAACTGAGCTAAGGCCCCGGAAGGGAAGCGTCCGCCCGGAGTACCGCACGACCGGGGGCGCCGCAGACCAGAGTACCGGGTCACCCCCGGGATCTCGCAAAAAGATTGGGGGTCCCCGTGAACAACCACTCTCCGTAAGATGCACGTCGTGGTTCGCTACAGCGAACCACGGTTTTTGGGGAAGCGATGGGGAGACGCAATGGACGCCGCACAGCAGGAAGCGACCGCAAGAGCCCGGGAGCTGCAGCGGAACTGGTACGGGGAGCCGCTGGGGGCGCTCTTCCGTAGGCTCATCGAGGATCTGGGGCTCAACCAGGCACGCCTGGCGGGGATATTGGGCCTGTCCGCACCGATGCTGTCGCAGCTCATGAGCGGTCAGCGCGCCAAGATCGGCAACCCCGCGGTGGTCCAGCGGGTGCAGTTGCTGCAGGACCTCGCAGGGCAGGTCGCGGACGGCAGCGTGAGCGCCGCGGAGGCGACCCAGCGCATGGACGAGATCAAGAAGTCACAGGGGGGCTCGGTACTGAGCAACACGACGCAGACGACAACCAGTTCGGGGGCGCCCACCGTCAAGCGGGTGGTCCGTGAGATCCAGTCGTTGCTGCGCTCGGTGGCGGCCGCCGGAGACATCATCGACGCGGCGGACACCCTCGCCCCGACCCACCCGGAACTGGCAGAGTTCCTCCGGGTGTACGGCGCGGGCCGCACCTCCGACGCGGTGGCCCACTACCAGGCCCACCAGAGCTGAGCCGGCTCCCGGTCGCCGACAGGGGGGTCCGGCGGCCGGGAAAGCAACCGGACGCCCACGGCATAACAGCTCGCGGAGCTGGGGAGTGGGACACGACAGGCGGAAAAGCGAAGAACTGAAGAACGAGAACGCTGGGAACCCGAACGACCGGGCCGTCGCACCCGAGCCGGTCGAAGGGAGCCGTAGCGCTCGCCGAACGGCAACCAGCCGAGGAGGGACTGAAGGGGGGAGCGACGCACAGCCATGGGTGAGGTCTTCGCCGGCCGGTACGAACTGGTCGACCCGATCGGGCACGGAGGGGTGGGCGCCGTATGGCGTGCCTGGGACCACCGGCGGCGCCGCTACGTGGCCGCCAAGGTCCTCCAGCAGCGCGACGCGCATTCCTTGCTGCGCTTCGTACGGGAGCAGGCCCTGCGGATCGATCACCCGCACGTGCTCGCACCGACCAGCTGGGCCGCCGACGACGACCAGGTCCTGTTCACCATGCAACTGGTCGCGGGGGGCTCCCTGGTCAACCTGGTCAACGACTACGGCCCGCTGCCGCCCGCGTTCGTCTGCACCCTGCTCGACCAGCTCCTCTCCGGGCTCGCTGCCGTCCACAGCGAGGACGTCGTGCACCGGGACATCAAGCCCGCCAACGTCCTGCTGGAGGCCACCGGCACGGCCCGGCCGCATCTGCGCCTGTCCGACTTCGGTATCGCGATGCGCCTCGGCGAGCCCCGGCTGACCGAGACCAACTACGTGGTGGGCACCCCCGGTTACCTCGCTCCCGAGCAGATGATGGGCGCGGAGCCCGACTTCCCGGCCGACCTGTTCGCCGTGGGTCTGGTCGCCCTCTATCTCCTGGAGGGCGCCAAGCCCGACACCAGGTCGCTGATCGAGCACTTCGCGGCCCACGGCACACCGGGTCCGCCGAAGAACATCCCCGAGCCGCTGTGGCAGGTCGTGGCCACGCTCATCCAGCCCGACCCGCTGGCCCGCTTCCGGACCGCCACAGGAGCCCGCAAGGCGCTCGCCGCGGCCGCGGAACTCCTGCCGGAGCCGGACCCCGACGAGGACGAGACGGTCGAGGTCTTCGACCAACTGGGACCGCTGCCTGAGGGATTCGCCCCCGCGGGGCCGCTCAGAAGGGCTTCCGGCCTGGACACGGGCACCACCGGAGGCGCGCCGGTCCGCGCCACGGGCGGCACGACGAGCGGCGCCGACGGGCCCTCCGGCGCCGGTACGGGCACGGGCACCGGCACGGGCACGGGTCCGGCTGCAGGCGCGAGCACGGGAACAGGAACGGGCACGGGCACGGGCACCACCCCACCGGCCCTCCCGGCGACCCCCTTGCCCAGGCCCCCCGTCACACCGCCGCCCATGCCGAGCAGCGCGCCCCCGCCGACCGGCTCCCCCCACGGCTCCCTGTCCCCGTACGCCGCCCAGGGAGCCGTACGGCTGCCTCCCGCCACCGATCCCGGTCCTCCCGCCGTACCACCGCGGCCGGCGCGTGCCCCGGAGCCCTCGCGGCCGTCCACGATGTCGGACACGGGCAGCTTCCACCTGCCGCCACCTCTGCCCCAGGCCCAGTCACCGGTACCGGCACCCGACCCCCAGGAGCAACCCCGGCCCCACCTGGCCGCCGCCCGCACCCCGACGGCGCGTTCGAACCCGGCTCCCGCCTACGCTCCCCTGCACGCGGACTCCACCCACACGTTCTCCCCCCAGCCGCTCCCGCCCTTGGACCCGGTGAGCCCGGTGCCCCCGGTACGCCCCCAGGAGCCGAGCGCGGCGGTGCAGCGGCACGCCCACGCCGCCGGCGGTTCCGTCGGCGTTCCGTCCTCCGGCGTCCCGCGCCACTCGCGGCGCAGGCCGAAGAAGAAGGCGTCACGGCGCCGCCCCGGCCCGCCCGCCAAGGTGGCCGTCCCGGTCCTGCTCCTCGCCCTGCTCTGCTTCGCCGTGGGCTTCTGGGCCCTGGCCCGGCTCTGAGCTCCGGGCCGGCTAGGAAGCCGCGCGCCGCCGGGACACGAGCGCCCACAGCCCCAGCCACAGGACCAGCACGCTGCCGGTGCCGATGCCTCCCACGGCCAGCACCGTCAGGGCGGTGGTGTCGCTCCCCGGCCCCCGGTCGCCGCCCGACGCCGCCGCGCTGCCGCCGGGGCCGTTCCCCCCGCCGGAGTCCCTGGAGCCGCCCCCGCCCGCCGGTCCGCCGTTCTCCCCGTTCTCCGCGGCCTTCCGGTCCTCTGCCGTCACCGTGAACACACCCCGCGGCTCGGTGTCGGTGAGGTACTCGGGCGCCGCGTCCTGCGAGCCTTCCACCCGCACCCGCAGCGTCAGCCCGTACGGCCCGTCACCGACACGGTCGGCGACCGACGTCCCGAGGTGCACCGCGAGGTAGTACCAGCCGGCGAACCGCATGCCGCTCGTCCTGTCGTCGACGGCGAAGCGGTTCTCGTAGCGCACGGGAGGCAGCGGGTCCAGGGCGACGGACCGCTGGCGGCCGTCGTAGGGAGACGTCACGTCGTCCACGAGCGCCCGTACGGGGTTGTAGAGGGACACCACCGCCGCGTTGCCCGCGTAGCCGTCACCATCGCCGTCGGAGCTGCCCAGCTCGGCCGTGGCGTACACCTGCTGCCCCCAGTCCACGGGCACCCTGTAGTAGAGCGTCTGACCGGGCCTCAGGTCGCCCGTCTCCCGCCAGACGCCCTCGGCCACGGGGCTCGCCGAGGCGAAGCCCGTACCGCCCGTACGGGGCCTGCCGTCGCCCGTGACAGCCTCGGGGGTCGCGGAGCTCCAGCTCTCCGGAGCCGTACTCGCACCGGCCTTCCGCAAGGACGGTTCCGACACATGGGTGAGCTCGATCCCCCAGTCCCCCTCGTCGCTCCGCGTCCCCTCCGACGAGGTGACCGTCCTGACCCGCTCGACGAGCACGTAGTACGTCCCGGACGCCTGGCACATGTACGGATCACGGCCGACCTCGCGCACCACCCACGCGGTGACCGGGTGCGGGCTGCGCGTCGGGCCGAAGCGGGCCGTGTCGGACGAGCAACTGTGACCGTCGACGTCCTGCACCGTCACCTTGAGCCCGTCGGAGGAGGCAACCGTCGCTCCCGGTGCGGGAACGGCCGTGGCGGAGACGTAGGCGTTGGCCGCGCTGCCCAGTTCGAGCCGGTAGTAGAGCTTGCCGTCCGCTCCGACGGAGCTCCGGTACGTCGTTCCGGGGTCGAGCCGTGCGGCGCCCGTGGTGCTCGTCGCGCCCTCGATCGTACGGGCGTCCTCGGCGAAGGCGTACGGCCCCGGACCGGACGTACCGGCGGCTCCGGCGGACCCGGCCGGCGCGCCGACCGCGCACAGGAACACCGCAGTGGCCGCCGCCGCCCGCCACCGGAACGTACGCCTCCCCAACACGCGCCACCCCTCGTCGTAGCCCTGGATCCCGCCATCCTGCCCCGCCGGAAGGGGAAGCACCCGCTCGCCGCCGCGGACTGCCCGGATCACTCCCCTCCGCGGACCTGATCACTCCGGCCCGTACAACGCAAGACCCCGACCGCGCAGAAGGCGGTCGGGGTCTGCTTCGATGTAGGTGTCGCCACTCACGAACCCGTGGGCACGGAGTCAGTCGCCTCCGTCCACAGGTCCTGCTCGGCGCGGTCCGCCTGAATCTGGCGGTACACGAGGAGCCCGCCGATGGCGGCCAGTGCGACCAGGAGAAGCTTCTTCACCGCGCGACCTCGTCTTTCCTTGACGTAGGGGACTTCTGGCGCCCGACTATACACACCGATCGATATCGATCAGTGACCTGCGTCGGTGGCCAACTCCCCACTCGGATACCGCGCTGGAGGCGATCGACACCCATGCGCCCGTCCGGGTGGTGTTCATCTGAAGGTCGACACGCCACGGGCGTCGGTCCACCACTTCGCGATCCGCATACACATCATGAGGAAAGTACGCAAATCGCCCAACCCGAAAGTGAGGGATCGTGGCCCGGAACAAGGTCATGAGGCTGTGGACGGCCCTCGTCACCGCCTTCCTGTCGCTGTGCACCGCGCTCGGACTCATCACGACCACGGCGTCCGCCGCGGTACCCCAGGCCGAGTCAACGTGCAACAGCGCACCGGCGGAGACGGTACCCGCGACGATCTCGCGGCCCCCGTCCCGCGGCGGCTCGTTGCCTCCCACGATGAAACAGCGCATCCGCGCCGAGGCCCACGGCTCCTCACCGTCCTGCCGGCACCGCCCGACCACGGTCACCGCGGCGGCCACCAGCGACGTCACAGACCGCACGGAGGCCACGCCCTCCGCCCCGGCACCGGTCTTCCGGGAGTGACCCGCCCCGCTCCCCGCGCTCCTCGAATCCGCAGTGACGAAGTGACGTGACCGGGACCTGATCCGCACCGATCCCGCTCGCAAGGCGACTTGCGTACGCCGAATGCGAGAACCCCCGACCGTGACCGGTCGGGGGCAATCGTGCTGTGAGGTTCTGCGAGGTGCAATGAAGTGCAATGGAGCGCAATGGAGAGAACCCCCAGTCGTGTCCGACCGGGGGTTCTCTTGCTGGTGGGGCTAACAGGATTTGAACCTGTGGCCTCATCCTTATCAGGGATGCGCTCTAACCAACTGAGCTATAGCCCCGCCGCGCTTTGCGGTGTGTCCCGCGCGCTGACTCCTGAAGATTAGCGCACTACGAGGGCAGTCCCAAAATCGATGACCTCCGAGGGGTCCCCCGAGGCCGTACCGGCCCAGCCGCCCGATCGGTCGAGGCTCATTCGTCCTCGGCCAGCGTCAGTTCCACGCCGCCCACGAAGCCGGCGGACAGGTTGTAGATGAACGCGCCCAGAGTCGCGAGCGCCGTGGCGAGGACCACGTCGATGACCGCGATGATCGACGTGAAGATCAGAACGTTGGGGAGGGACAGGAACGACTGCAGGTCGAAACCGTTCGAATCGTTGGAGCCGGTCGCCTCGGAGATCGTGCCGCCGACCGTCGTGAAGACGCCCATCGCGTCCATGACCATCCAGAGGACGGCGGCCGCGACGATCGTGCAGATGCCGAGCGCGATGGAGAGCAGGAAGCTGACCTTCATCACCGACCATGGGTCGGCCTTGGCCACGCGCAGGCGTGCCTTGCGGGTACGCGGCATGGTGCGCGCGCCCGTGCGCGGGCGTCGCACGGCGCCCGCAGGAGCTCCCGTGGGGCCCGCCTGGCCCTCCGGTCCGGCTTCCGGTTCACCGATGCCGTCCTGGCCCTCCGGGGCCGTACGGTAGGCCTGCGGCGGGTGGTACGGCCCTGACTGCTGTCGTGACCGGCGCTTGCCGGGCAGCGGCGAGGCGAACTGGGTCGTGGGCCGGTCGACGGGAGCGGATCCCCCACCGGTCGCCTGCGCCTGCGTCTGCGGACCTCGGGTGTCCGTCACGGTTCCCCCCTGGGATCCCTCGGAGTCGTGAGAGGCAGTCGAGTCCGTGGCGGAGCCACGGTCGCCGTCCGTTTCCCTGCTGGTCGATCCGGCGCCCGTGGCTCCGCTCACGATGACTCACTCCTCGCGCTACTCGGCCGAGGACTGCCCGCCCTCGTCCGTGCCGGTGTCCGTGACGCCCTCGGCCGTCTCGTCCACGGCCTCGTCACCGTCGACCTCCTCGGCCTCGCGCCCGGCCTCGGCGTTGCGTGCGATGCCGACGACGGCGTCGCGCTTGCCAAGGTTGATCAGTTGGACGCCCATGGTGTCACGGCCGGTTTCCCTGACCTCGCTGACTCGCGTACGAATCACACCGCCGGACAGCGTGATGGCGAGGATCTCGTCGCTCTCCTCGACCACCAGCGCGCCGACGAGCGATCCGCGGTCCTCCACGATCTTGGCGGCCTTGATACCGAGGCCGCCGCGGCCCTGGACGCGGTACTCGTCGACAGCGGTCCGCTTCGCGTACCCGCCGTCCGTGGCAGTGAACACGAACGTACCGGGTCGGACAACATTCATCGAGAGCAGCTGGTCTCCCTCACGGAAGCTCATGCCCTTGACGCCCGAGGTGGCGCGGCCCATCGGACGCAGCGTTTCGTCGGTGGCCGTGAACCGGATCGACTGTGCCTTCTTGCTGATCAGAAGCAGATCGTCGTCTGCCGAGACGAGTTCGGCTCCGATCAGTTCGTCATCCGACCCGTCCTGCGTCTCGCGCAGGTTGATCGCGATCACGCCGCCGGAGCGAGGCGAATCGTAATCCTTCAGAGGCGTCTTCTTGACCAGACCGCCCTTCGTGGCGAGCACCAGGTACGGCGTGGCCTCGTAGTCGCGGATGGCGAGGATCTGCGCGATCGCCTCGTCCGGCTGGAAGGCGAGCAGGTTCGCGACGTGCTGCCCGCGCGCGTCCCGGCCGGCGTCGGGGAGCTCGTACGCCTTGGCCCGGTAGACGCGGCCCTTGTTGGTGAAGAACAGCAGCCAGTGGTGCGTCGTGGAGACGAAGAAGTGGTCGACGATGTCGTCTTCCTTCAGCTTCGCGCCGCGTACGCCCTTGCCGCCGCGCTTCTGGGCGCGGTAGTCGTCGGTCTTGGTGCGCTTGACGTAGCCGCCGCGCGTGACCGTGACGACGATGTCCTCCTCGGCGATGAGGTCCTCGATGGACATGTCGCCGTCGTAGGGCACCAGCTTGGTCTTGCGGTCGTCGCCGTACTTCTCGACGAGGGCCGCCAGTTCCTCGCTGACGATGCCGCGCTGGCGGACCGGCGAGGCGAGGATCTCGTTGTACTCGTTGATCTTCGCCTGGAGCTCGTCGTGCTCCTGGACGATCTTCTGGCGCTCCAGGGCGGCCAGCCGGCGCAGCTGCATCTCGAGGATGGCGTTGGCCTGGATCTCGTCGATGTCCAGGAGGTCCATCAGGCCGCCGCGCGCGACCTCGACGGTGTCGCTGCGCCGGATCAGCGCGATGACCTCGTCGATGGCGTCCAGGGCCTTCAGCAGGCCGCGCAGGATGTGCGCCCGCTCCTCGGCCTTGCGCAGCCGGAAGCGCGTACGGCGGACGATGACCTCGATCTGGTGCGTCACCCAGTGGCGGATGAACGCGTCCAGGGAGAGGGTGCGCGGCACGCCGTCGACCAGCGCCAGCATGTTGGCGCCGAAGTTCGTCTGCAGGTCGGTGTGCTTGTAGAGGTTGTTCAGGACGACCTTGGCGACCGCGTCCCGCTTGAGGACGATGACCAGGCGCTGGCCCGTACGGGACGAGGTCTCGTCGCGGACGTCCGCGATGCCGCCGATCTTGCCGTCCTTCACCAGGTCGGCGATCTTCTGCGCGAGGTTGTCCGGGTTGACCTGGTACGGGAGTTCCGTGACCACCAGGCACTGGCGGTTCTGGATCTCCTCCACCTCGACCACGGCCCGCATCGTGATGGAACCGCGGCCGGTGCGGTAGGCCTCCTCGATGCCCTTGCGCCCGACCACCAGGGCGCCGGTCGGGAAGTCGGGGCCCTTGATGCGCTCGATGAGCGCGTCGAGCAGCTCCTCGTGCGTGGCCTCGGGGTTCTCCAGGTACCACTGGGCGCCGGCCGCGACCTCGCGCAGGTTGTGCGGCGGGATGTTGGTCGCCATGCCGACCGCGATGCCCGCAGAGCCGTTGATCAGCAGGTTCGGGAAGCGGGCCGGCAGGACGGTCGGCTCCTGGGAGCGGCCGTCGTAGTTGTCCGTGAAGTCGACGGTCTCCTCGTCGATGTCACGGACCATCTCCATCGACAGCGGCGCCATCTTGCACTCGGTGTAGCGCATGGCCGCCGCCGGGTCGTTGCCCGGCGAGCCGAAGTTGCCGTTGGAGTCCACCAGCGGCATCCGCATCGACCACGGCTGCGCGAGGCGGACCAGCGCGTCGTAGATCGAGGAGTCGCCGTGCGGGTGGTAGTTGCCCATGACGTCGCCGACGACGCGGGCGCACTTGTAGAAGCCCTTCTCGGGCCGGTAGCCACCGTCGTACATGGCGTAGAGGACGCGGCGGTGGACGGGCTTGAGGCCGTCGCGTACGTCCGGCAGCGCGCGCGAGACGATGACGGACATCGCGTAGTCGAGGTACGAGCGCTGCATCTCCGTCTCGAGCCCGACGGGCTCGATGCGCAGCGTGGTGTCTCCGCCCTCTTCGGGCGTCACAGGGGTGTTGTCGTCGGCCATGGCCGGTGAAGATCCTTCCTGGAGCGGTCAGCGGGACCGACTCAGATGTCGAGGAAGCGGACGTCCTTGGCGTTGCGCTGGATGAACGCGCGGCGGGCCTCGACGTCCTCGCCCATGAGCACCGAGAACAGGTCGTCGGCCTGGGCGGCGTCGTCGAGCGTGACCTGGCCGAGGACGCGGTGGTCGACGTCCATGGTGGTGACGCGCAGCTCCTCGGCGTTCATCTCGCCGAGACCCTTGAAGCGCTGCACCGAGTCGTCCTTGATGCGCTTGCCGTTCTGCCGGCCCAGCTCGATCAGGGCGTCGCGCTCGCGGTCGGAGTACGCGTACTCGAAGTCGTCCTTGCCCCACTTGATCTTGTAGAGCGGGGGACGCGACAGGAACACGTGCCCGGCCTCGACCAGCGGCCGCATGAAGCGGAACAGGAAGGTCAGCAGCAGGGTGTTGATGTGCTGGCCGTCGACGTCGGCGTCCGCCATCAGGATGATCTTGTGGTAGCGGAGCTTCTCGATGTCGAAGTCCTCGTGGACCCCGGTGCCGAAGGCGGAGATCAGCGCCTGGATCTCCTGGTTCTGCAGGATCTTGTCGAGCCGCGCCTTCTCGACGTTCAGGATCTTGCCGCGGATCGGGAGGATCGCCTGGTACTCCGGGTTGCGGCCGGACTTGGCCGAGCCGCCGGCCGAGTCGCCCTCGACGATGAAGATCTCGCACTTGGTGGGGTCGTTCGACTGGCAGTCGGAGAGCTTGCCCGGCAGGGACGCGGTCTCCAGCAGGCCCTTGCGCCGCGTGAGGTCACGGGCCTTGCGGGCCGCCACGCGCGCGAAGGCGGCCTGGATGCCCTTGCGGATGATGTCCGCGGCCTCGTTCGGGTTGCGGTCCAGCCAGTCCGTGAGGTGCTCGTGGACGACCTTCTGCACGAAGGTCTTGGCCTCGGTGTTGCCCAGCTTGGTCTTGGTCTGACCCTCGAACTGGGGTTCCCCGAGCTTGACCGAGATGATCGCGGTCAGACCCTCGCGGATGTCGTCGCCGGTGAGGTTGTCGTCCTTCTCGCGCAGCAGCTTCTTGTCGCGCGCGTAACGGTTGATCAGACCGGTCAGCGCGGCCCGGAAGCCCTCCTCGTGCGTACCGCCCTCGTGGGTGTGGATGATGTTGGCGAAGGAGTACACGCCCTCGCTGTAGCCGCTGTTCCACTGCATCGCGACCTCGACGGACAGGTTCTTGTCCTTGTCCTCGGCCTCGATGGCGATCACGGAGGGGTGCACCACGTCCCCCTTGCGGGAGTTGAGGTACTTCACGAAGTCGACGATGCCGCCCTCGTAGTAGTACGAGACGCTCTTGACCTCGTGCTTCTCGTCCTCGCCCGCCTCGTCCGCCCCGGCCGTGGCCTTCGCCGACTCGCGCGCGTCGGTGAGGTTGATCCGCAGCCCCTTGTTCAGGAACGCCATCTCCTGGAAGCGCCGGGAGAGCGTCTCGAAGGAGTACTCCGTGGTCTCGAAGATGTCCGGGTCGGCCCAGAAGGTGACCGTGGTGCCGGTCTCCTCGGTGGCCTCGTGGCGCTCGAGAGGTGCGGTCGGAGCACCCCCCTTGTAGTCCTGCGTCCAGCGGTAGCCGTCCGTCCTGATCTCGACGGAGAGCTTGGTGGAGAGCGCGTTCACCACGGAGACGCCGACGCCGTGCAGACCACCGGAGACGGCGTAACCGCCGCCGCCGAACTTGCCGCCCGCGTGCAGCACGGTGAGCACGACCTCGACGGCCGGCTTCTTCTCGACCGGGTGGATGCCCACCGGGATGCCACGGCCGTTGTCGACGACCTTGACGCCGCCGTCGGCGAGGATCGTGACGTCGATGGTGTCCGCGTAACCGGCCAGGGCCTCGTCGACCGAGTTGTCGACGACCTCCTGCACCAGGTGGTGCAGACCGCGCTCACCGGTCGAGCCGATGTACATGCCGGGTCGCTTGCGGACCGCGTCCAGCCCTTCGAGGACGGTGATCGCGCTGGCGTCGTACGACGATGCGGCGACTCCTCCGTTGGAAGAGGCTGCCGCGCCGTCGGCGCCGGCGTCGGTGGACAGGATGTTCTCGTTGGGGTTGCCGGAATCGGCCACGAAGCGCCCTTTCTGGCACAGCGCAAGCCAGACTCCCGGCAGGTCTGCCGGAGCGGCTGCGGCATGTTGCGGTGGAAGCTTTTGTCAGCGTTGCACAGTGTTTCCGAAACGGTCCCCACGAATGGGGCTGGATTAGCTTCCAGTCTACCGGTAGCGCCGACAGTGATGGGGGTTTGCCGGTACCTGAGTCCGCATGTGCCGCCCTGAACCGGTCTCGCGCGACTCCCCATATGCGGAACGGGGCTCCAAGACGCTCACAGCGCCACTCAGCGCTTCGGGCCGTGATCCCATGGCTACCCCCGGGTCAGGTCGGTGTCCGCCCCCGGCTCCGCCGACTCAAACGGGTACGAAACGGCGGCCGGAAGCCCCACCGAGGGCTCGGCCGCCGTGACGTATTCCTCTGTGTGACTCCGGTCACCCTCGCGTGTCCCGGGGTCAGCCGTAGGTGTCCCCGGGCCCCGTGCTGCCCGGGGCGCGCAGCGGGCCGAAGCGCCGGGTGGGGCCGCCGGGGCCAAGCACCTTGATCACGGTCACCGTGCCGTGGCCGAGGTCCTCGTTGAGCCGGGCGACCAGCTGCGGGGCCAATAGGCGGAGGTTCGTCGCCCACGCCGTGGAGTCGCAGCGCACCGTCAGGACCCGGTCGTCCTCGTCGTACCGCTCCGGCTCGCAGTGCTTGGCCAGGTCCTCACCGACGATCTGGGGCCAGCGCCCCATCACACCGCCGACGGCGGCGGGGGCCTCCCAGCCGCGTTCGGTGATCAGACGGTTGATGGCGGAGCCGAGCGCCATGGGATCACGCCCGTCGGCACGCGCGCCGGAGCGCAACCCGCCGCCGCGCCTGGCCTGCCGCTTCTGCTGCGCGGCATCGCCACGCGCGCGTGCGGCCTCTTTCGCCGCCCTGAGCGCCACGCGCGCGAGGTCGACGCCGGACGGCTCGGGCGTCTTCCGTGCCGCGGGTCCGCTCGCCTCCGGGGCGGGTCCGTCGCCGCTCATGCGCGCTCCACCGTGCCGTCGGACACGGTGTACCGCGTCCCGGTCAGCACGTCCGGTACGTCGTCGTCCACCGCGGCGGTGACCAGGACCTGTTCCCCGGGGGCGACGATCTCCGCGAGCCGCTCCCGCCTGCGGGCGTCCAGCTCGGCGAAGACGTCGTCGAGGACGAGGACCGGCTCGTTGCCCTCGGCGCGCAGGAGGTCGTACGAGGCGAGGCGCAGCGCCAGGGCGTACGACCAGGACTCGCCGTGGGACGCGTAGCCCTTGGCCGGCAGCTGGCCGAGTTTGAGGGTCAGGTCGTCCCGGTGCGGTCCCACCAGGGTGACGCCCCGCTCGATCTCCTGCTTGCGGGCTTCCGCGAGGGCGGCCGTCAACTGCTCGAAGAGCGCCTCGCGCGTGTGGCCCTCGCCGGGCGCCGACGCCCTGTACTCGAGGGCGACCGGACCGCCGCCGGGCGCGAGCTGGTCGTACGCCTTGTCGGTGAGCGGCTGGAGCGCGGCCACCAGGTCCAGGCGCTGGGCGAGCAGTTCGGCACCCACGCGCGCGAGGTGCTGGTCCCACACGTCCAGGGTGGACAGGTCCATGGAGCGGCCGCCGTGGCGCCGGGCGAGCGCGGCGCTCTTCAGCAGCGTGTTGCGCTGCTTGAGGACGCGGTCGTAGTCGGAGCGCACGCCGGCCATGCGCGGGGAGCGCGCCGTGATCAGCTCGTCGAGGAAGCGCCGCCGCTCCCCTGGGTCGCCCTTGACCAGGGCGAGGTCTTCGGGCGCGAACAGTACGGTGCGCACGATGCCGAGTACGTCGCGCGGCTTGACCTGCGAGGACCTGTTGATGCGGGCGCGGTTGGACCTGCCCGGGTTGAGCTCCAGCTCGACGAGCTGCTGCCGCTCGCCCTGGCTGACCTGTGCCCGGATGTACGCGCGCTCGGCGCCCATGCGGACCAGAGGCGCGTCCGAGGCGACGCGGTGGCTGCCGAGGGTCGCCAGGTAGCCGACCGCCTCGACCAGATTCGTCTTCCCCTGCCCGTTCGGGCCCACGAACGCGGTGACGCCCGGGCCGAGCGGGACCTCGACCCGGGCGTACGACCGGAAGTCGGCCAGCGACAGATGCGTGACGTGCATGGTCGTGAGCCGACCTCCCCAATGTGGTGCTCAGGGCGTCCCCGGCTGCCGGGGCCCGCCGGGCTGCGGGTTCCTCCCCCGGTTGTCCACGACCTGTGGACAACCGGGTCACTCCTGAGGGCAGGATGCCACCCCCAGGGTGTGGACTACTTCTTCTCGACCGCGTGGCCGCCGAACTGGTTGCGCAGCGCGGCGATCATCTTCATCTGCGGGGAGTCCTCCTGGCGGGAGGTGAACCGGGCGAAAAGGGACGCGGTGATCGCGGGCAGCGGGACGGCGTTGTCGATGGCCGCCTCCACGGTCCAGCGGCCCTCGCCGGAGTCCGACGCATAGCCGCGCAGCTTGTCCAGGTGCTCGTCGTCGTCGAGGGCGTTGACCGCGAGGTCGAGCAGCCAGGAGCGGATGACGGTGCCCTCCTGCCAGGAGC
>NZ_BMQK01000021.1 GCF_014648075.1 Streptomyces ruber | reverse complement strand
AACGGATCAACGTGCTGTTCGCGATGCTCCGCGACGGCACCTTCTACGAACCCAGAACCCCACGCCCCGCTTGACCAAAGACATAGAGGCACCCCCCCCGCGCGCCAGTACCCCATTCACTGCCCTGCACGCCGCACGGGTGCTGTCCGGTGCGGCCGCCCGGGCGAGCCGGCCGGGCGGCGGGGTGAAGAGGCCGCGCCCTGATCCGGGACAAGCTTGAGCCCAGCCGAGGAGACACTGACCCGCATCCAGCACGGGCTCCGGCGAGACCGGCCCTGTGTCGGGTACCGCATGGTCGAGGGCATCGGCGTCTGACCGTGCAGGGCGGACCCGACCGCGTCGTCAACGACCTGTGGCGCGCGTAGACCTCCGGTTCGGGGGCGCAGCACTGTCCCTGCCGGCGGTGGCGGATCTCAGCGGACGGGGCAACCTTCACGGCTCCAGCGGCGGCACCCGCTTCGTCGCCGCTCACCGCCCGGCCTGTGAAGCTCCGCAAGCAGCGTCATCACGGACGGCGCCGGCCCGGTGGCGGCAGACCGCCCGCACCTCCGGGTGATCGCGAAGCCATGCCGCGAACGGTGTGGCTCTTCGACCGGCTGATCGGCGAGAACGTCGACGCGACGATGGGCGGTCATGCCGACCGCAACGGAGGCGCAGCCCTCACGCGCCGGGGCGGACTCGTCGGCACCGAGGACCGGCATCCGGTCGGCCTCCGGCCCGGTCAGCGTAGCGGAGCAGGGTGTCCGTGCAGGCCGGGACAGGTCTGCACGCAGACAACCGCGCTCCCGGGCGGCCGCCTGGGAAGAGGGCCACCTCGGTCCGGGGGTGCACGACGCGTGCTGCGAGGTGCGGGCAGTGGTGGACACGGCTCGCGTGGGGTAGTCGGGGCAGCATGTCAGAAGTGATGCAGGCAGGTGGCTGGGGGTTGCTGGCGGGCTCCGCCCTGCTGCTGGGCGCCGCGCTCGGCTACGGGCTGCGTGTGCCGCAGAAGGTCATCGCGCTGGTGATGGCCTTCGGCGCCGGCGTACTGCTCTCGGCCGTCTCCTTCGAGCTGGTCGGCGAGGCCTATGAGCAGGGCGGGTTCGGTCCGGCGGCCGTCGGCACACTGGCCGGGGCGGTGGCCTACACGGCCGGCAATGTGTGGCTGGCCCGCCGCGGCGCCCGCCACCGCAAGCGATCCGGCCACCACGCGACCCAGGCGCAACCCTCCGAGCAGCAACACGGCGGCTCGGGCCTGGCCCTGGCGCTGGGCGCGCTGCTGGACGGCGTACCCGAATCCGCGGTGATCGGAGTCAGCCTGCTCGACGGCGGCACGGTCAGCGCCGTCACCGTGGCCGCGGTGTTCATCAGCAACATTCCGGAGGGCCTGTCCAGCTCGGCCGGGATGAAGAAGGCCGGGCGCGGCAAGGGCTACGTCTTCGGCGTCTGGGGAGCGATCGCCGGCGCGAGCGCGCTCTCCGCGGTGCTCGGCTACACCGTGGTCGGCGGCTTCTCGCCGGCGGTGGTCGCCGCGGTGACGGCCGTGGCGGCGGGCGCCATCCTGGCCATGATCGCCGACACGATGATCCCCGAGGCGTTCGAGGACGCCCACCTGGCGATCGGGCTGGTCACCGTCAGCGGCTTCCTGGTCTCCTTCGCCCTGTCCCACACCTGACCGGCCACCCCTGCCCGCCAGTCGTCCTCGCGGCCGGGCAGCCGCGTCCGGCCGGCGCGTTCCATTCGTCGTCCACCCGGTCCCGCCGCACCTGTGGCGGCGCCGCGCACCGGCCTCCGGCAGCCTGGGAGATCCGGCCCGGCGCAACGGAGCCCGGCTGCCGGACGGCTCTGGAGAAGGGGCGTCCGGCTCTGGAGAAGGGGCGTCCGGGTCCCGCGGTGCGCCTCCCACGGTGCGCGCGCTGGGGGCCGAGGCAGGTGAACGTCGTCCCGAACGGGCTGTCCCGGGGCCGCGGGGCCGGGCTGACCACGAGCACGCCTGCCGCCGTGACCTGCTCGTGCCCACGAGGCCCTGCAGGCGCCGATCGGGGCCTTGTGCTGCGCGGTGCGCAGCGGCTCGGCCAAGCACTGGTCCCCACGGTGCGGCGGCCGAGTATGCGGTCAGCGTGTGCGGGCGGTGGCGATGACGGCGGGCAGCGCGGCGAGGGCGAAGGCGCCTCCGGCCAGGGCCAGGACGGGGTATCCGGCGGCGACGACCATGCCGGAGGCCAGGCCGCCGGTGGCACCGGCGACCGCGACGCCGACGTCGGCCAGCCCCTGCGGTGGCCACCCGCACGGCAAGGGCAGTGTGCTGAACGAGGCGGCGGCGCGAGGAGCAGGCCGGCCGGCGAGAGCGCGGCGCGCTCCCCGATGGCGCATCGTGCTCTGGTGCGCCATCCAGCGTTCGCGTCGCGGACGCAGAGGTCAGGCGGCCTTGTCCGCAGCCGTATCGGGGATGCCGTAGGCGTCGGCGATGAGTGCCGTGGAGCGGGGCAGGGCATCGGGGGAGTGGGCCTCGGGCACGAGGATGATCTCGTCGGCACCGGTGGTCGCCTGTACATGGTTGACGCCCTCGACGACGCGGTCGGCGGTGCCGTACACGATGCGGGACGTCCAGGCGTCCACGGCCTCGCGTTCGGCGCTGCTGGCCGAGGCGTACAGGGTGTCCGCCTGCTTCGGCGTGGGGATGAGAAAGGGCCGACCGGTGAACATGCGCAGCATGGCGTGGGAGAGGGCGTGGGCCCGGACGCGGGCCTCGCTCTCGCCGTCGTCGGCGAGGACGCCGACGCTGACCATGACGTACGGCTCGGCGAGGACGGGCGAGGGTCGGAACTGCTCCCGGTACAGCTCGACGGCGGGGACGGCGTTCTCCGGGGCGAGGTGGGCGGCGAAGGACAGGGGCAGGCCGAGGGCGGCGGCGAGCCGGGCGGAGTAGCCGGAGGAGCCCAGCAGCCACACGTCGGGCCGTCCGGTCCTGCGCGGGACCTCGTTCTGCGGTCCTGGGCGGGGCCGGGCACGGCGTGGACGGGGTCTGTCAGAACGAGCGGCTCTTCGAAGATTCTCGTAGGCGTTGATTGTTCTGACGATTGGCCGCATGACTCGGACTGCCGGTGCCAGGCTGGCGGTGTGTGACGTCACCATTGACGAACTGCTGCCCCGGCTGGCGGGGTTACGCGTTGAGCGGGTGAGCACCGACCCGGAGGCCGTGAGGATCACCGCGTTCACCAGGGAAGATGCGCGCCGTGCGTGCCCAGGGTGTCGTCAGGAGTCGGACTGGGTGCACTCGCGGTATGTGCGTCACGTCGCGGACGAGTCGGTCGGCGGGCGGCCCGTGGTGATCGATCTTTCGGTGCGGCGGCTGTACTGCGAGAACTCGGCCTGCCCGAGGGCAACGTTCGTCGAGCAGGTCGACGGGCTGACGGAGCGATACCAGCGCAGGACGCCGGCGCTGCGGCGGATCGTCGAGGCGGTCGCGGTGGTGCTGGCGGGCTCGGCCGGTGCCCGGCTGCTCGTGGTGCTGCATCAGACGCTGTCCGCGGCGTCGGTGCTGAACTGTCTGATGCGCATGCCGCTGCCCGGCCGGCCCACGCCCGTGGTGGCCGGGATCGACGAGTTCGCCCTGCTCAAGAGCCACCGCTATGCCACGGTCATCACGAACGCGGACAACGGCGAGCGTATCGACGTGCTGCCCGACCGCCTGGCGGTGACGGTGACCGCCTGGCTGCGTGAGCATCCCGGCGTCCGCGGCGCGGGACCGGTCGCGCTACGCGGCCGGTCCCTGGGGCGCCCTTGACTGGTGACGAGGCAGTTTCCTGACCCCGCGCCATGCATGAGCTGCGTCTCGTCTTCGCTGCAGATGATCAGTGCTGGTGAGGGACGCGGCCCTCCACGTGACGAGGATCTGGTGCTGGTGGTGGTCACCGCGGGCGGGGTTCATCGGCTGGCTGGTACGGGGCTGTCGAGCAGGCAGAGGACGGCGGTTGAGTCGTCGCTGGCCTTGTAGCGGGGCCAGCGTTCTCCGCGCGGATCGGATGTTTCTGCTTGCCGGACGCGTGCGATGACGGCGTCGGGTCCCTGGGTCTCCAGCAGGTCCAGCAAGCCGGCCCAGTCGGTGAGTTTGTAGTCCTCGACGAGGCAGGAGGCTCCGTCGCTCAGGATGGCTGCGCGGGTGACCTCCGACCGCGGTACCGAGCCTGTCACGGCGTTGTGGGCCGCCGCGGGGTCGGTCGCGGCCACCCAGTAGCCGGCGGGGACGTTGCGGTGGGGGCGCTGGGCCGCGACGAGGCGGCTGACGGCGTGTCGGTGTGCGGCGGTTCCGATGCGGTGGCGGGTGGTCTCCTTGTGCTCGTGCTGGGCGTAGCCGTCGGCGCGCAGGTCGGAGAAGGTCTTCAGCCCGCCGGGTCCGTCGAGCAGGATGACGGAGTCGAAGAGGGACAGGTGGTCGACGGTGTCCGGTCCTTCGCGCAGCAGTGCCACGGAGCACGAGGGCGTTCCCGGGTGGGTCAGGTCGCAGGTGTCGTGGTGGAGGTCGGCGACGCGGGTGATGGCCTCGGCTACGCAGTCGGCCAGCGGATCTTTCGGCCGGCATGTTGCTTCACGCAGCAGATGCGTGCCCAGCTGGCTGACGAACCAGGGTGTGCCGTGGATGCAGCCGGATCCGAGTTCGGGCGGCGAGGTCAGTCCGTCCAGGACGAGTGCGACCTGCGGGCCGGCGGCGAGGAAGTCTTCGTTGGGCTTGTGCGCCGAGCCCGCGTGGGAGGCGAATGTCACGCGCATGGTCTGGTCCCTTGTCGGTTGCTTCAGGGCTGCGTCGGTCCTTGGTCGTGCTGTACGTCGAACGTCACATCGAGCGCATACCGGTCGCCGATGTACCTGGACTCCGTGAACTCGAGCGGGTCGCCGTTCTGGTCGAGGATGAGGCGTTGCTCGACGAGCAGGGCCACCCCCGGCTCGATCTGGAGCAGCTCGGCTTCCAGATCGGCGGCGTTGCCGGCGGACAGCGAGGCGTGTCCGATGGTGGGCACGAATCCCAGGTCGGCCAGCGCCTCATGGAGCGATTCGTTGACCAGGTCGCAGTCCAGCAGCCCTGCGGCGGTGGTGGGGAAGGCGGAGCGCTCCAGGGCGATGGGCACGGCGTCGGCCAGCCGTACCCGCGTGATGGCCACGACCTGGGATCCCTGCTCGAGTCTGAGCCGGGCGAGCTCGGTCTGCCTGGCCGCCCGCGTCTGGCTGCTGACGATGCGGGAGGTGGGGCGCTTGCCTTGTGCCCGCATCTCCTGGCTGAACCTGACCAGGCTGTCGGCGCGCCTTCGGGTGGGCGGCGTGGCCACGAAGGTGCCCCGGCCGGTCTCACGGTAGACGAGGCCGTCGGCGACCAGCCGCACGACCGCTGCACGCGCTGTCATGCGGCTGACCCCGAACTCCTTCGCGAGCTCGGACTCTGAGGGCAGGGCATCGTGCGGCTGGAGACCGGCGATCCGGGCCCTCAGAGCCTGCTCGATCGTGTAGTAGCGGGGCGCGAAATCAGGGTGAGCATGATGGGTCACGCAAGCAGTCTATACAGCTAGTCGAGACGTCGGCCAGTAGTCGCCTGATCCGCCCACCTATAGGTGTTCCTGCGCCACCGGCGCCATGGTCCACCGTGTTGGATCCCTGTGTCGACTGAACGAGATGGTGCCTGAACAGCGGTGCATCCTGGCTTGACGCCGAGCTGGAACGACCCTTGACTGTATATACAACCATCCCGATACCGTGGCCGGGCGTCTCACAGGCGACGAACTGCCCGTCCGAACTGCAACAGTCGCTGCACGCCCCAGAAGGGACAACATGATCGTTCTAGGACTCGTCGCGGGCACCCTGACCACGTGCTGCTGGCTGCCGCAGTTGCTCAAGTCGTGGCGCACACGCTCGACGGCGGACTTCTCCTGGCTCTACCTCGCGGTCTTCGGCACCGGTGTCACCCTCTGGATGATCTACGGACTCCTGAAGCGCGACATCGCCATCGCTATGACCAACACCCTGACCCTGGCCCTGGCTCTCGGAGTGGTCGGGTTGAAAGTCCGGCTCGACATCCTGACTTCCCGCGGCCGGTCGCGTACCGAAACCTCAGCCAGCCGCTCTCTGCGCCCGAGCACGCTTCCGGCTGACGCGGAAGAAGTCCGTAACGGAAGGACCGGCGCTGTGGAGCTCTGATCGGTTCCGGCGCTCGGATCATCGCGAGTACGCGCAGGCAGGCGGGCGGTGTCCGACGGGCCGTCACAGGCTTTCTGCGGCATGCGCCAGGGACGGGCTGCGCGGGCGCCCAGCCGGTATGAGACGGGCGGCGCCCCGGCAGTTGTTGCCAGCTCAACGGTGTGCGGGGGCCGTCGGCCACTGCCGCCAAGCGGGATCGGCCGCAGATCGGGGGACGGGTAGCGGGACTGGCTTGCCTTGTCGGGGAGGCGGGTCGTGCTCGAGGGCTGTGAGGTACTCCGTCCAGCTGTCCTGTGCGTACTGGGCTCAGAGGTGTGCGGTTCCTGGAGGGACGCCGAACAGGTCGCCGACCACGGTCGGGGGAAGGCCGGTGACCGCCTCGGTCATCGCGGTGTTGCGTGCGTGGATGACCGGCAGGCCGTGCTTCTTCAGCAGGGTCTGGATCCAGGAGGCTGACCGCGGCCGGCTGGGCGGGCGCCCGGGCAGCAGGAACCTGGGCTGGTCGCTCGAGGGCTGTCGGAGGATCGAGAGGCCGTCGGATGGGCGGGCGATCCGTTCCTCGACCAGGCGGGCCAGCCTGGGCGGCAGGAGCACCGCGTTCTTGTCGATCGTGAGGTAGGCACCGTCCGCGTCGCGGTGGAAGCGGTCGGTGGTGAGCTGGACGATCCTGGATGTGGGGAGGGCATGGAGCCGGGTCGGTGCCCCGGCGATGCGGGCTTCGCGGGGGAGGGAGTCGTCATTGAGGCAGCGCCTGAGCTGCTGATCGCGTGCGTCCTCGGTGAGGAACTGGGACGGGAAACCGCTGCGGGTGCGGTGGACAACGAGCTTGCCGGTGAGTCGGCGGGCGACGGTCCACCGGATGAACGATTCGAGGGGGGCGGGCATAGCGGGAGGTCAGCCACTGGTCGAGATGGTCGTGTGCCAGGGTGTCGAGGCTGAGCCGGTGGGTCTGCAGCCAGTCGAGGAACTGGACGGCGACTCGGATGTCCGCCCGGTCGGCGTGCGATGCGTGAATGGTGTAGCGGCCGCGTCCGGACCGGCGGCGGGCGTCGCGCAGGACGCTCCATTCGGCGAACGGTCGGATGATCCGGGCCTGGTCCGGCGGCAGCTGCGCGAGGATCGCATCGAATAGGAGCTGCAAGCGGGCGAAGTGCTCCTCGCGGCGGGACAGTACCCCGGTGGTGACCGGAAGTTCGCGGACATGGCGGCAGCTGCGGTCCTGGGGCAGACCGACCAGCGCCTCGTGGGTGATTTCGGCCCTCTGCGCGGCGAGCTGGCGAGGAGCCGGGCGGATGCGCTCCGCCGTAACCAGAGACGTATCGAGTGAGGCTGTGAAGCCTGGGCGAGCTGCTCGGCCAGCGGACGCGGCTGCGGCTGCGGCACGAGCGTGCCGTCCGTGTCGTCCGCGTCGCTGAGCAGGTCATTCACGCAGTCGCTCACCACGCAGCGGACACACAGCCCGTCGGCGTAGACGTTCCCGGGGAAGTGGCAGCGGCGGCAGGCGAAGTCGATGTCCGTCCCCGAGCACGGCCCGCAGAGGTCTCCCCGCTCGGACCGGCCGACCAGCACCCGCAGGGTCCGGCATTCCGAACCCGGGGCCGGATGGCGGGTGCGGCGGCTGTAGCACGTCGCACGAACCGGCCCGAGCGGCCAGGCGGCCCTGATCTGCCGCTGCTGCCCGCAGTCGGCGCAGTGACGTCCTGGTCACCCTCACCGACGGTGTCACCCTCACCGACGGTGCGAAAGGCGCGCTGGAGCCGCACTGCTACGAGCGCACCGACACAGGCACGCGCCGGAAGCCGTCTACATGCCCCGGGCGGGGGGTCGGGGCACGCGGGCCGCTGCGCCGAGGTGAACCACTGCACCACAGTGGCCGCAGGGTGGACGCCGGCGCGGTCGGTCAGGCTGGGTTGTGAGCGAGTCGGCCGGTGGCGTGGGCGAGGGCGTGCGGGCGGCGGCGTTGTCCGGCGGGCCATCGGCTGGGCTGGTGGTGGACGGAGGCCATGCCGATCAGGTGGTGGTGCGAGGTGATGACGGGCCGGGAGGTGACCGCGCCGATGCGGGCGGCCGCCCGGTCGGTGGTCACCCCACAGGTTTCACAGGCTGAGGTAGAACCGCACGGTCGTGCCGTCGCCCGTGGTGTGCAGGCGGACCAGGTCAGCCACGTAGTGCACCAGGATCAGGCCCCGGCCGCCGAGTTGCCCCAGCTCGGGCGGGCGGCGGCCCGCCAGCGGATCGGACAGCCGGCCAGCGTCGCGGACCTCGCACACGAGCTGCCCCTGCTCGGCCCAGACCGCCAGCGTCCCGCGTCCCCCGCCGTGGACGACACTGTTCGTCGTCAGCTCCGCGACCGCCAGCTCCGCGTCCGTCAGCCGCTCCCCGGCCAGGCCCAGCCGTGCCGCCTGGGAGACGGCGAACTGGCGGGCCGCGGGGAGGTCTTCGCCACCGTAGGGGAAGACGGCGGCGTCCGGGGCGGGCGCCAGCGGCTGGTTGTAGCGGGCGACCACGGCCTGCCAGTCGTAGACGCCGCTGACCTCCCGGCGGCCGTCACCGTGGATGACGGCGGGATGGGTGACCCGCGCGTCCGTGATCACCTCCGGGTGCAGCCGCGTCTCGTCATACGGGCACAGAATCGTTGCTGCCCGGCCCTCGAACGCAGCATTGATCAGCGCCTCGTGCTGCGCGCACGCCGGATACTCCACGTCGGACCGGCCCGCCCAGATCGGCTCGCCGATGATCCGCACCCGCCTCTCCGGGTGGGCGTCGGCGAAGCCCCGCAGCACATGAGGGATGATCCGTCCGGGGTTGCGCCCGGCCTCGGTCATGTCCAGGAACAGGATGCCTTCGGTGTCCGCGCCCAGCCCGGCCCTGATCACCTCCAGGTTGGGGCCGGGCACCGCGACGGCCATCGGCTCGTCGTGGGCCAGGCCCTCTCTCAGGAAGGACACCGTCTGCCGGGTGTACTCCTGCTCGCTGCGGTAGAACAGGGCGGGATGTACGAACGCCTCGTGGGTGGACACTGTGGTCATCGCGGCGTCACCTCGATCCGCTCCAGGCCCGGCCAGAACATCTCCAGCACCCGCGGCAGCTGCGGCGGGGGATACTTGACCACGACCTTGCCGCCGGGCAGGTTCATGGCGGTGACCGCCAGTGCCGTCACCCCGGCCACGTCGACGAAGGCCACCTCGGACAGTTCCACACAGGACACACCCTCGTGGTGCCGGGACAGCTCCGTCAGGGCCCGCTCCCAGGAGGGGCGGGTGATCTCACTGATCTCACCACGGGCACGTATCCCGCAACGGCTGGGCAACGGGCTCACCTCCAACGCAGCCCTTCCGGGCACCACCGGACCGGCCCCGCCCACCACATGTCGGGAATCCATGTGCGGACTCCTTCACCGTCCGTTACCCGCCTGCCGACTGCCTCAGCCCAACCCCGACAGATGGAGGTCTCTTCCAACCGGCCAGCCTACCGCTGCGCGGCCTCACGCAGAGTGATGCGTCTTGGCAGCGGTGACAGAGATGCACAGCAGGATGTCTTGGACGAATTGATGACCCAAACGGCGTCGTGGTGGCAGCACAGTCCACTGGCGCGAAGGCAGAGCGGTGGCGGCGGTGTGGGGTGCAGGGGCGTCATCGGTCAGCCAGGCGGTGGCCGCCTGCCGGAGACGGGCACGGCCCGGGTGGTGCCCTAGGGACCGTATTGAGTTCCGATCAATGGGTGGCTCGGGTGAGGTCCTTGAGCCAGATCATCGAGGCGCGTAGGTGGAGGCCGGCGAGGTAGCTGTCGGGAGACTTGTCGTACCGGGTGGCGATGCCACGCCAGGCCTTCATCTTGTTGATCAGCCGCTCGACGGTGTTCCTCTCCTTAGCACGTCAGAGGGCCATGCCTCCCGTTGCGTCGATGACCTGGCCGGTTACCCAGCGTGCGTCGTCGGAGGCGAGGAAGGCCACGATGTCGGCCATGTCTTCCGGCCGCCCGATCCGGCCGAGGGCGGCAAGAGACGCCGCTTGCGCCTCGGCATGCGGATCGCCCAGCAGGGTGGCCGCGCTGGCATCGGTGAGGACGGTTCCGGGGGCCACCGAGTTGACCGTGATGCCCCGGGGGCCCAGCTCCTTGGCGAGGGCGAGACTGAAGTTGTCCAGGGCTCCCTTGGTGGCGCCGTAGGCGATCATTCCCGGCGTGGCCAGGCGGGCCACGGAGCTGGAGATGTTGATGATCCGGCCCCCGTCGCGCAGGCGCGGCAGTCCCTGCTGCGTGACGAAGAACGGTGCACGCACGTTCACGGCGAAGACCTTGTCGAAGGCGTCCTCGGTCAACGACTCCAGGGATGCGAAATCCCCGATGCCGACGTTGTTGACGATGATGTCGAGCTTCCCGTCGGGCACGTGCTCCGTGCCCGCGGCGTCGAAGGCGGCCCAGAGGCGGGCCGCGTCGCCGCGTTCGCCCAGCCCCGCCTGGAGTGCGAAGGCCCGTCCTCCGTTCTTGCGGATGTTTTCGACGGTCTCGCTCGCCGCCGTCTCGTCGCGGGCGTAGGTGACGCCGACGGCGGCGCCGTCCTGGGCGAGCCGCTCCGCGATCGCCCGGCCGATGCCCCGGCTGCCGCCGGTGACCAGTGCGACCTTGTCCTCGAGTGCTCTTGCAGACATGGCGGAAGACCGCCTCCCGTTCATCGAATCGTCTCTTGAGTGCTATGGAGCGCCTAGACCAGCGGCTTGTGTTCGGGCCACCACCGCTGGACGGCTTCGACAGCCGTCGTCGGGCTGACGTTGAAGCAGAGCTTCGCGCCGGGTGCCAGCTCGTGGGTGGTGTTGACCAGCACCTCCAACAGCGGGGTCAGCTCCGGGTCCAGCCGGACGCCGGCGCCGATCAGCACGATGTCGTAGTCCTTGGCGGTCAACGCGGCGCGAAAGACCGCCTCGGCCGTGCGGCCGTAGTCGAGCAGGCAGACATCGACACTGAGGCCGAGCTCCTCGAGCCGAGCCCGGCCCGCGGCCATTCCGGCCCGGACCGCCTCGGCGTCGATTTCAGGGAACGCCGCCCGTGACGAGGGCGCGTCGTCCACCAGCGCTGGATCCAGTCCGACGTTGAGCATGGACGGGGACATGTCGGTGTACCTCCGGTGACCTGGGGTTTCTCGGACCCACGGTAGGCGCCTGGAGGTCGGGCGGCCCTCCCACATTTCTGGGATACCGTGGCAAGGGTGAGTTCCCCGATGGTCCGGCGCGAGACCGTGCGCGACATCGAGGCGATCTGCCGTCTCGACCTCGACTCCCGAATACTGCGCCGCCGGATCGCCGACCGGCTGACACGCCTCATCCCGGCCGACTCCTACTGCTTCAGCACGATCGACCCGATGACGCTGCTGACCGCCGACCAAGTCAGCGCCGGGCTCGTGCCGGAGGCGGCCGCGGCCGCCGCGCACAACGAGTACCTGGTGGACGACGTCCTGAAGTTCGCGGCGCTGGCCCGCTCCGAGGTGTCCGCGGGCACGCTCGGTGCGGCCACCGGCGGTGATCCGGAATCCAGCCACCGCTACCGGACCGTGCTGCCGATGATCGACGCACGGCACGAGCTGCGGGCGGGCTTCGTGGTGGACGGCCGCTGCTGGGGCGTCGTCGCCCTCTTCCGCGGCGGCCGGCGGCCCGACTTCACCCCGGCCGACGTCGGCGTCCTGCGGCGGCTGTCCGCCCCGGTCGGTGCGGCCCTGCGCCGGGCCGCCCACCGGGCACCCGACGACACCGCTGCGGGCCCGTCCGAGGCCGGAGTGCTCCTGCTCGACCAGGACTTGCGGCTGTTTTCGGAGAACCTGGCCGCGAAACTCTGGCGGGACGAGCTGGGTCCGTCGCAGGCGGAACTGCCGTCCGCGATCCTGGAGGTGGCCGCACGGGGAAGAGGCGCTGAGCTGCCGGCGTACGGACGCATCCGCGGCCGCTCGGGCCGGTGGCTCTCCGTCCAGGCCTCGCCGCTGAGTGGTGGCCCGCACCCGGCGGCCATCGCCGTGACGGTACATCCGGCGCCGGCCGCCGACGTGGCCGAGATACTGCTGCTCGCGTACGGGCTTACACCGCGCGAGCGGGACGTGCTGGCGCGAGTCGTCGCCGGTCTGCCGTCGCGGACCATCGCCGTGGAACTGCACATCACCGCGGCGACCGTGCAGGACCATCTGAAGAGTGTGTTCGCGAAGACCGGTGTCCGCAGCCGCAGCGAACTGGTGGCGACGGTCCTGGGCCTGTGACCGGACGAGTGATTACTGAGTTTTTCGTTAGGGACCGTATCCAGTTGTGATCAATCTGCGGGATTCGACCTCGCGGCACGGCGTGAGCCGGCAGACCTGGTGTCATGACGCAGGTGCAACTGAGCGACGCTGAATGGGAGTTCATCGAGTCCTGTCTGCCGATCGGCCGGTTCGGTCCGTATCCCGAGCGGTTGCGGCAGCAGTTCGAGGGGGTGATCTGGCGGTTCAGGACCGGTGGGCAGTGGCGGGAGATGCCGGCTGAGTTCGGTGCCTGGCCCACCGTGCACAACCGCTTTAGCCAGTGGCGCGACGCGGGCGTCTTCCAGGCCCTGCTGGAGGGGCTGATCGCGGAGGCGGCCCGGCGGGACGAGGTGGACCTGTCCCTGGTCAGTATCGACTCCACCACCGTGCGCGCCCACCAGGACGCGGCCGGCATGCACCTGAGCCCAGACGTCCTCACCGCGCTGGAGAAGGCCGCGGCCGAAGAAAAAGCCAGGTCAAAGGGGGCGACAACAACGGACGAACCGGACAGGGCATCGACACCGACCCCGGACGGCAGGAGCGGCGCCGCGTCCGGCGCCGGCACCGGCTGCGGCTGAAGGCCGCTTCGCTGGGCCGCTCCCGGGGCGGGCAGACCAGCAAGATCCACCTCGCCGGCGACCGCAGGTGCCGCCCGCTGGTGCTGCTCCTGACCGCCGGGCAGGCCGCCGACAGCCCTCAGTTCATCCCCGTCCTGAACCAGATGCGCGTCCGTCTGCCCGTGGGCCGTCCGCGCACCCGGCCGGACGCCGTGGCGGGCGACAAGGCCTATTCCTCCCGTGCCAACCGCGCCCACCTGCGCAGACGCCGCATCCGTGCGGTCATCCCGGAGAAGAAGGACCAGCTGGCCAACCGCAAGAAGAAGGGCTCCCAGGGCGGTAGGCCCGTCGACTTCGACGCCGAGCTCTACAAGGTGAGGAACACCGTCGAGCGGCTGATCAACAAGATGAAGGCCTGGCGTGGCATCGCCACCAGGTACGACAAGTCTCCCGACAGCTACCTCGCCGGCCTCCACCTACGCGCCTCGATGATCTGGCTCAAGGGCCTCACCCGAGCCACCCATTGATCGGAACTCAATACGGTCCCTAGAAGACCGCTGAAGATCTTGCTCCGGCCGCCTGGTTCGCACCGGATTGCCCGGAAAAGTCAATCGGTATCAACTGGTGTAAGTCGGGCGCAGTTTCAAGATCTTCAGGACACTCCTAGAGGCTGTCGGCCACATACAGCCCTCGTTCCGCCGGGTCGAGAGCCCGGGCCGTTGGGGGCAGGACCGCCGAACGGCGTGCATTGCCCCGCGCGGGCAGGAATGCAGACCTCGAAGCGACAAGCGGGAAGAGAAGACGGACCGCCCTCCGGGTGCCGCGGCCGGTCGCGACCGCAGCGTCGTGGACGGCAGGCGCGGCCTCGCGCCTGCCGGGGCGGCGTCCGGAGTCGTATGTACTACAGCCCGTCGGTCGTCCACCGCGCTGCTCCAGGACACCGCTCCGTCAGCTCCGCCGTGTCACGCCTGTCGCGCAGTCCTGTGCGTTGCCCCTTGTCCACCGGGTCGGTGCTTGTGCTGCCGGTCGGGGCTCGGCGGGTACGCCGGTGCGGCCCGGGAAGCGCTTCTCGGAGCATTTGGCTGGCGGTGTGGGCGAGGCGGGTGAGGGCGATTCTCGTCTCGGCCTCCGGCGACCGCGACCGTGGGGCGCGTGTTCAGGCTTCGTTGACTCGAAGGTTGTCGCTTTCGTGCCAGCCGTGGGTGGTGAGCCGTTGCGGGAGGCCGAGTTCGGGGCGTGCGCGCAGAGTCAGGCGGAGGGGTGGCGGCAGGGCGCGGGCGACGTCGAGCAGGGCCTTCAGCGCGTCCTGGGAGAGGTACTGGACGCCGGTGAGGTCGACGGTGACGTCGGTGGTGTCCTGGTGCTGTCCTTGGCAGTGCAGCAGAGCCAGGGTCACCGGGCTTTTGTGGGCTGCTGTGATCTGGCCGAAGAGCCTGATGCCCGGTGCGTGCCCCAGGGGCGTGATGAACATGAGGTCGTCGATGAAGTGGTCGGACATGACCGCAATTCCCCAAATACCATGCACTGCCGGGGAAGCGGGGGGCGACCGGGCGATGGGCTGGGCCGCGGCGGTTCCTCGAACGATGCCGAAGACGCGGGCTACGGATCCCGCAGGAGACAGCCGCTGACGTAGGAGCGCCCCTTGGGCCCCGAGTGATCGTCGGACCGTGGCGCCGTAGCAACGGACGACCAGCAGTTCACGGACTAGTCGCAGCGTACGCCCGAACTCCCGGCACGGACAGCCCTCCAAGGCAGCGGCTGGCCCGCCTCGCCCGGTGCGGCGGCGAGCACACCATCACACAGCGCCTGGATGCGATCGAGCGCGTGCTGTTTGCCCTCGCAAGGGCGCAGGGCATCGATCCCGGCACCATCGGCTGACCGCGGTCACGAACAAGTCGCTCGTCTGCACGCGCGCTTCGGGTGGCGCGGCGGTCCCGAGCGTCAATGCACGGACGGCCGCACTCACTCTCTGGGGGTATTGCCGCGGCGTTCTGTCCGGCAGAAGGATTCCCGTCCTGTGTCCGTACGTGCGAACACCAACACCACCCATGGTCGCGGCCGCCGAAGGGCACAGGTGTGCCGTCAGCGGCTGTGATCGGGTACAACAAGTTGCCCCATCACCGCCCCGAGCTTCCCGCTAGTCGCCTTCCCCTCCCTGCTGTGCCCTCCCCGCCGCCCTCTGGCCGGGAGGGCACAGCCGTCCCCCCTCTTGATCGGAGACCTGCCATGGAGTTCCAGCCCACCCATCGCGGCCTGCCGGAGTCGGAGGCCGCCGTCGAGGCCGAGCGCCTGATCAAGGCGTGGGTGCTTGAGCGGGGAGAGCCGGACGGTGTCCTCCTCCCGGAGCTCGTGGCCTTCGGCCTGGCGCTGGGCGACGGCGGCGTCGATGTACTCGTCGTCCAGAGGACGATGGCGTTGAGGACCAGACCGAGCGCGCCGAGCTGGTCCTCCATGCCGTCGCGGTACGCCTGGCGGATGGTGCAGCGCTTGCCGTGGCACACGTCCCGGGCCAGCTTGTGGCGGGACTCCTGCACGGTGAGCTGCCGATTCATCTGCCGGCGATAGATGTCATCGACCGGGTCGACCACGCGCACCAGATGCTCGGTCTTGGCGATCCGCCCGTACTCCGCGAACGCGGTGCCCAGCGGGGTCGGGCGGCCGCCGCGGTCATCAAGGCGGCGCGCGGGGCGACTTCCTCCACCGCCGCCCACAGCGCGGCCACGTCCAGGTCCGTGCCGTGTTCCTCGACCAGCTCCAGTTCCCCGAACAGCACCTTCGCCGCCCGCGCGAGCACCCGTGACGCCTTCTCCAGCTGCGGCAGCGTGGACAGCCGATCCTTCTCCGTCTTCCGCTTCTCCGTCTTCCGCTTCGCCGTTTCTCCGTCTTCCGCTTCGCCGTCCTCCGCTTCGCCGTGTTCAACAGCCGGGTGGCCATCAGGACCTGAAACAGGTCCAGGGCCTCATCGATCGCCTTCGCCTCCAGGTGCCGCATCACCGCGGTGAGCATCGCCGTGCGCTTGGGCTCCGCCGCCCGTTCCAGCAGCGGCGCCTTCGACCCCAGCGCGTACCGGGCCGGCGCCGCCATCCGGTTCGGGGGGAATCTGCGACAGCCTCAGCCGACCGAGCCGGTACGCGCCGATCTCGTCCACCCGCTCCAGCGCGTGGGCGAACCCGGTACCCGTCGTCCGTGTCGGCGGCCGGCGCAGCCGCTCCAGCTCCGAGAACCGGAACCCCTCCGGCGTCTTAAGCGTCGCCACCAGGTCCCGGGCAGCGCCGGGTCCGCCCGCCGAGCGGCCCTCGCGACCGTGGCGTGCAGCCGCTTCTCCGCGACCTTCCGCGCCTCCGACACCTGCCGGGCCGGCACGCTCACTCCCTGCAGCAGCACTCGGTGACGGCGCAGCCAGCCCACCGCGTGGTCGAACAGCGCCTTCGGGTCCTCGGCGTGCGTCCAGGCCCGGCCGTGCAGGAAGGTGCGGAACCGCCGGGACCACCCTGCGTCGTCGTACTCGCGGTACTCGTAGGCGTCCCGGATCTCCCACGCGTGCTCGTACGCCGTCTTCGGCCGCTCGGTGTACCGCTTCACCACCGACGGGTCCTCGATGCCGAGCTGCGCGGCCAGGTGCTCGACCACCGGCCACGGCGCGTCCAGCGGGTCGTCCGGGAGGGACCGGCCGATGTAGCGCACCGTGCACATCTGGGGCGCGAAGCCGAGCCGGTGGTGCGTGGAGCGTCGCCGGGTGATCAGATCGCGGTCGACGTCGTCCAGGAAGAAGAACCGCTCCAGCTCGGGGCGGGTCGGCTCCTCGGCGAACTTCCCGTCCGCCTCGGCCTGCTCATCAGTCAGAAACTCCACCGGCACGAGCGGACCGTAGCCAGCCCCAGCCCCAGCCCCAGCCCCAGCCCCAGCACCCGCCCGGCGATCTTTCCTCGAACCCCCAACGGAGCCCCCAGCCGGTGTGCTGGCGGGCCATGATCAATCTCAGCGCCAACCGCTGTACCGATGTTCCCCGAGGCCGGTGTAATGCGTGCCGGTGAACCGCAACAGCGGCAAGGCACTCGACGCACTGTCCCGCCTGACCGGCCGCGGACGGCTCTCTTACGTCGCGCAGTGAGCCGGGTGCGCTGTTCGCGGCCTCGCGCGGCATGCCGATCCGCAGAGGGCCGACACTACGGGTGGGACAAGATCAAGACCCATAGGCGCATGCTGCCATGGCGATATCCCGACACCATCCCTCCAGGGCCGCCCGCACACTCCCACGGCCAGCTGCAGCCGGTTCAGCCGCCGCACCGCGCCCGGCACCTGCGTGGCCTTGAGGTTCCCCCGAACAACGGGGAAACCTCACGTCAAGCTTAGGCCAGCGGACAGAACGGTGGGCAGCGTCGGACCCCATCATGCGGTGGCACGCCGCCGACGAGCGTGCGCGCTGAACACCACAGCAGGCCACCCGTGCGATGACATGACACGCATCACTCCTTCAGGCGGGCACGAATGGCCTCGCTGACGGTCCGCACCGCACGGTCGACACCTTGCTCTGTGGACTGGGGGGAAAGCTGTTCGGATTCATAGATGAACGCTGTGGAACCGCGCCTGCTGCCGCAGTAGTCGATGATGCCGTGCTCGATCTGCGTCCGCAGTGCCTTCTCGTATCCGTGGCGCTCGTACGCACCGGAGTCGCCGCCGGCGATGGGTACGAGATGCGTGGTGAGGTTCTGCAGTTTCGGCCGCAAGCCCGAAGCGGGGGAGTACTCGAAGGCCCAGCCGTTGACGAAGACGCGATCGATCCACCCCTTCAGCAGTGCGGGCATCGACCACCAGTACACGGGGAAGACCAGCACGAGATCGGTGGCACGCTCAAGACGACGCTGCTCAGCCACGACGTCGGCCGGATAGCTGCCACCCTCCTGGTACGCCCGACGATCCGCTGAAGTGAACCGGGGGTCGAACCCCTCCCCGGACAAGTCGGCGATCTCGACCGAACCGGGAGGAAGCGCTGCTTCGAGTCTGCCCAGCACGAAATGCGTCAGGGACTGGGAGTCCGGGTTGGCGGCAACCAGCAAGGTGTGCATCGATAGTTCCCATCACGTGAGAAGCGGACATTCACAGAGACAAGGATGTGCGGGACGGCGCGTGGGCTCCTTTGCGCGTGGGC
This sequence comes from Streptomyces ruber, assembly GCF_014648075.1. Classification (GTDB taxonomy): domain Bacteria; phylum Actinomycetota; class Actinomycetes; order Streptomycetales; family Streptomycetaceae; genus Streptomyces; species Streptomyces ruber. The sequence continues at coordinate 90,923 of NZ_BMQK01000021.1, read as the reverse complement.
TCCTTCGGGGGTCCACTACGCCGGAGCGGCCGCCGTGACCTCAGCGCCGCCAGGCTCCCGCTGCCGCGGCCCGCAGGACGAAGTCCTCGAAGGTCCGCGGCGCGCGTCCCAGCACGGTGGCGACGTCGTTCGTCGTCCAGGCGGTCGCCCCGCGCTCCAACAGCACGAACATCTCGGCGAGGATATGGGCCTCGTCCTCGCTCCAGCCCTCCTGAACCAACGCCGCGGTGTACTCGGCGGGGGAGATCTGCCGGTAGGCGATGGGCAGCCCGGACGCCCGGGAGATCAGCCCGACCGCCTCCGCCCAGGTCAGCCCGCGCGGCCCGGTCAGCTCGTAGACCCGACCGGCGTGCCGGCCGGGCTCGGACAGCACCGCGGCCGCGACGTCGGCGACGTCCTCGAGGTCGATGAACGGCTCGGGCACCGTACCCGCCGGAAGCGCCAGCTCGCCGGCGGCCAGCGGGGCGCGGAAGGGAGGCCCGACAAAGTTCTGGGCGAAGTTCGCGGCGCGCAGAACGGTCCACTCCAGCGCCGAACCGCGCACGGCGTCCTCGGCCGAGCGCATGTCCAGCCCGAACTCGGAGTCGCCCCAGTCGTCGGCGCCGTGACCGGAGAGCAGGACCAGGCGCCGCACGCCGGCGGCCTCGGCCCGCGCCACGAACTCGTGCACTGGACCGGGCACGGTCGGAGGCACCACGTAGGCGGTGGTGACGCCCTGCAGGACCTGGTCCCAGCCGTCGGGGCGGAACCAGTCGAACGGGGTCCGGCTGGAACGGGAGGCGGCGCGTACGTGCGTGTCGCGCAGCCGCAACCGGGCGGCGACCCGCCGGCCGGTGTTGCCTGTCGCGCCGAGGACCAGAGTGGTGTCGTTGCTCATGACGGCGATTCAACGACACGTATTCGGACAGATCCATAGGTGATAAGCCGAATCACCTGGTCGATCGTCCAGCTTGTCTAGTCTTGCGGGATGGACGCTTTCGGTGACCTCCTACGCGGGGTGCGGGCTCAGGGCTCGTTGTTCGGCAGCTCGATCCTGACCCCGCCCTGGGCGCTGCACTTCGTGGACGGTGCACCACTGACGCTGTGCACCGTCCTCTCCGGAGGCGGCTGGATCGTGCCGGAGCACCGCCCGCCCGAACCCCTGCGCGTCGGCGAGACACTGATCGTGCGAGGTCCGGCGCCGTTCCTCTTCGTCGACGAGGTGGGCACCCGGGCGGAGCCCGTCGCGTGCGGCGCGTTCTGCTCGACGCCCGATCAGGGCGGGACCCGGCACCGGCTCGGCTGGTACGAAACCCATGACGGAGGCGACGGCGCGACGACGCTGGTCGTCGGCGCCTACCCGGTGCGCGGCGAGATCAGCCGCAGGCTGCTGGACGCGCTGCCCGTCGTACTGCGCGCGGGGTCCGACGCCGGGCCCGACCCCGTGTGGGACCACCTCGCCGCCGAGGTCGCCACCGACACGCCGGGCCAGCAGGTGGTCCTCGACCGACTGCTGGACTGGATGCTGGTGTGCGCGCTGCGCGAGTACTTCGACCGGCCCGACGGCGATCCCCCGGGCTGGTACTCCGCCGGGCGGGACCCGGTGGTCGGCGGCGCGCTGCGGCTGCTGCACGGCGAGCCGGCGGCGCCGTGGACGGTCGCCGAACTGGCCGAGCGCACTGGCGTGTCGCGCTCCACGCTGGCCAAGCGGTTCACCGACCTGGTCGGCGAGCCGCCACTGACCTACCTCGCCCGGTGGCGGATGACGCTCGCGGCGGACCTGCTGACCGAGCGCGAAACGGCGACTGTCGTGGAGATCGCCCGCACGGTGGGCTACTCCGACGCGTTCGCGTTCAGCGCGGCGTTCAAACGGGTCCGCGGCGTCAGCCCCAGCGCGTACCGCAACGCCGCGACAGCCCCGTCCCAGCAGCCGGCCGGCAACCTCCCGGCACACCCGGGTGGCGGGCCCGCCATCCCGGTTCGGGCCGGCTCACCCGCCTGACGACTCCTACGGGTATAGCTCTTCCGCGGGGACAGTTCGAGCGGTCTGGGCGGGTGGATCGGCGTCTCCTAGTGTTGCGGCAGGACCTTGGAGGCGGCGATGAGCTCGTTGATCGAGGAACCGCAGCAGTGGGAAGCCGCGGCTGGTGCCCTGGTGGAGGATCTGCGCGGGCGGATCGAAGAGTTGACCGGGCAGCTCCCGGCCGCGGAGGAACGGCTGATGCGGTTGCGCATCATGCGGGAGACCGTGGCGGAGGTGCTTGCCGAGTCCGGTACGCCGGCAGCCTCGGAGCCGGACGATGTCGACGGGGCCGAGGGTCATGACGGGCCGGACACGGATGCGGTGATCGGGGTGCTGACGGTGCCGCCGTGGCGGCCGGGTGCGCAGACGTCGGTGCTGCCCACGGCCTGTCAGGAGGTGCTGGGAGGTGCTGGGAGGTGCTGGCCGATGCCGGCGGGCCGCTGCGGGCCAAGCAGATCGCCGTGCGCATCGGGCTGGACAGCGACAACCTGTCCAAGGTCGCAGGGGTGCGCTCGAAACTGAAGCGGCTGGTGCGACGCGGCTGGCTGACCGAGGACACTCCCGGGGTGTTCGCCCTGCCGCCCACCGGCGACGCCACCTCGTGAAGGGGATGGTGACCACGGGACTCCCCTCCCTGCGGTCGAAGGTGCCAACCCAGTACCGCTCAGGAAAAGAGTCCCACGATGGCACGCTACGACCCCGCGTCGACGCCTGACCCGTTTGCGGCCTCGACGAATGTCTTCACCGCGCTCGCCGCCGGACTCAATGATCCGCGCACTGGCCGGCTGGCCCACCACGAGCTGGAGGAACTCCTCGACCACCAGGGCCGCCTGCTGCTGCGGCAGCTGCTGCAGGACCACCTCGACCTGCGGGCCCGACGCGAGGAGGAGGCCGCCCGCACCCGCCCGCCGGTGGTGACCGGCCCCGATCACCTCGTCCGGTCCCGGCTCGAGCCGGGACACCCGCGCCGGCCGTGCTGTCCTATCGGCGACTACGTGGCGCTGCGCGGCGGTGTGGACCGTGATGTGGTGCAGCGTCTGTGGGGGCATCTCTCCCCGCTGTCCATGGAGCGGGAGCGCTTACCGGCACGTCACCGATGCCGAGACCCGGCGGGCCGTCGAGCGCGTACAGGCCCTGCGGGAACACCGGTGAGCCGCATCCTGCGCCTGTCCACGCCTCCCGTCGCGCCGGGCCGGACCGGCTGGGACAGCCGGGCCTGGCTCGCCTGGCTCCAGGACCGCCTCAACGGCAGTTGGCGGCCGGGGGAGTGGGATGGCCGGCACCGGCTGTTCACCGGTGACCTGGCCAGCCCTCGCACCTCTTCCGCCACCTGCCGGACGCGGGCCTGCGACATCATCGTCATCACCAGGAGGATCTTCTGCTCTCCCCGCGTCGAGCAGCTGTAACCCTCAGGCCAGGATCCGGACGATTTCGCCCTGACCTACCGCCCGGCCCGCCGGCGCAGCTTTCCCGGCCATGTCACCGTCCGGTGCTCCACCACCCGCGACGGCGTGCAGTGCGTCCGCCCCCGCCAGTGCAGGGGCATGTGCGCCACGCACTACAACGCCTGGAAACACCACGCCGTCAGGGGCACCGAGGAAGCCTGGCTGCGGGACCGCGCCGAGCTCTGCACCGACGACCTCTCCTGCCAGGTCCCCGCCTGCCCCAGCCCCGCCTACAACTCCCGCGGCCTGTGCAATCACCGCGCCCGGCGATGGAACAAGGACAACCGCCGGCATCCCGTCGACGCCGGGCACTGGGCGGTGCAGCAGTCCCCTATCTGGCCGCACACCAGTTCTCCCTCCTGCCCCTGTCCGACCTGCTGCGCCACGAAATGCTCTATGGCCTGCAGCGGACCGACCCCTTCGTCCGCGCCCTGGAACCGCACCGCATCCGCAGTCTCGTACGCGACCTGGCCGGCGCCGGCACCCTCCTGGCCGAGGACACCGGGACAGACACCTCAGGGATTTACCTCGTCAAGTTGCAGCGAGTTGCTGGATGCTCCAGTCGAAGCCGTCATGGGTGGTTCACTGGTCTGCGTTCGAGTCGAGGACAGGAGTCAGTCATGTCTGAACCCGGCCGCCAACAGCAGGAGTTCTCGCGCGAGCCGATGACCGCGGAGGAAATCCAGGCCGCGAATGTGGGGTCTGCACCCAAGCTGGACGGCCAGGTTGCCCTCGTCGAGTACGACCCGCGCTGGCCCGGCATCTTCGAGCGGGAAGCTGCTGCGATCCGCGCCCGGCTCAGTGGCCCTGGCTGCCGGATCGAGCACGTCGGCTCCACGTCCGTGCAGGGCCTGCCCGCCAAGCCCGTCGTCGACATGCTGCTGATCGTCCCGGACTCGGCCGACGAAGCGGCCTACCTGCCGGTCCTAGAAGGTCTCGGCTTTGACCTCGTCATCCGTGAGCCCGGCTGGTACGAGCACCGTGTGCTGCGCAAGTACGACCTCGGCCCGAGCGCCGACGCAGCCAATCTGCACGTGCTGTCGGACGGCTGCCCGGAGGTGGACCGGATGCTGCTGTTCCGGGATCGGCTGCGCAGCGATGCCGCCGACCGCACGTTGTACGCCGAGACCAAGCGGTCCCTGGCTGAGCAGACCTGGGAGTACCTGCAGAACTACGCCGACGCCAAGACCGAGGTGGTCGAGCGGATCCTGGCGCGGGCCGGCCAGGGAACCTGAGCCGTCGCGCAGTGTGCTCCCAGCCGACCTCGCTGTCAGGCCGCGACGGTCAGGCCGGATGGGGAAGCGGTTTGTTCGTCGAACAGCTCGCGGTGTTGGAGGCAGTGGTAGAGCTGGCCGAGCAGACGGTTGAAAAGGTTCCGTTGGGCGGATGCGTGCCAGTCACCGTGCTCGTTGCGACGCCTGAGGTAGTGCGTTCTGGCGCCGGGCGAGGCGTTAGGGGCCGAGAAGGCCCAGAGGTAGCCGACGTGGTTGAGGCGGTCGTTCTTCACCCACCGTCGGGTGACGCTCGACTTCCTGCCTGAGGCGCGGGTGATGGGTGAGGCGCCCGCGTGGGCCTTCAGCCCGCGGGGGTCCGCGAACCGCTGGCGGTCGTCGCCGATCTCGGCCAGGACCCGGGCGCCGAGCTGGATGCCGAGGCCGGGGAAGCTGAGGAGGATCTCAGCGTCCGGGTGCTGAGGGAATGCTTCTTCAACCGCCTTCTCGAGATCGTCCGCGGCTTTGGAGGCGGCTCCCAGCTGGAGAAGTAGGGCGAGCATCTGCTTGCCGAGTGCGTCTTCTACCAGCTGAGGTTGGTGAGCCCAGTCGCCTCGCAGGAGGTTACGGAGCCGGTCCGCCTCTGCGGTGATGCCGCGCTGCCGGCCAGCTCGTTCGAGGGCGGCCTGGAGCTGCGTGCGGGTCAGCTTCGCGGCTCGCGTCGGGGTCGGAGCGAGGCAGAGAAGTTCGCGGGCCTCGGGCCGGCACAGGCCCTTTCCACGAGTCGACAGCCGTCAGAACTGCGGGATAGTACTCCCGCAGCAGGGAGCGGAGCTGGTTGACAATCCGCTGGCGGTTCCAGACGGCATCCTGCTGGGCACGAGCGAGAACCGCGACGGCTCGGGCCAGCTCAGTGTCCTGCGGCAGCGGCCGGTGGGCGTGCATGTCGGTGCGCAGGATGTTCGCCAGGACCAGGGCGTCGCCGCGGTCGCACTTCTTGCGGGAGACGGAGTGCCGGTCGCGGTAGCGGGCGGCGGCCATCGGGTTGATCGCAAACATTTTGCGCTTGCCCGTGCGCAGCACCGCGACCAGAAGGCCGCGGGAGGTTTCGATCGCGACGGGGATCGGATCGTCCTCGGTGTCGCCGTACTCGGCGAGTAGATCCAGGATCCGATAGCCAGCAGCGTCGTCGGTGATGTGCCGCTTGGCGAGGAGTTGGCCGCTGTCGTCGACCAGGGCGACGTCATGGAAGCGCTTGGCCCAGTCGATGCCGCAGTAGATCAAGATCTTCCCTCCGCCGTGCTCAGTCCTTACTGTCCACGAGCTCACGCGGGCCACGCAGCGACCTAATCCCAGGACTCAGCCCTCACGACCGGTCCGCCACCTCAGTAGCTGTTCATGGCACCAGCCCGCCCCACGGGCCTCGGTCTATGCAGGAGCTCAGACGGCTCAGGCCTATTGAGAGGTCACCGTGAAGTGAGCTCGCCCCACTAGGAGCTGTCCGGGCGATCACTCCATCGCCGTGTAGGCCAGCGTCCGTCGTGCCCAGGCGGAATGGCTGGTTGTAGGGTCCAGCAGGGGGTGATCACGATTGATGATGGCTGGTACGACGACAGAAAGTACCTCGACGCGGTGCAGCAGGCCGAGCGTGCTACACGGTTCGGCTGGGCAGCGATTGCGGGGACCGCAGGGGCACTTGGCTGTGCGTTGGTCGCCATGGTCGTTATCTGCGTAGTCACGGTTTGCGCATGTCTTTACGTTGTGATGGCGATGGATTACTGACATGCCCGAACCCATTACGTGCGGAGCCAGATGACCAGGGCCGCGACGGTGGCGGTGCCGAGGTAGACGTAACGGCGTTTGTCGTAGCGAGTGGCCACCGCACGGGCCTGCTTGAGCTTGTTGATCGCTCGCTCGACGGTGTTGCGTTTCTTGTACCGCTCCTCGTCGAAGCCCGGCGGCCGTCCGCCGCGTGAGCCCTTGCGCCGGCGGGCGGCCTGGCTGTCGCTCTTCTCCGGGATGGTGTGCCGGATGTTCCGGCGGCGCAGGTATCGGCGGCACGGGCCGTTGCTGTAGGCCTTGTCCGCGGCCAGACCGTCCGGCCTGCTGCGCGGCCGCCCCGGCCCCGGGCGAGGCACACAGATCTTCTCCAGCACCGGCTCGCACTGGGTACAGTCCGCCCGCTGCCCGCCAGTGACGACCAGGGACAGCGGGCGGCAGCGCCCGTCGGCGCTCAGGTGGAGCTTGCTCGTGAACCCGCCGCGCGAGCGGCCCAGGCCCTCACCTCCCGCACCACCTCCACCAGCCGGGCCACGAGGCTCTGCCATGGCGGTTCGGGCTGGTGTTCCGCCGCTTCGGCCCCCTTTGACGTCGGCGGCGGATCCGTGCGGGCGCCGGCCGCGTGCTGATGTGCCCGCACGATCGTGGAGTCCACCGCGATGTCCCAGTCGATCTCACCGGCCGCGTCGGCCGCAGCCTGCACCCGCTGCAGCAGTCGTTCCCAGGTGCCGTCGGCCGACCACAACCGGTGGCGTTCATAGACGGTCTTCCACGGGCCGAACCGGTCGGGAAGGCCACGCCACTGCACCCCGGTCCGCACCCGGTGCAGAATGCCGTCGATCACCTGCCGGTGATCCCGCCACCGGCCACAACGGCCGTTGCTGACCGGCAGGAACGGCTCGAGCCGTTCCCACTCCGCGTCCGTCAGATCACCCCGTCCCATGCCCATACCAACGGCCCGGCCATTCAGCAGTCACATGATCGACCGGACAAGTCCTAACACCAACAGGTCTCCAGGGTCCGGGTGTTGACGCCTGACGGCGCTGGACGGCGCCGATCGATTCGAGCCTTCCAACCAGCCATGCCAGGCGTTGCTCGGCACCAATGAAAGCCAAGGTGCACGCCGCGGCGATGGCCGGCGGGAACCAAGAGGTGCCCCGTCTGTCCCAAGGCCTCATGGGCCAGGCCGAACCGTATGCATCTACCCGGCACCCCGTACGGCCACCGCCACTCGAACGATCTGCCGGACTTCTCGTCCTGCCTGCCGCTCTCAACAACGGATTAGGCCGCCTGGCCAGCGCGCACGCCGACGCCGTCAGGACACTGCAGCGGCTGGCATTGTTCACGGGTGTCGACAGCGGATGTTCACCGCCCCGGAGGCGCTCCCATGATGCGGTGTTCGATGTTCACGAGAAGCGGCAGCACCCTCTTCGTTCCGGTCTGCGGCGGATCTGCCGCAGACCGGAGTCCTGGACGTCGTCCAGGGCGGGGCGGCGGTCGGACGTCACTTGTGCTGCACGCCGTGACCGCCGTCCAGGGGCGCCAGCCGCCGGCTGAGCTCGAGGACCTTCTCGATGGTCCGGGGGTCGTCGGCGCCACGGAAAACGGGGGCCGGACGGGCCTCGGGCCCGATGAGTACGCCGGTCTGCCCGTCGAGTGAGGCATCGGTGGCCGCGAAGACGGACGGCGAGGCGGCCACCGACGCGGGGCCGGAGGTGGCGCGTGTGAAGGTCCGGCGCACCAGCGGCCACAGCAGGCGCAGTGGCGGGGAGACGATCTTCGGTGAGGTCATGGTGCCGTCGGTCATGCTGGTGGCGGCGCCGCCGGGGTCGGCCGCGAAGACGGTGACCCCGGTGCCGCGGAGGCGTTCAGCCAGGTGAAGGGTGTAGGCGAGGTTGGCGAGCTTGGCTCGGCCGTACCAGTGGAAGCCGTAGTAACCGCCCGGCGGTTCCACAGCGTCAAAGGTGCGCTTGGCGGCCTTGACGGCGGCGGAGGTGACGTTGACGATCCGGCTCGGTGCGGCTGCCTGGAGCCGGTCGAGCAGCAGCTCGGTCAGCAGATACGGCGAGAGGTGGTTGACGGCGAAGGACGCCTCGATGCCGTCGACGGTCTGCCGGCATTGCGGGAACATCGCACCGACGTTGTTGACCAGCACCTTCAGCGGACCTTCGGCTGCCAGGTGCGCGGCCAGCGCCCGCACCTGGTCGAGCGATGCGAGGTCGGTGGCCACGAATCGCGGTGCGGCTCCGGTCGCGACCGCCGCGACCTCCTCGATGGCGCTCGTGCCGCGCTCGGCGTTGCGGCCGACCACCGTCACGGCGAACCCCTGCCGCGCGAGTCCCTTCGCGGTCTCCAGACCGATGCCCCCGGTACCCGCCGTCACCACTGCCCGCTCGCTCATGACCCCGCCCCTCACTGCCGCACACCAAGTGGATAGTTATCCGTTTCGATGGGTGCACGCTAACACAATCGGATAGCTATCCGGTTAGTGCGGGGAAGGTGAACAGCCCGACGGACCGCCGGACCGACACGGGCGGGAGACGAAGTGTGCCGCCGTCAGCGCGGCGGGCGCAGACCCTCGAGCAGAATGCCCAGGTAGAGGTCCCGGCGTGCACCGCCCCCGGAGCGCACCGCATGTTGCACACCGCACAGCAAGCGGCGCACGTCCTCGGCATCGACACCGTCTCTGATCGCGCCGGCCAGACGGGCGCGGTCCAGCAGGCCGGTGACCGCCTGGTCGAGCTCGGCCCTCATGTCCGAGGTCTGTGACCTGACGTCGGCCGCAGACTCCAGCACGGCCGCGAAGTCCGGGTCGTCGAGCATGCGGTCGAGCGCGAAGCGCAGCAGACGGTGCAGGCCCGCGAGCGGGTCCTCGGCGGCGACCGCCGCCCGCGCCTCTGCGATCAGCTCCCGAAAGCGTTCCGCCGAGAGCGCCTCAACCAGCGCATGACGGTTGGGGAAATGCCGGTAGACCGTCCCGACACCCACCCCGGCAAGCCGGGCGATGGCGTTCAGCTGCAGTGACGTGTCACCAGCGGCCAGTTGCTCGCGGGCGATCCGTAGGATCCGGGCGCGATTGCGCACCGCATCTGCCCGCAGCTCTGTCTCCTGCCCCGCCCTCGGTGTCACGGCCCCAGCATAAGCAGCAGGCCGGGCCGGTCCGACGGCAAGAGGGCTCTGCACCCCAAGCAGCCCGGATCTGCACCAGCGAGTCCGGCTGCGGCACCAACACAGCACCCGGCCCGCCTGAGGCCCTTTCGCGCTGCGCACGGCCATGAGGGTCTTCCCGGATCCGATCGCCCTGATCATCTGAGTCCGCACCACTCGCTCTCGCACAGTAGATCGCGCAGGCGAGTCGGGTATCTGGAGCTGATGATCGGCGTTGGATCTCAAGTGGTGCGAGGTCCAGGAGCGGAGCTGTGAGAGGAGGTAACCACGCCTGAAGTCCACCCGCCGTCATCGGAACACCGGGAGCCGGCGGGCGGGGGAGACGACAAGTCCCTGGAACGGCCAGGCGTACTGCGCCACGTTCAGCAGCGGTATCTCACGCGACCTGCGTGCACCCCCCGCGCCCTACGATTCCCCGGTACGGCCGGATGAACGGGGGCGGGGATGGGCGAGGACCTTGAGGACGGGGCAGCGGTGGCGGTGCGCCTGGCGGGAGGTGCGCCGCTGCGGGAGGCGTTGGCTGTCGTCGGCCCCGGTGACTGGCTTGTGCTGGACGCGGGGGGTGCGGGAGGTGGCCTGGTACCGGTCGCAGCTCCTGCCGGAGTGGGAGCACACTGACCCGCTGCCTGCCGACCTGACACAGCTGGATGAGTCCCGGCTCGCGCTCGCCCTGTGCCACCGGGACGGGCGGATCCGCGAGGCGGCGGTGCGCCGGTCGGCGCGCTATCCCGGTCTGCTGCCGCTGATCGTGATCCGCTGCGCCGACTGGGCCGAACCAGTGCGCGAGCGCGCCCGCAAGCGGCTGCGCGAGGCCCTGGACGCGGGCACCGCCGTCGACCTGGCGCCGCTGATCCTGCTCGTCGGCCGCCGCGACCGCGGCATCTTCGGTACCGAGCTGCTCGAGGAGGTGCTGGGCCGGGCACCCCGCGGGCGGCTCGCCGCTTTTCTCGCCCACCCGGACCGCACCGTGCGGCGGTTCGGATACAGGCTGGCCGTCGAGCGCCGGCTTCTTCGCCCCGCCGAGCTGGCCCGGGCGGCCGCCCGGGACCAGGACACGGTGGTCCAGGACCTGTGCGCCACCGCGGCACTCACATCCCTGCGGGACGAGGAGGGCGCCTGGGACGAAGTGCTCGCACCACTGCTGAGCGCGCGCGGTCCGCGCACCCGTTCGGCGGGCGTCACCGCGCTGCGGCGGGCGGGACGGCCGAAGCAGGCGGAGCCGTTCCTCGCCGACCGCTCCGCCCTGGTACGTGCCTGTGCCCGGTACGTGGTGCGGCAGCACGGAGGCGATCCGGCGCCCTGGTACCGGAAGCGGTGTGCGGCACCGGATGATCCCGGGCTGCCGCCCGGTGCGGTCATCGGGCTGGCCGAGTGCGGAAACCGCGCGGACGCCGGTCTGCTGTGGCCGCTGCTGGCACACCCGGCGGCCGGAGTGCGAGCACGGGCGGTGGCAGGGCTGCGGGCGCTGGACCTCGTGGACACCGGATTCATCCGGGAACCCGGGGGCACACTGCACTCCATGACCTTTGGGGGGAAGTCCTACTCCTACCTCACCGACGCCACCGGCAACGTCCTCGGCCTGGTCGACAGTGTCCGGCAAGCGCACCCACACCTACGCCTACGGCCCCACCGGCCTGCCCCGCACCACCCCACCGAGGTCGTCCCCCAGCCGTACCGCTACGCCGGGGCGTACGCCGACCCCACAGGGCTGCACAAGAGGGGGCCCGCTCCTACGACCCGCACCTCGGCCGCTTCACCCAACCCGACCCGAGCGGCCAGGAAACCAATCCCTACCTCTACGCCGCGGGCGATCCCATCAACAACAGTGATCCGACCGGCTTGTTCTCAATTGCCGACGCTGTCGGCGTTGTCGCTGGCACCGTAGCTGGCGGGCTCGGCGCGGCGGCAGTGGGAGCGGCATGCGTAGGTACGGCCGAAGCCGCGTGTGTCGGTGCCGCAGTTGTCACGGGTGCGTTCTGGGGCGCAGGAGGCGGCGCTGCAGGAGCCACCATTGCCGGAGGTACGCAGACGGAGCGAGAGAACGGATTCTGGGGTGGCCTGCTCGGTGGAGCAGCCGGAGCCTTCTTCTGAGGAGAACTCTGTGGCACGCAAGAGTCCGAACAACGCGCTTCTGGTGTTGAGCTGTACTGCGGTCACCTGCCTCGTGGGTGTTCTCGCGACCGTAGCAGGCCTGTTCGACTGGGCGGTTCGGCAGTCTGCCGTGCTGTTCGCTGCGGCCGGCCTCGTGTCAGGCAGCATCGCTGTCGCCCGCCGGAAGTCGGGCGCCGGGCGAGGAGGAAGGGCGTAGACACGCCGACCAACGGCCGTGGACCTCTGTAGGGCCGCTGCGGATCTGTCGGATTCTCGTCGATCTGTCGCCAACGACAAGTTGGCGACAGATCGACGAGAAGCGCTCTCAGTAGCTGTCCTACCGTCTTGGCTCGGACCCGCTCTGGTCGTTCGTAGGCGCAGAGGGGCTCAGAGCTCGGGTATGGCCTGAGTAACTGTCGCCGCATTATGGCTCCTGACACTTGGTCGCCCGCAGTCCCGTGACGGTCTCGACCGCTGATACGACAAACCCCGTCTATGCAGGTCAGAGTCGTTCATGTGGTGAGCACAGGCTGGAGGTTGACCTGATAGCCGAGGCGGTTGAGTTGGCTGACCAATCGGCGGGTGGCCCGGGTCTTGCCGTCGCGTTCGAGGAAGTAGTCGCCGCCCAGGTCGGCGTATTCGAGATCGCGGGTGAACATGTGCCAGATCGAGACGAGGATGGAGTGCTGCAGGGCGACCAGCGCCCGACGACGCCCGCGGCGGGCGACCAGCCGTTTGTAACGGGCGGCGAGGTGGGTGTCCTTGGTCCGGCAGGCGGGGATCGCAGCCTGGCCCGGCACCCCCTCCAGCCATGGGTCACCGGGCCGGGTGCGACCGGAGGGGTTCTTGCCCGCCGACTCGTAGTTGCCCGGACAGATTCCTGCCCAGGAGGCAAGGCGGCGGCCGAGGGGAAGCGGGAGAGATCGGCGCCGATCTCAGCGAGGATCACCTCGGCGGTGTGAGCGCTCACCCCGGGGACGGTGGCCAGCAGTTCGACCTGCCGGTGAAAGGGACGGACGTGCTCCTCGATGCGGGCATTGAGGCGCTGTTCCATGACGGTTGCCCCGTCGATCCGGTTCAGCACGGTCCGCGCCAGGAACGCGTGCTGGTCGGTGAAGTAGCCGGTCAGCGCCTAGGCCAGCATCTCCTGCGGGGTCCGCACGTTCGGCGCGGCCAGCTCGGACAGCGCCTTCGGATCACGCTCGCCGTCGCTACCACCGCGGCCTGCTGCGGGCCTGCTATCTGGCCGCCGTGCTCAGCTTGCGCTCGTGCCCTGCCTCGCAGCGCTTCTACCGGTGCAAACGAGCTGAGGGCAAGAGCCATGTCCAGGCCGTGCTGGCCCTCGCCCGCCGTCGGCTCAATGTCCTCTGGGCGATGATCCGCGACCACAGGTGCTACGACCCCACAGTCTCAGCTTCCGCACCAGCTTGACGCCGTCATTGGGAAGTGTCAGAACTCCACAGACGTGATGTCCCGTCAGAGCAGGTGCGGCCAGGACTATGGAGCTGGAACAGCGGCCCGCCCCTGCCTCATGACTGGTTGGACGCGCTGATAGAACCCCGTCATGACGTATCGATTCATCGCCCGCGCCGCCAGAACAGAGACAGATCCTGACGGCTACTTCACGGAAGCCTCCCTCGCGGAGGCGGAGGACGGCAGTGGCTTCATCTTGATGTTCATGGCGGGGGAGGAAGTTCCCGATGAGCAGGAGGTTGCCTTGGGGATGGACACGCACTGCCTGGTCACAGCTGGACAAGGGACTGCGTATGGCTGTGTGCGTGAAGCCGTCCTGACGGGCGATGTCCTCCGTGTCTCGCTCGATCCTGCAGCTCTGCACGACTTGCGGCTGAGCGACAGCGAGATCGAGGCCGTCATTGCAGCACCGGCCGAAGACGTCGTCGTGTTCCGAGAGGTCCTCGCCCAGGTGCTCGGATACGGACGTGCGGACGCTGTGCCCACTCGCCTGGCCGTCTGACCCAACCGCAGAATCGGGCGGTCCGGCGTCGCCGGGCACACGCGCCACCGAGCGGTCTGACCCGGTGGGGCTTCACGTGACTGTCGGCAGGGCCGGACCAGGGGGGGTGGGAGCCAGGCGGATCGTGTGGGACTGCGCCCCTGTCCGCATGCGTATGGATCCGGGCTCGGTGGTCGGGGCGGGCATTCCGACGGAGTGCGCCGCCGTGCGTGGAGGGCTGGGTGGCGACCACCGTGCCTGCCCGCTGCCCCGGCTCACCTCCGGGCCAGCGGGCGACAGCCCATGCCGGTGCCTGTGCTGAAGAACCTGCACGTCCGGCGGCTGGGTTTCGGGCCGGCCACGTCGCTGCCCGGACCGCCTGCGCGGCGACACGGGTCACTCCAGCCGGGACGACCACGGCCACCTGCGGCGCCGCGGCATCAAGGCGACCGTCGCCGAGCGGGATGACCAACGGGACAAGCGCCGACGACGCGGCCGGGGCGGCGGCAGCCCACCGGCCTTCGACAGGACCCGGTACCGGCGCCGCAACGCGGTCGAGCGGTGCGTGAGCGAGTGGAAGCAGCTCCGTGCGGTGGCCACCCGAAGGCTTCGGGCAGCACACGAGCCAACGAGTCGGTGCGTGACAGCGGGTGGGCATCCTGGTGTCGTGAGGGGCGTGGTCGATCGGGCAGTGCTTGGCATCTGTGATCCACGGGCGTTTCGGTGGCGCATCTGGCGTCGTTGGTTGAGGAGTTGGCCGGGCCGTGGTCAGCCGCGGTGGAGGAGAGGGGCTTTCGCGAGCGAGGCGGTGTGAGGCAACGCGCGCCGGGTGCTGATGCCCGGTGCCGGCTGTGTTGGCCCTGTTCTCGTATAGCTGCCGCCAGGTGGCGTGTAGCGCTGAGTAACTACTCGGGGCTGCGGTCACGCTGCTGGAGGGCGGCGTAGTCGGCGTGCGCGGTCTCGACGGCCCCCGGGTACGCCCGGGCCTTCTCATATTCAGCGAGCGCCCGGTAGATGCTGGAGAGGCTGGGGCTCTGTCCCTTGCGGCGGCCGGTGGGGATGAGCAGGTCGGGCTGGATGTCCTCGACGGTCTCGCCGTTCGCGCGGCGGCGGAGCACGGTGTGCAGCATGTCGTCGGTGATGACCGGGGGCCGGCCGCCGTGGTTGCCCTTGCGGGCCGCGGTGTCGAGTCCTTCGAGGGTGGCCTCACGGTTGCTCTCTCGCTCGGTCTCGGCCATCGCGGCGAAGAACCCGAACAGGAGGCGTCCGGGACCGCTGGGGTCGTACATCCCCTGAAGAGGTCCGGCAAGCATTTCCAGGACCAGGCCGTGGGCGGTGAGATGGTCAGCCAGGGCTGTCAGCTCTGCGGCATCGCGCCCCAGGCGCTTCATCTCGTACACGGTGAAGACCACCCCGGCAGTGCGGGGCGTGAGCCTTGATCTCCCGAGCGGCGGCGAGCGCGGCCTCGAACTGAGGGCGGACTCGCACCCGGGTACTAATCTTCTCCGAGAAGATCTTGTCCCGGGGGATGCGCTGGGCGACCAACGCGTCGAGCTGCGTCTGAAGTTCCTGGGTGAGGGTCGGGCAGCGGGCGTATCCGATGCGGATGTCTGCCGTCGGGGTGTCCGGGTCGACGGGCGCAGGTGCCGGGATGCCTGGTCGCCACGGCTGGCCGGGGCCGCGGTCGGCGGGGGTGGGAACGCGCAGGAGTCTCGCGAGCCGGGGCACCTTGGTGAAGCAGCCGGTGTGGTAGGTGCCGGCGACCGCGCCGGAGCGTGAGCGACAGGGCGAGCCTGGCGATGCGTTACAGCGTGGGCATGGGTGGCGCTCGACGTCGTCCGCTTCGGACGTAAGTGCGGTCTGAGGTTCCGTCATGCCCCTGGATGCTGTCACGAACATTTCCCAGAACATGCCTGGTTCCACTGTGAGAACGGATTGTGACAGTGAATCCGCGATCCGGACCGCCCCCGCCGACTGTTCTTGATCTTGCTCCGGGAAAGGGTCGTTTTTGGGAACACCCGTCCCGCGTGCCTGAGCGCCAAGGCGATGGGGTGGCGGGTCCGGACGCGTCGGACCGCCGGATCAGTCGTGGTGGGTGTCGGCCGGATGTGCAGTCGGGGCGGGGGCGGTCTGCCAGGAGCTGAGGATCCGCAGTGCGTGGTCCTCAGGGGTGCCAGGTTCGGCGGTGAGGACCATGAACATGACGTCGGGGTCGTTCGGACTGGTCCAGGTGTCGCAGTCGAGGGTGAGGGGGCCGGCGAGGGGGTGCCGGAAGCGTTTGGGGCCGTAGGTGGTGTCGGAGACGATCCGTCCGTTCCACCACTCGCGGAATTCGGGGCTGCGTACCGACAGTTCGCCGACCAGTGTGGCCAGGCGCGGGTCGTCGGGGTTGCTGGCGGTCTCCATCCGCAGCAGTGCCGCGCTGAGCCGGCCCATGTCCTCCCAGTCGGTGAAGAGGCTGCGCATGGCCGGGTCGAGGAACAGCAGTCTGGTGTAGTTGCGCTCGGATGGCGTCAGTTTGCCGAAGTCCTGGTAGAGGGCCGCTGCGGCCGTGTTCCAGGCGAGGATGTCGTTGTAGCGGCCCAGCACCATCGCCGGCAAGTGGCCGAGGGCGTCGAGCGTCCACTGCACCGACGGCCGCACCCGATGCCCGGCGCGGCGGCGCGGGGCGGGGGCCTTGCCCGCCAGCTCGTACAGGTAAGCCTGCTGTGCCTCGTCGAGCCGCAGCGCCCGTACCAGGGAGGCAAGGACGGTCGCGGAGGCCCGCACGCGCCCCTGCTCGATGCGGGTGTAGTAATCGGTACTCATCGTGGCAAGGCGGGCGACCTCGTCGCGGCGCAGCCCCGGGACACGCCGCAGGGTCCCGTCATCGGCGAGACCCACCTGCGCGGGCGTCAGCTCGGCCCGGCGAGCCTTGAGGAACGCACCGAACTCGGATCGGGATGAACGCGAATCGGACATGACACCACTATGCTTCCACCGTGCCGCGGACTCGGGCCATCAAGGGGGGAAAGAATCTTCCCCGGCACGCCTTTCCCCAGGCAGGAACCTAGCTCTCCCGCACACGGGGCACAGCGGGCACGGTGGGGTCATGCGAACCGATGTGACCTTCACCAGCGCCGGGATCACCCTCGCCGGCCACCTGCACACCCCCGACACCGCTGCCGACGGCCCGCTCGCCGCCGTGGTCGTCGCTCACCCCGGCGGCGGCGTCAAGGAGCAGACCGCCGGCGCCTACGCCCAGCGACTTGCCGACGCCGGATTCGTCGCGCTCACCTACGACGCCGCCTACCAGGGCGAGAGCGGCGGCGCCCCCCGCGGCACCGAGGACCCCGCCCAGCGTGTCGAGGACATCAAGAACGCCGTCTCCTATCTCACCACCCGCCCGGAGATCGACTCCGACCGGATCGGCGCCCTGGGCATCTGTGCCTCCGGCGGCTACGTCATTCCCGCCGCGGTCACCGACCACCGTATCCGCGCGGTCGCGACGGTCAGTGCCGTCGACCTCGGACTGTACTTCCGAGTCGGCCCCGACGGCACCCAGGACCCCGCCGTCCTCCAGGCGCTGCTCGACGCGGCGGCCGCGGCACGCACCACCGAGGCGGCCGGCGAGCCGCTCCCGACGATGTCCGTGCTCCCAACTGAGGAAGAGGCACGCGCCGGCGGCCGCTACTCCTACGAAGCCTGGGAGTACTACAGCACCGACCGCGGCCGGCACCCGCGCCAGGCCGACGAGTTCACCTTCTCCAGCGTCGACAAGATCGTGAACTTCGACGCCTTCCACCTCATCGGTCTGCTCGCCCCGCGACCGCTTCTGATGGTCGCCGGCAGCGAAGCGGCCACCGCCTGGATGTCCGAGGAAGCGGTCAAGAAGGCGAACGAGCCCAAGCGGCTGCACTGGATCGAAGGAGCCAGTCACGTCGACCTCTACGACCGCTACGTACCCCAGGTCACCACCGAACTCCTCCCGTTCTTCACCCAGAACCTCGCGGCGCAGACCGCGCACGCGACGGTCTGACACCCCCACCTTCCCGGCGGAAGCGGTCGCGTGGCCCGGGCGATATTCGCGGCCACGCAACCGCTCCCGTTTGCCATGCAAGGGAAAAATCTTGAGCTCCTTGGACTCCTACATCACGCTCGGCCGTTCCGGGCTTCGGGGCAGCCCGCTGGGGCTGGGGCACAAGGAACAGCACCACTGCGTGGTGCTGGACGGACGGGGCGAGCGACTGCTCTCGCGCCGAGTCCTCAACGATGAGACGGCCCTGCTGGAGCTGATCTCAGACGTGCCAACGGCGACAAGCTCACAGCCATACCCAGAAACCCCGGGGTCCGCCGATCTTACGAATGACCGGCTCAGACCCACGCTTGGAAGGTAGGACAAGCTCAGCGAGTCGACCGCAAAGAAAATGGGCGCCGTCCTCTACCCGGGGGTTCGGGTCGGTCTCTGAGCCCCCGGATGTCACGCCAGCGCTGCGGCTGTCTCTCCCTGCGTGCTTCGCGGGCCGGGCACCGTCCCTCGGATGGACAGATCCAGATCGAGGCGACTGTTCATGTCCAGCTCGAACCGGCCACACGGATTCACATGGGTCCAGAACAGCGGCGACAGCGCTCGGCGGTCCGCGTCGGTGAGCTTGTCCGCCCACTTCGGATCGGCCAGGACCTCCTGCATCAGCAGCGTGTTGACGTGCACCAGCGCGGACTGGAGCAGGTGCAGCGCGAGCATGCTGACCTCCTGGGACTCCTTGTCCTGCCCGGCCAGATCGCCGTCCTTGCCGTAGAAGAGGTCCTTGTTGGCGGAGTTCCAGTTCTCCACCACCTGCAAGCCCTCGTGGATCTCCTGGCGCATCTCGACGTCGGCGAGGTAGTCGCAGACGAACGAGGTCCGCACCGCCCGGCCCAGTTCCTCGATCGCCCGGTACGTCGGATGCTTGGGCCCACCCCGGGTGAAGCGGCGCAGGACCTGCTCGGCCTCGGCGGTGCCCAGTCTCAGGGCGGTGGTGTACTTCACGATCTGGTCGTACTGCTGGGCGATCAGGTCCCAGTCGATCGTCTTGGTGGAGAGCACCGGGCCTAGGTTCGGCCACTGGTCGTCTTCCCCGGCCGCAGGCCGGTACAGTTTCGCCGAGCCGATGTTCTTCAGCCTCGGCATGAGCTTGAAGTCGAGCATGTGCCCGAAGGCGAACCCGACGATGGAGGCGCCGTGCGTGTCCGTGTACTGCCGGTCCACCTCCATGTCGGTGCAGTGCCGCAGCACGCCCTCGGTCATCGAGGCGACCTCGGAGGCCGAACAGGACTTCAGCTGCGAGTAGAAGCAGACAGATTTCCGCTCGACGTGCCAGTAGATCATCACCCCGGGGCCCCGGTAGCGCTGGTGCCACTCGGTCATCAGGTTGGAGGACCAGGCGCCGAACTTGCGGCTGTCGGAGGCGCACGCGGTGCCGGTGCCCCACCACATCTCATCGCGGACGGCGAAGGTGGCGTTCACCAGCTTCCGCAGGGCCGCGCGCATGTTGGCACGGTTGACGAACAGGTGCCGCACCCTGCGCAGCGTCGCTTCGCTCTCGCCGTGCTTGCCGGTCACCGCGACCCGTTTGATCCCCATGTTCGTGCCCAGGCCAAACAGGACCAGCAGTAGCCGGCGCCGCAGCACATCCTTCGACAGCATTTCTCTGGTGGCCACCGAGGTGAACTCGGCGATGAAGTCCGTGTCGAACTCGGCGTACTTCAGGATGTCCAGCAGGTCGATGGTCCCCCAGCGCCGCTCGATCTCGCCCTTGATCGCCACCAGGCTCTCCGGCTCCTCCTGCTTGCCGCGCGGGGAGACCCTGATCCACGGCTCGCCGTGCTTCTTGACGATCGCCACCCCGCCCGTCGTGCCCTCCGCCAGCGCCTGCTCGAAGCGGTCCAGCGAGGTCCGCAGCTTGCCCCGGAGGGCGGCGAGGACCTTGCCGGCGTCCTGCGGCTTGCCCAGCGCGGCGTAGTGCACGTCGCGGTTGTCCTCGAAGTCCGCCGGCAGGTCGTCCTCCGGGTTTCGCCACCGGTTCGCCCCCACCACCCAGATCTCCCGGCGCCGCACCGCATCCCGAAGCGCGACCAGCACGCACAGCTCATACGGGATGCGCTCGACCCGGCCCTTGTCGTCGACCACCGCCGTCCGCCAGTGCTCGGGCACCACCCCCGCAAGCGGCACACTCTCCGCCGGATCGAAGTAGGCGCCCTCCTTCAACGGCTGGTCCAGGTAGCGCCGGAGCAGGTCGATCGCGTCCATCACCGGCCGGTAGGCGGTGTTGTTGCACTTCAGCTCCAGGGCGCCCAGCAGCGGCGACAGCATCCGGCGCCAGTGCGCCGAATACGACGACCGCAACACCATGCGGACCCTCGCCTTGTAGCGGGCCTCGTTCGCCGCGGCCTCCGCCGCCAGCGCCTTCTCCCCGCCGACCACGGGGTAGATCACCCGCCGCACCGTGCCGGACGGCTCGGACAAAGCGGCCTCCGCGACCCGCAGCAGCATGCCCTCCTTGCCCCGGACCTTCTTCAGCTCGGCGGTCAGCTCCTTGTCGACGTTCCGCTCCGCCCGCGTGTTGATCTTCAGCACCAGCTGGATGAACAGGTCCACCAGCGAGTCAGTGATCTCCGTCTGCCGCACATGGCACAGGGCGGCCAACAGGGTCAGACGCCTTGGCGCCTTCATCCGCTCCAGGTTCGCCGGGTACTCCTTCGACGCCCGCGCCCGCCACACGTCCACCAGCTTCTCCGACACGTCCGCGAACAGGTCCGCAGGTAGATCCAGCCGCCGCACCCGCTCCAGCTTGTTCACCTCCGCCAGCAGGCACTCCAAGCCCGGCGCCCCCGGGTCGGCCTTCAGCTCGGCGAAGTGCGACCGCCCGCCGCCCGACACCGCGCCCCTGCTGGGCCACGTAGTCCACCGCCACTGCGGGCATCTCCTTGGCGGACTCCGGGAACCGGGCCTCTACCTCAAAAAACTAGAGCAACAACGCGAAGCCCAACCGGGTCGCCCCGGACTTGTTCCGCACCCTCTTCATGTCGTCGTTGATTCATCTGCGGCACGATCTGCCGCCGCACGGAGCCCTGGCGGTGCTGTGCGGCGTCGACCGCTCGGCCGTCATGCGAGCCGTCGAAGAGATGTGCGGGCCGTTGGCCGAGCGGGGGTGTGCTGTCCCCGAGCGGCCCGGGCCTGCGGCTGCGGACGCCGGCGGACGTGTTCGCCTACGCCCGGGCCGAGGGCGGCGAGCTCAGACTGGACCGCCATCGAGGTGCAGGTCCGTCGGCCGGCGGCCGGTCGCGGGGCGGGCGGGCGTTCGTGTCGGGCAAGAAGAAACAGAACACGATGAAGGCCACCGTCATCGCCGACCACAAGGGGCGCACCCTGTGGACCGACGCGCTGCGGCCGGGGCGGACGCACGATGCCACCGCCGCCCGCGCGGCGGGCGTCACCGGCTGCTCCGACCACCTCGAGCAGGTCGAGGTCCTCCTCGACGACGGCTACCTGGGCCTGGGCCGCGCCCCCCGGACCAGGCCCTTCCGCCGCCGAGGAAGCCCCGTCCCGGAGCGCTGCCCGGCAGGTTCGCACAGGGGGAACGTGACCGGCACGGCCACTCGTCCGACCGCATCACCGTCGAACACGGCCTGGCCGACCACGAACGCCGGGAACAACGCATCCGCTGGACGCACCGCCGCGACCGGCTGCCCGACACCTGCCGCGCCATCGCCGGCCTCGTCCTCGACCGCACCGTCGCCGCCCGAGGCCGGTGCCCGCGGGACCTGGCACGTCCCGCCCGCTTCACGCATCGGCTCGTCACTCCGTCCGGCGGGAGGCGAGGAGTTCTGTCACCGCCTGGGAGGCCTGGACGGCGCGGGGAAGCCGCCAGGGATGGTGGTGGGGCAGACGATCTCCTTCAGTTCCTCCTCGGTGGCGCCGGCGTTGAGGGCGTAGCCCCCGTGGATCTTGATGAAGTCATCGAGGCCGAGGGCGGCGAAGGCGGCGACGAGCGCGAGCCGGCGGGTGCGGACGTCGAGGACGTCGAGGACATCGAGGACGTCGCGGGCGAAGAGCTCGCCGACGGCATAGGAGTTGACCGCGTGGGACAGGAAATCGAAGAGGCGGTCCGTGCGAACGTCCGTCCCTGACCCAGGGTCTGGCGCGCGCCGGAATCCGGTAGCCGCCACTCAGACTCTCTTGAGCGTGATGCCGCTGTTCTCGAGGGCGCTGGTCTCGTCGGCGGGTGCGGTGGTGTCGGTGACGAGGACGTCCACCAAGGTGGAGGGCCCGACGTGGGCGTGGGCGGTGCGGCCGAGTTTGGTGCCGTCGGCGGCGGCGATGACGCGGCGCGCCGAGGCGACGGCCGCCTTTTTCACCACCGCTTCGTCGAGGTCGTAGGCGGTCATGCCATCGGCGGCGGTCAGGCCGCAGCAGCCCAGGACGGCGGTGTCGAAGCGCAGCGCCGACAGGGAGGCGAGGGTGAGGGGACCGATGAGGGCCCCCTCACCGGTGCGGGGCCGGCCGCCGGGGACCAGGAGTGCGGTCGGTTCGGGGGCGTCGCTGAGGACGTCGATCGCCTGCAGGGACAGGGGCATCACGGTGACCCGCCGTCCGCTGAGCAGGCGGGCGACCTCCAGGCAGGTCGTGCCGCTGTCGAGCAGGACGGTCTCGCCGTCGGTGATGAGTGAGGCCACCTCGGCCGCGATGCGGCGCTTGGCGTCGACGGCCTCGTGGGTGCGCAGCGCGAAGGGCGGTTCGTCTCCTCGCAGGAGGAGGGTGCGCGCGCCGCCGCGGAACCGTTCGAGGACGCCTTGTGCGGCCAAGTGGTCCAGATCGCGACGGATGGTCATTTCCGAGGTGCCCGCCAGTTCGGCGAGTTCGGTGACGGTGGCCGTCCCTGCCTCCTGGACGGCCTGGGCGATCAGGCGGTGACGCTCGACGGTGCTCATGCCGCGATTCAACACCACTTCCAGTGAACATTTCAGACGTTCGCAGTATGGGTTTCCGCACAGAAGAATTGTTCGTTAGGGTGTCCGCATGGAAAGAGCGCTGCGCGCCTCTCGCGTTGTGACATTCGTTTACTTCATCCTCAACGGCACCTTGCTGGGCATGTGGGTCGTGCAGATCCCGGCCATCGAGGAACGCGTGGGCATCGGGCACGCGGCGCTGGGCGGGTTCCTCGTGCTTCTGGGGGCCGGGGCCTTCGCCGGGATGCAGGTCGGCGGGCGGCTGTCCGACCGGCTCGGCGCTCGCGTCGTCGTCCCCCTGGCCGGCGTGCTGTGCAGCGCGACCCTGGTGCTGCCCGGCCTCGCCCGGGAGCCGTGGGCCCTCGGAGCGGCCCTGCTGCTCTTCGGGTTCGGCAACGGCACCCTCGACGTCAGCATGAACGCGCACGCCGTGCAGGTGGAGAAGGCGTACCAGCGGCCTGTCATGTCGGCCTTCCATGCCACGTTCTCCGTCGGCGGCGTCCTGGCCGCGCTTCTCGGCGCCGCGGCCATCGACATCGGCTGGGGCCCGGCCACGACCCTGGCCGCCGCCGCCGGCCTCGGCGTCGTCGTCGCCCTGTCGTCGGCCCGCGGCCTCCTGCCCGCCGTGTCGAACGGCCCCGAGGCCGATGCCGGGCCCAAGGGGCGTAAGCGCCCCGTTCCCCCGAGGATCTGGCTCCTGGCCGTCCTGGCCCTGCTGGTCATGCTGTGCGAGGGAGCGGCCAACGACTGGAGCGTCCTGCACCTCAAGACCGTCCTGGGCGCGTCGGAGAGCACCGCCGCCTTCGCCTACGGGGCCTTCGCGGCGACCATGACCATCGGCAGACTCCTGGCGGACCGTATCTCCGCGCGGTTGGGGCCGGTTGCCGTCCTGCGGTACGGCGCAGCCCTCGCCGCCGCCGGCATCACGCTCGTGGCCCTCTCGCCCTGGATCTGGGCGGCACTCGCGGGCTGGGCGCTGTTCGGTCTGGGCCTGTCCGGCTGCGTTCCACAACTGTTCAGCGCCGCCGGACACGCCGACCCCGCGGCCGCCGGCACCAACGTCTCCCGGGTCGCCGGACTGGGCTACATCGGCATGCTCGCGGGCCCCGCCGTCATCGGCTGGATGACCCATGTCATGGCCCTCAACCACACCTTCCTGCTCCCCGCCCTGTTCTGCGCGACCGTCGCCGCGGCGGCCGGTATCCTGCGCCCCTCCCCGGACCGGCCGCGCGTGGTCGCGCCGGCCCCCTGACCGCCTGCGCGGCGCGGCCTGACCACGCGCCGCGCAGGCTTGCCGCCTCGGACGCACCATCAGCGCCGTACCTATCGCGCATCGCGCATCGGGCGGATCCGGCCTGCCCCGCGGAACCCGCTCAGAAGCTGCGAACGAACTGCTGAACAGACCAGTGATCTGCGGCTGGCCGGAGCCGTCGAGGTCGTCCGGTCCAGGGTTCCGTTCACGAGCGGCGAACCAGGTGACAAGCCCCCAGACAAGTGGTTCGATCTGGTGCCCGTGGCAGCTCCCCGGTCCTGGTGATTCGGCATAGCCGATACGGCATGCGCGAGACGATGAGTGCCCTGAGTGTCAGACGGCCTTCCCGGGGCGGGCAGTGCCGAGGCGTTCCCAGAGGCCGACCAGATGCGCGTGCAGGACCTCCTCGGCTCCCTCTGCGGTCAAGTGGCCCACCAGTACGTGGGTGGTAAGGCCGTCGGCGAGGGCGAGCAGGGCGCGGGCCTCGCGCTGCGGGTCGAGCGGCGCAGCGTCTTCGTCGGCAGGGACGCTTTCGGTGGCCTCCGCGATAAGACGGGTGAGGAGGTCTTGGAGGGCCGCGTAGCTGGTTCTCAGGGGGCCGGTGAGTGGCTCGCTGACAGCGGCCTGTGCGACGAACGCGAGCCAGATCCGTGCTTCGGCGCGGTGCTCCTCGCGGAGCAGAGCAATCTCGTCGGCCGCGTGGCCCAGAGCGGTGGCGGCCGACTGGGCCGGGCTTGCCGCCACGCGGTTCCTTACCCGTTGGGTGATGCGGCCGCCGACGTGGTCGACGGCGAAGAGGAGCATCTCCTCCTTGCTGCGGAAGCAGCGCTGAACGGCGCCGAGGGAGACCTGCGCACGGGCGGCGACGTCCCGCATGCTCACGCCCTCCGGTCCGTGTTCGTCGGCGAGAAGGCAGACGGCCTCGGCGATCCGGCGGCGTCGGCTTTCGTAGTCCACCTGTTTGGGCATGCTCGGTCGGCCTCCTTATTCCAATACGATCGTATCGCTTCCGGGTTATGGTTCGGGCACGAGCACTTCGGCGTGTGGATGGGAAGCGCGATGATCAGGCAGGAAGCCCTGTGGGCCATGACGGCCGCCGCCCAGGCGGAGGCGGTGCGAGGCGGAGAGATATCGGCGGTTGAGTTGGTGGACAGTCACCTGGAACGCATCGCCGGGGTCAACCCGCAGGTCAACGCGGTCACGCAGCTGGTGGCCGAGCAAGCCCGCGAGGCCGCGGCAGACACGGACCGGCGGCGGGCAGCGGGCGAAGAACTCGGGCCGCTGGCCGGCGTGCCGTTCACGGTGAAGGAGACCACCGCTGTCGAAGGTGTGCCGACCACGCTCGGGACGGCGCGTTTCCGCGACTTGGTGGCTCCGGCCGATGCACCCCCGGTGGCCCGGCTCCGCGCGGCGGGAGCCATACCGATCGGTCACAGCAACATGCCCACCCTGGTCCTGGCCGGGATGCACACCCGCAGCGAGTTGTTCGGCGACACCCTCAACCCGTGGGACCGGAGCCGGACCCCGGGCGGCAGCAGCGGCGGTGACGCAGTGGCCGTCGCCACCGGCATGGCCGCGCTCGGGCTCGGCAACGATTCCGGCGGATCGGTACGGATCCCGGCCTCGTTCTGCGGCGTGACGGGGTTGAAGCCGACCACCGGGCGGTTCCCCGCCGATCACCGCGTCCTTGGCCCGGACGACCCGGGGCCGGCCTCGCAGATGCTGGTCACTGACGGGCCGCTGGCCCGCACGGTCGCCGACCTGCGGCTGGCCTACGAGGCGCTGGCCGGGACCGACCCGCGGGACCCGCGGGCCCTGCCCGTGCCCCTGTACGGCGAACCGCTGCCGGGGCCGATCAAGGTCGCGGTCGTGGCCGACCCCGGCGGGCACGGCGTTCATCCCGCGGTCCGCGCGGCTGTCACGGCCGCGGCCGACGCGTTGCGCGACGCCGGGTACGACGTGCGGGAAGTAACGGATGTTCCGCGGCTGGACGAGGCACTCGAGGCATACGGCCGCATCACCGTGACCGAGTTCGCGCCGACCTGGCCGGTGGTGCGGACACTGCTCGGAGAAGGCGGTGACCGTTACATCCAGATGGCCATGGAGAAGACTCCGCCTGCGGACGCCGCGGAGCTCACGAAGCTGATGGGGACCTGGCTCGGTATCCGCCGCTCCTGGGCGGAGTTCCTCGACGAGTACCCGCTGCTGCTCGGACCGGTGTTCACCGAGCCGCCCGTCGAGCCGGGACTGGAATCACGCGACGAAGCGGGACGGAAACGCGTCGCCGAGGGCATGCGCCTGTGCACGGTGACCAGCTTCGTGGGTGTTCCCGCGGTCGCCGTGCCGACCGGAGTCGGCGACGGACTGCCGTCCGGCGTGCAGGTCATCGGGCGCGCGTTCCGGGAAGACCTGTGCCTGACCGCTGCCCAGGAGATCGAGGACCGCCTCGGCGTGCTCACGCCGATCGACCCTCGCCCCGAAGTCCCGGCTGCCGCACGCTGAGCGTAGCTGACCCGGTGTGCGCGTTCGGTCGGCGATGAGCTGCGCGAAACGCAGTGCGTGCCAGGCCGGTGCGCTGACACAGCGGGACGGCAATGGTGTGGCTGAGCAACTTGCGCTGCCAGCGTGACCACAGGTGCCAGGTGTCGCGGGCCCGGACGCGTTCGAGGTGGCAGCGGTCGACGAGCTGACCGATGACGGTTTCCACGCGTGGGCGTCTGCGAGTCAGCATCCCTGGCAGTGGCGCGGCTGACCGTGGTTTGCCGTGGGGCGGCGCCACCAGGTCCGCGTTGCGTGCGCGGAGTTCCGTGACCAGGCGCGGAGCCCCGTGAGCGCTGTCGGCCGGGACCCAGCCCTCGGCGCCGCGCATCATGTCGGGAGCCACCGCTTGCTCGGCGGTGTTGGCCGGGGTGAGCCTGCTGTCGACGATGACGCCGGGCCAGCAGATACGCAGACGGGCATGTGATCCCAGGCAGGTCTGCTTGGCGACTTGTCAGCAAGGTGGTGACGGCGCGACCGTGAGCGGATTGCGCCGCGGATCTGGGCCGCCCTCAAGGCGTTCCTCGCCAACACCGCCACCACCTGGCCCGGCCGCCGACGACAGGTGCACGCCTACTTCCGCACCCGCTCGCCCGACCAGCTCCTGGCCACCGCCGCCCCCTGGACCAGCCCCTGGTTCCCGACCAGTTACCGACAGAACTTCTGGAATGGCGCTTAGCCTGCGCACTCGTCGATGATTTCGGCGATCAGTCCGCGGGGGTCGTACAGAGAGCGTGCTCCGTCGGAGACCACCCGGCGGGTACCCGCGTCCACCGGTGAGGTGCTGGCCCAGTCCGGGGTTCCGACACACAGCTCGATCTCCAGCCCGGACTCTCTGACGAACCGCCACTCGGTGATGGGTCCCCAGCTGCGGGTGGTGACGAACGTTCCGAGTGCCGACTGGTCCGCCAGGGACTCAACGTCGTACAGCGAGGGGTCGTCGCTGAGGAGGACCAGGTCCACGTCCGAGTCGTCGCGTGCCGCGTCCCTGGCCCACGAGCCGACGAGCAGCAGGCCGGCGACATCGGTACGGCCACCGACCCACTGCTTGGCCCATTCCAGCAGTGCGGCGACTTCCTGGTGCCGGTGAGCGCTCAAGTTCTCCTCTTCCCCCCTGCCAGGTCAGCGGTTGCCGATCGGCGTGTATGGCGCTGACCGGCTGTCACGAGGTGTCTGGTGTAACTGTCGGAGAGTTTCTCATCCGCCGAGGGCGGCACCGCGACCGACTCCGCCACTCCAGTGCCCTTGGCGAGCCGCAGGCTCACGTCCAACAGATGCAGGCAAAAGTCGGAGCTCAGGAACGGCTGCCGGTTCTCCGCCGCGGCCCAGGCCAAGTCGGCCACGCCTGCGCCCACGGTCAGGTCGTGCGTGTCGGTGTAGCGGTAGCCGGCCGCCGGGACGACGAACGGAAGCTGCTCGGGCGGGGCGAGATAAGCGTGGTCCTTCCCGTTGGTGTCCACCCGGCGGCGCAGCATGACCGGCTCGGACGCCTGCCACACGTCACCCACCGAGAGGGTGCCCTTGTCGCCGATGACGGTGAGTGTCTGGTCGGTCGGAGCAACCCATCCGATACTGATCCTCCCGACGGTGCCGTCCGCGAACTCGAGGAATCCCAGGGAGTGATCGGGGGCCACCTCACGAGCGTCGAGCGTGGTCCACTCATCGACCAGCAAGGAGGCGGTGTGGGCCGCCATTCGTACGACGGGCCCGAACATAGCCACCAGCCAGCTGAGCTGGTAGCCAGCATGCTCCATCACGCAGCCGTTGCGCACCTCGTCCTCGAAGGGCCAGGGCACGCCCCGTTTGCTGTGCCAGTCGGTGTATGCCATGAACGCCAGCGCGCCCATGTCCAGCGCGGCGTGGACCAGACGCGGCCGACCGACGAGCCCGTCGTCCACAGCCTGCATCAGGGTCTGCGCGGACTGGCTGAACACCGTCGACGGCGCACTGGACAGGAGTAAGCTACGCTGCCCAGCCAATCGCACCAGCTCGGAGGCTTCGTCCAGCCTGGTGGCCAGCGGCTTCTCCGAGTAGACGTGCTTGCCAGCGAGCAGCGCGGCCTTACTGACGCTGTGGTGCAGGGTCACTGGGGTGAGGTTGACCACGATGGCCACGGTCGGATCGGCGAGGAGTTCGTCGAAGCTGCCGTACACGCGGCCGCCGTACTCGTGGACGAAGGACTGGGCGCGGTCTGCCCGGATGTCGTAGGCGCCTCGGACGTCCAGCCATGGATAGTTGGGCAGTGTTGCGCCGTAGAAGTCGGCTGCGTATCCGCAGCCGGTGAAGGCGATACCGACGGGCCGGCCCGGGTTCACCAGCTCCCCGGGAACGCGGGCAGTCGCATGTGGTGGCATGTGTCCTCCAGTTCTCGACGGGTGGTTCCATGCAACTCGATCGTTCCGCGCACCTCGCCGGGGGACCGCACCAGGACGCCGCGGCGTCCTGGTATATGAACGGGTTCCTCCGGTTTCACGGGTGTGCTTCTCCGGATGGACGCCGTGGCCGCGCCGAGATGTCGGCGGTACTGGTCCAGCGGCCGGTAGCGGGCTACGTCGAGGGCCAGGAGGAAGGTTCCGGCGATTCCTTCTGGTGGTGCGGTGACCGGAGGCCCCCCGGCCAGGGCCGCGAACCCACAGGCGGCCAAGGCCAGGCCGTATCCGACGGCGCCGCCGGCCGGCAGCAGGCTGCCAGACTCCAGCACGCTGCCCGGGTCGGTGCATGGCTGCCCATGGCTGTCCTGGGCCAGGTGTTCGGGGATCCGCTCGCCGGCATGTTCCAGTGCTTTGACCGCGTTGTACGAGATGGCGGCGGATGACATGTCGATGATGACGTCGCCGCCCTCGGCGGGGAAGCCGAAGGCCCACGGGTTGGTGTCGAAGACACGGTCGATGCCCCCCATCGGCGCCACGATGGTCTCCTCGGGCAGCAGGGCGTGGCCGGTGGTCAGCACGCCGACCAGGCCCAAGGCCGAGAGCTGGGCGACGTACAACCCCAGACGCCCGAGGTGGCCGTGTCCGGTGACGAGGACGGTGGCCGCCCCGTTCCGCCTGGCTTCCTCGGCGGCCCTCCGTACCGCCAGCCGCATGGCTGTGGCCCCCAGGCATCGCCGACCCTCGATCACGGTGGACCGTGCGCCCCGCCGCACGACGGCGGGGCGCACACCCGGCACGAGTTCGCCCACCTCGGCCTGGTGGGCGTAGGTGGCAACGAGGCGGATGCCGTGGCTCGAGTGTCCAGCGAGGTCCGCGGCCACCAGCGCGAAGGCCGCGTCCTGGGCGGCCGTGTCATCGGCGCCGAGAGCGCCGAAGACGCGGGCCGCCCACTCCATGGCCGCACACGCGGGTATCCGGGACGTCTGCGATGGTGTGTCGGCCCCCGCCGTCACCCATTGCCTCGCTCGTCGAGGACTACGCTGTCGTCCCCTCGGTCTCCGGGAATGAGTTCCTTGTAGTTCTCCGCCACCTTGCGGAAGGCGGCCGCGTACATCTCGATGGCGTCCTGATCGAAGCGTCTGAACGGCGGGACAGTCAAGGCCCTTACCGACTCGGTCACGGGCAGGTCACCGAGCCCCTGGGGCTGGCCGCCGGTATGCACGAAGTTCGTAGGCGCGCCCTCGTTGTAGATGTCCGCGCTCCTGAACAGCTCATGGGTGTGCAGCGGCTCACGGATGCAGATGCGTGTCCAGGAGTGGAAGCCCTCGGCCCTGATGGCTTCGACGAACCGTGCGACGGACAGGCCTTCGAACCGCTCCTGTAGATAGACGCCGTGCGGGTTGTACCAGCCGCCCATGGTCGAGCCGCTGTCCTTCGGTGGGCGATGGGCGACTAGGCCGGGGATGTCGGCGAGCAGGTCCCAGAAGTAGTTCATCGCCTTGTCGATCTCCTTGATGCGCTCCTCGAAGCGGCGCAACTGGACTCGACCGATCGCGGCGCTGAGGTTGTGCATCCGGGAGGTCACGCCGCCGAGGGGCAGGCCAGCGTACCGCAGCAGTTCCGGAGACTTGACCTCACCGGAGTGGAAGCGGAAGTTGTGCCCCCAGGCGAGCGCCCGGTCGTGGAGCTCCGGGTCATTGGTGGCGATCATTCCGCCCTCACCGATGGCAAGGGGTTTCCCGCACATGGAAAACGCCGCGATGTCGCCGAGTGTGCCAACTCGGCGGTGGCGGTACAGGCTGCCATGGGCATGGGACGCGTCCTCGATGACCTTGATGCCATGGCGGCGGGCGATCGCGCTGATGGCGTCCATGTCGACCGGGTAGCCAAGCAGGTGGACGACGACGATCGCCTTGGTACGGTCGGTGATCTTTCGCTCGACGTCGGCGGGGTCGAGGTTCATCGTCAGCGGGTCGATGTCCGCGAACACGACACTGGCCCGCAGCGTGAATGCCTGCACGCAGGAGGCCCAGTATGTCGACGCCGGGACGATGACCTCGTCGCCCTGGCCGACGCCGCAGGCGAACATGGCTCCGAGGACCGCATGGGTTCCGGAACTTTCAGTGATCACGTATTCGGTGCCGAGCCAGTCCTTCAACTCGGACTCGAAGGCCGGAACGGTCTCGAAGTCGAGATAGCTCGGCTTTCGCATTGTCGTCAACACCGCGGCCTCTTCTTCGGCACCGAGAATTGGCCACTCGAAGAGTTCCTCCCGGGGGGTGATCACTGCGGGATCGCCGCCGAGTACGGCTAACTGGCCCATTTCACCAACCCATCATCTGCGGGATAATTACTTGATCTGCCATCAGGGCCCGGCTAGGCTAACAACGTGACCTATACATGTCAACAGCCTGACGTCCACGTTTTTCGCCCCACCATTTCACCCGCCCTCAATAAGTCAGTGCTTGATGAGCTCAGGCGCCTGCTGGCCGAATTTGACGCGCAATACGTGAGCGTTGCCGGCGACGAGCCCTCGCGGTTTCCGTTTCTATGCCGCTGGGCTTACCAGATCCTCACCAGCCAGAACCGGGAAATCGACGGCCGCACCGGGAGCCCGGTCGACTGCATCCCCGGGGAACGAAATTTGGACACCGGTGACGCCTCCTCCGCCCCGCTCCCACACTTCGTGCACCATTTGTCTCTTGAGGTAAGCAATGGGAGTGATTTTCAACGGTATTTCGGCCCGGAGTGTACGGAGGAATTAGACACGGCGGTCCGGGAGGTGGTCGGCGGCCTGGGCTTCCCCCTCGCCCGGCACCTCGATCGGATCGAACCGGTCGTCGGTGTCGGGACCATCAGCCTGTATGACGCGCTGTGCCGTACCCGCGTCACGGTCCCGGGTGACGTGGTTCTGCATCCCGAGGTGTCCTATGGCTTCTTCCTTCCTCAGCCCTACCGGGTCGGCGGTGGCGTGGCAACCGTTCCCATGGCGCCGGACGGCACCGTGGACATCGACGCCCTGGACCGTGTGGTGGCCGAGCAGAACACCCGCCTGTACGCCGAATGGCTGCCGCAGCGGTCCGCCCTGGTATGGCGCACCCTGCGGGACCTTTACGGAAGAGGGCTGCTGGACACTCCACCCCGGTTCGAGGACGCGGAGGAGATCACCTCCGGCCTGGAGGAGCTCGATACCCTGGCAGCCGCCCGGACGCTGCTCACCAGGGCGATCTCCCGCTGGCCCGTACTGCGGGACGCGCAACCGCTTCACCGTCGGCCGGCGCAGGTGCTCCGGCCCCCTCGGGTCGTCTGCTACCTGCACATCAACCCGGGTGTCACCGGCCGGATGGCCACTCCCTCCCACCTCGCACGGCTGGGCGAGGTGCTCGGCCGGTACCGGGTGGCGGCCATCGAGGACATGTCGTACCACTCGATCCGCAGCGCTCCGGAGGACTGCGGCACCCTGCTTGAGTACTACGCGGATACCTACGTGCTGTTCGGCATCTCCAAACCCTTCGCACTGGCCAACCTGCGGATCGGTCTGCTCTGGGCTGCGTCCGTCAAGGCGGAGTCCGTACGCCGAGCACTCGAAGGCACCGTCGGGTTCGTGTACACCGGGTTCCAGAATGCTCTGGCGCGGGCGCTGGGGACCGGGGCCGACGCGATCCGCACCTATCTGGCCGAGGAGTCCTGGCGTACGGAGAACAGCTACGAGTTCCGTCGTCACCTGATGGTGGCGATGGTGGAGGGTGCCGGGTCGGAGCGAATCCCTGATGTGCAGCGCGCCCGGGTGCGGTCCGTGGTGCTCGACGAGGTGGACCGGCTCCTGCGGTGGAAGTTCGACCAGGGTGTCGTCATCTGCCCTCCCGGCTTCGAGGACCGCCCGGTCGACACCCCCTGCTACGACAAACTGGATCCCGCCATCCTGGACTTCCACCGGGACCTGGCCGTGCGGTTCCTGACCGAGGGGCTCAGTCGCTGGTTCGCGGTCGAGTACGAGCCGGAGTGCGGCTTCTTCCTGGTGGTGCACTGCGACGCGGTGCTGGGCCGGGGGCGGATCGGGCCGGTCGGCATACGGCGGACGTTCCATCTGTTCGCCGTGCTCTCCTACCTCCTGGGCGTCCGAGTGGTGCCCGACGAAATGATGACCTTGCCGGGGAGCGGCCACCGACGGGTCCGGCTGTCCTTCTCGCCGCCGGTCCAGAACCTGGTCCGCTGCATGTTCACTTGCCACCAGGGGCTCACCTGGCTGGAGGAGCAGTCGGGGGGCTGCTGAAGCAGGCCGCCCCGGCCCCGTCGGCGAATCCCGTGCGGCGAGCAGAAGCCGGGGTGCTTCGACTGCCCGCCGTGCGCTGTCTGCGAGTCGAAGCCGGACAAGGACGTGTCGCATGTTCCACTCCAAGTTGTCAGCGGGCGGGTGTGCCCGCGTCGGCCTCCACGGACGCTCTGCCCGTATCTCCGTGCGACCGCGCGGCGCAGGCGGCCGAGAGAACTCCGTCGAGGCCGGTCGTCGGAGGACCGCGGATCGCCAGGAACCGGACGGCGCGGCAATGTGCGATGCCTCCTGAGGCTGGCGAAGCTTTGAGCGACACGGCGGTCGAAAGCCGGCCGGAGTGTTCGTCCGCACCGGCCGCCGTCCCTGCGCCCCGGCATCCAGCACAGCCGGACCACCGAGGCCGATATCGGGCATCTGTGCGGCCGAAGGAACCGGAGGGTACAGCTAAGTCGTTCCGGCCTGCCGTCGGGTGCCGTGCCACAACGCGAGCACCAGGGCGAACTGCGCCGCGGTGCAGCACGTGAGGACCGTGGCCGCTCCCGAGACGTCGACCAGCCCACCCAGCAGGAACGAGCCAAGCGAGTAGCAGAGCAGCCCGGCGAACATGTCGAGGCTGAGGACCCGGCCCAGGGCCCCCGGCGGAATGATCTGCTGCAGACAGGTCTGCTCGACCATCTCGAAGGCCAGTCCGCAGCCCGCGATGAAGGTGCAGAGCAGGAGCAGCGGACCGGAGGACCACGCCAGGGCCAAGACGGCCGTCGCGCCCACGGTCACCAGTCGCCTGAAGTGCACGAGCCCCAGTTCCGCCCCGGCCATTCGCCGGACCAGCCACGACCCGGCCACGACGCCCAGGCTCTGCAGGCCCATGGCCAGCCCCAGGCCGCCCGCCGTGCCCGCGCTCTCGGCCATCAGCCGCGGCAGGGTCACCGCGACGGCCGCCGAGTACACGGCCTTGGTGAGAGCGGAGTTGAGCACGATCAGCCGAGCCGACCGTTCACCCAGCAGCACCCGCAGCCCTTCCCGTACGGCCTGCCATACGGTCCCCGACGGGGCATTTCTGCCGCCAGCCGGCTGCCTACCGATCCTCTGGGTCACAACGGCGGCAACGAAGAACGACAGGGCGTTGGCGAGGATCAGCCAGTGCGCTTCTGTGACGGTGAGCAGCAGTCCGCCCAGAGCCACCGAAGCGATTCTGATCGTGTTGTACGTGGCCGAGTGCAGGAAGTTGGCGGACTTGAGGTTGCCCTGGGCCGTCTGGGCGAGCAGGGGCATATGGGCGATGGTGCCCAGTGCCCGGCAGGCGCCGAGGACCAGGCTGAGCACGACGACCGGCCCCAGCGTCAGACTGCCCCCCAGCACCACGAGGCCCACTGCGAGCGCTGCGGCCCCCGCCACCAGATCGCTGATGATGAGCATCCGGCGTCGGCTCAGCCGGTCACTGAGGTACCCCGAGGGCAGGGCGCACAGGAACTGGGCAGCGGTCGTGGCGGCGACGACGATGCCTGTGGCGGCCGAGGACCGGGTGGTCGCGAAAACGCTCCAGGCGACGGCCACGTCGTAGAGTCCACCGCCGAAGAAGGAGAGCGACTGTCCGATCCACAGCCGGGTGAAGTCCCTGTTGTGCCAGAGTCGTCCGACGCCGGTCGTGTCCTCCCGGTGCCGAGTCCGCAAGCGCATGACGAGCCTTCTGCCGTTCAACAGGGTGAGAGGTCGAGGAATCGCTCGCTCCAGAGCAGCTCGATCTCGGTCAGAGCTTCGACGCCGCTCGGTGCCGTAAGGTCCAGTCCGAGCTCGGCCAGACTGCGCTCGCCGTCCGCGGAGAGGAGCACGGCGGCGACCCTGGAACTGACCGGAACGCGCTTGGCCTTGGTGTACTCACCCGTCACAACGGTCCGCTCCGTGCGATCCGGTCCGCTCTCACGCACGATCACGGTGTCCACGCAGAGGCTGGGCACAAGACCCGTCAGTGCCTGCCGGTCGTAGGACGAGCGGGATATCAGGAAGTCACCGACGACCAGATGGTCGAGTTCCGTGGTGAGGAAGCAGCGTATGGCGTCCTCGACGGAGTCGACGATGGGCTCGGCGTGGTTGTTGAAGGAGGTGTTGAGCAAGACCGGGACCCCGGTAAGCGCCTCGAACTCCTCCAGCAGCCGCCAGAACTGGTTGTTGACATCCCGGTCCACTGCGTGGACCCGGGCGGTGCCGTCTACATGGGTGACGGCGGCGAGTTCCGCACGGCGGTGCTCCAGGACCGGAACGGTGAACACCATGAAGTCCGGCGCGTCGATGTCGTCGGGGAACTCGAACCACTCGCGCAGGCTCTCGGTCTGTACCGATGGTGCGAACGGCCGGTAGGTCTCCCGTTTCTTCACCATCAGGTTCACCCGTTGGCGGTTGTCCGCGGGACGTGGGTCGGCGAGAATGCTCCGGTTGCCCAGCGCTCTGGGCCCGAACTCCGAACGCCCCTGCACCCAGCCGATGACCCTGCCGGAGGCGAGGAGTTCCGCGGCCCGCTCCTCGATGTTGGCCACGCGCTGGACGTCCAGGTAGCCGGCCCACTTCTTCAGCAGAGCTTCGGTCTGCTCCGGGAGGGCCAGTGAGGGGCCCCAGAAGACGTCACGGATTCTGCGGTGCGGCAGCGTGGAGACCGCGTCCGCCTCCACTTTGATCGCGGCGCCCAAAGCGGCGCCGGCGTCGTGGGACGCGGGGTGGACGAAGATGTCCCGCAGGTGCTGGTCGCGCAGTAATCTGCCGTTCAGCGTGCAGTTCTGTCCGACGCCGCCGGCGAGCGCGAGGCGAGAGTGTCCGGTCGCCCTCAGCCAGTGACCGATCATGTGGAGGGCGGCCTCCTCGGTCACCTGCTGAACAGTCGCCGCGAAGTCCATGTGCCGCTGCTCGAACAGTCCGTTCTTGCGGCGTGGGGCGAATCCTGCGGAGAACATAGCCGCGCGCAGTCGTGTGTGGTCCAGACGGAAGTCGCCGTCAGGCAGCAGTTCGAAGAGTTCATCGAGGACCGGGCGGTAGGTGTCCGGATTTCCGTAAGGCGCGAGCCCCATGACCTTGTACTCGTCGAACAGCTGGTAACCCAGCAACTCCGTTCCGGCCGTGTACCAGTGGCCGAGTGAGTCCGCCGGGCCCTTCGAGACGAGCAGTTCGACCCGGTCGCCTGCGGCGCTGTAGATCGACGTCGAAGCGCTTTCCCCGCGGCCGTCCATCACGACGACGAGGGCATCGCTGAAGCCAGACTGAGGGTAGACAGAATAGGCATGCGAGTCGTGGTGCTGAACGAAGGAGAGGCGGTGGTCAGGGAGTTCGTACCTGAATAACTCGCACACGCGGTCCTTGATAAGCTCTCTGGCCGAGCTAGTCATCACATCGGGGTGTTCCACGTACTGATGGAAGAGTTCCTTGTCCGTCCACGCCTCGTCGAAGAAGAACGCCACCGCGTCCACGTGCTCGATACCGATGCCTGCGTGCGTGAGGCAGGCCTGAGCGGCGTCGCCGGAGAAGCGGTTCGTGTGTTTGAGCCGGTTGAGTCGCTCTTGTTCGACTGCGGCAACGACCTCGCCATCCCGAATGAGTACCGCCGACGCGTCGTGAAAGAACCACTGGGGAAGGCCGGGTACGATTTCGCGGCCCGGCAGCGAGAAGCAGCAATTCAGTCCGAGGGTATACATGACTCTCCCTTGGATGGAGACGAGAATGCCCGTACGTTGCGCGCAGTGAACCCCAAAACTGGTAAATGCCCAGTGAATGAAACCACAGTGAAGTGCGTTCCACAAAGCATCGGCAATCCATTGATGCACTTTCGGACACTTTCGAAGTCGCCGACGCCGTGAACCCATACGTCCACTTTTGTGTGGAGCCCCGCACGGAGCTTACGTCTATAGGTGGTTTGTTGACGTCGGGCAGTCATCGCAGCAGAAGGACGGGCGGGGGTGGCTGCCGTGACCGCTCGTCGTCCGTGTCCACCGGCGCCGGGGTCACTCGAGGACTACGCCGCCGGCTTCGATGACCTGCTCGACTCGCTGGCCCAGCGGCGGGGCTTCCGCCGGTACCTGACGGGGCTGCTGGCGCCGCGGGAGCGGAACAAGACGCTGACCTGCCTGGCCGGGGCGGAACCGGTGGCCGACGCCCAGCACCCGGCGGTGCAGCGGCTGCAGTTCTTCCTCTCCGAGTCACCTTGGGAGCACGAGCACATCAATGCCCGCCGTCTTGAGCGGCTGCGGGAGGATCCGCGCAGGGCCCCGCATGCGGGTGGGGTGCTGGTCATCGACGACTCCGGGGATCCCAAGGACGGGACGGCGACCGCCCACGTGGGCCGGCTGAGGCCATCTCATTCGGCTGTTCAACTGAACGTGCGCCGGTAGGTCTGCGGGCTGACGCCGGTGGTGCGTTTGAAGCGGTCACGGAAGGTGGTGGGTGAGCCGAAGCCGACCTGGCTGCCGATGCGCTCCACGGAGTGCTCCGTGGTTTCCAGCAAGTGCTGTGCCTGGCGGATGCGGGCCCGGTGGAGCCACTGGAGCGGCGTGGTGCCGGTCTGGTCGCGGAACCGCCGGATCAAGGTTCGGGTGCTGGTTCCGGCCCGCTCGGCGATGTCGGCAAGGGTGAGGTCGCGGGCCAGGTTTTCCTGTAGCCAGGTGAGCAGCGTCTCAAGCTCGGAGCCCCGCGGTGTGGGTGCGTGGTCGTAGACGATGAACTGCGCCTGCCCGCCCTCTCGTTCGAGAGGCATCACTGACAGGCGGGCGGCGTCGGCGGCGACGGCCGAGCCGTAGTCACGGCGGATCATGTGCAGACACAGGTCCATGCCCGCCGCGGCACCGGCCGAGGTGAGCAACTGGCCGTTGTCGACGTAGAGGACGTCCGGGGCGACGTCGAGGTCCGGGTGGGCGGCAGCCAGCAGACCGGCCGCGCGCCAGTGGGTCGTGACGCGCAGTCCGTCGAGGAGCCCGGTGCCGGCCAGGGGGAAGGTGCCCACGCAGATGGAGGCGATCCGGGTGCCGTCGGCAGCGGCCGACCGCAGCGCATCGTGCACGGCGGGAGGGAGTGAGGCAGCGAGATCGGCGACGCCCGGCACGATGATCGTGTCCGCGCCCTGAAGGCCCTCCAGGCCCCAGGGGGCACGCAGGGTGAAGGCTCCGGCGTCGACCTCGTCGCGCTCGGCGCACACCCGTACCTGGTAGCCGGGCCGCCCGTCGGGCAGGCGGGTCCGGGAGAAGACCTCGATCGGGGTGGACAGGTCGAACGGGATCACCTGATCCAACGCGAGCACGGCAACCGTATGCATGGCCAGAACTTACCTCCCCGCCAGCTTGACGGACCTGGGCCGCCCTTCCGGAAGCCCCACGTCATCGCAGTCCACACGTTTCAAGAAAGTGTTGGCACTATTCCGTTGCAACCTGTCACTAGTGCCACTGGGCGAACACCCAGGCAGCCGGTTGACTTCGGAGCGTCCCGATGGAAATCGACGCCGAAGGAACCCCACACCCATGCACACCCAGGTCGTCCTGTTCGATGGCTTCGATCCGCTCGATGCCATTGCCCCCTACGAGGTCCTGTACGCCGGCGGCTCGGCGACGGAGGCGCGGTGACCGTCGAGCTGGTCACCGCAGAGGGCCCTCGTGAGGTCGTCAGCGGCATCGGAGGACTGACGCTGCGCGCCGTCGGCGCCCTCGACCTGGAGCGCGCCGACATGCTTCTGGTACCCGGCGCCTCCGGCCGCGTGGGCGAACCCGGCGAGGCTCCGGAAGAAGAGGTGGGCGTCGCCGAGCGGAAGCAGGACGAGTTCATCCCGGTGCTGCTGGGCCGCACGCTGACCACCGAGCTCCCTGCGCTCCTCAAGCAGGCAATGGACGACCCGGACATCACCGTCGCCACCGTCTGCGGCGGCTCGCTCGTCCTGGCCATGGCCGGCCTGCTGGAGGGACGTCACGCCACCACCCACCACATGGGCCTCGACATGCTGGACGCCACTGGCGCCCACGCGGTCCGCGCCCGCATCGTGGACGACGGCGACCTGATCACCGGCGCCGGCGTGACCTCCGGTCTCGATCTGGGTCTGTACCTACTGGAGCGCGAGGCGGGCCTCCGCGTCGCGCACGCCGTCGAAGAACTCATCTCCCACGAACGGCGCGGCACCGTCTGGCGCGCGCAGGGTCCAACGCCCACCACTCTCTGAGCGCCCGGCCCTTCGCCGATCAGTCGCTCACCATCCCCCTGCACAAGCAGGAAGAACATCAGCATGTCCGTCGAAGGCACCGTCGCCGTCGACCCGATCACCGTCCCCGCGAGTATGTTTCCCGCAACGCCGCGCCGCGCCCTCGCCGACGCCTGACTGATCGCCTCGATCCTGCTGACCGCGACGGCCGCCAGCGTACTGACACTCCTGATCCTGCCCACCCGGGACCGCGCTCTGGCCGAGACGTCGGTGCTCGCGCTGCGACAGCTCGACCGCGGTAATGCGGCCCGCCCCAGGAAGAAGAAGTCATCCCCTCATGAACCTTGTGTCACCAGTGATCGTCGGCATCATCTACTGCCTGCTGATGTCCCTGATCAAAGAACCGCACCGACGCCACTTCAACGCGATCATGGTGGGCGGAGCCGGCGCCGCCTATCTGAGCGGGGGCGGCTTCGGCCCGTGGGAGCTCCCATTCGTCGCACTCACGGCCTACGTCGCCTACCGCGGCCTGGACTCCTGGGCCTTCATCGGCGTCGGCTGGCTGCTCCACACGGCCTGGGACATGGCCCACCACCTCAAGGGCAATCCGATCCTGCCGTTCTACCACGACGCATCTCTGGCATGTGCCATCTGTGATCCGGTCATCGCCCTGTGGTGCTTCCGCGGAGGACCTTCCCTGATCGCGCTCGTCCGCCGCCGGTTCCGGCCCGGCCGGACAGCAGACCACGCGCACGATCACGTCTCCGTCCCCTCCTGACCGGACCGCACCGGCACCCGACGGTCAGCCTGGGAGCCGGAAGACCGCCCCCGCCTCTTAACGAGTTGGTGCGTGATAGCGGGCGGGCATCCTGGTGTAGTGAGGGGCTTGGCTGATCGTGCAGTGCTGACGCACCCGTTGTTCACGGGCGTCTCGGTGGCGCATCTGACGTCGTTGGCGGAGGAGTTGGCCCGGCCATGGGCGGCCGCGGTAGAGGGGAGGCGTCTCCGAGATCGTGGTGGCGTACGCAGGCGCGCACCGGGTGCCGGTGCGCGGTACCGGCTGATGTTCGTGGACCGGCTGGCAGTCACGTTGATCCATCTGCGGCATGACCTGCCGCACGCGGTCCTGGCAGTGCTGTTCGGTGTCGATCGCTCGACCGTCCCGCGCGCCGTCGGATCGGAGAGGTCCGGGGCTGCTGGCCGAGCGGGGGTTTGCCGTTCCCGAGCGCCCGGGTCTGCGGCTTCGGACGGTGGAGGATGGGTTCGCCTACGCCCGGGCCGAGGGGGTCGAGCTCCGGCTGGACGCCACCGAGGTGCAGGTCCGCCGGCCGCGGCCGGCCGCGGGGGCAGGCGGGCGTTCGTGTCGGGCAAGAAGAGGCAGAACACGATGAAGGCCACCGTCATCGCCGATCACAAGGGCCGCACTCTGTGGACCGACGCGCTGCGGCCGGGACGGATGCACGACACCACCGCCGCCCGCGCGGCAGGCGTCACCGGCTGCTTTGATCACTTCGACCAGGTCGAGGTGCTCCTCGACGACGGCTACCTCGGGCTGGGCCGCGAGCATCCCGGTCAGGCCGTCACGCCGCCGAGGAAGCCCCGCCCCGGTGCGCTGCCCGGCAGGTTCCAACAGTGGGAACGCGTTCGCCACGACCGTGCGTCCGACCGCATCACCGGCGAGCACGCCCTGGCCGACCACAAGCGCGGAAACAGCTCATCCGCTGGACCCACCGCCGCGACCGGCTGCCCGACACCTACCGCGCCATCGCCGGACTGGTCACCGACCGCACCGTCACAACCTGAGACCAGTGCCCGCTGAGCCAGGCACGTCCCGCCCGCTGTCACGCACCAACTCGTAACCGGTCGGCCGCACACGCGGCGCCGCGCGGTCCTCGAAGAGCTCTTCGCGGAGCGCGGCCTTTCCGTGCCGTTCACGCTGTGCCCGTCGACCACCGACCCGGCTGTGGCCCGGGAGTGGCCGGCGTGGACGGCGGCCGGGCTGGAGAGCCTCGTCTTCAAGCGACTCGACGAACCGTATCGCGGCGGCGCCAGGTCGTGGCGAAAGTACAAGGTGCGGGTCACCACCGAGGCCGTCATCGGCGCGGTCACCGGCTCCCTCACCGCGCCCCGGACGGTGTTGCTGGGCCACTACGACACCGCGGGCCGCTTCCTGTACATCGGCCGCAGCACCACCCTCTCCCAGACCGTCGGCCATGCACTGGCCGACCATCTGACCCCACCCCGGGACGCGCACCCGTGGACCGGGGGAACGTTCTCGGCAGGCTGGGGAACCCAGCGCAACCCTCGACGTCCACCTGGTACAGCCCGACGTCGTCATGGAAGTCGCTGTCGACGTCGCCCGTGACCAAGCCGGACGCTGGCGCCACCCGGCCCGCCCACACCACGTACGCACGGACATCGACGTCCAGCAGGTGCTGCTATTCGGTGAGGACGGCCTCTCCTCATAATCCTGGGCAGACCGTGTTCGGGCCGACCGCAGGACCGGCCGCGTCAGGGGAGGTGAGTTCCTGGCGCAGGTCCAGGTAGACGCCTCACGGCGCCAAGCCGTCAAGGGGACAGCTGAGAACCTCCTGCAGCTCTGCTGGCTGTTCGATTACGGGCGCAAGGGGACTTTGGTAACCCTGGTGCGGGTCTGGAGCCGTTGGCCGGGCTGGGAGTCACGGTTCTGTTCGAGGCCGATGCCGAGCGCCTGCGCGACGGGACGAAGCCGTGGGCGTTCGTCGCGAGCGGGGCCCCGTTCCACGAGGACCTGCTGGTGCGCACGGACGCCATCTCTGTGGAGGCTTGTCCCGACGTCTGTCTGCCCCGGCTGCGTGAGTTCGGTCTGACCATCCCGGAGTGAGAGCTCTGGTCTCGGCTATGCCTCGGCTGCCTCAAGTCCTTCCGACGGCGGCGGGAAGGCCAGCGTTTCGTCGTAGCGTTCGCCGTGCTGCAGGCAGTGATAGATCTGGCCGACCAGGCGGTTGAACAAGTGACGCAAGGCGGCAGCATGCCAATCGCCGTGTTGGTCGCGTCGTCGCCGGTAGTGGACCTTGGCACCCGGCGAGGCGGTCAGGGCAGCGAAGGCCCACAGGTGGCCGGCGTGGTTGAGCCGGTCGTTTTTCACGCGGCGACGGGTGATGCTGGACTTGTTGCCGGAGGCTCTGGTGATGGGCGACGAGCCCGCATATGACTTCGGTCCGCGGGCGTCGGCGAAACGGGTGTGGTACGTCGCCGATCTCGGCCAGCACCCGGGCACCGAGCTGGACGCCGAGACCCGGGAAACTCAAGATCACTAGCGGCAGTGACATCGATCATAACCAGGCCCGGCTCCGCGAGGTATGCATCCCTGATCGGCTTCATGACCTGGTCGACGCCCCGGGCATCGCCGCCGGTTCACCAGCCGTGAAGCCATCAGCCGAAGGAGGAGCGGTGTAGCGGTGCAGTCAGGCCCCAGGGCAGTCAGGGCGTGACTACACCGCCGGTCCGGGCCTTCCCTGATCAGATGCGGTCCTGCCTCCGCTTGGAGCGGCTGTTCCTTGTCGGTGTGCCGAAAGGTCAGGTGCGGGGCAATGAGCCGCTGCATCTGGTCGACGGTCGCGACCTTCAGCACACCGAGCACGCGCAGCACGTCGCCGCGAGGGCCGTTCGTCGACCCCGCTGCATTCCTCTTCCGCTTCCCCGCCATCAGCCCCGCGCCTCCACCCCTCGCGCACGGCCACTGGCTGGGCGCCGACCACACACGGCCACCAAGATCACCCGGCCCCGGGACCCGGTGATCTCCTCCCACCCGGACATCACTTGCGAGTTCAGGAGGAGAGTGAAGGGTTGTGACAGCACAGCGCGCGATCGGATCCGCAGTGTGACCTGGAATTCCACTGTCTCGTCGGATCCGGGCACCGAGTGGGTTCCAGTGGCAACGAAGTGCGCACCGCAGGGGCGCGCTGCGGCTCGCCCGGTGCTGGTCGGACTTGTGGTCGGGGCAGGCGCGCCGGACGCCGGCCTCTGGCCGGTGTGCCGTCATCGCGGTGTCTCCTTCGCATCGGGCCGCCCCGGGGTGGGCGGTGATCGAGGGACCAGCGTGCCGGGGTATCCCTTGTCCGCGGGCAAGTTGAGGATCTGATTCGAATAGGTGGGGATACTCGCGGTTCGCGGGGTGGAACCGTAAGGGAACATGCCCTGGTATGGGGGTATCACGCACACGCAGGGCAGCCGTAATCTTTCTCGCTCTGCAGGCCGTGAGCGCGGGACTGGCACTGTGGCTGTCCGAGCAGT
The DNA here is from genome assembly GCF_014648075.1 of Streptomyces ruber. Taxonomy (GTDB): domain Bacteria; phylum Actinomycetota; class Actinomycetes; order Streptomycetales; family Streptomycetaceae; genus Streptomyces; species Streptomyces ruber. The sequence goes on along the minus strand of NZ_BMQK01000021.1, from coordinate 47,439 downwards.
TTCAGGTGGCCCGGCCGGCCGCAACAGCCGTCGCCCTGCTTCCAGCCGTGCCCGGCGCCTTCCTGGCTTGGATCGCCTACCGGGACGCTCGCGCCGATGCCGCGGCGAACGCGGAAGCGAAGGCCAGGACGCTGACCGCTGCGGTCACCGCGGCAGAGACCCGCCAGCGTGCTCAGCTGATCGGTCCCGGTGCCCACCGCATCGACCTGATCTTCCGTCATCGGTCCGAGCCTGCCAACAACGCCACGGGCGCCGCCGACGAAGGGCGCCTCACTGACGTCGTCGACTACTACCGGCGGTTGCGCCCGGCCCGCCTGGTGATCACCGGCGAGCCGGGTTCCGGCAAGACCCTGCTCGCCCTGGACCTCCTGCTCGGTCTGCTCACCCACCCCGAGCGGACTGAGACCGACCCGGTCCCGGTCCGTCTCTCCCTGGCAAGCTGGGACACCGACCGGCCGCTGCGAGACTGGCTCGCCGAGCAGGTCCACGATCAGTTCCGCGACCGCGGCGTCACCGCCGCGGACGCCTGGCTGCTGCTGGACCGACACCGAGTGCTGCCGGTCCTGGACGGCCTCGACGAGATGGACACCGTTGCTACCCCGGTCGGCCAACGGCGTGCCCCTCGTGCCCTGGAGCAGCTCAACACCTACCAGCACCCCACCGGCAACGCCCCGGTGATCCTCACCTGCCGCACCGCCCAGTACGCCGAACTGACAGCCCTGGACTTACGGATGCGCGAGGCCGCACGCATCGAGATCACCCCCGTCACCCCAGCCCAGGCCATCGCCTACCTCACTGCTCGTAGCACCAGCCCCGCCCGCTGGACCACCGTCTTCGACACCCTGGCCGCCGCCCCCGAGTGCGCCCTCGCCCAGACCCTGAACACGCCTTGGCGGCTCAACCTGGCCGCCACCGCCTACGAGGAACGCCACCCCGACACCCTCGGCTACCTCCGTGACCCGGCCGACCTGCTCGGCTTCGCCTCACGCAGCGAGGTACGCGACCACCTGCTGGGCATCTACCTGCCCGCCGCCATCAGCCAGCACCCCACCCGGCCCGGCTGTTACCAGTCCGACCAGACACACCGCTGGCTGGCCGCGCTCGCCGCCCACCTCGCTCCCCCCGCGTCGGCCGGGGTCGGAACCGATCTCGTGCTGCACCAGTTGTGGCCCATGGCAGGACGTCGCCGGGTCCGTACCGCCGACGCGTTCCTCACCGCGCTTCTCTTTCTCGCTCTCGACGCCCTGCTCCTGACGCAAGTTCCCATGGGCCTCTCCCCCCGTGAGCTGCTGGGCACCGCGCCCGTCATGCTGCTCGGGCTCGGGGCCTTGTTGCAGGCTGGCAGAGCACATCCCCAGCGGCCCCGGGCGGCCCGACTGCAGAGGCTGCGGGACTCCGCTCAACGACGACGGATCGTCCGGAAGACCCTCCGCGGGCTCGGGGCCGGGCTCGCAGGTGGCCTGGCGGTCGGCCTGGGAGTGGGCCTCACCGTCGACTTCGCCGTCGGCCTCGCGGGCGGCCTCCCCATGGCGCTCACGGGTGGGCTCACGATCGGGCTCGTCAGTGGGCTCGCGGGCGGGTTCGCGCTCGGGCTCACCTCCCCGGCTGTCCCCGCCACCCACACGAGCGGACTCACCTCACAGGCGGACCCCCGCCACCTGATCCGGGACGATCTCGTGATCGGCCTCGTGGGCGGGCTCACGTTCGGGTTCGCCGGCGGAATCGCGGGCGCACTCACCTTCGGAGCCGCGTTCGGACTCACCTTCGGACTCATCGCCGGGTTCACGGGCGGGCTTGTGGGCGGACTGTACTTCGCCACCGGTGCCGGCCGTCGCTACGTGATCTTCCTTTGCTGCTCCCGTGGCCGACTGCCCTGGCGGCTCGGTGCCTTCCTCCACTGGGCCTACGGGGCCGGCCTGCTGCGGATCTCTGGCACGGCCTATCAGTTCCGCCACCGGGAACTACAGGACTGGCTCACCACCCGTCCCCGCGCGTAGCGGTCCGACCGCTCGACTGAATGTAGCCCCCTCCGAGGAACATATGCCCCGACCCGGCCGGCCGCTTCCTGCCAATGCCGACACCGGAATCGCCCGGAGTTCTGGTCGCCCGGCCAGCGATCGCGGTCGTCCAGCGCGCAGCAAGCGCTGCCTGAACGGCGAGGGTGGTTTCCTCGTCAGCGGCCGCGACATCGACCACGGCCAGGCCCGGCTCCGCAAGGCGTACATCCCTGATGAGCTTCCTGACCTGCTCGACGCCCCCAATGTCTGTGCCGGTCCGCCGGACACGGAGGACTCGCCCAATCGGGCATCACCGCTGCGGCCCCACCGACAGCTACGGTCGGCGGTCCGAGCCATACGGATTCGGCAGGATGCAGCGAGACGTGGTCCGAGGCGAGAGTGCTGCGGCCCGCGAGTGTGGCGAGCGCATCCGCGAGGCCGTCCGAGGGGACATCACATGACGCAGCAGGAGCCCCCGCATAGAGCGCATGGCCGGACCTGCGCTGACAGCAGCCTATGAACGGCACCTGCAGTCCCGCCGACTGCACGATTGCCCGCCGCCGGACAATGCGCAGTCCGCCGTGAGGCACGGCAGCATGCGGAGACGAACGACCACCGTGCCCAGCTCGCCGTGTGCTCCGGATCGGCATGTACCGAAACAGTCAGTCCCGCGGCGATCACGACCGTCCGGCTGCCTCAGGATTCGCCCGGTTCTCCAGCCACCGCTCGCTCAAAGAGGCCCATACCTCTTGGTACTGATCGAAGACGGGTCGCAGGCTCTCGTAACTCAGCTCCTGCTCCGGAGTCGCCGCCATCAGGTATTCGAGTTCGTCGGCCAGCCGTTGGAAGCGGTACTGGGCCTCTTCCATGAGGATCCAGCGCGAGCGCCAGTTGAAGAACGGCTCGACCGCTCCCAGCAGTGTCACGAGTGCCACAAGGGTGAACGCGACACTCGCCCAGAGGTTCAAGTCCTGCAGCCCGAGAATGACGGTGGAACCGGCGGACAGGGCAAGGGAGGCCACTTTGATGACGGACGCCGAGCGCCTGAACGTCCTTTTCCTGCTGCGCGCGTAGTCGTTTCCGCTCCGAATCTTCGCCAGCAGAAACCGTGCGCCGTCGGAAGCGGGAATGCCGATGCCCCACTGACTGTCCACCGTCCCCATACCTTTCACGCCTCACAGAAATGGCCACCTCCGACCTCCTCCGAGAGGTCCGCCGTCTCCGTCGACGCTCGAGACCAGGTGCGAACCGCGGCCGCCGCGGCGTGGAAGTGGCCAGCGCGTTACGTCGCCTTTTACCTGCTCGACACGGGCGGCACAAATCTGACCGGCTGGCCGTACCCCCGGGCGTTGTGAGCCCGGGCGCGGGTCAGCGGCGGACCGGTTCCGGGTAGCGCTTCCTGCGGCGGTAGGGGTCATCCACGCCGATCTGGTGCCAGGGCTCTCCGCGTTGCAGGGCGGGCAGTGTGAGGGCGAGCACGTGCACGGTGATGCCGCGCACGGCGTTGGGCGAGTGCGGTCAGGCGGTGGTCGAGCAGATGCTCGGGCTTGCCCGCCAGGACCACGTGCAGGGTGGGGAAGCGCTCGCTGCGTAGGTAGCGGTGGCGCTGCCAGAACGGGACGGTGCGGCCGACGGTGCCGCGGGCGCCTTCCCGGACGGCCCTGCTCTCCCGAAGCTATGGCGAAGTGACAAGTAGCTCTCTGTAATCAGAGTGACGCTCGGTCAGGGATAGTGAGGCGGGGTCCGGGGCTTCGCCGACCTGGAGAGCGGCGAAGCCGGCGTGGGCCGCATCGACCGCTTCGGGGTACGCCTTGCGCTTGGCGTACTCGGCGAGCGCCCGGTAGACGCTGGCCACCGAGGGGTTCTGTCCCTTGCGCTTGCCGGCGGAGATGATCAGGTCGGGCTGGATCTGCTCGACGGACTCGCCGCCCGCACGGCGCCGTAGCACGGTATGGAGCATGTCGTCGGTGGTGACCGGGGGCCGGCCGCCGTACTTGCCCTTGCGGGCCGCGGTGTCGAGCCCCTCCAGCGTCGACTCGCGGATGTTCTCCCGCTCGGTCTCCGCCATCGCGGCGAGGAACGCGAACAGCAGATCGCCAGGGCCGGTGGGGTCGTAGATGCCGGGCAGGGGTCCGGCGAGCATCTCCAGTACCAGGCCGTGGGCGGTGAGGTGGTCGGCGAGCGCGGTGAGTTCGGCGGCGTCGCGGCCGAGGCGCTTCATCTCGTACACGGTGAAGATGACCCGGCAGTGCGGGGCTGCGTCTTGACTTCCCGAGCCGTACGGAGGGCCTCCTCGAACCGGGGGCGGACCCGCACGCGGGTGCTGATCTTCTCGCTGAAGATCTTGTCCCTCGGGACGCTGTGCTCGCTGAGCGCGTCGAGCTGGGAGTCGAGTTCCTGCCCGAGCGTCGAGCAGCGGGCGTAGCCGATGCGGCTGTCCGCGCTCGGCAAGTCCGGGCCGATCGGCGCCGGCGGCGGGGTGCCCGGCCGGCCCGGGCCGCGGTCGGCCGGGGTCGGCACCCGCAGCGCCTTCTTCAGCCGGGCCACCATCGTGAAGCGGCGGGTGTGGTACGCGGAGGCGACCGCGCCGCCGCGCGAGCGGCACGGCGAGCCGGGCTGCGCGTCACACTTCGGACAGGCGTGCTGCTCGACGTCGTCCGCGTCCGACCGGTCGGCCGGGGAGGGCTGCTGAGGGTCCGTCATGGGCCCGGACTTTCGCACAATGCAAGTCTCAGAAGGGGGTCCGTCCCGCTGTTGAGTGAGAACGGATTCTGCGAACGAATCCGGGATCGGCGGGGGTCCGGCGGCCCATGATTCATCTTGCTCGCGCAAAGGACCGTTTGTCAGAGTGACGTGCGGCATTGGCGAAGCCGGAGAGTGTCCGCCGTTACTTCGAGCCGTTCCCCCAGGCGGTCCCGCGAGCTGACGAGTCTCCGTCGGCGAGGCGCGGCGTTGAGCCGCGCTGCCGCTTCGTCGGAACGTGGGCACCATGCCGGGCCGTACCAGGCAACGACGTCGGACGGCTCGAACGCGCGAGATATTGGTGATCAGGTGCGTGGGGTGGGGCTCTGGGTGTCGGTGAGGGCGGCCAGGGCTTTGGCAAGGTCAGGTACCAGGTCGGCCGGGATGCGGTCGAGCACGCGACGTCTGGCGCTGGCGAGGTGGGTGGGCTGGGCGGCCTGCATGGCAGTGAGTCCGGCATCGGTGAGGACGGCCTCACTTCCACGCGCGTCCTGGCCGTGGCGCTGCTTACGGACCAGGCCGTGGCCGGAGAGCGCGTCGACGACGCGGGTGATGCGGGAGGGGGTGAGGCCGGCGGCCGTGGCGAGCGCGGACATCCGCAGGCGCCGTCCCGGCGCTTCGCTGAGCAGCAGGAGGACGGCGAACTCGGTCATGGTCACGCTGGTGCGGGCCATGTCCTCCTCCAGCACGCGGGGCAGGGAATGGACCAGGCGCCCCAGGCTCTGCCACAGCAGCGATTCGTCCGGGGTCAGCGGGGCGGGTTCGTTGTCTGCGGGCATTCCTCCACTCTACTTGACGAGGCAAGCAAATAGTGTGATTGTTGCTGAAGCAAGCAATAAGGAGGTTCGAATGAGTCCCCCCACCGCCCCGCCCGTGGGCTTCGCGCACGCTGAGGCCGAGGTCAACGGGGTCCGGCTGCACTACGTCGTCGGCGGTCAGGGGCCTGCCGTGGTCCTCGTGCACGGCTGGCCCTTCAGCTGGATCGAGTGGCGCCCGCTGCTGCCCCTGCTCGCACAGGAGGGATTCACGGTGATCGCGCCGGACCTGCGCGGCTCGGGCGACTCGGGCATCCCGGCCGGGCACTGGACCAAGCGGGAGGAAGCCGAGGACCTGCACCAGCTGCTGCGGCATCTGGGGCATGAGCGGGCCTTCGTCGTGGGCACCGACATCGGCACCATGACCGTCCACGCCTGGGCGCAGGCATACCCGCACGAGGTGGAGCGCCTGGTCCTCAGCGAGGCGTTCCTGCCCGGGTACGGCCTGGAGGACCACATGAACCCCGCCACCGGCGGATCGTGGCACTTCGGCTTCCACGCCCAGAGCGACCTGGCCGCCATGCTCACCGCCGGCAAGGAGGAGCCCTACCTCACGGGCTTCTGGTCGATGATGACCCGCGGCGGGGTCACCGCCGCCGACCGCGCTGACCTGCTGCGCGTCTACACCCGCCCCGACGCGATGCGCGGCGGCTTCGAGCACTACGCCACCCTCGTCCCGGACGGGCGGGCGGCCCGCGCCGGCGGCCGGCTGACGATGCCGGTCCTCATCCTCAACGGCGAGCATGGCCTGCCCCAGAACGTGCTGCTCGACGGCGCGCGCCAGGCCGCGGCCGACGTCCGCGCCGACATCGTCCCCGGGGCCGCGCACACCTTCGCCGCCGACAACCCGGCCTGGACGGCCGACCGCCTCGCCCGGTTCTTCACCACCACCCCCGCCGCCTGACCCGCGGCACGACACCGCACACGGAGCACGCACCATGCAGATCCTCGTCATCGGCGCCACCGGCTACGCCGGCCGCCGGGTCTCGGCCGCCCTGGCCCGCGCCGGACACACCGTCCTGGGCCTGGCCCGCGACACCACCACGCCCGCCGCCCGTGACCTGGCCGTCAACGAGGTCACCCCCGTCGAAGGCGACTTCTCCCAGCCCGAAACCTGGCGCGGCCACCTGGAGGGCACCGACGCGGTCGTCCACCTCCTCATGGACATGAGCGACCCCGTCGGCAGCGACCAGCGCCTGTTCGCTGAACTCCTCACCGCCCAGGAACGCGACGGACGCCGCCGGCACCTGGTGTTCACCACCGGCATCTCCTCCTACGGCCGCACCGGCCTGCCGCTGATGGACGAGAACACCCCTGGCAACCCCGACAGCCCCATCGGCTTCCGTTTCACCCTGGAGAAGGAACTGGCCGCCTCCGGCCTCGCCCACACCGTGGTACGCCCTGGCTTCATGTACGGGGGACCGGCCACCACCTCCATGACCGGCCAGTGGTTCGCCGCCGCCGAAGCGGGAAGCCCCGTCTTCTACGGCGACACCGCCAAGCGCTGGAGCTGGGTCCACGTCGACGACCTCGCTGACGCCTACTTCCGCATCTTCGACCGGCCCGAAGCCCTCGACGGCGAGGTCTTCGTCATCGCCGACGACCAGCGCCTGACCGCCCTGGACATGCAGTACACCGCCGTGCGCGCCGCCGGATTCACCGGTGAGATCACCCTGGCCAGTGCCGAGGAGGGCGGCATGATGCAAATGGCCGCCGACCAGGACGAACTCGTCTCCAGCGCCAAGGCCCGCCGCCTGCTCGGCTGGCGCCCCCGCCACGCCTCCTTCACCGACAACCCCGCCCAGCACTACCGCGCCTGGAAGACCGCCCAGAACACCGGCCGGTAGAAACACCGGCCCCTGCAAGGCTCACCCCTCGTCACCGACGGCGTCCTGTCGCGCAGGGGCCGCAGGCCGCCAAGGTAAGGGGTCTTCAGGATGCCGACCCGGCAGCACCGCCCGCCGCCGACCGAGCGGATTCTGCCTCGGGCGCGGTGCGGGGGCCGGGCACCGTCGCCGCCCCGGCGGCGGTGAGGCCGAGGTAAGAGTTCATGTCCGACTCGAATCGGCCGTAGGGGTTCACGTGGGTCAAGAACAGCGGGGACAGGGCCCGCCGGTCGGCGTCGGTGAGCCGCTTCCGCCACTTCTCCTCGCTCAGGATGTCCTGGAGCAGCAGGGTGTTGACGTGCACCAGAGCGGACTGGAGCAGGTGCAGCGCGAGCATCGAGACCTCCTGGGACTCCTTATCGGAGCCGGTCAGGTCGCCGTCCTCGCCGTGGAACAGGTCGTGGTTGGCGGAGTTCTAGTTCTCCACGGCCTGGAGGCCGTCGTTGGTCTCGCGCCGCAGGCCGGCGTCGGCGAGGTAGTCGCAGATGAACGCCGTACGCACCGCCCGCCCGAGTTCCTCAATCGCCCGGTAGGTGGGGTGCTTGGGCCCGCCGTGGGTGAAACGCCGCAGGACCTGCTCGGCCTCGGCGGTGCCCCGGCGCAGGGCGGTGGTGTACTTCACGATCTGGTCGTACTGCTGGCGGATCAGGTCCCAGTCGATCGTCTTGGTCGACAGCACCGGCCCCAGGTTCGGCCACTTCTCGTCCTGACCGGCCGCCGGCCGGTACAGCCGCGCCGAGCCGACGTTCTCCAACCGTGGGAGCAGGTTGAAACCGAGCATGTGCGCGAAGGCGAACCCGACGATGGAGGCGCCGTGCGTGTCGGTGTACTGCCGGTCGATCTACACGTCCGTGCCGTGCCGCAGCACGCCCTCGATCATCGCGGCGACCTCGGAAGCCGAGCACGATTTCAGCTGGCTGTACACGCACAGCGACTTCTTCTCGACGTGCCAGTAGGTCATCACCCCGGGGCCGCGGTACCGCTGGTGCCACTCCGTCATGAAGTTGCTGGACCAGGAGCCGAACTTCTTGGAGTCGCTCGCGCAGGCGGTGCCCTCGCCCCACCACGCGGCATCGCGGGCGGCGAATATGGAGTTGACCAGCCGCACCAGCGCAGAGCGCAGGTTGGCCCGGTTGACGAACAGGTGCCGCACCCACCGCAGCACAGCCTCGCTCTCGCCGTGCTTGCCGGTGACCGCGACCCGCGTGATGCCCATGTTCGTACCCGGCGCGAACAGCACCAGCAGCAGCCGGCGCCGCAGCACCGCCTTCGGGACCGCCTCCCTGGTGGCGACCGAGGTGAACTCGGACGTGAAACCGGTGGCGAACTCGGCCTCCTTGAGGATGTCGATCAGGTCGATGGTCCCCCAGCGGCGTTCGATCTCCGCCTTCAAGGCGACGAGGTTCTCCCGTTCCTCCTGCTTGCCCAGCGGCGAGACCTTGATCCACGGCTCGCCGTGCCGACGGACGATGTCCACCCCGACCGTGGTGCCAGCTCCAGCGCGGTATCGAAGCGGGTCAGCGCCTCGCGCAGCCGCTTCTGAAGGGCCTCGATCAACTTCTCCGGGTCCTGCGGCTGGCGGATCGCGTCGTAGCGCACATCACGGTTGTCCTCGAAGTCCGGCGGCAGATCGTCCTCCGGATTCCGCCACCGGTTCGCGCCCGGCACTCAGATCTCCCGACGCCGCAGCGCGTCCCGCAGGCTGACCAGCACGCACAGCTCGTACGGGAGGCGCTCGACCCGGTCGCGCTCATCCACCACCGCCTTGCGCCATTCCTCGTGCACTACCCCGCCCAGCGGGATCTTCTCCGCCACGTCGAAGAACGCGCCCTCCTTGGCGATGGGCTGGTCCAGATACCGCTTGAGCAGGTCGATCGCGTCCATCACCGGCCGGTAGGCGGTGTTATCGCACATCAGCTCCAGCGCGTTCAGCAGCGGCGAGAGCATCCGCCGCCAGTGGCTTGAGTACGACGAGCGCAGCACCGTACGCACCCGGGCCCGGTAACGGGCCTCGTTCGCCGCGGCCTCCGCCGCCAGCGCCTTCAGCGTGGACTCCCCGGCCACCGGATAGATCACCTTGCGGACCGTGCCGCCTGGCTCCGCGACCGCCGCCTCCGCCAGCCGCAGCAGGATGCCCTCCTTGCCGCGGACCCGCTTGCGCTCCTTGCTGAACTCGCCCTCGACCTTCTTCTCCGCCCGCGTGTTGATCTCCTGTACGAGCTGGATGAACAGCTCCACCAGCGAGTCGGTGATCTCCGTCTCCCGTACGTGGCACAGCGTCGACAGCAGCGTGTACCGCACCGGCCCGGCCGCCGCCCGCAGGTAGGGAACTCCTCAGACACCCTCTAGGTCGGACTTGAGATCGCTCACGGAATGTTGTGCCAGAACCCGATCTTCGCGGACGGAGCCGGGCACCCAGCCCGTCGGCTCCCGCGTCCACGGCGGCGGCCGTCAATGTCGGGTAGTTCACCGACAACACCTCTGTCCCGGGGGCGTTGTCCCGGTGGGGCACCGCCCGGCGCGGCCCCACCGGCCTCCTCTGCGGCGCCCTGCCGGCCACCACGGCGGGCGCCTCCTCCTGGGCCAGCTCCTCCCGATACTGCTCCAGGCCGATCACCCGGCGCCTGAGCACCTCCTCCGCGTCCGCCAAGGCCGCGCGCGCCCGCTCCGGTTCGGCTTCGAGTTCCTCCGCCAGCACCGCCGCAGACGTCTTCCGCGCCTCCAGAACCGCCCGCATCGACAGCATCCGCCACCCCCACGACACCTCTGCCAGCAACGAGCAGAGACTCCTGCGACAGCTGCATTCTCATGCCCGACCAGCTAAGAGGCCGTTTCAGATGGTGTGTAGGAATTGCTGCTGCTACCGCGTTCCTACCTGTCTACGGCGTTGGGTGTGCTGGAGTTGGGGCAGGCTTCCGCATGCTCAATCCTTCGTCCAAGCCCCTCGCTGTCGATCAGCGCGGCAACCGGCTGGTTTCATTCACGCTTGGCGCCGAAGATGTCCTGCCTGGTGGGGCTCCCATGCCCATGGCTCTGACTGCCTTGTGGCACCGCGACGAGGTCGTTATGGTCTACGACCGGTTCCGGGGGCAGTGGGAACTACCTGGTGGCCTGCTCGAGCCCGGGGAGAGCCCTCGCCAGGCGGCCGTTCGTGAACTTGCCGAGGAGAGCGGTCAGGTGTCCGGCACTCCTTTGCAATTCGTCGGCTATGCCGGATTCCTGTTGGGTTCTCCACAGCGCGCCGAATACGGTGCCCTGTTCACCGGCCGCGCCCTACGGCGCCGCGATTTCGAGGCCGATCGCGAGATCGAGGCGATGCGCTGGTGGGATCTGAGCGCACCCCTGCCTGGTCGTGTATCCGGCATCGACGTCTACCTCGCCCGGCTCACTCTGCCCGCCGGTTCGCACTGAGCCTGCTGTGCTGCCCGGCGAGCCGGCGGTAGCTGATGAGGGCTGCGGCGATGCCGACGAAGGCCAGGAAGTGCTCGGCCTTGCGCTCGTAACGGCGGTGCAGCCTTCGGCATCCGGCCAGCCAGGACACGGTCCTCTCGACGACCCAGCGGTGGCGGCCAAGCCGCTTGGAGGACTCGATGCCCTTGCGTGCGGTGCGGTGGCGGTTGCGACGCTCGCGGAGCCATTTCCGCAGGTGGTTGTAGTCGTAGCCCTTGTCTGCATGGAGCTTGGCCGGGCGTCGGCGGCGCGGGCCGCGGCGGGAGCGGATGGGCGGGATGCCCCGCACGAGCGGCTGCAGGCCGAGGCTGTCGTGCGTGTTGGCGCCGGAGATGTCCAGCGACAGCGGCACGCCGTTGCGGTCGGTGATCAGGTGAATCTTCGATCCCGGTTTGCCACGGTCGGTCGGATCCGGTCCGGTCAAGGGCCCCTTTTTGCCGCCCGCACGCTGACGGAGTCGATCGCGCACCGCGACCAGTCCAGCTCACCCCGCGCGCCGAGTTCGTCGAGAATGGCCCGGTGCAGCCGGGCCCACACCCGTTCTCGGCTCCACTGGGCGAAACGCCGGTAGACGGTGGGCCAGGCCGGCCCGAACACCGGCGGCAGCTGCCGCCAGGTACAGCCCGAGGTGGCCACGAAGACGATCCCCGCCAGGCATGCGCGGTCACCGGCCCGTCGGCGGCCGCCGCCCTGCGCGCGTATGACCTCCGTCGGCGGAACCACCCGCCGCAACAGCGTCCACAACTCGTCCGGCACCAGCCGCTCGATCAGACCCGTCATGCACCGTTCAACGAGCGATCGCGCCATCAGAAACGGAGTCTAAGAAGCCACCGCATGACTGGCTCGTCCACGGCTGCGACATGACGGCCGGTGACCTGGAGGACGCCATCTGCGACGGGGCGGTCGCGGCATTGACCACCGTCCGCGCCGAGCACCCCGAGACCGGTCCCGTCCTCGACGAATTCGCAGTCGGCCGACGGGCGCCGGCCCGCGGGCATGTCCGCTCCGCTCGGCCGCGGCACATCGTTTCGCACAGAACCTGTGTCGGGTGGGTCTGCTACTGCGCGCACGTATCGGGTGCGGCGTGCCCGGCGAAGCGGTCACCGATCCAGGACAGTGTGTCGGGCTGGGCGGGGATGAGGACACCGTTGTGGTCGAGGCCTTCGTAGGTCCGGTACTCGACGGTGGCGCCCTTGCGGCAGAGCCTGGCCTCGAGCTCCGCTGTGTCCGGGGGTGTGGTGAGTACGTCGGCGGTGCCCTGCTGGAGGAGTACGGGTCCGGCGACGGGGAGCGTTCCGGGGTTGTTCCGCCTCAGGTAAGGCTCGATGGTGCGCGCGGCGCCGGGGCGGACGAGCGCGTCACCGGTCAGGTCGCTGTAGCTGGCCTGTATCACGCCGATGCAGTCGGTCCTCAGTGTGTTCAGACGGGCCGTCGCCGTGGGGGTCAGTACCTGCGACGGGCGAAGTCCCGGCAGGCCCGCCGCCGCCCCGGCGACGATCATCGGTACGAGCCCCGATGCCTCCGGCATTTTCGCGGTCCGGGTGAAGAGGCTGGTGAGGTCGGCGGCGGGTGCGATGGCGGCGAGGCCCCGGTAGCCGTGGTCGGGCCTGCCCCGCCGTTCGCGTTCGGCCATCAGCTCGCCGACCCCCAGTACCGCCTGCCCACCCTGCGAGTGGCCCAGCGCGACCCATTCGCTGCCGAGTCCGCGCACGGCCGTGCGGGCGGCGGGCAGCGCGTTGACGACATCGTTGGCCTCGGCCCGCTTGGAGAGGAACTCGTGCCGGCCGTCGGTGCCCAGCCCCGCGTAGTCGGTGGCGACCACGGCATAGCCGGCGCGGACCAGGGACTGCAGGTGCTCCCCGTACTGGAGGTCCTTCATCAGCGACGGTGCGCAGTTCCGCCCGACCCCGCTCGCGCCGTGCGCGTCGGCGATCACCCGCCAGCCGCCGGGCGGCGGGTCGCCCGCAGGGGTCAGGACCACCCCTGTGGCGGCGACGTCCCGGTCCTTCGCACTGCGTGAGTGGTACAGGATGCGCGTCGCGCGTATGCCGGAATCGAACTGGTATTCCTGAGCCTTCTCGGCGCGGACGAGGGTCCCCGCCGGCGCGGGCGGCAGGTCGGGCGGCAGGTCGTAGAAGGACGTCAGGGGCAGGGCATTGGCCTGCTCCGCCGCCCGCGCACGGTCGATCCTGCACTGCCGGTCACAGTCGTCCGCCGTCGCGGCGGCGGGCTCGGCCAGCACTCCTGTGAGCGTCACGGCCGCGGCGAGCGCCGCGATCCGCCGCCATGCGGCCGCCGTCCGGTGACTCCTCGCCCTCCAGGGCACTGTCGTCTGCGTAGACATGTCTCGACTTTCTCTGTGTTCGCCAGTGGTGGGTGTGTGCGGCGACGGCCGGCGTCGAGCGAGGCTTTCGGCCGACCGTCCGGATGCTGGCTACCGCCCTGTCCAGACAGTCCCGCGAGTCTCGTACTCCAGCGTCTTCTCCACCGCCAGGGCGGCGTCCGAGCCGAGTTCGCGATGGAGCAGCCACAGGCCCAGCTCGAGCCCCGAGGTGATACCTCCGGCGGTGACGAGATCGCCGTCGTCGACGACGCGGGCGTCCTTGAGGATGCCGCCCTGCGCTTCGAGATCCGCCTTCGCCAGGTGGTGGGTGGTACAGGGACGTCCCTTCGTCAACCCTGCTGCGGACAGCAGCATCGCCCCCGAGCAGACCGAACTGATCGTCAGCCCTCTCCTGGGTGCGGCGGCGAGCGCCCGCGGCAGGACGCCGCGCTCGATCTCCGCCCACACACCGCCTTCCCGGCGTGCGTATCCGCCTCCCGGCACCACGATCACGTCAGCCTGCTCCGGGGACCACCGGTGCTCGACCTGGAACCCGGTGCCGTGGGCAGCACGGACCAGTCCGGGACGTCCCGTGGTGACGTAGCGGACCGCGACCTCGTCCCCGCCGTTCGAGAAGACCCCGTAGGGAGCGATGCAGTCCAACTCCTCGACCCCGTCGAACATCACGATGTCGACGCGCAGCGCTCCCTCACGCCGAGGTGCGGCCACGGCTCGCCCGCCGCTGGTGGCTGTTGCGGCCAGTGTGCCTCCGGCCAGGGTGGCCGCGCCCGCCGCTGTCGTCCGGCGGAGAAAACTTCTGCGTTCCAAGGCAGTGCCTCCTGCGTTCGTCGAGTACCTGGCCCGGCAGGGCCGTGGTGCGTGGGTTCGGTTGATGCCGACGATGTAGTAGTCGGTCCCCGTGGCGGCTGAGTTCCCACGGCGTCGTCCGGGAACGGCCGACACGCTCCGCGTGGCGCATACCGACGGCCGGTCACACCGACTCCCGCTCGGATGCCGGGTGGGGCCCTCGACCAGTTCTGTCTCATTGCGGTGGCCTCAACCACGTTCGATGTGTTGGGCGGTGACAGCAGGGCGGTGTTTGCGCACGGTGCGGCGTCGATGGCCCGCCGGGCGGTCAGGAACGCCGACGCACGCACCTCCTGCACCAGCGCCGCCGCGTGCGCGGACAGCGCGGCCGCGAGCGCGGCGCCGCCCTGACCTGGGCCCACGGCCGCCGCGACCAGGATGCCGGCGATCACCGGGCGGCAGCGCGTCGGCGATGTCGACGGCCCCCGCGGCCGCCCGCGGCAGGAAGCCCAGGGCCGGCGCGGGCAGCGGACTCGCCACGCACACCGTGGCCGCCGTGCCGACCGTCGAGGCCGCGCCGTGCCCGAGCCGGGCCGAGACGGGCCCGAGCGAGCAGCACGCTTGTCGTACGCACCGGGCGGTGGGCAGTGGGCCGAGGCCGCCCCGCGTGCCTGGCCCCGTCCGCCGGATGCCAGGATTGAGATTCATGTCTGCCGGCGGAACTCTGCGTGTCCTGCGGGCCGCGATGTTCGCGGCCGTCTGTGTCGTGCTCGCCGCCGCCAGTCACATGCTCATGTCCGGTGCGGGAGTGCCCTGGTGGGTGCTTTCGGCCGGCGCCGCCGTGGTCGGTGTCGTCGGCTGGGCCCTCGGTGGCCAGGAGCGCCGGCGCCGTACGGTGGTCGGTCTGACCGTCGCCGTACAGACGGGTCTCCACGTCGCTTTCACGCTCGCGCAGTCCGGCGGGCAACGGCCGTCCGCGTCGACGGCCTCCAGCACGCAGAGCGTTCAGGAGTGGGCCAGGTACCTGCTCTGCGGTACGGACCCGACCCCGGCGGAGGCGGCCCGGGCGTACGACATCGCGGTGCAGGCCGGTCTGCTGCAGCGCATGCACCATGCACCCGGGCACGACGCCGGCGCCATGACCTCCTCTGGTCATGACATGACCGCCGTGACTGACATGCCATGGATGGCAGGCATGCACGACATGGGCCATATGACGGGTACCGCCTCGTGGGGCATGCTCGCCGCCCACCTGCTGGCCGCCCTCCTGTGCGGACTGTGGCTGGCCCAGGGAGAACGCGCGGTCTTCGCGCTGGTGCGGGCCGGCGCGGACCGCGTGTTCGTACCGCTACGGCTCGTACTCGCCGTCTTCGTACCGCTGCCGCGTCCGCCCGCCTTCCGGCCCGCCCCGCGGGCCCGGCGGCGTCTGCGGCAGCTCCTGCTCGTCCACGCCCTCACCACCCGGGGGCCTCCCGGAGAGATCGCTGTCCTCTGACAGCCGGAACACCGCTGCCGCCTCCGCGCGGCGGCGGTCTCCCGTGCGCGCGTCCGCGCGGACGGATCTCTTCACCCGTACGGCGGCCGACGACCTTTCGGAACCGCTCTCCTCGATTCGGTGCCGCCGTGCGGGTTCTTCGAGGAAGGACCACGGGACGATGAGCTCTGCCCTGCCCACCGTGACCGACGAGACGATCACCGATTGGGCGCTCGCCGCCGCCGACGGCGACAGCGAAGCGGTCGACCGCTTCGTCCGCGCACTCCAACGGGACGTGCGCCGCTACGTGGCGTACCTCGCGGGCGACGCGCAGGCCGCCGACGACCTCGCCCAGGACACGTTCCTGCGGGCGCTGACCGCACTGCACCGGTTCGAGGGCCATTCCTCGGCTCGCGTCTGGCTGCTGTCGATCGCCCGCCGGGTGGTCGCCGACAGCCTGCGCCTCGCGGCCCGCCGCCCGCGAACGGTCGGCACCACCGACTGGGAGGGCGCCGCCGAGCGTGCCCAGCCGACCGGCCTGCCGGGCTTCGAGGAGGGCGTCGCCCTCATGCAGTTGGTCGACTCCCTGCCGCGCGACCGGCGTGAGGCGTTCGTGCTCACGCAGCTGTACGGACTGCCGTACGCGGAGGCCGCGGAAGTGGCCCGGTGTCCGGTGGGCACCGTGCGCTCCCGGATATCCCGGGCCCGGCTGAACCTGGTCGCGATGATGGCGGACGAGCACGACACCACCTGCCGGACCGAGGCCGCCGTGGCCTGAAAGCAGTAGGCCGCCGTTTCGGCCGGGGCCGGGCCGCCGGGCCCGGTCACCCGCCGGAACGGCAGCACGGTTCCGTGCCCATGTGCGCTCCCCAGTGCCTGTCCACTGGAAGCGCACGCGGGCGCGGACGACGCCCCGGTAGTGACCCGTTCACCTCGGCGCGCGTGCGGGGAACTCCCACAGGCCCTGCCCCGACTCCTGTGCTGCACCCGCCGAACAGGTCGGTGATCTATTGGTGTGAAGAGGCGGACCAGCACGCCGGAAAGCCGGATACCGCCAGACCCGCAGGTCAGGCCGCTGGCCCAGCTCGCGAGACGAGACCGGAATCCGATACCGCCGCCGGAACCGACCCGCCCTCGTCGTCACGCAGACGGCCGAGGAGCACCGCGGCCGCTCTTGCCCTGCTGGTCCCGGCCGGCCACGCCACTGCCGCGCCCGTGCGCGAGCCCGGCCCCGGCACGACCGCTCCCGTGCGCGAAGTGCTGGCCACGCTGCCGGTGCGGGAGGAGAAGCGGGCCGCCATGAAGGTAAGGAGCTTCTTCAGCGGTGCCGCTCCAGGGTGAGTACGGCGGGGCGATCGACGTCATGCGGTTCGGGTTGCGGCGGGCGTGCGGGAGATTCGCCGGGACTGGGGGCGGGCGACGCCGCTGGGCATCGCGGGAGCTGGAGCACGAAGGGTGCCTGTCCGGCATCTGCCGGGCAGGCACCACGGCCGACGCCCCTGGGCGGGCCCCGCGCCTCGACGCCCGGCACGAAACCGAACCGGGCCGGAACGTCCTCTGAGAGGCCGAGGACGGCGGCGATGGCGAGGAAGGTGCCTGTACGCATGGGGCCTCCGTGTGATGTGTGCGGCGCCTAGGGCGCTCCTGACGGCTCTTGGTCGGACATCATCCGGCCGGGTGGCACTACGAGAGACGGCTCGCGAGGCGTCGGCTGACTCATCGGGCCCGCCCGCAACCGTCCGGGGACGGTCTCAAGAGCCGTCAGAAACGGCCTAGGGGCGGCGGCGGACCAACCACGAGGCTCCTGCGGCGACCGGGGCGGGAGGGGCTTGTCGGCGGCCGGGGCGGGAGCGGGGAATGAGGGAGGGGCCCCGCACCTGGCCGGTGCGGGACCCGGGGGATCAGCGGTGGTCGCTGTACTGGGTGGGGGAGGCCGGCGCGGCTTCCTGGGGCGGCAGCGTCGGGGCGGTCGGGCCGAGCTTCTCGCCTTCGATGTCGACGTGGGGCAGGAAGCGGTCGATCCAGCGGGGCAGCGTCCACGCCCTCTTCCCGAGCAGCGCGAGGACCGCCGGGACGAGGGTCATGCGGACCACGAAGGCGTCGAAGGCGACGGCGATGGCGAGGCCGAAGCCGAGGGCCTTGATCATGGCGTCGTCGGCGCCGATGAACCCGGCGAACACGCTGATCATGATGAGGGCGGCGACGGTGACCACGCGCGCGCTGTGCCGGAAGCCCTCGACGATGGCGGTGCGGGGGTCGGCGCCGTGGACGTAGGCCTCGCGCATGCGGGTGACGAGGAAGACCTGGTAGTCCATCGCGAGCCCGAAGACGATGCCGACGGTGAGGATGGGCATCAGGCTCATGATCGGGCCGGTCTGCTCCAGGCCGAAGAGGTCCTTCAGCCAGCCCCACTGGAAGACGGCCACCAGGGCGCCGAACGAGGCGAGCACCGACAGGATGAAGCCGAGCGCCGCCTTGAGGGGCACCAGGACGGAGCGGAAGACCAGGATCAGGACCAGGAAGGCCAGTCCGAGGACGAGCAGCAGGTACGGCGCGAGCGCGGCGGTGAACTTGTCGGAGACGTCGATGTTCGAGGCCGTCTGGCCGGTGACCAGGCTCTGCGCGCCGGTTTTCTGCTCCACGCGGTCGGCCAGCTGCCGGATGTCGGTCACCAGGGTCTTGGTGGCGCTGCTGGTGGGGGCGCTCTTGGGGATGACGTTGATGATGGCGGTGTCGCCGGCCGGGTTGAACGCGGCGGGTGCCACCGCCGCGACGTCCTCCAGGGCGCCCAGGGACGACTGCATCTGCTCGGCGCCGTCCTTGGCGGTGGCCGCGTCGTCGTCGGTGACGGCGATGGTCAGCGGGCCGTTGAAGCCCGCTCCGAAGGACTCGGCCAGCATGTCGTAGGCCTTGCGCTGCGTGGACGAGGTGGCCTGGGAGCCGTCGTCGGGCAGGCCGAGTTCCAGCTGGGTGGCGGGCAGGGCGACGACGCCGAGCGCGACCACCGAGATGACCGCTGCCTTGAGCGGCTTGCGCAGTACGGCCTCGACCCAGCGGCGGCCCAGGGGCGCCTTGCCGGTGGCGGTGCCGCCGTGCTGGGCGTTGTCCGCACCGGCCGCGGAGGAGGCCGTGCGGCGGCCCGCCCGGCCGAGGACCCGCTCGGGGGCGAAACCGAGCAGCGCGGGAACCACGGTGATGGCGACCAGGACCGCGATGGTCACGGCTCCTGCGGCGGCCAGGCCCATGGAGGTCAGGATCGGCATGTTGACCACGGCGAGGCCGGCCAGCGCGATGACGACGGTGATGCCGGCGAAGACGACGGCCGAGCCGGCGGTGCCGTTGGCGCGCGCTGCCGCCTCCCGCGCCCCGTGGCCCGCGGCGCGTTCGGAGCGGTACCGGGAGACGATGAACAGGGCGTAGTCGATGCCGACCGCGATGCCCAGCATGGTGGCCAGCGCGGACGTGTTGCCGTTCAGGTCGAAGGCCGCCGTCAGGGCGGTGATGGCGGCCAGGGTGATGGCGACGCCGAGCACGGCGGTCACCAGCGGTATGCCGGCGGCGGCGAGCGAGCCGAAGGTGACGACCAGGATGACGGCGGCCAGCGCGAACCCGATGACCTCGGCGGCATGGCTCGTCTCCGCCGGGGCCAGGGCGCTGCCCGACGCCTCCACGGTCAGGCCCGTCCCGCGGCCGTCTTCCAGGGCCGCCTCGAACCGGTCGTGGTCGGCGTCGGTGAGGTCGGTGGCCTTGGCCTGGTAGGTGACCTGGGCGTAGGCGGTGGTGCCGTCGGCGCTCACGGTCTGGTCGGTGAACGGATCACTGACGAAGGCGACCCGGCTCGAGGAGTCCTTCAGGTCCCCCAGCACGCCGGCGACGTCCTCGCGCGCGGACGCGGCGGTGATCTTCTCCCCGTCCGGTGCGCGCAGCACCACCCGGGCACTGGCGCCGTCGGCGTTGGCCGAGGGGAACTTCTCCGACAGCAGGTCGAACGCCTTCTGGGACTCGGTCCCGGGCACGCTGACTTCGCTGTCGGCGGTGCCGCTGCTGCTGCCGGCGGCGGCACCGACCACGCCGAGGACGACAGCCCACAGGAGGAGGACCAGCCAGCGCCGCCCGAAGGCGAAGCGGCCGGCCCTGTGCAGGAAAGTGGCCATGAGGTATGCAGACTCCGATACAGAGGAGGGACGCCGAACATGTGATGAGCGCGGGGTCCTGCAGAGCAGCTCAGCCTCCCCAGGACCCCGCAGCGCGCACTGGCCTCGTCCCCACGGGCAAGTGGCACGCGCCCGGCCGCGCACGTTCCCCCACGGCCGGAGACCTCCCGTCCTGTGCGGGCCTCGCTGCACGCACACCGTGGGCGCCAGGTCGAGCAACCGGGTCGGAGAGGCCCTGTCCCCTCGTCCTCACTGACGGAGAGGCACGGCACCCGGTACGGGGGTGGTCCCGGCTGCCGCTCATCCATGATCAGGCGCCACCTTCACGACAGGCGTCGGCCATTCGGCCTCGGCTGTGCGAGCGCTGTCGGCCATTCGGCCGACAGCGACAGGCGGGCGCTCATCCTTAGGCTGACCCCGTGGATTGGGAAGTTCCGTTTACTCCGGCTGTCAAGCGCCTCGTTGCGGGCGTTGTCGTGCTCGTCTTCGCCCTGAACTGGCTCGCCGACCTCGCTCTGCTCGGCGCAAGCCCCGATCCCTGGCGCCCGGTGACCAACTGGGTACCGGCTCTGGTCACCGGCCCCGCCCTGATGGCCGGGCTGGCCACCACGCGACGGGGTCCGTCGCTGCTCGTCCGCGTGCCGGTGATGATCACGCTGTCGATGACCGTCACCGTGTGGTGCCTGATCACTCCGCAGCAGCACGCCTCGATCGGTGCCCTGGAATGCGCAGTCTTGCTGCTCACGATGATCCGCGTGATCGGCCAGGTCCCGCGCACCGCCACAGCGGCCCTGTGCGCGACGGGCCTGGGACTGGCGGCCCTGCTGACCACCCTGCGGCCCCGCACGGCCGATGCCCTCGTGGTGGGGAGCTACGTCCTCACCGTGACCGCCACCGTGTGCGTGGCCCTCGGCTGCGTCATCCGGACCGTCGAGCTGCGTCGCCGGCGCGCCATCCAGGACGTCCGCCAGGCCGAGCGCCTGGCACTGGCCCGGGACCTGCACGACCTCATCGCCCACCACATGACCGGGATCATCGTCCAGGCCAACGCGGCCGCGACCATCCACGCCACCGCACCCGAGAAGGTCGAACCCATCCTGCGGGCCATCGCCCGCTCCGGCACCGAGACCCTGGACTCCATGCGCCGGCTCGTGCGCGTGCTGCGCGAGGACAACCACACCGCACTGCGCCCTGGTGACCTGCTGAGCGAACTCGCCCGGCTCGTCACCACCTACTGCGCCACCGCCGTCGCCGGCGCACCCGAAGAGCAGGCACGGCTGGAGGCCACCGTCGCCGCCCGCACCGCCTCACTCAGTCCCGAACTGGAGATCTCCGTCTACCGGGTCGTGCAGGAAGCCCTCACCAACGCCCGCCGGCACGCCCCCCGGTCCCAGGTGACCGTCCGCCTGGACGCCGACGACACATGGCTGCACGTCACGGTCATCAACACCGCCTCGCCCGGCCACCACTCCACGCCCGCGGGCGGGAACAGCGGGTTCGGCCTGATCGGCCTGCAGGAGCGGGTCGAGGCCCTGGACGGGACCTTCACCGCCGGCCCTGTCACCCACGGAGGCTGGCAGCTCAAGGCCGCCCTGCCCCTCCCGCTCCGGACACCGGACACTGCACCGCTGTGACCACCCGTCGGCGAGACCGGTTCAGGGACGGGGCCGGACGACTCCGTGCTCCCACGCCCACGCCGCCACCTCGACACGATTACGAGCGCCGAGCTTGGCCTGGATCCGCCCCAGGTACGTCTTGACCGACGACAGGGACAGGAACAGGTCACCGCAGATCTCCTGGTTGGTACGCCCCACCGCGACCAACCGCACGATCTCCAGTTCCCGCTCACTCAACGCGAAAGCACCGGCATACTCAGTGACCGCCTCCTGGCGCGTCACGTGATCCATCTGCTTCAGCAGCCGCACGGTCACCGCCGGCGAGACCAGCGCGTCCCCGCGGGCCGCCGCACGGACCGCTTCCACCAGCAGGGCGGGCGAGGCGTCCTTCAGCAGGAAACCACAGGCACCGTTGCGCAGCGCGTCGCGCACGTAGTCGTCCTGATCGAACGTCGTGATGACCACCACGTTGAACGGGTCACGCGCATCCGGCCCCGCCAGCCGGCGGGTCACCTCCAGTCCGTCCAGACGAGGCATACGGATGTCGGCCAGCACCACCTGTGGCCTCAAACGGCGTGCCAGAGCGACGCACTCGACGCCGTCGGCTGCCTCACCCACCACGGTGATGTCCGGCTGCGCGTCCAGGATCAGGCGGAATCCGGCCCGCACCAGCTCCTGGTCGTCCGCGACCACCACGTCAATCTGCGCATCGACCACACGCCGTTCCTATCACGACTCGAAAAAGCGTCTTCACGAGCGGGCGGTCCCGATCCACGGGCCGACCCGTTGCTCGCACGGAGCGCTCCCGGCGGCTGCCTACTCGGACGCCGGCCAGCAACTGCTGAGCGCGTATCCAAAAGAGGTGCGCGTAACGGGCGCTGAGGCGGTCCGCGGTAGTGGATGTTGACATGGCCCTCGCCGGGTGTTCGATCGAGGTGTCAGCAACGTCCGCCCACCCGGCGAGGTTGTGGTCAGTGTGCCCCGCCCACCGTGTTCGCCAATGGATCCGACTCCGAACGCGAGAAGCTACGCGGGCTGCTGCGGGGGCCGTGGCGGTCGGCGACGCGGGCGGTGATGGTGCTGCTGTCCCTACACGGGGCCTGTCACCGGCACAGATTGCTCTGCTGGTGGAGTGCGACCCGGCCACGGTCCGGCGATGGATCGGCCGGTGCAACACCGGCGGGGTGGACGCCCTGGCCGACCTGCCCGGGCCGGGGCGTCCCCGGCTGGGCAGCGCACGGCTGACCGAGCGGATCACTGCCCTGCTGCAGCGGCCCGGACCGTGGACCGTGCCCCGGCTCCACCGCCACCTGGGCCGGCCGCGCCTCAGCCACCGCACGCTCTACCGGCGGGTGCGGCAGGTCGCCGTGTGGCGCCGTCCCGCGCTGATCGCCCGCGGTGACCGGGCACGTGCCGGGAAGGTGGCCGCCATCACCCGCCGGCTGCGAGCGCTGCCGCTCAGCACGGTGGTGTGGGTGGCGGACGAGACCCATGTGCACCTCCTGCCGCACATACGCGCCGGCTGGACGCTGCCCACCCACCGCCCGCACATCCCCACCCCGGGCAAGAAATGACAGCTCACGGTGCTCGGCGCGCAGGTGAAAACAGGCACCTTCCACTACCGGATCGGCCGCCGCAGCGCGGCCGATTTCCTCGCCCTGCTGCAGGAGCTGGTCACGGCCTTCCCGCACGCCCCGGCGGTGGTCGTGCTGTGTGACAACGAGTCCATCCACCGCGCGCGGACCGTCCGCGCCTTCGTGAGCGCCCACCCCGGGTGTGCACCTGTGGTACGGCGCAAGCTACAGCCCGCACGACGGCTCTGGGCCCCGCTGAAGGCATTCGTCGCCAACACCGCCACCACCTGGCCGGGCCACAGACGACAGGTCCACGCCTACTTCCGCCCCCGCTCACCCGACCAGCACCTGACCACCGCCGCCCCATGGACCAGCCCCTGGTTCCCGAACAGTTACCGACAGAAATTCTGGAGTGCCGCTGAGACACGACCAGACTCTGCTCCGGCGGCCCCCGTCCCCGTCGGAGCAGCGCTTGCCGTACAGGCCACCCGCGGAAGCCGGCCCCGACCGGCTTCCGCGGGTGACATTGATTCCCACCATGCGGGAGGGCGCTGCAGTACTGGTTGCAGCGCCCTTTGCAGTGAGTGCGGGAAAGTGCCGTCCACAGACGGGAGTCTGCACGGCGCCATGTGGGTTACGTTGGCTCTGCCCCCGGTAGGGAGTCGGTGATGGACCATCACACATCGTCCACGAAGCTGCGCTTTGCGGTGCTCGGCCCGCTGCGGGTGTGGCGTGATGGGGCGGAGCTGAACATCGGCCCGATGCAGCAACGGGTCGTGCTGGCGGTACTGCTGCTGCACGCCAACCAGCCGGTATCGCGGGAAAAGCTCATCGACGCCGTATGGGGAACGACGGCCCCGGGACGCGCGGTGAACCTGCTGCAGCGGCATGCCGCCGGGCTGCGCCGGGTGCTCGAGCCAGGTCGGCCCGCCCGGGCTCCGTCCCGGCTGCTGTCCTGGACCGAGGCCGGATACATGCTGACGGTGCCGGCCGGCCGACTCGATCTGGAGATGTTCACCGCACAGGTCGCGGCGGGGAGGGCGGCCCGGGCTGCCGGGGACCTGCCCGCGGCGGCTGAGGCGCTGCACGGTGCACTGGAGTTGTGGCGGGGCCGGCTCTGCGAGGGCCTGGCCGGTCCGCTGCTGGAGGCCGAGCGGGACCGGCTCGCAGAGCACCGGCTGGATGTGCTGGAAGAACGCCTCGAGACCGATCTGGCGCTGGGCCGGCACGCGGAGGTGGTGACCGAGCTGGCCGGGGTGGTGCGCGAGCATCCGCTGCGGGAGCGGCTGCGCGCCCAGCAGATGCTGGCCCTGTACCGGTCGGGGCGGCAGGCCGAGG
This sequence comes from Streptomyces ruber, assembly GCF_014648075.1. GTDB lineage: Bacteria > Actinomycetota > Actinomycetes > Streptomycetales > Streptomycetaceae > Streptomyces > Streptomyces ruber. The sequence goes on along the minus strand of NZ_BMQK01000021.1, from coordinate 23,263 downwards.
CCCTGGCGGCCTACAGGCAGGCTCGGGCACTGCTGGTTGACCAGCTGGGCATTGAGCCCGGCCCGGAACTGCAGAGCTTGGAACAGGCGGTGCTCACCGCCGACCCCGCCTTGGCTCCGCTCGCCCCGGAAGGCGCTCCTTCGGGGCACTCGCGGTCGGCGCGGGTGCCGTGCCTCTTACCCGGTGACGTGGCCGGGTTCACCGGCCGGGAACGCCAAATGGCGTGGCTGGACCGGTTGACGGTTGCGGACCAGGCCTCGACGACGGCGGTGATCGGCCTGGTCTCTGGCACTCCAGGGGTGGGCAAGACGGCACTGGCGGTGCACTGGGCCCACCGGGTCCGCCCGGCCTTCCCCGACGGGCAGCTGTATGTGAACCTGCGCGGCTACGACCCCGAGCAGCCGATGACCGCGGGCGAGGCACTGGCCCGGCTGCTGACCGCGCTCGGCCTGCGCGGCCAGGACATCCCCCTGGACGTGGACGACCGGGCGGCTCGCTACCGCAGCGAACTGGTCGGGCGGCGAATGCTGGTGGTACTGGACAACGCCGCCGCGGCCGAGCAACTCCGTCCCCTGCTACCCGGCACCGCCACCTGCGCCACCCTGGTGACCAGCCGGGACGCCCTGCCCGGCCTGGTCGCCCTGCACGGCGCCCACCGCCTGGTGCTCGACCTGCTGCCCGTCGACGACGCCCAGGCCCTGCTGCGGCGACTGATCGGCTCCCGGGTAGAGGCCGAGCCGCAGGCCACCGCCACCTTGGCGGAGCTGTGCCGACGGCTGCCGCTGGCGCTGCGGCTGGCCGCCGAGCTCGCCGCCGCCCGCCCCCATCACAGCCTGACCGCCCTCGCCACCGAGCTGGCCGACCGGCAGCGACGGCTGGACCTTCTGGCGGCCGATGAGGAGGTCGGCGCCGGTGTACGGACGGTGTTCTCCTGGTCCTACCAGCGACTGCCCGCCGACGCAGCCCGCGCCTTCCGCATGCTCGCCCTGCACCCCGGCCCCGACTGGAATGCCCACGCGACCGCCGCCCTCACCCACACCAGCCTTGATACGGCCCGCCGCCTTCTCGACCAACTGGCTCGCGCCCACCTCATCCAGCCCACCGGCCCCGACCGCTACACCATGCACGACCTGCTGCACGCCTACGCCGCCGAACTGACCATCACCACCGACCCGGAAGGCGACCGGCACATCGCCCTGACCCGCCTGTTCGACCACTACCTGACCACCGCCACCACCGCCACCACCAGCCTCGGCCATCACCGAATAGACCAACGGCCTCGGCTTTTCCACCTCACGCCGGTCAGTCCTGCCCCGCCGGTCGACGCACCGGATACCGCGCGGACCTGGCTCGACGCCGAACGCGCCAACCTGGTTGCCGTCTGCGCCCACGCCGCCCGACACGGCTGGCACCACCACGCCCTGGACCTGGCCGCCACCCTGTTCCGTCACCTAGACATCGGTGGGCACTACACCGTCGCGCTGACCATCCACAGTCATGCTTGCGACGCCGCCCGCCACACCGGCGACCACAGTGGCGAAGCGTACGCGCTGATCTTTTTGGGCTTGGTCTATTGGCGGCAGGGCCACTTCCAGCAGGCGACCGACCACCACCGCCGGGCCCTGAACCTCGCCCGGCAGACCGGATACCGGGACGGCCAGGCCCACGCACTGGCCTTTTTGGGCTTGGTCTACTGGCGGCAGGGCGAATTCCAGCAGGCGGCGGGCCACGAACGTCAGGCTGCGGACCTCTTCCGGCGAACCGGAAATCGGGACGGCCAAGCCCATGCACTGATCTTCCTGGGCTTGGTGTACTGGCAGCAGGGGCACTATCAGCAGGCGGTCGATTACCACCGTCAGGCTACGGACCTCTTCCAAGAGACCGAGAATCGGGACGGCGAGGCCTACGCGCTGACCTTCTTGGGCTTGGTGTACTGGCAGCAGGGACTTTACCAAAAGGCGGCCGACCACCACCGTCGGTCCCTGGACCTTTCCGTCCTTCTCGGCAACCGGGCCGGCCAGGCCTACGCGCTGGTCCACCTGGGCATGGTCTATTGGCGACAGGGGCACCATCAAGAAGCGGCCGACTACTACAGCCGGGGCCTGCACCTCTTCTCGGATCTGGGCAATCGGGATGGCCAGGTCCATGTGCTGGCTTGCCTGGGCTTGGTCCATTGGCGGCAGGGGCACTATCAGGAGGCGGCCGACCACCACCGTCGGTCCCTGGATCTGGCCCGGCAGACCGGCAACCGGGTCGGCCAGGCCAACGGGCTCACCTTCCTGGGCTTGGTCTACTGTCAGCAGGGGCACCATCAGGAGGCGGCCGACCACCACCGCCGAGCCCTGGACCTCTCGCGGCAGACCGGCTACCGCCCTTGTGAAGTCGAGGCGCTCAACGGCCTGGGCGAAGCGCTGCAAGCGAACGGCCAGGCGGCGCAGGCCCGTACCTGGCACACCGAGGCGCTGAACCTGGCTTCCCAGACCGGTGACCGCTATGAGCAGGCTCGCGCGCACGCGGGGATCGCCACCACCCACCACACCGCAGGAGACATCCCCCAGGCCCGCCGCCACTGGCAGGACGCCCTGGGTCTGTACGCCGACCTCGGCGTCCCCGACGCCGACACGGTTTGCGCCCAGCTGGCCGCCCTTGCCCCACAGGAGGCCAATCCGGCTGCTCCGTCCTGAGTGCACGACTTCGCCCCGGCGCCGGGTGACGCGCTGGTGCGCCCTGGACAGGCACCGGTACGCCGCCGCAAGTCTTGCGGCCCCAGTGCCGTACCCGAATTTGCAGGCTTGAGCAGCCGTAGGCGCTGATTCTCAGGGCCACGTGTGATTGACGGGGTGCGTAACCAGAGCTTCCAGATTGAGTTCGGCGTTCCGTGGCCGGTGGTACTCATATATGCGAGGGCCGGTGCAGTGGGCCCTTGATGCGTTGGTACCGCATCTGATGTGAACCTGCCTTCTCCGGCCGGAGACTCGATGGCAGGTGCCCGGGGCGGAAGCCTGAGGTTCCTGCGCCGGGATTTCCCGGTGTCACCCGCGTGCGCCGGGCGGAGAAATAGGGGGAGACGGCGGGATGTGCGCTGGCGTGCGCCGATGGCGGGGAGTCATCGGCCGTTGCGCACCGGATGACTTCCTACGGCGTTCCGTGGATATGTCCCTGCGCGCACCAAAAGATCGAAGCGATGGTCCAATGCGGGCGCCACATTCTTCGGGTTCGCGGGCGGGATTTCCGGCAGGCGAAGATTGTCGATATGTGCGATGGGTGCATATGCGCCAATGGAGGCATGAGTAAAACGGAACGTGCGCATGCGTGGCGGCTCGGGTCCGGCCGTCATGGTCCGGCGGTGCGGGGCCGGCGCCCAGGGTGCGGCGTCCGGCCGTGCGGGTGGGCGCCGGTTCGGTGGCGGCCGGGACGGCTTGGACGGGGAGGCGTTCGGCGGCGAGCTGGGCGCATGGCGCGGGCGGCAGCGCGGTGTCTTCCGTGCGGGACGTCGCGGTGGGTATCGGTCCGGTGCCCAGTGGGCAGGCGGTCGGTAGTCACGGCCGGATTCTCGCCCGGGGCGGGTTTGTCTTCATCGCAGGCATCGCCGTGAGCGGCGCGGCGGCCCAGGGCACGCCGTGCGAAGCGGTGAGCTCCCGGCACGATGACTATCTAGACAGGCATGCCCGGGCAGGTTAGAGCGGAAGCTGCCGACGAGGCGGGTGAGGCAAGTGCAGGGAACGTCACGACATGACGTTTCCTGCATTGTGTCAGCTCGTGTCTTGCATGCCCTCCGGCAGGGCGGCCCCACGGTGAGTCTTTGCTTCGCGTAGCTGCTCGGTGGTCAGCTGAGTGTCGCGCAGATCCGCACCTGTGAGATCCGTGTCACCTAGGGTCCGTCTTCAAACGGATCTTACCCAGAGCAGGAACGAGGCGAGAGAGACCGCTGCTTCGTAGGAGGTGGCGGTCTTGTCGTACCTGGTGGCGAATCCTCGGAAGCCCTTGAGCCGGTTGAAGCAGCGTTCGACGATGTTGCGCTTGCGGTAGACCTCCCGGTCGAACGCGGGCGGCCTGCCGCCGCGACGTCCTCTCCTGCGGCGGTGGCGTTGTTGGTCCCGCTTCTCCGGAATGGTGTGGCCGATGCCGCGTCTGCGCAGGTAGGCGCGGAACCCGCGGGAGGCGTAGGCCTTGTCCGCGATCACATGGTCCGGGCGGCAGCGCGGCCGGCCCCGCCCCGCACGCGGCACCCGGATACGCTCGAGCAGCGGACGGGCGCAGACGCCGTCATGACGCCGGCCGGCCGTGAGCAGGAGGGCCAGCGGTCGTCCCCGGCCGTCGCAGGCGAGGTGGATCTTGGTGGTCGGTCCGCCCCGGGATCGGCCGAGGGCGTGATCGTCCGGTTCGTCCGGCCGGAGGATCCCCCTTTTCGGCCCGTGGCGACGGCGTGCTGGTGGGCGAGGACGATGGTGGAGTCGATCTGCACCAGCCAGTCGATGTCGCCGGCGGCGTCCGCCCGGGCCTGGATCTGTTGCAGGGCCCGGGTGAAGACCCCGTCCAGCGCGTAGCGGCGATGGGGGCGCCCCCGCGCGAGCGAAGCCGAGCGTGGGCACGCTCACGGCAAGACCGACCCCCTGGACGCCTACAGCGCCGCAGCCGCCGTGCTGTCCGGCCGTGCCGGCGGCACCCCCGAAAAGCCGGGACGGCATCGTCGAGGCCATCCGCGTGCTGTGCACCGCCCGCAGCAGTGCCATCAAGGCCCGGACCCAGGCCATCAACCAGATCCGCGCCCTGATCATCACCGCACCCAGCGAATTACGGGAGAAAGTCCGGGGCCTGATTACTGGCAAGCTGATCAACGCCCTGGCCCGCACCCGCCCCACCGGTGACCCGGCCGACCCCACGCACGCGGCCAGGACCACCCTGCGGCGCCTGGCCCGCCGCTACCAGGTACTCGACGATGAGATCCAGGAGACCGAAGCCGAGATCGAGCCCCTGGTCGCCCAGGCCGCGCCGCGGCTCGTCGCGCTGCCCGGGATCGGCCCGGAGACCGCCGGCCAACTGCTGATCAGCGCGGGCGACAACCCCCAGCGGCTGCGGACCGAGGCGTCCTTCGCGCGGCTGGGCGGTGTCGCCCCCATTCCCGCATCCTCGGGGCGGACCGACCGGCACCGGCTCCACCGTGGTGGCGACCGGGCAGGCCAACAAGGCCCTGCACGCCATCGTCATGGTGCGGATGAAGTACGACGCGCGGACCCACGACTACGTCACCCGCCGCACTGCCCAGGGCTGGTCCAAGAAGGACATCATCCGCTGCCTGAAACGCTTCGTCGCCCGCGAGGTCTACCATCACCTGCCCCAAGCGGCCCGGCCGCCCCACCACACGCGTTGCCCGCTGCACCAGCCGCTAGCTTCCGCTTGAGGGCTTGCGGTGGGAACAGTGCAGTGCGGGAAGATCACGGGCATGGCATCCCACGCGAACCCGCCCCGTGCCCTGTCCTTCGACAACGTCGCCACGCAGTACGCCGCCGCCCGCCCGGACTACCCGGCGGCGCTCTTCGACGCCGTGGAGGAACTCGCCGGCCTGCCGTTGGCCGGTGCCGACGTGCTGGACTGCGGGGCCGGCACCGGGATAGCCACCCGGCTGCTGCGTGAGCGCGGCGCCCGGGTCGTCGCCCTGGAGCCGGGCGCCGGCATGGCCGCACAGTTGCACCGGGCCGAGCCGGACATCCCGCTCGTGCGCGGGGAGGGGGACCGTCTGCCCTTCGCCGCCGGCAGCTTCGACCTGATCACCTACGCCCAGGCCTGGCACTGGACCGACCCGGCCCGCTCCGTCCCCGAAGCGCTGCGCGTGCTGCGCCCGCACGGCGCACTGGCCCTGTGGTGGAACCAGGCCGACGTCCGCGTCCCGTGGGTGGCGGAGGAGGAGGTCCGGCTCGCACCCTTCACTTACCGCTTCTCGACGACAGTCGCCGACCTGCTCACTCCGTTCCCGGTCGAGGTGGCCACCCGCGAGGTCACGTGGTCGCGCCGGGTCACCGTCGAGGAGCACCTCGGCAACCTCGCCACCCACTCGCACTTCGTGGTCATGGACCTTGCCGAGCGCGAGCACCTCCTCGGCGCGAACCGCACCGCGCTGGCACGCCTCTTTCCCGACGGCACACTCGACGAGCCCTACCGGTGCGGCCTGACTGTCGCGCGCCCAGCCACCATCCACGCCTGAACAGAGCCGAATCACGGGCACGGGTGACGCGACTGTCTGCGGGAGGCTTGATGGTCTATAGGAGCTTCAGGAGTGGGTGTGTCGGTGACTTTCAGGAACGGGTGTCGGTCAGCGCTGTAAACGTCTCGGGTTGCGGTGTCCGTGTGTCGGTGAGTTTCGGCAACAGCGGAGGGCTTGCGGTGGGAGCATGGCCATGCTCCGTTCCGCGAGGGGGCGTCGATGGCGCCGAGGTCCAAGGTCGAGCTGTACGCGGCGATCCGCCGGGACTGCCGTGCCGGGCTGTCGAAGCGGGCCGTGATGCGCAAGTACGGCGTCGGCCACCCGACGGTGCAGAACGCGCTGGAGTCGGCCTGGCCCCGGCCGCGTAAGAAACTGCCGCCGAGGCCGACGCGCCTGGACCCGTACAAGCCGTTGGTCGACCAGATGCTGCGGGCCGATCTGGACGCCCCGCGCAAGCAGCGGCACACCGCGAAGCGTGTCCTGGACCGGCTGCTTGAAGAGCATCAGGCCCATGACATCTCCTACGGCATGGTCCGCGATTACGTCGCAGTGCGCCGGGGGGAGATTCGCGCGATGGCCGGTCGTGGTCCCGTTGAGGCGTTCGTGCCGCAGTCGCACCGCCCCGGCGTCGAAGCGGAGGTCGACTTCGGGGATGTCTCGGTGCGTCTGGCCGGGCATACGGTGGTCTGCTACCTGTTCAGCTTCCGCCTGTCGTATTCGGGCAAGGCAGTGCACCGAATCTTCGCGTCCGGCGGACAGGAAGCGTTCTTCGAGGGTCACGTGCACGCCCTCAGCGTCCTGGGCGGGGCGCCGACCGGCAAGGTCCGCTACGACAACTTGAAGGCCGCGGTCGCCAAGGTGATCGGGTTCGCCCGGGAGAGACGGGAGAACGAGCGGTGGATCACCTTCCGCGAGCACTACGGCCTGGACAGCTTCTACTGCCGCCCCGGCCTGGCCGGCGCCCACGAGAAGGGCGGGGTGGAAGGGGATGTCGGGTACTTCCGTCGCAACCACCTGGTCCCGGTTCCCGAGGTGGACTTCTTGGCCGAGCTGAACCTGCTCGTCGAGCAGTGGGACGAACAAGAAGATGCCCGGCGCATCCGGATGCGGCCCCGGACCACCGGTGAGTACTTCGCCGTGGAACAGCCCCTCCTGAAGCCGCTGCCGGACAAGTCGTTCGACACCAGCCGCACCTTCGCGTTGCGGGTGGACCGGCACAGCCGGATCTCGGTCCGTACCAACTGCTACTCGGTGCCGGTCCGCTTCATCGGCCGCCGGGTGCGGGCCGTGCTGCACGCCAACGAGCTGGTCGTCTACGACGGCAGCGCGGGAATCGCCCGGCACGAACGGCTGATCGCCAAAGGCGGGGAGCGGCTGGTCCTGGACCACTACCTGGAAGTCCTGGTGCGCAAGCCCGGTGCTCTGCCCGGGGCGACCGCGCTCGAGCAGGCCAGAGCCGCCGGGAAGTTCACTCCGGTCCATGACGCGTGGTGGGCCGCGGCCTGCAAGGTCCGCGGTGACCGCGACGGCACCCGGGCCCTGATCGACGTGCTGCTGCTGGGGCGACGCATTGCGCACGAGCACCTGGTGGCCGGGCTCGCCGCCAGCCTGAGGGTGGGCGCACTGACCACGGACGCCGTCGCTCTGGAGGCCCGCAAGGCCCAGGAGGCCGACGACGCTGACACCGGCTTGCCCGAGCCGGAGCCGCGGCGGCGGGAGCCGACGGTGACCTCCCTGACCGCACGGCGGCTGGCCCATCTCCCGCCCGACACCCGGCCGCTGCCCTCACCGGCCCTCTACGACCAGCTCCTTGGCCGCCGCGCTCGCGGCACGACCACTGCCAGCAAGGGAGAACGGATGTCATGAACGCCACCAGCCGCCGGATGAGCGAGCAGGCGGCCGAGACCGCTGTCGTCGGCGCCTGCCGGATGCTCCGGCTGCCCACCATTCGCGCGAAATTCCCCGACCTGGCCGAGCAGGCCGCCCGCGAGCAGATGTCCTACCGCACCTTCCTCGCCGAACTGCTGCTGGCCGAGTGCGACGACCGGGCCCGGCGCCGGTCGGAACGCAGGATCAAGGCCGCGGCCTTTCCGCGGCAGAAGTCGCTGCGGGAGTTCGACTTCGACGCCAACCCCAACATCGATGCAGCCGTCGTCCACACCCTCGCCACCTGCGAGTGGGTGAAGAAGGGACAGCCGCTCTGCCTGATCGGCGACTCCGGCACCGGCAAATCCCATCTCCTGATCGCACTGGGCACCGAGGCCGCGATGGCCGGGTTCCGCGTGAAGTACACCCTGGCCACCAAGCTGGTCAACGAACTCGTCGAGGCGGCGGACGACAAGCAGCTGACCAAGACCATCGCCCGCTACGGCCGCGTCGACCTGCTCTGCATAGACGAACTCGGATACATGGAGCTCGACAAGCACGGAGCCGAACTGCTGTTCCAGGTGCTGACCGAGCGCGAGGAGAAGAACAGCGTCGCCATCGCCTCCAACGAGGCTTTCGGCGGCTGGACCAAGACCTTCATCGATCCCCGGCTCTGCACGGCCATCGTCGACCGGCTCACCTTCAACGGCACGATCATCGAGACCGGCACCGACTCCTACCGGCTCGCCCGGAGCCGGGCCAAGGCAGAACAGGCGCCGCGACCTGAGCCAGACCTCACCTGCCAGGGATAACTCCGTTGCTTGATCCAGGAGCCAGTCGGCAGCATGGCGCCCATGCAACGCCACACCTACACCGGTCCCCTGGCGCTGCGCGCCATGCAGGACCTGGCCACCCGAGTCTTCCCCGCGACCGGCTACCGTCACATCGGCGACCTCGCCTGGAACTGGTGCCTGGCCCTCGACCGGGCCGACGGGCACCCCACGGCGATCTGGACCGACGAGGACCAGACCCTGGCCTGGGGCTGGCTCGAGCTGCCCGACACCCTCATGCTCCAGGTCGACCCGAGCCATTCCCAGCTGACCGACGAAGTACTCGACTGGGCCGAGCAGACGGCTCCCGGAACGTTGCACGTCGAGATCGCCGAGACGGAACAGCACCTGGCCGTCACGCTGGAGCGGCGCGGCTACAAGCGCGCCCCCGATGGCCCCTTCATGACCGTGATGCGCCGACCGCTCACCCACCTGCCGGACCTGCCACCACTGCCCGACGGCTATCTGATCCGGGCCCAGCAGGACCCCACAGACACCGCCGGACGGGCGGCAGCGCACCGGGCCGCGTTCGGCTCCACCCGGATCACCACCGAGCGCCATGCCCGCATGAGGAGCATGTGGCCCTACCGCCCAGAGCTCGATCTCATTGTCATCTCTCCCGCCGGTGATGCCGTCGCCTACTGCCAGGGCTGGTACGACGAGACCAACCGCATCGGCGAGTTCGAGCCGGTCGGCACCCATCCCGAACATCGCCGCCTCGGCCTGGCCCGCGCCGTCTGCACCGCCGTGCTCCACGCCTTCGCCGATGCCGGCGGGGACCACGCCACCGTCTACTGCCGCGGAGATGCCGCCTACCCCGTCCCGAAACAGCTCTACGAGTCCATAGGCTTCACTTCCCACACTCGAACTCACACCTACACCACCAGGACGTGAGCCGAGCCAAAGGGCCTGCGGCTCCGCAGCGTTGCTGAATGTCACCGACATCCCAGCGGCTGAGCACCCTCACTCGTTCCCAGAACTCACCATCACGCGTTGCTGCTTCTCACCGGCACAATCACCCTTCTTCACCTACGGGATCTGCTACCTCGACGTGGTGACCATCGACAGCGCCCACCTGGTGGCCTCGGTGGTGCAGAAGTCCGGCCACCGGACCCTTCGTGTCGCGCTCGTTGCGGACCACCAGGACCGGAACCAGCTGCATGAGCTCCTTCACGGCAAGGTCGTCGAAGCCGCCCTGCCGCACGAGTGGCTTCAGAGCACTTACCTCTCAGTGGACCTGCCGCCCGGCACCGACCCGGCCACCCTCAGGGAGGCGCTGAAAGCACCCGCCCAAGCCGGTGCCCTTCACTGGGAGATCGACTCCTGACTCGAACACTCATTCCGTTAGGAGTTCCAAGGCGAGAACAGCCCCGTTGGCGGGGCGTGGCCGTGTCGTGGCACCAGGTTGAGAGGCGGTTCACCTCTGGCCTCGGAGAAGTCGACGCCTCCGCCGCGGTATTCCGCGTCGCAGAACGCAAAGGTGCTGCCTGAGAAGGTAGCGCGGTGGAAGAGGCTATGGTCTCCGACGCCACACCCTCTATCTGGAGGAACTCACCCACCAGATCGCCGCCGACTGGCTCGACTACCGACACCGCCGCTGGCCCGCCTCGGCCAACCCCCGGCTGATTGTCAGTCAGAGATCAACCTTCGACCCCGACCATCCCGCCATCGGCAAGGCCCTCCTGCGCGACGACGTACCCAAAGGACTCACTCTCGTCGGCCTGCGCCAGGACCGCATCCTCAATGAGGCAGCCGAGACCGCCGACCCCCTCAGGCTGAGGAGGCTCTTCGGGATCACCGAATAGCGAAGCTGCCCAAGTGACGTCTCAGGGCGCGATTGGCTCGCCCACGGGCAGCTCCCGCCCGGCACCAGGTGAGGGAGCGCCCGGTTTGTACAAGTGCTGCTGTGCAGGCGTGAATCAATCGCTTCCAGGATCGTACAAATCGGGCTCGTAGTCGTCGAACGACGGCTCGTCGGGTGCATCAAGCTGGGCGTACGGGCGTGCCCGCTCCGTCACATCCCGCAGGTTTACCAAGCCGAACGCGGCCTCGGTATAGCCAGCGTCGAACCCCAGGAAGAGCTCCTTGCCGGGCAGCTCCTCGATGGACCACTTCTTCCTTTTGCGTTTCGGGTCGGGCGGGCCCTTCTGCGCGACAAGGTCGGTGAAGGACGCCTCGTCGAGGTGTTCGATGGTGTTGCGCAGTTTCTCCAGGAGCTCGTCCGACTCCTTGGCGCCGCCGGTGATCTGCTGGTGGGCCCGCGACCAGCGCTCCATCTGGTAGGCCGACATGACGAGGCGGTACCCCCGAACTTAGACGTCCTCAAGTACGCGAGCGAGATCGTCCCCGGTGGGCGACCACTCCTCTCCATAGTCGATCGCCCGGTCCGTCCATGCTGCCTTGCTCGCGGCCTGGTAGTAGCTGTGGGCGTCGCGCTGGACGGACCGCGCCCACAGCGCAAGCATCCGCACCACGACCCTGGGGCGCCCATCTGCGGCAGCGGCCGGTGGTTCGGGCGCGGAGGGTTCCTCAGCCCCGGGCAGCCCCGGCAGTAGGATGCCGTGTCCGTCCGGCGGAATGCGGACGGGGCGGCGAGCATTCGGCGTCCAACCCCGCGGCGGTGTCCAGTCGTCGAACGGCGGCGGCCATCCAGCTGGCGGCGGCCACTCCGGGGGAGCTATGTATGTCATTCGTACATCATCGACTCACCTCCGCCCGAGGAGACCGTGTGTGAGGCTCACTGCGGCCGAATTCGTATCTCCGAGCACCGGCACCCGTCCCAAGGCCCTTACGGCCAGCCGGGCAGAACCCACTCGTTCTACGCCGGGAACCGCCCAGTTGGTGGACGGGTTCCCCGGCTGACCGTTGCCAAATTCTGCGAACCCGCGCGCTTGCCGGAAGTCGCCGGTGCGCGGGTCCTCGACGAAGGCAGCCACGGTGCGGCGGAATAGGCGGCGCTGTTCTTGGGTGAGGCGGTCCAGGTCGGCGGTGGAGCGGGGCAGAACCTCGTACGTAGGCACGGCGAACTCCTCCACCGATGCACGAAGCCCCCGGCCGGTCGGCCGGGGGCGGTGGTGGCTGGTCGTGTTGAAGGGCGTCGGTGACGCGGTGCGCTCAGTGGTGGGTTGTCGGGGGAGTGGTGCGTTGGTGCGCGTTAAATGGCGTTGGAGTCGGCTGGGTGGTGCTGGTGTGGTTGGCGCGCAGCATTCGCACGGTCTGGTCAGAGGCCGTAGCGGTCGTTCATCAGGTCGTTCCACCTCTGCACGTTAGGCAGGTCGTCGGCGCAGGCGGTGCAGTGTGGCAGGTAGTCGGTCCGGGTGGGGTACGGCACGTTCGAGCGGACGATGACGGTCGGGAGCAGCGTGAGGGGCCGGCCGCACAGCGGGCAGAGGTCTCCGTGGAGCAGTTCGGTAGTCATGCGGCGGACTGTGCACAGGTCGGCGGCTTACCGTCTTGGGCTGGCCCGGCGGCCCGCCTGGCGGGCGCTCCGGTAAAGATCTGGTGATGCCCTCCCGCCCGGCGGGAAGAACCACGGATCACGCTTTTGTGCAGGTCACGCCCGGGGTTCCATGGGCCGATGATTAGCATGTCGCCAGTTCGCCCGGGGAACGGGGTGCGCTACCTCTTCCGTGGCGTGATGGTCGGCGACGGTCACCGCCGGACGGGCACGCCGCTGCGCGCCGCCCAGGACGAAGCCGGTGTCCCGCCCGGCGTCTGGAAGGGCCGGGGCCTGGCCGCGGTCGGCCTTACGGCCGGGGACGTGGTGACCGAGCGGCAGGCCGAACTGCTTCTGGGGGAGGGCCAGCACCCGGACGCCGACCGGATCGAGCGCGAGCGCCTGGAGGCGGGCGACGATCCGGCGACGGCCCGGCGGGCGACCGTGCTGGGTCGGCCCATCGAGCACAACCGCTCGCCCAAGACCGACAATGAACCGTTCCGGGTTCGGTAGGGACTCGATCATTTGAGAGGATCGAGTCATGGCACGTCCTTCCCCTTACCCGCTTGAGCTGCGCCGTCGTGCGGTGCGGATGGTCGCCGAGGTGCGGCCCGACTACGACACCGAGTGGGCTGCGATGAAAGCGGTCGCGGCCAAGCTCGGGATCGGCACGACCGAGACATTGCGCAAGTGGGTCCGGCAGGACCAGATCGACGCCGGCGTCCGGCCGGGCACCACGATCGAGGAGTCGGCCGAGCTGAAGCGGCTGAAGAAGGAGAACGCAGAGCTCAAGCGGGCCAACGAGATCCTCAAGGCCGCGGCGTCTTTTTTCGCGGCCGAGCTCGACCGGCCACACACGCGCTCGTAGCGTTCATTGACGAGCACCGGGACCGCTTCGGCGGTGTCGAGCCGATCTGCCGCGTGCTCAGCGCACACGACTGCAAGATCGCCCCTGCCACCTACTACGCCCACCACAAACGACAGGTCACGCCGTCCGCCAGGACCGTGCGGGACGCCGAGCTGAAAGAGCACATCAGCGCCGTCTTCGAGGCCAACTACCGTGTCTACGGCGCGAGGAAGATCTGGCGGGAACTGCACCGGCAGGGCCACGCGGTGGCCCGCTGCACCGTCGAGCGGCTGATGCGCGAGCTCGGCATCACCGGCGCCGTCCGCGGCCGGCGCGTGATCACCACGCTGCCCGGCGGTCAGACCGACCGGGCCCCGGACCTCGTCGACCGCGACTTCGTCGCCGGCGCCCCGAACCGGTGCTGGGTCGCGGACTTCACCCACGTGAAGACCTGGGCAGGCGTCGTCTACGTCGCCTTCGTCGTGGACACCTTCTCCCGCCGGATCGTCGGCTGGTCCGCGGCCACCGTGAAGGAAACGGTCTTCGTGCTGGACGCCCTGGAGATGGCACTGTAGCAACGCGACCGCGACCACCACCCCGTCCGGCCGGGCCAGTTGATCCATCACTCGGATGCCGGGTCGCAGTACACGAGTTTCCGGCTCGCCGGCCACCTGGAGGCCGCCGGCATCGCCGCCTCCATCGGATCGGTGGGCGACGCCTACGACAACGCCCTGATGGAGAGCACGATCGGCCTGTTCAAAACCGAACTGATCAAGCCCTGGCGGCCCTGGAAGACGCTGTCCGACGTCGAGCTCGCCACCGCTGAGTACGTCGACTGGTACAACCACCGGCGACTCCACGGTGAGATAGGCCACGTCCCGCCGGTCGAATACGAGAACAACCACTACCTCGCAACAACGAAATCCCAGGTCGCACCCAACATCTGAGATCTCTACCGAACCCGGAACGGTTCATATGCCATACCGCGGGGTCGTCCGTGGCTTACCCGGCAAGGGCCTTCGGAACAGCGTCGCCAAGTGTTGCTACAGCGTTGCCGGTGATGTTGATGGCGGTGCCAGAGATGTCGAGAAGGACGTTGGGGTCCAACGCCTGAGCCGGTGCGGCTGCAGTGATGCCGCCGGTGAGAAGTGCAACGGTTGCGGCAGCAGCGGTGACGCCGCGACGGATGGTGAGCACAGCGGGCCTCCCGAACAAGACGAAACGACGGACGTTGCAGACAACGTTCAGGAGGCTCCCCACCCCACCGCGCGGCTGCACTTCATCACCCGGATCGGGCAGGTTGTGCAGAAGCGTCTTGCGGCGCTGTTCGAGCAGCGTGCTCCGCATCAGTCGTCGGCGACCTCCTGGTCGCTGTCCTCGACGACGGTCTGGGCGACAGGGCGAGCCTTGGCATAACCACGTATCCGCGCGGTGCGGAGCGTGGACGTGCTCGGGCACAGGCACGTGGGCGGCGGCGCGCCCCGCTCGCCTGCCGCGCGGCCGATCAGCGCCGGGCTCGGCCGCGGCCCGGCCCGGCGGCCCCTCTTCGCCGTGCAGCCCTGCCGCGCGGGCCTCTCCGGTGCTGGCGGGACGGACTGTGTCCCGTCGGCATCGTCCGTCCCGCATGGTGCCCTCACTGCCGGGTAACAACCTCCGGGCGCCCCGTGAGGACTGCCTGCACGCCCCCGCACGTCCCTTCAGTGGCTGGTTGTCTCGCCTCGACACTGGTCGCGGTCTGACACGCGTCAGCAACAGGAGGGATCGGCATGTCCATACGCCCCTGCACGTCCCCGAGTTCCCGGCTGCACCGCTTCGGCGTCCTGGCGGCCTCGGCAGCCCTGTCGGCGGCGGGGCTCGTCCTGCCCGCCACCGCCGCCCACGCCGCCGCCGGCGACCTGACCTGCACCGGCCACGGCGTGATCAACTTCGATCCGGCCCTGACCGGGGCTGGCCAGACGGCCGGCGTGACCGGCGACGCGGCGGTCGTCAACTGCCTCTCGCCCAACGGCTCCCACCCCCAGCTGAAGAACGCCGACGTGAGCGCCAAGGGCACCGCGCACACGCAGAACGGCAGCCCCTGCTCGCTGCTGCTGACCGCCGACCTGACGGTGGCCTTCAACTGGGACAACGGCCAGACGAGCACGGTGGACGCCACCGTCAACACCGACCCCGCCAAGGGCCTGATCAGTATCGGCGGTCCGGTCGTCGGCGGCCCGCTCAAGGGCGACACCTTCACCGTGGTCCCGGTCCTGGCCAACCCCAACCCGGACTGCGGCACCAAGGGACTGACCAGCCTCACCTTCGACACCGTCCAGGTCACCTTCGGCTGACACCCGCCCGCACCGTCCCTGGCCCGTCGGCCTCTCGCTGCGCGGGCCGGGGTTCTTCCCGGCCCTGGGGAGGTCACCGCCCGGAGCGCGACCGCGCCACGCCTGCCCGCACCCTGCTCCCGCACGCCCCGTTCTGCCGTCAGGCTGGCGCGTTCGACGCCCCGGACCGCACAGCCGCCGAAAATCTGTGCGGTATCCGCTGTCCGGCCCGTCTTGGTTGTGGAGGTTTCCCGATGCACACCCTTCGTCGTGTCCTTGCCGCTGGGGCATCGAGCACTCTGCTCGTCCTGGGTGCCGCAGTGCATGCCAGCCCGGCGCAGGCTCAGCCTGCTGATCTTCTTCCCGGCGGCCTCGACACCGCGCTGATGACCGTGGTCTCTACCCAACAGCAGAATGCCTGCGGTGGCGCTCGCTCCGCCCTGGAGGTCGTCCCGGTCCTGGCCGACACGCTCTGCCCGGGCAGCACGGCGTGATCCTCGACAGATCGACGGGTCTGTGGGTCCGCCCGGCGGCGGCCGGGATGTACTCCTGAGCAAGAACTGCCGCGCCCTGCACGAGGCCCGCCGGCCCACCGCCCCGTGTGGGGCCGGCGGGCCGCTCGCCGGCCCACCGCCTCGAGTGTGGACGCGCCCTGTCGGCTCGCAGCTCCCGCACGCCCCGGTTCCGCGGTGAGGGTGGCGAAAAGAGTCAACTGGCTGCGGCGTCCGGGGCCCGCGGTGCGGTGCCGGGTGGGCTCAGCCTCGCTGTCGGTCGGGCTGTTGTCCCGGTTGTTACCGTTCTTCCCGTTCGCGGTCCTCCCGTTCGCGGTTCTCTCGCCCGCGTCCTTCCCGTTCGCGTCCTGCCCAGGTGATGACAGCGTAGCCGTCACCTCCGGGTTCGCCGAGTTTGCCCGGACTGCCTGGTTCGGCCAGCCTGGGGCGCCCGGAGCCGACACCGCCGTCCCCTCCGAAGCCGCCGTCGCCGCCGGTCGCAACGCCCTCTGGCAGGTCCCGGCCGTCGGGGCGGTGGAAGACGCCCGGCTCTCCCCCGGCTCCGGGCTGGGTGGAGCCGACTCCGCCGAGGCCTTGGCCCTGCTTGCTGCCCGCCGTTCCGGGGGAACCCTGGCCGCCCTGGCGGCCAGGCCTTCCCTGCCTTGCAGCGAGCCGTCCGGTGCCCGACTCGCAGGTGCCCTGATCGCTCAGGGCCGTCGGGGGGCCGCCGGTTCCGAGGGGCTTGCCGCCCTTTCCGTGGCTGCCCTGGCTGGCGACGTAGCCGCCGCCTCCGCCGAGACCGGGGCGGCCCTCCTGCCCTGCCGGCGCCTCGGCCAGGGCGGTGTACTGCGGCGAGCGCTGCCGCCGGGACTGCGTCTCGAGCTGGAACTGGGTGCTCTCGCCGGAGGCCTGGTTGTCGTCCCCCTTCTCGCCGGCAAGCCCGCTTCTGCGCCCTGCTCCGGGCTGGTTGCTCGGGCCCGCGGCCCCGCCGTTTGCTTCCCTGGCGCCCACGTGGTCCGTCCTGCCGATGTCGACGTAGAAGACGTCCCCCTCATAGACATCGAATTGGCAGGCGATGTAGGCGCCGCCTCCGCCGCCTCCGCCGCTGTCGCCGCCCGCACCTCCGCCGCCGTACCGATTTCCGGACCCGCCGGGGAGCCAGCTGCTCGCGCCTCCGCCTCCTCCGCCGCCGTTACCGCCGTTCCCGCCCGGGCCCCACAAGTACACGGTGGCTTCCGTCACGCCCCGTGGGGGTTCCCACTCTCCGCTTCGGGTGAAGACCTTGGATGATCCTGCGGCCGCTTCGGCGCCGGGCGCCTGGGGAAGCGCTGCCAGCGGTGTCAGCGCGACTGCCGCTGTCGCGAGCCAGACCCGCCGCCGCCCCAGCAGGGGTTCACGGATGTTCTGCACTTGATCCTTGCCTCTCGTCCTTGTCCCGGCGCCCGGCCGGTTCCGCCTGGGGGTGCGGCGGGCGGGGAGCGCCCGGTTCGGGCATGCCCCGCCGCCCGGCCGCCTCTGCTGCCTGCGCTGCGGCGACGGACTACTTCAGCGCGGAGTCCACGGTGCTGGACGCACCGGAGGTGGCGGACTGGACGGTGGAGTTGGCGGTGTCCTTGAGGTTGGTCACCGGGCCGGGCTCCGGCGGCTGCGGGGCCGACGACGAACTGCTCTGCTGCGAGGAGGAGCCGCCCGGGGCGTAGTTGTATGTGTCGGTGATCTTCCGCTCCTTGGTGATCTTCCCCGGGGCCGGGGACACGATCAGCGCCGGGATGCCCTGCCCGGGCTCGTCCGCCGCCTGTCCCACGGCCGCCGCGGGCCCGGCCAGCATCGCGGCCGCAACACCCGTCACCAGAACCACTTTGCGCATCATGGTGCTCATCAGTTCTCCCTCTAGTCGGGCAACTCCATCAATCAGGCGACCCAACGCCGTAGGTCCTACGCAGGACACGGAAGACGAGGAAGAAGATCGTCCGACAAGTGACCGCATAACCCGGCTTCATCCGTCCTGACCTACGCAGTCAGGCGGCCGCCCGACTGCGTGTACGAGCCCGTCCGCAGGTGTTGTGTCCCCCGGTCGGGCGACAGCGCCGCTTGGACGCCCTGACACGCCGTGTGCCTGGTGCAGCGGCCGCGCGACCAACCAGGAAGCCGCGGTGACCGGCGGCGCCAAGCTCCTCAACTGCCTGTCGCCCAACGGCGCGCACCGTGAGCTGAAGTCCGCCGACATCTCCGGCGTCACCGGCAGCGCGAGCGCGCAGGGCGGCACTCCGTGCTCGCTGCTGCTGACCGCGAAGCTGACGGTGCCCATCCACTGGAACACCGGGCGGACGAGCACCCTGGACGCCACATCAACACCGACCCCACCAAGGGCACCCTCACCATCGGCGGCCCCATCGTCGACGGCCCGCTCACCGGTGACACCTTCACCGTCGTGCCCGTCGTGGTCCACCCCAACCCGGACTGCGCCACCAAGGGCCTGACCGACCTCACCTTCACCGCCGCCCAGGTCGCCTTCAACTGAACCCCACCCACCCGCACCGTCCCCGGCCCCGGGAAGGTCACCGCCCGGAGCGCGACCGTGCCCCGCCTGCCCGCACCCTGCTCCCGCACGCCCCGCTCGGCGGTGACGCGGGCGCGTTCGCCCGCCAGCAGCCGGACAGCCTCCGGGGAATCCGCACGGCATCCGCCGTCCGGCCCGTCTGTTGTGAGAGGTCTCCTCATGCACACCCTTCGTCGTGTCCTGACCGCTGGGGCAGCGAGCGCCCTGCTCGTGCTGGGCGGTGCGGTCCTTGCCCCACTCGCGCAGGCTCAACCTGCCGGCCTGTTTCCCGGCGACGGGAAGACGGCGCAGCCGATCGACTTGATCGGCCCCGTGTTCGCGGTTCCGGCAGAGGGAGTCGACACGGCAGGTGGTCTCCTGAGCGGGGCGCTCGGCATGTGACGTCACGTCACCGCTGCGGCTCGGCCGACCGACGGGTGAAACCGTGTTCCGGTGACCGCCATGTGAGGGCAGGCGGCTCCTTGGTCTTCATGGAAGCCCCGGGGGTCGTCGTCTGCTCACCTTCTGGGGGTGGGCCGGGATCGGCACAGGATGCTGCCCATGGGCGGCGAAGAGCGGAACGGGGCAGGGGCACCGGCACTCCTGCCAGCCGAGGTGGCTCGGCTGCTGAACCTCGACGTCGCAGCGCGCGGGCCGGAAGACCGGCGCGCGGCACTTGGGGCTTATGCGGTGCGCTAGCCACCGCTCGAACGCGTCGGTCTGTCCGAGGAGGTGTTCGCACCGTTGACGGCCGCAGCCGTCCATGATCCTGACCCCGGCTTGTGCTGTTTGGCTATGGAGGTCTCAGCGGGAGTCGTTTCGACGCGTCGACGGATGTCACTTGGTTGCCCTGGCCACGAACCGCGACGAGACCGGATGTCACCGCAAGTGGCAGCGCCGCCTGCGGGAATGCAATCGCAGTGATTCCCGCTCTCAGTGACATTAATCTTGGGCGGGGCGCGTAGCCGACTCCCGCTTCCACCGCGGAACGACATCCGTAGAGACCTGCACAGCCAGCCGTTGGTCTATCGAGCCCGCGCTCTGCACGTTCGGGCGCCAGCGAGTCAGTGGAGGCACTGCTCGACTATGCGAGGGGCGGGCACGGACGCGGAGCAAGCGGGAGCTGAGCGGGTCGGGTACTGCGCCCACTGGTCGCTGTGTGCCGGCCGGTCTCCAGCCTACGCGCCAGGTGGAAGTCGCGATCCGGCTCCCGACGAGTCGCACGACGTGGTGGACACATGGCTGCCGCGCATCGCTCACCAGACCCTGACGGGTCCTGATCCGACGCACGCAGTTACGGGAACGCTGGACACAGGGCGGGGCCGGGGTAACTGCTGCGACTGCGACCCCCGGCCTGGTTGAGCGGCTGCCCCTTTCGCGTTACCAGCGCAGGCCGCCGAGCAGCCGGACTCCGCCGTAGATGGTCTCGGCGTCGGCCATGCACTGGCCGTCGCTGCCGTGCTGGTCGGTGCAGATCTGCCGCATCTCCTGATAAAAACGTTTGTCGATCCAGGCCCGGCGGGTGTCCGTCGGATCCAGTCGGAGGGTGCTGGAGGGGCCGTAGTTGCCGTAGCCGAAGTCGTGCTGGACACACGCCTGACGGAAGGTGGCCTGCCGGGCCACATCGAGGCCGGTACAGCCGTCGGTCTCCCAGTCGAACGGGGCGGCATGGGGCTGCCGGGCGAACTCCGCGTAGCCCATCGTCATCAGCCGGTCGGCTCTCTGCAGCGGGGTCTCGGCGGAGACCGGGGCCGCGCCCGGGCCGAGGGCGGCCGCGACGGCCACCGCCAGAGCGGGAAGGGCAGTGCGTACACGAGTCATGCAGGGACCTCTTTCATGAGAGGCAGGGCGCGTCCTGTTCACCAAAGTGCGTGTACACCTTCAAGGTGATCGGAGGGGTGGTGAGACGAGTGTGCAGTGAAGGATCACCCTGGGCGATCACATCCCTCCGTATTCACCCGTCCTGAGGAGGATGCGATCCTGACCCGCCGGAATGCGCCTGTCCCGGCAGGCGCATTCACGACTGGTCCCGGTCCGGGAGCGTCTCGGCAGCGGCCAGCGGCCGACCAGTCCGGCTCCGACCGAGCCCGATTCGGGGCGGATGGTTCTTGCTCACAGTGCCTGGCGGGGACAACCCCGCCGAGTGACCGCCTGGTCCAGGTATTGCCGCGGTGTCCTGTCCGGCTGGAGGATTTCCGTGCTGTGTCCGCATGTACGACCGCAGCCCCGCCCATGGTTGCGGCCGCTGATCGCGCGGACGCGCGTCAGCGGCTGCGATCGAGGGCAACAAGCCGACCCGCCACCGCCCGAGCTTTCCGCTTGCCGCCTTACAGGGCACAACCGGCAAGGGAGCCTTGCGCGAGCGTGCCAAACCTGTTGAAGCGTGAGGGCAGGATGGACCGTCCTCCCTGCGCATCCCTTGCGGCGCCGCGGCTGGCCGCGACCACAGCGCCGTGAGCGGCAGGGGGCGACCCGCCTGCCGAGACGGCACTCCGCAGCCGCACGTACAGCCAGCCGGCCGCCCACCGCGCTACTCCAGGACGCCCAGCTCGGTGTCCGGGCGGCAGTGCGGGCATGCCTGAACACCCTCCGCCAGCGCCCGCATCGCCACCTCCCGCGGCACCCCTGCGCCCGCTTGCCCGCCATGTGACAGCCGCCCGCGTGCACATACGCCGCCGACGCACGCCCGCCCAGGCTTCGCTCCACCGTCCACTCCGGCACCGCCGGCCGCGCCGCCGCACCCCGTTCCCGCTCCGCCACCGACGCTCCTCCGCCGCCTTCCACCGGCGCACCTGGGCCAGCTGCTGCTCGGCGACGCGTTCGGCGAAGGTGAGCAGCTCGAGGCGGGACGGCGGACGGGAATCGGTCATGTATTCGATTTTATGAGGGCGGACCGTTCGGCATGGGCCGGGGGCTCGGCTGCTCTGGCCGAGTGCCTCGGCGTGCTGTGGTCGAGGTGTGTGGCGGGGCCGGTTGTGGCGGGCATGTGCGGGAGAGCCGATTGTGTTGGATGCCCCCTGCTTGCCCATGCCTGGAGGGCGGGACAGGCGGACAGGGGGCAGCCTCGGGGTTCGGGGCGCGAAGGGGACGCGTAGTCAGAGGGACGGAGGCTGCGGAGTTCCTCCTGCAGCGGCACCGTTCCCGGACGCCGGTGGCAGCTCGGGTGGCTCGTCCGGCGGTGGGAGCTGCGCGGGCGGCAGCGGGGCGAGACCCATTTCTGCCCTCTTGTATTCGGCATCGGCTCGCCTCAGCTCTGCTCGGGCTCGCAGAACGGCGGCCTCGCCTTCCTTCTCCGCTCGGATGATGTCGGCGCGCCCGGACGACGCCGCACCGCGCCCCTGCCCTGCGTCTTTCTCCTTGGCACCCCATGCTCTGAGAACGCGCGGGATCATGACGCTCACTGCCACGATCAACCCCGGCAGGCTGACGGCGGTGGTCAGGATGGCTGGAGCGTCCGCTGGACTAAGCCCCGCGACATGGACAGAGGAGAGAAGGCTCTTCAGCCCAACGTAGGAGAGGCCGGCGAGGGTGAGCAGCAGGTACACCTCGCGGTCGGGGTAGCGATGCACGACCTCCTCGCGCACGAGTTCGTAAGGGTCACGGCCCACCCTTCGACCTTCGATTCTGGTTAAGTCGGCGATTCGCGCCGCGCGGCGCTCGCGAACACCGAAGTCCAAAGTGCCCACCGCCAGCCAAACGAAGGCGGCATACAAGGCAAGCTGGTCCCGATCGGTCCGGACGGCGGTCAGAACGACTGCTCCCACGATCACCATGAACGTCAGCCGCAGCGCGCTGACTTCCCTGCGGGCGACTGCGCGGGCGTATTCGTTGAGGGTCTCATGTTCGATACGCATCCCATCAGGGTGGCGGAGCAGGACGTTGGTCTGCAGGCATCTGACGGAAACGTTCTCCAGCAAGCTCAGCAACTCGATTCGGGGCAGGAGTGCCGCTACCATCCGTGAGCACGTGGCGGCACCAACCAGCGGCAACTCGCTCTCCGTGTTGAATCCCACTTGCCCCTCTCAGAGCGACTCGGGAGGGATATTCCAATGAGGAAATGCACAAGGGTAAGCATCGAGCATTGCGCTCAGCTGAGGGTTGAGGCTTTCTCGATCCGTAATCACCCGTCACGTCGTGGCACTTCTCGGTGACATCGGTGCACAGGTTCCCATGATTCCCTCGACCGCCTGGGGTGATGGCGTAAAATATCAGAGTCTACACAGCACATTATGTGATGCAGTATGGTCCGGCGATGTTCTCCGACTTCGCCAAAGGTACATGCGAAACCAGATGATGCAGCACCCCGGATCGGGAGTGTGGTCTAGTTCCAGACTTGGTCTTGCGCTGCTTTTGATGCATGGCTCGGGGCTGGCCCGGCAGGAACGTGCTTGATCCGGGGAAGGCGGGTTCTGGCACGGGGCTCGCTGGGCCGGCCACGTCCTGGCCCTGGGGGCGGCGGGCCCGAATTTCAGCCTCACACAGCTCACGGCGCGACACACCCGCCCTCCTTGCTGCCCGGCGGAGCCGGTTGGGCGGGAGCGCAGCGGACGCCCGGGTATTGCCGCGCAGCGGCAATACCCTGCTTTTTGGATTGGAGCGCAGCGGAAATCCGGAAGACCCGCGAAGCGGGGATTCCAGGAAAGCGCGCAGCGCTTTCCCGAAAACCCGCGGAGCGGGTTTCGAAGGCGTGCAGCGCCTTCGTTCATTGCCCAGTGCGCAGCACTGGGGGACCCGCTCCGCGGG
>NZ_BMQK01000020.1 GCF_014648075.1 Streptomyces ruber | reverse complement strand
AGCTGGCAGAGGAGCTGGGCATCGAGCCCGGCCCGCAACTGCAGCACCTGCAACGAGCAGTGCTGAGTGCCGACCCCGCCCTGGCCCCGCCCGCCCCTCAGCATTCCGCACCGGCACAGGCGCCATGCCTCTTACCTGGCGACGTAACCGGGTTCACCGGCCGCGAGCAGCAGTTGCAGCAACTGGACCGGCTCCTTACCCCGGCCCCGTCCTCCACAGCGGCAGAAATCGGCATAGTCTCCGGCACACCGGAAGTGAGCAAGACCGCGCTGGTGCGCCCGCCGCTCACCTGGCCGCGCCGCATTGGCACCCCGCCTTCGGAAGCGGAGTGCTTCCAGCCTCGCGATCAGACCGCATGGCTGGAGCGTACCGCCGCCGAGGGCGGCCGGGAGGCGCGTTGCCAAGTACTGGCCGGGCTTGGCGGAGTCGGTAAAACACAGCTCGCCGCCCACCACGCCTACAGCCTGTGGCAACAGGGAAAACTTGACCTACTCATCTGGATCACTGCTGCCACTCGAGAGGCGGTTATCGACGCCTACCGTGCGGCCGCCGAGGACCTCCTCGGCACGGAGCAGGACGGCCCTCGGGCCGTGGAGCAGCTGCTGGCCTGGCTGGCCGCCACCGACAAACGCTGGTTGATCGTCTTGGACGACTTGGCCGCCCCCGAGCATGATCCGGCCGGTCCGGCCGCCACCACGTTGATGCACGGACTGTGGCCACCGGACACACCCCGGGGCCGCATTCTGGTCACCACCCGCCTGCGCGAAGCGCCTCTCACCGGGGCCCGCCGACGGCGCCTCGACGTCGACGTCTTCACAGCGGGCCAGGCTCGCGCCTACCTGGCCGCCACCCTGGCTGCCCACCACCGCCAGGAACCCACCGCGGACCTCGACGCCCTGGCCGACGCTCTGGGCCGCCTACCCCTCGCGCTCGCCCAAGCCGCCGCCTACCTCATCGACGCCCACCTGCCTGCCGCCGACTACCACCGCCAACTGGCCGACCACAGCCGCCCCCTTGCCGCCCTCGCCCCGGACCTGCTGCCCGACGAGCAGACCCGCACCGCGGCCGCCACCTGGCATCTGTCCCTGGAGCGTGCTGACCGGCACACGGCCGGACTCGCCCGCCCTCTGCTTCACCTGGCTGCCTTCCTCAACCCTGCCGGCATTCCCAGCGCTGTCCTGACCGCTCCCGCAGCCTGCGCCTACTTGAATGCCTGCACAGCGTCTCCCCAGCCACCCGGTCGGCGTCTCGGCCTGTGGCTGTCACGCCGTCGGCCTTCCGGATCGGGGCAGACCCCCCGGCGACGCAAGGAGGCCGACGCTGGGGAGGTGCACCGAGTACTCCGGATCCTGCACCGGCTCAGCCTGGCCGACCACAATCCCGGCTCCCCGCATCAAGCTGTGCGCGTGCATCAGCTCATCCAGCGCGCCATCCGCGACAGCCTCCCTCCTGACCAGCGAGACCGTGCCGCCCGCGCTGCCGCGGAAGCTCTTCTCGACGCTTGGCCCGCGACCGAACGCGACACCGCTCTGGCGCAAGCACTGCGCGGCAACACCGCTGCCCTCATCCACCATGCCGAACAGGTTCTCTACGCCCCGGCTGCCCACCCAGTCCTGCTCCGCAGCGCCCGCAGCCTCGTTGAGAGTGGTCAACTGCAGGCAGCTACCGAACACTTCCGACGTCTGACTGAAGCGTGTTGGCAGAAGCTGGGCCCGGACCACCCCGATACCCTGACCACTCGCAACGACCTTGCTTTTTGGCGGGGGTGGGCGGGGGACGCGGCGGGCGCTGCCGCTGCCTACGAGAAACTGCTGCCCGACCGGCTGCGGGTGCTGGGCCCGCGCCACCGCGACACCCTTGCCACCCGCCATGGCCTCGCGTTCTGGCGGGGGAAGGCGGGAGATGTGGCGGGCGCTGTGGCCGCCCTGGAGGAACTGCTGCCCGACATGCTGCGAGTGCTGGGCCCGGACCACCCCGAGACACTCGCCACCCACGCCAGCCTCGCCGCCTGGCGGGGGTGGGCAGGGGAAGCAGAAAGCGCCGCAGCCGCTCTGGAAGAGCTGCTGTCTGACCGGTTACGGGTGCTGGGTCCGGACCATCCCGAAACCCTTGCGACCCGCCACGACATCGCCTTCTGGCGGGGGGAAGCGGGGGATGCGGCGGGCGCTGTGGCCGCCTTGGAGGGACTGCCGCCCGACATGCTGCGAGTGCTGGGCCCGGAGCATCCCGACACCTTGACCTGCCGCGCCAACCTTGCCTTCTGGCGGGGGTGGGCGGGGGATGCGGTCGGCGCCGCGGCCGCCCTGGAGGAATTGCTGTCCGATCGGCTGCGGGTGTTAGGTCCGGACCATCCCGACACTTTTGCCACCCGCCATGGCCTCGCGTTCTGGCGGGGGTGGGCGGGGGATGCGGCGGGCGCCGCGACCGCCCTGGAGGAACTGCTGCCCGACATGCTGCGAGTGCTGGGTCCAGATCATCACGGCACCCTTGCCGCCCACGCTAATCTTGCCGCCTGGCGCGGGTGGGCGGGGGATGCGGCGGGCGCCGCGACCGCCCTGGAGGAACTGCCGCCCGACATGCTGCGAGTGCTGGGCCCGGACCATCCCGACACCCTGACCTGCCGTCACGGCCTTGCCTATTGGTGGGGCGAGGCAGCCCGGTCATTCGAAAGAGGGGCGTAGCTTCAGGGTCATACGAGATCTCGTAGCCCGTGGTCGGCTCGGGTCGGGAACGACTTGCTGCCCCCTACGGCGAATGCTGGGGCATGTCGTATGAGGTCCTGTACCTCTTGCTCCCGCAGCTAGACGGTCTCGTTCGGATCATCGGGCGGACCAGAGGAAGACGTCGGCGATGTGGAGTCCGGCCAGGTAGATGGTGGCGGTCTTCTCGTAGCGGGTGGCGATGCCTCGCCACTGCTTCAGGCGGTTGATGCACCGCTCGACGGTGTTGCGCTGCTTGTATGCCTCCCGGTCGAAGGTCGGCGGCCTGCCGCCTTGGCTGCCCCGTCGCAGCCGGTGTCCGCGCTGGTCAGCGGGGACGGGGATCACTGGCCGGATGGCGCTTTCGCAGATGCTCGCGGATCGCGCGGGATGAGTACGCCTTGTCCGCCAGAACCACATCGGGTCTGGTGCGTGGCCGGCCTCGGCGGCGGGCAATCCGCAGGCGGGCCATGACATCGGTGAGGACAGGCGCGCCGCCAGCTTGGCCTGCGGTCAGGACGAACGCAAGAGGCCGGCAGCGGTCGTCGGCGACAAGGGGGGATCTTTGTGGTCAGTCCGCCCCGGGACCGACCGATGGCATGGTCGTCGGGTTCGCCGGCCGAAGCCCCTTTTCGCGGGCGCCGGCCGCGTGCTGGTGAGCCCGCACGATCGTGGAGTCCACCGAGACCGCCCAGTTGAGGTCTTCCTCCGCGTCGGCCTGGGCCGTCAACGCGGTGAAGACCCGCTCCCAGGTCCCGTCGACGGCCCACATCCGCAGCCGGTTGAGTGGACCCCTCGCCAGTTGCCGTACTTCTCCGGCAGATGGACCCACTGGTACCGGTCTGGAACTTGTAGGCGATCGCGTCGATCACCTCACGATGGCCCCGCCAGCGGCCACCCCGCTTCGGCGTCCGGTCCGGGAGTAAGGGCTCAATCCGCGCCCACTGCGCATCGGTCAACGGCATACCCGGACCAACGACCGACTGATCCAAAAGAGAACTGCCTAGGTCACTCGACCGCCTGAGTGCTCGTCCCTTGCTCGGCGTCTGCTTCTCCTGCTTTCCCCTGCCAGTGCACAAGATCTGCGCGCATGGTGCGCATGTAGGGGTGGTCGGAGCCCAGCACCCGGCTCGCATGCTTCACCAGATTGACCAAGTCCGTCACAGCACCGGCCACATCGCCTGCCTTTCCCCTCCAACGCGCAAGGTCCCGCTGGGTACTGAGGGTCGCGAGGTGATCAGGGCCCAGCACCGCGAGCATGTCCTCCAGCAGGTCGGCCAGGGCCGCCACAGTACCGTCCGTGTCCCCCAGCTTGCCCCGCAGTTCGGAAAGGTTGGCCCGCGTGGTGAGGGTCAGCATGCTGTTGGCGCTCTGTACGCGTGTTGTCTGCTCAAGTAGATCGGCCAGATCGGCCGCAGCACCGGCAACGTCTCCCGCCTGCCCCCGGTAGAAGGCCACATTGTGCCGGGTGGTGAGCGTAGAGGGATGGTCAGGTCCGAGCACTTGTGTTTCCTGCTCCAGCACGCTGGCCAGCTCGGCCACGGCACGCGCCGCGTCCCCCAGCTTCCCCCGCACTCTGGCAAGATCCCCCTGCGTGGTCAGGGTGTCAGGATGGTTGGAGCCCAGCACCCGTTTCCGGTCAGCCAGTAGAGCGTCTAGGTCGGCGGCTGCACCGGCCTCGTCCCCGAGTTCCTGCCTCCAATGAGCGAGGTGACCGCGGACGGTGAGAGTGAACGGGTGATCGGGGCCAAGGGTCTGAATCGCATGCTCCAGCAGGTCTCTGAAGGACGTGAATGCGTTGGCCCAGTCTCCCGCTACCCCCTGCCAGTGGGCGAGGTCGCCCCGTGCGGTGAGGGTGTCAGGGTGATCGGAGCCGAGGCGTTGGTGCGCGGCGTGCGCCAGGTGGCGGAAGTGTGTGATGGCCGAGACGACTTGTCCGCTCGAGCCGAGGCTCTTGCCTAGACGGAGGAGCACGGGGTGGAGCCCTGACTGGTACAGGGCGTCGTCCGCCTGGTGCATCAGCGTCTCGGTGTTGGCACGCAAGGCCTTGCCGGGGCCCGTCTCGCCGCCGAAGTCGGGCCAGGCGGAGATCAGAGCGTCGGCGACGGTGCGGGCGAGGGAGGCCCGCTGGGCCGCGGGCAGGCTCTCGCGTGTGACACGTTGGATGAGGGAGTGCACGCGTACCGCCTGTTGGTGGCTGTCAGGCGTGTGGTCGGCGAGGCTGAGTCGGTGCAGGCAGCGCAGTGCATCGTGGGCGTCTTCGGCGCTCACCGGGTGCGGCTGGGCGGGCTGGTCGCCGGGCACGACGGGGGTGCGGTGTTCGGTGAGGTAGGTGAGGGCAGGGAAGCTGGTCAGGACGGTAGTGGGGGTGCCGTTGGGGTCGAGCATGCTGGCCAGGTGGAGCAGGGGGCGGGCCAGGCCGCGGGGGCGGAGCCGGTCGGCCTGTTCGATGGACAGGGACCAGGTGGCGGTGACGGTGGTGTGGTGGTCATCGGGTAGCCCGTCGGCGTCGGGAAGGAGAGCGGGGAGGGTGCGGGTGCGGTCGGCCAGGCGGGCCCGGTAGGCAGCGCAGCCGAGATGGAGGTCGGTCAGGTAGGCGGCGGCCTGGGCGAGGGCCAGGGGCAGATGGCCCAGGTCGGCGGCGAGCCCGGCGATCTCTTCCGGGTCGTCGTGGCGGTCGTGGACGGCGAGGGTGGTGGTCAGGTAGGTGACGGCTTCTGCAGGGGTGAAGATGCCGACGTCGATGCGGTGGCGGCCGGGGCCGGTCAGGGCAGCATCGCGGCGGCGGGTGGTGACCAGGGTGCAACCGCGAGGGTTGTGGGGTGGCCACAGGCCGCGCAGGTCGGCGGGGTCGGTCACATCGTCGAGAACGATCAGCCACCGCCGGTCGGTGGTCTCCGCCCAGTGCAGGAATCGCTCCGCGGCCCGCTCGGCATCCTCCGGCTCGGCCCCGGCCACCTCGACGCCGGTCTGCGCGTAAGCACTGATGATCGCGTCCCGGCTGCTGGCCGACACCCATACCAGCAGGTCCAGCTGCCCGCTCCGCCAGGCGGTACGAGCGTAGTGGGCGGCCAGCTGGGTTTTGCCCATGCCCCCGGTGCCCGTCAGTACCTGGCACGGCACCACCGTCTGTTCCCCGGCCACCGCAGCCGCCAGGTGCTCGACTTCGGCACGGTGCTGGAAGCAGTCCGCCTGCCGCGGCAGAGGGCTGCCGCTGCGATGCGGCCAGGACACCGGGGCCCGCGGCGCGGCGTGATACGCCAGCGTGCCGATCTGCTGGGCAGCAACCGCTCCGCCTCGCGCAACAATCGACGTGCGGGCGGCGATCTGCGGGGCTGGCCCCGTGCCGGGCGCGGTCAGCTCCTCCTCTGCTCCCGCTCCGGCGGCGGAGGGTTTCCGAAGATCACATCTCCCATCTTCACGGCGGCCGCCGCCTGGTTTTCGGCCCGGATGTGCGCATCACCACCGATGGCGATGCCCTCGTCGCCGGCCGAAACGCCTCCTGACGCCCGGTCGGCCAGCGCCACCAGGTCACGCAGCTCCACGGCTACCTGCTGCCGGCCGGCATCGTCCAGGTCCTCCAGCAGGTCCTGAAACCGGGTTTGCCAGGAGGCCGCCACCTGCTCCCGGACCCGCTCGGCCTCCCTGGCGTCGGCCCTCTCCAGCTCGACCGCCGTCCGGTCCAGCCGCTCCACGGCCACCGCCTGGGCGGCGTCCGGTGCCGGACCGCGGCCGAACAAACCGGCCACCTGCTCCCGAAAACCCCGCCACGCGTCCGTGCCGGCCGCCTGAGCCACCGCCACCCCAGCTGCCGACGCCAAGGCCAACAACGCCTGATCCAACATGCCATCCCCCATGCCGGCAAGCGGACGAGAACCTCTTACCGGCATGGGCAGCCTACTGCGCCGACCGCCCCGCGTGACCGGCTTCATCCCGGGGTAATGCAGGCAACAGCCTCTACGCCGTCGCGCCCGGTCCGGGAGCGGGCGGATGCAACGGGCAGTGCGAAGCTGGTGGCGCGGCCCGGTACGGTGCGAACGCTGTGTCGGCGGCGTCCCGGTAGGGCCGTCGGGACATCCGGGTGACGAAGTGGGCCCGACGCCCGTGGTCGGGCCCACCCTGCTCAATTCTTCTTTGGACGCCGTACGACTCGCCGGGCTCGGGGAGCCTCCACCAGTCGAGAGATCTTGCTGTCGCTGGGCAACTTGTCGGGTGTCCCGGTGAAAGCGCGCACCGCCTCGAGCAGGTCGCGGTCTGCTCGCGCCGTCAATCTGGGCTCGATGGTGTCGAGCAGCATGTTCCGACGCGCCTGCGGCTTGCTGGCTGTTCTCTATCCGTGTGCGTGGTCGGCCGGGCCTCGAACAGGGTGCTGGATCGGGTGAGTTGTCGGGTGCACGGGCATGAAGGGAGGGCCTCTTGGTAGCTCGCGGGTGTCGAGTCCAGCGAGAAGCAAGAGGCCCTGTTGTCGAAGTGTCGCGTGGTCGGTGGCCGGGTCCAGTCCGTCGACTCCTGGGTGTGACTGTCTCGCCCACCGGTTCGGGAACGCGGCCGACCGCCCGGGGCGCCGGCCCCGGTACGGCTCGGACATGAGCGATGCCGAGTGGGCAGCAGTGCGGGACCTGCTGCCGGTGCCGGGATGGCTGGCGGGCCGGGACGGGCGGCCGGAGGGCTACTGCCACCGGCAGATGATCGACGCGGTGCGCTACCTCGTCGACAACGGCATCAAGCGGCGGGCGATGCCGCCGGACTTCCCGCCCTGGCCGCGCGTGTATGCCTTCTTCGCCCGCTGGCGGGATGCGGGATGCGTGGCCGAGCTGCACGACCGGCTGCGCGAGGCGGTCCGTGATGCTGAGGGCCGTGACCGGGAGCCGAGTGCGGCGGTCATCGACTCGCAGTCGGTGAAGGCGGACGCCGCCGTCGCCCACGCCTCACGCGGTTTCGACGCCGGCAAGAAGGTCAACGGGCGCAAGCGGCACCTGCTCACCGACACGCTCGGCCTGCTGCTGGCCGTGCTGGTCACCCCGGCCTCGACCACCGACCGGGACGCCGCCCGCACCCTGCTGCCCGCGGCCCGGGGCCGCTTCGGGCGACTGGCACGGGTCTGGGCCGATGGCGGATACACCGGCCACCTGGTCGACTGGAGTGCAACGCAGCTCGGCGTCGTCCTGGACATCGTCCGCCGCAGCGACGACATCCGCGGCTTCCAGGTCCTGCCCCGCCGCTGGGTCGTGGAAAGATCCTTCGCCTGGTGCCTGCGCAGCCGGCGTCTGGTCCGGGACTACGAGCGCCGCACCGACACCAGCGAGACGGTCATCCTGTGGTCGACGACCATGCTCATGAGCCGCCGCCTGGCCGCCCGGGATCAGGGGCCTGTTCCGGCGCGGGCGGCATGAACCTGCCCGGTCTCGCCTCGACCAGCCAGCCTCGTTCCACCAGCCGCTTCAGCCGGGCCCTCGCGCCTTCGACACGGGAGGCGGACGCGCTGTCCCAGCCCAGCACCACCGCTGCCCGCCGGGCACCGAGCCCGCCGCCTCCCGCATCGGCCGCGGCGGCCATCAACGCCTGGTAGTCCGGCGACAACTCCGCCACCTCACTCGCCTGTCGCCGGTGCGGCACCGCCCGGCGCGGCCCGACCGCCTTCCTCCGTGACACCTCGCCGGCCGCGTCGGCGGGTGCGTTCTCCTCGGCCAGCGCCTCCAGGTACTGCTCCAGGCCGATCACCCGGCGCCGGTGCACCTCTTCCGCGTCCGACCGGGCCGACCGCACCCGTTCCAGCTCGGTTTCGAGCTGCTTCACCTGCGCGGCCGCGGCCTTCTGCCGCATCTCCAGAACCGCCCGCATCGACGGCGTCCGTCACCTCCACGACCTCTCGCCCGGCAACAAGCCCAGACTTCCGCGGCAGCCGCTACTTCATGCCTGACCAGCGAAGATGTCACACGAGGTTCGGAAAGGGAACGGCCTCTGAGCGTCTCGGCTGGCCACGCTGGCCAACCGAGACGCTCAGACAATGACGGTCACTCGTCGAGAGTCGAGCGAGCCGTCACCGCGCCGGGTCCAGCGCGGCTGGTGCTAACGGCGCTGCACAGAGTTCGTCAGGACGCCGACCAGAGCCGCGGCGCCCGAGAGCCATTCGGGGCTCACCCCGGCGTAAGCGAGCACAACCACCGTGATCGTCACAGGCCGGCGGTGGTCCCGGTGCCAGGTCCGCGCCTCCGCCCGGGCCAAGTCGTGGACGCGCCGGTCGTGGGCGCCGTCGCCGCACGTGCGGCGCTTCTGCTTCTGCCGCGGCAGGCCGTCGAAGAGGCCGTGGACGGGATGGTCGAGCGCCCAGCGGGTGACCACGGTGTCGTGCCGGGTGGTGGCCATGACGTGGAAGACGTCCGCTGCTCCAGCTCGAACCGCCGGCCCTTGGAGTAGCCGTAGGCGGCGTCCGCGGTCACCCACCCGAACGGGACCCGGTCCGCGATCGCCCGCCGGACCATCGCCTTGGCCAGGGCCACTCAGCTCTGGGGACAGCCACCCGATCGACGCCGACAGCCGCACCGTAGGCCGGAAGGGGCAGCCGGACCCGCCCGTGCCTATCCCCGACGGGGTCAGGCTCCGTGCCGGGCGCGCCCGCAGACTGGGGTTCATGCATGGACACAGAGAACTCGGGGATTTCCTGCAGGCTTCCCGGGCTCGCCTGCGCCCGGAGGATGTCGGTCTGCCGGACTACGGAGACCGGCGCCGGGTGCCGGGACTCCGGCGCGAGGAGCTGGCGCTGCTGGCCGGGGTCAGCTCCTCGTACTACACGCGCCTTGAACAGGGGCAGTCCGTGGGGGCCTCTCCCGAGGTGCTGGACGCCCTTGCCCGGGCCCTGCGGTTGGACGAGGCTGAACGCAGCCACCTGCACGACCTGGCCGGCAGTGTGAGACGGCGCCCGGTCGTCCGCCGGCCGCCCGAAGAACATGCCGACGCCTCCATGCTCGATCTGCTGGATGCGTTCGGCGACGTCCCGGCCCTGGTCAGTGGACGCAGGGGCGATGTGCTGGCGTGGAACGCGATGGGCCATGCCCTGTTCGCCTCGCACCTCGACTCCTTCGCGCCGCAGTGTCCGAACGACCGTCCCAATCTGGCCCGCATGATCTTCCTCGACGCCCACATCCGTGCGCTGTACACCGACTGGTCCGGCAAGGCAAGGGCCGTCGTCGAGAACCTGCGTATGGTGGCAGGGCGCCATCCGGACGACGGCCGGCTCACCTCGCTCGTCGGTGAGCTGGCCATGAGCAGTCCGGAGTTCGCCTCCATGTGGGCCGATCACAGGGTGAGGCCTTGCGACTCGAACGTGTACGAAATGCACCACCCGCTGGTCGGCGTCCTCACCGTCACCCAGCAGAGCCTGCGGCCACCGCTGAACAACGATTCCCATCTGGTGCTTGCCACAGCCGCACGTGACTCCGCTTCGCAGGAAGCACTGCGCCTGCTTGCCCAGGTGATCTCCGACGCGCGCGGCCCACAGCCCACACACACCACACAACGCTGCTGACGGTCGACGAGGCAGGCCGTCGCTCGCCCATCCCCCGGACCAGATCACCGAGGACATCACCCGACCGCCCCCTCGAAAGCGGCGCCGTCCGAACGTTCACGATGGCTTCGCCGCGCCCCCTGCACCACCGACTGCGGCCGCGCGGGACTCACGCGGCCCGAAGGGGGGTGGCGGCGATATCGACGAGGAGCGGAACAGGGCCGTTCATGGAACGGCCGCACCCCCCGTACCCGTCAAGAGCACCGCTCATCCGCATCTCGCCCGGGCCCGCGCCCCGCGGCCCGCGCTCACGGAACCGACCGAATCGGAGAGAACCATGGACACCATCACCCTGGGCGATGTCACCGTCACCCGGGTCCGGGAGTACTACGGTCCCGTCGGCCTCACGCCCGAAGCGTTCGTCCCGGAGAGCCCCGCCAAGGCGTGGGAGGCCCACCGGTCCTGGCTGATCCCGGACTTCCTGGACGCTGAGACCGGGATCGTCAACTCGGCGGTCCAGACCTGGGTACTGCGCAGCGAGGGCAGGACCATCCTGGTCGACACCGGCGTCGGCAATCACAAGGACCGCCCCTACGCACCCGTGTGGAGCCGTCTGAACACCGACTTCCTGGGCAACCTCGCCCGTGCCGGAGTCCGCCCCGAGGACGTCGACATCGTGATCAATACGCACCTGCACGTCGACCACGTCGGCTGGAACACCTACCTCGACGGCCGGACCTGGGCGCCGACGTTCCCCAACGCCACCTACCTCATGGCCAAGGCCGACTTCGACTACTGGAACCCCGCCAACGAGCACAAGACCCTGCTCGGCCGCGGCAACCAGAACGTCTTCGAGGACAGCGTCGTCCCCGTGCACGAGGCCGGCCTGACCCACCTCTGGGAGGACAGCCACCGGATCGACGCCAACCTGCGCCTCGACCTCGCACCCGGCCACACCCCCGGCTCGTCCGTGCTGAGGCTGGAGTCCGGATCCGACCGGGCCCTCTTCGTCGGCGACCTGACGCACAGCCCGATCCAGATCGTCGAGCCCGACGCCAACAGCTGCTTCTGCGAGGACCCCGTCGAAGCCCGCGCCACCCGCCGCAAGCTCCTGGGCCAGGCCGCAGACAGCAACGCCCTTGTCTTCCCCGCGCACTTCGGCGGCCACGGCGCCACCGAGGTCGTCCGCGAGGGAGAGAAGTTCGCCATCAAGGGCTGGGCGCCCTTCGCCCCGTACACCGAGCAGGCCTGAGGCTCGGGGAGAGACACGAGACATGAACCACCATCCCGAACCCGTCGTCACCACCGCTCAGGGCGCCGTCCGCGGCCTGCGCCAGGGCGACACCCGCACCTTCCTGAACATCCCCTACGCCGCCCCGCCCCGCGGCGCCGGCCGCTTCGCGCCGCCGCAGCCGCACGAGCCATGGGACGGCGTACGGGACGCCACCGTGCCGGGACCCAACGCACCGCAGTCCGAACGCAGGCTCGGCAACGTGGACCTGAGTCCCTACTTCGGTACCGGCTGGAGCCGCGGTGAGGACTACCTCACCGTCAACGTCTTCGCGCCCGCCGCCGGCGGTGACGGACTGCCGGTCATGGTGTTCGTCCACGGCGGCGGATTCGTCGCCGGGTCCACGCGGTCCACCCTGTACGACGGCTCCGCCTTCGCCCGCGACGGCGTCGTCCTCGTCACCCTCAACTACCGGCTCGGCATCGCCGGGTTCCTCGACCTTCCCGGGGCGCCCGCCAACCGCGGCCTGCTCGACGTCGTCGCCGCGCTGCGCTGGGTGCGGGAGAACATCGCCGCCTTCGGCGGGGACCCGCACAACGTCACCCTCTTCGGCCAGTCGGCCGGGGCGACCACCGTGGGCGGCGTCCTCGCCACCCGCGAGGGCGCCGGCCTGTTCCGCCGGGCGATCGTCCAGAGCGGCAGCGGCCTGGGCGCCTTCAGCACCGAGCAGGCCGCCCGCGTCACCCGCGCGGCGGCCGAGGCCCTGGGCGTCGATCCCCACGTCGACGCCTTCGCCGGTATCTCCGACGAGCGCCTGGTCGAGGCCGCCTCCCGGCTCGCGGGCATCGACCTGCAGACCGACACCCACCACGACCCCCTGCTCGGGCTCAGCCCCTTCAGCCTGGTCCTCGACACACAGCCCGCCCAAGCCGTCGCCGCCGGCCTCGGCGCCGGCGTCGACCTGCTCGTCGGCACCAACACCGAGGAGGCGAACCTCTACCTGGTCCCGGTGGGCAAGTACGCCACCTCGACCACCGCCGACGTCGAGGAGACCGCGGCGCGCTCACACCCGGATCCGGCGCAGCTCGTCCACACCTACCGCACGTCCCGCCCCGAGGCGTCCCACGCCGAACTGCGATCCGCCATCATGGCCGACGCCCTGTTCGGCGCGGGCAGCCGAGCCCTCGCCGGCGCCCACGCCGCCCACCCGAAGTCCGCCACCTACGTCTACGAGTTCGCCTGGCGCTCCCACGCCCTGGACGGAGAGCTCGGCGCCACCCACGCGGTCGAGCTGCCCTTCGTCTTCGACCTCGCGGACCGGCCCGAACTCAACGGCCCCACCGCCCTGCTCGGCCCCGACAAGCCCCCCGCGGACCTCGCCACCCGTGTACACGAGGCCTGGATCCGTTTCGCCAGGACCGGCAACCCCGGCTGGGACCCCTACGACACCGACCGGCGGGCCACCATGCGCATCGACGCCGAGTGGGCCTTGGCCGACGACCCCCGCAGCCTGGAACGCCAGGCCTGGCACTGACCCCGCACGCAGGGACGCCGGTTCCGCTGTCCGGGCCGCATGCCGCCGGCGGACCGGCAGGGACTGTGCGTGCGGGTTCTCGTAAGTGCTGCACAGGGACACACGGTGGGAGTACCTGCCGCAGGAGCTGGGGTTCGGGTCGGGCATGACGTGCCGGCGGCGGCTGCGGGACGGGAACGAGGCCGGGGTCCGGCAGCGGCTGCACGAGGTCCTCTGCTCGCGAAGCTGAACGCGGACCGGAGGCTGGACTGGGCCGCCGCGTGGTCGACTCCTTTCATGTCAGGGCAGCGAAAGGGAGAGCCGCACGGGGCCGTCGCCGGGCGGTCCGGCTGTACGCCGGCCGCGGCTACGACCACACCCGCCACGGCTAGTGTGGCCGAGCCGCGCCGGCCGGCGCGATGAGGACACCGCCCAAGCCGATGCCCGCCCTGGCCCCGCACCGTGTCAGCCCCGGTCAGCGCCGCCCTGCTGCGCGCCTGGGCCCCGACTGCGCGAGTGGACCGACACCGATCGCACCGCCCTCCAGGTCCACCGCCACCTCGGCCAGGCCGCTGCGCATCGCCCTCGGCTGGGCCGCCACAGCTCCCACCCGCATGCGCCCCGACCCGGTGGAACGGCCATCGGCATGAAGCGTTGCGACAACACACCGGAAAGGTCAGTAGTGGGTGTCTGAGAAGGCCATCCAGGGCAGGTGGCTTGATAGTTCCTGCACTTCGGGGAGGCGGGGATGGCCGGTCGGCGTGCATATCCGACAGATCTGACCGATGCCGAGTGGGCGGTGCTCGAACCACTGGTTCCGCCGCCGAAGCCAGGTGGTCGCCCGCCCAGGCATCCGCGCCGTGAGCTGATCGACGCCTTGGCGTACTGGCTGCGGGCCGGCTGCGCCTGGCGATTGCTGCCGCACGACTTCCCGCCCTATCAGACCGTCTACCACTATTGGCGGCAGTGGCGCATCGAGGGCCGCTGGGAGGAGATTCTCGACGCCTTGCGTGCTCGCGAACGAGCTGGTCGAGGCCGGGAACCGACTCCGAGCGCCGGGGTGCTGGACAGCCAGAGCGTCAAGGCCACCGAGCGGGGCGGCTGGCACGGCTACGACGGCGGCAAGAAAGTCCTGGGCATCAAGCGGCATCTCATGGTCGACACGCTCGGACCGGTCCTGGCCGTGTGTGTCAGCCCGGCCAATGTCGGCGACCGCGACGGGGCGGCGGTCCTGCTGGCCCGGTGTGCGGGCAAGTTCCCGCGGCTTCGGCACCTGTGGGCGGACCAGGGCTATCGCGGCAGTGACTTCCTGGCCTGGGTTCAAGAGGAGACCGGCATCGCCATCCAGATCGTGCAGCGGACAGATGCCGCCTTCAGGCGTACTTGGCCAAGGCCGACGCTCCACCACGCGTGGTGCCAATGTTCGAGGTGGTCCCGCGCCGTTGGGTGATCGAGCGGAGTTTCGCCTGGCTGGGCCGGTATCGAAGGCTGTCCAAGGACTATGAGTACCTGGCCTCCAGCCAGGAGAACGCCGTCTACCTGGCCACAGTCATGCTCCTACTGCACCGCGTGGAAAGAGCCCGACACTGACCGGCCCTTCTCAGACACCACTGACGACTTATCGGAAGATCGACACGGCCCGGGGGGTGAATGATCTGCAAGACCGTTGATCAGGTACTGCGATCGAATGCAGGATGCGCGGGCATTGACACGGCGGAGGCGGCAGGAAGGGGGACGGCATGCTTCTTTCGATACACGCGTGGTCGGTTGTGCTGACGGTTCGCTGACGGGGTCAGCGGGTCAGCGGGTCAGCGGGTCAGCGGGTCAGCGCGATGACATGGTCGCGTACCGCGGACGCCACCGCCGCGGAGTTCTCCGCCAGGTAGAAGTGTCTCCCGCTGAAGGCGAGCACGTCGAACCCTGCCGATGTCCGTGCAGCCCAGTGCCGCATCTCGGCCGGGGACGCCACCGGATCGCTCTCGCCGGCCAGGGCGAGCACGGGACAGGAGAGCTGTGGCTCCTGGGTGTGCCGGTAGGTTTCCACGGCTTGGTAGTCGGCGCGGAGAACCGGCAGGAACAGGGCACGCATGTCCGGGCTCTCCAGCACGCGCAGGTCCGTGCCGCCCAGCCTCCTGATCTCGGTCAGGAGACCGGCGTCGTCCCGCAGGTGCACTTCACCCCGTTGCTCGTCACCGGGGGCGCGACGGCCGGAGACGACGAGGGTGACGGGCGGACTGCCGGCCGCGGTCAGCCGTCTGGCCACCTCGTAGGCGACCACTGCCCCCATGCTGTGCCCGAACAGGGAGAGCGGCCGGTTCGCCCACGGCTCCAGTGCCTCCACTCTGTCGTCGACCAGCTGGTCGACGGTGCGGGCGAGCGGCTCGGTCCTGCGGTCTGGCGCCCGGGGCACTGGACCGCCAGAACGTCCATGTCGGTCCCCAGCGCGGTGGAGAGCGGCCGGTAATAACTAGCGGCGCCACCGGCGTGCGGAAAGCACACCGGGGCTGCTTCCGCGCCGGGGGACGAAGAGAACTGCTGTATTCCCTTGCTCGTGACGCGGGCGGTGTGGCTCACCATGGTTGCTCCTCGACGGTGGGTCCGTGACGGCTGAAGACCCGCCCGAGGAAGATCTCCGGCGGGAGGACCGTCGGGGTGCTGCGCCCGTTCCCCTTGGCACGGGCATGCGTCGGACGACGACGATACCGACGGTGAATCGCCACGAACCCGGCTTGCGCTTCGACGAATGCGGACAGGAAGACGGGCCGTGGGCGCCGACTCGGCCGGACAGCACTGTCCGGCCCGAATAGCCGGCGCCTCTGAGTGGCCAACAGTGTCCGGTGACGCGGGGACCGGGTCACTGTTCACACGGCTCTGCCGGTCCGTCCAGTTGTCCGGGACGGCCGGGCGTCTTCCCGCGGACGACGTGAGAAGTGCTTGACGCCTCGTCCACGCAATCTCCACAACACCGAGGCCGGGGGGCGGGTGACACCACCCAGCGGTGTAGGGAGAGCCCCTTGATGACGTATCGCCGGCATGCCTAACGTTGATCACGCACGCACCGGAAAGCCGTTCGGCCGGCACGACACCTGAAAGGGGGAGCTCGCCTCTCGGGTGATGCCTCGCTGTGATGCGTTGATCGCTCGAAATACGCGGTTCTTCGCACGGCACGGCACGGCACGGCAATGGGGCATGTGCGCGTGAAGTCCGTGTCTGTTTCCTGGATGACGTCGGTGCGAGTGAACGGAAAACGACACGCGGATCCGTCCTTTCGTCCCGCCGCCCCCTTTTCTTCTCCCGCGACGAAACAGGGCGTCTCCTTTCGCGCCCTCCTTCGCGCTTAGCTTCTTCACACCGTGGGTCACCGACCCGCCAGCATTTTGTCACTGCCGCAAGATGGGAACAGTGCAATGAGCGCTTCTCCGGACCCCCTTGGCCCCAGCGATGACATCGCGGTCATCGGACTCTCGTGCCGCCTGCCCGGCGCGAAGGATCCCTCGGCTTTCTGGCGCCTGCTCAGCGCCGGTGAGACCGCTGTCACCGAGACCCCCGACGAGCGGCGGGACACGTCGTCGCTCCGCGCTTCCGACTCCGTCCGTCCGGACGGCATTTCCTCGCGCCGGGGCGGTTTCCTGGAGGACGTCGGCCACTTCGACGCGGAGTTCTTCGGCATCTCCCCCCGTGAGGCCGCTGCCATGGACCCGCAGCAGCGGCTCATGCTCGAACTCGGCTGGGAGGCCCTGGAGAACGCCGGTGTGGTGCCCGGTACGCTGCGCGGAGCGCACGTGGGCGTGTTCGCCGGCGCGATCGGCGCCGACTACGCGACGCTCAGCGGGCAGCAGGGACCGGAGGGCGTCGACCACCACACCATGGCCGGCCTGAGCCGTGGCCTGATCGCGAACCGCGTGTCCTACGCGCTGGGGCTGCGGGGTCCCAGCTTCGTCGTGGACTCCGCCCAGTCCTCCTCGCTCGTCGCCGTGCACCTGGCCTGCGAGAGCCTGCGGTCCGGCGAATCCGAACTGGCGCTGGCCGGCGGTGTGCACCTGAACGTCGCGCCCGACAGCACCCTCGCCGCCTCCAAGTTCGGCGGGCTGTCGCCCGACGGGCGCTGTCACACCTTCGACGAGCGGGCCAATGGGTACGTCAGGGGCGAGGGCGGCGGCCTGGTCGTCCTGAAGCCCTTGCGGAAGGCACTGGCCGACGGCGACACGGTGTACTGCGTGATCCGCGGCAGCGCGGTGAACAACGACGGGGCGAGCGACGGTCTCACCACCCCCGACGCCTCGGCGCAGGAGTCCGTCCTGCGGACGGCGTACGAGCGGGCGGGCGTCGAGCCGAGCAGGGTGCAGTACGTCGAACTGCACGGCACCGGCACCAAGGTCGGCGACCCGATCGAGGCCGCCGCACTGGGCGCGGTGACCGCCCCCGGGCGGGCGGACGACGCACCGCTCGCCGTGGGGTCGGCCAAGACGAACGTCGGCCACCTGGAGGGCGCCGCGGGCATCACCGGGCTGCTCAAGGCGGTGCTGGCGATCCGGTACGGCCAGCTTCCGCCGAGCCTGAACTTCGAGCGGCCGAATCCGCGCATCCCCTTCGCGGAGCTCGGGCTGCGCGTCCAGACGGAGCTCGCCGACTGGGGCCGCCCGGCCCACGAGCGGCTGGCCGGCGTGAGTTCCTTCGGCATGGGCGGGGCCAACTGCCACGTCGTCCTTGCCGGTGCGCCCCGGACAACGCCCCCGCCCGCGGCCGAGGTGCCTGCCGCCCCGGCGGCCGCCGGTGGAGTGCCGGTGCCCTATGTGCTCAGCGCCACGAGCGCGGCGGCCGTGCGCGGCCAGGCCGCGCGACTGCACGAGTTCCTGGCGCGGCAGCCCGGCCTCGACCCCGTCGGCGCCGCTTCCCCGCTGCTCTCCTCCCGTACCCTCTTCGACCACCGGGCCGTCGTCCTGGCCCCGGACCGGGACGCGCTGCTGGCGGACCTCGACCGGATGGCGCGCGGTGTCCCGAGTGCGGGTGCCGTCGTGGGGCGCGCGGACTCCTCGCGTGACACCCGCCACGTCTTCGTCTTCCCCGGCCAGGGCGCCCAGTGGGCGGGCATGGGCAGGGAACTCCTGGCCTCCTCCCCCGTGTTCGCCGACTGCGTGGCACGCTGCGAGCGGGCACTCGGCGCCCACGTGGACTGGTCGCTGCGCGATGTGCTGCGCAGCGGGGAGGGACTGGAGCGGGTCGACATCGTCCAGCCCGTCTCGTGGGCCGTCATGGTGTCCCTCGCGGCCATGTGGGAGGCGGCAGGCGTGTCACCCGACGCCGTGGTCGGCCACTCCCAGGGGGAGATCGCGGCTGCCGTCGTCGCCGGCGCGCTGTCCGTGGAGGACGCGGCGAAGGTGGTGGTGCTGCGCAGCAGGCTGATCTCCGGCCGGCTGGCCGGGAAGGGAGCCATGACGTCGGTCGGTCTGCCGGCCGACGAGGTGCGTGCGCGGATCGAGTCCCACCCGGGTGTCTCGGTGGCCGTGGTCAACGGCCCGAGGTCGACCGTGCTCTCCGGCGATCCGGAGGTTCTCGGGATCCTGGAGGCCGAATGGGAACGGGCCGGCACCAAGGTCCGGCGCATCGCCGTGGACTACGCCTCGCACAGCCCGCACGTGGACTCCCTGCGGGACGAACTCCTCGACGGCCTGGCCGGTATCGCGCCGGTCGCCGGGCGGGTGCCCCTGATGTCGACGGTGGAGTGCGCCTGGCTGGACGGTTCCACCCTGGACGCCGCG
The DNA here is from genome assembly GCF_014648075.1 of Streptomyces ruber. GTDB lineage: Bacteria > Actinomycetota > Actinomycetes > Streptomycetales > Streptomycetaceae > Streptomyces > Streptomyces ruber. The sequence goes on along the minus strand of NZ_BMQK01000020.1, from coordinate 91,959 downwards.
TACTGGGTGCGCAACCTGCGCGAACCGGTGCGCTTCAGCGCGGCGGTCCGAGAACTGCTGGCCGCGGGCCACACGAACTTCGTCGAGTGCAGTTCGCACCCCGTGCTGACGGCGGCCGTCGCCGACATCGCCGACGAGGCAGCCGTACCGGACGTCTTCACGACCGGTTCGCTGCGGCGCGACGACGGGGGGCTGGAGCGGTTCCTCACCTGCCTCGCGGAGACGTACGTGCGAGGCGCGCCCGTCCGCTGGGCGGAGTTCCTTCCCGCCGGCGTCGAGCCGTTGCCGGCGCACGAGCTTCCGACGTACGCGTTCCAGCGGCGGCGGCACTGGATCAGCGCCGGGCCCGCGCGCCCCGGCGGTCCCGCGCCGGCCGCCGCCGCACCGCAGGAGCACGGCGCCGGGCCGGAGCGGCAGGAGACCGGCACGAAGGTCTCCGCGCTGGAACTCGTCCGCGCGCAGACCGCTCTGGTTCTGCGCACGGATCCGGCGGACGTCCGGGTCGACCGGTCGTTCAAGGCCCAGGGTTTCGACTCGGTCATGGCCGTGGAGCTGCGCAACCGGCTCAACGCCGCCACCGAACTCACGCTGCCGTCCGGCGTCGTCTTCGACCACCCCACCCCCGAGCGCCTGGCCGGGGAGATAGCGGCCCGTCGCGGTGCGGGCGGCGCTTCCGCGGCGGTGGCCGAGGCCGTACGGGCCCCGGCGGCAGGGGGCGAGGACGACCCCGTCGTCATCGTCGGCATGAGCTGCCGCTTCCCGGGGGGTGTCCGCTCCCCGGAGGATCTGTGGCGGCTGGTGCGTGACGCGGGAGAAGCCCTGGGCGACTATCCCGACGACCGCCATTGGGACGTGCTGGACCCCCTCGCCGGGAGTCCGGCCGGCGAGCGAGGGCCCCGCAAGGGCGCCTTCCTGTACGACGCTGCCGGGTTCGACGCCGAGTTCTTCGGCATCTCGCCGCGCGAGGCGCTCGCCATGGACCCCCAGCAGCGACTGCTGCTGGAGGCGTCGTGGGAGGCGCTGGAGGCGGCCGGCATCGTGCCGGACACCCTCCGGGGCAGCCGGACGGGAGTGTTCGCCGGGGCCATGGCGGGGGACTACGGGACACGTCTGCACGAAGGCCCGGACCACGTCGCGGGACATCTGCTGACCGGCCTGGCGACCAGCGTGGTGTCAGGCCGGGTGGCGTACTGCCTCGGACTGGAGGGACCCGCCCTCACGGTGGACACGGCGTGCTCGTCGTCCCTTGTGGCACTCCATCTCGCCGCCCAGGCGCTGCGTCAGGGCGACTGCTCCCTGGCGCTGGCCGCCGGTGTGACGGTGATGAGCACGCCCGGGATGTTCACCGAGTTCGGACGTCAGCGGGCCCTCGCCGCGGACGGCCGCTGCAAGGCGTTCTCGGAGGCGGCGGACGGCACCGGATGGGCGGAGGGCGTCGGTGTCCTGGTGGTCGAGAGGCTGTCCGACGCCCGGCGCAACGGTCACCGCGTCCTCGCGGTGCTGCGGGGGTCCGCGGTCAACCAGGACGGTGCCTCCAACGGCCTGACCGCGCCGAACGGTCCCTCGCAGCAGCGGGTGATCCGGCAGGCGCTGGCCGACGCCGGCCTGTCGGCGGCCGAGGTCGACGCGGTGGAGGCGCACGGCACCGGTACGGCGCTGGGCGACCCGATCGAGGCGCAGGCGCTGCTGGAGACCTACGGACAGGGACGCGACGCCGGGCACCCCCTGTGGCTGGGTTCGCTGAAGTCGAACATCGGTCACACCCAGGCCGCGGCAGGCGTCGCGGGCGTGATCAAGATGGTCATGGCGCTGCGGCACGGTGTCCTGCCCCGGACGCTGCACGTGCAAGAACCCTCGCGGAAGGTCGACTGGAGTGCGGGCGCCGTCGCGCTGCTGACCCGGGCGCAGCCCTGGCCCGAGGCCGAGCGGGCCCGGCGTGCGGCGGTCTCCTCCTTCGGCATCAGCGGCACGAACGCCCACGTCATCATCGAGCAGGCGCCGTCGGACGAGCCGGCCTGCGACCTCGGGGAGCAGCCCCCGACGGCGGCGCGGGCGGCCCTTCCGTGGGTGATCAGCGGGAAGTCTCCGGCCGCCGTGGCGGCCCAGGCCGAGCGGTTGCGCGCCTTCGTCGCGGCGCGGCCCGGACTGCGGCCGTCGGACGTCGCGTACTCACTGGCCACCGCACGTACCGCCTTCCCGCACCGCGCCGTGGTGGCCGGCCGCGACCACGAGGAGCTGCTGTCCGGGCTGGAGGCCCTGGCGGACGGCCGCAGCGCCCCGGGCGTGGGTGAGGGACGCGTCCTGCCGGACGGCGGACTGGCCTTCATGTTCACCGGCCAGGGTGCCCAGCGCCTGGGCATGGGCCAGGAACTGCACGCCGCGTACCCGGTGTTCGCCGCCGCGTTCGACGCCGTGGTGGACGAGCTGGACAACCACCTGGACCGTTCGCTGCGCGAGGTGGTCTGGGGTACGGACCGGGAGCTGCTGGACCGCACGGTCTACACCCAGGCGGCGCTGTTCGCCGTCGAGGTGGCGCTGTACCGGCTGCTGGAGGCCTGGGGGATCCGGCCGGACTACGTCACCGGCCACTCGGTCGGAGAACTGGCGGCCGCGCACGTGGCCGGCGTGCTGTCCCTGCCGGACGCGGCCCTGCTGGTCGCCGAGCGCGGCCGCCTGATGCAGCGGCTGCCCGCGGCCGGAGCCATGGTCGCCGTCCAGGCCCGGGAGGAGGAGTTGCTCCCGTACCTCGGCGACCGGGTCGGTGTCGCGGCCGTCAACGGCCCAGAGTCGGTCGTTCTGTCCGGCGACGAGGAAGCGGTTCTCGCGCTGGCCGCCGAGTGGGCGCGGCGCGGTCGCAGAACACGCAGGCTGGCGGTGAGCCACGCCTTCCACTCGCCCCTGATGGAACCCATGCTGGAACGTTTCCGCGCCGTTGCGGAGAGCCTCACCTACGCCGCCCCGGACATCCCCCTCGTGTCCAACCTCACCGGGCGCGAGGCGTCCGCGCGGGAACTGGGCGACGCGGGGCACTGGGTCGCGCACGTGAGAGACACGGTGCGCTTCGCGGACGGCGTCCGCCACCTCAGGGAGCGGGGCGTCACCCGCTTCCTGGAGCTCGGCCCGGACGGCGTGCTCAGCGTGATGGCACAAGGCTGCCTGGACGACACCGGCCGGCTGATCGTGCCGGTGCTCCGCAGGGACAGGCCGGAGCGGACGGCGCTGGCCCTCGCCGTCGGACAGCTGCACGCGTCGGGCACGGAGATCGACTGGACCGCCTGCTTCGCGGGCACGGGCGCCCGCGTGGTGGAACTGCCGACGTACGCGTTCCAGCACGAGCGGTACTGGCTGGAGCCGCCCGCCGGGGAGGCGGACCTCGCCTCCGCCGGTCTGGTCCCGGTGGGACACCCGCTGCTGGCGGCGGCCGTGCAGGTGGACGACGGGGCGGTGCTCACCGGCCGGTTCTGCACCCGGCGCCTGCCCTGGCTCGCCGACCACCGGGTGGGCGGCGCCGTCGTGGTGCCGGGTACGGCGCTGCTGGAGACGGCGGCGCGGGCCGCCGGACAGACCGGCCACGGCGGGGTCGCGGAACTGCTCCTGCACACTCCGCTGGTCGTCCCCGACGGCGGGGCGGCCGACGTCCAGGTGCGCATCGAGGCGACGGACACCCCCGGCGTGTCCGCGCTCCGCCTGCTCGCCCGGTGCGCCGACACCGACGAGTGGACCACGCATGCCACGGGCACGCTGGGCGGGGAACCGGCCGCCGGGCCCGAGGGCGCGGAAGCCCTGACCGCGTGGCCTCCGGCGGGCGCCGTGGCGCTGGACATCACGCACTACTACGACGAACTGGCGGCGCGCGGCCTCGCCTACGGTCCGGCCTTCCGCGGTGTGCGGGCGGTCTGGCGCGCCGGGGACGAGCTGTTCGCCGAGGTGCGGCTGCCGGACGCCGGTGCGGCGCGGTGCGGCGCCTACCTGCTGCACCCCGCCCTGCTGGACGCGGTGCTGCACCCGCTCGCCGCGGGCGAGCTGCTGCCCGACGAGCAGGGCGCGCGGCTGCCGTTCTCCTGGTCCGGCGTACGCCACCACGCCCCCGGAGCCCCGGCCCTGCGGGTGCGGATGCGGAGGGAGGGTTCCGACACGGTTCACCTGACGGCCTGGGACACGCAGGGCGCTCCCGTGGCCGAGGCCGGCGTGGTGCTGCGGCCGGTGCCGGCGGCGAAGCTGCGGTCGGCGGTGTCCGCCGGCCGGCAGGAGCCGCTGTACCGGATGGTGTGGGAACCGTCCGGGGCGGCGGCGAGCGGGGGGCGGACTCCGTCGGCGCAACGGTGCCTGGTGGTCGGCGACGGTCCCGTCGCCGAGGCGGTACTCGGCCACCTGGCCGGTACGGCCGCGGTGGCCGACCGTGTCGGCGGTTTCGCGGGCACGGCACCGGAGCGGGTGCGTGCCGGGCTGGCCGCGGTGCTGGAGCGGATCCAGTCGTGGCTCGCCGGGCCGCGGCCCGAGGACGAGCGTCTGGTGGTGATCACCCGGCAGGCGTGCCCGGCCGGTACCGACGCGGCGGTCGATCCGCTGCACGCGGCCGTCTGGGGGCTGGTCCGGACGGTGCAGACCGAGCACCCCGGGCTGGTGCGGCTCATCGACGTGGACGGGACACAGGGCGTGCCCGACGGGCTCTCCGCGGCCGTGGGCGCCACGGCACCGCAGCTCGCCGTGCGCGACGGCGAACTTCTCGTTCCGCGGCTGGAGCACGTCGAGGCATCGGCCGGCGCCCCGCGCGGTGACGCCGGAGTCGAGCGGGCGAACGCCTCGGTGCTGGTGACCGGCGCGGGAGGCGTGGTGGGCTCGGCACTCACCCGTCATGTCGTGGCCACCCGGGGGATCGGCCATGTGGTCCTCGTGAGCCGGCGCGGCGCGGCGGGACCGGGTGTGGCCGAACTCGCCGACGACATCCGGGCGATGGGAGCCACGGTCACCGTCGCCGCCTGCGACGCGGCCGACCGCGAGCAGGTCGCCGCGGTCCTGGCGGACCTCCCCGCCACGCACCCGCTGCGGGGTGTCATCCACGCCGCGGGAACGCTGGCGGACACCATCTTCGACTCGCTGACCGTCGACCGGCTGAACGCCGTGCTCGACGCCAAGGTGGACGCGGTGCACGTGCTCGACGCGGCCACCCGGGACCTGGAGCTGGACTGGTTCGTGGCGTGCTCGTCCGTGGCCGGCTGGTGGGGAACGGCCGGCCAGGCGAACTACGCGGCGGCGAACGCGTGTGTGGACGCGCTGATCGAGAACCGGCACCGCGCCGGCCACCCCGCACTGTCGCTCGCCTGGGGGCTGTGGGAGGACAGGAGCGAACTCTCCGGGCACCTGAGCGACGTCGACATCCGCAGGATGGCACGCGTGGGTATCGAGCCGCTGTCCACGGCGGACGCGCTGCGGGCGTTCGACCGTGCGCTGGCGCGGCCGGAACCGGTCCTCGCGCCGGTCCGGCTGGGCGCGGCCGGCCTTCCGGGAGCCGTCCCGGGCTCCCTTCCGCCCTTCCTCGCGACACCCGCCGCCGGTGCGCGCGTCGCAGCCCGTACGCAGGCGGCACAGGTGCGGTCGACGCGCCCTGTGGCCGCCCCGGCCGGTCCTTCGCCCACGGCACCGCCTGCCTCGGGGGAGCAGCGGCGTCAGGCCCTGACGGATCTCGTCCGCACCGGCACCGCCGCCGTCCTCGGACGCCAGGACCTGCGTGCGGACCAGCTGGACGCGGCGTTCTCGGAGCTGGGCGTGGACTCGCTGATGGCGCTCGAACTGCGCGAGCACCTGAACAACGCCACGGGGCTCCGGCTGCCGCCCACCCTCCTGTTCGACCACCCGACGCTTCCGTCGCTGACCGATCACCTCGTGCGGACCCTCGGTGGAGAGGAGGAACCGGAGGAACCGGCTGCGGCCCGGGTGCCACGGGCCGAGGCCGCCACGGCCGAGGAGGACGATCCGATCGTCATCGTGGGCATGGCGTGCCGCTACCCCGGAGGCGTCGAGTCCCCCGACGACCTGTGGGACCTGGTGGCGAGCGGTTCCGACGGCGTGACGCCGTTCCCCACGGACCGCGGCTGGGACTTCGAGACGCTGTTCGCCGACGATCCGGACCTGCCGGGCACCAGCCACGCACGGACCGGTGGCTTCCTGCACGACGCCGCGTGGTTCGACGCCAAGTTCTTCGGCGTCTCCCCGCGCGAGGCGCTCGCCACCGACCCCCAGCAGCGACTCCTCCTGGAGACGTCCTGGGAGGCGCTGGAGCACGCGGGTATCAACCCGCAGACACTCAAGGGCTCACCGACCGGCGTGTTCGCCGGCATCATGTACCACGACTACGGCTCCCGCCTCCACGAGACCCCGGACGGCATGGAGGGCTATCTGATCAACGGCAGCCTGGGCAGCGTGGCGTCGGGCCGGGTCTCGTACGTCATGGGGTTCGAGGGGCCGGCGGTGACGGTGGACACCGCGTGCTCGTCCTCGCTGGTCGCCCTGCACCTGGCGAGTCAGGCACTGCGGCGGGAGGAGTGCTCGCTGGCCCTCGTGGGCGGGGTGACCGTGATGTCCGTCCCCAGCACGTTCGTCGACTTCAGCCGGCAGCGGGCACTCGCCCCGGACGGGCGCTGCAAGGCCTTCTCCAGCGACGCGAACGGCACCGGATGGGCCGAGGGCGTGGGTGTGCTCGTCGTCGAGCGGCTGTCGGAGGCCCGGCGCAACGGCCACCGGATCATGGCCGTCGTGCGTGGCTCCGCGGTGAACCAGGACGGTTCCTCCAACGGACTGACCGCCCCGAGCGGTGCCGCGCAGCAGCGCGTCATCCGGCGGGCCCTCGCCGACGCGGCACTGTCCCCCGAGGACATCGACGTGGTCGAGGCGCACGGCACGGGCACCGCCCTGGGCGACCCGATCGAGGCGCAGGCGCTGCTGTCGACGTACGGACGCGACCGTGAACGGCCCCTGTGGCTGGGCACGCTGAAGTCCAACATCGGGCACAGTCAGGCGGCCGCCGGGGTGGGCGGCATCATCAAGACGGTCATGGCGATGCAGCACGGTGTCATGCCGCGCACGCTGCACGTGGGCGAGCCCACGCCGCACGTCGACTGGAGCTCCGGGGCGGTCCGGCTGCTGACCGAGGAGCGGACGTGGCCGGCGGAGCACGGTCCGCGGCGGGCGGCCGTCTCCTCCTTCGGCATCAGCGGAACCAACGCCCACGTGATCCTGGAGCAACCGGCGGACACCGCCCCCGCGGGCCCCGCGCCGAAGGCGCCCGCGACGAGCGTGCTCCCGTGGGTGCTCAGCGGGACGACGCGCGACGCCCTCGCGGCCCAGGCGGCCCGTCTGCTCGACTTCGCCGACGGGCGGACCGAAGCGGACGACCACGCGGTCGCCGCGACGCTGGCCTCGGGACGCGCGGTCTTCAGGCACCGCGCCGTCGTGCTCGGCGCGGGTCACGAGGAGCTTCTCAGCGGGCTGTCCGCCGCCGCGCGCGGGGACCGGCATCCGCACGCCGTTCTCCCCGACGACACGCGGGAGGCCGGTAAGACCGCGTTCCTGTTCTCCGGTCAGGGAAGTCAGCGGCCGGCGATGGGCCGCGAGCTGTACCGGGCGTTCCCCGCGTACGCCGAGGCGTTCGACGCGGTGAGCGCGGCCCTGGAGGTCCACCTGGACCGCCGGCTGTCGGACGTCGTGTTCGCGGACGCCGACGACGCCGAGGCGGCCGCGCTGTTGAACCGCACCGAGTACGCACAGCCGTCTCTGTTCGCCCTGCAGGTCGCCCTCTTCCGGTTGATCACCTCCTGGGGGGTGCGTCCGGCGTACCTGGCCGGCCACTCCGTCGGCGAGATCGCGGCGGCGCACGTGGCCGGCGTCCTGTCGCTGCCGGACGCCGCCGAACTGGTCACGGCGCGCGGCCGTCTGATGCAGGAACTGCCCGGCGGCGGCGCCATGGTCGCGGTCCAGGCTCCGGAGGACGAGGTCAGGGCCCTGCTGGCGGGTCATGAGGCCGTCGGCGTCGCGGCGGTCAACGGGCCCGCCGCCACGGTCGTGTCGGGCGACAGCGGGCAGGTCGCGGACATCGTCGGACAACTGGAGCGGCGCGGCCGCAGGACCCGGGCGCTGCGTGTGAGCCACGCGTTCCACTCGCCGCTCATGGAGCCCATGCTCGACGGCTTCCGCGCCGTCGTGTCCCGGATCGACTTCGGCGTGCCGCGGATCCCGCTGGTCTCCACCCTCACCGGCGCGCCCGCCGGGACCGGGGATCTCACCTCGGCCGAGTACTGGGTGGCGCACGTGCGTGAGCCCGTCAGGTTCCACGACGGCGTGCGTGCGCTGGAGGCGCAGGGAGTGCGGACGCTCGTGGAGCTGGGGCCGGACGGAACGCTGTCCGCCCTGGCCGCCGGGTGCCTGCGGGAGCCGTCCACGGCCACGCTGGTGCCTGCGCTGCGCAAGGACCGGCCCGAGGACAGGGCGCTGCTCGAGGCGGTGGCCCGGCTGTTCGTGCAGGGCGCCCCCGTGCAGTGGAGTTCGGTGCTCGGCGAGACGACCGGGGCCCAGCCGCCGCTGCAACTGCCCACCTACGCCTTCCAGCGAGAGCGGTACTGGCTCGACCCCTCCCCCGCCCCGGCCGCCCGCCGCGCCGCGGACCTGCCCGGCGAGCTGGGACATCCGATACTGGGCACGGCGATCCACCTCGCGGGCGGCGCAGTGGCTCTGACCGGTCGGCTGTCCACCGCCCACGCGACATGGCTGCCGGACCACCAGGTGGGCGATGCCGTCGTCGCGCCGAGCACCGCGATCCTGGAGATGCTGGCCGCGGCAGGCCGGCAGGCCGGTGCGGCACGCGTCGCCGAACTGGTCCTGCGCGCACCGATGGTGATCCCCCCGGAGGGCGGCCTGGACGTCCAGCTGTTCGTGTCGCCGTCCGACGGTCAGGGGCCGCGCGACGTGAGCGTGCACTCCCGGCCCGCCGCGGCCGGGGACGACGTGCCGTGGACCGACAACGCGACGGCCCGGCTCACGGCACAGGAGAACGGGACGACTCCGGAGGCCGGCCCGATGCCGGCCTGGCCGCCCGCCGGAACGCGGAGCCTCGACCTGGAGGGGGCGCTCGCCGACCTCGCATGGCAGGGCCTGCGCTACGGACCCGCCTTCCGGGGCGCCGGCGCCGTCCTGGGCGGTGACGGGGAGGTCTTCGCCGAGGTCGAACTGCCGGAAGACGTGCGGCAGGAAGCGCACACGTATCTGCTGCACCCGGCCCTGCTCGACGCGGCGCTTCATCCGCTGGCGGTGCCGGGAGTGCTGCCGGACGCCGCGGGACTGCGGCTGCCGTTCTCCTGGACGGGTGTGGAGATCCACCGGCACGGCGCCGCACGCCTGCGCGTCAGGCTCGTTCGCACCGGTGACGACACCGTGGCGTTCACCGCATGGGATCCGGACGGCAATCCGGTGATGACGGCCGAGGGCCTGACCCTTCGGGTGATGGGGCCGGACGAACTCGGGGCGCTGCGGAGCACGCCCCAGCAGTGCCTCTACGAAGTCACGTGGGCGCCGGTCCCGGCGGCGCCGCGGACGGCCGACGGTCCGGCACACCGATACCTCGTGCTGGCCGGGGACGCCGAGGCGGACACGGTTGCCACCCGTATCGCGCGGGACAGCAGGGACGTGCGCGTCCTGAGGTGCCTCGACGGTGACGCTCCGGTACCCGCCCGTGTGCGTGCCGCGCTGGCCGCCGTCCTGACGGAGACCCAGGCGTGGCTGGCCGAGGAGCGGGATCCGCGGGAGCGTCTGGTCGTCGTCACCCGGGACGCGGTCATGACGGACGGGCAGTCACGGGGTGCCGACCCCGCGCAGGCCGCGGTATGGGGCCTGCTCCGCACGGCGCAGACCGAGCACCCGGGGCGGCTGCTGCTGGCCGATGTCGACGCGGACCCCGCGTCGGCCGACGGGCTCACGGCACTCCTGGCGGGCGACGAGCCGCAGATCGCTCTCCGGGCCGGCGAGGCGTACGTTCCCCGGCTGGTCACGGCGGCGGACGCGCCCGGACAGGCGACGGCCGGCGCCCTCGCGGCGGACCCCGGCACCGACTGGGCGACCGCTTCCTTGCTGGTGACGGGCGCGAGCGGGGTGGTGGGCTCGGCGCTCGCGCGGCACGCGGTCCGCGCGCACGGTGTGGGACACGTCGTCCTGCTCAGCCGGCGCGGCGAGCGGGCTCCCGGCATGGCGGAGCTGGCGGACGAACTGCGTGGCCTCGGTGCCACGGTGTCGGTCGAGGCGGGTGACGTCGGTGACCGCGGCCGGCTCGCGAGCGTCCTGTCGGACATACCGGCGGACCGTCCGCTGCGCGGTGTCGTCCACGCGGCCGGCACGACGCGGGACGGCACCTTCCGCCACCTGGTGTGGGAGGGTGTGGAGCACCTGCTGCCGTCGAAGGTGGACGCCGTGCACCACCTCGACGAGCTGACCCGGCATCTCCCGCTGGACTGGTTCGTGGTGTGCTCGTCGGCCGCGGGCTGGTGGGGCAGCGCGGGACAGGCGAACTACGCGGCGAGCAACGCATGCGTCGACGCCATCGTGCAGCGACGCCGTGCGGCGGGACACGCGGGACTGTCCCTGGCCTGGGGACTGTGGGAGGACCGCAGCGAACTGAGCGGGCATCTCGACAGCGGTGACCTGCGCCGGCTCGCCCGGCTGGGCATCGCTCCCCTCGCCACCGCCGACGCGCTGACGGCCTTCGACACGGCGCTGGAAGCGGACAACCCGGTTCTGCTGCCGCTGCGGCTGGACACCCGGAACCTGTCGGACACCGAGGCGTCGCCCCTCACGCCGCTGCTGCGTGACCACCTGCGTCGGACGGCGGACGCCGCGAAGCCGTCGGGCCGAGCGGAAGCCGTGAGGCCGCTCGGCGAGTTGCTGGCCCCGCTGGACGAGGACGGACGGGCGAAGCTGCTGGAGTCGGTGGTGGCGGAGGAGGTCGCGGCGGTCCTCGGGTTCACCACCACGGAGGACGTCGAGGCGGACCGCAACTTCTTCGAGATCGGGTTCGACTCGCTGACCGCTCTCGAACTCAGGAACCGGGTCGAGAAGCTGATGGGACAGCCTCTCGCAGCCACCCTGGTCTTCGACCACCCCACGGCGGACGCCCTGGCACGGTACCTGCACACGCAGATCACCGTGCCGGCCGAGACGCCGAGGCCTGCGGTGAGCGTCGTCGAGCGCGTGCACGAGGCACCCGCGGTGCCCGAGCCGGTACTCCCCCTGAAGGGACGGACCGTCCTGCTGACGGGGGCCACCGGAGCGCTGGGGCAGCTCTTCGCGACGGCGATGGCGGAAGCCGGGGCGAACCTCGTGGTCACCGGGCGGGACGTGGGCACGCTCGACCGCCTCGCGCACGAGCTGCGGGAGCGGCAGGCCGAAGTCCTCGCGCTGCCGACGGATCTGAGTGACCGCGACGCGATGCCGCGACTGCTGGCGGCGGTCGGCGAACGGTTCGACGCGGTCGACGTCCTGGTGAACAACGCGGGAGTGACCGGTCCGGCAGGCCCCCTGTGGGAGACGGACGACGACGCGTGGTGGCACGCCATGGAGGTCAACCTCCGGGGCACCACTCGCGCTTGCCGTGCCGTCCTGCCGGGCATGATCGAGCGGCGCGGTGGCCGTGTCGTCAACATCGTCAGCTCGGCGGGGAAGCACCGGTGGCCTCTCGTCTCCGGGTACTCCGTGTCGAAGGCCGCGTTGATCAAGCTGGGTGACAACCTCGCGCCCGAACTGGAGGGGACGGGAGTGACCGTGTTCAGCTACCACCCCGGCCTGGTCGACCTCGGCATCACCCAGCGCCAGATCGAGGGCGGGGTGACCGGGGAGCGGTGGAGCGACGAGGTCAGGGCGTGGCTGCTGGCCCAGCGCGAGAGCCGGCGGCTCGTCGACCCCGGTCGCTCGGCGCGGATGCTCGTCCGCCTGGCCGCTGGTGAAGCCGATCCGCTGTCCGGCCAGTACCTCACCGTGGACGACGACATCGCCTCCCTGCTGAGGACACGGCGACCGGGCAGGTGAACGACGCGAACGGACAGCACGTGCCGGTCCCGCACGGCCGGCACCCCGGCCGGTGACGCGGTTGCTCCCGCCAGGAGTTCCGCGTCACCGGCCGGGGCGTGTGCCTCAGTGGGCCCCTGTCAGCGGCCTCTCTCATGGGGTTCGCCCACACCGTTTCCGTGGTGGGCCCTGGACAGCTCGAAGGCGAAACGGAAGGCGAAGTCACCGGCGTGCAAGGGCCGGTCCACGATCTCCGCAGCCCGGTTGAGGCGCTTGACGAGGGTGTTGACGTGAACATTGAGTCGCCGGGCGGCCCGGGTCGGGCTGCCGAGTTCCTCGAACCAGACACGCAGCGTCTCGCGCAGGACCGAGTGGCGCGGCTCGACGAGGCTGCCGAGCTGGCAGCGGACGAAGTGCGAAGCGAGTTCCACGTCGCGGCTGGCGAAGACCAGCGCGACGACGTCGCAGAAAGAAACGATACTGCCGGCTTCGGCGGGCGCGTCGGGACGTGTGGGCTGCGGCATGGCCCGATCGGCGAGGGACTGGGTCTCCAGCGCCTCACGATGGGTGATCCGGAAGCCGTTGCCGCCGTGGTGGGGCATACCCAGACTGATGCGGATGCCCTCAGGCACGGACAGGCGGGCCCGCAGTACGTCCACACCGGGGGCGTTCTCCGGGAGGCTGAGCCACCCGTGCAGAGCATGCCCGTCCGACGGCACCGTCAGGTCCGCCCCCGCACGCAGTTGGGCACACAACCGCGCCGCGACCTGCCTCAGAGCGGCTTCGGGGGCTTCCGGCCCCCACACCACGAATCCGACGTGCCGTGTGTTCATCCGGTAGCCCAGTCGCCGTTCCGCCTCGGCTTCGCCCAGCTCGCCCGTCAGCGCCTGCCGGACGGCTTCCCGTATGTCGGGGATCTCGCGGCGCCGCAGCAGTTCCTGTTCCTGGCGGTAGACCGCCATCGCCTGGGACAGCGCGGTCTGGCGGAACCGGAACAGCCGGCCCATCACCACCGACAGCAGGTCGGCGCGGTCGCCGCCCTCCGGCCGCCAGGAGCCGGCGCGCAGTTCCTTGCCGAAGGCGTCGAGCAGCTCGTTGCCCGCCACGTCGTAGGCGAGCACGAGATCGACGAGCTTGATCCCCGCCGCGGGAAGCCGGCGCGTCAAATGCTCCGCCTCCGGGGGAAGCGCGGCTCCGTGGGTGATTTCGCCCGTGGAAACGGCCTTGCTGACGAATGCCAGGAACGAGGAGCACGCCGTACGGAACGCACGCGCGACCTCAGGGCCGTTGGTCACGAAGGAGGGCACGGCCGCGACGCAGGCTCTGAACACCTTGTCAGCGACTTCTTCCGGACTCCTGTCGATCCAATCGGCGAAGGCGGTGACGTGGCGACTGTCAGGCGAGGTGGTGCTCATGTGTATGCAATCTACTACCGTGTGTATACGGACCGGCTGATGAGAACGTAACATTGAAGTGAATCTTGTTGCGTCTGCAACTATGCGGACGCTTACGGGGATGCTGTGAGTGCCCGGCGCGGCCGGCCGTTCGCGCCCCGGCCGTCGCAGCCGTCCGGGACGGGGCCATCGACCCGGTCGGCCACGATCCGCGCCGCATCCGGCTCAGAGAGCCGGTCCCGTGCGCGCTGCCCCGGTCGCACTTCCCGTTCCGTTCCGGAACCCGGCAGCCGGGTCGAGACGGTGCGGGCCCTGCTGGTGCGCCTCGGTGATGCAGTCGTCCATCCGGTCGCGCACTGTCCGCAGGTCCGCCATCTGCCGGTCCAGGCGGTCACGTTCGGCCTCGAGCAGCTCCAGCAGTCGCGGTGACACCTCACCGGAGTCGGCGAACGGCAACACCTCGCGCACGATTCTGCTGGGCGGCCCCGCCGCGTGGAGCTGCTGGATCAACCCGACCCGTCGACGGCACCGGCCGGATACTGGCGCCGGCCACCCGGACTCCGGGTGGAGTGCAGCAAGTCCTGCTGCTCGTAGTAGCGCAACGCCCTGACGCTGATGCCTGCCTTCGCGGCGACCTCTCCGATCCGCGCCCGGCCACCTCAGTCGATTCCACGTCCGGCTCACACCTGACGTCGGTGTCGGGTTCTGGTGTCCTGCGCCAGAGATCCGTCGGCAGAAGCGGGCGAGGGAGTCGGGGATCTCTTCGGCGGTCTTGGTCCAGATGAACGGCCTGGGGTCTTGGTTCCAGTCCTTGACCCAGGCCCGGACGTCGGCTTCCAGGGCATGGATGGTCTTGTGTGCGCCGCGGCGGATCATCTGGTGGGCCAGGTAGCCGAACCACCGCTCGACCTGGTTGATCCAGGAGGAGCCGGTCGGGGTGAAGTGCCGCTCCAACCTCGGGTGCTTGGCCAGCCAAGCTCTGATCGCGGAGTCGTGTGGGTGCCGTAGTTGTCGACGATCAGGTGGATCTGCAGATGCGCGGGCACCTCCTCGTCGATTCGGACCACCCCGAAGACGTCGGCCAGCCGGGTACCGGCGCGACCGGCCAAGGCGAGGCCGACCTCGGCCAGCGCCGACCGCATTCGTTCGGTCCGCTGGCTGTGTCGGCGGGTCGGACCCGCGATCTGCTCCACGAACGTCCGCCGCCCTCATGAGGCGTCCTCGCACGCGAACCGCCGGGCCCGCAGCCGCAGCACCACCCGCCGTCCTGCCACGGGAAGATCGGCGCGAAATCGCAGGCAGGAGCCGTGCACCCGCCCCGACCAGCTCCCGCAACCCGGGCAGTGAGCCTTGGCCGTCCGGGCTCTGACACCGACCCGGATCGCGTCGCCGTCGTCCTGCACCGACACCACCCTGATCTCCGAAGCCGACAGGAAGAGCAGCTCTCCCAGCCGGAGCAGTACCTCGCGCACAGCCCAGAACCATCAGGCCGAACGCCGCCATCACCGGCCGTTTCCGGACGATCTCGGGAGACGTGCCAGCAAGATCAACGGTCACAGGGAGTAGCCCACCACAGAAGTTGGACCAGAACCGAAACTCGCCGACATCTCTGCACCCGAGCACGCTCAGGCGTTCCCGAAACTCACCGTCTGGCGTTGTTTCTCACCTGCACAATCACTGCGCGAGGAGTCCAGGTTCTACGACTACCCGAGCTACCGGCGCGCCGTCGAGCAGGTCATCGGCTGGATGGACGTGCTGAGCACGCAGGGCATGCCGGGACAGTTCGCCACGGGCGACGGATTTGATCTGACCGGCGAGTGCATCAACGTCAGCAGTACCGAGGAACTGTCGGACCCGGAACTGCTCGCCCGGCTCAGCGCACCCTTCGCCCCGTACCTGGAGGAGGAACTGCCGCGGCGGCCGGCGTCGGCCGGGTACGACGTCGTCGGGCTGAACATCACCTACCGGCGCCAGTTGCCCCTCGCCCTGCACATGGCCCGCGTCATCAAGGACCGGCTCCCCGACGCGCTGTTGCTCGTCGGCGGGACGGAGGCGTCGGACGTGTGGAAGTACCTCGAGGACAAGAGGCGCTTCTTCGACGTCCTCGCCGCAGTGGACGTGTGCGTGATCGGCGAGGGGAAGAGCGCCTTCTGCGACATCCTGCGCGCCCGCGCGCGGGGCGAACTGCCGCAGCCGTCCGCGAACGTCCAGCTGAACCCGCGGCGGGGCGGCACGGGGCGGCGCGAACTGCTGTCCCTCTGCTACGAGAACACCACCACGATCCCGACCCCCGCCTACGACAAGCTGCCGTCCCACCTGTACCTGTCGCCGCACCGCTTCGTGTACTACTCGCCCTCACGCGGCTGCTAACTGACGTACTGCCCTGACTCAGGACCGAACACTCAGTCAGGACCTGCTGCTGAAGGGGGCATGCCAGGCTGTCAGGCCGGTCGAATCGTTTGCTCCTCGCACCCCTACGCTGCGGGGAGCGCGGCCTCAGCTCGTCCTGTCTTGTGATCGCTGCGGCAGGCCGGCCTCGGCCGCCCGTCGGGCGGGCCGCGCAGCCGCCGGACGGACGCCGGGGGCTCACCCCTCGCGTGCACGGCGCCCTCGCGGACGGCTTCGCCGTGCAAAGCGAGGGCGGCTCGGCTCACGCGTTCCGCCAGCAGATGCTCAGCACCTCGAGAGGCGCCCCGCTTGTGCCCTGTTCGATGTTCACGGGTACCAGCAGCGCTGCGTAGCGGTCATGGTCGGGAGCAGGTGCCCAGCTCGGACATCAGGGTCCGGATGCGCTGTTCGATGTCGTCGCGGATGGGGCGGACGGCGGCGATACCCTGCCCGGCCGGGTCGGGGAGCTGCCAGTCGAGGTAGCGCGTGCCGGGGAAGACGGGGCAGGCGTCGCCGCATCCCATGGTGATGACGACGTCGGAGGCCTGGACGGCGTCGACGGTGAGCACCTTGGGCACTTCGGCCGAGATGTCGATGCCCACCTCGGCCATGGCTTCGACGACGGCCGGGTTGACGGTGTCGGCGGGGGCGGAGCCCGCCGAGCGGACCTGCACGCGGTCGCCCGCGAGGTGGGTGAGGAAGGCGGCGGCCATCTGTGAGCGTCCGGCGTTGTGGACGCAGACGAACAGCACGGACGGCGGCGCGGCGGTGTCAGGCATGCGCAGGGTCTTCCTGGGGTGTGGGAGTGAGGAAGTAGCGGCGAGTGCGGAGTGCGACGTGGACGAGGCCGATGAGCACGGGCACTTCGATGAGGGGGCCGACGACGCCGGCGAGGGCCTGGCCGGAGGAGGCGCCGAAAGTGGCGATGCAGACGGCGATGGCCAGCTCGAAGTTGTTGCCCGCGGCCGTGAAGGCGAGCGTCGTGGTGCGCGGGTGGTCCAGGCCGATGGCGCGGCCCAGCGCCATCGATCCGGCCCACATGGCGGCGAAGTACACCAGCAGCGGCAGCGCGATGCGGACGACGTCGAGGGGTCGGGAGGTGATGGCGTCGCCTTGCAGGGCGAAGAGGACGACGATGGTGAACAGCAGCCCGTACAGGGCGAAGGGGCCGATGCGCGGGAGCAGCTGTGTCTCGTACCAGGTGCGGCCTCTGGTCCTCTCGCCGAGGCGGCGGGTGAGGTAGCCGGCCGCCAGCGGGATGCCGAGGAAGACGAGCACGCTGCGGGCGATCTCCCACACCGACACGTCCAGCGCGGTCTGCTCCCAGCCCAGCCAGCCGGGGAGGACGGAGAGGTAGAACCAGCCGAGCGCGGCGAAGGCGATCACCTGGAAGACGGAGTTGAGGGCGACCAGGACGGCGGCGGCTTCGCGGTGGCCGCGGGCGAGGTCGTTCCAGATGATGACCATGGCGATGCAGCGGGCCAGGCCGACGACGATCAACCCGGTGCGGTACTCGGGCAGGTCCGGCAGGAACAGCCAGGCCAGGGCGAACATGAGTGCCGGGCCGACGATCCAGTTGAGCAGCAGGGACGGCAGGAGCAGGCGCCGGTCGCGGGTGACGGTGTCGAGGCGGTCGTAGCGGACCTTGGCCAGCACCGGGTACATCATCACCAGCAGGCCCAGCGCGATGGGCAGGGACACCCCGGTCACCGTCACCGCGGCCAGCGCCTCCCCCAGCCCGGGGACCAGGCGGCCGAAGCCCAGTCCGGCGGCCATCGCGGCGAGGATCCACAGGGCGAGGTAGCGGTCCAGGAACGGCAGGCGGCCCGCGACGTTCTTCTCCGGAGCGGATGCGTCCGCGGGTACGGTCATGAAGCGGCCCCGGCCGACGTCGCCGTGCGGTCGGGCAGCGGGTCGCCCGCGGGGCGGGTGAGGATGCCCGCGAGACGGTCGGTCATCTCCGGCACCAGCCAGTAGTAGACCCAGGTACCACGCCGCTCGCAGTCGATGAGTCCGGCCTGCCGCAACAGCTTCAGGTGGTGGGAGATCGTCGGCTGGGACAGGTCGAAGGCCGGGGTCAGGTCGCACACGCAGACCTCTCCGCCCGCCCGTGAGGCGATCATCGACAGCAGCCGCAGCCGCACCGGGTCCCCCAGCGCCTTGAACACCTTCGCCAGCTCGACGGCCTGCCCCTCATCCAGGGGCGCGGTCAGCAGCCCCGGGCAGCAGGCAGGGTCCCCGTCGTCCTGGCCCAGCACCACCAGTTCTTGATTCGACATGCGTCTATGTTGACATCCTTCGATCCAAGCCGCAAAGCTTGCATCGAAGGATGTCAATACAACCCCGATGGGAGTCCATCATGTCCCGTGCCCAGCTCGCCCTGCGGGTCAGCGACCTGGAAGCCTCGATCACCTTCTACTCCAAGCTGTTCGGCACCGAACCGGCCAAGCGGCGCGAGGGCTACGCCAACTTCGTTCTCACCGAACCGCCCCTCAAGCTCGTCCTCATCGAAGGCGAGCCCGGCCAGGACACCCGCCTCGACCACCTCGGCGTCGAGGTCGAAACCACCGAGCAGGTCGACGCCGCCACCACCCGCCTCAAGGACGCCGGCCTGGCCACCGCCGCCGAGAACGACACCTCCTGCTGCTACGCCCTGCAGGACAAGGTCTGGGTCCACGGCCCCGGCCGGGAACCCTGGGAGGTCTACGTCGTCAAGGCCGACACCGACGCCCTCGGCAAGAGCTCCGGCACCACGGGGCAGGCGTGCTGCGGCACCGCGCAGTAACCGGGTCCCCGTCCGGCGCGTGCATCACGGCCAGGACAGGCAGAGGCCGAGTCGGGATCGATCCGCGGCGGCTGTCCGCGCCGTGACGAGTTGCGCCGGCAGACCCGCGAGGTGATGTCCACGCCACCTCGAAACGGCACCCGCGGTCGCGTGCACACCAAGGAGGTCCGCGGCCCAGGTCGCGCACCAAGTCGCGCCCGGGGCCACAGGAACCGGCCCCTTCCGACCTCCGTCACCGGCGGGAAGTGAAGGAGCCCCGCCCGGCGTGGGAGGAGGAGATGCGCCCTGCCGGGCCCGGCGGGGTCAGGTGCGCTCCGCTTCCTGTGCGCCGCGCTGTCGGGCGAGGCGGTGGTAGTGGCGGTTGCGGCGGCCCAGGACGAGTGCGGCGAGCAGGGCAGCGGTGGCGGAGGCCAGGAGGATGGCGCCCTTGGCGTCGGTGAGGTGGGCCTGACTGGTGTAGGAGAGCTCGGCGACCAGCAGGGAGACGGTGAAGCCGATCCCGCCGAGCAGGCTGATGCCGGCGATGTCCGGCCAGCCGATGCGGGGACTGAGACGGGCGCCGGTGAAGCGGCCGGCCAGCCAGGAGACGCCGAAGATGCCGGCGAACTTGCCCGCCAGAAGACCGGCGAGAACGCCCCAGGTGACGGTGGAGGTGAAGAAGCCGCCCGCGCCGGACAGCGGGACGCCGGCCGCTGTCAGGGCGAAGACGGGCAGTGCGATTCCGGCGGAGACGGGCCGCAGCAGCTCCTCCGCCCGGTGTGACGGCGGGGTCGTCTCGCCCTCGCGGGTGCGGGTACGCATCAGCAGGCCCATGGCGACGCCGGCGATGGTGGCATGGACCCCGGAGGCGTGCATCAGCGCCCAGATCATCACGGCCGGCGGGACGAGGAGCAGCCACCCCGGCACCACCGCTCGCAGCCGCTTCACCGCCGTGCCCGAGCCGTTCTGCAGGTAGCCGAAGAGGGCCAGGCCGGCCGCGGCCAGGGCCAGGGCGGCCAGGTTCAGGCCGGTGGTGTAGGCGATGGCGATGACCAGCACCGCGGCCATGTCGTCCACGGTGGCCAGGGTGAGCAGGAAGGTCCGCAAGGGGCCGGGCAGGTGCCGGCCGATCACGGCCAGGACGGCGAGGGCGAACGCGATGTCGGTGGCCATCGGGACGCCCCAGCCGCCGGACGCCTCTCCTCCGGTGGTGGCGGTGAGGGCGAGGAAGACCAGCGCGGGCACGATGACGCCACCGAGGGCGGCCAGGATCGGCAGCATCGCGCGGCGCGGATCGCGCAGCTCGCCGTGGACGAGCTCGTGCTTGAGCTCGTTGCCGACGATGAAGAAGAACACCGCCAGCAGCCCGTCGGCCGCCCACGCCTCGACCGACAGGTGCAGGTGCAGGGCAGCGGGGCCGAAGGTGAACGAGCGCAGGGCCTCGTAGGAGGGCGACAGGGGCGAGTTCGCCCAGACCAGCGCGACCAGGGCCGCACCGATCAGCAGCGAGCCACTGACCGCGTCCGAGCGCAGGGCAGCGGTGATCCGCATCAGAGCAGACATGGGGGAGAAAGGTCTCCAGGACGGTACAAGGGAACAGGGGCAAGTGCCGACACGCCGGACCTCGAGTCCGGTGCGGCACCTCCGCGCGCAGCGGTCGGCCTCAGCAGCCCTGCGGCGGCGGGCAGGCACTCGCCGGCGCGCCCCACGTGCTCACGTAGCCGTTCGTACCGATCGGGCGGTGCTCCAGCGACTCCCGCCCCCGAACCGGAGCCGGCAGGGCCGACGAAGCGAGACGCTCACGCATCACTCGCCTCCCTTTTCACTACGGCTCAGTCCAGCCTCACCAGCCTAAGCATGACGGCTGTGTACGTGCATGCGGGCGGCTGCCCCATGGCGGGCAAGCGCGCGAAAGGCGTGACACGGGAGCAGGCGATGCGGG
This sequence comes from Streptomyces ruber, assembly GCF_014648075.1. Lineage (GTDB taxonomy): Bacteria > Actinomycetota > Actinomycetes > Streptomycetales > Streptomycetaceae > Streptomyces > Streptomyces ruber. The sequence goes on along the minus strand of NZ_BMQK01000020.1, from coordinate 71,429 downwards.
CACTGGCCCAGCGCGCGAGAGCCTGCCCGCACTGCCACCCGGACACCACCGAACTGGGCGTCCCCGAACAGCAGGGCCGGTGACAGGGGGACGCCTGGACGCCGGTCCCGCAACCGGGGCGACGCCCGCGCACCTGCCCAGGGCGCACCGGGGTCGCGGTGAGAAGTAGCCCCGCCCCGGCCATGGCCCCGGCCACCTGAAATCAGAAGTGAGGGCGATTCCCGTCCGCCGTCCGTCCCGAGCTGCCGACCTGCGGGAGCGGGGGCCGCGGCGCGGACGGCGGTGCCGGAGTCGGACGGTGGAGCGGAGCCCGGGCGGGCGTCGGCGGTGCATATGGGGGGCAAGGTTGCGGTCGTGGGCCGGTGCCTGCGCGGCCGCATCCGCCGGCCGGGGACCGTGCCCGCTCACAGCCAGGTGGTGGCCAGCCAGATGAGTACGGCCGTACTGGCGATGAGCCCGACGTTGAGAGTGATCTGGCGATCCTCACCGGTCAGGTGGACGGCGACCGCGCCGGCCTGCAGGAGCACGAACCCGATGGCCGCGGCGAGCGCCAGCCAGGGGGCGATGCCGGTCAGCGGCGGCAGAATCAGCCCGGACGCACCCAGTAGCTCGACCGTCCCCAGCGCTCTGACGGCGGACAGGGGCGTGCGGTCGACCCAGGCCATCATCGGGCGCAGTCGGTCTCGGCTGCGGGCCACTTTCACCGCGCCTGCGTACAGGTAGAAGAGGGCGAGCAGTCCGGCGACGGTCCAGTATGCGATGGTCATGAGTCCTTTTCGCGGTCACCGGATGCCGGCGACCTGTCGATTCCCGGGGCAACCCCCAGGGCAGGCCGGGCCGTTGTCTGTGCGACCCGGAAGGTGGAAGGTGGGAGCTCCCGGCTGCGCTGGTCACAGGGGAGACGGGCGGGCGGTGTCATCCGGCCGGTCCCGGGAGGGGTCGGTGGCGGGCTCGGTCGCGTAGCGGCCCATCACGTGGAGGGCGGCCTGCGGCGTCAGCGGCCGGCCGTCGGCGCTCATGCTCTGCAGGTCCCGGAAGTACTGCACGTACAGGGCGGGGGCGAACGTGCTGAGCATGACGGCGGGTTGGCCGGTCGGGTTGGCGAAGGTGTGCGGGACGCCGGGCGGGACCATCACGAGCGTGCCCGTGGTGGCGTCGTAGTCCTTGTCCCCGACGGTGAACCGCACGGTGCCGGAGACGATGTAGAAACCCTCGTCGTGCCGGGCGTGGCGGTGCTGCGGTGGTCCGGGAGTGTGCGGGGCGAGGACGGATTCGGCGATGCCGAGGCGGTGCTCGGTATGGCTGCCGTCCTCGAGGACACGCATGCGCGTGGCGCCCAGAACGATCATCTCGCCGTCGTCGGGACCGACCACCGATACGGCGGGGGCGGCCTGCGCTTCGCTGCTGCTCTTGGCTTGCTCGGTCATGTTCCCAGTGCATCGCCGGGGCGCTGCGGCTGTCCAAGATCCATTCCGCGGCGCCGATACCCTGTGGGTATCGTTGCAGCGTGGAGCTCCGTACCCTGCGTTACTTCGTGGCCGTCGCCGAGGAACTCCACTTCGGCCGGGCCGCCGCTCGACTGCACATGAGCCAGCCGCCGCTGAGCCGGGCGATCAAGCAGCTGGAGACCGAGATCGGTGCCCTGCTGTTCGCCCGCTCGCCTGTCGGCGTCACGCTCACCCCCGTGGGCGCAGTGCTGCTCGATGAGGCGCGGGCCCTGCTCGGCCAAGCCGACCGCGTCCGTGCACGCGTGAGCGCGGCGGCCGGCGCCGCGACCCTCACCGTCGGCATCCTGGGCGACAGCACCGATCCGGGAACGACCAGGCTGGCCGCCGCTTACCGCCGACGCCACCCCGGCATCGACATCCACATCCGCGACACCGACCTGACCGACCCGACCTGCGGACTGCGCGCCGGGCTGGTCGACGTCGCCCTGACGCGGGCGCCGTTCGACGAGACCGCCCTGACGGTGCGTGAGCTGCGCAGCGATCCGGTCGGTGTGGTCGTGCGCGCCGACGATCCGCTGGCCCGCCACGACCGGCTGCGCCTGGCCGGCCTGGACGACCGCCGCTGGTTCCGGTTCCCGCAGGACACCGATCCGCTCTGGCGGTCGTACTGGAACGGCGGCAGGCCACGCGAGGGCCCGGTGGTGCGCGTCGTCCAGGAATGCCTGCAGGCCGTGCTGTGGAACGGCACCGTCGGCCTGGCCCCCCTCGGACACGACCTGCCCGCGCAGCTGGCCGCGGTACCGCTGACCGACATGCCGCCGAGCCGAGTGGTGGTGGCATGGAACGAAGGCGACACCAACCCGTTGATCCGGTCGTTCACCGACATGGCGACCACCGCGTACCACCGTTGAGAGTGCCTGCCCGGCGGCGCCACCACCGTTCCTCCCGCACCGGCAACGCGGCCGGCGCCTCACGCACGGAGGCGTAGTGCTGGGGCCGGGCTGCGTTCGGGGTCGGCAGTGGCGTGGCCGGGCTGGACGGGCAGGGTGAGGCGGTCGCGATGGCGGTGGCGGTGGCCATACGGGACAGGGGGCACGGGACAGGGTGCGCGGGACTTTCTCCCGGAGCGCACGGGCGTGAAGTGCGTGTCAAGGCCCCGTACGCGGCCGCCCAGACCGTGTGCGGCCGCTCACCCGGCGCGAGCTGAGTCGGACCCCCCCCCGGGCTCGGATCCGCTGGTGCCGCCCGCCGTGCGCTACCTGTCGCACTCAGTCGCACTCAGTCACACGCGGGGCTTCGTCAGCCCCAGTCGGACTCCACATGTCTACGAGGACTTCTTCTTCATCAGCTCGACGAGGCTGGAGAAGCTGTCGGCCGCGTGGCCGGCGTCCACGCCCCGGCGGAACAGGTCGACGACTGCGCTCTGGAGCGTGGTGTCGACGCCCGCGTCCTCGATGGTGTGCAGCACGTGCTCCACACTGGCCAGGCCCATGGCGAGGCGGTCGACGTCGCCCTCGTGATTCGCTGCGTCGATGCGCTGCGCGTAGAAGGAGAGGAAGCCCGGCATGGACGCCATGGTCTCCTCCGCGCTGGGCAGGACCTCCGAGGCCTTGAGTCCGTTGGCGTCGCCGATGGCGATGGCCTGCCAATAGCCCAGCATGGACGTCCAGAACACGGCCATGCCGATCTGGTACACCAGCGCGGCCAGCCCCGGGTCCTCGCCCCGGTAGTCGGTGCTGGTCAGCGCCTCCAGGGTGGACTTGTACCGCTCGAAGGGCTCGCGCGGACCGCTGTAGTACGTCGAGGACTCCGGATCACCGATGCCGGACGGCGGGACGGTGACACCACCGGTGATGTGGATACCGCCACGGTCGGTGATCCAGCGGGCGCCGTCCCGGGTCTTACCGGGAGTGTCCGAGCTGAGATTCACGAAGACCCGGCCGGCCAGGGCGTCCTGAGCCGTCTCCAGTACGGAGTACATGGCCTGGTAGTCGATCAGGCTGAGGATGACCAGGTCGTTCGCCCTGACGGCTTCTTCAGGGCTGCCGGCGAGTACCGCACCCCGGGCGACCAGTGCGTCGGCCCGGGACGCGGTGCGATTCCAGAGGGTGACCTGGTGCCCCTTGTCGAGGAAGGCGTTCGCCATCGCCTGGCCCATGGGTCCGAGTCCTATGACGGTGACGGGCTGCTTACCGGTCATGAGAGGGGGACCTCCGGGAACTGGCGGCGACAAGGAGTAGAACGATCGCTTTACTCGGTCCGCGCGCCGAACCTAGCACAGGACTGGACACAACGCTGCGCCGGCGGTCGGCCAACCGGCGCCCTGCCTTCCTCGTGTCGCGGGAAGGCAGGACGCCGGATGTGTCCACTGATCGTCGGTCAGCAGCCCCACGTGCCCGCTTGTGGCCGCCGAGGACGGTAGGCGGTGGCCAGCACGGAGACGGTGACCCGGTCGGGCAGGAGGCCGTCCTCGTCCAGCTCTGTACGGCCCACATGGCGTGCGCTCGGCGTCATCGCCGCCAGGTCCAGGACCTCCGGCCCGGAGAGAGTCGCGGGGTACTCCACCTGCTCGGTGACGACGGCCTCGAAGAAGGGGTCCAGCGCCCGGTGCAGGCGCTGCTCCTTGGCCGGATCGATCGAGACCGTCGCAGGCAACCGGCCGCGCAGTTCGGCCAGGTGCCGCCCGGTGGGACGGACCACGATCAGCCGGCCGGTCGGGCGCAGCACGCGGTGGAACTCGGCCGGGTTGCGCGGGGCGAACACGTCCAGCACGACGTCGGCCACCCTGTCGGCCAGCGGGAAGGGACGGAAGACGTCCCAGGCCACCGCGGCGGCCCGGGCGTGGGCGCGGGCCGCCGCGCGCAGTGCGCGCACCGATGTGTCCAGACCCAGACCACGGGCGCCGGGCAGCCGGTCGAGGACCCCGGCCAGGTAGTAGCCCGTGCCGCATCCCACGTCCACGACCGTGGCCCGCCCGGACCTGGCGTCAGCCGTCAGGCGCACCGCGACTTCGCGGATGGGCGCGTAGGCGCCGGTGGACAGGAACCGGTCCCGGGCCCGGATCATGGCCGCGTCGTCACCGCTGGTGGCGCGGGTGCCCGTCAGCAGGCCGGCGTAACCGTGGCGGGCGATGTCGAAGGTGTGGCCCACCGGGCAGCGCAGTGTGCCGCGGTCGGGGCGCAGGTGGCGCGTGCGGCACGTCGGGCAGCGCAGCAGGTCGAGGGAGAGTGCGAGGGCAGGGGGAAGCGACACGGGCACGGAAACACTCCTGGCACAGGGTGAAGGGAAGGGACCGTGCCTGCACGCGCGCTCGGAGCGTCTTCTGCTCAGGGATGAGCGGACGGCGTCGGCAGCGTGGTGCACGCGGCAGGCACGCCAAGGAGGGCGACGCCGTCCGGCATCGCCCTCAACGCCTTCCGATCACAGGAAGCAGCAGTGCGGGGTGCTCATGAATGCCACGTCCCGATTCTACGAGCATCGGCGAGGTCCTTCACTACCCCGTCGGCCCGCGGGAGTCGCGAGACACGACCTGGCGGGGCGGAACGCCGACCATGACGTGGTCGTCCGCTTCCCGGCCGGGCCCGGGCGGTCCGGGGAACGGGATCCCACCTGGATCGTGCGTCTCCGCGTCGCCGCAGTCATCGTGCTCCTTCTCCTTTCCGTATGCGAGCGGCCGGCTCTGCACCGGTACGGAACGGCCACGCCTTCCAGCCGACGCCCGTGGTGGTGCCGGGCACGCCGTCGAGCCAGTGCAGGTCCGCGGCGCCGGCCGATCCGACGGGGCCGCTCGGGCGTCTGCACCGGACGACAGGCCGACACTTGCGGCAGCAGCGAGTGCGAGCGGAAGCTGCGCCGGACCTGGTGGGTCGTGACGCGCGCAACCCAGGTAGAGCAGAAGGTGCGTGTCAAGCGTTGTCAGTCCCCGTGTGTGCGGAACCTGCGCTCGATCACTTCTCCCGCGTGCCTGACGTTCACACTGTCCGCGTACTTCCGCAGCACCGCGAGCCCACAGGTCACCCCCGTTCTCGAAGGGACAACAGTCATGCCCTCTGGCAACCGGCTGAGACAACGCGTCACCAGCACCGCACTGCTGACCGCCACTGTCACATGCGCGGGAATGCTCTCCGCTCCGGCCTACGCGCATGACCGTCCCCACCTGTCCGTCCCCGACAACTGCTCGGAAGATGTCCCCGTCGTCTGCCGTTTCGACGTCCCCAGGGCACCTACCACGTGACGGCCGTGATCGGCGGCGACGCCGCGGGCAGCACCCTCGTCACCGCCGAGACGCGGCGCACGATGCTCGCCGAGACGGCCACGGACGCCGGTGAGAGGGTCGTCCGCACCTTCACGGTGGACGTGCGCGAGCGCGAGGGCCAGCCGACCGGGCCCACCGGCACGCCCGGTCCCGACCTGTACCTCGGCGGCGGCGCCCCCTCAGCTCGCCGGTCTGCGCGTCACTCCGGCCCGCCGGCCGCGGCAGGTCCTCCTCGTCGGCGACTCGACCGTGTGCGACCAGACCAGTGCCCCCTACGCCGGCTGGGGACGACGACTGCCGCAGTTCCTGCGCGGCGACGTCGCCGTGTCCGACTACGCGGACCCGGGCGACAGTACGCAGTCGTTCCTGGACGACCCGCTGCTCTTCGACGCGGTGGAGGCCAGGATCCAGCGCGGTGATCCCGTGCTGGTCCAGCTCGGGCACAACGGCAAGTCCACCACCGCCGAGGTGTGCCGGGCCAACCTCACGGAGATGGCCGAGCGTGTCGTCGCCCGCGGGGGCGAACCCGTGTTCGTCACCCCCGTCGTCCGGCGGCGCCTCCGGCACGACGGCACCCTGGACTCCGTGGCGCTGCACGTCATGGCGGCGAACCTGCCCGTCGGGACGCGCGCCCCGGCCGCCGAGCCGAACGTACCGCTCATCGATCTGACGGCCCTGGCCAAGGACTTGTGGAAGGGCTGGGTGCGGAGGGGTCCAAGGATCTCTATCCGACCGGGGTCACCGGTGACAACACGCACACCTCGGTGTACGGTGCGACGCGCTTCGCCGAGCTCGTGGCACGCGCGCTGATCCGGGGACTCACCCGCGCCATCGCCTGACCGCGCGCCATGCGCCACACGCCACGCGTCATGAATCACGTGCCACGTGCCACGTCCAGAAGGGACATGACCGGGGGGACGTCCGGTGCATGTGCGAGGCCGACGTCCGTCCCCTGTCCCCGGCGTCTTCTCGTGGTCCCGCCTCGAACCCGAGGGCGGCGTGGCGGTGGCGCCGGCGACCAGGGACGCATCACCGCCGCCCTGGAGGGCCGATGCCTTCCCGGCCGGTCGTCATGTGGCGGTGCGCGACGGCCGGGCGGTGCTGCCGGCTGACGGCTGACGGCTGACGGCTGACGGGGCTCAGTGCGCGTCCCGCCGCCGTCAGGACCGGGTAGTGCCCACGTGGCGGGCCAGCTCGGTGGCCGGGCGTCGCATGACCGTGCGATTGGCGCGCCGCGTCATGGGCCGGACGACCGGCGCCAGCAGCCGGTCGGCGAGAGGGGCGCGCGCCCAGGCGTACTCGAACGAGACTCGGCTGCCACCGGCCGCCGGTGGTTCGATGGTGTAGGTGCCGTGGGCCAGGCGCCGGCCGGCCGCGCCGACGTTGCGTTCGACGATGCGCCATGGCACTTCGGTCTCGACGACCTCGATGGTGATGTCGGTCCTCGTGCCGCCCAGCGCGGCGGTGACGGTGGCACCCGGTCCGACGCCGCGACCGGGGCCGCTGTACCGCCAGCCGGTCAGGTAGTGATCGGTGAATCGCTCGTGGTGAGCCATGACGTCGAGGAAGTCGTGAACCTGTTCCGGCGTCTGCGGCACGTCGATCGACACGATGACGGGCTGCACGTACCGGACGGTGCATGCGATGTGTACCCGTTGGCACAGTCGCGACGCGGCGAGCGTGGACGAGGTGCCGGCGAAGGGGCGGGGCCGCCCACGGCGCGCACACGGTCCGTCACACCCTCGATCGATGCCCGGACCGGCCGAGCCGATGCGGTCGCGACACGAACGGCTCGACGCCCCGATCTCGCGGTCTGCCGCAGACGTCAGGGGCCCTGGCGTAGCCGACGGCACGGGTACCGCCGCCCGCCCGGAGCGGGGGACCGGGGCGAACAGCCGTCGCGGCTCCTGTCGTCACGGCTCCTGGGGAACAAGCCTGCGCGCCGACCGCTCGTAGGCCCGAAGCTTGTCCGGTGTCATGATCCAGTAGAGCCCGTCGATCCGGTTCTGCTTCACCGTGATGCTCACGAACGCGACGGCGGCGCCGTCCCGGGTGATCAGCAGACCGGGCATGCCGTTCGCCTCGACCACGCGGTAGCCGGCGCCCGGGAGGAACCTGTCGAAGAAGGAATTGATCCGGGCCACGCGCTCGATGCCCCTGACCGCCAGGCGCGCCACCCCGCGGACACCGTTCCCGTCCGAGTACGCGACGACGTCGGCCGACAACATGTTCTCCAGCGCCGCGACGTCGCCGGTCCGCGCGGCGGTGATGAAGGCCTCCAGCAACCGTCGGTGCTTCGCCGTGTCGACGGGGCCACGGCGCTCGGCCGCCAGGTGCTTGCGCGCCCGGCTGACGACCTGCCGGGTGTTGGCCTGGCTCAGCTGCAGCATGTCCGCGATCTGGTCGTACGGGTAGTCGAACGCTTCGCGCAGGACGTAGGCCGCCCGTTCCACGGGATTCAGCTTCTCCAGCAGGAGGAGTACAGCCAGCTCGAGAGCCTCCCCCCGCTCGGCACCCACCTGCGGATCCACACCGGTGTCGATCGGCTCGGGCAGCCAGGGCCCGAGGTATGCCTCGCGGCGGACCCGCGCCGACCGTGCCACGCTGATGGCCAGTCGCGTGGTCGTCCTCGCGAGGAAGGCGCCCGGTTCCAGCACGACGCTCCGGTCGGTGCCCTGCCATCGCACCCATGCCTCCTGGACGACGTCCTCGGCCTCGGACACGCTGCCCAGGACGCGGTAGGCGATGCCGAACAGGCGGGGCCGCAGCCGCGTGAACGTGTCCGCGGCCTGGTCGAGCGAGTCGTCGGCAGGCGGCCGGTGCATGTCCATGGTGCCGATGCCTCCACGGGTCAACAGGTGTGTCACGGGCGGGTGTTCGTCCTGGGACACCGGGAACGGCCCGCTCGCGGATGATCCTAATCGCCGGGGGTCGAGCTCACGGGGTGGTGAGGATCGATCCGGTCGAACGTGGCTGTGCTCCCGGGCCGAAGGTGGACGTTGCCGGTCTCAGCACCGCGCTGAAGACGGCGTACCCGGTCGCGTCCCGGCCGGGCGCGATGTGGTCCGGCGTCGTCCCCGGACGCTTCTCCGCGGTGATCTTCCCTCGCTCCGCGGTCCGGAAGAGCTCCGCTGTCCGGCTGCCTTTCGACAGCGTCCCGGGCGAGCACCCCGCGCGGCGGCCGGTGCCGGGCCGTGAGTCCGGCGGGGTCAGTGCCGGCGAGTCCGGTATGTCCTCTTCGAGCGTCGCCCGGCGGTCTCTTCCCGTGGACAGGCCGGCGGTCCCGCGTCGTCCGCGGGCTACGGTGGATCCTCGGCTGACCGAGGACGTCAGCTCTCCTCCAGAGGAAGGCATCACACGTGACGACCGTCGCGTACCAGGGCGAACTCGGCTCCAACTCGGCGGCCGCCGCCCAGGACCTGTTCCCCGCGAGCACACAGCTGCCGTGCACGAGTTTCGAGCAGGCCCTGGACGCCGTGACGCTCGGCACGGCAGATCTGGCGGTCATCCCGGTGGACAACTCGGCGGCTGGACGGGTCGCGGACGTGCACCACTTGCTGCCCGAGTCGGGCCTGTTCGTGATCGGGGAGTACTTTCTCGCCATTCACTTCGATCTGATGGGCATCCCCGGCACGACGCCCGACGAGGTGGAGTGTGTACGGAGTCATGTGCACGCACTCGGACAGTGCCGCAAGGTGCTGCGAGAGGGCGGCTGGCGCACGCTCGTCTGTGACGACACCGCCGGAGCCGCCCGCGAGGTCGCGGAGCTGGGAGATCCCCGGCACGCGGCGCTCGCTCCACCTTCCGCGGCCCGGCACCACGGCCTTCAGGTACTGCGAGCGGGTGTCGAGGACGACCCGGACAACACCACACGGTTCGTCGTGCTCTCCCGTGAACACACCGTCGCGCCCCTCACCGACCAGCCGACGATGACGAGCCTCTTCTTCGCCGTACGGAACATCCCCAGCGCCCTCTACAAGGCACTCGGCGGTTTCGCCAGCAGCGCCGTCAACCTCACCAAGATCGAGAGCTACCAGATGGGCGCCGGCCTCAACCCCAGTTGCTTCTACGTCGAGATCGAGGGCCACCCCGACCAGCCTCATGTCGAACTGGCCCTGCAGGAACTGCGCTTCTTCTCCAGCGAGGTACGGATCCTCGGCGTGTACCCCGCCCATCCGCACCGCCTGCGGGAGCGCACCGTATGACTGCCGCCGCCGTCCGGACAGTGCCCGGACGGCGGCGGTGGCAGGGGCGGGGACGGGAGCAGCGGGGACCTGGCCGGCTTCCCGGGCACGGAGGTGTCCTGGGAGATCGGCTCGGCCCTCCTGCTCCGGGTCCTCCTCGCCTGCGCGTGCCCCGCCGATGACAGCATCGGGGTGGCCACCAGGTCCGTGCGGGCCGGCGCCGAACTGTCCGAACGGGCGGGAGAGGTGCTCGACAGCCTCGCGGGACACGGTCCCGACCGGACCGGGGTGCGGAGCGTCCGCCGCCGCGGTCTCCCGGCTCGCGCTTCTCCGGGCGGTCACCACCTGGCACGGCGTCGCCGGGAAGCCGCGGCCCCCGCTCCCGCGCTCCCCGGCGGGGCGAGGAGCGGGTCCGCTCCGCGGGAACACCGGCGTCGGCAGTCCGCCGTCCGCCGGCGGTCACAGGTGGGCAGCTCCGGCGCACACGAAGGGGCGGGGCGCCGGGCGCGGGTCAGGAGAGCCAGTCACGGTAGTGCGTGGACGCCAGGCGGGCGCCCTCCTTGGCCGTCAGCGCGTCTCCCCGCACCGCGGCGAGCATGCCGGCGCTGTCGTCGGTCACGACCTCCCGGCTGTCGTCCTGGGCGGCCAGCGTGACGCGGCCGAGCTCGTCGATGGGGAAGACCTCGGGACCCGCGATGTCGACCGTGCCCCGGAGGGGAGGGTTCACCGCTGCCTCGGCGACCGCTGCGGCGACCTCGCGGGCGGCGATGGGCTGCACGAGCGTCGACGGCAGGCGTACGGGCGTCGTCCGGGCCGCCGTGGAGACGAGGAACCGTACGAACTCCATGAACTGGGTGGCGCGGACGATCGAGTACGGGACGGGGCCGGCCTTGAGAAGGTCCTCCTGCAGCACCTTGGCCCGGTAATAGTCCACGCCCGGGACCAGATCGACACCGACGATGGAGAGCAGCACGATGTGCCGGACCCCGGCCTTCGCGCTCTCCTCCACCAGATGGCTCGTCGCGGCACGGAAGAAGTCGACGGATGCGGCGTCGAAGGTGGGGGAATCGGTCACGTCGACCACCACGTCACTGCCGGCGACGGCCTCGGCCACTCCCTTGCCGCTGGTCAGGTCGACACCGGACGAGAGGGAGTACCCCGCGACCTCGTGTCCTGCCTCCTGCAGGTCCTCGACCACCTGGGAACCGATCATTCCCGTGCCGCCCATTACCGCCACCTTCATCTTTTCCTCCACTGTTCTGCTTCGGTATGTGCACGTGCGGTGTGTCCGTGTGGACTGCACGTACGGAAGTCCGACCAGCTGCACGCGGTGGCACCGGCGGCTCGTCCATGCCCCGGTCCGCTCCAGTGGACCCGCGCGGACGGGCCGTGACACCGCGACGTACCGTCGGCCTGCCTCGTCGGCGCTCCGGAACCGGCGCGAGCCCCGACCGCGGCTGTGCGCCGGGGGCAGGTCCGCGGCGGCGGAGTACCCGCGACCCCTGCCCGATGGAAGGCATGAGGAGGCTGCCGACGATGGCAGGCCGGCCGTTGCCGCTACCTGCCTCGGTGTGCGTCCGCCCCGGCAGGCGGCCGCACATCCCGCCTCAGCCCGTCTCAGCCGAACCGGTCCGGAGTTCCGCGTCGGTGGGCTCGCGTCGGTGGGCCTCCTGAGCTGCATGCTCCAGTCGGTTCCGATAGTCGTCCCACCACTCCGAGTCGCCCGGCGCCATGCTGTCGTCGCCCTTGTTCACCCCCACGGCGCCATCCATGAGCTCCCGGACGATGTCGGCATGACCCGCGTGCCGGTGCGTGTCCGCGATGACGCGCACCACTGCGTGGTGCAACGTCACCTCGTCCTTGCCGCTGGGCCACCACGGCACCTTGCCGGTCGTGTCCAGCGCCAGCGCGTCGAGTGTCGCGTCCGCGTGGGCCCATGCTCGGCGGTAGAGGCCGACGATGTACTCGCGCGACTCGTCGGCGGTGGCCCACATGTCCGCGTTGGGTTCGGCACCGTCCTCCAGCCAGGGCAGCGGTTCACCGGACGGCCGTCCGAAGGTCTCGCCGAGATAGCCCAGCTCCACGCTCGCCGCGTGTTTCACCAGGCCGAGAAGGTTGGTGCCGGTCGGCGTCGACGGACGGCGGACGTCGTACTCCGAGAGCCCGTCAAGCTTCCACAGCAGGGCGTCGCGGGCGGACTGCAGGTAGGAGTGGAGATCAGCCTTGGGATTCGATGCGGTCATGGGGCCAGTCTGCCGTGTGCATGATCCCTTCCAACCGCCGGCGGCGAACCGGATCGACTCGTCCGGCAGGCGGGCACCGTCGATCACTTCCCCATACCGGACCGGGCCGGGGCAGAGCACGACCGGTCGTGCAACGGATGCGCGGCACAGCGCGGCGGCGTACCACTGAGTGCCGTGGTCCTCGGCCGGGACGGTGGGCAGGCCGGGCGCGACGGTGGCGGTGCGTCACGGTTGTGCTGGCCGGCCGTCCGCCCGCCGTCCGCTTCTGCCGCTCCTATCGGTTGAAGGCAGGGAAACCGAAGCGCTGTGCCAGTGCGAGGCCGTCCTCACGCGCGCTCTTGCTGTTCACCGAGTAGACCAGAGTCCGGGACAGGTCTGCGGTGGCAGCGATCACCGTGTGGTAGCCGGGGCGGGAACCCGTCTTGCCCCATACCTCCTTGCCGTTGACTTCGAATCGCTCAAGTCCCGCACCGTACGTCGCTGTGCCTTCGTGGACCGTCGGGACGGTGAACATCTCCTTGAGCCGAGGCTCGGGCACGACGCGGCCCGAGAAGAGGGCGACGAGGAAACGCTCCAGGTCGGCGGTGGTCGAGATCATGTCGCCGGCCGCCCACCGGTCGGACATGTTCCACTCGGTGACGTCGGTGGTACGGCCACCGACGATGGAGTAGCCGCGGTTGTGCGGGCCGTGGATGCGAGGGTCGGGGCCGTCGGGGAAATCGGTGTGCCGCATGCCGAGCGGCCGGAAGACGCGCGCCTCGGCCTGGTGTGCGTAGTCGTCTCCCGTCACCTTTTCGATCAGCATGCCGAGGACGGTGTAGTCGATGTTCTGGTAGACCTGCCGCTGCCCCGGGGTGAAGGCCGGGCCCTTGGCGACCGCGGTGGCGACCACCCGTTCCGGGGTGAGCGTCCGGAACCGGTTCGCGTACATGTCCTCCGTGGTGCCGCCCAGATTCACGCCCGGCTGGAGGCCGCTGGTGAAGTTCAGCAGGTGACGCACGGTGGGCGGCGTGGTGAACGAGGACGGGAGCAGGCCGGGGAGGTAGCGGGTGACGGGCGCGGAGAGGTCGACCTCGCCCTCAGCGGCGAGTTGCAGGACGACCGCGGCCGTCACCACCTTGGTGGTCGAACCCGCCCGGAACCGTGCGTGCTCCAGCGCGGGCGCGCCGGTCCTCAGGTCCCGCACTCCCGCGGTACCGGTCCAGCTTCCGTGCCCACCCACCCGGATCAGGGCCGCCGACGTGTCCGCGTCCGGCAGGCCCGCGATGGCGTTGCGCAGGGCCACGGTGTCGGGCCCCGTGACCGGCTGCCGCACCGACAGCGGCATGGGCTCGGGGGCGGAGGCCACGGCGACCGGGGCGGTGAGTGGTGCGGTACCGAGGGCGAGGGTCAAGGCGGCGACGGCAACTCGGGCGCGCAGTCTCATGAGTGAGGATCTCCTAGGGCGGGCGAACGGGGAAAGCACCGGGGGCGTTCCCGGTCGGCACTCATCCTGGCGGTCACACCGTCCCGGCGGATCCTCTCGCCCGACGATGCTCGACCCTGATGCCGTACGGCCCCAGCCCGGGGAAGTCCCTAAGGGCACCCCCAAATCCCCCGGCGCCCCGACACCCGGCACCCGGCATCCGGCAGAGCCGCAACGCCGGCATCGAAGCGGATCGAACAGCTCTCCGCCATCGGCATGCGCATCGCCGATCCTCTGAACCCGAACGACCACCACGGCGCCGCCCACGCCCGCGGCCGGACCGTACGCTCCTCCGCACCGCCGCTCGCCACGCCGGGGACGGAAGGACCCGTGGGTCGGGCCGGAGGCCGTGCAGCGTGTGGCCGTGTACGGCCCGATGCCCGCTACCGTGCCCGCGCCCCAGGTCGCTCTCGTTCAGCCCGGTGTGTCCATCAGGGCGGTGACGTAGGCATCCAGCCGTGCCTCCACGACTCGCGTCGTCAGCTCGGTCCTTCCTGCCTCCCGCCATGGCCGCGCCACCTGCTGGACTTCCTCCGAGCACGCCAGCCCGTCCCGCACCCGCCAGTACAGCCGCTCGCTCGCGGCCGCAGCCAGCACACCGCCGGCCTCCTCGTACGCCTCCGTGAACCGCAGGCCCCACTCCGGGCCGTGGAGCAGTGCGAGATTGGTCGAGCAGTGCGCCACATCGAGATCCGCCGGACCCCAGGAGGCCGCTGCCCAGTCGACGACACCGGTGATCCGGACATCTGCCGGCCTTTCGGGCGGTGCGTCGAACAGCACGTTGCCGGGCTGGAAATCCCGGTGCAGGAACCGCCCTTCACAGGGCGGCGGCGGCTTGCGGAGCACGTCGATCGCCGCGGCCCATGCCGCCGTGTCGGCGCCCTTCGGAGTGACGACAGTGTCAGCGGTCGTCAACGTCACATACCCGGCGGGCCGTTCGGTGGGCCGCACGGCATGGATCGCCACGAGTTGACGAGCCAACAGGTGGAGGCGCGGTTCCAGGCCTTCATCGTCGAGGACCGTCCGGCCCGTCAGATGTGTCATCAGGAGTGACGGGTATTCGCAATGCGCGGCGGTCGGATCGACCGCGACGAGTCCAGGAGCCGGTACGCCGGTCCCCGCGAGCTGGAGCAGGGCGCCGGCCTCCCTGTTCAGCCAGTCCTCGGCGCGCTCCACCGAGAACGGGTCGACGAAGGTCCGCAGCACCAGGTCGCGGGTACCTCCGTCGCGCGTACCGATGGTCAGCCTCCGCATCTCGGCAGTGATGCCGCCGTGCAGGACGCCGATCCCGACGATCCGTTCGCCGGCCTCCAGGTGCCGACTCGCCCAGGCCAGTGCCAACGGTCGGGCAGCCGCCGCCCCATCGGGGTTGGTCACCGCGCCACCTCGACCTTCGTATGCCGGCATGCGCAGCGGCTGCGCACGGAAGCGATGGTGGCACGGCTCCGCGTCTCCCGCAGCTGCCGCCGGCACCGTTCAGGCCCTCGTATCGAGCCGTGGCAGCTGATCCTCTCGACGACCGCGGTGAGTCGGCGCGTTGATGAGCGTGGGGGCAATGTGACGGTCGGTGGGCCGTGGATCACTGACCACCACCTCGCCGCGTCGCACCGACCCATCAGCGGGTGGCTGGCGGAAACAGTGCGGCTGCCCGGAACGACGAGACGGCGGGGCACGTCCCACTTCCTCTGGCGCCGTGACCTCTCCGCACAACGCACAGCGGCACAACGCACAGCACCAAAGCGACACAGGACACGGCCACACCGGCCGAAGGCCCGGAGCAAGGCGCTCGCCCCGCGCGTGAGTGCACACACCGCACGAGACCCTGGAGGCGACATGGCAGGCATGGCGGACATGGCGAGTCACCGGGCACACCGGGCGACGGGAGCAGCCCTGGCAGCGGTCGTGGCACTGGCCGCGGCCGCACTGACCGGCTGCTCCGGCGAGGGCGGCGGAGCCGCTCCCGCCGACCCGGCCAGCCGGGCCGCGTCGGCGGCGAGCTCACTGGGCGAGGCGGTTCCCTCCGCCGCGTCGTCACTCCCGTCGCAGGCAGCCGAGGCACTGGCGTCGGCGACAGCCGAGGCGGAACGCAAGCTGGACGAGATCCGGGACGGTGTCGACGTCATGAACGACGTGCAGCTCGGCAAACCGGTCACCGACAGCGACGGACGAACCTCGGTCCCGGTCACCGTGCGCAACACCACGGGCTCCCGGGAGTCCTTCGCCGTGCAGGTGGACTTCGCCGACCCGCACGGCAACCGGCTGGATACGGCCGTCGTCACTGTCGGCGACGTCCCTGCCGGCAAGTCGGCCGAGGCCGACGCCCGCAGCACCCATGACCTGGCAGGTGAGATACGCGCGACAGTGCACCGGGCGGTGCGCTACTGAGCCATGGGCCCGAGGCACACCCGGCGAGCCGCCCTGATCGAGCAGCGGCGTGCCGAGGGCCGGCGGGCATGACGCGGGCACCCCGGCATCCCCCGCCCCCCGTGAGTCACTCCCTGCGCGCACACCGCCCCTCCGCCCGGCAGCACGCGAAGGGGCGGTTGAGGGCCGGGGGCGGTCCAGGGCGGCGCGGCGCCCACCCGGGGCAGTCGCTCACGCGGTCAGTCGGTCAGTCGGCCGGTCCAGCTCGTCGAGGAAGCCGAGGAGGGCCTGGCCGAACCCCTCGGTGTGCGGCACGTCGAGTCCGTGCGGCGCGCCGGGGATCACGGCCGGCTGTGCTCCGGGCACCGTCTCGGCCGTGCGCCTGCCGCTCGCCTCGTACGGAACAGAGGCCGACGTCCCGGTCCCCGTCGTGCACGGCGACAGTGACTTCATCGACGACCGGCACGGCGGTCCCGCTTCCGGGTCCTGCCGGGTACCGGGAGATCGCTGGTCGGCGCACGGGTGCCCGGCGGGCAGTGAGCGACGGGCGCACGCCCGGCTTCGCGACTTCCGGGGCGCTGGGGTAGCGGTCAGCAGGTGGCCGCTACCCCGGGGACGATGCATCCCATGCCAACAGCCTCCCTGCGCCGGTCACCGGACTCCTCGGGCCGCCCCCGACCGAGCCGGAACGTCCCCGGCCCGCCCGTGCGTCACGTCACCGACGCGGAACGCCGCGCCCGGCTCGCCGTCCGGCACGCGCTGGCCCCGGCGTTCCGTGCCGCATCGCCGCAGGCCGTCACCCGGGCGATGACCGTTCTGCACGCCACCGAGCCGGCCACCGTCCACCTCGCCTGTCACGCCCGGATGGACGCGCCGACGACCGCCGAGGTCGCCCGCGCGCTCCACACCGACCGCGTCCTGGTCAAGCAGCTCGCCATGCGCCGGACGCTGTTCGTCTTCCCCCGGGATCTGCTCCCCGCCGCCTGGGCCGGCCCGTCCGCCCGGGTCGCCGCCGCCGAGCGCGCCCGCATGGCCGCTGACATCGTCGCGGCCGGCCTCGCGCCCGACGGCCACGACTGGCTCGACCGGGCCCGCGCCGAGGTCCTCGCCCTGCTCGCCACCGCCGCTGACGGCCGTACGGCCCAGGAGATCCGCCGGGCCGTACCGGGCATCGACGTGAAGGTCACGGTCAGGCCCGGTGCCCCCTGGACCGCCTCACGGGTACTGACCCAGCTGGGCGCCGCCGCCGACATCGTGCGCGGCGCCAACACCGGTGGCTGGTACACCTCCCGGCCGCGCTGGACCCTGATGCGCGCATGGCTCGGCACGCCGCCCGCCGCCCTCGACGCCGCCGCCGGCTACCGCGAGATCGTGCGCCGCTGGCTGTACACCTTCGGGCCCGGTACCGAGGACGACATCGTGTGGTGGCTCGGCGCCACCAAGGCGATCGTCCGTGCCGCCCTCGCCGGCCTCGATGCGCTTCCCGTCACGCTGGACGGCGGAGCGACCGGCTGGCTGCTGCCCGACGACCTTGAGCAGGTCACCGACCCCGGGCCCTGGGCGGCTCTGCTGCCCGTCCTCGATCCGACCGTGATGGGCTGGCACGGACGTGACTTCTACCTCGGCCCCCACCGTGACCAGCTGTTCGAACGCCGGGGCAACGCCGGCACGACCGCCTGGGTCAACGGCCGGGCGGTGGGCTGCTGGACGCAGGACCACGCCGGCCACGTACGTCTCCGGCTGCTGGAGCCGGTCACGCCCACGGAACGGCGCCTGCTGGAAGCGGAGGCGCAGCGCCTGACCGCCTGGTTCGACGGCTTCCGCCTCTCCCCCGTCTACATCTCGCCCGCGATGAGATCCTGAGGACCGCTCGCCGCCGCATGCGCCTGAGCGGCGTCTGAGCGCCGCGATCGTCGTCCGGCTCCGCGACACCTTCGGTCGGGGCGCCGGTCGGCAGCGGGACTCCGTACGTGGGCCGGCAAGGCACGAGCCGGTGCGGCCGGCGGACGGCGTCCACGACGAGCCGTCCGTCTCACCACGTACGGCACGGTCTAGAGTGCCGGGGTGCGCACCGTCGAGCTGCTGCCGGACCCGGTCAGCTGCCGGCTGGTACGGGAGGCCTGGGAGCGGCTGGCCGCGGCGGGTCTGCCGAGTCAGGTGGGGCACCGGCACCCCACCAACCGGCCGCATCTCACCCTCGCCGCCTGCGACGGCCTGCCCGGGCCGGTGCCGGCAGCGCTGACCCGGATCCTGCAGGTGCCGCCCCCGCCGCTGCGCGTGACCGCTCTGCACCGGTACGAGGGGCGGGTCCGCGTACTGGTGTGGCGGCTGGACCCCGACCCGGCCCTGCTGGCCGTGCACGCCGCGGTGTGGCGGCTGCTCGCCTCCTCGCCGGGCACGGGCCGGCTCAACCCGCTGCACCGCCCCGGCGACTGGGACCCGCATCTGACCCTGGCCCGCAGCCGGGACCGCGCCCAGGACTGGGCCGGTGCCGAGGGCGTGCTCGACGGCACCCGCCCCGGGCCCGGCAGCTTCACCGCGGCGCGCAGCTACGACAGCGGCACCCGTACCGTCCTTCCTCTCGGCCCGCTGCCGCTCCGGCCGCGGTGACGGACCCCGTCGCGTCGGCCGCCCCGCCGGGATCGGCGCCGGTCCGGTCGTCCGGGCCGGCTATCGCCTCGGACCCGCGACGGCGTAGGCGGCGGTGCCCGCGACGGTGAGGGCCAGTGCCGTCCAGGTGCCCGCCGCCGTGCCGGGTGGCAGCAGCATCCAGGACGCCACCCGCAGGGGCGTACTCGTCGGGGGCGGGGCGAAGAAGGCGAACGAGAGCCAGGTGAACGGCAGCGTCCACGCGTACTGTCCGCCGCACACCGCCGCTCCGACGGCGGCGAGCCCCATCAGGCCCGCGCCGTCCCGGACCACGAACGCGACGGTGGCCAGGTCCTTCCCCGTCGTCTGCACCGCCGGCAGCACCGCGGCGACGGCCGCGCCGGCGAGCAGCACGTGCGCCGCCCGGCGGGGCGCCCAGCGGATCGCGGCGGTCCGGTCCAGGTCGCGGTCCTGCCCGCTGAGCCCGGTCGAGGCGGCCATCGCTCCCGCGGCGAGGACGAGGGCGGGCAGCCGCGGGTCGCCGGGCCCCCCGCCGTCGCCGGCGAGCGTCCACACCGCCACCGTGCCGATCACCACCGCGGCGAGCGTCGCGGGCACCTGCCGCGAGCGCGCGTACAGCGTCACCCATCTCACCGGGACGCACCGCCGGACAGCTCGTCGAACGGGTCGCCCTCGCAGGAGAGGGCGGCGGCGCGCATCGCGTCGATCCGGGGGAGCTGTTCGGACCGTGGCAGTGCCATGAGTTGCTCCCACACCGGACGGCTCCGGGCGTCGGCCTCGCGGCGCCAGCTCGCCGACTCCCCGTTGCCGGGGAGCGGCCGGAAGGTTCCGAGGACCCAGCCCGCCGCGACGGGCTGCGCGTACTCGTCTCCCCCGTAGCCGCTCCAGCCGACGGGGGTGCACCCTGGCACCAAGGCCTTGGCGATCAGGGCCCGGGTCAGTTCCTCGTCCGTCGCGGCGGCGGCGACGATGCCGTCGTCGAAGCCGAAGAGCACGGTCTCGCGGGACCACCGCGGCGTGGTGCCCTCCGGCAGTACGGCGGTGTTCTCCCGGACCGAGACCGGCGCCCGGTCGCCCAGGGCGCCGCGCAGCAGGCGCAGCGCCTCCTTGCCGGGGCCCGCCAGGCCGGCGAGCCGTGCCTCGTGCGTCCTGGCCACGCACACCGGGCCGTCGCACACCAGCTCCGCGGCGGTCTCGTCGACGACGTACATGCGGCGCGGGTCGGAGGGCAGGACGAGCAGGGCGATCGCGGCGCCCGCCAGGAGGGGCGTCAGGGCGAGCAGCCGGGCGCGCGGGGTCGCGGCGACCAGCAGCGCGAAGCCGGCCGCGGCCAGGCCGAGCAGCCAGATCGTCTGTCCGACGTGCACGGAGGCGGAGAGGGTGACGAGCACGTCGCGCACCTCCTCCACCGCCGGTGACAGCAGCGAGAGGCGGTTCGGCTCCGTGATCGGGAGCCCCTCGTCCGTGACCGTCTGTGTCCGGCCGAGCGACGAGTGCAGGAGCGCCGTGAACACGAAGGCGCCCATGGCCAGCAGCGGCGGGGTGAGCGCGGAGGGCAGGGCGCGCCCGGCGCCCATGCCGAGTACGGCTCCCGCGACGAGGGAGAGCGCCCCCACCAGCGAGATCGGCAGCCATCCGGCGTGCGTGTACGCGGTGCCGGCGAGCACTTGGACCCCGCCCACGAGGACGAGCAGCGCGAAGGCCGAGGTCACGGTGAGCGCCGTCGTGCCCGCCAGCGTGGCGGCGCGCTGCCAGGCGGGACGCGGTGTGGTGGCCAGCAGCTCGGACGTCTTCGAGCGGTGGTCGCGCAGGCCCTGCAGCGCGCCGAGTCCCACGGCGAGCGGCCACAGGTAGAACAGCAGGCCGCGGGTCCACAGGGCCAGGGACGTCCACTGGGCCGTCCACGCCGTGGTGCCCCTCCACCACGCGGCGTCCAGCAGGTACAGGAACGCCAGCGCGCTCGTCAGGATCACGGCGCCGGCCCAGGGGGCGACGGAACGCTTCAGCTCGGTGCGCAGGACGCGCGTGTTCACCAGGTGCCCCTTCCCCGCCCGGGTCCCTGCAGCAGCGCCGAGTAGCCACGCTCCAGCGGGCTGTCGCCCACGTGCTCGGGGCCGCCGGCCGCGGCCAGTTCGTCCGGGGTGCCCTGGAAGACCAGCCGGCCCTCGGCGAAGAGCACCACGTCGGTGCAGGCGGCGGCGACGTCCTCCACCAGGTGGGTGGAGACGACCACGCAGGTGTCCGTACCGAGCTCCTGCAGCAGCTCGCGGAAGCGCAGCCGCTGTGCGGGGTCCAGGCCGACCGTCGGCTCGTCGAGGAGGAGGATCGCCGGGTCGTTGACGATGGCCTGGGCGATGCCGACCCGCCGCACCATGCCGCCGGACAGGGCCTTCATCCTCTCGTCGGCGCGGTCCGCGAGACCCACGCGTTCCACCGCGCGCTGCACGGCCCCGGGGATGTCCGCCTTGGGCACCTCCTTCAGCCACGCCATGTACTCGATGAACTCGCGTGCCGTGAAGCGTTTGTAGTAGCCGAACTCCTGCGGCAGGTAGCCGATCCGGCGGCGCAGCGCACGGTGCCCGCCCCTGCCGCCCACGGACTCGCCGAGCAGCTCCAGCGTGCCCCCGGCGGGGCGCAGCACGGTGGCCAGCGCCCGGATGAGGGTGGTCTTGCCCGCCCCGTTGGGGCCGAGCAGGCCGTGGACGCCGGTGCCCAGTGTCAGGTCGAGCCCGTCGACCGCCATGCGTTTCCTGCCGACCCCGACCTTCAGTCCCGTGGCCCGGATCTCCCAGGCGTAGGGCGTCGGTGCGATGTCGGCCGCGCTCACCGCGGACATCAAGTGGTGGTCCTTCCTCGTGGTCGTGATGGTGGTCGAGGTGGTCATCGATGGGCGTCCAGCACGGAGTACGCGCTTCTGCGGGCGAGCACGACCGCGGTGCCGAGTGCGAGGACCAGCGCCCACACGGGCAGGCCGCCCGTCTGCAGGGCGGGGGCCGGACGGCTCGCGGCGAGGGTCGGTGCGACGACCGCTCCGGCCCACACCGCCACCAGCGCGACGGCGGCGCGGGTCACGCCGACGACACCGCCGAGTGCCAGGGTCGCGGAGGTGAGGGCCAGTGAGGGCAGCAGCCACTGGGCGGCCATCACCCCCGTCGCCCAGCCGACCGGCAGCAGCGCGGGGACGACCACGGCGAGCACGGACGCGGTGCGCCGCAGCACCAGGTACAGCCCCGCCCGGGGCGCGGCGGCCGTCAGCTCGTACGCCGGGTCCAGGCCGCGCGACCACGACGCCGCGACGCCGAGCACGGGCAGGACCGGGGCGAGCAGCAGCACCGGCGGCACCGCGCCGGAACCGGTGCCGGCCAGGTCGAGCAGCAACGCGAGCAGTGTCACCGTCACGACCATGGCCAGCCACGGCACCATCACGGGTGTCAGCCATCCCGAGAGCCACGCGGACCGGCGCCGCCGGGGCGGTGCCGGGGCGGTGCCGGCGAGCTGGGGTTCGAGGCCGGACCACACGGTGCCGACCAGCGCCGTGACGGCGGGCGTCTGCGCGGTGACGGAGGCCGACAGCCGGTCACGGCAGATCCGGCACGCCTCCAGATGGGCCTCCAGCGCCCACACGTCGTCGGCGGCGAGGTCCGTGTCGCCGCGCGCGTAACCGTCGACGAGCCGCACCGCCGGGTGTTCCCCGCTCATGCCAGCGCCCTCCGCATCTCGATCCTGGCCCGGCGGGCACGGGTCTTGACCGTGCCCTCGGGCAGTCCCAGCAGGACCGAGGTCTCCCGGACGGACAGCCCGTCGAGCACCATGGCCTGCAGTACCTGTCTGAGTTCCGGCGCGAGGCGCCGCAGCGCGTCCCCGACCTCACCGCCGACGGTCGCCGCGAGCGCCTCCTCCTCGGCGGCGGGCGCCATGGGCTGCGGGGCGGCCGCGGGCGGCGGCTCCGCGTGGTGGGCCCTGCGCCGGAACGCGTCGACGAGCCGGCGCGCCGCGATCGTCCACAGCCAGCCGACGGCGGTGCCCCCGGCGGCGGTCCCGACGAACGCGCCCGCCGCGCGCCACACCGCCAGATACGTCTCCTGCATGACCTCGGCGACGATCTGCTCGTCCGCGCAGCGGCGGCGCAGCCGCACCGCCATCCACGGCGCCGTGCGCCGGTACAGCTCCTCGAACGCGGCACGGTCGCCCCTGGCCACCAGCCGGACGAGGTGCTCCTCGTCCGGCTCGCCCGGTGCCTTCCTGACTGATCTCACACCCGCTAGACGCCGGGCACGGACGGCGGGTTTTCGCTGTGGCGTGATCCCCGTCACATGCGCCGCGCGGGGTCTCCGGGGACGGGGCCGTCAGGGGCGTGCGGCCTTCTCGGCGTGCACGGCCGTGTACTCGGCCGTGAGCCGGGGGCCCAGGTCCTCGATGAGCATCCCGAGCACTGCCGGGTCGGCCGAGGGCGCGCGGCCGGTGGACACGGCGACGCGCATCTGCTCGGCGCGCCCGGGGCAGTGGTGGCCGAAGGGTTCGGCGGACCGGTCGAGGCCGCTGGTCCAGCCCCCCCAGCGGGGCATGACCAAGGTGGAGCCCGTGCGGACGAGCCGGCGGCCGACGAGGCGGCCGAGCCTGCGGCGATCGGCGTCCGTGACGGCTTCGGCGGCTCGGGCGCGCCAGCGCGGGAGTACACGGGTGAGGTCGCCGTCGGTCTCGCGGGCGAGGAGGGACGTGGGGCGGTAGCGGGGCAGTCGCGCCGCGAGGTCGGGGCCGGGGAGCGGGGTGCAGAGGCAGGCGACGAAGAACCCGGCGTCGTGGCGTTCGAGGTCGCTGAGCAGGACGCGCGTGCTCGCGAGCAGGATCCCGACGCCGTCGGTCTGGGGAGACGCGTGGTCGAGTGCGGCCTCGACTGCTCCGGCGTCGGCGTGGTCGGTGCCGGTGGGCTCGTCGTGGAGGGCGAGCTGCAGGTCGAGGTCGGAGACGCCGGGTGTGGCGGTGCCGCGGGGGGTGCTGCCGTAGAGGTAGGCGCTGTGCAGGCGCGTCGGGTCGAAGGTGGCGGCGAGACGGGCGCGGGCGGCGTCGACGACGGGGACGAACGCCGCCGGCGCTCGGTCCAGTGCGCCCTCGCGTGCGACGGTTCCGTCGTGGTTCAGCCCTCGCCCGTTCGTGCGGCCACTGAGCCTTGCGCCGGCGCGTGCTGCGGAGCGGATCTCCGCGCACCCCGGGGGCCCGCTGCCCGCTGCCCGCTGCCCGCTGCCGGGGAACGGTTCGGTCGGCGTCGGCGAGGAAGGTGCGCACGGTGTCGCGGAACGACTCGTGCCCGGCGGTGCGGAGGTCCCGTCCCATGTCGCCTCCGCGCCGGTGGACCTGCGGACCGGGCCGCCTGTGCTGGTCATGCCGGCTTCCGGAACGTCTCGCCCCACTCCCGTACGCACCCCTCGGGCCCACGGGGCAGACGGGTTCGCACAGCCCGACCGGGACCGCGGCCTCCGCCTCCCGCTCGCGGCCCGCCGGACAGTGCCCCTGGACGGCCGCCGCCCCGGCCTCGTAGCCGCAGGATCGGACCGGGTCGTGGTGGAGGTCGGAGCGAGGCGTGAAGAGCGGACGGTGACCGCCGGGCCCGGCCGGCCCTCCCCGTCGGTCCGCGTACCGCCGCCCGGAGGAGGCGCAGGTCGTCGCGGGAGGGGGCGGCGGGTGCGGCGGTCGGGGCGATGAGCCGCCGGTCCGGTCGGCCGCGGCGGTCCGGGGACCGGTCGGGGACGGGCGAGATCGCCGGTGGCCGGGGGCGCGGCGCCTCGGTGCCCGCGGTGCGCACGGCCGGGCGGTGGTCGCCCCGTCGACGGGGACCACAGCGCACGCGCCTGTGCGGGGCAGCTGAGCGCGCAGTCGTGAACAGCGCGGCGGGCGGCGGGTTCCTCGCCAGGATGCCGGTGCGCCGCGCCGGACGAGCACGTCCCCCGGCCGTCGCCGAGCCCGCCGGCTTGTTCGGCACCCACCTGCCGCCGGCTGAGGTCCGGCGCGGCGCGGAGTGCTTGTCAGGGGGCCCAGTACTGGGCGAGGGCCCCTTGCCGGTACGGGGCCGGGCTCACGCTGAGTTCGCCGGCGAAGGGGCGGTCCAGGACGAAGACCAGCAGCAGGCTGAAGCCGATGAGCACCGCGACCGAGCCGACGAAGAGCAGCTGGATACGCAGCATGCGTACGCCGTAGAGAAAGGTGAGCGGGATCAGGACGAACGCGCCGCCGAAGGCCAGGACCTGCAGCAGCGGGGGGAGTTCCTGCTCCGCCATGGTCAGGCGGGCGCGGCGCTGGGCGGCGATGTCGTTGATGTTGCCGACGGCCTCCTCGTAGAAGACCTGCTCGCGCCGGCTCTTCGGGTCGTAGCTCTGGAGCACCTCGAAGGCGGCGCGCAGATGGCTCTCCGTGGCCCCGTAGCTCGGCCGTCCCGCACGCATCCGGGGCCACTGCTTCTCGACGACCGCGTGGACGTACCCGCTGAGCTCGGCGTCGAGACGGGCGCGGACCGGGGCGGGGAAGGCGGCCGCGTCACGGGCGATGAGCGCCGCGTCGGTGGCCTCGGAGGCGATGATGGTCTGGGTGTCCTCCATCTGCGTCCAGAGGGTGACGATGACGAAGGCGAGGATGATCCCGTAGATCGCGCCGAACATCCCGAGCGCCACCCCGACCATGTCGTTGTGCTCGCCCTCGGCGACCGACGGATATCTGCGCCGCACCAGCACGCTGCCGGCGAGGGCCAGCAGGACGGTGCCGCCGACGGTGACGAGGGCGAGGGTGAAGGTGCTGACATGGTTGAGCAGCCACAGCGACATGTCCGCGGAGTCTAGGCACGCCGCGCGCGCCGACAGCACCCCCGATGACGAACCGGCACGAAAGCGTGCGGACAGTTCATACCACCGAGTGAGCGGTCGACCGGACTTGCCATCTCGCTGCCGCGTGCCGGGCCGCCCCGACGTCAACGACCGTCGCTGTGCGTGGAGTTCGCGGTGTTCCGGGTGGCCGGGTCACCAGCGGTGAGCGGTGAGGGGTCTACGGGCCGGCCGCGGTCCCGCCGGGGGCGGGCGCCGGGGTGTCGTGGATGCCCAGGCGCAGGTGCTCGACGTGGTAGAGGGCCTGGTCGAGCAGTTCGGCGACATGGTCGTCGTACAGGGAGTAGACGATCGAGCGTCCGTGCCGTTCGCCGGTGACCAGGCCGAGGTTGCGCAGCAGGCGTAGCTGGTGGGAGCAGGCGGAGGCCTCCATGCCGACGGCGTCGGCGAGGTCGCCGACCGAGCAGGGGCCCTCCTGGAGCCGGGCCAGGATGTGCAGCCGTGAGGGCGTGGCGAGGGCCTGGAGGGTGGCGGCGACGTCGGCGGTGCCGACCGCGTCGAGACGTTCGCGGGTGGTGGCACTGCTGCTGGTGACGCGTCCATGGCCCATGTGTCCAGCATACCGACGACACTTGAAGACCTGTTCAGATATTCCTGTACGGTGGACGCCGTTGCCCCGCCCGTCTGCGAAGGGTCGCTTCGTCATGTCTTCCTCCCTGGCCGAGAGGCCCGCACCGCCCACCGCCGGGCGGCGGCCCGCCCCGCCCCGGCGCCGCACCCGCGTCCTGACGCTGCCGGAGGCCCGCTGGGCGCTCGCGGCCCTGGTGCTGTTCCTCCTCGCCCTCCCGCCGTACCTGCTGGACGCCCCGGCGTGGCTGTGGGGAGGCCTGTTCGCCGCGACCTATGCCACAGGCGGCTGGGAGCCCGGCTGGGAGGGGCTCAAGGCGCTGAAGGACAAGACGCTGGACGTGGATCTGCTGATGGTCGTCGCGGCGCTGGGCGCCGCCGCGATCGGGCAGGTCCTCGACGGGGCGCTGCTGATCGTCATCTTCGCCACCTCCGGTGCCCTGGAGGCCGTCGCGACCGCGCGGACCGCGGACTCGGTGCGCGGTCTGCTCGATCTCGCCCCCGCCACCGCGACCCGGCTGCTGCCCGACGGCACCGAGGAGCGGGTGGACGCCGGCCGGCTCGCGGTCGGGGACACCGTCCTGGTCCGGCCCGGGGAGCGGATCGGTGCCGACGGGCAGGTCGTCGACGGGGCGAGCGACGTCGACCAGGCCACCGTCACCGGTGAGCCGCTGCCGGTGGCCAAGCAGGCGGGCGACGAGGTCTTCGCGGGCACCGTCAACGGCACCGGCGCCCTGCGCGTGCGGGTAGGGCGCGATCCGTCGGACTCGGTGATCGCCCGGATCGTGCGGATGGTGGAGGAGGCCTCCGCGACCAAGGCTCCCACCCAGCTCTTCATCGAGAAGGTCGAGCAGCGCTACTCGATCGGCATGGTCGTCGCGACCCTCGCCGTCTTCGCCGTCCCGCTCGCCTTCGGCGACACGCTCCAGTCGGCCCTGCTGCGGGCCATGACGTTCATGATCGTCGCCTCGCCGTGCGCGGTGGTGCTCTCCACCATGCCGCCGCTGCTGTCCGCCATCGCCAACGCGGGCCGCCACGGTGTGCTCGCCAAGTCCGCCGTCGTCATGGAGCGTCTCGGCCAGGTCGACACCGTCGCCCTGGACAAGACCGGCACCCTGACCGAGGGCACGCCCCGCGTCACCGGCATCCGCCCCCTGCCCGGCAGCGGCCTGGACGAGCCCGCGCTGCTGCGCCTGGCCGCCTCCGCCGAGCACCCCAGCGAACACCCCCTGGCCCGCGCCGTCGTCGACGCCGCCCGCGAACGGGGGCTGTCCCTGTCCGACGCCGCCGGCTTCGCCTCCGTCCCCGGCCGGGGCGTCACCGCCACCGTCGACGGACATGTCGTCCAGGTCGGCTCCCCCGCCCGTCTCCTGCCGGCCGCCGACGGGCAGCCGCCCCACCGGGCGGTGACCGAGCTGGAGGAGACCGGACACACCGCGGTCGCCGTGCTCCGCGACGGAGTGCCCGTGGGCGTGCTGGGCGTCGCCGACCGGCTCCGCCCGGACGCGGCGGCCACCGTCGCCGCCCTCACCGCGCTGACCGGCCGCACCCCGGTGCTCCTGACCGGTGACAACGAGCGCGCCGCCCGGCGCCTGGCCGCCGAGGTCGGCATCACCGAGGTCCGCGCGGGCCTGCTGCCCGAGGACAAGGTGGGCGCCGTCAGGGAGTGGCAGACCGGGGGGCGCCGGGTGCTGGTCGTCGGCGACGGCGTCAACGACGCCCCCGCCCTGGCCGCCGCCCACTCCGGGATCGCCATGGGCAGGGCCGGCTCCGACCTCGCGCTGGAGACCGCCGACGCCGTCGTCGTCCGCGACGAACTCGCCGCCGTCCCCGCCGTCGTACGGCTGTCGCGCACCGCGCGCCGCCTGGTCGTCCAGAACCTCGTCATCGCCGGTGTGTTCATCACCGTGCTGGTCGCCTGGGACCTGATCGGCACCCTCCCGCTGCCGCTCGGCGTCGCCGGGCACGAGGGTTCCACCGTCGTCGTCGGCCTCAACGGCCTCCGTCTGCTGCGCGAGGCGGCATGGCCCCGCACCGCCGCGGACGCGTAGGCGGTACGCGGCCGCGGCGTCAGTCGACGGGGGCCACCCGGATCAGGTTGCCGTCGGGATCGGCGACGACGAAGGTGCGGCCGAACACCTCGTCGTGGGGTTCCCGCACCGTCCTGACGCCCTTCCTCGTCCAGTCCCGGAACTGCTGGTCGATCCGTTCGGGACCGCCGTCCAGCGTCACGCACAGCTCGCTGGTGCGCGGCGCCGACAGGTGGTCCGGGATCGCGCTCCACAGGGCCAGGTCGAACCCGTCGGCGAGTCGGAACGAGACGAACCCGGGCGTTTCGAAGCTCGGCTCGATGTCGAACAGCTCCGCGTAGAAACGGGTGGACGCCGATGCGTCGGAGACGTGGACGATGACCATGTCGGGGACTGCCATGAGGGGCTCCTTCCGTCCTGCCGGTTGTTCCGGACGAGAGGACTCTGCCTGTCATACATGACAGATCCTGTCGTGTTCCCGTGGGAACCTCGGCGTCATGACCCCGGATCGCTTCTTCTCCCTGTTGCTGGCCCTCCGGACCCGCGAGGTCGTCACCACGGCCGACCTCGCGGACCGGGTCGGGGTCTCGGTGCGCACCGTGCTGAGAGACCTGCGATGGCTGCAGGAGGCGGGTTTCCCGGTGCTGGTCGAACGCGGCCGCTGGGGCGGGGTGACGCTGCTGCCCGGTGGCACGCTCGACACCTCCCGGCTCACTCCGGCCGAGCGTGACCACCTCGCGCTCCACGGGCTGGACGACACGCAGCGGCGTCAGCTGGGCGCCGACGCCGAGAGCCGGCGGGCCCGCGCGAAGATCACGGCACATCGGCGCCCCGCGGCGTCCCTCCTGCCGATCAGTGCCGTCGTCACCACCGACAACAGGCCCTGGTTCGGGCGGAACGCCGAGGACGCAGGCGGTGCGGATCCGAGCGCCGTCGTGGGTGACGTGCGCCGCGGTGTGCGGCTGCGCATCCGCTACCGGCGCCGTGACGACGCCGAACCGGCCTGGCAGATCGTGGATCCGTACGGTCTGCTGGCCAAGGCGGGGCGGTGGTACCTCGTCGCCGACCGTGCGTCCGTACCACGGCTGTACTCCCTCGAACGGCTCGTCGACTGGCGGCCGATGCGTGCCCCGCGCCGGCTGCGGCCCGCGACGACCCTGGCCGACGTGGCGGCGGAACTGACCTCGCGCTGGGAGACGACCGACGCCGTCCGGGTGCACGGGCGGCTCGCCGTCCGCCAGCTCGACCGTGCCCGGCGCATCCTCGGCTCCCGGCTGACCGTGCGGCCGCCCGGGGGCGAGGGCGAGAAGGAGGCCGTGATCACGGTGGCATGCCGGGAGATCGAGGACGTGCGCCAGTTGCTGCCCTTCGCGGACGACCTCACCGTGACCGCTCCCCCGGAGGCCCGCGACCGGATCCGCGAACTGGCTGCACGGATCAGCCGTCGGTACGACTGAGCGAGGGCGCCCACGCGGCGTGGTGCCCGTACGCCGGGCCTGGCTCCGCGGCGGCACCGCCGGGGCGGTACCGGCCCGGTGGCGGTCGTCAGCCCTGCGGGGCGAGCTCCGCCATGGGGCCCCAGCCGTTCTGCTCGGGCAGGTTCGCGTTGATGATCTCGGGCGTCTCCGCGATCGCGCCGGCCATCGTGGCGAGCCCCGCCCGGAAGTGCTCGGACTGGACGTGGACCGCGCCCGCGGCGTCGTCGGCGAAGCCCTCCAGCAGCGTGAACCTGTGCGGGTCGTCGACATCGCGCGACCAGTCGAAGAACAGGTTGCCCGGTTCGGCGCGCGTGGCCTCGGTGAACGGGCCCACCAGGGTCAGCCACTCGTCGGCGTGCTCGGGACGGACGGTGAAACGTACGGCGATGAAAATCATGGCTCCACTCTGCTTCCCGCACCGCCTTCCGGCCAGCCGGGCGCCGGGTCATTCCGGCAGTGTCGGAAACGCGGCCGCGGCGCGTGCCAGGAGAGAGCCGACCTCGTCGCCGCGGCGCCGGAAGTCGGCGAGGGGCAGCGAGACGGAGAGCGCCTGGTCCGGACGGCCGGGCAGCGGCACGGCGAGGCAGGTGTGGGCCGGGTCGCTCTCGCCGACGGAGACCGCGACGCCCCGGCGCCGCACACCGGCCACCTCCGCCTCGAAGCGCTCCTCGTCGGTGATGGTGTGCTCGGTGAGGCGGGCCATGCCGTGAGCGGCGAGATAGCGGCGTCGCGCGGCCCGGGGCAGCGACGCCAGCAGCACCTTGCCGTGCGCGGTCGCGTGCGCCCTGGTCTCCAGCCCGGGTCGCCAGGGGTTGCCGAGGTCGGTGAGGGGCGCGGTGGTGTCGACCACGGCGATCCGGCCGTCGCGGTACGCGGTGAAGTACGCCTCGGCGCCGGTGGTCCGCCGCGTCCGCGTGAGCAGGGCGGCGACGGCGCCGCCACCGGCGTCCAGATGCCGCCGGAAGGACCGGTGCAGAGCGGGGATCCGCGGCCCGGGCCCGTACCCCTCGGGCCCCCGGACCAGGTAACCGCGTGCCGTCAGCGGTCCGAGCAGGTGGTACGCGGTCGACAGCGAACAGCCCGCCTGCCGGGCGAGCGCCTTGGCGCTGAGCGGTCCCGGCGCGTCGGCCACCGCGTCCAGCAGGGCCAGCGCACGGTCCACGGACTGGGGGCCGGACATGGCGGACGGTCCTTCCGGTGGGTTCGGGTGCCCCGGGCGGTCCGGACGGGCCCGGACGGCGCGGTGGGCACTGATGATCGATCCACAGTATCGCCGCCCGCACCGGGCGCCGCGCCCGGCCCGCGCCGCTGCCGCGTCCGCCGCCCGGAGGTCTCCGGCGCTCGCGGCCCCGCCGAGTCGTACGTCCACGTGTCCACGCATTCCTGACTCCGCCCCGACGGATTCGGGGGGCTCCTGTCGGTGGCTCGCGGCCGCCTCGGAAGGCCGGCCCGGCCCTGAGCGCGACGCCCCACGCCCCTTCCCCCTCCGCGTGGCCGCCGTGGTCACAGGCGGTACGTTGGAACGTTCCGCCGTCGCGGTTCCCGCCGTCCGCGTGCCCGCGTCCGGGGCGGGTGCGCGGGGTGTCGCGGGGTCCACCGGCCGGCACGCCCCGCTCCGTTGCCGGTCGACCGCTCGGCAGCCGCCGCGCCGTACACCGCAGGAGGACGGAGATGACCGTCATCGACTCCCACCAGCACGTCTGGGACCCCCGACGCGCCGCCTACGACTGGCTGGGGCCGGCGATGGCACCGGTCGACCGGGTCATGAGGTTCACCGACGTCCGTCCGGCGCTGAGGGACGCCGGGGTCACCGCCGGCGTCCTCGTGCAGGCCGCCGACAACGACGCGGACACCGATCTCATGCCGGCGACCGCCGCGGCCCACCCCGAGGTCGTCGCCGTCGTCGCCCGGGTTCCCCTGGACAATTCCGTGCGGGCCCGTCAACGCCTTACGGAACTGCGCCGCGATCCCCACGTGGCGGGCGTGCGCGCCCTCGTCCACGACAACCCCGACCGGGACTGGATCCTCCGCCCGGACGTCGCCCGGGGACTCGACCTGCTCGCCGAGGCGGGCCTCACACCTTCGACTACGTCACCTCCTCGCCCGAGGCCCTGGTCCACGTACCGCGGCTGGCGGCCCGCCACCCCGGCCTGCGCCTGGTCGTCGACCACCTCGGCAAGCCCCCGGTCGGCGGCGGCCCCGGCGACCGGGCCCGATGGCGGAGGCTGATCGCCGCCGCCGCACGTCACCCCCGGGTACACGCCAAGCTCTCCGGGCTCTACGCGGCCTCCGGCCCCCTCGGCTCGTGGACGACGGAAGAGGTGCGTCCCTTCGTCGAGGATGCCCTGGAGCTGTTCGGGCCCGGCCGTCTGATGTACGGCGGTGACTGGCCGGTCTCCCTGCTGGCCGGGGGCTACGCACGCTGCTGGGAGGCGTGCCTGGAACTGCTCTCACCGCTGTCGCCGGGCGACCGCGCCGCCGTGCTCGGCGCCGCGGCCGCCGGCTTCTACCGCATCGACCCCGCCCTGTTGGCGGCCGCACACGACGCGGCTGCGTGAACCGTTCCCCGGCGTTCTTCGGACGAGATGAAGGGACGCCGTGGAACACCGCACGGGCTCGCCGGACACGGCCGCGCCGGCCGGCTTCCGGGTGCGCCCCGGGCCGCCGCGTCGCCGTCCCGACGGTGCCGCGGACGGAGACGATCGTGCGGCGGGGCCTGGAGAGGGCGCACGGTGCACGGGTACGGACGGTGTTGCGCCGTGCCTCAGCCCTGGCGGTGGCGGACGTAGTGCCGCTGGGCCTTGGCCCGGTTGCCGCAGCCGCTCATCGAGCACCAGCGCCGGGTGCCGTTCTTGGACACGTCGTAGAAGTGCAGGACGCACTGGTGGTTGCCGCAGGCGCGGATGCGTTCGGGACGGTCGGCCAGCAGCCGCAGGAAGTCGGCGACGGCGGCCCAGGCCGGCAGCCAGGCCGGATCGTCCGTCTCGGCCACGGTGCCCGGCCCGTCGGGGCGCAGGACCTGCCGCAGCCGGCCGTGGGCGAGCACGTCGTTGACGGCCGTGACGGCGGCGGGCGTCGGGTGCGCCGGGTCGGCGACGGCCTCGTCGAGCGCGGCGCGGGCCCGGTGGAGCCGCTCGCGGGTGTCATGGCCGGCCGGGACGGGGGTGCCGCCGAGGGCTTCGCGGACGAGGGGCGTGTTCAGCCACAGCGCCGTCCCCTCCAGGGAGTCGAGGAGGTCGTGCCGGCCCGCGGCGTCGGTCCAGCGCGTGTTGAGCAGGTCGATGGCGAGCGGCTCGCCGGTCAGCGGCCTGGGGTCGGCCTCGGCGGGTGACGGCACGGTGCGGGTCCCTTCGGCGCGGCGGCATCACCCCACCCACGATAACCGGTCATCCCATGATCAGAGGTTGATCGCTGCGCCGCCCGGCCCCGCGTCCCCTCCGGCGGGGCGGGCCGTACCGAGGCACGCCGGAGCTGCCGTTGGCAATTGCCGATTCGCCCTGGTGGGACGTACCGTGTGCGCGCCGGTGGGAAGCTGTGGGTGTGTGCTCCCGCCTCGTCATCCGCGATCTCTCCGCCGCCCAGGACCGCACCGCACGACTGCGCCTGTCCGGCGAGCTGCACCGCGACACGGTGCAGGGTCTGTGTGACCAGGTGGTCATGGTGCTGTCGGGCGGCGGCAGGAGATCCGTCGTGGTGGACGTGTCCTCGGTCACCTGGTGCGACAACGCGAGCCTGTTCACGCTGCTCGGCATCCACCGGGCACTGCAGTCCACCGGCGGCGGCCTCCGTCTCGTGGCCGGCAGCCGTCCCACCGACCGCACGCCCGGCACGCACGGCGAAGCACCGGCGCCCGACCGCCGGGCCGCACGACCACGACCCTGACGACGTCACCCGGCCGTCCCGCGCCGCCCTCCGGCTCCGTCTCCGGGTCGCCGTGCCAGGAATGCCAGAGCCGGGCGTACGCGCCGCCGCGGCGCACCAGGCCGTCAGATCCAGTGCCTCCGTGTCGAGGGCACGCCCGGATCGAGGTGGGCGGCGCCCTCCAGGGCGACGAGCCGGCGTCCGGTGACCAGCACGGCCGAGCCGCCGCCCGGTGGCAACAGCGGGCGCAGCAGGGTCTCGCCGACCGCGTCGTCGAGGATGGGCAGGACGCGCCGGCGCGCGATCTGCGTGCGGTACGGGCCGAGGAGGTCGTTCTCGTCGCGGGCCGAGGAGGTCGTTCTCGTCGCGGGCCGAGGAAGTCGTTCTCGTCGCGGGCCGGGGTGTCCGGACCACGCCGGGGGCGCGCAGTGACCGGGCCGGGGCGTCCACGGTCCGTACGGGCTCCGGATCCGCGGCGCGCAGGTCGGCGAAGAGCTGTCCGTCGGGGAGGAGCGCGGCGGTGCGGTGACCCGCGTGGGCCGCCGGGGCGGTCCTCCCAGTGCCCGACCGGCCTGCGATCACACCAGGCGTCCGCCATCGCCGCGACACACGGCGGCGGGTTGCTCAGGGTGCTGTGCCGGACCGAGGGCGGTCACGCGACCCAGGGCGGCCACCGGGACACCTGGTGGGTGAAGACCGCAGTGGAGGGTGCCCGCCCGTCGGGCTGCGTGAGCCAGGTCCGTCTCGGCGGCGTCGACGGCCTGCCGCACCCGGGCCCGGCGACCTGCCGAAGGGCAGACAGTCCCGCACGTACACGGGGGAGTTCGCCCGGTGCCGTGTCCGCTTGCGCGCAATGGGTTGAGAACTGCCTCCGTCGGAGTGAGGCACGGCGGAGACGGCCCGGCCGCGGGGAAGGCCTGCGGTGAGCAGCCGTGAAGGACGGCCACCGTCTCCAGGAGAATTCATGCGTATTCGCACCGCCGTCACCGCCGTAGCCCTGATGATCGCAGCCGCCGCGGCAACCGTCGGCACCGCCTCCGCGGACGACTTCGACCACCACACCGACCAGAGTTCCACGGGTGCGTCGAAGTGCGACAGCAACAGCTGGGTTTCTTACAACGTCATGAGACATGAGTGCAACTGAGTTCCTGTTCCCGATCCGCGACGGATCACCTCTCGCCCGGCCGCTCGCACCATGCGGCCGGGCGAGCGCGTTCAGCCAACCGCCCCGTCATCCGGGGCAGCGAGTCGCCAGGGCGTCCCACTGCATGAGGGACAGGCCGACGCCGCTGCGCCCGATCCTGCCTGGGGCGCGTACTCGGTGACGCCGGGCATCCGGCGTGCGGCCCGGTGGAGCGCTTGCTCTGCTCGGTGACGACGGCCTTCCCACGGCGACGGTGGCCGCCGGAGCCGGGGGCGTCCGCCGGACGCCTTCCCACGGCGACGGTCGCCGCCGGAGGCGGGGGGCGTCCGCCGGACGCCGCCGGGGGACGACCGGGGCATGGCCGCTTCGCTTCTCGGCCCGGCCGTCTCCTCGTGGCCGGCCGACGGTGTCGCTCAGGGGTCATCGGCTGCTCTCCCCCATGCGCTGGTCCGCCCGGCCGCGAGCCGTACGAGCCGTGGCGGGGTCCGGTCCGTGCTCGGCGTCCGCGAGTTCGCGCAGTCTCCTCCTGGCGCGCGACAGCCGCACCCGCACCGTCCCGGCCGACACCCCCAGCGCCACGGCCGCCGCCGCTCGGCCGGCCGTCGCGTCACCTCGTCGGCGAAGGCCGCGACCGGGTCCGCGGGAGGGAGCCGGGCGAGCGCGTTCCCGAGCAGTCAGGGACACAGCAGGCCGCTCCCCCTCCCGCGACTGTGCACACCACGACAGCTTCACAATGCTGTGCAGCACATGAGTGGAACGTCGCCGGGTCGTGGGTACCGGTCGAGGCGACCGACCGCGCCGCGGAGCGAACCGCCCGCCCGCGACGGCCGATGACCACTCGTCACACTGTTCAAGCCCCGTGCGAAGAGTGTGTCACACATCACCCCGACACACTGTCCGATCGGTCAGTTCTGACCGATCGGACAGTTACCGTTGTGGCATGGCACGCACCGCCTCCGCCATGCGCGGTCAGATCCTCGAGTCGGCACTGCGACTGTTCTCCGTGCACGGCTTCCGCGGCACCTCGTTGCAGGACATCGCCTCCGACGCGGGCTGCTCGAAGGCGTCGCTCCTCTACCACTTCGCCAGCAAGGAGACGATCCTCACCGAGCTGCTGACCCCGGCCCGGGACGCCCTCGCCACACTGCTCGACCGTGTGGCGGGGCTGGAGCGCGGCCGGCTGGTGGAGGAGACCGTCATCGGGTACGTCGATCTGGCGCTGCGGTTCCGCCGCGAGATCCGGCTCCTCTTCGAGGACATCGCCGAGATGTCCTGCCACCAGACCCTCAACGTCCTGGAGTTGGCGGACGGGCTGCTGGACGCGCTGGCCGGCCACTCGCGGCGGGCGCCGTCCCGGGTGGCCGCGTGGATGGTGCTGGGCGCCGTCTTCATCACCAGTGCCACGGAGGACGAGGTGGCACCGGACGAGGTGCTGCGCGCCGAAATGATCCGCAGTGCGCTGCGGACGCTGGACCACAGTCCGCAGTGCGCTGCGGACGCCTGACCCACCCTCAGCTGACCCCTCACGGAAAGACCCTTCCTCGATGGCAACCTTGCTGTACCGGATCGGCCGGTTCTCGTTCCGCAGAAGAGGCCGAATAGCCGCGGTCTGGCTGCTCCTGCTGGTCCTGCTGGGTGTCGGGGCCGCCACCTTGATGGGCCCGACCAGCGACAAGTTCTCCATGCCGGGCACCGAGTCCCAGCAGGCGATGGACGACCTCGGCAGGCAGTTCCCGCAGGCCGGCGGTGCCACCGGCACCATCGTCGTCGCCGCGCCCGAGGGCGAGCAGCTGGACCCCGCCGCGGTGGCGCCCCTGGTGAAGGAAGCCTCCGAGATCGACGGCGTCACCGGCGCCGTGGACCCGTTCCAGGCCGGCTCCGTCTCCCAGGACGGCCGCTACGCCCTGGTGCAGGTGCAGTTCGACAAGGGCGCCGACGAGGTCAGTGACGAGGCGAAGTCGGCCTACGAGGCCGTCGGCGCCGACGCCGAGGGACTGCGGGTGGAGCACGGCGGCGAGGTCATGGGCGGTGAGGTGGAGATCGGCTCCACCGAGGCGCTCGGCGTCCTGGTCGCCGCGGTGGTCCTGGTCATCACCTTCGGCTCGCTGGTCGCCGCCGGTATGACCCTGCTGAACGCGCTGATCGGCGTCGCGGTCGGCATGGCCGGCCTCTACTCCCTGACCGGTGTCGTCGAGCTGTCGTCCACCGCGCCGATCCTCGCGCTGATGCTGGGGCTGGCCGTCGGCATCGACTACTCGCTCTTCATCACCTCCCGTTACCGCCAGTACCTGGCCGAGGGGCTGGAGCCCGAGGAGGCCGCGGGCCGCGCGACCGGTACGGCCGGCTCCGCGGTCGTCTTCGCCGGTGCCACCGTCGTCATCGCCCTGGCGGGCCTCTCCGTCGTCGGCATCCCCTTCCTGAGCGTGATGGGCCTGGCCGCGGCGGGCACCGTCGCCATCGCCGTGCTGGTCGCCCTCACCCTGCTGCCGGCCTTCCTCTCCTTCGCCGGTAAGAAGATCCTGCCGCGCAAGCAGCGCCGGGCGGACAGCGACGCCGCCGAGGACGGCGCCGCCACCGAGGGCTTCGGCTTCACCTGGGGCCGGCTCGTCACCAAGCTGCGCATCCCGCTCCTGGTCGTCGGCATCGTCGGGCTGGGCGCGCTCGCCCTCCCCGCCCAGGACATGCGGCTGGCCCTGCCGGACGCGGGCACCGCCGCCGAGGGCTCCCCCGCACGCGAGGCGTACGACCTGACGTCCGAGGGCTTCGGCGAGGGCTTCAACGGCCGTCTCGT
Organism: Streptomyces ruber; assembly: GCF_014648075.1. Lineage (GTDB taxonomy): Bacteria > Actinomycetota > Actinomycetes > Streptomycetales > Streptomycetaceae > Streptomyces > Streptomyces ruber. Next base: position 34,120 of record NZ_BMQK01000020.1, on the reverse strand, counting down.
CGCCGTCGTCAACGGTCAGGACGCGCAGTCCACCGGGGCGGCCGCCCAGGAGGCCACCGCCCTCATCAAGGAGACCGACGGCGTCCTGACCGTCGCCCCGCCGCAGCTGAACGAGCAGGGCACCACCGCCCTGCTGACCATCATCCCCGAGGCGGGCCCGACCGCCGCCGCCACCGAGAACGCCGTCCACGACATCCGCGACCGGGTGGCGGACGTGGAGGGCGCCGACATCGCCCTCACCGGCGCGACCGCCATGGGCATCGACGTCTCGGAGAAGCTCTCCGACGCCCTGCCGGTCTACCTGCTGCTGGTGGTGGGCCTGTCCATCCTGCTGCTCATGCTCGTCTTCCGGTCGTTCCTGGTGCCGCTGAAGGCGGCGCTGGGCTTCCTGCTCACCGTGGGCGCCACCTTCGGCATCACCGTCGCCATCTTCCAGGAGGGCCACCTCGCCGGCCTGGTGGGCGTCGACACCCCCGGCCCGCTGGTGAGCTTCCTGCCGATCCTGCTCATCGGCATCCTGTTCGGCCTCGCCATGGACTACGAGGTCTTCCTCGTCTCCCGTATGCGCGAGGACTTCGTGCACGGCGCCGACCCGCAGGCGGCCATGGTCAGCGGCATGGGTCACAACGCCCGTGTCGTCACGGCCGCCGCGCTCATCATGACGTCCGTGTTCGGGGGCTTCGTGCTGATGGACGACCCGATCATCAAGTCGATCGGGTTCGCCCTCGCCGTCGGTGTGGTCATCGACGCCTTCGTCGTCCGCATGGCGCTGGTCCCGGCGGTGATGTCCCTGGTCGGCCGTGCCGCCTGGTGGCTGCCGAAGCCCGTCGACAAGGTCCTGCCCGACCTCGACATCGAGGGCGAGAAGCTGAACCGGCAGCTGGCCGGCGAGAAGCACAGCGAGAACCCCGTCTCGGTCTGACCAGGCGTCGGCCGGGCCGGACACACCGCAGCCGGACCGGACGCACCGCAGAAGGAACCCGGGAGGACGGGACCCGCGCAGCGGGCCCGTCCTCCCCACAACCGCGCGCGGCTGCTGGTGGCGAGCTTCCTGACCAAGACGCTGTACGTGGACTGGCGGATCGGCGCCCGGTACTTCCTGCACTGGCTCGTGGACGGTGACATCGTCAACAACCAGCTCAACTGGCAGTGGGCCGCCGGCACCGGCACCGACTCCCGCCCCCACCGCGTCCTCAGCCCCGTGCTCCAGGGAAGACGTTTCGACCCGGACGGTGCCTACGTACGCCGCTGGGTCCCCGAACTCGCGGACGTGGACGCCGACGTGGTGCACGAGCCCTGGCGGCTCCCGGCGGACCGGCGCGCCGCACTCGGCTACCCCGCCCCCGTCGTCGACCTCGCCGACGTACTGGCGCGCTTCCGGCACGCCCGCGACCGCGGCTGAGGACACGCACGGTCCACCACGTCGAACCCACCGCCCGGTAAGGCGCCCGGAGCGGGCCAGTACGATACGGGCATGCAGCCCACCGGTCATCTCTCCTCGGCGCCGGACTCCGCCCTCGGGCCGGCCCCACGGGGCCTGCTGACCGAGCGGATCGCGCGGCGGCTGGAGCACGACATCCGCTCGGGCGTGATCGCCGCAGGGCAGAAGCTGCCGTCGGAGCGGGAGCTGGCGGCCGACTTCCGGGCCAGCCGGGGCGTGGTGCGCGAGGTGCTGCGGCGCCTGGAGGCCCAGCAGCTGATCGAGGTGGCGCCGGGGCGCGGCTCCTTCGTCCGGGAGCAGGGCTCGGGGCAGGCACGCGGCTACGACGCGCTGTACCGGGCCGGGCGTCCGACCGTCCGTCAGCTCATCGAGGCGCGCGTCCCGATGGAGACCGAGATGGTCCGGCTGGCCGCGCTGCGGGCGACGGACGAGGACTTCGCGGCCCTGCGCGCCGCGCGGGACGCATTGGAGAGGGCGCACGACGTCGTCGACAAGGCGCGCGCCGACCTGGCCTTCCACGACGCCATCGCCGTGGCCAGCAAGAACCCCGTTCTGCGGATCATGCTGTCGTCGATCAGCGGCATGATGTTCGAGCTGATGCTCCGCTCGAACTCCGACCCCTCGATCGCCGAGCCCGGCGTCCCGCACCACCCCGAGATCTTCGAGGCGCTGGAGAGGCGCGACGCGGACGAGGCCGCCCGGCGGATGCGCGAGCACCTGACCCTGGCGCTGCGGACCTACGGCCCCGACCTGGACGTACAGGTCGACCTCATGGCCCGGAACCACATCGAGACGCTCCTGGAGCAGCACAGGGCGTAGCCCGCCGGGCCCTCGTCCGGTGAGCGGGGTGAGCCGGGCGAGCGAGAAAATCCGTGCCCGGGGGTGTCGCCCCGGGCTTTCCTGCTGTTAGGTTGCGCCTGGTCCAACTGGTCCTACCAGTTGGACCAGGCCCTCGCGGGCCGCACAGCACCGTACAGAGAGACAGAGGACGACGATGTCCACGAGCAGCCAGCCGCCGAGTCGGCGCTCCTTCGGCCGGCTGATCGCCGGCGGGGCGGCCGGAGCGGCGACCATGGCCCTTGGCGCATGCGCTCCGGGCGGCCGCACCCCGGCCTCCGGCACGCCCCTGCGCATCATGGCGATCAACCACGTCTGGTCCCAGGCCGTCAGACGGCGGCTGGGCGAGTTCGAGGACCTGGTCGGGCGCCGGGTCTCCATGAGCCTGCTCACCGCGGACCAGCTCGCGAGCAGCTACAACGTCAAGCTGAACGCGTCCGGCACGGACGTCGACGTGATGATGGTGCGCGCGCTCCAGGAGCAGGGGCTGTTCGCCCACAACGACTGGCTGGCCGACCTCACCGACCGCGTACGGAACGACGCGGACTTCGCCTGGGACGACTTCCAGGACGCCCCGCGCGAGGCGTCGGTGACCGCCGGCAGGGTCCTCAGCGTCCCCGTCGTCACCGAGCGGCCGGTGCTCTACTACCGCAAGGACCTCGCCGAGGACCTGGGCGGAGTGCCGGGCACGCTGGACGAGCTGGAGGCCGCCTCCCGGGAGGCGGCCGACCGGTCGCGCGGCGTGTTCGGGTTCGTGGGCCGCGGGCAGCGCGCCGGCGCCGTCTCGCAGTGGTCCAGCTTCCTGTACTCCCACGGCGGGGACTTCGTCGTCGACGGTGCCTCCGGCATCGGCAGCCCGCAGGCGCTCGCCGCCTACGAGTACTACGGGCGCCTGCTCGGCCGGACCGGGCCGCCCGGCGCGACCAACATGAGCCTGGAACAGGCGATGCCGGTCTTCGCCCAGGGCAAGGCCGCGTTCTACGTCGACGCCGACGCGATCTACAGCAGCTTCCTCGACCCGGCGGTGACCACCCCCGCCGTGCGCGAGGCGGTCGGCTTCGCCCCCTTCCCCGCCGGTCCCGCGGGCGCCCGGCCGCACAACATCCCGTCCTGGAGCCTCGGCATCAACAAGTTCTCGCTGCTGCGGGACGACGCCTGGCGGTTCATCCGCTGGGCGGCGGGTGTCGAACGGTCCCGTGAGCTCCAGTCCGAGGGCATCCCGGGCGCCCGCACCTCCGTGTGGGAGGACCCGGAGACACTGAGGAAGTTCCCACCCGAACTGGCCGAGGCCATGCGCGTCAACGCCTCCCGCGGCATCGGCCACGACCGGCCCCGCGTGCTCCAGGTGGGGCGCGCCCGGGACATCGTCGGCCGCCCCCTCGTGGCCGCCGTCCTCGGCCAGGACGTCGGCCCGGTCGCCAGGGACGCGCACGCCGAGTTCGGCGAGTTCCTCGTCCGCGACAACCGCCACAAGGAGTCCTGATGAGCGCGGCCGGACTCACCTCCGCCCCCGCCGGCGGCGAGCGGCGGACGCCCCGCCGCCCCACCGGACGGCGGTCCGCGGTCACCTTCGAGCAGGCCAACCGGCGGCTGCGCTGGGCGATGCTCTCCCCCGCCCTGCTCTTCGTCGGCGCCATGATCGTCTTCCCGCTGGTGTTCACCGCGGACCTCAGCCTCACCAATGCCTTCGGCGCGGTGAACGCGGCCAAGGACCACATCGGGCCGACGAACTTCACCGACGCCCTCGCCGACACCCGCCGCTTCTGGCCCGCCCTCGGGCGCACCGTCGTCTTCACCGTCGGCGCCGTGCTCCTGGAGGCCGTCCTCGGGCTGGCGCTCGCCATGCTGCTGCGCAGGCCGTTCCGCGGGATGCGCTGGGTGCGGACCGTTCTGATCATTCCGCTGCTGGCCACGCCCGTGGCGGTCGGCATCCTGTGGCTGCTGATCCTGGACCCCACCAACGGCATCGCCAACCACCTGCTGACCTCGGTCGGCCTGCCTCCGCAGGAGTTTCTCGGCTCGGTCGGACAGTCACTGCCCACCCTGGTCCTCATCGACGTCTGGCAGTGGACGCCGATGATGACCCTGCTGCTGCTCGCCGGCCTGACCACCCTGCCCGAGGAGCCCGAGGAGGCCGCGCTCGTCGACGGCGCCGGCGCCTGGCAGCGCTTCCGGTACGTGACGCTGCCGATGCTGCTGCCCACCCTGGCCACCGCACTGGTGCTCCGCGCGGTCGACGCCCTGAAGACGTTCGACCTGCTCTACGCGACCAAGGGCCCCGGCGGCGGCTCGGACTTCGAGGTCGAGACGCTCAACGTGTACGCCTACGGCCTCACCTTCGACTACCAGGAGTACGGCCTCGCCGCGGCCGTCCTGGTGCTGTTCACCCTGTTCATCATCGGCGTCGTCGTCCTCCTGCGCCGCCGCGGCGGAGGGAGGAACGCGTGACCGCCACCACCAGCCCCGTACCCCCGACCGCCGCGGCCCGGGACCGCCGCCGCAAGGCCCTCGCCGTCGCCCGCGGGACCGCCATCGCGCTGGTCGTGCTGCTCCTCGGACTGCCGATCGTGTGGATGTTCGCCGCCGCGTTCAAGACGAACGTCCAGGTCACCGACCCGTCGGTGGGCCTGTGGTTCACCCCCACCCTGGAGAACTTCCGCGCCGTCCTCGAGGCCGGCCAGATCGTCCGCTCCATGGGCAACTCGCTGCTCGTCGGCGTGGTCTCCACCGTCCTGTCCGCCGTCATCGCCGTGCCCGCGGCGTGGGCGGTCGGCCGGTTCGCCATGCACCGGACGGCCTCCCTGATCCTCGTCGCGCGGATCGTGCCGGCGATCTCCCTCCTGGTGCCCTGGTACTACCTGTTCGCGCAGGCGGGCCTGGTCGGCTCCTACACCGTGCTGGTCCTCAGCCACATGTTCGTCTCCGTGCCGCTCATCATGTGGATCATGATCAGCTTCTTCGCGGGACTGCCCGTCGAACTGGAGGAGGCCGCCCAGGTCGACGGGCTGAGCGCGTTCGGCGCCTTCCGGCGCATCACGCTCCCGCTGGCGGCGCCGGGCACCGCGACCGCGTCCCTGCTGGCGTTCGTCTTCAGCTGGAACAACTTCATGTTCGCGCTGGTCTTCGCGGACGACAGCACCCAGACCGTGCCCGTCACCCTGTTCCACTTCATCTCCTACGCGAGCACCGACTGGGGCGGGCTCATGGCCGCGACCACCCTCATCACCCTGCCGGTCCTGCTCGCCGCCGTCCTCGGCCAGAAGTACCTGGTCGCCGGGCTGACCTCCGGCGCCACCAAGGGATGACCACCCCGACTCCATCCGCCGATACACCCCCTGCGAAAGAGCGCACACGCATGAAGATCGTCGACGCGAAGGTCGTCGTCACCAGCCCCGGCCGCAACTTCGTCACCCTGAAGCTGACGACCGACGAGGGCGTCACCGGCCTCGGGGACGCCACCCTCAACGGCCGGGAGCTGGCCGTCGTCAGCTACCTGACCGACCACGTGGTGCCCCTCCTCACCGGCCTGGACCCGCACCGCGTCGAGGACACCTGGCAGTACCTCTACCGCGGTGCCTACTGGCGGCGCGGACCGGTCACCATGGCGGCCATAGCCGCCGTCGACACCGCCCTGTGGGACATCAAGGCCAAGGCCGCGGGAATGCCCCTCTACCAGCTGCTCGGCGGCGCGAGCCGCAGCCGGCTGCGCACCTACGGCCACGCCAACGGCCGTGACATCCCCGAACTCCTCGACTCGGTGCGGGCCCGCCTCGACGAGGGCTACCCCGCCGTCCGCATCCAGTCCGGCATCCCCGGCCTGAGGGCGGTCTACGGTGTCCACACCACCGACGCCGACGGCGCGGCCGTCCTGCACCAGCAGGCCCGCCCGCTCGTCGAGGACTGGGACACCGACGCCTACCTGCGCCACACGCCGGCCGTCTTCGAAGCGGTCCGCGCCGAGTTCGGCCCCGAGCTCCCCCTCCTGCACGACGCCCACCACCGGCTCACCCCCGTCCAGGCCGCCCGGCTCGGCAGGGACCTGGAGCCCTACCGGCCGTTCTGGCTGGAGGACTGCACCCCGGCGGAGAACCAGGAGGCCCTGCGCCTGGTCCGCCGGCACACCACGACGCCCCTGGCGATCGGTGAGGTGTTCAACTCCTTCTTCGACTACCAGACCCTCGTCACCGAGCAGCTCATCGACTACGTCCGGTCCGCCGTCACCCACTTCGGCGGCGTCACCCCGCTGCGCAGACTGCTCGACTTCGCCGCCCAGTACCAGATCCGGTCGGCGCCCCACGGCCCCGAGGACATCTCCCCGGTCGGCATGGCCGCCGCGCTCCACCTGGACCTGGCCGTCCACAACTTCGGCATCCAGGAGTACTCCGGCTACACCCCCCTCACCCACGAGGTGTTCCGGCACGCGTTCACCTTCGCCGACGGCCACCTCCACCCCGGCGACGCCCCCGGCATCGGCGTGGACCTCGACGAGGACCTCGCTGCCGCCCACCCGTACCAGGCCGCCTACCTGCCCGTGAACCGCCTGCGGGACGGCACGCTGCACGACTGGTGACGCCCGTCCGTCCCGGATCGGCGTCCGGGGCGCACGTCACGGTGCTCGAACGCACGGCGGACCGCGGCGCCCTCGTCCTCGACCAGTCCCGAGGCGTCCGGCAGTTCGAGCGCGGCGGCGCAGTGGCCGCACAGCATCGTCCCGTCCGGGTCCGGGACGACCGGTCTGCTCCCGCACGCCTTGCACCTGCCCTCGGCCCGGTCACCGCGTCGGCTCCGCCGCTCCTCCATCGCTGCCTTCCTCCTCCGGCGGGCGGGCTGTCCCTCAGGCCGCCCGGGTGCCGGGTGTCCCGGGCCGGACGGGACACACCTGCCGGGATCCGGGGCGGGGGGTGCCGGTCCTCGGAGCGGCACACCCTGGATCCGGCACCCGACGGTGGGCAGACTCGACGCGTTCCCGACGCCCCCCACCAGAGGTGAAGCATGTCCGACACGACCGCACGGACCGAAACACGGACCATCGCCGCGCTCCAGCGTGACTGGATCCTCGCCTGGGACAAGGAGGAAGGGGCGGCGCCGCGCGCGTTCCGCACCGTCTTCGACCGGTTCTACGACTTCGACGCCGACGTGATCCTCTTCGACGAGGCCGACCCGCAACGCCGGACGTTCCGCTCGGTGAGCGCCTACGCGGAGGCGTTCTGGCCCGCGTTCACGGCCATGCGGTCGGCGGCGCACGCGATCCCGGAGGAGCCGGACGTGCTGGTCTCCGGCGACCTCGCGGCCGGACGGATGGTCTTCGTGGCGGTCCTCACCTCGGCCGACGGCGAGGTGACCTGCCTCAAGTGCCACAACTCCCTGGTGTGGCGGCGCACCGGAGAACGCGACTGGCACATCGTCCGCGACCAGACCGCCGTCGAACCGCTCTCGTACGAGGAGGCCGTCCGGTACTTCGGCTGAGCGCCCGGAAGCCCGCTCGTACCGCATACGCTTCCGCCATGAGAGGTGACACGGTGTCAGGTGCCGTGTCCCTGCCGGGCGTCACCCGACGCGCCGGGACGCGGTCCGGCCGGGTCGCCTGTACGGACACCGACCTCGAGGGATCGTTCTCCGCGCCGCCACTCGTCCTCGTACACGGGAACTCGTCGTCCCGCGAGGTCTTCCACGCGCAGCCGGCCGATGACTTCGGCCGCCGGCGGCTGCCGGCCCTCGACCTGCTGGGGCACGGGGAGTCCGACGACGCGCGCGATCCCGGGCGCGCCTGCGCCCAACGCGGTCAGGCGGCGACGGTCGCGGAGCTCCTCGGCACGCTGGGCATCGAGCGGGCCGTCGTCGTCGGCCGGTCGCCCGGCGGGCACATCGGCCTGGAACTCGTGCCGCTCCTCCCCGGCCTGGCGGGGCTGGCGGTGACGGGCACGCCGCCCGTCGGCAGGGACACGCCGGCCGAGGGTTTCCTGCCGGCCGTCGGCCACGCGGGCGCCGAGGACCTCACGGCCGGCCGGGCGGCGGAGTTCGCCGGGCAGATCACGGTCTCGCCGCCCCCGCCTGGGTGGTGGAGGACGTGCCGCGCACGGACGGACGGGCCCGGCGCATCATGTCCGAGTCGTTCGCCGGGGGCCACGAGCCGGACCAGAAGGCGCTCGTCGCCCGGTCGACCGTACCGCTCGCGATCATCGACGGGCGCGACGATCCGTTCGTGAACCACCAGTACGTCGCCGCCGTCCCGTACGCCGCGCTGTGGCGGGGCGCCCCCACGGTCCTGGACGGCCGGCGGCACGCGGCCTTCCTGGAGGATCCGGCGGGTTACGGCGAACTCGTCCGCGCGTTCCTCGGTGAGAACCGGCTGTGAGTCCGTTCGGCGGCGGATGAGGCGCCGCCCGGCCCGGCTGCCGTTCCCCGTCCGCTCGTCCCACGGCTCACCCGATCGGCCGTCCCGTACGGGCGCCCCCACCGCTTCGCCCGGCGAGCCGCCGTGCCGCGGTGGGGCGCGTCACCGGCGGGCGGACGCGGACGAAACGCCGCCGCGGCGGTGTGTCCCGCGGGATGCGCCGGACCGTGGGTCCACGGAGTCTTGTGACGTCGCGGCGGTGGCTCGTACCGCCGCGCGAGCGACTGCTTCTGCGGACCGCGGAGGACCGCGGCCGTGCCCCTCGCCTCACGACCGGGGTCCGGCCCGTCCCCACGGGCGAGTCGAACGGAGAGAGCGATGCACGGACCGACCGAGGGACGGCTTTCCCGGTACGAGGACGGAGGCGGCGCGGCGGGCCGGCTGGGCGCCGCCGTCGTGGGACTGGGCGGGGCCGTCGCCACCACCGCCGTGGCCGGGGTGGAACTGATCAGGCTCGGCGTCTGCGGTCAGGACGGGCTCCCGCTGGCGGCGCGGACGGACCTGGTGCCCTACGAGGAGATCGTGTTCGGCGGCTGGGACGTGTCGGCCGACGACCTGGCCAAGGCCGCCCACCTGCACCGGGTCCTGGATCCGGCGCACATCGAGGCCGTGGCACCCCAGTTGCAGCGGCTGCGGCCGTGGCCCGCCGTGGCGGACCCGGAGTACTGCCGTGCCGTCGTCGGCGCCAACGTCGTGGCCGCCGACGGCCTGCGGGCGCGGACCGAGCGGATCCGGGAGGACCTGCGGCGCTTCCGCGACGAGCAGGACGTGGACCAGGTGGTCGTGGTCAACCTCGCCTCGACCGAGCGGCTCCCCGACCCGGCGTCGCCCGCGCTGGCCTCGGTCGAGGCGTTCGAGGCGGCCCTGGACGACGGCGACGAGGCGGTCACCCCCTCGATGCTGTACGCCTACGCCGCCCTGCGCGAGGACATGGCGTACCTGAACTTCACGCCGAGCGCCGGAGCGGGCGTGCCGGCGCTGACGCGCCTGGCCGAGCGGCGGGGTGTGCCGATCGCCGGCAAGGACGGCAAGACCGGCCAGACCATGGTCAAGACGGTGCTCGCCCCCGCCCTGCGCTCGCGGGCCCTCAGGGTGGAGGGCTGGTACTCCACCAACCTGCTGGGCAACCGTGACGGCCGGGCGCTGGAGGACCCCGACTCGCTGGCCAGCAAGACGGCCACCAAGGAGTCGGTGCTGGACTCGGTGCTCGGCTACCCGGTGGAGGACCACCGGGTCCGCATCGAGTTCTACCGGCCGCGCGGCGACGAGAAGGAGGCGTGGGACAACGTCGACCTGGTGGGCTTCCTCGGCCGCCGGATGCAGATGAAGATCGACTTCCTGTGCCGGGACTCCGTCCTGGCCGCCCCGCTGGTGCTGGAGCTGGTCCGGCTGCTGGCCGAGGCGCGGCGCCGCGGCGAGCGCGGGGTGCAGGAGCAGTTCGGGTACTTCTTCAAGGCCCCGATGACCGCCCACGGCGGCGTCCCGGAGCACGCCCTGCACCGGCAGGAACAGAACCTGCTGGACTGGCTGGACGGCGCGGACCGCGCCGCCGCGCGGAGCGTACGGCCGTGACCCGGGCCGCTCCGCGTCCGGTGCGGCCGGCCCCGGTGGAGGCGGAGGTGCCGCGCGAGGCCGTCCGGGCGGTCGTTCCGCTGCTGCGCGAGATCGGCGACCTGAAGCGGGTCCGTACGGCCGCGGGCGGCGGCGCCTCGATGGCGGAACGCGCCTTCCGCCGGTCCTGGGCGGAGCTGGTGCGGCCGGACGCCGATCCCTGCGAGGTCGCCGTACGGGCGGGCGCGGCCGCCGTGGCCGGGGCGCGCCTGGCGGGGATCGACGGCCCCGTGCTGCGGCGGTGCGGGCTGACGGCCGACGAGGCGGTGGCCGTGCTGGAGCGCTCGGTGGCGCAGCACGCCGGCCGGGTGGGGCCGCTGACGTCCGCGTCGCTGCGCGGGGCGCTGCCGGATCTGGTGGCGGACCCGGCGGAGGAGGCGCGCGCGGGTCCGGTCCCGGAGTTCGTCGCGGCCCTGTGCGCCCAGCCCCGGGCGGGCGCCACCTGCCCGGGGCGGCCCCGGCTGATGGTGGAGCCGCCGGAGAGCCACGGTGACCACTGCTGGGCGGTGGCGGTCCACGGGGTGCTGCTGGCCGAGGCGTTCGGCGCGGATCCCGGCGACGTCTTCCTGCTCGGTCTGGCCCACCACCTGCACAACGCCGTGCTGCCCGACGCGGGCTTCACCGGTGAGGAACTGCTGGGCGGGCAACTGCCCGCGGTCGTGGCACGGCTGACCCGGGAGCGGCTCGCCGCCCTGCCGCCGTCCCTCGCGGCGCGGCTGGAGCCGCTGCTCGCCGCCCGGGACGCGGCGGACACCCCGGTCGCCCGGGCCTTCCACGCCGCCGACGTCCTCGACCGCGTACTGCAGGTCCGCCACCACGCGCGGGCCGCCGCCTTCACCGCCGAACAGGCCCTGGACGACCTCGACCTGGTGCACCCCTGCGCCGTGTACGGCTTCCACCGCGCCGTCCTGGACGCGGCGGACGCGGCGGACGCAGCGGAGACGGTGTGAGGCGCGCGGCGGGCCGCCGGGCGGCCGGGCGGGCCGGGGCGCCCGCCCCGGGCGGCTCCGGCAACGGCATCCCGCCCCGGCTGCACAGCCCCGTGAACGGAGCCCCCCTGCGCTCCTGCGGCCCCGGCCTCCTGTCCGACGGCGAACGGCGCTGGCCGGTCGTGGCGGGCATCCCCTGGCTGCGCACCGGCCGGGACACGCTCCGCGAGCACGCCGTGCGCCGGATCGAGGAGGGCGATCCGGACGGTGCCGCGGCCGTGCTGCTCGCCGACGCCGACGACTGGTGGGACGGCCCGGCTCCCGCACCCGCGGCGGCACGGGCCGCGCTGCGGGCGGCCACCCTGCGCGAGGCGGTGGTCCTGCTGGGCCTGGGCAGGGTCGGCGCGTACTTCCTGCACCGGTGGAGCGATCCGACCTGGCTGGCCGTGCTCGCCCTGACCGCGCGGCACTCCCCCGCCGGCCTGCCGGTGCTGGAACTGGCGTGCGGCGCGGGGCACCTGCTGCGGGAGCTGGGCCTGCGCGGGCACCGGGACCTGACGGGTGTCGACGTGGTGTTCGCGAAACTGTGGCTGGCCCGGCGGTTCGTCGTCCCCCGGGCACGGCTGGTGTGCGCCGACGTGACGGCGCCGTGGCCGCTGCGTCCCCCGGGCTCTCCCGCCTACGTGGCCTGTCACGACGCCCTGTACTTCCTGCCGCGCAAGGACGAGGTGGTGCGCCGCGCGCTGGAGTACGCCGGTGACGGCGGCGGTGTCGTGCTGGGCCACTGCCACAACGCCCTGGTCCCCGGGCCGGTCGCCGGCCTCCCCCTGGACCCGGCCGGCTGGCGGGCCCTGCTGCCGGGGGCCCTCTGTTACGACGACGCCGAGCTGACCCACGCGCTGCTGGCGCAGACCGCTCCCCGTCCGCGTCCGCCCGGCGACCTGGCGGGCTGCGCGGCCATGGCCCTGGTGCACGGCCCGCTCGCACCCACCGCCGGGTCCGGCGGCCCTGCGTCCGGTGGTCCCGCGTCCGGTAACCCTTCCTCGGGCGGTCCTTCCTCCGGTGTCCTCTCCACGGACCGTCCCGTCCCCGGCCGGCCCCTGCGCCCCAACCCGCTCTACCGCGACGGTCTGCTGCGCTGGCCGGGGCCGCGCTGGCGGGACGAGTACGGGCCGGGCGTCGCCGCCTACCTGCCGGGCCGCGTCGAGCTCTCCCGTGGTGTGCTCGCCGACGCGCGGGCCGGTCTCCTGACGCCCGAGGTGGCCGGACTGGCCCGCCGCCGGGTGCTCCTGGACCTGCCGGAGCGCTGGTGAACGCCGGCGGGCGGGCCGCCGCGCCGGCCGTGTGCCGGTGGGCGGTCGCCGGATGCGGCTGGGTGGCCCGGGACCACTTCCTGCCCGGGCTGCTGGCGGCCGCGGCGAGCGCGGCCGGTGGCACGGTGCCCCGTCTGGTCGCCGTCACCGACACCGATCCCGCGGCCGCCGCCCGGCTGGCGGACCGGGCGCCCGGCACCCGGACCGCCGCCGGCCTCGCGGAACTGCTGGCCGCGCACCGGCCCGACGCGGTGTACGTCGCGACGCCCAACCACGCCCACCGCCCGGCGGCCGAGGCGGCGGCCGCGGCAGGGGCGGCGGTGCTGTGCGAGAAGCCGCTGGCCGCCGACCTCGCCGACGCGGAACGGCTGGCCGCCTCCTGCCGGCGGGCCGGCGTCCTCGCGTCGACCGCCTACGACCAGCGCTTCCACCCGGCCCACCGGGCCGTGCGGGACGTGGTGGCCTCCGGGGCGCTGGGCACGGTCACCGCGGTGCGCGTCACCTACTGCTGCTGGCTGCCGCCCGCCTGGTCGCCCGACGGCCGCCCGTACGACAACTGGCGCGCCGATCCCGCGCGGGCGGGCGGCGGGGCCGCGCTCGACCTGGCGCCGCACGGACTGGACCTGGCGGGCGTCCTGCTCGGCGGGGACGACGTGACGGAGCTGACGGCGCTGGTGCAGCACCGGGTGCACCCGTACCCGGTGGACGACGGCGCCGTGCTGGCCGGCCGGACCGGCGGCGGGGTCCTCCTCACCCTGCACGTCGCCTACAACACCCCCGACACGCTGCCCCGGCGGCGGCTGGAGGTCGTCGGCACCCGCGGGCAGCTCACCGCGGCCGACACCCTCGGCCAGGACGCCGGGGGAACGCTGCGGCTCACCGACGCGCGCACCGGCGGGCACGTGCCCGTGCCCTTCGACACCGGCGCCTCCCCCTTCGCCGGCCAGGTCCGCGCGTTCTCCGCGGCCGTGGCCGCCGTACGCGCCGGCACGCCGGCGGAGCGGGCCTGGCCCTGGCCGCTGCGGCGCGACCTGGCGCTGCACCGGCTGCTCCTGGAGGCGCTGTCCCGCGCCCGCGCGACCGCTCCGCGCACCCCCGCGCCGGTACCGCTCCCGGTCCTGGCCCCGACCACCGCCCCGAGCACCGCCCCGTCCCCCGCCGAGGAAGGCCGCCGATGACCCTGACGATGTACGCCTGCTCCCACTGCGGCCACTGGCAACGGTGGTTCGGGCCCCCGCCCGCCTGCCCGGTCTGCTGCGACGTGCGCAACGCGCTGCCCGAGGACGGCTGGGACTTCCCCGGGGAGAAGGAGGTCGCGGCCGGCCTGGTCGCCGACTGGTACGAGCCCGTCCCGGGCGTCACCGGGTTCCGCACCGTCCCCTCCTTCGGCCTCGGTCCGACGGGCTGGCTGATCGGGGCCGAGGGCGGCAACGTCGCCTGGGAGGCGGCCCCCTACTACCCGCCCGAGGCGCTGGCCGAGATCGGGCGGCTCGGCGGGATCGCCCGGCTGGGCGCCAGTCACGTCCACGGCTACGGCGCCCTGTGGCAGCTGCAGGAGCGGTTCGCGCCGCCCGTGGTGGCCGTCGGGGTGCGGGACCTGGTGTGGACGAAGGCGTTCCGGGTGACCTGGCCGGTGGACGAGACGCTGGAGCTGGCTCCCGGCCTGACGGTCCACCGCACCGGAGGTCACTTCCCCGGCCACTGCGTCCTGCACGACGCGCGCCGCGGGGTCCTCTTCTGCGGCGACACGCTCAAGGTCGACCTGGACGGCACCGTGCCGCGCGCCCTGTCGTGCCACAAGGCCTTCCACGCCCGGGTGCCGCTCTCGCACGACGAGGTGCGCCGCTACCGGGCGGTGCTCGGCGAGCTGGACTTCGAGGCGGTGGCCACCCCCTTCGAGTTCGCCGCCCCCGTGACCACCGCGGACGTCCTGCGCCTGTTCGACCACCAGCTGGCGGGGCGGCCCGGTACAGACCCGATTCCGATGGGAGCCCTGCGATGACCACCTGCATGGAGGACGTGACGGAGGACCCGCCGGAACACCCGGTGGTGCGGGCCTACCGCGACGCGCTGGCCCCCGGGGAGCAGCGGGACTTCGACATCGGCGCCGCCGACCGCACCGGGCTGCCGGTGGTCTCCGCCGACCACCTGGACGCGGCCGGGGTGCGCAAGGGCGCCTGCGGTTACGGGGCGGACGCCGGGCAGGCCCGGGTCGGCGCCTACGGCGAGCTCACCGAGGAGGTGCTGCTGGCGCGGCACCTGGCGCGCTCCGGGCGCCGCCGCGCCTCCTACGCCGAGCTGGTGCGTGAACGCGGCCGGGACCGGGTCGCCGACCCGGTGGAACTCGTCCTGCCGGCCGGCGCGGACTACACCCCCGAGCGCCCCCTGGAGTGGGTGCCCGCGCGCCGTCTGCGCACCGGTGAGGAGGTGCTGGTGCCCGCCGAGTTCGCCGCCGCCTGCGGTGCGGACCTGCCCGGCGGGCCCCCGCCCGGCGGCTGGCTGACCACACCGGTCACCAACGGCCTGGGAGCCGGGGACACCCGGCAGCGCGCCCTGTCGCACGCGCTGCTGGAGATCCTCCAGCGCGACGGCAACGCCACCGCGCACCGCGCGATGGACGAGGGCGTGGTCATCGACCTGGACGAAGTGACCGACCCGGTCACCCTCGCGATGCTCGACCGGCTGCGCGGGGCGGGCGTCGAGGTGCTGCCGAAGCTGGCCGCCACCCGGTTCGGCCTCGCCGACGTCCACGTGGTCGGCACGGACGCCGACGGCGGACCGGAGGGGGCCGTGTCGCCGCTGACGCTCACCGCGTGCGGCGAGGCCGCCCACCCCGACCGTGAGGCGGCGCTGCGCAAGGCCCTCGCCGAGTACGTCTCCTCCCGGGCGCGCAAGGTGTTCTTCCACGGTCCGCTCGGGACGGCCGCCCGGATCGCCCCGCCCGGCTACCTGGAGCGCGAGCTGTCCGCGCCCCTGGCGGAGCAGGAGCCCAGGGCGCTCGCGGCGATGACGGAGTGGGCCGCCCTGGACGCCGCGCGCCTGCGGGAGCTGCTGGAGCCCACCGTGCTGTCGCGGCGCGCCACCGTGCCCTTCTCGTCCCTGCCGACGGTGCCGCCCGGTTCGCTGGACGACCCCGCGGCCCTCCTCGACGACCTGCTGCGCAGACTGGCGGACTTCGACGTCCTGGTGGTCGCGACGGGTGGCCCGGGAGCGTACGCGGTCAAGGTGCTCGTGCCCGGCACGGAGGTGGAGACGATGTCCTACGCGCGGATCGGGGAACGCGGCGTACGGCGGCTGATGGAGCGCGGGCACACCCCGGGCGGGCGCCCCCTGGCCGGAGTGGGCGCCCCTCCCCGCCCCGGCGCACGGCCGGTGCACCTCACTGCGGAGGCCCGCGAACGGCTGGGCGGGCCCGCGTGGTTCGACGCCGAGGGCGCGCGGGAGGCGGTGGGGGCGCTGTACCCCCTGTACCGCGAACCCGACCGCCACGCGGTGGCCCGCACGGCCGAGGAGGTGACCCGATGACGGCCTCGACCGTGCCGGCCGGCTCCGCGGACGGGCTGCGCTACGCCTACAACACCAACGGCATGACCTCGCACCGGCTGGACGACGCGCTGGCACTGCTGGCCGACACCGGGTACGACGGGGTCGCGCTCACCCTGGACGTGGCCCACCACGATCCCTTCGCGCCGCACCTGGCCTCCCGCACCGCGGCGCTGGCCCGCCGTCTGGACCGCCTGGGCCTGGCCTGCACCGTGGAGACCGGGGCGCGCTTCCTGCTCGACGCGCGGCGCAAGCACGAGCCGACCCTGGTCAGCGCCGACCCGGCCGGCCGGGCCCGCCGCCTGGCGTTCCTGCGGCTGTGCGTGGACGTCGCCGCCGACCTGGGCGGCGAGGCGGTCTCGTTCTGGGCGGGCGTACCGGCGCCGGGCACGGACGCCTCCCCGGGCGGTACGGCCTGGGGGCACCTGGTGGACGGGGTGCGCGCCGTCGTGGCGTACGCGGGCGAGCGGGGTGTGGGAGCGGCCTTCGAGCCCGAGCCGGGCATGCTCGTCGAGGACTGCGCGGGCTTCGCCCGTCTCGCGGCCCGCGTCCCCGGCCTGCGCCTGGCGCTGGACACCGGACACTGCCTGGTCGCCGGCGGGCTGACGCCCCGCCAGGCGGTGCTGCGCCACGCCGGGGACCTCGGGGCGGTCGCCGTGGAGGACATGCCGTACGGCCGGCACGAGCACCGGGCCCCGGGCGAGGGCGACATGGACCTGCCCGCCGTACTGGGCGCGCTGCGCGCCGTGCGGTACGGCGGCCTGGTGAGCCTGGAGCTCTCCCGCGACGCGCACCGCGCCGACACCCTGGTGCCCTCGGCGCTGGAGGCGCTGCGGTACGCGGAACGCGTGGCGGCGGGCGGGGAACCGGGGCTGCGGGACGTGGCCGCTCCCGCCGCCGCGTTCCGCGCGGGCGCGCTGGGGATCGAGGTCGTGCGATGAGGATCTGCTTCGTCTCGCGGCGCTACTGGCCGGCCGTGTCGGGCATGAGCGCCTACGCGGAGAACCTGCTGCGGGCGCTGACCGCGGCGGGCCACGAGGTCACCCTGGTCTCCCAGTACCGCGGCGACCCGCAGGGCCGTGCCGTCTACGGCGGCGGCCCTCCCCCGCCCGAGCGGGTGCCCGACGGGGTGCGGCTGGTGGCGCTGGAGTCCCTGGGCGAGCAGGCCGTCGGCGACGGAGGGCCCGCGGATTTCGAGGCCGACGTGCGTGCCCTGTGCGACACGGTCGTCGCCCTGCACGCCCGCGCGCCGCTGGACGTGCTGCACGCCCAGTACGGCTACCCTCCCGGACTGGCCGCGCTGGACGCCTCCGACCGGCTCGGGGTCCCTGCGGTGGTGTCCATCCAGGGCGGCGACGGCCACTGGGTCGGCACCTGCTGCGGCACCCACCGCTCGGCGATCCGGCGGGTGCTGCGGGACACCCCGGCCCTGCTGATCGGCTCGCCGTCCTTCCGGGCCGAGGTGGCCGCCCGGCACCGGGTGCCGGCGGAGCGCTTCACCGTGGTCCCCGGAGCCACCGACACCGGCCGCTTCCGTCCCCGGCCCGGGCGGGAGCCGGGAGCCCTCGGCGATCCGCCGGTGCTGCTCTACCACGGCCGGGTCGACGTCCGGAAGGGCGTGCTCGACCTGCTGGAGGCGGTCCGGACGCTGCTCGCCGGAGGCCGACGGCTGCGGCTGCTGGTCTCCGGCACCGGCCCCGACCTGGACCGGCTCACCGAACGCGCGCGCCGGGCCGATCTGGCGGGCGCCGTCGAGGTGCTGGGCCCCGTCGGCTACCACGACGCCCCGTCCGTCTACCACCGGGGCGATCTCTTCCTCAGCCCGACCTGGGCCGAGGGCTTCTCCAACACCGTCCTGGAGGCGATGGCGAGCGGGCTCCCCGTGGTCTCCACCGACGTGGTCGGGGTGGTGGACTGCGTACGGGACGGCGTCAACGGGCTGCTGGTGCCGCCGCGCGACCCGCAGGCACTGGCCGGCGCCGTCGGGCGGCTGCTCGACGACGCGCCGCTGCGGCACCGTCTCGCGGGGACGGCCCTGCGCCAGGTGCGGGACCAGTGGTCGTGGCCGGTGGCCGCCGCCCGGATCGGGGCCGTCTACGAGGAGGTGCGTGCCTCCTGGCCGACGCGGAGGACCGCCGCACGGAAGGTCCCGGCGGACGGGACCGGGCGGTCGGCCGTGGACCTGACCTGCCGGTTCCGGTGGGAACCCCACCTGCTGTGACCGCGTCGGCACCGGCCGCCCGCACCGCCGTGGCCGTCAGCCCGCATCTGGACGACGCGGTCTTCTCCGCCGGAGGCGTGCTGGCGCTCCTGGTGCGCGCGGGCTGGCGGGTGCGGGTGGTCACCTGCTTCACCGCGTCGGTGGCCGATCCCTGCCCGTTCGCCCTGTCCACCCAGCTCGACAAGGGGCTGCCCGCCGACGTCGACTACATGGCGCTGCGCCGTGCCGAGGACGGCGCGGCGCAGCGGACGCTGGGCGCCCTGACCCCCGTACACCTCCGGCTGCCGGAGGCGCCGCACCGGGGCTACGGCAGCGCGCCGGAGCTCTTCACGCCGCCCCGTCCGGACGACACGGCGGAGGCGGAGCTGCGGCGGCTGCTCCGCCCCCGGCTGGCGGCGGCGGACCTGGTCCTCGCCCCGCAGGCGATCGGCGGTCACGTCGACCATCTGCTCACCGCCCGCGCGGTCGCCGCCGTCGCGCCGTCCGCGCGGACGTGCTGGTGGCGCGACGTGCCCTACGTCGCCCGCGCGCCGCGGACCGCGGGCGGACCGCGCCGCGGGACGGCCGAGGTGACGGTCGACATCGGCGCCGTCCTGGCCGGGAAGACCGCCGCGGCCCGGCGGTACGTCACCCAGCTGGGCTTCCAGTTCGGCGGCCCCGGGCGGACCGGCGAGGTCCTGTCCGCGGTGGCCCGCTCCGAGGCCCTGCGCACCGGAGCGCCGTACGCCCACGCCGAGGCGCTGCGGGCGGGGCGGGCGGCCCGGCGGGCGCTCGGGACCCTGCACGCGGCGCACCGCCGTGCGGCTGCGCCTTGAGGACGTGTCCTAGCCCGCCGCAGGCAGCGCGTCCTGCCGCTCCTTCGCCGCGCCCTCCGCCGCCGGCCGCTGCCCGCGCGTGGCGGGCCCGAGGACGGCCAGCACGACGGCGCCCACGGTCCAGGTGCCGGCGATGAAGATGAAGACCGCCTGGCAGCCGACCCCGTTGTAGGTCCCGGCGGTCGTCGGCGGGCCGACCGCGTTCGACAGCCGCCCCAGACCGTAGGGGATGCTGGTGCCGAGCGAGCGGCCCCGCGTGTCGTACAGCTCGGGCGAGTACGCGTGGGCGAGGGCGGTGCAGCCCCGCTCGAAGAGGTTGACCAGGAACCCGAAGGCGACGATGAGCAGCGGGGTGAAGCTCAGCCCGTACAGCAGGCCGGACCCGGCGACGACCAGTCCGAAGACCGCCAGGCACCGCTTGCGCTCGAACCGGTCGGTGACCATCGCCGCGAGGAAGGAGCCGAGCGGCGCGCCGACCGTGGTCAGGGCCACGTAGAGGATCGAGTCCTCCACGCTGACGCCCTCGGCGGCCAGCAGGGTCGGCGCCCGGCTGGAGCAGCCGAAGAAGCCGATGGTCTGGGTGATCCACAGCACCGACAGCAGGATCGTCGGGTACAGGGACTTCTGGCCGGTGGATGGGGTGGCGACCGGCTGGTGCGGCGCTACGCGGAACGCCGCTGAACGTCATGGCGCCCCGGCCGGTCCCCCACGGGTGCGGGACCGGCCGGGGCGCGGACGCCGGGCTCAGTGGCCCGGGGCGCGGCTCAGCTCGGCGACTGGACCCGCGTCCAGTCCTGGTGCAGTTCGTTGCTGCCGGCACCGCCGTTGAGCTCGTCGGTGCCCGCGCCGCCGTACAGGACGTCGTCACCGCTGTTGCCCCAGAGGACGTCGTCACCGCCCTCGCCGTACAGGACGTCGTCGCCCTTGCCGCCGTGGAGGACGTCCGTTCCGTTCCCGCCGCGCAGCACGTCGTCGCCGTCGTCGCCGTGCAGGTTGTTCTCCTCGCCGGTACCGGTCAGAAAGTCGTCGCCGGCCCCGCCGAAGCAGTCGTACGCGCAGTCGGTGACGGTGTCGTTCCCCGGGCCGCCGTAGGAACCGAAGCCGAGCGGGCCACCGCCGCCGTCCAGGCGGTCGGCGCCGTCCTCACCGTAGAGCATGGCGGACGTGGACGCCTTGAGCACGTCGTCGCCCTGACCCCCGAAGACCCCGGCCCACGCCTCGCTGTCCGGTTCGAGCGTCGCGGTGTCGTCCTCGTCGTTCAGGACGATGTTGTAACTGTTCGAGTCGTCCGAGTTCACCGGGATCCTGACCGCGCAGCGCACCGCGGTGCGGTCGCCCTCGGTGGGGTAGGAGCACTCGTCATGGTCCGCCGCGTCCGCGTCGACGGCGATGTCGTAGCTGTCGCGGAAGGTCAGGACGTAGTACGACTCGAACTCCCCGCGGTGCTCGATCTCCTCGTCGACCGTCAGCCGGTTCTGCTGGCCGGGGGCCGCCCTGTACCAGAGCTCGCCGTCCTCGTGGACGACGGCGGCCGTGTCGCTCGGGGCCGCCTGGGCGACCGGCGCCGCGAGGGCGGCCGCGCCGGCGGCGAGGGCGAAGGCGGCGGTGATCCCGATGGTGTTGCGCCCGCGCATGCGGAAGTGCCCCTTCGAGACGGTGGTACGGGACGAGGCGGTGGTACGGGACGAGGCGGCGGGACGGTCGGTGGCGGTCGTGCGGCTGTTCGGATTCACGGTGTTCCCCCTGGCAGCGATGACAGTCGGTGGGCGCGGCGGTCCCGACGCGCAACTCATACAGGCGTCCGTCGCACCCGTGAACAAAGACCCGGCAGCCCCTGCGACGGTTGCGGGATCTCCCGTCACCGTCCTGTCACCACTGTCACGGCCGTCCGCGCCGCCCCGCCGGTTCTCCCCGGGCGCGAGGTCACGGACCGGGGGCCGAGCGGCGCGACCGTGTGTTCCCGGCCGGGTGCGGAACTGTCACCCGGCCGGTGGTCACCAGACCAGTACGAAGCGGCCGCGCACGCCTCCGGCCTCGAGGCGCCGGTGCGCCTGCGAGGCCTCCGCGGCGGGCAGCACCTCCGCCACGCGGGGCGTGAGGACGCCGTCCTCCACTCGCCGGCGCAGCGTGTCCAGCTTGTCGAAGGACCGGTACTCGTCCCGCACCACGGCCCGCTCGAAGCGGATGCCGCGCTCACCGGTTCCCTCCCAGAACCTCACGTCGATCGAGACCCCGCCGTCACGGACGGCCGGCAGCGCCTCCTCCCGCTGCACGGACGCGTCCGCGAGCGCGTCCGCACCCTCCGGGACGATTCGGCGGACCGCGTCGGCGAACCCCGGCCCCCGCTCGACGACGTGGTCCGCGCCCAGGGACTCGACGAGGGCGCGGTCCTTGTCCGCGGCGTCCGCGATCACCGTGAGACCGGCCGCCTTGCCGAGCTGCACGAGATAGTTGCCGAGCAGGCCCGCCGCACCGGGCACCGCGAGCACCTGCCCGGGGGACAGGGCGGCCTTCTCCAGCATCTGTGTCGCCGTGAGCCCGTTCATCGGGATCGTCGACGCCTCCTCGAGCGAGATGCCCGCGGGGACGCGGGTGAACGACCCGACGGGAGCGACGAGTTCCTGCGCGTAGGCACCGCCGCGGCCGCCTCCGAGCGGGAGCGCCATCGCCATGACCGCATCACCGGCGGACCAGCCCTCGACGCCCTCGCCGACCTCGTCGATCAGGCCGGCGGCATCCATACCGGGTACGTACGGCAGCTCGACACCGCTGGTGTCCTGCTGTCCCGCGCGCCCGGCCGTGTCGGTGGGGCTGACGGCGAACGCCCGCACCCTGATGCGGACCTCCCCGGGACCCGCGTGCGGCTCCGGGACCTCGTGGACGGCGAGGACCTCCGGCCCTCCGAACTCGGTGACGCCTACAACCTTCATGGTGCATCCCTACAGTCGTCGTTCCGTGCGGCGGCGGGCACCCTCCCGCTCGAACGTCCCGCTCACCGGCGGAGCGAGTGCCCGCCCTCGCGAGGGGGAAAAGCGCCACGGCGGCTGAGAACGATCGTGCGTGACCGTGCGGGGTCCGGGACCGGAACCGGAGCCGTGGCGCCGGCCGGGAGGTCACCGGCCGCCCGGTGACGTCATCGGCTCCAGGCCCCCGCCGCCGCGGCCCGCACGACGAAGTCCTCGAAGCTCCGCGGCGCGCGTCCCAGCACGGTGGCGACGCCGTCCGTCGGCCGGGTGGCCACCCCGCCCTCCAGCAGCACGAACATCTCGGCGAGGTGGCGGGCCTCCTCCTCGTTCCAGCCCTCCCCGACCAGTGTCGCGGTGTACTCGGCCGGGGAGACCCGCCTGTAGAGGATGGGCAGCCCGGCGGCCCGGGAGATCAGTTCGACGGCCTCGGCCCAGGTGAGGGCGCGCGGCCCGGTCAGCTCGTAGATCCGCCCGGCGTGCCGGCCGGGCTCGGACAGCACCGTGGCCGCCACGTCGGCGACGTCCTCGAGGTCGATGAACGGCTCGGGGACCGCACCGGCCGGAAGCGCCAGCTCGCCGGCGGCCAGCGGGGCGCGGAAGGGAGGCCCGTCGAAGTTCTGGTCGAAGTTGGAGGAGCGCAGGACGGTCCACTCCAGCGCCGAACCGCGCACGGCGTCCTCGGCCGAGCGCATGTCCAGCCCGAACGCGGAGTCGCCCCAGTCGTCGGCACCGCGACCGGAGAGCAGGACCAGGCGCCGCACGCCGGCGGCCGCCGCCCGCGCCACGAACTCGTGCGCCGGGCCGGGCACGGGCGGGGGCACCACGTAGGCGGTGGTGACGCCCCGCAGGACCTGGTCCCAGCCGTCGGGGCGGAACCAGTCGAACGGGGTCCGGCTCGACCGGGAGGCGGCGCGCACACGCGTGCCGCGCAGCCGCAACCGGGCGGCGATCCGCCGGCCGGTGTTGCCGGTCGCGCCGAGGACGAGAGTGGTGTCGTTGCTCATGACGGCGATTCAACGGCACATGCCCGGACGCCTCCATGGGTGAGAGGCCGGATCACCTGGGTGATCGTCCAACTCGTCTACTCTTGTGGGATGGACGCTTTCGGTGACCTGCTGCGCGGAGTGCGGGCCCAGGGCTCGCTGTTCGGCAGCTCGATCCTGACCCCGCCCTGGGCGCTGCACTTCGTGGACGGTGCACCACTGACGCTGTGCACCGTCCTCTCCGGAGGCGGCTGGATCGTGCCGGAACACCGCCCGCCCGAGCCTCTGGGCGTCGGGGAGACGGTGATCGTACGGGGCCCCGCGCCGTTCCTCTTCGTCGACGAGGTGGGCACGCGGGCCGAACCCGTCGCGTGCGGCGCGTTCTGTTCGACGCCCGATCAGGGCGGGACCCGGCACCGGCTCGGCTGGTACGACCCCGGTGACGGCGGTGCGGGTGCGACGACACTGATCGTCGGCGCCTACCCGGTGCGCGGCGAGATCAGCCGCAGACTGCTGGACGCGCTGCCCGTCGTGCTGCGCGTGCCTCCCGGCGGCGGGTCCGACCCCGTGTGGGACCACCTCGCCACCGAGGTCGCCGCCGACACCCCGGGCCAGCAGGTGGTGCTCGACCGGTTGCTGGACTGGTTGCTGGTGTGCGCGCTGCGCGAGTACTTCGACCGGCCCGGCGGCACTCCCCCGGGGTGGTACTCCGCCGGGTGGGATCCGGTGGTCGGCGACGCGCTGCGCCTGCTGCACGGCGAACCGGCGGCGCCGTGGACGGTCGCCGAACTGGCCGCCCGGACCGGGGTGTCGCGTGCCACGCTGGCGAAGCGGTTCACCGACCTGGTCGGTGAACCGCCGCTGACCTACCTCACCCGCTGGCGGATGACGCTCGCGGCGGACCTGCTGACCGAGCGCGAGACGGCCACCGTCGCGCAGATCGCCCGCACCGTGGGCTACTCCGACCCGTTCGCGTTCAGCGCGGCGTTCAAACGGGTCCGGGGCGTCAGCCCCAGCGAGTTCCGCCGCACCGCCGGGGCCGCCTCCCGGCAGCCGGCCGGTGCCCGCCCGGCCGGGCGGCCCGCCCGAGAGGCCGTCATGTGACCCGGCGGCGGAACCGGTGGTGGACGCAGTGCGTCGCGACGGCGGGCCACACCGCCGCGGCGGCCCACGCCAGGGGACGCTGCGGGACCGGCAGGGCGCCGGCCCTCCGCGCCGACACGAGTCGGGCGGTGGCCGTGGCGTACATGCCCAGGGGGAAGACGATGCACCACAGGGCGGGGCCGTGACGGAGCGGGACCCGGTGGCGCAGGTGGCGCCGGGCGCCCGCGGCCAGCAGCAGGGGGATCATGGCGGTGGCCCAGACCCACAGCGCGGTGACCGCGGTACCGAGCGGAGCCCGGGCCGCCGGCCGCAGCAGCCCCTCGTGCGCGAGGAGCCGGGTGCCGGCGAGGGTGCTGACGGCGGCGCCCATGGTGAACCCAGTAACCGGCGGACAGGTCGGCGGGGTGCGGCGGACCGCACCGCAGCCGCCGCACGACGGCTGCGGACGTGACCGCGCAGGAGGAGCACGGCGACGCCCCAGAGCAGGGTCGCGACGGCAAGGACGAGGCGTTGGGGGCGGAGGGGCACGAGGCAGAGGACCAGGCTCCGCAGGCCGACGCAGGCCAGGAACCAGGTGCCGTCGGCCTGTCGGAGCGCGGCGTGGGGGCCGGCCCGCAGCAGTCGGACGACCGCCAGCGCGAGTGCCGTCCGCGCGGCGGCCACGACGGCGAGGAGCACACACCCCACGACGGCGGCGCCGTGACCGAGGCCCGTGACGAGGACACCGCCGGCCGCGACCAGGGTGAAGTGCCCGAACAGGCGGGCGGGGTCGCCGAGTTCGGACACGACGGCGTCACGGTGGTACGCGGCCTTGACGGCGACGGCCGTCAGGAGCGTCGGACACAGGGCGGCCGCGACTCCGGACAGCACTGCGGACACGCCCCGGACACCGGTCTGGGCGAGCGCCTGGGAGACGATGCCGGTGGCCATGCCGGTGGCCATGACGGGGGGCGAAGCACGCGGAGGGGAGATCACGGCACCCGGCGCGCACCGTCGGCCGCGTCACCGGTGCCGGGCCGCTCACTGCGCCGGGTGCGGGACGAGGTACGGGTGGTTCACCGTGGTGTCTCCTCCGGGTGCGGGGCGCCTTGTTCCGACACGCGCCAATGCTCCCCTTTCCAGCATTCCGACGCGCCCTTTCGAACCAGACCCTTACCGGCCGGCGCCTTCCGGCCCCACCCCGACGCGGGCACGCTGAGCGGGTGAGCGCGCAGAACACGGCCGTCACCGGCATCCCGGACGGCGACACCCCCTTCACCCTCGGCGTCGCCTCCGGCGATCCGGAGCCCGGCTCCGTCGTGCTGTGGACCAGGCTGGCCCCCGACCCGTACACGCCGGGCGGCGGCCTGCCGACCTGCGGGGCGATCCCCGTCGGCTGGCAGATCGCGGACGACGAGCACTTCGCGTCCGTGCGGCAGCAGGGCGTCTTCGACGCGCCCGCCGCCGACGGCCACTCGGTCCACGTCGACGTGCGCGGACTCGACGCCGACCGCCCCTACTTCTACCGGTTCCGCACCGGCCCGTGGATCAGCCCGACCGGACGCACCCGTACCGCTCCCCTCCCCGGCGCGACGCTCACCGCCCGGCGCTTCGGACTGGCCGACTGCGCCCAGTACCGGGACGGTTACTACACCGCCTACGCCCACCTGGCCGCCGAGGACATCGACGCCGTCCTGTTCGTCGGGGACTACGTCTACGAGTACCCGATCGACGCGCAGGGCGGTGCGCGCAGGCTCACCGGCGCCCCGCTGCCCGACTTCCTGAACCACACCACGCGGACGCTGGACGACTACCGGGTCCGCCACGCCCTGTTCAAGAGCGATCCCGACCTGCAGGCCGCGCACGCCGCCCATCCCTGGTACGTGACCTGGGACGACCACGAGGTGGAGAACAACTACGCGGGCGACGTCTCCCAGCACGCGGACCCGGTCCCGGTGTTCCGCGCCCGCCGGGCCGCGGCCTACCGCGCGTACTGGGAGAACATGCCGCTGCGGGAGGCGCAGCGGCCCACCGGGCCCGACATGAGGCTGTACAGACGGTTCTGCTACGGGCGTCTGGCCCAGCTGGACGTCCTGGACACCCGGCAGTACCGCTCGGACCAGGCGTACGGCGACGGCTGGCAGTACCCGGGACCGCAGTCGGAGGACCCGTCACGCACCATGACCGGTGCCGCCCAGGAACGCTGGCTGCTCGACGGGCTGCGGGCCTCGACCGCGACCTGGAACCTCCTCGTGCAGCAGGTCGCCTTCTCGCGCCGCGCCAACAGCACGGCCGCGCATTCCCGGGTCTCCATGGACACCTGGGACGGCTATCCCGCCGCACGGGCCCGCGTCCTCGCCGGCGCCGAGCAGGCGGGCCTGGACGGACTGGTGGTCCTGTCCGGCGACGCCCACGTCCACCACGCCTTCGACGTCCTGCGCGACTTCCACGACCCCGGCTCGCCGACGGCCGCCGTGGAGTTCCTCGCCTCCTCCGTCTCCAGCGGTTCCGACGGCGCCGACAGGCCCCGCGACTGGGCGGTCATGACGGACGCCAACCCGCACATGAGGTTCTACAACGGCCGCCGGGGCTATGTGATCCTCACCCTGACCCCTGAGCGGGTACGGGCGGACTTCCGCACTTTGCCGTACGTGACCCGGCCGGGCGCGCCCGTCGGGACGGCGGCGTCGTTCGTCTCCGAGATCGGGCGGCCGGGACTCGTACGCGCCTGACCTCCGAGGTCCGGGTACGGTGCCGACCGGATACGGTGCCGACCGGGTACAGAGGCTGCCGACGGAGCCGCCGGAAGCGCGAGCCGGAGGTGTCGGGCCCGGCTCCAGCGGGAAGAATGGACTCCTGGCCGGTCGTCCGGCCGCAGCGCCGGAACATCCGCGTCACCCTCTGCGGGAGGCCCGATGTGGAAACGCAGGAAGCGCGCCCGGCCCCTCCCCCTCGAACTGTGCGACCTGTGCGCCGCGACCTTCCCCGCCGACGAGGCCGTGCGCGAGTACGTGCCGGACTCGTCCTCCGCGCACGCCACCCGTGACCGGTACGACGGCCTCCGGCTCCTCACCGCATGCCGCGAGGAGCACCTGGAGGAACTGCGGGAGACGTACCGGCGGCGCCCGTTCGTCGAGGAAGAGCTCTGGGCCGCGAAGATCACAAGGGCGCTGACCACCGGTCCGCCGGCCCTCACCCTCACGCAGCTCGGCTGCCGCACGGGTCTGCACGCGCCGGAGATCCGGCGCGCCATCGCGTGGCACAACCGGCACCGGCAGACGCGCGAGCAGTAGGCCCGACGTGCGATGTAACACGTATGCCCTTCCCGGCTGCCGTCGCTCTGCGCACTTCGTTGACTACGGTGAGTACCGAACGTCTCAGGGTTCCACCCTGAGCAGTCTTCAGTCAGGAGAAGAGCTGTGCGCATTCGTATCGCCCTCGCGGCCGCCGCCGTCGCCGCTTCCGCCGTACTCGGGAGCGCGGGCACCGCACTCGCCGACCCGGAGGACCCGTTCCAGAGCAGCAACGCCGCCCAGGTCGAGGACGAGTCCAAGGACGAGGCCGAGGACGCCCAGGACGAGGACTCGGGCTTCGCCTCGGGCCTGAGAGAGTCGTGGCAGGGCTGAGTCCGCAGCCCCGTAGAGCCGCACGAGCGCGTCGACCCGCCGCCTCACCCGGCGGCGGGTCGACGCGCTCGTGCGCACCCGTCCGCGGGGTCCGCGGTGTGCGGATCAGGTGGCCGCGGACGGTTCGGGCAGCGACGGGACGGCGTCCGCGCCGCGGGTGCGGAGGTACTGGGTGACCTGGGTGAGGTCGGCGAGGAACAGCCGGGCCAGCTCGGTGGTGAAGCCGGCCCGGACCACCACGCGCAGCACGCGGATGTCCTGGCACGGGGCGGGGAAGGCGTAGGCGGGCAGCTGCCAGCCGCGGGCACGCATCAGCTCGGAGACGTCGAAGACGGTGAACCCGGTGGTGCCGGGCGTGAGGCGGAAGGCGAAGGCGGGCAGCTGCGAGCCGTCGGTGATGAGCTGGTACGGAGCGAGGTCCTCGATCCGCGCGGCGAGCGCGCGGGCGGTCGCGCGGCACCGGAGGGCCAGGTCGCGCAGGCCCTCGTGGCCGTAGCGCAGGAAGGTGTAGTACTGGGCGACGACATGGGCCGCCGGGCGGGAGAAGTTCAGGGTGAAACTGGGTGAGCGGCCGCCGAGGTAGTCGACCTCGAAGACCAGGTCGTCGGGGAGCGCGGCGGCGTCGCGCCACAGGGCCCAGCCCAGACCGGGGAAGACATGGCCGTACTTGTGCCCCGACGTGTTGATGGAGGCGATCCGGTCCAGCTGGAAGTCCCACAGCAGACCGGGGTCGAGGAACGGGGCGACGAGGGCACCGGAGGCACCGTCGACGTGGACGGGGATGTCGGTGCCGGTGGCGGCCCGGTATCCGTCCAGGGCCAGGCAGATGTCCGCGACGGGCTCGTAGGAGCCGTCGAAGGTGGAACCGAGGACGGCCACCACGCCGATGGTGCGGTCGTCGCAGTACGCGGTCAGCGCATGGTCGGTGAGGTGGTAGCGGCCCGGCTGCATCGGGACATACCGGGGCTCGACGTCGAAGTAGTTGGCGAACTTCTTCCAGCACACCTGCACGTTGGCGCCCATGACGATGTTCGGGCGCCCGGTGTCCTGGCCCTTCGCCCGGCGGCGGGCCTGCCAACGGCGCTTGAGGGCGAGCCCGCCGAGCAGGGCGGCCTCGCTGGAACCGGTGGTGGCGCACCCGCGCACCTGCTCCGGGTGCGGAGCGTGCCACAGCCGGGCGAGCATCCGCACGCAGCGCTCCTCCATCGCGGTGATCCGCCGGTACTCGGCGCGGTCGGCGAGGTTCTTCTGCGCCGTCTCCGCCATGAGCTGCCGCGCCTGCGGTTCCATCCAGGTGGTGGTGAAGGTGGCGAGGTTGAGCTGCGCGTTGCCGTCGAGCAGCAGTTCGTCGCGTACGCGGCGGCCGGCCTCCTCGGGGCGGGACGCCACGACGGGCAGCTCGTCGACCGGCGGCAGCAGGGCCTCCGTGAGCCCGTGGCCGGCGCCGGGCCCAGTGGTCAGAAGGTCGAGGCGGGCGTCCGTCATGACATCGGTGTCGGTGTCGAAGAGGGGCATGAGGCGGCGAGCCTTTCTGGTCGTACGGCCCGGTTACGTATGCGACGTTAGGTCGCCGAGCGCCCCTGAGGACCGGACGGTTCCACCGATCGAGCGATCGATTTACGAACCGATTAACTCGATTTTCCTCTCGCGAGTGCCGAGCATGGGGTAACCGTGGAGTTACTCTCCGCCGGGACCCGTCCGTCCCTCCGCCGTCGCGGACAGGTACCGGCGGCCGGTTCCGTACCCTTGCGGCATGCGTATGCGCCCCACCCTGAGCTGGACCCCCACCGAGGACCTGCCGCCGGGGACCACGGATCCGCAGCCGGTCGTCGACGCGCTGAGCGCCGGCGGTGTGCTGGTGCTCAGCGGGGCGGGCATCTCCACGGAGTCGGGCATTCCCGACTACCGCGGCGAGGGCGGAAGCCTGAGCAGGCACACGCCGATGACCTACCAGGACTTCACGGCCGGCGCCCAGGCCCGGCGCCGGTACTGGGCGCGCAGCCACCTCGGCTGGCGCACCTTCGGCCGCGCCCTCCCCAACGCGGGGCACCGGGCCGTGGCCGCGTTCGGGCGGCACGGCCTGCTCACGGGTGTGATCACGCAGAACGTCGACCGTCTGCACCAGGCCGCCGGCAGCGAGGACGTCGTGGAGCTCCACGGGAGCCTGGACCGGGTCGTCTGCCTGTCCTGCGGCACCCGCAGCCCGCGCCGCGACCTCGCCCGGCGGCTGGAGGCGGCCAATCCGGGGTTCGAGCCGGTGGCGGCCGCGATCAACCCGGACGGCGACGCCGACCTCACCGACGAACAGGTCGGGGACTTCCGCGTGGTGCCCTGCGCCGTCTGCGGCGGTGTCCTCAAGCCGGACGTGGTGTTCTTCGGCGAAGCCGTTCCCCCGCAGCGGGTCGAGCACTGCCGCGAGCTGGTCCGCGAGGCCTCCTCGCTGCTGGTCCTGGGCTCCTCGCTCACGGTGATGTCCGGGCTGCGCTTCGTCCGGCAGGCCGCCCAGGCCGGGAAGCCGGTCCTGATCGTGAACCTGGACCCGACCCGGGGCGACCGGTACGCCCTCACCCGGGTCGCGCTCCCCCTGGGTACGGCCCTCACCACCGTGGCCGGGCGGCTGGGTCTGTCCGTCGACGGCGAGGCGGCGCCCCCGGGCGGGCGCGGCTGACCGGGTCGACCGGCACCGGCGCCACGGCACCGTGCCGGTCGGGCATGTTCCCAACAACACGGGGAAGTGGACGGCTCGGGGCGGGCACGAACGCACGATGTTCGTCCTCGCCTGCGGCGTGGCAGCCAGAGGTACCGCACCACCGCCGTTCTGCTGTTCGTCGTCTCGGAGACCTGGCATGACTCTTGACCGCACGCTTACGCCACATCCCGGCGGCACCACATCCGACACGTCCGGCGATTCCGGCACCGGCGCCGACGCCCAGGAGCGCGTCCAGAAGCTGCGCCGCCGCCTGGAGCGGCTGATCGGCGTGGCGGCGACCGAGGGGAACGAGCTCGTCGCCCTGCGCAACGGCGACCAGATCTTCCCCGCGATGCTCGACGCCATCCGGTCCGCCGAGCACACCATCGACATGATGACGTTCGTGTACTGGCGCGGACAGATCGCCCGCGACTTCGCCGCCGCACTCGCCGAACGGGCCCGCGCCGGGGTGCGGGTGCGGCTGCTGCTGGACGGCTTCGGCGCCAAGAAGATCGAGCACGACCTCCTGGAGACGATGGACGACGCCGGTGTGCAGGTGGCGTGGTTCCGCAAGCCCGCCTGGGTGTCGCCGTTCAAACAGAACCACCGCTGCCACCGCAAGGCCCTCGTCGTCGACGAGCACACCGCGTTCACCGGCGGTGTCGGCATCGCCGAGGAGTGGTGCGGCGACGCCCGCAACCCCACGGAGTGGCGCGACACCCACGTGCGTGTGCGCGGGCCGGCCGTGGACGGCATCGGCGCCGCGTTCGCGCAGAACTGGGCCGAGTGCCACGACGACCTCTACGACGACCGGGACCGTTTCACCGAGCAGCCGCAGCCCGGCTCGTCGGTCGTCCAGGTCGTCCGCGGCTCCGCGAGCATCGGCTGGCAGGACATGCAGACGCTGCTCCGCGTCATGCTGACCTCCGCCGAGGAACGCTTCCGCCTGGCCACCGCCTACTTCGCCCCGGACGTGTACTTCATCGACCTGCTGTGCCAGGCCGCGCGGCGCGGCGTGCGCGTGGAGATCCTGCTGCCCGGGCCGTACACCGACCAGCGCGCCTGCCAGCTCGCCGGGCAGCACCACTACACCCGGCTGCTGGAAGCGGGCGTGTCGATCTTCCAGTTCCAGCCGACCATGATGCACGCCAAGATCGTCACAGTGGACGGTGTGGCCTCCCTGGTCGGATCGACCAACTTCAACCGCCGTTCCATGGACCACGACGAGGAGGTCATGCTCGCCGTTCTGGACCAGTCCTTCACCGCGGAGCTGGACCGGGACTACGAGGCGGACGTGGAGCGCAGCGAGGCCGTCGACCCGCGGCGCTGGAAGCGGCGTGCCGTGCCGAGACGTATGCGGGAGGCCGCCGTCCTTCCCTTCCGGCGGTTCATGTAGCCCGGCCCGGCGGTGCCGGCGCCCGCAGCGCAGCGGACGACCGGGCGGCGTCCGGACATCACCACGGTGTCCGGACGCCGCCCGGTCGTCGCGGGGCCCGGCGGATCGTGCGCCCGCGCCGCCCGCCGGTGCCGGCACGTGTCAGAACCTCGGCGCCGGGGTCCGTGCCTCCACCATGGCGGCCGCCTCCTCCTCGGTCTGTACCGAGGGCGGCGACCCCTCCAGCGGCTGTCGTGCGGTCTCCTTCATGCAGGCGACCGCGACGATGCCGACCAGGGCGGCGGCCATCGCGTAGTAGGCGGGCATCATCTCCGAGCCGGTCGCGCCGATGAGCGCGGTGATCACCAGCGGTGTGGTGCCGCCGAACAGGGACGTCGACAGGTTGTAGCCGACCGACAGGGAGCCGTAGCGGACGGGCGTGGGGAACATCGCGGGCAGCGCCGCCGACATCGTGCCCAGCAGGCACACCAGCGACAGGCCGAGCATCAGCATGCCGCCCGCGACGGCGGCCAGGCTGCCCTGCTGCACCAGCAGGAACGCCGGTGCGGAGAGCACCAGGAAGCCCACCATGCCGGTCATCAGGAGGGGCTTGCGGCCGTACCGGTCGGAGAGCCGGCCCACCTGGTTGATGACCAGCATCAGCACCACCATGGTGACCACCAGGATCAGCAGCCCGTGGGTCTCGGAGTAGTGCAGCTCGTCGGAGAGGTACGTCGGCATGTACGACAGCAGCATGTAGTCGGTGATGTTGTACGCGCCGACCAGGGCGATGCACAGCACCAGCATCCGCCAGTGCGAGCGGAAGATCCTGGCGAGGTCGCCCCGGGCCGTGGTCTCCGCCGGGCCCGCCGCATCCGGGACGCGGACGTTGCCCTCCTCCAGTTTCTGGTAGGCCGGGGTGTCGTCCAGCTTCATCCGCAGGTAGAGACCGACGATGCCGAGCGGACCGGCGACCAGGAAGGGGATGCGCCAGCCCCAGGAGTCCATCGCGTCCGTGCCCAGCCAGGCGGTGAGCGCGGTCACCAGGCCCGCCGCTCCGGTGTACCCGGCGAGCGTGCCCAGCTCCAGGAAGCTGCCGAAGAAGCCACGCCGCCTGTCCGGCGCGTACTCCGCGATGAACGTGGAGGCACCGCCGTACTCGCCGCCGGTGGAGAAGCCCTGGAGCAGCCGGAAGAGGATCAGCAGCAGCGGTGACCAGAAGCCGACCGCCGCGTACGACGGCAGCAGTCCGATGGCGAACGTGGCGATCGCCATCAGGATCATCGTCAGCGCGAGCACCTTCTTGCGGCCGGCCTTGTCGCCCATCGGCCCGAAGACCATGCCGCCGATCGGCCGTACCAGGAAGGCGACGGCGAACGTGGCGAAGGACGACAGCAGTTGGGCGGTGTCGCTCCCGGACGGGAAGAAGACGCGGCCGATGGTGCCGGCCAGGTACGCGTAGACACCGAAGTCGAACCACTCCATGGCGTTGCCGAGCGAGGCGGCCTTCACCGCCCGCTTGACCGCCCGCTCGTCCGTCACCGTGATGTCCGACCGGCGCAACCTGGGGTTCTGCCGGCGCCGGACGGCCCGGAAGAGGGTGCGGTGACGCTTGATCGCTGCGGAATCGGGCACTGACCCGTTGTCGCTGGAGGACGTGGCCGGCTCCTTCCTCCGGGCATAACACTCCGGAACCGGAGCCCATGCTGGTCTGTCGTCTTTCCCAGCAGAACCTGCCACGAAATTCCGAGTTCAGTCATATCTGTCGATACCGTCACACATGATGACGGTACGGTCGACGACCGCGGCCGAGAGCCCGTCCGCGGAGTTCCGGGCCCCGTCCCAGTCGGTGGACTCGCTCTTGGAGACGCACTGTCCCTGTTGTAGAAGTAGGCACTGTGAATCACGGACCCTTGGTGCAGCGCCCGGTCGTCGACCTGTGTCGTCGCTCCGTCCCGTGTTGTCGCTGACCTCGCGTCCGTGAGGTGCTCGCCCTCCGGTGAGACCACCCGGCGGCTCTCCACGCGCTCGTGACGGCTGCCCTCCCGCCCTTTCGGCTCCCCATCGCTCGTCCTGGCCTACGCCGCGCTCTCCCCGGCGCGCCTGCTGTCCGTGTCCGAGCCCCGGCACGGCACACACGACACTCGGAAGGACCACGCACATGACCGTCATCAGCGAACGGCGAACCGGCACCGGAACCGACCGGCTGACCTCGGCGGGTGCCCGGATCACCCGGCTCGGCCCGGGCTTCGGCGCCGAGGTGCGCGGCATCGACCTCGGGCGCCTCGACGACG
>NZ_BMQK01000019.1 GCF_014648075.1 Streptomyces ruber | reverse complement strand
CCTGCTGCGCGCCTACGCCGCCGAACTGACCGCCACCACCGACCCCGAACCCGACCGGCACGCCGCGCTGACCCGCCTGTTCGACCACTACCTGGCCACCACCACCGCCGCCACCACCACCCTGGGACTGCTCTCGGTGGACAGGCGGCCCCGACTCCTTCGCATCAGACAGGTCGCGCCCGCTCCGCCGGTCGGTGATCCGGAGGCCGCGCGGACCTGGCTGGGCGCCGAGCGCGCCAACCTGGTCGCCGTCTGCGCCCACGCCACCGAGCACGGCTGGCAGGCGCATGCCATCACCTTGGCCACCACACTCTTCACCTTCCTGGCCGCGGGTGGGCGCTACACCGAGATCCTGACCCTGCATGGCCATGCCTGCCGCGCCGCCCGTGACAGCGACGACGTCCACAGCGAGGCCTATCTACTGACCAACCTGGGTTTCGTCCACTGGCGCCGTGGCTGCTACCAGAACGCTCTGGAGCACCACCGTTCGGCCCTGAA
Source organism: Streptomyces ruber (assembly GCF_014648075.1). Classification (GTDB taxonomy): domain Bacteria; phylum Actinomycetota; class Actinomycetes; order Streptomycetales; family Streptomycetaceae; genus Streptomyces; species Streptomyces ruber. The sequence continues at coordinate 112,207 of NZ_BMQK01000019.1, read as the reverse complement.
CCGCTTCCACCAGGTCGACGACCGTCCCGGCCGAGCCTACGCACTGTTCAGCGCCGGCCTGGTCCTCTGGCGGCAGGGGGAGTACCGGCAGGCCGCGGAGCATCTCCGCAAGGCCCTGGACGTCTTCGAGCAGTTGGGTGACCGGAGAAGCCAGAGCAAGACATGGACCGTCCTGGGCCTGATCTGCCTGCGCCAGGGGGACGACAAGCGGGCCGCGGAGTACGAGCACCGGGCGCTGGACCTCTCCGAGCGTCTGGGCGATGTCCTGTGCAAGGCCTACGCGCTGACCCACCTGGGTCTCGTCCATTGCAGCCGGGGGGACCACCAGCGGGCCGTGGAGTGCCACCGGCAGAGTCACGACCTGGCCCGGCAGCTCGGCCACCGCACCGCGGAGGCCGAGGCGCTCAACGGCCTGGGCGAAGCCCTCCGGGCAAGTGGCCAGGCCGTGATGGCCGGTGCCCGGCACGCCGACGCGCTGGCCCTGGCCGAACAGGTCGGGGAACGGTACGAACAGGCACGCGCTCACCGGGGCATCGCCGTCACCCGTCACACCATGGGCGACCTGGAACGCGCCCGCCGTCACTGGGAGAACGCCCTGCACCTCTACACGAGCCTCGGTGTCCCCGAAGCCACGGCCGTGCACGCCCAGCTGACCGCCCTCGCCCATGAGACGGTCACCCCGGGCACCCCGGAGAAGAAGGAGCGGCCCACCTGAAGCACCGGGCGTTGACGGAGCCGAAGGCGGCGGGGTAGTAGGTACGCCGTAGAGTCCGACGCCCGCGACTCCCTCAGGCCGACGCCCGCCTACCGCACTCGCGGCCGGACCGCCCGAGGGCGGCGGTGGTCCGGGCGCGGGTCGGCCGTGCGGCTGAGCAAGCGCCACACCGTGGCGCCACATGAGGGGAGTCCTCCCGTGCGCGCACTCGTCGTCGACCACACCTCGCCCGGACATCTGTCACTGACGGACGTTCCGGCTCCGCGGCCCGCCGCCCACGAGGCGCTCGTGCGGGTCGAGGCGATCTCGCTGAACTTCGGTGAGGTGCACGAGGCGACCCGTCCGGAGACACCGGACGGCACCGTGCTCGGCTGGGACGCGGCCGGCGTGGTCGTCCGGGGGGCCGCCGACGGATCGGGCCCGGCGGAGGGGGACAGGGTGGTCACGCTCGGCGAGTCCGGCTGGGCCGAACTCCGGGCCGTACCCGCCTCGATGCTCGGCACCGCACCACGGGACACCGATCCCGGCGCACTGAGCACCATCCCCGTGGCCGGGCTGACCGCCCTGCACGTGCTGCGCCGGGCGGGACCGCTGCTCGGCCGACGCGTGATGGTCACCGGCGCTTCCGGCGGCGTCGGCCGCTACGCCGTCCAACTGGCTGCCCGGGCGGGTGCGCACGTCGTCGCCGTCAGCCGGAACCCCGCCCGGGCGGACGGACTGCGGGCCCTGGGCGCCCACGAGGTCCACCCCGGGCCGGCCGCCGTGCGGCAGCCCGTGTCGGCCGTTCTCGACAACGTCGGCGGACAGCACCTCGTCGACGCCTTCGCCTCCCTGTCGGCCGGCGGCACCCTCGTCAGCGTGGGCCGTTCCTCGGCGGCCGACACGGTGCTTCCAGCGGACGCCCTCCTGGGCAACGGCGGGCGGCACGACCGGTCGATCCGCACCTTCTTCCTCTTCGGCGACCCCGCCACGGACTTCTCCGCGGACCTGACCTGGCTGGCCGGTGAGATCGCCGCGGGCCGCCTCGATCCGGGCATCAGCTGGCGCGGGCCCTGGACCCGCCACTCCGAGGCGGTACAGGTCCTGCTCGGCCGCCGCCTCCACGGCAAAGCCGTCCTCGATCTCCGGTGACCGGGCGCTTCGACGCCGGCGACCCTGCGCCGGCGTCGTGGAACCGACGGTCGGCGACGTCACCGTCCGAGGACGTCGTCCCGTCGGCCCGTGTCCGGAGCGAATTCCTGGAGGCCGAGCACCTGGAGCAGTTCCAGGCGTTCGCGGCTCTCGTGGTCGGCGGGGGTGAGCACCATCAGTCGCTGCTGGCGGTCGAGTCCGACGAGCGTCTCGCAGTCCAGGACCAGGCGGCCCACCTGCGGGTGGATCACGGTCTTGCGATCCGTTCGTTCGACTGCCACCTCGTGCTCGGCCCACATCCGGCGGAAGCCGCAGCTCACCGCCTGCAACCGTGCGACGAACACGGCGACGGCCGGATCGCCGGAGCGCCGGCCGGCAGCCGAGCGCAGGTCGGCCACGAGTTCGCGGGCGTGGCGTTCGTGCTGCTCGGGCGGGTGCGTGGCGCGGACAGCGGGATCGGGGAACCAGCGGTACACGAGATAGCGCCGGTCGCCGGTGAATGCGGTCCGGTCGCTCATCAGCAGCAGGGACGCCCGGTTCTGGGCGAGGACCTCCCCCAGGTCGGACAGCACCACCGCGGCCGTGTCGGTGAGCGGTCCAGCATGCGCACGAGGCCGGCGCGGGCCGGCTGGGCCGGCTCGTCGGCCGGCGGTGACCGGTGGCCGGCGAGGTGGAACAGGTGGGTCGACGTCAGCGCCGCCCGGAGCGTCCCGCGGGCTGTCGTGGCGCCGATCGCCGCCCTCATGGACGGCGGCGCACGCCTGCTCCACAGGCGCACTCCGCCTCCGGTCACCAACTGGACGGTCGCCGCCGTGGGCCGCGACCGCTCCTACGACATCACCGCCGCCCGCACCGACCTCGGCTACCGGCCACGCATCGGCCTCGACGCCGGCCTGCGGGAGATGGCGCCTCGACCCGCCCTCGATTCCGGTTCGGCGTAGCGGATCGGCGGTCACCGTCACCAGACCTGAGGCTGCGACGGGGGACGGCCCTCAGGTCGGCCGGTATGACCGAGCTCGGCCCCGTCGCCTGGCCACCCGCGCCGATCCGGACGGAGCGGCCCCTGCTCCGCGAGTCCGAGGCCCGGGATCTGCGGCGCTCGTCGAGCTGTTCGCCTGGCCGGAGGTGCGCACCTGCCTCGGTGGCCCTCGGCCGCGTGACGAGCTCGGGCGCGCGGTGCCCGAGACACCCGGGCGGCGCCCCGGCCTTTCGTGATCGACCGGTCATCGACCCACTGTAGGGCCGCCCACGTGGGTGACCGGCAGGTGCGGAGCGGCTGACACGATGTGTTCACATCGAAGCGGAACCCGCTGCCTGCCGCGCTCCGGGACATGGTTGACAAGGAACTCCGGTCCACCACAGACTCGGTGCCCATGAGCCTCCAGGACCCCTTGCTGACCAGCGAGCGCTGTGTCGATCTGCTCAGGGTTTCCAGCGCCCGGTGTTGAGGACACCCACTGCGTGATCCGCGTTCTCGGCCCCGCCGAACGCAACACCGTCACACCGGAGGTCCGCGCGCAGGTGGCGGAGGGCTACGGCTTCGACGAGCCGGTGCTCGCGCAGCACCTCCTCACCAGTGAGCTCTGCGTCGGCCTCGTCCGTGTGCCCAGCGCACAGTGTTGAACCCACGATCCGCCGTGCGCTGACTTCGCGGCCGGCCCTCCACCGAGTTCACGCAGGCACACGGTGCCGCCCCGGCGGACCGTGCTGCGCCGAGCCGGCGTGCTCTCCGTGACTTCCCGCGCACCGCGCCCACCCGCCCGGCACGCTGTCGCGCTGTCGCGCTGTCGCGCCGTGTGGTGCCTCCGCAGCCGGCCGAGGTGCGCCCCGCCCGGCCGGCGTGGGCGGCGGCAGCCCCGGACCCGGCCGCTCTGCCCGCACCCCGCTGACCCGGGCGCCGGGCACCCACCACCCACCACCCACCACCCACCGCCCTCCCCCGGCCGTCACCGCCCTCCATCACCACCCCCCTCGACACAGTCACCGACAACCACCCCGGGAACCGGCCGGTGTGCGACTGCCACCACCGGTCGGGTCACGGTCACCCAGCGATCGGACACGACATGAGCGAGCAATACCTCTGGTACATCCCGAACACCGTCGAACCCGGCCACCGCGGAGACGACACCGTCGCCGGCTGGGGCTCGATCGAGTACTCGACCGACCTGGCCCGTGCGGCGGAGGCCCACGGCTGGGGCGGCGCCCTGCTCGGCACCGGCTGGGGCCGCCCGGACACCTTCACCGTCGCCACCGCACTGGCCGCGCGCACCACCACGTTCCAGCCGCTGATCGCGGCCCGGCCCGGCTACTGGCAGCCCGCCCACTTCGCGTCCGCCGCGGCCACCCTCGACCAGCTCAGCCGCGGGCGCGTCCTGGTCAACGTCGTCAGCGGCCTGGACAACCCGGCGGCCTACGGCGACACCGACGTCGATCCCGCCGGACGCTACGCCCGCACGCAGGAGTGGCTGCGCCTGGTGCGCCGCCTGTGGACCGAGGAGGACGTCACCTTCCACGGCGAGCACTTCCAGGTCACCGGGTCGACCGTCGCGCCGCGCCCGTACGTCACCGCCGAACGGCCGCACCCGACGCTCTGCTTCGGCGGCGCGTCCGAGGCGGCCGAGCGGGTGGCGGCGGCCGAGGCGGACGTCCAGCTCTTCTGGGGCGAGCCGCTCGACGGACTCGCCGAGCGCATCGACCGCCTCAAGGCACTGAGCGAGAAGGCGGAGCGCCGGCACAAGCCCCTGGAGTTCGGGCTGCGGATCACGACGCTGGTGCGCGACACCACCGAGCAGGCGTGGCACGACGCCGAGGAGAAGGTGGCGCGGATGGCCGGCGGGGCGAAGGAGCTGACCTGGACCGGCAACCGCAGAACGGCGGTCGGGCAGCGGCGGCTGCTCGAACTGGCCGAGCGCGGTGAGGTGCTGGACACCTGCCTGTACACCACACCCGGCCGGTTCGGCGGCGGGGGAGCGGCCACCACCTGGCTCGTCGGCTCCGCGGACGACGTCGCCACGGCGCTGCACGACTACCGCAAGCTCGGCATCACCCACTTCGTTCTCTCCGACACCCCGTACAAGCGGGAGATCGTCCGCATCGGCGACCAACTCCTGCCCAGGCTGCGCGAGTCCGCGCCCCGCGAACCGGCCGCCTGACGGACCGCCCCCGTGAGCAACTGACCAAGCCCGCCCGGGGCAACCGGGACCACGACGACTCGATCACTCGCCGCCGGGTTCCACGGCCGGCTCGGTGACGATCCCGATGACCGAGGGAGCCGCTGCTTCGGCGCCCCGGTCCACCCGGCCGCCCGGAATGGGAGGCCGTCCGCCACTGCTGTACCAACACATGACGACAGGAGTAGCTCTTCACGCAGACAACTCGCCCAATCAGGTCGACGCCAGCGTGCGGCTGGCCAGGGAGGCCGCGGCCGCGGGGCTGCGGTCGGCCTGGTTCGGGCAGACCTTCGGCGCCGATTCCCCCTTGCTCGCGGCGGTCGTCGGGAGGGAGGTGCCCGGTCTGCAGGTGGGCACCTCCGCGATCCCCGTCTTCGGACGCCACCCGCTGCTCGTCTCCAGCCAGGCCCAGACCGCGCAGGCGGCCACGCACGGCCGGTACCACCTCGGACTGGCACTGGGCACCAGGCTGCTGACCGAGGGCGGCTTCGGCATCCCCTTCGAGCGGCCCGTCGCCCGCCTGCGGGAGTTCCTCACCGCGCTGCGGCAGCTGACCGAGACCGGCGCGGCCGACTTCCACGGTGAGCTGCTGACCGCGGCCACGCCGGTGCCCGCACGGGTGCCGGGTGCCGAGGCCGGTGTGCCGCTGCTGGTGGCCGCGATGGGGCCGCGGGCCCTGCGGGTCAGCGGGGAGCTGGCGGACGGGATCCTGCCCTATCTCGCCGGGCCGCGCGCCCTGGCCGAGCACATCGTGCCGGCCGTGACCGCAGCGGCCGAGGCCGCGGGCCGCCCCGCGCCGCGGATCGTCGCGCTGGTCCACGGTGTGGTCACGGACGACGTCGACTCGGTGCGGACGAGGGCCACCGAGCAGCTCGCGTTCTACGAGCAGATCCCGTCCTACGCGCGGGTGGTGGAACTGTCCGGTGGCCGACGGGCCGCCGATGTGGCCGTGATCGGGGACGAGGAGACGGTCGCCGCCGAGGTGCGGCGTTACCGGGACGCCGGGGCGACGGAGGTGGTGTTCGCGGGCACGGACCTCGCCGGGGACGCCGACCGGCGCCGTACCTGGGCACTGCTGGGGGAGCTGGCGGACTGAGGACCACCGGCCGGCACGGCGGTGTGGTTCAGGCAGCGCCTCAAGACGGTGCGGTTCAGGGAGCGCGTCGAGGGGCCGTGCGTCCTGCGCCCCACCGTCACCCCGGTCTCGGCGGGCGGAGCCGACGACCGCGTCCCGGACCTGGACAAGCACGGGAACGCCACCGACACCCGCTCCCCGCACGACCTCTTCGCCACAGACCGGGCGGCGCCCGCCGGCCTGGCCGGCGCGCGGCCGAGCGGGCCCGGGCGGAGGTGGCGGCCACCGGCGGAGACGGCCGCCACAGCGCGGTCCCCGTTCGGCCCCCCTGCAACCGCGCGGCCGACCTGCCCTGCACGTACACGGACTGTCCACCCGCCCGCTGCCATCGGCCGAGTACCGGCCGCCGGTCACGTCCAGCGTCTGACGGGCGGCCGGCAGGAACGCATGCCCCGCTACGGCCAGCCGCACCCGACGGCTGGTCCGCTCCGCCGGCCGGACACCCAACTCGCTTTTCGGCCGGTCGACTTGATGACTGAGCGCGGACGGGACGACGTGACACCGCTCGGCGGCCCGGGTGAGGATCGCGGTGTCACGAGCATGTGTTGGACTCATGGACGGGAGTCGGCGACGCTTGAACGGAGCGACGGCGGGACAGCCCCGCCCACCCCGACCGGCCACTTCCGCGGAGACCCCCATGCGTGTGATCGCCTTCGACCATCTCGTCCTCAACGTCGCCGACATCGAGCGCTCACTGGCCTTCTACACCGGACCGCTGGGCCTGGCCCCCGTACGGGTGGCGGAATGGCGGGCCGGCGAGGCGCCGTTCCCGTCCGTGCGGGTCAGCCCGACCACCATCATCGATCTGGTCCAGGCGCCCGCCGAGAAACCCGGGGGCAGCTCGAACGTCGACCACATCTGCCTGGTGGTCGAGCCCCTGGACTGGCAGGAGGTCATCGACTCCGGGACCTTCACCGTCGTCGACGGCCCCGGCGAACGGTTCGGCGCCCGGGGCACCGCGCTCTCCCTCTATGTGCTGGACCCCGACGGCAACACCGTGGAACTGCGCTGGTATCCGCAGGACGCCTGACACTTGCTCCGCCCGGGTGCCGGCGTCGCGGCTTGGACCCCGAAGAGATCGCGTCGAGCACGTCAGGGGCATTGGATGTACGTGTTCGGGCATCCCCGGAACGGGATGGTCAGGGCGGAGCTGACGCTCCGTCCGGACGCGCGATACAGGACATCGATCTCCGGGCACGTGAGCTGTGCCCTGTGGGGGACATCGGGAACCTCTCACCGACCGGGGACGCCGCGGTGAGCATTGCCGGGCTCTGGGGCGAGGACATGCCCTTTCCGGAGCCCGGCGGCCGGGCCGCTGCCCGCCTCGTTCCCCTCACCCCCTCCGACCGGAGGCGCGTCGAAGCCGGCCAACGGATCAGCATGCACGGGACCGGGCAGCGGCAGGTACGCAGTGGTGCTGGAGGTCCGCCTGCCTACGCTCGCCTGAAGCCGTGGCTCCGCTCGACTTTCGCCACATGCAGCGTGTAGCTCTCGTACCACTCGGCTCGCCCGCGTTTCTGCGCCGCGCGGTGCTCGGCGTTGTTCCGCCACTCCGTGAGCGCATCGGCGTCGCGGAAGTACCCGACGGTGATGCCCAGCCCGCCAGGTGTCTGCGCGTGGTCCATTCCCAGGAATCCGGGGACGTCCCTCACCAGCTCCTCCATGCGTGCGTTGGTCTCGCTGTAGCCGCTCTGCTCCTGGGATCGCACCGTAGTGAAGACGGCCACGTAGTAAGGGGGTTCATACGCCTCGACGGGCGCGGCGGGCGCTTCCGAGTGATCGCTCATGGCGCCACCGTAGGACGGGCCACACCCGATGCTCCAGCGTCTGCACCGGGCGGACACATGCGGGACCGGGTACATGACCGAGGTGCCCGACGGGGTCTGGTGTTGCATCGGTGAGTCTCTGGACCACGGGGACGCCGCGCCCCGTGCCCTCCTGGTGGGCCTGACCGCGGCGGCCGGCGTCGACGTCCCGCGTCCCGAAGCGACCGTGGTGTGCATCCCCTTCGCGGGCGGCGGCGCCGTCAGCTACGTCACCCGGCCAGGGAACTCGCCGAGGCCGACGTGCCCGTACGCGTCCTCGGGGGGTGGAACTGCCCCACCGCACCGCACCGCGGCCGACAGCCGCGCACGGGTGCCCGTGGAGACAGCCGCACGACAGCTCGCGGACGAGATACGGGAGACGGCAGACGGCCCGGTGACACTGCTCGGCCATTCAACCGTGGCCGGGCCGCCGCCGTCGTGACCCAGCCCGCGCAGTTCGTGGGAGATGCGCGTGTAGTACGGCTCCACGAGCGCCAGGTACGCCGGGTCGTCGGTGCGCGAGGCGCACCCGGTCTCCTGCAGCCAGTCGGGGAAGCCGCCGTTGCGGCACTCGCCGTGCGACCACGGTCCGATCCTGACCGCCACGTACAGCCCCAGCTCGCCGCAGAGTCCGGTGAAGCGCCTGATGTCCAGGCCGCCGTCGAACCGCAGGGTGCCGCGTTCCTCCTCGTGGTGGTTCCAGAACAGGTAGGTGGCCACGAGGTCGATCCCGCCGGCGCGTATCTTCAGCAGCTCCTCGCGCCAGTCGGCCGCCGGGTAGCGGCTGAGGTGGAACTCCCCCATGACCGGCAGCCAGGGCTCGGTGCCCCGCTGGAGCCTGCGGCTGTCGGTCTCCAGGGGGTGAGGGGTGCCCGCGGCTGCCCATCGGCAGGTGCCCCCGGAGCGGGACGGGGAGGTCTCGGGTGTGCAGCGGCAGCATGACAGGCGGCTCCTTGGGGCGTAACGGGCTCGTGAAGTGGGTTCATCGTCAGGGCGCCCCTACCTCCCGGCAAGAAGTATTCGTTGATAATGCTGACCGCTGGACTGGCTGACCACGGGGCGAGAAGCTCACCGGGGCAGGTCCCCGGCCGGGTCGGCAACGCTCGACCCGGAACCTCCCGACGCCCCATCAGCCACCTATGTCGAGGAGAACCGCATGGCGTCCTACTCCGGTCGCGGTGTGCACGGACAGGTCGTACACAAACTGGGTGCGCGCATCGTGGGAGGGGAGATCACCGAGGGGGAGATCCTGGACATCGGTGCGCTCGGCGCCGAACTGGACGTGAGCCTGACCGTCATGCGCGAGGCGCTCAAGGTGCCGGCCAGCAAGGGGCTGACCGACGCACGTCAGAAGCGGGGCACCTTCGTCAGGGAACGCGCCCACTGGAATCTCCTCGACGCCGACGTCATCCGCCGGCGCATGGAGACGGGCGACGGTCCCCAGGTGCTGCGTGACCTCGCCGACGTACGCTCCATCATCGAACCCGCCGCGGCCTACCGGGCGGCGCTGCACCGTACCGACGCTGATCTGTCCGCGCTCGAAGCCGCCCTCGTGGACATGGGGCGGGCGAAGGTCGACTCCGCGGCCGCCGCCGAGGCGGACGCGGCCTTCCACCGGGCGCTCCTCGCCGCCACGGGCAACGAGATGCTCAAGAGGATGGACATGCTCCTGGAGCCCGGTCTCCGGGAACGCGACCGTATGGTCCACGCCCACAGCGATGCCGACGACCCCGTCCCCAGCCACCGCGCGGTGCTCGACGCGGTCCGCGACCAGGACCCCGACCGCGCCGAACGCGCCATGGTCGACCTGCTGGCGAAGGCGGTCGCGGACCTCGACCACCTCGCGCACGCACCGGACGTCGCGCTGCGGTCCTGAGCCTCATCGGCGACCGGCGGTCGGTGCCGTCGGCTTCGGCGGGATGCCGATACCGGTCGGGGGCCGCCCCGACGGGCACCGCCGCAACGAGTCACCGATCGCCAGGACGCTCACGTCCCGGAGCGGCGACACCTCCGATGCCCCCGTCGCCACCGGGGGAGGACACCTGCGCGGTGGGGACGGCACCTGGACCGTCGATCGAGGATCCGGCACGGTCGTGCCCTGGCGGAGCGTGGCGCGGAAGCCGCGGGACGCGACCCGGTCCGTCGGCGGCGGGCGAACGGCGGCCGTTCACCCTGCGCCGGTGACGCGGAACACCGGCCAGCCGATCTCCGTGCGCCAGTGGGCCGCGACCGGGGTGTCGCGCGGGCCGAGGAGATAGGTCTCGCGGACCGGCCCGGCCACGGCGAGGGTGTGGTCGGCCACCCACCTGCCGAGCTCGCCGTAGGTCACGTCGATCGTGTCGTGGACGCCCGCATGCACGGCGACCGCGAGTTCCGCCCCCGGCAGCTCGGTGCTGCGGACCCGTCCCACGGCCGGTACGGGCGCGGCGATCGGGACGTGCACGGAGACGTGTCCCCGCCCTCGGGTGAACAGCGCGTTGTCGTAGAGCCCGCCGGGAGGCCCCACCGTCTCGCGGACGACCGCGTCCAGTTCGGCCATCGCGCCCGCGTACCAGGCGAGCACGTCCGTGTGGGCGACGGTGTCCTCCACCGTGGCCACCAGCTGCGCGGGAACCTGCCGCAGCTCGACGGCGACGCCGGCCGGCCCGGGGCGCAGCAGCCGGTGCAGGGAGGCGACGGCCGCCTGGGTGCGCGCCAGCTGGTCCTCCAGCCGTTGGAGGTGTTCGGTCACGAGTGTCGCGCGCGCCGCCGGGTCCTGGGTCAGGAGGATCTGCCGGACGTCCGCGAGCGGCACATCGAGTTCCCGCAGTTTCGAGATCACCTGCGCGGTGGGGATCTGGGCGGCGTCGTAGTACCGGTAGCCGCTCGACGGGTCCACCCGGGCCGGTTCCAGCAGCCCCGCCTCGTGGTAGCGGCGCAGGGTCCGGACGCTCAGGTGGGTCATCTGCGCGAATTCTCCGATGGTCAGCACGGGTCCTACTGTGCACCCTCCCGCAGGGGGAGGGTTGCGGAGCTTGACCCTTCCGGCGCGGGAGGCCGCACGCTCACGTACATGACCAGCACGACATCCACCCCTCCCTCTCCCTCTCCCTCCCCCTCCCCTTTTCCTTCTCCTTCCACCGATCCCCGTCTCGACCTCAAGGGTCGTCGCGCCCTCGTCACCGGCGCTGGCCGGGGCACCGGCGCCGCGATCGCGGCACGTCTTCGCGCGGCCGGAGCCACCGTGCTCACCACCGCGCGCACAGCGCCCGCGGACGCGTCCCACGAGCGATCCTTCGTCGCTGCCGACCTGACGACGCCCGAGGGCGTCGACACCGTCGTCACCGCCGTGCGCGAACGGCTCGGCACCCTCGACGTCCTCGTGCACACCCTCGGCGGATCACACTCGCCCGCCGGAGGGTTCGCCGCCCTGACCGAGGAGCACTGGCAGGACGAGCTCGCCCTCAACCTGCTGGCCGCGGTCCGCCTGGACCGCGCGCTGCTGCCGGCGATGCGCAGGGCCGGCCACGGCGCCGTCATCCACGTCTCGTCCATCCAGCGCCGGCTGCCGCTCTTCGACGCCACGCTCGGCTACGCCGCGGCCAAGGCGGCGCTGACCACCTACAGCAAGGGACTCGCCCGTGAGCTGGCCCCGCACGGAGTGCGCGTCAACGTCGTCTCCCCGGGAGCGATCGAGACCGAAGCGGCCACGGCCCTCGCCGACCGCATCGCCGAATCCCGGGCCATCGACCGCGCAGCGGCCTGGGAGCAGGTCCTGTCGTCCCTCGGCGGAGTGCCCCTCGGCCGCCCCGCGCGCCCCGAGGAGGTGGCCGAGCTGGTCGCCTTCCTCGTCTCCGACCGGGCCGGTGCCATCACCGGCGCCGAGCACACGATCGACGGCGGCACCGTCCCCACCGTCTAGGCCCGCCACACCGGCGGCAGTTCCCACGTGACAAGGAGAGAGATGACTGCGACCCCGACCGGCACCGGACGCCTGCCAGATGCCGTCCAGGCATACCTCGACGCACACGCCCGGAGCGATGTTCCGGCAGCGGCCGCGTGTTTCACCCCGGCCGCGGTGGTCGTGGACGACGGCAGCACGTATCGCGGCCGCGAAGAGATCCGCGGCTGGCTCAGCCGCTCCTCGACCGAGTACTCCTACACGACCACGCCCATCGCCGCCGTCCGGCGCGGCACGGATGACTGGAACGTGACCCAGCGCATCGAGGGAGACTTCCCCGGTGGCGTCGCCGACCTCGCATACGGCTTCACGATCGACGACGCACACATCGGCACGCTCGTCATCAGCCCCGCGTAGCCGCTGCCGAACCCGGAACCGGGACGAGACAGGGGCCCGGCAGCGACTGCGCGCGGCCCTGCCGGCCGGGCTCACCGTGGACCGGAAGCCCGGCCGGGCCCGAGCAGGTGACGGCGCCGACGGGGTTACGCCATCCTTCGCGGCGAGGAGTTCCCGGTCGCCCCGGTCGCCCCGGTCGCCCCGGTCGCCCCGGCCGTCCTGGCCCGAAGGATGCCGTGCATGGACTCCTCGCGCCACCGGCGCAGGAGTTCGTGGAAGGCCACGGCGCCGTGGGGGTAGGCGGACGGGCCGTTGGGCCGGCCGCGTCCTTCGCGGTTGTAGTAGCCGGGGGTGCACTCGGCGTGGAACCACTCGTGGTCGGGGGCGTCCTCGGCCAGAACGGTCCGCCAGGCGTCCTCCGCCTCGCGGGACGGTTCGACGAGGGCGTCCTCGGTCTCGGCTGCCGCGACGAGGGCGGCGGCGTGGACGGCCTGCTCGTCCAGGATGTGGGTGAAGTTGACGCTGCTGGCGTTCTGCAGGGAGCCCATCTGGATCAGGTTGGGGAAGCCGTTGCTGGTGAAGCCGTGCAGCGTGCGCGGACCCTGCTGCGCCCACGCGTGCAGCAGCTGGGTGCCGTCCCGGCCGCGGACGGGGAGCTCGCCGGAGAGGACGCCGGAGGTGCCGACCTCGAACCCGGTGGCGAAGATGAGGCAGTCGAGTGCGTAGGTGGTGTCGCCGACCACGACACCGTGTTCGGTGACGCGCTCGATGCCATGGGTGTCGGCGGTGTCGACCAGCGTGACGTTGTCACGGTTGAACGCCGGGTAGTACTTGTCGGAGAAGGTGGGGCGCTTGCAGGCGTAGCGGTACCAGGGCTTGAGCTTCTCCGCGGTCTCCGGGTCGGTGACGGTCTGCTCGACGCGGGAGCGGAGTTCGTTCATCTTGGCGGCGTCGGCCACCTCGTAGGCCGCCTCGAAGTCCTCCCGGTCGCCGGGCCGGCGGAAGCTGGGCAGGAGCTTCTCCAGGAGGCCGGCCGAGGCGGTCCAGCGGTCCGCCACGAGGTCCTCGTCCGCGGGTTCGCCGGAGACGACGCGCAGGAAGTTCTCGCGGCGCGCCCGTGCCCAGCCCTCGTGGTCGGCGCCGACGTCGGCGGCGGTGGTACGGCCGTTGGCGCGTACGTCCACGCTGGAGGGGGTGCGCTGGAAGACGTAGAGGTGTGCCGCGTCCTCGGCCAGCATCGGGATGGCCTGGACGCCGGTGGCGCCGGTGCCGACGATGCCCACCTTCTTGTCCGCGAGGCCGGTGAGACCGCCGTCCGGGGTGCCGCCGGTGTAGCCGTAGTCCCACCGGGAGGTGTGGAAGGTGTGACCCTTGAAGTCCTCGATGCCGGGTATCCCGGGCAGTTTCGGGTCGGTCAGGGTGCCGGTGGCCGTGATGACGTACCGGGCTCGGAACCCATCGCCCCGGTCGGTCGCCACGATCCATGTCTCGGTCGTCCCGTCCCAGGTCAGCGAGGTGACCGCGGTGGAGAACAGGGCGTCGGCGCAGAGGTCGAACTTCTCCGCGACGCGCACCGCGTGGCGGCGGATCTCGTCCCCTGGGGCGTACTTCCACTCCGGTACGTACCCGGTCTCGTCCAGCAGGGGCAGGTACACGTGCGACTCGATGTCGCAGTGGATGCCGGGGTAGCGGTTCCAGTACCAGGTGCCGCCGAAGTCGCCGCCCTTCTCGACGATCCGGATCGACTCCACGCCCCGCTGCCGCAGCCGCGCCCCGGCGAGGATGCCGCCGAATCCGCCGCCGACGACGGCGACGGTGACGGTGTCGCGCAGCGGCTCGCGCTCAGCCACCTCACCGACGTACGGGTCGGCGGCGTAGTAGCCGAACTCGGCGTCGGTGGCGAGGTACTGCCGGGCGCCGTCGGGCCGCACGCGCCGTTCCCGCTCGAGACGGTAGCGCCGCCTCAGCCCGGCGAGTTCTTCGGGAGCGGGCACGGGGGGAGTCGCCATGTGGGGGCCTCGATCCTGTGGGGTCTGCTGCCGGACGGCCGCCTCCGTCCGCGAGCGCCCCCGAAGGACGGGAAAGCTCCGGACACCTCCCGGACCCGGGCGGCCGTCAACTACCCTAACTCGTACCGGACAGTGTTGTCCGGTAGGTAGGCGGGTGTGCCCCCGGGCGCCCCCGCACTCAGCGGACAGGAAGAGTGAATCCCCTCATGCGACGACTCCCGATCCGGCCCCTCGCCGCTCTCGCCACGGTCGGCGTACTGACGCTCACCGGGTGCGGTACCGAGAGCGGTGTCGGGACAGGCGGTCCCGGTGACCGGACGGCCGCCGCGCACAGCGGCGGAACCATCCGTGCGCAGAAGCTCATGCAGCTGACCGAGGCGCACGCGGAGACCGGTATGACCCTGCTGGAAGGGCCGGTCTTCGACGAGGACGGCAAGCTGCTCGTCGTCGACGTCACCGCACCCGAGGGCGAGCCGAAGGTGATGCGCGTCGACGTCAGGAGGAAGACCTCGCAGACGGTCCACACCGACGGCCGCGGCGCCTACACCTCCGCCCAGTTCAGCCCGTACGACGGACGGCTCTACCTGACCGACTTCGCCCACGGCGAGATCGTGAGCCTCCCCCCGGACGGCGGTGACCTCCGCACCTTCTTCTCCGGCGAGGTCGGCGGCGCGCCGATGAACCCCGACGACCTGGCCTTCGACGAGGACGGCAACCTGTACGTCAGCGACTCACGCGGCCTGACCGAGGGTGAGGACATCGGCCGCGTGGTGCGCATCGACCGCGCCGGGAAGGAGGCGACCGTCCTGGCCGACGGGCTGGCCGCGACGAACGGCATCTCGTTCGACGCGGACCACCGCGGGCTCTGGATCAGCGAGCTCACCCGGAACCGGATCTCCCACCTCCTCCTCGGCGCGGAGGGGAAGACGGCGTCCCGGCACACCGCCGTCCAGGTCGACGGCGGGCTCGCCCGGACCGACTCCATCGCCGTGGACGCGGACGGCAACCTCTACCAGGGACTGCACGGCCGGCCCGCGATGGCGGTGTACGACAAGTACGGCGAGCGCCTGGCGACCGTCGAGGTTCCCGCCAGGCAGGCCGAGGGCCTGGAGTCCGCGACGAACGTGGCGATCACTCCCGGCGGGACCAGGGCGTACATGACCGTCAGCGGACCGGCCGGAGGGTACGTGTACACCTTCGACGCGCTCGCGGAAGGCATCCGGCAGTCCAACGGCGGCTGACGGCGCAGCTCCTTCGCTCGCTCCCGCTCACCCCTCGAAGGGCCGCACCGGCCCCACCTCGACACCGAGCAGCCGCCAGGCCGCCAGGGCCCGGCGTTCCCGTTCCTGGCGGGTCTCCTGCCGGGTGAGGCCGGTGGCGACACCGGAGACCATGGCCACGGCGAGCATGAGATCGTCCGCCGCGGCCAGGCGGTGACCGTCCGGCAGGAGGCCGCGCAGCGCGCGCTCGACCCGGCCCGACAGCGCCGAGGCATGCGCCTCCGTGTCGGCGGCACGGCCGGCGCCGCCGAAGTGCAGGAGACCGATGAAGGCCGCCGACTCCGTCATGTGCCAGGTCACCACGCCGAGGACAGCGGCGAAGGTCGCGCCCGCCGCGCCGGCCGCCTGCTCGATCTGGTGCACGTTCTCCTCCAGGACCGCGGCGGCCAGGGCGTCGCGGTCGTGGAAATGCCGGTACAGCACGCCCTGTCCGACCCCGGCCCGACGCGCGATCGCGGACAACGGGGCGTCCAGTCCCTGGTCCGTGTAGATCTCGCGGGCGGCGGCGATGAGGGCGGCTCGGTTCCGGGCAGCCGCCTTCGGCCCTTGGTTCGGACGACGCCGCTCGTCCGGCGCGGGATGGTGCGTCACCTCGGCAGCGTACTCGGACGCACGGTCGAGGGCGCGCAGGGGGCGACGGAAGCACTGGGCGGCGTGCGCACCGCGGAGTCGGCTCCTCCCGGCAAGCCGTCGGCGTACTCCCCCGTTACCGCGTCGGCGGACCCGCCCGGGAGCGCGGATCGCGCTCGGACGGGCGGCGGGCGCCCGTGCTCCTCCAGCCCATCGCGGCCACCATGCGCGCGGCCGCAGTGCAGGTGAGCGCGGACGTCCGGTCAGTGCCGACGCTGGCCGGCCATCCACTGCCAGATGTGAGTCCCGTCGATGCTGGGGTCGTTGCGGGCGACGTAGATCCACGACCAGTGGCCGGCGAACTGGTGGCCGTTCCAGACGACGCGGTCGTAGAGCGTCATCAGCGAGCGGGGGATGAGGCCGTGCGCGTGGGCGGTGTTGGCCTGCGGGTCCACGGTGGTGTCGTCGCGGGAGGCGACGAGCCAGCTGGGGGTGCTGATCCCGGCCAGCTCGCTGTCGGGGATCAGCGGTGCTCCGCCGGACGGGAAGGACGTGACGACACCGCAGATCGGTACGGAAGCGGCGAACAAGGTGGGATAGACGGTGGTCATCTTCATGCTCATATAGCCGCCGTTGCTGCAGCCGACGACGTAGATCCGGTCGTGGTCGATGCGGTTCCTGCGTGTGACGTCACGGATGATCTCGTGGATGAGGGGGGCGAAGCGGGGGCCGTCCTGCATCCAGGCGGAGGTGCTCTGCGGGGCCAGGACGTAGGCCCCGCCGAAGATGCGCTGCGCCCGGGGGGTGGTGAAGCCCAGGGCGCCGCGGTTGGCCCGTAGCGTGGTCTCGTTGTCGTAGTAGTTGTCGGGCAGTGAGGCGCCCTCGCCGCCGCCGTGCAGCCAGACGATCAGCGGATGCCTGCCCCGGCGGGAGGAGTGGGAGCCGGTGGGCGAGTACAGCCGGTACTTCATCCCCGAGCCGGAGATGTGGGAGCTGAACGCGTCCACCTCGGGGTCCGACAGCCGAGGGTTCTGCACGAAGTCCTCGATGACGACCGACCGGTGATTGCGCAGGGCGATCGGGGCGTGCTGAGTGATGGTGTAGTCGAGGTCGAGCATCACGTTGCGGCCCCTGCCCGCGAGATAGCCGAGCGTGCTGCCCCCGGTCCGGCCCTCCGCATGACTCAGTTCGAGCACGATGTCGCCGCGGCGGTCGAGCCGGACGGCGGTCACCGTGCGGTCGACGTCGTACTCGCCGAGAATGGCGTCGTCGGCGGCGATGGGGATCGGGCTGGTGGCTCTGGCACGCACGCTGAAGGTGCCGGTGGTCAGGCCGGCCGGGTCGACCGCGCCGATTCGGGCGGTGTCGAGGGTGACCGAGGTGACCTGTTCGCCGCCGTCGAGCACCTGGGCGTTCAGGGTGAACTTCACGCCGGTGGTGACACGGTCGTCGGCGTACGCGGCGACGCCGGGCAGGGACAGGCCGACGGCGGCGCCCGTGCCGGCGGCCAGAACGGTACGACGGCTGATCGGAGGTGCCATGTGGACTACTCCTTGTGTCGTGGTCGTGGGAAGGCTTGTCCGCGGTCTGTGCGCCGGGCGCAGGACTGGATTGTCATGAGCAAGACAGTGTGAGGCTCCATCCGGCACGGTACCGGCGTCACCGTGTGGCGGACAGATACAGTTGTGGCTTTTCTTGCGACGGTGACGTCCGGCTCCCACGGGACACGCGACTCGGCAGTCATCGAGCGCCCCCGGCACCCAGCTCCTCATCGGCCGTGGGGAGCCCACGCCGTACCACCCGGCCTCGCCTCGGGGGCACATGGCTCTCCCGCGAGGCCGCAGAAATCCGTGTGTGCCCGCTGCGGGGCGAACAGTAGGTTCGCGGCATGAAGAGTCATGAGAACCCCTTGTTCTGCGACATCGCTCTGGGCGAGCGGATCGAGCGGGCGGAGACCGACTTCATCGCCGCGGGCAGCGAGGCCGCGCTGCGACGGCTGGGCGGCGACGACGGGTTCGTGATCAGGCTGGCCGGCGGGGTCGCCTGTCGCACCGAGGCGGGCTCACCTCTCAACAAGGTGGCCGGGCTCGGTTTCGCCGGTGTGCCGGGGGCCGACGAACTCGACGCCGTGGAGCGCCGGTTCGCGGACGCCGGCGCCCCGGTCCAGGTGGAGCTGGCGCATCTCGCCGATCCCGAGGTCGGTGCGATGCTCACCGCACGCGGATACCGGCTGGTCGGCTTCGAGAACGTGCTGGGCCGGCCGTTGGGCGGTGTCCCGTCCGAGGCCGTGCCGTCCGGCATCGACGTGCGGCACAGCGATGACACGGACTTCGGCCAGTGGGTCGATACGGTGGTCGGCGGCTTCGCCCGTCCCGACGCACAAGGTCTCGCCCCGCACGAGGAGGTCCCGCGGGACGTGCTCGAACGGGCGGTGCGCGACCTGACCGCCGCGGCCGGGATGCGACGTTACACCGCGTCGGTCGACGGCGCGGTCGCGGGCGGCGCCGGCATGCGCATCACCCGGGGCATCGCTCAGCTCACCGGCGCCGCGACGCTGCCCGCGTACCGTCGGCGCGGCGTCCAGAGCGCCCTGCTGGCCACCCGGCTGGCCGTGGCCGCCGAACAGGGATGCGACCTCGCGGTCGTCACCACCCAGCCCGCCTCCCAGTCCCAGCAGAACGCCCAGCGCCGCGGTTTCAGCCTGCTGTACACGCGGGCGATCCTCGTCAGACCGTGATCGAGGCCGGAGGTCCGGGGTCCGAGGTCCTGCCGCATCCGGCAGCATCGAGCCCTGAACGACTCGAACATATTCATGTTCGAGTGAACAGCAATGTGTTAGAAAGGGTGCATGGGTGTTGCCGACCGTCTGGACCTGACGCTGCGTCTGGTCCAGAACTCCGACAGGGTTTCCGTGTCCGAACTCTCCCATCGCCTGGGGGTTTCGGAGATGACCGTCCGCAGGGACCTGGACGCTCTGGAGCGTCAGGGGCTCGTGCGAAGGGTGCACGGTGGCGCGGTCGCCACGCGTCCCCGGGAAGGGGGCGGGACCTTCACCGCCAGGGAACCGTGGCAGGCCGCGGTCAAGGACAGACTCGGTGCGGCCGTGGCCGCGACGGTGGAACCGGGGTCCCGGGTGCTGCTGGACGCGGGCACCACCACCGTGCACGTCGCCCGGCACCTGGCGGAGCGGGCCCCGCTGACCGTCGCGGTACTGAGCCTGCAGGCCGCGATGGTCCTGGCGGACCGGGACGGCATCGAGCTCCTCGTCGTGGGAGGCAGCTCCCGTCCCGGTGAACGCTCACTGGTGGGACCGCTGGCCCTGCGCACACTGGAGTCCCTGAGCTTCGACTGCTTCGTGATGTCCATCGGCGGCGTGCACGCCGAGCACGGGTGGTCGGAGTTCTCCCTGGAGGACGCGGCGGTCAAACAGGTGGGACTTCGCCAGTCCGCTCGCACGGTCACCGTCGCGGACGCCACCAAACTCGGCGTCAGGGCCTTCAGCCAGGTTGCCCCGCTCGATGCCGCGCACCGCTTCGTCACCGACAACGCCGCCGCCGACCCGGGGACCCACCCGAACGGTCCGGCCACCCTCGAAGCCCTCCGCGAGGCCGGGGTCGAGACCTCACTGGCCTGATGTCCCGCACACCCGCACCCACATCGCACACGACAACATCGAGGAGACGATCGTGAAGACCGCCGACCGGCCGCTCATGATCCTCGTCGCCGGCCCCTACCGGTCCGGCACCGGCGACGATCCGCACAAGATGGAGGCCAACGTCAGGGCGATGACCGAGACCGCCCTGACCCTCTTCCGCGCGGGCCACCTGGGAGTCACCGGTGAGGCACTCGCCCTCCCCCTCCTGGAGGCGGCGGGCAGCGCCCGCCCCGGCGACGCCGCCTACGAGGAGATCTTCCACCCCGTCGCCGAACGGCTGCTGTCCCGCTGCGACGGGGTGCTGCGCATCGGCGGCGCCTCCGAGGGGGCCGACCGGATGGTCGCCCGGGCGCGGGCCCAGGGCAAGGCCGTCTACACCGGTCTCGACGAGATACCCGCCCGCCGATGACCGCGGGCATCGACACGCCGGACCGGCGCGGCCGCACGGGTCTGGACCGGCACGGCCGCGACCTGACCGGCAATCCGAGGGTGGTGATCCGCGATGTCGAGGTCCTGTCCTGCGACTGGTACGTGCTGCGCAGGACAACCTTCGACTACCGGCACGGCGACGGTCACTGGAGCCGTGAACAGCGCGAGACCTACGACCGTGGCGACGGCGCCACGATCCTGCTGTACGACACCGACCGGGGGACCGTGCTGCTGACCCGTCAGTTCCGCCTCCCCGCGTATGTCAACGGACACCCCGACGGGATGCTCGTCGAGACCGCGGCCGGACTGCTGGACGGGGACACTCCGGAGGAGGCCATCCGCCGGGAGGCGGCCGAGGAGACCGGATACGCCGTCAGCGCCGCCGAACACGTCCTCACGGCCTACATGAGTCCCGGCTCGGTCACCGAACGCCTGCACTTCTTCGCCGCCCCCTACCGGGACGCGAACCCCACGGCGACAGCAAAGGGCATCGCCGCCGAGGGCGAGGACATCACCGTACTGGAGCTGTCCTTCCACGAAGCTCTCGCCATGATCCACACGGGCGAGATCGCCGACGCCAAGACCATCATGCTGTTGCAGTGGGCGGCCCTGAACGGTCCGTTCGGACCCGGACGTCCCCGCCCGCCGCGCAGCCACCGACGACAGTGAACCGGAGCAGGACGCGATGGACACGTTACGAGCGGGTGTCACCGCACCCGAACGCCTGGGCGCGGAGCGCCTGCCTGACGGGAGGCTGCTCGGCTGGGCCGAGTGGGGCCCTCACGACGGTACGGCGGTGCTGTTCTCCCCGGGTGCCGCGACCAGTCGCCACCTGGGTTTCGGCGCCGACGCGCTGCAGGAACTCGGTGTGCGGCTGGTCTCCCTCGACCGCCCCGGACTCGGCGTCTCCACACCGTTGCCCGCCCGTACGCTCCACGACTTCGCCGAGGACGTCCGGGTGTTCACGGAACTACGGGAACTCGGCCGGCCGTTGATGGTCGCCCACTCACAGGGAGCACCCTTCGCGCTGGCCTGTGCCGCCGCACCGGTCATCAGCGGACTGGCGGTCGTGTCCGGGGCGGACGAGGTGGCGGACGGGCGGTTCGCGGACGCGCTGCCGGGCGAACTGCGGAACCTGGTGGACATCGCCGTGGCCGACAGAGATGCCGCGGAGGAGATCTTCGCGACTTTCACCGCCCGGCGCATGTGGGACCTGGTGACGGCGGCCGGCCCGGAGACCGATCTCGCCGTCTACCGGCACCCCGTGTTCGCCGCGGCGTACCGGCACGCCCTCGACGAGGCGTTCGCCCAGGGCGCCGGCGGATACGCCCAGGACACCGCCCTGGCCATGGGGCACTGGAGGATCGATCTCTCGTCGATCCGGGTGCCGGTCGACCTCTGGTACGGGGAACTGGACGTCAGCCACTCCCCGGATCTCGGTGCCGGCCTGGCCGACCGCATCCCGCACTCCGTCAGGCATCTCGTGCCCGGTGCCGGTGGCGCACTGTTGTGGACGCACCACAGGGACGTCCTCCGTACGTTGCTGCGACGCTTCAGGGCCTGAGGTCACCCGCACGACCGGTCACACCGGCGTGCCCACCGCCTCCGGGGGTGTCCGATATCCAGGTTCCTCCCGTGACGACAGGAGCTACAGTCGGTACGCCAGTGGGCGGCGACCGCTGGTCACTTTCCGAGGCCCCCTTACCTGCCGCCTCCGGGGCACCACGGCGTCCGCGTACAGGTCACTCAAGCGCACAACTCCCTTCTTCCCAGCGTTCAGTCAGGTGGTGATCCCATGACCGTGGTCGATCTAGCGGCGCTCGGTGAGTCCTTCACCCGCGACCCCTATCCCGTCTACGCCCGGCTGCGGGCACAGGGCCCGGTGCACCGTATACGCATGCCGGAAGGAGGCGCGGAGGCCTGGCTCGTCGTCGGGTACGAGGCCGCACGCGCCGCCCTCGCGGACCGCAGACTCTCCAAGGACTGGAGCAAGGCCTCACCCTCCCTGCCCCTGGGCGCCTTATCGCCCGGCACGCACATGCTCAGGGCCGACCCGCCGGACCACACCCGGCTGCGCAAGCTGGTCGCCCGCGAGTTCACCACGCGCCGCGTCGAGGCACTCGCCCCCCGCATCCAGGAGACGACGGACACGCTCCTGGACAGGATGCTCGCC
The DNA here is from genome assembly GCF_014648075.1 of Streptomyces ruber. GTDB lineage: Bacteria > Actinomycetota > Actinomycetes > Streptomycetales > Streptomycetaceae > Streptomyces > Streptomyces ruber. The sequence continues at coordinate 89,859 of NZ_BMQK01000019.1, read as the reverse complement.
GCCCCCGACGGGCGCGCCGACCTCGTCGAGGCGCTGTCCTTCCCGCTGCCCATCTCCGTGATCTGCGAACTCCTGGGCGTGCCGGACCTGGACCGGCAATCCTTCAGGACATGGTCGAACGACGCACTCGGTGCGACCGACCCCGCACTGCGTCAGGCCGCGGCGAAGTCGATGGCGCAGTACCTGGTGGAGCTGCTGGAGCGCAAGCGGCAGCAGCCCGGCGACGATCTCATGGGCGCGCTGATCCACAACTCGGACGAGGACGGCGATCGGCTCTCCCACGAGGAACTGCTCGGCATGGCCTGGCTGCTGCTCGTGGCCGGCCACGAGACCACGGTGAACCTCATCTCCAACGCCGTCCTCGCCCTGCTGACCCACCCCGGACAACTGGCCGCTCTGCGGGCGGATCTCTCCCTCGTCGACGCCGCCGTCGAGGAGGCGCTGCGCTACGAGGGACCGCTGGAGACCCCCACGTTCCGCTTCACCACCGAACCGGTGACGATCGGCGACACCGTCGTCCCCGGCGGCGGCGAACTCGTCCTCGTCGCCATGGCCGACGCCAACCGCGACCCCGCCCGTTTCCCCGCGCCCGACCGCTTCGACATCTTCCGTGACGCCCGCGGCCACCTGGCGTTCGGCCACGGCATCCACCACTGCCTGGGTGCGCCCCTGGCCCGGCTGGAGGCGCGCATCGCCCTGCGGTCGCTGCTGGAACGCTGCCCGGACCTCGCCCTGGACATCCATCCGGCGGCGATCACCTGGCGCCCGGGAATGATGATCCGGGGGCCGCGCGGCCTGCCCGTACGGTTCGCCCGGTAGAACGGAGGACGGAAGGGCCTGGGTGAGGGCGGATCACCCGTGGTCCTCCGGGGTGAAGGCGCCACCCGCGGCGTACCGCGGCTGGTCGCGTACGGACTGGTGGAGGATCGGGACGACGGGGCGAGCACGAGGGCGGCGGTGACGAGGGACGTCAGCCGGTGGATGGTGCCTTCGCGGCCGGCGCCGAACAGTCGCCGGGAGTGGGGTGTGCCCGGGTCACCCGCGCGCAGGGCGCGGCCGGGGGAGGGTGAGGAGGGGCGGGAGGGGTCTGGGTGGTCATGGCGGCTCCGGACGGGTGGGGCCGGGGCGGGCGGCGAAGGGCGGTTCAGCGGCGGGCGGCGAAGGGCGGTTCAGCCCATGGCCCTTTCCCAGCGCTCCAGGTAGGCGTGCTGGGTCTCCTCCGGCACGTGCGCGTGGCGGTACAGGTGGACGTGGTCCTCGCCGAGCACGCGCTGCATGTCCTGCGGACTATCGCTGTCGTCCTGTTCGACGCCCGGCCGGTGCGGTGCCGGCCCACCCCTGGCGACCGTGGCCTGGCCCTTCGCCGAGAGCGGGAAGTCGACGAACAGGCGGGCGGCGTGGGGGTGAGGCGCCGTTCTCACGATGGACGCGGCACGCGGCACGACGACGGTGCCTCCTGGCAGTGAGACCGGCCCAGCACCCTCCGCTGACGAGGCGTTTCGAGAGGGGACGGCCGGGGCCGGCCGGTCACCGCTGCGGACCGTCGAGCTGGACGATCCGCCGTTCCCGGGCGACCGGCCGCATCGGACGGAGCTGGTGCGCGGTGCACGGCGGCCTCACGGCACCGCCTTCGGTATCGGGCCCGGCTCCGACGCCGTCTGGGTGTTCCCCGTCCCGTCCGGCACCTGTTCGCGGCCGGCGAGCGCAGCGGCGCGGACCGGCGTACCGGTGCGGATCCCGTTCCGGCGTCCACCCGCCCGTGCTGCCCGCCGCCGGGCACCCGGACACCGCGTGACGTGGCCTGCCGCCCCTAGAACGGAGCGTCCAGGTCGTCCCGCCCGGCACCGGCATCATCCACCAGGTGAACACGGAGGCACTGGCCCGCGTGGTCCGGGTCTCCGGCAGCGACGGCAGCGGCGACGGCGAGCCGCCGCTGCTCCACCCGCCGCAGCAACCACGAGGTCATGCTCCGCGGTGCCTTCACCAATCCGGCCGTCACCGATCTGCCGCTGAGCGACCGTCCCGGCCCGGGCGGCTGGGCCCGCACCGCCGGCCGCACGGCGGTCCTGCCGGTGTACGAGGCCGCCCCCACCTACCGGGCGGCGGGTTGCGACCCCGTCATCGTCGTTGGTCGCAACTACGGTGCCGGCTCCAGCCGTGACTGGGCCGCGAAGGCCCAGACCCTGCTCGGCGTCCGGGCCGTCATCGCCGAGTCGTACGAGCGCATCCACCGCTCCGACCTGATCGGTACGGGAGTGCTGCCGTTGGAGTTCACCGACGGCGACAGCGCCTCGGCACACGACTTCACCGACGAGGGGCACCTCACCTTCGACGGGCTCCGGAACCTGCGGGTCGGGGCCAACCCCGTCACCCTTCACATGCACCACCCGGACAGGGAAGTCAGGAGCATCCCCTTGCGTCTGCGCATCTTCTCCGGCCAGGAACCGGCCTGCCTGCGGCACGGCGGCATCCTCCCCTACGCGGTGAGGCGCGCTCTGGCCGTCGGCTGACAGACCACGTCAGAGGTACGTCCATCCACGAACAGCTCATGCGTATCGACCGTAGGCACTGACATTTGTGCGGGGGGCGTTCGCTGACGGGAGACGGGATCGTACGCGACAAATACCCGCAGGATTTCCGTTGACGTCAAGTGGTGGCGCGGAGCACAGTAAAGATGACGCCACGCCGTATCGAGACAGCTCGCGTGAGTGTCCTGCGATTATGCGCCATGTCTCAACGAGGGGGAGTAATGGCGTGTGCCTCGGACTCGCAAAGCCTGCGGGCGCCTCATATCGATGCGACGCTGGGAATCGCCTGCGACGTGGAGTGGGAGGGGGAGCCGCTCCACCGGCTCGTCGCGATCGGGGACTCGCTCACCCAGGGGTTCCAGAGTGCGGCGATTTTCCATACCGATCTCTCATTTCCCGCGATCGTGGCGCACGAGCTGGGGTGGGCGGACCGATTCCGTTATCCGCGCTATGACGGGTACGGCGGGCTGCCGCTCAATCTGGAATTGCTGCTGCGTGACCTGCAGGCGCGGTTCGGTAAGAAGGTGGACTGGTGGGAGACGCCGTCCGCGCTGTTCCGCGCCCGGCGGTTCATGGATCGGGTGGAGGATCACTGGGAACGAGGACCGGGCACGTCGACGGTCCGTACCCGCGCGGTCAACCACAACCTCGCGGTCTTCGGCTGGGATCTGCGCGACGCCTTGGACAAGTCGGCCGACGTGTGCCGCGAGCGGATCTCCGTTCCCAGCGACGACCTCGTGAACCAGGTCGTGCAGAACGCCGGCGAACGTGCCGCCCTGCGGGTGCTGCCCACCGAGCCGGTGGAGGCGGGGGCCTGGACCCAACTGGATGCGGCGCAGCGGCTCGGCGAGGAGACCGGTGGTACCGACCCGGAGCACGGTATCGAGACCCTCATCGTGTTCCTCGGCCCCAACAACGCCCTGCAGTGCGTGACGGAACTGCGGGTGGTGTGGAGCGAGGAGGGCTACGACGACCTGGACCGCAAGGGCGCCTTCACCGTCTGGCGGCCGGAGCACTTCGCGGACGAGCTGGGACTGGTCGCCGACCGGGTCCGCGGAATCAAGGCGCGGCATGTGGTGTGGTGCACGGTGCCGCATGTGACGATCGTCCCGTTGGCGCGCGGGATCGGCGCCAAGATTGAGCCCGGTTCGGCGTACTTCCCGTACTACACGCGGCCCTGGACAGCGGACCGCGACTTCGATCCGCACCAGGATCCCTGCATCACCGGGGACGAGGCCCGTGCGGTCGACCACGCCATCGACGCCTACAACGAGGCCATCACCGATCAGGTGCGCCAGGCGAGGCAGGCGGGCAAGGACTGGTACCTGCTGGACACCGCCGGGCTGCTGGACCGGCTCGCTTCGCGCCGCTTCCTGGAGGATCCGGCCGCCCGCCCGGAGTGGTGGCAGCCGTACCCGCTGCCCCCTCAGTTGCAGGCGCTGACACCGGTGCCCAACACGCACTACCTCGCAACGGACGGCGAGCGGCGTACCGACGGCGGCCTGTTCTCCGTGGACGGCGTGCATCCGACGACCGTCGGCTACGGCATCCTGGCTCAGGAAACGGTCAATGTCATGCGCCGGGCCGGCGTCGAGTTCCGGCGGCCGGACGGAGAGACCGTACGGCAGGATCCGGTACTTGTGGACTTCGACCGGCTCGTCCGCCGGGACACCCTGATCAACCACCCGCCGGGCAACCTGACATCGACCCTCGCGGTTCTGGGCTGGGCGGACGAGGTCCTGGACTGGATCCAGCGCACGTTGCGGTTCACCTGACGGGGACATGTGCAGTCTGCTCATGGAGCCCGCTCACGCAGGCCCGGCGTCGGCCGCGCCGACCAGGTGGGGCACGCCTTGCGCGGGGACACTTCCGACCCGGGGTGAACGCGTTCGGTTCGGGACGGTGACCCGCTACGGACGGGTCTCGACCGAGCAGCCCCCACCACTTGCCGACCCACCCGGATCCACCTCGCGACGTTGCTCCAGCACGTCCGGACGGTGCTCCTCCAGCAGGTCCCGCTCCTTCCCCGGCGACGGACCGGCCGGTCACTCACGCAGCCGGCCCCGCCACAGTTCCAGCGCGGCGCACAGGGCCTCGGCCGCCGCGGACGGGTCCCCGGCCACCCGGGCGGCTCGCCCGCGTTCGGCCTGGTGGACGAACGTCTCCGGAGCCAGTCGGCCTGCCGGTACCGGCAACGTGCAACCGGCCTCGGTCACAGCCCCGAGGTGTGCCGCTGCGGCAGGTCAACCGCACGTCCCGGCAACCGCCGTTCCCCACCACCGGGTCGATGAGCCTTCCCCGGGACAGCGGCCGATCCGCGTGCAGCAGCAGCGCTGCCAGTACCCTCCCCCCGGCGCGCAACCGGAAGCGAGACATCACGACGAAGGCACCGAGGCGGTCAGCAACAGGAGCAAGCCGGTCAAGCGGCAGGCTTGTGGCCGCGCACAGTCTGCAACGGAACCCTGTGCGGATCGGGATTGCCGGAGGACGCGTATTCGAAGCAGCCGTATGGGCGGCTGAACGATTCCGAACAGGCGGTGTCGGCGGTCTCAACGGATGATATGCGCCGGAATCTGCAGAGGCGTCTGCAGGAACGTGGAGGGCGATCGTGCCTCGCGCATTTCACGCACTCGAACAAGATCACGCATAATCTGGCGGTCGGTCATTGTCGGGATCGCTCGTACTGGGGCGCTGGACGTCTTCCGGGTGTTCGTCGAGCTCCACGTCTGGTGAATCGAATCAGGAGTATAAGGGCCTTGCTGTCCGGCGGTACGGAGGGCAGCCTGTTGGCCTGCGCTGCATTGTGCGGTGTGGACCGAATAACGGGGGTATGAAAGTGCAGAGGGAAAGCGAGATCAGTGGGAATCTCGGGGACTCCAGGGCCACTGGGGTAGATAGGGACGGCCGGAACCGCACTCCAGTGCGCGAGCAGCCACGCCGGCAGTCGAACGGTGTGGTGCTGGCGCAGATCTTCGCGATCGTGGTCGGTGCGATGAGTGCGGTTCTCGCGGTGCTCATCGTCCTGGCTCACGCTGGTATTCATGTTCTGCCGGATCCCGAGCCGGATCCGAATCCTTCCAGCAGCCCTTCAGGTCCTGTGACTTCGCCTACGGTGCTGGCGCCGAGGGGGCTTGCGGTGACTGGGACCACGTCGACGACCATCAGCTTCCAGTGGACCGAGGTCGAGAACGCGACCAGTTACAAGATCTACGATGGCCGGGGTGGCTATCTGGAGAGTTCGAACGATGCTGTCGCCACGATGGAGGGGCTGGCGCCTGGCACCAGCTACTCCTACACGGTGACAGCGGTGAATCCGGCGGGGAAGGGTGTGGAGTCGGGTAAGTCGCGTGTCATTCACGCGACGACGACAGCGAAGTGACCGACCCCGTCCGGACCCCTGACGGATAGCTGGTTCCGTCTCTGTGTTCCTGGGCGGACCATTGCCGCGATGGCGCGCAGCCCGCCCAGGAACAGTCAGCGGCAGGGTGACGCTCCCGGTAGGCATGACGACGAAGGCGCGGCGTGCAGCATGGAGCGCCTTGCCCCTGGGCGCACGGAGCCGGATCCGTCGCCCTCCACCATGGTGAGGGCGAGCACCGCCGCTGGGGGCGGCCGGTCCGGCTGAGCAGCGGGGGTGCCGCCGTCACATGGTGGTGTGCGGTCGCGTCCGGGCCTGCGGTGCAGCCGCCGTCCAGTCCGGCGGCGGGTACCTGCGTGGAGGACGGCTCCGCGCCGGGCTGCCGGCTGGTTCCCACGGGTGGTGCGGTGCCGTCGGCGGAGACCTCCAGGCGCAGTCCGCCGCTGACCTCGATGTGTAGGTGCACCTGGGGGCGATCGAGTGGCAGGGTGCGTCGGTGAGGGCTTCGGCGGCGATGCGGTAGGCGGACACTGCGACCGCAGCGGGCAGCGAGGGCAGCTGGAGGCCCAGCGAGTACGGGGCCAGTCCGTCGGGCAGGTCGCGGCGGAGGCGGCGGCGTTCCTCTTCACGGGCGGCGGCGATCCGCTTCCGCGACTGCTGCGGCCGCCGGGTCAGGACGGTGGCGTGCAGGGCCGTCGCCGGCGGCGCCGCCGGCAACTGCAGCACCGTTGTACCGGCCGCGGACAACGGTGAGCACGGCAGCGTACGGCAGGGGCAGGGCCTGGCAGATCGCCCGCGGTACGCCGTCGGGTCCGGTGCGGGCCAGGCGGTCGCCGAGGCCGGAGACCACGCGCACCGGGTCGGCCCGGTCCCGTACGCGCCTCTTCGGCCAGAGCCTGCGGTCTCCCGCGGACGGGCTCGGAGGCGACGGCCATGATCAGGGTGGCCCGCGCCGCCGAGGCGATCGAAACGCCTGCCCCGAACGGTAGGCGATGAGCAGCCAGCCGACGGGTTCCGCGGACGGTGCAGTGCGCCCGAAGGGGCCCTGCACCACGCCTCCATCGTCCTGACGCGGTTGCCGGGTGTCATGGGACAAGTGCCCGGGCCGGCCGGGCAACTTCCCGGTACCGGCCCGGCTTCTGCCTCATGCGGTGCGGGACGGCGCAAGGGCAGCGTGGCAGGCACGAACCGGACGACGGCCTGGGTCTTTCCCGGGGTCCGACGTCCGCACGAGCCACGAGGAGAAGGCGCCCGTGACCGAGAACACGGAATCCGTCGACACCAGTGTTTCCCACGCGAAGGCGCAGGCCGTGACCGAGCGTGTGCTGCGGCAGTTCCAGTTCGCCGCGTACGAGGTCGCCGCGCACCACGGGGCACCGGACAGGTTCCCCAGGCCCGCCGGCACCACCGCCACGGAGCACCTGTACCGGGCAAGGCGTCCGCGGAAGAAGCTCGCGCTGCGTATTCACGGCGTGAAATGCGTCGACGAAACCGGCGAATGGGGCACGGACGGGACCCATCTCGGTGGCGCCGGCGACGACGAGAGCGGCGACACCGGCAAGATCTCCGCCTTCGAGACGGGCGACTCCGACGACGGGGACCTGCGCCGGTACGCGCCGCCGCGCCAGTTCACCTGGTTCGACCCGGTCGAGGGAAGCGTCGGGTTCCCCCGCGATCGCGGACGCCATCGGCGGCGCCGTCGGAAAGCCGGGCGGGGTGGTCGGCCGGATCATCGAAGAGGCGGTCCACCGGACCCTCGGTGAGCTCTTCGACTGCCTGCGCAGCCTGTGGAGCGACGACGTCTCCGAGCCCGTCACCGCCCGCGTCGTCATCCCGTCCACGACGAGTCCGTGGACCGGCCGGACCGACAGCCCGGAGCGGACCGTGGAACACGCGGGGCACGGAGGCACCTACCGGCTGGTCCACGACCGGCAGACGTCCGGCTGAGCCGCGGCCGCCACGGCCCGCGCGCCGCGCCGCGCCAAGAGCGCATTCCGCCAGGAGCATCCACAGCGGGCCCTGCGGTACAGCCGACGTGCGGCCCCCGGCCCCGAACGGGGGAGGGCCGGGGGCCGCAGCCCGGGCAGCGGCCGCACTCCTGAACAGAACGGCGCCGCACCGTCACCGCCTGCTCGCGGCCGGTGCCGCGCCGCCACCCGGAACCAGGGAAGACCCCATGAGCACCGAGGACGACAGAACGGGCCGGGGACACTGCGGCGACATGGGTGGTCCGGCCGGACGCGGCGACGATGCGCCGCGCCGTCAGCAGTGCCGCCACGGTTCCGTCCCGGCGTCCCGGTGAGCGAGGGACATCGGGTTCCCGTCGGCCGGGAAGCGAGCGGGTACTGCTGGATCTCGGCCGTTGCGGCCCCCGGCGAGACGCACGATGATGTGGATGTGCGGTCGCTCAGCGTGACCAAGCTGCCGACTCGGGTACCGTGCGCCACGCCGCTGGCAGGGGCCCTGATCACACTGGGCTGCTGGGGGTTCGTCCTCCGTATGACCACTCCGGGGGACGGCACGGACGTGCGCTACTCCCGCGCCGACTGGCTGCCGCGAGGCCTCGGCGTCGACAAGTGGTTCCCCAACGCGGAAGGCATCGGGAGCGGCGACGTCGTGGTGGCCATCGAGGGACGGCCACTGGACGGGGGAGTGGGGTCGGTACCCGACGAGACCCTTCTCGCGGGAGCCACCCTGCGCTACCGGTTGGTGCGCGACGGAGTGGTCAGGGAGATGGAACTGACCCTGGCCCGGCCCGTGCTGCGCCAGCAACTCGTCGACTTCTCGGGACCCCTGCTCTTCCTGGCGCTCCTCGGCCTGCTCGCGCTGTGGCTGCGGGCCCGCCGGCCCACCGCACCGTTGGGCACCCCCCTGCTGCTCGGCTTCGCGGGCACCTTCGCCTGGCTGGTCGCCGGGCCGGTGGTGGGAGTCACCGCACTGGACGCCGCGACCGCCGGCCCGCTCTTCTGGCTCTACCACGCCGCGACGCTGATCGGCGGCACCCTGGCGTGGGGAGCGATGGTGGCCCTCGGCCTGGTGCCGCTGCGTCTCGCGTGGCGCAACACCTACAAGCTGCTCCGGACGGCCGCCTACGCCGGACCGCTGGCGGCTCTCGCGCTGTGGACCGGCGGCGTCCTCGCCTGCGCACCACCGGGCATGACCGCAGTCGGGCTGATCCACGCCGGCCAGGAAGCGATCACCGTCCTGTGCTGGATGACGGCCGGTTACCTGGCCTTCGAGGTCTACCGTCGCGCACCGCAGCACCAGCGTCCCTCGCTGCGCTGGGTGTTCGGCGGCGGACTGCTGTCCGGGCTCGGCCTCTTCGCCCTGTGGCTGGTCCCGGACATCGTCATCGGCCACCGGCCCACCCTCGTCCGCTGGGTGGGGCTCGCCGGGCTCCCCATCCTGATCGGCATCATCGTCGCCATCCTGCGCCACCATCTCTACGCCATCGAGCGCGTCGTCAGCAACGTGCTGTGGCACGCCCTGCTGGCCTCACTCCTGTTCGCCTGCTACCTCGCCGCCGTCACCCTCGCTGCCCTGACCACGCCGTCCGGCGTCCTCGCAGCGGGGGGCGCAGCCACGGTGACCGCCCTGCTCGCGCTTCCCCTCCAGGAGGCGCTGCGCCGCCGCCTCGGCTCGTGGTTCTTCGGAGGCCGTGAGGAACCCGCCGAGGCGCTGCGCGCGCTGGGGCGGGCACTGGCCCGGATCCCCTCACCACAACAGACGCTGTCCCACGTGGTCGTCGCCGTCACCCAGGCACTGCGCCTGCCCTACGCCGCCATCGAGATCGCCGATTCCCAGGCACCCGGCGGATACCGGACCGCGCGATTCGTGGGCCGCCCCGTCGGCGTGTGCTACACCCGGCCGCTGCGCCACCACGGGCGTGCCGTCGGCCGGCTGATCGTCTCGGCGCGGGAACCGGACGAGCCACTGTCCGAGTCCGACCTCGACCTGCTCGGCGAGATCGCCGATCAACTGGGCGCCGCAGTGCGGTCCGTGGCGCTGCACCAGGAGGTACTGCGTTCCCGTACGTACGCCGTCACCGTCCGGGAGGACGAACGGCGCCGACTGCGCCGGGACCTGCACGACGGACTGAGCCCCACGCTCACCGGGCTGTCGCTCAAAGTGGAGGCCGCGCTGGCCTGGCTCGACGGACCGTCCGCCGACGCACGCCTCACCAACGTGCGCGGCCTGCTCCGGGAGGGTGCCGGAGGCATGCGTACCGCGGCCCGCGGGCTACGGGACCTCGTGGACGGCCTGCGTCCGCCCGCACTCGACGCGCTCGGACTCACCGGAGCGATCCGGCGCAGGGCACAGGACCTGACAGCCGGAGCCGCCTCCGGCCTCCGCGTGGACATCTCCGGGCCCGCCAGCGACGTACCGTTGCCGGCAGCGGTGGAGGTCGCGGCCTTCCACATCGCGGTCGAGGCTCTGACCAACAGCGTGCGCCACGGACGGGCCGCACACTGCACGGTCCGGATCAGGCTCGCCCCGGAGAATCCCGCCCCCTCCACGCCGGACACCGTCGACGACGACGGACTGCCCGGGGTGCCACGCCGGTTGGGCATCGAGGTCCGGGACGACGGACGCGGACTGCCGGACGTCGGCGACAGGACCTACATCGGCTTCGGGCTCCGCTCGATGCGGGAGCGAGCGGAGGAGCTGGGCGGCAGCTGCGTCGTCGAATCCGCGCCCGACGCGGGAACCGTCGTACGGGCGGTTCTGCCGTGCGGGACGGACGTGGAGCCGGCGCCGTGAGCCCCGGGCCGATCACCGTGCTGGTCGCCGAGGACCACCCGGTCTTCCTCGAGGGACTGGTCGCCCGGTTGTCGGTCGCCCCGGACATGACGGTGGTGGCCACCGCGCGCACCGGCACCGACGCGGAACGACTGATCCTGGACCACGGCCCCGACGTGGCCGTCCTGGACATCGAGATGCCGGAACGCAACGGCATCGAGATCACACGACGGCTGCGCGGAGCCGCGCCCCACGTGGCGGTGCTGATCCTCACGGCCTATGACGACGACGAGCGGCTGGAAGGCGCCATGGACGCCGGGGCGCTGGGCTACCTCTCCAAACACGCCGAGCCGGAGACAGTGCTCGAGGCGATCCGTACGGTGGCCCGGGCCGCCATGTTCTTCGACCCACTGCTCACCGACCGCATCCGCGACAGGCTGCGCGCAGGATCGCAGCAACACCGGCCGTTCCGTCAGCTGACGGAACGGGAGCACCAGGTGCTCGCCCTGCTGGCGGCGAACTGCTCCAACGAGGCCGTCGCGCAGCGACTGGGAATGAGCACCAAGACGGCACGCAACCATGTCTCCTCCATCCTCGCCAAGCTGTCGGCCCGGGACCGGAGACAGGCAGCGGAGATGGCCAGGGAAGCGGGTATGACCCCGCGGCCGGGCGGGCTGCCCGACCCGTAGGGTCCGGGGAAGCCGCCCTCGCCCGCCACGCGCTGCCGATGTTCGGTACGGGCCGGACGGCCCGGGCGAGGCGACCCTTCTGCCGCCGGTCCGCCGGTGGCACCGTGACGGTGAGACCCCGGTGCGGCGTCACCGTACGGTCGGCCGGAAGCGCCGGCGGCGGGAACGCCCCCTGCAGGCCGGTGAGAGTGCCGCCGCATCCGTCGCGCTGCCGAAGGAGCAACCATGAACGGGGAGCCCGACACGATGCTCGCCCCGGTGCTGCGGAACCTGCGGGCCGCCGTGTTCGACACCGACGGGGTGATCACGGACTCGGCCCGGGCGCACGCCGCCGCGTGGAAGACCGCCTCCGACGCCTACCTGGCCGAGCATCCGCCCCCGGCGCCCGGGCAGCGCCGCCCCTTCGACGTCCGGGACGACTACCGGCTCCATGTGGACGGCAGGTCCCGGCTCGACGGCGCCGCCGCCTTCCTCGCCTCGCGCGGCCTGCACCCGCCGCCCGAGACGGTGCGGACCGTCGCCGAGGCCAAGGAGCGGCTCTTCGCCGCGCGGCTGCGCGAGCGGGGCATGGACGCCTATCCGGGCACCGTGCGGCTGGTGCGCGCCCTGCGCCGGGCGGGTGTCCGGTGCGCGGCGGTCTCCGCCTCCCGCCACGCCCGGGAACTGCTCGCCCGGGCGGCCGTCCTCGACCTCTTCGACGTGCTGGTCGACGGGGTGGAGGCGGCGCGGCTGGGCCTGCCGGGCAAGCCACGGCCCGACCTCTTCCTCGAGGCGGCTCGCAGGCTCGGTGCCCCAGCCGGTCGTACCGCCGTCGTCGAGGACGCGGTGGCGGGCGTGGAAGCGGGCCGGGACGGTGGCTTCGCGCTCGTCGTCGGCGTGGCCCGCGACCCGGGTCCGGACGCCGGGCAACGGCTGCTGCGGCACGGTGCCGACATCGTCGTACGAGATCTCGCGGAACTGCTCGTGTGAGAAACCGCGGGTGCTGACGCTGCCCGGCAGCCCGGAGGCGCCCGAGGGCGTGGCCGTCGGCCCTGCCGACCGACGCCTCGTCGGAGAGACCCGTCGTCCGTCGTCGGCCAGGTGGGCGCCGTGACGCCGGTTCGATGTCCTCGGGGAGCGGAAGCAGGCGAAAGGGAGATGCGGGGGAACGGGGCTTCCGTCCCTGTGTGCGGACCGGTCGGCCCGGTCTGGCCGTGCCGTGGCGGCTCGCCGCGTCGGGCCACGGTGCACCGGACCCGCCGGGGAAGCCGCGGCGGGTCCGGTGCACCGTGGCTGCGGCCGGGAGTGCGCGGGAGCGCGACTGGCCGCGTGTCCGTGCGGACCGACCGCACGGACACCCCCTGTGCGGTGGGCGCCGGGACCGTGGGGTGGCCGCCGTTCACGGCCGGCAGCACGGCCGTCCCCGCGCCAGGCCCGTGTGCTCTCCCGAGCACGGGCCCCGCCCAGGTCGCCCTCACGGCGCCGGGCGCGTGCGGAGGCACTCCGCGTCACCTGCCGGGCGGGCCGGAATGGTCAGGAGTCGGAGCCGCCGTTCGTCCTCGGCGGCGCGGGAGGAGCGCACCCATGAGCGCCCGCCGCGGCCGGGCGCACCGGGCACCGCAGGAGGCAGCGGTGTCAGCCGTCCGCCGGTGTCGTGGGCACCCGCCACACCAGCCGCGTGCCGCCGCCCTCCGGCCGCGGCCCGACCGTCAGGGTGCCCCCGAGTGCGGTGGCCCTGTCCCGCAGGTTCGCCAGTCCGCTGCGTACGGCGCCGTCCGGCACCCCGCACCCGTCGTCCGTGACCGTGAGCGTCAACTCGCCGCCGGCGCAGCGCAGACGGACGTCCACGGCACGGGCTCCCGAGTGCCGGGCGGCGTTGCTGAGCGCCTCGCCGAGCACGGCCGGCACATGCTCCGTGACCTCGTCGGGGACCTCGGTGTCGACAAGTCCCTCGATGCGCAGCGCGGGTGCGAACCCGAAGGAGGCCGCGGAGGCCCGCACCGCCTCCGTGGCCTGTGCGCGCAACCCGCCCGCCTTCCCGGCTCCGCGGTGCGTGCGCAGGCCGAAGATGGTCGACCTGATGATCTTGATGGTCGCGTCGAGGTCGTCGACGACCCGGGACAGCCGCTCCACGGCCTCCGGACGGTCCACGAACCGCCGGGTGCTCTGCAGCGTCATCCCGGCCGCGAACAGCCGCTGGATCGCGAGGTCGTGCAGATCGCGGGCGATGCGGTCACGGTCCTCCAGCAGCGTGATCTGCTCGGCGTCCCGGCGCCGTTCGGCGAGTTCGAGAGCGAGTGCGGCCTGCCCGGCGAAGCCGAGCAGAGGCCCGGTGTCGGCGTCGGCGAACGGGGTGCCGCCTGCCCGCCGGGCCAGCAGCAGGACGCCGCGGGCCTTCCCGCCCGCGCCGAGGGGGACGGCGACGACGGGCCCCAGCCCGGCCCAGTGCGCCTGGCGCCCGCCCGTCCGTACGTCGTGCCGTACGTCCGCGCTCACCACCGGCTGCGACGTGGTCAGGGCGGCCCCGACGAAGTCGTCCCGCGCGGACAGCACCAGCCCGCCCCGCTCCTCGGCGCCGGTCCCGACCGCGACGGCGGGCCGCAGACGGTCCGTCCCGGGCGCGTACTCCGCGATCATCCCGACATCGGCGGCGACGATCCGGCGGGCCTGTTCCACGATCAGCGCCAGCACCTCTGTGCCCGGCGCCCCCGACAGCAGGGTGCTGGTGACCTCCGCACCGGCTCGCTGCCACCGCTCGCGCAGCCGGGTCTCCTCGTACAGCCGCGCGTTCTCCACGGCCACCCCGGCGGCCACGGCGAGCGTGGACAGCACGGCCTCGTCCTCGGCGTCGAACCCGGCCGCGCCGCGCTTCTCGGTCAGGTAGAGGTTGCCGAAGACCTGCTCGCGCACCCGGACGGGCACGCCCAGGAAGGAGCGCATCGGCGGATGACGGGCCGGGAAGCCGTACGAGGCCGGGTGCTCCGACAGCTCCGCGAGCCGCAGCGGCTCCGGGTGCCGGATCAGCTCGCCGAGGATGCCGTGGCCGCTGGGCAGGTCACCGATCCGCGCCCGCCGCTCCTCGTCGACGCCCACGGTCAGGAACTGCGACAGCCGGCGGTCGTCGCCGATCACGCCGAGCGCCCCGTACTCGGCGTCCACCAGCACCACGGCCGCCTCGACGATGCGCCGCAGCACCTGGGCGAGGTCCAGCTCCCGCCCGACCGACAGCACGGCCTCCAGCAGGCTGTGCACGCGGTCCTGGGCGCCGCGCGCCGCGTCGACGCGCGCCTGCAGCTCGTCCAGCAGCTCGTCGAGGCGCAGCCTGGGCAGGTGCTGCCCGGCACTCCCGCGCCCGTCTCCGCTTCCCATCGCCCCTCCGGCCTGCGCGACACGAGTGGACCGACCGGCTTGCTCCGGGCTCACCGTAGCGGCCGAAAGCGTTTGCCGGGCGCGGCCATGGCCTACGGAGCGGGCGCCGTGGCCACGGCAGGGCAACGGCAGGCGAGCACGGGGCGGACAGGGGCCGATCGGCGCGGTGAGGGACCAGTGGCCCCTGCCCTCCGGAGCGCCCCGCCTCGATGCTGGACCCGGAAACACGTACCAGGGGAGGAGAGGGCCATGCTCCGTACCGTCACGGTGGGCCTCGACGGATCGGCCGAGAGCCGGGCCGCCGCCGAGTGGGCGGCCCGCGAGGCGCACCTGCTGGACCGGCCGCTGAAACTGGTGCATGTCCTGGAGCCCCTGCCGGAACCTGCCGCGCAGGCACCGCTCCTCGGGGCCGAGACACTCCAGGACTGGGAGGAGGAGGGTGAGCCGGGTGCGTCCTCGGCCGGGGGCTGGGAGCGCGTCGTCCGGGAGGCCGCCGAGGGTCTGCGGCTGCGGCACCCCGGCGTCGAGGTGACGGCCGAGCAGGTCACCGGCCGCCCCGGCGAGGTGCTGTGCGCGGCGGCGGGAGACGCCGAGCTGCTCGTCCTGGGCTCGCGGGGCCTGAGCGGCGTCGGGGGGTGGCTGGTGGGCTCGGCCGGGCTGTTCGTGGTGGCGCGGGCGGAGCGGCCGGTGGTGCTGGTGCGCGCCGGGGAACAGGCCGCGGACGAGCACGAGATGGACCCCGCGGGCGTACCGTCGGCCGCGACCGCGTTCCGGCCCGTCGTGCTCGGTCTGGACACCGCGTGCCCGGACGAGTCGCTGCTCGCCTTCGCCTTCGAGGCGGCCCGCCGCCGGGCCACGTCCCTGCGCGTCGTGCACGGCTGGGACCCGCCGCCCTCCTACGCGTACGGACCGGCCGCGGCCCCCGAGCTCCGGGAGGCGCTGGCCCGGAGCAGGGCCGCCGCGCTGGCGGAGGTGCTGCGTCCCTGGCGGCAGAAGTTCCCGCACGTCGAGGTGTTCGAGCAGGCCCGCTGCGGCAGCCCCGCCCCGCACGTGATCGCCGCCGCACGCGACGCCTGTCTGGTCGTGGTGGGCCGGCGTGCCCGGCGCGGCCCGCTGGGGGCGCACATCGGGCCCGTCACGCACGCGGTGCTGCATCATGCCGCGGTTCCGGTCGCCGTCGTCCCGCACGGTTGACGGGCCGGCCGTGTCCGGCCCGCGGCGCCGCGTCGAACCTGCCGGGCCGCCGGGGCCGGCGCCGGGGAGGGGCGCCGGGCGTGCGGCGGCTTCCCGCGGCCGGATCGACGGCTGCGGGCGCATCGGGCCCGGGGCCGACCGGACCGACGGCCGCGGGCACGTCGGACCCGGGCCGGTCGGACCCGGTGGACGGAGCAGTGGCGCCTGCCCACGGAACGTGCCGCGTCCGACGTCGGAACCGCAGCCCCCGACCGGGGAGGACAGGATCGTGCCCCGCACCGTCACGGTGGGCCTCGACGGGCTGCCCGAGAGCAGGGCCGCGGCCGACTGGGCGGCCCGCGAGGCGGACCTGCTCGGCCGGCCGCTGAAGCTCGTCCATGTGCCGGAGACACTGCCCGGCCCCCTGCACCAGCTCCCGTTCTACGGAACCGAGACCCACCAGCGGTGGACCGAGCGGGTTCTCGACGAGACCGCCGAGGGTCTGCGGCTGCGGCATCCCGGTGTGGAGGTGACCGTCGAGCAGATGGACGGCCGCCCGGGCGAGGTGCTGTGCGCGGCGGCGCAGGGCGCGGAGCTGCTGGTCCTGGGCTCGCGTGGCCTGGGCGGGGCCGGGGGGTGGCTGCTCGGTTCGGTCGGGCTGTTCGTGGTGGCGCGGGCGGAGCGGCCGGTGGTGCTGGTGCGTGCCGGGGAACAGGCGGCGGACGAGCACGAGATGGACCCCGCGGGCGTACCGTCGGCCGCGACCGTGTTCCGGCCCGTCGTGCTCGGTCTGGACACCGCGTGCCCGGACGAGTCGCTGCTCGCCTTCGCCTTCGGAGCGGCCTGCCGCCGGGCCACGTCCCTGCGGGTCGTGCACGGCTGGGAGGCGCCGCCCTCCTCCGCCTACGGCCTGGCCAGGGGTCCAGGGCCGGACGAGGCGCTGGCGCGGAGCGAGACCGCCGCGCTGGACGACGTGCTGCGTCCCTGGCGGCAGGCGTTCCGGCGCGTCGAGGTGTCCGGGCGGGCCCGCTGCGGCAGCCCCGCCGCGCAGGTGATCGGCGCCTGCCGTGACGCCTGTCTGGTCGTGGTGGGCCGGCGTGCCCGGCGCGGTCCGGCCGGCGCGCGCATCGGGCCCGTCACGCACGCCGTGCTGCACCACGCCGCCGTGCCCGTCGCCGTCGTCCCGCACTGCTGAGGAACCCGACCGTTCCCGGAAGGGGGCAACATGCCGGTACTCCCGTTGGCCGTCGGCGTGGACGGGACCGGGCCGGACGGCCGGTCCGGCCCGGGCACCGGAAGGCCACCGGCCCGTGCGACGCCGCCGCGGTCCGCCCGACGGGAAGCTCCACCGCGTGGCCTGCCGCCGGGAACCGTACGGGCCCGGCATCCCCCTCCGAGCGAGACCACCGATCACCTTCCACCCGTCGGCGGACCCGCCCGGCTGCGCGGGCAGCGGGCCGCCGAGCCACGTCGGACGGCACTCTGCGGTGCTCCGCCGAAGGCGGTGGTGCGGCGGCGCGTCGTCGAGGAGCCCGCCGGCCGGGTGCCGGCAGGCGCCGCTCGCCATGCCGGCCCCCTGGGCGTCCGGGCCCCGTGCCGCCTCCCGCACCGAACCCGTCGGGGCACGGCTCGGCCGGAGGGCGCGCCCGGTACCGCACCACGGCACCCGGCCCGGCACCGTCATGCCCGGGAAAAGTGGCAGACGACGGACGGTCACTGCTGCTCAAAGGCTCGCCGAGTGATCGGGAACGTACGTCTGCAGATCGCGCGGCGGGCGCTCGTACCCGGTCGACGGCGGCCGCTCGGGCAACCGCAGCCTCGGCGGTGGCACGTCGTGGTACGGCACGGTCGTCAGCAGGTGGGCGATCATGTTCAGCCGGGCCCGGCGCTTGTCGTCGCTCTCCACGAGGTACCACGGGGCCTCGGTGATGTCGGTGTGGACCAGCATCTCGTCCTTGGCCCGGGAGTACGCCTCCCAGCGGGTGACCGACTCCAGGTCCATCGGCGACAGCTTCCACCGCCGCAGCGGATCCTCCAGCCGGCGCCGGAACCGCTCCTGCTGCACCGCGTCGCTCACGGAGAACCAGTACTTGCGCAGCAGGATCCCGTCCTCCACCAGCATCCGCTCGAAGAGCGGGCACTGGCGCAGGAACAGCCGGTGCTCCTCCGGCGTACAGAAGCCCATCACATGCTCGACACCGGCCCGGTTGTACCAGGAACGGTCGAACAGCACGATCTCCCCGGCGGCCGGCAGGTGCGCGACGTACCGCTGGAAGTACCACTGGGTGCGCTGCCGCTCGGTCGGCGTGGGCAGGGCCGCGATCCGCGCCACGCGCGGGTTGAGGTGCTCGGCGACCCGCTTGATGGTGCCGCCCTTGCCGGCCGCGTCCCGGCCCTCGAAGACGACGACGAGGCGCGCCCCCTCGGCGCGCACCCACTCCTGCAGCTTCACCAACTCGCCCTGCAGGCGGAGCAGTTCCCGCTCGTACGCCTTGCGCGGCAGTTTGGCTCCCGTGCCTTCCTTCTTGCCGGTCATGCCGCCTCGCCTCTTCCACCCGTCCGAGACCGAAGGAGCCGTCCATGCCGGAGGCCGAAGCCCCGCCCAGCAGCACCGTAGTGACGGACGAGGAGGTGCGCACCCTGGACGCCCACTGGCGGCCCGCGAACTATCTGGCGGCGGGCCGGATCCACCTGCTCGCGAACCCCCTGCTGACCGAGCCGCTCAGCCCCGAGCACATCAAGCCGCGGCTGCCCGGCCACTGGGGCACCTCGCCGGGGCTGAACCTCGTGTACACGCACCTCGACCGGGTGATCAAGGCGCGGGGGCTGGACGCGCTGTGCGTGTGGGGGCCGGGGCACGGCGGGCCGTCGCCAGCTGCCGGAACTGGCGGTACGGGTGGTCCACGTGGTCGACATGACGAAGCTGCTGCCGCGCGAGGAACACCCGCACGGGATGAGCGACTTCGGGTACGACGGCCTGTTCACCACCGACAAGCCGGTGATCTTCGCCTACCACGGCTGTCCGTGGCCGATCCACCGCCCCGCCTACCGCCGCACCGGCCCCCGGACCTCCACGTGCGCGGCTGCAAGGAGATGGGCACCACGACCACCCCGTTCGCCATGGTGGTCCGCAACGACCTCGACCGCTACCGGCTGGTGATGGACGTCATCGACCGCGTGCCCGGCCTCGCCGTCCGCGCTGCCGCCGTACGCCGGCGCACGGCCGACGCCCGGACCCGGCACCACGCCTGGATCCGCGCCCACGGCACCGACCTGCCCGAAGTCGCCGACCGGACCTGGAACACCTGAGCCCACGTCTTCCCGAGAGAGGAAGGTCCCTCATGACCGTACGCGTCGCCGTCAACGGCTTCGGCCGCATCGGCCGCACCTATCTGCGCGCGGCACTCGACCGGGCCGCGGCAGGCACCCAGGACATCGAGGTGGTCGCGGTCAACGACATCGTGCCGCCCGCCACTCTCGCCCACCTGCTGGAGTACGACTCGACGTTCGGGCACATCGGCCGCGACGTCCGGCACGACGACGACTCGATCACCGTCGACGGGCGCCGCGTCGCCGTCACCGCCGAACGCGACCCGGCGGCCCTGCGCTGGTCCGACCACGCGGTCGATGTCGTCGTCGAGTCCACCGGCCGCTTCCGCGACCGGGACTCGGCCGCCCTGCACCTCAAGGCCGGCGCCCGGACGGTGCTGCTGTCGGCCCCCGGCAAGGGCGTGGACGCCACCATCGTCATGGGCGTCAACGACCGCACCTACGACCGGGACCGCCACCATGTCGTCTCCGCCGCCTCCTGCACCACCAACTGCGTCGCACCGATGGCGAAGGTCCTCCACGAGGCCTTCGGCGTCGAGCGGGGCGTGATGACCACGATCCACGCCTACACCAACGACCAGGCGCTGCTGGACGGGCCGCACAAGGACCTGCGCCGGGCCCGCTCCGCGCCGTTCAGCATCATCCCGACCAGTACGGGTGCCGCCCGCGCCGTCGGCCTGGTGCTGCCCGAACTGGCCGGAGCCCTGGACGGCATCGCGGTCCGCGTGCCCGTCCAGGACGGCTCGCTCACCGACCTGGCCGTGGTGCTGCGGCGGGAGGCGACGGCGGAGGAGATCAACACGGCGTTCACCGAGGCCGCGGACGGCCCGCTGCACGGCATCCTGCGCGTCACGCACGCCCCGGTCGTCTCCTGCGACGTCATCGGCGACCCGGCCTCCTGCGTCCTCGACCCGGCGCTGACCCGGGCGAGCGGCACCCTGGCCAAGGTCTTCGGCTGGTACGACAACGAGTGGGGCTACACCAACCGGCTCCTCGACCTGACCGGCCTCGTCGTGGAGGGGTGACGGACGACGCCCCGGGAGGGCCGGCCCCGCCCTCCCGGCGGGTCGCTCACACCCGGCGCACCCGTCACGAACAGCGGACCGGCGGACCGGCCGGCCGTAGGGCCGAACGGTCCCGGGCCCACCCCGGTCAGCCCATGGGACCGGTTCCCGGCCCGCTGGATGCTCGAAGCGTGGAAGGCTTGGAGGAGACCGCCATGACGACGCACGATCATGATGTGCTCGACCGCCCCCCGGTCCACGCCCTGCTCGCGGACGGCACCACCGTGTGCATCCGTCCCGTCCGGCCCGGCGACCACGAACGGCTGCGGGACCTGTACGAGCGGATGAGCCCGGAGAACCTGCGTCTGCGGTTCTTCACCGTGAGCCACCGGTCCGCGGCCACGGCCGTCGACCGGGCCTGCGGTCCGGCACGGCCGGGCTACCGGGCCCTGCTCGCCGAGACCCGGGGCCGGGCGATCGGGCTCGCCGAGTACGACACCGGCGGGGGAGGGAACACGACCGGGACAGGAACGGAGACAGGAACAGCGGCCACGGCGGCCACGGCGGGCACGGCGGATACGGCGGATACGGCGGGCACCGTCACCGCCGAGATGTCGGTGGCGGTCGCGGACGGCCTGCACCACCGCGGGGTGGGCACCCTGCTCGTCGAGCACCTGGTCTCCGCCGCCCGCGCGGACGGCATCACCACCTTCACGGCCGACGCGCTGTGCGAGAACCACGAGGTGCTCAAACTCTTCGCCGACCTCGGTCTGCGTACGACCCGGCGCTTCGACGGGCCCGAGGTGCGCTGCACCGTCCGGCTCGACCAGGACGACGCCTACCTGTCGGCCGTGGAGGAGCGGGGCCGGGCCGCCGACGTGGCCAGCCTGCGACCGCTGTTCCGGCCGGAGGTGGTCGCCGTCGTGGGCGCCGGGCGCCGGCCCGGGTCGGTGGGCCGGGCGATCCTGCACCACCTGAAGACGGGCGGTTTCACCCGCCGCCTGTTCGCCGTCAACCCCGCCGCGCACGCGATCCTCGGCGTGCCCTGCCACCCCTCGGTCGCCGCCCTGCCCCGCACACCCGACCTCGCGGTCCTCGCCGTGCCCGCCGCCGCGGTCCCGGCCACCGCCGAGGAGTGCGGCAAGGCGGGCGTCCGCGCCCTCCTCGTCGTGACCGCCGGGCTGGACGCCGGCCGGGCACGGGCGCTGAGGGACACCTGCCGCGTGTACGGCATGCGCCTCGTCGGCCCCAACTGCCTGGGCGTCTGCGACACCGATCCGGAGGTGCGGCTCGACGCGACGTTCGCCGCCGCCCACCCGCGCCCCGGCACGGCGGGCGTCGCCGTGCAGTCCGGCGGCGTCGGCATCGCCCTGCTCGACGGGCTGTCCCGCCTGGGCATCGGCGTGTCCTCCTTCGCGTCCCTGGGCGACAAGTACGACGTCAGCGGCAACGACATGCTCCAGTGGTGGGAGAGCGACGGCCGCACCGACCTCGCCCTGCTGCACCTGGAGTCGTTCGGCAACCCGCGCGCGTTCTCGCGTACCGCCCGGCGCGTCACCCGCCGGATGCCCGTGCTCACCGTCGACGCCGGCCGTACCGAGGCGGGCCGCCGCGCCGCCGCCTCGCACACCGCGGCGGCCGCCACCCGCACCATGACCCGGCAGGCACTGTTCACCCAGGCCGGCATCACCGCCACCCACTCGATCGGCGAACTCCTCGCCACCGCCGCCCTGCTGCACTCCCAGCCGCTCCCGGAGGGCACCCGTGTCGCCGTCGTCACCAACGCGGGCGGCGCCGGCGTACTGGCCGCCGACGCCTGCGCGGAAGCGGGACTCGAACTCCCGCCGCCCACCCCGGAACTGGCCGGCGACCTGCGGACCGTGCTGCCCGCCGGTGCCGCCGTCGGCAACCCGGTGGACGCCACGGCCGCGGTGACGGAGGAACAGCTCGGCCGCTGCGCGGACCGGCTCCTGCACTACGGCGGCATCGACGCGGTGCTCGTGGTGCTGGTGCCCACCGCGGTCGCCGAGGCGACCGGCGACGTCCTGGTGCGGGCCCTCACCCGGGCGCCGGGACGCCGGCTCCGGCCGGTCGCCGTCGTCCGCCTGGAGCAGGACGTCCCGGTGACGCTGCTGCCCGCGGCCGACGGCACCACGCTCCCCGCGTACGCCGAACCGCAGGCCGCGGCCCGGGCGCTGGCCCACGCCGCCCGCCGGTCGGCCTGGCTGGCCCGCCCCCTCGGCACGGTCCCGGACCTGGACGGCATCGCCACCGCCCGCGCCCACGAGATCGCCGACACCTACCTCGCGACCCACCCGGAGGGCGGCTGGCTCGACCCGCGCACCTGCGCCCGGCTCCTGGACTGCTACGGCATCCCGCAGATCGCCTGGGCCTGGGCCGAGACCGAACAGGACGCCGTCCTCGCCGCCCGGCGGCTGCGCGGCCCGGACGGCCGGGTGGTGATGAAGGCCCACTGGCCCGGCCTGGTGCACAAGACCGAACAGCACGCCGTCCACCTCGACCTCCAGGGCGACGCCCAGGTACAGGCCGCGTTCCGGGACCTCGACACCCGCTTCGGCCACCTGATGACCGGTGTGATCGTCCAGCCGCTCGCCGCACGCGGCACCGAACTGTTCGCCGGCGTCGTCCAGGACGAGGTCTTCGGACCGCTGGTGCTCTTCGGACTGGGCGGTACCGCCACCGAGGTACTCGCCGACCACGCCGCCCGGCTCTCCCCGCTCACCGACACGGACGTGCACGACCTGATCACGGCCCCGCGCTGCGCCCCGCTGCTGCTCGGCGCGCACGGCAGCCGCCCCGCCGACCTCGCCGGGCTGGAGCAGCTGCTGCTGCGCCTGTCGCGGATGGCGGGCGACCTGCCGCAGCTCGCGGAGGCCGACTTCAACCCGGTCCTGGCCACGCCCGCCGCGGTCACCGTGCTCGACGCCCGCGTGCGCCTGCTGCCGCGCCGGGCCCAGGACTTCTATCTGCGCCGGCTTCGCTGAGCCACCGGCCCGCCGAACCGGCCGAGGAGGTACCGGCATGAAACACGACAAGATCGGCTCCGTGATGACCGCGGACGTGGTCCGGGCCGCGTACGGGACCCCGTTCAAGGAGGTCGCCCGGCTGCTCGTGGACCACCGGATCAGCGGACTGCCCGTGGTCGACGAGGACGAGAAGGTCATCGGCGTCGTCTCCGGGACCGACCTGATGGCCCACCGGACCACCGCCTCCGGCCGGTCGGAGCCCGGCCGCCGCCGCACCCGGTTCACCACGCTGACCCCCGTCGCCCGGCGGCGGGCCGCGAGGGCGACGGCCGGGACGGCGGGACAGCTGATGAGCGCGCCGCCGGTCACCGTGCACGCCGACGACACCATCGCCGAGGCGGCGCGGACCATGGCCGGGCGGCATGTGGAACGGCTGCCGGTGCTGGACGAGGCGGACCGGCTGGTCGGCATCGTCACCCGGCGTGATCTGCTCCGGGTCTTCCTGCGGCCGGACGCGGACATCCGCGACGAGGTGATCCACGAGGTGCTGGTGCGCGCGCTGTGGCTGGCGCCGCGCAGCATCGGCGTGTCCGTGACGGAGGGCGTGGTCACGCTCGCCGGCCGGCTGGAACGCAGGAGCGAGACGGAGATCGCCGTCTCCATGACCCGGCAGATCGACGGTGTGGTCGCGGTCGTCGACCAGCTCACCTGGCGCCTGGACGACGCGCGTCCGCGGCCGGACGGACAGGCGCTGCACGGCGTCGCCGACGACTGGCTCCGCGAACCTTGACAACAGGGGGCGAAGCGTCATGCCCACGCACGTGCTGGTCGCCTACGGAACGACGAACGGGTCGACCGCGCAGATCGCCGAGACCGTCGCCGGTGTCCTGCGCGGACAAGGGCTGACGGCCGAAGCGCGGGACGCCCGGTCCGTCGAGGACGTGGCGGCGTACGACGCCGTGGTGGTCGGCGGCGCACTGTACGCCGGCCGCTGGCACCAGGACGCCCGCCGCTTCGTCCACCACCACCGCAAGGACCTGGCCGCACGCCCGCTGTGGCTTTTCAGCAGCGGCCCGCTCGACGCCCTGGCGTCCGCGCGGGACATCCCGCCCGTGCCCGACGTGCACAAGGCCATGGTCCGGCTCGGCCCGCGGGAGCACGTCACCTTCGGCGGCTGCCTGCGGGAGGGCGCGCACGGGTGGCTCGCCCGCCTGATCCTCCGCAGCGGGCAGGGCGGGGACTTCCGCGACTTCGACCGGATCGAGGCGTGGGCGGCGCGGATCGGCAAGGAACTGACGAGCTGACGAGCTGACGAGCTGACGAACTGACGAGCTGACGAGAGAAAGGGACGGGCGATGAAGGGTCATGTCTTCCACGGCCCCGGACACTCCGCCTGGGAGGACGTCCCGGACCCCGGCATCAAGGAGGCGACCGACGCGATCGTGCGCGTCGGCACCGTCACCGTCTGCGGCACGGACCTGCACATCCTCGACGGGGACGTGCCCGAGGTGCGCCCCGGCACCGTGCTGGGACACGAGGCGGTCGGGGAGATCGTCGACATCGGCGGTGACGTGCGCACGGTGCGCCCGGGGGACCGGGTCCTGGTCTCCTGCATCACCGCCTGCGGCCGCTGCCGGTACTGCCGGGAGCGCGTGTACGGCCAGTGCCGGGGCGGCGGGGGCTGGGTCCTCGGCCACCTGATCGACGGCACCCAGGCCGAGTACGTCCGCGTGCCCCACGCCGACCTCTCCGTGCACCCGCTGCCCGCCGCCCTGGACGCCGCGGAAGCGGTGCTGCTGGCCGACGTGTTCCCGACCGCCTACGAGGTGGGCGTGCTCAACGGGCGGGTGCGGCCCGGCGACACGGTCGCCGTCGTGGGCGCCGGGCCGATCGGGCTCGCGGTCGTCGCCGCCGCCCGGCTGTTCGCACCGGAGCGGATCGTCGCCGTGGACCTCGCCGCCGCACGGCTGGACGCGGCCAGGCGCCTCGGCGCGGACGCGGTGGCGGACGCCCGGGAGGCCCCCGAACAGCTGATCGCGGACCTCACCGGCGGACTGGGCGCGGACGTGACCGTCGAGGCCGTCGGCGCGCCGGAGACCTTCGAGCTGTGCACACGCATCGTGCGGCCCGGCGGGCACGTCGCCAACGTCGGCGTGCACGGCGGGCCCGCACCCCTGCACCTGGAAGAGCTGTGGAACAGGAACATCACCCTCACCACGGGCCTGGTGGACACGTACTCCACCCCCACCCTGCTGCGGATGGCGGCGGCCGGCTGGCTGCCCACCGCAGAACTGGTGACACACACCTTTCCGCTGCAGCGCATGGAGGAGGCGTACGACGTCTTCGCCCGGGCCGCCGACACCGGCGCGCTGAAGGTCGTGCTCGGCGGGGAACAGCACGAGATCGTCCCCTTCGAGGGGAAGCCGACGGAAGGAGGTGACGGGTCATGACCGACCAGCCGTCGTCGTACGCCGCGCCGGCTCACCCCGCGGGCGACCTCGGGCGCCGGATCGCCCGGCGCCGCACGGAACTCGTCCTGTCCCGGGAGGAGGTCGCCGCCCGGGCGGGTATGGCCACGACCTTCCTGCGGTACCTGGAGGAACAGCCGGCCGCGTCCCCGGGCACGGCCGTCCTCCTCAGGCTGGCCGGAGCGCTCGAGACCACGGTGAAGCACCTGGCCGGAGGCGATGTCGAGCTGCCACCGGGTCTCGGACGAGCGGCCCGCGCACCCCACGTCACCGAGCTGACCGAGGCGGAGTGCCGGGCCCTGCTGTCGACCCACGGAGTGGGACGCCTCGCCGTGGCCACGGCTCCGGACGGCCCGGGACCGGTGATCGTGCCCGTCAACTACAGCGTCCTCGACGGCGCGATCGTCCTGCGCACCGCGCCCGGCGGGACACCCGCGCAGGCGGCCGGCCGCCAGGTCGCCTTCGAGGTCGACCACATCGACGAGGCGTTCAGCCAGGGCTGGAGCGTGCTGGTGCGCGGCCCCGCGCGGGCCGTGACGGACCCCGCCGTCACGGCCCGGCTCGCGGAACGTGCGTACAGCGAACCCTGGGCGGGCGGCCGCCGGGAACAGTGGCTGCTCATCGAGCCGGCCGTCGTCAGCGGGCGCCGGATCACGGTCTGATACGACGGGCCCTCCCGGACCTGCACCCACCCGTGCCCCATGGGGTGCGTCGCGTACAGGTCACCTCGTGTCGCCCGTCGCCTCCCTGCCCGCACCACCGCACGCGGCCCGGCCGGCCTCCAGACGGGCGACCGGGACGCGGAACGGCGAGCAGGAGACGTAGTCGAGGCCGGCGGCGTGGAAGGAGTGCACGGAGTCGGGATCGCCGCCGTGCTCGCCGCAGACGCCGATGGTCGGGCCGGGGCGGGCGGCGCGGCCCTCGGCGACGGCGGTCCCGACCAGGCGGCCGACGCCCCCGCGGTCGAGCGTCTCGGATGGCGAGGCGGCGAAGACGCCCTTGTCGAGGTGGGCGGACCCTTGTCGAGGTAGGCGGACCCTTGTCGAGGTGGGCGGAGAAGGAGGCCGCCTCGACGTCGTCGCGGGAGAAGCCCCAGACGGTCTGGGTGGGGTCGTTGGTGCCGAAGGAGAAGAAGTCGGCCTGCTCGGCGATCCGGCCCGCCGTGAGGGCGGCCCGGGGCAGTTCGATCATCGCGCCGATCGGGCGGCGCACGGGAACGCCCGACTCCGTCATGATCCGGTCGAACAGCGTCGCGTCGACGCCCAGACCGTGCTGCCGAACATCTGGACGAGCCGCCGGTAGGAGGCCCAGGCGAAGCGTTCGTTGCCCGAAACCTTGGCCAGGCCCAGCACGGGGCCGTCGTCGAGGCCGGCGTCGAGGATCGTCCCCGTCATGCCGGGCATGGGGAACCGGGCCCCGGAACGCACGGACACCAGCAGCGGACCGTCGGGCTGCCCCAGCCGCCGCCCGGCGTCGGCCTCGACACGGCCGACAGATGCCGGGACACCTCCTGGCACATGCCCCGCGGTTCGGTGCCGGCGGCGAGGAAGGCCCGGCACGCCTCGGTGGTGATGACGAACCCCGGCGGGACCGGCAGCCCCGGCCGGGTCGTCTCGGCGAGGTTCGCGCCCTTGCCGCCGAGCAGACCGGCCAGGTCACGGCCGCCCTGCGCGAAGTCGTACACGTGACGGGCCGTGCCGAGCTCCTCACTGATCACGGTGGTCCGCCCGGACCTCAGCAGATGCGGGGCAACTGCTCCCCGAGCGGCATGTCCAGCACGCGCCGGGCGCCCACCAGGGTCCGCAGCGTCACCCGCCCTCGCGCCCCGTGGGGGAGCACCTCGCCGATCCGCGCGGCCTGCGCGCCCTCCGGGCGGGAGCGCAGGGCCGTCAGCGCCTCATCGGCCGCGGCGGCGTCGACGAAGGCGACCAGGCAGCCCTCGTTCGCGACGATCAGCGGGTCGAGGCCGAGCAGGTCGCACGCGGCGGCGACCGCCCCGGGCACGGGAACGGCCCGCTCCTCGATCTCGACGGCGACGGACGAGGCGCGCGCGATCTCGTTCAACGCGGCGGCGAGTCCGCCCCGGGTCGGATCGCGCAGCGTGTGTATCTGCCCGCCGAGTGGGGCCAGGGCGGCCACGAGCTCGTGCAGGGGACGGCTGTCCGAGGCGATGTCGCTGTCGAAGCCCAGCCCCTCGCGGGTGGACAGGACCGTGGTGCCGTGCAGTCCGACCGGGCCGGACAGCAGCACGGCGTCGCCCGGACGGGCGAGCGCCACGGAGGGACGCAGTCCCAGGCGGCGCTGCCCGACACCGGTGGTGGTGATGAAGATCCGGTCCGCGGCGCCGCGGCCCACGACCTTGGTGTCCCCGGCGATCACTGGCACCCCCGCGTCACGGGCCGCCTTGCCCAGCGACGCGGCCACCGCCCGCAGTTCGGACAGCGGCAGCCCCTCCTCCACGATCAGCGCCACCGACAGGGCGACCGGCCGGGCACCGCGCATGGCGAGGTCGTTGACCGTGCCGTGCACCGCGAGGGAACCGATGTCGCCGCCGGGGAAGAACAGCGGGCTGACCACGAACCCGTCCGTACTGACCACCAGGTCCGGGTGGCCGGGCAGCAGTGCCGCGTCCTCCAGCGGACCGTCCGGACCGTCGAGCGCGGGCAGCACGAGGGTGTCCAGCAGCTCGGCGGTCAGCCGGCCCCCGGCGCCGTGGCCGAGCAGGACGACCTCGTCCTCGTGGTGCGGTGTGGGGCATACGGCGGTCATGGCGTCGGCCCTTCCGTCACGGCTTCCCTCGTGCGTCCGGCCGCGTGGAAGGCGGCGCAGGTGCCCTCGGCGGACACCATCGGCGCGCCGAGCGGCCGGCGGGGCGTACAGCGGGTGCCGTACGCGGAGCAGTCGGTGGGCAGCCGGGCCCCGGTGAGGACCTGGCCCGCGATGCACGACGGGTCCTCGGCCGGGTTCAGGCCGCCCACGTCGAAACGGCGGGCGGCGTCGAACCGCGCGTACGGCGCGGCGAGTTCGAGCCCGCCGGCGGGCAGCTTCCCGATGCCGCGCCAGGCCCGGTCGGTGACGCGGAAGACCGTGCGCACCGCCTCCTGCGCCGCCGCGTTGCCGGACCGGCGCACGGCCCGCACGTACTGGTTCTCCACCGCGTACCGGCCGCACTCCAGCTGCCGCACGGCCATGAGGATGCCCTCCAGCAGATCCAGCGGCTCGAACCCGGTCACCACGACCGGCACGCGGTGGCGGGCGGCGATCGGCTCGTACGCGCGCCAGCCCGTCACCGCGCACACGTGCCCGGCCGCGAGGAACGCCTGCACCTCGCAGCCGGGGTCGTCCAGCAGCGCGGTCATGGCGGGCGGCACCAGGACGTGGCTGACCAGCATCGAGAAGTTGGCGAGGCCCAGGCGGGCGGCGTGCAGCACGGCCATGGCGTCGGCGGGTGCGGTGGTCTCGAAGCCGACCGCGAGGAACACCACCTCACGGTCCGGGCGTTCGGCCGCCAGGCGCACCGCGTCCATCGGCGTGTAGACCACGCGCACGTCCGCGCCGCGCGCCCGCAGCGACAGCAGGTCGGTGTCCGTGCCCGGGACCCGCAGCATGTCGCCGAAGCTGGTGAGGATCACCCCGGGCCGGGCGGCGACGGCCATCGCCCGGTCCAGGACCTCCAGCGGGGTGACGCACACCGGGCAGCCCGGACCGTGGATCATGCGGATGCCCGCCGGCAGCAGCTCGTCGATGCCCTGGCGGACCAGGGTGTGGGTCTGGCCGCCGCACACCTCCATGATCCGCCACGGCTCGGTCGCGGTGCTGCGCAGCTCGTCGAGGAGCCGCCGGGCGAGGGCCGGGTCCCGGTACTCGTCGAGGTACTTCACCGTGGTCCACCCCGGGCCGACCCCCCGGCGAGGTCGAACTCGACGTCAACGACCCCCTCGACACCGCGGATCAGGCGGGCCGCGACCGGCACGAGGGAGCCGTCCCGGACGTGGCCGGTGAGGGTGACGACACCGTCCTGCACCTCCACGCGGACGGGGTCGGCGGAGGAGGGGAAGAGGTGCGCCACGACCTCGCGCCGGACCTCCTCGGCGAGCTCCTCGTCGGCCCGCAGGAACACCTTGAGCAGGTCCGCCCGGCTGACGATGCCCTCCAGGACACCCTCGTCGTTGACGACCGGCAGCCGCTTGACCCTGCGGTGGGCCATGATGCGCGCGGCCTGGGCGAGGGTGGAGCGGGCGTGGACGGTGACGGCCGGGGTGCTCATCAGCTCCTTCGCCGTCACCGCGCCCGCCTTGGCCAGGTCCGACAGCCTCTCGCGCTGGGTGAACCAGTCCGGGTCGCTGCCCCGGAACTCCTCCTTGGGCAGCAGGTCGGCCTCGGAGACGACCCCGATCACCCGGCTCTCCCCGGCCACCACCGGCAGGGCGCTGACCTTCCACTGCCTCATCAGCCTGACGATGTCCTTGAACGGGGCGTCACGGCCGACCGCCACGACGGTGTGCGTCATGACGTCACTCACGATGTGCGGGCTGCCACGCATGGTCGTTCACCTCCGGTGATTCCGGGTCTCCGCTGACTTCGGTCGTCAGGTGCGCAGGACGGTGAGGTCGAGGAAGTGGGCGGAGCAGGAGATGCACGGGTCGTGGTTGCGGACGGCCCGCTCGCACAGCCGCGTCAGCTCCTCGTCGCTCGCGCCGCCTCCGTCGAGGGCCGCCTGCGCGGCACGGGCCAGGTCGTCCTCGATGGCGCCCTGGTTCTGCGCGGTGGGCGGCACGATGCGCGCGTCGGTGACGGTGCCGTCGCCGTCCAGCCGGTAGCGGTGGTGGAGCAGGCCGCGCGGTGCCTCGGTCGCGCCGTGGCCGGTACCGGCGACGGGCGGTACCTCGGCGTACGGACGGGACGGGGGCTCGTACGCGGCGATCAGACGCAGCGCCTCGTCCACGGCGTACACCACCTCCACCGCCCGCACCAGGATCGACCGGTACGGATTGCGGCACACGGTCTCCTCCGTGGTTCCGGCCGGGGCACCGAGCCCCGCCTCGCGGGCCGCCTGCAGCGCGGTGGGCGACAGCAGGTGCCCGTTGACCGCGAACCGGGCGAGCGGACCGGTGAGATGACGCCGCCCGTCGAGCCGGGAGTGCAGCGCGGTGGAGTGGGGCACCTGCTCCTCGCGGACGTGGTCGAGGAAGTCCCGCGTGGCGAAGGCGGTGCGGGTGCCGTCGGTGCGCAGGACAGCCGGGGTGCCGTGCTCGACGGCGTACGTGTCCGGGGCCGCCAGGGCAAGCAGGTCGGCGTCCACGGCCGCCTCGGGGAAGTCGAAGCCCGCCACCCAGCGCACGGTCTCCCACGCGTCGTCGGCGGCCCGGCGCAACCGCTCCGCCAGCGGGCGCAGTTCGGCGGGCGTGGGCACCCGGTGGAAGCCGCCGAGACGCACGTTGACCGGATGGATCGCACGGCCCCCGAGCAGTTCGAGGAGCGCGTTGCCCGCCTGCTTGAGCCGCAGCCCCCGCTCCACGGCGGCCCGGTCGGCGCGGGCCAGGTCGATCGCGCTGTCACAGCCGAGGAAGTCGGGCGCGTGCAGCAGGTAGATGTGCAGGGCGTGGCTCTCGATCCACTCGCCGCAGTACAGCAGCCGGCGCAGGTCACGGACCGGCCCGCCGACGGCGACCCCGCAGGCGTCCTCGACCGCCGCGCAGGCGCTCATCTGGTACGCCACCGGGCAGATCCCGCACACCCGGGCCGTGATGTCGGGCGGCTCGGTGTACGCCCGGCCGCGCAGGAACGCCTCGAAGAAACGCGGCGGTTCGTAGATCCGCAGCCGCGCCTCCTCGACCCGGTCGCCGGCCACCCGCAGCAGCAGGGCGCCCTCGCCCTCGACCCGGGCGAGCGAGCCGACGCGCAGGACGCGGGAACCCCGGTGCGTCACGGCCGTACCTCCTCGTCCTCGTGGCATGCGTCGAGCCCGTCGAAGGCAGCGGCGTTGAACGTCCGCAGAAGACGCTCCGTGGCGCGGTCTTCCAGCCCGTCGCGGTGCAGCAGCGGAATCGACGCGGGCAGGTTCACCGACCCGGACGGCCCGAAGCAGCCGTAGCAACCGCGCCCGTACGCCGGGCAGATCGCCCCGCACCCGGCGTGGGTGACCGGCCCGAGGCAGGGCGTGCCGTGGGCGACGGTGACGCACACCGTGCCGCGCCGCTTGCACTGGAAGCACACGCTGTGGTCCGGCACGTCGGGCCTGCGCCCGGCGAGGAACGCGGTGAGGACCTCCAGCAGCTGCCCGCGGTCGATCGGGCAGCCGCGCAGCTCGAAGTCGACGTCCACATGGGCCGACACGGGCGTGGAGGTGGCCAGGGTCTCGATGTAGTCGGGCCGGGCGTACACCGTACGGCGGAACTCCTCGACGTCGGCGAAGTTCCGCAGCGCCTGGATGCCGCCGGCGGTGGCGCACGCGCCGATCGTCACGAGCACCCGGCACCGCGCGCGGATCTCCCGGATCCGCCGGGCGTCGTCCGGCGTGGTGACCGACCCTTCGACCAGCCCGAGATCGTACGGACCGGGCGCGACCGCGCCGGACGCCTCCAGGAAGTGGGCGATCCCGACGCGCCCGGTGAGGGCGAGGAGCTCGTCCTCGCAGTCGAGCAGGGTGAGCTGGCAGCCGTCGCAGGACGCCAGCTTGAACACCGCGAGCGTGGGCGCGGCCGGTGACGGAGCGGTCATGTCACAACTCCCTCACGGAGCACAGGGCTTCAGCCCGGTCCCAGCCGATCACCGGGCCGTCGCGGCACAGCAGGACGCCGCCGAGCTGGCAGTGCCCGCAGTGTCCGGTGGCGCAGCGCATGTTGCGCTCCAGCGACACCCGCACGCGCCGCGGAGGCAGTCCCCGGTGCAGCAGGTCCCGGGCGGTCGCCCGGATCATCACCTCAGGACCGCAGAGGAACGCCGTGGTGTTCTCCGGCGCGAACGCGGCGTGCTTCAGCAGGGCGGTGACCAGGCCCACGTGACCCCACCAGCCGTCCCCGTCCGCGGAGCGGTCGACGGTCACCGCGCAGTGCCGCAGAGCGCGCTGCGCCGTCCAGGACCGGAGCTGCCGGGCGTACAGCAGGTCACCAGGGGTGCGGGCGCCGACCAGCAGGTTCAGCCGCCCGTAACGGCTCCGGGCGGCGAGCGCCTGAAGCACCAGCGGCCGCAGCGGGGCCAGCCCGATGCCGCCCGCGACCACCAGGAGGTCCTGCCCGGCCGCCCGGCCGAGCTCCCAGCCGGTGCCGAAGGGGCCGCGCAGCCCGACCCGGGCACCCGGCCGCAGCGCGCACAGCGCCGCCGACACCGCGCCGACCGAGCGGACCGTGTGGTGGAGCGTCCGGCGGCCGATGCGGGACACCGAGACGGGGATCTCCCCGACCCCGAAGGCGTACACCATGGCGAACTGGCCGGGAACGAACGGCGCCGACGCCGCCGGACCGGCCGGCACGAGGGCGAGGGTGACCGTGTCGGCCGTCTCCCGGTGCACCCGGGTCACCCGGTACGGCAGGGGCACCTCGGTCATGGCCGGCTCCCGCTGCCGCAGGGCCCGTACAGGTCGAGCAGCCGGATCCGCGCCGCGCGCAGCCGGTCGGCGACCACCCGGCCGACCCACTCCGCGACCGCGCGGCCGAACGCGGCGTCCCGCGCGCACAGCTCCCGCACGGTTGCCGCGTCGAACTCCCACGCCCGCACCGGGCTCAGCGCCTCCGCGCCCAGGTGCCACACGTACGGCGGGACGTGCCAGGACCAGCCCACCAGTTCCCCGTGCCCCAGCGACTCCACGACGGCGGCCCGCCGGCCGGGGACGTGCACGTCGAGCACGACCGTCCCGGTGCGCACGATCCAGAACCGTTCGGCGCGCCGGCCCTCCTCGAACAGGCGGGCGCCCGCCGGGAAGGAGACCTCGCGGGCGAGCCGCATCAGCCGCTCGCGGTGCTCGGCCGGGAGGGCCGCGGCCAGGGTGGTGGAGGTCATCGCTCCGGCTCCTTCCGCTCGTACCGAACGTCCCGAACGCCTCGAGCGCCCCGTCCGCGCTGCCCGTCCTGCCGCAGCCGGGCGGCGAGCTCGTCGTGCAGGGCGGCGGCCTCCTCGGTGATGTCGATGCCGACCGGGCACCAGGTGACGCAGCGGCCGCAGCCCACGCAGCCGGAGCTGCCGAACTGCTCGTACCAGGTGGAGAGTTTGTGGGTGAGCCACTGCCGGTAGCGGCTGCGGGCCGAGGCGCGGACCGGGCCGCCGTGCAGGTGGGAGAAGTCCAGGTCGAAACAGGAGTCCCAGCGCTGCCACCGCTCGGCGTGGTCGCCGGTGAGGTCGGTGACCTCCTCGGTGGTGGTGCAGAAGCAGGTGGGGCACACCATCGTGCAGTTGCCGCAGGTGAGGCAGCGGGCGGCGACGTCGTCCCAGCGGTCCGCCTCCAGGCTGTCGCCCAGCAGCGTGCGCAGGTCGACGGGCGGCATGGCCCGGCCCATCCGCTCCCGTGCGGCATCCACCGCGCCGCGGGCCACGGCCTTGGTCTCCGGGTCGGCCGGCCGGTGGGGCACCTCGGCGAGGAGCTCGTCCCCGGCGTCGCTGCCCGCCCGGACGAGGAAGCGGTGACCGGCTTCGTCCACGACCTCGGTCAGGGCGAGATCGAAGCCCGCGTCGGCGCCCGGCCCGCCGCCCATGGAGACGCAGAAGCAGGTGGCGCCCGGTTCCGTGCACTCGGCGGCTATCAGGAGCGCTCCCGTCCGCCGCTCCTGATAGCCGCGGTCCCGGTAGCGGCCCCCGGCCAGCACCCGGTCCTGGACCGCGACGGCCCGCAGGTCGCAGGGGCGCACGCCCAGGAAGGCGTACGAGATGTGCGCACGAGGCGCCTCGGTGACCGACAGCTGCCCGTCGGCCGTCCGGTCGGCGTCCCACAGCTTCTCCCGCCCGGGGTGCAGGAAGGTCTTCCAGGACTGCGGTCCCGCGGTGTGCGCGAAGGCGGCGCCGTCCGCGCGGCGGACCAGCCGGTAGCGGCCCGCCTCCACCCGGGTGCCCCAGCCGAAGGGCAGCTCCTCGGCCGAGGAGAGCTCGGCCAGCACCACGGCGCCGTCCCGCACGGTCGGCCCGACGACGGTGCGCCCCCGTGCGCGCAGGGCCTGGACCAGGGCGTCGAGCCCGGTCCGCGCCAGGACGGCGGTCGTGCGGCGGTCCGACATCGTGCCCTCCCGAGAAAGGGGCCGGAAGGCTGCCGACTCCAGCATGGGCCCGCCCGGCACCGGGCACCACGGGCTGACCGGACCCGGCCAAGGGCCGAACGGCCCTCATCGGCCTCGAAGCCGCCGGAACCCCGCCGGCCGGGGGAGCCGACCCTTCAGCCGGGCGCTCCCGGACGAACCGGCAGCGGCTCCCCCAGTTCACCCGCCACCGTGTCCGCCATGGTCCGCAGCACCTCCAGCGTGCGCGCGGCCTCGGCCTCGTCGACCTCCGTGATGGCGAAACCGACATGCACCACGACGTACGCGCCGACGCCCGCCCGCGGCGTGCAGGCGAGGCACACCTCCCGGCGTACGCCGCCGAAGTCGACCGTGCCCATCCGCAGGCCCGCGTCGTCGCGGACGTCGAGGATCCGGCCGGGAATGCCCAGACACATCGCGCTCACCCCTTCCTGTCCTCGGCGAGCAGGGCGGACGCCACCGCCGCCTGCCCGTAACCGATGCCGCCGTCGTTCACCGGGACCGCACGGCCCGTCAGGACCCGCAGCCCCTGCGCGCGCAGCAGCCGCCGCACGTCGGTCAGCAGGCGCCGGTTCTGGAAGCAGCCGCCGCCCAGGCACACGGTGGGCGGGGCGCCGTCGGCCACGGCCCGTTCGACCAGTGCGGCGGTGACCTCGGCGACGGCCGTGTGGAAGGCGGCGGCGAGACGCGGCACCGGGGTGCCGTCCACGAGCCCTTCGAGGAGGGCGGTGAGGGTCGTGCTGGGGTCGTACACCCACAGACCGTCCACCCGCACCAGCCGCCACGGCAGCGCACCGGCCCGCAGGCCGCCCGCGGCGCTCTCCAGGGCGACGGCCGCCTGCCCCTCGTACGACACCGTGTCCCCGAGACCGAGCAGACTCGCCGCCGCGTCGAACAGCCGGCCCGCGCTGGAGGCCGGCGGGCAGTTGACCCGGCGCTCCACCACGGCCCGCACCAGAGGCGTCAGATGCGGGTCGAGGCGGTCGGTGAACGGCCGGGTGAGCCACGGCGCGGGCGGCGGGGCGCCCAGCGGCTCCGCGCCGAACAGGTAGCCGAGCGCCATCCGCGCGGGGTGCCGGACGGCGGCCTCGCCGCCGGGCAGCGGCGCCCGCGCGAAGCGCCCCACGCGGCGGTACCCCGTCAGGTCGGCGGCGAGCACCTCACCGCCCCACAGCGTGCCGTCGTCCCCGACGCCGAGGCCGTCGTAGGCGACGCCGACGAACGGCCCGGTCAGGCCGTGCTCGGCGGCGACGGCGGCCACGTGCGCATGATGGTGCTGCACCGGGACCCGGCGCTCGAAGGGCCCGGCGCGCGCCCACTGCGTGGACAGATAGCCGGGGTGCAGGTCGTGGGCGGCCACCCGCGGGACGATTCCGGTGAGGCGGCTCAGGTGCGCGTAGGAGGCCTCGAAGGCGTCGTACGTCGCCGCGTCCGCCAGGTCTCCCGTGTGTGCCGCGAGATGGGCCCGGCCGTGCTCGGCCAGCGCGAACGCGTGCTTGAGCTGGGCACCGGCCCCCACCAGCGGGAGCGGAGCGGGAACCGGCAGCACCAGGGGCGCGGGGGCGTACCCGCGCGCCCGCCGCAGCACGAGCACGTCGCGCCGTACGACGTGGACGACGGAGTCGTCGTAGCGGGCGCGGACGGGCCGGTCGTGGGTGAGGAAGCCGTCCGCGACCGCGCCCAGCACGCGCCGGGCTTCGGTGTCGTCCGTGGCGATGGGCTCGTCGGCGCGGTTGCCGCTGGTGACGACCAGCGGCCGGTCCAGCGCGCGCAGGAGGAGGTGGTGCAGCCCGGTGGTGGGCAGGAACAGGCCGACGCGCCCGGTGCCGGGACGCACCTGCGGGGTGACCGGCGTTCCGGCGCGCCGCGCCCGCAGCAGGACGACGGGCCGCTGCGGCGACGTCAGCACGGCCTCCTCCGTACGGCCGACGTACGCCAGGCGCCGGACGGCGTCGAGGTCGCGCGCCATGACGGCGAACGGCTTGGCGGGCCGGCGCTTGCGCTGCCGCAGCGCGGCCACCGCCGCCGGATCGGTGGCGTCGCACACCAGCTGGTAGCCGCCGAGCCCCTTCACCGCGACGATGCCGCCGTTCGCGACCGCCTCCACCGCCGCCCGCAGCGCCTCCTCCCCGGTCAGGCCGTCCCAGGCGAGCCGGGGGCCGCACGCCGGGCAGGCCAGCGGCTCGGCGTGGAAGCGCCGGTCGCCGGGGTCCGCGTACTCGGCCGCGCAGGCGGGGCACAGCGGGAAGCGGCGCATGGTGGTGCGCTCGCGGTCGTAGGGCAGGTCCTCGACGATGGTGGCGCGCGGACCACAGTCGGTGCAGTTGATGAACGGGTGGCGGTGGCGCCGGTCGTGCGGGTCGAGCAGCTCGCGCAGGCACGCGTCGCAGACGGCCGCGTCCGGCGGGATCTCCCGCGGCGCGGCGGCCGGGTCCGCCCGGCTGGGCACGACGGCGAACCCGCTGCCGGCGGGCGTCTCCTCACCGGGGAAGTCCGTCACCCGTACCCGGCGGACGACGGCGAGCGGCGGCGGATGCCCGCGCAGCCGCAGCACCAGCTCGTCGAGTGCGCCAGGGCTGCCGGCGGCGGCGAGTTCGACATGGCCGTCGACATTGCGGACCCATCCGTCCAGCCCGAGCCCGGTCGCCGCCCGGTGCACCCAGGGCCGGAAGCCGACGCCCTGGACGCGGCCGAACACCTCGATGCGCCGGGTCACACGCCGGCCCTTCACGACCCCTCCGCACCCGCGTCGTACCGTACGGCCTCCTCCACGACATCGCGGGCCAGCGCGTCCACGCGCGCCGCCACCGGGGCGGACAGGCCCTTGCCCGGCGACCGGTCGGCGCCCTCGACGGCGTACACCACGAGCCGGTCCGGCAGCCGGCCCAGGACCCGGGACAGTTCGACGGCGTCGCCCAGGCCCAGCCCGTGTGAGCTGGTCGCCGTGGCACTCCGGCCCGGCCGCGCGGCGTCCAGGACGAGCCGGTGGACGCGGCCGGGGCGGGACGGTTCGGCGCGCGCGGCGTCGACCACGACCGCGAGCCCGGCGTTCTCCCACAGCCCCAGCAGCCGCGCCGGATCGCCGTCGCAGGCCGTCAGCACGGTGCCGGGCGGCAGCGGTGGCAGCGGTGGCCGCCCGGCGGCGCGCTCCGCGAGGCGCGCGAGCACGGCACAGCCCACCCCGTCGTCGTGACGGAACTCGTTCCCGACGCCGATGACGACGATCCCGGAAGCCCCGTCCATGGCCTCGCTCCTTCACCTCGCATGCTTCGCACAGCACACAGGGCTGTGCGCTCACCCTGGGCGCCGACGGACGCGCGGCGGCAGGGGCCGAACGTCCCCGGCCGGGGCCGAACAGCCCCTCGCGCCCGGCCGCCCGCCGGGCCCACGGTGGGAGAGGAACGAGACCGCGGACGGCCCGACGACGAGGCGGTGGGGAACGATGACGCTGGAACTGCCCCTGGTCGTGGGCGTCGACGGCTCGGACGGCAGCCTCGCGGCGGTGGACTGGGCGGTGGACGAGGCCGCCCGGCACGGTCTCCCGCTGCGACTCGTGTACGCCTCCCTCTGGGAACGCTACGAGGGCATGGTGCCGTCGTACAGTCCCCAGCGCCCCGCCGAGCAGGTGATGGCCGAACACATCGTCGCCTCCGCCGCCGAGCGCGCCCGGCGCCGCAACCCCGAGGTGAAGCTCTCCACCGACATCGTCCCGGCCGCCGCGGCGGACGCCCTCCTCGACGCGGGCGACAACGCCACCGCCCTGATCACCGGGTCGCGGGGCCGCGGCGAGCTGGCGGGACTGCTGCTCGGCTCCGTCGGCCTGGCCGTCGCCGCCCGCGCGCACTGCCCGGTCGTCGTCGTCCGCGGCGACCGGCCCGGCCTGGCCGGCACCCACCGGCGCGTCCTCCTCGGTGCCGGAGACCCCGCCACCAGCGAGGACGCGACACGCTTCGCCCTCCGGGAGGCCGAGGCCCGCGGCTGCCCCCTCGACGCGGTCCGGACCTGGCGCTGCCCCGCGTACGAGACCGCCGCCGACGTGCCCGCACTCGCCGAACCACCGGCCCGGCACCACGAGGAGGAGGCCCGCACCCGCCTGGACGAGCTGCTCCGCGGCCCCCTCGCCGACCACCCCGGCGTGCAGGTGGACCGGACCACGGTCGAGGGGCCCGCCCGCAAGGTCCTGGTCCACCGCTCGGCCGCCGCCGACCTCGTCGTCGTCGGAGCACGGCGCCGGCACGGCCACGTCGGCCTCCAGCTCGGCCGGATCGCCCACACCCTCCTGCACCACGCCCAGTGCCCCGTGGCCGTCGTGCCGCAGCGCGTGTGAGCGTGACCGTGGCGACGGACCGGACCTGGGAGTACCACGGTTACCGTGCCGCGGAGGAGCGGCTGCGGGAGTCGCTGTGCACGCTGGGCAACGGATACTTCGCCACCCGCGGGGCGCTGCCCGAGTGCGCCGCGGACGACGTGCACTACCCGGGCACGTACGCGGCCGGCTGCTACGACCGGCTCACCTCCCACGTCGCGGGCCGCCGGGTGGAGAACGAGGACCTGGTCAACCTGCCCGACTGGCTGCCGCTGCGCTTCCGCCTCACGGGCGGCCGGTGGCTCACCCCGGACACGGCGACCGTCCTCGGCCACCACCAGATCCTCCACCTGGACTCCGGACTGCTGGAGCGCCGCACCCGGTACGGCATCGGCGGGGGAGGGGCGCTGTCCGTGCGGCAGCAGCGTCTCGTCCACATGGCCGACCCGCACCTCGCCGCCCTGCGTACCGAGTTCACGGCCGAGGGCTCCTCCGCTGCCGGTGAGCTGGAGATCGAGGCGGCGCTCGACGGGAACGTCACCAACGCCGGAGTGCCGCGCTACCGCGACCTGGACGGCCGCCACCTCACCCACGTGCACACCGGGACCGCCGCGCCCGGCACGGTGTGGCTGCGCTGCCGCACCCGCACCTCGGACATCCGGATCGGCATGGCCGCCCGGCTGACGGCCCGGGCGCCGGCCGAGGACGCCCCCGAGCCCTCGCGCGCCGTCCAGCGACTGCGCCTGCCCCTGCCACCCGGGCGGCCCGTCACCGTCGACAAGACCGTCGCCCTGCACACCTCGCGCGACACGGCGATCAGCGACCCGCTGCAGGCCGCCGTGGACCGGGCGGGCGCGGCGCCGGACTTCCGTGAACTGCTGGCCTCGCACCGGACGGCCTGGGGCCTGCTGTGGCGCCGGGCCGAACTGCGCGTGCCCGGGGAAGCGGGCCGCATCCTGCGCCTGCACCTCTTCCACGTACTGCAGACCCTCTCCCCGCACACCGCCGACCTCGACGTCGGCGTGCCGGCCCGCGGCCTGCACGGCGAGGCCTACCGCGGCCACGTCTTCTGGGACGAACTGTTCGTCCTGCCCTACCTGAACCTGCACTTCCCCGAGGTCTCCCGCGCGCTGCTGCGCTACCGCCACCGCCGTCTGGACCGGGCCCGCGCCGCGGCCCGGGAGGCGGGCCGCAAGGGCGCGATGTACCCGTGGCAGAGCGGCACCGACGGCCGGGAGGAGAGCCAGCGGCTCCATCTGAACCCGCGCTCGGGCCGCTGGCTGCCCGACCACTCCCACCTCCAGCACCACGTCGGCTCGGCGGTCGCGTACAACGTGGTGCGGTACTGCGAGGCGAGCGGCGACACCGAGTTCCTGCACACCGCGGGCGCCGAGATGCTGCTGGAGATCGCCCGCTTCTGGGCGGACTCGGCCACCTGGGACGAGCAGTTGGGGCGGCACCGCATCCGCGGGGTGGTCGGCCCGGACGAGTACCACGACGCCTACCCCGGCGCGGACCGGCCCGGCCTGGACGACAACACGTACACCAACGTCACCGCCGCCTGGGTGCTCCACCGCACCCTGCACCTGCTCCGCACCCTTCCCGAGCCGCGCCGCCGCGAACTCGCCGAACGCACCTGCCTGGACGACGCCGAGTTCGACCGGTGGGACACCGTCTCCCGCACTCTGCACGTGCCCTTCCACGAGGGCGTGATCAGCCAGTTCGCCGGCTACGGCGACCTGGCCGAACTCGACTGGGACGGCTACCGGAAGACGTACGGCGACATCCGGCGCCTGGACCGCATCCTGGAGGCCGAGGGCGACACCTCCAACCGCTACCGCGCGTCCAAACAGGCCGACGTCCTGATGCTCGGTTACCTCTTCGCCCCGGCCGAACTGCGCCGACTGTTCGCCCGGCTCGGCCACCGGCTCGACGAGGGGACCTGGCGGCGCACCGTCGACCACTACCTGGCCCGCACCAGCCACGGCTCCACGCTCAGCGGCCTGGTCCACGGCTGGGTCCTGGCCCGCGCCCGGCGCGCGGAGGCCTGGACCTTCTGCCAGGAGGCGCTGCGCGGCGACATCGCCGACGTACAGGGCGGCACCACCGGCGAGGGCATCCACCTGGGTGCCATGGCCGGCACCCTCGACCTCGTCCAGCGCGGACTGACCGGCATGGAGACCCGGCACGGCGCCCTCTGGCTCGACCCCGTGCCCCTGCCGGAGCTGTCCGCGTACGAGGTCTGCCTGCGCTACCGGGGACACTGGGGGATACGGCTGCGGCTGGAGCGCGGCCAGATGGAGATCGCCGTGCCGTCGTCCGACCGTGCGCCGGTCGACATCCGGCTGCCGGACCGCGCGGTCTGCGTCCGGCCGGGACGGACGTGCCTCCTGATGCTGCCCGAGTGAGGAGTGAAAGGCGCTGCGGAACCGGCCCCGACGCCGGGACCCGGCCCGTCCGGGCGCGTCGACGGAAAGCCGGGTAATGCGTGCGGTGAGGCGGTCTCGTGGCGTTCGGCCATGGACCGGCATGCCTGGCACGGCGACTACGACCGGACGGGCTCCCCCCTGGGGCGACGGCTGCGTGTCGTCCGGCAACGTGTCGGTGAGGCCCTGGACACCTGCCCACCGGGCCCGGCCAGGGTCATCAGCGTGTGCGGTGGGCAGGGACGAGACCTGACAGGTGCGCTGTCGCAGCACCCGAGAGCCGCTGACGTGCGCGCCCGCTCGGTCGGACCGGACCCGCGCAACGCTGCGGTGGCGCGGCGGGCGGCCGAGGCTGCCGGGCCGAGCGGGTCGAGGTGGCCGTGGGAGACGCGGCGTCGACGCATCTCTACGCCGGCATGGCCCCCGCGGACCTGGTCCTGATGTGCGGGGTGTTCGGCAACATCACCGACGAGGACGGCGAGACCACCGTGGACCACTGCACCGAGCTGTGCCGGAAGGGCGGTGTGCTCGTGTGGACCCGACACCGTAGGACTCCTGACCTGGTACCACGGATCTGTGAGTGGCTGGAGGCGCGCGGCTTCGCGCACCAGTGGCTGTCCGCACCGGACGCCGGGTTCGGCGTGGGCGCGCACCGCTGCGCGCGCGAGCCCCGACCGCTGACCATGGACGGCCATACGTCCACGTCCGTTCGGTGAGACCTCCCGCCGGCCTGCCGCCCGGGCCGGCGGAACTCGCGGGGCCCCGGGCCGGTCGGCCCCGGTACGAAGGCCTGACGGTCCCTCCCCGTGCACCGCGTGCGGCGCGAGGATGTCCTCGCGGGGATGAACCCGACGTTGGGGGGTGCACGCCATGCTGGAGCCCGTTGCCGCAGGAGTCGACGGATCCGCCGAGAGCCTGGCCGCCGCCGAGTGGGCGGCCCGCGAGGCCGCGCGCCGCGAGCGGCCGCTGATGCTGGTGCACGCGGAGAACTGGCGCCCTCGCCCGGACCATGACGAGGCGGCGCGGGCCGCGCGCCACTCCTCGGCGCGCCGTGTCCTGCGAGAGGCGGAGGCGCGGGCCCGGAGCGCGGCCCCCGGCATACGGCCGGCCGCCACGCAGGTCGAGGGCCCGGCCACGGCCGCCCTGGTGCAGG
Source organism: Streptomyces ruber (assembly GCF_014648075.1). Lineage (GTDB taxonomy): Bacteria > Actinomycetota > Actinomycetes > Streptomycetales > Streptomycetaceae > Streptomyces > Streptomyces ruber. The sequence continues at coordinate 47,128 of NZ_BMQK01000019.1, read as the reverse complement.
CGGCCGAGCAGGCCGAACTGCTGGTGCTGGGCTCGCGCGGGCTGACCGGCTTCACCGGCTTCCTGGTCGGCTCGGTGGCCCTCGGCGTGGTCGCCCGGGCCACGCGCCCCGTCGTCCTCGTACGAGCCGGCGAGGACGCGGTGGACGAACATCTCCCCGCGGAGGACGGGACTCCCTCCTCGCGCACCGGCTACCGGGACGTGGTGCTCGGCGTCGACCTGGGCGATCCGTGCGACGAGGTGATCCGGTTCGCCTTCGAGGCGGCACGGCTCCGTCGCGCGCGGCTGCGGGCCGTGCACGCCTTCCGCGCGCCGGGCCCGCTCGGCCTCGGCCCCGGCGACGTCGCCCTGCTCGACCCGCCGCGGCGGGCGGGGGAGTGGCAGGGGTTCCTGTCCGCCGTCCTCCAGCCGTGGCACGACAAGTATCCCGAGGTGGAGGTCCTGGCGACCGCGGTGGCGGACAGGGCGCCGAACGCACTGCTGCGGGCCGCGACCGGAGCGAGCCTCCTGGTGCTCGGGCGCCATCTGACGGAACGGCCCACCGGCCCGTGCACGGGTCCCGTCACGCACGCCGCGCTCCAGCACGTCGGCTGCCCCGTGGCCGTCGTCCCCCACGTGTGAGAGCCGCGGCGGCACGTACGGAACGCGCCCCGCACCGACACCACAACGGACACCGCACCCGACATCGCAACGACAGCGGAGGTGAGAACCATGACCAGGCCGGTGGTGGCGGGGCTGGACGGCTCACGCCAGAGCGTCGCGGCGGCCGACTGGGCGGCCCGTGAAGCCCTGCGCCGACAGCTGCCGCTGCGTCTGGTGCACGCCGGCGAGGGACTGCCCGACGACGGCGCCGAGCCGGCCCTGCCCGAGCTGCGCGTGCCGCGGGAGCACGCGCGCCACGTGCTGCACGCCGCGGCCGGACAACTCACCGAGCGGTATCCGCAGCTGCAGATCGCCGCGGACCGGATACGGATGCGGCCCGCTCCCGCGCTGCTCGCCGCCGCGGACGACGCCGAGCTGCTGGCCATCGGCAGCCGTGGCCCGGGCGGTGTCCGCGGCATCCTGTCGGGCTCGGTCGCCACGGCCGTCGCGGCCCGTGCCCGGCGCCCGGTGGTCCTGGTCCGTGCCGGCGACACGGCGGCACGGGAACACCTGCCGGACGCCTCCGGGCAGCCGTCGCCCCACACGCCCTGCCGCGACGTCGCGGTCGCCGTCGACACCGGCCGCCCCTGCGACGACCTGCTGGACTTCGCCTTCCATGCCGCCGCCCTGCGCCGGGCGCCGCTGCGGGCCGTACACGCCTGGCACGTGCCGCTCATGCGGGGCCTGCCGGACGCCGGGGAGCGCGCGCTCCTCAGGCAGCAGGCGCAACGCGACCTCGCAGCCCTGCTCGAACCGTGGCACGCGAAGTACCCCGACGTCTTCGTACGCGAGACGCTCGCCGAGGGACACCCGGTCCATGCCCTGGTACGGGCCGCGGCCGGAGCGGGCCTGCTGGTGGTGGGCCGCCGCAGGCACCGGGCCGCGGTGGGCCCGCACACCGGCCCCGTCGCGCACGCACTGATCCACCAGGTGACCGAACCGGTCGCGCTGGTCCCGCACGACTGACCACGGCGCACAGCGGCACGCGCGACGTACGCCGTGGCACCGAGAAGGCGAGCCTCGATGACGTCCCCGGAGGACGAGCGTGCCCAGTGACATGGCCAACCAGCCCCAGCCGCCCCGCGGCGACATCGACGGGACGAGGAGGAGTATCGGCGCCGGACGGCCGTCCTGCACGGGGAACGCAAGGACGCCGCCGGTCCGGCCCGCCGCGCGCCGTGACCTCTCGGCCGTCCGCCGCGCGCGGGGTCGGTGACGGCTCGCTGAGTCGACAACTCACCATGAGCGTCCCTTCGTTCGCCCCTTCACTCGTACGGGCCGGGACAGAGGGTGGTCTGCTGTCCGCAGTCGGGGGACGGAGTGCGCCGCGGGGTGCGCGGCGAAAGGCCGGAGGAAGAACCACGGGACCTGTCGAGATCAAGGGACTGCCCGCGCACGCACCGCTGGTGCACGCGGTGGTGGTGCTGCTTCCGCTGACCTGTCCGCAGCTGGTCGCCGGGGCTGTCTGGCGGCCCGGCTCCGACGGACGGGACCCGCGCTGCCCCTCCTGGCGGAGCGCCGACGGGACGCCGTACGCGGTGCTCGTCGCGGTCACCGGTCCGGGCGGGCATGTGATCACCGGGTCTACGGAATCCTCAATCCCGACGAACTCCTCAACCTGCCCGCTGGGGAGTGAGCCACCGGGGAAGGAGCCGACACTCGCGCGGGGGGAGCACGAATGCCGAGCCGGCCCAGCGACGACTGGGCCGGCCGCTCAAGCCCGAGGCCCACGGCACCGAAGGCGTGCTGCTTCGGCAGCCTGCGAAGGAGCAGCATCTTCGACGAGGCGCTCATCCCAGGCCGTCGACTACCGCACGCTCCCCGGGATCGGTGGAGTGGCGCGGCCTGTCCCGCGTTCTGCGGGATCGGGGTCGGGGGCCTGTACCGGGATGCGTGGAGCCGGGATGGCCGATCTCACGTACGGGTGTGGTGCGCAGTGCGTACCGCCGTTGATCGAGCAGCTCCCATCGGCCCTTGGGCCCGGTAGGCCGCCATCGGCGCGTTGCCGCACCGTTGCAGTACCGCCCCTGGGAGACAGCGGCCGGGGGCGGGCGCGTTCGGCGAAGGTTCAGGACTCCAACTCCTGGACCGCACCCGTGGCCGCCGGGGTTTCCCTGCGCCGGCGGAGCCGAGAGCTCGGGGAACGAGCCGAGAGCTCGAGATGTCCGTGTGGCGCGTCGTGTGGTGGAAGGGTCGGCTCCCGCCCGGCTCGGAGCCGGGCGGGAGCGGCGCGGTCCTCTCCGGTGGTTCCTCAGCACAAGAGGGCCGCGTGTCCTTCCAGACCAGGAAGGTGCGACGCCGGGGCAGGCGTCCGTCTTCCATGGTGCGCCATGCCCGCGGTGGTGCCGCAAGGAGAACTACGTTTCAAGCCGTCAAATGTACTCATTCAGGCATGGTTTGCCGCCCACGGTGACCGGGACCAAGCGGCTGGCGATCGTTCTTGCATAGGACACAGGTCTATTTGTTCCGAAACTCCATGATCACGTTGAGTGGCGGGTGGTCGACGGACCATGCTGGCGGTCCGGCTCTTCAGCGGCGCTTCAGCACCGCCGCAGAAGAGCCTTCCGGACCTGCTTCTTCGACGAAATGGAAGGTGAAATGCTCAGTAGGCAAGTGCTGGCCGTCGCCGTGCTGGTGGCGGTCTTCGCATGGAGCACGGTGATGACCGTGCTCGGGCATCTCGCGGCGGTGGCCGCGCTGCTGCCTTCGCTCGGACTGCTGGTCCAGCAGATCGTCGCCGTCCTCACCGGCACGGAGACGCGGCGGAACGCGGCAGCCGACATGGCGCCGGCTGCCAGAGCAGCCGGGTGTGAGGAGTCGCCGCGATGACACCGTCGCCCCTGCCCCGACAGCCCGGCGAAGAACCGCCGAGTCGACGCGGCCGCAGGCCGGAAGCGATCGAGGACCATGTCGGCGCCACCCACCGCGCGTGGCTGGAGCCGGTGCGCAGCCGGTTCTTCGCCAGCGGACTGACCCTCGACGACCTCGTCAAGTTATCCGGGTACTCCAAAGCCCGCATATCCGAACTCCTGCGCGGCAAGGGGTACTACCCGGGCTGGGAGATCACCTACAGCGTGGTCCGCGCCCTGGACATCCCCGTCTGGCCGCTGCGCCGCCTGTGGACGGCCGCCGCCCGCGACGCGAACAAGGACGACACCTGGATCCACAAGCGCATCCACGCAGTGCAGGTGCTGGAACCGGAGCAGCCACCCGTGGCCCACCGGGGCTTCAAAGAAGCCATGCGCCACCCCTACACCGCCTACGCCCGAACCCTCCTGCAGACCGACCGCCGTGCCCAATGGGTGGTCGCGCAGGCCTTCGACATCCTGTGGCTCGGCTGGGACGAAGCGGTGTCCAACTCCAACATGCCGCGCCATGCCTGGCGCATGCTGCGCTCCCGCGTCATGCTGCGCGCCGAGCACCACCCCGACGGACATCCCGATCTGCGTCCCGCCGCCTTCTTCACGGTCGCCCAGAACCGGATCGACGACCTCGACGCACGCTTCGCCCAGATCGACCGGCAGGCCGACTTCTTCGACGCCGTCGCCCGCCTGCCGCAGGACCAGATGGACGTCCTCGTCCTGCGATACCTGTGCAACATCCACCCGGACGCCATCCCCAACATCATCGGCCTGACCCCGGCCATGACACACACCCTCGACCACCATGCCCGAGGGGCACTGGAAGGCACCTACCTCCGACGTGACGCCCCGGGAGGGATCACCCCGCGATGACCGCCATCGACGACCTGCTCGCCCAGTCCCTCTTGCTGCAGGATCCACAGGTCCCGTCAGACACCATCGCGTACGAGGACACCGCCTACCCCGCTTCCACCGGTGAGGGCACATCCCTGTGGGACGGCTACGGCCACGATCCGGTGGACGACGCCGCCGCGCAACGCCTGCGCGCTCTGTGCGAGGCAGCGGTCGCCCACTGCGCACCCGGCCAGCTCGCCGACTTCATCACCGACCAACTGCCCGCCCCGCGCGGCGCCTGGATCCTCGGCTGCGTCCTGCAGCTCGCCGACGCCTCCGACGGCGCACGCTTCTGGTGGCAGTACGCCGCCGGAGCCGGCGACCCCGCCGCCTCCTACTGCCTTCATCTGCACCACCTCGCGTCCGGCGACGTCTACGCGGCCGCCTTCTGGCAGGAGCAGACCGGTAGCGAAGCCCAGCAGGACTCACCCGCCACCGGGAACGATCGGCCGACCTACGACCTCAACGCCAACACCAGCATCCCCACCGTTCTGCATGTCCTCAGCCGCCTTGCATCCGTCACACGACGCAAGCACACCGAAACCACCGCCGCGGTCATCGACTTCGTAGCCGCAGCCGTCGCCAGCGGCTACGACCTCAATCCCGACTGCGAGATCCCTACGCCCGGAGAGGGCTTCGCCGAACAACTAGAGATCATCATCGCTGCCACCCTGGCCAGCACCCCGTCCACCCGCCACAGCGAAACGTCGGCCAGAACCCTGCCCCACCGCCCCCCGCACATGCACGCCATCCGCAGCCTCAACGAGAAACGCGCCCAACAGCCAGAGACCTCGACCAGAAGGCACGCCCCATGACACCCCGCCCTCACACCTGAATCGGTGAGACACCACCAGGTGGCAGCAGCCCGGCCGTACCGCCTACGACACCGGCGACGAACGACCGGCGCGAGCGAACAGCAGTTGCGCGACAGCACCGGCCGAAGACCTCGGCGAAATGTACGTCCGCGACGGCGGCCGCCGCGCCCACGGCCACACCAGCTGGACGAGGATCACAGACCGTCAGGAGGGAGCGCCGGGATCACATGCGCTCCGGCGGGCGGAGAAGGCGCCCGCGGCAGCCGCCAGGACTGCTGCCTCCGCAGCCCGTTCCGGCAGTTGCGGGTCGGGATCGGCGCGCAGGAGCACCAGCTGGTGGTAGAGCGGCGCCGTGGCGGCGATCAGCAGGCTCCGCGCGTCCGTGAGCCGTGCGGGGAGCTCGCCGCGCGCGATGGCGCGCTCGACGACGATCTCGCACTGGGCATACCGGTCCGCCCATAGCCGTGTCTGGGCCCGCGCGGCCTGGTCGGAGTGGAACGAGGCGGCCATCAGGGCGACGGCGAACGACGGCTGTACGACCAGGGATTGCTGGATCTCCTGGTTGAGGGCCGTCAGATCGCCGCGCAGCGAGCCGGTGTCCGGCGGCCGCCAGTCGATCTCACCGGCGGCCTCGATGACGTCGACGAGCAGGCCGCCCACGTCGCGCCAACGCCGGTAGACCGTGGTGCGGTGCACTCCCGCGCGGGTCGCGACGCCCTCCATCGTGAGTCCTTCGTGACCGTTCTCGGCGAGTTCGGCGCGCACCGCGTCCAGGACCTGGGTGCGGACGCGGGCGGTGCGGCCGCCCGGACGGCGGTCCGGCGTGATGGCCGTCGGGTCTGTCATCGGGGATCCCATATCCGGTTGATCGCGTGCCTGGGCTGTGTCAGCATCTTAAAGCAACAGTTGTTGCAGTAGTGGCCCCGCCCTCCCGAGAGGAACCGCCTTCCCGATGCCGCTTGTCCCCGCCGACCCCACCGTGCTCCACCCGATGCCCGAGCACCCGCGCGTCGTCCTGCTCAAGCCGTTGGTGAAGTCGCCGCTGATCGAGGTCGGTGACTACTCGTACTACGACGATCCGGACGAGCCGACCGCGTTCGAGACGCGCAACGTGCTGTACCACTACGGGCCCGAGCGGCTCGTCATCGGCAAGTACTGCGCGCTGGGCGCGGGCACGCGGTTCATCATGAACGGCGCCAACCACCGCATGGACGGCCCGTCCACGTTCCCCTTCCCCACCATGGGGGGCTCCTGGGCCGAGCACTTCGACCTGATCACCGACCTGCCGGGCCGGGGCGACACGGTCGTGGGCAACGACGTGTGGTTCGGGCACGGCGCCACCGTCATGCCCGGTGTACGCATCGGTCACGGCGCGATCATCGCCGCCGGCGCCGTGGTCACCGGCGACGTCCCCGACTACGGCATCGTCGGCGGCAACCCCGCCCGGCTCGTCCGCACCCGCTACGACGCCGCGGACATCGCCCGGCTCCTCGCCGTGGCGTGGTGGGACTGGCCCGTTCAGCAGATCACCAGGCATGTACGGACGATCATGTCGGGGACCGTCGCCGACCTGGAGGAGGCCGCCGCACAGGCCGACCAGCCCTGACACCGCGTTCTCGCCGCACCGCCCGCACCCGTCCCGCGTCAGAAACGAGTGATCGCCCATGCCCCGTCGCCGCGCCCACATCGCGATGGTCGGCGTCCCCGTCGTCAGCCATGTCCTGCCCAGCCTCGCGCTCATCCGTGAGCTGGTGGCCCGCGGGCACCGGGTCACCTACGCCAACGACCCGTTCGTGGCCGACCGGATCGAGTCCGCCGGCGCGGAGCTGGTGCCCTGCACCTCCACGTTGCCCGTCGCGGACAACGACTGGCCCGCCGATCCCATCGCCGCGGCGAGCCTCTTCCTCGACGACGCCATCCAGGCGCTCCCGCAACTGCGCGCCGCCTACGACGCCGATCCGGCCGACCTGTACCTCTACGACATCGGCGCCTACGCCGCACGCGCCCTCGCCGAAGCGCAGGGCCGTCCCCTCGTGCAGCTGTCCCCGACGTTCGTCGGCTGGGACGGCTACCAGGAGGAAGTCGCGGCGCATCTGCGAAAGCTGCCGGGCGCCGACGCGTACCGGGACAGGTTCGCACGGTGGCTCGCCGACTGCGGTGCGACCACCACGGACGTGGACACGTTCTCCGGCCCGCCCGCCCGGGCCCTCGCCCTGATCCCGCGAGCGATGCAGCCGCACGCCGATCGAGTCGACACCGACACGGTGACCTTCGTCGGCCCCTGCTTCGACACCCGAGCGGACACGGGCGGCTGGACCCGCCCGGCGGCCGCGGACCGTGTGCTGCTGATCTCGCTCGGCTCGACGTACACCCGCCGGCCCGCGTTCTACCGCCAGTGCATCGCCGCCTTCGGCGACCTGCCCGGCTGGCACGTCGTCCTCCAGATCGGCAAGTACACCGACATCGAGGAACTCGGCACCATCCCGTCCAACGTCGAAGTGCACCCCTGGGTCCCACAGCGGGCGATCCTGGAACAGGCCGACGCCTTCGTCACCCACGCCGGGATGGGCGGCTGCGGCGAGGGGCTCCTCGCCGGCGTTCCCATGATCGCGGTGCCGCAGGGAGCCGAGCAGTTCATGAACGCCGACCGGCTCGTGGAGCTCGGCGTCGCCCGCCGCGTGGACACCGCTGACGCCACCGCTGAAACCCTGCGCGCGGCCCTGCACGACCTGGTCACGGATCCGGAGCGCATCGGACGGTCCCAACAGCTGCAGGCCGCCGCCCGGACCGAGGGCGGCACCCCGCGCGCCGCCGACATCCTCGAAAGCATGCTGGCCACCGCCGACGGCCCCGCGCTCTGAACACTGCCGCGTGCCTCGCCCGTCTGGCGCCGTCCCCATCCACGAGCGGGGTGACCGATCGGGGTGGGGCGTCACGGGTTCGGGGCCGCGATCAGCACGTCACGGCCGCACGAATCCCGCCCCGACCAGACTTGTGCGGGCTGGCGGCCGGCTGGTCAGGTATGCGGCTGGGGTGATCGGGTAGCTGGTGCAGTGGTGCAGTGGTGCAGTGGTGCAGTGGTGTGGGCCCGTGGATGCCGAGCAGCGGCTGCCGCGGCGGCGCCGCACGCGCTACCCGGCCGCCGCCGTGGTGTCGCCGGGCGTCGGCCGTGCCGCGTTCACCGCGTTGAGACAGCGGGTGCCCTGAACCCGCAGGGCCTCGGCGAGTTCGGGCGGTGCGTCGCGGAGGGTGAAGCGGGTGTCCACCGACGTGATCATCCAGGCGAGGTCGCGCGGGGTCTCGGCGCCCAGGTGCAGCAGACAGCTGTGCTCGTCGGCCGGCTCGATGACTCCCATGCCCGGCCACACCCGGTCGGTGACCGCCTGTGCGGACTCGTGCAGGACGACGGTGGCCCGGTAGGGCCAGGTCTGTGCCGACAGCCGGTGCGCCAGGTAGGTGGCCACGTCGTCGTAGGGCAGTGCACGCGGGTGGAAGTGCGGGCCGGTGGGCGTGCGCGGGGCGAGCCGGTCGGCCCGGTCGGTGTCCCAGGCCACCAGGTACCAGCGGCGGTCGAAGCTGACCAGGCTGTGCGGCTCGACGCAGCGCACGCCCGACCCGCCGCGCGCACCGCTGTAGTCGAAGCGCAGGCGCTCGCGGCGACGGCACGCCTCGGCGACGGCCATCAGGGTGTCCGGGCGCACCCGGGGCCCCGGGACCTCACCGGCCCGCACGGTGGCGGCGCGCAGGGCGGCGACCCGGTGCCGCAGCCGGGCGGGCAGCACCTGCTCCAGCTTGGCCAGCGCCCGCAGCGAGATTTCCTCGATGCCCGCGACCGAGCCGCCGGCCGCGGTGCGCAGCCCCACCACGACGGCGACGGCCTCCTCGTCATCGAGCAGCAGCGGCGGCAGCCCCGCCCCGGCGCCGAGCCGGTACCCGGCGGCCCCCGGGGTGGCGTGCACGGGATAGCCCAGCTCACGCAGTCGCTCGATGTCACGGCGTACGGTACGGCGGCTGACCTTCAGCCGTTCGGCGAGTTCGGCCCCGGACCGGTCAAGGTGGGTCTGCAGCAGGGCGAGCAGTCGCAGCAGCCGTGCGGAGGTCTCCGGCATGGCGCCAGCCTGCCGCATAGCTAGGACCGGACCTGACCCAGGTGGCCGTTGCGTCGGCGCCATGACCAGCGACACCCAGGGCATCAGCCCTTTCCGCCCTTTCCGTCCTTTCCGGATCGACATACCCCAGGACCGGCTCGACGACCTCCGCGCGCGTCAGGCCGCCACCCGCTGGCCCGGCGAACTGCCCGGCGTCGGCTGGACCCGCGGCGTCCCGGTGACGTATCTGCGCGACCTCGCCGCGTACCGGGGCACCGCCTACGACTGGCGGGCCCAGGAGGCGGCGCTCAACGCCCACCCCCAGTTCACGCGTTGCCCTTCCACGGGACGGGCCGGACACCCGGCGGGGCCGATGTCGCGTGAGGTCGCGCCTACAGGACCGTCAGCTCCGCTGCGGGGTCACGAGCCAGTGCCTGCGTGACCTGCGTGGCGTCCAGGACGTCGGCAGCGAAGTGCACGCCGGGGGCGATCGAGCCGTGGAGCAGGTGGAGAGCGGCGGTGGCGGTGAGGAACCCGCTCAGTTCGTACGAGTCCGCGGCACGCAGGACGAGCCTGGCGGTGGGCGGACCGTCGGCCGCACCTTCCCAGAGGTGGAATTCCTGCCCGTACCAGGCGCCGTGACGGTGTACGTCCTCGTCGGCCGCGGCCACCAGATCGGTGGTGTCCGTACTGTCCAGCGCCCAGGCCATGGCCAGTTCCTCGGCGAGGCGCTCGCCGCCGAAGACGGTGTACCAGCGCACATGGCCGACTCCCGTGTCCCGGGCCAGGCGGACGGCCTCCGTGGAGAGGAAGGGGAAGGCGCTGACGGGCCTGGGGAAGGCTTCCAGCCGTACATCCCGGCGGGGGGTCAGCGTGCGCTCGCGTATGCGGCCGTCCTGCCAGGCGGCCGCCGAGGTGCCGTGCTCGGGGCCGCGGCCGAGCAGGACGTCGCCGGCGGCCGCGGGGGTCAGCGGCGCGACTCCTCCCAGGTATGCGTCCAGCCTGGTGGCGCCGGGGGCACGAGCGGCCAGGGCGCGGGGCAGGAGTGCGGACAGACCCGGCAGCGCGCCGGCGGAGAGCACGGCCGTGCGTCCGCCCGCCGTCCACCGTGCGGCGCCGTCGCCGGCGCACAGCAGGTGGTGGACCGGGTCGTCGCCGGCGGCGTCGACGTAGTCCGCGCCGTGCCGCAGAGCCGCGACGGCGACGGTGTCCAGGATCCGGTAGGAGGGGCCGGCGCAGTTGACGACGAGCCGGCAGCGGGCGGCGAACCGGTCCAGGGAGTCGGGGTCGTCCAGGTCGACCGCCATGGTGTCGGCAGGCGGACCGTCCGCGGACAGAGCTTCGAGCAGTGCGTCGGCCTTTCCGGGGTTGCGTCCGGCTATGAGCAGGGGAGAGGGGACTTCCGCTTGGTGCAGCCGTCGCACGGCCGCGCTGCCGACTGCTCCGTAGCCGCCGATGACGCCGATGGCTGAGGTGTTGTTCACCGGGTTTCCTCGTGGTTCCGCACTGGATGAATGTTGAAAATGATAATTATTATCGTCGAGCCTTGACGGTCAACGACGGAAGAAATGACGGATGACGATGTACGACGTGATCGTGGTCGGCGGAGGGCCCGCGGGTCTCAACGCGGCACTGGTGTCCGGACGTCAGCGGAGAAGGGTCCTCCTGCTGGACTCGGGAAGCCCGCGCAACGCTCCGGCGGACGAGATGCACATGTTCCTCAGCCGGGACGGCTTCGACCCCGCCGAACTGCGCCGCATAGGCAGGGAGCAGCTGGGCGCCTACCCGAACGTGGCCGTGCGCGAGGCCACCGTCACCGACGCCGCGGCCGAGCAGGGCGGCTTCGCCCTGACGCTGGCCGACGGCACGGTGGAACGGTCCCGCAGGCTGGTGCTGGCCACGGGACAGGTCGACGTGCTCGATGAGCAGGTGGAGGGGTTGTCCGCGCTGTTCGGCAAGGGTGTGTACCACTGTCCGTTCTGCCACGGCTGGGAGACCAGCGGACTGAGCCTCGCCGTCCTGGGGCACGAGCTGCCGCAGGTCATGCAGTCCCTGTACGTCGCCGACCGTTTCAGCGGCGACGTGGTCGTGTGCACCAACGGGCACCCGGTGCCCGAGCAGGCCGCGGGCAGGCTCGCCGCCGCCGGGATCGCCGTGGAGGAGGCGGCCGTGACGCGCATCGAGGGCGAGGCCGGGGCCCTGCGCCTGGTCTTCGACGACGGCCGGGTCCTGGAGCGTCAGGCCGTGTACCACCGGGCGCCCACCCGGCAGCACTCCGGCCTGGCCGAGCAGCTGGGCTGCCACATCCTGCCGGACGGCTGCGTGCGGGTGGACGAGTTCCAGCGCACCTCCGTGCCCGGTGTGTACGCGGCCGGGGACACCGCCCGTCTGGAGGCGCTGCCCGACGCCCTCACCTTCGTGATCACCGGAGCGGCCGACGGCGCCCGCGCCGCGGTCTGGCTGGACCAGGAGCTGTTCCGCGAGGACGCCGGCCTGGGCGGCTGACCTCCGGCACCACAGGGTGCGGCGGGGACGGAGCCGTCCCCGCCGCACCCTGCTCACCGTCCGCCCGCCTCGCGGATCGCGGCGGCGAGACCCGCCACCGTCGGCTGCTCCAGGAAGCGGCGCGGCGCCACCCGGCCCAGCCCCTCCCGGTTGAGCGAGCCGAGCATGCGCATGGCGAGCAGGGAGTCGCCGCCGAGCGCGAAGAAGTCGGCGGTGCGCTCGTCCACGGGACGGTCCAGCAGCTGCCGCCAGTGGGCGGCGACGGCCTCCTCCACCGCGTCCCGCGGCGCTCCTGCCTCGGCGCCGGGAGCCTTGGCCTTCGTCGGGACGGACAGCCGCCGACCAGGACCCGTGCCGAGGCCGCCGGTGTCCTGGGCGTCCACCGCGTCAGGCAGTTCGACCACCGCCGACCAGCCGTCGGCCTGCACCAGCGACTCCACGGTGGCCATGACGTCCCGGAACATCCGGTCCACGTCCTCGGCCGCGAACAACTCCTCCACCAGCGAGAAGACGACCACGAGCTCTCCGCGCAACTCGAACAGCCGCACCTCCAGGGCGACTTGGGGCGTGCGCAGTTGCTGGTGGTGACTGAGCAGGTCGACCTCTCCCAGCGGTCCGGCCTCCTGGGGCACCTCGCTGCCCAGCGCCGCGTCCACGCCCAGGGTGGACTGGAAGACGACGGGGGCCACCGGGCGGTGGGTGCCCAGGCGGCGGCCCAGTTCGCGGGAGACCTCGACACCGGTGATCAGGTTGTGGGCGAGCGCGTCGCCGATGTCCTGCTGGGCGCGGGCGGCGAGGTCGGCGAAGACCGGGGCCGCGGGCAGCTCCACGGGCAGCAGCATGGTGGAGGAGAAGGCGCCCACCAGCCGGGACACGTCGGGGTGCAGCGGCAGCCGGTTCAGCTGGAGGGTGTTGAGCAGGAAGCGGCGGTGGCCGCAGGCCCGGGAGACGGCCGCGGCGAACGCGGCGAACATCGCCGCGGACGGGGTGACGCCGTGCTCGGTGCACAGCCGGCGCAGCGTCGCCCAGCGCTGCGGGTCCAGCGTCGCCTGCCGGGTGCCCATCAGGGTGGGGCGCACCTCGCCGGGGTCGGCCGCCAGCGGCAGGGCGGGCGGCAGGGGGAAGCCGTCGAGGCGGTCGTACCACCAGTCGCGGTCCTCCTGCCAGGCCCGGGTGCCGGGCAGTTCGCGCAGGGTGGTGACGTAGTCGCCGTAGTCGATGTCCAGGGGCGCGAGGACGGCGTTGTAGTCGGAGGCCAGGGCGAACAGGTCGCGGTAGAAGACGCTGGAGGACCAGCCGTCGATGATGAGCAGGCTGGTGGAGGAGTGCAGGCGGGCGCGGTCGCCGGGCAGCAGGGTCAGCCGCATGTCCAGTCCGCAGCCTTGGGAGGGGTCGGGGCCCTCGGTGCTCATCTCGTGCCGGATCTCCGCCAGGCGGGCGGCGGCCGTCTCCTCGTCGGCGTCGCGCAGGTCGGTGACCCGCAGCTGAGGTATCGCGTCCGGGTCGTCCAGGGGCAGGACGTGCTGCCGGCCGTCGGGCAGGACGCGGGCCCGCAGCACGGCCTGGTGCTCGGCCAGCCGCTCCAGGGCGTCCTGGAGCGCGTCGGGGGCCTCGTCGGCGTCGATGTCCTCCAGGCCGATGTCCACGTAGTGGTGGGCGGAGCGGTACGACAGCTCCCAGGCGTCCTGCTGGCCCACGAAGTAGCCCTGCTGGAGCGGGAGGAGCGGGAAGGGTGCCTCGGGGTCGTCGCGCCGGACGAGGTCCAGGGGCAGCGGGCGCAGGGCGCCGGTCCCGGTTCCGGTGCTGCGTTCGTGGACCAGGGCGGCGAGCTGGGCGGCGCTCTGCTCGACGCGGACGTCGGCCAGGGCGAGCGGCGCGCCGAGCCGTTTGCGGAGCATCGCGGCCATCCGGACGGCCAGGACGGAGTCACCGCCCAGGCTCAGGAAGCTGGCGTGCGGGGGGACGGAGGCGAGGTCGGTCTCCAGGGCGTCGGCCCAGACACCGCGTACGGCGTCGACCAGTTCGGCCGGGGCCGGCTGTGCGGTGGTGTTCTCGGTGGCGGAAGGAGAGGTCAACAGGGTGCTCCCGTCGGGGTGGTGGTGCGGATGACGCGGTCCACGGTGTGGACGCGGGGGAGGGGTGCGGCCGGCGGCAGCCGGTCGGCGAGCGCGGCGCGGACCCGGTCGGGGTCCGGCCTGCCGTGGCCGGGGCGGACGCGGCCGGCGACGACGCGCTGACCGGCGGCCGCGGCGAGCGGGTGCCCGTCCGCCGGCAGGACGGGCAGCGGGTCGAAGCCCGCGGCGTCCAGCTGCCGTGTCCACTCCTCGGCGGTGAGGAGGACCCGGTCCTGGCCGGCCCGCAGGTCGGTGAACCAGCCCTGCTCGTCGGGCGCGGGCGACATCAGCAGGTACATGGAGGTGAGGGCCTGGTAGTGCTCCTGGCACGACTCGACCAGGACCAGCAGCCCGCCGGGCACGAGCAGTTCCCGCAGGGCCGCCAGGGCCCGGCCGGCGTGCCGTGCGTTGTGCAGGACGTTCGCCGCCAGCACGACGTCCTGCGACGCGGGTGCGAGACCCTGCGCGAGCGGGTCGGCCTGGATGTCGAACAGGGCGTGGCGCAGCCCGGGGCGGGCGCCGAAGACGTCCCGGGCCGCTTGCAGGAAGAACGGGGAGACGTCGGTGAACAGGTAGTCCACGGGGGTGTCGCCGAGGGCTTCCAGGACGGTTCCGGTGGTGCCGCCCACTCCGGCTCCCGCCTCCAGGACGCGCAGCGGTCCGTGCGCGGCCCGGTGGCGGGCCTGGCCGGCGACCAGGGAGGCCGCGGCGTGGTTGGCCCAGCGGCTGGGGGCGCTGTCACGGTAGTTGCCCTGTGCGGTGTCCGTCCGCCCGTCGGGGAAGAGCACCTCCTGGAGGGAGGTGCGGTCCTGCAGCAGCAGCGGCAGCCGTTCGGCCGCGGCGCGGAAGAAGCGGGTCATCGACGGCGGGTAGCCCAGCCCCCGGCACGCCGCGTCGAGGCCGCGCAGCGCCCGGGCGTGCTCGCGGCGGTCGGGCACCTCAAGGCCGTGGTACCGGCCGGTCCGCGTGTCCTGGACGAGCCGGTTCTCGGCGGTCAGGGTGCGCAGCCAGCGCCGTACGAGCCAGGCGTGCCGGGGCGCGGCCGCCAGGGCCGCGAGAACCTCGTCGGCGTCGTGTCCGCGCCCGTCGCGGAACAGTCGGGTCCGGTCCAGTACGCGGGCCATCGTCAGCAGTGCGGTCTCGTCGAGCCGGCGCATCAGCGCGGGGAGCGGGGCCGGATCGGTGTCCTGTACCGAGTCGTCACCGGCGGCGGTCGCGCGGGCCGTTGCGTCCGTACTGTCGCCGCCCGGGACCGAGCTGTGCGAGGGCTGCCGCTCCGCGGCCGGGGGCGGGCCCGCCACCAGCAGGGTGCCGTGCGGGCCGCCGGGTACGAGCTGCCAGTCCGCCACCCCCGGCAGCCCGGTGAGGTCGGTGTCCGTGAGCGCCGTCGTCATGACCGGCCGTCCTCGGCGCCGTCGACCACGGTGATCACCGGTGCCGGGGTCCCGGGCTCGGCGCGGCGCAGGTGGTCGCGCAGCACCTCGGGCAGGCGGCGGCCGACGAACAGGGGGAAGGGCTCGTGGGCGGTCGGACCGGTGGGCGCGGGCGCGTCCTCGCAGGCGGCGGGGGCGCAGGACGCCGGTGCCGCCACGGCCAGCATCCGGGGGTCGGCGGTGTCGAGCAGGACGGCGGCGTCGATCCCGTCCAGGGCCCGGCGCAGGGCGTACGGGGTCATCGCCCCGGGCGCGTCGAGGAGCAGGGCGTTGGGGATGCCGCGCAGGACGACGGGGCCGTCACCGTCGAGCGCGGTGCGCACCGCCTCCGGAAGTGCGCCCTCCTGTCGTTCGTCCCAGGAAACGCGGCGCACCGGGCGGGTGCCGGGCGCGTCGGGGTGCGGGCCGACGCGCAGGACGAGGTCATAGCGGTAGCGGGTGAGCTCGGTGTCCTCGGCCATGGTGCGGGCGTGGACGCTCATGCGGACCGGGCGCGGCTGGGCGGCGCAGGCGGCACGGACGGCCTCGGGGGTGAAGGACAGTTCCTCGTCCGCCGCGGCGGCGGCCATGGCCCTGGCGGCGATCGTCTCCTCGTCCGCCTCGGGGTCGCGCGCCCGCTCCAGCCGGCCGAAGTGGTCCAGGAGGAAGTCCGAGTGCCGGTTGTCCCCGACGATCACGGTGCCGCCGTCCTCGACCGCGGCCAGCGCCCCGTGCAGGACGGCCGTCAGGTAGGCGAGGTCGGGGAAGCACTGGGTGACCGAGTTGAGCAGCACGCAGTCGGGACGCGTGCCGGGGCCGAGGACGGTGTCCACGGCGTCACGCACCTGCGAGGCGGTCGTCTCGTGGGCGGCGGCCCGGACGAACGCGGTGCGGGGCAGGGCGGCGGCGGTGAGCCGGTCCACCGCGACCTGGGCGACGTCGGTGCCGACGTATCCGTCCAGGTGCGGATGGAGGCGGTGGGCGAGCAGACCGGTGCCGCAGCCGAGTTCGAGCAGTCGGCGCGGGCGCTGGGCGAGGACGAGGTCCACGGTGCGCTCCACCCAGTCGCGCATGTGCGCCTCGGGCAGCGGCGCTCCGGTGTCGGAGGCCCGCCATCCGGACAGGTCCAGGTCGTCGGCGTGCCGGCTCTCACCCGTCTCGTACACGAATTCGTACACCTCGGCCCACTGTTCGAGGTGTTCGCGCAGCAGGGGGCCCGGTCCGGGCGTGGCCGCCACGGCGTCGGGGTGCGGGACGACGTGGATGCCGCCGTCGGGCGCGGGTCGGGCATCGGCCACCCAGGGGTGGGCGGCCAGCAGGGCCGTGATCCGGTCGGTGGACGCGGCTGTGCGGTCAGCCGTGGTGGGGTCGGACACCGGGGTGCTCCGTTCGTTCGTCGCGTTCGGCGTGGGGGTCTTCGGTGGCGTCGTGCCGGTGGTCGTCGGGCGGTGCGGCCGGTCGCGGTGTCAGCCGGCGTCCGGCCAGGTGCAGGACGCGGTCGGCGCGGGCGGCCGTGTCCGGGTCGTGGGTGACGGTCAGGACGGCCAGGCCGTCCCTTCTGAGCTTCTCGATCAGGTCGAGCACGGACCGTGCCGAGACGGGGTCGAGGGCCGCGGTGGGTTCGTCCAGCAGCAGTACGTCGGGGTGGGCGGCCAGGGCGCGGGCGAGCACGGCCCGGCGCCGCTGGCCGCCGGAGAGCGCCGACGGGCCGCGGCCGGCCAGTTCGTCGGGGAGTCCGACGGCCGCGAGCAGCTCCCGTGCCCGCTTGCGGCCGGCGGGTCCGCCCACGCCGTGGAACACTCTCAGCGGCCGGGCCACCGACCGGCCGACCGAGTGCGCCGGGTTGAGTTCGGTCGCCGAGTCCTGACCGGCCAGCTGGATCGCGCGCAGTGCCTCCCGGTCGCGCAGGCGGGCCGTGGCGGGCAGCGGGCGGCCGTGCAGCAGCACCCGACCGCCCGACGGCGGGCGACGGCCGGCCAGGGCGTGCAGCAGGGTCGTCTTCCCGGCACCTGACGCCCCGGTGACGGCCAGCCAGTCGCCCGCCGTCAGATCCAGGTCGCAGCGGTCGAGCAACGGTGTGCCGTCGGGGGTGCGCAGCTGCAGTCCGCGGGCCGACAGCACGGGCCCGGACACGGCAGCGGTGCGGCACCGGCCCGGGGCGTAGGGAAGGGCGTTGTCCCGCGGCGCGCGGACGGACGCGGGGCCGGCTTCGTGGCGTCGGGGGAAGGCGGACGAGTGCTCGGCCCCCGGCACTGAGACGTCGACGGCCGGGCGGGGGTCCTTCCCTGCGCCCGCAACGGCGGGAGCCGGATCCGGGGCGCGCCCGGCCCGGAAGCCCGGACGCGAGGGAGTCCTTGCGGATCCGGATGCCGCGACCGGATCGAGTACGAGGGTGCGATCGGCCAGTTCCGCCGCCAGCCGGGCGTCGTGGGTGACCAGGACGACGCAGCGGCCGGGGGAGCCGCGCAGGGATCGCACCGCTTCGGCGACCATGTCGGCGGAGGCGGCGTCGAGTGCCGAGGTCGGCTCGTCCAGGACGAGCAGGTCCGGGTCGGTGCACAGGGCGCGGGCCAGGGCGACCCGCTGGGCCTGTCCCCCGGAGAGCTCGCCCGCGCGCCGGGAGCCGAGTCCGGGCGCCAGCCCCAGCCGGTCCATCAGGGTGCCGACCCGTTCCGCGCGGGTGGCGGCGTCGCCGGTGAACTCCTCGCCGATCAGGCGGTCGACCCGCCACAGCGGGTTCAGGGCCGCGCCGGGGTCCTGTCCCAGCCAGCCGCAGTGGGCGCGCCGCCACCGTCTGGCCGCCCGCCCGGCGGGCACCGTCGTGCCACGCCAGCTCACGGTGCCCCCCGTACGGCGCAGCCCGTCCGGCAGAACGTCGAACAGGGCACGCAGCAGCGTGGTCTTCCCCGCTCCGGAGGCGCCGACGACGGCCAGGACCTCGCCGTCGCCGACGCTCAGACCCACCGGCGGCAGCACGGTGACCTCGTCGTGGACCCGCTGGACGGTCAGTCCGCCGGCCGCCAGCAGCGGCACGGCGGCCTCGGTGGCACCGGCCCCGGCGGCCGTGGCCTGCGTGTGCGCGGTCATCCGGTCTCCCCCGGTCTGCGGGCGGCGGCCCGGGCCGCCGCGGCGAACACCCAGGCGCAGCCCGCGAGAGGGATCGCGGGAGCCAGCAGTGCCATGGGGTTGAGCGCGGCTCCGGGCAGGTTCTCGCTGAGCATCAGGGCCCAGTCGGGCGTGGGCGGCTGCGGTCCCAGACCGAGGACGGCGAGGGCCGCCGCGATCTGCAGCGCCGTGACCAGACGGAGTCCGGCGTCGGCGGCGACCAGCCGGCGCAGGGCGGGCAGGACCTCGTGGACGAGGACGGCGGATGTGCGCTCGCCGCGTTCGACGGCGGCGAGCACGTGCCCGCTGTCGCGCAGGTGCGCGCACTGCGCGGTGACGATCCGTGCGGTCAGCGGCGCCCCGCTGAGCACCGCCGCCACGACGACCGCCGTGGTCCCGGGCAGTGCGACGGCCAGGACCAGGGCCAGGACGAGGGCGGGGACGGCCAGCAGCAGGTCGCACAGCGCGCGCACCGCGCGGGCGGTGCGGCCGCCCGTCCAGCCCGCGGTGAGGCCGAGCGCGGTGCCGCAGACGACGGCGGCGGCCGCGGCCAGCAGGGACACCGCGAGCAGATGGGTGCCGCCGGCCAGCACCCGGGACAGCACGTCGCGTCCCAGGGCGTCGGTGCCCAGCAGGTGTTGCCCGCCGGGTGGTGCCCAGGGCGCGGCGACCGTGCGCTCCGGCGGGTGCGGGGCGGCGTACCGGCCGAGCGGCACGCACACCAGCAGGACGACGGCCGCGGCGACGGGCACCGCACGGCGGACGGCCCCGGCGGTGACCGGCGGTGTACGGCGACAGGCGGCCCCGGCGGGGACCGGCACGGTACGGGGTGTCACAGGCTCCCTCCGGCGTTCTGCGGTACGGCGGTGCTGGTGCCCCTCGTGGCGTGCGGAGCCGAGGCGGTGCGGTGGGCGGCCAGGTCGGCGAGCAGCATGCCCAGCAGCAGGACGACGGCCGGGAGGAGGGCCGCGGCCTGGACCACGGGGACGTCGCGCACCGCCACGGCGGACACCAGCAGCTGCCCGGTGCCCGGGTAGCCGAACACCGTCTCCACCAGGGCCGTCCCCGCGACGAGACCGCCCGCCAGCAGCGCCGTCACCTGGAGCGCCGGCACGTACAGGAAGGGCAGGACGTGACGGCGCAGCACCAGCGGGGCGGGCAGGCCGCGCAGCCGCGCGTCGGTCACGTGCGGCCGGCGCAGCGCGTCGCCCAGCGCCCCGCGCAGCAGGGCGGTGGCGAAGGCGGCCGAGGGCAGGGCGAGGGTGAGCGCGGGCAGGACCAGGACCTCGGGCTCCGTCAGCGGCGAGGCGCCGGGCGGGAGCAGGGACACGGCGGGCAGCCAGCCCAGCAGCCCGGCGAACACCGCGCCGAGCACGGCCGCGTGGACCGGCTGCGGCACGGCGGCCAGACCGGTGGCGGCCGAGCCGCCCCGGCCGCCGCGCAGGTACGTGACTCCCAGGGCCGCCGCGGTCAGCAGCGCGGTGACGGCCAGCGCGGCCGCGGCCAGCACGGCGGTGGCGGGCAGCCGCTCGGCGAACAGCGCCGCCACGGGCCGTCCCCCCGACAGCGACCGGCCGAGGTCCCCGCGGACCACGCCGTACAGCCAGTCGAGGTAGCGCACCGCGGCCGGCCGGTCCAGGCCGAGCCGCTCGCGCTCCCGCGCGATGTCCTCCGCCGAGGCCCGCCCCGGCGTCCGGAGCTGCCCGGCGTCACCGGGCAGCAGTTCGGTCGCCGCGAAGACCACGGCCGTGGCGGCCACGGCCAGGGCCGCGGTACGGACGACGAGACGCAGGATCACCGGTCCAGCCACACCTGGTCGATGAACATGCGCTGGAAGCCGGGGCCGTCGGGCAGTCCGCGCACGCCGGGCGCGGCGAGGTCCAGTCCGTCACCGGTGCCCCAGACGACGTAGCCGCCGTCCTCCCACAGCTCCTTCTGGATGCCGGCGAGCAGTTCCTGGCGCTCGGTGTCGTCCGCGGTGGCCATGGCCCGGTCGAAGCCGTCGTCGAAGGTGTCGCTGCGCCAGGCGGTCTCGTTGGTGGGGGAGTCGGACAGCAGGCCGACGCGGGTGAGGTCGGTGAAGGAGATGCCGCCGTAGTAGCCGGTGTAGAAGGCCTTCTTCGCGTAGACGGCCGTCCAGTAGGTGTCGGCGGGTTCGACCTTCACCTCGGCCTCGACCCCGATGTCGGCCAGCTGCTGGGCGTAGAGGGTGGCCGCGGTGTCCATACCGGGGTAGGAGGTGGTGGTGTGCAGGGTGACGGACAGCCCGTCCTCGTGGCCCGCCTCCGCCAGCAGCCGCCTGGCCTTCTCCACGTCCCGGGTGCGCTGGGGCAGGTCCTTGGGGGTCGAGGGGTCGTAGGGGGTGGGGAGGTCGTTGGCGATCCTGCCGTAGCCCAGGTACACGGTGTCGACCAGGGCCTTGCGGTCGGCCGCCAGGCGGAAGGCCTCGCGGACCCTGGGGTCGTCGAACGGCTCGGTGTCCAGACGCATGACGAACGGGTACTCGGTGACGCCTTCCCGGCGCACCACCTGCGTCCTGGCCGAGGTTCCGGCGCTCTTGACGGCGGCCGGGCTGACGCTGCCGGCGACGTCGGCCTGTCCGGAGACGACGGCGTTGGCGCGTGCCTGGGGGTCGGCGACGGCCTGGATCTCGATCCGGTCCAGGTGCGGCCGCTTTCCCCACCAGTCGTCGTTGCGGGTCAGGACACTGGTCCGGGAGCTGGTCCCCTCGACCTTGTAGGGACCCGAGCCGGGAACGGGGCGGGAGAAGTCCTCGGTGCCCTCGGGCACCACGAAGCTGACGGACTCCAGCGCCCTGGGCGCGTCGGCCATCGGGGTACGGGTGGCCAGGACCACGGTGTGCTCGTCGGGCGCCGTGGACCCGTCCAGGTCGAAGTCGGCGAGCCGGCCGTAGTTCTCGGCGGCCTTGTCCGCGATGCGCCGCAGGGAGTACAGCACGTCGGCGGCGCGCACCCGGGTGCCGTCGGTGAAGCGGGCGTCCTTGCGCAGGGTGAAGGTCCAGCGGTCCAGGGTCTCGTTGGGCTTCCACGACGTGGCGAGCCGCGGGCGGGTCCCGCCGTCCTCGCCGGGGAGGGTCAGGACGTCGTAGACCAGGGCGAAGCGCAGGATGTCGGACTCGTTGCCGAGGCCGCCGTGCGGGTCGTCGCTGGCGGTGGCGGGGGAACCGGTGGCCGCGTAGCGCAGGGTGCCGCCGTCGGCCGGGGCGGCGGACGCCGACGACTCGGCGGACGCGGCGGAGCCGTCGGAGGAGGAGCAGGCGCTCAGCGGCAGTACGGCGAGCGCCGCGAGGGCGGTGAGGACCGATCTGCGGGACGCAGGGGCATGGGGGAACGAAGGCTGGGTCATGGTCGCTTTCCGCGGGGTCTGGTGGTGGCGGACGGTGTCGGGGCGGGGCTCAGCGGCCGGTGCGTACGGCGGCCAGGGCCTGGTCGATCAGGGCAGCGGTCCGCCGTACGGCCGGGTCGTGCAGCAGCGAGTAGTGGTGGCCCTCGACGGTGTGCGCGTCGACCGGGCCGCTGACGTGCGGCAGCCAGCCCAGGGCGGGCAGGTCGCCGGCGTCGTCGACGCCCATGCCGACGCCGGCGTTGTGCGGCGAGCGGCGGGACGCGGCGACGAGCAGCAGCCGGGTGGCCGGGTCGGTGAGGTGCCCGGCCCGGTGGTCCGCCAGCGCCCGCAGGTGGCGCTCGAAGACCTCCAGGCGCTTGTCGGCGGTGTCCTTCGGGCTGAGCAGGCCCGCCGCCCGCAGGCGTCCGGTCACGGCCCGGCGCACCTCCTCCGCGGGCAGCTCCCGCCAGGCGGCCCGTACGTCCCCGTCCGCGCCGAGTCCGAGGTCCAGGTCGAGGAAGGCCTCCAGCGAGCGCAGGTAGCGCACGGCGGCGAAGGCGGTGTCCTGGGCGCGGTCGGCGCCGCCCAGCGCCCGGATACGGTCGGGGGTGTTGGAGTCGATCATGATCAGGAGGTCGGTCCGCTCACCGCGCCGTTCGAGCTCGACGGCCATCTGGTGCGCGACCGTGCCGCCCATCGACCAGCCGCCCAGCAGGTAGGGGCCGTGCGGTTGGCGGGCGCGGACCGCGGCGAGGTAGCGGTCCGTCATCTCGGCGATGGTCCGCGGCCCCGTGCCGCCGGTCAGGGCGGGGTCGGTGAGCGCCAGGACGGGGCGGCCGTCGGTGAGGTGACGGACGAGTTCGCCGTAGCACAGCACGTCCCCGCCGGAGGGGTGCATCAGGAACAGCGGGCGCTCGCCCCGGCCGCCCCCGCCGGTGCCGCCGTCGTGCAGCAGCAGGACCGCGTCGGCGTCGGTGCCGGGCTCCTCGGACGGTACGGAAGCGGTCGCGGGGGCCGCCGCCCGGTTCTCCGGTGCGCGAGCCGCAGGGACTGGGGAGGCGGGCGCGGCGTGAGGTGCGCCGGGGGCGCCGAGCTCCCACTCCCGCACGTCCTCGGCCAGCCGCCGCACCCGCGCGGCGTAGGCCCCGAACGCCGCGTCCGCCTCGTCGGCGGGCAGCGCGTTCTCCAGTACGTCCCACTGCAGCAGAAGCGCACCGTGCTGCTCGATCACCTGGTGGTCCAGCCAGGTCTGCGGGGTGCTGCTCACGCCGTACACGGGTGTGCCGGCCCAGTCCAGGTCGTGTCCGCCGCCCAGCGGACCGGACAGCCCCAGCGCGCTGGTGAAGACGACGGGGACGGACTCGGTGCGCCCGGTGCGCGAGGACTTCTCGGCGAGCAGGTCCAGGGCGGAGAACTCCCGGTGGTCCAGGTCCTCGAAAAGGGTGCGCTGGGCCCGCGCGGCGGCGTCGGCGAAGCGGGTGCCGCGCGAGCGGTCCACCGCGTGCAGCATCAGCGAGGTGAAGTCACCGACCACGTCGTCCGCGCCGGGCAGGTCCGCCGGCCGGTCGAAGAGGGTCAGGGTGATGGAGAAACGGTCCTGCCGTGCCCAGGTGCCGAGGGCTTCGCCGTAGGCCGCCAGCAGGACGGCCGTGGGGGTCAGACCGCGCCGGGCGGCCTCGGCCTTCAAGGCGTCCCAGCGGTCCGGCTCCAGACGGGCCGTGCGGCGCGCGAAACGGGGCCGCTCGCCCGGCTCCTGGGGCCGCACGGGCAGCGCGGGGGCGCCGGGCAGGTCGTCCGCGTCCAGCCGGGCGCGCCAGTAGGCGGCGGCGCGGGCGAACCCGGGGCCCTCGGTACGGCGTTCGAGCGCGGCCACGCAGTCGGCGAAGGTGGTCCGCAGGGGCGGCAGCTGGACGCGGGGGTCCTGGTACAGGGTGCGCAGTTCGCGGTCCCAGATCAGGTAGCTGGCGGTGTCGCAGACCAGGACGTCGACGTTGACGAACAGGCGGACGACGTCGCCGGGCAGCCGGGCCGCCCGGATGTCGACCAGGGGCCAGCGGCCCGGGCGGGGTTCGCGGCGCACCATGCGCTCCCGGACGCGTTCCAGCCGCCGGGCGCGCTCGGCGTCGTCGTACCGGGTCAGGTCCTGGACGCGGATGCGGTAGCGGGGCACCCGGTCGAGGACCCGGTTGCGGCCCTCCGGCGAGACGACCGCGCGCAGCATCGGATGGCGGGCGATCACCGCGTTCCACGCCGCCTCGTAGCGGTCGGTGTCCAGGCCGGCGCAGTCGTACTCCAGGTGGAAGGAGCACGGGACGTCGCCCAGGCCGTAGCCGCCCGAACCGCCGACCCAGTAGGCGTGCTGCACCCGGGTGAGGGGGAATTCCCGCGGACCGTCGTCCGGGGCGTCGTCCTGTCCGTCACCGGGTGCGGTCGCGGCGCGCGGTGCGGCGGGCGACGGGCCGGCGTCCTCGGGCGCGCCGGACAGCAGCGGGGCCAGGGCCGCGATCGTCGGCCGGGCGAGCAGGTCCTGCAGCC
This sequence comes from Streptomyces ruber, assembly GCF_014648075.1. Taxonomy (GTDB): domain Bacteria; phylum Actinomycetota; class Actinomycetes; order Streptomycetales; family Streptomycetaceae; genus Streptomyces; species Streptomyces ruber. The sequence goes on along the minus strand of NZ_BMQK01000019.1, from coordinate 22,813 downwards.
GCAGGTCGGCGCCGTGGTCGTCGCGCAGCCGGGCCAGCATCCGGGTGGCCAGCAGGGAGTGACCGCCGAGCGCGAAGAAGTCGGCGTCGCGCTCGGTGACGGGGAAGCCGAGCAACTCCGTCCAGAGAGCGGCCAGTTCGGTCTCCGCGGCGGTGTGGAGCCCCGCACCGGTCCGCGGCTGTGCGGCGGTCCCGGCGGGAGCGGAGCCGCCGGGGGCGGGGACGACGGTGGCGACACCCGCGGTGCGGGGCGCGAGGTCGGCCGGGGAGACCGCGACGGTAGCCGGGGCACGGCCCTGGGCCGCCAGCGCGAGCAGCCGGTCCAGGGAGCGCATGCCGTCCGCCAGGCCGATCGAGTGCCGGGCGGCCACCGTGCGCTCGGTGAGGCCCGGGCCCACGCGCCAGGCGTCCCAGGCCACGCTGAGCCAGCGGGTCGCCTCCGGGTCCGCGCCGTGCTCGTGCTCGGCCAGCGCGTCCAGGTAGCGGTTGACCGCGGCGTACGGGGCCAGGCCCAGGCCGCCGACGAACGCCGTGGCCGAGGACATCAGCAGGACGGTGCCCGGCCGACGGCCGGCCGGAAGGGCTCGCACGGCGGCGCGCAGCGCCAGGGCGGCCGTGACCTTGGCCTGTGCGTGGGCGCGTACGGCCTGCTCCTCGGTGGCCCGCAGCGGTGCGATCGCCGCGGACGCGACCACGCCGGCGGCGTGCACGACCACGTCCAGCGGGCCGTCACGGTCGGTCAGTTCGCGCAGCAGGCCGGCGGTGGCGCCCGGGTCGGCGGCGTCCACGGCGCGGATCTCCAGGTCGGCGCCGGATTCGCGCAGGAGGCGTACGGTCGCGGCGCGCTCGGCCATGGTGCTGCCCGGTTCGGGGTCCGGGGCGAGTCCGGTGCGGCCGGTCACGACGACCCGCCGTCCGGAGCGGGCCAGGTGCCCGGCGAGGGCCAGGCCCACGTCGCCGAGCCCGCCGAGGACCACCGCGGTGCCGGTACCGGCACCGGCGTGCTCGTCCGTGTCCGCCACCGGCTCGGCCGGCCGCCAGGGGGCGATGCCCCGTATCCAGCGGTGGCCGCCGCGCACGGCGCTCTCCACGCCGCCGGGGGCACCGGACGCCAGGTCCGCGGCCTCCGCGCACACGGCGCGCAGGGCGGCGGCGTCCGGCGGTCCGGCCGGCAGGTCCAGGGCGCGCCAGCGCAGTCCGGGGAACTCCTGGGCGAGGACGCGGGGCACGGCGAGGGCCGCGGCGCCGTGGGCCGCCGGCCGGTCGGCGCTCTCCACCTGCTGGGCGTTCCGGCTGACGTGCAGCAGACAGGTCCGGTGCGCCCAGGCGGCGATCGCCCGGGCCAGCCGCGCGTAGCGCAGGACCGACGCGGTCACGGCCTCGGCGGGATCGGTCCCGTCGCCGTCGCACTCCATGGAAGCGGAGCCGTCGTACGAGTCGATCACGATCACGCCCGTGCAGGGTGTGTCCGGGGTGCGGGCGGCCTCGTCGAGGGTGACGGTGCTGGCCCCGGCGGCGGCGAGCGCGGTACGGATCTGTTCCTGCACCGGTGAACCCTGCGGGCCGTCGACGAGCCACCGGCCCGCCGGCTCCGGCCGGTGCGCGGCGGGCGGGGGCGTGCGCCGCCACATGGGCAGCTGGAAGGGCTCGGTCTCGTCGGGTGCGGCCGGTGCGGGGGTGGCACCGCCGTCGGCCGGGTCCGGTGCCCCCGCGGCAGGACGTCCCTGCGCGGGACGCGCGGCGGGCGGGTCGATCCACAGCCTGCGGGGGGCGAGGGGAAGGCCCGGCAGGGCGATCCGGCGGCGTCCCGGGCGGTGCAGGGCCGCGGCGTCCAGGTCGATCCCGTACGTCCACAGCTCCCCGGCGGCCGCGAGCAGCGCGGCGCGCCCACCGCGGGTCTCGTCACGGTCGGGGAAGGTGGCCACGGTGGCGGGCGGCCGGGTGTCCCGCTGCCCGCGGGCCAGTTGGAGCAGCGCGCTGCCCGGCCCGGCCTGCACCAGGACGGCCGGTCCCCCCTCCAGGGCGGTGGCCAGGGCGTCGGAGAAGCGCACCGTGGAGCGCAGGTGGGCCGCCCAGTGGTCGGCGTCGGGCGCGGTGTGCAGCCACTTCCCGGTGAGCGTCGTGGCGAGCGGGACGGCGGGAGTCCGCGGGTCGACGGTCTCGGCGGCCGCGCGCAGTTCGGGCAGGACCGGGTCGACCAGCCGGGAGTGCAGGGCCGCGTCGACGTGGAGCCGTGCGGTGCGCTCGCCCCGGGCGGTGAGGACGCGTTCCAGTGCGGCGACGGCCTGCGAGGGCCCGGACACCACGCAGGACCGCGGGCTGTTGACGGCGGCCAGGTCCAGGCCGGGGTGGTCGGCGAGCAGGGCCAGGGTGTGCTCCTCGGACAGCGGGACCGTCAGCATCGCCCCGCCGCCGGCGACCCGGGACACGCCGCGCGAGCGGACCGCCACCAGTTTCGCCGCGTCCGGCAGGGACAGGGCCCCGGCCAGCACGGCGGCCGCGTACTCGCCGAGGCTGTGGCCCACCACCGCGTCCGGTTCGACGCCCCAGGAGCGCAGGGTGCGCGCGGTGGCGAGGGAGACGGTGAACAGGGCGGGGAGGCCGAAGGCGGGGTCGCGCAGCAGCCGGCGCGCCCGGTCGTCGGAGGGAGCGGCCGTGATGAGCCCGGTCAGGCCGACGCCGGTGCCGTCGTCGAAGAGGCCGGCGCACTCGCGTACGGTGCGCGCGAACTCCTCCTCCTCGGCGTACAGGTCGCGGCCCATGCCCGCGTACTGCGCCCCGGCGCCGGGGAAGGCGAGCACGACCCTTGGGCGGGCGGGGCCGGGACGTCGGCGGGCTGCGGTGCGCAGGGCCCGGGTGTCGGTCTCCGTGTCACCGGTGAGGACCGCGGCGGCGCGGTGCGCCAGGGTGCCGCGGCCGGTGTGCAGGGTGTACGCGGCGTCGGCGGTGCCGGCCGCGCTCGTCCGCAGCGTGGTGGCGGTGGCGTCGGCCAGGCGTTCCAGGGCGTCGTCGCGGTGCGCGCTGAGCAGGGCCAGCTGCGGGCGCGGGTCGGCGGGCGGCTCGGGCCGTACGGGGGCGCTGCCCAGGACGACGTGGCAGTTGGTGCCGCCGATGCCGAAGGAGCTCACCCCCGCGTACCGATGCCCGGTCCAGGGCGTGGCCTCGTGGACGACGGTGAAGGGGGAGCCGTCCAGGCCGAGGTCGGGGTTGAGGGGCAGGGCGTCGAGGGTGGGCGGCAGCAGGCCGTGGTGCAGGGCGAGGACGGCCTTGGCGAACCCGGCGATGCCGGCGGCCGTGTTGGCGTGCCCGATGTTGCTCTTGACCGAGCCCAGCGCGCACCAGGCCGGGCCGGTGTCGCCGAAGACACGGCGCAGCGCGGCGACCTCGACGACGTCACCCAGGCGGGTGGCGGTGCCGTGGGCCTCGACGTAGGAGATGTCCCGCGGGGTGAGGCCGGCGACGGTGAGGGCCTCGGAGACGACGCGGGCCTGCCCGCGCGGCGAGGGGGCCGTGAAACCGGTGCGGTCGCCGCCGTCGTTGTTGACGGCGGAGCCGTGCACGACGGCCAGGACCGGGTCGCCGTCGGCGAGCGCGTCCTTCAGCCGGCGCAGCACGGCCACGCCGACGCCCTGGGTGTGCACGATGCCCGTGCCCTCGGCCGAGAAGGCGCGCACGTGTCCGTCGGCGGAGAAGATCCCGTCGGGGACGTGCAGGTAGCCCCGGCCCTGCGGGACGATCAGGGAGGACCCGCCGGCGAGCGCGGTGTCGCACTCGCCCGCCAGCAGGGACTGCACGGCCAGGTGCACGGCGACCAGGGAGGTCGAGCAGGCGGTGCCCACCGCGATGGCGGGCCCGGTCAGCGCGAGCCGGTGCGCGACGTGCAGCGGCAGGTAGTCGGCCACTCCCGCGAGGGCCGCCTGCAGACTGCCGACGGGGTCGGTCGCGGAGGCCGCGTACCGGTCGGCCAGGTTGCGGGTCAGGTAGTCGCTGTGGGCGGCACCGGCGAAGACGCCCACCGCGCCCGCCCCGGCGCCCCCGCCGTGCCCGGCGCTCTCCAGGGCCCGCAGGCAGGCTTCGAGGAAGAGTCTCTGCTGCGGGTCCATGACGGCCGCCTCGGCGTCGGTCAGGCCGAACGGCTCGGGGTCGAAGCGGTCCTGTCCGTCGATGAGTCCACTGACGGGTACGTGGGCGGGGTTGGCCGACAGCCGTGCGGGCACGCCGCTCGCGGCGAGTTCCCGCTCGGTGTGCCGGGTGAGTCCGCTGCGGCCGCCGGCCAGCAGGTCCCAGTAGGCCGGGGTGTCCGGAGCGCCGGGGAAGCGGCAGTCCAGGGCGGTGACGGCGATCAGGTCGTCGTTGACGGGCGGGTGGTCCGGACGGGGGGTGGTCGGTGCGGTCATCGCGTGGTCTCCTCGGCGAGGGCGCGTGCGGCGACGCGGGAGGTCCTGCGCGTGGGCCGTGCGTCGTGCGGGGGCGTCGACGGGGTGTCGTCGACGGTGGGGGCGGCGGTGTCCGTGGCGTCTGCGGTGTGTATGGCGCGTTGCGCGGTGATACGGGCGGCCAGGGCGGCGACGGTGGGGTGCGCGAACATGTCGGCCAGCGTCAGGCGGGGGGCGATGCTCTCGCGGAGTCTGCGGTGGGTGAGGACCAGGGTGAGTGAGGTCGCCCCGAGAGCGCCGAAGGTGCTGTCGGAAGTGACCGGCTCCTCCGTGAAGTCGCGCAGGATGACGGTCAGCGCTTCGAGTACGGTCGGGTCCACGGCGGTGGCGGAACCGTGCCCGCTCCCGCCACGGGAAGCGGTGGTGCGCCGGTCCGCAGCGACCGCGGGGCCCGGAGCCGGCGTTGCGGCCGGCAGCGGCCTGTCGGTGCACGCGGCGGGGGGCGCGGCGAAGGCGGTGCCGGGCGTCGCGTCGCTGTTCCCGCCGGGGCGGCAGACCACCTCGGCCAGCCCGTCGGCGGACAGGCGCGGTGAGGTTGTCGTTCCGTCGGTGGTGCGCGCTACGTTGCGCAGCCACCGGGCGGCCGCATCCAGGGCCTGGTCCGGGCGGAGCCGGCCGGGCCGTACCACGAGCGCGGCTTCCAGTCCCAGGGCGGCGGCCTCGGCGAGTGCGGCGGTGACCCACTCCTCGCCCACCGCGGCGGCCGTGGAATCGGAGCCGGGGGAGGAGAGGGAGGGAACGGCCGGGACCGTGCCGGTGTCCTCGGGAAGCTGGTCGGTGGGCGGTCCGGCGGGAGAGGCCGTGCCCGGTGCGGGCGCACCGGCCGATCGGGCGCCCGCCGGTGCGGCGGTCAGCGCCGCGTGGTCGATCTTCCCGTTGGCCGTGACCGGCAGCTGGTCCAGGACGACGAACCGTCCGGGGACCATGTAGTCGGGCAGGCGCTCGCGCAGGGCCTGCGCCAGTTCCCCGGCGGTCGGCGGGGCGCTCGCTCCCCGGGGGGAGAGATGGGCGACGAGCCGGGGCCGGCCGTCGGGACCGGGTACCGAGGACACCACGCACTGGCGGACCGCCGGGTGGCGGCCGAGCACCGCTTCGATCTCGCCCAGTTCGATGCGGTGGCCGCGGATCTTCACCTGGCGGTCGACGCGCCCGAGGAACTCGATGGTGCCCTCGGCGGTCCACCGGCCCATGTCCCCGGTCCGGTACAGCCGGCGGCCCAGGACGGGGTGGACGGCGAACCGCTCGGCGCTCTGGACGGGGTCGGCGGTGTAGCCGCGGGCCAGTGCGTCACCGCCGATGAACAGCTCTCCCGCCTCGCCGACCGGGCAGGGTGCCCCGTCCTCGTCGAGAACGAGGAAACTCTGGCCGCGCAGGGCACGGCCGTACGGGATGCTGCGCCAGCGCGGATCGACGCGCTCGACGGGATACGTGATGGACCAGATGGACGCCTCGGTGGCGCCGCCCAAACTCATCACGCGTGCCTGCGGGGCGAGCCGGCGCAGCCGGTCGGGCAGGTTCAGCGGGATCCAGTCGCCGGAGAGCATCACCAGGCGCAGGGTGCTCAGTGCCGTGGCGGCGGTGTCGGGCTCCATCTCCGCGTACTCGACGAGCATCTCCAGCAGGGCCGGGGCGGTGTTCCACACGGTGACGCCGTGGCGGCCGGCCTGTTCGAGCCAGTGCTCCGGGTCGCGCTGCCGTGCGGGGTCGGGCAGGACGAGGCTGCCGCCTGCGCCGAGGACGCCGTAGATGTCGAACACGGACAGGTCGAAGCTGAGGGCCGACAGTGCCAGCACCCGGTCCTCGGGGCCGATGGAGAACCGGTCGACGACGTCGTCGATGGTGACGCGTGCGGCTCGGTGCTGGATCTCCACGCCCTTGGGACTGCCGGTGGAGCCGGAGGTGAAGATGGTGTAGGCGAGATCGTCCGGGCGCGGCGTCACAGAGCCTTGTGTCGCCGGGCCGGCGGGGCGGGTGGTACTGCGGGCGGGGCGGCCCGCGGCGGTCAGGCGGTGCACGACGACACCTTCGGGCCACTCGACGCCCACGCCCCGGCCGGTCAGCGCGTGCCGGACACCGGCCCGTTCGCAGACGGCGGCGATCCGCGCGGCCGGCCAGGAGGGCTCGACGGGCAGGTAGCCCGCTCCGCTGGCGCTGACGCCGAGTACGGCGGTGATCTGCGCGGCGCTCTTCTCGCAGGCGACGGCCACCATGTCGCCGGGGCCCACGCCGTGAGCGGTCAGCAGGTCCGCGGTGGCGGCGGCGTTGTCCGCGAGGCGGCCGTGGGTGACCGTCGCGGTGGAGGTGCGCAGGGCCGGCCGGCGCGGGTGCCGGCGTGCCGCGTCGGCGGCCGGGTCGTGCAGCAGGGGGCCGGCGGTCGGGAAGGGCGTGGCGTCCAGGGGCTCTTCCGGGCGGAAGGAGGGGTCCCAGCCCAGCGAGGGGTCGCGCCAGGCGGTGGGTTCGGTCAGGGTGCGCAGCAGGCGTACGTAGGCGTCGAGCAGGGCCGGGATCCAGCCGTCGGGGAAGGCGCCCTCGACCGCGTCCCAGGCCAGGCGCAGCCGTCCGCCCTCGTCCCACACGATGTGGTCGAGCAGCACCTGCGGGGTCTGGGAGATGCCGTGGACCTCCTGGCCGATCCAGGCGGCCGGGGGCTCCCCGTCGGCGTCGAGGCCCACACCGCTGGTGAAGACCACCGGGTGGCTGGGGGCGCCCACCGGTTGCAGCGGCTGTCCCGGTCGCGAGGTCCGCGTCCGCAGTTCCCTGAGCACTTCTACGCCGGAGACGGACCGGTGGTCCAGGTCCTCCCAGAAGCGGTGGTTGACGGCGGCCGCGTAGTCGGCGAAGCCCTTCCAGTCGGCGGGGGTGAGACGGGGCGTGCCGACCAGGGCGGTGGTGGTGAAGTCACCTACGACGCCCTCGGCCTCGGCGGCGTCCTCCGGGCGGTCGAAGAGGGTGGTGTTGAGGCATATGCGCTCGCCGGCGCCCCACCGGCCGAGTACGACGGCGAAGGCGGCGAGCAGCGCGGCGGTCGGTGTGACCGCGTTCTCGGCGCACCGGGCGCGCAGTGCCGCCCAGGTGTCGGCGTCGAGCGCGGCGGCGGAGCGCACGAAGCGGGGCGGGGTGGTGTCGGCCGGGTCGCGCAGCACCGGAAGCCGCGGCGCGGGCGGCAGGGAGGGAGCCCGCTCGGCCCAGTAGGCACGGTCCCGGGCGCGCCGGGCGGTCCACTCGGGGTCCTGGGCCCGGGCGCGCAGGAGGTCGGGGAACCGCGCCGCCGGTTCGGGGAGGCGGTACGAGGGGTCCTCGACGAGGCGGCCCCACTGCCGCATGAGCAGCATCCAGCCGGCCAGGTCGGTCAGGAGCACGTCCACGCCGACGTGCAGCCGGATCCGTCCGTCGGGCAGCAGCGTCGCGTGGATGTCGAACAGCGGCCAGGAGCCGGTGGGCCGGTTCTGGTGGGAGCGTTCGCGACGCTGGGCGGACAGTGTTTCCTCGACCCGGCCGGCGGGTTCGTGACGCAGGTCGGTGACACCGATCCGGAAGGGGCCGGGGGTGCGGTGGATGTGCTGGAGGCCGCGGTCGTCCACCGTCATCCGCAGCATCGGGTGGTGCTCGACCAGCCGGTTCCACGCGGTTTCCAGCCGGGCCACGTCCGCGAGCGGGTCCGTGTCCTCGGGAGTGCGGTCGTACTCGTGGTAGTAGAAGGTGGCCACCCCGCCCAGCGGCAGGCCTTCGGCCCGTCCGGCCAGGTAGGAGGCCTGAATCGGCGTCAGGGCGAATCCCTCGCTCGTCTCCTCCTCGTCCCGCCGCGCCCCCGCAGGATCCGCGGGGATCCCTGCCAGGGCACCGGTACATCGGTCGGGCGAAGCGGTGCCGGGGCTTTGCGCGTCCAGCAGCCGGTCCGTGACCGCCCGGGCGGTGGCGGTGTCCCCGAGGAAGGCGGTCAACGGCAGGTCGTGACCGGTGCGTTCGCGGATTCGCCGCCTCAGCCGAACGGCGGTGAACGATTCGAGCCCCAGAGCCGCGAGCGGACCGCTCGGAGCAATCCGCTGCGGTGGTGTGCCGAGGACTTCGGCTATGCAGTCGATGACGCAGGTGAGGAGGTCGTCGCTCGGCACAGGCTGGTTCATCCGGTCTCCGTTGCAGCGCGGGGCAGGAAGGTGCTCCCCCGCTGCTGGGGCAGGGGGAGCTGGACACCGACGAACCTAAATGAAAATGATTTTCGAATCAACTAGTGGACAGGTCGTTGCCGCCGATCCGCGTCAGGACCCGCAGTCCGACGTCCGGGGCGCCCGTCGGCCGGAAGGACAGGCCGGCCCCGGCCGCCTCGGCCGCCAGCGTCTCCTCCGGAGCCACCCACCAGCGGTACTCCACCGACGCCTGCGTCAGCGGACGGCCCCGGCGCAGGGTCCGGTACTCCATGTGCCAGGTGATCTCATCCGCACCCGAGGGCCGTGCGCTCGCCCACCCCTCATACTCCAGCTGGCCGACGGCGACATGGGCCATCCGCACCCGCTCCACGGCCGTCGGCTCGAACGGCGGAGCGATGTTCACCACCAGCACTCCGCCGGGGGCGAGATGCCGGGCGGCGTGGGCCCACAATGCGCGCCTCTGTGCCGGAGGCAGGTGCCCCAGCATGTTCAGCGCCACCACGGCGCGCACACCGTCGGGCCAATCGAAATCCGCGCAGTCACCGGCGATCACCGTGACCCGTCGGCGCAGTTCGGGATCGTCGTGAACGCGCGCCAGCAAGACGGCGCGCATGGCGACGGAGGGCTCGACGGCCAGGATCGGCGTCCGGGGGAGTGCGTCGTGGATGACGCGCACGCCTCGGCCGGATCCGGCCCCGAGATCCACCACCGCTCCGGTCTTCGCCTCTGCGCCGGTCAATACGTCCGCCAGTGCCGGAGCCAGCGGCTGCCAGGCGTCGGCGATCATGATGTCGAGATACTCCGCGGACCGCTCGTAGGGGTCGCTCATCATCACTCCATGGATCGGGTGTCAGGACGCCCGCCGATGGGCGGGCGCGCGTACTCGGCGCTTCGGCCCGCCGTGGCCGAGGGCACGACCGGCGTCGCGGGTGCAGCCGATCCGTCGCATCGGGCGGCCGCGTCCACATCGCCGACATCGCCCGATGCCGGCCGCTGCTCGTGCGGACCGCGCGGCCGTGCACCTGTGGTGGCCGGGGCGTCCGGCCCTCCTCGGGATTCACGCAGCCGGGCTGGTCCGGCAGTACTCGCCGCTTGCGGGGCGGGTCGTCCGGTCCCACTCCTGTGGGGAGCGTGAGTCCGACGTGTGAGCGGCCGAAGCCCGGCCGAGACTACCTTTAATGAAAGTCGTATTCAATAACTCGGTCGCTCTGCCGCTTCGGTCTCTCGGTTGGGTCTGTCATCCCTGATGGAGCTCTCGTCCTGGTTCCCGGACGTCTCCGGACGGCGTTAGCCGAGGCACGGGGCCGATGACGTTGTGGCGAGGCCGTGCCCGGTTCCACTCGAATCCGTTGCACCGAGGCCGGGATCACGCAGTTGTCTGTCGTGCCCCAAGGGTGTCGTCGTGGTGTGGGCAGGCTCGGCTGCCGGTCATCCCTTCACAGGCGCGTGGTCCGGCCTTCAGGCACGGATCGGCCTTGGCGTGGGGCGCTCCGCGACGACCGACGGGATCGATCGGACGAACGACCGCGCCGCCGAAGCGGGTCCCGGACAGGCAGCGATCACGCGTCGGCCGTGTTCCGGCCTGCTCATGCCGTGGCCCGAACCGCTCCGATTGCGGAGTGCCTGCGCTGGTGGCTGTAGAAGCTGAGCCAGCGAAAGATCACGAGCCAGCCTCGTGCGTCGGCCGGCCGCGCCGGTTGGGCCGGGCATCCCGCCCGAGCGAGGCGAAGAATGTCTCCGCGGCGGCGTTGTCCGCGGAGACGCGAGCGCCTCCCGGACCGCAGGATCCCGGCGCGGTGGCTGGCGTCGGCGAACGCCTTCGACCCGTACTGAGCCTTGTGATCGCTGTGGAGATTGACGCTGTCCACCTGTCCGCAGCAAGTCCGGCCGGCCGCGTCGGGCGCGTCGATGACAGGCTCGGCACACTTGTCTTCGGTAATGGCGGCACACTCATACGATCAACTCGAGCGCAGCCGCATGCCCCGCAGGACGAGCCACCTCCATCCACTGATTCCGTCGGCGTGATGTCGTCGGGAGCTGACGACGGATGAAGGCTGCGGTATGTCCGGACCACACGGTGTGCAAGGTGTCGGTCTGAAGGGGGCGATCAGTTGCCGGCCTACTGATCGAAGGAACCCGCTGGCCAGTGACACGGAGGAAGCCCACGACTCCGACCGGGCCGGGCGCCGTGTGCTTCTGCCCTTGTCGGCCGGTGTCGGCTCACCTCGGACGGTCCCGGAACAGCCCGGTGTCTCGTTCTCCCGAAGGGGCGGCTACGCTCAGCCAGAGGCCAAAACGCTGACCGCCTGGCTCCCCGAGCTCTGGCCGGGTCCTGACGCGTGAGCCGGCCTCAGGGGCGCTGTGCGTTCTGCAGCCGCTCGACCTGCCGGCCGACCAGATCGGCGGGGAAGGACGCGCTGCCACCGACGTTCAGCTTCTGGAACGTCACGATCGTGTTCCCGGCCCGCACCACGGTGAACTGTTCGTTGCGCTCCCCGGGTTGCTCAGGGCCCATAGGGATGGTCTCCCTGAATCGCACGGCTTCGTCCCCGACGTCCGGGGCCTGCTCCATCGTCAGCGTGGACTTGAACTTCCCCACCCAGCCTGTGCCTTCGTACGAGCGGCAGGAGCCGAGTGCCTGTTTGAGCTGAGCGAAGGCCTGCCGGGCCTTTCCGTCTTCGTAAGCGGCAAGCGTCGAGCCGCCACCCCAGGCGTCACCCTTCCAGTTGAAGACCTGGAAGACGACGGTCGACGCGCGCTCCCCGTCGCGGATGTCGAGCACAGTCTGGCACGTGGGGTCGGACACCGGCGGAAAGGAGCGCTGTTCCTCTCTCGGCTCAGGGTCCCGCACCGCGATCCCGCCCTCGTGCGCCCCCGCGACCTCGCCCTCCTTGAAGGTGAGCGCCCGCAGCTGCGCCCGCGTCAGAGGCGCTACGGCGGTCTTGGCCGATGCGGTCGCCGGCGGCTCCACCGTATCTGTTCCTGCAGCCGGCCCCGCGGAGCACCCGGAGGCCATCAGGACCCCGGCAGTCACCGTGCCGAGTGCCGGCATAGACCGCAGCGCGCGGACGTCCATGGATGTCCCCCAAGGACCCGTGAGAGTGGAGACGTTGACGGTAGCCGTGTCGGGTCGCTCATGACCAGGAATTTCCGACGAAACCACGGGCGCAACGGCCACTGGGATGTGCTGAGCCGGCCAGTGACCGCGCACGCGCGGGAATGATCGGCTGCAGTCGTGCGTCAGTCCCCGACGACATCACGCCCGACGGACTCAACACTCCGGTTCTCCGGCCTTCGGCACTTGCATCGGATGCATCTCGGCTCGAATGCGGTGCGGGCGGACAGGGTTCCTCCACCGTCCGGCCTGGTCACGGACGACATCGACGGCGACCTCCAGCACGACGTCGGGTGCCACCAGAACCACGTCGAGGGTGCGCTGGATGCCCCGGCCGGCGAAGAACGTCCACCCCCCGACCACGGATGCGCGCCCGCGGGCGGGGGCATCGGACAACTGGGCCGCCCGGCCGCCAAGGCATGGAACGCGATCGGACCGCACTCGCTCGCCACCAACGACAAGCCCGCTGGCAGTGCGGACCGCATCGCCAGCATCGTCACCGCCGACACCGGACCGGGACCGCCGGGTGGGCATGGGGCTCGTCGAGGACACCGGCTTCGCCGCGCTCGACGCCGGGACGCTGGCGGACTCATGGCGCCGGCAGCCCGGTGCCCCCTGCCACGGCACGGACCTCACCCGCGAGGAAATGCCGGGCGCGCCGGCGGCGGCCGAGGCCGGGCGCCTGCCGACACGGCGCGACCTGGCAGTTCGCCCGATCCAGGAGAGGGTCGGGGACAGCGTGACGAACCCGCCCCCACGTCCCCCCGCTTCCTCGAAGGCGTGAGCGCCCCGCGAAGAGCCGTGGGCCGCAAAGCCACGGGACATCGCGAATAGGCCCCGGCCGGCTCATCGTGAGCTGGGAGGCAGTGAAGGGTACGCGTGAGACGGCGACTCGGTGAGACCCGGAGACAGGTCACATGACGCCGCCGGGCCCGGTGTCCGCCGGCAGCTGGGCGAGGGCCGCCGCCCGGATCTCAGGGAACGCCGGTGTCATGGCGGTGCCGTTTCTCGGGCGCAGCAGCACCCGCCCGCCCGCGTACACGGCGAGTCGGGCGCGCCGTGTTGACTGAACTAACCGATGAACATCCCGCACGACAGGTGGGGTTCGGCCTCGCGACTGACGGGCCGACCGAGACTGCGAGGGAGGGCTCCCCTGACCTGAACACTGACCGTTCCCCGGCCTGCGTCCTGATCGCCCCTGAGGGGTCCCCGACCCGACCCGGAGAAAACCCTGACAGGGGCACCACCGGGGAGGCAGTGCATCTACCGTGGCGACGGTGCCCCGGCCGGGTCCGCATGTCTTCCGCATCCGCTGTCTTCACGAGGAGGGTCCATGCCGTTCAGGGGCAGATCCGCACTGCGGCGCATCCCCGCGCGGGGCACGGCCATGGCCGTGGGCGCCGCCATGGCCGTCATCACCGGCCTCGCCGCCGCTCCCGCCGTCCACGCGTCGCCGTCTGCCGGCGAGGCCCTGCGGTGGGCACCGTGTGACGACCCGGCACAGCCGGGAGCCGAGTGCGCCACTCTTTCGGTGCCGGTCGACTGGGCCCGCCCGGGCGGGCCGAGACTCGACCTGGCCGTGGCCCGCCGCCAGGCGACCGACCCCGGCGCACGCGTCGGCTCGCTGGTGTTCGGCCCCGGCGGGCCGGGCGACTCGGGGGTGGAGATGGTGGTGGGCCGTGTCGGCCGGTTCAGCCCCGAAGTCCGCAGCAGGTTCGACATCGTCGGCTTCGACCCGCGCGGCGTGGGCGGCAGCAACCCGGTGACCTGCTCCGGCGACCTGCTGGCCGAGCGGCCGTCACCGGAGTTGAGGAGCCAGGCGGACTTCGACGCCACCGTGGTGTACAACAGGCGGCTCCGTGCGGACTGCCGGGCCCGTACCGGCCCGGTGTTCGACCACCTCGACACCGCCCAGACGGTCCGGGACCTGGACGCCCTCCGAGCCGCCCTCGGCGAGCGGGAACTGACCTTCCACGGCAGCTCGTACGGCACGCTGCTCGGTGCGCAGTACGCCGAGACCTACCCGCGCCGCGTGCGTGCGATGGTGCTGGAGAGCGTCATGGACCACAGCGTCCCGACCGCCCGTGCCTTCCTGCAGGCCGAGGCGGCCACGGCACAGGATTCGTTCCAGGAGTTCGTGAAGTGGTGCGACGGTGCCGCGGACTGCGCGCTGCAAGGCCGCGACGTCCGCGCCGTCTGGCAGGGCCTGCTGGCCCGGGCCGGGCGCGGCGAGCTGGAGGACCCGGCGAAACCGGGCACCTCGCTGTCGTCTTCGGACCTGGTCAACAAGATCGCGTTCCGGAGGTTCTACGAGGCCGACTACGCGGGCCTGGCCACGGCGATCGCGAGGATGGAGGTGAGCAGGCCATTGCCCGCGTCGCCCACCTCGACAGCGCCGCTGCACCCGGCGACCCCGGTCTTCTGCTCGGACTGGCACCTGCCAGTGCGCGACTACCGGGAGTACGCCTCGCTCGTCGCCATGATGAACAGGACCGCGCCCGACCTGCCGTACCTGCTGCCGCTCCACATGGTGGCGGCGTGTCAGGGCGCGCCGACCGCCAACCCGCAACACCGCCTGCACGTACACGGTGCCTCTCCGATCCTGGTGTCCAACGCGCTGCACGACCCCGCCACCGGCTACCCGTGGGCGGTCTCGGTGGCCCGGCAGCTCGGCCGCAGCGGCGTGCTCCTCACCTACGAGGGCCAGGGGCACGGCAGCGTCACCCGCGGTCCGTGCATGGAGGACGCCGTGGACAGCTACCTGGCCGACCTGGCAGTCCCACCACGGGGCACCAACTGCCCCGCCGTGCCGTCGTGACACGCTCGCCGATCCGAATCCGTCTGGCTAGGAACACTGACCCGGGTGCTGTGACCGGAAACGATCACCGGGGCTGCTGCCGGCTCACTGCCGAGCCTCGAATCGTCATCACCTAGGGGACAGACCTGATGCGGCGCTGCTCCGTGCTCATTACCGTCGGAGTCGCGGAGCGGTGCCGGCAGCTTGAGGGAGACGTGACGGCTGTGGATGAGCCTGGGACGTACGAGATCCGAATCCATGGATGCCTGAGCGCGCAGGAGGCGTTGGTGCTCAAGGAGCCGGTCACGCGTCTGCTGTGTCCGGACCCCGACCACGCGCCGCCATGTGACGTGCCGTGGAGTTGCTTCACCGCGGGTGACGACGAGCGGGCTGACGACGGCAGCGAGGCCACGGTCCTTGTCCTGGGCGTCTACGCAACAGCCAGGCGGGCCGCGCAGGTGGCCGACCAGGTGCGCGGTGTTGTGGGCGAGACCCGGCCGGTCACGGTGAGCGCGGCTGCTGCCGGACAGTTCGAGGAGCTGGCGGAGCAGTATCGAATCGAACGCGCTGTCCGGCAGAGCTGAACGAGCAGGGCGCTGGTCTGGAGTGTCCAGTGCTGTGATCGCGTGGATTCGCCGGGTTGTCCAGGCTGCGGTTCTGAGAGGGCGTCCGCCCCAGCGGACGCCCTTCTCGCTGCGGATGCGGCCCCTTCTTTGCGTTCGGCGGCCAGGACGTCGCGGTGGCGGGCGTTGGCGTTGCGCCAGCGCAGGTGGGCGTGCAGCGTCCGGTCTGCTCGGTGTGGTTGGGGTGGTGGGAATTGGCGATGGTGGACTGCCTCAGCGGTCCGGAGTGCGCAGCGATCGCGTTCGCCCAGGAGGCGTAGGTCGGCGTGAAGCGCAGTTCGACCTTGTTCTTCTTCGCCCAGCAGCAGCGGATGTCGCTGTTCTCGTGGCCGACCAGGCTGCCGAGGATGACGTCAACGGGTGCGCCGTCGGATCGGGCGGCGCGGGGCGACTTCAGCGCGGCCAGCGTGTTTGCGGCGCCCTTCCTGCGGTGGTTGACGCCCCACAGGCGGTCGTGCCCGACCGGGCAGCAGCCTCGGAAACTGCGCGCACCCCGCGGGTGCGGTGCAAGATGGCGGGCACCCGGTCAGGGCGTTCGGCGGGAGATCCCGCCGGAGCCGGCGGTAGGTCGGATACCGAGTGGGCCGAACTCGTCGAAGGCGAAGACCCAGTCGGGGAAGTGGTCCAGCACGTAAGAAGGCGTCTTCAAGATGCAGTTGCTGCCGATCGGCACGATTCGTCGTCCACGAATCGATGACCCACTGGAACGGCGTCCGTGCCCCCGGGCCCGAGAGCCGTTCCCGGCGCTCTTCACCACGCGGCGCGCCCCTGACCGCCGCGCATAGCGTCCTCGCGTCCACGCCGGCCGGGAGCGGGGCATTGCCCACCCGTCGGCTGTACAGACGCCGTACCGGCACTTCTCCTCCCGGCTCACCGGAAGGTACCCCGCTCCTGGTCGACACCACGCATGGAAGTTCACGCGTTCCGTCGGCCTGCTGAGCTTCTCGAAGGTTGCCGGAGGCAGGTTCGAGCGCACCGGGCAGCAGCCCAACGGCGCGACACCTGGGTGAGAATGCCCGGCCCGCGGTTGAGCGATGCTGATCGTGAATTCCGCGCTTCGGCAGTCCTGCGGGGAATCGTCTGCCGGAATCGACGCGGCATACCGCCGCGTCTGCTCCTCGGCGGGCGCGTGCCGGGTAACCAGCAGCTCATAGGGGTAGCGGGCGGGTGACTCATGGGCATTGCGGGCGTCGCTGAAGTACACCTCGACCGCTTCGGGTTCCCCGGACCGGGGTCTCACATTCCTCACAGAATGCAATCCCACCGTTCGAACCAGCCACTGTCTGTCAGAGCCGGTTCGAGCAGCCGGGCTACGGTGTCGACCGGCTCCTCCCAGCCGTGCACGGCCGGACTCCGGGCCAGCACCTTCTCCAGCTCAGCTCGGCGAACCGGTCACCGGTCGGCTTCGGCAGTTCCGGCGGTCCCGCGGAGGCCAGGGCGGCCGTGTCGCCCTCGCGCCAGGCCCGCCGCCGGCGCTCCACCGACCGCTCACTCACCCGCAGCTCCTTCGCGTTCGCCGCGTTCCTCTCGCGCCGCGCGAACCTGCAGCTGCACCACGTCCGGGACGGCGAGCAGCTCGGTGATCACCGTTTCCGGTTCCTGGCCGTCGTGCACCGTGGCCGCGTCGTGGATCCAGCCGCGATCGTCGTAGGCCCACAGCACCTGCGGCCGTCCCCGCCCGTCCGGCTGATACCCGACGATCCCCGCGGGGCCCGTGCAGGGATCGGCGTGCGCGAGCACAGCCCCGACCTTGCGGTAGGGAGGGGCGGGAAGCGGCGGCAGGTAACCGAAGAGAAGCAGCTCGTCCCCGGACCCGGCGTCGCGCAGGCAGCATCGGAAGGGCTCGCGCCCTCGGTGGTGATGCGCTCCGCCCGGTGCCCCGAGGCATCGACTCCACCCGCCCGTGGCCGGGCTCTGTTCGTCCATGTCGC
The DNA here is from genome assembly GCF_014648075.1 of Streptomyces ruber. Classification (GTDB taxonomy): domain Bacteria; phylum Actinomycetota; class Actinomycetes; order Streptomycetales; family Streptomycetaceae; genus Streptomyces; species Streptomyces ruber. Next base: position 5,767 of record NZ_BMQK01000019.1, on the reverse strand, counting down.
CCGGTGTGGTTCCGGACGGTGGGCTGTCGCCCCGAGTGCCCGGCGGAAGGGCACGCACAGCGGTGAGGTGTCGCGTGTGGGGGCCGGCTGCTGTCCTTCCGGTACGACGCGGTACGGCGGACGCGCAGGTTTTCACCCTCGGGTCGTGCCGTCCGAGGCGGCTTCGGGTTTCATGTGGAGGATCTCGCGGGCCTGTTCGGCGGCGCGGGTGGTGCTCTCGCTGACGAAGTCGAGGAAGCGGGCGGCGTTCTCGAGGCGGGCGGCGGCCGGGGTGCCGGATCCGAGGATGGTGACGCCCTGTCGTGCGGTGGTGACGACCTGGGTGAGTGCACGGGCACTGGCCATCATGGACTGGTACCAGACGTCGTCGTCGACGATGTAGCGCTCGCGGCGGCGTTCGTTGCGCTCCCGGCGGACGAGGCCCTGCTCCTCCAGGAAGCCGATCGCCTTGGAGACGGTGGCCGGGCTGACCTCGAGGCGTGCGGCGAGTTCGGCTGCGGTGAGGCTGCCGGAGTCGGTGGTGTAGAGGCAGGCCGTCACCCGGGCCGTCATCCTGGGCAGGCCGGAGGCCATGAAGACGGTGGTGAGCGTCTCCTCGTACGCGCGCACGGCCTCGGCGTCACGTCCGTGCGGCTGCGGGACCGGCTGCGCCGCCCGGGGCGAGGCCGGCCTGCGCCGGTGGGCGCGGCGTTCGGTGGCGCGGTGGGCCAGGTCGGCGCGGTAGGAGAGGGGGCCGCCGTTGCGCAGCACCTCGCGCGTGACCGTCGAGGTCGGGCGGCCCAGGCGTCTGGCGATCTCCGCGTAGGCGAGGCCGTCGGCGAGCCCCGATGCGATGTGCTGCCGTTCGGTCTGGGTGAGCCTGCCTCCCGGCATCGCGGTCTCCTTCGTGCTGCTCCTCGGGTGTCGCCACTGTAGCGTCCACCTGTAACCCATTGCAATGAACCTCTGGTTGCTATTGCTTTCCTTTCATCGATGTTGCAACGATTTCTCACCTTTGACCAGCCCTTATGTCGGCAGCGCGCAACGTAACCATTGCTGGATTAGTGAACGCAACGTAGCGTTGCCGGTGTCGGAAACAAAGCGCCGAAGGAGAGCACGATGCAGAGGTTCGACACACCCGAGCCGGTCTCGGCCGTCCTCGACATCCCCGCGGGACGCATCCGGTTCATCGCCGCCGACCGGGTCGACACCACGGTCGAGGTACTGCCCGCGGACGCCACGAGGGGCCGCGACGCGCAGGCGGCGGAGCGAATCACGGTCGAGTACGGTGACGGCGTGCTGCGGATCGCGGCCGATCCCTCGAGAAGCCGGCTGCTCGGCCCCTGCGGAGCCGTCGAGGTCACCGTCCAGCTGCCCGTCGGCTCCCGCGTCGAGGCCAAGACAGGCGACGCCGAGCTGAGGGGCGTGGGACGCCTCGGTGAAGTCACCTTCGAGAGCGCGCACGGCTCGGTCAAGCTCGACGAGGCCGTCAACGCCCGCCTCGTCCTCCAGGCGGGCGACGTCTCGGTCGGCCGCCTGGCCGGCGCCGCGCAGATCCGCACCGCGAAGGGCGACATCCGCATCGCCGAGGCCGTCCGCGGCACGGTCACGCTGCGCACCGAGACCGGCGGCATCTCGGTCGGCGCCGCCCGCGGCGTCTCCGCCTCCCTGGACGCGGGCACCGCCCACGGACGGATCCACAACGCGCTCAGAAACGACAATGGCGCCACCGGCCTGGAGATCCACGCGACCACCGCCCACGGCGACATCACCGCCCGCAGCCTCTGAAGCAGCGCTCCCACCGCCCCTCGACCATCCCGGAGGACACCAATGTCCCGCCACCTCAGAATCAGCGTCGCCGACACCGAGCTGGACGCCAACGACACCGGTGGCCATGGCCACCCGGTGTTACTGCTCAACGGCATGTACGCCACCCAGCGCTACTGGAAGGCGGTACTGCCCCTCCTGACTGACCGGTATCGCGTGGTCACCTTCGACGGACGCGCGCGCGGCAGGTCGGGTGTCTCCAGCGACTACTCCTTCGCCGGCTGTCTGGACGACATCACCGCCGTCCTCGATGCCACCGGCCTCGCGCGGCCGGTCCTCGCCGGCTGGTCGCACGGCGCGGCGCTCGCCGTCCGGTATGCCGCCCGGCATCCGGAGCGGGTCGGGGGAGTGGTCTGCGTCGACGGTGCTTACCCCATGGCACCCATCGACGACGCCTTTCGGGAACGGGTCCGCAAGCTGTTCCGTCGGAACGCGGTCCCCATCAGGATCCTGGCCGCGCTCGGCCTCGGTGCCCGCATGTCGGCGGCACAGGCGGCCGAGGCGAACATCGAGTTCAACGAGGTGCTCGCCGGGTTCGCCGCCGACTACGCGCAGATCAGGTGCCCGGTGAAGTTCATCAGGGCCAGCGGGAAGCACATGGGTGCCACCGACGAGGAGGTGCGCACGATGCGTGCCGGACTCGATCCCGTCGTCGCGAGCAACCCCCACGTCACCGTCTTCGCGACCGTGCCCTCCAACCACAGCCGGATCGTCGCCCGGCACCCCGACGTCATCGCTGCCGCCGTCGACGCCGTCGCGAACCAGACCCGCCACCACTGACCCGCGAGGCGCAAGCGGGGCGTGGGCGGTGGGCTGATGCCCCGGCATCGGGCATCAGGCGTCGAGCTCACCGGTCGGCTGCAGCGTGGCCTGCTCCTCGCCGCGCAGGAGAGCGAACCGTGAATCGGATACCCGCTCGGACCATTCGATGTCTCATCCGCCCGTACTCGGCGCCTGTACTTGCCCGGCAGCGTGAGGCCACGGCCGGACGCGCGTCTGGCCTTTCGCATACACCGGCCCGCCCGCCGGCGCCCCGATGTACTGGGCGGGCCCGCGGGGGCGAAGCGGAGAGGCGGTGGCAGGGCGCGGGCGACGTCGATCAGGGCTTCCAGCGCGCGGGATCTCCACACCGTACCGACCCGGACCACGTCGAGCCCCCGGCGACCGCTGCGGACCCGGCCCGGCCACCACCGCTTCTGGGGAGCGGACCCGTCACTGCTGTGGTCCTCGCGTCGTTCGGAGGCGATGGCACGAGCGCGACCCGGCACGGACCTGCCGGTGCCGGCCCATACGAACGGGTCCGGTGTCGCGCGCAGACGCGGTCACCCTTGTCGCGCAGGGCTGCCGTGGAGGTCGAGAATCCAGTTCTGGCCGACGAGGTCGTGGCCGAACCCGCGGTGAGGCGCCTCGTCGGCGAGGGCGAACCCGAAGTGTTCGTAGATACGGCGGGCGGACACCAGGTTGTCGGTGGTCCACAGGGTCACGCGCCGGTATCCGGCCGCACGGGCGAAGGCGAGGGACTGCTCGACGAGGCGGGTGCCCAGGCCGAGGCCCCGGGCGGCCGGGGTGACGAGCAGGACGCGCAGCTTGGCCACCCCCGGTTGGTCACCGGCGACCAGGAACACACAGCCCACGCGTTCGCCGTCGATCTCGGCGATCCAGCCCGCCTCCGCGGCAGGCGAGTGCTTGGCCGCGTAGTCTCCGACGATCTTGGCCACCAGGGCCTCGAAGTCGGCGGTGAAGCCGAACTGCCGGGCGTACAGCTCGCCGTGAGTCATGATCACCCAGCCCAGGTCACCGGGGCGGTCGGCATGGCGGATCAGAACCTGTCGCTGCGCAGCTTCCTTCGGCATCGCGTACTCCCCGAGACTGTCCGTGACGCGCTGTTACTGACACGATCGTGTCAGTTCCCTTAGGCTAGATCCATGTCCTCGAAGACCGCAAACCCGTCCGCGCGGCAGACCCAGTTGCTCGAGGCCGCCTACGAGTACGTGCTCGCCCACGGTCTGGCCGATCTGTCGTTGCGCCCGCTGGCCGAGGCCATCGGCTCCAGTACACGGGTGCTGATGTTCCTGTTCGGCAACAAGGACGGGCTCGTGCGGGCGCTGCTGGAGCGGGCCCGCGCCGATGAGCTGGCGCTGCTGGCGCGCCTCCGTCACGCCGACCGCCCGGCCGGCCTGGCACAGGCGGCCGAGCAGGTGTGGGCGTGGCTCGCCGCCGACGAGCACCGTCCGCTGCTGCGGCTCTGGGTCGAGGCGTACGCCCGTTCCCTCGTCGAGCCCGACGGCCCCTGGGCCGGGTTCGCCGGGACCACCGTGGACGACTGGCTCGACGTCCTGGCCGCCTGCCAGCCGCAGCCGGAACGGGACGGCGAAGACGGCGCCGCCCGCCGCACCCTGGTGCTGGCGGTGCTGCGAGGGGCGCTGCTCGATCTCCTGGCCACCGACGACGAGCGCAGGGTGACTGCCGCTGTCCACCGGCAACTGGCACTCCTGCGCCGCGAGGACCGCGGCAACGCGTGACTGCGGTACGGCTGACCGGGCGGTCGACGGCAATGCGTCACCCGACGTCCAGTCACTGGTCCGTGCACGGTCCGACGCGGCCACCAAGTGATGCCGCGCCGGGCCGCTGACGGCGAGCGCCGCCTCGGACAGCGGCAGTACGACGGACCACGGCACCCGCCGGACGCCCGCGCCGTCCGTACGGGCGGCCTCGTCCAGCTCTTCCGGGATGCCCCGGAAGGGCCGCGCAGCACGGCGAGGCCGTATCCTCGCCCGGCAGCAGCACGAGCAGCGCTGCGAGCAGTGCCAACATGTTGAGCAGCGGGGCCGGCAGAGGCGCCGGGAGCTGCCCGGCCAGCGGCGCGTAGGCGCACAGCAGCCTTGCCATCAGCCGGGCCGCAGGCCGTGCCCATGGCGCCGTCCGCCTGGAATTCCACGGACCTGCCCTTCGCGTACCGCCGGGCGTCCCACGACGCGTGTTCATCTGCCGTCTCATTATTTCGGCCCACCCTTCAAAAACGTATTCCCGTCGTTCTCCACCGGTTCCTGAACAGGGGATCGCATGAGCGTGAAGGATCGGCAGGGCTCATGAGGGGGCTCATGAATCGCCGCCCATGCTCACGCCAACTCGGCGCCGCTATGCTCCTGTTGGAGCACTGGCCGGCTTCCGGAGGAGGTGGCGCGTGACCGAACCGGCAGCGGGGAAGCAATCCCGACCGCGACGGAATGTCCGGCTCGAAAGTCTGATCGAGGAATCAGGCATGAGTCACAAGAGACTCGCCCACCGCCTCAATCACATCTGCCAGTCCCATGGAATCACCAGCGAATACACGCACACGTCCGTCGCCAACTGGTGCCGACGCGGGGTACGGCCGCGCTGGCCCGTTCCCCGGCACCTGTGCGACGTCCTGTCCGAGGGACTGGGCCGGCCGGTGAGTCCGGAGGAGATCGGTATGGACCGGCCCGGCCATCTGGACCAGGACTCCGGTCTGGACTTCCCGCGGGACCAGCGCGACGCGATCACCGAAGCCTCGTCGTATTGGAGCACCTTGAACCGGCGGACCTTCCTCGCCAGCTCGCCGTTCGTCGCCTCGGCCTTCTCGGATCCCGTGACCCGCTGGCTGGTCAACCCGACCGAGCCCCTCGCGCCGTCTTCCGGCCGCATCACCGTGGGACCGCTGCACATCCGGGAACTGCGGGCCGCGGCCGACTCCGCGCGACTGTGGGACTCCCGCTTCGGCGGGGCGACCTGGAAGTCACCCTCCCTCACGGCGTACCTCTACGAGCGGGTCACCCCGCTGCTCGGCGGGCGCTACACCGAGCGCGACGGCCGCGACCTGTTCTCGGTGACCGCAGAGATGGCCCGCCTAGGGTCTGTTGCGAAAGTGGATCTTGTTCGTTGATGATCACGTCCTGTGGGACGTGGGGATCTGACAAACGACCAGTGGGCCCGGCTTGAG
>NZ_BMQK01000018.1 GCF_014648075.1 Streptomyces ruber | reverse complement strand
GCTCCTGGCAGGAGGGCACCGTCATCCGCTCCTGGCTGCTCGACCTCGCGGTCAACGCCCTCGACGACGACGAGCACCTGGACAAGCTGCGCGGCTACGCGTCGGACTCCGGCGAGGGCCGCTGGACCGTGGAGGCGGCCATCGACAACGCCGTCCCGCTGCCCGCGATCACCGCGTCCCTCTTCGCCCGGTTCACCTCCCGCCAGGAGGACTCCCCGCAGATGAAGATGATCGCCGCGCTGCGCAACCAGTTCGGCGGCCACGCGGTCGAGGCGGCGACGAAGTAGGCTCGCCGCCTCCGCCCGCAGCACCACCGCCCCGTCCGCCTTCTCACGGCGGGCGGGGCGGTGCCGGTCCCGGGCCCTCTACAGCACGTCGCCGAACTCGCTCAGCACCCCGGGCGGGGCGAGCGCGTTCACGTAGTGGCTCGGGCCGTGGTCGTCGAAGGAGTACTTGAACGGGATCGTGCGGGTCAGGGCGAGCCGTGCCGCGAAGAACGCCAGCGGGGCGACGACGGCGAGCCCCGCGAGGCTGTCCATCTGCGGATAGTGCGGCCTCGGATCGACGTTCTCGGTCCATCCGGTGGCCCGCGCGTGCAGCAGCGGTTCCAGCGACCGGCGGACCGCGTCCGTCATCCGGACCGTGGCGTCGCCCCAGCCCGCCAGCGGGCGCGACAGCATCATCCGCGCCGTGTCGCCCGGCACGGTGAGCGCCTCCAGCGCCGAGTCGAGCGCCGACTCCAGGAGCGTGTTCCCCAGACTGCGCGGCCTGCGGTAGTGGAACTCCCGGCCGAACGGCGCGTACGGTCCGACCGGCCGGGGCGGCAGCGCGGGCACCAGGTCCCGGTCGAAGATGTAGCGGATCAGACGCTCGCGCAGCACGGGGAAGCCGGACGGGCCGGCCGTCTCCTCGCAGGCCCGCGCGAAGTCCGGACCGCCGACCATGGGCTGTCCGAAGGTGTAGACGCCCTTCAGCTTCTCGGCGATGCGCCGGTAGCGGGGCTCGTGCGTGAGCATCACCGCCATGAGCGCCGCCATGGCGCCGCCCGTGCTGTGCCCGGTGATGTAGAGCGCCCTGAGTCCCTCGCCGCGGGTGCCGGAGACGCCGGGCACCACGGACTGCCCGTCCAGCGCGCGGTTCAGCGCCTCGACGACCAGATGACGGGTGGCCCGCACATTGCGGTAGAAGCCGGCGTGCACCTCGTACCGCTTGCCGTCCAGCTCCACGGAGAGCATCTCGGGACGCACGTCGGCGTCCGTGAGGATGCTGATGATGTCCTCGGGCTGGGTGCCGCGGTAGCAGAGGATCGCGACGCGGCGGTCCCGGTCCTGGATCAGGTACGCGCCGGACGCGATGTACATGGCGTCCACGCGCTGCTCCACCGACCAGCACTCGCTGCGCTCCAGACCGAGCCGCGTCGTGATCATGGTCATGGTCTCGGGGTCGGTCCGCATGCCGAAGCCGGCGTACGCGTACGCCGAGCAGGTCGCCATCACGTGCGGTATCACTCCGTCGGGGTCCGGCTGCCCCTTGTCCTCCAGGAGCCGTTCCGCCAGGTCGGGGTAGACCGGAAAGCCGGTGAGCCCCGGTTCGACATCGGTCTCGGACTTGAGCGGCCGTACCTCGGCGTAGCTCGGGCCCGTCGCGCTGTGTTCGTCCCGCATGATCGCCCTCCCCCCGGGTCGTGGCAGCAGCGGGAGCCCGAGCACATCACCGCCGCGGCTCATATCGGCAGTCGTTCCCCGGCCAATCCCCGCCCCGCCGGGTGAGGTTGCCGGGGCGGCCGGGGAAGGGGAGCGCGGGCCGGCCCCGTGTCCGGGGCGAACCCGCCCGCCGCATGCGCACGTGCCACTGCCTGCACGGGGGTGCGGGGCCGCGCACATGGCGGGAAGCGCCGCTGCGACCGCGTGGCGCCGCCGGTAGCGTGCTGGCCCCCGCGCCGTTCACATCCGTACGCACGGAGGCGACGACGATGGCGACGACGGCTGAGACAGGGCGGCACCGGCGGCGGTACGAGCGGTACGCCGGCGGTGATCCCGAGGCGGAGCGGCGCGAGTTCGAGGACCTGGCCCGGGACATGATGCGGGTCCAGGCACGGAACCGGCGGGCGGCCGGCGGCGGGATCGCCCGCGCCCTGCACGCCAAGGCGCCGGTGGGCGTGGAGAACGCCCGGCTGCGCTTCCACGACGACCTCCCCGCGGCCCTGCGCGCCGGTTTCGCGCAGCCTGGCGCCGAGTACCCGGCGACCGTACGGCTGTCCAACGCGAGCGGGATCCGGCAGCCGGACAGGGTGCACGACCTGCACGGGATCGCCGTCCGGGTGCGGGTGTCCCCGGAGGAGAGCCACGATCTGCTGGCGAGCAGCCATCCCGTCTCGCACGCCCGCGACGCGCGCGAGTTCGTCGCGTTCGCCAAGGCGATGGCGGGTGCCCGGAACCCGGTGACGAAGGCGTTCGGGCTGTTGGTGAAGCTGCCCCTGGCGGTGGGATGGGGCACCGCGCGCCGGATGCGCGGCAACGTCCGGGCCGTCACCCGGCGGGTCGTCGGCTCCCTCGCGACGGAGACCTACTGGAGCCGCGGCGCCCTGCTGTGGGGGAACGCCGGCCCCGTGCGCTACCTGCTGCGTCCCGCGCCCGGCACCCCGGCCGCGGCGGCGCCCGACCGCACCGACCCGGACTTCCTGCACCGCGAGTTCGCCCGGCGGATCGCGGCGGCGGACGTCGCCTTCGAGCTGTGCGTGCAGCGGTACGTGGACGAGCGGCGCACCCCGGTCGAGGACGCCTCGGTGGAGTGGAAGGACGCCGTCGCCCCCGCGCTGCCGGTCGGCCGGCTCACCCTCCCCGCCCAGGACCTGGGGAGCGCGGAGGCCCTCGCGGCCGCCCGGCGGATCGAGGAGCTCTCCTTCAACCCCTGGTACACGACCGACGAGTTCCGTCCGCTGGGCAACCTCAACCGGGCGCGGAAGGCCGCGTACCAGGCGTCGAGCGCCCACCGGCTCGGCATGCGCTTCACCGACGACGAGCCGCTGCGCAACCGGCTGCTCGCGCCCGTCGCGACCGCCGTGTTCGGGCTGCTGAACCGCTTCGTGCCCTGGCACCGGCTGCCGCCGCGGCTGAGCCTGCTGAACCTGATCCTCCTGCGGAAGGTGCTGCGCCGGCACAACCTGCACGACGGCGGACCCCGCGACGAGGGCCCGCCGACGGCGCAGACGGTACCCGCCCCCGTGCCCGAGCGGCTGCGCACGGAGCGGTCGTACGACGGGCAGTACAACGATCTGTCCGACCCCGCGATGGGCGCGGCCGGTGCCGTCTTCGGGCGCAACCTGACGCCCGTTCTCCGGCCCGGCCTCTTCGACGTGCCCAACCCGGTCACGGTCAGCCGCCGGCTGCTGCACCGCGAGACCTTCCTGCCCGCAACCTCGCTCAACGTCCTCGCCGCCGCGTGGATCCAGTTCCAGGTGCACGACTGGGTCGACCACCCCCGGTACAAGGCGGGCGAGCGGAGCGTGGAGGTGCCGCTGCCGCCCGGCACCGGCCCCTGGCGCAACACACCGGGCGGACCGCCCGAGAGCGTCATGCGGATCGCGGAGAACAGGGCCGTCGACCGTCCCGGCGGCGGCTGCCCGGTGTTCCGCAACACCGTCTCGCACTGGTGGGACGGGTCGGAGCTGTACGGCTCGGACAAGTACACCGCGCGGTCGCTGCGCGAGCCGGGCGGCGGCGCGGGGCTGCGCCTGGAGGACGACTTCCTGCCGGCCGGGCCGCACGGCATCCCGCACACCGGGTTCCACGACAGCTGGTGGATGGGGCTCAGCGCGCTGCACACCCTGTTCGCCCGTGAGCACAACGCGGTGTGCGGGGCGCTGCGCGCCGCGTACCCGGCGATGACCGAGGAGCGGATCCACCAGACGGCGCGGCTGGTGGTCTCCGCGCTGATCGCCAAGATCCACACCCTGGAGTGGACCCCGGCGGTCCTCGGCACCGAGGCCGTCCGCATCGCCATGCGGACCAACTGGGAGGGCCCGCCGAGGACCTGGCCGACCCAGCTCGGCCTGTGGCTGTTCGAGAACCGGGCGCGGACCGGCATCCCGGGGACGCTGCCGCACCACCACGGGGTGCCGTTCTCGCTGACCGAGGAGTACATCACCGTCTACCGGATGCACCCCCTGCTCCCGGACGACTTCGAGCTGTACGACCACGACTCCGGGCAGCGGCGGGAGACGGTGGGGTTCACGGAGATCCAGAGCGACCGGGCCGAGAAGCGGATCCGTGAGACGGGTCTCGCGAACACCCTGTACTCCTTCGGCGTCGCGCACCCCGGAGCGGTCACCCTGCACAACCACCCGCGCGCGCTGCAGCACTTCGAGCGGGACGGCGAGATCATCGACCTGTCGGTCGTCGACCTGGTCCGCGCCCGCCGGCGTGCCATTCCGCGTTACAACGACTTCCGGGCCGGCCTGCACAAACCGCGTCTGAGGTCCTTCGAGGAGCTGTCGCCGCATCCCGAGACCGTGGACCGGCTCAAGGAGGTCTACCGCTCGGTCGACGAGGTCGACACCATGGTGGGCCTGTTCGCGGAGAACCCGCCCAGGGGCTTCGGCTTCAGCGACACGGCGTTCCGCGTCTTCGTCCTGATGGCCAGCAGGCGGCTGCAGAGCGACCGCTTCCTCACCGTCGACTACCGGCCCGAGGTCTACACCCCGCTCGGTCTGGACTGGGTGCGGGAGGGCGGCATGACCTCCGTCGTGCTGCGCCACTGCCCGGAGCTCGCCGGGCTGCTGCCGCGGCACACGAGCGCGTTCGCGCCCTGGCGGACGGTCGCGCGGACGGGCACCGGGGACACCACGTGACCGGGTCCGGCGACGGCGACGACCCCGACGGGCGGCCGGCGGACGGCGGCACGGGGCACCCGGGCCTGGACGACCTGCTGCGGCGGCCCCTGCTGCGGACCCTGTGGGAGCGCCGTACCCACCGGGTCGCCCGGGGCGCGTCCGTGCCCGCCGGCTCGATGAGCCACGCCTCCGCACACGCCCCGGAGCCCCTGACGGAGCTGGAGGAGGCGGTCCTCGTCGCGCTGACGGGACCCACCGGGCTCACCATGCCCGACCGGCCCTTCGAGGACCCGGACAGCGGCGAGCCCGTCATGGCCAAGCCCAACCTGGCGACCATGACGGGCCGCAGCGCGGGCAGCTCGGACAACGCGCAGGCCACCCGCTTCTTCCTGATCAACGACACGGGCACGTACTTCCTGCGCGAGCCGGCCGCCCCGCCGCACCGGCCGTTCGACGCGGACATCCTCGTGGCGAGGGCGCGCGAGGCGAAGGTGAAGGTGCTGGACCACCGCCTCGACACGGCCGTGGGGCGGCGCGGCTTCCCGGCGTACCTGGACTCCAACCGGGTGCTGTCCAACCTGCCCGGCACCACCGTGCTCTTCCCCGTGGTCGACGTGTCCCGCCAGTACATCAACGCGCTCATGTACCTGCTCACCCAGCCGGACGGGACCCGGCCCACGCTCGTCGACGACCGGAACCTGTACCGCCCGGCCGGGGTGGGGAAATGGGTCCGCAACGGGTTCCTCAACAAGGACATCCGGATACCGCTCGGCGCGCTCGGCCCCCTGCGCACCCAGATCGAGGCGGACCTGCTGCTGCAGAACCTGACACTGACGGCGGAGGCGATGGGCCTGGGCGCCTGGATCCACTCCTCGCTCCTCCCCCAGATCGCGCTCGGCGACCCCGAGTACGCGCGGACGTACGGCGGGATGCTCGGCCTCATCCACGTCACGCCGTCCTGGCACCCCGCCGACCTGTGGCGCTGGCACGTCCGGGGGCCGCGGCACGCGCGGACGCGCACCCATCCGGTCGGGTTGCGCTCACCGGAGGGCGAGACGCTGATCGAGGCCGCGTGCCCGCCCGCGTACGCCTCGATGCGGGACGCCGTGGACGCGGTCGTGCGCCGGAAGTTCGGCCCCGGCGGCACGTACACCGACACGGACGTCTTCGCCCGCATCTACCGCGACGATTACGGGCGGCGCTACCTGGCCGAGGCGGCCGAGTACGACGAGCGGGTGATCGACTGTGTCCGGGACGTCTGCGCGTACGTCCTGCGCACGCATCGCCGCTTCCCCGCGCACACCGACGCCGTCCACGTGCCGGGCGTGTGGCTCCAGGTCCACCACGTCGAGACCGAGTACTACGAGCGGTTCTTCCGGCACGGACTGACCGACGCGCACCGCGCGCACGACGCGGTGTGGCACGGGGAGGACCGTTCCTGACCGCCGGCGTCGAACTGCGTTGACAGCCCCGGGCGGCGGCGGTCAGAGTCCGCACCCATGATGATCGACGATCTGACCCCGGCCGAGCGACGCGTGTGGGACGCCTTTCCCCGGGGGGCGTCCGTCGACTTCCGCACATCCGGCGACGAGGACGTCACGCGCGGGGGCGGCTGGGGGCCGGAGCGGACCGTCCGGGCGAGCGTGCTGCGGGCGTTGCTGCTCACGGGGGCGCAGGAGGACGGCGAGATCGCCGCGCTGAGGCTCACCGGCGCGCGGATCACCGGCGTCCTGCACCTGATGTACGCGGCTGTCGGCACGCCCGTCCGGCTGAGCCACTGTCACTTCGACGCGACACCCCTGCTGTACGGGGCGCAGTTCCGTCAGCTCAATCTCCGCGCCTCCGTGCTGCCCGGCCTGGACGCGGGGGCCCTGCACGTCGAGGGTGTCCTGCGGATGTCGGACTGCCGGGTACGGGGGCCGGTAGGGCTGAGCGGATTGAAGATCACCAGGGCGCTGTTCCTGGAACGGGCCGAGTTCCGGGCGCGGGACGCCGCCGAGCCCGTGCTCCAGCTCAACCACGCGGAGATCGGCGACGGACTGCTGGCCCAGGGCATCCGCGCGCACGGCCGGGTACGGCTGGACGGAGCCTCCATAGCCGGGGTGGCCGACCTGACGGACGCCGAGCTGCGCGCCCTCTCCGGCACGGCGCTCGACGCGACGGGTCTCACGGTGGGCGCCGACCTGCGGGCGCGGGGGCTGCGTACGGAGGGTGGGATCGACCTCCGCGGCGCGCGCATACCCGGCAGGCTCGACCTGATGGGCGCCCGGCTGTCGCATCCCGGCGGCACGGCGCTGCGGGTGAGCAGCTCCGTCATCAGCGAGCTCTGGCTGTACCTGGGCGACCGTGTCGAGGGCGACCTCGTCATGCGCCGCGCCCACATCGACCTGCTGAACATGACTCCCGAGAAGCTCCCGGAGAAGGTGCTGCTGAACAACCTCACCTACACCACCCTCGCCCCGCACGAACCCGCCGAACGCCGCCTGCCGATGCTGGCGGGCGGCGACCGGTACGAGCCGTACGCCTACGAGCAGTTGACGGCGGCGTACCGCAGGATCGGCGACGACGACGCGGCACGGCTCGTCCAGCTCGCCAAGCAGCGCCGCAGACGCGCCACGCTGCCCTGGTACGGGCGGCTGTGGGGCCATGTGCAGGACGTGACCGTCGGCTACGGGTTCCGTCTGCTGCGCGCGGCCGTCTGGCTGCTGTCGCTGCTGGCGGTCGGGTCGGTGGCGTACGGTCTCGACCACCCGCGCCCCCTGAAGGCCGACGAGGCCCCCGGCTTCAACCCCGTCTTCTACACCCTCGACCTGCTCCTGCCGGTCATCGACTTCGGGCAGGAGCGCGCCTTCGCGCCCGGGGGCTGGCACCAGTGGCTGTCGTACGCGCTCGTCGTCACCGGCTGGATCCTCGCCACGGCGACCGTCGCGGGTGTGACGCGGGCGGTCAGCCGCCAGTAGGCGGCGGCGCACGGCCCGCCCCGCCGGGGCGTGACGGCCACTAGCATGACCGCCGTCATCAGCGCGTACGGTCCAGGACGGAGCCCGGCAGGCGGACGTGCCGGGCGGGAACGGCGGTGCATCGTGTACGACGGCCAGGTCGCCCGCGTCGGCTTCATCGGCCTCGGTGTCATGGGCCGGCCCATGGCGCTCAACCTCGTCCGCGCCGGCGCGCGGCTGCTCGTCTGGAACCGCACCCCGGCCCGCTGCGAGCCGCTGCGCGCGGCCGGCGCCGAGGTGGCCGCCGGGCCCGGCGAGGTCTTCGCCCGGGCCGGCACCGTGATTCTGATGCTCGCCGACGAGACGGCCGTCGACTCGGTCCTGGGCCGGGGCACACCGGACTTCGCGGAGCGCGTCACCGCGCGCACCGTCGTCCACATGGGCACCACCTCGCCCGAGTTCTCCCGCGCCCTGGAGGCCGACGTCCGCGCGGCGGGCGGCCGTTACGTCGAGGCTCCCGTCTCCGGCTCCCGCGGGCCCGCCGAGGCCGGGCGGCTGGTGGCGATGCTGGCCGGGGACGAGGAGGCCGTCGCCGCCGTACGGCCGCTCCTCGGCTCCGTGTGCCACGAGGCGTTCGTCTGCGGCACCGTGCCGGACGCGCTGCTGATGAAGCTCTCGGTCAACCTGTTCCTGATCACGCTGGCGACCGGGCTCACCGAGGCCTTCCACTTCGCCGGCCGGCAGGGCCTCGACCGGCGTCGCTTCCTGGAGATCCTCGACGCCGGACCGATGGCGAGCGGAGTGTCCCGGACGAAGGGCGCCAAGCTGCTGGCCGGCGACTTCGGCGTGCAGGCCGCGGCCCGGGACGTGCTGAAGAACAACCGGCTGATCGCCGAGGCCGCGCGGAAGGCGGACCTGGCCTCCCCGCTGCTGGACGTCTGCCACGCCCTCTTCGACGAGACCGTGGCGCTCGGGCACGGCGACGCCGACATGGTGGCCGTGCTCCACGCGATCGAGGCCCGTACCGACGGTGAGCGGTGAGCCGCCGGCTCAGCCCCGGGGCACGCCGTACGCGCGTTCCACCCGGAGGCGCAGCACGAGCCTGCGGTCCCGGACCATGGCCGCGCGGAAGTCGCCCCAGTCGGGATGCTCCCCCTGGACGTCGCGGTAGAGCCGGACCAGTTCCTCGACCGTCCCGTCGTGCGGGTCCGCGGCCACCGGCGTCAGCTCGGCGGTGCCCTCCACGACGGTGTAGGCCCACCGGTCGGCGCTCGTCACGTGGTACGACACCCGGGGGTCGCGGCGCATGTTGCGGGTCTTGGCCCGGGTGTCCGTGACGGAGACGCGCACGGTGCGCTCGTCGGGGCAGTAGGCGTGGCTGACGTTCGACAGCTGCGGCCGTCCGTCGGCCTTGAGCGTCACCAGCACTCCGCCGTCGTACTCGGTCAGCAGGTCGAGCAGTGCGTCCTCGGTCATGCCCTGCCCAACGACGCCGCCCCGCGGCATGTTCCGGCGAGGACGCGTTCCGCGGGGTACGCCGAGGGGGAGGCACGTTGGTGAGCGAGCATGCACGTGGAACAGCGAGTCGGACTCCCCTGGGGTCCGTCAGGAGTACGGGAGAACCATGGAACGACTGCGGCAGGAGACCGAACCGGCCGAGGCCGGGCTGGACCCCAAGGCACTGGCCCGTCTCGACCAGCACTTCGCCCATCTGGTCGACGAGGGCCACCTGCCCGGCTTTCTCGTCGCGGTGGCCCGGCACGGCCGTGTCGCCCACCTCACGACGTACGGCCACCGCGACCGCGAGGCGCGGCTTCCGGTCGGGACCGACACGATCTGGCGGATCTACTCGATGACGAAGCCGGTCACGGCGGTGGCCGCGCTGATGCTGGCGGAGGAGGGCCGGCTCGCCCTGACGGACCCGGTGTCCCGGTACGTCCCCGCCTTCGCCGAGACGCGGGTGTACGAGTCCGGTGAGGGCACCGGCATCCGCACCCGGCCCGTCGAGCAGCCGATGCTGGTCCACCATCTGCTGACCCACACCTCGGGGCTGACCTTCGCCTTCTACCACTCCCACCCGGTGGACGCCCGGTACCGCGAGGCGGGCCTGGCGAGTTCGGTACTGCCCGGCTCGGACCTGGCCACGACGGTCGAGGCGTACGCGCGCCTGCCGCTGCAGTTCGAGCCGGGCACGCAGTGGAACTACTCGGTGGCGTCCAACGTCCTCGGCCGGGTCGTCGAGGTCGCCTCGGGGCAGGCGCTCGACACGTTCTGCCGCGAGCGGATCTTCGGGCCGCTGGGCATGACGGACGCGGGCTTCCACGTCACGGGCGAACAGGCGGGCCGGCTGGCCGAGTTGTACGGGGAGACCGAGGACGGCGGTATCGCCCCGGTCCCCGGCCTGCCGGTGCACGGCCGCCCGCGGCTGCTGTCCGGCAGCGGCGGCATGGTGGCCACGGCCCACGACTACCACCGTTTCATGGAGTTCCTGCGCCGGGGCGGCGAACTCGACGGCGCCCGGCTGCTCTCCCCGGAGTCCGTCACCGCCATGACCACCAACCACCTCCCCGGCGGCGCCGACCTGCGCACCCACGGCAGCCCCGCCCACCGGCTGCCCGTCAACGCGGGCCTCGGCTTCGGGTACGGCGTCTCGGTCGTCGTCGACCCCGAGGTGACCGAGACGCCGTCGAGCAGCGGCACGTTCGGCTGGAGCGGTGTCGCCACCACCACGTTCTGGGTCGACCCGCACCGCGACCTGACGGTCCAGTTCATGAGCCAGGTCCGTCCGGCGTCCGCCAACACCGTCGTCCCCGAACTGCGCAGGCTGGTGCACGAGGCGGTGGTGGGCTGACGGGAGCGCGGTGGTCACTTCGTCGGGGGGCGTCAGGGGGAGCTGACCACCGCGTCCAGGTGGGGCAGGTGGTGGTCGAGGCGTTCCCGCTTGGTGCGCAGGTAGGTGATGTTGTCCTCGCACGGCGGGATCAGCAGGGGCACCTGCTCGCCGACCTCGACGCCGTGCCGCAGCAGCGCCTCCCGTTTGCGCGGGTTGTTCGACATCAGGCGGACCGAGCGGACGCCGAGGTCGTGCAGCATCTCCGCCGCGACGCGGTAGTCGCGGGCGTCCACCGGCAGGCCCAGGGCGAGGTTCGCCTCGACCGTGTCCAGGCCCTCCGCCTGGAGCTTCATCGCCCGCAGTTTGGCGAGCAGGCCGATGCCGCGGCCCTCGTGCCCGCGCAGGTAGACGAGGACGCCGCGGCCCTCGGCCACGATGGCCCTGAGCGCGCCGGCGAGCTGCTCGCCGCACTCGCAGTGCTGGGAGCCGAACGCGTCCCCGGTCAGGCACTCCGAGTGCAGCCGGGTGAGTATCCCCTCGCCGTCCGCGGCGCCGATGTCGCCGTACACGAGCGCCACCTGTTCCTCGCCGCTGTCCTGGTCCAGGTAGCCGACGGCCTCGAACGCGCCGTACACGGTGGGCAGCGGGGAACTCACCACGCGAACGGCACCGGAGGGCCCGGCATTCACACTCATACCGATTACGTCAGCAGTTCCTGTCATGATCTGGTTCCTGTCTGGTGTGTCTGGTGAGTGGCTGGTGTGTCTGGTGAGTGGCTGGTGTGTCTGGTGAGTCGAAAGGGCCGTGACGACATGAACAGTTCGGATACGCAGCCGGGTTGCGTCCCGGGACGGCGCCCGGAGCCGGTGCTGCCGGCGGACACCACCGAGGACGTACGGGCGCGGGCGGCGGCGGGCCCGGGCACCCAGGTCGCCGTCCTGCCCGTCGGCAGCTACGAGCAGCACGGCCCGTACCTGCCGCTCGCCACCGACACGCTCGTCGCCTGCGCCATAGCGCGGGAGGTGGCCGCCGCGTACCCGGTGCACCTGCTGCCGCCCGTGACCGTCTCCTGCTCGCACGAGCACGCGGCCTGGCCGGGCACGGTCAGCATCTCCGCCCCCACCCTGTACGCCGTCGTCCGGGACATCGCGGCCTCGCTGCGCCGGTCCGGGGTGGAGGCACTCGTGGTGGTCAACGGACACGGCGGGAACTACGTGCTCGGCAACGTGGTGCAGGAATCCGCCGCCGAGGGACATCGCGTGGCGCTCTTCCCGGCGGCCGAGGACTGGGACGCCGCCCGCGAACGGGCGGGCGTGGAGACCTCGTTGCTCAGCGACATGCACGCGGGGGAGATGGAGACCTCCATACTCCTGCACTGCCATCCCGACATGGTCCGGCCCGGTCACGAAGCCACCGATCTCCTCGCCGACGACCGCCGTCACCTCCTCTCCCTCGGCATGTCGGCCTACACCGCGTCCGGTGTCGTCGGCCGCCCCTCGCTCGCCACCGCCGCGAAGGGGAAGGAGCTGCTGGCGGGGCTGGTGGAGTCGTTCGGGGCGTACCTGTCGGTGGTGACCGGCGAGGGGTTCGCGGGGCGCGGCGTCTCCTCGTCCTGATCCCGCCGGCGCGCCCGCAGCCCCGCGTACCAGCGCGCGGCGAGGACGCACGTCCCGGGCAGGGCGGCCACGAAGCCGAGCACGCCGTACACGACGGCCACGGTCATTCCCTGGGAGGCGCCGAGTCCCGCCGCGCCGAACGACCAGGCGGTGACGCCCTCCCGGGGACCCCAGCCGCCCACGTTCAGCGGCAGGCTCATGGCGAGCAGCGCCAGCAGCGCGAGCGGCACCAGTTCGACCGCGGGCGCCGCCGACCCGGCGACCCGGGCGGCGAGCAGGAACATCGCCACGTGCCCGGCCAGTGCCAGGACGGACGACAGCAGGACGCCCGCCCGGCTCCCCCGGGACAGCAGCGCCCCGCGCGCCTCGGCGAGCACGGCCCGCAGCGCACGGCCCCGGCGCGCGGGACCCGGCGTCCGCCCTGCGCCGTCCCCGGCGCCGGGTGTCCGCCCCATGCGGACCGCCGCCACGATCGCCAGCCCGCCCAGCGCGCCGAGCGCGAGCGCGGCGGCCACGTGCCGGACCCCGGACAGCACCGGGGACGGCAGGACGAGGAGGACCGTTACTCCGGCCACGGCCAGGACGGCCTGCCCCGCGGCCCGTTCCAGCACGACGGCCCGTACGCCGCGTCCCAGGTCCCCGGCGCTCCGCCCGTGCCGCACCGCGCGGTGCACGTCGCCGAGGACACCGCCGGGCAGGGCCGCGTTGAGGAACAGCGCCCGGTAGTAGTCCGCGACGGCCGGTCCGAGCGGCAGCCGGAGACCCAGGCGGCGCGCCACCACGCACCAGCGCCAGGCGCTGAGCACCGTGGTGAGGACGCCGATGCCGACCGCCGCCACGAGGGTCGCGGCGTCGATGCGCCGCAGACCGTCGAGGAAGACGCCCGTGCCGAGCCGCCACAGCAGCACCCCCATGATGGCGGTGCCGGCGAGGGTGCCGAGGTGGGGGCGCACGGGCCGGAGCAGCCGTGCGGGGCGGGAGGCCGCGACGGCGGGCGTGATCGTGTGCCTCGCCCGGTACGTCCGCGGGTGCGCGTCACCGTCCGGCGCGGCCGTCCGCGCACCGGTCACCGGGGCCGTGCAGACCGGCGCGCTCATGCAGCTCCGCCCGTCGGCCGGGGCAGGGCGAGGACGTCGTTGTGGTGGACGGCCACCCGCAGTTCACCGGTGCGGCACGCGACCAGCCGCTCCAGCAGGTACGTGTCCGCACGTGCCGCGAGGTCCGGGCGCTGCTCGCACGCCGCGCCGACCCAGCCGCACAGCCACTCCTCCGTCAGCATCGCGTGCCCGGGACCGAGCCGCCAGGGACTCGGAGCCACCTGTACGGTCGCGCCGCGCCGCTCGAAGGCCTCGCGGGCCGCGTCGACGGCGTCGGGACCGAGCAGTTGCCCCCGGCGCTGGTGGGCGTTGAAGGCATCGGCGATCCCGGCGTCCAGCGGGTGCGCCGGGGTGAGCTCCACCCGCCCGGCGACGGACAGCGTCAGCAGGGCCGGGCAGCCCGCGCCCGCGCAGGCCCCGGCGAGCGTGTCGATCTCGTCGCGCGTGAGCACGTCGAGCAGCGCGGAGGCGGTGACGAGGGACGCGCCCGCCAGGTCGGCGGCGGTCAGCCGCCCGATCCCGGCGCGCCGTGCCGTCACCGTCACGGGGCTGCCGTCGGCCGCGGCGCGCGGTGCGCGGTCGGCGGCCAGACGCAGCAGGTCCGGGTCGTGGTCGTGCAGCACCCAGTGCTGGGCGCCGTCGAGCCGGGGCGCGAGCCAGCGGCCCATCGAGCCCGTACCGCAGCCGAGATCGTGCACGACGAGACGCGTGCCGGCCCGTCCCGGCCGGTTCGCGAGCCGGATCCGCAACGGGCCGAGCAGGCCGGCGGCGCGGGCGGCGGCGTCGGCGCCCTCCCGCAGCTCCAGCCACTCCGGGGCGTACCGGTGCACCTCGGGGGCGCCCGCCGACTCCGCTGCCGCTGCCGCTGCCGCCGGGGCCGTACCCTCGCCACGCCCCGACGGGCTCGGCCTCGTACGGCGGCCGCGGCCGGGGGCCGGACCGCGGTTCGCGGGCGTCCCGTCGGCGGTGCCCGATGTCGTCGTGGTCATCCGCTCACGCCGCCTTCCGTGGTTCGTGGCGCAGCCGTCCCAGCGCGCCGGCCAGGCTGCGGGCCGTGGCCGCCCACCCGTCGAGCGCGGCCCGGCGGCCGCGGGCCGCGGCCTTGAGCCGGCGGCGCACGTCGGCCTCGCCGAACCAGCGGCGCAGCTCCGCGGCGACGGCCGTACTGGTCCCGGGGTCCTCCGGCGGTACGAGGATGCCGGGCACCCCGCCGTCCGGTGCGCGCCCGACCGCCTCGGGCAGCCCGCCGACGTCGGTGGTGAGGACGGGGATGCCGCGGGCGAGGGCCTCGGTGACGGCCATGCCGTACGTCTCCGCGGACGAGGTGAGCACCATGAGGTCGGCGGCGGCGTAGCTGGCGTCGAGCGCGGCGCCGGTCCGCGGTCCGGTCAGCCGCACCCGCTCCTCCAGCCCGTGCCGCGCGATCAGCGAGCGCAGGCGGCCGGCGTACTCGGGGTCCTGGCCGAGCCCGCCCACCAGCTCGCAGCTCCAGGGCAGTTCGGGGACGCGGGCGAGGGCCTCCACCAGCCGGTGCTGTCCCTTGCGCGGGGTCACCGCGGCCACGCACAGCAGCCGGGACACGCCGTCGGTGCCGGGCGCGAGGGGCGCGATGTCGGCGCCCGGGGCGGCGACGTGGACGCGTTCGGGCGCGAGACCGTGGTGCGACACGAGTCGCCGTGCCGCCCAGTCGCTGGTCACGACGACGGCGGGCACGGCGCGCAGCACCGCCCGTTCCGCGGCGTCGAGTCCGGCGGCCGTCCCGGGGGCGAGGCCGGTCTCGTCGGCGAGCGGCAGGTGCACCAGCACGGCGAGACCGAGCCGTCGGGCCTCGGGACCGACGATCTCGGGGACGCCGCAGGCCACGAGCCCGTCGAGCAGGACGACCGTGCCGTCGGGCAGGTCGCGCAGGAGACGGGCGAGTCCGGCGCGGGCGGCCGCGCCGGGGCGGGGCCAGTCGCCGTCCACGGTGTGCCGCCGCACCTGCCAGCCGAAGCCGGGCAGGTCGAGGCAGATCCGGCGGTCGTAGGCGTTGCCGCCGCTCGGGCGGGCCGGGTCGTCGACGCCGCCCGGCATCACGAAGTGCACGGTGCGCAGGGACATGGGGACGATTCCGGCGTAGGTGGTGTCGGCGGGAGCCGTGCTCTGGGCGGGGACGTGGGCGAGCCTGGGCTGCCGCGTGCCGTCTCCGGTCGCCCGGCGCGTATCGGTGCCGCTCACAGGTCACGCTCGTAACTCGCCCAGGCGATGTGCGACTCGTGCAGGGTGACGGTGATGCCGGCGAGCTCCCGGGCCCCCTCGCCCAGCGCGCCCTTGTGGACACGCTCGGCGAGCCGGTCGGCGATGACCTTGGCGAGGAACTCCGTGGAGGTGTTCGTGCCCGCGAACTCGTCCTCGTCGTCGAGGTTCCGGTAGTTCAGCTCCCCGACCACGGCGCCGAGTTCTCTGGTCGCGAGCCCGATGTCGACGACGATGCCGTCGTCGTCCAGCTCGGTGCGGCGGAAGGTGGCGTCCACGAGGAACGTGGCCCCGTGCAGGCGCTGCGCGGGGCCGAAGACCTCGCCGCGGAAGCTGTGAGCGATCATGAGGTGATCGCGGACGGTGATGCTGAACAACGGACGGCCCTCCCGATGCGGTGCGCGTGCCCCGGGCCGGGGCACGCCGTGTAGTACGGCTGCCCCCCACCCGTTGTTCAGTCCGTCGTCGTCCGGCCGGTCTCAGGCCTCGTACCGCACCCGGTGGCACAGACCGGGCAGCTCCCCGGAGACGAGCCGCGGCATGACACCGGGCAGCTCCCCGAACGCGCACTCCCCCGTGACGAGCGCGTCGAGGGCCGGGTCGGCGAGCAGGTCGAGGGCGAGCGCCAGCCGGTCCGCGTACGTACGGCCCGGGCGCCCCGCCGGCGAGACGGTGCCGACCTGGCTGCTGCGCACGGTGAGCCGCCGTGAGTGGAACGCCTCGCCCAGCGGCAGGCTCACCCGCCGGTCGCCGTACCAGCTCAGCTCGATCACCGTGCCCTCGGGCGCGAGGAGTTCGAGCGACCGGGCTAGCCCCCGCTCGGTGGCGCTGGCGTGGACCACGAGGTCACGCTCCCCCAGCGCGTCGGCGGGCAGCGCGAAGTCCACACCGAGGGCGCGGGCGACCTCGGCGCGCGCGGGATCGGCGTCGACGAGCTGGACCCGCACACCCGGGAAGCGGCCGAGGAGCGCCGCGACCGAACAGCCGACCATGCCGCCGCCGACCACGGCGATCCGGTCGCCGATCAGCGGCGCCGCGTCCCAGAGGGCGTTCACCGCGGTCTCCACGGTCCCGGCGAGCACGGCGCGCCCGGCGGGCACGCTCTCCGGCACGACGGTGACGGCGCTCGCGGGCACGACGTACCGCGTCTGGTGCGGGTACAGACAGAAGACGGTCCGCCCGGCCAGTTCCTCCGGCCCCTCCTCCACCACCCCGACGCTGAGGTATCCGTACTTCACGGGCCCGGGGAAGTCGCCCTCCTGGAACGGCGCGCGCATGCTGCCGTACTGGCTGACGGGCACCCCGCCGCGGAACACGAGCGTCTCGGTGCCGCGGCTGACGCCCGAGTACAGGGCCCGTACCAGTACCTCTCCGGCGGCGGGCCCGGGCACCTGCGTCTCCCTGATCTCACCCTGCCCGGGCGAGCGGAGCCAGAAGGCGTGGGCGGTGTGGTTCATCGGGTCTCCCTGGACGGTCCCTGAACGATCGGCTGCTCCCTCACGTACGCAGCGGTGGACGTCGCGCGCTCAGTCACGCAGCCGGACGCGCACTCGGTCGCGCTCTCGGTCGCGCACTCGGGACGCGACCGAGATCACCCCTGTCACACGTTCGGAAGGTATCCGGTGACCCTGCACAACTCTGCCCTCGACCACCCCCACTACGCACGGACGTCGCTCCGGGAGACGACAGCGGGCGCGGGTGCCCAGCTCCTGCTGCTGACCCTGCTGTGCAGCACGACCGGACTGGGTCCGGCGGGCTGGCTGACGGGCCTGGCGTTCGCGCTCGGCACCTGGACGGCCCTCACCCGGGCCCTGCGCCGCACCCGGCCGCCCTCCTTCGGCCCGGCGAACCGGGTGACGCTGGGCCGGACCGTCCTGGTCGGCGGGGTCACCGCCCTGGTCGCCGACTCCTTCCGGGCGGCGCCACCGGTGACGCTGCTGGTCGGTCTGACGGCGGTGGCCCTGCTCCTGGACGGCGTGGACGGCAAGGTGGCCCGCCGCACGGGCACCACGACCGCGCTCGGCGCACGCTTCGACATGGAGGTGGACGCGTTCCTCATCCTGGTGCTGAGCGTGTACGTGTCGGTGCCGCTCGGCCCCTGGGTCCTGCTGATCGGCCTCATGCGGTACGCCTTCGTGGCCGCCGCCCGGGTGCTGCCGTGGCTGAACGGTGCGCTGCCGCACAGCATGGCCCGCAAGACGGTGGCGGCGGTCCAGGGAGTGGTGCTGCTGGCGGCGGCCTCGGGCCGGCTGCCGTACGTGGCGTCGGCGGCCCTCGTGGCGATGGCCCTGGGGTCGCTGGTGTGGTCGTTCGGACGCGATGTGGTGGGGCTGTGGCGGACGCGGGAGGCGGCGGCTCCCCTGCCACGGGAGGCGGCGGCTCCCCTGCCACGGGAGGCGGCGGCTCCCCTGCCACGGGAGGAGGCGGCTCCCCTGCCCGTTCCCGTACCCGCCGCCGAGACACCGGACGTCGTCACACGGCGGGAGGCCGGGCTCGCGGTGGCCGGGTGACACGCGGCAGGTCACCGCTGCCCAGCCCCTTCCGGCAGCACGAGCCGCCGGTCCCGTGCCGCACACGGACATCGCGAGCACAGCGGTGCGCCGGACACGCGATTGCCAGCCGGGACGACGGGCCCCGTGTGCGGGGACACCACCAGTGGGGTACCCGGGACGCCGGACGACCGGATGCGCCGGGGAACGGCTACCGGGAAGGAGCCGAAGTGACGCGGAGTGACCGAGGCGACCAGGGCGCCGGGACCGACCGGCTGCGGAAGTACCGGAGCAGACGCGACTTCGAACGGACCGCGGAGCCCGGCGACGGAACGGCGGCCCCGGGAGGCGGCGACCCCGGCTCGGCACCGCGTTTCGTCGTGCAGATCCACGACGCGAGCACCCTGCACTTCGACTTCCGGCTGCAGGTGGCCGACGTCCTCAAGTCCTGGTCCGTCCCCAAGGGCCCGTCCACGGACCCAGGGGACAAGCGGCTCGCCGTACCGACGGAGGACCACCCACTGGCGTACGAGGACTTCGAGGGCGTCATCCCTCGGGGCGAGTACGGCGGCGGCACGGTGATCGTGTGGGATCACGGTACGTACGAGCCGCTCGGCCATGACCGCGAGGGGCGGCCCGTTCCGTTCGGGGAGTCCCTGGAGCGTGGGCACGCGACCTTCCGGCTGAGCGGCGCGAAACTGCACGGCGAGTACGCCCTGACCCGGTTCCGCGGTGACGGGAGCGGTGACGGCGGCGAGGAGGCGTGGCTGCTCGTACGCAAGGGGCACAAGGGCGAGCGGACCGGCACCGCGGACGGCGACGGCACGCCGGACCCCCGCCGCGCCCGCTCCGTGACCAGCGGCCGCACCCTCGCCCAGGTGGCCGCGGACACCCGGGAGGAGTGAGCCGCGATGCCGGACCTGCTCGCGACGCTTCCGGCCGACCGGCGGCAGCTGCTGCGTCCGGCGCGCCCGGGCGTCGAACTGGCCTCCCGGCCGATGGCCGCCACCCTGACCGACCGACGCGGCTTCTCCGACGAGTGGATCTTCGAGCGCAAGCTGGACGGGATCCGTGCGCTCGCCGTGCGCGAAGGGGGTCACGTCGCCCTGTACTCCCGTACGGGCAACCGCCTCGACGCCACGTACCCGGAGATCGTCGAAGCGCTCGCCGCTCAGGAATGCGCGGACTTCACCGTGGACGGCGAGATCGTGGCGTTCTCCGGCAACCGCACGGACTTCGGCCTGCTGCAGCAGCGCATGGGCCTCACCCGCCGCCGCGACGTCGAGGCGAGCCCGGTCGCCGTGACGTACTACCTCTTCGACCTGCTGCGCCTGGACGGCACGGACGTCAGACCGCTCCCCCTGCGCGACCGCAAGTCACTGCTGCGGCGCGCGCTCGCCTACGACACCCCGCTGCGCTTCACGACCCACCGCAACCAGAACGGCGACGACCTGCTGTCGGCCGCCTGCGACCGCGGCTGGGAGGGCCTGATCGCCAAGCGGGCCGGCAGCCGCTACCAGACGCGCCGCTCCCCGGACTGGCTCAAGCTGAAGTGCTCGCAGGGCCAGGAGTTCGTCATCGGGGGCTTCACCGAGCCGGCCGGCAGCCGCGTCGGCTTCGGCGCCCTGCTCCTCGGCTACTACGAGGACGGCGCCCTGCGTTACGCGGGCAGGGTCGGCACGGGCTTCGACCACCGCACCTTGGTGATCATGCGCCGGCACATGGACGATCTTCGCGTCCCGGCCTCACCCTTCGCCGACCGGGGCCGCATCCGCGAGCGCACGGCCCGCTGGATCGAGCCGTGCCTGGTCGCCCAGATCGCGTTCACCGAGTGGACGCGGGACGGGATGCTGCGGCACAGCCGGTTCCTGGGACTACGCAGCGACAAGGCGCCGGGGGACGTGGTGCGGGAGCGGCCGAAGGGGAGCAGGGCCGCGTGAGCCACTCGTAAGCGCGAGGAACGGCCGGACCGGTCCGGACCTCCGCTCACCCGCTCACCGCGTCCACCAGCCCGGCGAGCGCCTCCGCCACCGCCCCGAGCCCCGGCCCGGACGGTCCTCCGGGCTCGCTCATGTAGACGTCCCGCCGGATCTCGATCATCAGGGCGCTCACCCGCGGGTCGTTCCCGTAGTACCTGAGCGGGACGTACGCCCCCGCGAAGGGAGTGTTGACTCCAGTACCGCCGAAGCAGTCGAACGCCTTCCGGGCCT
The DNA here is from genome assembly GCF_014648075.1 of Streptomyces ruber. Classification (GTDB taxonomy): domain Bacteria; phylum Actinomycetota; class Actinomycetes; order Streptomycetales; family Streptomycetaceae; genus Streptomyces; species Streptomyces ruber. Next base: position 123,126 of record NZ_BMQK01000018.1, on the reverse strand, counting down.
CGTCCAGCAGCTCGGCCGGCGTGTGGAAGCCGTCGCGGCCCAGGCAGACGGGCGGCCGGGGACCGTCGCCGTGGAGTTCGTACGGCAGGCGCTCGGTCGGGTACGAGTGGACGTCGACGACGACCGCCCGCCCGACCGTCTCCAGCCGTTCGGCGACGGCGGCGGTCACGGCGGCGGCGTAGGGCCGGAAGTAGCGCTCGACGAGCGGTTCGCCGTCGTACCCGTCCGGGCGGAGGACCTCCCGGTGCGTCGTCCGCGTGTACACGGCACCCATGCCGGCCGACAGCATCTCCTCCCGCTCGTCGGGGAACCGCTCCGGGTCCACCACGAGACGCGACAGCTGGTTGACGAACTGCCAGGGAGTCGTGGCCGACCGTACGGCGGCCTCCGCGGCGATCCGGGCGGTGTGCGCGTCGGTGATGTGGTCCAGCTCCCGCTCCAGCGCGCCGTCGTCGAGGACGATGCCCTCGCGTACGTCGGCCGGTATCGCCCGCGAGGAGTGCGGGACGTGCAGGATCACCGGGGAGCCGGGCGCACCCGGGACGAGCCGGTAGGAGGGCGCGACGTCGTTCACAGGGGCTTCCTCGGATTTCTCGGCTTTCCGGTCTCTCGGATCCCTCGCCGTTCGGCGCGGAACGAGCCGATCATATTGATGCCCGTGAAGCCCGCGAAGCCCATCTCCCGGAGGGCCCCTGTCCGGTCAGATCAGGGGCCCTCCCCCGGCAGACACGTGTTGCCGGCCCCGCCGCCTAGGGCAGGTACTTCTCGATCACCGAGGGCCCTTCCTCCTCGATCATCTTCCTGGCCCTCTCGACCCGCTCCGGGGTCGGATCGGCTCCCATGGCCCTGACCAGGTCCTCCGGGTCGTAGGGGCGCTCTCCGCCCGACCACAGCCCGCGGGGGCCGTTCACGGCTTTCGGCTCGTTCTCCGGATCCGTCATGGCCATCGACCTCTCTCCGTCGTACGGCTGCCTCTGTGCCCCCACCACCAGCTTGCATCCAACCGCGGCGAAGAGCGTGTCGAGCCGCCTCACTCGAACAGGAAATCGAAGTACCGCGTTTCACGGTTCACATCGGGGCACGCCGGCTCCGTCAGGCCGGCACGGATTCCCGCGCCACGCCGCCCGCCAGTTCCCGCAGCTTCTCCCGGGTCTCCGGGTCCGTCGAGTACACGATCGTGCCGACCATGCCCCGAGTGAGCAGCACCTTGTAAGTGTTCCGGATCAGACGGTCGACATCGCTGTCCGGGGTCGACTTCTTGAACACCGGGTCCTTGGACGCCGTCCGGTCCGTGATCCAGCGGTCGCCGCGCCAGAGCAGGTCGGGGCCGATGATGACGCCGGACCAGTCGTACTCGAAGCCCTGCGCGGTGTAGACGCAGCCGACCTGGCCGAAGCCGGCCGGGTCCGTGGCCCACAGGGCCGACGGCGGGGCGCCGGAGACGGCACGGTCGCCACGGAGGTTCCAGGGACGGGCCCAGTCGCCGATGACGACGTCCGCCGGAAGCGGATCTCCGGGCTTCGGCTCCGGGGACCAGCGCCAGCAGTAACCCGCGGACATGCGGGCGCCGTACCCCTGGGCACGACGTGCTTCGAGGAATGCTTCCATCTCCTGTGGGCTCTCGGCGACCAGCAGCCTCATGCGGTCATCGGGTTCCCAGACGACCGGCCCACCGGGCTCCAGGCCGAGGAGCCGGACCACCCAGCGCAGGTACGCGTCACTGCCGCCACAGCGGAACTGACTCTCCAGCGGCACGACGCGGCACTCGAGACCCTGGGCCGCCGCGGCCGCCTCGATCTCCTTCACGGTGCCCATCTCGCCGGGGCGCACCACCTGGTGCTCGTCGAGGAGGAAGACGGGGACCCGGGCGACGTCGATGAGTTCGTCGATCTGCCGCTTGCCGGTGCGGTGGGCCGCCGGGGTGTAGCGGTTGGCCGAGGTCTCGCGAATGCGGTGCGCCTCGTCACATATCAGGACGTCGAGAGTGTTCGCCTCGGTCGTCATGAAGCTGTTGAAGTACTTGAAGAGGTCCTGCACCTCGCGTTTGCGGGTACCCGCGACCTTCCTCATCGTCTTGGTGAACGACTGCGAACCGGTGGCATGCAAGGCCGGAATGCCCCGCCGGTACAGTTCGCCGAGCAGGGAGAGGGCGATGACGCTCTTGCCGGTGCCGGGGCCGCCGGTGACGACCAGAACCTCCTTGTGGTTGGACCGCTTGGCCTTCTCCACCGCGTTGAGCACCATGCGATACGCGACCTGCTGCTCGTCCAGAAGTACGAACTGCTCACGCTCACGCACCTCCTGGGCCGCGACCGACATCAACTGCTTCGACGGGACTGTCCTGCCCGATCGGAGCTCGTCGGCGGCGCGGGCGCCCGGCTGCCTGTCGCTGAGCCTGGACCGCAGATGATCGATGAACTCGCCGCGCCGGTCGCCCGTGAACATCTGGCCGCGGTCGTCGAGCTCGATGGCCCGCAGACCGCTGACACCGAACTCCGTCGCGTTGTGCAGGTAGCTCACTCCGCTGACACGGTGGGGATGTTCGGCCACCGCACCGTTGAAGTTGACGAGGTAATCACAGTAGCGGCGTACCTGCTCGATGGGGTTGAGGACCGGGTGGGCGTAGGCATCGACACGGCACAGCACCGGGTCGTCCTCCTCCGGCTCCGCCTGACTCCACTGCTTCAGCTCCACGACGACGTACGACGGTTCGCCCGTGGTGGGGTGCACACCCGCGAGCACGGCATCGGCGCGCTTGCTGTTCAGCGGCAGCGCGTACTCCAGCATGACCTCCACGTCACCGAGACCCGCGTCGTTGAGTGCGGTGGCCAGGGCAGGGATGCTCCGCTCCCAGGAGCGTATCTCCGACGTGCTGGGACGATGGCCGTGCATATGGACGAACTGCTCGGTGAGGTGGAGGAGGAGCGAACTGTCGAGTGCCTTCTCGGCGACGGTTTTCGCGGACGCGCGGAACAGCAAGGACTTCCCCCAGGCAGCACGAAGTGACTCGTGCGGGTGGGGGCGTGTCCTTCGAGACTCCACCGGAGTGGAGCGGAAGCCCGTCGGGCCGCGATGACGATGCGATCAAGGATACCTACGGTGTGTCGTCGGCGCCTTCGTCGGCGTCGGCCCCGAACGCCCCACGGCGGAGCGCCGGACCGACTGTCAGTGCCCCCCTCTACGGTTCAGGCAATGGGACCCGCGGAACACGCCGCAGGCCCTGACCTGGGGAGAGGTCTGTCTGCCATGTCGACGACATCGAAGACGTATCTGGAGCTGTCGCAGGACGGCGGGGGCGCGCACAAGTTCTACGAGGTGACCGTCCAGGGGCAGGTCGTGTCCATCCGTTACGGACGGATCGGCGCCGCCGGGCAGACCACGACGTCGTCCTTTCCCAGCGTCGAGAAGGCACAGGCCGCGGCCGCCAAGAAGATAGGCGAGAAGGTGCGCAAGGGGTACGCGCCCGCTGTGCAGGGGCAGCGCGCGCCGCGTGCGGTGACGCGTCGTCAGGTGGCCTCCGCGCCGTCCACGGCCCGCGCCGTCGCTCCGGTGCTGTGGCGGTTCCGTACGGGATCCGCGGCGTTCGGCATCCACATCGACGACGAGCGGTGCTGGGTGGGGAACCAGGCCGGGGACGTCTACACGCTCGCGCACGGCGGTGAGGTGCTCGCCCGGTATCAGCTGCCGGACGGGGTGAAATGCCTTGTCGCCGACGACTTCTGGATCTACGCCGGCTGCGACGACGGGCGGGTGTACGACCTGTCGTCCAAGCTGCCGTTCGCCGCCTACGACATCGCCGCGGACGTGGACATCTTCTGGCTCGACATCCACGAGGGCGTGCTGAACGTCGCGGACCGGGACGGGCGGCTCACCGTCATCGACCACGAGGACGAGCATCAGTGGGCGCGCGGCGGGCGCGGCGCGCACGCCTGGATGGTGCGGGCCGACGACCGGGCCGTGTACCACGGGCACTCGGGCGGCGTGACGGCCCACTCCCCCGACGGCGGCACCGAGTTGTGGCACACGCCCACCCAGGGCGGCGTGCTCTTCGGCTGGCAGGAGGACGACGCGGTGTACGCGGGGACCTCGCACCGCGTGGTGCAGCGGCTGTCGAAGGCGACCGGCGCCGTCGAGGCGGCGTACCAGTGCGACAGCCCGGTGTACTCGTGCGCCACCTCCCCCGGCGGGCGGTTCGTCTTCGCGGGGGACTCCGCCTCCTCGGTGTACTGCTTCGACCGGGACGGCACGAGACTGTGGAAGCTCGGTACGGGCGGCGGTGGTTCCGCGCTGTCGATGCAGTACCGCGACGAACGGCTCTACCTGGTCACCACCGACGGTTCCCTGGTGTGCGTGGACGCGAGCGAGGCGGCGGTGACGGCCGCCCAGCAGGGGTCGGTGCCGGTCGCCCGCGACATCAAGCTCGCCGCCGCGGCCGAGGTGCCCACGTACACCCCGGTCACGGCCGCCACCTCCGTCACGTCCGTGGCCTCCGTGCCCGCCGGTTCGGTGGTCGTGGAGTGCGTGCAGGAGGGCGGCCGCACGCGGATCCATGTGGTGTCGGACGGCTACGACCGGTCGTGGAACGTCCAGTTCCCGCGCGCGATACGGGAACCGGGCGCCCGGTACGTCGTCGACGCGCTGCACCCCGCGTCGGGCGGTTTCTACCGGGTCCGCGGTGACATCAGGAGGCTGGTGTGACCCTCTGATCCGCCGGACTCGGGGCTGACGGGGTGTCAGGCTATGGACGCCGAGATGATCGCGGACACCGCGAGGTTGCAGGACGCCGTCACCCAGACCGCGGGGTGCGGCTCCTGTTCGACCAGCGTCGCGCCCAGGCGCCCGGGCGTCACCAGATCGACCACCAGGAACGCCACGGCCATCATCACCAGTCCCAGCAGCCCGAACAGCGCGGTCGACAGCAGCCCCTTGCCGAAGTCCTCGTACGTCGTCCAGATGGAGGTGAAGACGATGCCGCCGATACCGAGCAGCGCCGAACTGAGCACCACGGCGGCGTTGCGGTTGCGCTCCTGCCAGATCTGCCGGCCGAGCTTTCCGGGGGTCAGCAGGTCGACCAGGAAGATACCGAGGACCAGCAGGACCAGGCCCACACCGCCGTAGGCGGTGGCTCTGCCGAGTCCGTTGACGATGTCGCTCATGAGGTGGCCGGCTCCGTAGCGTGAGGGATCAGGATGATCGCGGTCAAGGCGATCCGCAATGTAGCGCACTCGTTCATCTGCTGATCGGAGCCGGTGGTCAGTTACTCGGGTCGGTCGCGGTGGCCGGTTCCGGTACTTGGGTCGGTCGCGGTGGCCGGTTCCGGTGGGCGGTCGGGGCGGGTGGCCGTTCGGGTCGGGTGGCCGTTCGGGGCGGGCTCGTCAGCCGGGTGCGACGCGGGCGGCGACCGGCAGGTGGTCGCTGCCGGTGGCGGGCAGGGTGCGGATGTGGGTGACGGCCGCCGAGCGGGCCATGACCTGGTCGATCCGGGCCAGCGGGAAGGCGGCGGGGAAGCTGAGGGCGACGCCGCGTTCCGCCGTGTTCAGCCGTGAGGTCAGCGGGGCCAGCCCGCGGTCGTCGACCGTGCCGTTCAGGTCGCCCAGCAGGATCACCGTCCGCACCGGCTCGGCGGCGACGGCACGGCCCAGCAGTTCCGCGCTCTCGTCGCGCCGGGAGGACGCCAGGCCGCTGGTCCCGACGCGGATGGAGGGCAGGTGCGCGACGTACGCCGCGACCTCGCCGTGCGGCGTGCGGACCACGGTTCGCAGCCCGCGGCTCCAGGGCTCCGTGATGTCACGGGGCTTGATGTCCAGCGGCCGGGTGCCGGTGAGCGGGTGTCTGGACCAGAGCCCGACGGTGCCCCGGACCTCGTGGTACGGGTAGTCCGGGGCGAGGGTCCGCTCGTACTCCGTCAGCGCGGGAGGCACCAGTTCCTGCAGCGCGATGAGGTCGGGTCCGGCCCCGGCCAGGGCGCGGGCCGTGCCCGCCGGGTCGGTGTTCTCGTCGCTGACGTTGTGCTGGACCACGAGCAGGTCGTGCGGACCGGGCCGCTCCGCCGGCCGGAGCAGCCCGCCGAAGAGCCACGTCCAGGCGGCCATCGGCAGCAGCAGCGCCACCAGCGCGGTGACCGAACGGCGCAGCAGCGCCAGGACGAGCAGGACCACGGCCACCAGGCCGAGCCACGGGAGGAACGATTCCAGCAGACTCCCCGCACCCCCCAGGGAGATGCCGCCCACGGAGTCGGGCACGGCCCGGTGGAACAGCAGCAGCCCGGCCGTCAGGACCGCGAGGGCGGCGAGCACCCGCCCCCGCGTCCACACCGACCGGCTCCGCGCCCTGTTCCGCGCCCCGTTCCGCGCTCCGCCCCGCGCCCCGGCGCCCGGGGCCCGCCGCCTCGTTCGCCGCCACGCCCGCCGGAACGCCGCCCTCACCGTCGGCATCACTTCTCTGGTCACCCGCGCCCGCTCCGTTCTGGCTTCCCGTCCGGCTTCCTCGTCCTCAGGACGAGTCATCGGGCGGAACGGTTCTGGTCACCGGGCGCCGGAACCGGGTGGTCGGGTCGGCCGATCCGCCGGTCGCGTTCGTGCGACGATCACTCGTCCCGGCGCGCCGTACGCACAGCCGGTCGCCCTGCGGGCCGGTCCACTCGACCCGTACGACACCGGGCACGGCGGCATCGGCGACGCGCGACGGGCGCGCCAGTGGCCGGCGACCGGGTTGCGGAAGAGCGTCGCCCGGAGCGGCCCTCGTCGTCCTCGAAAAAGTCGTTGTGTGCGGCGGCGCCGGCATCGGCGGTCCACCGCTCGGGGTGCGGCCCCCGAAGCGGTCCGAGACGGCGACGGCCACTGCCCGAGACCTACGGCCTGCGCCCGCCCACGGCCTACGACCGCCGCCGCGGCTTCCCCCGCCGACCGCTCCGGGACCCACCGGAGCCGCCCGAGCCGCCGGATCCGCCGCCGGAAGCGCTCCGCCGGGTCTTCCCGGACGAGGACGACCTGCCGGCCGCCGGTTTGCGCTGCGCGCCGCCACCCGCCGTGGAGCGCGCGGCCTTGGCCGCGGGCTTGGACTGTGCGGCGGGCTGCTGCCGGCCCCGGGTGCTGTTGACGGTCCGCCCGCGGACGATGCCGATGAAGTCCTCCACCAGGTCGGTGGTGGCATCCTCCGGCCAGGACAGGGCGACGCCCGACTGAGGGGCGTCCGTGACCGTCCGGTAGGTCAGGTCCTTGCGGTGGTGCAGGCGGGCGAGCGACTGCGGGACCACCAGGAGCCCGATGCCCGCCGCCACCAGTTCGACGGCGTCGGCCGTCGTGGCCGGACGCTCGAAGGCGGGCAGGCCCGGCGGGCGCTCCCAGTCCAGGACGTCGTCCAGGGGGTGCAGCACGATCTCGTCGGCGAGGTCCTCGGCGGAAACCTCCTCGACCGCCGCCACGACGTGGTCCTTCGGGATGACGACGACCGTGGTCTCGGTGTAGAGCGGGATCGCGCTGAGGACCGTACGGTCGACCGGCAGCCGGACCAGACCCGCGTCGGCACCGCCGTCCCGCAGCACGTCACCCGCCTCGGCGGCGGACACCGCGAGGAGCTGCAGGGGCACGTCGGGCAGCCGCTCGTTCCAGATCCGCACCCACTTACTGGGTGTCACTCCCGGAACGTACGCGAGCCGGAACGAAGGGGACACTTCCGAGCCAGTCACTCCGCCAGGTTACCGGGCGTGTCGGCGGTGGTCGGAGCTGGTTCACATGCTCGATACCCTTGACGGCATGACGTCGCACCAGACCACCCAGACGATGAAGCCCGCGACCGCGGCGAAGAAGCTGGGTGTGTACCTCGAAGCCACCCCCGCCGAGTTCCGGGAGGGTGTCGTCTCGCGCGCCGAGCTGAACGCGCTGCAGACCGACCCGCCGGAGTGGCTGCGCGAACTGCGACGCAACGGCCCGCACCCCCGTCCGGTGGTCGCCGCCAGGCTGGGCGTCTCCATCGCGGGCCTCGCCCGCGGCGGGATCACCGAGCCGCTCACCACGGAACAGATCGACGCGCTGAAGCAGGAGGAGCCCGAGTGGCTCCGGCGGGAGCGGGCCACCCAGGCCGAGGTGCGGAAGGAAGCGGCCCGCCTGAAGGAGAAGAAGCAGCAGGAGGAGCGGGAACGGAGCACCGGGCAGGGCGAGCAGTCGCGCGAGACGCGTAGCTGACGCCCGCCGCTCACCTCTCCGGCCGGCCCGGCCGACCCCGCCCCGGGGCGGCCGGGGCCTCGCGGGTGAGCGCTCACCGATGATTTTCCGCTTGCACGGAGCCTTGTCAGTGTGAGCGGCGCCACCCTATTCTCGCGAACGGAAAGCGCTTTCCCGGTGCGCTGGGACCGTCCGGCGGAGGCGCCCCTCGCGACGCCTGCCACGGCGTCGCACAGCAAGAGCCGCCTCCGGTCGGAGCGGAGCTCCACCCCGATACGCCTCGCCGTCGCCGCGCATGCTCCACCCCTTGCCGTTTGTAGTGACATGACCATGACACATGACCACGACATGGCTCGGGGCGGGCGGAGACACACGCGACAGGCACACGCGCACGCAAGTACAGACAGACACAACGCACACACACGCACGCACACGCACACGCACACGCAAGCCCAGCAGAGGAGACGAGGATGAGACGACCAGTCGCGCGGCGACTCCAGGCGGCGCTGGCCACGATGGCCCTAGCGGCCGGGGCCGGCGTGGCGCTGTCGATGCCCGAAGAGGCAGCGGCGGCGACCGGAAGCGCCACCGGGTACGCGACCCAGAACGGCGGTACCACCGGCGGCGCGGGCGGCCAGACCGTACGGGCCACCACGGGAACCGCGATCCACACGGCCCTGTGCAACCGGGCCAGCAGCAGCACCCCGATCATCATCCAGGTCGAGGGCACCATCAACCACGGCAACACCAGCAAGGTCTCCGGGAACAGCTGCAACACCGCCGCCGGTGTGATCGAGCTCAAGCAGATCAGCAACGTCACGCTCGTCGGTGTCGGCAACGGGGCCACGTTCGACCAGCTCGGCATCCACATCCGCGAGTCGAGCAACATCATCATCCAGAACGTGACCGTCAGGAACGTCAAGAAGTCGGGCTCGCCCACCTCCAACGGCGGCGACGCCATCGGCATGGAGAGCGACGTCCGCAACGTCTGGGTCGACCACGTCACCCTGGAGGCGTCCGGCGGCGAGTCGGAGGGCTACGACGGCCTCTTCGACATGAAGGACAACACGCAGTACGTGACCCTGTCCTACAGCGTCCTGCGCAACTCCGGCCGCGGCGGCCTCGTCGGCTCCAGCGAGAGCGACCGGTCCAACGGTTACATCACGTACCACCACAACAAGTACGAGAACCTCGACTCCCGGGTGCCCCTGCTGCGCGGCGGCATCGCCCACATCTACAACAACCACTACACGCGCATCAACGAGTCGGGCATCAACTCCCGTGCCGGGGCCCGCGCCAAGGTGGACAACAACTACTTCGAGGACTCGAAGGACGTCCTCGGCACCTTCTACACCTCCGAGGCCGGCTACTGGCAGGTCGGCGGCAACACCTTCGACAACGTGACCTGGTCCAGCCGCAGCGGCGACAACCAGCCCGCCGGACCGAACCCGCAGTCGAACACCACGGTGAGCATCCCGTACTCGTACAGCCTCGACGGCGCGAGCTGCGTGCCGAGCGTCGTGAGCCAGACGGCGGGCGCCAACAAGGGCCTGAAGGTGTCGGACGGCAGCTGCACTCCGCAGACCCCGGACCCGGGTCCCACCGACCCGCCGGGACCCACCGACCCACCGGGACCCACGGACCCGCCCGGCCCCACCGACCCGCCCACCGGGACCAACCTGAGCATCGGGGCGGACGCCGACGGATCCAGCAAGGCGAGCGGGACCAGCTACGGCAACGTGCGCGACGGTGACATGGGCACCTCCTGGTCGCCGGCCGGCTCCACCGGTTCCGTCTCGGTCAAGTGGAGCTCCGCCAGGACCGTCTCCAAGATCAACATTCGGGAGGCATCGGGCTCCACGGGCGCCATCGGGTCCTACCGGGTCCTCAACGCCGACACCGGTGCCGTCCTGAAGTCCGGCAGCGGGGCGGGGGTCATCACCTTCCCGAGCACCTCGCTGCGCAAGGTCACCTTCGAGATCACCGGCTCTTCCGGCACGCCGAGGGTCGCCGAGTTCGAGACGTACGCCGGGTAGCGCAGGACCCCGTCGTCCGGCGGGCCCGGCGGCTCCGGCGCCGGGCCCGCCCTCTCGGCTCACCCCAACGCTCGCTCCAGGACGTCCCGTTGTCCGCGCACCCACTCGTAGGCCCTCCGCACCTCCCCGACCACCCCCGCGTCGCGCAGCCGGACCATCGCGGGGTCGCCCGCCTCCGCCCCGGCCCGGATGCCCCGCCAACAGCGGTCCTGCCACCACAGGATCGCCGGTACGAGAGGCCGCCGGTCCGCCAGTGCGTAGCTGTCGGCGACCAGCCGTACGCGCCGGGCCGCCTCGCTCGCGTCGGTCACCGCGGGGCCGAGGCCGAGGTACTGCCAGCAGACGTGGGCGACGTCGTGGATCCGCGCGCCGGGCGCCGCGACGTCCCAGTCGATGAAGGCCACCGGCCGGAGCTCGCCGCCGGCCGGCCGGTAGACCGTGTTCTTGGGTGACAGGTCGTTGTGACACACGACCTCCTGGTCCCCGGCCGCCGGGGTGCCGGCCGTCAGGTCGTGGAACTCCCGCACGAGCCGGGCGGCCGCCGCCAGGCTCTCGTCCGACGACACGGCGGCGGGCTGCCGCGGCTCCCAGGCGACGTGACCCTCAAGGTAGGTGAGGACCTCGCGGCCCCGCTCGTCCACGCCGAGGAACCGCGGAGCGCCGCGCCAGCCGCGGGCCTCGAAGAGCCTCAGCAGCTCACCGACGTACTCGGTGTTCGCGGAGGCGGGGCGCCGCACCGTGTCCCCTACGCGGACGACGGCGTTGACGAAACCTCCGGGCAGGGGCACCTCGGGCATCCCGCCACTCTGCCCGACGGCCGGGACCTCCGTCAGCCCCCCGTCAGCCCTCCGTCAGCCCCCCGTCAGCCCCCCGTCTTCTCGGTCTTCTCCGCGCCGGCGCGGACCGCGTCGGTGAACGCCCGGGCGCGGCGGGTGATCTCCTCCCAGTCACCGGCGGCCACCACCTGGGGCGGTACGACCTTCGAACCGGCGCACACCGCACGGGCGCCGGCGGCGAGGAACGCGGCCGCGTTGTCCGCGGTGACGCCGCCGGAGGCGACGATCGGCAGGTCCGGGAACGGGCCGGCCAGGTCCTTGAGGTAACCGGGGCCGAAGGCACCCGCGGGGAAGATCTTCACGGCGTCGGCACCGAGGTCGAGCGCCGTCCCGACCTCCGTGGGGGTCAGGGCGCCCAGGACGACCGGTACCCCGGCCGCCGACGCCACCCGCGCCACCTCCGGACGGCAGCCGGGGGTGACGAGGTACTGTGCGCCCGCCTCGATCAGCTCCTCGGCCTGCTCGCCGGTCATCACGGTGCCCGCGCCGATGCCGTGCCCGTCGTCGGCCACCGCCTTGCGCAGGTGCGCGGCGAGCCCGGGGGTGGTGCGGGTGAACTCGATCCACCGTATGCCGCCGGCCCGCAGGGCCGCGCACAGGGCCACCGGGTCGGGGATCTCCGGGGCGCGGACCACCGCGATGACCTGGTCGCTCGTCAGCTGGGGCAGGAAGTCGGCCGTCATGGCTGGGGATTCTCCTTCAGGGGCTGCGGTCAGCGGGCGGTCGTGGTGGCCCACGCGTCGTCGTCCAGGGACAGGACGGGGTCGGTCTCCGTGCGCGGCGGCATCACGGGGACATCGTCCCTGGTGCGCAGCGCGGCACCGGCGGCGAGGTGGCCGAGGCGCAGCCGGGAGCGTTCGTCGCGGTCCTCCAGCACTCCGGCCAGGTACCCGGCCGCGAACGCGTCGCCGGCGCCCACCGCCTCGACCACCTCGGTCGGCGGTGAGGGCACGAACGTCCGCCGACCGCCCGCGTACGAGGTGGCCCCGTGCTCGGCGTCCTTGACCACCACGACGGGGGCGGGGGCGAGGAGTTCCGCGATGTCGTCCGGGCGGGCGGGGCCCCACAGCGCCTCGGCCTCGTCCCGTCCGACGAACACGATGTCCGCCGCTCGGGCGAGCGCCAGCAGGGCCGGCGCGGCCTCGGTGCCGGCGGCCCGCCAGAGGGCCGGGCGGTGGTTGACGTCGAAGGACACCAGCCGCTGTCTCCGCTCGCCGTCCTGCCGTCCGGCGAGCAGTGCCTCCAGCAGTGCCGCGCAGCTGCCGGAGAGGGCCGCGGTGATGCCCGACACGTGCACGACGCGGGCCTGACGGAGCAGGGGGTGGTCCGCCAGCTCCGGTCCCATCCCGGTCGCGGCCGAACCGCCCCGGTAGTAGTGGGTGCGGGTGCGGTCGGGGGCCGGGTCCTTGAAGTAGACGCCGGTGGGCCGCTCCGGGTCGGTCTCGACGCCGCTCACGTCCACGCCGCGCGCGGTGAGTTCGGCGAGGATGCGGTGGGCGAACGGGTCGTCGCCCAGCCGGCTCAGCCAGGCGGCACGGTGCCCGAGCCCGGCCAGTCCGCAGGCGACGTTCGACTCGGCGCCGCCGACGGCCAGGCTCAGCGCGGGCTGTTCGGCGAGCGGGCGTTCGTCGGGCGGGCCGAGGACGGCCATCGTCTCGCCGACGCACACGACGTCGGGCGCGTGGGTGCGGGCCTGTTCCTGGTCGTCGGCGGCTCGGGCCGGGGACGGGACGGTCACGGGTCTCTCCTGGTGTACGGCTGTGTGCGGGTGGGGCGCGGCGCGGACGCGGCGGAGTCCCTCGCGCGTGTCACGTCCCGGCGGCGAGGCGCAGCATGACCTTGCTGCTCCCGCTCGCCGGGTCCGCGGCGACCGCGAGGGCCTCCGCGGCCCGTTCCAGTGGGAAACGGTGCGTGATCAGCGGGCTCACGTCCAGACCGTCCCGCAGGGCGAGGAGCGCGTCGTCGATCTCCTCGACGAAACGGTAGGAGCCGATCCAGGTGATCTCCCGGGTCACCAGGTCGCCGAGGACGGCGGGCACGGCCGTGCCGGGCAGGTTGCCGACCTGGACGAGGATGCCGCCGCGGGCCGTGGCCCGCAGCACCCCGCCCAGCGCGGCGGCGGCGCCGGACGCCTCGAAGACGATGTCGACGTCCTCGGGCAGTGCGTCGCCGCCCCTCAGGTCACGTGTCTCGTCGGCGCCCATGGCGCGGGCGACGGCCAGGGACGCCGCCGACAGGTCGGAGGCGATGACCGTGCCGGCGCCGCGGTGCCGGGCGGCGGCGGCGACCAGGGAGCCGATCGGGCCGCAGCCGTTGACGAGTACGGTGCGTCCGCGCAGCTCGGGGACGCGGCCGACGGCGTGCAGGGCGACGGCCAGCGGCTCGGCGAGGGCGCCCTGTTCGGTGCCGACGCCGTCGGGCAGCGGGCGGATCTGCGCGGCGGGGACCGTGCGGTACTCGCTGAACCCGCCGTCGGTGTGCGGGTCGAAGGCCGCCGAGCCGAAGTAGCGGACGTGCGGGTAGAGGTTGGTGCGGCCGGCGATGCGCTCGGGGAGCACGCCGTCGCCGACGAGCTGCGCGGGGTGGACGGTGACCGGCTGCCCCTCGTGGAGCCCCGTCACCCCCTCCCCCAGCCCGGCGATCCGGCCGGCGACCTCGTGCCCGAGGACCAGCGGGTGGGCGAGCGAGGCGGTGCCGGAGGCGCCGTTGCGCCAGTACGCGAGGTCGGAGCCGCAGATCCCGCCCCACTCCATGGCCATCAGGACCTCACCGGGTCCGGGCACGGGCCGGGCGCGTTCGTCGATGCGCAGGTCGCCGGGGCCGTGCACGACGACCGCTTTCATCCCCGGGTTCGTACGGCTGGTCATACGGCGTCCTCCAGCCGGACCAGGTCGCGTCCGCGTGTCTCGGGTGCGAGGTAGGCGCTGACGAAGGTGATGAGCGAGTAGACGACGAGCATCGCCGCGATGGGCCACCAGCTCCCGGTGACGGCGGTGAGCGTGGCCGCGAGGACCGGGCCGATCGCGGTGGCGAGGATGCCGCCGAGCTCCTTGGCGAGCGCGAGCTGCGTGAACCGGGTGCGGGCGCCGAAGAGTTCGGCCATGGTGACGCTCTCCAGCGAGAACAGTCCGAGGACGCCGACGTTGAGCCCGAGGACCATGCCGAGCATCACGCCCGCGGTGGACCCGGAGGTGATGAGGAGCATCACCGGGAAGGCGAGCACGGCGGTCAGCAGGGTCAGCACCAGGTACACGGGCCGGCGTCCGAAGCGGTCGCCGACGATGCCGATCACCGGCACGGTCGCGAAGCCCAGCAGTGACCCGTACACGATGGCGTCCGTCGGGACGGAGCGGTCGACCGCCAGGTTGGTGGCGAGGTAGCCGACGAGGAAGGTCTGGATCAGCCCGGAGTTGCCCGCCTGCCCGAACCGCAGGCCCAGCGCGAGGAAGAACGCCTTGCCCTTGCGCTGCCGTATCCCCGCGGCCAGGACGTCGCCCCGGTGGTCGTCGCCGGTGGTGGCGGCGGCGGACTCGACCTCGTCCCGGGCGAGCGCGACGCCGTCGACGACGTCGGCGCGGTTCTCGAAGACCGGGCTCTCCTTGAGGCCGCGGCGCATCCAGACCGCGAAGATCATCAGCGCGAAGCTCAGCAGGAAGGGCAGCCGCCAGCCCCAGGAGAGGAGCTGCTCCTCGCTGAGCACGGCGAGCAGCACGGCCCACAGTCCGGAGGCGGCGAGGGTGCCGGAGTTGGTGCCGAGGGACACCAGCGAGGAGACCAGGCCGCGTCGGCGGGTGGGCGCGTACTCGGCGAGCATCACGGTCGCGCCGGCGATCTCGGCGCCGGCGCCGAAGCCCTGGGCCAGCCGCAGCACGACGAGCAGGACCGGCGCCGCGATGCCGATGGTGGCGTACGTGGGCAGGGCGCCGATGAGGGTGGTGGAGGCGCCCATCAGCAGGACGGTGATGTACAGGACCTTCTTGCGGCCGATCCGGTCGCCCATCCGCCCGAAGTAGACGGCTCCGGCGAGCCGGGCGACGTATCCGACGCCGTACGTGCCCATCGCGGCGATCAGGCCGATGGCGGGGCTGACGTCGGGGAAGAAGAGCTTGTTGAAGACGATGGCGGCGGCCAGCGAGTAGAGCTGGAAGTCCATGAACTCCATGGCCGTGCCGAGCCAGCCCGAGACGGCGGCCCGGGCCAGGTCTTTCGTCGTGCGCTCGGCGGGTGGCGCCTGCCGGGCGGCTTCGACGCTGTCCTTCATGGTGAACTCCGTTGTTCGTGTGCTGAAGTGAGGTGCGTGGGGGCTGGTTTCAGAGTTCGACGCGTCCGGCCCGCAGGGCGGGCAGCCGCTCCGCGACGGCGGCGGTGAGGGCGTCGTCGTCCGCGAGGTCGCTCGCGCCGAGGACGCGCAGCAGCGCGCGGACCGTGCCGGCCGGGGTGGTGTCCTGTTCCCAGCAGGCGGCGAGCGCGTCGGCCGCGGGGTCCGGCGGCGCGTCGGGGCGGCAGGTGCCCAGCGCCCAGGCGGCGAGGGCCAGTTCGAGGACCGGGGTGCGGGTGCCGCGGGCGCGCAGCTCACGCAGGACGGGCAGCCAGCGCTCGGCGATCTTCAGCGACGCGTCGGAGCCGACCTGCCGCAGCCGGTGCTGCATCCCGGGGTTGGCGAACCGTACGACGAGGTCGTCGGCGTACCCGGCCGGGTCGGGGCCGCCCGCGGGGAGGGTGGGGGCGACCTCCGCGCACAGCGCCCGGACGAGGGGCTCGCCCCACTCGGTGGCCATGGTCTCGGCGATGGTGGCGAGCCCGGCGGCCGTGCCGAGTGCGGCGAGGGCGGAGTGGGAGCCGTTCAGCAGGCGCAGCTTGGTGAGCTGGTACGGCGCGACGTCCGGGACGAGGAGGGCGCCGTCGAGCTCCCAGGGCGGCCGGGGCGCGGCGAAGGAGTCCTCCAGCACCCACTGCCGGTACGGTTCGGCGGTCACCGGCAGGGCGTCGCGCACCCCGAGCGCGGCGGTGGCGGCGGCCCGGTCCGCGTCGCCGGTGGCGGGCACGATCCGGTCCACGACCGTCGCGGGGAAGGCGACCGCCGCGGCCATCCGGTCCAGGACCTCGGTGCGGTCCGGCCAGGCGGAGGCGCGGACGAAGTCGTGGACGACGCGGCGCAGCGAGGCGCCGTTGTCCGCCATGTTGTCGCAGCAGACGACGCTGACCGGCGGGGCGCCCGCGCGCATCCGCGCCGCGAGTCCGGCGGCGAGGCGGCCGACGACCGTGGTGAGGGGGCCCTCGGGGTCCGCGGTGAGGTCGGCCGCGACGGGGGCGGCCGTGAGGTCCAGGCCGCCCGTCTCCGGGGAGCGGTGGTAGCCCTTCTCCGTGACGGTCAGGGTCACCACCGTGACCTCGGGGTCGGCGAGCAGGGCGTCCACCGTCCCGGCGTCGGGGCCCATGGCCAGCGCGCCGGTGACGGCGCCCACGACGCGGGTGCGGTGGCCGTCCGGGCGGCGTTCGGTGAGCGAGTACAGGCAGTCCTGGTCGCGCAGGGTCCGTACGGTGTCGGCGGACCGGGGCGCGACCGCGGTGATGCCCCAGGGTTCGCCGGAGCGGGCGGCGGCGTTCTCGGTGTAGACGGCCTGGTGGGCGCGGTGGAAGGCGCCGAGGCCGAAGTGGACGACACGGGTGCGCAGGCCGGCCGGGTCGACGGCGGGCCGCTGCGCGGGCGGGAGCCCGGCGAGCGCGGCGCGGTCGAGCGGCGGCGGGACGTGGGCGCTCACCAGTCGTGCACCGAGCCGTCGAGGCGGCGTGCGACCGGGAGGTAGCGCCGCTGGTACGGGAAGCGCTCGGCGGCCTTGTCGTCGTAGGTGACGCCGAGGCCGGGCTCGTCGGAGGGGTGGAGCATGCCGTCGGCGAAGGTGACGCCCGTGCGGAACACCTCGGCGGTCTCCTCGGCGTGGCCCATGTACTCCTGGATGCCGAAGTTCGGCACGGCGATGTCCAGGTGCACGGCGGCGGCCATGCTGACGGGTGACAGGTCGGTGGCGCCGTGGGAACCCGTGCGCACCTGGTACAGGGCGGCGAGGTCGAAGATCCGGCGGAGGTGGGTGATGCCGCCGGCGTGGACGACGGTCGTGCGGACGTAGTCGATCAGCTGCTCGGTGATCAGATGCTGGACGTCCCAGATGGAGTTCATCACTTCGCCGACCGCGATCGGCGTCGTGGTGTGCTGCCGGATGAGCCGGAACGCCTCCTGGTTCTCGGCGGGGGTCGGGTCCTCCATCCAGAACAGCCGGCAGTCCTCGACGCTCCTGCCGAACCGCGCGGCCTCCATGGGGGTGAGCCGGTGGTGCACGTCGTGCAGGAGGTGGAAACCGAAGCCGAAGCGCTCCCGGACGGCCCCGAGGTACGTGGGCGCGAAGCGGAGGTACGCCTCGGTGTCCCAGGGCTGCTCCTCGGGCAGGTCGGTGGCGGCCGGCTCGTACACCTTGCCCTTGCGCACCCCGTAGGTTCCGCCGACGTCGGGCACGGCGGCCTGGGCCCGTACGGCCTTGTAGCCGAGGTCCAGGTAGCGCTCGACGTCGTCGAGGAGCGAGGGCACGTCGGTGCCGCTGGCGTGCGAGTAGACCATGACGCCGTCGCGGGAGCGGCCGCCGAGGAGCTGGTACACGGGCAGCCCGGCGGTCTTGCCCTTGATGTCCCACAGGGCGGTGTCGACGGCGGCGATCGCCGTCATGGTGACCGGTCCGCGCCGCCAGTACGCGCCCTTGTAGAGGTACTGCCACATGTCCTCGACGCGGTCGGCGTCCCGGCCGATCAGCAGCGGGACCACGTGGTCGCGGAGGTAGGACGCGACCGCCAGCTCGCGGCCGTTGAGCGTGGCGTCACCGAGTCCGGTGACCCCGTCCGTGGTGGTGATGCGCAGCGTGACGAACGTGCGCCCCGGGGAGGCGACGAGCACCTCGGCCCGCTCGATTCTGCTCACTGGCGGCTCTCCTTACTGTCGTGCAGTACTTGTATACAAGCATCTGTCGCGTAGATGAGCAAGACCCTCCCCCGGTGCTACGTAGGATGGGCGCATGGCTCAATCGAACGGGCGGCGGACGAGCCGGCGCGACATCTACCTCAAGCTGCGCCAGATGGTCCTGACGCTCGAACTCGCCCCGGGCGCGGCCCTGTCGGAGAACGAGCTCGCCGCGTCGCTGGGGGTCAGCCGGACCCCGGTGCGGGAGAGCCTGATCATGCTGGCCCAGGAAGGGCTGGTGCAGGTCTTCCCGAAGATCGGGTCGTTCGTGTCCCGGGTGGACCCCGCGCAGGTCGCGGACGCGCAGTTCCTGCGGGAGGCGGTGGAGCTGGCGGCACTGGAGGACCTGCCGGCGCAGCTCGACCCCGCCGTCGTCGAGGAGCTGCGGGACAACCTCGAACGGCAGCGGCGCGCGGACCTCGGCCTGGAGGAGTTCTTCGCCCTGGACGAGGTCTTCCACCAGGGTCTGATGCGGCTGAGCGGCCACGGCAACGTCTGGACCACGGTGGCGGGGGCCAAGGGCCACCTGGACCGGGCGCGGCGCCTGGGACTGCACGGGCACGTGTCGCCCGCCGTGTTCGCCACCCAGCACCACGAGATCTTCGAAGCCGTCGTCGGCGGGGACGTCCCGCTCGCCCGCACCGCCATGCGCGCGCACCTGCGCGCGGTCTTCCACGACATCGAACGCATCCGCGCGCATTCACCGGAACTCTTCGCCGCCGACGCGTCGGCGGTGCCGGTACGGCGCAACATCGTGGTCTGGGAATGACCGTGCCCCCGTGGCGGGGCACGGCGGGGACCGGGCGGGTCAGCCGGCGCGGGCCGGCAGCAGGTCGCGGAGCAGGGCGCCCACGTCCCCCGTGTGCTCGTTGAGGAAGAAGTGGCCGCCCTCGAAGACGTGCATGCGGAAGTCGCCCGAGGTGTGGTTCCGCCAGGCCTCGACGGTCTCGACGGGCACCTCGGGGTCCCGGTCGCCCGCCAGCGCCACGACGGGGCAGGACAGCGGCCGGCCCGGGGTGTCGCGGTACGAGGCGATGGCCCGGTAGTCCCCGCGCAGCGCGGGCAGTATCAGCTCCAGCAGCTCGGGGTCCCCCAGCAGCTGGGCGTCCGTGCCGCCCAGCTTGCGCACCCTCGCCACCAGTTCCTCGTCGGTCCGCGGCCAGTCCTCGCCGCGGCTGCGGACCGCGGACGGCGCGCGGCGGCCCGACACGACGAGCAGCCGCGGTTCGCCGCCGGGCTGCCGCGCGAGACGCACGGCCACCTCGTACGCCAACGACGCCCCCATGCTGTGCCCGAGCAGCACCCGGGGCCGGTCCCCCGGCGGGCCCAGCACCTCGACGACCAGGTCGGCCAGCACGTGCAGGTCCTCGACCGGCGCCTCGCGCAGCCGGTCGAGCCGCCCCGGGTACTGCACGGCCAGCACATCGGCGGCGGGGGCGAGCTCCAGGGCGAGGCCACGCCAGTAGGTGCTGGAGCCGCCCGCGTGCGGGAAACAGATCAGCTCGCAGGGGGCCTCGGCGCCCGCGCCCCCCTGCACCGATCGGAGAAGGCGGCGGAACCAGACGTTCCGCTCCCGGCTCGTTCCGGCCAGTTCCATGACACTTCCCCCAACTGCTGTTCCGTGGCGGGCGATCCGCAGAACGTTCTGCGGCCACAAGACATATCAGGTCCGGCGGCGGGTCAGTCCGGCCGGACCGCGTTCAGGCGTACGGCCAGCAGCGCCACGTCGTCGCTGCCGTCCGGGAGCAGCCGGTCGAGGAGCCGGGTGCAGGCCTCGTCCGGGTCCGCGGACGCCTCGGAGAGCACCTCGGCGAGGGACTCCAGGGAGTGCCGGAGGTCCTCGTCACGGCGTTCGATCAGCCCGTCCGTGACGAGCAGCACCAGTGATCCCGGTGGCACGGTCACCTTGCGGGCGGGCGGGTGCGGGAGGCCGATGCCGAGGAGTGGGCCGTGGTCGTGCACGTACGAGGTCGTGCCGTCCGGGTGGCGCACCAGGGGCGGGAGGTGGCCCGCGTTCGCGACGTGCAGGGTGTCCGAGTCGAACTCGATCAGGACGACGCAGAGAGTGACCGTCGCACCGGGCTCCACGGCCTTCAGCAGGTGGTCGAGGCGGGCCAGGATCACCTCGGGCGGGTGCCCCTCGGCGGCGTAGGCACGCAGCGCGTGGCGGACCTGGCCCATCACCATCGCCGCGTCCAGCGAGTGCCCGGCGACGTCGCCGACGGCCACGACCAGGCCGGCGGGCGTGCTGATCGCCTCGTAGAAGTCCCCGCCGATCTCCGCACGCGCGCTGGCGGGCAGGTAGCGCACGGCCAGGTCGGCGCGCGCGGTCTCCGGCAGGCTCGCGGGCAGGAAGCTGCGCTGCAGGGTCAGGGCGAGGGCGTGCTCCTCGCTGTAGCTGCGCAGCGCCTCCAGCGCCAGTGCGCTGGCCTGGGTGAGCTGGGTCAGGAGCTGCTCGTCGTCCGGCGTGGCCACGGCGTCCGCGGACGTGATGATGACGACCGGCGGGCGCTCGGCCTTCGCGCGGCCCACGACGGTGCGCCGTCGCTCCGGGTCCTTGAGGTGCGGCGGCAGGCACGCCAGGTGCGGGCCCGCCCCGAGCGCGCTGCGTACGCCGGGGTGGTCGCCCCGGTGCGTCCAGGCGGACGTGGTGTGCACCTGCGGCCCGTCCGGTTGCGGCGAGCCGTCCTCGTCCTGCCAGGTGTGGGCGACGAGCGGACTGCCCTGCGGGGTGACGAGGAACGCGGCCACGCCGCACCGGAAGATGGCGGCCGCCCCCTCGGCCGTCACCCGGACCAGTTCCTCGGCGTCGGAGGCGCTGTACAGGGCCAGGGTGAGGCGGTTGAGCAGGCGCAGCCGGTCCGCGAGCAGCTCGGCGCGGCGGCGGGCGCGGGCGTAGCGCAGCGTCGCGGTGACCGTGGCCAGCAGTTCGTCGGGCGCGATGGGCTCGACGAGGTAGGCGTCGGCGCCGCGGTACAGCCCCTGCGCCCGGTCGCCCACGGTGATGGCGGACGCGGAGACGTTGATGACGGGCACGGACGCGGTGGCCGGGTTGCTCTTGATGTGCTCGCACACCTCGAAGCCGGTCATGTCGGGCAGCCGTACGTCCACGATGGCGATCTCCGGCGCCCGTCCGGTCCCGTCGAGCACTTCCAGCGCGCTGGTGCCGTCCTCGGCCTCGGTGACCTCGTGACCGGCCCGGCGCAGGGTGGTGGACAGGACGTACCGGTTGGTCGGAGCGTCGTCCACCACCAGGATGTGGGCCGGGCTGTGATCCATGTCGGTTGGGTGAGTCATCGACGTTCCTTGATCCTGGACGATCTCGGAGGGGTGGTGAGGGAGGGCCGGGCAGGCGGTGCGGCCCGCCGTCCCAGGGCGGTGGCGAGGTCCTCGGCCGTGAGGCGGGACTTGTTCAGCACCGCGCGGACCCGGGCGAGGCGCGGGCGGTCCACGTCGGCCGCGTCGAGCGCGGTCAGCACGACCACGGGGACGTCGGCCGTCAGCGGGTCGGCGGCCAGCAGCCGCCTGACCTCGTACCCGTCCGTGCCGGGCATGTTGAGGTCGAGGAAGACGGCGTCCGGCCGCTCGCTCCGTACGGTGTCGACGGCGCGGCCGCTGTCGGTGAGGACGGTGACGGACTCGGCGAGCCCGTCGAGCAGCGGACGGAAGCCGGCCAGGAACGCCTCGTCGTCGTCGACGACGACCACCGACCGCATCGCTGCGCCCGCCGCCGCCGCCGGGGCACGGTCCGCGGTCCCGTGCTGCCCGGCGTCCGCCGTCTCCGCCGGGGCCTGCGGTTCCGGGCGGGCGAGGCGGGCCGGGATGTCGACGACCACCACGGTGCCGTGGCCGATCTCGCTGTCGAGCGTCAGCCGGCCGCCCAGCAGCTCCGTCAGTCTGCGGGCGTAGGGCAGCCCCAGTCCGGTGCCGGACCGGCCCCGCTGGTGCGGCCCCCGCACCTGGTAGAACTCCTCGAACACGCGGTCGACCTCGGTGGCCGGGATGCCGACGCCGGTGTCCCGGACGCGGAACACGAAGCGGGCGCCCTGTCCGTGGTCCTCCTCGGCGACGTCCAGGGTCACCGAGCCCTCGACCGTGAACTTCAGGGCGTTCGACAGGACGTTGCGCAGGATCCTGGTCAGCATGACCTCGTCGGTGACCAGGGGACCCCGCTGGATGTGGTCCGGGATGCACAGGTCCACCCCGGGCTGCGCGGTGCCCTGCAGCGTGCCGCGCAACTGGTGCAGCAGCGCGCGGAGGTCGGTCTCGGCGGGGTGCGGCTCGAGCCGGCCGGACTCCGCCTTGGCCACGTCGAGCAGCTCGTCGACGAGGGCCAGGAGGGTGCTGCCGGAGGCGTGCACGAGGGCCACCTGCTGCCGCTGTTCGTCGGAGAGCGGGTCCGCCCCGGAGTCCAGCAGCAGCCGGGCCAGGGCGATGACGGAGTTCACCGGCGAGCGCAGCTCGTGGCTGACGTTGGCCCAGAACCTGGTCTTGTACTCGTGGGCGAGTTCGAGCTGCCTGGTCTTGTCCTCCAGCTCCGCGTAGAGGGCGACGACGCCGCTGTTGGTCTCCTCCAGCTCGCTCGCCAGCTCGGAGTAGAGCGCCACGACTCCGGCGTTGGTCTCCTCCAGCTCGGCGTTCAGCCGCGTGAGCTCCTCCTGCTGGTGCTGCGACTCCTCCAGCGCGGCCAGGAGCTGGCCGTTCTGGGTGCGCAGGGCTTCGATCAGGTCGGCCGCCGTGTCGGTGCCGGCGAGCCGGCCGCGGACGTCGGCGGCCAGTCCGGCGACGGACGCCGCCGGCACGGGGACGGCCTGCGCCAGGACGAGTTCGTGACGGCCGCCGTCGTCCGAGGTCAGCAGCCTGCTGTCGTCGAGCAGCCGGGCGGCGGCGGCCAGCAGGGTCGACGGTGGCCGGCGCGCCTCGCGCCAGCCGAAGCGCACGGCCACCACGACGGTGCCGGCCTCCTCCAGACGGAGACGCGCGGTGAGACCGGAGGCACCCAGGAGGTGCTCACCGGCCTCGCTCACGACGGTGGTCAGGCGGACCAGGGGGCTGCCCGTCAGGCCCGCGGCGCGGCACGCCGACTGCGTGCAGCGGCGCAGGGTGACCACGTCGCCCCCCTCCCGGAGGGCGATCGTGGCCAGCTCGTGGACGGACGGCCCGGTGGTCATGGCCGCCGGTGGACGGCCACGACGATGCCCGCGTCGTCCCTGCGGACCGCGGCCTGGTTGAGCAGCTGCGCGGCCACCAGGGAGGGGTCCTGGTCGAACAGGCCGGGGAAGTCCCCGGGCCGCCAGCGGTCGCTGAGGCCGTCGGAGTGCATGACGAGGGCGGCGCCGGGCGGGAACGCCGCGTCGAAGGTGCGCGGCCGGGGCATCTGCATGCCGACGATGCCCGGCATGGACAGCAGCGTGTTCCGGTTCTCCCCCGCCTGGACCAGTGCCGTGATGTTGCCGACCCCGCTCAGGTGGACGCGCTGGTCGGCGTGGTCCACCAGGGCGATCGCCACGGCCGCGCCGCGGGTGTCGCGCACGCCCCGGTGGACGTCCTCCAGCACGGCCGCCGGGCTGACCTGACGGCTGGCGCGGAACGCCCCCCGGGCCCGGTCGGCGACCCGCGCCGCCAGCGGCCCGTGCCCGAGCCCGTCGCACATCAGCAGCAGCAGGGCGTCGCCGCCGGGCCCGCTCACCGTGCGTACCGACCAGGTGTCGCCGCACACCTGCTCACCGCTGATCGGCCGGGTCAGCCCGCCGGTCGCCACCCGGACGGGCTCCGGTGCCTGCCGGTCCGCCCAGAAGCGCGCGTACACCACCGTGCCCCGGCCGCGCAGGGAGTGGATGCCGTGGTCGTCGGCGAGCCGCCCGATGGCGCCCATGCCGATCCCCAGGCTGCCCGCGGCGGACGTGCCGTCGCGCAGCGCACCCGCGACGTCGTCGATGCCGGGCCCGTTGTCCAGGGACAGGCACTCGACGGCCACGTGGTCGCCGGTCCGCACCACCCGCAGGGCGAGCGAGCCGTCGTCGGCGTGCTTGAGGAGATTGGTCGCCATCTCCGTGACGCACAGCTCGACGCGCGCCACCCGCTCCTCGGAGAGGCGGACGCTGCGGGCGAGCTGGCCCGCCTGGCGGCGCGCGGCCGCCGCGAGTGCCACGTCCGAACGCAGCCAGTGGACATCGCCCGCTTCCGCCACGAGCGTGCCGTTCACCGGCCCCACTTCACAATGCGGACGGTGGTGCCGCCCGAACCGGACTCGATCTCGAACTCGTCGACGAGCCTCTTGGCTCCGCTGAGCCCGAGGCCCATGCCGTTGCCCGACGTCCAGCCGTCCGTCAGGGCCAGCTCGATGTCCGGTATGCCCGGTCCCTGGTCCTGGAACTCCACGAAGATGCCGGAGCGGCCCCCGTCGGCCACGGTGGTCGCGCGCACGACACCGCCGCCGCCGTGGATCAGCATGTTGCGGCCGAGTTCGCTGGCCGCCGTGACGAGCTTCGTCTGGTGGACCAGTGACAGACCGGTGCGCTGGGCGAGGGTGCGCACCATCTGGCGGGCGGTGACGACGTCACTGCTGTTGGCGACCGGGACGGTCTCCACCGAGGCGCTCACCGCGCCGTAGTCGTTCATCCGCGGCTCGCGCTGAGACGCCGTAGCAGCTTCAGCCCTCGCTCCAGGTTGAGGGCCGTGCGGACACCCTTCAGGGACAGCCCGAGCTCGACGAGCGTCATGGCCACGGCGGGCCGCATGCCGACGACGATCGTCTCCGCGCCGAGCACGCGCGAGATGGAGGCGTTGGTCGCCAGCATGCGCCCGACGAAGGAGTCCACGATCTCCAGCGCCGAGATGTCGATGACGACACCCTTGGCGCCGGTGGCGACGATCTGGTTCGAGAGGTCCTCCTGGAGGTCCAGCACCATCTGGTCCTCCAGGTCGACCTGGATGGAGACCAGGAGGATCTCGCCGATCTTGAGGACGGGGACGCGGTCGGTCACAGCAGACCCCGCACGTCGTCGTCGGCGTCCAGGGCGACTTCCTTCAGCGCCTGGCGCAGCGCGTCCGACAGCGAGGCGTTGGTGGGGATGTCACCGAACTCGATGCCGAGCGCCACGATCGTCTGGGCGATCTGCGGCCGGATGCCCGAGATGGTGCACTGCGCGCCCATCATGCGGGCGGCGACCACGGTCTTCAGCAGGTGCTGCGCGACCTGGGTGTCCACGGTCGGGACGCCCGTGATGTCGATGATGGCGTGCGTGGAGTTGGTGTCGACCAGGGTCTGCAGCAGCTTCTCCATGACGACCTGGGTACGGGCCGAGTCGAGCGTGCCCACCAGGGGGACGCCGACGACGCCGTCCCACAGCTTGACCACGGGCGTGGCCAGCTCGAGGAGCTGCTCGGCCTGGGAGGAGATGATCTCCTCGCGGGTCCGGATGTACGCCTCGGTGGTCAGCAGGCCGAGGTCGTCGAGGAGCCGGGCGAACTGCAGGTACGCCTGCGCGCCCTGCTCGTCGCCCGCGAGGGACGGCTCCAGGACCTCCTTGAGCGCGAAGACGCTCCGGGCGGTCTCGGTGGAGGTGAAGCCCCGCCGCGCGCGGTTGCGGGAGAGCTCGATGAGCAGGCTGCGCGTCTCGGCGAAGTGCTCGCCCCGGCCGTCCAGCCCACTGGCGGTGAGGGCCCCGAGAATGGCCTCGTACAGCTCACTCAGTTCGTGACCCAGCTCGGCCTTGCTCAGACGACCCTGCAGGTCCTCACCGACCGTGCTGGTCCACTGTGCGAGGAAGTCGTCACGCTGGGCCACCAGCGTTTCGACCAGAAGTTGCGTGTTTCCCTCAGTCGTCACGTCTTCCCCACCAAATCTTTGATCGAATCTACCAGGTAGACGATACGACAAGACGGCAGGCGTCAACGGGCCGCACCCGTTCCGGACACACGGCAGGGTCGCGACCGCCGGTCGCGACCCTCTCACACTCTCCCGCGGCCGGCTACGCCGTGACGAGCTCCGCTTCGTCGGCCGCTCCGGCATCGGCGCCGGCGGGCTCGGCGGCGGCGTCGGCGCCGCCGGCCTCCGCCTCCTCCTCCACCATGGCGAGGAAGCGCCGGATCGCCTCGGCGGGCATGTCGAGCTCCTCGGCCGCGGCCCGCTCACCGCCGAACACCTGCACCGCCTCGGCGACGGCCACGGCGAGTTCCGCTTCGGCCTTGCGGACCTTGGCCTCCGCCTTGTCCACGGTGTCGACCACCGAAAGCTGGCGGCGCTGCTTCTCCTGGAGTCGCTGCTTGCGTGAAGGCGTCTTGTCAGAGTTCTGCGCGGTCATGACCAAGATCATAATCGAACGACGGCACCGCGGACTCTCACTCCGTACGGTCCTCCACGACGCCGAGGCGGGGCGGGGCGGGGCGAGGCGGGGCGAGGCGGGGCGAGGCGGGGCGAGGGGAGGCGGGGCGAGGCGAGGCGGGCGAGGCACCAGGAGTCGCACAGCACACCCCGATCCGGTTCCGTCAGTTCCGGCGCGCGGCTCCGGTTCCGACTTCCGCCCGGGCTCCGGCTCCGACTTCCGCTCCGACTCGGCTCCGACTCCGACTTCCGCTCCGACTCGGCTCCGGCTTCGGCTCTGGCTCCGGCTCCGGCTCGGAATTCAACAGGCTCGCACAACAAGCTCGCACAACGATTGACGGGATCGATCAGCCGTTGCCACACTCGAACGGCCGGCAGATGAATCGATTCAAAACCTGTCGTCACCCGTGAAGAGCCGTCAGAACCCGTCGTCCGACAGCAAAGGAGCATTCGGATGGGCAGGAGATTCACCTTCCCCGGCACCACCGGACCCAGACGCCTGAGCAGGACCGCCCCCATGGCCGGCCGTGCCCGCGCCCGGCTGATCACCGCGGGCGTCGCCGCCCTGGCCACGGCCGCCACCGCGTTCACCGGCCCGGCCACCGCGACCGACGACCGTCACCGGCCGGAGCGCCCGCTGCGCCAGATGGAACGGCTCGACCGGGCGCCGGTCGCCGTGAAGACCGGGGACGGGGTCTTCGTCGGCTGGCGCCTGCTCGGCCTGGACCCGGAGAACACCGCCTTCCACGTGTACCGGGACGGCCGCCGCATCACCCGCACCCCGGTCCGCGACGCGACCAGCCTCACCGACCGGCACGGCACCGCCCGCTCGGTCTACCGGGTCGAGGTGCTGCGCGGCGGCAAGGTAACCGAACGGACCGCCATGTTCCGCGTCTGGTCCGAGCAGTACAAGGAAATCCCGGTCAACCGGCCGGCGGGCGGCGTCACACCGGCCGGGCAGGAGTACACGTACCACCTCAACGACGCGAGCGTCGGCGACCTCGACGGCGACGGCCGCTACGAGATCGTGCAGAAGTGGGAGCCGAGCAACGCCCAGGACAACTCCCGCAGCGGCTACACCGGGAACGTCGTCCTGGACGCGTACACCCTGGACGGCGAACAGCTGTGGCGCATCGACCTGGGCCGCAACATCCGCGCCGGGGCGCACTACACCCAGCTCATGGTCTACGACCTGAACGGCGACGGCCGGGCCGAGGTGACCGTGAAGACGGCCGACGGCACGGTGGACGGCAGGGGCAAGGTGATCGGCGACGCGGCGGCCGACCACCGCAACGGCAGCGGCTACGTGCTGACCGGACCGGAGTACCTGACCGTCTTCGACGGCCGGACCGGTGCGGCGGTCGACACCGTGGACTACGTCCCCGGCCGCGGCGACACCTGCGCCTGGGGCGACTGCTACGGCAACCGCGCCGACCGCTTCCTGGCCGGCGTCGCCTACCTGGACGGCAGGCGCCCCTCGGTCGTGTTCGCCCGCGGCTACTACACCCGCTCCACCCTCACCGCCTTCGACTTCGACGGCAAGCGGCTGAAGCAGCGCTGGGCGTTCGACTCCGACGAGCTGGGCGCGGAGTACGAGGGGCAGGGCAACCACAACCTGTCGGTCGCGGACGTGGACGGCGACGCCCGGGACGAGATCGTGTACGGCTCGCTGACCGTGGACGACGACGGCTCGCCGCTGTACAACACCCGCCTCGGTCACGGGGACTCGCTGCACGTCTCGGACCTCGACCCGAGCCGTCCGGGGCTGGAGGTGTTCGCCGCCCACGAGTCGATGTCCTCCTCCGGCAACCGTGGTGCGACGTTCCGGGACGCGGCCACCGGCGAGATCATCCACAGCATGCCCGCCACCCGGGACATCGGGCGCGCGGCGGCCGGTGACATCGACCCCACCCACCCGGGCGCCGAGGCCTGGGCGGTCACCGCGACCGGCGCCTGGAACTCGCGCGAGGGCGAACTGCGGGCCGCCGACGGCACCCTGCTCGGCACGTCCATCCCCTCGGCCAACCACATGATCTGGTGGGACGGCGACCCGCTCCGGGAGATCCTCGACCACGACTTCGACGAGGCGGCCGACCCGGCGGGCCGCCCGTACGTCGCCAAGTGGGACTGGCGGAGCGGCACCCAGAACACCGTCTTCCGGCCCGAGGGCGTGCACACCAACAACTGGACCAAGGGCAATCCCGTGCTCCAGGCCGACCTGTACGGCGACTGGCGCGAGGAAGTGATCTACCGCGCCCAGGACGAGTCGGCGCTGCGCGTCTACACCACGACCGCCGGGACGGACCTGCGGCTGCCGACGCTGATGCACGATCCGCAGTACCGCCTCGGGGTGGCGTGGCAGAACACCGCCTACAACCAGCCGCCGTGGACGGGCTACTTCATCGGGAAGGGCATGAAGCAGCCGCCGCGGCCCGCCATCCGCTACACGCGGTGACGGACGCCACGGTGTCCGGACTCCCGGGACGCGGGTGCAGTACCTGACGGTGAGGGCATCGGCATGCCCGGGCCACCGATGACGCGTGGGACCGGAAGCACCTTCCGGTCCCACGCGTCCCGCGTGACGTCGAGGGTGCGGCGTCCGACGGGGCGCCGCCGCCGGGGAGCGGGGCCAGGAGCCGGCTCCGGGACCGCCTGTCCGCGATGCGTCACCCCGCGGGGCCGTGCCCGGGTCAGCGGCGGCCCGCGAGGAGTTCGAGCGTGTCGACGACGCGGTGCGAGAACCCCCACTCGTTGTCGTACCAGGCGACGACCTTGATGTGGCGGCCGTCCACGCGGGTGAGGGCCGAGTCGAAGACCGAGGAGGCCGGGTTGCCCGTGATGTCGGACGACACCAGCGGGTCCTCCGAGTACTCCAGGATGCCGGCGA
The DNA here is from genome assembly GCF_014648075.1 of Streptomyces ruber. Classification (GTDB taxonomy): domain Bacteria; phylum Actinomycetota; class Actinomycetes; order Streptomycetales; family Streptomycetaceae; genus Streptomyces; species Streptomyces ruber. Next base: position 93,873 of record NZ_BMQK01000018.1, on the reverse strand, counting down.
GCGGGCCTTCCGCCGCGGCGCGGTACGCCGCCAGTACCTCGTCGCGCGTCACGTCGCGGGCGACGGCGGTGTTGAGCTCCACGATCGAGCCGACGGGCACCGGCACCCGGATCGAGTCGCCCGACAGCTTGCCGTCGAGACCCGGCAGGACCAGTCCGATCGCCTTCGCGGCGCCCGTGGTGGTCGGCACGATGTTGACGGCGGCGGCGCGGGCCCGGCGGGCGTCGCGGTGCGGGCCGTCCTGGAGGTTCTGCTCCTGCGTGTAGGCGTGCACCGTGGTCATGAAGCCGTGCTCGATGCCGGCGAGTTCGTCGAGCACCGCGGCCAGCGGCGCGAGCGCGTTGGTGGTGCAGGAGGCGTTCGAGACGATCGTGTGCGCGGCCGGGTCGTACGCCTCGGTGTTGACGCCGTACGCGACGGTGACGTCGGCCCCGTCCGACGGCGCGCTGACGAGCACCTTGGCCGCGCCCGCGTCGAGGTGGGCGCGGGCGGCCTTGGCCGAGGTGAAGCGGCCGGTCGCCTCCAGCACGATGTCCACGCCGAGTTCCGCCCAGGGCAGCCGTGCCGGTTCGCGCTCGGCGAGCACCCTGACGCGGCGGCCGTCCACGACGAGGGTGTCCCCGTCCACGCTCACCGGGCGGCCGAGGCGGCCGGCCGTCGTGTCGTACGCGAGCAGCCGCGCGAGGGTGGCGGGCTCGGTGAGGTCGTTCACGGCGACGACCTCGAGGCCGCTGTCGCGTTCGAGCAGGGCGCGCAGCACATTGCGTCCGATGCGGCCGAATCCGTTGATGGCGATGCGAGTCATGAATGGTGTCCCTTCCGTTCGCCCTCAGACTCGCGCCCGGCGTTCGCCCGTGACAGCGGCGCGAGTGCCACGGTTCGTAAGGATCGTGCCAGGCGTCGGCGGGCTACTCGCCCCGGGCGAAGGTGCGCCGGTACTCGCTCGGTGTGGTGCCGAGGATGCGCCGGAAGTGCAGTCGCAGGTTCGCCCCGGTGCCGAGACCGACGTCGGCGGCGATCTGCTCGACCCCCAGCGTCGAACGCTCGAGCAGCTCACGGGCCATGTCGACGCGGGCGCGCATGACCCACTGCATCGGCGTGTACCCCGTGTCCTCGACGAAGCGCCGCGAGAAGGTGCGCGGCGACACGGCCGCGTGCCGGGCCAGCATCTCCAGCGTGAGGGGCTCGCCGAGCCGGTGCAGCGCCCACTCGCGGGTGGCGGCGAACAGCTCGCCGAGCGGCTCGGGCACACTGCGCGGCACGTACTGCGCCTGGCCGCCGCTGCGGTAGGGGGCCGCGACCAGGCGCCGGGCCGCGTGGTTGGACGCGGCCACCCCGAGATCGCCGCGCAGTATGTGCAGGCACAGGTCGATGCCGGAGGCGGCGCCCGCCGACGTCAGCACACTGCCCTCGTCGACGAACAGGACGTTCCCGTCGACCCGTACGCGCGGATGCCGCTCCGCGAGCGCCCGCGTGTAGTGCCAGTGCGTCGTGGCACGCCGGCCGTCGAGCAGCCCCGTGGCCGCCAGCGCGAACGCGCCCGTCGAGATGGCGGCGAGCCGCGCACCCGCCTCGTGGGCGGCGGCCAGCGCGTCGACGACGGTCCGCGGCGGGTCCTCGCGGTCGGGGAACCGGTAGCCGGGGACGAACACGATGTCGGCCCACGGCAGCGCGTCGAGCCCGTGGGCGACGTGGTACGACAGGCCGTCACCGCCGGTCACGAGCCCGGGTGCCGCCCCGCACACCCGGACCTCGTACGGCATGCTCGCCCGGGTGGTGAACACCTGCGCCGGGATACCGACGTCGAGCGGCTTCGCCCCTTCGAGCACGAGCACGGCGACACGACGCGGACGGGAGGCTGGCACGGCATGCAGGGTACGTGAGGGACGGGCGCGTCTCCTCATGCTCGGTGGAGGACGGTGAGCCCCGCCCGCGCCCTTGATCCACTTCACCGGCCGTGCCTACGGTGGTGCACATGCTGGAAATGGCCGGAGTGCGTCACGGCTACGACGACCGGGTCGTCGTGGCCGGGGTGGACCTGTCCGTCGGGGCCGGTGAATGCGTCGTCCTGCTCGGTGAGAACGGTTCGGGGAAGTCGACACTGCTGCGGCTCGCCGCGGGCCGGGAGCGGCCGGAGGAGGGGACGGTGACCTTCCTGGGCCGGACCGTCTCCGAGGACGACGTGACCCTGCGTGCCGAGGTCGCCGTCGTGCTGGACGGCGGCGTGGGCTACCCGGACCTGAGTGTCCGGGAGCACCTCATGCTCGTCGCGCTCGCCCACGGCCTGGGGCAGGCCGCCGGGGAGACGGTCGACGACATCCTGAGGGAGCACCGTCTCGACGGGCACGCGGACGCGCTGCCCCATCAACTGTCGTCCGGGCAGACGCAGTTGATGGCGTTGGCGCAGGCTTTCGTGCGTCCCTGTTCGATGCTGATCCTCGACGAGCCGGAGCAGCGTATCGACACGGACGGCCGGGGACGGCTCGCCGAGCGGCTGCTCGCCGCGAAGGCGGACGGTACGGCCGTGCTGCTGGCCACGCACGACCGGACCCTGGCCGCCGCGGTGGCCGACGCGGCGTTCACCGTCTCCGGAGAGGGACGGCTGGTCGAGGAGCGGACACCGCGTGCGGACGGTGAGTGAGTCGCAGCCGCAGCCGCACGTGCTCGTGGACGCGGACCGGGAGGCCGCCGCGCGCGCCACCGCGGACGTGCTGGCCCGGCTGCGGGTCGTGCGGGCGGGCGAGCGGGACAAGCGGCGCCGGGGTCTGGCCTACACGCTGTACTGCACGGCGCTGCTGTTCGCCATCTGGGGTGTGCCGCTGCTGCTGGCCGCGGCGCGGGCCGGAGCCGACGGGCGGCTGGCAGGTCCCGTGGCCGGCCGGATCCTGCCGGCGCTGCCGACGCTGGTCCCGGCCGTGCTGGCGGGTGTCGTGCTGCTGCTGGCGGCACGGGGCGGCTGGCAGGGGCCGGCGTTGCTGGACCGGGCGGCGGTGACCTGGCTGCTGCCCCAGCCCGTGCTGCGCCGGGCGCTGCTGCTGCCCCGGTTCGTCGCGTCGGCTGTGCGGGTGTCGCTGGTCGCCGTGGCGGTGGGAGCGGTGGCGGGTTTCCTGCTGCACGCGCTCGGCGCGGGCACCTGGTGGGGCATGACCGGTGCCGGTGCCTTCGGTGGCGGGGCCGCCGGTTTCGCCGGTACGGCCCTGGCGGTGCTGGTGCAACGCCAGGACTCGGACGCGTCCGTGCACCGGCTCCCGGTCTTCCGGGTGTCGCGGGCCGTCGTCGCGGCGCTGTGGGCGGTGGCCGGTGTGTCGCTGGTGTACGGCCCGTGGCCCGGCGAGCGGCTGGTGCTCTGGTCGGGGCCGTGGGGGTGGGCGGCACTGCCGCTGACGAGCGCGGCGGGCGGGCCGGGTGTCCTCGCCGCCGGGGCGGGGGCCGTGCTCACGGCGGTCGTGCTGCTCGTGGCCGGCAGGCACGCGACAGGCGCCGTGCCGCACATCCCGGCGCGGGTGCTGCGTACCCAGGCGGGTACCGCGCTCCGTGTGCAGGCGTCGCTGTACGCGCTCGACCTGCGCCAGGCCCGTGCGGCCGTACGGGCCACCCGGCGCCGCGCGTCCCGGCACACGGCGCGGCTGCCCCTCCCCCGCCGGCCGGAGCTGGTGGTGCCGTGGCGGGACGCGACCGCGCTGCTGCGGACGCCGGAGCGGCTTCGGTGGGCGCTGGTCTGGGCGGGCGCGGCGGTGGCGCTGGTGAGCCTTGAAGGGGTGCCCGCACCGGTCACTCTGCTGGCGCTGCCGGCCGGGTACCTGGCCGCGGCCCAGCTGGCGGAGCCGGCGCGGATCGAGACCGACGACGTCCGCAGGGCCGCACAACTGCCGTGGTCAGCCGGGCAGTTGGCCCGGCGGCACGGGCTGGTGCCGACGGCCGGACTGCTGGTGCTGTTCGCGCTCGGCGGTGCGGCGGCCCGGGCGGCGGGAGCGTGGACGGACGCCCTCGTGGTGCTGCCGCTGATGGTGCCCGCCCTGGTCGGTGCGGCGCTGGTGAGTGCGTACCGGGGGCCCGTACCGGCGCACCTGATGCTGGGTTCGACGACTCCGCTGGGTGACACGGGTCCGCTCGGGGCCCTGCTGTGGCAGGTGCGGGGGCCGCTGGTGGCGCTCGGGTGCCTGGCCGTGGTGGACGGGCCGGCGCGCGGGACGGCTCCGGACGCGGTGGGACTGCTGTGGCCGCTGGTCGTGGGGGCGGCGACGATCTGGTGGGCAGGGGTGACCGCGCGCAGGACGGTGCGCGCCTGACGCACCCGCTCCGCCGGCCGGGTCCCGGAGGTACGGGACCCGGAGGCGGGTCCCCGGTGCGGCACCGTGCGGGGCGGTGACGGGGTGCCGCACCGGAGGCACTGGGCCCGCCGGCCCGACGGAGCTCAGGCGTCGCGCAGGACGCCCGTGCGGGCCACCTCGGCGTACCAGCGGGCGCTGGCCTTGGGGATGCGGGTGCCGGTCGGGTAGTCCACGTAGACGAGGCCGAAGCGCTTGCTGTAGCCGTGGGCCCACTCGAAGTTGTCCAGCAGCGACCACAGGAAGTATCCGCGTACGTCCACTCCGTCCGTGCGGGCCCGGTGGACGGCGGCCAGGTGGCCGTGCAGGTAGGCGATGCGGGCGGTGTCGTTGACGTGGCCGGCGGGGTCGGCGTAGTCGTCGAACGCGGCGCCGTTCTCCGTGATGACCAGCGGCAGTTCCGGGAAGTCGGACGACAGCCGCCGCAGCAGGTCGTACAGGCCGGACGGGTCGACGGCCCAGCCCATGGCGGTGGTGTCGCCCGGGGGCTGGTGGAAGGCGACCCGGTCGGCGGCCGGCCACGGGCTGCGGGTGCTGCCGCCGTGTCCGTCGGAGGTGTGGGAGCCGCCGTCCTCGGCCCGGGAGACGAGGGTGGGCGAGTAGTAGTTGACGCCGAGGAAGTCCAGCGGCTGGTTGATCAGTTCGAGGTCGCCGTCCTGGACGTAATGCCAGTCGGTCAGCGCGGCGGTGTCCTCGAAGAGGTCGTCCGGGTAGGCGCCGCGCAGCATCGGACCGGTGAACACCCGGTTGGCCAGCGCGTCGATGCGGCGGGCCGCGTCGGTGTCGGCGTCGCTGCCGGTGAGCGGGCGCACGTGGTGGATGTTGAGGGTGACCGAGCACCGCGCGTCGGCGGGGATGCGGTCGCGCAGCGCCTGGACGGCCAGGCCGTGGGCCAGGTTGAGGTGGTGGGCGGCGCGCAGGGCGGCCACCGGGTCGGTGCGGCCGGGGGCGTGCGCGCCGGAGCCGTAGCCGAGGAAGGCGCTGCACCAGGGCTCGTTGAGGGTGGTCCAGGTCTTCACCCGGTCGCCGAGCGCGTCGGCGGCCAGGGCCGCGTACGCGGCGAACCGCTCGGCGGTGGCGCGCTCCGGCCAGCCGCCCGCGTCCTCCAACTCCTGCGGCAGGTCCCAGTGGTAGAGGGTGGCGACGGGCTGGATGCCCTTCTCCAGCAGTTCGTCGACGAGCCGCCGGTAGAAGTCGAGCCCCTTCTGCACGGCGGGGCCGCGGCCGGTGGGCTGGATCCGCGGCCAGGCGAGGGAGAACCGGTAGGCGCCGACGCCGAGGTCGGCCATGAGGGCGACGTCCTCCCGCCAGCGGTGGTAGTGGTCGGTGGCGATGTCACCGGTGTCGCCGTTGCGGACCCGGCCCGGGGTGCGGGCGTAGGTGTCCCAGATGGACGGTGTGCGGCCGTCCTCCGCGGCGGCCCCCTCGATCTGGTACGCGGCGGTCGCGGTGCCCCAGAGGAAGTCCTCGGGGAAGGTGCGGGAGGCGTCCGGGGCGGAGGCGGTCTGCGCGTGCGGTGCGGTGACCACGTGAGTCCTTTCGAAGTGATCCCGAGGTGGAGTGCCGGGGTGGCCGGGCGGCGTCAGCCCTTGACCGCGCCCGCCATGATGCCGCTGACGATCTGGCGGCCGAAGACGACGAACATCGCGAGCAGCGGCAGCGTGCCGAGGAGCGCGCCCGCCATGATCAGGGACTGGTCCCGGACGTAGCCGGCGCTGAGCTGGGTGAGGGCGACGGGCACCGTCGGGTTGGTCATGTCGAGCACGACGAACGGCCAGAAGAAGTCGTTCCAGGCGTGCACGAAGGTGATCATGAACAGGACCGCCATCGCGGGGCGCGCCACGGGCAGCACGATGCTCCAGAAGATCCGCAGCGAGTGCGCACCGTCCACGCGGCCGGCCTCGACCAGCTCGTCCGGCAGCGCCTCCGACAGGTACTGCCGCATGAAGAACACGCCGACCGCGCTCACCAGGGTGGGGAAGATGACGGCGGGCAGCTCCTGCGCCCAGCCCAGTTCGGACATCATCATGAACAGCGGTACGACGCCGAGCTGCGGCGGCACCATCATGGTGCCGATCACCAGCATGAGCAGCACGTTGCGGCCCTTGAAGCGCAGCTTGGCGAAGGCGAACCCGGCCAGCGTCGCGAACATCACCGTGGACAGCGCGATGACACCGGCCACGATCAGGCTGTTGACCATGGCCTTGCCCATCGCCGCCTCGTCCCAGGCGCGGGCGAGGTTGCTGAACAGGTTGGGGCCGGGCAGGAACGGCGGCGGCGTCTGGCTGACGCGGGTGTTGTCGGTCGAGGCCGCCACCATCGTCCAGTACAGCGGGAAGATCGACAGCAGCGCCGTGATGCCGAGCAGGACGTAGGCGAGCGGGCCCGCGTGGTGCTGGCGGCCGGCGCGCGGGGCCAGCAGCCGGCGGCCGTCGCGGGTCCGGCGGCCACCGGGGGAGGTCTTCTTCGGGGCGGTCCGGTCCGGTGCGTCCGTCCGGACCGGGAGGCTGTCTGTGGTCATGGGGACTCCTGGTCGGCTGGTCGGTCGGGACCGGTCAGGACTGGACGGAACCGCGGGACCGCAGGCGCCTGATCAGGCGCTGCGCCACGAAGGCGAGGACGAGCAGCAGGAACATCGCCCAGGCGACGGTCGCCGAGCGGCCCATCTGGTAGTTCTTCCAGCCCTCCTCGTACAGCAGCAGGCCCAGCGTCTGGTACTGGTTGTCCGCGCCGCCCGTCACACCGTTGGGTCCCTGGCCGAAGATCAGCGGCTCGCCGAACAGTTGCGTCGCGCCGATGGTGGACAGCACGATGGTGAAGACGATGGTGGAGCGGATTCCCGGCACGGTGACGTGCGTGAACTGCTTCCAGCGGGAGGCGCCGTCGATGGCGGCGGCCTCGTAGCGGTCGGCGGGGATGGCCTGCATGGCGGCGAGGTAGAGCAGCGCGTTGTAGCCGGTCCAGCGCCAGATGACGATGGTCGAGATGGCGAGCTGGGCGGGCCACTTGTCGGCCTCCCAGTCCACCGGGTCCATGCCGACCAGACCGAGCGCCCAGTTGATCATGCCGAAGTCGCGTTCGAAGAGCATGGTGAACACGAGGGCGGCGGCGCCGACCGAGGTGGCGTAGGGGACGAGCGAGGCGATGCGGAAGAAGAGCGAGCCGCGCATCCGGTAGTTGAGCAGGTGGGCGAGGCCGAGCGCCATCAGCAGCTGCGGCACCGTGGAGATGACGCCGATCGTGATGGTGTTCGTCAACGCGTTCCAGAACCGGGCGTCGTTCCACAGCTCGACGTAGTTGTCGAACGCCACCCACTCCATGATGTCGAGGGTGGCCAGCTCCACGCGGTGCAGGGAGATCCAGGAGGTGTAGAGGAGGGGGTAGGCGCTGAACGCGGCGAACACGACGAAGAACGGTGCGACGAACGTGTACGGCGCGCCCTTGACGTCCAGCCGGTGCAGCAGCGCGCCGCGCCGCCGGCCCGTGCCGTCGCCGTCCGGCCTGCGGGACGGTCCCGGACGCCCCGCGCCGGCCCGGGCGTTGGTGGTGGAGGTGGCCACCGGACTTCCTTCCTGCGAGCTTCAGATGTGAGCCTCAGGGGTGAGGCGGCCGCCCGGGCCCGCCGGCGAGGTGCGGGCGGACCCGGACGGCCGGGACGGCGACGGGTCAGCCGACCGCCTTCTCGATGCGCTCCACGGTGGTCTCCCAGGCCTCGTCGCGTGCGGTGCCCTGCTGTTCGATCAGGGTCAGACCCTGGGAGATGGTGTCCTTGATCGTGCCGTCCTTGCGGCCGAGGACCTGCCCGTCCGGGATCTCCTGGGCGGCCTCGCCGAAGATCTGGCCGATCGGGGCGTCGTCGAAGTACTCGGAGGTGAGGTTCTTGACCTCGGGCAGCTCCAGCGCCTGCTGCGAGGACGGGACGGCGCCCAGTTCCTTGAAGATGTGCGCCTGCTGTTCGGGCGCGGTCAGCCAGGCGACGAGCTTCTTGGCCTCCTCCTTCACCGGGCTCTTCTCGATCACGCCGAAGAACGAGCCGCCCCAGTTGGCGCCCTTGGGGGCCTTGGCGATGTCCCACTTGCCCTTGTTCGCCTCGCCGGCCTTCTCGCTGATGTGGGCGAGCATCCAGGCCGGGCAGACGGCCGTGGCGAACGTGCCGTTGGCCAGGCCGGGGTCCCAGCCGGGCTGGAACTGACGGAGTTTGGCGGACAGACCGTCCTCGGCGGCGTCGGCGGCGAGGTTCCAGGCCTCCTTGACGGCCGGGTTGCTGTCGTGGATCAGCTCGCCCTCGGCGTTGTAGTACTGCTCGGGGTAGCCGTAGACCATGGCGTTGAACAGACCGCTGGCCGCGTCCATGTACGCCACGTCATCGCCCTTGAAGTTCTTCTTGAAGGTGCGGCCGGCCTCGACGTACTTCGTCCAGTCGCCCTCCCACAGCTTGGCGACCTCCTCGCGGTCGGTGGGCAGTCCGGCCTGTTCGAAGTAGTCCTTGCGGTAGCAGACGGCCATCGGGCCGATGTCGGTGCCGAGGCCCAGCACCTTGCCGTCCTCGGTGGTGATCTGGCTCTGCTTCCACGGCAGGAAGTGGTCGGTGTCCGCCACGTCCGCGAAGTCCGCGAACGTGTCGGCCCGGGTGTCGACGATCTCCTTGGCCCGGCCGATCTCGATGCCCTGGATGTCCTTCAGGCCCTTGCCCCCGGCCAGCCGGGTCTGCAGCGCGGTGTAGTACGTCTGTTCGTCACCGGCCACCTCGGCCTGGATGTCGACGTCCGGGTTCTCCTTCTCGTACTGCTCCAGGAGTCCCGTCTCCTCGAAGCCCATCACCCCGTACATGCCCATGGTGATGGTGACCTTGCCGTCCTTCTTGCCGCCGCCCGTCACCGATTCGTCGCTGCCTCCGCAGCCAACGACGAGCGCGAGCGCACCGGCCGCCGCGACGACCGCGACCGCTCTCCTGTGCGCTGATCCGTGCAGAGTGCTCATGGTGTCTTCCTCCAAGCGACGGCGCTGACGCACCGGAGTGGCGGGGCATGTGCGGGATGGCTGGGCGACACGAGAAGCTCTGGGAACGTACCCATCGACGGATGGGAACGTGCCCATCAACCGGCGGGAGCGCTCCCACCCGGCGGTTGGAAGACTCGTGCCAAGCGACCTGCCATGTCAATGACTTGAAAACGTTTCGTTGCCGAACCGGGCGCCCGGCGTTCGCTTCATGACTCCGGAAAGGCGGTGCCGCCACACGCTGTCTGCCACAATTACCGCTGGTCACGTCCGCGGCGGCGCCGCCGCGGGTGCCGCCGGGAGGTAACGCATGGCAGGGAACGGCCACCCCACGATCAAAACCGTCGCCGCCCGCGCCGGAGTGGGACGGACCACGGTGTCCCGCGTCATCAACGGCTCGGAGCTCGTCAGCGCCGACGCCCGGGCGCGGGTGCTGGCGGCGATCAAGGAGCTGAACTACGTCCCCAACTCCGTGGCCCGCGGCCTGGTCACCAGCCGCACCGACGCGGTGGCCCTGGTGATACCCGAGTCCGAGAGCCGGCTCGGCTCGGAGCCGTTCTTCGCCGCCCTGATCCGCGGGGTGAGCGCCGTGCTCGCCGAGACCCGCACCCAGCTCCAACTGACGCTGGTGCGCGACCGGTTCGAGAGGGAGCAGCTGGCCGCGACGGTGGCGACCCGCCGGGTCGACGGCGTGCTGCTGGTCTCCGTCCACGCGCACGACCGGCTGCCCGGCATGCTGGAGGAGCTGGGGCTGCCCACCGTGCTGGCCGGCCGCCGCGACGCACGGGAGCGGCTCGCCTACGTCGACTCCGACAACGCCGGGGGCGCCACCGCGGCCGTCCGGCACCTGCTGGAGAGGGGCCGCCGCCAGGTCGCCACCATCACCGGAGCGCTCGACATGGACGTCGGCCGCAGCCGCCTCGCGGGCTGGCGCGGCGCCCACCGCGAGGCGGGTGTGCCGGCGGACGGGAACCTGGTCGAGGCCGGGGACTTCACCGAGGAGGGCGGTCGCAGGGCGATGCGTTCGCTACTTGAACGCGCACCGCATCTGGACGCCGTCTTCGCCGCCTCGGACCTCATGGCCGTCGGCGCCCTGGCGGAACTGCGCCGCCGGAACCGGCGGGTGCCGGACGACGTCGCCGTCGTCGGTTTCGAGGACTCCGTCCTCGCCCGCCACACCGACCCGCCCCTGACCACGGTGCGCCAGCCGGTCGAGGAACAGGGCCGGACGATGGCCCGCATCCTGCTCGACATCACACGCCACGGTGCGGAGCGGCGGCAGGTGACCCTGCCGACGGAGCTGGTGGTGCGGGAGTCGTCGTGACGGGTGGGGGGTGATCACCGGGACGGGGCGGGTCGAGACGGGACGGGACGGGGTGGGTTGCGTCCGCGAACGGTGGCGGGCCACCTCCGCCGTCCGGCGCCCGCCGGCACCCCGGTGCCCTTCACCACCGAAGGGCGCTCCCGTGGACGCTCAGATCTCGACGGCCCCCGGCCGCCCGTCCTCCACCACGAACGAGGCGAACGTCTCCGCGGGCGCGTCCGCTCGGCTGACCGTGGGCACCATCCGCAGGTCGGTGCGCCACCGGTGCCGGTCCACCGTGCAGGTCACATAGCCGCGGCGGTCGCCGTCGAAGAACTTGACGTGCGGGTTCCACCGCATCATGGGCCCGTAGTACGGCCCGTAGACCTCGTCGTCGCCGTTGGTCGAGACGGAGGTGCCGACGAACTCCGTGGCGACGACGGGCGAGTCGGGGTCGTCGAAGTCGCTCTTGATGTCGTTGACGAACGTGGAGTGCCAGTCACCGGCGACCATGACGGGGTTGCGCACCCGGGCCGACACGAAGGTGTCGGTGATGGCCTTGCGCGAGGCCGGGTACCCGTCCCACGCGTCGTGCCAGACGATGTCGCCGGTCGGACCGTCATGGTCCAGACGGGCCATCATCACGCTCGTGGCGATGACGTTCCAGCGCGCGGGCGACCGGCTCAGCCCGTTCAGCAGCCACCTCTCCTGCGTGGCCCCGAGCATGGTGCCCGCCGCCGGGTCGTTCCCGGCCGCACACGCCGGCGCCTCGCCCCAGCCGCACGGCGGTGCACTGCGGTACTGCCGCGTGTCCAGCAGGTTCAGCCGGGCCAGACGGCCCCAGTCCGACCGCCCGTACAGCGTGAGTGAGCCGTCCGCACGGGGCAGCGAGCGGCGGCGTACCGGCTGGTGCTCGTACCACGCCCGGTACGCCGCGACGCGGTTCGCGGTGTCCGTGCCGCCGTGCGCGCCGGCGTAGTCGTTCACCACCTCGTGGTCGTCCCAGGTGACCAGCCACGGGAAGCGGGCGTGGGTGCGCCGCAGATCCGGGTCGGACTTGTACAGCGCGTACTGCATCCGCCAGCGGTCGAGGTCACGCGGCGCCTCGCGCAGCACGTCCGGGGTCGCCGTGCCGCGCAGTCCGCCGTCGGCGGGCACTCCGCCCTCGTACACGTAGTCGCCGAGGTGGATGACGAGGTCGAGGTCCTCCTCGGCCATGCTGCGGTACGCCGAGTAGAAGCCGTGCGACCACTCCTGGCAGGAGGCGTAGGCGAAGCGCAGCGCCCCCGGCACGCTGTCCGCGCGCGGCGCGGTGCGGGTGCGGCCGACCTCGGAGACGTCGCCGCGGTAGCGGAAGCGGTAGTGGTACTCCCGGTCCGCCGCGAGGCCCTCGACCTCCACGTGCACCGTGTGCGCCAGGCCGGGGAGGGCCGGCACCGTGCCCCGCCTGACGATCCGCCTCATGCCCGCGTCCAGTGCTACCTGCCAGTCGACCGGTACGGGGCGGCTCGGCATGCCGCCGTCGGGGCTGAACGGATCGGGCGCCAGCCGGGTCCACAGCACCACGCCGTCGGACGTCGGGTCGCCCGAGGCGACGCCGAGCGTGAACGGGTACACGCCCCCGCGCAGACGCGGCGCCGCGAGGGCGGTGCCTTCGAGGGGCACCTGGCCCGCGGCCGCCAGCCCGGCGACGGCGCCGATGCCACCGAGGAAGCGCCGGCGGTTCGGTCGGGACGGTTCGGCATGGTCCGTTGCAGACGTCATGGCCGGAATACCAGCGTCCGTCCCTGGCCACGAGCCGTCGCCGGGGTGGCCCGGACGTGAAGAAGAGAGGTCTCCGTCCCCTGTCGCGCCCGGAACGGGACGCCGGGTCCGTCGCCGGCCCGTCAGGACGGTGCGCCGACGGCACCGCGCAGACACAGCCGCCGGTACTCGCCGGGCGGCATGCCGTAGGCGGTGCGGAAGACGCGGGTGAAGTCGGCGGGCTGGGGGAAACCCCAGCGGGCGGCTATCGCGTGCACGGGGCGCGCGGCCATGTGCGGGTCGGCGAGGTCCCGGCGGACGCGGGTGAGGCGCTGGTGGCGGATGTAGGAGGCGACCGTGGCGCCGTGGGCGTGGGCGTGGAAGAGACGGTGCAGTGTGCGCAGCGAGATGTGGTGGGCGGCGGCCACGTCGGCGGGCGAGAGCTCGTCGTCGTCCAGGTGGCGGTGGATGAAGTGCTGGATCTCCAGGAACTGCGCGCGCCGGCGGCTGTGCTCGGGTACCTGGTCCTGGGCGTCGAGGTGGTGGGCCAGCCATGCGGTGATCAGGTCGACGAGCACGCCGCCCAGTCTCTGGCCGTCGGCGGGCCGGCAGGAGGTGCTGTCGGCGGTCAGGTGCGTGAGGAAGCCGGCGAGCAGACACCCGACGCCTTCTCGTCCCGACATACGGACGGCCAGTAGCCGGTTCACGCGGTCCGGCGGCAGCGGCAGCACGGATCGCGGGACCCGCACCAGCACGGAGGCCGCCGGTTCCCGCCGGGCCTCCACCACGGCCTCGCGCGGACGGGACGCGGAGAACAGCACCAGATCGCCCGCCCCCAGCGACGCTTCCCTGCCGTTCTGCGAGATGCCCTGCCGACCGCGCAGTACGAGCGCCACGGCGTACGTCTCGGGGGCGGACTGCCGGCCCGGTCGCGGTCGTGACGTCAGGGACGTGTGGGTCTGGGCGGTCACCTGGACCTCACCCAGGCCGGCGGCGCGCAGCGACGCCTCGAACTCGGTCGCGCCGCCCACGCTCACATCGACCGCCAGCACACTTGCCGTGACGGCACGCCACGCCTCCTCCCGGTCCGACACCGGCAGGTCCCGACTGTCGTAGATCTTCTCCAGCATTGAGCACATCCTCACGCCTCGCCGTAACGATGTCCGATCTGCCTGGCCGGTCGGCGCTGCCACCATCCTCACGGGCCGGATGGTGCAGGGGCTCATGGTGTCCCCCGTCTGCTCGATGACCTCATCCGTCGCTCCTTGTGTAGGGGAGGTGACGGGCCCGGTTCCATCGTTTGCGGTGACACGAAAACCTCGCGCCACACCGCTTGCCGTCGGTCCCCCGAGGCCGCTGTCACTGAGCGCCAAGCCGATGGCGCCGAGCGCCAATGACAGGTCCGTGGCCCGACGGCACGCTGATCTGGCACGGCTGAGAGGCCGCCCGGGAACACCGCTCCGGGCGGCGACCGCTTCCTAACGAGGGGACGAAGAGAGATGCGACCTGCTTTCACGAGGACGCTCGTCAGCGCGACTGCCGTCATCGGGATCGCCGCCGGAAGCCTGGCGGGCGCGAGCGCCGGCTTCGCGGCACCCCGGCCGGCGGCCGCTCCCGCGGTGAGCAGCCAGGACCCGACCGTCCTCGCAGTCAACAATCTCGGCCTGAGCGTGTCGCAGGCCAAGCGCTGGCAGTGCTTCCTGCGTTCGTACGACTTCAACCCCGGCACGATCGACGGACAGCTGGGAACCAACAGCTGGAAGGCAGCCCAGAGGTTCTTCAACTACTACGACCTGTACGTCAACCGGGCACTCACCGTGGACGGCATAGTCGGTCCCGAAACCATCAAGGCGCTGCAGAACTTCCTGGGCGTCGCCACTGACGGGATCGCCGGGCCGGACACGAGGACCGCTTTCGCCGACTTCACCGGCTACGTCTCCTGCTAGGACCGACGCCGTCCCGCAACGGCTGACGCAATGAGGTGGTGCGGCTCCTGTGGCCGTGTCCGCGCAGGCACCGTTGACGGGACCGCCGAAGAGCGCACCGAACAACCCGACGTCCGGGCAACGGAGCAGGGCATGCCTGTCGCACCAGGGGAATGCCACGTGCCGGTGGTCCGGACGTCGGACGCCCAGCCCCAGCCGGACCCATCGCCCATCCACACCACACGGCTCCCCCGTACCGCCACCGCGCACCGGGCACGGCGAGTTCTCGAGGAGACACATGCACCTCACGCGCAGAGACGTCCTCCTGGCGGTCGGCTCGGCAGCCGCCGTCGCCGCTCTCTCCCTCAGGGGTGGCCCGCCGGCCACGGCCGCCGTGGCGGCCCCGGCCGAGTCACGCCCCATGCTCAGCCCCGCCGACCCGGACGCCCTCATCCCCACGGTCTCCGACCACTGGTACGCGCTCGGCGTGTCGCGGGAGCCGCTCAACGGCTGGGTCCACTGCACCTCAGGGGGTGAGCTGTGACGGCGTCCCGGCTCATCACCCGTGCGGCCTGGGGCGCCAGAGCACCGAAGAAGGTCTCCCACGACATACGGCCCGGTGACGGCGGTGTGGCCGTGCACCATATCGGCGGGAGCCCGCTGGCCATCACGGACCACGCCCAGTGCTCGTCCCTCGTGCGCAGTGTGCAGAACACCCACATGAACGGGGAGTACGACGACATCGCCTACTCCTTCCTGGCGTGTTCCCACGGCTATCTGTTCGAGGGCCGTGGCTACGGTGTCAGGACCGGCGCCAACGGCACGACGGACGCCAACGACCGCTTCTACGCCGTGTGCGCCCTGACCGGCGGGACGTCGAGCACGTACGACCCGATCACCACGGACCTGACCGAGGCCATCCGTACCGCCGTCGCCGGCATGCGCTCACTGGGCGGGGCCGGAGCCGCCGTCGTCGGGCACCGCGACCTCACCGCCACGGAATGCCCGGGCGCGCTGTACGCGTACGTGCGAAGCGGACGGTTCGAACCCGGTACCGCTCCCGACCCGCAGGATCCGCCGCCTCCCGGGCAGGAGATCCCGTGGCCGGGGGTCCTGCTGCAGTACCCGCCCGTCACCGTGCACTGGAGCGCGAGGACGTGGCAGCAGCAGATGCGCACCCGCGGCTGGACGATCGGCGTGGACGGCGCGTACGGGGAGCGGTCGCGTCGGGTGTGCCTCGCCTTCCAGCAGGAGAAGGGCCTCACCGTGGACGGCGTGGTGGGACCGGAGACCTGGCAGGCGGCCTGGCGGGCCCCGGTCACCGCGCCCGCGGACGGCGACACCTCCCACCTCGACGCCCCTCCCTGGCCCGGCGTGCTGTTCACCTACCCGCCGTTCACCCGGCACCCCGCGGTGACCACCTGGCAGACCCGCATGCGCGTACGAGGCTGGTCCCTCGACGCCGACGGTGTCTACGGCAGCCGCTCCCGGGAGGTGTGTCTCGCCTTCCAGAAGGAGAAGGGCCTCACCGCCGACGGAATCGTCGGACCGGCCACCTGGCAGGCCGCCTGGACGGCCCGCATCACCTGACTCCGCTCGCTCGGCTCGGCTCGCTCGGCTCACTCGGCTCCGCTCAAGGCGCCGAACAACGTCCGGAAGGGAACGCTGTGCTCACCACGTCCGCGTCACCCGGCCGTCGCGCTCTCACACGGGTCATAACGCCCACCCTCTCGGTTCTGGCCGTGCTCACCGCGGCGGCCGGCACCGCACAGGCGTCCGCCGTCCCGGTGCCCGGTGCGTCACCGGTCGCCGTGTCGTCGGCACCGGGTGACGGCCGGTCCACCGGGTGCGGCCACTACCTCGGCAACGCGCCGATCCCCGTCGGCGCCGTCGGGAAGCCCGTGCGGGAGGTCCGGTGCCTGCTGCGCCGCTGCGGCTACGACGTACCCGAGAACGGGATCCACGATGTCGGACTCGGCGGCGTCCTCGCGCGGTCCCAGCGCGACCACGGCCTCCACGCCGACGGGATCGTCGGCCACGCAACGTGGGCCGCGCTGCGCGCCTGCGGCGACGCGCCCCCGGCCTGACCGGGCCCGGCGCCCCGGTGCTCGTGATCACGCCCCGGCCGTGACCGTCCCGACTCGCAGGTACTTCGCGAACTCGATGTGGGAGAGGGGCGCGTAGGCGTCGCCGTCGCTGCCCGGGCGCTTCGATCCGTACTCGGACGCGAAGCTGAACTCCCCGGCGTTCTCGACGTTGAACGCGCCGTACTCCTGCAGTGCCTTCGTGACCATCCGCTCGTACGGCAGGAGCGAGGTGTCGGCGTCGACGTCGTACGCACGGTCCAGCCAGATGAACTGCTCCGCGCGCCAGCGGCCCCGTTCATCGCCGTCGCTCCTGACCGCCGGGTACACGTGCTCGCTGCTGTTGTCCGGGGTGCCGAAACCCAGGGCGTGGTCGATGCGGCCGGCCCTCCAGTCCTCGCGGGTGATCATCGCGTGAACCCGAGCTCCCGAGCGCCTGGTCCGGGGCGAGCTCGGACGCGCCGCCTATCCGTTCGGCGGATGCGAGCAGGCACCCGGCCGCCCCTCGGGCCGAGCCAGGCGGTAGGAGCCCGCCAGCTCCCGTATCTCCGCCGAGAGGACCACCCCGTCCGCACCGCCCGCCCGCAGGTGCTTGTCGACCAGGTGCAGGATGTCCTCGGCCAGGTGCGCCTTCAGTGTCTCGGAACGGCCCGGTCTGAGGCCGACCTCCACATGCACGAAGGCGCTCCCTCCGTGCGCACCGTCACCGACGTACGTCTCGGCCGGACGCAGGAACGTCTTGCACACGCCCGTGGAACCGCTCCGCTCGAGGACGAGCGGGTGCAGCTCCCTGACGAGGGCCGCGCGGTCGAGGACGTCGGCCAGCTGCACGGAGTAGTCGATGGTGAGGTGAGGCATGAGGACCTTTCGGGGCTCCTTGGTTCGTTCAGGCAACCATTTTCCCGGACGGCGGCGGCCGGCCTGCCTCGGATGCCGTCCCGGGGCGAAGGTGACCGCCGGGTGGGCACCACACCTCGTGACGCGGGTAACAGCAACCGCCCGGCGCCGGACTCCATGGGGGTGTGCCACGCCCTGCACCGTCCGCGGCTGCGGGCCGGACCGACGGGACGGGTTCGGTGGGAGTCGGGGAGGACTCACACCGGCCGGCGCCGGGAAGCCTCCGGTCCGGGGCACGGCCGGGCGGGTGTCCGCAGGGCGAGGAGGGCGACGTCGTCGTCGTTGGCGACGGGGCGGACCCGGCGCAGGAGCTGGTCGGTGAGGGAGGCCAGGGGGCGGTGGGCGAGGGCCGCGGCGTGCCGGCGGAGCCGGTGCAGGCCCTCGTCGAGGATGTGGCCGGCTTCCTCGATCAGGCCGTCGGTGTACAGCAGGAGGGTCGATCCGGGCGGCAGCAGGGCGGTCGCGTCGGCGCGGGTCGCACGGACTCCGGTGCCGAGGAGCAGGCCGTGGCCGTCGGTGAGGTAGTCGGCCAGGCCGTCGTGGCTGATCAGCAGGGGCGGCGGGTGGCCGGCGTTGGTCCAGGTCAGTTCCCAGTGGCCGTCGTCCGCCTCCTCGATCCGGGCGAAGATCATGGTGGCCATGCTGACGTCGGTGATGTGCATGACCGCCTCGTCGAGCCGTTCGACGATCCGGCTGGGGGGCTCCTGCTGGGACCAGGCGTAGGCGCGGAGCATGTTGCGCACCTGCGCCATGCCGGCCGCGGCCTCCAGGTCGTGGCCGGCGACGTCCCCGACGGCCAGCGCGGTGGCGTGGTCGGACAGGGTGAAGACGTCGTACCAGTCGCCGCCGACCTGTGAGGCGTCGGGTGCCGGCAGGTAGCGGGCCGTCATCTGCAGGCGGGGCACGTGCGGCATCTGGGGCAGCAGATGATTCTGCATGGTCTCGGCGACCTTGCGCTGACGCTGGTAGAGGCGGGCGTTGTCCAGGGCCAGGCCGGCGCGGCGGGCGATGTCCTCGAGCAGCGGGAGATCGGCGGTGGTGAAGTCCCTCGGTTCCTCGGCGCGGCCCAGGGTGAGCGCCCCCAGGACCTCACGCGTGCTGCGGATGGGGGCGATGGCCGCGGAGCGGATGCCGGTGGCCTCGAACAGACGGCGCTGTTCGACCGCGATGCCTGAGTCCGGGTCCCGCTGGTAGGTCTCCGGGCCGGCCAGGGTGGACGCGACCCCGCGCAGGGCGCTGGACAGGGGCATCGGGGACAGTGCCGGGACCGGAGGCATCGGCCCCTGGAGTTCCTCGTGACGCACCAGTGTGTCGCCGTCCGCGTGGACGACGGCGGCGCGCCACACCTCGTCACGATCGGTGATCAGATCGATGACGGCCCAGTCCGCCAGCCGGGGCACCACCAGCGACACCAGCCGGTGCAGCGCCTCCTCGACATCGAGGGTGGAGGTCAGCTGAGTGGTGGTCTCGGCCAGCAGCGCGAGCCGTTCCAGTTCCGGCAGCGGCCTCGCCGTCGGCTCGGGGTACGGCTCGGCCTCCTGCGGGCGCCGGGCGTGGAAGAGGACGAGCGTGCCGTGCTCGTCGTCCCCGACGTCGTACGGGGTGATCAGCCACGAGATGGGCAGCAGGGAGCCGTCCCCGCGTGCGAAGAAATCCTCCTCGCCCTGGGCGGTCCGCCCGGCGTGGAAGGCCTGACGCATGCCGCACCGCGTCCTGGGCAGGGGCTGGCCGTGCGCGTCCCGGTGCAGCAGGTCGTGCGCGTCCCGGCCGAGCATGTCCCCGGCGGGCCGGGCCAGCAGCTGTTCGGCGCGGGCGTTGACCCCGATCACGCGGCCCTGCTCGTCCACGACGTAGGCTCCGGTCCCCATGGCCGCCAGCGCCCTGGTGAGCGCGGCGGCAGCTGCCGCCGGGCGCCGTTCCCCGTCGGATTCCGTCTGCTCCGGCTCTGCCATGGTCCTCAACTCCCCGACCGTCCGGCGGCCTCGTCGTTCCGCGCGAACCCGGCTCCGTCACGTCCGGCCGTACTCCGAGCACGTCCGGAGGAGCCGGATCCCCGAGGCCCCGAGGCGCGGGCACCCCGCGGCTCTCCGCAGCGTATGCGGAAGGAGTCCGCGAACCGGCATCGGGAGCCGAAACTCCTCCACGTGATCACGAGCACGTCACAGGCACCAGGGCCGGCGGCGGCCGTCGTAGTACGACCGTAGGACAGCCGGGCGGGGCAGACGCCCCGGGAGGCCGGACGATGCCGGAACGCCGCCGGCCGCTCACATCCGGTCCGCCACGATCCCCGATGACGCACCGCGCCGCTGCGGGCGGCCGATGGTCACGGCACCGCGGAAGCGGTTCGCCGGGACGGTCGACATCGTGTCGAGCGACGCGTCGGGGACGGGCAGCGCGCGCTCACGCCCACGCGAGCAGCAGGTCTTACCCTGCGACCCGGCGTGGGGGACCAGGATCAGCACACGCTCCCGTCGGCCGGCCGTGTCCCGGATCGCGGTCGGGGGGAGGTGCCCCGGGTCGACCGGGACGCCGATGCGCTCGGCCTTTCGTACGCGACGCGCGCTGGAGCAGGGCACGCCACTCCTGCTCGTTCTCCGCGAGGTGGCCGAGCAGGACGGGCCGGTCCGTGTCGGGGTGGACCGTGACGGGGCACGGCGGCCACGCGCAGGACGTACCGGAAACACGAGTTCGTCCGGGCCCGCGCCCGCTGCCGCGCCCGCCGGACATGTCTCACATCGACGGCCTGGTGTGCGTCCCGGCCGACCGGGCAGGGAGAATGAAGGCTGTACCCAGATGGTCGACTCTTTCGGAGGAGCGGGTAGATGCAGGACGCGCGAGCGGGACAGGTCGCCGGGCCCGAGGACCTCGTCGATGTGGCCCGCCTGGTAACGGCGTACTACGCGCTGCACCCCGACCCGGCCGAACCGGGTCAGCGGGTGGCGTTCGGCACCTCGGGACACCGCGGCTCCTCCCTCGCGGCGGCGTTCAACGAGGACCACATCGCGGCCACCAGCCAGGCCATCTGCGAGTACCGCGCCGCCCAGGGCACCGACGGGCCCCTCTTCCTGGGCGCCGACACCCACGCCCTGTCGGAGCCCGCGCGGATCACGGCGCTGGAGGTCTTCGCCGCCAACGACGTGACCGTCCTCGTCGACCAGGCCGACGGCTACACGCCCACCCCGGCCGTGTCGCACGCGATCCTCACCCACAACCGCGGCCGTACCTCCGGCCTCGCCGACGGTGTGGTGGTCACCCCCTCGCACAACCCGCCGGCCGATGGCGGCTTCAAGTACAACCCGCCGAGCGGCGGCCCCGCCGGTTCGGACGCCACGTCCTGGATCCAGGACCGCGCCAACCAGATCATCACGGGCGGCATGAAGGACGTACGGCGCATCCCGTACGCCCGCGCCCTGGCCGCTTCCGGCACCGGCCGCCACGACTTCCTCGGCACCTACGTCGCCGACCTGCCGAACGTGCTGGACCTCGACGCCATCCGGTCCGCCGGTGTACGGATCGGCGCCGACCCGCTCGGCGGCGCCTCCGTCGCCTACTGGGGCCGGATCGCCGAGGAGCACCGGCTCGACCTGACGGTGGTGAACCCGCTCACCGACCCCACCTGGCGCTTCATGACGCTGGACTGGGACGGCAAGATCCGTATGGACTGCTCCTCGCCGTACGCCATGGCCTCGCTCATCGAGCAGCGCGACCGGTTCGACATCGCCACGGGCAACGACGCCGACGCCGACCGGCACGGCATCGTCACGCCGGACGGCGGCCTGATGAACCCCAACCACTACCTGGCCGTGGCGATCTCCTACCTCTTCTCGCACCGGGAGCAGTGGCCCGCGGACGCCGGGATCGGCAAGACCCTGGTGTCGTCCAGCATGATCGACCGGGTCGCGGCGGACCTCGGCCGGCAGCTGATCGAGGTCCCGGTCGGGTTCAAGTGGTTCGTGGACGGCCTGTCCGGCGGCACGCTCGGCTTCGGCGGCGAGGAGTCGGCGGGCGCGTCCTTCCTGCGCCGCGACGGCTCGGTGTGGACCACCGACAAGGACGGCATCATCCTGGCCCTGCTCGCCTCCGAGATCACGGCCGTCACCGGCAGCACGCCCTCGCAGCACTACGCGCGGCTCACCGACCGTTTCGGCGCCCCCGCCTACGCACGCGTCGACGCCCCGGCCTCCCGCGAGGAGAAGGCACTGCTCGCCAAGCTGTCCCCGGCCCAGGTCACCGCCGACACCCTCGCCGGCGAGCCGGTCACCACGGTCCTCACCGAGGCCCCCGGCAACGGCGCCGCCCTCGGCGGCATCAAGGTCGCCACCGCCAACGCCTGGTTCGCGGCCCGGCCCTCGGGCACGGAGGACGTCTACAAGATCTACGGGGAGTCCTTCCTCGGCGCGGACCACCTGCGCCAGGTCCAGGAGGAGGCCAGGTCCGTGGTGCTCGGGGCGCTGGGCACCTGACGCGGGCACGCTCGTGATGACGGCCCCCGCCGCCGACGGACCGCCGGCGGGGGCGGGGCCGGGGCGTCAGTCCGCCGGCACCTCGGCGGCCCGGCGCCGGTGCGCACGGAAACGGCGCAGGTACGACCGTGCCATGGGGCCCGGCGGGACGCCCCGGGCGAAGGCCCGCATGTTGCGTACGCCCGCGTTGTAGCCCAGGGCGAGGAGCTCGTCGCGGGTGTAGCGGTCCACGTGCCGCTCCGGAAGGCGCCGGTCGAGGTCGTGCAGGTGCAGGGCCGCCACGTGGATGGCGAGGGCGGGGTCGTCGCGGAGGTCCTGCCACCGCTGGTCCAGTCCGTGCGCCCGCCTGACCTCTTCGAACGTGGCACGGTGCATGTTGGCCACCCCGAAGGACGCCTCCGGCTTCCACCACTGCCACAGCCGCTCCAGCAGCGGATGGTGCGGCTTGTACGCCTCGTTGTGGAGCACGGTCATCACCAGCGAGGGCGACACTCCCGCCTCCCGGGCGCTGCGCACCACGCACGCGGCGTAGTCGGCCGGGTCGTAGCCGCCGGGACGCAACGGCGGGGTCCGGACGTCACCGCGGTCCGCCGGCCGGGACCGCTGCCTCGACACCGCTGCCGGCCGCTCGGCCATCCTCGCCCACCTCTCCCCCGCCACCCCTTCGGCCTGGGCGGCAGGACTTCCGCCCTTCTTCCTGGACATGCGCGTGCCCGCACGGTTCGGCCTCAATCGCACGGGCCCCATGGCCCTCGCAGCCGGTGCCCCGCCACCGGCGCGTCAGGGCCGGGTGAACCCGGCCCGCCAGTCACGCGCACCGGGAAGGGGCGGGGCGTCGATGCCGGCGTGCCCCTCGTCGGCGGGGACGAGCACGACGTCGTAGTCGTGCCCGCGCGCGGTGGCGGTCACCGTCTCGATGAACGGCAGCACCCCCGCGAGTTCCGTCTGCGCCGAGAAGCGGACGACGAGTCCGAGCACGCTCGTGCGTCGCAGCTTCAGCGCCCGCGCGCCGGCGTTCGGGTGGTAGCCGAGCTCGCGCATCGCCCGCTCGACCTTGGCGCGGGTGGCCGGGGAGATCGCGCGGCTGCCCGACATCACACAGGACACGGTGCTCTGCGCGACACCCGCCCGCAGCGCCACGTCCTTGCTGGTCACCACCGCGTACTCACCCTCCCGACGTCCTCCCGTGCCCTCCGGGACACCGCTCCCAGGCGTGGAGCGCGCACATCCGGTGAGACGCGGCACGGCCGGCGCACGCCCGCGCACCGTGGTGATCCACGCCGAGGACAGCGACTACGGCCGTGGCACACGCCCCTTCGGTGATCCGGACGGTCGGGCCCCACGCGAGTCCTGGAGCGCCTTCGACGCCCGGCACTGCTCAGCCACGGCACCGTTCCCCCTCTCGGCGACCCCCGCACCTGGATCCGGCGTTTCCGCGGCACCGACGTACGGTTCGGCCCCGCGGACGACACCGGTACGCCGCTCCGGTTCGAGATCACGTGACGCGGGCCCGGCCCAGGTCATCGACCGGGGTGACGAGGGTGCCGGGCCTCTCGGGGTGTCTGCCGCGGCCGGCCGGGACGAGTCCCCGCCGTACGGTTCCGGTCAGCCCGTGAAGGCCTCGACGAGGGTCCACAGGGCGAGTACGACCATGCAGGCCCCACCGATGCGCTGCACGGTCCTGAGGGGGACGCGCTTGGCGATGAACTGGCCGACGAGGAGCGCGAGGGCGGAGACGGACATCAGCGCGGCGGCGGAACCGACGGCGGTGGGAAGCCAGCCGTTGGTGGCGGCGAGGTTGGCCGTGGTGATCTGGGTGAGGTCACCCCACTCGCTGATGAAGACGGCCATGAAGGCGGTGGTGTAGACCGGCCAGAAGCCGGTCACCGTCTTGGCACCGGCTTCGTCGTCATCGTCGTCGCCCCCGCTGCGCAGGAGGACGAAGGCGCCGAAGGCGAACAGGGCGGCCGAGACGAGTTTGACCGCCATGTCCGGCAGCAGACCGAGGAGGCTGCCGGCACCGACGGCGATGGCGACATGGACGATGAACGCGGTCGAGGTGCCGAACCACACGTACAGGGGCCGCATGCGGGTGCCCATGGCCAGCGAGGCGAACATCGTCTTGTCGGGGAGCTCGGCGAGGAAGATCAGCCCGAAGGCGGTGATGATCGCCAGGGGGTCGAAGGTCATCGAAGTGCTTTCTGCTGGGGCCGGGCCGCGGGCTCGTACGGCACCCAGGGGGCGACGGGGGAACCTGTTCGGCCCGGCACGACGGAGCCGCCCGCACGGTCGGTGCGGACGCAGGGTCATGCATGGCCGAAGGTCTCGTCCACCCCGGCAGTGTGCCGAGGCCCGGTGGCCGGGACAGGAGCCCTGTCCAGCGTGTCGACCAGCGGTGTTGCGGGACTACTCCCCTTCGCTGCCGCAAGCCTAAACGATCCGCCAGGGGGAGCGGAAGCCGGGTCCGTGGCCGGCACGGGCACACGCCCCCGGCCCCGCCGCGCGGGGTCCGTCCGCGCGGGCGTCGCGCACGGACCCCGCGCAGCGGGGCCGGAACGGCCGGAATGAGACTGCCGTGCCGGGGAACCGGGTGGGGGAAGCGCGGGCGTCCGCGCCCGGGTGCCGCGTGTCACTGTCGTACCGCGCGGCCACCGGTGGGTTGCGAGGAGACGGACGGTGGCCATGAGCACCACTGAGGAGTCGATCGACGTCGACGTCCCGGTCCACGTGGCGTACAACCAGTGGACGCAGTTCAGGACCTTCCCCCGGTTCATGGACGGCGTCCGGCGTGTCGACCAGATCCAGGCGGCGTTCACCCACTGGGTGGTCCGGTACGGGGCGAAGACCTACCGGTTCGACGCGGAGATCCTGGAACAGGTCCCCGACCGGCATCTGACCTGGGAGGCGCTCGACGCACCCCGCCACCGGGGCACCGTGACGTTCCGAGCCCTGGACGCGGACCGCTGCCGGGTGACCCTGCGGATCGGACTCTCGAAGCCGGGGGTCACGGAGCGGGCGGGAGACGCGCTCGGTCTCACCCGCCGAGCCGTCCGCCGTTCGCTCACGTGCTTCAAGGAGTTCATCGAGCATCAGGGCTGCGAGACCGGTACCTGGCGCGGCGAGATCAGCAAGGGGCATGTGCGACTCGATGCGGGACAGGACCGGCCCGTGGTGCCGACCTGGCCGACCGGCTGAGCGCACGACGAGAACGAGGAGAGTCGACGTTGCAGCGAGTACCGAGCGAGGAACCGAACGAGGAGACACACGAGGACCACCTCGCGGTCACCCCGCCCGCGACCTGGGCAGCGGGCGTGCCGGCGGTGTACCACGCGATGCAGTACTCCCTGTCCCAGACGTCACCGAAACGTACGGCGCTCACGCTGCTGAACCTGAACCAGGTACGCGGCTTCGACTGCCCCGGCTGCGCCTGGCCCGAGCCGGAGCCGGGGGACCGTCCGGTCAACGAGTACTGCGAGAACGGCGCCAAGCACACGAACGACGAGGCGACCTCACGCCGCGTCACCACCGACTTCTTCAGCCGCCACTCGGTCGCCGAGCTGGCCGGGAAGTCCGACCGGTGGCTCAACCAGCAGGGCCGGCTGACCCGGCCCATGGTCAAGCGGCCCGGCTCCGAGCACTACGAACCGATCTCCTGGAGCGCCGCCCTCGACCTGCTCGCCGACGAACTGCGGGCCCTCGACTCCCCCGACGAGGCGGTCTTCTACACCTCCGGCCGCGCGAGCAACGAGGCCGCGTTCGTGCTGCAGCTGTTCGCCCGGGCCTTCGGGACGAACAACCTGCCCGACTGCTCCAACATGTGCCACGAGTCCAGCGGCTCCGCACTCAACGAGACCCTGGGCATCGGCAAGGGCGACGTCAGCCTGCGCGACCTCTACCACGCCGACCTCGTCTTCGTCGTGGGCCAGAACCCGGGTACGAACCACCCGCGGATGCTGTCCGCGCTGGAGGAGACCAAGCGCCGCGGCGGCCGCATCGTCGCCGTCAACCCGCTGCCCGAGGCGGGACTCGCCCGCTTCAAGAATCCGCAGCGGCCCCGGGGCGTCGTCGGCCGCGGCGTCCGGATCGCCGACAAGTTCCTGCACATCAAGGTCGGCGGCGACCTCGCGCTCTTCCAGGCGCTCAACCTCCTCCTGCTCGAGGCGGAGGACGCCGCCCCCGGCACCGTGCTCGACCGCGCCTTCATCGACGGCCACACCACCGGCTTCGAGGAGTTCGCCACCCACCTGCGCGCCACGGTCTCCTGGCCGGAGGTGGAGGAGGCCACCGGGCTGACCCGCGCCCGGATCGAGGAGATCCGTGACCTGGTCCTGGAGAGCAAACGCGTGATCGTCTGCTGGGCGATGGGCCTGACCCAGCACAAGCACGGGGTACCCACCATCCGCGAAGTGGTCAACTTCCAGCTGCTGCGCGGCAACATCGGCCGGCCCGGAGCCGGCGTGTGCCCGGTGCGCGGCCACAGCAACGTGCAGGGCGACCGCACGATGGGCATCTGGGAACGGATGCCCGACTCCTTCCTCGACGCCCTCGCCCGGGAGTTCTCCTTCGAGCCGCCCCGGGAGCACGGCCTGGACTCCGTCGGCTCGATCAGGGCGATGCGGGACGGCCGCGCCAAGGTCTTCCTCGGCCTGGCGGGCAATTTCGTACGGGCCACTCCGGACAGCGAGGTCACGGAGGCGGCGATGCGCCGCTGCCGGCTCACCGCGCACATCTCGACCAAGCTCAACCGCTCCCACACCGTCTGCGGCGAGACGGCCCTGATCCTGCCCACCCTCGGCCGCACGGAACGGGACGTACAGGCCACCGGCGAGCAGTTCGTGACCGTCGAGGACTCGATGAGCCAGGTCCACGCCTCACGCGGAGTCCTGCGGCCCGCCTCCAAGCACCTGCTGAGCGAGGTCGCCATCCTCAGCCGGCTGGCCCGCCGCACGCTCGGCGACAAGGTACCCGTGCGCTGGGCACGGTTCGAGGCGGACTACGGGTGCATCCGGGACCACATCGCCCGTGTCGTACCGGGCTTCGAGGACTTCAACACACGTGTCTCCCGGCCCGGCGGCTTCGGGCTGCCCAACCCGGTGAACGAGGGCCACTTCCCCACCCCGTCCGGAAAGGCCCTGTTCAGCCGGAACGACTTCGAGATGCTGAGCGCCCCGGAAGGACACCTGATCCTGCAGACGCTGCGCTCGCACGACCAGTGGAACACCGTGCCCTACACGGACAACGACCGCTACCGCGGCATCCACGGGTCCCGCCGCGTCGTGTTCGTCAACCCCGACGACATACGGGCACTCGGCCTCGCGGAGGGCGCCCGCGTCGACCTGGTCGGCGTCTGGCGCGACGGCGTGGAACGCAGGGCGGAGGACTTCCGGGTGGTCGGGTACAACACCTCCCGCGGCTGCGCCGCCGCCTACTACCCGGAGACGAACGTGCTGGTGCCGCTGGACAGCGTGGCGGACATCAGCAACACCCCGACGTCCAAGGGGATCGTCGTCCGCCTGGAGGAGCGTACGGAAGCCACGGAGGCACGCACGCCGCAGGGGGCGGCGGGGCGGGCGGCCGCTTCCGCCTGACCGGGCGGAAGCGGCCCGGGCGACAATGGGAGGCATGCCGGAGTTCGCCTCGATCACCGCTCTCGACGCACTCCTTGCCGACGTGCGGGTGGGCAAGGAGCGGCGGCGCCAACTGGCCATGGTCCGCGGTGAGATGGAGCGGGCCCTGGCCCGCGGCGGGCTGCCGGTCGGTGCCCGGCGCAGCCTGCGGCGCCTGCTCGAGAAGGAGGCGCTGGGCACGTATCTCCGGCTCGCGGAGTCCGGCGCGCTGCGCGCCCGGCAGCTGGCCGGCGGCTACCCGCCCACCTCACCGGCCACCAACGAGGCCCGGTTGCAGTGCCTGCAACTGGTGCGCAAGGCGTACGGGATGCCCCCGCTGCGGCTGGGCAACGGCGGCCGGACACCCCTGCGGCCCACCCCCGACTACGGCACCCTGGCCGCCCTGCGCCGCGAGCTGGACCAGAACCTCGCCACGGCGATGTCACCGGGCCTGACACGCCTCACCGCCCTGCTCGCCCTGGTCCTGGACGCCGCCCCGCGCGCCGGGGAACTGACCGCGCTGCGGCTGCACCACCTCGCCCCCGGCGGACAAGCGGTGTACGTCGAACGGCGCCCGCAGCGCGGCGCGGTCGAGACGGACAGCGCCTGGTACCCGCTCTCCCCCGTCGGGCGGGCCGCGCTGGAACGATGGCTGGCGGTCCGCGCCCGACTGGTCGAACGCGCCCACGGCACCAGCCGGTTGTGGGTGAGCCTGTTCGTCAACCACGCCGGCCTCCCCGACGCGGACGGGAACGCCGTACTGCGCCCGCCCGGGATGCCACTGGAGGAGAAGGGCCTCATCTCCAGCTACCGCACCGGCCGGGCCCGGTACGGCCTGACCTCCCTGCTGCCGCCGAAAATGGAACAACTGCGCCGCGCCGTCCTCGACCAGGCCCCGCCCGTCCCCCTGGCCGCAGCCCCGGCCACGCTCCCACCCAGCGGACAGCGCGCTCCTGCTCCGCATCGCCCCGTACCCGCTGCTCGGCAGGGCCCGCAGTAGACGGGTGTGAGTAGTCGGCGTACAGGAGATCCCGGTGAGATTGATCTTGATTGGCCAGCACACCGTCCTGGGGCCTCGCCGAGGTCCACGGAAAGATCGTCGAGCGGATGTCGGTCGCGACCGTCGAGGCCCCGGTGCCCGAGGACGACGGGTCGGCCGAGGCGGCGATGCGCGAGAAGCTGGCCCTGCGCTACAACACCGTGCGCCCCTTCCCCTCCTTGCTGGGCGAGTCTCACGCGCTGGGCGCCGCCCCGGCCGGGCGGCGCATCCTGAAGGCGGTGCGCCGCCTGCCCGCGCTCTCGCGGCGGCGGGTCAAGGACCGGCCGTCGCTGCCCCGCGAGATCGACGCCGGGCTGGTGCCCGCCCTATGGAAGCGGGCGGTGTTCTCCAACGCCAAGCTGCCCCAGGGGGCGGTCGACCGGGACGCGTACGTGGTGTGCGTGCTGGAGCAGCTGCACCGCGCGCTGAACCGGCGCGCGGTGTTCGCCGCCCCGTCGAACCGGTGGGGCGACCCGCGCGCGAGGCTGCTGGGCGGAGCGCGGTGGGAGGCGATGCGCGCGGATGTGCTCGCGGGCCTGTCCCTGACCGAGGACGCCGGCGAGCACCTGGTCCAGCTCACGTGCGGGCTCGATGCGGCCTGGCGGCAGATGACCGACCGGCTCGCCGAGGCCGGCGACGATGCGAAGGTGGAGACTGTCGTACCCGAGGGCGGCGGCCGGGCCCGCCTGTCGGTGGACAAGCTCGGCGGCGGTTCGTCGTCCCGGTCAAGAGCATCGACACCGGCCCCTCGTCCAAGTACTACGGTTACAAACGCGGCGTGACCTGGCTCAACGCCGTCAACGACCAGGTCGCGGGGATCGGCGCGATGGTCGTGCGCGGCGCGCCGCGCGATAGCCTGTACACGCTGGACACCCTGCTCGATCTCGACGGCGGGGTGAGGCCGGAGATGGTCGCGACCGACAACGCCTCGTACTCCGACATGGCCTTCGGCCTGTACAAGATGCTTGGCTTCCGCTTCGCCCCGCGCTTCCGGGACCTGGACGACCAGCGGTTCTGGCGTGCGGACCTGCCGACGGGGACGGCCCGCCCGGCAGGTACGGGCCGCTGGAGGCTGTCGCCTGCAACAAGGTGAACCGCAAGCGGATCGCCACGCGCTGGCCGGACATGCTCCGCGTCGCCGGATCGCTCATCACCAACCAGGTCCGCGCCTACGACCTGCTGCGGATGTTCGGCCGCGAGGGCCACCCAACTCCGCTGGGTGCCGCGTTCGCCGAGTACGGCCGCATCGACAGGACCATGCACCTGCTCGCCCTGATCGGCCCGGTCGACGACACCTACCGCCGGCTGACGAACCGGCAACTCACCGTGCAGGAGTCCCGCCACCGCCTGGCCCGCGCGATCTGCCACGGCGGCCGGGGCCAGATCCACCAGGCGTATCGCGAGGGCCAGGAGGACCAGCTCGCCGCCCTCGGCCTGGTCCTCAACGCCGTGGTGCTGTGGAACACCCGTTACCTGGACGCAGCCGTCGCCCAGCTCCGCGCCGGGGGCCACGACATCAAGGACGAGGACGTCGCCCGCCTCTCCCCGCTCGAGGACCGGCGCATCACCTTCCTGGGCCGTTACCTCTTCAACATCAAGGCCAGTGGCCCCGGCCAGGGCCTGCGGCCCTTCCGGGCCCCGGACGCCATCGAGGACGACGAGGACGAAGCCTGAGAACCTGATGTGGATGCCCTGCGCATGAAAGCCGTGGCCTGTGGTCTGGCCGCGGTGCGACGCTCGTGCAGTGAGCCCGCGGCTCGACGCCGGGGCAGTCCTCGTCCCGGGCAGGAGGGCAAGTTGTCCGTTGACTGTGAGCTCACCGGTGGCCGCACCACAGGGGACGGAGCCGTTCGTGGAGTACTCGTCGGCCAACGGCTTTCTTCGGGTAGTGGCGGCGCAGGTTGGCGGCGAGGACGCGGTCGAGCGTGCGGTCGGACAGCATCGGGCCCAGGCGCATGATCAGGGCGGCATCCCGGCCGGCGGTGTAGCGGGTGCGCGGTCTACGCGTCGTCACGGCCCTCGTGATGACCCGGGCGGCGGCGTCGGCGGTCAGGCCTGAAGCAGTACCCGAGGTCATCAACTTGTTGTTCGCCTGGACCAGGCTGCCGTAACGCTCGTCCTGCTCCGGCGTCATCTGGGCAGCCAGGTGGTTCGCCGTCTCGACCCCGCGGGCAGCCATCTCCGTGCGGACGCCGCCGGGCTCGACCACGACCACCTGTACGCCCAGCGGAGCGACCTCCCGGCGGAGCGAGTCGCTGACCGCCTCCAGGGCGAACTTCGCGCCGGCGTACGCGCCGTATGTGGCCATGGCGAACTTGCCGCCGACCGAGCTGATGTTGATCACACGACCCTTGCTGCGCAGCAGCGCGGGTAGGAGCGCTTGAGTGACGGCGATGTGGCCGAAGAGGTTGACTTCGAACACCCGCCGCCACTCTGACATCGGCAGGACTTCGACCGGGGCGTTCACCTGGACGCCGGCGTTGTTGACGAGCGCGTGCAGCGCGCGCGGGTCGTCGGCGACCCGGGCGGCGAGTGCCTCCACCTGCTCGGACTCGGTGATGTCGAGGATGACCGGCTCGATGCCGGTCGATCGGATGGCGTCGGCGTCACGGTCGCGTCGCACGCCGGCCAGGACGTGGAATCCCTGGCGAGCCAGTTCGCGGGCGGCTGACGCGCCCATGCCCGTGGAGGCTCCGGTCACGACGATCAGCTTCTGAGTTTCAGATGACGTTGTCACCTTGGCTACGGTACCGGTTTAGATGACACTGTCAACTGTATGATGGGCGTCATGACCACCCGTGCCGAGTCCGCCGCCGCCACCCGCCGCGCCCTGCTCGACGCGGCCGCCGAGCTCCTCGACCTCGGCGGCCCCGAAGCGGTCACCTTGCGCGAGGTGGGCGCGCGGGCAGGCGTGACCCGGGGAGCGCCGTACCGGCACTTCACGGGCAAGGACAGCCTGCTGACCGCCGTCGCGGCCGAAAGCTGGGAACGGATCGGCGACCAGGTGCACGCCCTTCGGACCGACCCGGCCCTGTCCGCCTCCGAGAAGCTGCGCGGCGCTCTCCGCGCCCTCATCGACGTCGGCCGGAACCAGCCGCACCTGTACCAGGTGTTGTTCAGGCGGCGCGCGAACCTTCCTGGGCAACTCGGTGACGGGATGGATCGCATCCGGCGTCAGCTATGCGGGCCGGAAGGCGACCCGGCCGTGGCCGACCGCGCGGCCGAACGCTTTCAGGACGAGTTCCTGGACATCGTCGCCGCCCTCGCGGGAGAGCGGAACGCACGGCATTACGGCGCCCTGCTGCTGACCAGCGCCCACGGCATCGCGGGCATGGAGCTCAGCGGCCACCTCGACACGGACAAGTGGCACACCACCGTCGACGAACTCGTCGACACCCTCGTCCGCATGGTCACGGACGCCGGTGAAATGACATAGCGACGCCCACGGCCCCTCGACGGCAGACGCCCCGCGCGAGGACGGCGAGGACCCGCGGCGAGCTGATGCTCTCCTTCTCGTCTCGCTCAACCTGCACCTCCTGGGTGCCTTCGCTCTGCCGGTTGCGGAAGCCGTCCGCACTATCCTCCGGGGCGCCTGAGCACTTGCCGGTTCGTCAAGGAACCTTCGTCCCTGAAGACCCCTCCCGGAGAGCTGTCCGACCCCCTGGAGCCTTCAGGAAACCCTTCCGAAACCCGGGTCGTCCAAGAACCCCAGACCGCCGTTTCCTGAACGTGATCCGGGGCCATGACGGCCCCTCAGGAGCCCGCGGACGGCGCGGACGTGCTCGTCGCCGAGCCGCTCGTACGCATCGAGATCGGGTACGCCCGGGTGTCGACCGGCGGGCGGAAACTGGAGCGGCAGATCGACGCGCTCACCGCCGCCGGATGCCGGAAGATCTTCGCGGACAAGAGGTCCGGCAAAGACGCACTCCGCCCCGAGCTGAAGGCGTGCCACGCCTTCCTCGATCCGGGCGACACACTCGTGGGCCCCTCGCTCGACCGCTACGGCCGCAGCCTCCAGGACCTCATCAACATGGTCGCCGAGCTGCGCGAGCGCGGCGTCGGCTTCACCTCACTGCACGAGAACCTCGACACCACCACCCCGGGCGGGCGGCTCGTTCTCCATGTGTTCGCCGCTCTCGCGGAGTTCATCCGCGAACTCATCGTCTTCGGCACCAAGGAGGGCTTGGCCGCGGCCCGCGCCCGCGGCCGAGTCGGTGGACGCCCCGGCGTCGCCACCGAGGAGATCATTCGCGCCGCCCGGGACCTGCTGCCCGGCCCGGGCCGCTCGATCACCTCGATCGCCAAGCTCCTCGGGGTCTCCCCGGGCACGCTCCACCACCACATCCCGGACCTGCGCGAGCTCCGCGCCGGCGGCGTCCCACGTCAGCTCGAAGCTCCCGCGCGATAGGCGAACCCGAACAAGATCAATCTCAGCGGCACTTTCTGCACCTCACCTACTCACACCCGGTAGGGCCGCAGCGCTCCGTCACTCCGCCACCGCGGCAGACGGCCACCGCCACGATGTGCGCGCCGGCCGAAGGGCCTGTTATTACGACGTTCCCCACGACGCCTCGCGGCCGCGCCGGAGACCGGGCTGTGCTGCTCCGGTACCCGCCCCCGCTCCCGCCCCGGAGGCCGTCACAGGCCGGCGTGATCCAGCAGGAGTCGCAGGTCGCTGTCCTTCACCCGGGTGACGCCCTGCGGGTGCCGGTTGGACAGGGCGTGCAGCGGGACGGGGTCGCGGTGCAGCCGGCGAGTCGCGTCCAGGTGCAGTGTCGCCGGGAACCGCCACGGCTGACGGGGGCTTCCGGCGACCTCGTACGGCTCGTCGTCGATCTCGGCCACCGCGGCGATCTCCCGCACCGGCGCGGCGAAGTAGATCCACAGGCGGTCACCGGGCGCCATGCGCCGCCACCTGGACAGGCACCACACCCGGTGGGGCGCTCTCTCGGCGAGTTCCAGCATGCGGTCCTTGGCGGAGGAGCCCCCGTCCGGGGCGGTGTCTGCGGGTTTCACGATGAACAGCCAGTCCACGGACGCTTCTCCACTCCTGTGCGCCTTGATCCGTACGGTGACCGGTTGATCCGTACGGTGACCGGTGCGGGTCTCCTACGTGCTGCCCGGCGGGGGAGCTCCCATGCCCGCGCGCACCTGATCCCGCCCCGCCCCGGCCCCGGGGCTCCGCAGCCGTCCCACCGGGGGACTGCCGTCGTCGGCCATGGCATGACCTGCACAAACCGGCGGCGCGCGCCTGGGCCGGATGCTGTGAACTTTCTGCAAGTATTCGAAGAAATCTCAATCGGCGGACGCGGGTAAACTCGACGTGGTCACTCTCCGGTGGCCACGAAAGAACATATGAGCGCAAGGGCGGGAAGGCGGGATCGTGTCGGCGTCACAGCCGTGGGCTGCCCGCTTGCCCTCATCGGCCAGGAACGGGGCGGAGGCGGCAGCCGGACAGTGGTGGGAGCCCTCGGTGCTGCTGGTCGAGGACGACCCCGGCGATGCCCTGCTGGTCGAGGAACTGGTCGCCGACAGCACCCTGAAGGTGCACCTGCGCTGGGTCCGCTCCATGGCCGAGGCGCGGGAGGCGCTCGCGGCCGAGGTGCCGGACTGCGTGCTGCTGGACCTGAACCTGCCGGACACCCACGGACTGGAGGCCCTCCACCGTATCCGGGCCCGTACCGATCAGGTCGCGGTCGTCGTCCTCACGGGCCTGGCGGAGGAGGAGACCGGTCTCGCGGCGGTGACGGCCGGCGCCCAGGACTACCTGGTCAAGGGCCGGGTGGAGCCGGAGCTGTTCGGCCGGGCGGTGCGGTACGCGATCCAGCGCAAGCAGGCCGAACAGGCGGCCGTCGCCCTGCAGGCCAGCCAGATGCAGGCCCAGGAGAACGCCCGGCTGGAGCGCGGCCTGCTGCCGCGGCCGCTGCTGCACAGCGCCGCGGTGGACGTGGTGACCCGCTACCGGCCCGGCCGGGCCCAGGCACTGCTGGGCGGCGACTTCTACGACATCGTGCAGAGCACCGACGGCGCCGTGCACGCCCTCATCGGTGACGTCTCCGGGCACGGCCCCGACGAGGCCGCGCTCGGCGTCGCCCTGCGCATCGCCTGGCGCACCCTGGTCCTCAGCGGCGTCACCGGCGCCGAGCAGGTGAGCCGGCTGCAGGAGATCCTGATGGCCGAGCGGGCCGCACCGTACATCTTCGCCACCCTCACGGTCCTCACGGCCGAACCCGGGACGCCGCGCGTCCGTCTGATCCGCGCCGGCCACCCGGGCCTGCTGCGGCGCACCGGGGACGGCGGCGTGGAGTGGGTGGAGGTCGCCGGCGGGCCCGCGCTCGGCGTCGTGTCCGGAGCGCACTGGCCGGAGGAGGAACTGACGGTGGCGGCGGGTGGGGCACTCGTGTTGTTCACCGACGGTCTCTTCGAGGGGCACATCGGCCGCGGCAGGGAGCGGCTGGGCGAGGAGGGGCTGCTGCGCCTGGCGCGCGAAGTGGCCGGTCTGCCGCCCGAGGCCTTCGTCGACGAGCTGATCGAGCGGGCGGAGGCCCACGCGGAGAGCCAGGGCGGCCTGGACGACGACGTGGCCGTCCTGCACCTGCGCTGGAACTGAGCCGGGGCGGAACCAGCCCGCGCCGGAGATGAGACGGGCGAACGGAAACGGTGTCGGAGAACACGGTGAGTGAGAAGACAGGCAGGATGCGAGCCTGGCGCCGGCTGACGGTGCAGGGCTGGTTCCAGGTGGTCCTGGCGCTGATGGTGCTGATGGTGGTGATCGGCACCGTGGTCGGCGCCCGGCTGCTGGGAGAGACCGCGGACGTCACCGACCGGCTGACCGACCGCATCCAGCCGGCCCGGACGGAGGCGTACCGGCTGCAGGCGGCCCTGGTCAACCAGGAGACCGGCGTGCGCGGCTACGCGATCGCCGCCGACCGCCAGTTCCTCGACCCGTACACGCAGGGCGTCGAGGACGAGGCGCGCGCCGTGCGCCGGATGCGCGAGCTCATCGGCGACCAGCCCCGGCTGCTCGCCGACCTGGAGGCGGTCGAGCGTCAGGCGGCGGACTGGCGGCGGGCCTATGCCGAACCGCTCGTCACCGACGTCACCCCCGGGGAGCCCCGGACCGTCGACCGGCAGACCGCCGAACGCGGCAAGGAGGTCTTCGACGAGGTCCGCGCCCTGTGGGGCACCCAGAACGAGCACCTGACGCAGGCCGTCAGGGACGGCAAGGAGGAGCTGGACCGCGTCCGCGCGGTCCGCACGGTGATCCTCGTCGCCATGGTGGTGCTCTTCGTGCTGACCGGCGTGGTCCTGGCGGTCCTGGTCCGGCTGCTGGTCGCCCGCCCGCTCCAGGGTCTGCGCGACTCCTCCCGCCGCGTGGCCCGCGGCGACTTCGGCCACGTCATCACCGGCAGGGGGCCGGCCGACCTCGCGGCGGTGGCCGGGGACGTCGAGGACATGCGGCAGCGGATCGTCGCCGAACTGGAGGCATCCCGCCAACAGCACGACACCCTCTCCCGGCAGGCGGCCGACCTGGACGCCCAGGCCGTGGAACTGCGCCGCTCCAACGCCGAGCTGGAGCAGTTCGCCTATGTCGCCTCCCACGACCTGCAGGAGCCCCTGCGCAAGGTCGCCTCCTTCTGCCAGCTGCTCGAGAAGCGGTACGGCGACAAGCTCGACGACCGCGGCCGGCAGTACATCGACTTCGCCGTCGACGGCGCCAAACGCATGCAGGTCCTCATCAACGACCTGCTCACCTTCTCCCGCGTCGGGCGCCTCAACGACGCCCGCGTGGACGTGGACCTCGGCCAGACCCTCACCAAGGCCCTGGCCAACCTGGACGCCGCCGTCACCGAGACCGGCACACGGATCGAACGCCCCGAGCACCTGCCCCGGATCGTCGGCGACCCGACGCTGCTCACCATGCTGCTGCAGAACCTGGTCGGCAACGCCGTCAAGTTCCACCACCCCGAGCGCCCGCCACGGATCCGGATCACGTGCGACGAGGACCCGGACGCCCCCGGCACCTGGCGGCTGTGCGTCACCGACAACGGCATCGGCATCCCCGAGGAGTTCGCCGAGAAGGTCTTCGTCATCTTCCAGCGGCTGCACAGCCGCGACGCCTACGGGGGCACCGGCATCGGCCTCGCGCTCTGCAAGAAGATCGTCGAGCACCACGGCGGCCGCATCTGGATCGACACCGCGCACACCGGCGGCACCCGCGTCTGCTTCACCCTGCCGTTCAGCCCCGACGACGCCGCTGACGGCGCCGACGCCCGCACCGAGGAGAACATCCCGTCATGACGACCCCCGCCACCCCGATCGACGTCCTCCTCGTCGAGGACGACCCCGGCGACGAACTGATGACGCGCGAGGCGTTCGAGGACAACAAGATCGGCAACACCCTGCACGTCGTACGGGACGGGGAGGAAGCCCTCGACTTCCTCTACCGCCGCGGCCGGCACGGCGAGGCGCCGCGCCCCGACCTGATCCTCCTCGACCTCAACCTGCCGAAGTACGACGGGCGGCAGGTCCTGGAGCGCATCAAGTCCGACGCGGACCTGAGCGACATCCCGGTGGTCGTGCTCACCACGTCGGCCGCCGAGGAGGACATCCTGCGCAGCTACAAGCTGCACGCCAACGCGTACGTCACCAAGCCGGTCGACCTGGACCAGTTCATCGCCGCGGTCCGGCAGATCGACGACTTCTTCGTCCAGGTGGTACGCCTCCCCCGGCGCAGGGCCTGACGGCAGGCTCACTCTCGTGACCTCGTAGCTCCCGGACCGGCCGTACGACAGCGAACGCCGGTCCACCATCCGCATCGGCGGCGTGGGGCCGCCGTCGGGTGGACCGTGGCCGACGACCTCCACGGCCACCCCGGCCAGGAACGCCAGGCTCGGAACCGGCTCCGGTGGCCCACGGCAGGGTGTGCCGGTGATGGCCTCGAGTGCGGCGGTCGTGACGGTCCCCGGCTCGCCCGAAGAGGCGGTGCCGCGCCCCGACAGGTCGCCCGTTCAGGACCACGTGACCGGGCCGGGCGCTGCCGCGGACGCCCCGTCTCCAGCGGCCGGAACGGGCGTCACCGCCCGTCCGGCCGTCACGGCCACCGCCCCGGCGCACTCATGGAGTCGCAGCACCGGCTCCGGCCTCCGGCCAGTGAGCATCGGCGAAGGCCCGCATCACACGGTCCAGTTCACGGTGTTCCGGCCCGTGCCCCATGAATGTGCCGCAACGGCCGCGAGCCGCCCCTGCCGGTGGTGACGGGCATGACCCCGCTGGACGCCGTCGAGTCCGGCACCGCGACCGGTCCCGCCACGCCGGGACCGCGGGCACCCCTGTCCGGGCGACCGCGCGAGGGATACGACGCCGACGTGCTGGTCCGCGACGAGGATCCGCTCGTGGACATCGAGGTACTGGCGCAGCCCGAGCACATCACCGGGGTCTGGAAGGCAGGAGTCCGGGTCAAGTGACCGGCCGGGTCCCCGCCTCCACGGGCCGGTGCCGCGCGCCGGACGGCATCGCCGATCTCCTCGCCCCGGAGCCGGATCGGACCGGACCGGAGCCGGATCGGACCGGATCGGATCGGACCGGACCGGACCGGACCGGACCGGGATCGTGTCAGCGTGGACGGGCCAGGGCTCGCCATCGTGCTGCGAGGGCCTCGCCGTCGGGCACGCCGAGTTCTGTGTGCAGCTGCAAGGCGTTCTCCCAATGCCGACGGGCCCGGTGGAAGTCGCCCGTGGTGTGATGGGCGACGGCGATGCCCTGGTGCGCGCGAGCCTGTTCGTACCGTTCCCCGATCCGCTCGGCGACGGCCAGCGCGTCGGTGTGCCGGGCGCCGGCCTGCACGGCCCGGCCACTTGCCTGGAGGGCTTCGCCCAAGCCGTTGAGCGCCTCGGTCTCCGTGGTCCGGTGACCGATCTGCCGGGCGTAGTCCAGACTCCGGCGGTGGCACTCCACAGCCTGCTGGTAGTGCCCCTGCCGGCAGTGGGCAAGGCCCAGGTTGGTCAGCGTACAGGCCATGCCGAACGGGTTGCCCAGACGCTCGAAGAGGTCCAGAGCCCTGTGCTGGTACTCCAGGGCCTGCCGGCCGTCCTCCTGCCGCAGGCAGGCCAGGCCCAGGGCCGTCCACCCATATGCCTGGCCCCGCCGCTCACCCAGCTGTTCGAAGAGGCGGAGGGCCTCGCGGCAGTGTTCCGCGGCTCGCCGGCACTTTCCCTGCCGCATATGGACCAGGCCCAGGCTGAGCAGGGCAAAGGCCTCGCCGGTACGGTCGCCGGCCTGCCGGAACCGGTCCAGGGCCAACCGGTGGTGCGCACGGGCGTCCGGGTAGGAGCCACGGCGCCAGTGGACGAAGCCCAGGCTGGTCAGTGCGTAGGCCTCGCTGTGGGGGTCGCCGCTGGTGCAGGCGGCCCGGCGGGCATGGGTGTGAAGGGTCAGGGACTCGGTGTAGTGCCCGCTGGCGAGCAGGAAACCGAACAGTACGGCGGCCAGGCGCGCGGCATGTTCCCGCCAGCCGTGGCCGGCGGTGTGGGCGCAGACGGTGACCAGGTTGGCGCGCTCGGCGTTCAGCCAGGCCCGCGCCGTGTCCGGGTCACCGACCGGCGGGGCGGGTGCGACCTGTCGGAACCGGAAGGGCCGGGGGCGCCGGTCCACCGCGGGGAGGCCGAGGGTGGCGGTGGCGGTGGTGGCGGTGGCCAGGTAGTGGTCGAACAGGCGGGTCAGCGCGGCGTGCCGGTCGGGTTCCGGGTCGGTGGCGGCGGCCAGTTCGGCGCCGTAGGCGCGCAGCAGGTCGTGCATCGTGTACCGGTCCGGACCGGTGGGCTGCACGAGGTGGGCGCGGGCCAGCCGGTCCAGCAGCCGCCGTGCCGTGCCGACGGGGGTGCCGGTGAGGGCGGCAGCTGCGTAGGGGTCCCAGTCGGCGCCGGGGTGCAGCGCCAGCGAGCGGAAGGCACGGGCCGCGTGGGCGGGGAGGCGCTGGCAGGACCAGGAGATCACCGCCCGGACACCGGCGCTCGTGTCCGCGTCACCGTCCAGGAGATC
Organism: Streptomyces ruber; assembly: GCF_014648075.1. Lineage (GTDB taxonomy): Bacteria > Actinomycetota > Actinomycetes > Streptomycetales > Streptomycetaceae > Streptomyces > Streptomyces ruber. The sequence goes on along the minus strand of NZ_BMQK01000018.1, from coordinate 54,447 downwards.
CAGTCGTCGTCGCCGGTCGGCCAGTTCGGCGGCCAGGACGGTCGGGCTGTGGTGGGGGCGGGCGACGGCCAGCTCGGCGACCAGCCGTAACGCCAGGGGCATCCGTCCGCACAACTCCGCCAGTGTGGCCACGGCCTGGTGTTCCACCTGTTCCTGAGGGCCGATCAGCCGCCGCAGCAGGGTGCGGGCATCGGCGGCGGGCAGCGTGTCCAGGACGAGACGGTGGGCGCCGTGCCGGGCGACCAGGCCGGGCAGGGCGTCGCGGCTGGTCACCAGCGTCACGCAGGCCGGGGTACCGGGCAGTAGCGGCCGCACCTGTTCGGCGGTGGCCGCGTTGTCCAGAACGATCAGCATGCGCCGTCCGGCCAGTTCGCTGCGGTAGCGTGCGGAACGGTCGTCCACGTCCAGGGGAATGTCCGGTCCGCGCAAGCCGAGTGCGGCCAGCAGGTGGGCCAGTGCCTCGCCCGCGGTCATGGGCTGTTCGGGGTCGTAGCCGCGCAGGTTCACGTACAGCTGGCCGTCGGGGAAGGCCGCGCGGGTCCGGTGGGCCCAGTGCACCGCCAGCGCGGTCTTGCCCACTCCCGGGGCACCGGAGAGCAGACCGATCACCGCCGCCGTGGAGGTCCTGTCCGGCGTCGCCAGCCGGTGGAGCCACTCCACCTGCCGCTCGCGGCCGGTGAAGCCGGCGACGTCACCGGGCAGCGAACACGGCGCCGGTGCCGGGTGTTTCCCGTCAGGTCCCGCCAGGCCGGACCTGTCGCTCAGCGCTGCTCGGATCACGTTCCCACCTCCCGGCCGGGCTCGGGGCCCGGTTCGTCCGCCGGCAGCGCCCGGGCCCGGCGGTGGATCGTCAGCGCTTCGACCCGCCGCTCCGACCGGCACGGCGCCGGCCGTCATGGGGCGCGCAGCCGCTCTCCCGACGGTTGCGCGCTCACCGGCCCGGCCGGCTCGCCCACCGCCGCGTGCCTGCCCGGTCGCAGATCGGCTCTCGGCCGCTCCGCGGGCACTCCCGCCCCTGCCGCGCGCATCAGCTTCTCCCCTGGTGCCGACCGGTCCACGTGCGACGACAGCACCACCGGCACCATCCGCTGCCGCGCCGGCCGCACGTCCCCGGCTCCGCTTCGTCCCGGACGGCGCTGCGCGACCTCACGATCGCAGGGTGTCCGCGACGCTGCGCTTCGAGGTGCTCGCCCTCCCGCGGGCGCGGTGACTGCCGGCTGCGGGGCGAAGTGCTGTACCCAGTGCAGCGTCCGGGGCGTTGATTGGCAGCCCTGGTCCGCCCCGCCGATCGGGAACAGCGGCCCAGGGCAGGAGGACGTGTGCGAAGGTGCGGAATCCCGGATTGACGGGCAACCCCGTTGCCCGCACCGATCAACCGGTGGGAGGTGCGGGCGGACGGGCCGCAGCGCCGCGGTCTGCCCGCGCGCACTGCTCCTTCCTGGCTGCGGGCCGGCTGTCTAGTCTGGCGGGTAAAGGCATGCCACGCCTCGGAAGAAGGCGATCATGGCACGTCAGGAGAAGCCGCTGGATCCGGACGCCGGGCCGGTGCAGGAGTTCGCTCATGCGCTACGGGTCGTGCGCAGGCAGGCGGGGCAGCCGACCTACCGGGTCATGGCCCAGCGGGCCGGGTACTCGCCGAGCACCTTGTCCGAGGCCGCTGCCGGGGAACGGCTGCCGTCACTGGCCGTCACCCTCGCCTACGTGACCGCCTGCGGCGCCGACCCCGGCGAGTGGGAAGAGCGCTGGCGGGTCACGGCCGCCGTGGTCGCCGCCCGCCTGGCTCCGGAGGACGCGGCGGGAGCGCCTTACCGGGGCCTGGCCCGCTACGAGCCCGCCGACGCCGCCCTGTTCTTCGGCCGCGACGAACTCGTCGGCGACCTGCTGCACACGGTCGGCCGGGAACCGTTCACCGCCCTGGCCGGCCCGTCGGGCAGCGGCAAGTCCTCGCTGCTGCGGGCAGGTCTGCTGCCCGCCCTGCAACACGGGAACGCCACGCGGCTGCGCCTGGCCGCTCTGCGCATCCTCGCGCCCGGCCCGCACCCGGCCCGCACCCACGCCACCGCGCTGGTCGCGAAGGACGACACCACCGGGGACACCGTGGTCGTCGTCGACCAGTTCGAAGAGCTGTTCACCCTGTGCACCGACCCGGCCGAACGCACCGAGTTCCTCGGCCGGCTGCTGGCCGCACGCGAACCCGGCAGCCGTCTGCGGGTGGTCATCGCGGTCCGCGCCGACTTCCTCGGCCGCTGCGCCGAACACGCGCCCCTGGCCACCGCACTGCGCGGCACCCTGCTGCTGGTGGGACCGATGAGCCGCGATGAACTGCGCCAGGCCATCGTGGGACCGGCCCAGGCGGCCGGACTCATCGTGGAGCGGTCACTGACCGCCCGGCTGCTGGCCGAGACCGACGGCCGGCCCGGCGGGCTGCCGCTGATGTCCCACGCACTGCTGGAGACCTGGCGCCGCCGCCAGGGCCGCAGGCTGACGGAAGCCGCCTACGAGGCGGCCGGCGGGCTGCACGGTGCCATCGCCCGCACCGCCGAGGACTGCTACACCGGCCTGACCCCCGCTCAGGCCGTCCAGGCCCGCTCCCTGCTGCTCCGTCTGATCACCCCCGGCGACGGCACCCCCGACACCCGCCGCCCCGCGCCCCGCACCGAACTGGACTTCGGCGACCGGTCCGACACCGCCGCCGTTCTCGAGCACCTCACCCGTGCCCGCCTGATCACCTGCGACGACACCACCGTCGACCTCGCCCACGAGGCCCTGATCACCGCCTGGCCCCGCCTGAGCGCCTGGCTCGACACCGAGCGCGACCGGCTGCGCATCCACCGCCACCTCACCGAGGCCGCCACAGCGTGGCACGACCTGGAGCACGACCCCGGCGCGCTCTATCGCGGCACCCGGCTCGACGCTGCCGAGGAGGCCTTTCCCGCCACGGCCCGCCCGGACGACCTGACCCCGCTGGAGAACACCTTCCTGACCGCCAGCACCGCCGCCCGCGACCGCGAGCGGCGGGCGGCGCGGGCGGCGGCCCGCCGCCTCCGCCGGTTCGCCGTCACCGTCTCCCTCCTGCTGGCCGTGGCACTGACCGCGGGCGCGATCGCCTGGAAACAGCAGCGGGAGACCGTCGCCGCACAGCGGACCAACCTGTCCTGGCGACTCGCCGCCCAGTCCAAAGAGCTCATGCGCAACAACCCGGACCTGGCCTCCCTGCTGGCCCTGCATGCCTACCAGGCGTACGCGACCGACGAGGCCGTCGACAGTCTGCGTGTTGCTGCCGCCCTGCCTCACAAGCGTCTTCTGACCGAAGACCGCTACGCCGGGTTCCGCGTGGCGTTGAGCCCGGACGGCCACACCATGGCCACCGACGTGTCGAAGGGTCCGGTCCGTCTGTGGGACGTGACCACCAGGAAGGCACTCACGGCCCTCCCCGGCACCGGCGACGTGTGGTCGGTGACCTTCGGACCCGACGGCACCCTCGCCACCGCCGACCAGAAGGGCCCGGTCCGCCTATGGGACGTGACCACCAGGAAGAAACTCACCACCCTCCCCGACACCGACGACGTGTGGTCGGTGACCTTCGGACCCGACGGCACCCTCGCCACCATCGACCTGAAGGGTCCGGTCCGCCTATGGGACGTGACCACCAGGAAGAAACTCACCACCCTCCCCGACACCGACGACGTGTGGTCGGTGACCTTCGGACCCGACGGCACCCTCGCCACCATCGACCAGGAGGGCCCGGTCCGCCTATGGGACGTGACCACCAGGAAGAAACTCACCACCCTCCCCGACACCGACGACGTGTATTCGATGACCTTCGCCCCCGACGGCACCCTCGCCACCGCCGACCAGGAAGGCTCGGTCCACCTGTGGAACGTACGTGCTCGGAGAGAACTGGCTTCCCTGCCCGATGACGACACAGTCGAAGTGGCGTCCAGCCCGGACGGCCGTACTCTGGCCGCCGGGAACGACGACGGCCAGATACGGCTGTACGACACGGGCACCCGGAGGCTGCGCGCCACCCTGACCGGCACCGGTTCCATCACGTCGATGGTGTTCGGTCCGGCCGGTCCGGCCGGCAAGATCCTGGTGGCGGGCAGCATGGACGACGTTCAGGTCTGGGACACCGATGTACCCACCGAGCCGCACGAGGCGGTCCGCACGATCTGTCGTGCCGTGCACCGGGAGCTCACCCGGGAGGAACGCTCCTCGTATCTTCCGGGGCAGCCGGCCCACCACCCCTGCCCCGGACGGTGATCCCACCGAGCCGGCCCCCTGTGGACGTACTCCCCCAGCCGCCGACGGCGCCCGGCCGCCGGGCATGACACGGGGGACACGCGTCCGGGGAGGCCCCTCCCTCCATCCGTGGGCAGGCCGCCCCCGTCTGCGGCACACCCGGCACCACACGTACCGGACGTAGGCAACGACATCGGTGGTGCGGCGGCCGACGACGCCGCGACGGAGAGCGAGGCCAGGTACTTCCCGTCGGGGGAGAAGGCCACCGTGGCCACACTGTCGCGATGGCCGGTGAGCGTGGCGGTTACCTTGTGAGTGTCGAGGTCCCACAGCCGGACGGTCCGGTCGTCGCCCGCGGTCGCCAGGACGCGCCCCTGTGGGGCGAAGGCCACGTCCCGTACTCCATTGCCCTGCGATCCGGCGCCGTGTCCTTCGAGCACGGCTTCGGACTGCCACCTCGGAGTGCTCCGGATCCTGACGGTGCGGTCGGCGCCGGCGGAGGCGAGGGTCCGGCCGTCGGGACTGAAGGCCACCGCGTTGACAGAGCCGTGGTGTCCCTTCAGAACGGCGACGGTACGGCGTGCGGTGGGCTCCCACAGCCGTACGCCGCCGTCGGCACCGGCGGAGGCGAGCATTGTGCCGTCCGGTGAGCAGACGACCGCGTTGACTGTGCCCGTGTGCCCCTCGGCGGTCCCGGCGAACAGATTGGACTGCTGGCTGAGGAGCGCACTGCGCGCTTCCGCGGTCAGGAACTGGTGGTACGCCTCCAGCGCGAGCAGCATCTGTGCGTCGGGGTGCTGCGTGGCCAGCGAACTGGCCTTGAAGGCCAGGGCCCGCGACAGGGCGACGTGCTGCCCCAGCAGGGCCTTCTGCCGCTGTTGCAGGGCCACGCCCCCCGCGCCCAGCGCCACGAGGAGGATGACGCTGAGCGCGACGATCAGCACCCGCAGGCGACGGGTGCGTTTCCGCTCGGTGCGCAGTTCGCCGGTCTCCAGGGCGGAGGCGGCGTCCAGGAACGCTCTCTGCACCGTTGTGAGGCGCCGTTGGCCGGCGGCGTCGGCCGCCCAGTCACGCGAGACGCCCAGTCGGCTTCCGCGATACAACAGGGAAGGGGCCCGGTGCTGGCGGTCCCAGGCGTCCGCGTCGGCGGCGAGCCGCTGATGGGTGCGGAGGCCGATGCGGTCGGCGTTGTCACCGGGACCGAAGGAGGCCAGCCCCGGGTACGGGCATACGGTCGGCTCCGGCCGTGCGGCGCGGGTCGTGGACGGGGGGTCGGCCGGGGGCCGGTAGGCGGGATTCGAAGCGAGGACGAGGTCCTGCGCCCATTCGGTGGCCCGGTGGCACGGCCGCGGACAGCCGCGTGCGGGCAGCGCGTGATAGAGGTAGCGGTACGCGTCGTGCAGGGTGAGCTCGGCCGGCCCCGACGGATCACCGCGCACGAGCAGGTTGATCAGTTCCCCGGTGAACGCCGTGTGCGGCGCGCCGCGCGGGGCGAGAGCCGACGCATCGCGGGCCGCCGCGGTGAGGACGTACCCACCGTGGATCCGGGCGATCCCCGCGGTGTCGCCGACGTCATCGTCTCCCAGCGTTCCCACGGCACGGCCCGAGAAGCAGCAGTCCAGGACGACGACCACGGTCCGTGCCCGGCTGGAGAGCAGACAGTCGCGCACCGCGGCGTAGGCCAGGGAGGTGTGCGCCAGGCGGTTGGGGCGGGGGTCGGTCACCTGCGTGGCCAGGTGGAGTTCTCCGCTGGGACTGACCAGTCCGTGCCCGACGTAGTAGCCGAGCAATGCCTGTTCCGCCCGCTCGGACTGCTCGGCCAGGGCGAGAACCCAACTCGGTGGGGTGGGCCGGGTCGCACACGAGCCGCAGGGGACGTTCGGCCAGCCCGCATCGCTCGACGAGGGTCTGTCCCGGATCCGCGAGTGAACTCGCCACCGCGGGTACGTCAGGCATTCCGCGGGACGCCGTGTACCTGCCGGTGCCGATCAGCAGCGCGCGGGTGCCGGGCGAGGCCAGCCCGATCGCCGCATCACGGCTCGGATCCCATGGTGGTGCCGCCATGTTCGCTACTCGCGCCACTGGTGTCCGTGCCGAGCGCAGTGAGCCGGCCGATCAATGACTGCAGGGTGTCGGGGTCGGCCCCACGAACCCGCGTGGCTGTCAGTTCGACACTCCGCCCGTCCTCGGTGGATGCCTTGCACCGGACAGTGGCGGTGCGCTGACGGAGCCAGGTGACGACTGTCGTCGCCAGTACGGTCGCCCCGGCGGGGCCCAGGGCGATGACGAGCTCTTGGGCGGCCGTGCCGAGCTTGCCGGGGGCAGGCACCTGCCCGGCCATGTCCACGCGGCCGCGCAGTTCGCTCTCCGCTGTCAACCAGACGTACAGCGAGCGCAGTTCGTCCTGGGATCGCGGCCCGGTCAGCGTGATGCGCAGAATGGAGGAGCCTGCTTCCACACTGCGAACATACTCAGCGGCTGCTCCGGTTGAACAGACGAAGCCCGATAATGTGGGCAAGTGTGCCACCAGGTGGCGTCCGCAGGTGCGTTTTGGCGCACTACCCACGGCCAATGGAGTACGCAGGGCAAGCGCCGTTGCCAGGCGTCGTGCGGTCGGCGATGGCGGTGGCCCTCATCGTGTTCTGTTTCCTCTCGCCCGACACGAAAGCCCGGTCCGCTCGCCGCCTTCGACGGGCGCGATGTCGGTGACCTGCTCCGTGTCCTCCGCCTAAAGGCGCGCCAGGTACTCAGCGGCGGAACTGGTCCCGGCGGCTCCGATACGCCGGTAGATGTCGACGGCCTGACGTAGCTCCCGCACGGCGGCCGCGCGGTCGCCGGTCCGGACCAGGCAGCGTGCCGACCCTTCCAGGGCGCGGGCCTCTTCCAGGGGATTGTGTATTCCCCGGGCCAGCTGCAGGGCTCGCTGATGTCGCGCACGTCCTTCCCGTGCCTTCCCGCACTCGGCGAGAAGCGTTCCCAGGCTGTTCATCACCTCGGCCTCGCCGAGCGGGCTGCCGAGGTCCTGGTAGAGAGTCCGGGCTCGCTGCAGGAGATCGGACGCCTCGACGTGATGGCCCGTCAGGCGGCGCACCACGCCGAGCCGGTGCAGCGCGTTGGCCTGACCGAGCCGGTCACCGAGGCTTCGGTACAGGCCTCGCGCCTGCTCCAGGAGATCGGACGCCTCCTCATAGTCGCCGGTCAGGCGGCGTACGACACCGAGTTCGTTGAGGGTGCTTGCCTGGCCGAGCCGGCTGCCGACTTCCCGGCACAGGCACAGGGCCTGCTCTACCAGTGCGGATGCGCCTTCGTAGTCGCCCGTCAGGTAGCGCACCACCCCGAGCCGGTTCAGGGTGTTGGCCTGACCGAGCGGGCTGCCCAGACCCTGATAGAGGTCCTGGGCCTGTTGCAGGAGATCGGACGCCTCCGCGTAGTCGCCCATCAGGTACCGCACGACCCCGAGCCGGTTGAGTGTGCAGGCCTGGCCGAGCCGGTCGCCGATGTCCCAGTACAGGTTCCGGGCCTGCTGCAGGAGATCGGACGCCTGCGTGTAAGTGCCCATCAGGTACCGCACGACCCCGAGCTCGTTGAGGGCGTTGGCCTGGCCGAGCCGGTCACCGAGGTCCTGGTACAGGTCCCGGGCACGCTGCTGAAGATCGGACGCCTGCACGTAGTCGCAGGTCAGGCGGCACACGGCGCCGAGTTCGTTGAGGGCGTTGGCCTGGCCGAGCCGGTCACCGAGGTCCTGGTAGAGATCCCGGCCCCGCCGCAGGTATGCGGACGCCTCGACGTAGTCGTCGGTCAGGTACCGCACGACCCCGAGCTCGTTGAGGGCGTTGGCCTGCCCGAGCCGGTCACCGAGGTCCTGGTACAGGTCCCGCGCACGTTGCAGGACGGCGTACGCCTCCTTGTAGTCGTCGGTCAGGCGACGCGTGACACCGAGGTCATGGAGCGCGTTGGCGAGGCTCTGGCGGTCGCGCTGGTGGTAAGCGGTGCCGGCGGCGTGTTGGTGGAGGGTGGCGGCCTGAGGCCATGGTCCTTCCCGTCGGAGGAAGGAGGCCATGGCCTCGGTCAGGTGGATGCTGCGGGTGGCTCGGTCGGGGGCCGGGGCGTCGAGGCAGGCGAAGAGGTTGGCGCGTTCGATGCGCATCCACCTCAGGGCATCCGCCCAGGTGGCGAGGGGCGGTGAGGCCACTGGCGCGGGGGTGGGAGGAGGATCGTGGCGGGGGGTGATCCGAAGGCGGCGATCAGCGGTCTGGGCGGTGTGCAGGTAGTAGTCCAGAAGTCGGGCAAGGGCCTGGGCGCGGTCGTCGGCGGGGTCGGTGTCGGCGGTGAGGGTGCGTGCGTAGGCGCGCAGGAGGTCGTGGGGCTGGTAGCGGTTGGGGGCGGTTTCTTCGAGGAGGTGGTGGGTGAAGAGGGCTTCCAGGCTGTGGCGGGTCTCGGGGAGGGACGTGTTGTTGAGGGCGGCTGCGGCATAGGTGTCGATGTCGGGGCCGGGGTGCATACCGATGCGGCGGAACAGGAGTTGCTGGCCGGAGGTGAGGTCCTGGTAGGAGAGGGTGAAGGCGGTGTAGATCGCGCGATCGCCGCTGCCGTCGAACTCGCCCAGGCGGTCCTGGGCGGCGGCGAACTCGACGGTGAACTCGGCAATGGGCCACTTGCGTCTGTGGCAGAGGCGTCCGGCGAGCAGGGTGATGGCCAGCGGCAGGTACCCGCACAGCCGCACCGCCTCGTCCACCGCGTCCTTCTCGCCGCCGATCGGAGTGCGGTGGGCCAGGCGGGTGAAGAGGTCGGCGGCGGCGCCGGGTTCAAGGGGGTCCAGGGACAGGGGGTGGGCGCCGTCCAGGGCAATCAGGCGGGCGCGGCTGGTGACCAAGGTCAGGCAGCCCGGGTTGCTGGGCAGGAGCGGAGCGATCTGGGCGTGCCCGGCCGCGTCGTCGAGGACCAGCAGCGCTCTCTTGTCGGTGAGCCGGTCGCGCCACAGAGCGGAGCGTCCTTCCAGGGTCGCGGGAAGGTTGCGGGGGTCGATGCCCAGTTCGGTCAGCAGCACAGCCAGGACGTCGACGGGGTCGGCGGGAGTCTGGCCGGGGGTGTGGGCGTGCAGGTTGTGGAAGAACTGCCCGTCCGGGAAGCGCTCGGTGAGCCGGTGTGCGGCGTGGGTGACCAGGGCTGTCTTACCGATGCCGGGCATCCCGTCCACGGTGTAGATGTTCACCACCCGCCCCGGCGCCGCCGCGGCCAGCAGCTGTTCCAGTTCGTATTCCCGGCCGGTGAAACTGACGATGTCCGGTGGCAGGCCGTGCGTGACCACTGGGCGGTCAGGGGCCGGAGCCTCCACCACGGTGCTCTGGTGCACATCCCTTCCGGCCGTCAGCGATGTCCCACCGTCCTGCCGCAGGTTCTGCTGCACACGCGCGACCGGCGGCTCGCCCGGGGCGGTCAGGCTTTTGGGAGCGAGGCGTTGCCTTGGTGGCAGTCGCGCCCGACCTGGGTGCCGGAGCCGCCCTTGACGGTCTGATGCTGGATGACGGAGTAGATCCGATCGCGCTCCTCAAAAGCGAGGGCTGGAGCGAGCCGGTCGTCCAGCAGCCGTCGCAGTTCATCGGCCGCGTGCGGATCCTGTTGCAGCAGCTCCTGCAGCCGTACTCGCCACCATCCCTGCAGGGCCTGCTCGGTGTCGGCATCCTCGGCCTCGCGGGCACGGAGAACCTGCCCGTGCAGCGCGTCCAGATCGCGGCCGACTTCCTCGGCCCGCTCCGGACGCACCCGTCGCCACAATGCGACCACGCCGTCCCGGGCCTGCTTCCACGCGTCGGTCGCCATGGCTCCCACCAGCGCCGACCCCGCGGCCATCGTCAATGGATCCATCCTTCTCCCCCAACAGCCGTGGCCAGGAAAGGCCACTTCCAGCCTTGCGCTCGCCGCCTTAGACGGGCCATCGGCCGCACGGCATCGAACAGATATCGAACAGCCTGGTCACTACAGCTGCTCGGGTCCGGTCGCCGCCGAGGCCTTGTGCTGCCGATGCACGATCCAGCCATGATTCACCTGTGTTGCAGCAGGCCGTCATCCGGCCGGCGAAAGGTGTCGACCAGACGGCTGATCCCGGTTGTCGGGTGTCGAGGTGCTGCCCGGGGTCAGGCGGCCTTCGAGGTCTCGTCGAGGCGGCGCGCTCAGCGCGGACCCGCGTCAGCAGCTGCTCGTCGCGCAGGCGCCGGGCCGGCTCCGGCCGCCCGAGAGCACCGATGCGGCCTCCGGGATGCCGCCGGCCCGCCGCAGCCCGGCGGCCTCCTCGCGGATCCGGGCGAGTTCCTGCTTCCCGGCCGTGCCGGGCCGGCCGGGCCGGTCGCCCTGGCCGGCCCGGCCTGGCGGAGCCACTGCCGCAGGATCTCCTCGTGGATGCCGGATCCCGGGCGACCGCCTTGTTCACAACCCAGTACACGCCTTGAGCGACGAGCAGCCGCTGGCAGGCTCCGTTCCCGCTGACCGTCGGATGGACGTCCTCATGCGCGCAGTCCTCGTCTCCGGCCAGTAGGTCCGGCCGGAGGAGCGCAGTCGCTCTACGGCGGCCGGGCCATGCCGCTTCGGCTCGCGAGACCATGTGCTGCCGTGTACGGCCCGGCTGCTGTCTGCGGCAGCCCGCCGCGCCCGTCCGAGGCGGAGCACCGGTACGCCGCTCTCAGCGGTCACCGGTACCGATTCGTCCGGACGCGGACACGTCGTCGGCCGCCTCCTTCGCCGCCGTCTTGACGTGCACACCGGTGGCGTACCCGGCCGTCCGTGGCGGCGTCGGCACGGTACGGAAGGCAACCAGCGGCCCCGCACAGCTACCTCGGGAAACGGAACTTCCCGATTGCTTCTCTGTGCATTCCAGCTATCTCCAACCAGGCGCGAGAAGCATCGACAATCAACTACCGACTGATTACATGTACATGCGTCGCGCTGTTCCTCGCGATGACCGAATGAGGGGGGATGCTGTTAGCCTGGGGTTCGTCGCTAAGGCCAACGGGGGAGGCGAAGCGACCATGATTCACATGCCTGGCGCCACGATTCCGCGCCACTGTGCACCTTCGAGATATCTGTAAGACAGGTGCACCTCAGAAGTCCACGGACGACTTCCTGCCGTGCGCACTGCGCCGGCATTTTCCCGCGCACGTTCCGTTTACTCGGCGCGCCAGATCCCGAACGACGGTCATGGGGTTCTCTGTCAACCGCAGCGGCACAGCCGTTCAGCGCATTTCAGCGCCTGTTGCGTTCGCGTATTCACACGCCCATCGCACATCCACGTCGAACGAGGAGAGCAAGAGGATGCATATTCTCACCGGAGTGAACATGAAGTCCAAGGAGCTCGTCCTGGTCAATGCCGACGAGGACAAGCTGGTCAAGGTGCCGCTCGAGGACATCGAAGGCTGGCAGCCGGCCAGCCCTCAGCACACGTGGATCGCCGACGACGAGGAGACGGTGTACATCGCAACGGACGCTGTTCCGCCCTTCGACGCGTCCATCGTCGTCCTGCGTGTGAACGACATCAACTGGGATGCGGGAGCCGCCGACGTGGAGCTGCGGCAGAACGTCCCGCTGGACCCGACCGGTACGCCGTCCGACATGCCGAACCTCATGCAGACGACCCCGGACCAGCCGATCATGCCGTGGACGAGGCCTCTCTACACGCAGACGCACGGCCCGACATTCCTGCCGCGTTCGAGGTTCACCTACGTCACGCACTACACGGACGATCGCGTGCGCGGATTCAGGATCGACCATGACGGCAAGCTCAAACAGCGGGTTCTGTATTCGAGGCGCGAATTGACCAGGCAGACCCACGGGGTGAACTTCAACAGGAAGGGCACCGTCGGACTGGGCGTCGGGTATGACTACGACATCGCTGAGGTGCGTGTCTACCGGCCCGACCGGCACACCGGGACGGTCAAGGCGACACATGCGATCGCGTTGGGCACGGAGACCGAGTACGGCGCATTCGCGCACTATGCGGCATGGATCGACAACCGCTTCGCCTATGTCGGGGCCATGCAGGCCGGGTCCACGTCACGGACCCCTCCAGGTGCCACGGTCGTCGGGCCGAGCGTCTGGCTGATCGACACCCGGCTGGACACCGCCGAACGCGTCATCGGTCCCACGGGCACACCGGACGGAGCGGGCATGTACAGGCCCCCCTCGGATCTGGCGATCGCGAAGGGCAAATTGTACGTGGCGGAAGAGGATTCATGGGGTGGGCGAACGGAAGATCCCTTCGACTACGGACGGGACGGCTACATCTCCATCTGGAACATCTACGACCGCGACAGGCCCTCTTTCATCAAACGACTGCGTCCTGGCCGCGAACTGCCGACCGGCTTCCGCAACGCCCACACCGCCACGGCCATGTACGAGGAGGATTCCGTGTTCATCTCCAGCTTCGTCAGTGACCACCTCATCCGGATCGACACCAGCACGGACACAGTGGCCAAAGTCTACGACGCCGATGACGGGCTGAGCATGTTCCACGGGGAGTTCGCCGCCGGGCGAACTCGCTGACCGCAGGCGACCGGACGAAGGAATCGAACCGATGACGACGGACGACGGCGGCCCGGTGTCCCGGGCCGAGGACCGTTCCCTGTCCCAGACCAAGCTCATACTTGATCGGCTCGCCGACAGTTGGCCCAGGCGGGCTTATGTCAAGAAACAAGAACTCGAGCCCTTCTTCGAATCGGACAAGGAGGATTTCCTGGAACACCTTCTCCCGTTCAGACAACATCCGCAGTACCAGTCGTGCTCGCCCGACATGCGGTCCCGCGTTCTGAGCTGCGGCTGGCTGATGTACAACGCAAAAACTGTGCAGATCGAGACGGAGATCGTGAACCCGGCCTGCCTCGACATCATCGGAGGAGCGATGCCCGGCCTACGTGCGGCCGCCTCACAGAAAGCGGTCTGCGAGACGATGGTGGATGAGGTGTACCACGTGCACCTCGTCGAGCAGGCGAGTCGGCTGACGCGCAGTCGTCGAGGGCTGGACGACGTGGTGGTTCCACAGTTCAACCTGGTCCGGCGGATGCGGGAACGCCAGCGCGATCTCAGCGATCCGTGGCAGAGGCGCATGATTCAGTTCGCCACAGCGGTGGTCTCGGAGATATTCATCAGCGACTACCTGCATCTGCTCAGCGAGAGCGACGAGATCCAGTCCTTCAACCGCATGACCGTGGCGGCACACCGCCACGACGAGATGGCGCACAGTCCGCTCTTCAGGTCTCTGGCTCACCTCTTCTCCCACGAGCTGACGGTTGACCAGCGCGCCGTCTTCGCCGGCATGCTGCCCGAACCAGTGCTCTGGTTCGCGGACCGTGAGCTGGACGTCTGGCTGTTGCTTCTGCGGCAGATCGGATTCCCTCAGGCTGACGAGATGATACGCGAATGCAAAATGTCGGGTACTGCCGACCTGGCGTCGCTTGACTCTTCGGGAGTCGTCTCACTGGCGGAGGAGATCGGCCTCCTGGACTCCGCCGCGGCCCACGACAGCTTCGCCCGGCAGGGCCTGATCCCCTGACCTGACCGAGTAGGGCCGGTACGCGACCATGAGAGCGCATCGGCCGACTCGCACCCGAGAAATGAACGACCGCGAAGCAGGCAGAAGATGGCTAATCACCATGCGAGTCCGTCAGCCCCGAGGGTGCCCGAACCTCACCACGAACACACCCTTGTCCTTCGCGTGAGCGAACGGACAAGAGTCGCGGACGGTGTGGTCGCCCTCACCCTGGTCGATCCGTCGGGGCGAGAACTGCCCAGCTGGACACCGGGGGCCCACATCGATCTCATCCTGCCGGGGGGCGACCTGGTACGGCAGTACTCGCTCTGCGGGAGTCCGGCCGATCGGTACGCGTGGCGCATTGCCGTCCTGTTCGAGCCGGGCGGTCGTGGCGGGTCCCGCCTCGTGCACCAGGCACTCGGAGTCGGGGTGACCGTGCGGGCCAGAGGCCCGCGCAACCATTTCCCGCTGGCGCCTTCCGACCGCTGTCTCTTCATCGCGGGCGGTATAGGCATCACGCCGCTTCTGCCGATGGTGGCCTCGGCCGAGGCCGACGGCCGGAACTGGGAGTTGCTCTACGGCGGGCGGTCGCGGGCGTCCATGGCCTTCCTCGACGAGCTGACGGGCTACGGTGACCGGGTGCGGGTCCATCCGCAGGACGAAGCGGGGCTGCTGCCGCTGGCGAAGGCACTGGGCACACCGCGCCTGGACTGCCTGGTGTACTGCTGCGGGCCCGAGCCCCTGATCGGCGCTGTCGAGAGTCACTGCGTCAGGTGGCCGGCCGGCAGCCTGCGCACGGAGCGCTTCGGGGCCCGACCGGTGACAGCCGATGAGGCGAACCACGTCACGACCTTCGAGGTGGTGTGCCGGCGCTCGGACACGACCCTGACGGTCCCACCGCACGAGTCGATCCTCGATGTGGCTGATCGGGCGGGCGTGGTGACGCTTTCGGCCTGTCGCGAAGGCTTCTGCGGGACGTGCGAGACAAACGTCATCGAAGGAGCTCCCGAGCATCGGGACTCGTTGCTCACCGAGCAGCAGAGGGCGTCCGGATCCAGCATGCTGATCTGCGTCTCCCGGGCCCGCGGCGGCTCCCGGCTCGTGCTGGACCTCTGAGCAGAGGGCACTACCGGTCGAAGAGATCCGATGCACCATCCGTTCCCGAGGACGAGGCGATGACAGAAGCTGTGGCGATCCGACACGTCGCTTTCGAGGACCTGGGCTCCTTCGAGCAGGTGTTGCAGGAACGAGGCATCGACGTCACGTACGTGGATGCCGGTCAGGGGCGACTGCTGGAACAGGTCGAACGGCGCTCCCCCCGGTTGCTCACCATTCTCGGCGGGCCGGTAAGAGCATGTGAGACAGCGGAGTACCCCTTCCTGAAGGAGGAGTTGGCCCTGATCGACATGCGTCTGTCCCGTGCGGAACCCCTGCTGGGAATCTGCCTGGGTGCGCAGTTGATCGCTGCTGCGCTGGGCGCCAGGGTCTATCCGGCCGAGAGCAAGGAGATCGGCTGGGGGACGGTCGAACTGTCCGGAACAGGGGCCGCATCCCCTCTCGCCGAGTTGACCACACCGGTACTGCACTGGCACGGCGACACTTTCGATCTACCGACGGGGGCCTCCCGTCTCGCTTCCACACCAGTGTGCGGGAACCAGGCCTTCGCTGTCGGGCGCTCTGCCCTGGGACTGCAGTTCCATGCGGAAGTTCTCGGTGCCGCCGTCGAATCCTGGCTGATCGGCCATGCCTTTGAGATAGCGCAGTCTCCGGGGGTGTCCGTGGAGGAGATCCGGGCGGATACGCGACAGCACGCGAGCTCGCTCGAGAGCCAGGGCAGGAGGTTCTTCAACCGCTGGCTGGACGACGTACTGTCGTGAACGGCCCACCGGCGCGTCCGCGGCGGAGGGCGGAAGGACGCCGTACGAGCTGTCGCCCAGCGCCTCCGGTGTCGGCTACAGCTCGAAGTCCGTCACCACCCAGGTGGAGAACTGCCGCCACTGGTCCACGCCGCGCACGTGGACCGGGTGGTGGGGGTACGACGCCACGGCGCTCCCGTTCTCGAAGGTGCCGATGACGGCGTAGTCGTACGCCATGTCCCGGTCGGCGAAGTCCCGGCCGCACCCGCACTCCAGGATCCCGGGAATCGCTTCCGGAAGGACACGGACGTCCCTGTCCGCTTCGAGGAATCGTGGGTCGTCATGGCGCACCCCGTCATGGAACTTGAACAGGACCACGTGGCAGATCATCGTTCCTCCCTCGCGGAGTCATCGATGCGGGGTCACCCGGGCACGGTCGCGGGTCGGTGTCAGAAGCCGCGCAGACCGCCACCGTCCACCGGGACCGTGACGCCCGTCAGGTAGGAGGCGGCAGGGGGCAACAGGATCGCGGCCACCTTCCCGAACTCCTCCAGAGTGCCGTACCGCCGCAACGGGATGTCCGCGGAGTCGCGCGCACGGGCGGCCTCCACGTCACCGGTGCGGGCATCGATCTCGAGCGCCCTGTCGGTGGCGATGCGGTACGGGAGGAGGCCCACCGCCCTGATGCCACGCGGACCCACCTCGTTCGCCAGGGACTTGGCGAATGCGGCCGGGCCGGGGCGGAGGCCGTTGGACAGGGTGAGGCCGGGTACCGGCTCGTGCGCGGAATCGGAGAGGACGAGGGCGGTCACCCCTCCCTCGGGGAGTTGTCCGGCCGCCTTCCGGGCCAGCCGTACCGTACCCGTTGATCCGCCGTACCCGACCGAGACGGTCCGGCGGCGTTCTCTCGCTGCTCGCCCACCGCGGGGGCACCCAGGACCACCGTCAGGTCGGCCGCCGTGGCATTCGGCCGACCGGGTCGAAGACGACCCGCACCGCACGTTCCTCGGACGCAGAGGCGTGCTCTGAGACCACTCCGTACACGCTTCGAACCTGCTTCGAAACTTTCGACATCGCGAGTCGGTCCACCCGTTCACAAGGCGGCAGCGCGCTTCGAAGCAAGATTCAGGTCGGCGATGCAGGTCATCTGACCTGGCCTGCAGCCTCAACGGGACTGCTACTCGGCAGCCGCAAGTTTCGACATGTATACCGAAACTATTGACACTTGACGAGGCCACGCCAACACTGTTCGCCATTCGCGTCCCGCGCCTACCCGCACCCCTCTCCCGCAGGAGGAAGCACGGAGATGAACGCGTTGAGTCACAGAAGTCTCCAACACGGCTGGGCCGTCGTGCTCGCTGCCGTGATCACACTGCTGCTCCCGTCGGCCGCCCACGCCGACACGGTCGTCACCACGAACCAGACCGGAACACACGAGGGCTACTACTACTCGTTCTGGACCGACGCACCCAACACGGTGTCCATGAACCTGAGTTCCGGCGGCAACTACAGCACCTCCTGGCGCAACACCGGCAACTTCGTCGCCGGCAAGGGCTGGAGCACCGGCAGCCGCAGGACCGTGACCTACTCGGGCACCTTCAACCCGTCCGGCAACGCCTACCTGACGCTCTACGGGTGGACGTCGAACCCGCTCGTCGAGTACTACATCGTCGACAACTGGGGCACCTACCGGCCCACGGGAACGTTCATGGGCACCGTCAACAGTGACGGCGGTACGTACGACATCTACAGGACGACGCGGTACAACGCCCCGTCCGTGGAGGGCACGCGCACCTTCGACCAGTACTGGAGCGTCCGGCAGTCGAAGCGGACCGGCGGAACCATCACCACCGGCAACCACTTCGACGCCTGGTCCCGCGCCGGAATGCGCATGGGCTCCTTCAACTACTACATGATCATGGCGACCGAGGGTTACCAGAGCAGCGGCAGTTCCAACATCACGGTGGGCGGCACCGGTTCGGGCGGCGGCGGGGGCGGGGGCGGCGGCACCGGGTGCTCCGCGACCCTCTCCGCGGGCGAGCAGTGGAGCGACCGCTACAACCTCAACGTCTCCGTCAGCGGCTCCAGCAACTGGACCGTCACCATGAACATCCCCTCCCCCGCCAAGGTCCTCTCCACCTGGAACACCAGCGCCACCTACCCCAACTCCCAGACCCTCACCGCCAGGCCCAACGGCAACGGCAACAACTTCGGTGTCACCATCCAGCACAACGGCAACCGGACCTGGCCGACCGTCTCCTGCAGTACGAGCTGACCCTCACGGAGCCGCACAGGAGGACACCCGCATGCGCATCACACCATCCCTGTCCCTGCGCACCCTGATCACGGGAATCGCCGCCGGCACATTGGCCGTGACGGGCACCGCCGCCGTCGATGCGGCCCCGGCACAGGCTGCCGCCGCCTGCAACGGTTACGTCGGGCTCACCTTCGACGACGGACCGTCCGGCAGCACCCCGGCCCTGCTCAACGCGCTCAAGCAGAACGGGCTGCGGGCCACGATGTTCAACCAGGGCCAGTACGCCGCCGCCAACCCCGGTCAGGTCAAGGCCCAGGTCGACGCCGGCATGTGGATCGGCAACCACAGCTACACCCATCCGCACATGACCCAGCTGAGCCAGTCGCAGATGGACTCCGAGGTGTCCCGGACCCAGCAGGCCATCGCCAACGCGGGCGGCGGGACACCCAGACTCTTCCGCCCCCCGTACGGAGAGAGCAACGCGACCCTGCGTTCGGTCGAGGCCAAGTACGGTCTGACCGAGGTCATGTGGGACATCGACTCACAGGACTGGAACAACGCGAGCACCGACGCGATCGTGCAGGCCGCCGCACGGCTCACCGACGGCCAGGTCATCCTCATGCACGACTGGCCGGCCAACACACTCGCCGCGATCCCGCGCATCGCGCAGGGGCTGGCCGCCCGCGGTCTGTGTTCCGGCATGATCTCCCCCCGAACCGGCCGCGCGGTGGCCCCCGACGGGGGCGGCGGCGACAGTGGCGGCACCGGGTGCTCCGCGACCCTCTCCGCGGGCCAGCAGTGGAGCGACCGCTACAACCTCAACGTCTCCGTCAGCGGCTCCAGCAACTGGACCGTCACCATGAACATCCCCTCCCCCGCCAAGGTCCTCTCCACCTGGAACACCAGCGCCACCTACCCCAACTCCCAGACCCTCACCGCCAGGCCCAACGGCAACGGCAACAACTTCGGTGTCACCATCCAGCACAACGGCAACCGGACCTGGCCGACCGTCTCCTGCAGTACGAGCTGACGGTCACCGGCCCCGCACGGCGGCCGGCCCGGCTGACAGGCGGGCGAGGACGACCGAGCCGGACGCCATGGCGCGCCCGGCTCGGTCGTCACGCGGTTGACGAGAGCCTTCCTCGTCACCGAGCGCCGCCCGGTCCACCGCGCCTACGTACGCCGCGTCATGCAGGCAGTACCGGCCGCCCCGCCCCCTGCCGATCTTTTGGGCTCGATGTCGCGAACGGTGGCGGACCGGTGGGCGGACGGTGCCCGTGACCCGGTACGGCGCGTGGAGGCACCGGGCCACGGGAGCCCTGGATCAGTAGCCGTAGATCATCTTGTAGGCGACCTCGGGGAGGAACTGTCCGGCCGTGGAGCCGGCTCCGGAGCCGCAGTTGCCGTCGGACTCGCCCGGCGTTTTGATCCACAGGAGCATCTCGGCGCCTCCGCCCAGCCGGGTGGGCGTGCCGATGCGGCGGCCCGAGGGGTTGCACCACTGGCCGTTGGAGCCGTTGCCGTTACGGCTGGTGTCCACGACGTACGGCTTGGTGTAGCCGTAACGGGCGCTGAGTTCGCTGTTGACGGCGTTGCCGTAGGCGGTGTTCTCGCCGGTGGTGAAGTAGTTGGAGATGTTGAGCGAGAAGCCGTGGGCCTGTCGGAGGCCGGCTTCGTGCAGGCGCTGGGCCATGGTTGCCGGACTCGCCCAGCCCGGGTTGCCGGCATCGAGGTAGACCCAGGTGTTGGGGGCCTGGCGGTTGAACTCGGTCAGGGCGCCGGTCAGCATGTTCTCGCGTTCGTCGATCTGCGCCTGGGTCATGCAGCCGTAGTCCCCGAGAGAGTCCGGTTCGAGGAGCACGACCGCCGGGCGGTTGCCGATGCCGCCGGCGAACTGGGCGATCCAGTTCGCGTAGGCGGACGGGGAGGCGGCTCCGCCCGCGGAATGGCCACCGCAGTAGTCGCGGTTGTAGATGTTGTACGCGACGAGAACGGGCAGCTTGTCCACGTGGTCCGCCGCCCCCACGTACGCGCCGGTGGCGGAGCCGATGGTGCCGCTCCAGGAGCCGAACCAGCGGGCCATCGGTGTGTTCGCGATGGACGCGTTGACCGCGGGCGCCCGGCCGTCGCCGGGGTTGGCGGTGACCCACCGCTTCGGACTCGAGTCGGGATCCACGTAGAACCCGTTGGTCATGGTGGTGGGGTCGGCCGCGTGGGCGGACGGTGCGAGGGCGAGCGCCAGCGGCAGGGCGGCGAGCGCTGCCACGATGGCGTGAAGTCTGCGGCGCATGACTGTACCTCGATCTCTGGCAGGGATGCGCCGCACACTCTCGTCCCGAGCGTGCGACGCGCTGAGGAAGTGCGGTGGCACGACGACCGGGCGCTCGCAGCGCCGGTCATCATGTGTGGAGACGGTCTGAGCCTCGAGCCTCCTTTCCTCCATGACTGAGCAGGAGCGTCCGTGCTCCCGTCCGGTCGTGACCCGCACGGACCATCTCGCCGTGTCGCCGTGGCCGGTGTGCCGTGTCCGGGAACCGGCGGGGACGGTCACGTTGTCCGACCTGGCGAGGGGGGAGCTCCCGAAGGTGGCCGAAGGCGTACGTGCCGGCGCCGAGTGTCCGGCTCGCCCGCGGTCGGACCCGGCCGACGCAGACGGGTGCGCTCGCTTGCCCGTTGGCCGCACCAGCGGTGTTCCGGTTACCGCTCGTGGTCAGCGCGCGGATCGTCACCACCCGCGTCGCGGCGCCGTCGGGCTCGGCCCCGGTGCAAACGGAGGAGTCACGCGGCGGCGCCAGACCGGTTCGGTCACCTCCTCGCGTCCCGGGGTGACCGAGCCGGAGTGCGGTGACGGCGATGGGGACCGGGACCGGTGGCGACGGCGGACGCCAAGGGGCATGTCTTCTGACGCGAACATGACACATTAATGCGTACATGACACACCGCAAAACTCGTCCTCCTTGTGCGGCCGGACCACCGAGTCGGAGCACCCCGCGCCGCCACAAGCGCCACGGCGGCGGCGGGTGCCGTGCCGACGCGCGGTGCTGCAGGACGCCCCGCTCGTTCGTACGACGCCGACGCCGAGCGACCAGTGCGCTCATATTCGAAGTACCGAACACCGGTCGACTCATCGGGTTCTCTGGATGATATGAAGCCGACGGGAACCGTCAACACCTCTCGCAAGAATCGGCATACTCATCGAAAGATTTCGCCGCATCGGCCCTCTCGACTCGCGCCACCAGGATGAACGGCCGGGCCGGAGGCCATTGGCATCCTCTCGAAAGTTCTTCTGTCGTCCATGCCGACCCGGTCCTCGGAGGGCGACGAAAAGCCGACCATCTTCCCCGCACGTCGTGATCGCGACATGCTCCGTCCCCTCGCCGCTCCTTGCACCGGCCCCTGATTCACGACCAGTCACCGACAGATGGCCAGAAGCCGGCTGGGTGGGCGGGTCCGGAAGAAGGCATGCACCTGTCGCCGGCGGCCAGGCCCGTATCGCCCTGGGGCGCTCGCCGCCCGCACGGCGAACTGCGCCGCCCCGGGCACAGAGGCAAGTGCCGCCACGGTACGGCGCGTCCTCCGTACCCCGGTTCTC
Organism: Streptomyces ruber; assembly: GCF_014648075.1. Classification (GTDB taxonomy): domain Bacteria; phylum Actinomycetota; class Actinomycetes; order Streptomycetales; family Streptomycetaceae; genus Streptomyces; species Streptomyces ruber. Next base: position 32,983 of record NZ_BMQK01000018.1, on the reverse strand, counting down.
GGCTCCGCACCGTGTCGGCATCCCGTGCGCCGAGAGGGGGCCGGCTTCCTCGGAGCCCAGGCCGCTTCCTAGGGCGCCTCCCGTTGAGCATCCTCAGCGTGACCTCCGACGGTGTGCCGTAGGCAGCGTGAGAGCGAAGGCCGCGACGGACAGGGCCGGCGCGCCGTTGGGTAGAGGCGCTCGACGCCTCAACCCGACGACGCAGAAGCCCGGTTGATGCCGACCTACCGGTTCGCGACGCGGCCCTTCGCATGGCTGACCCCGCTGTGCAGATACACCACAGCAAAGAACACCGAGGTACTCATCCTGCGCCACGGGGTCGCGGTGCTGCTGGTTGTCGTCAGCGCGCGGACCGGACGGGCATATGGGTCGGAGGCGCTGACGAGGAGGCCGGAGGGCAGTTGGGCACGCTTGCCCAGAGCTGGGGCGGCGGGAGGTGATTGTGTATCCAGGAGTCAGCCGCCGACGATACGGTCGTGGTCGCGCGAGGGCTGCTCGATCCGCAGGAGCCCCCAGGCGGCCTCAGCCTCGCCTCATGAGACCTGTCGCCCCCTGCCGGGTGGCCCGGCGAGTGCCCGGACGGGCCCTGCGAGCCGTGACTCCGGGCATGCGCTCGGCTGTCGGCGGCATGAGCAGATCGGCCGGGACACCCGGGGCACACGGAGCGGCACGGCCGGGCCGACACACACGCCTGCAGAGTCGGCGAAGTCAGCGATTCATGGCTGCCCAGAACTCCTCGAAGGACATCCGGCTGTCACCGTCGACGTCCAGCGAATCGATCAGTTCCCGGGCCTCGGACTCGGTGATCTCGGAGCCCTCCAGCTCCGCCACGACCTTCCGGTACTCGTCCGCGGTGACCAGGCCGTCCCCGTCCACGTCGTAGCGTTCGAAGACCTTGCGCGCCGCCGTCTCCACTATGTCCGCCATGTCCGTCGTCCTTCCACACGTGTCGCTGACGGCGTCACCCTATCCGTCCCTATGGAAGCAAGCGGGCGCTGCCCCTGGTCCGCGGACGGCCGCCCATGGCCCGGGAGGTCTTCGCGGGCCGACTACGGGGAACATCACCCGGTTTCTCCCCCAGCGTCGCCGGCCCGCCCCCCGGAACACGGGCAGAAGCGCGTTCGTTCGGCCACGTCTCCCATGGACGGACGCCTGCAGAAGCCGTCGGACAACGGCTCGCACACGGCGAACCCCGTCGACTCGGACACCGAATCAGCGCCGCCACGGACCGACGTACCCCGCGCGCCGCTCCCGCAGGGCTGCTCAACACCTCAAGAGCTACGCACGGGGGCTCGCCCTGTGGCGACCCTTTTGGAAGCGGCGAGCGCAGGTGTGGGAGGCAACCGGCGGCGGCCGAGTTCGACACGCTCGTGGTGTGGAAGCAAGCGCGCCCGAACCGCTCTCGCCGGGCTGGCCAAGGCGGCATCCCCCGCTACTCGATCGCCGCCCTGTGCTGCTACCGGCCGGGCGAGCCCGCCCGGCTGATCTACCGGCCCCGCCGCCACCGCAAGCATCGCGGCACCGGGCGTAACAGCTTCGCCCGGACCGACTGCCGCGACCTCATCGTCCGCGCTCACATCCAGCTCAAGGTCCCCATCGTCCTCAGTGATCGCGCTGCGCTGCCGGGGAGTCCTGCGTACACGGCACTCCGAGCGGACCGTCAGGTGATACCTGTACGGGAGCCACCTGCCGTTCGTCGCCAGGCCGCGGCGAGCAGTCCCCGGGCGTTTCGAGCCCTGCCCAGCGCTGTCCGGTGTTCCTCGCCGGAGCGGGGTGGTTGAGCGAGAAGGGGAGGCGAGGAGTGGTTACTCGTTGGGCGGCAGGGCGGGCCAGGGGAAAGTGACCCGCACGGTCTTGCCGCCTTCTTCGGTGGGGACGACGGACACGGAGCCGGCGAACTCCGCGGTCAGCGTGCGGACGATGAGCATGCCGCGGCCGTTGTCCTGCTGTACGGCGGCGGGGAGCCGCTGCGGCCAGCGCGGATGGCTGTCGGTCACGCCGATGTGCAGCTTCCTGTCCTCGTCGAGTCGCAGGTGCACAGTGAAGGTGGGCGACCGGCCACAGGTGTGCTGCACGGCGTTGGTGGCGAGTTCGGAGACGATCAGCTGCACGCCGTGGATGGTCTCGGCTTCGTCCGGCAGGCCCCACTCGGACAGCACGTCCGCGACATACGTACGCGCTCCGCGGACCGACGCGGAGTCGCTCGGGAGGCTGAGGGAAGCGTGGCGGTGATCTGCCATCACAACGGCGTTCCATTCCCTGAGGGATGCGAACCGGAGACATCCAACGGAGCCCCGATGAGCTGAGTGCAGTGTGTCAGCGCTGTCGGTCAACGCGGATGTGATGTGCCGAAGTTGCTGGCCTGTGCCCTGCGGGAGGCGGAATTCGGCGTTGCGGATTGCAACTGACCGATCCTGACCAATGTGCTGCGCGCTTCTGTCATGGCAGTGAATCGGTGCCCGTGTGCTTGTGCGACGCCGGCCGGTCCCTGTCCGGGGCTTCGGCTTCACCGCGAAGGTACTGGCTGTTCCTGAGCGCAGGAGTCGGAGGCCGCTTCGGTCGGCACACGGTACGGACCGTCCGCCAAAGGATCGGTGGTAATGCAGTACTGGTGGTACTTCTTGCGGAATGCGCACATGGCCCGTGCGACGGCTGACCGCGTACCACGATGGGCGGCATGGACAGCGAGCGCTCACGGGTCAGGTTCCGTGTCGAAGGCATCGTGCAAGGGGTCGGGTTCCGGCCCTTCGTCCATGCGGCCGCCGGTCGGTACGCGCTCTCCGGTCTGGTCGCCAACGACGACGCCGGAGTCCTCATCGAGGTGGAGGGTGCCGCGGACGCCGTGCGGCGGTTCCGGCGGACGCTGGAGGAGGAGGCTCCGCCGCTGGCCGTGATCGAGCGCGTCAGCGCGGAGCCCGTGCCCGTGGAGGGGACTCCCGACGCCGGATTCACCATTGCCGCCAGTCGCGGCACCACCGACGGCGGCCCTGCGTGCGGCACCGGTGGTGAGAGGGTGGCGGGCGGGCGCGGGGCCCTGGTCTGCCCGGACATCGCCACCTGTGCCGACTGCACGCGTGAGCTCTTCGCACCGGCCGACCGGCGCTTTCGGTACCCCTTCATCAACTGCACCAACTGCGGACCGCGCTTCACGGTCGTCCGGGGCACGCCCTACGACCGGGTCCGGACGACGATGGCGGAGTTCACGATGTGTCCCGCCTGCGCGGACGAATACCACGATCCGTCCGACCGGCGTTTCCACGCGCAACCGCTGTGCTGTCCGGCCTGTGGCCCGGCTCTCCGGCTCGTCGACTCCTCCGGCGCCGCGCTCCACGGGGACCCGCTGGCCGGGGCCGCCGGTCTGCTGCGGGCCGGCCGGATCCTCGCCGTCAAGGGACTCGGCGGATACCACCTCGCGGTGGACGCCGGGAACGAGACGGCCGTCCGCGCGCTGCGCTCCCGCAAGCACCGCGCCGGCAAGCCCTTCGCGGTCATGGTGCCCGACCTGCTCGCGGCGGAGCGCCTGTGCGAGGTCGGCCCGGCCGGCCGGGAGCTGCTCACGGGCGTACGCCGTCCCATCGTGCTGCTGCCCCGCCGGGAGGAAGCCGGGGAAACTCCTCTCGCGGCGGCGGTGGCCCCGGGCCGCCGCGATCTCGGGCTGCTGCTCCCCTACACCCCACTTCACCTGTTGCTGTCCGCCGAGCTGACCGGACCGTACGTCCTGACCAGTGGCAACGTGAGCGACGAGCCCCTCGCTTTCCGCGATGCCGACGCCTTCGCGGGCCTCGCCGGGATCGCCGACGCGTTCCTCAGCCATGACCGGCCGATCCACGCCCGTACCGACGACTCCGTGATCCGCGTGCGCGCGGGCAGGGCGATCCCCGTACGCCGTGCGCGCGGCTATGCGCCTGAGCCGCTGTCCCTCACCGCACCCGCACCGCGCCCGGTCCTGGGCTGCGGAGCGGAGCTGAAGAACACCTTCTGCCTCGCCGAGGACCGCACCGCCGTGCTGTCCCCGCATCTGGGAGATCTGGAGAACCATGAGACGTTGCGGTCCTTCGTCGAGGGTGTCGCCCACTTCCAGCGGCTCTTCGGCATCGAGCCCGCGCTGATCGCCCACGATCCGCATCCGGAGTACCTGTCCTCGAAGTACGCGTACGACCTCGCCGAGGCGACCGGTGCGGAGCTGGTCGGCGTGCAGCACCATCACGCGCACATCGCCTCCTGCCTGGCCGACAACGAGATGCGCGGACCGGTCATCGGCGTGGCCTTCGACGGGCTGGGGTACGGCACCGACGGCACGCTGTGGGGTGGCGAGTTCCTGGTCGCCGATCTGTGCGGTTTCCGCCGCGCGGCCCACTTCGTTCCCGTTCCGCTGCCCGGGGGGACGGCCGCGATCAGGGAGCCGTGGCGGATGGCCGTCGCGTACCTGGACGCGTGCGGGGAGGAGTACGGCGGACGTGAGGGCGGTCCGTCCGTACGCCGTCGGCACGGTGACCGCTGGGAGAAGGTGCGGGCGGTGGCCCGGTCCGGGGTGAACTCGCCCCTCACCTCCAGTGTGGGCCGGCTGTTCGACGCGGTCGCCGCGATCCTGGGGATCCGCGACACCGTGGACCATGAGGGGCAGGCGGCGGCCGAGCTGGAGGAGAGCGCCGACCCGTCGGTTCGGGACGACTACGCCGTACGGATCGACGGCGGCCGGATCGACGGCGCGGATCTGGTCCGTGCGGTGGTCGACGACCTGCGTGCGGGAACCGCCACCGGGACCATCGCCGCCCGTTTCCACAACAGCCTCGCCCGCGTCATCGTCGAGGTCAGTCGCCGGTTGCGCGAGACCACCGGTATCGGCGTCGTCGCCCTCTCCGGCGGTGTCTTTCAGAACGCGCTGCTCGTCGACCGCACCGTCCCGGCGCTCCGACGGCACGGCTTCGAGGTGCTCACACACCGCCGTGTGCCGCCGAACGACGGCGGCATCAGCCTGGGGCAGGTCGCGGTCGCCGCCGCGCTCGACGCCGCGGGTGCCCTCGGACCGGCGTCCTCCTGACCACCGTCCCCGGGCCGGTCCTCAGCAGATACGCGGCAGCGGATCGCCGATGAGCACATCGACGATGCGGGTACCGCCGAACCCGGTCCTGCACAGCACCAGCGGGGCCGGTTCCGCGACCACGTGGCCGATGACCGCGGCCTGCTCGCCGAGCGGGTGCGCGCGCAACGCGCCCAGCGACGCCTCGGCGTCGGCGGCGTCCACGACGGCGACCATCCGGCCCTCGCAGGCGATGTAGAGCGGATCGATGCCGAGCAGCTCCGCGGCCCCCCGTACCTCGGGCCGGACCGGTACGGCGGCCTCGTCGAGGACGACCGCGACGTCGGAGGCGCGCGCGATCTCGTTGAGCACCGTGGCCACGCCGCCGCGGGTGGCGTCGCGCAGGCACCGTACACCGCCGCCGCAGGCGTCGAGCAGCGCCGCCACCAGGCCCGCCAACGGCGCGGTGTCCGACGTGAGTTCGCTTGCGATGTCCAGGTCGCCCCGGGCCAGCAGGACGGTGGTGCCGTGTTCGCCGATCGGCCCGGAGACCAGGACGGCGTCACCGGGCCGCGCCAGCCCGGCGCCGAGAGCGAAGCCGTGTTCCAGCACGCCCACTCCGGCGGTGGTGATGTAGCAGCCGTCGGCCTTGCCGCGCTCCACGACCTTGGTGTCGCCCGTGACGATGTCGACCTCCGCCGCGGCGGCCGCCTCGGCCATGGAGGCGGCGATGCGGGTCAGGTCCGCGACGGGGAACCCCTCTTCGAGGATGAAGCCGGCCGAGAGGTGGAGCGGGCGCGCCCCGGCCATGGCCAGGTCGTTCACCGTCCCGTTCACGGCGAGGTCACCGATGTCGCCACCGGGGAAGAAGAGCGGGGAGACCACGTAGGAGTCGGTGGTGAAGGCCAGTCGAGCCCCTCCCACCGTGAGCACCGCCTGGTCCTCCAGACGTGCCAGCACCGGGTTGTGGAAGGCGGTGAGGAAGACGGCCTCGATCAGCGTCTGCGTGGCCTTGCCGCCCGCGCCGTGCGCGAGCGTGATGCGCTCGTCCCGCATCCGGGGCTTGCGACGGTGTGCCCGTTCGATGCGCCGCAGCACCTCTTCCTCGCCGGGTGCGGGCCGCGACGCCCTGCGCCCCGTGGTCATGACCGGATCGCCTCCCGCACCCCGGCCCGGTCGAACCGGCCGAAGTTGTAGTACGCCGCGCACGCTCCCTCGGAGGAGACCATGCAGGTGCCGATCGGTGTCTCGGGAGTGCACGCGGTGCCGAAGACCTTGCACTGCCACGGCTTGAGCACGCCCTTGAGCACCTCGCCGCACTGGCACGACTTGGGGTCGGCGACCCGGACCCCCGGCAGGTCGAAGATCCGCTCCGCGTCGTACGCGGCGTACGCCTCCCTCAGCCGCAGCGCGGAGTGGGAGATGAAGCCGAGGCCGCGCCATTCGAAGTGCGGGCGCACCTCCATCACCTGGCTCAAGACGTGCAGCGCCTTGCCGTTGCCGTCCCAGGGCACGACCCGGCCGTACTGGTTCTCCACGGCCACGCGGTCCTCCGCGAGCTGGGTCAGGAGCAGATGGATCGACTGAAGGATGTCCAGGGGCTCGAACCCGGCGACGACCAGCGGACGGCCGTACTCGGCCGCGATGAACTCGTACGGCCGGCAGCCGATGACCGTGGACACGTGGCCGGGGCCGATGAACCCGTCCAGACGCAGATCGGGCGAGTCGAGGATCGCCTTGATCGCCGGGATGATCGTGACGTGGTTGCAGAAGACCGAGAAGTTGTCGAGTCCTTCGTCCGCGGCCCGCAGCACGGTCATCGCGGTCGAGGGCGTGGTCGTCTCGAAGCCGATGGCCATGAACACCACCCGCCGTCCGGGGTTCCGCCGGGCGATCTTCAGCGCGTCGAGCGGCGAGTAGACCATGCGGATGTCCGCGCCCGCGGCCTTGGCGTCGAGGAACGAGGCGCTGCCCCCGGGGACCCGCATCATGTCCCCGAACGAGGTCATGATGACGTCCGGCTGCCCGGCGATGTGGAGGGCGTCGTCGACCCGGCCCATCGGGATCACGCAGACGGGACAGCCCGGTCCGTGCACGAGGCGGACGTTGTCCGGGAGGTGGTCCTCGATGCCGTGCTTGTAGATGGTGTACGTGTGCCCGCCGCACACCTCCATGAAGGTGTACGTGCGGCCCGGATCACACAGCTCGGCGATTCTTGCGGCCAGGGCGCGGGCCTTGCCGGCGTCTCGGTACTCGTCGACATAGCGCATCAGCCGTCTCCCGACTCCTTCAGTGCGTCGATCTCGTCGTCGTAGGCGGCGCCCATCTGTTCGAGGAACTCCATGGCGGCCCGCGCCTCCGCTTCGTCGATCTTTGACAGGGCGAACCCGACATGGATGAGGATCCAGTCGCCGGGCGCGACGCCCTCCTCTTCGAGCAGCGCGATATTGATGGCCCGGCGCACGCCGCTCACCTCGACCTGGGCCAGGTCCGGCTGGTCGGTGAGGAGTTCGACGACCTCACCCGGGATGCCGAGGCACATCCGCCGCTCCCTGGTCCGCCGCTGCCTGGTCCGCTGCCTGCTGCGTGAGCGTGATGGACTGGAGGGTGAACTCGTCGCCGGGCACCGTGACGAGCTCGATGCCGGCGCCGTCGGCGACGCTGCCCTGCGCCACCAGCTCGAAGGACTGCGCCAGGGCCGGTTCGACCACCGCGTGCAGGCTTCCGATCCGCACCGTGACCCCGGTGACCCGGCGTCCCCGCGCCCGGCGTTCCACCGCCCGAAGGATCTCTTCGCACAACCCGACCTCATGCACGGCGCCCCGTTCCCTTCTCCGTCACGTCTGTCACCTCTGTCACCCGCTCGTCCAGCAGCTGCCGTACGAGCCGCACGGCCTCCCCCACCGCTGCGGAAGCGGCGGCGCTGAGCCCCATCCCCTCGCCCAGCTCCGCGGGTTCGCAGCCCACGACGAGCACCCACGGCAGGCGCACGCCCAGCCGGTCCAGCAGCACGAGCACTGCCTCGGGCCCCATGTCGTGCGCGTCCATGGGCACCGCGGCCACCTCCGCGGTCTCCCGGGTGCCGCCGGGCCGTTCGGGGTCCAGGACGCACACCGTGCCCGGAGGTTCTCCGCACCGCATCGCGTCGACGAGGATCAGGCCGTCATAGCCGGCCATCAGCTCGTACGCGAGGTGCACGCCGCGGATGCCGTAGTCCGCCACCCGCGTCCCCCGCGGCAACGGCACCCCGGCCAGCCGCCGGGCGACCTCCACGCCGAAGCCGTCGTCCCGGCGGAGGACGTTGCCCACGCCCGCGACCATCACCCTCACAGCAGCTCCACCTCGTCGGGCGCGAAGTACCAGTGACGGCCGACGGATTCATGCAGGTCCGCGGCCGGGTCGTCGTCCAGGGTCACGGCCAGGTGCGTTCTGCCGTCGACATCCTCCAGGACCGCTGCCACCCGTGCGGTGCGGTCGCGCAGGAACATGTCCTGCGCGTCGGCGCGCCGCTCGCCGGGGCGCAGCCGCACCCGCGCACCCGGACCGGCCCAGCCGCCGGACACCCGCACGGCACCGCCCGGCGGGCGTACGGGGCGACCGGTGGCGGGACTCCCACACCCCGTGTCGGTCCCCGCGTCGGCTTCCGGGCGGCGCGGGCCGCGCAGTACGCCGTGCAACCGCTCCAGCACGGCGGGCGTGACCGCCTCGGCGTGCTCGATGATCGCCGCGGCTCGCTCATCGGTTCTCCTGGCCTCGTCCTTCTCCGCGTCGGTGAGGGTCATCGTGCGCAGCGTCAGCAGTTCGTCGATCTCCGTCCCGTCGTGCAGGTCGACGGGGCTCTCCGGAGCGATCCGCGGACGGTCGCCCAGGATGATCGGCGCGGAGAGGAGTGTGCTGTCGTCGATCAGCACGGGCCAGGCGTGCTGGTTGTCGCATCCGGCGGCGGCGGCCGCGGCCCACGCGGGCGGGTCGGTCAGGGAGAGGAAGCGGCCCTGGACGGCCGCGAGGAGCGTGTGCGTGCCGGCGAGGGAGCGGCACAGCATCTCCGGCCGCGGCGTCACGGGGCCGACGGTGCGGTTCTCCACGCGGACCCGTACTTTGAGCAGGTCGTACGGGCCTGGCAGGCGGTCGGCACGCATCCGCAGGACGCCGGACAGATCCCACCGGCGGCGCCCCTCCTCCTCCGCTCCGGGAACCTCGAAGGGGACGGTCATGGTGACGCCGGGCACGAGGGACGCGCCCGCGTCGATCTCCCGCACCACGCCCTCGTCCCAGGGCTGTTCCTCCGGTGCGCTTGCGTATCGCCGCTGGATCTGCAGGAACCTGACCCGCACGACGACGTCCGGCGCGGCGTTCCGCGACACGAGCAGGCACTCGGTCTGCGCGTGGGAGGTCTCCGACGGGTCCGCGCCCGGCGGGGCCAGCACCCCGAACTGCCAGCGCAGCCGGTTCTTGGGCGCGGACGCCCGGTAGGGGTACAGGACGTATCCCTCGAAGAGGACGGCGTCCGCCACGGCGCGGGCCCGCTCGAACCCCGTCGGCGGCCGGACGGGTGAGGCGCCGCCACTGTCACCGGTCATGGCCTGCCCCGCTCGCGCAGGCTCGTGAAGAAAGCGTCCAGCTCGCTGTGGACCCGGGCGCCACCGCCGAACCCCGTCCAGTGCAGCCGCAGCTTCCCCACGAGCCGGTAGCACGCGTCGACGGGGACCAGCGCGCACTCGACGTCGGCCTTCCGGCGTCGCAGGAGCAGCGCCTCGACGTCGTCGGCCGGTGCGACGACGTCCGGTCCGGCCCCCAGGATCCGTTGCCAGCTGACGTCCGGCAGCGGCATCTCGGTGGCCCCGGCGGGACTGGGGAAGAACGCCACCAGGCGGTCCAGACGGGAGTTGCGCAGAAGGAAGCAGATACCGACCGGGATCTGCAGTTCCTCCCACTGTGCGGTGGTGGGAGCGAGTCCGGGAGCGTAGTGGTACCGGTCCGGGACGGTGCGGTACCGCCCACGAGCCGTGCCTGTGCTCTCGCTCCTGTCGCCTCGCTGGGCGAGCAGCAGCCGGCACGCCCGGCAGACGCACAGCAGGCCCCGGTCGTCCAGGTCCACGGCGTGGCCGTGCCCGGCGTCGAGGGCGGCGTCGCACAGTTCGCAGCGCGCCGTCCGGCCGCTGCCGTCGACGGGCGGCCCGAGGTACCGGCGCAGACCGCCTCGCGCGGTCACCGCCGCGCCTCCCGGCGAGGCGCCGCGGGATCCTCCCGCGGCGGACCGGGCAGGATCTGCAGCAGGTCCGGCTCCCGGGGCGGGCGCTGCACCCGGACCGCGGCGATCTCGGGCGCCGCCGTCAGGACAGCGCGCTCGATCACCTCCTCGGCGACGGAGGAGGGGCAGCCGCTGCGCTCCTCCCGCAGCAGGACCCGTACGACATCCCCTTCGTCGCCTTCCTCCACACCGAGCAGCTCGAGGTCCGCCGCGTGCGTCGCCAGTCGATGCCGGGCCTGGTCGAGGGCCTTCCCGATCCGCTCCGCGGTGGAGCTCGGGTGCAGATCATGGAGGATCAGCAGGCTGCCCACGAGATCGTCGGCGGCCAGCCGCGCCACCGTGTCGGGGGGCAGCACCCCGGTGATCCGGGCGAGACCGGCCCCGTACAGCCGCATCAGCAGCCGTACGAGTTCTTCGGCGCGTTCACCCACCCGCGGCGTCGCGGAGAGCTGTGCGACGAGCTGCGCCACTCGGGCTTCGGTCTCCCGCAGTGCGTCCATGGTTCAGCTCCCGCCGTAGACGGTGGGCGAGTGCGTTTTCTGCAGCACCCGGCCCGCGCCGAGGTGCATATGGACGCCGCAGGGCAGGCATGGGTCGAAGCTGCGTACGGTCCGCATGATGTCGATGCCTTTGAAGGTCTCCGGCGGGTTCTCCTCGAAGATCGGTGTGTTCTGCACCGCGTCCTCGTACGGCCCCGGAGTGCCGTGGACGTCGCGCGCACTGGCGTTCCACGGCGTGGGCGGATAGGGGTGGTAGTTGGCGATCAGGCCGTCTCTGATCACCATGTGGTGGGAGAGAGCGCCTCGGACCGCCTCGCTGAATCCGCAGCTGACGGCTTCGTCGGGCACCTCGAAGGGCGTCCAGGTCGCGGTCCGCCCGGCTCGTACCTCGTACAGCGCCTGTTCGGCGAAGTGCAGTGCCGCCGCGGCCGCGTACGCCTGGAAGTAGGTGCGGGCCCGGTTGCGTTCGATGGTGTTGCTCAGCGGCTGTCCGTTGTGCTCCGGGATCTTCCACTCGAAGGTGACCTCGGGCTTGGTGACGGTGCGTGGCAGGTGGATGAGGACGCTGTGTCCCGTGGCCTTGAGATGGCCGGTGTCGACCAGACCGGACAGTGCCGTCGACCACAGCCGGGCCAGCGGGCCGCCGCCGGTGTCCAGCGCCAGGTGCTCGCTTCCGTCGAACCACCGGGGGGACATCACCCAGCTGTACTTGTCCGCGAAGTCGCGCTTCTGCGGCCGCGGGACCGTGCGCTGGTTCCAAGGGTGCCGCTGGTCGACCGGGTTGCCCAGCGGGTCCTCGGTGACGAACGGCTCCCCGTCGTCCCAGTCCTGGTAGAAGGAGCTGCCGAGCAGGATGCGGATGCCGAGGTTGATGTCCACCAGGTTGCTGGTCACCAGGCGGCCGTCGACCACCACGCCCGGGGTCACGAACATCCTGCGCCCCCAGTCCGCCATGGTGCGGTAGCGGAAGTCGCAGTGCGCGGGGTCGTTGAGGGCGCCCCAGCAGCCGAGCAGCACTCTGCGCCGGCCGACCTCCTCGTACCCGGGCATGGCCTGGTAGATGAAGTCGAACAGGTCGTCGTGCAGGGGCACGACCTTCTTCATGAACTCGACGTAGCGCATCAGGCGGGTGAGGTAGTCGGTGAACAGCTGCACCGTGGCGACGGTGCTGACACCGCCCGGATAGACGGTCGACGGGTGCACGTGCCGCCCCTCCATCAGGCAGAACATCTCCCTCGTGGAGCGGCTGACCTGGAGCGCCTCCCGGTAGAACTCGCCCTGGAGCGGATTGAGCGAGCGCATGATGGACGCGATGGTCCGGTGGCCGTGCTCGGCCGCGTGGGGAGCCTCGGTGCGTTCGGCGAGTTCGTACACACCCGGGTTGGTCTCGCGGACCATGCGTTCGCAGTAGTCCACGCCGACCAGGTTCTCCTGGAAGAGGTTGTGGTCGAACATGTACTCGGCGGCCTCGCCGAGGTTGAGGATCCACTCCCCCAGGGCCGGCGGCCGGACGCCGTAGGCCATGTTCTGCGCGTACACCGAGCACGTGGAGTGGTTGTCCCCGCAGATGCCGCAGATGCGGCTGGTGATGAAGTGCGCGTCCCGGGGGTCCTTCCCCTGCATGAAGACGCTGTAGCCGCGGAAGACCGACGAGGTGCTGTAGCACTCGGCCACCCGGCCGCGCCCGAAGTCGATCTTCGTGTGGATTCCCAGGCTGCCCACGATGCGGGTGATGGGGTCCCACGCCATCTCGACCAGACCGTCGTCACCCATGTCCGTCCCTTCCTTCCCAGGGGGGCTCGTAGCCCGTGGTCAGCTCGTGGCCCCTGCGGCGCCACTCCGGTTCCTTCTCGACGTCGTGCAGGGTCAGGCCGCGGAGGGTGCGGATGAGGATCCCGTACAGCCCCTCGTCCGTTTCCGGGGTGTGCAGGCCGGACGGCTGGTCCATGAAGGGCATGAACCGGTCGGGGAAGCCGGGCATGGTGCACGCGATGCAGATGCCTCCGACATTGGGGCAGCCGCCGACTCCGTTGATCCACCCGCGTTTGGGCACGTTGCACTTCACCGCGGGGCCCCAGCAGCCGATCTTGACCAGGCATCTGTCCTGACCGAACACGGCGGAGAAGTCGCCCTGCTCGTAGTAGCCGGCCAGACTGCAGCCCTCGTGCACGGTCCGGTCGAACAGCCAGGCGGGACGGAGGTTCTCGTCCAGCGGGATCGCGGGGGCCCGGCCGGCGATCTGGTAGAGCAGGTGGACGATGGTCTCGGAGAGGTTGTCGGGCTGGACCGGGCAGCCCGGCACGCACACGATCGGGACGTCCGCCTTCGACCGCCAGTCCCAGCCCAGATAGTCGGGCACGCCCATGGCGCCGGTCGGATTGCCGGCCATCGCGTGCACGCCTCCGTACGCGGCGCAGGTACCCGCCGCGAGCACCACGGTGGCCTTGGGCGCCAGCCGGTCCAGCCACTCGCACACGGTGATGGGCTGACCTGTCGCCGGGTCGATGCCGAACCCGCTCCAGTACCCCTCCCGCTTGATCGCCTCGTTCGGTACGGAGCCCTCGACGACCAGGACGAACGGCTCCAGCTCGCCGCGGCCGGCCCGGTGGAACCAGTCGATGAAGGCGTCGGCCCCGCCGTCCGGTCCGCACTCGTAGTCCAGCAGCGGCCAGTGCAGGGCGACCTTCGGCAGTCCCGGCAGGGCACCCAGCGCGATCTCCTCGATGCTCGGCTGGGTGGCGGCCGTGAGCGCGACCGAGTCGCCGTCGCAGCTGAGCCCGGCGTTGATCCACAGCAGGTGGACCACGAGGTCGTCGGCCTCCGTGGATTTCCCGTCAGTCGCGGCAGGACGGCTCATCGTGTATCACCGCAGGTCGGCCGTGCCGCGCGCAGCCTCAGCTGAGTGAGTTCCCACAGGGTGTGGTACACGGTCGTCTGCGCCTCCTGGATGCGGTGGACCGAAGCGGACGGGATGACGAAGAGATGGTCCAGGGCGTCGAGTTCGGCCAGCAGTCCGCCGTGGTGGCCCGCCATGCCGACGGTGAGCAGGCCGCGCCCGGCCGCCACCTGGAGGGCCGCCCCCACGTTCGCGGAGCCCCCGCTGGTCGACAGCCCGACGGCGATGTCTCCGGGCTGCGCCAGGGCCGCCAGCTGGCGCGCGAAGACGGCTTCGAAACCGACGTCGTTGGACAGCGCGGTCACGACAGCCGCGTCGCTGGTCAGTGAGAGCGCGGGCAGGACCCGGAAGCCGGCCGGCGGATGCAGGAACACGGTGGCGAGGCCCTGGGCGTCGGTACTGCTTCCGCCGTTGCCGAAGACGAACAGACGCCCCCCGGCTGCGAACCGCTCCGCCATGGCTTCGGCGCACGCGGCGATCCGCGGCGCACAGCCGTGCGCGACACCCCGCCGGAGTGCCGTGATCTCGGCGGCCTTCTCCCGGACGGCGTCCGCCACCTCGGCGACCACGGTGTCGGCATCGGCGTGCCGCTCGTAGAGGAAGGGATACAGCTCCCGCATCCCGCCGGGCATGTCACCCATCCGTGTCACCCATCCACCTCTCCCGTCCTCGTGTCTCCCGGCGCGGCGTCCGGCACGGCCGCGATGGCCTCCCCGGCGTGGACGAGTACGGTCGTCCCGGCCGGCGCCACGACGAGCGCCACGCTGATCTCCTCCGGTTCCTCGGCCGACCCGTCGGCGGCGGCCAACGCCATGTCGCCGGGCAGCGACCTCACGACCCGCAGCAAGCGCGCTTCGTCCGAGCAGGTGACGCAGACGTCCTCGGGGCATTCCGGCCGGTCCCGGCCGTCCCATGACCTCATGCGGGCGGCTCCGTCCCGTACTGTTCAAGGAAAACCTGCACCAGTTCCCACAGCATGTGGTAGGTGGTCATGTGCATCTCCTTGACCACCAGGGGATCGGTGGCCGGCACCACCAGCAGATGGTCGGCGGCGGGAGCCTCCTCCGGCACGCCACCGCTGAGGACGACGGTGAGCAGGCCGAGTCGCCGGGCCGCCGCCAGGCCGCGGTGTACGTTCCGGCAGCGGCCGTCCGGCGAGATCCCGAGCGCGATGTCCTCGCTGCCGGCGAATGCCCGCAGCTGGTGCTCGAAGACCCCGGCGAACCCCTCCCGCGCGCCGACTCCGCTCAGGGTCGCCGAGTCGTTGCCGAGCGCCACGGCCGGCAGGGCCCGTTTCCCCACCATGACGGGATGCATGAACTCGACCGCGAGGTGGCTCGCGTCGGCCGCCGACTCGCCGTTGCCGAACACGATCAGCTTGCCGCCGCGCCGGAATCGGGCGGCCATGTCGCGGCAGACCGCGGCCACCTGCCCGGCGGTGTCCGCCAGGTGCTGCGCGGCCGCCTCGCGACGGGCGAAGGCGCGGTGCACGGCCGCCTCGCCGACCGGGGAGAAGCTCATGGGCGTGCTCCCTCGCACGGGGTCCCGGGCGTCATCGCTCACTTCCTCACGTGGAGGACGATGACGCACGTGTCGTCCTCCGGATTGGTGTCCAGCGTGGACAGCAGGGTCTGGAGATGCTCCTCGGGTCCGCCGAGGGCGCCTTGCCGGGCGGCGTCCAGGAGCAGGGCCGAGCGCTCGTCGCGCCGGTCGTCGCGGCGTTCCACCAGGCCGTCGGTGTAGAGGATGACGCGGTCGCCGGGCTGAAGCCGGACGGCTGCGAGCCCGTATCCCGGATCCAGGCTGACACCCAGTGAGATCCCGTCGGCGTTGTGCAGCTCACGGGCCTGTCCCGCCCGGACGAGGACGGGAGGGGGGTGGCCGCCCCGGGCCCAGGCGAGGGTTCGGTCGCGCGGGTGGAAGTGCCCGACGATCACGGTGGCCATCACGGTCTCCTCGTGGCTGTGATAGGCGACGAGATTGAGGCAGTCGAGGATGCGGGCCGCGTCGGCGCCCGTATGCGCGATGCCCAGCAGGGCATGGCGCAGCTGCGCCATGCCCGCCGCCGCGAGCAGGCCGTGCCCGCTGACGTCCCCGATGGCGATCAGTACCCGGCCGTCGGGAAGCGGAGCCGCTTCGAACCAGTCGCCGCCGATGCGCGCACTGTCCTCCGCCGGCTGGTAGCGCAGCGCCATCGACAGGCCGGGGAGTCTGTTGTGCTGCCGGGGCAGCAGCGCCAGTTGCAGCTCTTCGGCCATGCGCAGCCGTTGACGTTCCGCCTCGCGGCGTGAGGCTTCGAGCGCCGCCTCCATCCGTCGGGCGGCGGAGACGTCCTGGACGACTCCGTGTGCCGCGATCAGGTTTCCGAGACTGTCCCGGACCAGTTCCGCAGTGACGCGCACATGGCGTGGGGGGTCGGCATGGCGCGTGCGGACCTCGAACGTCACCGGTTCACGCTGTTCGCAGAGTGTCTCCACGGCCTGGGTGAGGACCGGGGTGTCGTTCTCTCGAACGTGCCGGGAAAGTCGGTCCAGGGGGAGCGGGCCCAGCGCCGGATCCAGGTCGAAGATGTCGTACATGCGCGGTGACCACGTGATCTCGCCGGTGACCAGGTTCCACTCGGCCCACGCGAGGTCCACCAGCCTTTCGGCGTCGTCGATCCGGGCCGCCATCCGGGCCTGCTCGTCGTGGAACTGCCAGCTGACCAGCAGCCCGCCACCGATCCGCTGAGCCCGCACGCTCAGCACGGCGGGGTAGCGCACTCCGCGGAACGGCTCCTCGTAGGGGAAGGGTTCGCGGTGCAGGGGCGTACCGGTCTCCAGCACCTTCACGTAGGCGTCGAAGATGCCGGCGTTGCTCAGGCCGGGGAGGACCTCCAGGAGCCGGCCGCCGTTGATCTGCTCGGGCGGTCGTCCCAGGAGGTCCGTGGCGTGCCCGTTGCAGCGGTCGATGTGGAATTCGACGACCCGGCCATGGGCGTCCCGGATCGGGAAGAGCAGTGCGGCGGGAATGGGGATCACATCGAGGACCGCGGCGAGCCACGGCGCATGCAGGTCCTCCTCCGGAAGTCCCCGGCCGGCCAGGCCGCACAGCCTCCGTCCGGCGGACCCCGTCAGTGCCTCCGCACGTTCCCGGACCGCCGGTTCCAGCGGCGGACCGGCCGGCCAGACAGCGATCACTACGCACAGGAGACGCTCCGCCGGAGAGCTGCTGTCCCGGCCGCCGGCCCGGTCACCGGGTGATCTCGACGGTCCGCTCCGGGACGAGACCCACGCCAGGATCCGGTCGCCGCTGTCGTCGTCGATCCACAGCAGCTGATCCTCGGGAGCCGTCCGGGCGAGGGGGAGCACGCACCGCAGTGGGATTCGCGACCGGGTGTCGGCCTCCCGCGCCGATGCGCCGGCGACACCGCTCATGCGAAGTTCCCCCTGCCGGTCGATGACCGCCAGCAGCACCGCCGAGGCGCCGTGCGGCCGGACCTGATCGTGCAGGAGTCGCGCCAGTCCGACGGGACTCGGTGCACGGCTCACCTCCGCGAGCATCTCGTGGCCGTCCGGGACGTCGCTGTCGCCCGCGGCCGTCCGCCGGGCTCCGCCGGCACCGTCCTGCGTCACCGGGCCGCCCGCAGCCGCCGGCCGCGAGCCGCCGCCGGAGGAGCCCGGGGGCGACTGCGCGACGGGCTCTTCGAGGAGTCGCCGCGTGTACGTGCGCGCCGCCTCCTCATCACACCCGAGGCATTCCGCGAACAGCTCCGCGACCTGGTTCAGGCGGTCCATGCGTGACGACGCGGCCCACGGCTGTGGACCGACTGCCTCTCGCGGTGCCGAACCATGCCACTTCCCCATTTCGTTCACAGGTTCCATCGCCCGGGTCTAGGGTGTGCCTCCCACGCTCACGGAGATCGCGTGCCATCGGTGTCCCCGGAAGCGCTCAGCCTGTGTTGTCTACTGGCATCGGCGCGGCCACGGCCTGTGATGGCGGCTATTGTCCGGAGCAGCCGGGAGAGTGGCGTCACAGAGACATCCGTGCTGCCACATATGGCGGTTCCTGATCGGTCCTGGGAACAGTGGTTACTGCCGTGCAACCACCTCGAACGCGCCGTCGCCGCCTACGGAGCCGCCCTCCGGGTACGCCTGCCGTCGGCGGCGGGAACGCCGGGCCTTCCGACAGCGAGCCGCGCGAGGGGTCCTCCGCGGACCGGGCCGTGGCCCGGTCCGGGGAGGAGAGACCGGCATCTCGCCGCCGCCCTCGAAGCGGAGGACACCACCCCGGACGAGATCCAGGCAGCGATCGACGCCTGTACGTCGGCGCTGGACGCCATCGGTCGAAGGTTGCGTCCAGGGAAGTGGGGTACGGGTTCGGCCTGCTCCGGGGGTTGCTCCGGCATCGGGACGAGGCCTGCGTAGACGAACGCGGCGAGGGCGTGCAGGGGCGGACCTTCGGCCGGACTGTCCCGGCTCAGGCTCCGCCCCTCGGTGTCGACGGCCGAGAACCATCCGACCAAGTCGCCGGGGCCCGCCACCAGGCTCGGAACGCTCAGGCCGGGTCCGGCGCAGTCGTCGAACCAGTCCTGGCGGCACCCGGGCAGCACGTAGCCGTGGCCGCGCCGCTCCGGACCGGCCGATGGGCCCAACGCTGTGCGCAGCCGGCAGGCGTACGTGTGCGACTGTGCCGTGACGGTCCTGGGCGCATGCGCGCCCCACAGCGCGGCCGCCTCTCCGCAGCCCGTCGGTGACCTTCAATTCTGGATACACCGCTCGTTTGACAGACCCCGTATGGGGTGCGCGACCCTGAGGTGCGCAGATGGTCGTGTAGCGCGGTCAGCACGGGGTGCGGGTCTCCGGTGCGGGACAACAGCACGTGCGGGTACACCGGGGTCGGTTCGCGCAATGGGATGCGCCGCAGGTCGTGGGTCCGGGGCTTACAGGTACCGGTCCCCACTGCCGACGAGAGAGCGTCACTGCTCCGTTACGTCGAGCCGGTCCTGGGAGGAGAAGCGATGGCGGCCTTCCACGCTGATGAGTCGATCGGTCGGCAGAGCTGCTCGGGGTGAGCCTGCCTCCGGCAGACAGGAAGCCGGGGCCTGGCCCCCACCTACGGAGGCTACAGCCCCCGCACTTTCCCTGTCGGCTCTGACGGGCCGCCCCCCCACCGACACCGGACCAGCTCACGACAGACGCCCCTGACGACCTGTCGGGTTTCTCGAAGCGCCCGATGTTGCTCGTTCGTGTCGGGTGCTGGTGCGCGTCGGCTTCGCCGTCGCGCCGGCGACCGGGCCGGACGGGACGCGAGGACGCTCACCTCACGGCGGTGCGCCGGGTCCGTGCCGATGGCACGGTACTTGCCGGTCCTCGGCGCCATGCTCTTCGGCTCCATCACCGATTCACGTCAAGGGCTTTCCCGCAGCGTCCGCGTCCGCCGCCGGGCCGAGCAGCCGTTCCGCGCGGTACGGGGAGGTGTCCAACTTGGCGAGGACGCCGATGCTGGCGACGTTGGGCAGGATCAGCTGGTAGAGCCGGGCGATCTCCTCGGACAGGTCGAGCCTGTCCGGCAGCGCCTCCGTCACCAGCTGCACCCCGGTCCAGGCGCCCACGGCCAGCCGGGCTATCTCGGCGGGGACGGCGTGCGGCAGCAGCTCGCCGCGCTCCTTGGCCTCGACGAGCAGGTCCTCGCCCAGGTCGATCCAGTCCGGCCAGCGCGTACCGAACAGACCGCGCGCCCTGGGATCGACGGACAGCTGGACCGCTGCGCGCAGCATCGGCTCCCGGGGCAGCCGGTAGGCGAGCAGGAGGCCGAGGTCGACCCATTCCTGGAGCTTGTGCGTCTGGGGCAGGATGCCCTCGCGGGTCACCGCCCTCGCGAGCACGCCGCGCGCCATCGCCTCCTTGGTCGGGAAGTGGAAGTACAGCGCTCCGCGGGTCAGCCCGGTGCGCTCGACGAGCGCCGCGATGGTGGCCGCCTCGTAGCCGACCTCGATGAAGAGGCTTGCCATGGCCTCGAGAATGGACTCACGCGTGCGGATCGCACGTTCCTGCCGCTCGGCCACCCCAGACTCCCTACGCCCCATCGGAACGTCGATCCGTCGTTCACATTTCAGTCTTCGTTCAGGTTTCAACTATGCGCTGCCGAAGGGTCGGTATGTTACCAAGCCCTCATAGAGCGGGACGCCTTCATAGAGCGGGACGCGGAGCCGGGGATCCCCCGGCTCCGCGTCCCGGGCGGTGGACGTCACTGGTTGACGAAACCGCCGTCCACGGGCAGCACGGTCCCGGTGAGGAACGGGCAGCGGTCGCTCAGCAGCCAGGCGGCGGCGGCCGCGACCTCCTCCGGAGCGGCCGTACGGCCTTGCGGGGTCATCGAGTCAACCCTCTGCTCCAGGCCGGGGTTGCGCCGGAACCAGTCCTCGGTGATCTCGCTGCGCGTGGTTCCCGGGGCCACCGCGTTGACCCGGATGCCCTGCTGGGCGTACTCGTCCGCCGCCGCCCTGGTCAGGCCGATCACCGCGTGCTTGGCCGCGATGTAGGGCGCGGCGGCGGGTATCGCCACCAGCCCGGCAACACTGCTGTTGTTGACAACGGCACCGCCACCGTGCCGCAGCATGGCGGCGATCTCGGGACGTATGCAGTTCCAGACGCCGCGCACGTTGACGTCCATGACGGTGTCGTAGACGTCGTCGGACATCAGGTGCAGCGGGGTGCGGTCGCCCCCGATGCCGGCGTTGTTGAACGCCCCGTCCAGCCGCCCGTATTCGGACTCCGCGAACTGCACGGCGCGCGCCGCGTCGTCGGCGTCGGTGACGTCGCAGACCATGTACGCCGCCTCGGCGCCCTTCGCCCGCACCTGCTCGGTCAGTTCCGCCAGACGTTCCGCCCGGCGCGCGGCGAGCACCACGGTCGCGCCCTCCTGGCAGAACACCCTGGCCGCGGCAGCGCCTATGCCGCTGCTCGCTCCGGTGATCAGGACGACTTTCCCAGCGAGAAGATCACTGTTCATGCCCGCGTGCCTACCACAAGTGACATCAGGGCCTTCAGGTCCTCGCGTACTTCGCGCCAGGGCCGCGGGTGAAGCCCGGGATGTCCCGCTGCCCGTCGACGGCACCGGCGCGGACGGCCGCGCGGAACCGGTCGGACGGGATGACGGAGCCGGACACCGGCTCCTCGGGCTCCTCAGGCTCCTCGGGCTCCTCGGGCTCTTCGGGCTCCTTGAGGCCGTGCAGCAGGATGGGCAGGCCTCATAGTGCCGCCGGTCCTCGGGCAGCGCACGCATCGCCGCATCGAACCGCACGTACCAGTCGGCGTGGTCGTCGACCCGCTCGATGCGGTGGCCCGCCTCCACCAGCCAGTCGGCGAAGGTGTCCAGGGCCCCCGTCGTCGTTCGGTCTCACCTCACCAGGCTGAATGTCCGATATTCGGCGGTGGTTCCGGTGCCGCCGAGTCCGCCCAGGTCTACGGCGGCACCGGCGGTCGAGGGGCAGGCCGTCGTCGTCGGCCCGTGCTCCGTCCGTCGGCACGGTAGAAAGTGCGCGGCGTGCCGCCGACGGCGAGGACGCACCGCGTCCGGGCCGGCCACGCACGGTCGGTGACGACCAGGTCGAGCAGGTAGTGGTGAAGACGCCGGAGTCACCGCCACCGAAGGGTGATGCCCACTGGTCGACGCGGTCGATGGCGAAGGCCACCGGGACGTCGCACACCACCGTCTCGCGGATCTGGCGGGCCCGCGGGCTCAAGTCACACCAGGTGGACACCTCCAAGCTGTCGAAGGCGCAGTTCATCGCAGTTCATCGCAGTTCACAACACTCCCGCCACGCGGCGGTGGCTGGCCGCCCACCCCCGCTTCCATGTCCACTTCACCTCCACCAGCAGCTCCTGGCTCAACCAGGTCGAGCGGTGGTGGCTGCCGCTTCGCCGGCGTGGAGGCCCGCGCCCAGACCCGGTCGGCGCCGAACTCCCGGGCGAGCCGCACGGCGAGGCTGCCGACGCCGCCCGCCGCTCGCCGCCGAGTGCACGACCACGGTCTCGCCGGTCCGCAGCCGGGCCGCGGTCCGCAGCAGAGGCCAGGCGGCCGGGTCCTGCACAAGCAGCGCGAGGGCCGTTCCTGCGTCCCGGTCATCGGGAATCTCCAACAGGCGAAAACTCCGTGGCAACCGACTGCTGAGCACAGCCGTGGGACACCCGCGCCGGCACCCGCCGGCCGTCCTCGTGCGGCCCGCGACCTCGCTGCCGGGAATGCGGGGCAGCTGGTCCGCGGCCAGGTAGGAGCCGTCGGTCCGGTGGACGTCGGCGAAGTTCGCACCGGCCGTCTCAACGGTGTCAGTACCTCGTCCGGACCGGGCCGGGGAGCGGGTATGTCGACAACAGTGAGCACCCCCGGACCGCCGAAGCGGTCGAACCGTAGAACGATCACAGTGGGCATGAGATCTCGCCAGTGCCGGTAACCGTCCGCACATATCGCGTTGTTGACGTGGTAAGAGTGGACGGTGCACGGGACGTGCACCGGCGGATCTGCCGTGGTCGGACGCCCGGTATCGCCTCCGGCACGTCCGCGCGCGGGTCACTCCTCGTTCACCACCTCGCTCCCCTCTCCTCTCTCCCGGAGTGCGCATAGACATGCAGGACCGTGCCGCGAAGACACGTCGTCAACTGATCCGATCCGCCGCCGAGCTCTTCGACCGGGGCGGCTTCGCCGGATCCTCCATCGGGCAGATCTGCGCCCTCGCCCGAGTCAGCCAGGGCGCTCTGCACTTCCATTTCGGGAACAAGCAGGCCCTTGGCGAGGCGGTCGAGTCGACCGCGGCCGAGATCCTGCTGTGCGTGACCGGGCAGGTCCCGGCCCAGCACCCAGAACCGCTCCAACTGCTCGTCGACACCTCGCACACGCTCGCCGAGTGGGTCACCTGCGACCCGGTGCTCAGGGCGGGTTTCGGCCTGGCGCACGACGCGTCCTGGCACAGCGGGGTGAGTCTGTGGCAGCACTGGCGGGACTGGGTGCGCGGGCTGCTCGCGCTGGCTCGGCGGCAGGGCGGTCTGGCCCCGGGGGTTGACCTCGACGACGCGGTCTCCGCCATCACGGCTGTGATGGCGGGACTGGAAGGGCTGGAACGCGATCCAGCCCGCGCCTGGTCCGCGCGGTCGGTGACACCGTTCTGGCGGCTGGTGCTGCCGCAGCTGGCAGCGGAGGCGGCGCGCGGCGGGATCGACGTGGCGGGCAGCCCGTCCTCGGCGACCGGCGAACCGTCGTCGGAGCGCTGGCGGTTCGACGACGGTTCGGCGCCCCACGAGTGCGCCGCGATGCCCGACGCGCAGCTGTGCTGCATGCCGTACGAGGACCACAGGGAGATGAGCGGCTCGGCCTCGTAGGCCCGGTGCAGCAGTTCCACGAAGGCAGGCGCCTCGGGCAGCGGCACCGGGCCGGTCCGGCGGACCGCGGCACCCGGCGTCCGAAGTTCATGACGGCGACGCCCGCCATTTCCGGCCGGTCGGCGGGCCTGATCTCGCGGATGCGCCGGGCGACGCCGAGGTGGTCCATCTGTCTGCGGACGACGCTCCTGGTGACCCCATCGAGCATGCCGGCCGCTGGCCACACCACGCCAGTCCAGTCCAGTTCAGTCCAGTCCCGTCTCGTCCCGTCCCAGAAGACCGGCTTCAGATGGACACCTCGCTCAGCCGGCCGCGGCGGTCGGTGAACGTGACATCGCCGCGACCCTGTTCGGCGGTCTGCCGCAGGAAGTGGATCGCGGCCGGTTCGCCGCCGACGTGCTTCACCGACGGCAGGAACCCCTGGTTGCTCGACGACGGTCAGCGTGAGCACCCCGACGGGGCCGGAGGCGGGCGGCGCGGTGCGGACGAGGAGTCCGGGTGTCTCGTCGGCTCCGGCCACCGTGAAAGCACCGGACGAGAGGTAGCCGGTCACCGTCAGCGAGAGGTCGGCCGAGGCGTCGGCCAGGGCGGCGCGCAGCCAGGAGAGCACCCGGCCGTCGCGCACCCGCATCGCGGTGAAGTGGACCGCCGCGGCGCTGAGCCCGGCGATCCGGACATCAGCCGCCCGTACGGAAGTCGACGCGGAAGGCGGCCTCGCCCTGCTGGATCCCGGTGACCCGCACCGAACCCGGCTCCGGCAGCGGCTCGGCCTCGATATGGCAGGGCTGGTCGAACTCGACGTACCGCCAGTAGGCGGCCTCGATGCCGGTGGGCGCGAGGGGAGCCGGGGCGAGCAGGGCACGTGCGGCCTGGTCGGCGGCCTCCAGCAGGGCCAGGCCCGGCACATGGTCGACTGGATGGTCGAAGAGCAGGTGGTTGCCGGGGTCGTTGCGCAGCAGCCAGTGGTGCGGGCGGTCCCCGGGAGACAGCATCACGTCCGCCGCAGACGGTCGGGACACCAGCCGAGCGTCCACGGGCGCCGGCACCGCCCAGGCCCCCCAGCCGACATGGCGGCGGGCTCCCCGGACCCGGGCGTAGACCCGCTCGGAGACCCACGCGAACTCGGCCTCGGCACGGGCCATTTCGACTCCGTCGAACAGTACCCGGAAAGACATCCGCAGGGCGCTCGTCGTACGCCGTCTGCCGCCGTTCTCCGCGACGACGATCCGCACGTCCGGCGCGGACGTGCGGCCGCGGGGTATGCGAAGGCCGGGAGCGAGGGTGAAGGAAAGGGTGCTCAGCATGGTTTGGTGCGTGAGCGGGACGTCGTATTCGGCGTGCGCGACGACCAGCCCGGTCTGCCGGACGGTCTGCGCGAGGATCCGCGGGTCGTACGGCAGGTCGCCGTGAACGGCGGGCCACCTGACGGCAAGTGAGAAGTCCCGGTCGGTCAGCCGCTGCCAGCCGGTGACGAGTAAGTTCTCAACGCGCTTGAGATGCGCGTAGGACCCGAGGAGAGTCGGTGACGGGGTGGACGGGCGAGGGGCGAAAGCGACATCGAACAACGTTCCCCCTGAGTCGAATTGGCCAGGTACCAATCAGTAGGCTGTTAAAGTACCGGACCTCCGTTCGATTTTGCATAGGTAAGTGCCAGCCCAAACGCGGGTAAAAAGCATTGTCGGGAAGGCGCTGCCCGGGGAGGCGGGAACGGGCGGTCCACACCCGGAAGATCATTCTGGAGACCGCCGCAGAGGTGTTCAACGAGTTCGGGTACGACGCCACCGCCATCGGCGGCCTCATCGAGAGCGCACTCGGCTCACGCGCGGCGGTCCGTACTTCGACTTCGCGCG
This sequence comes from Streptomyces ruber, assembly GCF_014648075.1. GTDB lineage: Bacteria > Actinomycetota > Actinomycetes > Streptomycetales > Streptomycetaceae > Streptomyces > Streptomyces ruber. The sequence continues at coordinate 8,110 of NZ_BMQK01000018.1, read as the reverse complement.
TCGAAGGAGCAGTTGGCCCGCGCCATCCCGGACGAGGCGGCCGACCTGGATCGGCTGCCGCCGCAGACCGTAACGCTTCAGATATGGGTGGACCTGGCGCTGCCGCCGGCCTACTGGCTGCCCCGGGATCGGAGGTGGCACGGTAGCTCATCGGTTCCTGGACCGGCATCCAGCTGATCACCGAGACGCTGCCCGACGGAAATGTGTGCGAGGAGGTGTCGGCCTTCCCGGAGCCGGCGCTCCCCGATATCGCCCGGCCCGGAGTGCTGGCGAAGCTGGTCACCCCACCGCACCGGAACATGGACCCGGCCCCCGCGGCCTGAGGCGATACCGCTCCCCTGTCGACGTGAGGCCGGTCCCGCACACCGCCGCTGGCGCAAATGTGCGGTGGTCCCACGCGTAACAGCGTATAAAGAAGCAGGACGTTAGTCCTGTTTCGATGGGCGGACCCACGGGGGAGCGGCGATGCGGGACTTTCGAAGACACGTGGACGCGGCGGGAAAGTGGCCCATAGCGGAGGTTCTGGCCGCGAAGTTCCGCCGGCGGCTGTTCGGCTCGCTGCACCGCAACGGGCAGCGGGTGAGGGCCGAGCAGTACGTTCGCAGGTTGCTGTCGGTGCGCGGGCGCAAGACGCTGCGGAGCATGGCGGCGCGGTTCGTGGGGGCGTCGGCGCAGCAGAGCGTGCACCACTTCGTCACCGCCTCGCCCTGGGAGTGGACACCGATCCGGCACGCCCCGGCCCACCAGGCGCAGCAGACCCTGGCCCCGGAGGCGTGGACGATCGGCTCGACGCTGGCCCCCAGGGCCGGCTCGCACCCGGTCGGCGCGGACCCGCAGCCGACCCCGCTGGGCGCGGTCAACGGCCGGCCGGCGGTCGGGACCCGGCCGGCCCCGGAGCGGTCGGTGGTACCGGTCGACCGGGAGCTGCGGCTGTCCGCCCGCTGGACGGCCGACCCCCTGCGGGACCGGGCGGGCGTCCCGGCGGACGCGGCGTCGGGCATCGTCGAGGAGTGCGTGCGGCAGGCGGTGGCGGGACTGCCGAACCTCCCGGAAATGGCTCCGCTGCCCGTGGTCGTGGATGCAGGGGAGCCGGACGGACCGGCGGTCGCGCGGCATGTCGCGTCCCCCGGACGGCCGTTCGTGGTGCGGGTGAGTCCGGCGGCGCCGGCGCGGATCGACCGGACGGCGCTGCCCGAGCACGGCGATCTCCAGCGCACCGCGCGCGAACTGGCCGAGTTGCTGCCCCACCTGCGCCAGCAGGTGGATCCGGGGGACGGACGCACGACGGCCGTGGCGGTCCCGGTGCCGGCCTCGCCGACGGGGCGGGCCCCGATGACGCTGGTGGCCGAGTGGTGCCCCGGCCGACGGGCGGACCGGCGGCTGTGGCTGACCGCCTTCACGGCCTCCTGCCTGCTGTCCGCGCTGCGTTCGACCCGGCTGCCGGAACTGGTTGAGCGGCACTTCCCGGAGATCTCGGACGGGATCGGCCTGCGGAACTTCGCGGAGCGGGCGTTCCCGGGCCGGCACCGGCACATCACGCTGGCGTGCATATCGCCCATCTGATCGCCACCGCGGCACGGCCGCAGGCCGTTGTACGGCCCGGCGGGCATCCGGAGTGATGCCGCCCACATCAACAGGACTACCGTCCGGTAACTTCGCACTCTCGCCCAGCCGGTGATGACTCACCTCTCGCCCAAGCCCCTTGCTCTCGGGCCGAGCCTCACCCAGCGTCTTCTTTCGAACACACCCGGATGTGCCACAGCACGGGTTGGATCAGTAGTTAGGAGATTCATGCTCAGCCTTGACCCGCATCCCACGACCACAGCACGAGGGACCTCCCCCGCGCCCTTTCAGTCCGGTTCCCATGACGCCGTCCTCACCGAGATCTCCTCCTTGCTCTTCACCTCGCTGTCCCGCAGCGACCAATGCAGAAAGGCCATGCAGTACTTACGGGGCCTGCTCGAGACACCGGGCCGCAAGTCCATACGCAACATCGCCGCGCTGCTCGACAAGCAGGTGTCGGAGCAGAATCTGCACCACTTCATCTCGGCCTCCACCTGGGACTGGGTCCCCATCCGCCGGGCGCTCGCCGGTCACTGGCTCGATGCCGTCCCACCGCAGGCATGGATGGTGCAGCCGGTCATCATCCCGAAGACCGGACGCCATTCGGTCGGCGTGGACAAGCACTTCTTCCCGTCTCTGGGGCAGGTACTCAACGCACAGCGCGCCATCGGTGTGTGGGCCGCCTCGGACACCATCAGTGCTCCGGTCAACTGGCGCCTCCACCTGCCGCAGGCCTGGCTCAAGGACGACCTCCGGCGCAGCCAGGTGGCGATCCCGGACGGGGTGCCGGTGGAGACGCTGAGCGAATGCGTGGTGCAGGCATGTCTGGAGGCGGTGACGCGCTGGCGACTGCCGGTGCGGCCGTTCGTGCTCGACTCCTGCGAGGTGCACGCCGTACCCATCTTCGAGAAGCTGCACGCTGCGGGCATGCCGCTGCTGGTGAGCGTCTGCGAGGACCATCCGCTCACCGTCGCGGACCCCGCCCTTCCCGCCGCCGGACGGGGGCCGCTGGCCGCCGAGCAGATCATGATCATGGCCAGGGACCTGCGGCGGCCCGTCTTGTCCGGAGACCACGGGCCGGACACGACACCCCGGACCCACTGGGCCGCGACCGTGCGAGTGGCCGGCCCGTCCCTGTCCGGACCGGCCCCGGGCCAGGGTGAGGTGGTACTCCTCGGGGTCGGTGACGAGGGCGGGCGCTGGCCCGCGAAGCTCTGGCTGACGAACCTCTCCACCACGCCGCCGGCGTCCCTGGTGCGGCTGAGCAAGCTGGCCGAGCGGGTCGACCGGGACTTCACCGAGATCGCCGACCGGGTGGGCATCCGGGACTTCTCCGGACGGTCCTTCGGCGGCTGGCACCGCCATACGACCCTGGCGTCGGCCGCGCACGCGGTCGTCGCGCTCGCCCGCAACGCCGCTGAGCACCCGGTGACCCGGGCCTGACAGCGACCCCCGCCGCGGCCGGCGGGCGGACGGTCCCCCACCGTCCACCCGCCGGTCGTTGTCGCATGCGCGTACACGTGTTGTCGCATGCGCGTACACGTGCGGAGAACCGAGAACACTGCGGGAATTCGACGGGCGTACTGCGGATGGACGACATCAGTGTGTCGGCGCCGACTTGACATATCTCCGGTCACTTGACGGATCGCGCGTCACCTGACGGATACCGCGCACCTTGTTGGTGGCCGCCTGGAATCCGTCGGACGATTCTCTGCGTCGCGGGGATCTCGCTCCCTGCCCTTCTTCCCCGCTCTTCGCTCTCCATCCCCGTTCCCTTCTTCGCTTCCCGCATCGCCGTACGCCCGTCGCGATTGGAGAAACCAGTGGACAACGCTCTGCTCGATATTCGATACGGACAGGCGTTGCAGCAGCCCTCTTGGGAGGACGAGGAGCAGGTGCTGCGGGTGCGCAAGGATCTCGCCGCCCGGCCCGCGCTCGTCGACGCGAAGGACGTGAACACCCTGCGCTCGATGCTGGCGCGGGTGGCCGTGGGCGAGGCCCATGTGGTGCAGGCCGGCGACTGCGCGGAGGACCCCGCCGAGTGCACCCCGGGCTATGTGGCCCGCAAGGCCGGACTGCTGAACATGCTCGCCGGTCAGTTGGAGATGGACACCTGCCTGCCGGTGGTGCGCGTCGGCCGGATGGCCGGCCAGTTCGGCAAGCCCCGCTCCCGCCCCACCGAGCGGGTCGGTGACCTCGAACTGCCGGTCTACCGCGGCCATATGGTCAACAGCCCGGAGCTCGACCCCGTGCTGCGGCGCCCCGACCCGGAGCGGCTGCTCTCCGGCTACCAGGCCGCCCACGCCGTCATGGGCTACCTGGGCTGGCTCGACGCCCCCGGCCGGGCCCGCATCGGCGCCCCCGTCTGGACCAGCCACGAGGCGCTGCTCTTCGACTACGAGGTCCCGATGCTGCGCCGACAGCCGGACGGAGGGCTGCTGCTCACCTCCACCCACTGGCCGTGGATAGGCGAGCGGACCCGGCAGCTCGACGGCGCCCACGTCGCCCTGTTCGCCGAGATCGTCAACCCGGTGGCCTGCAAGGTCGGTCCCGGGATGACGGTGGACGAGCTGCTCGCCCTGTGTGAACGCCTCGACCCGCGACGGGAGGAGGGCAGGCTGACCCTCATCGCGCGGATGGGCGCCGGGACCGTCGCCGAGCGGTTGCCCCCGCTGGCGGCGGCGGTACGCGCGGCCGGGCACCCGGTCATCTGGCTGACCGACCCGATGCACGGCAACACCGTCATCACCCCGGACGGGCTGAAGTCCCGCTTCCTGGATACGGTCGCGCGCGAGGTCGACGAGTTCCAGCACGCGGTGAACGCCGCGGGCGGTGTCGCGGGCGGGCTGCACCTGGAGACCACTCCCGACGACGTCACCGAGTGCGTCCGCGACGGCTCCGAGGTCGACCTCGTCGGCACCCGCTACACGAGCTTCTGCGACCCGCGGCTCAACCCCGGCCAGGCCCTGGCCGTGACCTCGTCCTGGTGGCTCACCGGCCGCCCGGCTCAGCCGGCTGCGGCGTAACCCGTCCCCCGGGCCGCCATCCCCACCGACGACAACCACTCGAGAGGACAGTCATGGCGGGCATACCCCCCATCGAGTCGTATCCGCTGCCGTCGGCGGACGACTTGCCCGGCAACATCGCCGGGTGGTCCGTCGACCCGGACCGCGCGGTGCTGCTCGTCCACGACATGCAGCGCTACTTCCTGCGCCCCTTCCCCGCGCCGCTGCGCGAGCCGCTGGTGCGCAACGCCGCCCAGCTGCGCGAGCGGGCCGTCGCGACGGCCATGCCGGTGGCGTACACGGCGCAGCCCGGCGGGATGACCGACGAACAGCGCGGTCTGCTGAAGGACTTCTGGGGTCCCGGCATGCGCGTGGACCCCGCCGACCGCGAGGTCGTCGAGCCGCTGGCGCCGGGGCCGGACGACCGGGTGTTCACCAAGTGGCGCTACAGCGCCTTCTTCCGCTCGGGCCTGCTGGAGTGGATGCGTGAGCAGGACCGCGACCAACTGGTGGTGTGCGGCGTGTACGCGCACGTCGGGGTGCTGATGACCGCGGTCGAGGCCTTCACCCACGACATCCGCCCGTTCCTCGTCGCCGACGCGGTCGCGGACTTCTCCGCCGAGTACCACCGGCTGGCCGTGGAGTACGCCGCCCAGCGCTGCGCCGTCGTCACCACCACGGACACCGTCCTCGGCCAACTCGGCGCCGCCGCCCGCACGGCCGGAGCGCGCGCATGACCGGGGCGGCCCGACTCCTCGACCGGATCCTGTCAGCACGGCCCGGTCCCTTCGCCCTGCTGCACCGCCCGGAGGCTGGCGGGCCGGACACCGTAGACGTCCTGCTCGGCGCGGTCTCGACGCCGCAGACCCTGGCGGACCTGCCCCTGCCCGAGCCGGCCCCGCCGGCCGGCGGCCCTCACCACGAGCTGCTGACGCTGATCCCGTACCGGCAGATCACCGAGCGCGGCTTCGCCGGACCCGACGACGACGCACCGCTGATCGCGATGACCGTCACCGACCAGGCCGCGCTCTCCCTCGACGAGGTCCTGCGCCGGCTGCCGGACGTGCCGATCGCGCTCACCGGCGGCGACTTCGACGTGTCCGACGAGGACTACGCCGAGACGGTCCGCCGGGTCATCAAGGACGAGATCGGCACCGGCGAGGGCGCCAACTTCGTCATCAAGCGCTCCTTCGTCGCCGACATCACCGACTACACCCCCCACAGCGCGCTGTCGTTCTTCCGCCGGCTGCTGCGCGGCGAGTCGGGCGCCTACTGGACGTTCGTCGTCCACACCGGCGACCGGACCTTCGTCGGCGCGACCCCCGAGCGGCACGTCAGCCTCTTCGGCGGCACCGCCGTGATGAACCCCATCAGCGGCACCTACCGCTACCCGCCGACCGGGCCCGTCCTGCCCGGGGTGCTGGACTTCCTCGCCGACCGCAAGGAAGCCGACGAGCTGTACATGGTCGTCGACGAAGAGCTGAAGATGATGGCCCGGATCTGCGAGTCCGGCGGCCGGGTGGTGGGCCCGTACCTGAAGGAGATGGCCCGCCTCGCGCACACCGAGTACTTCATCAAGGGCCACAGCACCCGCGACCCGCGCGAGATACTGCGCGAGGCGATGTTCGCCCCGACCGTCACCGGCAGCCCGCTGGAGAGCGCCTGCCGGGTCGTCGAACGGTACGAGCCCGAGGGCCGCGGCTACTACAGCGGCGTGGTGGCCCTCATCGGCCGCGACGCCTCGGGCGGCCGCGCGATGGACTCGTCCATCCTCATCCGCACCGCCGACATCGACCACGCCGGCCACGTGCGGATCGGCGTCGGCGCCACGCTCGTCCGTCACTCCGACCCGGACTCCGAGGTCGCCGAGACCCGCGCGAAGGCGGCCGGACTGCTCGCGGCGCTCCAGGTGGACGGCCCTGCGGCCGGGCGGACCGCGGGCGCGGACGCCGTGCGCTTCGGCGACCACCCGGACGTACGGGCCGCTCTGGAACGGCGCAACACCACGCTCGCCGGGTTCTGGCTGGCGGGCGACAACAGGCTGGAGCGGTCCGTGCCGGGTCTGGCAGGCCGCCGGGTGCTGGTGGTGGACGCCGAGGACACCTTCACCTCGATGATCGACCACCAGCTCCGCTCGATGGGCCTGAGGGTGACGGTCCGCCGCTTCGACGAGTCGTACACCTTCGACGGCCACGACCTGGTCATCATGGGCCCCGGCCCCGGCGATCCGCGCGAGGCCGGACACCCGAAGATCGCCCATCTGCGGTCGGCGGTCGACACCCTGCTCGCGGAGCGGCGGCCGTTCCTCGCGGTCTGCCTCAGCCACCAGGTGCTCAGCATGCGGCTCGGCTTCCCGCTGGTCCGCCGGGAGGTGCCGAACCAGGGCGTGCAACAGGAGATCGACTTCTTCGGCGCCGGCGAACGGGTCGGCTTCTACAACACGTTCGCCGCGCGCAGCCCCGAGGCCAAGGCGGAGTGCGAGGGCGTGGGCCTGGTGGAGGTCAGCCGCGACCCGGAGACCGGTGAGGTGCACGCGCTGCGCGGCCCGCACTTCGCCTCAATGCAGTTCCACGCGGAGTCGGTGCTCACCGAGGACGGCGTACGCCTCGTCGGCGCCCTGATGACCGAGGTCCTGGGCGCCCGGCTGTGACCGCACGGGGGCGGCCGGCGACCGCGGTCGGCCGCCCCCGAACCAACTCCGGCCCGAGAGGACGACCGCCCATGTACACCGAGCCGCTCCCCGTACCGCCCGTGTCCCCGGCTCGAAGGGCATCACCGACCGTGCGCTGCTGCTGGCCGCCGCCGCGACCGGCACCACTGCCCGTGCGGCTCCCTCGGTCAGCGACGACACGCCGGCCTTCCGCACGGCCCTCACCGACCTCGGCGTCACCGGGCTGGGCGGCGGCCCGCTGCGGGGCAGCCGGGTCAGGTGCGCCGACGCCGGGACGGCGGCCCGCTTCCTGCCGCCATTCACCGCGGCCGGTACCTGTCCGACGGCTCCGGGCGGTCGCGGGCCCGCGCCCCCTGCGGCCCCTGGTCGATTCCCTGGCCCGGCTCGGCGCCACGGTCCGGTCGGCGGACGGCACCCTGCCGCCGGAGGTGACCGCAGCTGGCCTGGACGGCGGCGAGCCCGTCCTCGACGGCTCGCCCAGCAGCCAGTACCTGAGCGGCCTGCTGATGGCGGCGCCCCTGTGAGGCGCGCCCCACTGGTGCTGCGCCCCGAGAACCTGGTCAGCCGCCCGTACGTCCACATGTCTCTGGCGCCGATGCGCCGCTTCGGCGCCTACGCCGGCCTTCCCCGGGTCCTCGCCGAACTGCACCGGCCCTTTCCCGACTTCGTTGCGAGCAGTGAGGAGCAATGTTGAGCAGGCTGCGCTGGCTGACCGCGGGGGAGTCCCACGGTCCCGCACTCGTCGCGACGCTGGAGGGTCTTCCCGCCGGCGTGCCGATCACCACCGACATGGTGGCGGACCACCTCGCCCGGCGCCGGCTCGGCTACGGGCGCGGCGCCCGGATGAAGTTCGAGCGGGACGAGGTCACCT
>NZ_BMQK01000017.1 GCF_014648075.1 Streptomyces ruber | reverse complement strand
TTTCCTCGGTGCTTTCCAGGTTCCCGCTTCCGCGTTTCCCTTTCCGGCGCTTCCGACTCTATCAGATCCTTTCGGGCCTGATTCCCAGTCAGCGGGATTCGCCTTTCGGCTGTCTACGGGCCGGAAATCGCTTTGGCGGCCTTTCGACATTCACTACGCTAACTGATTATCCCCGCCAACTCATAATCGAGCTCCGCGGATTCGATTCCAGACGTGCGGGCACGCCGGAATGCTCCCCGCTGGGGGACTGTCAGGTAGTGGGTTGGCCGCTTCCGGCTGCAGGCTGATCGCCGTACCCGGTTCAAGCGGCTCGGGCTACGTTACGGATCCGGGCTGGCCGCGTCAAGTACGGCGTCGGCGGGGGACGTGGGCCCGGTAGGGGCTCACCGTCGGGTCGTCCGCGATCCAGAAGCGCCACGGGTCGACTCCTCCCTCACCCGCGACACCGGTACGTGGGCCGCTCCGCACCTGTTCGGGGGCGGCGGGCCGGCCGTGCAGGACGGCGAAGGGGCCGTCGGGGCCGGCGCAGGCGTCCGCGCCGTCCAGCGACCGGTCCACCCCCAGGGCCGTGGCGAGACGTGCCGGGCCTTTGGCCAGTTCCTTGTCGGAGCGGGCCGAGATCCGACGCTTGCGGGCCGGCTCCAGGCCCTCCACGATCTCGCCGGCCCTCAGCAGGACCCCGCTCGCCCGGCCCTCCGGTCCGCACACCAGGTTCATGCAGTGCCACATGCCGTACGTGAAGTAGACGTAGACGTGTCCGGGCGGGCCGAACATCACACCGTTTCGAGCGGTGCGGCCGCGGTAGGCGTGGGAACCCGGATCGTTCGCGCCGTCGTACGCCTCGACCTCGGTGAGGCGCAGTTCGATCGGACCGTCCGGGGTGGTGTGCACGAGGACGCGGCCCAGCAGGTCGCGCGCCACGTCGAGGACGGGGCGGTCGAAGAACTCACGGGGCAGGGGCGTACGGTCGGGGGTCGCGATCATGCCGTACGAGCGTACTCCAGACGGGTGCCTGTCCCTTGTCCGTCCTCGGGTGACCGGGGAGGCTTCCGCCTTGTACGAGGGCGCGGAACCGGTCATGGCCGGATCGCGTTCGTAGGGATCGAGGATCCGTACGGAACAGGGCTTCATCACAGAGCGCAGGCGTTGCCGCCTGGGGAGGAAGAGACATGGCGTTCAAGCGACTGCTCGCGAGCCTGGGGGCCGGTGGCGCTTCGGTCGAGACTGTGCTCACCGAGGTCAACGTCGTCCCGGGTGGCGTCGTCCAGGGCGAGGTGCGGATCCAGGGCGGCTCGGTGAACCAGCAGATCGAGGGGCTGTCCGTCGGACTGCAGGCCAAGGTCGAGGTGGAGAGCGGCGACCAGGAGTACAAGCAGGACATCGAGTTCACGAAGGTGTCGCTCGGCGGGGCCTTCGAGCTCGAGGCCCAGGCGGTGCACGCGGTGCCGTTCGGGCTGGACATTCCCTGGGAGACGCCGATCACGATGATCGAGGGGCAGCCGCTGCGCGGGATGAACGTCGGCGTGACGACCGAGCTGGCCATCGCGCGGGCGGTGGACTCCGGTGACCTCGACCCGGTCAACGTGCATCCGCTGCCCGCGCAGCAGGCCATCCTGGACGCCTTCATCCAGCTGGGCTTCCGGTTCAAGAACGCGGACCTGGAGCGCGGTCACATCCGGGGCACGCGGCAGCAGCTGCCGTTCTACCAGGAGATCGAGTTCTTCCCGCCGCAGCAGTACCGGGGGCTGAACCAGGTGGAGCTGAGCTTCGTCGCGGACCACAACGAGATGGACGTCGTCCTGGAGATGGACAAGAGGGGAGGCCTGTTCACCGAGGGCAGCGACTCCTTCCGCGCCTTCAGGGTGGGGCTGAACGGCTACCAGGACACCGACTGGACCGCGTACCTCAACCAGTGGCTGTCCGAGGTCGGCAGCAGGCGTAACTGGTTCTAGGCTCGGAACTCGAGAACTCGAGCACTCGAGAGTCCAGAACGAGTCATTCGCAGTCACCACTCATCAGGAATCCAGGAGGTACCGAGGTGACCGAGGCCACGAGGCCCCCGCTTCCCCATGACTTCCATCCGGCCGTGCCGTCGTTCACGGTCACGAGCGAGGACGTCCAGGAAGGCGCGACGCTGAAGGACGCCCAGGTGTACGCGGAGGGGAACACCTCGCCGCAGCTGCGCTGGGAAGGCTTTCCGGCGGAGACCAAGAGTTTCGCCGTGACGTGCTTCGATCCGGACGCCCCGACGGGGAGCGGTTTCTGGCACTGGGTGGTGTTCGACATCCCGGCCTCGGTGACCGAGCTGCCGGCGGGTGCGGGCACGGGCGCCTTCGAGGGCCTGCCCGACGGAGCCGTGCAGGCGCGCAACGACTACGGGACGAAGGATTTCGGGGGCGCCGCGCCGCCGCCCGGGGACCGGGCGCACCGCTATGTGTTCACGGTGTACGCGGTCGACGAGGAGAAGCTCGGTCCGGACTCGGACGCCACGCCCGCCTTCGTCGGCTTCAACCTTCGCTTCCACACGCTCGCGCGTGCGCAGCTGATCGGTGAGTACGCGGCTCCTGCCGAGAGCTGACCTGCTTCTTCCTCATCCCGACGTTCATTGAACGTTTGCCCGCCTCTGGTCTTGGAAGTGATCGGAGGCGGGCATTTTTATTGCGTTGTCCATCTCGGCGTGCCCGGCCAGAGTGTGATCCAAGCCCGCCAGGGGGTGGGCCGGTGCGCAACAGGAGGTGGGCGGGGTGCGGGACACGCTGGTACTCAACGCGAGCTTCGAGCCGCTGTCGACAGTGACGCTCAACCGGGCCGTCGTGCTGGTGCTGCAGGACAAGGCCGTGGTCGAGCAGGCCCACCCCGAACTGCGCATGCGCGGGGCCGCCGTGGACATACCGGCGCCCAGGGTGATCAGGCTCTGCCGGTACGTACGGGTGCCGTTCCGGAGAAACGCGCCCTGGTCGAGGCGGGGTGTCCTGGTGCGCGACCGGTACCGGTGCGCGTACTGCGGGAGGCGGGCGACGACCGTGGACCACGTGGTGCCCCGGTCGCGCGGTGGTGGGGACACCTGGCTGAACACGGTGGCTTCGTGTGCCGAGGACAACCACCGCAAGGCGGACCGTACGCCGGAGCAGGCGGGCATGCCGCTGCTGCGGGAACCGTTCGAGCCGACGCCGGCGGACGCGATGCTGCTCGCGCTGGCGCAGGACGACTACGAGGCTCTGCCGGACTGGCTGGCGCAGAGCGCCGCGTGAGCGCTCCGCGCCGGAGCCGGTTCGTCCTCTGCGGGTTCGTCGTGGCTGGTCACGCAGTTCCCCCGCGCCCCTGACAGGGCACGGATGTGTCAGTCGCTGATCGGTGGCTTCTCGCGGCGCTCCGTGGCGCCGGAGGGGGCCGCGGTGCCGGGGCCGCCGCCCATCAGGCCGCCGAAGTTGCCGACGGCGCCGGAGAGGCCCTTCAGGGCGTCGCCGATCTCGCTGGGGACGATCCAGAGCTTGTTGGCGTCCCCCTCGGCGATCTTCGGCAGCATCTGGAGGTACTGGTAGGAGAGCAGCTTCTGGTCCGGGTCACCGGCGTGGATGGACTCGAAGACCGTACGGATCGCCTGGGCCTCGCCCTCGGCGCGCAGCGCGGCGGCCTTGGCCTCACCCTCGGCGCGCAGGATGGCGGACTGCTTCTCACCCTCGGCGGTCAGGATCTGCGACTGGCGGATGCCTTCGGCGGTGAGGATCGCGGCGCGCTTGTCACGGTCGGCGCGCATCTGCTTCTCCATCGAGTCCTGGATGGAGGTCGGCGGCTCGATGGCCTTGAGCTCGACGCGGTTGACGCGGATGCCCCACTTGCCGGTGGCCTCGTCGAGGACGCCGCGCAGGGCCGCGTTGATCTCCTCGCGGGAGGTGAGGGTGCGCTCCAGGTCCATGCCGCCGATGATGTTGCGGAGCGTGGTGACGGTGAGCTGCTCGATCGCCTGGATGTAGCTGGCGACCTCGTACGTGGCGGCGCGGGCGTCGGTCACCTGGTAATAGATGACGGTGTCGATGTTCACGACCAGGTTGTCCTGGGTGATCACCGGCTGGGGCGGGAACGGGACGACCTGTTCCCGCAGGTCGATGCGGTTGCGGATGGTGTCGATGAACGGGACGACGATGTTCAGCCCGGCGTTCAGCGTCCGTGTGTAGCGGCCGAAGCGCTCGACGATGGCGGCGCTGGCCTGCGGAATGACCTGGATGGTCTTGATCAGGGCGATGAAGACCAGCACCACCAGAATGATCAGGACGATGATGATCGGTTCCATCGACTCCCCGTACCCTTCTCCGCACTCTGTGTTTCGGAATGATCTTATGCTTGTCGAAGATCTTGTTGGTCGAGTCTGTCAGACCGCCGACTGCCAGGGGAGGCGTTCGGCGCAGTTGTGTCCCGGCTCGGTCACATGACGACCGCGGTGGCGCCGTCGATCTCCACGACGTCCACTTCCTGTCCCACTTCGTAGACCTGTCCGGCGTCAAGGGCGCGCGCCGACCAGATCTCGCCGGCGAGCTTGATGCGGCCGCCTCCGCCGTCGACCCGCTCCAGGACGACGGCCTGCCTGCCCTTCAGCGCGTCGACACCGCTGCTGAGCTCCGGCCGCTCGGAGCGCTGCCGGGCCACGATGGGACGTACGACCGCGATGAGCGCGACCGAGACGGCGGCGAAGATCACCACCTGGAGCACGATGCCCCCGCCGAGTGCCGCTGTCAGGGCTCCGGCGCCGGCACCCACCGCGAGCATGCCGAACTCCGGCATCGCGGTCAGAACGAGCGGAATTCCCAGTCCGACCGCGACGACAAGCCACCACACCCATGCGTCAATGCTGTCCACATGGTCATGGTAGGACCGCAACCGCCACACGGACAGGGCGCACGATCAAGTGGGGGGCGCCGGGCCCCCGTTGCGCGGCCGGGCGGCTCAACTCGGGCCGACGCCCGGCAGCTTGGACGCCGTCAGGACAGGGGCAGGCCCTGAGCGGTCCAGCGGTCGCCCACCTGTTCGACGACGAGCGGCAGGCCGAAGCAGTGCGAGAGATTGCGGGAGGTCAGCTCCAGCTCCAGCGGGCCCGCGGCGAGGACCTTGCCCTGGCGGATCATGAGGACGTGGGTGAAGCCCGGCGGGATCTCCTCCACGTGGTGCGTCACCATGATCATGGACGGGGCGATGGGGTCGCGGGCCAGGCGGCCGAGACGGCGTACGAGGTCCTCACGGCCGCCCAGGTCGAGACCGGCGGCCGGCTCGTCGAGGAGCAGCAGCTCGGGGTCGGTCATCAGGGCACGGGCGATGAGGGTGCGCTTGCGCTCGCCCTCGGAGAGGGTGCCGAACTTCCGCTCGAGGTACTCGCTCATGCCGAGGCGGTCGAGGAAGGCGCGGGCGCGCTGCTCGTCGATCTCCTCGTAGTCCTCGTTCCAGGTGGCCGTCATGCCGTACGCGGCGGTGAGGACGGTCTGCAGGACGGTCTGCCGCTTGGGGAGCTTCTCGGTCATGGCGATGCCGGCCATGCCGATGCGCGGGCGCAGCTCGAAGACGTCGGTGCCGGGCCTGCCGAGGGTCTCGCCGAGGACGGTGGCGGTGCCCTTGCTGGGGAAGAGGTAGCTCGACGCGAGGTTCAGCAGGGTCGTCTTGCCGGCGCCGTTGGGGCCGAGGATGACCCAGCGCTCGCCCTCCTTGACCGACCAGGAGACCTGATCCACCAGAGCGCGGCCCTCGCGGACCACGGATACGTCCTCCAGCTCCAGAACATCGCTCATGAGCGCGCTGTCTCCCCTTGCAGTGTCGGCCGGTCTCGGCTTTCGCGTACGCCTGTGGGCGCGACCCTCGCCTGTGGGCGAAAGCCCCCTAGGAAATCTACGCCACCGGCCGGGCGGACCGTTCCATCGGCCGGTCCTTAGGCTGTGGGCATGCTCTCGGAACCACGCTCAGGACGTCTGGCCGCTCATGGAAACGCCCTTATTGCCGGTCTTGTCTCGCCGGACGACGCGGTGCTCGCGATCGTCGGGGAGGACGCCGTGCACCGGGTGGAAGGCCTGCCCGGGGAGCCGGGGCCGGTCGGTCTCTCGCTCGCCCTGGGGCGGCTGCGCACGCTCGGCGCGACCGGGCTGCGGGTGGCGCTGCCCCGGCCCGGGCATCCGCTGGGGCTGAGCGGACCGCCCGAGTTCAACAAGCGGGCGATCGACGCGGAGGAGGCGGTGGTGTGTCACGGCGCCGCCCTGGGGCTCGTACCGGAGGTGTACGAGGCGGGGCCCGCCGGCGACGTGCACGTGGAGGTCGTCTGGCACTGCCTGCCGGTGCGGGAGGCGCCGCCCGCCGACGTGCCGTCCCTCGGTGAGGCCGAGCGGGAGCTGGCGGAGGCGCTGCGGGAGGCCACCGAGGTGCTGTCGCGGCTGGACGTGGCGGGCTCGGGGCCGGTGGCGGAGGCCGCGGTCGACGCGTACCGGGCGCGGGCCCACGGCGGCGGGCGGGAGGTGCTGGCGCCGGGATATCCGCCGCGGGCGGTGCGGGTGCTGGAGCTGGCCCAGCGGGTGGGGCTGCTGGTCTCCCTCGCGTACGGACACGGGCACGGGGGTGCGGTGAGCGCCTCGGAGATGGCGGCGCGGGCGGCGGCGCTGCGTCCCGTGGAGCGGACGGCCCGGCGGGCGCAGGTGGCGGCGTACAACTCCGTCGTGGAGGAGCGCGAGAGGGGCGGGCGCTGAGAGTGCAGGCGCCGTGGGCGCGGTGCACGGCGGAGCCCCGCGAACCGGTCCGTTCGCGGGGCTCCGGCTTGCTACGGGGGCCCGGGGGCGTCAGTGGGTGACGCCCTTCTCGCCGAAGGAGGGGTTCATGACGCCGACGACCTTGATGCCGTTGCCGACCACGTTCACCGGGATGTGAACCGGAACCTGCACGAGGTTGCCCGCGAGCACGCCCGGCGAGTGCACGGTCGCGCCGTCCGCGCCGGAGCTCGCGGAAGCCGGGCCGGCGACGGCGGTCACCAGGCCACCGGCCAGCAGCGTGACGGCGGCGGCCTGCTTGAGGTTCTTCACTTCTCAGTCCTCCCTCAGGATCACTGCGGCGGATCTCCGCAGCACACCCTGGGGAACGGCACGGAAGCGGCGAAGGTGCGCCAACCGGGGGACATCCACACGACTGTGTGTATCTCGGTCCGGGACAGTGCCTTTCGGGTGGTCCGTCATCCCGTCACACCGCCCGTGGTCATTCCGTCACACCGTGGCGCACGGCCCACAGCGCGGCCTGGGTGCGGTCCGCGAGGTCGAGCTTCATCAGGATGTTGGAGACGTGGGTCTTGACCGTCTTCTCGGAGAGGACGAGCGCGCGGGCGATCTCGCGGTTCGAGCGGCCGTCCGCGATCAGGCCGAGCACCTCGCGCTCCCGTTCGGTGAGCGAGCCGCCCCTCCCCTGGCCCGGCGTGGTGTCCTCCTGGGACAGCAGTGCGCCGGCGACCTCGGGCTGGAGCAGGATGTGCCCGGCGTGCACGGAGCGGATGGCTCCGGCGAGGGCGTCCGGGTCCACGTCCTTGTAGACGTATCCGGCGGCTCCCGCGCGCAGGGCCGGGATCACCGTGCGCCGCTCGGTGAAGCTGGTGACGATCAGCACGCGCGCGGGGTTGTCGAGTTCCCGGAGGCGGCGCAGCGCGTCGACGCCGTCCATGCCCGGCATCTTGATGTCCATGAGGACGACGTCCGGCCGGAGCTCCTCGGTGCGGGCCACCCCTCCGGCGCCGTCGGACGCCTCCCCCACGACCTCGATGTCGTCCTGCACCTCCAGGAAGGTGCGCAGGCCCCGGCGGACCACCTGGTGGTCGTCGACGAGCAGCACCCGGATCGCCTCAGCCACCGGGGACCTCCATCTCGATCGTGGTGCCCTTCCCGGGCGCCGATTCCACGGTCAGCCGGCCGCCGACCCCGCTCGCCCGGTCGCGCATGGAGACCAGGCCGAGGTGGCGTCCCGCGCGGCGTACCGTCTGCGGGTCGAAGCCGTCGCCGTCGTCCGTGACGCGCAGGACCGCCGCGCCGCCGCGCCGCTCCAGGGTGACGTCGACCCGCTCGGCCCCCGAGTGCCGCAGCGCGTTGTGCAGCGCCTCCTGGGCGACGCGGAGCAGGGCCTCCTCCTGGGCGGCGGGCAGGGCGCGGACCCCCTGGGCGGCGAAGGTCACGCGCGCGCTGTGGGCGCGGTCCAGGACCTGCACCTGGGTGCGCAGGGTGGCGGCCAGCCCGTCCTCGTCGAGGGCCGCGGGGCGCAGCTCGACGACGGCGGCGCGGAGCTCGTCGGCCGCCTCCGCGGCGAGCGCGGCGACCTGCTGCAGCTCGCCCTTGGCACGCGAGGGGTCGCGGTCGACCAGGGCGGCGGCGGCCTGGGCGGTCAGTCGCAGGGAGAACAGCTTCTGGCTGACCGCGTCATGGAGCTCGTGGGCCAGCCGGGAGCGCTCCTCGGCGATGGTGAGCTCGCGGCTGCGCTCGTACAGCCGGGCGTTGGTGAGGGCGATGGCGGCGTGCTGGGCGAGGATCGCGAGCAGTTCCTCGTCGTCCTCGGTGAAGCCGCAGCCGTCGGCGGGCTCCGGCCGGTTCTTGTTCGCGAGGTAGAGCGCGCCGATGACCTCGTCGCCGTCGCGGATCGGCAGGCCCAGGAAGTCGACGAGCTCGGGGTGGGCGCTCGGCCAGCCCTCGAAACGGGGGTCCTCGCGGACGTCGGCCAGGCGCTCCGGCTTCGCGTCGTGCAGCATCGCGGCGAGGACGCCGTGCTGGCGCGGGAGCGGGCCGATGGCCTTCCACTGCTCCTCGCCGACGCCGTCGACGACGAACTGGGCGAAGCCGCCGTGGTCGTCGGGGACGCCGAGCGCCGCGTACCGGGCGTCGAGCAGCTCGCGCGCCGAGGCCACGATCGTCTTCAGGACGTCGCGCACCTCCAGGTGCCTGCTCATGGCCAGCAGCGCGGAGCTCACCGCGGCCAGCCCGGACCGTGGACCTTGACTCATGGCCTCACGGTACCGGCGGGGTACGACAGGCCGGATCGGTCGTACGACGGACCCGGCCAGGCCGTCGGCCCTAGGGCGAGGAGCCCCCTCCCAGCTCCCCTACTCACAGCATTGCTCCAGCAACTATTGGTGAGATGACAGCGCGCGGGATGTGAAGCCCCGCATAGGGCGCACATCACGTACGAAGGGCGCTAGGAGGACCGGAAGGCTTCGGTGAGCGGGGCAGACGTGCCCTTCGGCCCGGTTTCTCCGGACCCCGTCCCACTATCCGGGGTCGTACGTCACACCTTTGCCACGGTTTTTTGCGGCCGCTAACAATGGCTCACGTCGCTCGGTTCCGCGGCTCCTGCCCGCGGCGCTTGTGCTGGAAACACCGTGTCCCCGCCGGCCCCAGAGCGATCTCCGCTACCCGAAGAGGTCCATCAGTCATGTCCCAGAACACCCCCGCACAGGGTCGTGGTCGAGCCCTGACCAAGGTCCACAAGCTCTCGCTCGCCGGTGTCGCCGGCCTCGGTGCCGCCGCTCTCGCCACCAGCCTGGCGCTCGGCGGCGGGCAGGCCACGGACACGGCGGACTCCGCGACCGCTCCGGTGGTGTACAGCGAGCAGCAGATCAAGGACGTGAAGGCCAGCGTCACCGACCAGCTGGCCGGCGCGAGCCTGAAGGCCGAGACCGCCGCGGCGAAGCAGAAGGCCGCGGCCGAGGACGGCGCGGAGAAGGCCGGTACGAAGAAGAAGGCCACGGAGGAGCGCGGGACGCAGGCGGCCAGCCGGTCCGGCGAGCGCGCCCCGGTCGAGCAGGTCGCCGAGAAGACGTACCCGGACAACCTCGACGGCTGGATCCGTGAGTCGCTCGACATCATGAAGAAGCACGACATCCCGGGCTCGTACTACTGGCTGCACAAGAACATCATGCGGGAGTCCTCGGGCAACCCGAACGCGATCAACAACTGGGACATCAACGCCATCAACGGCGTCCCGTCCAAGGGCCTGCTCCAGGTGATCCCGCCGACCTTCGAGGCCTACCACGTCCCCGGCACCTCGACGAACATCTACGACCCGGTGGCCAACATAGTCGCCGCCGCGAACTACGCGGCCGACCGCTACGGGTCCATCGACAACGTCGATGGTCCGTACTGAGGACCTGAGCGGCGCAGCAGCGCGCAGAAGGGCGGCACCCCGACGGGGTGCCGCCCTTCTCGCGTCCGTACGGGACTACTTCCGCATGACCTCCGGCTCGTGGCGGCGCAGGAAACGTGCCACGAGGAAGGCGCAGACGACGGCGAGGGCGAGCAGGGCCGCCATGTCGAGGAAGTACGCCGACGCCGTGTGGTCCCACAGCGGGTCCGTACTGGTCGGGTCGTCCGTGTTCGGGAAGATCCGGTTGAGGTCCAGGGTGGCGCCGGCGGCCGCGACGGCCCAGCGGGACGGCATCAGGTACGACAGCTCGTTGACACCGGGGGTGCCGTGCAGGATGAACAGACAGCCGGTGAAGACGACCTGGACGATCGTGAACATCACCAGCAGCGGCATGGTCCGCTCGGCGGTCTTCACCAGCGAGGAGATCACCAGGCCGACCATCATCGAGGCGAAACCGAGCCCCATGAGCGGAACGGAGAGCTCGAGTATGACGGCGGTCTTGCCGTCGCCGAGGAGCAGGCCCTCCTCGGTGGTCTCGCGGGAGGAGAAGCCTATGACGCCGACCAGGGCGCCCTGCAGCACCGTGAGGGCGCCGAGGACGATCACCTTGGACATCAGGTAGGCGGAACGTGACAGTCCGGTCGCGCGCTCCCGCTCGTAGATGACCCGTTCCTTGATCAGCTCACGTACGGAGTTCGCGGCGCCCGCGAAGCACGCGCCAACCGCGAGGATCAGCAGCACGGTGGTGGCGGTGATGTTGGGAGAGATCCTGCCGGTCCGCTCGTCCACCCTGACCAGCAGGTCCTTGCCCGGGTCGATGAGCAGGCTGACCGCGCCGATGACGGCCGGCAGGAGCACCGTCAGCGCCAGGAAGCCCTTGTCGGAGGCGATGACCGCGAAGTACCGCCGGACCAGGGTCGTCAGCTGGGAACCCCAGCTCTGCGGCTTGGACGGCCTCATCACCTGCGGCGCCGACGCGGGCGCCGGCTGCGGGGCGGCCGCATCGACGTCCGCGGCGTAGAGCTGGTAGTGCTGCGAGCCCTTCCAGCGGCCCGCCCAGTCGTAGTCGCGGTAGTTCTCGAACGCGGAGAACACATCGGCCCAGGTCGCGTAGCCGAAGAAGTTGAGTGCCTCCTCGGGCGGGCCGAAGTAGGCGACGGCGCCGCCGGGGGCCATCACCAGGAGCTTGTCGCACAGGGCCAGCTCGGCCACGGAGTGGGTGACCACCAGGACCGTGCGGCCGTCGTCGGCGAGGCCGCGCAGCAGCTGCATGACGTCGCGGTCCATGCCCGGGTCGAGGCCGGAGGTCGGCTCGTCCAGGAAGATCAGCGACGGCTTGGTCAGCAGTTCCAGGGCCACCGAGACGCGCTTGCGCTGGCCGCCGGAGAGGGCGGTGACCTTCTTGTCCTTGTGGATGTCCAGCTTGAGCTCGCGCAGCACCTCGTCGATGCGGGCGTCGCGCTCGGAGGCCGTGGTGTCGGCGGGGAAGCGGAGCTTCGCGGCGTACTTGAGGGCCCGGCTGACCGTGAGCTCCTTGTGCAGGATGTCGTCCTGTGGGACCAGGCCGATGCGCTGGCGCAGCTCGGCGAACTGCTTGTACAGGTTCCGGTTGTCGTAGAGCACCTCGCCCCGGTCGGCCGGGCGGTAGCCGGTGAGGGCCTTCAGGAGCGTGGACTTGCCGGAGCCGGACGGGCCGATGACCGCGACGAGCGACTTCTCGGGGACGCCGAAGGAGACGTCCTTGAGGATCTGCTTGCCGCCGTCGACCGTGACGGTCAGATGGCGGGCGGAGAAGGACACCTCACCCGTGTCGACGAACTCCTCGAGGCGGTCGCCGACCAGGCGGAAGGTGGAGTGGCCGACACCGACGATGTCGTTCGGGCCGAGCAGCGCCGAGCCGCCCTTGGCCATCGGCACACCGTTGACGAACGTGCCGTTGTGCGAGCCGAGGTCGCGAATCTCGAAGCGGCCGTCGGGCATGGCGTGGAACTCGGCGTGCCGACGCGAGACCTGGAGGTCGGAGACGACCAGCTCGTTGTCGAGCGCGCGGCCGATGCGCATCACGCGGCCGAGGTCCAGCCGGTGGAAGGTGGTCGGGCTGCGGTCGCCGTGGGACGGCGGCGCCGCCGTCCCGCCACCGGCCGGCTGCTGCTGCTGCTGCGGGACCGTTCCCGCCTGGGGCGCCTGCTGGTGCGCGGACTGCCGCGGGGCCGTGTGGTGCGGCGCGGACGGCTGCGGTCCCGTGTGCGGCGCGGACTGCTGCGGCACGGACTGCT
Organism: Streptomyces ruber; assembly: GCF_014648075.1. Classification (GTDB taxonomy): domain Bacteria; phylum Actinomycetota; class Actinomycetes; order Streptomycetales; family Streptomycetaceae; genus Streptomyces; species Streptomyces ruber. Next base: position 153,620 of record NZ_BMQK01000017.1, on the reverse strand, counting down.
GCGGCGCGGCCTGCTGGGCCGCCCAGCCGGGGCTCGCGCCCTGCGCCGCGTACGGCTGCTGGTGCGACTGCTGCGGGACGGAGGCGGAGGCGGAGGCGGCGGACGAGGAGGACGAGGTGGAGGTGCCGGACGAGAGGTTCAGCCGCGGGCCGTCGTTGGCGTTCCCGAGGTGGACGGACGAGCCGGGGCCGATCTCCATCTGGTGGATGCGATGACCCTGCACGAAGGTGCCGTTGGTGCTGCCGTGATCCTCGATGAACCAGCTACGGCCGCTCCAGCTGATCGTGGCGTGCCGCCAGGACACCCTGGCGTCGTCGAGCACGATGTCCCCCTGCGGATCGCGTCCGAGGGTGTAGGTCCTGGACGCATCGAGCGTCCAGGACCGCCCATTCGATTCAAGTACGAGTTCCGGCACTCCATGCCCCACTGAGTTGTCCCCCGAGTTGCCCCCGTCACGGGGAGTCTAGGGATGTCGAACATCTCCGGGAACTATTCCAGGCCCGGCCTCCTGACTGAAAGTCGGACCGTGTGAGGGGCGCTGTCGGCACGCGTGCGGGGGGCACCGTGAGGTGCGCGCACCAGTGCGCCGGTCGACGCCGTTGACGGGGTGGAAAACCGGCCGGAGAGTGGTGATTCCGCACGAGGAGGACATCCGCGGCGGAGGACCGCGACGCGGACCGGGGGGCGCACCATGGGCATCAGCACCGCGCAGCGGAACGGGAGCGTGCCCTGGGGGGATGTCCTGGTCTCCGCGGTCGCCGCCGTGAGCTGGGCGTTGATCGGCATGGCGGGGACGGCCGCGCTCGGTCTGCATCTGCTCGGGGCGGACACCGTGGCCGCGCTCGGGCCCTTGACCGCCGCCGTCGTGGCCCTGGCCGCGGGCGGTTCGGTCACGCCGTCCGGTGACGTCTCGGCGTTCGGCCTGGAAGGCGCCCGGGCCACGACGGCCGTACAGATCACACCCCTCGGCGTCGGGCTGGTCGGGGCGCTGCTGCTGTCCTGGTTCTTCCTGCGTTCCCTGCGCGGGGCGGGAGCGGTGATCCGGCCCGCCGAACTGCTCGCGCGCGCGGGCACGGTGGTCGCGCTGTTCGCCGCTCTGATGGGCGGGCTCGCCTGGGCCGGCCACAGCGCCGTCACCATCGACGGCGGCGACCTGGCTCCCGGCGGTCCGCCCGGCGGGGGCGGGGCGGGCGGCGGTGGCAGCGGGGTGCCCGGTCCCGGCGGTCTGGGCGACTTCGGCGGGCTGCTGCCGGACCGGCTCGGTGACCTGGCCGACGTCCGTGCGAAGGTCGGCTTCACCGTCGACACGGCCGCCACGCCGACCGGCGGACTCGTCTGGTGCGCGGGCGTCCTGCTGATCGCCCTGCTCGCCTCGCGCCGCACTCCCCTGCCGTCCGGCTGGGCCGTCGTGCACCGGGTGGTGCGGCCCGCCGCGTCGGCGCTGGTCACCGTGTTGCTGGCGGCGGTACTGGCCGGGCTCGCGGCGGCGGCGTACGCGGCGGCCGGCGACGACCGGCCGCAGCGGATCGCGGGCGCTGCGCTGCTGGGCGCGCCGAACGGGGTCTGGCTCGGTGTCCCGCTCGGCCTCCTCGTGCCCTGGGACGGCATCGCCACCGGTGGACTGGCGCAGTCGCTGCCCGATCCGCTCGACCAGCTGCTGCGCGTCGACGCCGGCGGCCCGGTCACGCTCGGCCGCCTCGCGGAGCTGGACGGCCGGATCTGGCTGCTGGGCGTCGCGGCCGCACTCATGATGCTCCTCGCCGGGGTGCTGACCGCCGCGCGCACGCCGTTCGTACGGGGACCGGCCGCGTTCACGCCGCCGCTGGTACGGGGCCGGAGGGCGGCCGTCGCGGGACAGCCGGCCGCAGCGGAGCCACCGCAGTCGACTCCGTTCGCCTTCGCGGGACGGTGCGCCCTGCGGCTCGGGGTGACGACCGCGCTGGCGCTGCCGCTGCTGGTGCTGCTGACGGAGGTGTCGGTGGACGCCTCGCTGTCGGTGTTCGGTATCGACGCGTTCGACACGGGCATCGAACTGCGCGGCCGCATGGGGGCGGCCCTGCTCCTGGGCGCGCTGTGGGGCGCGGGGGCGGGGGCTGCCGGCGCGTTGCTGGCGTGCGCGAGCGGGGCCGCGGGGCGCCGGGCGACGGTGTGGGCGCGCGGTGGCCCGGGGGCGGTGGGGCGGACCGGCGCCCGCTCCGGAGCGGGCGCGCCGGACACGCCGGGAGCGCCGGGAGCGCGGCCGGGGCCGTACACGCCGAGTGCGCCGTACCGGCCGCCCGACCCGGCCACCAATCCCTATCTGCGGCTGCCGGGCCGGGCGAGGGAACCGGAGGACTCACGTCCGGGCGGAGGCGGGGGCCGGGGCGAGAACAGGGACGTGGACGGGGGCAGGGAGGATGCGGGAGGCGCGGACGATGCCGGCATATACGGTGCGCCCACCGTGCGGCGGTTCGTCGTGCCCCCGTCTCGGCGGCCGGGGCATGGATCGGGACGCGGACGAGGGAGCGGCGGGGCGCGTGACGGCCGGCTGACGCCGCCGCCTCCGCCCTCACCTCCGCCGCCTTCACCTCCGCCGCCCTCACCTTCACGCCCGCGGCCTCCGGACGACGAACCGCCGCCACCGCCACCGCCACCGCCACCCGCTCCGCCTCGTCCGCCGTCGAGGCCTCCGGGACGGTGACGGGCCGGCGCGGACGCCTGCCGGATCGGACGACCGCTCGGGTGTCGTCTGTGATCAAGGCGTACGTCATGGGGGCGCCGCCCAGTGTTCTCTGTCCGCTGGGCGGACCTCAGAGGCCCCAGGTACCGGGCGGCGGATACGGTGGGACCACCATGAGCGCTTCGCAGACCTCCGACGTCCCCACTCTTCTCGTCAAGATCTTCGGCAAGGACCGGCCGGGCATCACCGCCGGGCTGTTCGAGACCCTCGGCGCCTACTCCGTCGACGTGGTCGACATCGAGCAGGTCGTCACCCGCGGCCGGATCGTCCTGTGCGCGCTCGTGACCGAGCCGTCCGGCGGACGTGAGGGCGATCTCCGGGCCACCGTCCACAGCTGGGCCGAGTCCATGAGGATGCAGGCGGAGATCATCTCGGGCATCGGGGACAACCGGCCGCGCGGCCTCGGGCGCTCGCTCGTCACCGTGCTCGGCCATCCGCTGACCGCGGAGTCGACGGCCAGGATCGCGGCCCGCATCACGGCGACCGGCGGCAACATCGACCGGATCTTCCGGCTCGCCAAGTACCCGGTGACCGCGGTGGAGTTCGCGGTGTCGGGTACGGAACCGGAGACGCTGCGCACCGCGCTCGTCACCGAGTCGGCGGCCCTGGGTGTCGACGTCGCGGTGGTCGCGGCGGGACTGCACCGGCGGGCGCAGCGGCTGGTCGTGATGGACGTGGACTCGACGCTCATCCAGGACGAGGTGATCGAGCTCTTCGCCGCGCACGCCGGCTGCGAGAAGGAGGTCGCCGAGGTGACGGCGGCCGCGATGCGCGGGGAGCTGGACTTCGAGCAGTCGCTGCACGCGCGTGTGGCGCTGCTGGAGGGACTCGACGCCTCGGTGGTCGAGAAGGTGCGCGGCGAGGTACGGCTGACGCCGGGGGCGCGCACGCTGATCCGTACGCTGAAGCGGCTCGGCTTCCAGGTCGGTGTCGTCTCGGGCGGGTTCACCCAGGTCACGGATGACCTGAAGGAACGGCTCGGGCTGGACTTCGCGCAGGCCAACACGCTGGAGATCGTCGACGGCAAGCTCACCGGCCGGGTCGTCGGCGAGATCGTGGACCGCGCGGGCAAGGCGCGGCTGCTGCGCCGGTTCGCCGCCGAGGCCGGGGTGCCGCTGGCCCAGACGGTGGCGATCGGCGACGGCGCGAACGACCTCGACATGCTGAACGCGGCCGGTCTGGGTGTCGCCTTCAACGCCAAGCCCGTCGTACGCCAGGCCGCGCACACGGCCGTGAACTTCCCCTTCCTCGACACCGTCCTCTATCTGCTCGGGGTGACCCGGGAGGAGGTCGAGGCGGCGGACATGCACGACGACCGGTGAGCCGGTGCCGGCGAACCGTACGCGTGGGCAGCGGGCATCGCCCGTCGGCAGGCCGAGGGGCCCGGCACTCGTGAGGTGCCGGGCCTTGGCGCTTCCCGGGCCGGGGGCCGGGTCCGGCGGGCCTACTCCGTGGGCGCCCAGCAGTCGATCAGGGTGGTCGCTCCCGGCTCCAGGCTCTTCCAGGAGCCGTCGAAGGAGAGCACCGCGAAGGCGGCGGCCGGGAACCCACGGCGGCCCATCCGCTCGCGCGCGTCGCCCTCGGAACGGCCGGGCAGGATGTCGGCCAACCCTTGGATGCCGGGGTTGTGGCCGATCACGATGACGTTCCGCGCGTCGTCGGGCAGCTCGTTGAGCACGGCGATCAGCTCGCCGGGCGAGGCTTCGTAGACCCGCTCCTCGTAGACGGTCTTCGGCCGTTGCGGCAGTTCCTGAACGGCGAGCTTCCACGTCTCGCGGGTCCGGGCCGCGGTGGAGCAGAGAGCCAGGTCGAGGGAGATTCCGGAGTCGGCGAGCTTGCGCCCGGCGACGGCGGCGTCCTTGCGACCCCGGTCGGCGAGCGGCCGCTCATGGTCGGAAACCTGTGGCCAGTCGGCCTTCGCATGCCGGAAGAGGACGATCCTGCGGGGTTCTGCGACGCTCATGCGTCCCAGCTTCGCACGAAACACGCCAAGGGGCGCAGGGAGTTGGAGTCATGACCCGGCCGGTGGCGCAGGGGGTGTGCACCGGACGCGCCGGTGCCCGCCGCCACGCGCCGCGGTCCTCGCCGTGGCGTTCCGCGGCTACGGCAGCGCGTACAGCAGGGCGTGCCGTATCCATACGACGATCTGCGCGGCCGCCGGCTCGTCGGCCGCTCGTGCGTTCGACGGGTCGAGGACCAGGAGCAGGAGGACGACGAAGGCGAGTATGGGCAGGGCGAGCGCCCACCAGGGCAACCGGGTGCGGGCGCCCTCGGTGGTCGCCGGGTGGGGCGGGTGGGGATGGGGGTGCGCTGGGGCCGGCATGCCGCCTCCGTGGTCCTCGGACGGTCCGTGACCTGCCTTTCGTGGCCACATCCCGAAGCTACGGAACCCGGGCCCCGCGCCCCATCCGGTGATCCACCCACTTCACCCTGAGTCTCACCCCCTAGGGGATACGGGGGCCGGCCCCACCATGGGCCGCGTCCGGCGCGATCGAAGTCGGGGTCGGCGGCACGGTCGGGGGCGGTGCGCCGTCAGGGGGCGGCGATCGTCGCGACGATGGCGATGATCACGAAGATGGCGAAGAAGGAGCCGAAGACGAGCAGCATCTTCTTCTGGCCGTTCTGGGGGTTCGGGTCGAGCACAGGCATGCCGCAAGTGTCCCACCACCGCCGGCCGGACCGCCGCCGGGGTGACCCGGACTCGCCGTCGCGGGTGGACCGCGCCCGCCGTCGCGGGCGGAGCGGTCACCCGGTCGCCTCGTCCTCCACCGTACGGTCGCGGCCCGCCAGGATGCCCATGAGGGTCTGCGGGACCATCAGGGCCGCCATGAGCGCGAGCGGCACCTCCCAGCCGCCGCTGTGCTGGTACAGGACACCGACCAGGAGCGGCCCCGGGATCGAGATCAGGTAGCCGGTGCTCTGGGCGAACGCGGAGAGCTGGGCGACGCCCGCACCGGTCCGCGCCCGCATGCCGACCATGGTGAGGGCCAGCGGGAAGGCGCAGTTGGCGATGCCGAGCAGGAAGGCCCACGCCCAGGCGCCGCCCGCCGGCGCCAGGTACAGGCCCGCGTACCCGGCGAGCCCGCAGAGGCCCAGCACCACCGCGATCGGCCCCTGGCTGGGCAGGCGTGCGGCGAGCCGCGGGATGACGAAGGCGAGGGGCACGCCCATCACCATGGTGAGGGCCAGCAGCAGACCCGCCGTACCGGCCGGGACGCCCGCGTCGCGGAAGATCTGGGGCATCCAGCCCATCGTGATGTACGCGGCCGTGGACTGGAGCCCGAAGAAGACGGCGAGGGCCCAGGCCGTACGGCTCCGGCTGACGCGCAGTTTCCGGGGGCTCCGCCGTGCGGTTCCCTCGCTCCGCGCGGCACCGTCCGCGGCGCCGCCGCCCCGCGCGCGTGTCACCACCGGTATCCACGGCAGCACGGCCGCCGCCCCGAGGACGGCCCAGACGGCGAGGCCGGACTGCCAGTCGCCGCCCAGCGCCCCGGTCACGGGAACCGTGACCGCCGCCGCGGTCGAGGTGCCGAGGGCGAGGGCCATGGAGTACAGCCCGGTCATGGACCCCACGCGGTCCGGGAACCAGCGCTTGACGATCACCGGCATCAGGACGTTGCTGACGGCGATGCCCATGAGGGCGAGCGCGCTGGCGGCCAGGAAGCCCGCCGTGCTCCCGGCGTAGGGCCGGACCGCCAGGCCGGTTGCGACCGCGACCATGCCGGCGCACACCACGGCGCCGGGCCCGAAGCGGCGGGCGAGACGCGGCGCCGTGACCCCGAAGACGGCGAAGCACAGCGACGGCACGGAGGTGAGCAGCCCGGCGACGGTGCCGCTCATGCCGAGCCCGTCGCGCACCTCTTCGAGGAGCGCGCCGAGGCTGGTGATGGCGGGCCGGAGGTTGAGGGCGGTGAGAACGATGCCGACGATCACCAGACGCGTCGTCCACGCGCGCGTGGCGGACGTCTCGGCGGCCGTGGTTCCGGGTGCCGGACTCACCGCTGTGGACGTTCTCGTCCGTGTCTCCTCACGTGTCATGAGCCCCATCATAGAATCATGGGATGAATGCTCGTCCACTCCCGCCGCGCCGCTCCCCCGTCACCTGTGCGAGGGTGTCGCCATGCCGCTGAGCCACCCGCGCCGTTCGGCGCTGTCCGAGCAGGTCATCGCCGCGCTGCGGAACGAGATCACCTCGGGCGAGTGGCCGGTCGGCTCCCGTATCCCCACCGAGCCGGAGCTGGTCGAACAGCTCGGCGTGGCCCGCAACACCGTCCGTGAGGCCGTGCGCGCGCTGGCGCACAACGGGCTGCTCGACATCCGGCAGGGCTCCGGCACGTACGTCGTGGCGACCAGCGAGCTGGCCGGCGTGATGCACCGCCGCTTCGCCGGCGCCGACCCGGACCACATCGCCGAGCTGCGCTCCGCCCTGGAGTCGAGTGCCGCGAGGCTGGCGGCGGCCCGGCGCACGGACAAGGACCTCAAGCAGCTCGACGCCCTCCTCGTCCGTCGCGAGGAGGCATGGGAGTCGGGCGACGCGGAGGCCTTCGTGGCGGCCGACGCGACCTTCCACCTGGCGGTGGTGGCCGCGTCCCACAACGAGGCCATGACGGCGGTGTACGCGGACCTGGGCGAGGTGCTGCGGGACTGGCTGCGCGAGGACGTCGGCGAGCGGCTGACACCGGAGACGTACATGGAGCACGCCCGGCTGGTCGACGCGATCCGCGCGGGTGACGCGGAGGCCGCCGCGTCATGCGCCGCGGGCTATCCCCTCGTCTGCCGTTCGGGGCGCCCTAGCGCCCGTGGCTGACCCACGCCGAGCCGATCTCCTGCCAGCAGCGCCCGGTGAGCCGTACGGTCCGGGCCGGGTCCGCCACGACCGGTGGCCCGTCGGTGTCGAGGTCCCACCAGCGCGCGCACTCGACGTGCAGACGGACCTGGTCGGCGTCCGGGTAGGGGTTGTGGCAGTGGGCGACCACGCGGGAGCCGTGGACGCCGGTCCGGCACTCCGCCCCGGACGGCTCGCGCGTGACCTGCGGCCCGTCCTCCCCCGCGCGCGCGTGGGGCACCGCCTCGTACGGCAGGGTCAGCAGGAGCACGGTGGCCGCGAAGACCGGAGCGAGGCTGTGGAACAGGCGCACAACGGGACCTCCTGGGCCGTACGGCTGCGACGCGGTGCATCCCTCCAGCCTGCGCGGCCGGGGCGGCCGGGCGCCCGGTCTGCTGCTCCCGACGGGTGACGCCCCGCTTCCGCGCGTCGCGGGAGCGGGGCGTCGAGGGCGTACGGACGCTCAGGCGCCGATCGCGTGCAGACCGCCGTCCACGTGGACGATCTCGCCGGTGGTCTTCGGGAACCAGTCGCTCAGCAGGGCGACCACACCGCGGCCGGCCGGCTCGGGGTCCTTCAGATCCCACTCCAGCGGGGCGCGGCTGTCCCACACCGAGGCCAGCTCGGCGAAGCCCGGGATGGACTTCGCGGCCATGGAGCCGATGGGGCCGGCGGAGACGAGGTTGCAGCGGATGTTCTGCTTGCCCAGGTCGCGCGCCATGTAACGGCTGGTGGCCTCCAGCGCGGCCTTGGCCGGGCCCATCCAGTCGTACTGCGGCCAGGCGTACTGGGCATCGAAGGTGAGGCCGACGACGGAGCCGCCGTTCTGCATCAGCGGCAGGCAGGCCATGGTCAGCGACTTCAGCGAGTACGCCGAGACGTGCATGGCGGTGGCGACGGACTCGAACGGCGTGTTGAGGAAGTTGCCGCCGAGGGCGTCCTGCGGGGCGAAGCCGATGGAGTGCACGACGCCGTCGAGGCCGCCGAGCTCCTCGCCGACGACGTCGGCCAGGCGGCCGAGGTGCTCGTCGTTCGTGACGTCGAGCTCGATGACCTTGGTGGGCTTCGGCAGCTTCTTGGCGATGCGCTCGGTCAGCGTGGGCCGCGGGAACGCCGTCAGGATGATCTCGGCGCCCTGTTCCTGGGCCAGCTTGGCGGTGTGGAAGGCGATGGAGGACTCCATCAGCACACCGGTGATCAGGACGCGCTTGCCCTCGAGAATTCCGCTCATGTGATCAGTGACCCATTCCCAGTCCGCCGTCAACGGGAATGACGGCTCCAGTGATGTACGAGGCGTCGTCCGAGGCGAGGAACCGCACGGTCGCGGCGATCTCCTCGGGCTGCGCGTACCGGCCGAGCGGCACCTGCGACACGATCTTCGACCGCTGCTCGTCGGTGAGCACCTTGGTCATGTCGGTGTCGACGAAGCCGGGGGCGACGACGTTGAAGGTGATGTTGCGCGAGCCCAGCTCACGGGCCAGGGAGCGCGCGAAGCCGACGAGCCCGGCCTTGGAGGCGGCGTAGTTGGCCTGCCCGGCCGAGCCGAGGAGCCCCACCACCGAGGAGATCAGGACGACGCGGCCCTTCTTGGCGCGCAGCATGGCGCGGTTGGCGCGCTTGACCACCCGGAAGGTGCCGGTGAGGTTGGTCTCGAGGACGGAGGTGAAGTCGTCCTCGGTCATGCGCATCAGGAGCTGGTCCCTGGTCACGCCGGCGTTGGCCACGAGGACCTCCACCGGACCGTGTTCGGCCTCGATCTCCTTGTAGGCCTGCTCCACCTGCTCGGTGTCGGTGATGTCGCACTTGACGGCCAGGAAACCCTCCGGGGGCTCGCCCGAACGGTACGTGATGGCGACCTTGTCGCCGGCGTCGGCGAACGCGCGGGCGATGGCGAGGCCGATGCCCCGGTTACCTCCGGTGACGAGAACCGAGCGGCTCAACGGATCACCCTTTCGATAGCGGAAGATACGCCTGTGACGGCCACCTGGCCGACGTGCGGCTTCCCCGAAAACCTATCGGTCCGTCCGGTCGTCCGGACAATCGGGCACCGACAGTGGCTCCGCAGGGGTCCTGTGGGGTTCCTACAGCCGCCCGCCCGGCCCGGCCGGCCCCGGCGGAGGCGTGCGACGGCTTTCCGTCACCCGCGAACCCATGGTTCGCGGGCCGTCGCCGCGACATGATCGGAGCAGTCACGGGACACGGCGACCACGGTCGCCCGGACAGCGCGACAGCCCTTCAGCCCGACAGAAAGAGACGGCGGTGCCTCATTCCATCGACGAAGCCTTCACGGCACTCCCCTTGCGCGCCCTCGCCGACGCCGCGCTCGCCCGCGCGCGTGCGCTCGGCGCCGAGCACGCGGACTTCCGCCTGGAGCGGGTGCGCAGCGCCTCCTGGCGGCTGCGGGACGCCAGGCCCTCCTCGTCCTCGGACACGACCGACCTGGGGTACGCGGTGCGGGTGGTGCACGGCGGGACGTGGGGGTTCGCGTCCGGCGTGGATCTGACCATGGACGCCGCCGCCAAGGTCGCGTCGCAGGCCGTGGCCATGGCCAAGCTGTCCGCGCAGGTCATCAAGGCGGCGGGCTCGGACGAGCGGGTGGAGCTGGCCGAGGAGCCCGTGCACGCCGAGCGGACGTGGGTGTCCTCGTACGAGATCGATCCGTTCACCGTGCCCGACGAGGAGAAGTCGGGGCTGCTGGCGGAGTGGAGCGCGCGGCTGCTCGCCGCCGACGGGGTCAGCCACGTGGACGCCTCGCTGCTCACCGTGCACGAGAACAAGTTCTACGCCGACACCGCCGGGACCGTGACCACCCAGCAGCGCGTCCGGCTGCACCCGCAGCTGACCGCGGTGGCGGTCGACGCGTCGAGCGGCGAGTTCGACTCCATGCGGACCCTCGCGCCGCCCGTGGGCCGCGGCTGGGAGTACCTGACGGGCACCGGCTGGGACTGGGAGGACGAGCTGGCACGGATCCCCGGGCTGCTCGCCGAGAAGATGCGCGCGCCGAGCGTCGAGGCCGGCGTGTACGACCTGGTGATCGACCCGTCCAACCTGTGGCTGACCATCCACGAGTCCATCGGCCACGCCACCGAGCTGGACCGCGCGCTCGGCTACGAGGCCGCGTACGCGGGGACCTCCTTCGCCACGTTCGACCGGCTGGGCACGCTGAAGTACGGCTCGGAGCTGATGAACGTCACCGGCGACCGCACCACCGAGCACGGGCTCGCGACCATCGGGTACGACGACGAGGGCGTCGAGGGCCAGAGCTGGGACCTGGTGCGGGACGGGACCCTGGTCGGCTACCAGCTCGACCGGCGCATCGCGAAGCTGACGGGCTTCGAGCGGTCCAACGGCTGCGCCTACGCCGACTCCCCCGCCCACGTGCCCGTGCAGCGCATGGCCAACGTGTCGCTCCAGCCGGATCCGGGCGGGCTGTCGACCGAGGACCTGATCGGGGGCGTGGACCGCGGCATCTACGTCGTCGGCGACCGTTCATGGTCAATCGATCAGCAAAGGTACAATTTTCAGTTCACGGGACAACGTTTCTTCCGTATCGAGAACGGGCGGCTCGCGGGGCAGTTGAGAGACGTCGCGTACCAGGCGACCACCACCGACTTCTGGGGCTCCATGGCGGCGGTCGGCGGTCCGCAGACGTACGTCCTGGGCGGTGCCTTCAACTGCGGCAAGGCCCAGCCGGGCCAGATCGCCGCCGTGTCGCACGGCTGCCCCTCGGCCCTGTTCAAGGGCGTCACCATTCTGAACACCACGCAGGAGGCGGCACGATGACCGCGCGCACGAACAAGCCGCACGAGATCGTCGAGCGCGCCCTCGAACTGTCCCGGGCCGACGGCTGCGTGGTCATCGCCGACGAGCACTCGACGGCCAATCTGCGCTGGGCGGGCAACGCGCTGACCACGAACGGCGTCACGCGCGGGCGGACGCTGACGGTCGTCGCGACCGTCGACGGCGCGGAGGGCACGGCCACCGGAGTGGTGTCCCGGTCCGCCGTCACCGCCAGCGAACTGGAGTCCCTGGTACGGGCCGCGGAGGACGCCGCGCGCGCGGCAGGGCCCGCCGAGGACGCGCAGCCCCTCGTCCGGGACGTCCCGGAGTCGCCCGGCTTCCGGGACGTCCCGGCCGAGACCTCGTCCGCCGTCTACGCGGACTTCGCGCCCGCGCTCGGCGAGGCGTTCGCCCGCGCGCGGGCGAACGGCCGGGAGCTCTACGGGTTCGCCGACCACCAGATGGTCTCCAGCTACCTGGGGACGTCGACCGGACTGCGCCTGCGCCACGACCAGCCCAGGGGCACGCTGGAGCTCAACGCCAAGTCCCCGGACCGCACACGCTCCGCGTGGGCCGGGCGGTCGACGCGCGACTTCCGGGACGTCGACCCGGGCGCGCTGGACGAGGAGCTGGCCCGGCGGCTGGCGTGGGCCGGGCGCCGGATCGAGCTGCCCGCCGGACGCTACGAGACGCTGCTGCCGCCGAGCGCCGTGGCGGACCTGCTGATCTACCAGATGTGGTCGGCGTCGGCCCGGGACGCGGCCGAGGGCCGGACGGTGTTCTCCGCGCCGGGCGGCGGCACGCGCGTCGGCGAAAGGCTGACCGAGCTGCCGCTGACCCTGCGCAGCGACCCGGACGAACCGGGTCTGGAGTCCGCCCCCTTCGTGCTCGCCCACTCCTCCGGCGACGACGCCTCGGTGTTCGACAACGGACTGCCGGTGCCGGCCACCGAGTGGATCGGCGGGGGTGTGCTCAAGCACCTGACGACCACCCGGCACAGCGCGGCCCTGACCGGACTGCCGGTGGCGCCCGGGTTCGGCAACCTCGTCCTCGAAGGGGGCGGGGACCGCTCACTGGAGGAGATGGTCGCCCACACCGAGCGCGGGCTGCTGCTCACCTGTCTGTGGTACATCCGCGAGGTGGACCCCGCGACGCTGCTGCTGACCGGGCTGACCCGGGACGGCGTCTACCTGGTCGAGAACGGCGAGGTCGTCGGCGAGGTGAACAACTTCCGGTTCAACGAGTCGCCGGTCGGCCTGCTGGGCCGGGCGACGGAGGCCGGGCGCACGGAGAAGACGCTGCCGCGGGAGTGGGGCGACTGGTTCACCCGGGCCGCGATGCCGCCGCTGCGCGTCCCGGACTTCAACATGAGCTCGGTCAGCCAGGGCGTGTGAGGCGAGCCCCGCCGATAACGCCGTGAGCGCTGTCGGCGGGGGCGTATAACCTCGTAGGGCGGTGGTCATGCCGACCGCCCCACGAGTCATCCGAGGAGAACGAGAACCGTGACGGACATCGTCGACGACCTGAAGTGGCGTGGGCTCTTCGCCCAGTCCACCGACGAGGACGCCTTGCGCAAGGCGCTCGCGGACGGTCCCGTCACGTTCTATTGCGGCTTCGACCCGACCGCGGCCTCCCTGCACGTGGGCCATCTGGTGCAGGTGCTCACCGTGCGCCGGCTCCAGCAGGCCGGGCACCGGCCGCTGGCACTGGTGGGCGGCGCGACGGGCCAGATCGGCGACCCGCGCCCGACCGCCGAGCGCACGCTGAACCCGCCGGAGACGATCGCCGGCTGGGTGGAGCGGCTGCGCCGCCAGATCGAACCGTTCCTGTCCTTCGAGGGCGAGAACGCGGCCGTCATGGTCAACAACCTCGACTGGACGCAGAACCTCTCCGCGATCGAGTTCCTCCGCGACATCGGCAAGCACTTCCGCGTCAACAAGATGCTGACGAAGGAGTCGGTGGCCCGGCGCCTGGAGTCCTCCGAGGGCATCAGCTACACGGAGTTCAGCTACCAGCTCCTCCAGGCCATGGACTTCCTCCAGCTCTACCGGCGCTACGGCTGCACGCTGCAGCAGGGCGGCAGCGACCAGTGGGGCAACCTCACGGCCGGCCTCGACCTGATCCACCGGCTGGAGCCCGACGCCACGGTGCACGCGCTGGCGACGCCGCTGATGACCAAGGCGGACGGCACCAAGTTCGGCAAGAGCGAGGGCGGCGCCGTCTGGCTCGACGCCGAGATGACGACGCCGTACGCGTTCTACCAGTTCTGGCTGAACACGGACGACCGGGACGTCTCCCGGTACCTGCGCATCCTGTCCTTCCGGTCCCGCGAGGAGCTGGAGGAGCTGGAGCGGCAGACCGAGGAGCGTCCGCAGGCCCGGGCCGCGCAGCGCGCGCTCGCCGAGGAGCTGACCACGCTGGTGCACGGCGCCGACCAGACGGCCGCCGTGATCGCCGCGTCCAAGGCCCTCTTCGGCCAGGGCGAGCTCACGGAGCTCGACGACCGGACGCTGGCGGCGGCCCTCTCGGAGGTGCCGCACGTCCGGGTCGCCGAGCTCGCGCCGGTGGTGGACCTGTTCGCGGAGGCGGGCCTGGTGGCCAGCAAGTCGGCCGCGCGGCGGACGGTGAAGGAGGGCGGCGCCTACGTGAACAACGCGAAGGTCGCCGCCGAGGACGCCGTCCCCGCCCGCGAGGACCTGCTGCACGGCCGCTGGCTGGTGCTGCGCCGCGGCAAGAAGAACCTGGCGGCGGTCGAGGTCACCGGGGCGTAGGCGGAGCCGCACACCGGCATGGTCCCGCGCCCCTCGATCGAGGGGCGCGGGACTCTTCCCGTCCGCCGCTTACGCGCGCTGTTTGTTGCCCCGTAGCGCCATGTACGCCATGTCGCCCAGGAAAACGATCACGACGGCCGCCACGACCTGGAGCACGTGGCGGCCCCAGTCGATGCCCGGCGTCGACGCGATGCCGAAAGCCCGGGCGAGCGCGTTGCCGATGATGCCGCCGAGGATGCCGAAGATCGTGGTCAGCCAGAGCGGACTGTGCTGCTTGCCCGGAATGATCGCCTTGGCCAGCAGACCCAGCACGAACCCGACGATGATCGCCCATAGCCAGCCCATGTCTGCCTCCTTCTGCCCTCGATTGTCCCCCGGTGTCCCCTGGATGTCGCGTGAAAGCGCCTGGGTCGGCTCCGACCGGCGCTCGACGTGGAAGGTCACGCCCAGTGTGGGCCGGTGCGCGGTACGGCGCATGCCGGGCGGGGCCGTACGCGCTACGGCGCATCCCCGGCGGAGGTGCCCCGGTCTCGTGGGCCGCTGGGGCGCGGCGTAATGTGGTGGTTGGTGCGGGCCTGTTGCACTGACCGGGTCGGTACCGGATCACGGGCCGGGGAGTGGCCGATGCGGGTGGGTGGTGGAGCGTGATGCGGAAGCGACGCGACGGTGAGGTCTTCCGGATCACCGGAGCCCGGCAGGGCCTTGCCGAGGACGTGCGCGGCCGGCAGCGGCGGTATGTCATCTCGATGTCCCTCCGCACGGTGGCGGTGATCGCGGCCGCGCTCCTGTGGAACGTCGAACGGCACGTCGCGATCGTCGCGCTGGTGCTCGGGATGACCCTCCCCTACATCGCCGTGGTGATCGCCAACGCGGGCCGGGAGAACGCGCCCGGGCTGCCGTCCACGTTCGTGACGCCGCCGGCGCGGCCGATGATCGCGCCGCCGGCGCACGACCGCGCGGAAGCCGGTGCGGAGGACGCGCCGGCCGACTCGGGAGCGCCCCGCGGCGAGCCCGGGGACCGGCTCTGACCTCGGTCCTCCCGGCGGTTGAGCAGGCGCAAGCGGAACCCGTTCGCGCGGCGGTCCGGGGAATTGCTTCAGATCAATCATGCTGTTCCGGTCCCGGGCAGCGGGTTCCGCGTGACATACTTCGTAGGCGCTCCGCATCCCCCGTCGGAGCGACAAGACCGACGCCGGGCAGCTCCCCCCGTGGCTGCTCGGCGTCGCCTTTTGGGGCGGCGA
Organism: Streptomyces ruber; assembly: GCF_014648075.1. Lineage (GTDB taxonomy): Bacteria > Actinomycetota > Actinomycetes > Streptomycetales > Streptomycetaceae > Streptomyces > Streptomyces ruber. The sequence continues at coordinate 138,284 of NZ_BMQK01000017.1, read as the reverse complement.
TCGCCCGGAGTCCGAGCGCGTTAGGGTCGAGGCGTGAACCTTCTCGACGTCCCCGGCTCCGGCCCCTCCTCCCCCGTCTGTTCCGCCAAGGGATGCCGCGCCGACGCCGTCTGGGTGCTCGCGTGGAACAACCCGAAGCTGCACACCCCCGAGCGCCGCAAGACGTGGCTCGCCTGCGAGGAGCACCGCGAGCACCTGTCGGAGTTCCTGGGTGTGCGGGGGTTCCTGAAGGACGTCGTGAAGCTCACGGAGTGGCGGGCGCCCGGGGAGGACCGGGCGTAGGTCAGCCGCCGATCGCCGACATCGGCCGGTCCGGCTGCAGGAACGACGGGTCGTCCAGGCCCGAGCCCGCCTTCTTGCCCCACATGGCGAGCCGCCAGATACGGGCGACCTCCTCGTCGGGGGCGCCCGAGCGCAGGGCCGCCCTCAGATCGGTCTCCTCCCGGGCGAACAGACAGGTGCGTATCTGCCCGTCCGCCGTGAGCCGGGTGCGGTCGCAGGCGCGGCAGAACGGGCGGGTGACCGAGGCGATCACGCCCACGCGGTGCGGGCCGCCGTCCACGAGCCAGCGCTCGGCGGGGGCGGAGCCGCGCTCGTCGGCGCCCTCCTCGGTGAGTTCGAAGCGGGTGCGCAGCGAGGCGAGGATGTCCCCCGCGGTGACCATGCCCTCGCGCTTCCAGCCGTGCTGGGCGTCGAGCGGCATCTGCTCGATGAACCGCAGCTCGTAGCCGTGCTCGACGGCCCAGGCCAGGAGGTCCGGTGCCTCGTCCTCGTTCATGCCCGGCATCAGGACCGCGTTGACCTTGACGGGGGTCAGTCCGGCGTCACGGGCCGCCTCCAGTCCCTCCAGGACGTCCTTGTGGCGGTCCCGGCGGGTGAGGGTCTTGAAGACGTCGGGGCGCAGGGTGTCCAGCGAGACGTTGACCCGGTCCAGGCCCGCCGCCTTCAGCGCCGTCGCCGTGCGCTTCAGACCGATGCCGTTGGTGGTGAGGGACATCTGCGGGCGCGGCGCGAGGGCGGCGACCCGCTCCACGATGCCCACCAGGCCGGGGCGGAGCAGGGGCTCACCGCCCGTGAAGCGGACCTCCTCGACGCCGAGGGAGGTGACCGCGAGGCCGATCAGGCGGACGATCTCGTCGTCGGTGAGCAGGTCCGGCTTGGCCAGCCACTGCAGGCCCTCCTCGGGCATGCAGTACGTGCAGCGCAGGTTGCACCGGTCGGTCAGCGAGACCCGCAGGTCGGTGGCCACCCGGCCGTAGGTGTCGATGAGCACGTCGGCCCCCTCCCTAGGAACGGATCATCGGTTGTCCGGCACCTGCGAGCCTACGTGACGGCACGGACAACTCCCGGGGCCCGGACCCGCGTAACGCGCCGACGGCCGTGTCCCGGGGGCGTACGGCGCTTGGCTGCGACGTACGGGGGCCAGCGACACGGCCGTCGGCGAGAGGGGGCGATCAGCGCGCCGGGATCAGTGGGCGCCGGTGCCCGTGAGGGAGCGCACCTCCAGCTCGGCGTACTTGTCGGCGTCCGGCTCCTCCTTGGAGAGGACCGTACCGAGCCAGCCCATCAGGAAGCCGAACGGGATCGAGATGATGCCCGGGTTCTTCAGCGGGAACCAGTCGAAGTCGGCGCCGGGGAACATCGCCGTGGGCGCGCCCGAGACCACCGGTGAGAAGAGCACCAGGCCGACGGCCACGATCAGCCCGCCGTAGATCGACCACAGCGCGCCCTGGGTGGTGAACCGCTTCCAGAACAGGCTGTACAGGATGGTCGGCAGGTTGGCGGAGGCGGCGACCGCGAAGGCCAGCGCGACCAGGCCGGCCACGTTGAGGTCGCGGGCGAGGGCGCCCAGCGCGATGGAGACGATGCCGATGAACACCGTCGCCCAGCGGGCCGCGCGGATCTCCTCGGCGCCGGTGGCCTTCCCCTTGCGGATGACGTTGGCGTAGATGTCGTGCGCGAAGGACGAGGACGAGGCGAGGGTGAGGCCGGCGACGACGGCGAGGATCGTCGCGAAGGCCACCGCCGAGATGGTGGCGAGCAGGGCAGCGCCCCAGGCCGAGTCGACGCCGCCGAGGTGCAGGGCGAGCAGCGGGGCCGCCGTGTTGCCGGACGGGTTGGACTCGATGATCTCGTCCTGGGAGATCAGGGCGGCGGCGCCGAAGCCGAGGGCGATGGTCATCAGGTAGAAGGCGCCGATGATGCCGATGGCCCAGTTCACGGACTTCCGGGCGGCCTTGGCCGTGGGCACCGTGTAGAAGCGGATCAGGATGTGCGGCAGACCCGCGGTGCCGAGCACCAGGGCGATGCCGAGGGAGATGAAGTCCAGCTTGGTGGTGGCGGTCGCGCCGTACTGGAGGCCGGGCTCCAGGAAGGCGGCGCCCTTGCCGCTGTTCTCGGCGGCGGAGCCGAGCAGGTCGGAGACGTTGAAGTCGAACTTCAGCAGCACCAGGAAGGTGATGAGCAGGGTGCCGCCGATGAGCAGCACGGCCTTGACCATCTGCACCCAGGTGGTGCCCTTCATGCCGCCGATGGTGACGTAGACGATCATCAGCACGCCGACCAGGGCGACGATGGCGATCTTGCCGGCGTCGCTGGTGATGCCGAGCAGCAGCGAGACGAGGACACCCGCGCCCGCCATCTGCGCCAGCAGATAGAAGATCGAGACGACGATGGTGGAGGTGCCGGCGGCGGTGCGCACCGGGCGCTGGCGCATGCGGTACGCGAGGACGTCGCCCATGGTGTAGCGGCCGGAGTTCCTGAGCGGCTCGGCCACCAGGAGCAGGGCGACCAGCCAGGCGACGAGGAAGCCGATGGAGTAGAGGAAGCCGTCGTAGCCGAAGATGGCGATGGCGCCCGCGATGCCGAGGAACGACGCGGCCGACATGTAGTCGCCGGAGACCGCGAGCCCGTTCTGGAAGGCGCTGAACTGGCGGCCGCCCGCGTAGAAGTCCGCCTCGTCCTTGGTCTGCCGGCCCGCCCAGACGGTGATGAAGAGGGTCGCGAGGACGAACGCCGCGAACAGGGAGATGATGAGCGGCCGGTGCTCGCTGGCCTCGTTCGCGGCGAGCACGGTCTGCTGTACCTGCTGTACGGGGCTCACGCGCCGCCCTCCATCCGGGTCTTGATGGCCTCCGCCTGCGGGTCGAGCTTCCTCGCGGCGTGCCGCGAGTACCACCAGGCGATGAGGAACGTGGTGACGAACTGGGCGAGACCGAACACCAGGGCGACGTTGATGTTGCCGAAGAGCTTGGTGCCCATGAAGCCGCCCGCGAAGTTGGACAGCAGTACGTACAGCAGGTACCAGGCGACGAAGGCGACGGTCAGCGGGAAGGCGAAGGAGCGGTAGGAGCGGCGCAGTTCACCGAAGTCCGCGCTGCCCTGGACGCGGACGAACTCCTCCGTCGGGGGAAGCCGGTGCTCTGACTTCGAAGGGGGCGGTGCGTCGGTTGCCACGGAGTCTCCTCGCGTTGCTGGTGCGGGTCCATGCGCCCGGGCGATCTCGGGCTCCATGCTCAACGTCACGGCGCCGCGGGGGAACCGGTTCAATCGCGCCACGCTTCTTTCGCAAGTCGCCACGCGGGTCCGCACGGGCCGTCGCGCGAGTCCTTCACCCGGATGGCCCCGTACGGGTGGGAGTGAGGGGTTTCCCTGTTCTTCGGTCCTCGCTGCCGGAAATCATTGCTGGCCAGGGAAACGAGGGATAGCTTCAGCCTGCACCAACCGTCATGTACCTGCCCGGCCGGTCCCGCGCCGCCGGGGGTTCAGGTTCCCGATGATTCCGATGATGGGGAGATCCCATGGCTCGTTCGCGCCCCAGACACCGTCTCGCCCTGGCCGTGCCGGTCGTGCTGTCGCTCACCGCCTCGCTCGGCTTCCTGCCGGGCGTCGCCGCGGCCGCGCCCTCCCCCTCGGCGGCCTCGTCCGTAGCGGCCGCCGCGGACGGGCCGGAGCTCGCCTATGTCGTCAACACCAGGACGGACCGCTTCACCATCGCCTCGGTGAAGAAGGCGATAGCGAAGGCGGGCGGCACCGTCGTCACCACGCACGACAAGATCGGCGTGATCGTGGCGCACTCCGCCGACCCGGGCTTCGGCGACGAGATCCGCGCCGTTCGCGGCGTGCAGTCCGCGGGCGCCACCCGCACCTCGCCGCTGACCCCCGCCGGGACGACGGACGAGGGCGCCGCCGACTACCTGACGGCCGCGGAGCTCGCGAAGGTGGAGGCCGCCTCGGCGAGGACGCCGGGCAGCGAGCCGCTGGAGGCCGACCAGTGGGACATCCGGGCGATCGGCGCCGACAAGGCCGCGAAGATCAACCCGGGCAGTCCGAAGGTCACCGTCGCTGTCATCGACACCGGCGTCGACGACACCCACGAGGACCTCGCCCCGAACTTCTCCAAGTCGCAGTCGGCCAACTGCGTCGGCGGCGTCGCGGACACCAGCGAGGGCGCCTGGCGCCCGTACACCGCGGCCGACTACCACGGCACCCACGTGGCCGGTGAGATCGCCGCCGCCCGCAACGGCGTCGGCGTCGCCGGTGTCGCGCCGGGCGTGAAGGTGTCGGGCATCAAGGTGAGCGACCCGGACAGCGGGCTGTTCTACGCGGAGAACGTCGTCTGCGCGTTCATGTTCGCCGCCGACCACGGCGTGGAGATCACGAACAACAGCTACTACGTCGACCCGTGGATGTACGCCTGCAAGGCCGACCCCGACCAGCGGGCCATCGTCGACGCGGTGAACCGGGCGCAGCTCTACGGCCAGAAGAAGGGCCTGCTGCACCTGGCCTCGGCGGGCAACTCCAACCACGACCTCGCCGGTGACGAGATCCTCGACACCTCCAGCCCGAACGACTCCACCCCGGTGGACCGCACCGTCGACCCGAGCGTCTGCTACGACCTGCCGACCCAGCTCCCGGGTGTCGTCACGGTCAGCTCGACGGGCGTGGACGCCGACAAGGCGTACTACTCGTCCTACGGCAACGGCGTGATCGACGTCGCCGCCCCGGGCGGTGACGGGCGCTACCAGATCCCGGACACCCCGTCGCAGAACGGCCGCATCCTGTCCACGATGCCGGGCAACGAGTACGCGTATCTGCAGGGCACCTCGATGGCGTCACCGCACGCCGCCGGTGTGGCCGCCCTGCTGAAGTCGAAGCACCCGTGGGCGACCGGTGTCACGCTGCAGGCGCTGCTGAAGGCGCAGGCCGACAACCCGGGCTGCCCCGCGTCGTACGACCAGGACGGCAACGGCACGCAGGACGCCGTCTGCGAGGGCGGCAAGCGGGTGAACGGCTTCTACGGCTTCGGCATCGTCAACGCGCTCAAGGCCGTGAAGTAGAGGGAGCCTCGTGAGGTAGAGGGAGCTCCGTCAAGCAGAGGGAACGCTGGAACGCGTGGGCCGGGCGGTGCGTACCGTCCGGCCCACGCGCGCGTGCACGGTACGCCCGTGAGGCCGGTCGTTTCCCAGGACTTGCCCGGTTCTGTGGCGACTGGTGAAGTGCTGGGGTGAGCTTGATACGACCGACAACCGGCACGGGTGGGGGCGACGAGGGCGTTCCCCGGGGCGGCGGGGAACACGGCGCGGTCGCCGCCCCGGCCGGCACGGCGCGCCACGCCGCCCTCCGCGCCCGCCCGCGCGGAGGCGTCGTCCGCGCCGTCGCCGTGCTCGTCCTGGTGACCGCCGCCGCGCTGATACCGCTGTTCGGGCCGCGCGCCGCGCTGGACGGGACGGGTGAGGCGGAGACACCGGGCGCGGGCGGTATCGCGCTGCTGCGCACCGTCCTGTTCGCCGCCCTGTGCGTCCCGGCGGGCGAACTGTTCGTGGCCCGGCTGGTGCGCCGGGTGCCCGGGGCGCCCACGGGGGCGCCCCGGAGCTGGGCCCCGCACGCGGCCGCCGCCGGGTTCCTCGCCGCCCTGGGGCTCGCCTCGGTCGTGGCCACCGGCAACCTGGTGCCCGCCGGTGTCGGCGACATCGACGTGGGCGGCCTGTACGAGACCCGGGACGGCGTGCTGGCCCTCCTGGAGGTCAACGCCTTCGCGGCGGCGGGCCTGTGCGCCCTCTTCGGCCGTCCGGCCGCACAGGTCTGGCCGCTGGCTGCGATCGCCGTGGCCGAGGCGCTGCGGGCGCATCCCACGACGGAGCACGGCCCGCTGGTCGGCAGCGCGCTGACCCTGGTCCACGTCGCGTGCGCGGCCCTGTGGGTGGGCGGGCTGCTGTACGTCCTGCGGACCCTGCGCCACTGGCGCGGCACGCGCGCGGAACCGTTGTCGCAGGCGGAGGGGTCGGGCGCCGCGCTGCTGGGTCTCTACGCGCGCGTGGCGGCCGTTCTGCTGGCCGCCCTCACGGCGACGGGAGTGTGCAGCACCCTGCGCCGCATGCCGCCCGAGACGGTGCTGGAGCAGTCGACGACGACCGCGTACGGACGCGTCCTGCTGGCCAAGCTGCTGCTCATGGTCGTCGTCGCCGCCCTGGCGCTGGTGGCGCGGCTGCGGCTGAGCCGGGCGAGTGACCCGCTCACCGCCTGCACGCCGGCGCGCGCGGAGGTCGTGGTGCTGGGAGTGGTCGTCGCGGTGTCGGCCCTGCTGACGGCGGTGCCGGTGCCGATCCGCTGGTGAGCGGATCGGCGCAGGCGGTGAGGCCGCCAGAGCGCCGTTCCACGGGCGCGCTGCGGGTCCGTCATGTTCCCGGCGGACGGCGGGGATTCCCCCCGCTCGGCCGCGCGGAGCACGCGCACGGCAGCCCGCGTCCGTACGTATCTCCCGATCCCGCGCGTGAATCCCCCGATCCCGCCCATTCCTGGCAAACAGTCAGCAGCCTCCCGTGTCCGGGACGGCGGCAACCGCGCTGTCAGTCCCGGCCCGTATCCTCAGTGACCATGCTCGAAGACCGTACGACCGCGGCGTCCGACACTTCCTGGCCGGCCGCGTATCCCCAGGGGTACGCGGTCGTCGACGTGGAGACCACCGGCCTCGCCCGGGACGACCGGATAATCTCCGCCGCCGTCTACCGGCTGGACGCGCGCGGCGAGGTCGAGGACCACTGGTACACGCTGGTGAACCCCGAGCGGGATCCGGGGCCGGTGTGGATCCACGGACTGACGAGCGACGTGCTGGAGGGCGCGCCGCTCTTCGCCGACATCGCCGAGGAGTTCGCCGCCCGGCTGGACGGCCGCGTGCTCGTCGCGCACAACGCGGTCTTCGACTGGTCGATGATCGCCCGGGAGTACGCGCGCGCCGACCGTGAGCCCCCGGTGAGGCAGCGGCTGTGCACCATCGCGCTCTCCAAGGAGCTCGCCCTGCCGCTGCCCAACCACAAGCTGGAGTCGCTGGCGGCCCACTTCGGTGTCGTACAGCAGCGGGCGCACCACGCGCTGGACGACGCGCGCGTCCTGGCGGAGGCGTTCCGGCCGAGCCTGCACGCGGCGGTGAGCAGGGGCGTGCGACTGCCGCTCCTGGAGTGCCGTCCGCTCACCGAGTGGTCGGCCGCGCCGCTCATCGGCCGGCAGTCCTCGGGGGGCTACCGGCCGGGCGGCTGGCGCCCGGCCCGCAAGCGCCCCGCGTGCCCGTATCCCAACCCGGGCCGCTACGAGGAGGGCAAACCGCTCAAACAGGGCATGCGGGTGGCCTTCTCCGGAGACACGTCGGTCGAGCGCGAACTGCTGGAGGACCGCGCGACCGAGGCCGGGCTGCACGTCGCGACGAGCCTGTCCCGGCTGACCAGCCTCCTCGTCACCAACGACCCCGACTCGGGCACGTCGAAGGTGGTCAAGGCACGCCAGTACGGGACGCCCGTGATCGACGAGGCGGCCTTCGGGCAACTGCTGCGCGACGTGGAACCGGCGTCCGAGGGGTGACGGGGGGAGAGTGCCGGGGTGACGGGACCGAGGTGACGGAGTGACGGGCGTACGAGTGATTGCCGGGCGACTCGCCCGGTGTCCGCTCGCCCCTCTCGCGCCCGCGCCGCACTCTGTGGCGCATGGCATCGTGTGAAGTCTGCGGCAACGAGTACGGCATGACGTTCGAGGTGCACGCGCAGGGCGAGGTGCACGTCTTCGACTGCTTCGCCTGCGCGATCCACCGCATGGCCCCCGTCTGCGAGCACTGCCGTGCGCCGATCGTCAATCAGGGCGTGGAGGTGGAGGGCCGGTGGTACTGCTGTGCGCACTGCGCGCGTACCGCGACGGGGAGGACGGAAGTCGTCGACAAGGTCTGAGCCGCCCGAGCCGCCCGGAGGGCACGGCGCGCCGCTCGGCCGCACCCGCGTGAGGGCACCCCGGACCCGGGGAGGTACCGTCATGGGGTGTACCGCTTCCTGTTGTCCCGGCAGTGGGTGATCGTCACCCTCGTCGCGCTCGCGCTCATCCCGACGATGATCGAGTTGGGCTTCTGGCAGCTGCACCGCCATGAGCACCGGGTGGCCCTCAACAAGGTCATCTCCGACTCGCTGAACGCCGACCCGGTCCCCGTCACTTCGCTGACCTCGCCCGGCGGGTCCGTCGGCGACGACGACCTGTACCGCCCGGTGACGGCGGAGGGCCGGTTCGACACCGCCCACGAGGTCGTCGTCCGGCGCCGCACGAACTCCGACGACAAGGTCGGCTACCACGTCCTGACCCCGTTCGTGCTGGACGACGGCCGGGTGCTCCTGGTCAACCGCGGCTGGATCCCCGCGGACGGCTCCCAGACGGAGTTCCCCGACATCCCCGCGCCCGCGACGGGCGAGATCACGGTCACCGGGCGGCTGATGCCGGACCAGACGACCGCCGACAGCGGCATCAAGGACCTCGAGGGCCTCCCCGACCGCCAGGTCATGCTCATCAACAGCGAGCAGCAGACGGAACTGCTGGGCCGGGAGGTCCTCGCCGGTTACGTCGAACTGGTCTCCCCGAAGCCGGCGGACGGCAGCCCGGAGCTGGTAGCCGAGCCGGACCACAGCAGTATCGGCCCGCACATGGCGTACGCCGTCCAGTGGTGGCTGTTCGCCGCGGGTGTCCCCGTCGGCTGGGTGATCCTGGTCCGCCGCGAGCTCCGCGACCGCGCCGAGGCGGCCGCGGCCGAGGGCGAGCAGGAGAAGGCGCCCGCCACGGTGTAGGACCGGAGTCCCCGCTTCCCCCCGCGACGCCACGGATCACGGATTGACCGTCCAGGTCGCAGGGAAGACGGCAGCCGTGCATCCCCTTACCGGAGACCCTGCCCGCGACGGAGACCGCTCTCCGCCCGAGGACCAACCCCGCACCGAGAATCACCCCCGCATCGAGGACTACGCCCTGATCGGGGACCACCAGACGGCCGCCCTGGTGAGCCGGTACGGCTCCGTGGACTGGCTCTGCCTGCCGCGCTTCGACTCGGCGGCGTGCTTCGCGGCGCTGCTCGGCACCGAGGAGAACGGCCACTGGCGGATCGCCCCGAAGGGCGCGGGCGCGTGCACCCGGCGCGCATACCATCACGACACGCTGGTCCTCGACACCGAGTGGGAGACGGACGAGGGCGCCGTCCGCGTCACGGACCTGATGCCCCAGCGTGACCGTGCCCCCGACCTCGTCCGCATCGTCGAGGGGCTCGAGGGCCGGGTGACCGTGCACAGCACGCTCCGGCTCCGCTTCGACTACGGCTCGATCGTGCCGTGGGTGCGCAGGACGGACGGGCACCGGGTGGCGGTCGCGGGCCCGGACTCGGCGTGGCTGCGCAGCGAACCCGAGGTGCACACCTGGGGTGAGGGCCGGGCGACGCACTCCGAGTTCACCGTCGGGGCGGGCGAGAAGGTCGCGTTCGTCCTCACCTGGCACCCCTCGCACGAGGCGCCTCCCCCCGAGGTCGACCCGTTCGAGGCGCTCCGGCACAGCGTCGAGGACTGGCGGGCGTGGGTGTCCCACTGCCGCTACGACGGCCCGTACCGGGACGCGGTCGTCCGTTCCCTGATCACGCTCAAGGCCCTCATCTACGCGCCGACGGGCGGCATCGTCGCGGCGCCCACCACCTCGCTCCCCGAGCTGGTCGGCGGCGTGCGCAACTGGGACTACCGGTACTGCTGGCTGCGCGACTCCACCCTCACCCTCGGCGCGCTCCTCGCGGGCGGCTACCAGGAGGAGGCCGTGGCCTGGCGCGACTGGCTGGTGCGCGCGGTCGCCGGGGACCCGGCGGACCTCAGGATCATGTACGGGCTGGCCGGCGAACGGCGCCTGCCCGAGTACGAGCTGCCGTGGCTGCGGGGGTTCCGCGACTCGGCCCCGGTCCGTATCGGCAACGACGCGGCGCAGCAGCTCCAGCTGGACGTGTACGGCGAGGTCATGAACTCCCTGTCGCTGGCCCGCGCGTCGGGGCTGCCGCCCGAGCGGCACGTGTGGCGGCTGCAGTGCGCCCTGATGGACTTCCTGAGGACGGCCTGGCGGGAGCCGGACGAGGGCCTGTGGGAGGTGCGCGGGGGCCGCCGCCAGTTCGTGCACTCCAAGGTGATGGCCTGGGTGGCCGCGGACCGTGCCGTACGCACCCTGGAGGCCGAGCCCGAACTGGGGGGCGACCTCGACGGCTGGCGGGCGATGCGGGAGGAGATCCACCGCGAGGTGTGCGAGCGGGGCTACGACCCCGAGCGGAACACGTTCACGCAGTTCTACGGCTCGCGGGAGCTGGACGCCGCGCTGCTGGTGATCCCGCGTGTCGGCTTCCTGCCGCCGGACGACCCGCGCGTGATCGGCACGATAGAGGCGGTCCGTGACGAGCTGGGCCACCACGGTCTCCTGCGCCGTTACAGCGCCGAGGAGTCGGCCGTCGACGGGCTGCCGGGCGACGAGGGCACGTTCCTCGTCTGCTCGTTCTGGCTCGCGGACGCCCTGCACCTGATAGGGCGCACGAAGGAGGCGCGCGAGCTGTTCGAACGGCTGGTGGGGCTCGCCAACGACGTGGGCCTGCTCGCGGAGGAGTACGACCCCGCGGCCGGCCACCAGCTCGGCAACTTCCCGCAGGCGTTCAGCCACATCGGCCTCGTGGGCACCGCCCTCGCCCTGTTCGGGGACGAGGGGGCAGGATAAGCGCATGGATCTTGGACTGAAGGACCGGGTGTACGTCGTCACCGGTGCGAGCCGCGGGCTGGGCCACGCGAGCGCGCGGGAACTCGTCGCCGACGGCGCGAAGGTCGTCGTCACGGGACGCGACGAGACCGGCGTGGCGAGAGCGGCGGAAGCGCTCGGTGAGAACGCCGTGGGGGTCGCCGTGGACAACGCGGACCCCGGGGCCGCCACCCGGCTGATCGCCGCCGCGAAGGAGCACTTCGGCGGCTTCGACGGCATCCTGATCAGCGTGGGCGGCCCCGCGCCCGGCTTCGTGTCGGACACCACGGACGAGCAGTGGGCGACCTCGTTCGAGTCGGTGTTCCTCGGGGCGGTGCGCCTGGCGCGCGCCGCCGCCGCTGAGCTCGGCGAGGGCGGCGTCATCGGGTTCGTGCTCTCCGGCTCCGTGCACGAGCCGATCCCCGGCCTGACCATCTCCAACGGTCTGCGCCCCGGCCTCGCGGGCTTCGCCAAGTCCCTGGCGGACGAGCTGGGTCCGCGTGGCATCCGCGTGGTGGGCCTGCTGCCGGCGCGCATCGACACCGACCGGGTGCGGGAACTGGACGCGCTCTCCCCGGACCCGGAGGCGGCCCGCGCGGCCAACGAGGCCCGGATCCCCCTGCGGCGGTACGGCACCCCGGAGGAGTTCGGGCGCACCTCCGCCTTCCTGCTGTCGCCGGCCGCGTCGTACCTGACGGGCATCATGGTGCCGGTGGACGGCGGCTCGCGGCGCGGGTTCTGAGCCCCTCCGCCCGGCTTCCGGGCTCCTTCCGGCCCGACTTCCGTACGGTGCTCAGCTCACCCGTTCCGCCCGGTGCCCGGCCGTCCGGAACCGTACCTCGGCGGGCAGGGCGGCCAGCCCGGCCGAGTCCCGGGCCTGGGTGAGCGTCCGCCCGGCGAGCAGGCGCAGCGCCCGGCCGGGGTCCGCGTGCGGCCGCAGCAGGAGCCGCATCCGCGCGCCGGGAGCGCGGCGCCGTCCGGTCAGCCGTACGTGGGCGCGGTCGACGCCGGGCGTCCGTTCCGCCCCGCCGGCGAGGGCGTCCTCCAGGGCCCGGCCGTGCAGCAGGGCGCCGGCGCCGTCCCCGGTGTCCACGAGGACCTCGCCGGGCCGGCGCCGCCGCAGCACGGCGGCCAGCCACCACAGCGCGAGCAGCACCAGCGCGGCGAGCACGGCGATGACGGCGGGCCACCACCAGCCGGTGTCCCGCCAGCGCGTCCGCGCGGTGTCGCCGAGCAGCACGTCGTGCCGTCCGTCGTACACCCACCATGCGGGCGGCCGCACCCCGAGGCCGACGGCGAGCACCGACCCGCCGGCCGCCACGAGCAGCAGCCCGCCGAGTCCCAGCAGCAGCCGGTTGACGATCCGGATCACCTGTCTCATCCCTCCGCGTTCCTCCGTCCCGGTCGCCGCACCCGTACGGCCGGTGCGGGCGGCCGGGAGAGTCCGAGCCGGCCGACGCCGTCGGTGAGCACGGTGCCGAGGTCGGCGCGTACCTCGTCGGGCTCCCGGAAGTGCGCGACCGCCCGCACGTCGACCTTGCGGCGCCGCACCCGGACCCGTACGGACCGCACGCCCGGCACCTCCATGGCCCGGTCGCGCAGGTTCAGGGCGGCGGCGTCCCGGTGCAGCCCCGCCCGGACGTCGGGGTGGACGCGGCGCATCGGCAGCACGTCCCGCAGGCCGGGCGTCAGCGCGAGGAGCAGCAGCCACAGCCCGAGCGCCACGGCGATCCCGGCGCCGGTCAGCACCCAGATGTCGTCGAGAGGCCGTTCGGCGAGCTCACGGGCGAGGGACCGGCGCCACCACATCGCGGGCCGGCCGGCCCGGACGGCGACGACGTCGTACAGCAGGAGACCGGTACCGGCGAGGAGCAGCAGGGCGAGCGCTCCGGCGGGGACGCGGCGCGCGGACCAGAAGCGCCGCTGACGTCCTCCGTCGTCGGGGCCGGGCGGCGGCTCCTGGCCGGCGGCGGAGTCCGGCCGGCCGGTGTGCCCGAGCCGTCCGGGACCCCCGACCGGCGTCTCCTGCCTCTCCCTTTCGTCCTCCCTCTCCCCTTTGTTCTCCTTCTCCCGCTCGTTCTCCTTCTCCAGGACCGGTGGCGGCCGTGTGCCGTCGGTGTCCTCGGGGCCCCGGGGCTCGCTCATCGGATCCTCCCGTGCGCCGCGCCGGTCGGGTGCGCCGGGTGCAGCCGCTCCACCCGGACGGCCACCTCCGGCACCGTCATCCCCGCCAGCTCCTCGACCCGCTCGGTCACCCTGCGACGCACGGCGGCGCACCGGCCGCCGATGTCGGTGGGGTAGTCGAGTTCGAGGCCGACACGGACGTGGACGGCCGCGGAGGGGACCTCCCCCGCGACGGCGGGGGCGGGAGCGCGCGGGCGGACGTCCACGCCGGCGTGCGGCGGCGCGGCCTCCGGCGGCAGGGAGCCCAGTGCCTCGCGCGCCGCCTGCGCGGCGATCTTCGCGACGACCCGCTCGGCGATCCGGGTGGCACCCCGTTCGGCCGGAGCGACGACGGGGAGCACCGGCTGCGGCCGGTCCCCGGCGGCAAGCCCGGAACGGTCCCCCTGGTCGCCGTCGGTGCGGTCACCGCTCATCGGTGTCACCGCCGGCGGTCGTCACGCGTCCGGAAGAAGTCGGCGACGTCCAGGTCCCCCTCCAGGTACCGGCCGACGCCGAAGCCGACCGCGCCCAGCGCGGCCACCAGCAGGAAGGCACCGAAGCCGCCGAAGTACCCGGCGAAACCCAGCACCATTCCGGCGATCATGCCGACCACGGCCATGTTCATGCTGTGCGCTCCTCAGCGGTTCGGTTCCGTTCGTCCCGGCGGTCCGAGGGCCCGACCGGGCTACTGCAGCCGGGGCTCCGGCTCCTCCTGTTCCTCCTCGTCGGGCAGCTTCACGTCGCTGACGGCGATGTTGACCTCGACGACCTCCAGTCCCGTCATGCGTTCGACGGCGGCGACGACGTTCTCCCGGACGGCGCGGGCCACGTCCGCGATGGCCATGCCGTACTCGACGACGATCTCCAGGTCGAGCGCGGTCTGCACCTCGCCGACCTCGGCCTTCACACCGCGTGTGACGGCCTTCGAACCACCGGGCACCCGGTCGCGCACGGCGCCGAAGGTCCGTGACAGCCCGCTGCCCATGGCGTGCACACCGACCACGTCCCGCGCGGCGAGCCCGGCGATCTTCTCGACGACCCCGTCGGCGATGGTGGTGCGCCCCCGGGTGCCGGGGTCGCCGCCGCCCCGCCGGGCACCCCGGCGGCCCGTGGAGAGCTCCGCCGTCTGATCGCCCTCGGCCTTCCCCGTCCGGTTCCGCTCCGTCATGTCCGTCATGGCGCACGTCCCTTCCGGTCGTCCTCTTCCGCCCACATTAAGTGCGGACGCCTGTCGGCGCGCCGGGTATGCGGCAGGCTGGAGGAATGACGCCGGACGAGCGGGCTGGGACGGAACGGGACGCGGCGCATTCGGGCAGGGCGGCGCGCATGGACCTGAACGAGGTACGACGCCGGCTCGCCCTGGGCAGGGTGCTCCCGCTGGGCGGGCCCCGCGACGGCGCGTGGATCACGGAGCAGGCGGCCGGCCCGGTGCTGCGCGACGCGGCCGCCCAGGTGCGCGGGGTGCGCCTCGGCCGGCTGCGGCTCTCGCCGGCCCGCCCGGACCAGCCGTACGACCCCGCCGTACCGCCGCCGCCGAGCGCGCTGCCACCGGGGCCGCTGCGGGTCGACGCGGAGTTCCGGGCGGTGGCGGGCCCGCTGGCCCCGGCCGCCGAGCCGCTCCCGGCGGCGGCGTCCCGGCTGCGGACGGCGCTGGCACAGGCCGCGGCGGAGCGCCTCGGCCTGACGGTGACCGAGGTGGACCTGCGGGTGACAGGACTGCTGGACACGGTGCCCGAGGGCGATCCGGACGGCACCGAGCCGTCCGGGAGCAGGTACGCGTATCAGTCGGCCGAAAGCATCCCCCATTCGGTCGAAAGCGGACCGGAGTCGACCGGGAACGGGCCCGATTCCGCCGAGAAGGGGCCCGCTCCGGCCGACGAGACCGAACCGCAGGGGAACGCACCGCGCGTGCCCGGCGACGACGAGGAGGCCCGTGTGGCCGCCGCCGTGCTGGGCGTTCCGGGCGTGACCCGGCTGACCGGTGTCCTGGGCATGCCCGCCCGCGCGATCCGCATCGGTACGGGCGCCGGGACGGGGACCGGTCCCGCGCTGCCGCACCGGCACGTCCGCGTGGAGCTCGCGGTCACATCGGCCCGGCGGACGCTGGAGGTGGCACGCGCGGTGCGCACGGCGGCGGGCGAGGCGCTGCCGGACCGGCCGTCGGTGGCCGTGCTGGTGACGGCGGTGGACCCGGCGGCAGGCTGAGCGCGCGCCCCGCCGCCGGGTCGCGGGCGCGGTCCGCTACTCGCCGAGACCCGTCAGGTCCCGCAGCCGCCGGGTCTGCGCGGCCCGCTCCGCGGCACGCTGCTCCTCGTGCGTCCGCTCCTGCGCGCCGAGCAGCAGGGCCTTGGTCTCGATCACGGCGTTCCGCGGCGCGGCCAGCACGGCGGCGGTCAGGTCCCGCACGGTGTCGTCGAGCCGGTCGGCGGGCACGGCGAGGTTGGCTAGGCCGCAGCTCACCGCCTCCTCCGCGTGGACGAAGCGCCCGGTGAGGCAGATCTCCAGGGCTCGCGCGTACCCCACGAGACGTACCAGGGGGTGCGTACCCGTCAGGTCGGGGACGAGGCCGAGGGAGGTCTCGCGCATGGCGAACTGCACGTCGTCCGCGACGACGCGCAGGTCGCAGGCGAGCGCGAGCTGGAAGCCGGCGCCGATGGCATGCCCCTGCACGGCCGCGACGGAGACTATGTCGCTGCGCCGCCACCAGGTGAACGCCTCCTGGAACCCGGCGATGACCGCGTCGGCCTCGGCGTCGCCGCCGCGCGCGAGGTCGGCGAACGAGGTCTGGCCCTCGATGCCCTCCGGTGTGAGCATCTGCCGGTCGAGCCCCGCCGAGAACGACTTGCCCTCGGCACGCAGGACGACCACCCGGACGGAACCCGGCAGCACCCGGCCGGCCTCGACGAGCGTGTGCCACAGGGCGGGGCTCTGGGCGTTGCGCTTGGCGGGGTTGGTCAGGGTCACCGTGGCGAGCGCGTCGTCGACGGTGAGCCGTACGCCGTTCCGGTCGAGAAGGGGAGCGAGGTCCTTGTCGGGCGTGGCCATGGGGCGCCTCCGGTGGGTGCGGTCGAGGGACGCCGTACGTCACACGCGCCGACGTCCGTAAGTGACTGCACAGTAACCACCCGGTCGGCCCGTTGGTCCCCCGGGTCCCTCAAGGGATCGGAGGGAAGGCCGACCGGGTGGCCACCGTCGAGAACGAGGGGCCGCCCGGTGTCAGGCCGACTGGGCCTTCTTGCCCCGCGTCGCCCCGCCGCGTCCCCGCAGCGTGACGCCCGACTCACTGAGCATCCGGTGGACGAAGCCATACGAGCGGCCGGTTTCCTCGGCCAGTGCCCGGATGCTCGCACCGGAGTCGTACTTCTTCTTCAGGTCTGCCGCGAGCTTGTCGCGCGCGGCGCCGGTCACCCGGCTGCCCTTCTTCAGAGTCTCGGCCACCCGTGCCTCCTCATGGGAAGTGCGCTCTGGTCTCCTCATGATCACCCCTCCCGGGCCCGATGGCCACCCATTCGGCAAGGTCCGTGAGACAAGGTTGTGACGACGGGAGCGCATACCCACGAGTGGAACGTGAGATTCCGCGCGAGGATATCCGTACGACCGAACGGACTTCCCGGAGAATTAGCAGGTCAGAGACGCGCGACGGCCGGGCCCCCGGTGCGAGGGGGCCCGGCCGTGAAATCGATGGTGAACACACCCCGGTACGAGGAGATCTCACACAGATGATGGATCACGGATCGGCCGAATGATCCATACACAGTGGATCATTCATTCGATCAAGCGCGTATGACGGTGCTCATCACGGTGCTCAGGCGAGGGCGACGAGATCCGCGTAGTCGGAGCCCCAGAGGTCCTCGATGCCGTCCGGGAGCAGGATGATCCGCTCCGGCTGGAGTGCCTCGACGGCGCCCTCGTCGTGCGTGACCAGGACGACCGCTCCCTTGTAGGTGCGCAGCGCGCCGAGGATCTCCTCGCGGCTGGCCGGGTCGAGGTTGTTGGTCGGCTCGTCGAGGAGCAGGACGTTGGCCGAGGACACGACGAGCGTGGCGAGGGCGAGCCGGGTCTTCTCGCCGCCGGAGAGGACACCGGCCGGCTTGTCGACGTCGTCGCCGGAGAACAGGAACGAGCCGAGCACCTTGCGGACCTCGACCAGGTCCATGTCGGGTGCGGCCGAGCGCATGTTCTCCAGCACCGTGCGGTCCGGGTCGAGGGTCTCGTGCTCCTGCGCGTAGTAGCCGAGCTTGAGGCCGTGACCTGGGACGACGGCACCGGTGTCGGGCTGCTCGACGCCACCGAGGAGCCGCAGCAGGGTGGTCTTGCCGGCGCCGTTGAGGCCGAGGATGACCACGCGGGAGCCCTTGTCGACGGCCAGGTCGACATCGGTGAAGATCTCCAGCGAGCCGTACGACTTCGACAGGCCCTCCGCCATCAGCGGCGTCCTGCCGCAGGGCGCGGGCTCGGGGAAGCGCAGCTTGGCCACCTTGTCCTGCTGGCGGACCTCCTCCAGGCCGGAGAGCAGGCGCTCGGCGCGGCGGGCCATGTTCTGCGCGGCGACCGTCTTGGTGGCCTTGGCGCGCATCTTGTCGGCCTGCGCGTTCAGCGCGGCGGCCTTCTTCTCGGCGTTCTGCCGCTCGCGCTTGCGGCGCTTCTCGTCGGCCTCGCGCTGCTGCTGGTAGAGCTTCCAGCCCATGTTGTAGACGTCGATCCGGGAGCGGTTGGCGTCCAGGTAGAACACCTTGTTGACGACCGTCTCGACCAGGTCGACGTCGTGGGAGATGACGATGAAGCCGCCGCGGTAGGTCTTCAGGTAGTCGCGCAGCCAGACGATCGAGTCGGCGTCGAGGTGGTTCGTCGGCTCGTCGAGGAGCAGGGTGTCCGCGTCGGAGAACAGGATGCGGGCGAGCTCCACGCGGCGGCGCTGACCACCGGAGAGGGTGTGCAGCGGCTGGCCGAGCACCCGGTCGGGCAGGTTGAGCGCGGCGGCGATGGTGGCGGCCTCGGCCTCGGCGGCGTACCCGCCCTTGGTGAGGAACTCGGTCTCCTGGCGCTCGTACTGCTTCAGCGCCTTCTCGCGGGTGGCGCCCTGGCCGTTGGCGATGCGCTGCTCGTTCTCGCGCATCTTGCGGAGCAGGGTGTCCAGGCCGCGCGCGGAGAGGATGCGGTCGCGGGCGAGCACGTCGAGGTCGCCGGTGCGCGGGTCCTGCGGCAGGTAGCCGACCTCGCCGGAGCGGGTGACGGTGCCCGCGGCGGGGATGCCCTCGCCCGCGAGGACCTTGGTCAGGGTCGTCTTGCCGGCGCCGTTGCGGCCGACCAGGCCGATGCGGTCGCCCTTGGCGACGCGGAAGGTGGCGTTCTCGATGAGGATGCGGGCACCGGCGCGCAGCTCGATACCGGAGGCGGAGATCACGGACAGACTCCCGGGCAGGGTCGTTGACGGCGGGGTGGGCGGCTGAGGGCGGACACGCCGTCTAATGCGCGAGGAGAACGGCCATGGGCCAAGTCTAACCGGGGGTAGCAAGCGGTTTTCCGTCGTTGCCGGGCGGGGGTGCGTGGTCTCGGTCACCGGAGCGGGGCGCGGTCGCGGGCACAGCGGGGACCCGGCGTTGTCGGTGGTGGGTGCCAAACTGGGCGGCAGGTCGTATTCCGGTGATGTCCGGCGCCGGCTCGGCCGTCGGGCGGGAGGGAGATCGGCATGACGGGCATGGAGGGCGGGCGACCGAGCATCTGTCCGACGCTGCTGTACGCGGACGCGAAGGCCGCGCTGAGACAGCTCACGGAGGCTCTGGGCTTCACCGAGCTGTCGGTGTACGAGAGCGAGGACGGCACGGTGCTGCACGCCGAGCTGGCGCAGGGCAACGGCGCGGTGATGCTCGGCTCCAGAGGCAACGGCAGCCTGTTCGACACGGCCGCGGAGGGCGCGGGTCCCGTGGGGGTGTACGTCGTGGTGGACGACGTCGACGCGCACCACCAGCGCGCCGTGGAGCACGGCGCGGAGATCCTGCTGCCGCCGACGGACCAGGACCACGGCTCGCGGGACTACCTGGTCCGGGACGTCGAGGGCAATGTGTGGACCTTCGGTACGTACGCCCCCGAGGTGAGCATCTAGGCCGCCCCGCACCCGGGCCGACGCATCCGGGCCGCCCGTCGCCCGGGTCCGGTCAGCTGCCTCCGGTGTGGACCTGGAACGCGGCCCGGCGCACGGCCTTCGCGAGGGCCGGGTCGGGGTGCGCGGCGGCGAGCGCCACCAGGACCTGCACGGTGCGCGGATGCCCGACCGCGCGGACCTCGTCGAGCAGGGCGGGCACCGTGGGCTGCACCGCGGACTCCAGGTGGCGTACGAGGAGCGGGGCCTCACCGTGGTCGGCGACGGCCGCCGCGGTGTCGACCCACAGCCAGGTGGCCTCCTCGCGGGTGAGCACCTCGTGCGCCTCCTCGGGGTCGGCGCCGTCGTGCTCGGCGAGCCACAGCAGGGCGTACGGGCGCAGCGGGGTCTCGTCGACCACGGCCCGCACCTCGGGCTCGGCGGGGGCGCCCACCACGCGCAGCGCCTCGAAGGCGAGGCCGCGCAGCAGGGCGTCCTCGCCGCGGGCGGCGTCGAGGAGTTCGGTGACGGCACCGCCGACGGGGCGGGCGGCGAGCCAGGCGCGGTACTCGGCGCGGGCGGCGTTCGGGCGCAGCTGGGCGCAGCCGCGCAGCATGTCCTCGGCGGACACCTCGATGTTCCCGGCGGGGCTCTGCGCGGCGACGCAGATCTGCTCCAGCTTCACCCACACCGCCCAGCTGCCCAGCGGGGTGAGCGTGGCCTGCCGGTCCCCGTAGGTGAGGGCGCCGACGGAGGCGAGGGCGTGCAGGGCCCAGTCGAGGAGCGGGGCGAGCGGGGTGTCGTCGCCGCCCGGCTCCGGGGCGGGCACCCCGCCCGCGGCGGGTTCGGGCGCGGGCACGAGCGCGGGGGCGGGCTGCGGCCCGTACGGGACCTCGCAGCGCTCGGTGCGCAGCTCGGTGACCCGCTGCTGCAGCAGGTCGAGGAGCTGCTCCACCGGGACCGGGCCCGCGGAGAGCTGGAGGAAGGAGAGCACCTGGGGCATCGCGGAGACGACCTCGGCGACGGCGGCGGGCTCACGGCCGGCGGGCTCCGGCTGCGCCAGCGACCACGCGTCGAACAGGGCGACCCAGCCGCGCAGCACGGCGCTGTCGTCGCGGTGCCAGGCCCGCAGCCGCCAGCCGGGGCGGGCGCTGCCGCCGTGCACCTCGACGAGGCCGGCGAGGCGTGCCGTGTCCCAGTCGGCACGCACCTGGCCGGGGTGCAGCCCGAGATCGGCCGCGGCCCGTTCGGCGCTCGCGTCGGAGAGGTTGCCGGTGGCGTCGGAGGCCGCGCCGTCGGCGTGCGCGCCACCGCGGCCGGGGTGCAGCGCCGTGTCGGCCCAGCGGGCGACCCGGGCGGCACCCGCCAGCTGGGCGCGGGCCATGCGGGCCAGCTCCGCGGGCGGAGGCGTGCCCTCCGGCGGCCGGGGGGCGGGGCGGCGGCGCTGGGTCGCGGTTCGCGGCGCGGCGGCCAGCGTACGGGGGCCGACGAGTCGGAGCCTGGAGTCGCGCGGGTTACGGGACGTCACAAGTGCAGTCTTCCGGTTGACGGTCCGAAAACCCAAACGGAATGCCGAGGGAGACCGTCGGGACGGTCGGCACAGCAGGCGGGCGACGGGGCAGGACGCCCCGAGCAGGCCCGGTCGGAGCGCAAACGGAATGTGTGCGCACCCTGCCAGGACGGCGTGCTGCGGCCACGGCCGCGCGACACCGCGCGGCGCCCGCCGCGGCGCGCGGCGGCGCTCCGGTGTCCTGGTGCTCCGGTGCCCACTCGGACGATCTTTCCCCGGCTCTCGTGGCCCATGCATCAACCGATGCGTGCATCGACTGATTCATGCGTCGACTGGTCCGTTCATCAACGGACGATCTTCACATCAACGGGATGAGAAACCGGCGCAGCGCTTCCTCGTAGGCCTCCGGGTCGGCGTTCCACATGGCGCCGTGCGGGGCGTGCGGGACCGTGCGCAGGGAGACCAGGTTCGGGTCGCGCTCGGCGAAGCGGCGGGAGAGGGCCCACGGGGCGATGGCGTCGTCGGGGCCGTGGAAGATCTGGACCGGCATCCTGGGCCGCTCGGTGCCGCCGGCCGGGAGGGCGCGGTCGGTCCGCAGGGCGGTGCGCCCCCGGGCGGCGCGGACGGCCAGCGGGAGCAGGGCGCGGGGGGCGCGGCGGGCGGCGGCGAGGGCGCGCAGCGTGAGCTCCCAGCTGAGCACGGGCGAGTCCAGGACGAGCCCCGAGATCCGCTCGCGGAGCGCGGAGCGGGTCGCCACGCGCAGGGCCATCGTGGCGCCGGTGGACCAGCCGAGCAGGACCACCGCCTCGGCGCCGTGGTCCACGGCGTAGCGGACGGCCGCGTCCAGGTCGGGCCACTCCGCCTCGCCGAGGTGGTTGAGGCCGTCCGGGGAGCGGGGTGCGCCGGGGTCGCCGCGGTAGGCGGGGACGAGCACCGGGAACTGGTGCCGGTGCAGGAATCCCACGAGGTTGAGGGCGTGTTCCCGGGTGGCGCCCAGGCCGTGTGCGGCGATCACCCAGGTGGTCCGGGCGGCGGGCACGAACCAGGCGGGCAGCGTGCCGAGTTCGCCGGGTATCCCGAGATCGGTGTGGTCGAGCCCCAGGGCTGAGCCCGGGTCGCCGGCGTACGCGCTCGGCGTCAGCCACACCCTGTCACCGGGCGTGAAGGTGCCGCGGACGACGTGCTCCAGACGGCGGGCGACCGTGTCCACGGAGGTCTGGACGGCCTCCAGGACCGGGCCGACCACCGCGTGGGAGCCGTCCCCGGACGCCAGCCCGTACCTGCCCGGCCGCAGCGAGGCGAGGTCGCGGGTGAGCGTGATCTGCCCGCCCGTCGCCGCGTGGACGGTCAGCAGGGGTTCCGTGGGCAACGGCCTGCCCGCCGACGCCTTCAGCGCGGCGTCGCTGGCGAACCGGCCGGCGGCGACACTCGCCGCGCCGGCCGCGAGGGCGACGGTGGCGGCCGCGGCCGCGGCTTTGACTGTGCGCACGCCCCCAGTCTCCTTTCCGGCGGAACGGGCGGCCAGCGGGAGAACGGGCCGGGTCGGTCCGCGCCGCGGTTCAGGGTCCGGACGGTACGGAGGACCGCCCGGACCCTGTACCGGCACTCACCCACCGGCGTCCGGTTACCCCACCGGTCCCGGGTTACTCCGGCTGCCCGTAGCCCCGCAGCCGCTCCTCGACCTCCGCCACCTGTTCCCGGCTCAGCAGTGCGGGCGTCAGGCCGGGGACCGAGGACGCCGTGAGCCAGACACGGCACATCCACTCCAGCTGCGCGGTGCGGTCGTACGCCTCGGAGAGGGAGGACCCGTGGGCGACCGTGCCGTGGTTGCGCAGGAGACAGGCGGTACGGCCGTGCAGGGCGCGGAGCATGTTCTCGGCCAACTCCGGCGTGCCATAAGCCGCATAAGGGGCGACCCGCACGGCCCCGCCGAGCGCGGCGGCCATGTAGTGGATCAGCGGGAGCTCCGGTACGAGCGTGGAGACGGCGGTCGCGTGGACGGCGTGCGTATGGACGACCGCGCGCGCTCCGGTGGTGCCGTAGACCGCGAGGTGCATGGGCAGCTCGCTCGTCGGACGGAGGGAGCCGAGGACCTGGCGTCCGCCGAGGTCCACGCCCACCACGTCATCGGGTGTCAGCCGCTCGTACGGCACTCCGGTGGGAGTGACCAGGACCGTGTCGCCCACCCGTACGGAGACGTTGCCCGACGTACCGACGACGAGACCGTCGGCCACCGTCCGGCGGGCCGTGGCCACGAGTTCGTCCCACGCCGAGGCCACTTCCCCGGGCGCGCTCCGCTCCGGTCCCCCGCGCACGTCCTGGTCGACCGCACTCGTTCCCCACGGGCCGCTCGCGGCCTCTCGCCCATCAGCCATGCCGTGATCCTGTCAGGCCGGGGCCGGGCGTACGGAGGAAGAGGGGAGTGTAGGGCGGAACCCGGCCCTCCGGCAGGTGGGATATGCGTATACGTCACCCTCTTGTGTGGATTGGCTGGTGATCAACCGAGATTCAACGATCTTCCAGTAATCTCTGGACGATTTGTCGTGCACGCCGCCATTTCCGGGGGGAAACATGGCCCGTGATCGCCAGCCGTCCCGTCACCGTTCCCGACTCATCGCGTCATCCATCACAGCACTCGCCCTCGGGGGGACCCTGCTCGCCGAGCTTCCGGCCTCGGCCGCCGGCAAACCCAAGGGGCACGACGTCTCCTCGCACCAGAAGGACGTCAACTGGTCCAGGTCCAGGTCCGGGGGCGCCAGGTTCGTCTACGTCAAGGCGACGGAGTCCCACACCTACCGCAATCCGCACTTCACCCAGCAGTACACCGGCTCCCGCGACGCGGGGCTGATCCGCGGCGCGTACCACTTCGCCGTGCCGGACAAGTCCTCCGGCGCCAAGCAGGCCGCGTTCTTCGTGCGCAACGGCGGAGGCTGGAGCGGCGACGGCTGGACACTGCCGCCGGCGCTGGACATCGAGTACAACCCGTACAGCAAGAAGAAGTGCTACGGCCTGAGCCGGACCAGGATGGTCGGCTGGATCAAGTCCTTCAGTAACGAGGTCAAGCGCCTGACCGGCCGTCGTCCGGTGATCTACACGAACGCCAACTGGTGGAACGCGTGCACGGGCGGCAGCAAGGCGTTCGCCGCCGACCACGCCCTGTGGGTGGCCCACTACAACTCCTCCGGCGCGGGGAGGCTGCCGGGCGGATGGCAGTACTGGACGTTCTGGCAGTACGACAACAGCGGCCGGCTGCCGGGCGACCAGAATCTCTTCAACGGCTCGATGAAGCAGCTGAAACGCTTCGCAAGGGGTTAGCCGGCCCGATGCGCGCCTCGTCCCGCCGTGCGAGGGAGCGGGGCGGGGCGGTCCGCCGGAGCGGGGACCGGCCGGAACCGGGCAGGGAGCGCGCCGGCGCCCCGCCGGGCGCGGCCGGGGCCGGAGGGGTGGACACGGGGAGGAGGAGCCGGCGCCCGGGTGGCGGAGACGGTGATGCGCGTCACCCGTAGGACGAGGGGCCGGTACCGCCGACAGCACGGGGGACGCGGATACGGAGGACGATATTCCGCCTCCGTTCGAGGCGCCCCGAGCCCTCGGTCCCGGCCCTGGCCCGCGCTTCCGACACGGAGAACACAGACACACCCCACCTCACTACACCCCCTGGCCCGCCCCAGTTCATCTTCCGTTCACTCGGGTTGCTTACTTTCCACTTGCCACTGACGTCCAACAGAAGCTCAGGTAAATGGAAAGCTTCTCGCTGATCCTCGCGATCGTGGTCATCACCGCGCTCGCGTTCGATTTCACGAACGGTTTCCACGACACCGCCAACGCGATGGCCACCACCATCTCGACCGGTGCGATGAAGCCCAAGGTCGCGGTGGCCATGTCCGCCGTTCTCAACCTTGTCGGCGCGTTCCTCTCCATCGAGGTCGCCAACACGATCTCCAAGGGCCTCGTCGACGAGAGCGGCATACAGCCCGAGGTGATATTCGCGGCGCTCGTGGGCGCCATCCTCTGGAACCTGCTCACCTGGCTCGTCGGGCTCCCCTCCAGTTCCTCGCACGCCCTCATGGGCGGCCTGATCGGCGCCACCGTCGCCTCGGCCGGCATGGGCGCGGTGCACGGCGACGTCCTCGTCACCAAGGTGCTGATCCCCGCCGTCGCGGCGCCGTTCGTCGCGGGCGTCGCCGCCATGATCGGTACGCGGCTCACGTACAGGCTGGGCGAGCACGCGAGCGAGAAGGCCACCTCCAAGGGCTACCGCGCCGGCCAGATCACCTCGGCGGGCCTGGTCTCGCTGGCCCACGGCACGAACGACGCCCAGAAGACGATGGGCATCATCACCCTGGCCCTGGTCGCCGGCGGCGCGCTCGCCCCGGACTCCGACCCGCCGGTGTGGGTCATCCTCTCCGCCGGTCTCGCCATCGCGCTCGGCACCTACCTGGGCGGCTGGCGCATCATCCGCACGATGGGCAAGGGGCTGACCGACCTCCAGCCGCAGCAGGGCTTCGCCGCCCAGACCAGCGCGGCGACGGTCATCCTGGCCTCTTCCCACCTGGGCTTCTCCCTCTCCACCACGCACTCGGTCTCCGGTGCCGTGATGGGCGCGGGCCTCGGCCGCAAGGGCGGTGTGGTCCGCTGGTCCACCGCCACCCGGATGTTCGTGGCCTGGGGCCTCACCCTGCCGGCCGCGGCCCTGGTCGCCGCGCTCGCGGAGTGGGTCACCGGCTTCGGTGCCTGGGGCACCGCCGTCGTCGCGGTCTTCCTGGTCGCCTCCAGCGCGGCGATCTGGCTCGTCTCGCGCCGTGAGGTGGTCGACCACACCAACGTCAACGGCACGGACGGAGCCGACGACTCCGCCGAGGGTGCCGCCACCCCGTCGCCGGCCGCGGCCGGTCCGGTCACCGACGACCTGGCGGTCACCATCCCGGCCCAGTCCGACCCGGCCACAGCGGCCACCCCGGCCGCCACCGCCGGCGCTTCGTCCTCGTCGGCCGCGGTCTGAGCACCGGGCCCGAGCTCCAAGGAAGTAACCCACCATGCACATCGACTGGGCAGCCCTCGGCTCCGTCTTCGGCGTCAGTCTCGTGGCCACCGTGGCTCTCGTCGGCCTCTTCAGCCTCGGCATCATCGGTCTCTCCAAGCGGGAGAGGGCGGCCGAGTCCGGAGGCTCCGCCGTTCTCGCGACCACGACCGCCTACGCCTGCTTCGCGGCCTGCGCGGCGGCGGTGGCGTACGGGATCTATCTGATCGTCGCCTGACGGCGCACTCCCTGTGAGGGCGCCCCGGATGCCGGCTCGGGCCGGTACCCGGGGCGCCCTCGTGCCGTGTCCGCTGTGGCAGGAGATGTGGGCCTTCGCACATCCCCCTTGCGCAGGTCAACCGCAAGTTGACTGAGATTCGAAGCCCGTGGTGGACTGCCGGAGCCAGTTACGGCGGCAGGAGAGGAAGCCGGTGAGAATCCGGCGCGGTCCCGCCACTGTCACCGGGGCGTACACCCCGGGAGCCAGGAACTCTCACCGCCGGATTTCGTCGAGCCAGGGCGTGGACACCCTGAGTGAGGACATATCGCCATGCACGGCTGCCGACCGAGATTCACCAGCGACGTCCCGTCCGCTCCGACGGCCGGCTGAGCCGATGCGGGCCGAACGCGTCTTCGCGTACGGCGCCGCCGCCGGCCTCCTCGGCGACCTGCTCCTCGGCGATCCGCGCCGTGGGCACCCGGTCGCCGTGTTCGGGCGGGCCGCGGGTGCCGTGGAACGGGTGCTGTGGCGGGACCACCGGGGCCGGGGCGCGCTGCACGCCGCCGTGTGCGCCGGCGGCGCCGTGGCTCTGGCCGCCGTCGCCGCCCGTGCCGTCCGTACCTCCGCCGCCGCCTCCGTCGCGCTGACCGCGGCCACCACCTGGGCCGTCGTGGGCGGGACCTCGCTCGGGCGGGAGGCCCGGGCCGTCGGGGAGGCGCTGGAGTCCGGTGACATCGAGGCCGCCCGCGCCCGGCTGCCGCATCTGTGCGGGCGCGATCCGCAGGCGCTCGACGCCGACGGGATCGCCCGGGCCGTGGTCGAGTCCGTCGCCGAGAACACCTCCGACGCCGTGGTCGGGGCCCTGGTGTGGGGCGCCGTGGGCGGGGTGCCGGGGCTCGTGGGCTTCCGGGCCGTCAACACGCTCGACGCCATGGTGGGGCACAGGTCGCCCCGGTACCTGCGGTACGGGTGGGCCTCCGCGCGCCTCGACGACCTCGCCGGGTGGCCGGGCGCGCGGCTGACCGCCGCCCTCGCCGTCCTGGCCGGCGGCGCCCCGCGCACCGCCGTACGCGCCTGGCGCGCGGACGCGCACAAGCACCCCAGCCCCAACGCCGGGCCCGTCGAGGCGTCCTTCGCGGGCGCGCTGGGCGTACGGCTGGGCGGCACCCTCTCGTACGGGGGGCGGGTGGAGCACCGGCCGGTGCTGAACGGGGAGGGCCGCGCCGTCGAGGTGCGGGACATCGAGCGGGCCGTACGGCTGTCCCGGCGGGTGAGCGCGCTCGCACTCGGCGTGTGCGCCGGTGCGCGGTTCGCCGTCCGCGCGGCCAGGACTCTCACGAAGACGAAGGGGCGTACGTCATGAGCGGTGGTGGGCTGCTCGTCGCCGGGACCACCTCCGACGCCGGCAAGAGCGTCGTGACCGCCGGGATCTGCCGGTGGCTGGTCCGGCAGGGCGTGAAGGTCGCGCCGTTCAAGGCACAGAACATGTCCCTCAACTCGTTCGTGACCCGGGAGGGCGCGGAGATCGGGCGCGCGCAGGCCATGCAGGCGCAGGCGTGCCGCGTCGAACCCACCGCGCTCATGAACCCCGTGCTGCTCAAGCCCGGCGGTGAGCGGAGCAGTCAGGTGGTGCTGCTGGGGAAGCCGGTGGGCGAGATGAGCGCGCGCGGCTACCACGGCGGACGGCAGCAGGCGCTCCTCGGCACCGTGCTGGACTGCCTCGCCGAACTGCGGGGCACGTATGACGCGGTGATCTGTGAGGGGGCCGGTTCGCCCGCCGAGATCAATCTGCGGCGGACCGACATCGTCAACATGGGTATCGCGCGCAATGCGCGCCTGCCCGTCCTCGTCGTCGGCGACATCGACCGCGGCGGGGTCTTCGCCTCCTTCTTCGGGACGGTGGCGCTGCTCTCGCGCGAGGACCAGGACCTCGTCGCCGGGTTCCTCGTCAACAAGTTCCGCGGGGACGTCTCCCTGCTGGAGCCGGGACTGGACATGCTCCAGGGCCTCACCGGGCGGCGCACGTACGGCGTCCTTCCCTTCCGGCACGGCCTCGGGATCGACGAGGAGGACGGGATGGCGGTGTCGCTGCGCGGCGCCGTGCGCGAGTCGGCGGTCACCGCGCCCGTGGGCGAGGACGTGCTGCGCGTCGCCGTGTGCGCCGTCCCGCTGATGTCCAACTTCACCGACGTGGACGCGCTGGCCGCCGAACCGGGGGTCGTGGTGCGGTTCGTGGACCGGCCGGAGGAGCTCGCCGACGCGGATCTGGTGGTGGTCCCCGGGACGCGCGGCACCGTACGCGCCCTGGAGTGGCTGCGCGAGCGCCGGCTCGCGGACGCCCTCGCGCGCCGGGCCGCCGAAGGGCGCCCCGTGCTCGGCATCTGCGGCGGCTTCCAGCTCCTCGGCGAGCACATCGAGGACGAGGTCGAGTCCCGCGCCGGGCACGTGGAGGGGCTGGGTCTGCTGCCCGTGCGGGTGCGGTTCGCCCGCGAGAAGACCCTCACCCGGCCGGTGGGCGAGGCCCTCGGCGAGCGGGTCGAGGGGTACGAGATCCACCACGGCGTCGCCGACGTGCAGGGCGGGGACGCCTTCCTCGACGGCTGCCGGATCGGTCAGACCTGGGGCACCCACTGGCACGGTTCGCTGGAGTCCGACGGGTTCCGCCGGGCCTTCCTGCGCGAGGTGGCGGCCGCCGCGGGCCGCCGCTTCGTCCCCGCCCCCGACACCTCCTTCGCCGCGCTGCGCGAGCAGCAGCTCGACCGGCTCGGCGACCTCATCGAAGAACACGCGGACACGGACGCGCTGTGGCGGCTCATCGAGTCGGGCGCGCCGTCAGGACTGCCCTTCATCGCACCGGGAGCGCCCGCATGAGCACTGTGCTGTTGTTGTCGACCGCCGACACGGACCTGCTGGCGGCCCGTGCCTCCGGCGCCTCCTACCGGATCGGCAACCCGACCCGCGTGGACGTCACCGAGGAGCTTCCGGGTCTCCTCGACGGCGCGGACATCGCCGTCGTACGCCTCCTCGGCGGCAAGCGCGCCTGGGAGGACGGGCTCGCGGCGCTGAAGGCGTCCGGCATCCCGACCGTGCTGCTCGGCGGGGAGGCCGTGCCCGACGCCGAACTGATGGCCGAGTCGTCGGTCCCGGCGGGCGTGGTCGCCGAGGCGCTGCGGTACCTCGTCGAGGGCGGCCCGGAGAACCTCACCGAGCTGGCGCGCTTCCTCTCCGACACCGTGCTGCTCACGGGTGAGGGCTTCGAGGAGCCGCGGAAGATGCCGGAGTACGGCGTCCACGGCGACCGGGCCCTTCTCGGTGGCCGTCCCACCGTCGGCGTGCTCTTCTACCGGGCCCACGAACTGAGCGGCAACACCGCCTTCGTCGACACCCTGTGCGACGCGATCGAGGCGCGCGGCGCCAACGCGCTGCCCGTGTACTGCGGTTCGCTGCGCGGCGCGGACGAGGGGCTGTACGAGATCCTCGGGCAGGCCGACGCGCTGGTCGCCACCGTGCTCGCGGCCGGCGGCACGCACGCCTCGCAGGCGTCGGCGGGCGGCGACGAGGAGGCCTGGGACATCGGGGCGCTCGCGGACCTGAACGTACCGGTGCTGCAGGGCCTGTGCCTGACTTCCTCGCGGAGCGCCTGGGAGGAGTCCGACGCCGCCCTCTCCCCCATGGACGCCGCGATGCAGGTCGCGATCCCGGAGTTCGACGGCCGGCTGATCACCGTCCCGTTCTCCTTCAAGGAGCAGGGCCCGGACGACGTCCCGGTGTACGTGGCCGACCCCGAGCGGGCCGCGCGGGTCGCCGGGATCGCCGTACGGCACGCGCAGCTGAAGCACAAGGCGAACGCCGACAAGAAGATCGCGCTCGTCTTCACCGCGTACCCCACCAAGCACTCGCGCGTCGGCAACGCGGTCGGCCTGGACACCCCCGCCTCGGCGGTACGGGTGCTCGACTCGCTGCGGGACGCCGGTTACGTCGTGGAGGGCCACCCGGACAACGGCGACGAGCTGATCCACCGCCTCATCGAGGCCGGCGGCCACGACGTCGAATGGCTCACCGAGGACCAGCTCGCCGCGGCTCCCGCGCGCGTGCCGCTCGCCGACTACCGGGCCTGGTTCGACAAGCTCGACCCGGAGCTGAAGGACGCGATGCTGGAGGCGTGGGGCGAGCCGCCGGGCAGCCTCTACGTGGACGGCGACGACATCGTGCTCGCCTCGCTCCAGTTCGGGAACGTCGTGGTCATGATCCAGCCGCCGCGCGGCTTCGGCGAGAACCCGATCGCGATCTACCACGACCCGGACATGCCGCCGTCGCACCACTACATGGCCGCGTACAGGTGGCTGGAGAACTCGTTCGGCGCCGACGCGATCGTCCACATGGGCAAGCACGGCACGATGGAGTGGCTGCCGGGCAAGGGGCTGGGGTTGTCGCGCGGGTGCGCGCCGGACGCGGTCCTCGGCGACCTCCCGCTGATCTACCCCTTCATCGTCAACGACCCCGGCGAAGGCACCCAGGCCAAGCGCCGTGGCCACGCCACGGTGGTCGACCACCTGGTCCCGCCGATGGCCCGCGCCGACACGTACGGCGACCTGGCCAAGCTGGAGCAGCTCCTCGACGAGTACGCGCTGGTGTCGGACCTCGACCCGACGAAGGCCCCGGCCGTGCGCGCCCAGATCTGGACGCTGGTCAAGGCCGCCGAGCTCCACCACGACCTGCACGTGGACGACCAGCCGGACGACGACGACTTCGACGAGTTCGTCATGCACATCGACGGCTACCTGTGCGAGATCAAGGACGTGCAGATCCGCGACGGCCTGCACATCCTGGGCGGTGGCCCGGTCGGTGAGCCGCGCGTCAACCTCGTGCTGGCCGTGCTGCGCGCCTCGCAGGTGTGGGGCGGGCAGGCGAACGCGCTGCCGGGCCTCAGGGCTTCCCTCGCCGAGCACTTCGGACTGGTGGAGAAGGAACTGCTCGCCGAGCCGGGCGCGCCGGTGAAGGTGCCGGTGGAGCTGACGGACCTGGTCGAGGGCCCTTCGCGCACGGCCGCCGACGCCATCGACCTGCTGGAGCAGCTGTGCCGGCGGATCGCGGAGGGCATGGAGGAGCGTGCGTGGGACGGCTCGGCCGCGCCCGCGCTGGTGCGTGAGGTGCTCGGTGGTACGGAGCTGCCGGACGCCGTCGCGGTGCTGGAGTTCGCGTGCACCGAGGTCGTGCCGCGTCTCGCCCGTACGACGGACGAGATCGGGCACATCCTGCGCGCGCTGGACGGCGGTTACGTCCCGGCCGGCCCGTCCGGTTCGCCGACGCGCGGCCTGGTCAACGTCCTCCCGACCGGCCGCAACTTCTACTCCGTCGACCCGAAGGCCATCCCGTCCCGGCTGAGCTGGGAGGTCGGCCAGTCGCTCGCGGACTCGCTGGTGCAGCGGTACCTGGCCGACACGGGCGAGTACCCGAAGTCGGTCGGCCTCACGGTCTGGGGCACGTCCGCGATGCGCACCCAGGGCGACGACATCGCCGAGATCCTGGCGCTGCTGGGGTGCCGTCCGGTGTGGGACGACGCGTCGCGCCGGGTGACCGGCTTCGAGATCGTGCCGCCGGAGGAACTGGGCCGGCCGCGCATCGACGTCACGGTCCGTATCTCCGGGTTCTTCCGGGACGCCTTCCCGCACGTGGTCGGGCTGATCGACGACGCGGTGCGGGCGGTGGCGGAGCTGGACGAGCCCGCCGAACAGAACTACGTCCGGGCGCACGCCGACGAGGACACCGCCGAGCACGGTGACCGGCGGCGCGCGACGGCCCGTATCTTCGGCTCGAAGCCGGGGGCGTACGGGGCGGGTCTGCTGCCGCTGATCGACGCGCGGAACTGGCGCAGCGACGCGGACCTCGCCGAGGTGTACGCCGTCTGGGGCGGTTACGCGTACGGGCGCGGGCTCGACGGGCGGGCCGCGCGCGGGGACATGGAGACGGCGTTCAAGCGGATCGCGGTGGCGGCGAAAAATGTCGACACCAGGGAGCACGACCTCGTCGACGCGGACGATTATTTCCAGTACCACGGCGGCATGGTGGCCATGGTGCGGCACCTGACGGGTGAGAGTCCCGAGGCGTATGTGGGTGACTCGGCCGTGCCGGACCAGGTGAAAACCCGCACGCTGGGCGAGGAGACGCACCGGGTGTTCCGCGCGCGGGTGGTCAATCCGCGCTGGATGAGCGCCATGAGAAGGCATGGGTATAAGGGAGCCTTCGAGATGGCGGCGACAGTGGACTACCTCTTCGGCTACGACGCCACCGCTGGGGTCGTCGACGACTGGATGTACGAGAAGTTGTCGGCCGAGTACGTGTTCTCGCCGGAGAACCAGGAGTTCATGCGGAAGTCCAACCCCTGGGCGCTGCGCGGCATCACTGAACGGCTGCTGGAAGCTGCGGACCGCGGGCTGTGGGCGGAGCCGGACCAGGAAACCCTGGACCGGCTCCGGGCAACCTACCTCGAACTTGAGGGAGATCTGGAGGGAGACGAGTGATCTCTCCGGAAACCCCCGCGTCGGCGGGGAGCACACTGCAATCCGCCGTCACGGATACAACGGCGCCGGACCACCCCCGCGTCGGCGGGGAACAGGTCTCCACCCCGGCGGGCTTTTGGCCGGACGGCGAGCCGCTTTCCCCTGCGTCACCCGAAGGAGTGATCACCGCGTGAGCATGCCCTTTCCCTTCACTGCTGTCGTAGGACAGGACGACCTCCGCCTCGCCCTGCTCCTCAACGCTGTCAGCCCCGCGGTTGGTGGAGTGCTGGTCCGGGGAGAGAAAGGAACCGCGAAGAGCACGGCCGTACGCGCCCTCTCCGCACTGCTGCCGGAGGTCGACGTCGTCCCCGGTTGCCGTTTCTCCTGCGACCCGGCGGCCCCCGACCCCCAGTGCCCGGACGGGCCGCACGAGCCCGGTGAAGGCACCTCGCGGCCGTCGCGCATGGTCGAGCTCCCCGTCGGCGCCTCCGAGGACCGGCTCGTCGGCGCGCTCGACATCGAGCGGGCGCTCTCGGAGGGCGTGAAGGCGTTCGAGCCGGGCCTGCTGGCCGACGCGCACCGCGGCATCCTCTACGTGGACGAGGTCAACCTCCTCCACGACCACCTCGTCGACCTGCTGCTCGACGCCGCCGCCATGGGCGCCTCCTACGTCGAGCGCGAGGGCGTCTCCGTACGGCATGCCGCCCGATTCCTGCTGGTCGGCACCATGAACCCCGAGGAGGGCGAGCTGCGGCCGCAGCTGCTCGACCGGTTCGGGCTGACCGTGGAGGTGGCCGCGTCGCGCGAGCCCGACCAGCGGGTCGAGGTCGTGCGACGGCGGCTCGCCTACGACGACGACCCGGACGGTTTCGCGGCGCGGTGGGCCGACGAGGAGGTCGCCGTCCGGGCGCGGGTCGTGGCGGCGCGGAAGCTGCTGCCGTCCGTGCGGCTCGGCGACGGGGCGCTGCGGCAGATCGCGGCGACCTGTGCCGCGTTCGAGGTGGACGGCATGCGCGCCGACATCGTGATGGCGCGGACGGCAACGGCGCTGGCCGCGTGGGCCGGGCGGACCGATGTGCTGGCGGAGGATGTGCGGCAAGCCGCACTGCTCGCGTTGCCTCATCGCAGGCGTCGGGCGCCCTTCGACGCGCCCGGCCTCGACGAGGACAAGCTCGACGAGACGCTGGAGCAGTTCGGCGGGCGGGACGAGAACGCGGGCGACGACGATCCGGATCCGGACGGCCCTGGTGGGGGTGGCGGGCAGCCGCCCCAGGACGGTCCCGACAGCCCCGACGCGGGCGACGCCCCCGCCCAGCCCGAGGCCGCCGACGGCGGCGAGCCCCGGCCCTCCGGTGCCGGCGCGGGCGAGCAGTCCGCCGTACGGGCCGCCGAGCCGTTCCCTACCAAGGTGCTGAGCGTGCCCGGCATCGGCGAGGGAACGGCAGGCCGCCGGTCCCGGGCCCGCACCGAGCACGGGCGGACCACCGGCTCCCGGCGGCCTCAGGGTGCCCTCACCAAGCTGCACCTCGCGGCGACCGTGCAGGCCGCGGCGCCGCACCAGCGGGCGCGGGGCCGGTCGGGCCCCGGGCTCGTCGTCCGCAGGGACGATCTGCGGCAGGCCACCCGGGAAGGGCGCGAGGGCAACCTCGTCCTCTTCGTCGTCGACGCCTCCGGCTCGATGGCCGCCCGGCAGCGCATGAGCGCCGTGAAGGGTGCCGTGCTGTCGCTGCTGCTGGACGCGTACCAGCGGCGGGACAAGGTGGGGCTGGTGACGTTCCGGGGGTCGGCCGCCGATGTGGCGCTGCCGCCGACCTCGTCCGTCGACGCGGCGGCGGCCCGGCTGGAGTCGCTGCCGACCGGTGGGCGGACGCCGCTCGCGGCCGGGCTGCTGAAGGCGCGCGACGTGCTGCGGGTGGAGCGGCTGCGGGACGCGGCGCGGCGGCCTCTCGTCGTGGTCGTGACGGACGGGCGGGCCACCGGTGGTCCGGAGCCCGTCGCGCTCGCGGGGCGGGCGGCGCGGCTGTTCGCCGCCGACGGTGTCGCGTCCGTGGTCGTGGACTGCGAGGCGGGGCCGGTGCGGCTGGGGCTCGCGGGGCAGCTCGCGGGTGAGCTGGGCGGTACGGCGGTGACGCTGGACGAGCTGCGGGCGGACTCGATCGCCGGGCTGGTCAGGGACGTGCAGGGCAGCCAGGGCAGCAACAGGAGGGCCGCGTAGTGCCGCAGGGACAGCCGAGTGTCGTACCGGACGACGGGCTGACGACCCGTCAGCGCCGCAACCGTCCGCTCGTCGTCGTGCACACGGGCGTCGGCAAGGGCAAGTCGACCGCCGCCTTCGGGCTGGCGCTGCGCGCCTGGAACCAGGGGTGGCCCATCGGGGTGTTCCAGTTCGTCAAGTCGGCGAAGTGGAAGGTCGGCGAGGAGAACGCGCTGCGGGTGCTCGGTGCCTCCGGCGAGGGCGGCACCGTCGACTGGCACAAGATGGGCGAGGGCTGGTCCTGGGTCCAGCGCGACGCGCAGATGGACAACGAGGAGAAGGCCCTCGAGGGCTGGGAGCAGGTCAAGCGGGACCTGGCGGACGAGACGTACAAGCTGTACGTGCTCGACGAGTTCGCGTACCCCATGCACTGGGGATGGGTCGACACCGCCGAGGTGATCGAGGTGCTCCGCGACCGGCCCGGCACCCAGCACGTCGTGATCACCGGGCGGAACGCACCCGAGGCACTGATCGACTTCGCCGACCTCGTCACCGACATGTCGAAGGTCAAGCACCCGATGGACGTGGGGCAGAAGGGCCAGAAGGGCATCGAGTGGTGAATGCCGCCCTGTCCGCCGTGCCCCGGCTGGTCGTCGCCGCGCCGTCCTCGGGCAGCGGCAAGACCACCGTGGCCACGGGGCTGATGGCCGCGCTCACCGCGCGCGGCCTCGCCGTGTCCCCGCACAAGGTGGGGCCGGACTACATCGACCCCGGGTACCACGCGCTCGCCACCGGGCGGGCGGGGCGGAACCTCGACGCCTACCTGTGCGGGCCGGAGCTGGTCGCTCCGCTGTTCCTGCACGGGGCGCGCGGCTGCGACATCGCCGTGGTCGAGGGGGTCATGGGGCTGTACGACGGGGCCGCCGGCGAGGGCGAGCTCGCGTCCACCGCCCAGGTGGCGAAGCTGCTGCGGGC
Organism: Streptomyces ruber; assembly: GCF_014648075.1. GTDB lineage: Bacteria > Actinomycetota > Actinomycetes > Streptomycetales > Streptomycetaceae > Streptomyces > Streptomyces ruber. Next base: position 102,580 of record NZ_BMQK01000017.1, on the reverse strand, counting down.
GCCCGTGGTGCTGGTCGTGGACGCGTCGTCGCAGTCGCGGTCGGTGGCGGCGCTGGTGCACGGGTTCGCGTCGTGGGACCCGGAGGTGCGGATCGGGGGCGTCATCCTCAACAAGGTGGCCTCCGACCGGCACGAGGAGCTGCTGCGGGAGGCGCTGGACTCGTCCGGGGTGCCCGTGCTGGGGGTGCTGCGGCGGGCGCCGCAGGTGGACACGCCGTCCCGGCACCTGGGTCTTGTCCCGGTCGCCGAGCGGCGGGCCGAGGCGGTCGACGCCGTGGCCGCCATGGCCGCGCAGGTGCGGGCGGGCTGCGACCTGGACGCGCTGTTCGCGCTGGCGCGGGGCGCCGGTGCGCTGCCGGACGCGCCGTGGGAGCCCCCTGTGGCGGCGCCCCGCGACGGAAAGCGTCCGGTGGTCGCCGTCGCCGGCGGGCCCGCCTTCACGTTCTCGTACGCCGAGCACGCCGAACTGCTGACCGCCGCCGGGGCGGAGGTCGTCACGTTCGACCCGCTGCGGGACGAGGAGCTGCCCGAGGGGACGGGCGGGCTGGTCGTCGGCGGCGGGTTCCCCGAGGTGTACGCCTCCGAGCTGTCCGCCAACGAGCCGCTGCGCAAGGCCGTCGCGGTGCTCGCGGAGCGCGGCGCGCCGGTCGCCGCCGAGTGTGCCGGGCTGCTGTACCTGTGCCGTGAGCTGGACGGGCGGCTCATGTGCGGGGTGCTCGACGCGACCGCGCGCATGGACGCGCGGCTCACGCTCGGGTACCGGGACGCCGTGGCCGTCGGCGACAGCGTCCTGGCCGCCGCCGGTACGCGGATGCGGGGCCACGAGTTCCACCGGACCGTCGTCGAGCCCGGCGCGGGACCGGCGCCCGCCTGGGGCGTGCGCGCTCCCCGGCGGCGGGTCGAAGGATTTGTACAGCAGGGCGTGCACGCCAGTTACTTGCACACGCACTGGGCGTCCGAGCCCGGTGTCGCCCGTCGGTTCGTCGAGAGGTGCCGGACGTCATGAACGGCGAGAAGAGCGAGAACAGCAGCGGGAACAGGGAGATCAGCAGGCTGGTCGGGGTCGGGGTCGGGCCCGGTGACCCGGAGCTGGTGACCGTCAAGGGCGTCAACGCGCTGCGGGCCGCCGACGTGGTCGTCGTGCCCGTCATGGCCGCACCCGACGGCAGGGACGGCGGCGAGCCGGGGCGGGCGGAGGCGACCGTGCTCCACTACGTGCCCCAGGAGAAGGTCGTCCGGGTCGTGTTCGCGCTGAACGAGCGGTCCGACCGGGCCCGGCGCGAGGCGGCCTGGGACGCGGCCGGGGAGCGGGTGGCCGAGCTGCTGCGCCGCCACGGCTCCGTGGCCTTCGCGACGATCGGCGACCCCAACGTGTACTCCACGTTCACGTACCTCGCGCTGACCGTCGGGGAGCTGGTGCCGGGGACGGTCGTGGAGACCGTGCCGGGCATCACGGCCATGCAGGACCTGGCCGCGCGGTCGGGCGCCGTGCTGACGGAGGGCACCGAGCCGCTGACGCTGGTGCCCGTCACCGCGGGCTCGGCCGTACTGAAGGACGCGCTGCACGGGCCGGGCACGGTCGTGGCGTACAAGTTCGGGCGGCAGGCGCACGAGGTGGCCGCCGCGCTGCGGGAGACCGGGCGGATCGAGGACGCGGTGTGGGGGTCCGCGCTCGGGCTGCCGGAGGAGTCGATCCGGCCCGCCGCCGAACTGGACGACGCCCCGCTGCCGTACCTGTCCACGCTGATCGCACCCGCGCGACGCGACGGCGGCCGCGGCGGGAAGCTGTGACGGCCGCCGCCCGCTGACCCCTCCCCGCGCCACTCGGCACCACCACCCGCTTCACCCACTTCCCGTACGAGAGGACCGATCCCCCATGGCCGATGCCCCCACCGGCAAGGTGACCTTCGTCGGTGCCGGCCCCGGCGCCGCCGACCTGCTGACGTTCCGTGCCGCACGTGCCATCGCGGCGGCCGACGTCGTGATCTGGGCGGCCAGCCTGGTGCAGGCGGAGGTCCTCGACCACGCGCGCGAGGGCGCCGAGATCCTGGACTCGGCGGCCATGTCCCTGGAAGACGTCGTCGCCGTCTACCGGCGCGCCCACGAGGAGGGCCTGAAGGTCGCCCGTATCCACTCCGGCGACCCCGCCCTGTGGGGCGGCACCCAGGAGCAGCTCGACCGGTGCGCGGAGATCGGCATCGCGACGGAGGTCGTGCCGGGCGTCTCCTCCTTCTCCGCCGTGGCGGCGCTGGCGCAGCGCGAGCTGACGATCCCCGAGGTCGCGCAGTCCGTGGTGCTCACCCGGCTCGGCGGTGGCAAGACGCCCATGCCGCCCGGCGAGGAGGTGCGGGAGTTCGCGAAGCACGGCACGACGATGGCGGTGTTCCTGTCGGCCGCGCGCAGCGGTCAGCTGGTGCGGGAGCTGCTGGAGGGCGGCTATCCGACGAGCACGCCCGTCGTCGTCGCGTACCAGGCGACGTGGCCGGAGGAGCTGGTCGTGCGGTGCACGATCGGCACCCTGGAGGAGACCGTCAAGGAGCACAAGCTGTGGAAGCACACGCTGTTCCTGGTCGGCCCGGCCCTCGCCGCGCACGGCACCCGCTCGCACCTGTACCACCCGGGTCACTTCCACGGCTACCGCAAGGCCGACCCGGAGGCGCGCAGGGCCCTGCGCGAGGAACGGGCGCGGGACCGCGACCGGGAGCGGGAACGGAGTACCCAGGCGTGATCACCGTCATCGGTACGGGCACGGGGGCGCCCCTCGCCCCGGACGCCCGGGAGGCGCTGGCGGGGGCGGCGCTCGTGGTGGGCGCCCGGCGGCACCTGGAGGCGGCCGGACTCCCGGACACCGTGCAGCGGATCGTCCTCGGTCCGCCGGCGCCCGCGCTGGACGCGGTCGAGGAGCACCTCGCGAAGCAGCACGCGGACGGGCGCGAGGCGCCGGTCGTCGTCCTCGCCTCCGGCGACCCCGGGTTCTTCGGGATCGTACGGGCGCTCGCCGAGCGGTTCGGGCCGCGGCGCCTCGACGTACGGCCCGGAGTGTCGTCCGTCGCGACCGCGTTCGCGCGGCTGGGGCTGACCTGGGACGACGCCGTGGTGGTCAGCGCGCACGGACGCGACCCGCGCACCGCGCTGAACGTGTGCCGGGCCCGTCCGAAGGTCGCCGTGCTCACCGGGCCGGGCGCCGGGCCCGCCGAGCTGGGGGCGGGGCTGCGGGCGAGCCGGCGGGTGCTGGTGGTGGCGTCGGCGCTCGGCGACCCGGTGCGCGAGCGGCTGGAACGGGTGACGCCGGCCGAGGCCGCGGCCCGTGACTGGGGCGACGCGGTGAACGTGGTGCTGTGCCTGGACGAGGAGCGGACGTCCGTGAGCGCCCCCGCGCGCACCGTCGCGGGGGCGCCGCCGGGGCCCGCCGGATGGGCACTGGCCGAGGACGCGTTCGCCCACCGCGACTCGATGATCACCAAGTTCGAGGTGCGGGCGCTGGCGCTGGCCCGGCTGGGGCCGCGCCCGGGCGAGCTGGTGTGGGACGTGGGCGCGGGCTCCGGGTCCGTGGCCGTGGAGTGCGCGCGGTTCGGCGCCGCCGTCGTCGCGGTGGAGAAGACCCGCGACGGGGTGGAGCGGGTGCGCGCCAACGCCGCCGCGCACGGGGTCGACGTGCATGTGGTGCACGGGGCGGCGCCCACCGTGCTGTCGGACCTGGACGACCCCGACGCGGTGTTCGTCGGCGGCGGGGGGCGCGAGCTGCCCGCGATCGTCACCGCGTGCGCGCGGCGCGCCCGGCGGACCGTGGTGGTCGCCGTGGCCGCCCTGGACCGGGTGCCCGCGGTGCGGGACGCGCTGGTCGCGGCCGGGTTCGGCTGCGACGGCGTGCTGCTCCAGTCGTCCCGGCTGGCGCCGCTGCCCGGGGACGTGACCCGGCTCGCGGCGGCCAATCCCGTGTTCCTGCTGTGGGGCGTGCGGCCCCCGGCACGTATGACTCATACGGAAGTTACGGAAGTCGAAGGAGTAGCTCAGTGATCGGCCTGATCTCCGCCACCTCGGCGGGTGCGGCGGCGCGTGACCGGCTGGCCGCTGCGTGGCCGGACCGTACGCGCGTGTACGACGGTCCCGTGGCGGACGCCGTACGGCGGGCGTTCGGGGAGTGCGGGCAGCTGGTGTGCTTCCTCGCGACCGGGGCGGTGGTCCGGCTGGTCGCGCCGCTGCTGGGCGACAAGACCACCGACCCGGGTGTGGTGTGCGTGGACGAGGCCGGGCGGTTCGCCGTGTCCCTCGTCGGCGGGCACGGCGGCGGCGCGAACGCGCTCGCCCGCGAGGTGGGCGAGGTGCTGGGCGCGGAGCCGGTGGTGACGACGGCGACGGACGCCGTGGGCCTGCCCGGCCTCGACACCCTCGGCCTCCCGGTGGAGGGCGACGTCGCCGGGGTGACGCGGGCCCTCCTCGACGGGGAGCCGGTCGCGCTGGAGGCGGAGGTGAGCTGGCCGCTGCCGCCGCTGCCGGTGACGGACGGCGGTGCGTACACGATCCGGCTGACGGACCGTCTCGTCGAGCCCGTCCCCGCCGAGCGCGAGGTGCTGCTGCGTCCCCCGACCCTCGTCGTCGGCGTGGGCGCCTCGAAGGGCGCTCCCACGGACGAGATCCTCGGCCTCGTCGAGGCCGCCCTGCGGGACGCGGGTCTCTCCGCCCGCAGCGTCGCCGAGCTCGCCACCGTGGACGCGAAGGCGGACGAGCCCGGCATCGTGGCGGCGGCCGAACGGCTCGGGGTGCCCGTGGTGACGTACGGCGCGGAGGAGCTCGCGCGCGTGAGCGTGCCGAACCCGTCCGACGCGCCCCTTACGGCCGTCGGCACGCCGTCCGTGGCGGAGGCCGCCGCGCTGGCCCGGGGCGGCCGACTCCTCGTGCCCAAGCGGAAGTCGGAGCGCCCGGACGGCCGTCCCGCGATGGCGACCTGCGCCGTCGTACGGCGTCCCGGACGCGGCCGGCTCGCGGTCGTCGGGCTCGGTCCCGGCGCCCGCGACCTGCTCACCCCGCGCGCGGAGGCGGAGCTGCGGCGCGCGTCCGTGCTGGTCGGCCTCGACCAGTACGTCGACCAGATCCGCGACCTGCTCCGCCCCGGCACCCGTGTCCTCGAATCCGGCCTCGGCGCCGAGGAGGAGCGGGCGCGCACGGCGGTCGCCGAGGCGCGGAAGGGGCACGCGGTGGCCCTGATCGGCAGCGGTGACGCGGGCGTGTACGCGATGGCGTCGCCCGCGCTGGCCGAGGCGTCCGACGACATCGACGTGATCGGTGTTCCGGGTGTCACGGCGGCGCTCGCGGCCGGGGCGATCCTCGGCGCGCCCCTCGGCCACGACCACGTGTCGATCAGCCTGTCCGACCTGCACACGCCGTGGGAGGTCATCGAGCGGCGGGTGCGGGCGGCGGCCGAGGCCGACATCGTGGTCACCTTCTACAACCCGCGCAGCCGGGGCCGTGACTGGCAGCTGCCCAAGGCGCTGGCGATCCTCGCGGAGCACCGGGAGCCGGCGACGCCGGTCGGTGTCGTGCGGAACGCGTCCCGCGCGGACGAGTCCAGCCGGCTGACGACCCTGGCGGCCCTGGACCCGGCGACCGTCGACATGATGACCGTGGTGACCGTCGGCAACACCGCGACCCGTGAGATCGCGGGCCGTATGGTCACGCCGCGCGGCTACCGCTGGCAGGAGGAGCCCAAGTGAGCACGACGTCCCCGGCCGACCGGGTCGTGCACCCCATCGAGCAGGAGTCCTTCCGGCGGCTGCGCGCCCGTCTGGACACCTCCCCCTTCCCGCCGCTGACCAGGGCGGTGGTGGAGCGGGTGATCCACTCCGCCGCCGACCTCGACTACGCCACGGACCTCGTCATGGCCGAGGCCGACCTGGAGAGGGCGCACGCCGCGCTGCACGCCGGGGCGCCCGTGGTCGTGGACGTGGAGATGGTCGCGGCCGGGATCACCCGGCGGGAGACCGTCTGCCGGCTGAAGGAGGCGAGGTCCGGTCCCGGGCTGACGCGTTCCGCGCACGCCGTCCGGCTCGCGTACGAGCAGGTCGGCCCCGGCGCCCTGTGGGTGATCGGCTGCGCGCCGACCGCCCTGGAGGAGCTGCTGACCCTGGACGCCTCCCCCGCACTCGTCATCGGGCTGCCCGTCGGTTTCGTCGGCGCGGCCGAGTCCAAGGCGGCGCTCCGCGAGAGCGGGCTGCCCGCCGTCAGCAACGTGTCCGAGAAGGGCGGTTCGGCGGTCGCCGCGGCCGCGCTGAACGCCCTGCTGTACCACCCCACCACCCCTGTGACCGCCCCCGCGCCCGAGGAGAAACCGTGACCACCCCGCCCCCCGCCCTGCTCATCGCCGGTCACGGCACCCGGGACGACGCGGGCGCCGAGGCGTTCCGCTCCTTCGTACGGGAGCTGGGGCGCCGGAACCCCGACCTGCCCGTCGCGGGCGGTTTCATCGAGCTGTCCCCGCCGCCGCTGGGCGAGGCCGTGACCGAGCTGGTCGAGCAGGGGGTGCGCCGGTTCGCCGCCGTGCCGCTGATGCTGGTGTCCGCCGGGCACGCGAAGGGTGACATCCCGGCGGCGCTGGCCCGTGAGAAGGAACGCCACCCCGGGATCTCGTACACCTACGGGCGCCCGCTCGGCCCGCATCCCGCGCTGCTGAACGTGCTGGAGCGGCGGCTGGACGAGGCCCTCGCGGACGGCACCGGCTCCGGCACCGCGGCCGACCGGTCCGAGGTGACCGTGCTGCTGGTCGGGCGGGGCTCCACCGACCCGGACGCCAACGCCGAGGTGCACAAGGCGGCGCGGCTGCTCTGGGAGGGCCGCGGGTACGCGGGCGTCGAGACGGCGTTCGTGTCGCTGGCGGCGCCGGACGTGCCGAGCGGCCTGGACCGGTGCGCGAAACTGGGCGCGAAGCGGATCGTCGTCCTCCCCTACTTCCTGTTCACGGGCATCCTTCCGGACCGGGTGCGGCAGCAGACGGAGGAATGGGCCGCCGCGCACCCGGAGACCGAGGTGCGGTCGGCGGACGTCATCGGTCCGGAGCCGGAACTCCTCGACCTGGTGATGGAGCGCTACCGGGAGGCGGTCAAGGGCGATCTGCGCATGAACTGCGACTCGTGCGTGTACCGGATCGCGCTGCCGGGCTTCGAGGACAAGGTGGGGCTGCCGCAGCAGCCGCACTTCCACCCGGACGACGACGGGGAGCACGGCCACGGCCACGGTCACTCCCACGGGCACGGGCATCACCACGGCGGGCACGCGCACTCGCATGCGCACTGAGACCGAAGGGCCTGATCTCCGGCACCACGGGGACGCCGAGGTCCGCGACGACGGGTCGGCGCTGGTCGACCTCGCCGTGAACGTGCGGACGGGCACGCCTCCGGAGTGGCTGCGGGAGCGGATAGCCGACTCCCTCTCCGGGCTCGCCGCCTACCCCGACGGACGGGCCGCGCGCGCGGCGGTGGCGGCGCGGCACGGGCTGCCCGTGGAGCGGGTGCTGCTGACGGCGGGCGCCGCCGAGGCGTTCGTGCTGCTGGCCCGCGCCCTGAAGGTGCGCCGGCCCGTGGTCGTGCACCCGCAGTTCACGGAGCCGGAGGCGGCGCTGCGGGACGCCGGGCACACCGTCGACCGGGTGCTGCTGCGGGCGGCGGACGGCTTCCGGCTGGACCCGGCGGCCGTGCCCGGGGACGCGGACCTGGTGGTGCTGGGCAACCCGACGAACCCCACGTCGGTGCTGCACCCGGCGGCGGCGATCGCGGAACTCGCCCGGCCCGGGCGGACGCTGGTGGTGGACGAGGCGTTCATGGACGCGGTGCCGGGCGAGCGTGAGGCCCTGGCCGGACGGACGGACGTGCCCGGGCTCGTCGTCCTGCGCAGTCTCACCAAGACGTGGGGGCTGGCCGGGCTGCGGATCGGGTACGTGCTCGGCGCGCCGGAGACGATCGCCGGCCTGGAACGGGCGCAGCCGCTGTGGCCGGTGTCCACGCCCGCGCTCGCGGCGGCGGAGGCGTGCGTGTCGCCGCGGGCGCTGGCGGAGGCGGCGGACACGGCCCGCCGGATCGCGGCGGACCGCGCGCATCTGGTGGCCGGGCTGCGGCGGTTCGCCGCCGCGGGCCTGGTGGTGCACGAACCGGCCGAGGGGCCGTTCGTGCTGGTTCGTCTGCCGGGGGCGGCGGCGGTGCGGGAGCGGTTGCGCGGTGCGGGGTTCGCCGTGCGACGGGGGGACACGTTCCCGGGTCTGGACGCCGATTGGCTGCGGTTGGCGGTGCGGGACGAGGCGACGTCGGACCGGTTCTTGGGGGCGCTGGGCGGTGCGCTGGCCTAGGGGTCGCGCCCCCGCCGCCCCTACCCGTCCCATCCCTTCCCGAGGGCTGCGCCCCCAGGCCCCGCTGTCGGCCTGGGCGGCCTCGTCCTCGAGCGCCGGACGGGCTGGGATCAGCCCGTCCGGCGGGGCGGACTCACCGCCTAGGCCACGACCTCCCCGTTCAGCACCACCCGCCGCGGCGCCCCCAGCACCCCCACATCCCTCCGCGGATCCGCCCCGTACACCACCAGGTCCGCCGCCGCGCCCTCCTCCAGCCCAGGGCGCCCCAGCCACTCCCGCGCGCCCCACGTCGTCGCCGACAGGGCGGCCACCGGTGGGATGCCGGCCTTCACCAGCTCCCCCACCTCCGCCGCCACCAGCCCGTGCGGCAGCGTGCCGCCGGCGTCCGTGCCGGCGTACACGGGGATTCCGGCGTCGTACGCGTCGCGCACCGTCCGGTAGCGGCGTTCGTGCAGTCGTCGCATGTGGGCCGACCAGCGGGGGAACTTCGCCTCGCCGCCCGCCGCGAGCTTCGGGAACGTCGCGATGTTCACCAGGGTCGGGACGATCGCCACGCCCCGGGAGGCGAAGAGGGGGATCAGTTCCTCCGTCAGGCCCGTCGCGTGTTCGACGCAGTCGATGCCCGACTCCACCAGGTCGCGGAGCGAGTCCTCCGCGAAGCAGTGGGCCGTCACGCGGGCGCCGAGGCGGTGGGCCTCCGCGATCGCCGCCTCGGCCGCCTCCCGCGGCCAGCACGCCGACAGGTCGCCCGCCTCGCGGTCTATCCAGTCACCCACCAGCTTCACCCAGCCGTCGCCGCGCCGCGCCTCCTGGCGTACGTACGCGACGAGGTCCTCCGGTTCGATCTCGTGCGCGTAGTTACGGATGTAGCGGCGGGTGCGGGCGATGTGACGGCCGGCGCGGATGATCTTCGGGAGGTCCCGGCGGTCGTCCACCCAGCGGGTGTCGGACGGGGAGCCCGCGTCCCGCAGGAGCAGGGCGCCCGCCCCGCGGTCGGTGCGCGCCTGCTCCTCGGCGACCTCCTTCGGGACCGCCCCGTGCGCGTCCAGGCCGACGTGGCAGTGCGCGTCGACCAGTCCGGGCAGCACCCAGCCCTCGACGGTGCGGACGTCGCGGGCGCCGGCGGGGCGCTCGTACGAGATCCTGCCGCCGACGACCCACAGTTCGTCCCGGACGTCCTCGGGTGTGCGGAGCACCCGCCCCCTCACGTGCAGCACCACGCCATCGCTCATGCGGGGCACCTTAGCCGGGGCCCGGCCCGCCCCTCCCCTCCTCCACCTCCGCCATCGCCGGGTCCAGGAGGCGGGAGAGGAAGTGGCGGGTGCGTTCGTGGGCCGGGCTGCCGATGACCTGTCCGGGGGTGCCGTCCTCCACGACGACGCCGCCGTCCATGAAGACGACCCGGTCGGCGACCTCGCGTGCGAAGGTCATCTCGTGGGTCACCACCATCATCGTCATGCCCTCGTCCGCCAGCATCCGCATGACCGCGAGGACGTCGCCGACCAGTTCGGGGTCGAGGGCCGACGTCGGCTCGTCGAAGAGCATCACGCTCGGGCCCATCGCCAGCGCCCGCGCGATCGCCACCCGCTGCTGCTGGCCGCCGGAGAGGGAGGACGGGTACGCGTCCGCCTTCTCGGCGAGGCCCACCCGCTGCAGGTTCTCCGCGGCCACCCGCGCCGCCTCCGCCTTGTCCCGCCGCAGCACCCGGCGCTGCGGCAGTGTGAGGTTCTCGGTCACCGTCAGGTGCGGGAAGAGGTTGAACTGCTGGAAGACCATGCCGATGCGGCGGCGCACGGCGTCGATGTCGACGTCCGGGTCCGTGAGTTCCGTACCGCCGACGACGACCCGGCCCCCGGTGGGCTCCTCCAGCAGGTTGACGCAGCGCAGCAGCGTCGACTTGCCGGACCCGGAGGGGCCGATGACGCAGACGACCTCGCCGGTGCCGATCTCCAGGTCGATGCCGCGCAGGACGTGGTTGTCGCCGAAGGACTTGTGCAGTCCGGAGATCTCGATCTCCGGGACGGTGTCCGCCGTCCGTGCCGTGTCCGCCGTCCGTGTGCGTGTGCTCACTTCGCCTCCCCCGCCTTCGCCTCCAGGCGCCGTACGACGAAGCCGAGCGGCACCGTCACCAGCAGGTAGCACAGGCCCGCGACCAGGATGGGCGTGGAGTTGGCCGTGGTGCTGGCCAGGTCGCGGCCGTACTTGGCCAGTTCCCGCTCCTGCAGCGTGACTCCGAGGAACAGCACCAGCGAGGAGTCCTTGAACAGCAGCACCAGTTCGTTGGTGAGCGGCGGGATCACGATCCGGAAGGCCTGCGGGACGATGATCGAGACCATGGCGCGGGCGTGCGAGAAGCCCAGCGAGCGGGCCGCCTCCATCTGTCCCCGGGGCACGGCCTGGATGCCCGCGCGGATGGTCTCGGCCATGTACGCGGCGGAGACCAGGCCGAGCGCGAGGGCGACCTTGCCGTACGTGCCGCCCGGGATCTCCGTGCCGGGGAAGGCGAGCGGCACGGCGACGCCCACGAAGATGAAGATCAGCAGGGCGGGCAGACCGCGGAAGATCTCGATGTAGACGCCGGCGACCCAGCGGTACGGGCCGACGGACGACAGCCGCATCAGCGCGACCACCATGCCGAGCACCAGACCGAAGACGAAGCCGGAGACCGTGTAGAGGACCGTGTTGCGCAGGGCCAGCGTGATGATCTCCGGGAACATCTCCCCGGCCAGGTCTCCCTGCGCGAACTGGTTCCGCAGCCGGCCCCAGTCGGCCGTGACCGCGAGGGCGGCCACGGCCGCGACGAAGACGGCGTACTGCACGGCGCGGGACAGGGCCCGCTTCCTGCGGCGGCTCAGGCCCGGTTTCCGGGGTGCCGCCCGTTCCCTCGTCGTGTCCGCGCCGCTCATGAGGCGGACGAGGGCGACTCGGAGGGCGTGAAGGACGCGGAGGCCGAGTCCGTCGGCATCACCGGGGTCGACGAGTCCGCCGGGGTGGCCGTCGAGCCGGCCGAGTCCGACGGGTCCGCCGGGGCCGACGGGGCCGACGGGGACGGGGAGGCGGCGTCCTCGTCGTACGGGCCGATCCACTTCTCGTAGATCTTCTTGTACGTGCCGTCGGCCCGCGCGTCCGCCAGGGCCTCGTCGATGGCGTCGAGGAGCGCGGTGTTGCCCTTCTTCACGGTGAAGCCGTACCGCTCACCGGTCTCGAGCTGGCCGACGACCTCGAAGGCGTCGGCGTTGGCCTTGTTCTTCAGCCAGCCCTGGACGACGGGGTAGTCGATGACAACGGCCTGTACCTGGCCGGTGCGCAGCCCGTTGAGGACGGCGTCGGAGCTCTCGAAGGAGACCGGGTCGTAGCCCTGGTCCTTCACGTACTCCTCGCCCGTGGTCTGGGCCTGGGCGCCGAGCTTCCGCCCCGCCGACCTCACGTCGGCGAGGGAGGTGATGCCGCTGTCCCTGGCGGCGAGGACGGCCTGGGTGGCGTCGAAGTACGGGTCGGAGAAGTCGACGTTCTTCCTGCGCTCCTCGGTGATCGTCATGCCGGCCGCGGCCAGGTCGCACTCGCCGGAGTTGAGGAACGCGCCCGTCTTGAAGTTCTCGAACGGCGTGTCGAGGATCTGCTGTTCGACGCCGAGGTCCTTCGCGACCAGGTCGATCAGGTCCACGTCGAAGCCCTGCACCCTGCCGTCGATCTCCGACTGGAACGGCGGGTACGGCAGATGGGTGCAGGTGGTGAGCTGCCCGGCCTTGACGAGGGTGACCCCCTTGACGGTCTCGCCTCCGCCGCCGTCACCGTCGCCGGAGGAGCAGCCGGCCACGAGCAGCAGCCCGGCCGTCGCGGTGGCGGCGGCCAGGACTCGGCCGCGGCGGCCGAGGACCATGGTCACGGGGTTCACGGGGACCTCCTGCAGGAGATGGTTACGCTCTTCCAGTACTTCCGACACCGATGACTTCCACCCTTTGGCCATTGGTACCCATGAGCAGAGAGAGCATCACTGTGACGCATCCCCTCCTTGGTCTGCCGCCGCTGAGCGCCGCGCGTTTCGCCTCGATCGAGGACCGCGTGGCACGGCTGCTCGGCACCGCTCAGGACGTGGTGATCACCCAGGGCGAGGCGCTGCTGCCGCTGGAGGGGGCCATCCGCGGGGCCGCCGGGCCGGGCACCACCGCGCTCAACGTGATCACCGGGCCGTACGGGCAGACCTTCGGCGACTGGCTGCGCGACTGCGGGGCGACGGTGGTCGACCTGTCCGTGCCCTTCCACACGGCGGTCACGGCGGAACAGGTCCGCGAGGCGCTCGCCGCACACCCGGAGATCGACTTCGTGTCGCTGGTGCACGCGGAGGCGGCGACCGGCAACACCAACCCGGTCGCGGAGATCGGCACGGTGGTCCGGGAGCACGGCGCGCTGTTCTACCTGGACGCGGTCGCCTCCGTCGGGGCGGAGCCGGTGCTGCCGGACGCGTGGGGCGTGGACCTGTGCGTGATCGGGGCGCAGAAGGCGATGGGCGGTCCGGCGGGGGTGTCGGCGATCTCGGTGAGCGAGCGGGCGTGGGCGCGCATGGCGGCGAACCCGCGGGCGCCGCGCCACTCGTACCTGTCCCTGCTGGACTGGAAGGAGCGGTGGATCGACGGCGGCCGCCGCGCCCTGCTGCACGCCCCGGCGCAGCTGGAGATGCTGGCGCTGGAGGCGTGTCTGGAGCGGATCGAGGCGGAGGGCCTGGAGACGGTGACGGCCCGGCACGCGTCCGCCGCGGCGGCGACCCGGGCGGGCGCGCTCGCCCTCGGCGGCGGCCTGGAGCCGTACGTGCACGAGGCGGCACAGGCCGCGCCGGTCGCCACGACGCTCCGTACGCCGCCCGGCGTCGTCGCCTCCGAGCTGGTCGCCCGGGTGCTGGCGGAGGACCCCGGGCTGCCGCTGGCCGCAGGCGGGGGCGCCCTGGCGAAGGACATGATCAGGGTGAACCACTACGGTCCCGCCGCCACCGTGGAGACGGTGCGGTCGAGCCTGACGGCCCTGGGCGCGGCGCTGGCCGGACGCGGCCCGGCCGTGGACCCGCAGGCCGCGTGCCGGGCGGCGGAGGACGCCTGGGGGTAGGGCCGCGCGGCGGCGGCCCGCCCCGGCCGCCCGCCGCAACTCGAACAACTGTGCAATGCTGCCCGCATGACGACCGACACACCCCGCACGCTCCCCGACGGCCGCCCCGTCCCGCTCATGACCGGCGACGAGCGGGCCGTGCTGGAGAGCTGGCTCGACTTCCACCGGGCCACGCTGGAACTGAAGTGCGCCGGGCTCGACGACGCCCAGGTGCGGCGCGCGGCGGTCGAGCCGTCGACGCTGACCCTGCTCGGGCTGGTGCAGCATCTCGCGGAGATCGAGCGGAACTGGTTCCAGCGGGTGTTCGCCGGCCTGGACGTGCCGCCGGTGCACGGGGAGCCGACCGGCTACGCGCTCGATCCGGAACGCGGCATCGACGAGGCGCTGCGCGTCTGGCGCGAGGAGGTCGCCCGCGGCCGGGAACTGTGCGCCGGGCGGCCGCTGGACGCGGTGGGCCGGATTCCCGAGGGCGCCCCGGCGATGGCCGGGGCGGAGGTCAGCCTGCGCTGGATCCTGGTCCACCTGATCGAGGAGTACGCGCGGCACAACGGGCACGCGGACCTCCTGCGGGAGCGGATCGACGGCACCACGGGAGCCTGAACACTTACCTCTCCACCAATTATCACTTACGGCATTCCGGCTCACTTCCCAAATGCTTCTGCCCGCTATCCCTGATCCTAAACATTTCAGTCGGGTGAAGGCCCGCCGAGGTAATTCAGGCGCATTCCGTCGGCGTTACAGGCGTGTGAGCAACCCCACATCACACCCCTTTTGTCCTGCATTTTTCGGTCAGAACGGTACGTTCCTCCACCTCTCCATGGGGATGTACCTGCCCGCGCGATAACACGCACGGACCTCATCCGTAACCCCGACCGGCGATGCAATTTCTGCTTCTGCTGGGTAAGTTCAATTTGCATGACAGCTGCTCAAGCAGACCTGCCAGAACTGCCAGAACTACCAGCCGAATTCCTGAACATGCCCGAGGGGCTGCGGATCGACCGTCCCGGCGTGACGGACGGCGCCGCCCTGTGGCGCCTCGCCAGGGACTCCCGCACCCTCGACCTGAACTCCTCCTACAGCTATCTGCTGTGGTGCCGTGACTTCGCCGGCACCTCGGCGGTGGCCCGGGACACGGACGGGCGGCCCGTCGGTTTCGTCACCGGCTACCTCCGTCCCGAGCGCCCGCACACCCTGCTCGTGTGGCAGGTCGCCGTCGACCCCGCGCACCGGGGCCGCGGCCTCGCCGGGGCGCTGCTGGACGGACTGACCGCCCGCGTCGCCCGGCAGCACCCGCTGACCACCCTGGAGACCACGATCACCCCGGGCAACACCGCCTCGGAGCGCCTGTTCGCCTCGTACGCCGCCCGGCACGGGGCCACGGTCGAGCACGAGGTGCTGTTCGCGGCGGACCGTTTCCCCGACGGGCCGCACGAGCCCGAGGTGCTGCACCGCATCGGCCCGCTCCTCCGCGTCGGCGTGCCGGCGCGCTGAGCGCCGTACGCCGGCCGTGAGCGGCCCGGCCAGCGAGCCGGACCCCCTTGCCGACCCCTGCCGACCTTCATCGCACCGACCTTCATCGCACCTAGGAGCGATCTCGCCGTGACCATCACCCAGCCGGACCTGAGCGTCTTCGAGACCCTGGAGTCGGAGGTGCGCAGCTACTGCCGCGGCTGGCCCACCGTCTTCGACCGCGCGCGGGGCAGCCGCATGTACGACGAGGACGGCCACGCGTACCTGGACTTCTTCGCCGGTGCCGGATCACTCAACTACGGACACAACAACCCCGTCCTCAAACGGGCCCTGATCGACTACCTGGAGCGCGACGGCGTCACCCACGGACTCGACATGTCCACCACCGCCAAACGCACCTTCCTGCAGACCTTCCAGGACCTGGTGCTGCGGCCGCGCGACCTGCCCTACAAGGTCATGTTCCCGGGCCCGACGGGCACCAACGCGGTGGAGTCCGCGCTGAAACTGGCACGGAAGGTGAAGGAGCGCGAGGCCATCGTCTCCTTCACCAACGCCTTCCACGGCATGTCGCTGGGCTCGCTGGCCGTCACCGGCAACGCCTTCAAACGGGCCGGCGCGGGCATCCCGCTGGTGCACGGCACACCGATGCCGTTCGACAACTACTTCGACGGCAAGGTCCCCGACTTCCTCTGGTTCGAGCGGCTCCTGGAGGACCAGGGCTCCGGCCTCAACAAGCCCGCCGCGGTGATCGTCGAGACGGTGCAGGGCGAGGGCGGCATCAACGTCGCCCGCGCCGAGTGGCTGCGCGAGCTGCAGGACCTGTGCCACCGGCAGGACATGCTGCTGATCGTCGACGACATCCAGATGGGCTGCGGACGCACCGGCCCCTTCTTCTCCTTCGAGGAAGCGGGCATCGTCCCCGACATCGTCACCGTGTCGAAGTCGATCAGCGGCTACGGGCTGCCGATGTCGCTGTGCCTGTTCAAGCCCGAACTGGACATCTGGGAGCCGGGCGAGCACAACGGCACCTTCCGCGGCAACAACCCCGCCTTCGTGACGGCGACCGCCGCGCTGGAGTCGTACTGGGCCGACGGCTCCGCCATGGAGAAGCAGACCCGCGCCCGGGGCGAGCAGGTCGAGCAGGCCCTGATCTCCGTCACCGAGGAGAACCTCGCCGACGTGCGCGAGTACCGGGGCCGCGGGCTGGTGTGGGGCATCGAGTTCCACGACAGGTCGCGGGCGGAGCGGGTCACCCGGCGCGCCTTCGAGCTCGGCCTGCTCGTGGAGACGTCCGGCCCGGAGAGCGAGGTCGTCAAGCTGCTGCCCGCGCTGACCATCACCCCCGAGGAGCTGGACGAGGGCCTGAGCGTCCTGGCCCGCGCCGTACGGGAGACCGCCTGAACCACCCCCTTCCGACCAGCACACCAGCACACCGAGGAGGCGAAGGAGACACCGTGATCGTCCGTTCGTTCAAGGACATCGAGGGCACCGACCGGCACGTGAAGGCCGCCGGGGGCACCTGGGAGAGCAAGCGCATCGTCCTGGCCAAGGAGGGCGTCGGCTTCTCCCTGCACGAGACGACCATGTACGCGGGCACGGAGACGTCGATGTGGTACGCCAACCACATCGAGGCCGTCCTCTGCGTCGAGGGCGAGGCCGAACTGACCGACGACGAGACCGGCGAGAAGTACCTGATCACGCCGGGGACGATGTACCTGCTGGACGGCCACGAGCGCCACACCATGCGCCCGAGGACCGACTTCCGGTGCATCTGCGTCTTCAATCCTCCCGTCACCGGACGGGAGGACCACGACGAGAACGGTGTGTACCCCCTGCTGACCGAGGAGGTCTGAACCGATGACCACGCTCACCGACCTGTACCCGACGCGCGGCACCACCGAGGTGGCCGTCCCCCGCCAGGACCCGGTCGTCTGGGGCGCGCCGGACACCCCGGGCCCCATCCCCACCGCGGACCTGCAGGCGTACGAGCGCGACGGCTTCCTGGCCATCGAGCAGCTCATCGGTGACGACGAGGTCGCGCTGTACCGTGCGGAGCTGGAACGGCTGGTCGGCGACCCCGCGATCCGGGCCGACGAGCGCTCGATCGTCGAGCCGAAGTCGCAGGAGATCCGCTCGGTCTTCGAGGTGCACCGGATCAGCGAGGTGTTCGCGCGGCTGGTGCGCGACGAGCGCGTGGTGGGCCGGGCCCGCCAGATCCTCGGCTCGGACGTCTACGTCCACCAGTCCCGGATCAACGTGAAGCCCGGCTTCGGCGCCTCCGGCTTCTACTGGCACTCGGACTTCGAGACCTGGCACGCCGAGGACGGGCTGCCGAACATGCGGACGGTGTCCGTGTCGATCGCGCTGACCGAGAACCACGACACCAACGGCGGCCTCATGATCATGCCGGGGTCGCACAAGACGTTCCTCGGCTGCGCGGGTGCCACGCCCACGGACAACTACAAGAAGTCGCTGCAGATGCAGGACGCCGGCACCCCGTCCGACGAGGCGCTGACGGCCATGGCCGCCGAGTACGGCATCAAGCTGTTCACGGGCCGGGCCGGGTCGGCGACCTGGTTCGACTGCAACTGCATGCACGGCTCGGGCGACAACATCACGCCGTTCCCGCGCAGCAACGTGTTCATCGTGTTCAACAGCGTGGAGAACACGGCGGTCGAGCCGTTCGCGGCACCGGTGCGCAGGCCGGAGTTCATCGGGGCGAGGGACTTCACGCCGGTGCGCTGACACCCCGCGCCCCGCGGCGGCACGCGCACGGCGGGCCGGGCATCCCTCGCGGGGGCCCGGCCCGCGGCCGTCCGGCGCCCTCAGGACCTCGTCAGAGCCAGGCCAGCGACGCCGCCGTCGCCAGCACGTGCCGTGCGGCGGTCTCGTCGCCCACGGCCGTTCTGGGGATCGCGTCGGGCGGGTACCGCCCACCGACGAGCAGGCAGAAGTCGACGGCGTCGACCACCAGTTCGGCCCGCACCGGCTTGTCCTCGGCGCCCAGCACCCACTGGTCGCCGGCCTCTCCGCCCGCGCTCCGGGCCACCGTGAACAGCACCGGGGGCGAGGCGGGGCCGAGCGCCCCGCCGAGGATGCGCACGGCGAGGCGCACCAGGGTCCACAGGTGCTCCTCGGGAGGCGGCGGAACGGCCAGTCCCAGGGCCCGGCCGAGGTCGTCGGTGTGGATCCACACCTCGAAGGCGCGCACGAGGTAGTGCTCGGCGACGGGCAGCCGCATGCCCATCAGCGTCGCGGGCGCGGCGGCGCGTCCGGTGTCGCGGGCCTCCGGCGCGGCCAGCAGGGCGTCGGCCTGGGCGGCCCAGGCGGCGACGGTCTGCTCGGGCGTACGGGCGAGTTCGTGCGCGATGACGTCGGCGGTGCGCGCGTTCCAGGCGTCCGCCCAGCCGGCCGCCCCGGCGCCCTCTCCGCCGCCCTGACCGGCGCCCTTCCGGCCGTTTCCGTGCGGGGCGGGCACGCGCGGGGCGATGCCCAGCACCGCCGCCAGGGGCTCGTCGGCGGCGAGGAGGTGCGCGAGGGTCGCGTGCGCGGTCCAGGTGTGCACGACGGGAACGGTCCAGCGCCCCGCGAGCTCCGGTAGCAGCGCCCGCAGTCCGGCGACGGCGGCGGCGTACGGGGCCGCGTGCGGGGCGACCGGCGGGGTGCGGGGGCGGAGACCGAGCGCCGCGGCGAGGACGCCGTCGGCGTGGTCGCCGGCACGGTCCGCGACGGCGGCGGTGTCGTCGGCGACGGCGGTGTCGGCGGCGTCCACGGCGGTGTCGTCGGGGTTCCCCCGTCCGTCCCGCCGCGGTGGTACGGCGGGGCCGTCCAGCAGCCGTACCAGCTCCGTGAAACGTTCCGCCTCCGCCGCGCAGGCATCGCACCCGGCCAGGTGCCGCGGCACGGTCCGCCGCTCGCCGGGCTCCAGCGCACCGACGGCCCAGGCCGCCAGCGACGCCCGTACGCCGTCGTGGTCCGTGTCCATCACAGGCCTCCTGCCGCTGCCCGGGCCGTCATCACGCGCCCCTCTCGTACGCCGGGTCCGGCGGGTCGGTGAGGGTCTCCGCGAGCTTGCGCAGCGCCGAGCGCAGCCGGGTCTTGGCGGTTCCCTCGGGTATGCCCAGCTCCACGGCGGCCTGCCGGTAGGTGCGGCCCGCGAAGTAGGCGAGGTGGACCACCTCCCGCTGGGAGCGCGGGAGTTCCGCGAGCGCCGTGTGCAGCAGCAGCGAGCGCTCGCGGTCGACGACCGCCTGGTCCGGGCCCGGCCTCGCGTCGGGGACGGCGTACAGCACCGCGTCGTCCGCGGGGACGGCCTTGCGGTGCCGGGCCTCGCTGCGCACCCAGTCCACGGCCCGCCGGTGGGCGAGCAGCGACAGCCAGGTGCGCAGCGAGCCGCGGCCCGGGTCGTAGGCGTACGGTCTGCTCCACATCTGGGCGAAGACTTCCTGTGCCACGTCCTCGGCCGCGACGGGGCTCTGGGTGACCCGCACGGCCACGCGCCGCACGAGCGGGCCGTACGCGGCGTACGCCTCGCCCAGCGCGGACTCGTCGCCGTACACCAGCCGCCGGTGCAGCTCCGCGTCGGGCGGGTCCCCGGTCCTGTCGGTCGTGCGCTCCACGGGCACCACCACCTCGTGGTGCCCTTCCTAGCGCCCTCACCGAGCGGACGAAAGGCGTCCGCCGGTCAGCCGGACAAAACGTTCAAAAGCCTGTCGACGTCGGCCGGAGTGTTGTACACGTGGAAAGCCGCCCGCAGACTGCCCGCACGGTCGGAGACCTCCACCCCGGCCCGGCTCAGCGCGGGCTGCCGGTGGCCCAGGCCGGGCACCGAGACGATGGGCGAGCCGGGTGCGGGGACGGGTTCGTGGCCCAGCCGGGCGAGGCCCGCGGTGAACCGCCCGGCCAGGGCGAGGTCGTGGTCCCGGACGGCCCGGACCCCCAGTTCCTCGACCAGTTCCAGGGAGCGGCGGGCGCCCGCGTAGGAGAAGAGGGCGGGGCTCTCGTCGAACCGGCGCGCGGAACGGGCGAGTTCCTCGACGGGGCCGTAGCAACTGTCCCAGGGCCGCTCCCCCGCGACCCAGCCCGCGAAGACCGGGGTGAGCCCGCCGAGGTCGTCCGGGACGACGAGGAAGGCCACGCCGCGCGGGCACAGCAGCCACTTGAAGGCGACGGCCGAGACGAAGTCGTACGCGCCCGCGTCCAGGGGCAGCCAGCCCGCGGCCTGGGAGGCGTCGACGTAGGTGCGCGCCCCGTGCGCGCGGGCCGCCTCGCGGATCGCGTCCAGGTCGGCGACCCGGCCGTCGGCGGACTGGGCGGCGCTGACCGCGACGAGCGCGGTGCCGGGACGCACCGACTCGGCGACGCGCTCCAGCGGCACGGTGCGCACCTTCAGGTCGCGGCGCACGTGGAACGGGTTCAGCACGGAGCTGAAGTCGCCCTCGGCGGTGAGCACCTCGGCGCCCTCGGGCAGGGAGGCCGCGATCAGTCCCGTGTACACGGCGACGGAGGCGCCGGCCGCGACCCTGCGGTCCGGCACCCCCGTCAGCCGGGCGAAGGCGGCCCGGGCGGCCTCCACGTCGGCGAACATGTCGGTGGGCCGGCCCGCCGCGGCGGACTCGACGGCCTCGCGCAGGGCGTCGACCGTACGGGCCGGCAGCAGGCCGGTGCTCGCGGTGTTGAGGTAGGTGGTCTTCGGGGCGAACTCGGCGCGGACGAGGCTCTCGAAGGTGGTCTCCATGGGACCACTGTGTGCTCCCGTGCACGCGCCGTCCATCCCGTTTCCGCCCGGGCGCCTACCGCTCCGGCACGGCGCACCCGTCGGGCCCGCAGGCCGCGGCGTCCCCGGCGGCCCCGTCCCCGCCCTGTACGAGGGTCAGCGGGGAGCGCTCGCCCCAGGCCTGGGTCAGGGCCCGGGTGAAGACCTCGGCGGGCTGGGCGCCCGACACTCCGTACTTGCGGTCGATGACGAAGAAGGGGACGCCGTTCGCGCCCAGCGCGGCGGCCTCGCGCTCGTCGGCGCGGACGTCGTCCGCGTACGCGGACGGGTCGGCGAGGACCGCGCGGGCGGCGTCCGCGTCCAGCCCGGCCTCGACGGCGAGTTCGACCAGGCGGTCGTCGGCGTCGGCGAAGACGGACCGCTCCTCGGCGAAGTTCGCCCGGTACAGGTTCTGCAGCAGCTCGTCCTGCCGGCCGTGCTCCTTGGCGAAGTGCAGCAGGCGGTGCATGTCGAAGGTGTTGCCGTTGTCGCGGCCCTCGGTGCGGTAGGCCAGGCCCTCGGCGGCGGCCTGGGCGCCCAGGTTCTCCTCGCCGGCCCGCGCCTGCTCCTCGCTCATGCCGTACTTCTTCGCCAGCATCCGCACCACCGGCTCGACGTCGCCCTTGGCCCGGCCCGGGTCGAGCTCGAAGGAACGGTGGACGACCTCGACCCCGTCCCGGTGCGGGAAGGCGTCGAGCGCCTTCTCGAAGCGGGCCTTGCCCACGTAGCACCAGGGGCAGGCGATGTCGCTCCAGATCTCGACGCGCATGTCTGTGGCTCTCTCTCCAGGTCGTACGGGTTGACGGGGACTACTCCGCTCTTTTTCGTGAACCTTCAATCATCGCGCCGCATTCCCCGGCCTTCGGGATTTCCCCGATTCACCTCTCCGCGAATTCGGTCCTTCACCACAGCGTCGATGCAAATCTCCGAAATCGAGCGACTTGGACCCCGGCCCCGGTGAGCCGCCGATACACCTTGTGAACAGGCCGTCTCCCAACCTTCACGCCAGGCGCAGCCTCGCGTGATCTACGCCCTCACCGACTGCTTTATGATCGTCGGACGAGCCGCCCATCTCCGTGTCTGCGCCCCTGCTTTCGGGCGCACTTGGCGACCGCGAACACGATCTGTTCAGCGGCCCCACGCGACTCCGACAAGTGTGAAGAAAGGTGAACAGCATGGTCCTCGGACTGCTCCGACGCCGGCGTTCCAAAAGCGGTTCCGGCGCTGCGGGCCTCACCATCCCCCTGCCGCCGGGCGCGGGCGCGATCGGCTGCGAGGTCGTGGACCCCATGGGGCAGCCCATGGGCGGAGCCGATGTCACAGTCACCGCGCTGGACACCCACCGTGTCGCCACCCGCGGCATCACCGACCCCTTCGGCCACTTCATGGCGACGCTGCCGTCCGGCAGCTACAGCATGATGGTCGCCGCCGAGGGCCTGTCGCCCGCCAGGGAGACCGTCGAGGTCGTCTCCGGCACCTCCCAGCCCACCCTGCGCGTCGGCCTCCAGCCCGCCCGCCAGCTCGAACTGCCCTCGCCCGGCACCTGGCTGTTCGACCCGCCGCACACCGCGATCCGGTTCATCGCCAAGCACGTCGGCATGGCCCACGTCCACGGCCGCTTCACCCGCTTCGACGGCGGCATCCAGGTCGCGCAGAACATGGGCGACTCCCGGGTGTCGGTGCGCATCGACGCCTCCAGCATCAACACGGGCAACAACACCCGTGACAACCACCTGCGGTCCGCCGACTTCCTCGACGTCGAGCGCTACCCGTACATCGACTTCGCCAGCACCCGCTTCGTGTACCGCGGCGGCTCCAAGTGGACGCTGCAGGGCACGCTGAGCATGCACGGCATCAGCCGCTCGGTCGGCCTGGACACGACGTACCTCGGCATGGTCAACGGCGGCTACGAGCAGGAACTGCGCTGCGCCGCGCTCGCCAAGGCGGAGCTGCACCGCGAGGACTTCACCCTCAACTGGCGCTCGATGCTGGCCCGTGGCATCGCGGTCGTCGGCCCGACCATCCAGCTCGAACTGGACGTCCAGGCGATGTACCGCACCCACGACACCCCTACGCCGCCGGAGTAGGCGGGCACACAGCGGAGGACCCCGGTCGCCTGGGCGACCGGGGTCCTCCGCTGTGTGCCCGCGCCCCGGAAGGGGCGCGGGGAACTGCGCGACCGGCCACGACGAGCGCGCAGCCGAAACGCAGCCAGAAGCGGAGCGGCTACCGCTCCAGCACGCCGTTGAACCGCCGAGGCACCCCCAGCGGGTTGTCGTCGCGCAGCTCCGGCGGCAGCAGCGCCTCGGGGGCGCCCTGGTACGCGACCGGCCGCAGCCAGCGCTCGATCGCCGTGCCGCCCACGGAGGTCGACGTGGAGGTCGTCGCCGGGTACGGGCCGCCGTGGTGCTGGGCCGGGGCGACCGCGACACCGGTGGGCCAGCCGTTGACGAGGACGCGGCCGGCGAGCGGGGTGAGTTCCGCGAGGATCTCCGCGCCCCGGCCCTCGCCCGCGGCCTCCGCCTCGGAGAGGTGCACGGTCGCGGTGAGGTTGCCGGGCAGCCGGCCCAGGAGCGCCTTGGCCTCGCCGTCGTCCGCGTAGCGGGCCACGACCGTCAGCGGGCCGAAGCACTCCTCCAGCAGCAGCTCGTGCTCACCGCCCTCGACGGCCAGCCTGTCCGCCGGGACCGTGAGGAAGCCGGGGCGGACGGTGTGCTCGTCGTCGCCGGGTCCCGCGGCGACCGGGGCCTCGACGCCGGGCAGCTCGGCGCGCTCGGTGACGCCCGCGAGGAAGTTGTCGCGCATGCGGTGGTCGAGGAGCACCCCGGCGTCGACGTCGGCGACCGCGCTGGAGAGCGACTCGACCAGCTTGTCGCCGGCCTCGCCCGCCGGCGCCAGGACGAGACCCGGCTTCACGCAGAACTGGCCCACGCCCAGCGTCATCGAGCCCGCGAGCCCCGCCCCGATCGCCTCGGCGCGCTCGGCCGCCGCGGCCTCGGTGACGACGACGGGGTTCAGGGAGCCCAGCTCGCCGTGGAACGGGATCGGCACCGGGCGGGCCGCCGCCGCGTCGAAGAGGGCACGGCCGCCGCGTACGGAACCGGTGAAGCCGGCCGCCGCGACCAGCGGGTGCTTGACCAGCTCGACGCCCGCCTCGAAGCCGTGGACCAGACCGACGACGCCCTCGGGGATGCCGTGCTCGGCCGCGGCGGCGCGCAGCTCGGCGGCGACCTGCTCGGACAGCCCCGGGTGGTCGGGGTGCGCCTTCACGACGACGGGGCAGCCGGCCCCGAGCGCGCTCGCGGTGTCACCGCCGGCGACGGAGAAGGCGAAGGGGAAGTTGGAGGCCGAGTAGACGGCCACGACACCGAGCGGCACCTTGTAGCGGCGCAGGTCCGGAATGGGCGGGGTGGCGGTGTCGTCGGGGTGGTTGATGACGACGTCGAGGTACGCGCCCTCGTCGACGATGTCCGCGAAGGACCGCAACTGGTAGCAGGTGCGCGCGAGTTCGCCGGTGAGCCGGGTGGCACCCAGCGCGGTCTCGGCGTCCGCCAGCTCCACGAGGCGGTCCTTCGCACCCTCCAGCCGGTCGGCGGCGGTGCGCAGGAACGCGGCGCGCACGGTGCGGTCGGCGAGGGCACCGCGCGCGGCGTGGGCGGCCCGGACGGCCTCGTCCACCCCCTGGGCTGTGGCCTCCACCGCAACCTGCTCGCGCTGCTTCCCGGTACGGGGGTCGACACTCCAGACTGGTGCTGCTGCCACCGCGGGTTCCCTCCACATGTCATACCGCTCTTGCCGCAGTTCGTACGTCGTCCACCAGCGGCGTTCGATATGCTGAACGCCGTCTCCATTGATGAACACCCGGGAGACTATTTCCCGGCGAACGAAGGGGTCAAGGGCGATGTCGGCAGGCGAGACGGGCGGTGGGACGCAGGTCAAGTCCGCGGTGCGCACGGTGGAACTGCTCGAGTACTTCGCGGGCAGTCCCGGCATGCACTCCCTGGCCTCGGTGCAGGAGGCGGTCGGGTACCCCAAGTCGAGTCTGTACATGCTGCTGCGCACCCTGGTGGACCTCGGCTGGGTGGAGACGGACGCGACGGGCACGCGGTACGGCATCGGCGTGCGGGCGCTGCTCGTCGGCACCTCCTACATCGACGGCGACGAGGTGGTGGCCGCGGCCCGGCCGACGCTGGACCGCCTCTCCGACGACACCACCGAGACGATCCACCTGGCCCGGCTCGACGGCACGAACGTCGTCTACCTCGCCACCCGCCAGTCGCAGCACTACCTGCGCCCGTTCACGCGGGTGGGCCGCCGGCTGCCCGCCCACTCGACGTCGCTGGGCAAGGCGCTCCTCGCCACCCACACCGACGAGCAGGTCCGCAAGCTGCTCCCGGAGACGCTGCCGGCGCTGACCGAGCACACCATCACGGACCGCGAGAAGCTCATCGAGGAACTGCACCTGATCCGTGAGCAGGGGATCGCCGTGGACCGCGAGGAGAACACGCTGGGCCTGCGCTGCTTCGGCGTGGCCGTCCCGTACCGCACCCCCGCCCGGGACGCGATCAGCTGCTCGGTGCCGGTGGCCCGGCTCACCCCCGCCCACGAGCAGCTGGTCAAGGACGCCCTGTTCGACGCCCGGGACCGGCTGACGCTGGCGACGCGGAGGCTGTGACGCCGTACGGCCACATGAGGAAAGCATGAGAAAACGGGCGGAAGGGAACGTCCGTCCCCGTTCCGCTCGTCCTTCCGGACGCCATGAACAAGACGATCAGGCGGTCCGCCGTCTTCACACTGCTGCTCGTGTTCGCCCTGCTGGTCAGGGCGACCTGGGTGCAGTTCTACGAGGCGCGGGCGCTCGCGGACGACAAGAACAACCGGCGCACGGTGATCGAGCAGTACGCCCAGCCGCTCGGGAACATCATCGTGGGCGGCGACGCGGTCACGGGCTCCGCGCGCACGGAGAGCGGTGACCTCGCGTACAAGCGCTCGTACACGGACGGCTCGCTGTACGCGGCCGTCACGGGATACAGCTCCCAGGTGTACGGGGCGACGCAGCTGGAGGGCATCTACCAGGACCTGCTCGACGGCACGGGCGCCGAGCTGAAGGACCCGCTGGACGTGCTCACCAAGGAGCGCGCAGCCCCGGGCGACGTGGTCACGACGATCGATCCGGACGTGCAGAAGGCCGGGTACGAGGCGCTCGGCGACACCAAGGGCGCCGCCGTCGCGATCGACCCGTCGACCGGGGAGATCCTCGCCGTGGTCTCCACCCCGTCCTACGACCCGGGCACCATCAGCGGCTCCGGCTCGTCCGACGCGGCGGCCTGGCGGAAGCTGACCAAGGACGAGGACAAGCCGCTGGTCAACCGGGCGCTGCGGCAGCCGCTGCCGCCGGGCTCGACGTTCAAGCTGGTCGTCGCGGCCGCCGCGCTGGAGGACGGGCTGTACGGGTCCGTGGACGAGCGCACGGACAGCCCGGTCCCGTACACCCTGCCCGGCACGGTCCGGGAGCTGGAGAACGAGAATCCCTCGGCGCCCTGCGAGAACGCCACGCTGCGGGTCGCCCTGCAGTACTCCTGCAACAACGTCTTCGGAAAGCTGGCCGTCGACCTCGGCCAGGACAGGGTGAGGGCGATGGCGGAGAAGTTCGGCTTCAACGACGACGAGCTGGACGTGCCGGTGCGGGCGTACGCGAGCGTGTACCCGTCGGGCATGGACGAGGCGCAGACCGCGCTGTCGGGCATCGGCCAGTTCGACGTGACGGCGACCCCGCTGCAGATGGCCATGGTGTCGGCGGCCATCGCAGGCGGCGGCGAGCTGGTGTCCCCGCACATGGTGGCGCAGACCAGCGACGCCGACGGCAACGTCCTGAAGGACTACGCCGACGAGACGGAGACCAAGGAGATCGTCAGCCCCTCCACCGCCGCACAGCTCCGGTCCGCGATGCAGACCGTGGTCGAGGACGGCACGGGCACCAACGCCCAGGTCTCCGGGGCGACGGTGGGCGGCAAGACCGGTACCGCCCAGCACGGCGAGAACAACAGCAAGACGCCGTACGCCTGGTTCACCTCGTACGCGCAGTCCGACGCGAACGGCAAGCAGGTCGCGGTCGCGGTGATCATCGAACAGTCGGACGCGGCCCGCTCCGAGGTCAGCGGCAACGGGCTGGCGGCGCCGGTGGCCCAGAGGATGATGGCGGCGGCGCTGGAGGACTGAGCAGGGGAACTCCCGCGCCGCCCCGCGTCACCTCACGCCCAGGAGCTGTTCGACCGGGTCGATCGCGAAGTACACCAGGAACAGCGCCGAGGTCGCCCACAGCAGCCGGTGCACCTCCCTCGCCCTGCCGAGCACCGTCTTGATCAGGACGTAACTGACGAAGCCCGCGCCGATGCCGTTGGTGATCGAGTAGGTGAACGGCATCACGGCGATCGTCAGGAACGCGGGCACCGCGATCTCGTACCGCTCCCAGTCGATCTGCCTGACCTGGGTCATCATCAGGAAGCCCACCGCGACCAGCGCCGGGGCGGCCGCCTGCATCGGGACCATGGTCAGCAGCGGGGTGAGGAACAGGGCGCACGCGAACAGCCCGCCGGTGACCAGATTCGCGACGCCGGTGCGCGCGCCCTCGCCGACGCCCGCCGCCGACTCGACGTACGAGGTCGCGGAGGAGGCGGAGGCGGCGCCGCCCGCGACGGCCGCCGCGCCGTCGATGAGCAGCACCCGGCCCAGGTTCGGCACCCGGCCCCGCTCGTCGAGCAGTCCGGCCTCGGCGCTGACGCCGACGACCGTGCCCATGGAGTCGAAGAAGTCGGACAGCAACAGGGTGAAGACGAGCAGCACCACGGTGATCACCGTGGTCTCGCCGAAGGCACCGAACAGGCTGAAGTCGCCGATCAGCCCGAACGCCGGCGCCGCCACGATGTCGTCGGGAAGCTCCGGCGTGGTCAGGCCCCAGCTCCCGACGTCGGCGACCGCGTCGATCACGATCGCGACGGCCGTCATGGCCAGGATGCTGATCAGGATCGCGCCCCTGACCCCGCGGGCGAGCAGGGCGACCGTCAGCAGCACACCGAGACAGAAGACGAGCACCGGCCAGCCCGACAGCGCGCCGGTGGCGCCGAGCTGCACGGGGACGGTGCTGTTCGCGGCGTCCGGCAGCCGGCTGACGAACCCCGCGTCGACGAAGCCGATGAAGGCGATGAACAGGCCGATGCCCACACCGATGGCCTGCTTGAGCGGCTGCGGGACGGCGCGCATGACGGCCTCGCGCAGTCCGGTCACCACGAGGACGCAGATCAGCAGTCCTTCGAGGACGACCAGACCCATCGCGTCGGCCCAGCTCATCAGCGGGGCGACCTGGAAGGCGACGACCGCGTTCAGCCCGAGTCCGGCGGCGAGCGCGAGCGGGAGGTTGCCGCCGACGCCCATGATGATCGTCATGACGGCCGCTACCAGGGCGGTGGCGGTGGCCAGTTCGGCGCCGTCGAGCCGGTGCCCGAACTTGTCCTCGGCGCTGCCGAGGACAAGGGGATTCAGGACAAGGATGTACGCCATCGTGAAGAACGTGGCGAAGCCGCCGCGTAACTCACGGGCGAAGGTGGAGCCCCTGGCGGTGACCTGGAAGAAGCGGTCGACCCTGGTCACCGCGGGTGACCCGGTCTTCGGCGGCCCGGCCGCCTGCTGGGTGTCAGACATGGCGGATACTCCCTCGTGACCTGCGTGCTCCGGGTGTGCGGGCGTTGGCTGGATTGTTCCCGCGCCGCATGCACTTCAGGTTTTCTCCCTGTTACGGATCCCGAGTTCGGTGGACCATACGGCGTCCGAAGGCCCGTACGAACACTGCTACGCTTCCGGATCACTCGCCCCAGAGAAACGATCATGCGACGCGACGCCGGGGCACCCCGGGGCCGTATCCACAGGCGCACACGCCCCACGCCGGTCCCCCGTCGAGCCGCAGCGAAGAGAGGTCGCCCGTGGGCACTGTCGTCGACGACGCCGCCTCCGTGGAGTTCCACGCCTTCTTCGAGCGGCACTACGCCGAACTGGCGCGGCTCGCCGCTCTGCTGACGGGCGAGGCCGACGCGGCCGACGATCTCGCGGCGGACGCGCTGCTCGCGCTCTGGCACCGCTGGGACCGGGTGCGGGCGGCCGACCATCCGGTGGCGTACGCGCGCGGTGTGGTGGCCAACCTGGCCCGTACCCGTATCCGCAGCGCGATCCGCGAGCGGCGGCGCATCACGCTGTTCTGGTCGCAGCGCGAGGAGAAGACCGAGAACCCCGACGTTCCCGGCATGGTGGACGTGCAGGAGGCGCTGCGCAGACTGCCGTTCCGCAAACGGGCGTGCGTGGTGCTGCGGCACGCCTTCGACCTCTCCGAGAAGGACACCGCGCTGGCACTGGGAGTGTCGGTGGGTACGGTGAAGAGCCAGACCTCGAAGGGGATGGCCGAACTCCAGAGGTTGCTCGGGTCGCAGGACGCCCCGCGGCAGATCCACAGGGCGGTGTCCGGGGCCACCGGAGGAAGGGACAGATGAGGGACGTGCACGACGAGCTGCGCGCCCGCCTGCGCGAGGCGGCCGAGGCCCACGAGCCCGACCGCGCGACGATTCTGGCCCGGATCGAACGCGGTATGACCGACGAGACCCGCACCACGCACCGGTCGCGGCCCCTGCGCGGCTGGGCCGGCTGGGCGCGCCTGGCGGGCGCCACGGCCGCCGTCGCCGGGATCCTCGGGGTGGGCGGCTACGCGGTCGCCTCGGCGGTCAGGAACGCGCAGCCCGCGGACCGTACCGTCACGGTGTCGCCGACGCCCGTCGTCTCCCCGGACGCGACGAGCCGCGCACCGCTCCCGCCCGACGACCCGGCCCCGAGCGGCGGCACGAGCGAGCAGCCGGGCGGCACCCCGTCCGCGGAGAGTTCCACGGAGGCGGAGGCGCCGTCGGGCTCCGTCTCGTCCGGACCGCCCGCGCAGCACCGGGCCGTCGGGACCGCGAGCGGGCCGCTGTGGTCCGACGGCTCGGTCGACCCGCACAGCAACGAGTTCTGGGCGCAGAGCAACCTCACCCTGAGGACCGGCGAGGAGCTCACCGCGCTCACCGTCGAGCTGCGCGTCGCGCTGACCGACGGGGTCACCTCCACCGGCGCCTGGCGCTCGCTGCCCGAGCAGGACTTCACGTTCACGGTCGAGGAGGAGGGCGGCTTCCTCGTCCACCGGTGGGTGCTCAAGGAGGGCCGTACGGTCCCGGCCGGGGAGTGGGTCTTCGCGGGCCAGTACGACCACGCGCGCGGCGGCCGTGACGCCGGCGACGACGGCTACACGATGACCGCGACGGCGGACGGCGAGGAGCACACCGTGGGCGGCGACTTCGCACCGCGGGACGGCGACGGGGACGACGGCGACGGCGACGGCGACGGCGACGGGAGCAGCGGGGACGACTCGTGAACCCGTGAGTGAACCCGTGAGTGAGTCCGCGCGTGAGGCCGCGAGTGAGCGAGCGAAAAAGTTCGTCCCGTCCGGCAACCCTTTCCCCACCGGTGGCGACCAGCAGAGGAAAGCACCGCTCTGATCCCCCACCGAAGGAAGCGGGACATGACTTCACCAGCGGAGCACCGTGTGCGTCACCCCCACCGGACCGTACGCCGGCACGCCCTCCTCAGCGGCCTCGGCGCGCTCGGTCTGACCGGCGCCGCCCTCGTCGGCGGTTCCACGCTGCCGGCCGCGGAGGCCGCGACCTGGCCCTCCCCCTCCGGCAGCCAGGCCGTGAGCTCCACCATCTCGGTGTCCGGCACCCGCGACGGCGGGATGGTCCGGTACTACGGCAGCGGCAACCTGGCCGGTGACGGCCAGGAGGAGGGCCAGGACCCGATCTTCAAGCTCGCGGCCGGCGCGACGTTGAAGAACGTCATCATCGGCGCGCCCGGCGCCGACGGCATCCACTGCGAGGGCAACTGCACCCTGCAGAACGTGTGGTGGGAGGACGTCGGCGAGGACGCCGCCACGTTCCGGGGCGGCAACGGTACCGTCGCCACCGTGAGCGGCGGCGGCGCGAGGAAGGCCGCCGACAAGGTGTTCCAGCACAACGGCGGCGGCACGGTGAACATCTCGAACTTCGCCGTCAGCGAGTTCAAGACCTTCTACCGCTCCTGCGGCGACTGCTCCACGCAGTACACACGGAAGGTCAACCTCAGCAACATCGAGGTGACCGGGACCGGCTCCACCGCGCGGATCGCCGGCATCAACACCAACCGCAGCGACGTCGCGACGCTGCGGGGCATCACGATCCTCAACGACAGCAGCCGCAAGGTCGTTCCCTGCCAGAAGTACAACAACACCACCGCGGTGGGCACGGGTCCGGACAGCACCAACTGCCTGTACTCGTCGTCCGACATCACCTACAGGTGATCCCACCGCGGCCGTCACCGTCACCGTCAATCGGCGACACGGACTGACCGTTTGGTGTTGATTTCCGGCTGGATGTTGCCTGTCTCGTTCCGGGACGGAACCGGCCGTAGAAGGATGAGTCCTCCTTCTACGGCCGACCACCCCGATTCCACCAGGGACGTGACATGGGACTCTCCCCCACCGAAGCCGACTTCCCGCCCCACTGGTGTCCGCTGGAGTCGGCGGTCCATCCGCGCGTGCGCCAGGTCGAGGAGCGGGCCGAGGCGTGGATCGGGGACAGCGGCATGTGCGCGTCCGAGGAGGAGCGCGCCTGGGCCGTCGCGTCCCGCGGCACGGAGTTCTTCGCGCGGTTCGCCCCGGACGCGGCGGACGACGAGCGCCTGCTGGCCGGCTCGCTCTGGGTGTACTTCGGTTTCGCCTTCGACGACGCCCGCTGCGACGCCGGGCCGCTGAGCTCACGGCCCGCGCAGTTCACCGCGCTGGCCGGCCGGATCCAGCGGGCGTTCGAGGCACCCGGCGCGGACATGGCCGACGAGCGGTTCGCCGCCCCGCTGCAGGACATCGCCCGCCGGTTCCGTGCCC
Organism: Streptomyces ruber; assembly: GCF_014648075.1. Classification (GTDB taxonomy): domain Bacteria; phylum Actinomycetota; class Actinomycetes; order Streptomycetales; family Streptomycetaceae; genus Streptomyces; species Streptomyces ruber. Next base: position 70,939 of record NZ_BMQK01000017.1, on the reverse strand, counting down.
TCGGCACACCGTCGCAGGTACGGCGGTTCGCGCACGCCCAGCGGGCCTGGCTCTCCGGTGTCTCCTGGCAGATCGGCAACCAGGCGGTCGGGCGCATGCCCGGCCTCGACGAGTACCTGGCCATGCGGCTGCTGGCCAGCGGCGGGGAACCGACCTTCGCCCTGCTGGAGCTGGCCACCGGGCAGGAGGTGCCCGAGGCGGAGATGCAGCGGCCGGCCGTACGGGCCCTGACCGAGCTGGCCGTCATGGTGGCGGCCCTGGACAACGACCGGCACTCGCTGCACAAGGAGTTCTCCCGCGACGTCGCCGACCAGAACGTCTATACGGTGCTGACGCAGCACGGGGCCCTGTCGCTGCCCGAGGCGGTGCGGGAGGCGACCCGGCTCAGGGACCGGATGCTGCTGCGCTTCCTCCGGCTGTACGACCGGGTGCGCCCGCGGGCCTCGGCGGCGCTCGGCACCTATCTGCAGGGGCTGCGGTACGGGATGCGGGGCAACATCGAGTGGGCGCTCCGGGTGCCGCGCTATCTCGGCCCGGACTCCGGCGGGGAGGGCGGCTCGCCGCCGCGGTGGGCGGAGTCCCCCGCCGACAGCAGCCCGCACGCACCCGAGGGCCTGCCCAGCGTCGCCTGGTGGTGGGACGCGGCCCTCGCCTGACGGCGAACCCCCGGCGAATTCGCCCTCATTCGGGGGACAGCACGGAACGGGCCGGAATTTCTCCGCCGGGCCGACGGCGTATTTCACTAGCATCGCTGTCGATCTGCTGTGTTTTCCTCGCCGCAAGGAGTTGTGGTTGCCGATGTATTTCCTTCGCCGCGCTGTGACCGTGTGTGCCGCAGCGGCCGCGCTCGCCGTGGCAGGCGCCCCCGCGGCGCCGGCCGCCGAATTCCCGGCCGCCGGCAGTTTTCCGCCGCCCGGTGACGGGGACGGGCATTTCCACCATCACCACCACGGCCGCCATGAGCGCCCGCTGAACTTCGGTCCGTTCGAGATCCCGCGGCGCGGCGACGTCAACGGCGGCCTGTCGTGGAATCTCTCCGGCCGCGAGCACTGACCGTCGTCACAGGTGCGGGTGGGGTGCGCCGACACGCACCCCACCCGCACCTCTTGCGTCCCCGCCCGTGTCCTCCGCGCCGGCGCTCAGCGCTTGAGCGTGGCCGCGCTGGCCATCAGGACACCGATGACGCAGCCCAGGATCAGCAGGGCGTCCCGTACGAAGACGCCGGTGACGCCCTCGTGGGCGGCGGCCTCGGCGGCGGCCTGGACCGCGTACGTCATCGGCATGACCTTGGCCAGGGCCCCGAGGGAGCCGTGCATCTCCTCGCGCGGCACGAACAGCCCGCACACCAGGAACTGCGGCAGCACCCCGGCGGGGAGGAACTGCACCGCCTGGAACTCGTTGCGGGCGAAGCCGCTGGCCAGGATGCCCAGGGCCAGTCCCAGCAGGGCCCCCAGCATCGCGATGACCATCAGCAGCACCGCGGGGCCCTTGATGTCCAGGCCCAGTGGACCGATGGCCAGCAGGGTGGACAGCGTCGCCTGCAGCACGGCCAGGAACGCGAACGCGAGGCTGTAGCCCAGCACGATGTCCAGCCGCTGCACGGGCAGGGTCAGCAGCCGCTCCGCGGTGCCGGTGCTGCGCTCGCGCAGCGTGGACACCGAGGCGACCAGGTACATCACGATCACCGGGAAGATGCCGAAGACCTGGGGGCCGACCCGCTCGAACGTGCTCTCCGCGTCGTGGAACACCAGTTTCAGCAGCACCATCAGCATGCAGGGGATGACCAGTATCAGGGCGGTGCTGCCGCGGTCCCGGCGGATCTGCAGCAGCACCCGGCCGGCGGTGGCGGTGGTGATGCCCATCGAGAACGGCAGGGGGCGGGCCGTGCGGGCGCCGGTGGTCAGCATCGTGCTCCCGAGGAGAAGTACGGACGGTCTGCGTCGGCGGACTCGTCGGTGAGCAGCGGGGCCGGCACCCGCGCGACGGGTGCCCGGTCACCGGCCGCCTGGAGGGCGGCGGAGGCCGTGACCAGGTCCAGGAAGGCGTTCTCCACCGTCTCGCAGCCGGTGTACTCCAGCACCTCGTCGCGTCCGGCGGAGGCCAGCAGCCGGCCGGAGCGCATGAGCAGCAGCCGGTCGCAGTGGTCGGCCTCGTCCATGACGTGGCTGGAGACCAGCAGGGTCGTACCGTCGTCGGCGAGCCGCCGGAAGACCGTCCACAGCTCGCGGCGCACCAGGGGGTCGAGGCCGACGGTGGGCTCGTCCATGACCAGCAGTTCGGGCGAGCCGAGCAGCGCCACGGCCAGCGAGACGCGGGAGTACTGCCCGCCGGACAGCCAGGCGACCGGCTTGTCCGCGTACTCGGCCAGGTCGACCAGCTTCACCACGCGGACCACGGCGTCCTCCCGGCGCCAGCCGCGCATCCCGAGGGCCGCGGAGAAGTAGCGCAGGTTCTCCAGCACCGTCAGGTCCGGGTAGACCGAGGGAGCCTGGGTGACGTAGCCGACCCGGGTGCGCAGGACCCGCGAGCCGGCCGGAAAGCCCAGGACCTGGACGTGCCCGGCCGTGCAGGGCTGGATGCCGACGACGGAGCGCAGCAGCGTCGTCTTCCCGCAGCCGCTCGGTCCGAGGAGCCCGACGATGGCACCGCGCGGAACGGCGAAACTCACGTTCTGCACGATGACGTTCTCGCCGATGCAGACATGCAGACCGAAAACACTGACGGCCGGCAGAACGACCGGCTCCGGGCCTGTCATGGGGATATCCTTCTTGTCGCTTGTTCGCCGCTGCTCGGGAAACGATGACCGCTGTCTTCTTCGTAGGCGCCGCGGTCCCGGTATGGAAACGCCCGGCCCGTCCCATGGTTACGTACGGGAAAGCGCCCCGGGTCCGGGTACGGAAATTGCGCGCCGCACCCGGAAAAGCGAACCGGAATTTCAGCGGTCGCGCCGGGTCATCGCCATCGCCACCGCGTGCAGCTGCCGTTGCACGTCCGGCGGCGGCTCGGCACGGGCCAGCGCCTTGAGGGCGGCCGTGACCTGCCGCTGTGCCTCCCGTTCCGTGGCCGTGCGGCCGCCTGCCTCCTCCACCAGCCGTGCGGCCACCGCGACGTCGGCCGGCGTGAGCGGCTCGGGGCGCTCGTACAGCCGGGCCAGCCGGCGGCCCGCCGTGCCGTCGTCGGCCAGCGCGACCGCCACCGGCAGGGACTTCTTCCGGGCGGCGAGGTCCGCGCCCACGGGTTTCCCGCTGCGCCGGCTGTCGCCCCAGATCGCCAGCAGGTCGTCGACGCACTGGTAGGCCACGCCGAGGCGCCGCCCGAACTCCCGCAGTGCGGCGACCCGGTGCTCGTCCGCTCCCGCCAGCACGCCGCCCAGGGCGCAGGCCCCGCCCATCAGCGCGCCCGTCTTGCCCTCCGCCATGGCCAGGTAGTCACGGGCCCCGACGCGCGGGGCCTTCTCGAAGGCGACGTCCCGGCTCTGTCCCCGCATCAGGTCGGCGAGCACGGTCACCAGTTCGCGCAAGCCGGCCGCGCCCCGGGGACCGGGCACCGCCGACAGCGTGCGCAGGGCGACCACCAGCAGCGCGTCGCCGGCCAGTACGGCCGCCGGCGTGCCGTAGACCGTCCAGGCCGCGGGGCGGTGCCGCCGCAGCGGATCCCCGTCGATCACGTCGTCGTGCAGCAGTGAGAAGTCGTGGACGAGTTCCACCGCCACGGCTCCCGGTACCGCGTGGTCCACCGTGCCGCCCACCGCTTTCGCGGCGAGGAACACCAGCGCGGGCCGCACCGCCTTGCCGCCCGGCCTGCCCACCGCGGCCAGGGGTTCCCCGTCCGCTTCGGTCCAGCCGCGGTGGTACCCCTCGACGATCCGTTCCGGCTCCGGCAGTCCCGCCATCGCCTCGCGCAGCGCGGGGGTCAGCAGTTCCCCCGCCCACTCCAGCGACCCGCCCTGTCCCGGGACGCGCACCTCCGCCTCAGGTGCGGTCAGCCCCGCCGTACCGCTCAACCCCGGCCACCTCCGCCTCGCCTGCACACTCCACCGGCCTCGGCAGTTCACGAGACACCACGGCCGACGGCCACGCCACGGGCCACACCCGCGAGCCCCACGCCCGCGCGTCGAAAACCCCCTGGACAGCCGACAGCGGTCAGCTCATCGCCGCGCCGACGGCCGTCGAGCCCGTGGTCAGGAACGTGGTGCTCGGCAGCGCGCCGCCGGGTCCGCGGGGGCCGTACGCGGTGGTCGCGTCGGTGGTGACGAAGGGCGGCGTGGCGACCCCGGCGTCCCAGGTGTTGGCGGTGGAGACCGTGGCGGGGCCGAGTCCGGACGCGCCCACGGCGTTGTGTACCGCGAGGTTGCGGGTGAGGCGGGCGGTGCCGTCGGGGAAGGAGAAGCCGGTGCCGGTGTTGGCGTAGGCGGTGTTGTGGTCCAGCCGGACGGTGCCGGTGCCCGCGTTCCCGGTGAAGCCGTGGCGGGTGTTGTCCCAGGCCGCGTTGGAGCGGACGGAGTGCGCGGCCGCGGCGCCGCCCCCGCCGAGCTGGAAGCCGTCGCCGCCGCCCTCGAAGGCGGGGTCCCGCCAGTGGTCGACGCCGTTGCCGTACGCCCATGAGCGCTCGACGGCGACCGGCGAGGAGAACTGCCACAGGTCGAGGCCGTCGTCCGCGTTGCCGTGCAGGCGGGCGCCGGTGACACGGTTGCCGGTGCCGGAGCCGAACCTGACGGCGATGCCGTCGGCGTTGCGGCCGTGGGTCGCCACGTCGTAGTTGCCGTGGCTGTCCAGGTTCTCCACGAGGTTGCCGGCCGTGCCGTCGCCGCGCAGGGTGAAGCCGGTGTCGCCGTTGTGCGCGGTGACGAGGTTCCGGAACACCCCTCCGGTGGAGGAGGTGGCCACGAAGCCCTGGGCCGGGCTGTTCTGCCAGGTGATGTCCCGGACGGTCCAGTGGTCGCCGGCGATCTCGGCGAGGAAGGAGCCGGCGGGGAGCCGTGAGCCGTCGATCCGCACCTCCTCGCCGCCGTACGCCCGGAGCGTGATGCGGGCCGACGCGGTGCCGTCGGCGGTGGACCTGAGGGTCGCCGCCGGGTGGTACGTGCCGCCGCGCACCTGGACGGTCGTGCCGGCGGAGATGTTCGCGACGGCCGACTCGAGCTCGGCGGTGGAGGAGACGGTGATCGTGGTGGCGGCCCGGGCGCCGCCGTTCGACAGACCGAGCCAGACGCCGCACGCACCCGCGGACACGGCCACCGCGGCGGCGGCCGAGAGGGTGCGGGCGCCGCGACGGCTTCCGGTGCTCTGGCGCACGGGAGTCCTCTCATGGGGCGCGAGGGAGGGGAGACGAGGGGAGGGAGGGCGGAGCGAAGCGGGCCGGAGGGGGGCCGGTTCCGGCCCGCTTCTGATCCCTTGTCGCCGCCGGACCCGGCGGGGTTGCCGCGAAACCCGAGAAAGAGTCGAAAATTTTCGCACCGTCCGTCACCCGCACACCGATTGACGCACCGTGCGCCGCTGATGACACTCCGAAGGTCGTCGCTCATCAACAGAATCCACCAGACTCCCACAGGGCGTGTCATGCGCCGCTCCACTCATACGCTCCTGCTGCTCCTGCCAGCTCTGCTGCTGAGCCTGCTCGGAGCACCGTCCGGTTCGGCCGGCTCCGCGGCCCATCAGGCCCACCCCGAAGGGCACCCAGTGAAGAAACCCCAGTACGCCGGCTATCTCTTCGCCTACTTCACAGGTGAGGGCACGGCCGACGGCGAGCAGATCCGCTACGCCCTCAGCCGCGGCAACGACGCCCTGCACTGGCGTGAGCTGAACGCGGGCAGACCCGTCCTCACCTCCACCGTCGGCGAGAAGGGCCTGCGCGACCCGTTCGTGATCCGCTCCCCCGAGGGCGACAGGTTCTACATGATCGCCACGGACTTGCGCATGTACCGCAACTCCAGCGGGAGCTGGGACGAGGTGCAGCGGCACGGCAGCAAGTCGATCATGATCTGGGACTCCACCGACCTGGTGCACTGGACCGACCAGCGCCTGGTCCGGGTCTCCCCCGGCAACGCGGGCAACACCTGGGCGCCGGAGGCCTACTGGGACGACACCCTGGACGCGTACGTCGTCTTCTGGGCGTCCAAGCTGTACGCCGGCGACGACCCGGACCACACCGGCTCGACGTACAACCGGATGATGTACGCCACCACGAAGGACTTCCGCACCTTCAGCGAGCCGAAGGTCTGGAGCGACCCCGGCTACTCGGTGATCGACTCGACGGTCGTCGAGCACCGGGGCACGTACTACCGCTACACCAAGGACGAGCGGAACCCCGGTTCCGCCGGCCCCTGTTCGAAGTTCATCACCGTCGAGAAGTCCAGGTCCCTCACCGACACCTCGTACGACTTCGTCGCGGACTGCGTCGGCAGCGGTGCCCTGGAACGCGGTGAGGGGCCGACGGTCTTCAAGTCCAACACCGAGGAGAAGTGGTACCTGTTCATCGACGAGTACGGGGGCCGCGGCTACGTGCCGTTCGAGACGACGGACCTGGACTCGGGCGAGTGGACGGTCCCGGAGAACCACCAGCTGCCCGCGAGCCCGCGGCACGGCACGGTGATCCCGGTGACGCGGGAGGAGTACGACCGGCTGCTGGCCGCCTACCCGGTGGGCCCCACGTCGGTCGTGGACGTGACGGCGCGCGGCCAGAAGGGGTACGCGGTCGTCACCGAGGAGTCCGCGAAGGTCGTCCTGCCGATGGAGCCCGGCGCCGATCTGCGCCGCCTCGCCCCGGAGCTGTGGGCCGGCGAGGGCGCGAAGGTGACCCCGCGGTCCGGTACGCCCCGCGACTTCCGCGAGCCGCGGACGTACACGGTGACGGCGGCTGGGGGTACCTCCCAGGCTTCTGGCACCGGGGGAGGCACGCGCCGCACCTGGACGGTCGAGGCGGTGCCGACCCGCAGCCCGGTGCTGCCCGGTCTGTACGCCGACCCGGACGTGCGGTACCTGGACGGCCGCTACTGGATCTACCCGACGACCGACGGCTTCCCCGGCTGGAGCGGCACCCGGTTCAAGGCGTTCTCGTCGGAGGACCTCGTCCACTGGACGGACCACGGCGTCATCCTCGACCTGGGGCCGGACGTGTCCTGGGCGGACGGCGACGCCTGGGCCCCGGCGATCGCCGAGCGCGACGGGACGTACTGGTTCTACTTCTGCGCCGAGCAGCAGATCGGCGTCGCGGTCGCCGACTCCCCCGCCGGCCCGTTCAGGGACGCGCTCGGCAAGCCCCTGATCGGGAGGACGGACTACCCGGGCGGCCAGATGATCGACCCGGCGGTCTTCACCGACGACGACGGACAGTCGTACCTGTACTGGGGCAACGGCAACGCGTACGTCGTGCCGCTGAACGACGACATGGTGTCCTTCGACGCGACCGAGGTGAAGGACATCACCCCGGACAACTTCCGCGAGGGCGCCTTCGTGATCAAGCGGAAGGGCACCTACTACTTCATGTGGTCGGAGGACGACACCCGCAGCGAGAACTACCGGGTCGCGTACGCGACCGGCCCGTCCCCGCTCGGCCCGTGGACCAAGCGGGGCGTCATCCTGTCCAAGCGGCCCGAGTACGGCATCAGGGCCACCGGCCACCACTCGGCGGTGAACGTGCCCGGCACCGACGACTGGTACGTCGTCTACCACCGGTTCGCCCTCGACGGCCCCGGCCGGCCCGGCGGCGACGGCACGCACCGGGAGACCACGATCGACCGGCTGGAGTTCGCGGCCGACGGGACGATCGTGCCGGTGGTGCCGACGCTGGAGTCGATCGGGCCGGTACGGCGCTGACGGGGGCGGTTCCTCACAGCACGGCGTCGAACCAGGCGAAGACCTCGTCCTGCATGGGCACGTCGAAGACGTGACCGGCCTCCGGCCACACCTTGGTGAGCAACCGCTCCTCCGCGCGCTGCGAACGCCACACGGCGCGCATCTTCCCGTACGCGGCCCGGACACCCTCACTGGAGGCGAGGGTGTCCCGCGCGCCGTGGAAGAACAGCATCGGCCGGGGCGCGGCGATGCTCGCCACGTCGGGGAAGTCGAGGTGGCGGGAGAGCCCGGGGTGCAGCATCCAGTAGGCGGACTGGCCACGCAGGATGTTGTTCCCCGGCACCAGCGCCTCCCTCAGGCCGGTCATCCAGCACACGCTCGCGGCGGCCGCGATGTCGTCGCTGAGCGCGGCCGTCTGCCAGGCGCGGTAGCCGCCCATCGAGAAGCCGAGGGCCGCGACCCGCCGCCGGTCCACCCTCTCCAGCCCGGCCAGGAAGGCAGCGGCGCGTACGTCCTCCCTGGCCATGAGCCCGGCGGGCGAGGAGCCCAGGAGGTACAGGTTGCTCGCGAGGGCCTGCTGCTGCTCGTAGGTGACCGGCCCCCGCTCGCCCCAGCCGAGCGCGTCCAGGGCGAGGACGACGTAGCCGCGCCGGGCCAGTTCGTCGCCGACGAACCGCCCGCCGAAGCACTGGCCGGCCCACTGGCGCGCGGAGGCGAGCCGGGGCTCGCCGCCGTACCAGGGCCGGACGCACTTCTCCTTCCCGATGTCGAACCTCGATCCGTGGTCGTGCAGGAGGAGGACGGCCGGGAAGGGGCCGGTGCCGTGCGGGGTGAGGAGGGCCCCGCTCACCCGGCCGTACCGGGTGAGCGAGACGTGCACCAGTTCGCGTGTGTACCCGTCCGCCTCCGACCGCTCGCCCCCGAACTCCGGGTCGTACGGCGTGCCGTGGTCCGGCGCGGCGAGGAGGTGCTCCTCGACCGTGGCGCGCGCCGCCCGCCGCCAGGCACCGAAGTCCCGGATGGGGGAGGTGCCCCAGGCGAGCGGGAAGCGGAGCTCGTCCCTGAGGAGGGGATGGAAGGGGGGAAGGCCGTCCTGCACTCCGCCTCAGCGCCCTTCCCAGGGAGCCCAGTCGCCCAGGTACGCCTCCCGGGTGTGGGCCCTGGCCTCCGAGCGGGTGAGCTGCGGCCGGTTCTCCGGGACGGTGACGGCCGCGCCCGGGCCCTTGTTGCGGTACTCGGCGAACCGCTGGTCCTGCCACGGGTGGCCGGACGCCATGTTCGTGTACGGCTCCACCGCGTCGATGCCGGGGCCGAGGCGGGTCTCGCGCACGGTCAGCATCGGGCGGGCGGTCGGGTCCGAGCTGGGCACCCAGGGGCGGGCCAGCTTGTAGGAGCCGTCCGGGGCCTCGCTGGTCACCCGGCTCCCGGTCACCAGGTAGCCGCGCGGGTTGGCGCCCGCGGTGGACGGCGCGAAGACGAAGCCGTACGGGGGTCCGGTCAGGTCCGTACGGATCAGGGTGCGGAAGTGGCAGTGTTCGTACACGGCGGTGGCCCGTCCGAACACGAAGTCCACGTCGCCCTCGACGTAGCAGTGCGCGAAGTACTGCCGGGCGAAGGCTCCGAGCGCCCTCGTGTCGGCGTACAGGGTGTCCTGGTGACCGAGGAACCGGCAGTGGTGGAACGCGGACCGGTCGCCCTGCACCTTGATCGCGACGGCCTGGGTGCCGCTCACCCCCGGGTGGTCGGCGCGCAGCCAGTCGTTGGCGAAGGTGACGTGCCGGGCGGTGAACCCGTCGGCCTGCACGGTGGTGGTGGCCGAGCCGCTGGTGCCGTAGGTGCCCGAACCGTCGGGCCTGGGGGTGCCGGCCGCGTTGTCGTACACGATCGTCACGTCGCGGGCGTCGTCCGAGGCGCCGAGCCAGGTCATCTGCGTGCGGGCGGTGTCGACGGCCACCGTCCCGCGGTAGGTGCCGGGCGCGATGACCAGCGTGTATCCGCTGCCCGCCGCGTCCACGGCGGCCTGGATCGTGGTGTGGTCGCCGCGGCCGCCGGGGTGGACGTACAGGGTGCGCGGGGTCAGCCGGGCGCGCGGGGAGCCGTAGCGGCCGAAGGGCGCGCGCCCGTGGGCACGGGCCGGGGCGGCGAGCCCCAGCGCGAGCGCGGCACCGGCGCCCGCTCCCGCGCCCACGAACGCCCTCCTGCTGACGCTGACGGAGGGGCGCCGCACCGTCACCGCACCTTCCCGGCGCCCGCGCCCAGGCCGACGACCAGGGGCACGAGGAGCGGGTCGTCGACCTTGGTCCGCAGCGCGGGCTTCCACCCGGCGCCGGACTGGAGGGCCTCCTCCGGCTTCTCCGCGTTGTGCACGGCGACGAGGTCCGTGCGCTTGCCGTTGACGTAGTTGTCCTTGGCGGTGAGCGGGGCCTCGCTCCACTTCTTCAGGGTCGCGGCGGGGCTGGTGCCGGCCGGGAGGGAGAAGGCGTTCCTCTCGGCGTACAGCTGCGAGGAGACGCCGACGCCGAGGGAGTAGCCGTACTTCTGGTCCTTGGTGACCACGTAGTGGTTGTTGTACGCGTCGACCTGGCCGAAGCGGACGCGCGGCGCGCGCTCCACGATGCCCTCGAACCGGTTGTGGTGGAGGGTGACCTTGAGCTTGCCGGCGTCGGTGGCGGAGGCGCCGTCGCTGTTGCCGATGAGGATCGTCTTGTCGTGGTTCTCGAACGAGTTCCAGGACACCGTCACGTGGTTCGCACCGCGCACGATGTCGAGCAGACCGTCGTGCTGCTGGTAGGTCCGGCCGAAGTGGGCGGGGAGGGTGCTGTCGGGGTAGCGGCCGTCGGTGAGCGTGTTGTGGTCGATCCACACGTGGGTGGAGCCGTACACGACGACCGCGTCGTACTCGGAGTTCCAGGCGCCGCTGTCGCCGTCGGTCGGGTCCCACTGGGGGAAGCAGTCGAGGGGCGCCTCGATGGTGAGGTTGCGGACGATGACGTTGTCCGCGTCTCTGATCTGGAGGCTGCCGCCTCTGATGCCGGCGTCTCTGCCCACGCCCACGATGGTGGTGTTGGAGGGCACGTTGACCTTGATGGCCTTGTCCTGGGCGGCGGCGGAGGCCGCGCGCAGGCCCTCGGGGCTGCCGGCGGGCTCGGCGGACAGGTCCTCGTCGAGGCCCCAGTTCTCCGGGGAGTATTTCTCCAGGTAGGCGTCGAAGTCGTAGCCCTCGGCCTCGAACGCGTCGCAGCCGTCCGCGACCGGGTCGATCGTGCCCTTCACCGTGACGATCTTCGGGGCGTTCCCGCCGGCGGCGAGCGCGGCCTTGAACCCGTCCCAGGTGGTGACCGTGTACACGTGCTCGGCGGTGGCGGCCGCGCCGCCCGTGGTCCCGGCGCCCTCGGCGGCCCAGCCGTCCTTCGCGGCGAGGGTCTGCCGGGCGAGGTCGCGGGAGGGGCCGTGGGCCGAGGCGGTGGTGGCGGTGACGGCGAGGACGAGGGCGGTGCAGCCGACGAGGGCGGTGGTACGAACTATGACAGGTGCATGCCAGGCGCGGGTGCGCATGAGGTGACGTCCCTTTCGGTCGGGTCGGGTTCTCGGGGTTGCGGAGCTACGCCTCGGGCCAGGTGATCCACGACTCGGGGATCGCGTCCTCCAGGCGCCGCACGTCACGGGGCGCGAGGACGCGGCGGCGCAGCAGCTCCCGCGCGACGAGCCTGGCCACGGCGATCGCGCCGGGCGGGTCGAAGTGGGTGTTGTCCTGCTCGGTGGCCGTCCAGTTGAAGTACTTCTTGGTCTCCTCGACGCCGAGCTCCTGCCACAGCGCGAGGGACAGCGCCTCGATGTCGAGCAGCGCGACGCCCTCCTCGGCGGCGAGGGCGCGCATCGCCGCCGGGTACGCGCCGTGGGTGCGCACCGCCGTGCCGTCCGCGGCGAACCGCCTGCGCTCGACGGACGTGGCGAGCACGGGCCGGGCCCCGCGGGCACGGGCGCCGTCGACGTACCGGCGCAGGTGGTCCTGGTACGTCGTCCAGGGCTCGGTGTGGCGCGTGGGGTCCTCGGACTTTGAGTCGTTGTGGCCGAACTGGACGAGGAGGAGGTCGCCGGGGCGGATCACCGCCAGGATCGCGTCCAGCCGCCCCTCGTCGGCGAAACTTTTCGAACTGCGGCCGTTGACCGCGTGGTTGGCGACCCGGACGCCGCCGCTCAGGAAGAACGGCAGGGCCATGCCCCAGCCGGTCTCGGGGGCCGCGTCCGCGTACTTCTGGGCGGCGGTGGAGTCACCGGCGATGTGGACGGTCCGCTCGCGGGGGCCCCGGGAGCCGTGCGCGGACGCGGAGGGCGCCGCCGCGACGGCGAGGGGGAGGGCGGCCAGGGCCGCGGTGGTGACCTGTCTGCGGGTGAGTGACACGACGGTGTGCCTTTCGGGGAAGGAGGGCCCCGCGCCCCTGGAAGGGGCGCGGGGGCTGTACCCGAACCGGACGGCGGAGCGCTACTGCTTGCGCTCGTTCCACTCCGCCTGGGCCTCGTTGAGCTGGTCGGCCATCGTGTCCAGGAACTCCTTGGCGCTCATGTCGCCGAGCAGGACCTTCTGGAAGTTGGGCTCGTTGTCGGTCTTGGACAGGGTGTTCCAGTCGGGCAGGTAGTACGGGAGCTGGACGATGGTGGTGGAGCCGTCGCTGAGGGCGTCCGCGGCGAGCTTGGTCGGCTCGGCCTTGGTGATCCACTCGTCCTTGGCGGCGTCGTTGTTCGCCGGGACCTGGCCCGCCGACTCGTTGAACTTCGAGTTCGCCTCGGGCGACGTGGCGAACTCGATGAACTTCCAGGCGGCGCCCTTGTTCTTCGAGCTCTTGAAGATGCCGAGGCCGTCGACCGGGTTGGAGACCTGGACCCGCTTGCCGCCGGGGCCGGTCGGCTGCGGGATGCCGCGGAACTTGTCGGTGCCGACCGCGTTCACGTGGTCCTGGTACGAGCCGAGGTTGTGGTTCAGCATGCCGATGGTGCCGGAGTCCCATTGGGCGACCATCTTGGTGAAGTCGTTGTTGAGGTCGGCGGAGGGAGTGGTCTTCTTGTAGAGGGCCGCGTACTTCTCCAGCGCCTCGACGTTCTTGGGATCGTTGAGGGTGGTCTTCTCCTCGTTCTCGTCCCAGAACGAGGTGATGCCGGACTGCCCGTACATCGCGTCCAGCGCCTGCGCGATGGAGCCCGCGCCGCCGCGGATCGTGTAGCCGAACGCGTTGTTCTTGGCGTCGGTGAGCTTCTCGGCCGCCTCGTAGAACCGCTCCCAGGTGGTCGGCTCCTCGAGGCCCGCCTTCCGGAACAGGTCGGTGCGGTAGTAGAGCACACCGTTGTTGGCGGAGGTCGGGACCGAGTAGAGGTTGTCCTCGGAGCCGCCGGCCGACTTCAGCGACTCCAGCATGCTCTCGTTGACCTTGCCGTCGAGCGAGGACTCGGCGAGCCGGTCCTGCAGCGGCTCCAGGGCGTCCTGGGCCGCGAAACCGGCGGCCATGGCGGCGCCGACGCCGCCGACGTCCGGCAGTCCGCCGCCCTGGATGGCGGTGTCGACCTTGGACTGGTACTCGGTGGCCGATATGCCGACGTACTCGACGTCGATGTCCGGGTTCGCCTTCTCGAAGTCGGCGATGATCTCCTTCCAGATGTCGGTGCGCACACCGCCGTTGTTGTCCCAGAAAACGATCTTGCCCGTGCCGCTGCCCTCGGCGCCCGCGTCGCCGGCCGCGCCGGTGCCGTCGTCACCGCAGGCGGTGAGCGTCAGCGCGAGCGCGGCGCCCAGGGTGACGGCGGCCGGTGCGCGGCGCGTGCCTCGGCTGTTCCTGAGAATGCTGATCTTCATCGGTCGGCTCTCTTCTTCTGGATCCAACGAGGGGTGGGACGGTGTGGGGGGCTGAGCGGAACGTGTCGCGTGGGGATGTGGTGCGTCAGGACGTCGGCCGTGCGGTGATGCGGAACCGCGTGAAGGTGGCCGCCCCGGCGTGTCCCCCGCCGGGCGGCGCCACCGCGAACAGGCCGAGCAGGGCGCCGACCCAGCGCCAGGGCGTCGCGGCGAAGACCTGGCCCGAGGGGCGGAAGCCGTCCCCGGTGTCGCAGGAGAAGCGGCAGCGCGCCCCGGCGGCGGTCTCGATCCGCAGCCGGGCCCGGCCCCCGGGCGCCGGCCGCGCGGGCGCGGCGTCCCGCTCCGACGCGGCGACGGACTCCCCGAACCGGTGCACGAGCCGTACGGTCCCGTCGTCGCCGCGCTCCAGGCCGATCCAGGAGAACGCGTCGCCGAGGACGACCAGTCCGGCCTTCGCGCCCGGCTCCTCACCGTGCAGCCGCAGCTCCACCTCGACGGTGACCGGGAGGCCGGGCAGCCGCTGGGTGAGCACGTTGGGCAGCTTGCGCGGGTCGTGCGCGTCGGCGCTGCGTACACAGGTCAGCCGGAGTCCGTCGGCGGAGTGCCGGGGGGCCCAGCCCTCGCCGGGATTGGCGGTCCACTGCCACTGGCGGCCGTACCGCCCGCCGGGGAAGTCGTCGTCGGTGGCGGGGGCGGCCGGGGGCTGCGGGGGGAGGGCCGGCTTGCGGTGTACGGCGACGGGGACGCCCTCGTCGCCCATCACGGGCCAGCCTCCCCCACCGTCCCAGCGCACCGGCTGCAGGTGGACGACCCGCCCGTACGCGCCCCGCTGCTGGAAGTGCACGAACCAGTCCTCCCCGGCCGCCGTGCGCACCCAGCCGCCCTGGTGGGGGCCGTTGACGTCGGTGTCGCCCTGCTCCAGGACGACCCGTTCCTCGTACGGGCCGAAGAACGACCGTGAGCGGAACGCGCCCTGCCAGCCGGTCTCGACGCCGCCGGCGGGCGCGAGGATCCAGAACCAGCCGTCGTGGCGGTACAGCTTGGGTCCTTCCAGCGTGAACCAGCCCGGGATGCGGTCCCCGTCCACGATCACCTTGCCCTCGTCGAGCAGTCCGGTGCCGTCCGGGCGCATCCGGTGCCCGGTCAGGCGGTTCTTGATCCCGGAGCGGGACTTGGCCCAGGCGTGCACGAGGTAGGCCTCGCCGGTGTCCTCGTCCCACAGCGGGCAGGCGTCGATGAGCCCCTTGCCCGCCTTGAGCAGGTGCGGCCGGGTCCACGGGCCGCCGATCTCCGGTGCGTTGATCTGGAAGATACCGTGGTCGGGATCGCCCCAGAAGATCCAGAATCGGTCGTCGTGGTGGCGCAGGGAGGGCGCCCACACCCCGCAGTCGTGCCGGGGGACGCGGAACTCGGCCGCGGGCTGCAGACGGTCCAGGGCGTGTCCCACGAGCGTCCAGTTGACCAGGTCGCGCGAGTGCAGGAGCGGGAGTCCCGGGACACGGCCGAAACTGGACGCCGTGAGGTAGAAGTCGTCGCCGACGCGGACGACGTCCGGGTCGGACCAGTCGGCGTCCAGGATCGGATTGCGGTACGTGCCGTCGCCCAGGTCGGCGCTGAAGGCGGCCGCCCCGGCCGTTGCTGCGGTGCTCACGGGTTCACCGCCTTCCGCACCAGCGACGCCGCCTCGTCCCGTTCGAGGACGCCGTCGGCGACGACGGTCACGATCCGCCGTACGAGGGTGTCGCCCGGCTCGATCGCCGGCCGCTCGTCGTGCGCGAGGGACGAGCCGACACCCGGGTACTCCCCGGCCCGCACGAACCACGGGTCCTCGCGGGTCTCGTCGGTGGCACCGGAGAAGACGAGGGTCCAGTCCGAGCCCGCCAGGGCGATCCAGTCGGCGCGGGTGCCGTGGACGACCGGCTCGCCCTCGCGGCCGGGGGTGAACACGCGCGGCACGGTGTCCTCCTTGCGGGCGCGCCAGAAGAAGCCGCCGTACGCGGCGCCGGGGCGCCCGTTGGTGGCCGGGCTGCCGATGGTCAGCGGGTCCTGGGTGATGTTGGTGAGGGAGAAGGTGAAGTCCAGCGCCCAGGCGGTGCCCGTGAGTTCGGTGGCCGCGACCGTGCGGCGCTCCCGCAGCAGCTCGCCGCCCGCCACCGCCCAGCGCAGCTCCTCCACGAAGCCGTCCGGGTCGCACAGCTGGAAGGCGGTGTGCCGCTGGGTGCCGTGGTTGTCGAGCTCGGTCGGGCCCCGGCCGCGGACGAAGGTGCGCCCGCCCCAGAAGTTGTGCCCCTCGACGTCGGGAACGGCGACACCGACGCCGAGGTGGTGCGGGTGGTCGGCGGGCGCCAGCTCGGTGACGACGGTGCCCGCCAGGGTGGTGACCGGGTGCAGGTAGGGGCGCGGGGAGGACGTGGGCGGCAGGTCGGGCCGGGTGGTGTAGCGGCCGACCGGGCGGCCCGCGACCCGCAGGACGATCGGTTCGTCGGCGGTCATCCGGTGCTCACCTTCCTCGACGGCGCCCAGGCGGCGCCCAGTTCGGAGTAGAGGGCGAGGGTGTCGGCGGCCCCGGCGACCAGGGCGTCGACGCCGGGGACGACGCGGCGGGCCTGCCCCGGCCCGTCCCCCGGCTCGTACCGCCAGGCATCCTCCGGCAGCGCGGCCGGGTCGGGGGCCTGCCGGACCGCCTCCACGACCCGCATGAAGGCGCCGGTCGCGGCGGGCGGGACCAGCAGCTCGCCGCCCCCGGTGAGGTGCTCCACGAGGTTCTCCAGCAGGTCGGTGCGGCCGTACTCGCTCTCCTCGGGGCCGTGGCCGGCGCGCTGCACCAGGACCCGGTCCTGCTTGTAGAAGAAGGTGATCCGGCCGCTGGTGCCGTGCACGACGACGTACGGCTCGCCGGGGTGCTCGGCGCACAGGGTGGCGGCGACGGTGATCCGGCCGCCGGCCGCCGTGGTGATCCGTACGCAGGAGGTGTCGTCGGACTCGATGGCGTTGGCGTGCAGCAGTTCGGTCTCGATGCCGGCGACGTCCTCGGCGCGCACCGACCCGTCGAGCGCGAGGGCGGTGGCGACGGCGTGCGCGAGGGGGTTGGTCAGCGCCCCGTCGATCACGTCGACGCCGTCCATGCGGCGCCGGCCCGCCCAGGGCGCCCGCCGGAAGTACGCCTCGTCGCGGGCCCACGCCCCGGCGCCGCCGACCCCGGTGACCTCGCCGATCACTCCTTCGGCGAGCATCCGCCGGATCGCGGGCACGGCGTGCGAGCCCAGCGACTGGAAGCCGATCTGGCAGGCGACCCCGGCCGCCGCGACACCGTCCGCCATCCGCCGGAACTCCGCGTACGACGGCGCGGGCGGCTTCTCCAGCAGCAGGTGCACGCCCCGTCCGGCGGCGGTCAGCGCGAGGTCGGTGTGGGTGGGGATCGGGGTGCAGATCACGGCGACCGCGGCGCCGGTCGCGTCGAGCAGGGCGCCGAGGTCGGAGGACTGCTCGGGGGTGCCGAGGCCGTCGCCGAGCTCCTCGGCGGTCAGCGGCGTCAGCTCGCAGATCCCGGCGAGCCGTACGAGGCCCGCGTCCTTCAGGCGGCGGATGTTCGCCAGGTGCCAGCGGCCGTGCCCGCGGGCGCCCGCGAGGACCACGGGCAGCGGGGTGGTGTACGGGGTCATCGGAGCCTCCCGGCGCCCGCGTCCCGGGCGACCTCGCGGTCCGCCCGCCGGGCGCTGTCGATCTCGCCGTGCAGCACGGGCGTCCAGCCGACGTCGGCCGTCAGGTCGCGCTCGCTGCCGGAGTTGTACGCGTTGTGGATGGCCAGCAGGTCCACCGGGTAGCCGTTGAAGAGCGTGCCCGTCTGGTGCAGGGCCGTGCCGTTCCAGCTCTTCACCAGGTCGGCGACCTCGACGTGGCCCGGGGTGTGGAAGGCGTTGTTCTCGGCGTACACGGCGGACTCGGTGGAGACGCCGAGCGAGTAGCGGTAGTCGTGGGCGTCCTCGGGGACGACGTACCGGTTGTTGTAGAGGTGCACCTGCCCGAAGCGGACGCGGGGCGCGCGCTGCACGACGCCCGCGAACTCGTTGTGGTGCAGGGTGACCCGCAGCTTGCCGCGGTCTCCGGTGGCGGTGTCGCCGTTGCCGATGAGCATCGCCTTGTCGTGGTCGGTGAACCGGCTCCAGGAGACGGTGACCAGGTCGGAGGCGTTGGTGATGTCCAGCAGGCCGTCGTGGCGGAGGTAGTTGCGGCCGAAGTACGTGGGCTCGTCCTCGTCCGGGTGGCCCTTGTCGGAGAGGGTGACGTGGTCGATCCATACGTGAGTGGCGCCGCGCAGCCAGATGTTGTCGTACGCGCTCTTCCAGTCGCCGAGGCCGCCCGTGTTCGGCTGCCAGACGGGGAAGCAGTCGTAGGCGTCGCGGAGTTCGAGGTTGCGGACGATCACGTTGTCCGCGTCCTCGACCTGGAGGCTGGCGCCCTTGAGGACGGCCTTGCCGCCGAGGCCGACGATCGTGGTGTTCGACCCGACGGCCAGCTCGACCCGCTCGGCCTGGCGCGCGGCCGACGCCTGCCGGGCCTCCTCCTGGGCCCCGCTCGGCTTGGCGGCGCCCCAGGTGCGCGGGTCGTACGCGGCGAGGTACTTCCGCAGGTCGTAGCCGTCGGTCGCGTAGTCGTCGCAGTCGAGCCGGCGGCCGGAGTCGGAGGTGTTGGCGTCGATGGTGCCCGCGACCTTGATGATCTTCGGGGTGTCGCTGCCCCCGTCGAGGGCGCGGACCAGTTCGGCGCGGGTGCGCACGGTGAAGACGTGGGCGTCGTCGGCGGTGGAACCCCCCGTGGTGCCACCGTCGGCCGCCGCCCACCCGTCGTCGGCGGCGAGCGTCTCGCGGCCGATGTCGCGGGCGCCGGCCGGAACGGCGTCGGTGGCGGGGTCACGGGTGTCCGCCCCGGCCGGGGTGCCGAGCACGAGGCCCAGCACTCCGGCCACGGCGAGGAGTCTGACGGCTCTCATCCCTTCACCGCCCCGGCGCTGAAGCCCGTGATCAGCCACTTCTGGATGAAGGCGAACACGACCACGACGGGGACGGCGGCGATGATGCCGCCCGCGGCGAGGGCGCCCAGGTCGACGCTGTCGGCGCTGAGCAGGGTGTTCAGGCCGACCGGGATGGTCTGCTTCTCCTGGTTGCTGAGGAACATCAGCGCGAACAGGAAGTGGTTCCAGGAGTGCACGAAGGCGAACGAGCCGACGGCGATCAGACCGGGCCGCAGCAGCGGCAGCACGATCGTGACGAAGGCCCTGAACCGGCTGCAGCCGTCCACCCAGGCCGCCTCCTCCAGGGAGTACGGCACGTTCTTGATGAAGTTGCTGATCAGGATCATCGACAGCGGGAGCTGGAAGACCGTCTCGGCGATGATGACGCTGCCCAACGAGTTGATCATGCTGAGCTCGGCGAAGATCTGGAACAGCGGGACCAGCAGCAGCGCGCCCGGCACGAACTGCGAGCAGAGCAGCGCCAGCATGAACCCGCGTTTGATCTTGAAGTCGAAGCGGGCGAGGGCGTACCCGCCGGCGAGGGCGACGAGCGTGGTCATCACCAGGGTGGCGATGCCGACGTACACGCTGTTCTCGAAGTAGGTGCCGAAGGAACGTTCCGTCCACACCTTCTCGAAGTGCTCGAACGTCATCGGCCAGGGCACGAGCGAGGTGGAGCCGGCCGGGCGCAGCGCGAACAGCAGGATCCAGTAGAAGGGGACGAGGGTGAAGACCAGGTAGATCGAGAGCGGCAGGTAGATCTGCCAGCGCGGCACCTCGTCCCAGGCGCGCTGGGCCTTCTTCGGCCGCCGCGGCGGCTCGTCCGCGGCGGGGGCGGGAGCGACCGGACGGGTCTCGACGGCGTTGGTGGTCACTTGTTGTCGCCTCCGAACTTGCTGAGCCGCAGATAGACGATCGAGAAGAAGAGCAGGATCACGAAGGCCACGGTCGTCAGGGCGGAGGCGTAGCCGAAGTTGTGGGCGTCGACGCTCGTGTTGGCGACGTACAGCGGGAGTGTCGTCGTCTCCCCCGCGGGTCCGCCGCCGGTGAGGGTGTAGAGCAGGTCGACGTTGTTGAACTCCCACACCGCGCGCAGCAGCGTGGACAGGATGATCGCGTCCTTCAGGTGCGGCAGCGTGATGTGGAGGAACTGCTGGACGCGGCTGGCGCCGTCGACCTCGGCGGCCTCGTACAGGTCCTTCGAGACGGACTGGAGGTCGGCGAGGATGAGGATCGCGAAGAAGGGGACACCGCGCCACAGGTCGGCGACGACCACGGCCGAGAAGACGGTCGAGGTGTCCGACAGCCAGCTCGTGCCGTACTCGCCGATGCCCAGGTCCGCGAGGTAGCGGGTGATGCCGGTCTGGGAGTTGTAGAGCAGCACCCAGATCGCGGAGGTGAGCACGCCGGAGACGGCCCAGGGCGAGAAGACCAGCGCGCGGCCGATGGCCCGGCCCACGAAGGTCTGGTTGACGATCAGCGCCAGCGCCAGGCCGAACATCAGCTGCAGGCCGACCTCGACGACGACCCACTTGGCGCTGAACACGAGGGTGTCCCAGAACAGCGGGTCCTCGGTGAAGGCGTGGACGAAGTTGTCGAGGCCCGCGAAGCCGTTCCGCCACGGCTTGGTCGGGTTGTAGTCCTGCAGGCTGTAGTAGAAGACGCTGATGACGGGGTAGGCGATGAAGCCGAGCATCAGCAGGGCCGCCGGCGCGATCAGCAGGTACGGGAGCCTGCGCGGCGTGGCCGACCCGCGGCGCCGCCGGGGTGGCGCGGGCTTCTTCGCCACGGCTGCGGCTTGTGCCATGACTGTTCTCCGTTCTCGGGGTGCGGGGTGCGGGTCGAGCCGGGGGCCCGGGTGCTGAGTCGGGTCGTACGGGCGGTGGTTCTGCGGGCGTGACGGGCAGTAAGCGCTTTCACGGAGGGTGTACGGGGCCGCCGCCGCATCGGGGACGGCCCCGGTGCGGTCATCCCGCGTACGGGTCGGGCACCTTGCCGGGACGGGCCAGGAAGGCGAAGTCGCAGCCGGTGTCCGCCTGGGTGATCTGTTCGTCGTAGAGCGCGCCGTAGCCCCGCTCGTACCGCTGGGGCGGCGGCGTCCAGGCGGCCCTGCGCCGCTCCAGCTCCTCGTCGTCCACGTTCAGGTGCAGGGTGCGCGCCTCGACGTCCAGGGTGATGCTGTCCCCCGTGCGCACCAGCGCGAGCGGCCCGCCGACGTGGCTCTCGGGCGCCACGTGCAGCACGCACGCGCCGTAACTCGTACCGCTCATCCGGGCGTCGGAGATCCGCACCATGTCCCGTACGCCCTGCTTCAGCAGGTGGTCGGGGATGGGCAGCATCCCGTACTCGGGCATGCCCGGACCGCCCCTGGGGCCGGAGCCCCGCAGCACGAGCACGGTGTCGGCGGTGATGTTGAGCGACGGGTCGTTGATGGTCCGCTGCATGGTCCTGTAGTCGTCGAAGACGACCGCGCGCCCGGTGTGCTTCAGCAGGTGCGGCTCGGCGGCGATGTGCTTGATGACCGCGCCGTCCGGGCAGAGGTTGCCGCGCAGCACGGCGACCCCGCCCTCGCTCGCTACCGGGTTCTCCCGGGTGCGGATCACGTCGTCGTCGTGCACGAGCGCGCCCTGGAGCTGCTCGCGCATCGTGTCGTACGAGACGGTCGGCCGGTCCAGGTGGAGCAGGTCGGTGATGCGGGAGAGGAACCCGGGGAGGCCGCCCGCGAAGTGGAAGTCCTCCATCAGGTACTTCTGGCCGCCCGGCCGGACGTTGGCCAGCACCGGCACGGTGCGGGCGATGCGGTCGAAGTCGTCGAGCGTGAGCCGCCGGCCCGCCCGGCCCGCCATGGCGATCAGGTGGATGACGGCGTTGGTGGAGCCGCCGAGCCCGAGGACGGTCGTCACCGCGTCCTCGAACGCCTCCTGGGTGAGGATCTCCGACAGCCTCCGGTCCCGGCGCACCAGCTCCACGATCCGCATCCCGCTCGCGGCGGCCATCCGGTCGTGCCCGGAGTCCACGGCCGGGATGCTGGACGCGCCCGGCACGGTCACCCCGAGCGCCTCGGCGGCGGCGGTGAGCGTGGACGCCGTGCCCATGGTCATGCAGTGGCCGGGCGACCGGGCGAGCCCGCTCTCCAGTTCGGCCATCTCGCAGTCGCCGATCAGCCCGGCGCGCTTGTCGTCCCAGTACTTCCACATGTCGGTGCCGGAGCCGAGGACCTCCTTGCGCCAGTGCCCCGGCAGCATCGGCCCGGCGGGCACGAACACGGCCGGCAGGTCGACGGAGGCGGCGCCCATGAGCAGCGCGGGCGTGGACTTGTCGCAGCCGCCCATCAGCACGGCGCCGTCCACGGGGTAGCTGCGCAGCAGCTCCTCGGTCTCCATCGCGAGCATGTTGCGGTAGAGCATCGGGGTCGGCTTCTGGAAGGTCTCGGAGAGCGTGGAGACCGGGAACTCCAGCGGGAAGCCGCCCGCCTGCCACACCCCGCGCTTGACCGCCTGCGCCCGGTCGCGCAGGTGGACGTGGCAGGGGTTGATGTCCGACCAGGTGTTGAGGATCGCGATGACCGGCTTGCCCAGGTGCTCCTCGGGCAGGTAGCCGAGCTGGCGGGTGCGGGCGCGGTGGCTGAAGGAGCGCAGCCCGTCCGTGCCGTACCACTGGTGGCTGCGGAGCTCCTCCGGAGCCCTCTCCGGCTTGTTCGCGGCCCCCGTCACAGCGACCACCCGGCGGCGATCGCGGCGACCGCGGCGCGCTCTTCCTCGGGCAGCGGCTTGCTCGGCGCGCGGACGTCGCGGCGGCACAGCCCGAGGGAGGCGAGGGCCTCCTTGACCACGGTGACGTTGTTGGCGGAGCCGTTGGCGGCGCGCAGTTCCTCGAAGCGGCGGATCTGCTCCCAGACCTTCATGGCGCCCGGGTAGTCACCGGACCGAAGCGCTTCAATCATGTTCAGCGAGACGGAGGGGGCGACGTTCACGAGCCCCGAGGTGAAGCCGGTGGCGCCCGCCGAGAAGTACGAGGGCGCGTACGGCTCCGCCAGCCCGGCCACCCACACGAACCGGTCCAGCCCGGCGTCGCGGGCGAACCCGGCGAAGCGGGCGGCGTCCGGGACGGCGTACTTCACGCCGATGACGTTGGGGCAGGCGTCGGCGAGTTCGGCGAGGCGGCCGCCCGGCAGCGAGGCGTTGCGGACGTAGGGCACGACGCCCAGCTCGGGCACGGCCTCGGCGACGGCCCGGTGGTAGTCGACCCAGCCGCCGTCGGCGACGTAGGGGTGGACGGGCTGGTGGACCATCACCATCTGGGCGCCGGCGTCCCGGGCGTGCCGCGCGGAGGCGACCGCGGTGGGGACGTCGTGCCCGACGCCGACGAGGACGACGGCCCGGCCGCCGGCCTCCTCGATCGTCAGTTCGGTGACGAGGCGGCGCTCCTCGGGGGTCAGCGCGTAGAACTCGCCCGTGTTGCCGTTGGGCGTGACGGTGGTGATGCCGCCGTCGAGCAGCCGACGCAGCAGGGTCCGGTACACGTCCCGGTCGACGCTGCCGTCCTCGGCGAACGGGGTCACCGGGATCGCCACCACGTCGGCCAGGGCCGTCCGCCCGGTCTCGAACGTCACGCTGCTCATTGATGACCTTCCTCTTCCCGGACCTCCGGAAAGGCCCGATGGACGAACGACGCGATGTGCGCGTGCAGGGCGGCGGCGGCTCCGTCGGCGTCGGCGTCCAGCGCGAGCCGCAGGATCTCGCGGTGCTCGGCGGCCTCCCGCTCCCAGGAGGGGTCCGCGGCCCAGGCGACCGCGGAGACCAGCGCCGCCTGGTCGCGGACCTCGTCGAGCATCCGGCCGAGCAGCGGGTTGCCGCAGCTCAGGTACAGCGCTCGGTGGAACTCGCGGTTGGCCAGGGATCTCTCGGCGGTGTCGGCCGCGCGGTCGGAGCGGGCGAGTGCGTCCCGGGCCGCCTCCAGGGAGGCGCCGCGGCGTACGGCCCGCCGCAGGGCCTCCGGTTCGAGGAGCAGCCGTACGTCGTAGACCTCGCGCGCCATGTCCGCGTCCACCATGCGCACCGTGACGCCCTTGTACTGGCTCATCACGACGAGTCCGGTGCCGGCCAGGGTCTTGAGCGCCTCGCGCACGGGGGTCTTGGACACCCCGAACTGCGCGGCCAGCTCGGTCTCGACCAGGGCCTGCCCCGGGGTGAGCTGCCCGGTGAGGATGCGGTGTTTGATCCCTTCCAGGACGTACTGCGTCCTGGAGGGGATCGGCATGGGCACGGAGGTCATACGGGCCTCTCGGGAGTCACGGGAACCGCACGAGGCCACGACGGCACCCGGACGGGCTCGCGTATCTGATCTCGCGTATCGCGTCTCATATATGACGTACGGAGTACGACGCGACGAAGTTAGAAGCGGCCCCTTGTTTCGTCAATGCTTCTCACAAAAGAAGTGCGGGTGACCTGTCCGCGACGGCCGACGCACGACGCCTCCGGGCCGACTCGGCTCCGACTCCCCGGTATCCCCGGGCTCGTCACCCGCCCAAGGCATCCTCCCGATGTCCGCACCGGGGCCTCAGCACCACGATCAGCACCATGACCTGGACATTGACGCGCGCCATCGGGGAACGGAACGCGCGGCTCCACCTGATCTCAGTTGTGGTGTCGGGCTTCGGCGCGTCCGCCCTCGGACTGGTGGCGGGCACCTGGACCAAGGACCTCACGGGTTCGGACGCGCTGGCCGCCCTCTGCACGTTCGCCCTGTGGGCGCCGACCCTCGCCGGCCCCCTGCTCGGCACCCTCGCGGACCGGACGCGCCGCCGCCCGCTGCTGATCGCGGCGAACCTGGGCCTCGCGGCCGTCGTCCTCGCCCTGCTCGCCGTGGACTCACCGGACGGCGTCGGGCTGCTGCTCGCGGCGCTGCTGGTGTACGGCGCCGTGGGCGTCGTCCAGGACGCGGCGGAGGCGGCCCTGCTGCCCTCGGTCGTCGGCCCCGCCCTGCTGGGCGACTACAACGGCCTGCGGACGACGGCGAACGAGGGCACGAAGCTGCTGGCGCCCCTGGCGGGCGCGGGCCTGTACGCGGCGTACGGCGGAGCGCGGGTGGCCCTGCTGACCGCGGTCACGCTCGCCGCCGCGGCGGCGCTGCTGACCCTGCTGCGGGGTACGGGAGCCCGCTCCCGTACGGCCCGGGGGGACCTGGCGGACGCGCGCCGCCGAGGGCGCCCGCCAGGTGTGGGCGCGCCCCGGCCGCGCCTCCTGGTGCTGTCGGCGGGCATGACGATGCTGTGCGCGGGCGTCAACGGGGCGCTGGTCCACGCGGTGGTCGACCGGCTGGACCGCGCCCCCGCGTACGCGGGCGTGCTATACACCGTCCAGGGCGCCGGATCGGTGGCGGCCGGGCTGGCCGCGGGCCCGCTGCTGCGCCGGCTCGGGGAGCGCCGCTTCGCCGCGTACGGCATCACGCTGTTCGCGGGCGCCGTGGCGCTGCGCGCGGTCCCGCACGACGCGGTGGCGCTGGTGTGCGGCGCGGCGATCGGCGCGGGGCTGCCGTGCGCGCTGATCGCCGCGCCGACGTCCGTGCAGCGGGAGACACCCGGCGGACTCCGGGCACGACCGGATGGCCGCCGCGAGCGGGATGCGGATCGTGGAGCTGGTGCGCCGGGACCGGAGGCTGTCGGAGATCCTCACCCAGGAGGCGTTCGAGGACGCGGTGACGACCGTCCTCGGGCTCGGCGGCTCCACCCGCTCCTCGGCCGGACCGCCGCCACGGCGGCCACCCTGATGTACCCACCGGACACCCTCGGCCTGGCCGCGGGCGCGGCACTCGTCGACCGCGCCGACACGGCCGTCCTGCTGGTGACCGCGGGCTCGATGTGCCTGCTGCCGCCGGTCCGGCTCCTGCGCGCCTAGGGCGCTTCTGACGGCTCTTGGCCGGACATCATCCGGCCGGGTGGCACTACGAGAGACGGCTCGCGAGGCGTCGGCTGACTCATCGGGCCCGCCCGCAACCGTCCGGGGACGGTCTCAAGAGCCGTCAGAAACGGCCTGGCCGAGCCCGGTCAGCGCCTCCCGTACCGCCGCGAGGTCGCCGTCCGATGCCAGGCCGGCGTGGTAGAGGCGCAGTTCGGTCGCTCCGAGGTCCGCCGCGCGGGCCGCGTCCGTCGTCAGGGTGGCCGGGCTGCCGCCCATGCCCGACACGACGGTGAGGTTCGCGGCCAGCACGGTGTTCTCCCGGGCCCGCTCGGCGAACGGTGTCAGCAGGCCGGGGCCGCCCGTGCAGGGCACGACCACGCCGTCCGCCACGCCGAGGACGTGCCCGGCGTCCACGCCCGCGTTGGCGCCGCAGTGGTACGGCACGGGGTCCGCGTGCAGCAGTACCTGGAAGCCCTCGGGCGCGGCGGCCCGTACCGCCATGACCGTGTCCTCCTGGAGGAGGCGCGCCGTCCCGTCGCGCCACGCGCGCGTGAGCGCCGCCCGCTCGGTGCCGAGCAGCTTCTCGGCCACCGGCCAGCCGCCGTCGGGGACCTCCGCCCGCCACAGCGGCTCCAGCGCCTCCCGCACGGCCGCCGCCAGTTCGTCCGGGTCGAGCCCCACCCCGGCGTACCCCTCCCGGCAGGTCCCGCAGAAGCACAGCGACATCAGGTACTGCCCGGCCTCCCCGAGCGCCACGCCGCCGGTCTTGTCGTGGGCGTGCAGGTGGGCGAGCCCGTACCAGCCGAGCGACTCCAGCTCCGTGCCGGCGGCTCCCGGCCGCACCGCCGCCTCGACGGCCAGGTCCACCAGGTACTGGCGGGTCTCCTGCCGCGCGATGCAGGGCGCCCACGGGTAGCGGTCGCCGTACGCGTTCACCACGGAGGTGTCCGGGTGCTCGGCGCCCAGGCGGGAGCTGTGCGCGAGCACCACCCAGGTGTGCACCTCCAGACCGGCGTCCGCCAGGGCCGCCGCGGCCTGCCCGTACGCGTCGCCGGGCGCCCAGTCGCCGGCGGGGTACGGGCGCAGCCGCCGTCCCGCCCACCGGTCCTCCCCCGGCGGGTACAGCACGGCGGCGTGCTCGGCCGTGACGATCCGGTGCCGCGGGTGACGGGGGGTCAGCGCGCGTGTGGAGTGGTAGGCGGAGGCGAGCGTCGCCTGCCGCACCCCCAGTCCGGCGATGAACTCCCCGGCTCCGGGATCCCCGTTGACGTCCCAGGGGTAGACGAACGCCGACGCCTTCACATCTCCTCCTCGACACGGTCCTCGACCCGGGCTCCAGGGCTGAGTTCATGTAGGTAAACATGCCCCGGGAGTGTGCGCCAGTGTCCGGCCCCGCCGACGACTCCGTTCCCGCACGGCTCTTGACGCACCGGACAGCAGATCCTTAACTAAGCCACGGAGTCCATGTCCGTGAACGCTGGACACACTTGCGCACATCAGGTCCTGCCCCGGCCGGCCGCCCCAAGGAGACCCGAGGATGCCCGCTCCCCGCACCGTTCTGCTCACCGGCGCCGCCGGCGGACTCGGCACCCTGATGCGGGGGCTGCTCCCCGGGTACGGCTACGAGCTGCGCCTGCTCGACCTGCGCCCGATCGACGGCGAGCCCGACGCGATCGTCGCGGACCTCGCCGACCGGGAGGCCCTGCGCGAGGCCGTCCGCGGCGTCGACGCGATCATCCACCTCGCGGGCATCTCGCTGGAAGCCCCCTTCGAGAAGATCCTCCGCGCCAACATCGAGGGCACCTACAACCTGTACGAGGCGGCCCGCGAGGAGGGCGTGCGGCGCGTCGTGTTCGCCTCCTCCAACCACGCGGTCGGCTTCACCCCCCGCCCGCAGGGGGACGACCCGCTGATCCCGATCGACACCCCGCGCCGCCCCGACACCTTCTACGGCCTGTCCAAGTCCTTCGGCGAGGACCTGGCCCAGCTCTACTGGGACAAGCACGGCATGGAGACGGTCTCGGTGCGCATCGGCTCCTGCTTCCCCGAGCCCACCAGCGTCCGCATGCTGTCGGTGTGGATGAGCCCGGCCGACGGCGCCCGCCTCTTCCACGCGGCGCTGACCGCCGAGGGCGTGGGGCACACGGTGGTGTACGGCTCCTCCGCCAACACCCGTCTGTGGTGGGACCTTTCGACGGCCCGCGCGCTCGGCTACGAGCCGCGGGACGACTCCGAGCCGTACGCCGCGAAACTCGTCGCGGAACAGGGCGAGCTCGACCCGGACGATCCGGCGCACGCGAACCTCGGCGGCCACTTCGTCAACGACCCCCCGATCTGGCCGTACTGACACTCTTGACACACGCGTGACATGAGCGGGCGGGCCCGGAACGGGCCCGCCCGCTGCCGTGTTCGGGCACCCGAGCTGCCCGTTCCCACTCTCCCCCCAGGTCCGCCACGGGCGCCCGATCATCGAAACGGGCACACACGGGCATCATCGGATGTGCAACAGACCTGGTCAGCGACGCGTACCGCCGGTAGAACTTCTCCCCGAGGGTTTCACCGGGCCCGAACGGGCAAGGAACACGGACACACAGTTCAAGGGAGAGCGGTGTCGGCCATGAGTGCGGAAGAACGTCAGCGTGCCATCGTCACGGCCGCCCGCCGCTCCGGCTCCGTCGACGTCAGCGCGCTCGCCGCCGACCTGGGCGTCGCCAAGGAGACCGTACGGCGCGATCTGCGCGTCCTGGAGGACCACGGTCTCGTCCGCCGCACCCATGGCGGGGCCTACCCCGTGGAGAGCGCCGGCTTCGAGACCACGCTCGCCTTCCGCGCCACCGACCACGTGCCCGAGAAGCGCCGGATCGCGGCCGCCGCGGCCGAACTGATCGGCGACGCCGAGACCGTCTTCGTCGACGAGGGCTTCACCCCACAGCTCATCGCCGAGGCCCTGCCCCGGGACCGGCCGCTCACCGTGGTCACCGCCTCCCTCGCCACCGCGGGCGCCCTCGCCGAGGCCGGCAACACCACCGTGCTGCTGCTCGGCGGCCGGGTCCGCCCCGGCACCCTCGCCACCGTCGACCACTGGACGACAAAAATGCTCGCCGGTTTCGTCCTCGACCTGGCCTTCATCGGCGCCAACGGCATCACCCGCGACCACGGCCTCACCACCCCCGACCCGGCCGTCAGCGAGGTCAAGGCCCAGGCGATCCGTGCCGCCCGGCGCACCGTCCTGGTCGGGGCGCACACCAAGTTCGGAGCGGTCAGCTTCTGCCGCTTCGCCGACATCGGCGACCTGGAGACGATCGTCACGAGCACGCTGCTGCCCGCCTCCGAGGCCCACCGCTACTCACTGCTCGGCCCGCAGGTCATCCGGGTCTGACCCGACCCGCCGCGCCCGCGGTCCACACCCGGACTCCACCCCCCACCGCACCAAGAGATCCACCCGCGTCCCGGGACCACCCCGGCCCGGTAACACCCCTTACATCCCCATAAGTCCAGGAGCGATCCATGCCAATCCCGAGCCGGCGGAGGCCACGCGCGATAGCCGTGGCCGCCGCAGGGACGCTGCTCGCCCCCCTGCTCTCCGGCTGCTGGACCGGAGCAGGCGGGGCGGGTTCCGGCGGCGACTCACTCAACGTCCTGATGGTGAACAACCCCCAGATGGTGGAGTTGCAGAAGCTCACCCGCGACCACTTCACCAAGGAGACCGGCATCACGGTGAACTTCACCGTCCTGCCGGAGAACGACGTCCGCGACCGGATCAGCCAGGACTTCGCCAACCAGGCCGGCCAGTACGACGTCGCCACCCTGAGCAACTACGAGATCCCCATCTACGCCCGCAACGGCTGGCTGCACGAGATGGACGGTTACGTCGCCGAGGACACCGCCTTCGACCAGGAGGACATCCTCGAGCCGATGCGCCAGTCGCTCACCGGCGACGACGGCAAGCTGTACGGGCAGCCGTTCTACGGCGAGTCGTCCTTCCTGATGTACCGCAAGGACATCTTCGAGAAGCTCGGCCTCACCATGCCCGAGAAGCCCACCTGGGAGCAGGTCGCCGACTTCGCCGCGCGCATCGACGACGCGGAGAACGACATGAAGGGCATCTGCCTGCGCGGTCTGCCCGGCTGGGGCGAGTCGATGGCGCCCCTCACCACGGTCGTGAACACCATGGGCGGCACCTGGTTCGACGAGGACTGGAACGCCCGCCTGGACTCCCCCGAGTTCGAGAAGGCGGCCAAGTTCTACGTGGACCTGGTCCGCTCGCACGGCCAGTCCGGCGCCGCCCAGTCCGGCTTCGCCGAGTGCCTGAACAACATGACCCAGGGCAAGACCGCCATGTGGTACGACGCCACCTCCGCGGCCGGCCAGCTCGAGGCGGACGGCTCACCCGTCAAGGGCAAGCTCGGGTACGCGCCCGCACCGGTCGAGAAGACCGAGTCCTCCGGCTGGCTCTACACCTGGGCGTGGGGCATCCAGAACGCCTCCCGCAACACCGACAAGGCGTGGGAGTTCGTCTCCTGGGCGTCCAGCAAGGAGTACGAGCAGCTGGTCGGCGACCAGATCGGCTGGTCCAACGTCCCGGCGGGCAAGCGGGCCTCGACCTACGAGAACCCCGACTACATCGCGGAGGCCGCCTCCTTCCAGGAGATGACCCGCGAGGCCATCGAGCAGGCCCGGCCCACCGACCCCGGCGTGCAGCCGCGGCCCGCGCCCGGCATCCAGTTCGTCGGCATCCCCGAGTTCACCGATCTCGGCACCGAGGTCTCGCAGGAGATCAGCGCGGCCATCGCCGGCCGCCAGTCCGTCGACTCGGCCCTGAAGAAGGCCCAGGAACTGGCCGAGCAGATCTCCGAGGACTACGAGGGACGCTGATGACCGCCATTACGACACCCCCGGCCGCCACCGAACGCGCCGCCGCCCCGGGCAAGCAGCCGGACCAGAACAACAAGCTGCGCGCCTGGGCCACCCGGGCCCCGCTGCTGCCCGCCCTGGTCTTCCTGATCGTCGTGACCCAGCTGCCGTTCGTGGCCACGCTGGTGATCTCCCTGTTCGACTGGAACTCGCTCTACCCGGACGCCCGCGAATTCGCCGGCCTGGCCAACTACGCGGAGGTCCTCGGCGACTCCGACCTGCGCAACTCGGTCTGGACGACGATCCTGCTCACCGTCACGGTCGTCCTGGTCAGCCTGGTCCTCGGCCTGCTCCTCGCCCTGCTGCTCGACCGAAAGTTCAAGGGCCGCGGCATCGTCCGCACCCTGCTGATCGCCCCCTTCCTGGTGGTCCCGGTCGCCGCGGCGCTGCTGTGGAAGCACGTGCTCTTCAACCCGGAGT
Organism: Streptomyces ruber; assembly: GCF_014648075.1. Lineage (GTDB taxonomy): Bacteria > Actinomycetota > Actinomycetes > Streptomycetales > Streptomycetaceae > Streptomyces > Streptomyces ruber. The sequence continues at coordinate 40,057 of NZ_BMQK01000017.1, read as the reverse complement.
ACGGCCTGTTCAACGGCCTGCTCAGCTATGTGGGCGGCCCGCAGCCCGACTGGATCTCCGAGATGCCGCTGATGGCGGTGGAGGCCTCGCTGATCTGGCAGTGGACCCCGTTCATGATGCTGATCCTGCTGGCGGGCCTGCAGAGCCGTGACCACCAGCAGATCGAGGCGGCCCGCGTGGACGGCGCGAGCGACTGGCAGATCTTCCGCCACCTCACGCTGCCCCACCTGCGCCGCTACCTGGAGCTCGGCGCCCTGCTCGGCTCGATCTACATCGTGCAGAACTTCGACGCCGTCTTCACCCTCACCTCGGGCGGCCTCGGCACGGCGAACCTGCCGTACACCGTCTACCAGACCTTCTACCAGGCCCACGAGAACGGCCTCGCCTCCGCCGCGGGCGTCCTCGTCGTCATCGGCTCGCTCATCATCGCGACGTTCGCGCTGCGCGTGGTCTCGTCCCTGTTCCGCGAGGAGGTGTCGCGCTGATGAGCGCCACCGCGGTCCGTACTCCCGCCCCTGTCTCCGACCCTCCCGGCGCCCGCAGCAAGCGTCTGAAAGGCGCCGGCCTCGGCGTCCTCGCCTGGGTGGTCGGCCTGCTGTTCTTCCTGCCGATCGCCTGGATGGCGCTGACGTCGTTCCACTCGGAGGCCGACGCGGCGACCAACCCGCCGTCCTTCACGGCCGCCCTCACCCTGGACGGCTACCGCGAGTTCTTCGGCGCGGGCGGCGGCGCCAGCCCCTGGCCGGCCCTGATCAACTCGACGGTCGCGTCCCTGACGTCGACGCTCCTCGTCCTCGTCCTCGCCCTCCCGGCGGCGTACGCGCTGTCGATCCGGCCGGTGAAGAAGTGGACCGACGTCCTGTTCTTCTTCCTCTCCACGAAGATGCTGCCGGCGGTGGCGGGTCTGCTGCCGCTCTACCTCTTCGCCAAGAACACGGGGCTGCTGGACAACATCTGGCTGCTGGTCGTCCTCTACACCTCGATGAACCTGCCGATCGCCGTCTGGATGATGCAGTCCTTCCTGGCGGAGGTCCCGGTCGCGGTCATCGAGGCCGCCCAGCTCGACGGCGCCAAGCTGCCGACCGTCCTGGCCCGCATCGTGGCCCCGATCGCGGCACCGGGCATCGCGGCCACCGCCCTGATCTGCTTCATCTTCAGCTGGAACGAACTGCTGTTCGCCCGGGTGCTCACGGGTGTGGTCGCCGAGACCGCCCCCGTCTTCCTGACCAGCTTCATCACCAGCCAGGGCCTGTTCCTGGCCAAGGTGTGCGCTGCGTCGCTCGTCATCTCCCTGCCGGTGCTCGCCGCAGGGTTCGCCGCCCAGGACAAGCTGGTCCAGGGCCTGTCGTTGGGAGCCGTGAAATGAAGGCCGCCGTCATCGAGTCCGTGGGGAAGGCCGTCGTCGCCGAGGTCCCGGACCCGACGCCAGGACCGCGGCAGGTCGTCGTCGAGGTCGCGGCCTGCGGTCTGTGCGGTACGGACCTGCACATCCTGCAGGGCGAGTTCGCTCCCAAGCTGCCGATCGTCCCGGGTCACGAGTTCGCGGGCGAGGTGGTCGGGGTCGGCACCGAGGTCACCGAGGTGGCGGTCGGCGACCGGGTGGCCGTCGACCCCTCCCTGTACTGCTACGAGTGCCGCTACTGCCGCACGGGCCACAACAACCTGTGCGAGCGGTGGGCGGCGATCGGGGTGACCACGGCCGGCGGCGCCGCCCAGTACGCCGTCGCCCCCGTCGCCAACTGCGTCAAGCTCCCCGAGCACGTCCGCACCCAGGACGCCGCCCTGATCGAGCCCCTGTCCTGCGCGGTCCGCGGCTACGACGTCCTCCAGTCCCGCCTCGGCGCCCACGTGCTGATCTACGGCTCGGGCACGATGGGCCTGATGATGCTGGAGCTGGCCAAGCGCACGGGCGCGGCCAGCGTGGACATGGTGGACCTGAACCCGGCCCGCCTGGCCACGGCGAAGCAGCTCGGCGTCTCGGCGTCGGCGGCGACCCCCGACGAGCTGGACCGCCCGCAGGGCTGGGACCTGGTCATCGACGCCACGGGCAACGCGAAGGCGATCCAGGACGGCCTGAACCGCGTCGCCAAGGCGGGCACGTTCCTGCAGTTCGGCGTGGCGGACTACGCGACCCGCGTGGAGATCGACCCGTACCGCATCTACAACCAGGAGATCACCATCACGGGTTCGATGGCCGTCCTGCACAGCTACGAGCGCGCGGCCGAGCTCTTCGCCACGGGCGTCCTGGACCCGGACGTCTTCATCAGCGACCGGCTGCCGCTGGACCAGTACCCGCAGGCGCTGGAGCAGTTCGCGTCCGGCGTCGGCAGGAAGATCGTGGTCGTCCCGTAGGGATCGGGCACCTCTTCGTGACGCCTAGGGTGGGAGGCATGCGGCACGCCTCCCACCCTTCTCCCGTTCCCGGCCACGGCCACGGCCACGAGGCGCGCCCATGACCCGCGAGACCCGCTCGCTCCCCGTGCTCGCCCCGGACGCGGTGGACACGCCCTTCACCATCCTCGGGTACGACGAGGTGTTCGCCCGGGACACCACCTGGACCGACCACTCCCACCCGTTCCACGAGCTGCTGTGGAACGAGCGCGGCGCGTCCACCGCCGTGGTCGGCGCACGGGTGTGGACGGTCACGCCCGCGCTGGGGCTGTGGATGCCCGCGGGCACGCTGCACTCCGGTTCGGCCATCGCCGGCACCTGGCTGCGCGCCAGCTTCTTCGGCTCCCACACCACCACGGCCTCGATGCCGGACACTCCGGTGGCCGTCGAGATGACCCCGCTGCTGCGGCTGCTCCTGGAACGGCTCGGCGATCCCGGCCTCGCCCCCGCCTCGCGGGCGACGACCGAGGCGATGGTGCTCGACGTGCTGGAACCCTCGCCGCGCGAACTGCTCGTGCACGCGCCCACGTCCGAGCTGCTGCGCCCGATCGCCGAGGCGGTGCGCGAGAACCCCGGGGACCAGCGGACGCTGACGGACTGGGCGTCGGCGCTCGGCGTCAGCGCCCGCACGATCACCCGTGCCTTCAACGCCGAGACGGGCACCAGCTTCGCGCGCTGGATCGCCGCGGTCCGCGCGCAGCACGCGGTCGCGCTGCTCTCCCGGGGCGATGACGTCGAGACCGTCGCGGAACAGGTCGGCTACCGGTCGGCGAGCGCCTTCGGCGTGGCGTTCCGGCGGACCACGGGGCTCACTCCCGGGATGTTCCGCGCCTCTTGAGGCGGCACCGGTGTCGGCACCGGTGTCGGCACCGGTGTCGGCACCGGTGTCCCGATCTCGACATCCACTGTCTCAAAGAATCGATTGCGACACCGATCACGCTCGCTTAAAGTCCCTCGAAGGCAAGCCTTACCTAAGTAGCTCGCCTCAGTGCGGTGCACCGCTCCACGACGGCATTCCCGGATCCAGGCGTGCGAGGACGGCACCCCTGCCCCCGGACAGTGGAGTACGAAAAATGCGTTCATACCGTCTTCGGTCGCTCGCCGTGGCAGCGGTGGCCATGCTGGGGCTCGCCGCCTGCGGCGGCGGGTCCGACACCGCCGACGACACGGCCGCCGCCGACGAGTCGAAGGCGAGCGGTTCCGGCGCGGCCTTCCCCATGACGATCGAGCACGCCCTCGGCACGACCACCATCGAGGCCAAGCCCGAGCGCGTCGCCACCGTGAACTGGGCCAACGACGAGGTGCCCCTCGCCCTCGGCGTCGTCCCGGTCGGCATGGCCAAGGCAACCTGGGGCGACGACGACGGCGACGGGGTGCTGCCCTGGACCGAGGAGCGGCTGAAGGAGCTGAAGGCGGACACGCCCGTCCTCTTCGACGAGACCGACGGCATCGACTTCGAGGCCGTGGCCGACACGAGGCCGGACGTCATCCTGGCCGCGTACTCGGGCCTGACCCAGCAGGACTACGACACCCTGAGCGAGATCGCCCCCGTCGTGGCCTACCCGGACGCCGCCTGGGCGACGCCGTGGCGCGAGATCATCCGGGTGAACAGCAAGGCGATCGGGCTCGCCGACGAGGGCGAGAAGCTGATCAGCGACCTCGAGGGCGACATCGAGGCGACCGCCGCGAAGTACCCGCAGCTCAAGGGCAAGTCGGCGATGTTCATGACGCACGTCGACCCCGGTGACGTCAGCCAGGTCGGCTTCTACACCGCGCACGACACCCGCACGCTGTTCTTCGAGGACCTCGGGCTGAGGATCCCGGACAGCATCAAGAAGATCTCCGAGGGCTCGGACAAGTTCTCCGGGACGCAGAGCGCCGAGCAGATCGACGTGTTCAACGACGTCGACATCATCACCGGGTACGGCGACGCCGAGCTCGTCAAGACGCTCGAGGACGACGCCCTGCTGTCGAAGCTCCCCGCCATCGAGCGCGGCTCCACGGCCTTCCTGTCCGGCTCCGGCCCCGTGGCGACCGCGGCGAACCCGACACCTCTGGCGATCAGTTACGTGCTGGAGGACTACGTCGCCGCGCTCGCCGAGGCCGCGGACAAGGTCAAGTGACGACCGCGGGAACCTCAGCAGTGCCGGACGCCGCCGTGGTGCGGCGTCCGGCCCGTGTCCGGACCCTGTGGCTGCTCGTCGCCGTCGCGGTGCTGGCCGCGGTCATGATCGCGTCGGTCGCCTTCGGTTCGCGCAGCGTCGCCTGGTCCGACGTGTGGGCGGCGCTCGGCGGCGCGGACGGCACCCTGGAACAGGCGGCAGCCGCCAAGCGCATCCCCCGTACGGTGCTCGCGGTGCTGGTCGGCGGGGCGCTCGGGCTGGCCGGCGCCGTCATGCAGGGCGTGACCCGCAACCCGCTGGCCGACCCGGGCGTCCTCGGCGTCAACATGGGCGCGTCGCTCGCCGTCGTCGTCGCCGTCGCGTTCTTCGGGCTCACCTCGGCGACCGGGTACATCTGGACCGCGATGCTCGGGGCCGCGGTCTCGGCCGTGTTCGTGCACACGGTCGGCTCACTCGGACGCGGTGGCGCCACTCCCCTCAAGCTCGCGCTCGCCGGTGCCGCCACCTCGGCGGCGTTCGCCTCGCTCGTCACCGCCGTGATCCTGCCGCGCAACGACGTCACCGGGAGCTTCAAGCTCTGGCAGATCGGCGGCGTGGGCGGTGCATCCTTCGACCGCATCGGGCAGGTGCTGCCCTTCCTCGCGGTGGGCTTCGTCATCTGCCTGCTGTCGGCACGGGCGCTCAACTCCCTCGCGCTGGGCGACGAGCTCGCCGCCGGACTCGGGGAGCGCGTCGCCGTCGTACGGGCCACGGCCGCGCTCGGCTCCGTGATCCTGTGCGGCGCCTCGACCGCGATCGCCGGGCCGATCGGCTTCGTCGGCCTCGTCGTGCCGCACGCCTGCCGGCTGCTGATCGGGGTGGACCACCGCTGGCTGCTGCCGTTCTCGGCGCTGCTCGGCGGCTCGCTGCTGACCGCCGCCGACGTGATCGGACGGGTGGTGGCGCGGCCCGCGGAGGTCGACGTGGGCATCGTGACGGCGCTGATCGGCGCCCCGTTCTTCATCTACATCGTCCGCAGGCAGAAGGTGCGTGCCCTGTGAGTGCCCCCGTCGTCACCCGGCCCCCGGCCGGGGAGGCCGCCTCCCCGACGGTGCCGGCCGTCCGGCGCGGCCGGGTCCGCCGCGCGTCCCGGCGGCGCCTGGTCGTCCTGACGCTGGCCGTCCTCGTCGCCGCCGGTTTCGTCGTGTCCCTGATGTTCGGGCAGACCACCTACCCGTTCGACGACGTGGTCCGGGTCGTGTTCGGTGAGCGGGTGCCGGGGGCGTCCTTCACCGTCGGCCGGCTGCGGCTGCCGCGCGCGGTCCTCGCCGTGGTCGCCGGGTTCAGCTTCGGCCTGGCCGGTGTCACCTTCCAGACGATGCTCCGCAACCCCCTCGCCAGCCCGGACGTCATCGGCATCAGCTCGGGCGCGAGCGCCGCGGCCGCCATCGCGATCGTGACCCTGTCCCTCGGCGAGACGGCCGTGTCGGTCCTCGCCATCGCGGCCGGTCTGGGCGTGGCCCTGCTGGTGTACGGCCTGGCCTTCAAGGACGGTGTCGTCGGCACCCGGCTGATCCTGATCGGCATCGGGATCGCCGCCATGCTGGACAGCGTCATCCAGTACGTGATGTCGCAGGCCGCCGAGTGGGACTTCCAGGAGGCGATGCGCTGGCTGACCGGCAGCCTGAACGGCACCACCTGGGAGCAGGTCCTCCCCGCCGCCGTCGCCCTCGCCGTGCTCTCCCCCGTCCTCCTGACGCAGTCGCGCAACCTGTCCGCGCTGCAGCTCGGCGAGGACACCGCCGCGGCGCTCGGCGTCCGCGTCGAACGCACCCGGATCACGGTGATCGTCGCCGCCGTCGGCCTGATCGCCTTCGCGACCTCGGCCTGCGGCCCGATCGCGTTCGTGGCGTTCCTCTCCGGCCCCATCGCGGCCCGGATCGTCGGCCCGGGCACCTCCCTGCTCGTCCCCGCCGGACTCGTCGGCTCCCTGCTCGTCCTCGTCGCCGACTTCACCGGCCAGTACGCCCTCGGCACCCGCTTCCCGGTCGGCGTCGTCACCGGCGTCCTCGGCGCCCCCTACCTCGTCTACCTGATCATCCGCACCAACCGGGCCGGAGGCTCGCTGTGACCACGACCCACTCCCTCGCGGCCGAGCACCTCACCCTCGGCTACGGCGACCGCACCGTCATCGACTCCCTGGACCTGGCCGTGCCGCCGGGCCGGGTCACGGCCATCGTCGGCGCCAACGCCTGCGGCAAGTCGACGCTGCTGCGCTCGATGTCCCGGCTGCTCGCGCCGCGCGCGGGCCGCGTCGTGCTGGACGGCAAGGAGGTGCACCGGCTGCCCGCGAAGGAGCTGGCCCGCACCCTCGGCCTGCTCCCCCAGGCACCGATCGCCCCGGAGGGCATCACCGTCGCCGACCTCGTCGGCCGCGGCCGCCATCCCCACCAGAGCGTCTTCACCCGCTGGAAGGACGAGGACGACGAGGCCGTGGCGGCGGCCCTGGACGCCACGGACACCGCGGCGCTCGCCGACCGCGCCGTGGACGAGCTCTCCGGCGGCCAGCGCCAGCGGGTGTGGATCGCCATGGCGCTCGCCCAGCAGACCGACCTGCTGCTGCTCGACGAACCCACCACCTACCTCGACGCCAGCCACCAGGTCGAGGTGCTGGACCTGCTGACCGACCTCAACCGCTCGCGCGGCACCACCGTCGTCATGGTCCTGCACGACCTCAACCTCGCCGCCCGGTACGCCGACCACCTCATCGCCCTCGCCGGGGGACGGCTGCACGCGGCGGGCACGCCCGACGAGGTGCTGACGGAGGACACCGTCCGCACGGTGTTCGGCCTCGACAGCCGCGTCATCGAGGACCCCGTCTCGGGCAAGCCGCTGATGCTCCCGATCGGCCGCCACCACGTCAGGAGGCCGGACGACGCCCGATCGGCGGCAGGGTAAGGGAACGGCACAGCGGGCCCGGTCGTTCACCAGGCATGACAGCTATGACCCCCGGCTCGAACATCCCCCTCGCAACCGCCCGGGTGGCGGTGGACGTCGCCGCGCCCGTGCGGCTCGACGTATCGGGCCTGCTGCTCACCGCCGACGGCAAGGTGCGCTCGGACGACGACTTCATCTTCTACAACCAGCCCACGGGCCCGGGCGTGACGTACCGCTCGGGCGGCGGGACCACCCCGGACTCCGTCACGGTGGACACGGCGGGCGTCCCGCAGGGCATCGAGAAGATCGTCATCACCGCGAGCCCGGACGCGGCGGGCCAGACCTTCCAGGGCGTCGAACCGACCGCCACCCTCCGCGACGCGGACAGCGGCTCGGTGCTCGCCACCTTCACCCCGCCGCAGCTCGGCACCGAGACGGCGCTCGTCGTCGTGGAGATCTACCGGCGCAACGGCGCGTGGAAGGCCCGCGCGGTCGGCCAGGGCTACGCCGACGGTCTGGCGGGCATCGCCACCGACTTCGGCGTGACGGTGGAGGAGCCCGCGCCCGCCCCGGCCGCCGCCCCCGCCCCGGCCGCCGCTCCCGTCGCCCCGGCCGTCACGGCGGCCCCGGCCGCGCCTTCGGCTCCCGCCACGCCCCCGCCCGGCGCCGGCAAGATCAACCTCGACAAGGGCCGCGTCAGCCTCCAGAAGAACCAGACGGTCTCCCTGGTCAAGGGCGGCCGCCCGCTGATGGCCCAGGTCAAGATGGGCCTCGGCTGGGAGCCCGCGTACCGGGGCAAGGACATCGACCTGGACGCCTCGGTCATCGCGTACGGCCCGCAGCGCAACCACATCGACAGCTGCTACTTCGGCAAGCTCTCGATCCTGAACGGCGCGATCAAGCACTCCGGCGACAACCTGACCGGCGAGGGCGGCGGGGACGACGAGGTGATCGTCGTCGACCTGGGCCGTCTCCCGCAGGAGGTCACCGGCCTGGTCTTCACGGTCAACTCCTTCTCCGGCCAGAAGTTCACCGAGGTCGCCAAGGCCTACTGCCGGCTGATCGACGCCGCGACCGGCGAGGAACTGGCCCGCTTCGACCTGACCAACGCCCAGCCGCAGACCGGCGTGATGATGGCCAAGCTGATCCGCCAGTTCTCCGGCGAGTGGGACATGACCGCGATGGGCGACTTCGTCAAGTCCCGCACGGTCCGGGGCATGGTGAAGCCGGCGGCCCAGGCGCTGTAGGCCCGCCCGCTCGCGCGGGAAGGCAGGTCACGGGGTCAGTGCCGCTGCCGCCTCCACGGCCCCGTGATCGCCAGCATGATCCCCGGCTCCTGGATGTTCGCGTACAGCGTCCTCCCGTCCGGTGCGAACGTGACGCCCGTGAACTCGCCGTACTCCGGCTCGTCGGCCGTGCCGATGTTCAGCTCGTTGCGGGCGACCGGGTACGTGCGGCCGCTGTCCGTGGTGCCGAGGAGGTGCTGGAGTCCGTCGCCGTCCTCGGCTATGACGAGGCCGCCGTACGGGGAGACGGTGATGCTGTCGGGGCCGTCGAAGGCGCCGCCCGCGCCGAGGAGGACCTTCAGGGTGAGGGTGCGGTGCCTCGGGTCGTAGAACCAGACCTGGCCGTCGTGCGCGGGTCCGGGGCTCTCCTCGCGGGCGTACGAGGAGACGAGGTACGCGCCGCCGTCGCCCCACCACATGCCCTCCAGCTTGCGGGCGCGGGTGACCTCGCCGGGGCCGAACTGCTCGCGCACCTCCACCGTCCGGGCGTCGCGGTCGGGCACGTCCACCCAGTCGACCCCGTACACCGTGCCGGCCTTCGTCGCGCGGGAGAGGTCGTCGACGTACCGGCCGCCGGAGTCGTAGCAGACGGGTGCCTGGAGGACGCCCGCGTCGTCGGCGAGGGCACGGAGGCGGCCGGGGCCGTGGACGAAGCCCTTCGGCGGGGTCCAGCGGTAGAAGAGGCCGTTGGGTCCGTCGGCGTCCTCGGTGAGGTAGGCGTGGCCGCGCCGCGGGTCGACGACGACGGCCTCGTGCTCGTAACGGCCGAGGAACTTCAGGGGCTTCGGGTCGCGGCCCGCGCGCCGGTCGGCGGGGTCGACCTCGAAGACGTAGCCGTGGTCCTTCGTCATGCCGTTCTCACCGGCCCGGTCGGCGTTCTCCTCGCAGGTCAGCCAGGTGCCCCACGGGGTGACGCCGCCCGCGCAGTTGGTGGAGGTCCCCGCGAGGCCCACCCACTCGGCGACCTGCCCGTCCGGGCGTATCTCGACCACCGTGCAGCCGCCGGACGCGGCCGGGTCGTAGACGAGCCCCTCGGCGAGCGGCACCGGGTGGGCCCAGCCGTCGCGGGGGCCCTTCAGTTCGTGGTTGTTGACGAGGAGGGTGGTGCCGCGCGGTCCGGGGAAGGCGGCGGTGCCGTCGTGGTGCGAGGGCGTGAACTCGCCGGACTCCAGCCGGGTCCGGCCGCTGTACGTGAGGACGCGGTACGAGAATCCGGCGGGCAGCGCGAGGATGCCGTCCGGGTCGGGGACGAGGGGCCCGTACCCGGCTCCGCCGTACCCCTCCGTCCGCCGCTCCTCCCCCGCGCTCCCGGCGTCGGTGGACGCGAGGCCGTGCGGAGCGGTGGCGAGAGAGGCGACGCTCCCGGCGAGCGCGACGCCGGCGCCGGTGAGCGCGGATCGTCCGGCGAAGTCCCTGCGGGTGAGCGTCATGGTGTCTCCCGTGGCGGTGGAGTGGGAACCGTGGTGGGCGATGGGCCCAGTGGTGCGGCCATACCGTCACTCCTCCGCCTGAACGGCTGCTGAACACGGAGCGGCACCGGGGTTTCCGCTGCCCCAACCCGTCGCCGACCCCGTTCCCGCCCTCGCGCTCGCCCTCCTTCCGCCCAGCCGCTCCCACCGCGCCGCCCTCACCGCGCCCGACCGCACCTCACCGCACGGCCCTCACCCGCCCCGCTGCGACCGCGCCTTGAACGCGGCCTTGCGCGCCTCCTTGGCCACCTTCTTGTCGGGGTGCAGCCGCCCCATGGCCTCCAGGACGTCCGCGGTGGCCGGATGGTCCACCCGCCAGGCCGCGCCGAAGAAGCCGCTGTGCTGCCGGGCGAGGCCCTCCACCAGCGCCTGGAGCTCGGCGGAGTTGCCCTCGGCCGCCAGCTGGGCGGCCACCGTGTCGACGGTCAGCCAGAACACCATCGCCTCGGACGGCGCGGGGACGTCGGGGGCGCCGTGCTCGGTCAGCCACACGCGGGCGAGGCCGCCCAGTTCCGCGTCGTCGAGGACCTCGCGCAGCGCGGGCTCGGCCTCCGGGCCGACCAGTGTCAGCGCCTGCTGGCAGCGCAGCCGGCGCAGCGGCGCCCCGGCGTCCGACCCGCGCGCCGCCGCCAGCAGTTCGCGCGCCGCGTCGAGGGGCGCGCGGCGGGCGAGCCACTGTTCCGTCTCGGCCTGCGCCGCCGCCTGCGGGAAGCCGGCGGTGCCGTCGAGGAGCGCGTCGGCGCCCTTGTCCGCGAGCTCGCCCACGGCGGGGGCCGCGGCGCCCGCCTCCAGCAGCCGGGCGCGCACGCCGAACAGGCCGAGCGGGGTGAGCCGCACCATGCCGTAGCGGGTGACGTCGGTGTCGTCGAACGGCTCGGCCGCCCCCTCCGCGGTGCCGTCGGCGTCCGCCATCAGCGCCTCGTCCACGGGCCGGTACGCGACGAGCCCGGCCGGCTCCAGCAGCCGGAACTGGTCGTCGAGCCGCATCATCGCGTCCGACACCTGTTCCAGTACGTCGTCGGTGGGCTCCCCCATGCCGTCCGGCACGATCATGGACGCGGCGAGGGCCGGGAGCGGCACCGGACGGTCCCCCGGTCCGTCCTCGCCGACGGTGAGCAGGTAGAGGTTGCCGAGCACCCCGTCGAGGAACCGCGCCTCCGCCTCGGGATCCCAGTCGAGCTGCGACAGGTCGAGCGTGCCGCCGCCGTCCAGGGCGTCCACGAGGTCGTCCAGGTCGGGCACGGTCGCGTCCGCCAGGACGGTCTCCAGCGCGGCGAGCCAGACGCCCAGGACGTCCTGCGGGCCGCCGGAGGTGAGGGTGCGCAGGTCGGCGCCCGCGGCGACGGTGCCCTCCGCCTCGTCCACGACCTCCACGAGCCCGGTGTCGACGGCCACCCGCCAGGCCTCGCTCGCGAGGGCCTCCGCGTCCTCCCCCGTGAGCCCCAACTGCTCGGCGGCATCGCGCAGTTGTTCCTCGACGAGTTCGCCCCCGGCGCCGACGCGGGTGTCCGGACCGGCCCAGCGGGCCAGCCGCGCGGCACGGGAGAGCAGCGGCGTGGCGAGTGCGTCCCGCGCCAGCTCGGCTTCGGAGGGGAGCCGCACCGGCGGCAGGGGAGAGCTGTCTGGCATCGGCTGGTTTCTCCTCGGGGCGGGGGGCGGGCACGGCGCGTGAACAGGACGGACGCGGCGTGCGATCGGGCAGCGGCTCAGCCTAGACGGATTTCCACCCATGCCGCCCGGTTCATCGCCTCCTCAGGGGCGGTACCTGGCTGAAACCTTGACAAGTGACGGGGGCAGGCTGGACATTGACGCGCGTAGAAGTCCGGGGGAACCGAGGAACGATTTCCGCGCAGTTGTCCGAGGGTTTCCCGGTACGTCGTCACCGGCCCACCGGTCGCGCCCGCTGTGGGCCCCGCTCCGCTCCACCCTCGCCCCGGCGTCCCCGCACGTTCCCGAAGGGATACCTCGTTGCCCAGCAAGCACACCGCACGCCTCGGCGCGCTGACCGTCGCCGCCGTCTGTTCCGCGGTGTCCACCGTGGTGGTCACCGCGCCCGCGCAGGCCGACGCCGCCACCCGGACCGGCTCCGTGCGCATCCACGACATCCAGGGCGGCACCCGCATATCCCCGCTCGCCGGGCAGCAGGTCACCGACGTGCCGGGCGTCGTCACGGGCGTGCGGACCTACGGGTCCTCCCGGGGCTTCTGGTTCCAGGACACCCGGCCGGACGACGACCCGGCCACCAGCGAGGGCGTCTTCGTCTTCACCGGTTCCACGCCCGCCGTCGCGGTGGGCGACTCGGTCACCGTCTCCGGCACGGTGACCGAATACGTACCGGGCGGCACGTCCTCCGGGAACCAGTCCGTCACCCAGATCAGCCGGCCGACGGTGACGGTCCTCTCCGGCGGCAACCCGGTCCCGGCCGCGAAGGCCGTCGACGCGCGGTCGGTCCCGGGCACGTACGCGCCGCAGGGCGACCCGGCGGCCGGCGGCTCGGTGAACGGCCTCGCCCTGCGGCCGAAGGAGTACGCCCTGGACTTCTACGAGTCCCTGGAGGGCATGAACGTCAAGGCGGCCGACGTGCGCGTGGTCACCGCCACCGACCCGTACACCGAGCTGTGGGCCACGGTGAAGCCGTGGGAGAACCGCAGCCTGCGGGGCGCCACCGTCTACGGCTCCTACGAGGACCAGAACACCGGCCGGCTCCAGATCCAGTCGCTGGGCGCGGCGGCCGACTTCCCGGACGCGAACGTGGGCGACGTCCTCAAGGGCACCACCGCGGGCCCGCTGGACTACTCCCAGTACGGCGGTTACACGCTGGTCGCGAACCGGCTCGGCAAGCTGGAGCCGGGCGGCCTGGAGCGCGAGACCACCCGCGAGCAGACGCGCGGCGAGCTCGCGGTGGCGACGTACAACGTCGAGAACCTGGACCCGTCCGACGACACCTTCGCGGCCCACGCCGCCGCGATCGTGAACAACCTGCGGTCGCCCGACATCGTGGCCCTGGAGGAGATCCAGGACGACGACGGGGCGACGGACAGCGGCGTGGTCGACGCCGACCGGACCGTCGGGAAGCTCGTCGAGGCGATCGAGGCCGCGGGCGGCCCGGCGTACGAGTGGCGTTCGATCTCCCCCGAGGACAAGGCGGACGGCGGCGAGCCCGGCGGCAACATCCGCCAGGTGTTCCTCTTCGACCCCGAGCGGGTCTCCTTCACCGACCGCGCGGGCGGCGACGCCACCACGGCCGTCGGCGTCACGAAGGTGCGAGGCAAGGCGCGCCTGACCGCCTCCCCCGGCCGGATCGACCCGGCGAACGCCGCCTGGAGGAACAGCCGCAAGCCGCTCGTCGGCGAGTTCGTCTTCCGCGGCGAGACGGTCTTCGTGGTCGCGAACCACTTCGCGTCCAAGGGCGGCGACCAGGCGCTGCACTCCCAGTACCAGCCGCCGGCCCGCAGCTCGGAGACGCAGCGCCACCTCCAGGCGACCGTGGTCAACACCTTCGTCAAGGAGATCCTCAAGGCGCAGCGGGACGCGGACGTGGTCGTCCTCGGCGACATCAACGACTACGAGTTCTCCCGCACCACCCAGCTGCTGGAGAAGGACGGCGCCCTCTGGTCGGCCATCAGGTCGCTGCCGAGGAACGAGCGGTACACCTACGCCTATCAGGGCAACGCCCAGGTCCTGGACCAGATCCTGGTCAGCCCGTCGGTCCGGTGGTCGTGGGGCTGGAGTTACGACAGCGTGCACATCAACTCGGAGTTCCACGACCAGATCAGCGACCACGACCCGCAGGTGCTGCGGTTCCGCCCGTAGGGTCCGCCCGTCCGCCCGTCCGGGGTCACTCGGGCACGAGGCCGAGCGCGTGCGTGTACCGGCCGCCCGTGCTCCCCTTCAGCCCGGGGAACGCCCGCACCCGCCGCCACTCGGGGGTGGGCGTTCCGTCGGCGAGGGCCTCGTCGTACGCCTCCCCGCTCTCCCACTCGGCGTAGTTCAGGACGTGGGTGCCGTCCTGGCTGAGGTGGAAGTGGGCGGAGACGAGGCCGCGGTCGCCGTCCGCGTTCCCGGCGAGGGCGTCCAGGACGAGGTCGGCCCACTCGGCCCGCCGCCCGGCCGCCTCCGGCTCGAAGTCCACGCGGACGGTGACCACGAGGCCGGCCGTGCGCGTGTCGTCGCGGGCGCGCCCGTGGCTGCGGTAGTGGCGGTAGCGGTGCAGGCCCACGCGCTCGATGCCCGGCACGGCGACGTCGATCGCGTCGACGCGCTCCTGACGCCCGCCCGTCCGCACGAAGTCCTCGTAGTCCTGCTCCCGCGCCCAGCGGGAGTGGTGCAGCAGCGTCGTGCCGTCGTGCCCGGTGTGGACGTGGTAGCCGAGCAGGCCGTCGGCGGGCCAGGGCGCGGTCAGCCAGGTGGCGGCGATCGCCTCCACCGCCTCGCGCTGCCGCTCGGGAGTGCCCACGCGCCAGGTGCTGAAGAAGGGGACCGTCGCGGCGTCACTGTCTCCGGTCGGGTCGGGCAGCTCGGCGGTACGCCGGGTCATGGCAGCCTCCGTGGGTGCGGTGGGTCTCGGCGCGGGCCGTCAGTGCCCCGCGCCCGCGCCCACCACCCTCCGACCTCGACCAAACTTGAGGTCAAGTCCGGTCCCGCGCCCGCCCCGTACGCCGGAAGGACCACGGCGCCCCCACGGCACCGTGGTCCTCGTCCACCGGGCGCGGCCGCCCCGGCCCGGGTCTCAGTGGCGGCGCCACAGGTAGACGCCCACCGCCACGACGACCGCCACGCCCACGCCACCCGCCACCGCGGCCACCGGCACGCGTTCCCGCACCGAACGGGCGGCGTGCGAGGCCGCGCCCTTGAGGTCCGCCATCTGCGCCTGGGCGCGCGCCTTGACGTCGGCCTTGGCGGCGAGTTCCTCGACCGTGTCGCCGAGCCGTGCCCGGGTCTCCGCGATCTGCTGCCGCAGCTCGTCGGGGCCCTTGGCCCCCTCGTGCCCCTGCCGGGCCGCCGAGGGGGGAGTACTGGAGGTACTGGTCATCGGTGCGCCCTTTCCTTGATCTCCTCGACATCGGCCTTGACGCTGTCGATGGTCCGCTCGGGCATGGGCGGCGTGGCCCGGCGCAACTGGGCCCGGCCCATCATCGCGAGCACACCCGCGACGACGAACAGCACGCCCGTCACGATGAGCGCGGCCGCCCAGACGGCCAGCACCAGCGAGAGTGCGGCGACCCCGGTGCCCGCGGCGGCCATCAGTCCGACATAGGCGACGGCACCGGCGCCACCGAGCAGTCCGCCGCCCCGGCCCGCGCGCTTGCCCTTCTCCGTCAGCTCCTCCTTGGCCAGGGCGATCTCCTGCCGTACGAGCAGGGAGAGCTGCTCGGTGGCCTGCCCGACCAGTTCGCCGACGCTGTGGTGCCCCTCCGCCGCCGGCCGTGCGGCGCGCTGTCCGTCCGCCGTCGGCCGTACCGGCCTGCTGTCCAAAGTCCCGGTCACGGTGTCCCGCCTCCTCTCAGTGGGGTCACTCGGGTACCCGGCCGCGCACGCGCTACCCCTGTGGGGGCGCTGCCCGCGGCGGCCTGCGGGAGCCGTCCTCGCCGAGCCGTGCGAGCTGGGCCTGGAGCCGGTCGAGCCGGGCCTGGAGCAGCGCGGTCTCGGCAATGAGCCCGGGCACCCCGAGCCCGTCCGGTGGCGCCGGCCCGTCGAGCGGCCCGCCGGCGCCCGGCAGTTGCGTCCTCGCCCCGGTCAGCACCCTCAGCCCGTTCCCGGCCAGTCGCGCGAAGGCCGCCGGGGACGCCGCCGGACGGCCCTCGGCGCAGGCCGCACAGGTACCGGCCAGCGCGCGCCAGCCCGGGCGCCCCCAGCCCGCGTCGGCGAGGGCCACGGCCGCCGCGCCGCACGCGCACGGGGTGAGGGTCGCGGTGCGCACCCGCTGGCGGGCATGGCGGTAGCCGCGCTCGAAGCGGATGTAGGCGCCGAGGACGGTGACCTCCAGCAGGACGGCCGCGCGGTGCTCGGCGGTGCACAGCAGGCCCTCGGCCGCCGACCGGTCGTGCAGGCAGTGGAAGCCGCAGCCGCAGAGCCGCGCGGGCGCGCGGTGCCGCCGTCCGTAGAGACACCGCGCCTCGTCGAGCACGGTGTACGGCAGCGCGCCGCCCAGGGAGACCCCGGTGAAGCCGGCCCGGGTGCCGTCCTGGGACAGCACCGGGTGGGCGATCTTGTATCCGGTCGGCGGCTCCGCCGGACGTTCCTCGGGGAGCCGCAGCCTCATCGCGCGACCGGTACCTCTTCGGCCGCCGCGTCCGGCGCTCCCTCGGCCGTACGGGGCGGTCGCCGCTCGCGGGGCGGGGTCTCCCGCCGCTCCCGCCGGAACGGGGCCCGTTCCTCCGCGCTTCCGGTGGCGAGTGCCTTGCCGAGCCTCATGACGCCTCCCGTGACCGGGGACCACTGCTGTTCGTACAGTGAATCCGACCGGTATCGCGCAGTAGGTTCAAGTAGTGCTTCACGGTGGTTGCGTCGACACTACTCCCCATGACGACTCGCCGTCCCGCTCCTTTCGGCCGCGCCCGCTACGCGATGATCACTTCCCTCACCGCCTCGGGGGCGCTGGACCTCGACGGCGCGCAACGGCTCGCCGCCGGCTGGTGGACGGGGGCTGCGACGGTCTGGTGCTGTCCGGGACGACGGGCGTGGGGGCCGCCGGCACCGCGCACTGCCCGTCGTCCTGTACGGCACCCCCGGCCGCCCGGGCACCCGCATCGAGCGGACACCGTGCTCCGGCTCGCGGAGCACCCGCGGATCGTGGCGGTGAAGGACCGCGCGTACGACCTGCTCGGCACCCAGAAGGTACTGGCCGCCACGGAACTGGCGTACTAGACGGACTGCGACGAGTACGTCCTCGCGCTGTACGCGATCGGCGGAGCCGGATACGTCAGCACGGTGGCGAACGCGGCCCCCGGCATTTCCGGGCGACCGTGGACGCCTTCGACTCCGGCGACACGGACGGCGCCGCCCGGCTCCAGCCGCGCGCCGTCCCCCTGATCGAGGCGGTCATGGCCGCCGGCCTCCCCGGCACCGTCACGGTGAAGGCACTGCTCGCCCGCCTCGGCCTGCCGTCCGGCCCGGTACGCCCACCGCTCCTCCCCGCGGCCGGGAGACGGCCGACGGGCTGCTGGAGGCATCCGGGGAGCTGGTGGGCGCGCGGTGAACGACGGGGTCCGGCGGACGGACGCGAGGGTCAGTTGTGGCTGTGCAGGACCTCGTTCAGCCCGCCCCACACCGCGTTGTTCGGGCGGGCCTCGACGGCGCCGGTGACCGAGTTGCGGCGGAAGAGGATGTTCGAGGCGCCGGAGAGCTCGCGGGCCTTGACGATCTGGCCGTCGGGCATCGTGACCCGGGTGCCGGCGGTGATGTACAGACCGGCCTCGACCACGCATTCGTCGCCGAGCCCGATGCCGACGCCCGCCTCGGCGCCGATCAGGCAGCGCTCGCCGATGGAGATGACGACGTTGCCGCCGCCGGACAGGGTGCCCATGGTGGAGGCGCCGCCGCCGATGTCCGAGCCGTCGCCGATGACGACGCCCGCGGAGATGCGGCCCTCGACCATCGAGGTGCCGAGCGTGCCCGCGTTGAAGTTGACGAAGCCCTCGTGCATGACCGTGGTGCCCTCGGCGAGGTGGGCGCCGAGGCGGACCCGGTCCGCGTCGGCGATGCGCACGCCCTTGGGGGCCACGTAGTCCGTCATCCGCGGGAACTTGTCGACCGAGGTCACCTGCAGGTGCAGGCCCTCGGCGCGGGCGTTGAGGCGGACCTTCTCCAGGTCGTCGACGGCGACCGGGCCGAGCGAGGTCCAGGCGACGTTGGCGAGGTGGCCGAAGATGCCGTCGAGGCTCTGCCCGTGCGGCTTGACCAGGCGGTGCGAGAGCAGGTGGAGGCGCAGGTAGACGTCGTGCGCGTCGACCGGCTTCTCGTCCAGCGAGGCGATGACCGTGCGGACCGCGACCACCTCGACGCCCCGGCGGGCGTCCGGGCCGATCGCCTTGGCCGCGCCCTCGCCGAGCAGCTCGACGGCCCGCTCGGCGGACAGCCGCTCGGTGCCGGAGGGACCGGGCTCACCGGTGAGCTCGGGGGCGGGGAACCAGGTGTCGAGGACGGTGCCGTCGGCGGCGATCGTGGCGAGGCCGGCGGCCGCGGCGCCGGTGGTGCGAGGAGAAGTCGTGTCGGTCATGAGGGCAACCTAACCGGCCGGGGGGCCTTCGGGCGAACTCGTGCGCGGCCGTCTCGCGGGCCGGTCCCTCGCCGACGGCACGCGGTGTGATCAGGCAAGCAGCCGCGTCGGCGTCCGCCGCGTGCACTCCTCGTCGTACGCCGTGTCCGTCAGCGGCACCTGCCGGCAGACGCCGTCGAGCAGGGCGGCCACGGCGCGTGCGGTGACGGGGTCCGTGCGGCGGGCGAGCAGGTCCGTGAGCCGGGCGGTCCACTCGGCGGCGACGGGCCGGAGCGCGGGGCGGCGCAGCGCGGCGAGACACAGCTCGTACTCCGTCTCCAGCCCCGCACGGCCGCCCGCGAGCCACTCCCCCGTCAGCCGGGCGAGATGGACGGCGAGGTCGGAGGTGCCCTCCGTGAGGGAACCGTCGGCGGCGATCACGCCGAGGAAGTTCTCGCCGGCCCGGCGGAACGCGGCGGCCAGGAGGTCGTCGAGGGTCTCGAAGTGGTACGTCGTCGAGCCGAGCGGCACGTCCGCCGCGGCGGCCACGGTGCGGTGGCTCAGCCCGGCGCCCCCTTCTCGGCCACGCCCCGGACGGCCGCGTCGACCAGCCGTTCACGGCGCCCGGGATCGTAGCGGCGGGGCATCAGTGCGCGCCCCCGAGGTTCAGCACCACCACTCCGATGATGATCAGCGCGATGCCGGCGACCTTCGCGGCGGTCAGCGCCTCCCCGAAGGCGAGCAGCCCGATGACCGCGACCGTCGCCGTGCCGACCCCGGACCAGATCGCGTAGGCCGTGCCGATCGACATGCTCTTCAGGGCCTGGGCGAGCAGGTAGAAGGAGACCACGTACCCGACGGCGGTCAGCACCGAGGGCCACAGCTTGCTGAAGCCCTCGCTGAACTTCATGGAGGTCGTCGCGATGACTTCGGCGGCGATGGCCCCGAAGAGCAGCAGGTAGGTCATGCGGAGGAGCGTACGCGGCGTTGTGTACGGCCGTACGCATCGGGTCTTCCGCACGCCGAAGGGCGGCGCCCCCGACGGGGTGCCGCCCTTCGTGGCACTGTGCCTCAGACGTTGAACCCGAGCGCCCGGAGCTGCTCGCGGCCGTCGTCCGTGATCTTGTCGGGGCCCCACGGCGGCATCCAGACCCAGTTGATCCGCAACTCGCTGACCAGGCCGTCCGTGGCGGACTTCGCCTGGTCCTCGATCACGTCCGTCAGCGGGCAGGCCGCCGACGTCAGGGTCATGTCGACGGTCGCGATGTTCGCGTCGTCGACGTGGATGCCGTAGATCAGGCCGAGATTGACGACGTCGATGCCCAGCTCGGGGTCGACGACGTCCATCAGGGCCTCGCGGAGCTCCTCCTCGGAGGCCGGCTTCATCTTCTCGGCGGTCTCGGTCATGCGCTCTTCCTCTCGGCGTCGGCGTCGGCTCCGCCCAGGGCCTGGGCCGTCGCGTCCTTCCAGGCCATCCAGCTCAGCAGGGCGCACTTCACCCGGGCCGGGTACTTGGAGACCCCGGCGAACGCGACCGCGTCCTCCAGGACCTCCTCCATCGCGTCGTCGGGCTCCAGCCTGCCCTTCGACTGCATCAGCTCCAGGAAGGTCTCCTGGATCTTTTGCGCGTCGGACAGCTCCTTGCCGACGAGGAGCTCGTTCAGCACGGAGGCCGAGGCCTGGCTGATGGAGCAGCCCTGGCCCTCGTACGAGACGTCACTGATCGTCGTGCCGTCGTACTTCACACGCAGGGTGATCTCGTCGCCGCAGGTCGGGTTCACGTGGTGCACCTCGGCGTCGCCATCCCGCAAGCCCCGCCCGTGCGGGTTCTTGTAATGGTCCAGGATGACGTCCTGGTACATCGAATCCAGCTTCACCGTTTCAGCACGCCCCTCAGCCGAAGAAGTTCCGTACGTGCTCCAGCCCCTCGACCAGTGCGTCGATCTCGGCGGGCGTGGAGTACAGATAGAACGACGCCCGCGTGGTCGCAGGAATTCCGTAGCGGAGGCAGACGGGCCGGGCACAGTGATGACCGACACGCACCGCGATGCCCTGCTCGTCGAGGACCTGGCCCACGTCGTGCGGGTGGATGTCGCCGAGCGTGAAGGAGATCGCCGCACCGCGGTCCTCGGCCGTGGCGGGACCGATGATGCGCAGGTCGGGGACCTCGGTCAACCGCTTCACCGCGTACTCGGTGAGGGCGTTCTCATGGGCGAGGATCTTGTCCATGCCGATGGACGACAGGTAGTCGATCGCCGCGCCGAGCCCGACCGCCTGGGCGATCGGCGGGGTGCCCGCCTCGAACTTGTGGGGCGCCGGGGCGTACGTCGAGGAGTGCATCGACACCGTCTCGATCATCTCGCCGCCACCCAGGAACGGAGGCAGGTCCTCCAGCAGCTCCTGGCGGCCCCAGAGCACCCCGATGCCGGTCGGGCCGCACATCTTGTGGCCGGTGAAGGCCACGAAGTCGGCCTGGAGGGCCTGGACGTCCAGCGGCATGTGCGGCGCGGCCTGCGAGGCGTCGATCAGGACCAGGGCCCCGACCTCCTGCGCCCGGCGCACTATCGCCTCGACGGGGTTGTGGGTGCCCAGGATGTTCGACACCAGCACAAAGGAGACGATCTTCGTCTTCTCCGTGATGACCTCGTCGATGTTCGAGAGGTCCAGGCGGCCGTCGTCGGTGAGGCCGAACCACTTCAGCTTCGCGCCCGTGCGCTGCGACAGCAGCTGCCACGGGACGATGTTGGAGTGGTGCTCCATCTCCGTGATGACGATCTCGGTCTCGTGGTCGACCCGGTAGGGCTCGTCGGCCCAGCCGAGCATGTTGGCCACGAGGTTGAGGGACTCCGAGGCGTTCTTGGTGAAGATCACCTCGTCGCGGCTGGGTGCGTTGACGAACGCGGCGACCTTGTCCCGCGCACCCTCGTACAGCGCCGTGGCCTCCTCGGCCAGCACGTGCACGCCACGGTGGACGTTGGCGTTGTGCTGCTCGTAGTACTCGTCGAGGACGTCGATGACCTGGCGCGGGGTCTGCGAGGTCGCGGCGTTGTCGAGGTACACGAGCTTCTTGCCGTCGTGCAGGACGCGGTCGAGGATCGGGAAGTCCTTGCGGATCGCCTCGGTGTCGAGGAGGCCCGGCAGCTGTGTCACGCGGATGCGCCGCCCTTCGTGTACGCCTCGTAGCCCTCGTTCTCCAGCTTGTCCGCCAGCTCGGCACCGCCGGACTCGACGATCTTGCCGCCTGCGAACACGTGGACGTGGTCGGGCTTGATGTAGCGCAGGATGCGCGTGTAGTGGGTGATCAGCAGGGTGCCGACCTCGCCCGTCTCGCGGACGCGGTTGACGCCCTCGGAGACCACGCGGAGCGCGTCGACGTCCAGGCCGGAGTCGGTCTCGTCGAGGATCGCGACCTTCGGCTTGAGCAGCTCCAGCTGGAGGATCTCGTGGCGCTTCTTCTCACCGCCGGAGAAGCCCTCGTTCACGTTGCGCTCGGCGAAGGAGGGGTCCATGTTGAGGCGCTCCATGGCCTCCTTGACCTCCTTCACCCAGGTGCGCAGCTTGGGGGCCTCGCCGCGGATGGCGGTGGCGGAGGTGCGCAGGAAGTTGGAGACCGAGACGCCGGGGACCTCGACCGGGTACTGCATGGCGAGGAACAGGCCGGCGCGGGCGCGCTCGTCGACGGACATCTCGATGACGTCCTCGCCGTCGAGGGTGACGGTGCCGCCGGTGATCGTGTACTTCGGGTGACCCGCGAGGGAGTAGGCGAGGGTCGACTTGCCCGAGCCGTTGGGGCCCATGATGGCGTGCGTCTCGCCCTGCTTCACGGTGAGGTCGACGCCCTTGAGGATCTCCTTCGTGGCGTTGTCGGCCTCGACGGTGACGTGCAGGTCTCGGATTTCAAGCGTAGCCATGGGTGCCTCAGGACTCCTGGGTGAGGGAGACGAGCACGTCGTCCCCTTCGATCTTTACGGGGTATACGGGGACGGGGCGCGTCGCGGGAAGGCCGGACGGCTTGCCGGTGCGGAGGTCGAAGGCGGAGCCGTGCAGCCAGCACTCGATCTGGCAGTTGTCCACCTCGCCCTCGGAGAGCGAGACGTTCGCGTGCGAGCAGATGTCGTTGATCGCGAACACCTCGCCCTCGGTACGGACGACCGCGACCGGCGTGCCGTCGAGTTCCACCCGCTTGGGGGTGTCCTCCTCCAGCTCGCTCACCGCGCACGCGCGTACGAATGCGGTCATGCGACCGAAGCCTCCAGCTCCTCGTCGATCTTCGCGAGCAGGCGCTCCTCGATGTCCGCGACACCGATCTGCTGGACCAGCTCGGCGAAGAAGCCGCGGACCACCAGGCGGCGCGCCTCGTACTCCGGGATGCCGCGGGCCATCAGGTAGAACAGCTGCTCGTCGTCGAAGCGGCCGGTGGCGGACGCGTGGCCGGCGCCGACGATCTCGCCGGTCTCGATCTCCAGGTTCGGCACCGAGTCGACCCGCGCGCCGTCCGTGAGGACGAGGTTGCGGTTCATCTCGTAGGTGTCGGTGCCCTCGGCCCTGGCCTCGATGAGGACGTCGCCGATCCACACGGCGTGCGCGTCGTCGCCCTGGAGCGCGCCCTTGTAGACGACGTTCGACTTGCAGTGGGGCTCGTTGTGGTCGACCAGGAGGCGGTGCTCCTGGTGCTGGCCCTTGTCGGTGAAGTACAGGCCGAACAGCTCGGCCTCGCCGCCGGTGCCCGCGTAGTTCACGCGCGGGTGCAGGCGGACGACGTCACCGCCGAAGGTCACGACGACCGACTTGAAGGAGGCGTCGCGGCCGACGACCGCGTTGTGCTGGGCGACGTGCACGGCCTTGTCGTCCCAGTCCTGGACGGAGACGACGGTCAGCTTGGCGCCGTCACCGAGGACGTAGTCGACGTTGGCGGCGAGCACGGCGTCACCGGTGTGGTCGATGACGACCACGGCCTCGGCGAAGGCGCCGAGCTCGACGACCGTGTGGCCGAAGGCGGTGCCGCCCTCGCCGTGCACGGCGATGCGGATCGGCTCGGTGAGCGCGGTCTCCTTGGGGACGGTCACGACCGAGGCCTGCTCGAAGGCGGAGTACGCCTGGGCGGCGATCCGGTCCACCGGGGTGCCCGCCCGGCCGAGCCGCGCGTCGTCGCGGCCGACGGTCTCGACGGTGACGCCCTCGGGGGCCTGGACGTCGACCTTCACACCGGTACCGGTGGCGACGGCGGTGCCGTCGTGCAGACCGCGCAGGCGCTCCAGCGGGGTGAACCGCCACTCCTCCTCGCGGCCGTTCGGGACCGGGAAGTCCGCCACGTCGAAGGACGGGGGCGCGCTCATGCGCGTGGCGACGGTGGAGTCGGCCTCCGCCGCTACCGCGATGGCGCCGGCGGTGGTGCTCCCCACCGGAAGATTCTGGGCCTCGGCCATGGCTGTCGTTCTGCTCTCTTCCTACGTCAGATCAATTGTGATCGGGCGGCCCGCCCGCATCTGCCCGGGGGCGGGCCGTCGCTGCCTGGAGGGGGCCGCGGTCGTCAGCCGACCGCGCCCTCCATCTGCAGCTCGATCAGCCGGTTGAGCTCCAGCGCGTACTCCATGGGCAGCTCCTTGGCGATCGGCTCGACGAAGCCGCGCACGATCATCGCCATCGCCTCGTCCTCGGAGAGGCCGCGGCTCATCAGGTAGAAGAGCTGGTCCTCGGAGACCTTGGAGACGGTCGCCTCGTGGCCCATGGACACGTCGTCCTCGCGGACGTCCACGTAGGGGTAGGTGTCCGAGCGGGAGATGGTGTCGACGAGCAGCGCGTCGCACAGCACGTTCGACTTGGCGCCGGGGGCGCCCTCACCGATCTCGATCAGGCCGCGGTAGGAGGTGCGGCCACCGCCGCGGGCCACCGACTTGGAGACGATGTTCGAGGAGGTGTTCGGGGCCATGTGGACCATCTTGGCGCCCGCGTCCTGGTGCTGGCCCTCGCCCGCGAAGGCGATGGACAGGGTCTCGCCCTTGGCGTGCTCGCCCATCAGGTAGACGGCCGGGTACTTCATCGTCACCTTGGAGCCGATGTTGCCGTCGATCCACTCCATGGTCGCGCCCTCGTACGCCACGGCGCGCTTGGTGACCAGGTTGTAGACGTTGTTCGACCAGTTCTGGATGGTCGTGTAACGGCAGCGGGCGTTCTTCTTGACGATGATCTCGACCACGGCGGAGTGCAGCGAGTCCGACTTGTAGATCGGCGCGGTGCAGCCCTCGACGTAGTGCACGTAGGCACCCTCGTCGACGATGATCAGGGTCCGCTCGAACTGGCCCATGTTCTCGGTGTTGATCCGGAAGTAGGCCTGGAGCGGGATCTCCACGTGCACGTTCTTCGGCACGTAGATGAAGGAGCCGCCGGACCACACGGCGGTGTTCAGCGCGGCGAACTTGTTGTCACCGGCCGGGATGACCGTGCCGAAGTACTCCTTGAAGAGCTCCGGGTGCTCCTTCAGCGCGGTGTCGGTGTCGAGGAAGATGACGCCCTGCTCCTCCAGGTCCTCGCGGATCTGGTGGTAGACGACCTCGGACTCGTACTGCGCGGCGACACCGGCGACGAGGCGCTGCTTCTCCGCCTCCGGGATGCCGAGCTTGTCGTACGTGTTCTTGATGTCCTCGGGCAGGTCCTCCCATGACTGGGCCTGCTTCTCCGTGGACCGCACGAAGTACTTGATGTTGTCGAAGTCGATGCCCGACAGGTCGGAGCCCCAGTTCGGCATGGGCTTCTTCTCGAAGAGCTTCAGACCCTTGAGGCGGAGCTTGGTCATCCACTCCGGCTCGGACTTCTTGTCCGAGATGTCGCGGACGACCGCCTCGCTCAGACCGCGCTTCGCTGCGGCGCCGGCCACGTCGGAGTCGGCCCAGCCGTATTCGTACTTGCCCAGGCCCTCGAGCTCAGGGTGGGCAGTCTCCGTGGGGAGAGTCATGCGGGGTTCCTCCCGGCCGTGCTTGCAGATGCGTTGTGGGTGGTCTTGGAAGTCTTCGGCGCCGTGGGGGCCGGCGCGGCCCTCCCGGCGGTGTGCGGCGCCCCCGCGTCCTGCGGCGGCGCCTTGGGGATGAACGTCGTGCAGACACCGTCGCCGTGCGCGATCGTCGCCAGCCGCTGGACATGCGTCCCGAGCAACTGGGAGAAGACCTCGGTCTCCGCCTCGCAGAGCTGCGGGAACTGTTCGGCGACGTGGGCGACCGGGCAGTGGTGCTGGCAGAGCTGCTCGCCCCGGTGCGGGGGCGGCGCGCTGCGCGCCATAGCAGCGTACCCGTCCGCGCTCAGGGCCTTGGCCAGGGCTTCCGTGCGCTCCTCGGGGGCGGCCCCCTCGATCGCCGCGCGGTACGCGCGCGCCTGGGCGGCGATCCGCGCGCGGGCGAAGGCGACGACCGCCTCGTCCCCGCCCCCGTGCTCGGCGATCCAGCGCAGCGCGTCCATGGCGAGCTTGTCGTACGACTGGTCGAAGGCGTCCCGGCCGCAGTCGGTCAGGGCGAACACCTTGGCCGGCCGGCCGCGCGTCCGCGCGCCGTAGACCCGCTGCTCACGGGGCTGCACGACATTGTCGGCGACCAGTGCGTCGAGGTGGCGCCGGACGGCCGCCTGGGTGAGTCCGAGGCGTCCGGCGAGCTCGGCGACGGTCGACGGCCCGTGGTCCAGGATGGACCGCGCGACCCGGTTGCGCGTCGAGCGCTCACCGGTCGCGAACTCCTCCTGAGGGGCCCCCGCGGGGGTCTCCCGGGTCTCGCCGACGTTTTTCACAACGCCATTGTTGCGTAATTCTTCAGGACCGGGCAAGCCGCGTCCCGCCCGCCCCACGGTGCGCTACATCACTTAGGCATACCTAAGGTGACCTGCGGAAACGATCACCGCTCGATCAAGGCGGTGGTGCGCCGGTGCTCGGTCCGGGAGACTCCGTGAACATGCCGACATCCCCTCCCACCGGCCCTCTCGTCACCCGTGACGCACTCGCCGCGCACCTGCGCACGCTCGGCGTCCGTCCCGGTGAGCTCCTCCTGGTCCACTCGTCCCTCAGCGCGCTCGGCTGGGTGAACGGCGGTCCGGTGACCGTCGTCCAGGCCCTGCTGGACGCCCTGGGCCCGGACGGCACCCTCGTGGTCCCCACGCAGACCGGCGACCTCTCCGACCCGGCGCTGTGGGGCGACCCGCCGGTGCCCGAGGAGTGGTGGGAGACCATCCGGGCGACGATGCCCGCGTACGACCCGCTCGTCTCGCCCTCGCGCGGGGTCGGCGTCGTCCCGGAGACGGTGCGGAACTGGCCGGGCGCCCTGCGCAGCGCCCACCCCGAGACCTCCTTCGCCGCGCTCGGACCGGACGCCGCGGCGGTCCTCAAGGGCCACGCGCCCGACTGCCGGCTGGGCGAGCGGAGCCCCCTCGCCCGCCTGGAGGAACGGGGCGCGCGGGTCCTGCTGCTCGGCGCGGGTTACGACTCGTGCACCGCCTTCCACCTGGCCGAGTACCGGCTCCCGGCGCCACTGGTCGAGGTGGGCCGCCCGGCGCCCGGCGGCGGCTGGCAGCGGGTGACGGAGGTGTCGATCACCTCCGAGCGGTTCGACGAGCTGGGACACGACTTCGAACGGGACCGGCCGGTCGCCCGGGGGCGGGTGGGCGCGGCGGAGGCGCGGCTGTTCCCGGTGGCCGACGCGGTCGCCTACGCGCAGGCGTGGCTGGCCCTGCACCGCCCCCGTGAGGGGGACGTCACCGCACCCGCCCGGCCGGCGCCTCCGCCGCGTCCCTAGACTTGGCACCCATGCGAAGTGAGCCCGTGGTCCAGGTACAGGCCCTGGTGAAGCGGTACGGCGGCAAGACCGCGGTGGACGGCCTCGACCTGGTGGCCCGGGCGGGTGTCACCGCCGTCCTCGGTCCCAACGGAGCGGGCAAGACCACCACGGTCGAGACCTGCGAGGGCTACCGGGAACCGGACTCCGGCACGGTGCGCGTGCTGGGTCTCGACCCGGTGCGCCAGGCCCGTGAGCTGCGCCCGCGGATCGGCGTGATGCTCCAGTCCGGCGGCGTCTACTCCGGAGCCCGCGCCGACGAGATGCTCCGCCACATGGCGAGACTCCACGCGCACCCACTGGATGTGGACGCGCTGATCGAACGGCTCGGCCTCGGCTCCTGCGGCCGCACGAGCTACCGCCGCCTCTCCGGCGGCCAGCAGCAGCGGCTCGCCCTCGCGATGGCCGTGGTGGGCCGGCCGGAGCTGGTCTTCCTGGACGAGCCGACCGCGGGCCTGGACCCGCAGGCGCGCCGGGCCACCTGGGACCTCGTGCGCGAGCTGCGCGCGGACGGCGTGTCGGTCCTCCTCACCACCCACCACATGGACGAGGCCGAGCAGCTCGCCGACGATGTCGCGATCATCGACGCGGGCCGGGTCGTCGCCCAGGGCTCGCCCGAGGAACTGTGCCGCGGCGGCGCCGAGAACACCCTGCGCTTCACCGGCCGCCCTGGCCTGGACGTGAGCTCCCTGCTGAAGGCGCTGCCCGCCGACAGCACGGCCGCCGAGCCGGCACCCGGCGTCTACCGGGTGAGCGGCAGGATCGACCCCCAGCTCCTCGCGACCGTCACCACCTGGTGCGCCCAGCACGGGGTGATGCCGGACGGGATCGCGGTGGAGCGGCACACGCTCGAGGACGTCTTCCTGGAGCTCACCGGCAAGGAGCTGCGTTCATGACCTCGACCGGCACGTACACGCCCCGGCCGGGCGCGGCCCCCCTCCCCCGCATGATCGCGGCACAGGCGGCGCTGGAGACGCGGATGCTCCTGCGCAACGGGGAGCAGCTGCTCCTCACCGTCGTCATCCCGACGCTGCTGCTGGTGCTCTTCGGCACGGTGGACATCGTGGACACGGGCGAGGACAGGGCCGTGGACTTCCTCGCCCCGGGCGTCCTCGCGCTCGCGGTGATGTCGACGGCGTTCACGGGCCAGGCGATCGCCACGGGCTTCGAGCGCCGCTACGGCGTCCTCAAGCGCCTCGCCGCCTCGCCGCTGCCCCGCTGGGGCCTGATGACCGCGAAGACGATATCCGTGCTGGTCACGGAGATCCTCCAGGTCGTCCTCGTCACGGTGATCGCCTTCGCCCTCGGCTGGTCCCCGCACGGCAACCCCTTCGCCGTCCTCCTCCTGCTGGTCCTCGGCACGGCCGCGTTCTCCGGGCTCGGCCTGCTGATGGCGGGCACCCTGAAGGCGGAGGCCACGCTGGCCGCCGCGAACCTGGTCTTCCTGCTGCTGCTCGTGGGCGGCGGGGTGATCGTGCCGCTGGACAGGTTCCCGGACGCCGCGCAGGCCGTGCTCGGACTGCTGCCGATCTCGGCCCTGTCGGAGGGGCTGCGGGACGTCCTCCAGCACGGCGCCGGGGTGCCGTGGGTCGACCTCGGGATCCTCGCCGTGTGGGCGGTCCTCGGGCTCGGCGCGGCGGCCCGGTTCTTCCGCTGGGAGTAGCCGCCCCGGCCCGGCCGCGGAAGTGGCCGGGACCCGGCCCCCTCGTGAATCCGTGCACAAGCGTGCGCCTACCATGGTGCCCGTGCCAAACGAGACTCGCACCGACGCGACGGCTGCCCTCCGCAACCCCCTCGCCCACATCGCCGCACGCTGGACCCCCACTCCGGAGACGGTCCGGCGCGCGGCCCTCACCGCGCTCGTCATGTCGGTGGTCATCGTGGTCACCGGCGGCGCCGTGCGGCTCACCGGCTCCGGGCTCGGCTGCCCCACCTGGCCGAAGTGCACCGAGGACTCGCTCACCAGCACCAGCGAGATGGGCCTGCACGGCGCCATCGAGTTCGGCAACCGCCTGCTCACGTACGTCCTGTGCGCCGCCGTCGGCTGGGCGATCATCGCCGCGCGCTCGCAGAAGCCGTGGCGGCGCGACCTGACACGGCTCGGCTGGGCGCAGTTCTGGGTCGTGATGGGCAACGCGATCCTGGGCGGCATCGTCGTCCTCGTCGGCCTGAACCCGTACACGGTCGCCGCGCACTTCCTGCTCTCCACCGCGCTCATCGCCGTGGCCACCCTGATGTGGCAGCGCACCCGCGAGGGCAGCGGCGCGCCGCGCCCGCTGGTCGGCAAGGCGGTGCAGCAGCTCGTCTGGGTCCTGGTCGTGGCGACCGTCCTGCTGATCGCGGTCGGCACCGTCGTCACGGGCGCCGGTCCGCACGCCGGCGACTCCAGCGACGTGCCCCGCATGCCGGTGGACTGGGAGGCGGTCAGCAAGCTGCACGCCGTCCTCGCCTGGATCGTGGTGACGCTGACGTTCGCCCTGTGGTTCGTCCTCAAGGCGGTCGACGCCCCGAGGGCCCCGCTGGCACGGACCCGGGATCTGTTCCTCGTCCTGCTCGCCCAGGGCGTCATCGGCTACGTCCAGTACTTCACCGATCTCCCCGAGATCCTGGTCGGCGCCCACATGCTCGGCTCCTGCCTGGTGTGGATCGCCACCCTGATGGTGCTGCTGTCACTGCGCGAGCGGCCGGAGACCACGCCGGTCCCGACCGAGCCCGCGGCGGAGAAGGTCGTCACGCGCGCGTGAAGCACCCCTGAGTCTCCGAGGGCCCCCGCGCGCGGGGGCCCTCTCATTTCAGCCCGTACACCCGCCGCGCGTTCTCCGAGGCGATCAGCCCGGCCACCCGCTGCGCGTCCGTCAGCGACCACGCACCGTCGGCGACCCAGGTCCCCAGCACCCGCGCCAGCGCCTCCCGGAACAGCCGCGCGCCCACCACGTGCAGCTCGGGCAGGTTCCGGGCGCCGCTGGAGAAGATCAGCTTGCCGAAGGGGGCCAGTTCCAGAACTTCGGCGAGGACGGCGGACGCCCGGGCTCCCGTACGGCCGAGCCCAGCGCCCAGATCGGCGTACACGTGCGGGAAGACCCCGGCGAGGTGGGCCGCGTGCCGGTGGTACGGGTAGCCGTGCAGCAGCACCAGATCGGTGCCGAGCCCCGCCGTGGCCCGCGCGAAGTCGGTGAGCAGGACCGGGTCCGTACGGTCCACGCGCAGGCCGGGCTCGCCCAGGCCCGCGTGGAGCTGGAGGGGCCGGCCCGAGGCCACGGCGATCCACAGCAGCTGGCGGAGCAGCACCGGGTCCGTGAGCGTGCCGCCGACCGGCCGGTCCGCGAGCCAGCGCCCGGCGGCGCCCCGCACCTCCCCGGCCCCGGGCGGCTCGGGCGCGAGCGCCAGGCCGTGCCGTACGCCCGCCACCGAGGTGAAGGCGACCGCGTGCACGGCCGCGCCGTGCACCGCCTCGGCGAGGTTGGCGAGGAAGGAACCGACCGTGCCGGAGGTGTCGGCGACCTGCTCGGCGAGGAGCTCCAGGCGGACGATCTCGTGGGCCTCGGCCGCGCCCGCGGCGGCCAGCTCGCGGGGGCCCGTGACGTCGCCGGGCAGCCCGGTGTCGACGAGGTAGGCCGTGATGCCGCTGCCGCGCAGCAGTCTGCGGCCGGCCTCCGGAACGCCCAGCTCGCGACGGCGGGCGAGATACCGGGCGGGCGGGCAGTGCGGTTCCAGGCCGAGCAGGGGCGGGCACCAGCGGCGCACCGCGAAGCCGGTCTGGGTGTCGAAGAAGGTGGTTCCGGGCGCGGGCGGACCCTCGCTGCGGGTCAGCTGGGCCTCGAAGGTGCCGAGGCCCAGCTCCGTGCGCAGCACTCCGTGGCAGTACTGGTCCACCAGGGACGGCGTTTCGATCATCCGGGCTCTCCCGCGACTGGACCGTGTCTCCACACGTCCTAACGGGTGAACCGGCACCAGGTGTTGCTGTCCCCTGCGCCGTACGCACGACCGACAGCCGTCGGCCGCCGGCCGTCAGCCGTTGCGGGGACCGCCCACCTGGATGCCCGCCATCCGCGACCACTCGTAGGGGCCGGTGCGCAGCCGGGCCGCGAAGTCGCCGTCGAAGGTCTCGTGCACGGTGATCCCGGCCCTGCGCACGGCCTCCTCGGCGAGCGCGTGGGCGGGGGCCGCGAGGTCGCCCCACTCGCCGTCCCCGCCGACGAGCACGATGCGGGCGCCGCGCTCCCCGAGGTACTCGACATGCCCCTCGGCCCCGCCGTGCGCCTTCGCGAACGCGGAGATCTGCTTGGCGAGCCTGGCCGCCCTGCGCCCGGCCTTGGCGTCCGGGGCCGCGTCGGTGGTCTCGTCGACCTGCTGGGTGTCTGCCATGGGCAGGATGCTACCCACGGGTACGGCCCATGAAGACGGGCGGGGTGCGTGGCTTTCACCACGCACCCCGCCCGTCTCGGACCGGGGTTCAGCGCAGGAACGGATCCACCGCCACCGCCACGAAGAGCAGCGACACGTACGTGATGGACCAGTGGAACAGGCGCATCTCCTTGAGCTTGCCGCCCGTGACGCCGCCCTTGGCGCGGCTCTGCAGCGCGTGCGCCTCCCACAGCCACCAGCCGCCCGCCGCCAGCGCGACCGCGGTGTAGAACCAGCCCGTGTAGCCGAGGGGCTGCAGCAGCAGCGAGACGGCCACCATCACCCAGCTGTAGACGACGATCTGGCGGGCCACCGCCTTGTTGCCGGCGATGACCGGGAGCATCGGCACGCCCACGCGCGCGTAGTCGTCCTTCACCTTCATCGACAGCGGCCAGTAGTGCGGCGGCGTCCAGAAGAAGATGACCAGGAAGAGGATGACGGCGGCCCACGACATCGAGTCGGTGACGGAGGACCAGCCGATCAGCACCGGCATGCAGCCCGCGATGCCGCCCCACACGATGTTCTGCGCGGTGCGCCGCTTGAGGATCATCGTGTAGACGACCACGTAGAAGAGGAGCGCGCCGAGCGAGAGCCACGCGGACAGCCAGTTGACGAGCAGGCCGAACCAGAGGGTGGAGACCACCGCGAGGGTGAGGCCGAAGACCAGGCCCTCGCGCGGGCTGACCATGCCGGTGACGAGCGGCCGCCGCGCGGTGCGTTCCATCAGCGCGTCGATGTCCCGGTCGATGTACATGTTGAGCGCGTTGGCGCCGCCCGCGGAGAGGTATCCGCCGATGCATGTATTGAGCACCAGCCACAGATCCGGGACACCTTGTTCCGCCAGGAACATCACCGGAACGGTGGTGATCAGCAGAAGCTCGATGATCCGCGGCTTGGTGAGGGCCACGAAGGCCATGACGCGGGCCCCGAACGGCCGCTGGCCCCGGTTGCCAGTGCTGCTAGCCCCAAGCGCACCCGGTGGACGGGATTCGACGGCCGTCACGCACACCCCTGACAGAGACTCCCAGCGAGCCCCGGTTGTGAACTCCCGGTAAAGGCTCGCGCGTACCACGCCACTGTAGACGTTGCCCAGAGCGAGCCCTTCAGAGGGGTGGGGTCGTGTTGGGAGGTGCCGCGCGAAGGGCGCAGCGGGGACGAATGCGGTGACATGTCCGGTGGTGAATGCGGTGCCGAATCCGGTGCCGGAGACAGTGTGCGCGACGAGCCGCATCCCGCTCGTTCGAGCACTCGATTGAGCGGCTCGGCGACCGGATGCGTATTCAGAAGTCGAATGCGGTATTCCGGGCTCCGGCATACGGAAGCGCCTGTTCGGGAGGCGTATGGAGGACAGTCACGGCAGCTTGGGATGAAGTCTGGATTGACTCGAAAAGATGCACGTTCCGGCGGGGGTAGGCTCAACATCGGCCGGTGCCGCCGAGAACACCGGCATTCAACCTGTGGAGAGGAGCCCTGACTCAGGGTGAGCACCAAGCCGACCACTTCAGACCTCACGTGGACCGAGCTGGACCAGCGTGCCGTCGACACCGCTCGTGTCCTGGCCGCCGATGCCGTACAGAAGGTGGGCAACGGCCATCCGGGTACGGCGATGAGCCTCGCGCCCGCCGCATACACCCTGTTCCAGAAGGTGATGCGGCACGACCCGGCCGACCCGGACTGGACCGGCCGTGACCGGTTCGTGCTGTCCGCG
The DNA here is from genome assembly GCF_014648075.1 of Streptomyces ruber. Classification (GTDB taxonomy): domain Bacteria; phylum Actinomycetota; class Actinomycetes; order Streptomycetales; family Streptomycetaceae; genus Streptomyces; species Streptomyces ruber. The sequence continues at coordinate 6,756 of NZ_BMQK01000017.1, read as the reverse complement.
GGCCACTCCTCCCTGACCCTCTACGTCCAGCTGTACCTGGGCGGTTTCGGTCTGGAGCTGGAGGACCTGCAGGCCTTCCGCACCCACGGCTCGAAGACGCCGGGTCACCCGGAGTACGGGCACACCAAGGGCGTCGAGACCACCACCGGCCCGCTGGGCCAGGGTGTCGCCAACGCGGTGGGCATGGCGATGGCCGCCCGCTACGAGCGCGGTCTGTTCGACCCGGAGACCCCTCAGGGCGAGTCCCCCTTCGACCACCACGTCTTCGTGATCGCCGGTGACGGCTGCCTCCAGGAGGGCATCTCCGCCGAGGCGTCCTCGCTGGCCGGGCACCAGAAGCTCGGCAACCTGATCATGCTGTGGGACGACAACCACATCTCGATCGAGGGTGACACGGAGACCGCGATCTCCGAGGACACGATCAAGCGGTACGAGGCGTACGGCTGGCACGTCCAGCGCGTCGAGCCCGCCGAGAGCGGCGACATCGACGTCCACGCCCTGTACCAGGCGATCGAGGCCGCCAAGGCGGTGACGGACCGCCCGTCCTTCATCGCGATGCGCACGATCATCGCCTGGCCCGCCCCGAACGCGCAGAACACCGAGGCCGCGCACGGCTCGGCGCTGGGCGAGGACGAGGTCGCGGCCACCAAGCGCGTGCTCGGCTTCGACCCGGAGAAGCACTTCGAGGTCGCCGACGAGGTCATCGCCCACACCCGTGCCCTGGCCGAGCGCGGCCGTGAGGAGCGCGCCGCGTGGGACAAGAAGGTGCAGGAGTGGCGTGAGGCCAGCCCGGAGCGCGCCGCCGAGTTCGACCGGATCGCCAAGGGCGAGCTGCCCGCGGGCTGGGAGGAGAAGCTTCCGGTCTTCGAGGCTGGCAAGGGCGTCGCCACCCGCGCCGCGTCCGGCAAGGTCCTCCAGGCGCTCGGCGCGGTGATCCCGGAGCTGTGGGGCGGCTCGGCCGACCTGGCCGGCTCCAACAACACCACGATCGACAAGACGAGCTCCTTCCTGCCGGAGGGCAACCCGCTGCCGGAGGCGGACCCGTACGGCCGTACGGTCCACTTCGGCATCCGCGAGCACGCCATGGCCGCCGCCATGAACGGCATCGCGCTGCACGGCAACACCCGCATCTACGGCGGCACCTTCCTGGTGTTCTCCGACTACATGCGCAACGCCGTCCGGCTGTCCGCCCTGATGCACCTGCCGGTGACGTACGTGTGGACGCACGACTCCATCGGCCTCGGCGAGGACGGCCCGACCCACCAGCCGGTCGAGCACCTCGCCTCGCTGCGCGCCATCCCGGGCCTGAACGTGGTCCGCCCGGCCGACGCCAACGAGACCGCCATCGCCTGGCGCGAGATCCTCAAGCGCTGGACCAAGGAGTTCGGCAAGGGCGCCCCGCACGGCCTGGCGCTGTCCCGCCAGGGCCTGCCGACCTACGAGCCCAACGAGAACGCCGCGCGCGGCGGTTACGTGCTGTTCGAGGCCGAAGGCGGCGAGCCGCAGGTCGTGCTCATCGCCACCGGTTCCGAGGTGCAGCTCGCCGTCGAGGCGCGCGAGCAGCTCCAGGCCGACGGCGTGCCCACGCGCGTGGTCTCCATGCCGTCCGTGGAGTGGTTCGAGGAGCAGGACCAGGGGTACCGGGACAGCGTTCTGCCGCCGTCCGTCAAGGCGCGCGTCGCGGTCGAGGCCGGCATCGCGCTGACCTGGCACAAGTACGTCGGTGACGCCGGCCGCATCGTGTCGCTGGAGCACTTCGGCGCTTCTGCCGACGCGAAGGTGCTGTTCCGCGAGTTCGGTTTCACCGCCGACAACGTGGCCGCCGCCGCCCGGGAATCTCTCGCGGCCGCCCAGCGCTGACGCTCATATACGACACGTAGGAGATGTAATTTCCATGACAGACGCACTCAAGCGCCTCTCCGAAGAAGGCGTGGCGATCTGGCTGGACGACCTGTCGCGCAAGCGGATCACGTCCGGCAACCTCGCCGAGCTGATCGACCAGCAGCACGTCGTGGGCGTCACGACCAACCCGTCGATCTTCCAGAAGGCGATCTCCGAGGGCCACGGTTACGACCAGCAGCTCTCCGACCTGGCCTTCCGCAAGGTCACCGTCGAAGAGGCCATTCGCATGATCACCACGGCGGACGTCCGCGACGCCGCCGACATCATGCGCCCGCTCTTCGACTCGACGAACGGCCAGGACGGCCGGGTCTCCATCGAGGTCGACCCGCGTCTGGCGCACGACACCAAGGCGACCGTCGCCGAGGCCAAGCAGCTCGCCTGGCTGGTGGACCGCCCCAACACGCTCATCAAGATCCCGGCCACCGAGGCGGGTCTTCCGGCGATCGCCGAGGTCATCGGCCTGGGCATCAGCGTCAACGTGACGCTGATCTTCTCGCTGGACCGCTACCGCAAGGTGATGGAGGCGTTCCTGGAGGGCCTGGAGAAGGCCAAGGAGCGCGGCCTGGACCTCTCCGGGATCCACTCCGTGGCGTCCTTCTTCGTTTCCCGCGTGGACACCGAGATCGACAAGCGGATCGACGCCCAGGGCACCGACGAGGCCAAGGCCCTGCGCGGCAAGGCCGGTCTCGCCAACGCGCGCCTCGCCTACCAGGCGTACGAGGAGGTCTTCTCCTCCGACCGCTGGCAGGCGCTGGAGAAGGCGGGCGCCAACAAGCAGCGTCCGCTGTGGGCCTCCACCGGTGTGAAGGACCCCGCGTACAAGAAGACGCTCTACGTCGACGAGCTGGTCGCGCCGAACACGGTGAACACCATGCCGGAGGCCACCCTCTTCGCCACCGAGGAGAGCGGCGAGATCCGCGGCAACACCATCGCCGGCACCTACGAGCAGGCCCGTGCCGACCTGGACGCGCTTGAGAAGATCGGCATCTCGTACGACGAGGTCGTCGACCTGCTGGAGAAGGAGGGCGTCGAGAAGTTCGAGGCCTCCTGGAACGACCTGCTCTCGTCGACCCAGGCGGAGCTTGAGCGCCTCGCTCCCTCGGAGGGCTGAGAACCTTGTCGAGCAGCAATCCGCTGCGTGACGCCGCGGACCGACGGCTCCCGCGTATCGCGGGGCCGTCGGGCCTGGTCATCTTCGGCGTCACTGGCGACCTGTCACGTAAGAAGCTCATGCCTGCCGTGTACGACCTCGCCAACCGCGGACTGCTGCCGCCGGGCTTCTCGCTCGTCGGCTTCGCCCGCCGCGAGTGGGAGGACGAGGACTTCGCGCAGGAGGTCCACGACGCCGTCAAGGAGCACGCGCGCACCCCGTTCCGCGAGGAGGTCTGGCAGCAGCTGGTCCAGGGCATGCGGTTCGTCCAGGGCACCTTCGACGACGACGACGCGTTCGTCCGGCTCCGCGACACCATCCAGGACCTGGACGAGAAGCAGGGCACGGGCGGCAACTTCGCCTTCTACCTGTCCGTGCCGCCGTCCGCGTTCCCGGTGGTCATCCAGCAGCTGAAGAAGCACGGCCTGGCCGACCAGACCCCGGAGTCCTGGCGCCGCGCCGTCATCGAGAAGCCCTTCGGCCACGACCTGAGGTCGGCCGAGGAGCTGAACGGCCTCGTGCACGAGGTCTTCGCCCCGGACCAGGTCTTCCGCATCGACCACTACCTGGGCAAGGAGACCGTCCAGAACATCCTGGCGCTGCGCTTCGCCAACCAGATGTTCGAGCCGATATGGAACCGGTCGTACGTGGACCACGTCCAGATCACGATGGCCGAGGACATCGGCATCGGCGGCCGCGCCGGCTACTACGACGGCATCGGCGCCGCCCGTGACGTGATCCAGAACCACCTCCTCCAGCTCCTGGCCCTCACGGCCATGGAGGAGCCCTCCTCCTTCGACGCGGACGCCCTCGCCGCCGAGAAGACCAAGGTCCTGGAGGCCGTCAGGCTGCCCAAGGACCTGGGCCGGGACACCGTCGCCGCGCAGTACGCGGCCGGCTGGCAGGGCGGTGCCAAGGTCATCGGCTACCTGGAGGAAGAGGGCATCGACCAGGCGTCGAAGACCGACACCTACGCCGCGATCAAGGTGGAGATCGACAACCGCCGCTGGGCGGGCGTCCCCTTCTACCTGCGCACCGGCAAGCGGCTCGGCCGCCGGGTGACGGAGATCGCGGTGGTCTTCCAGCGCGCCCCGCACTCGCCCTTCGACACGACGGCCACCGAGGAGCTCGGCTCCAACGCCATCGTCATCCGGGTCCAGCCCGACGAGGGCGTCACGGTCCGGTTCGGCTCCAAGGTGCCCGGCACCTCGATGGAGATCCGGGACGTCTCCATGGACTTCGCGTACGGCGAGTCGTTCACGGAGTCCAGCCCGGAGGCGTACGAGCGGCTCATCCTCGACGTCCTGCTCGGCGACTCGAACCTCTTCCCGCGCACCGAGGAGGTCGAGCTGTCCTGGAAGATCCTCGACCCGATCGAGGAGTACTGGGACAAGCACGGCAGACCCGCCCAGTACCCGGCGGGCACGTGGGGCCCCGCCGAGGCGGACGAAATGCTCGAACGAGACGGACGGAGCTGGCGCCGGCCATGAAGATCGACCTCACGGACACCACGGCCGGCAAGGTCAACAAGGCGCTGGTCCAGGGCCGTCGTGCCATCGGCACGCCCGCCGTCGGCATGGTGCTCACCCTTGTCATCGTCACCGACGAGGAGAACGCCTACGACGCCCTCAAGGCCGCCGAGGACGCCTCGCGCGAGCACCCCTCGCGCACGCTCGTGGTGATCAAGCGGGTCTCCCGGTCCTCCCGGGAGCGCACGCAGTCCCGGCTGGACGCGGAGATCCGCGTGGGCGCCGACGCGGGCACCGGCGAGACGGTCCTGCTGCGGCTGTACGGCGAGGTGTCCGACCACGCCCAGTCGGTGGTGCTGCCGCTGCTGCTGCCCGACGCCCCCGTGGTCGTCTGGTGGCCGGTGGACGCGCCGCTCGACCCGGCGAAGGACCCGCTCGGTGCCCTCGGCCAGCGCCGGGTCACCGACACGTACGCCGCCGAGCACCCGGTGCGCGAGCTCACCGCCCGCGCCGAGACCTACACCCCCGGTGACACGGACCTGTCGTGGACCCGCATCACGCCCTGGCGTTCGATGCTGGCGGCGGCCCTGGACCAGGTCACCTGCGAGGTGGAGGCGGTCGAGGTCGAGGGCGAGGAGCACAACCCGAGCTGCGAGCTGCTCGCCATGTGGCTCGCGGACCGGCTGGACGTGCCGGTGCAGCGTACGTGGTCCGCCGGTCCCGGACTGACCTCCGTACGGCTGACCACCTCGCGCGGCCCGATCACGCTGAACCGCGCGGACGGCTCCCTCGCGACGCTGTCGATCGAGGGCCAGCCCGACCGGGCGGTCGCCCTCAAGCGCCGTGAGACGTCCGAGCTGATCGCCGAGGAGCTGCGGCGCCTCGACCCGGACGACACGTACGCGTCCGCGCTGCGGTACGGCGTGGAGCGGCTCGCCGGTGGACGGGCCGCCGGGCCCGCCGCCGGGGTCAACCCCGAGGTCGAGTCCCCGGTGCGGGCCGCCGGGAAGGCGTCGGCGGCGCCCGCTCCCGAGGCGGAGACGGAGCCGGAACCGGTGAAGGAGCCGGAGACGGCCGCGGAGTCGGCCCCTGAGGAGACGGCGCCCGGGGCGTCCTCCCCCGAGCCGGCCGAGAAGGCGGCGGCCGAGGCTCCGGCCAGGAAGACGGCGGTGAAGAAGGCCGCGTCGAGGAAGGCGGCCACCAAGTGAGCACTCCGCAGCTGGTCGTCCACCGTGACAAGGAGCTGATGGCGCAGGCCGCCGCGGCCCGGCTGATCACGAAGATCGTGGACGCCCAGGCCTCGCGCGGCTCCGCCTCGGTCGTCCTCACCGGCGGGCGCAACGGCAACGGCCTGCTGGCCGCGCTGGCCACCGCGCCCGCCCGGGACGCGATCGACTGGGCCCACCTCGACCTGTGGTGGGGCGACGAGCGGTTCCTGCCCGAGGGCGACCCGGACCGCAACATCACCCAGGCGCGCGAGGCCCTCCTGGACTCCGTGCCGCTGGACCCGGAGCGCGTGCACGCCATGCCCGCGTCCGACGGTCCGTACGGGAACGACGCGGACGCTGCGGCGGCAGGCTACGCGGAGGAGCTGGCGCGGGCCGCGGCCCCGGAGAACCACGGTGCCGTACCGGCATTCGACGTGCTGATGCTGGGCGTCGGCCCGGACACGCACGTGGCGTCGCTCTTCCCGGAGCTGCCCGCGGTGCGGGAGACCGAGCGGACGGTGGTCGGCGTGCACGGTGCGCCCAAGCCGCCGCCCACCCGGATCACCCTCACCCTGCCCGCGATCCGTTCGGCCCGCGAGGTGTGGCTGCTGGCGGCCGGCGAGGACAAGGCGAACGCCGCCGCGATGGCCCTGTCGGGCGCGGGCGAGATACAGGCCCCGGCCGCGGGCGCGCAGGGGCGCTCCCGGACGCTGTGGCTGCTGGACTCGGCGGCGGCCTCGCAGCTGCCGCGGTCGCTGTACCCGCCGGCTTCTCCCTGACGGGTCGCACGGCTCGTACGACGCACAGAAGGGTGCCCCCCGCCGGGGGCACCCTTCATCGTTTCCGCGCGGTCACTTCCGGCCGCGCAGCTCCCGGTAGGTGGCGACGAGCGCCTTCGACGACTCGTCCAGGCCGGGGACGTCGGCACCCTCGGTGAGGGCGGGTTCGACGCGTTTGGCGAGGACCTTGCCGAGTTCGACGCCCCACTGGTCGAAGGAGTCGATGTTCCAGACGGCGCCCTGGACGA
>NZ_BMQK01000016.1 GCF_014648075.1 Streptomyces ruber | reverse complement strand
AACGCCCGGTTACATTCCGAACCCGGAAGCTAAGCCTTACAGCGCCGATGGTACTGCAGGGGGGACCCTGTGGGAGAGTAGGACGCCGCCGAACAATTATTAGAGCTCTGGCTCCCAGGCATCATGCCTGGGAGCCAGAGCTTTTTTGCGTTGAGGTAAGGTCGGGGGGCATCATCCGCTTTTTTCCCTTCAGGAGGCCCCCGGGTGGAGGTCCAGGAGACCAAGGTCCAGACGGATCGGATCCTCACCATCCCGAACATCCTCAGCATGGCGCGGCTCGTAGGAGTGCCCGTCTTCCTGTGGTTGATTCTCCGGCCGGAGTTCGGCGGGCCCAAGAGTGACGGCTGGGCGCTGCTGGTGCTGGCTCTCAGCGGCGTCAGCGACTACCTCGACGGCAAGCTGGCCAGGCGCTGGAACCAGATCAGCAGCCTCGGCCGGCTCCTGGACCCGGCGGCCGACCGGCTCTACATCCTGTCGACCCTGGTAGGCCTAACCTGGCGGGAGATCCTTCCGCTCTGGCTGACCCTCGTGCTGCTGGCGCGGGAACTGGTCCTGCTGGTGATGGTGGGCATCCTCAGGCGTCACGGCTACCCGCCGCCCCAGGTGAACTTCCTGGGGAAGGCGGCTACCTTCAACCTGATGTACGCCTTCCCGTTGCTTCTCCTCAGTGACGGAAGTGGTTGGATCTCGTCACTCGCTGCAATTTTCGGATGGGCGTTCGCCGGATGGGGTACAACTCTGTATTGGTGGGCAGGAGTCCTCTACGTGGTACAGGTCCGCCGCCTGGTTCGAGCGGACGCCGTGGCCGATTGAGCTCGCCCGGATAGGGGCGCCTAGTGGCCTGATGGCCCGCGTGGTAAATGTGCGGGACAATCTGGACGGGTGAGGTCGGTCCAACCGTCTCTTCAAGGAGGACGCTTCCGACATGAAGGCCGTCGTGATGGCCGGTGGTGAAGGCACACGCCTTCGCCCCATGACCTCGAGCATGCCCAAGCCGCTCCTGCCGGTGGTCAACCGGCCGATCATGGAGCACGTGCTGAGGCTGCTCAAAAGGCATGGGCTCAATGAGACCGTGGTAACCGTCCAGTTCCTGGCGTCACTCGTCAAGAACTACTTCGGTGACGGTGAGGAGCTCGGAATGGAGCTCACCTATGCCAATGAGGAGAAGCCACTCGGCACGGCCGGGAGTGTGAAGAACGCCGAGGAAGCCCTCAAGGACGACGCGTTCCTCGTCATCTCCGGCGATGCCCTGACAGACTTCGATCTCACCGAGCTCATCAATTTCCACAAGGAAAAGGGTGCGCTGGTCACCGTCTGCCTGACGCGCGTACCGAATCCTCTCGAATTCGGTATCACCATCGTGGACGACGAGGGCAAGGTCGAGCGCTTCCTGGAGAAGCCGACCTGGGGCCAGGTCTTCTCCGACACGGTGAACACGGGCATTTACGTGATGGAGCCCGAGGTCTTCGACTACGTCGAACCCGACGTTCCCGTCGACTGGTCCGGTGATGTCTTCCCGCAGCTGATGAAGGAAGGCAAGCCGATCTACGGCTATGTCGCCGAGGGCTACTGGGAGGACGTCGGCACGCACGAGAGCTATGTGAAGGCCCAGGCCGACGTTCTCGAGGGCAAGGTCGACGTCGACATCGACGGGTTCGAGCTCTCGCCCGGCGTGTGGATCGCCGAGGGTGCAGAGGTCCACCCGGACGCCGAGGTCCGCGGACCGGCGTACATCGGGGACTACGCCAAGGTCGAGGCCGGCGCCGAGATCCGTGAGCACACCGTCGTCGGCTCGAACGTCGTCGTGAAGAGCGGGGCCTTCCTGCACAAGGCGGTCGTCCACGACAACGTGTACATCGGGCAGCAGAGCAATCTGCGGGGATGCGTCGTCGGCAAGAACACCGACATCATGCGTGCCGCGCGGATCGAGGACGGCGCCGTCATCGGCGACGAGTGCCTCGTCGGTGAAGAATCGATCGTGCAGGGCAACGTACGGGTCTACCCGTTCAAGACGATCGAGGCCGGTGCCTTCGTCAACAACTCGGTGATCTGGGAGTCGCGAGGTCAGGCGCACCTGTTCGGCGCCCGCGGTGTGTCCGGGATCCTGAACGTCGAGATCACCCCGGAGCTGGCCGTGAGGCTCGCGGGAGCGTACGCGACGACGCTCAAGAAGGGCTCCACGGTCACCACCGCCCGTGACCACTCCAGAGGTGCCCGTGCGCTCAAGCGCGCCGTCATCTCGGCGCTCCAGGCCAGCGCGATCGACGTGCGCGACCTGGAGAACGTACCGCTGCCCGTGGCGCGGCAGCAGACCGCCAGAGGAAGTGCCGGCGGAATCATGATCCGGACGACTCCGGGAGTGCCGGACTCGGTCGACATCATGTTCTTCGACGGGGAGGGCGCCGACCTCTCGCAGGCCAAACAGCGGAAGCTGGACCGGGTCTTCGCACGGCAGGAGTACCGGCGTGCGTTCCCGGGCGAGATCGGCGACCTGCACTTCCCGTCCAGCGTCTACGACTCGTACTCGGGGTCGCTGCTGCGGAACGTCGACACGAGCGGCATCGCCGAGTCGGGGCTCAAGGTGGTCGTCGACGCCTCGAACGGCAGTGCGGGGCTCGTCCTGCCCAGCCTGCTCGGCAAGCTCGGGGTGGACTCGTTGACCATCAACCCCGGCCTCGACGAGTCCAGGCCGACGGAGACCGCGGAGATGCGGCGCGCGGGCCTGGTGCGGCTCGGCGAGATCGTGGCTTCGTCGCGGGCGGCGTTCGGCGTGCGGTTCGACCCGGTGGGCGAGCGGATCTCGCTCGTCGACGAGAAGGGGCGGATCGTCGAGGACGACCGGGCGCTGCTCGTCATGCTCGACCTGGTGGCGGCGGAGCGGCGCAGCGGACGTGTCGCGCTGCCGGTCACCACGACCCGGATCGCCGAGCAGGTGGCGGCGTACCACGGGACGCAGGTGGAGTGGACGACCACGTCTCCCGACGACCTGACGCGGGTCGGCGGCGACGAGTCGACGATCTTCGGCGGTGACGGGCGCGGCGGCTTCATCGTGCCCGAGTTCAGCAGTGTCTTCGACGGCACGGCCGCGTTCGTCCGGCTCATCGGGCTGGTGGCGCGGACGCAGCTCACGCTCAGCCAGATCGACGCCCGCATACCGCGGGCGCACGTCCTCAAGCGTGACCTCGCGACCCCGTGGGCCGTCAAGGGCCTGGTCATGCGGCGGGTCGTGGAGGCGGCCGGGGACCGCTTCGTCGACACGACCGACGGCGTACGGGTCGTGGAGACCGACGGTCGCTGGGTGATGGTCCTTCCGGACCCCGCCGAGGCCGTCACGCACCTGTGGGCCGAGGGGCCGGACGACGCGTCCGCCCAGGCCCTGCTCGACGAGTGGTCGGCGGTCGTGGACAGCGCCGGCCGGTAAAACCGTCACACGCGCGCGTGCCGGACAAGTGCCCACAACGGGGCCTGTCCGGCACGCCGGTGGGGCCATTCGGAGGTACTGGCCACGACGTGCGACGATGTGCGGCATGCCGCAGCAGCCCCCCGTTCGGAGCACTCCCGCGCGACCCTCGCGCCCGGATGCCTCCATGTCGCTGCTCACCAACGTCATGGACCACAGCCTCGACGACGGGTACGCCGAGGCCGCCGCCCGCAGACAGGGCGGCACGGGGGGCATGCCGAAGACCGTCCGGGCCAAGTTGGGGCTGGCCGCCGGGCTGGTGCTCGCCGCCCTCGTCGTGACGGTGGGGGCGGCACAGGCGCGTGTCACGGCGCCCGCGGTGGCCAAGGAGCGCGAGGAGCTCATCGAGCGCATCGAGCGCGAGACCGAGGCCGCGGACGCGCTCGAGAAGAGCGTCGACGATCTCCGTGCCGAGGTGAGCGCCCGGCAGCGTGAGGCGCTGAAGGGTGACGGGGGCAGTGACCGCAGAGAGCTCGTCGGCATCCTGGCGGGCGCCGTCGAGGTGCACGGACCGGGTGTGAAGCTCGTCGTGAACGACGCGAAGGAGGCCGGCGCCGGCGGGGACGGCGATCCGCGCGGGTCCTCCGGCTTCTCCGACACCGGACGTGTGCGCGACCGCGACATGCAGCGCGTCGTCAACGGGCTGTGGCAGTCCGGCGCGGAAGCCGTCTCGATCAACGGACAGCGGCTGACGGCGCTGTCCGCGATCCGGGCGGCGGGCGACGCGATACTGGTCGACAACAAGCCGCTGGTGCCGCCCTACACGGTGCTCGCCGTCGGGAACGGCAAGCGGCTCGGCAGCGACTTCCAGGACAGCCCGGACGGGCTGTACCTGCACGCGCTGCAGGAGAACTTCGGGATCCGGACCGCCCTGTCCGTCGAGGAGGACGTCCGGGTTCCCGCCGCACCGCGTGTGACCGTACGAACCGCAGAACCGAAAACCGAGAAGGGCACATCGTGATCGCCGTACTGGGCCTCGTCCTGGGAGTCGTGGCCGGCCTGTTGGTCGGACCCGAGGTTCCCGCGGTGGTCGAGCCGTATCTCCCCATCGCCGTCGTGGCGGCCCTCGACGCCGTCTTCGGAGGCCTGCGCGCGATGCTGGACGGCATCTTCGACGACAAGGTCTTCGTGGTGTCATTCCTGTCGAACGTGGTCGTGGCCGCGCTGATCGTGTTCCTGGGCGACGAGCTGGGCGTGGGCGCCCAGTTGTCCACGGGTGTCGTGGTCGTGCTCGGCATCCGCATCTTCTCCAACGCCGCCGCGATCCGGCGGCACGTCTTCCGGGCGTGAGGGTGACGAGGCCGATGAGCGACCGGGACGAGACGCCCACCACGCGGCTGCGCAGGGAACTCCCCGCGGAGGTGCCCGCGGCGCCCGCCGCGCCGCCCACGGGGGCCGGGCGACAGCAGGCGGAGCAGCAGCCCGCCCTGACCGGACGCCAGCGGCTGGTCAACGGGCTGTGGCCGCCGCGCGTCACGCGCGCCCAACTCATCGTCGCCCTGCTGCTGTTCGGCCTCGGCTTCGGTCTGGCCGTACAGGTCGCGTCCAACAGCGAGGGCGACGGCGCGCTGCGCGGGGCGCGACAGGAAGATCTTGTACGCATCCTCGATGAACTGGATGACCGTACACAGCGTCTGGAGGAGGAGAAGCAGGGTCTCGAGAGTCAGCGCACCGAGTTGGAGAACAGCTCCGACCAGGCCGAGGAAGCCCGCAGGCAGACGGTCGAGAAGGAACGGCAGCTCGGCGTCCTCGCGGGGACGGTGGCGGCGCAGGGACCCGGCATCACGCTGACGGTCGAGGACACGAAGGGAACGGTCGAGGCGGACATGCTGCTCGACGCGGTGCAGGAGCTGCGCGCGGCCGGCGCGGAGGCGATCCAGGTGAACGGTGTGAGGGTCGTGGCCGGCACCTATCTGACGGATTCCGGAGACGGGGTCGGCGTCGACGGGAACAAGATCGACCAGCCCTATCGTTTCAAGGTCATCGGCAAGCCGCAGGACCTGGAGCCCGCGCTGAACATTCCAGGAGGCGTGGTGCAGACACTGGAGAAGGAGCAGGCCACCGTGGTTGTGGAGCGGGCGGACAAGATCATCGTGGACGCCTTGCGAGCGGCCGAGCGGCCTGACTACGCTCGGTCGTCCTCCCAGTGAACAGGGGGTGCATGGGGGCCGTCCGGCGGGGGCATGAGGTTGCGGGGGGTCGGCGCACCGATCGGGTGGTGCGTGGTGGAAACTGTCTGGTGGATACGGACGTTGTGAGGATGTCCGGGTCGGCCGGTGTGTTGGTTCAGGGTTCGTCCTGCCCCACGGGCGGGTCTGTTTCGGTCAAGGGGAATCGCCCGTGAAGTTGTTTGCGAAATTGTTCGGCAAGAGTGCGCGGCAGGGCAGCGAGAACGCGACCGCCCGCCATCGCGCGCAGCCATCGGACGCGGAGGGCCAGGGCGGCCGGCGCCCGCTCTTCCGGGACCAGGTCGATGGTCCGGGTGGTGACATTTCCGGAGGTCAGGGCGCGCCGTCTGTTGACCCTGCCCAGTCCGGCCGCATAGGTTTCGGAGAACCGTCAGCCTCAGGTACGGGTGGGGGGTTCGCCTCCGGTCCGTACGCGTCCAATGCCCCGGCGGGGCAGCCGCGGCAGGAGGATCCGTCCATGTCGGCCCTGGTGTGTACGAGGTGCGGGAACCGCAACGCGGAGAACAGCAGGTTCTGCTCCAACTGCGGTGCGCCGCTGCGGCCCGGGGTCGCTGCGGAGCGTGCGTCCGAGACGACCTCCACGATCTCCATCTCGGGACTCGAGGCGTACGACTCCGAGGTCACGGGCCAGACGCAGCTGCCGGCCCTCTCGCCCGAGGCACAGGCCGCCGTCGACGCGCTGCCGCTCGGCTCGGCCCTGCTGGTGGTGCGCCGCGGCCCCAACTCGGGCAGCCGCTTCCTCCTGGACGGCGATCTGACCACGGCGGGCCGTCACCCGCAGAGCGACATCTTCCTGGACGACGTCACCGTCTCGCGCCGGCACGTGGAGTTCCGCCGTGGCCCGGACGGCAGCTTCACGGTCGCCGACGTCGGCAGCCTCAACGGCACGTACGTCAACCGGGAGCGGATCGACCAGGTCGCGCTCTCCAACGGTGACGAGGTGCAGATCGGCAAGTACCGTCTGGTCTTCTACGCGAGCCAGCGGGGCATCTGACCGTCCCCGATCTCCGTCCGGGGGGACCACCAGGGAAGGTCCATGCTTCACACACCGAGCGGCGGTGCCGGCGACGGCGCCGCCGCCACGGACAGCGGACTGATGAGCATCGGCACCGTGCTGAACGTGCTGCGCGACGAGTTCCCCGAAGTCACCGTCTCCAAAATCCGTTTTCTGGAGACGGAGGGGCTCGTGGAACCGCAGCGGACCCCCTCGGGGTACCGGAAGTTCAGTGCGGAGGACGTCGAGCGGCTCGCACGTGTGCTGAGGATGCAGCGGGACCACTATCTGCCGTTGAAGGTGATCCGTGAGCACCTCGACGCCCTGGAGCGCGGTGAGCCCGTGCGGCTCCCGGCCCCGGGGCGTCAGCGGGAGGCGGGGGACGGTGAGGAGTGGTTCCTCGCCGTCTTCGGGGAGCCCGAGGAGCCGGCACCGGCCCGGATCGGCCGGGAGGAGCTCCTGGAGGCCGCCGGGATCGAGGAGCAGCAGCTGGCGGAGTGGGAGTCGTACGGGCTCGTCAGTTCCGTGGAGGACGGAGCGTACGACGCGGAGACGGTCACTGTGGCCACCCTTCTGGTCGAACTCGGGCGGTTCGGTATCGAGCCGCGTCACCTGAGGGCCATGAAGGCCGCCGCCGACCGTGAGGCGGTGCTGGTGGAACAGGTGGTGGCGCCCCTGCGGCGCCACCGGAATCCGCAGACCAGGGCCCATGCGGAGGCCCGTACGAAGGAGCTGGCCGGGCTCGCGGTGAAGCTGCACGCCGCGCTGGTGCGGACGGCGCTCGGCGTGCGGCTGCCCTGACCGGTCCGCCCGCGCGGCGCGGACGCCGGAGCGGCCGGCCAGCGTCCCCTCGTCCGGGTGTGCGACTGCCCCGGTCGGACGCCGGACTCGGCAGCCATTCTCTGCCCGACTACCCAAACGTCCCGCCCACGGCCTAGGGTTGCTGTGTGAACGAGCTCGATGTCGTAGGTGTCCGGGTCGAAATGCCCTCCAACCAACCGATCGTGCTCCTGCGCGAAGTGGGAGGCGACCGTTACCTCCCCATCTGGATCGGGCCGGGGGAGGCGACGGCGATCGCCTTCGCCCAGCAGGGCATGGCCCCCGCTCGACCGCTGACCCACGACCTGTTCAAGGACGTGCTGGAGGCCGTCGGCCAGGAGCTCACCGAAGTGCGCATCACGGATCTGCGTGAGGGCGTCTTCTATGCGGAACTGGTGTTCGCCAGCGGAGTCGAGGTGAGTGCCCGGCCGTCCGACGCCATAGCGCTCGCCCTGCGCACCGGCACGCCGATCTACGGCAGTGACGGGGTGCTCGACGACGCCGGGATCGCCATTCCGGACGAGCAGGAGGACGAGGTGGAGAAGTTCCGCGAGTTCCTCGACCAGATCTCGCCGGAGGACTTCGGTACCAGCAGCCAGTGAGGCCGGGCCCGGCCCCGTGGCGCGGACGGCGCCACGGGAGCCGCCGGGTGTGCGCGTCGGAGCGCATGGACGGCGCTCGCGGCGAAGGTGGGAAAAAGGAGAAGTCGGCGCAGGTCACATGTTCGACACGTAAGCGCGACAAGGGATGCGTCGCACGGCCCGGCCGAAAGGCATTCGGCTAGCCTTTCCCCGCGGCGGGGCACGGGAAACCACTCCTTGGGTCACTATCACTCGGCGTGCCGAGTGTGGCGATCGTTGACGCACCCTTGGTGACTGCCTACCGTCGAGAAGGCAGTTCAAGGACGGAGGTCGGCGTGAGAAGCAGCGGCGACGGTACGGCAGGGGGTGCCCGCGGACGCAGTCCGGGGGAGAACGGCCCGTACCCTCCCCCGGGCTCCCGGCTCCGCTCGAGCGGGGATTATCCCCAGCACGGCAACGCGGCCGGTCACGTTGCGCACCGGGCGGCCGCCGTACCGGCGGACGGGGGGACGGCCGAGGAGTCCGAGCAGGTCGGCTACCGCGGGCCCACCGCGTGCGCGGCGGCCGGCATCACCTACCGGCAGCTCGACTACTGGGCCCGCACCGGGCTCGTCGAGCCGAGCGTCCGGCCCGCCTACGGGTCGGGCACCCAGCGCCTGTACAGCTTCCGGGACGTCGTCGTCCTGAAGATCGTCAAGCGGTTCCTCGACACGGGCGTGTCGCTGCAGAACATCCGCACCGCCGTCCAGCACCTGCGCGAGCGGGGCTTCCGGGACCTGGAGCGGATGACACTCATGAGCGACGGCGCGACCGTCTACGAATGCGCCTCTCCCGACGAGGTGCACGCGCTGCTCCAGGGCGGGCAGGGCATCTTCGGCATCGCCGTGGGAGTGGTGTGGCGGGACGTGGAGAGCGCGCTCTCGCAGCTGCACGGCGAGCGGGTCGACACGGGCGAGACGCTCGTCGGCCACCATCCCTCGGACGAACTGGCCCGCCGGCGCAACCGGGCCGTCTGAGAACACCGGCCCCGGTGGCCGTGCCACGGCACTGTCAGTGCCGTAGGGCAGCATCGGACATGTGAGAAACGCGCCCACGATCCTGCATCTCGACATGGACGCCTTCTACGCCTCGGCGGAGCAGGCGTCGAAGCCGAGTCTGCGGGGGAAGGCCGTCGTCGTGGGCGGGCTCGGACCGCGCGGCGTGGTCGCCACCGCCTCGTACGAGGCACGGGTCTCCGGAGTGCACTCGGCGATGCCCATGGCGCAGGCGCGCCGCCTCGCGCCGAACGCCGCCTACCTCGTCCCCCGCTTCACCTTCTACCGGGCCATCAGCGAGCAGGTCATGAAGCTGCTGCGTGAGCTGTCGCCGCTGGTCGAGCCGCTCAGCCTGGACGAGGCGTTCGTCGACCTGGACGCCGGGGGAGCGGCGTGGGACGAGGAGTCGGCGCGGCTCGCCGGCACCAGGCTGCGCGCCGACATACGGGCCGTGACCGGGCTGACCGGTTCCGTGGGGCTCGCCGCGTCCAAGATGCTGGCCAAGATCGCGTCCGAGCAGGCCAAGCCGGACGGGCTCGTGCTCATCCGGCCGGGCACCGAGCGGGAGATGCTGGGGCCGCTGTCGGTGCGGATCCTGCCGGGTGTGGGGCCCGCGACGGGTGACCATCTCCGGCGCGCCGGGATCACGACCGTGGAGGAGATCGTGGAGGCCGGTGAGGACGAGCTCGTACGGCTGGTCGGGAAGGCGCACGGGCACGGGCTGTACGCCATGGCGCTGGCGCGGGACGAGCGGCCCGTGGTGGCCGAGCGGGACACGAAGTCCGTGTCGGTGGAGGACACGTACGACGTCGACATTCACGACCGGGTGCGCGTGCGCCTGGAGGTGCAGCGGCTCGCGGACCGGTGCGTGCGGCGGCTGCGCGGCGCGGGCCTGTCGGGCCGGACCATCGTGCTGAAGGTGCGCAGGTACGACTTCTCGACGCTGACCCGGTCCGAGACGCTGCGCGGACCCACGGACGATCCGGCGGTGGTGCGGGAGGCCGCCGCGCGGCTGCTGGAGTCGGTGGACACGACCGGGGGTGTGCGGCTGCTCGGCGTGGGCGTGAGCGGGCTCGCCGACTACACGCAGGAGGACCTGTTCGCGCAAGCGGCGGGGGAGGTCCGGCTCGAGGAGGAGCAAGCGGCGGAGGAACCCGTGAAGGAGCCGGCCGGGCCCGCGGAGCGGCGCTGGCCGGCCGGGCACGACGTGCGGCACGCGGAGTTCGGGCACGGGTGGGTGCAGGGCAGCGGCCTCGGGCGGGTCACCGTGCGCTTCGAGACGCCCGACTCGCTGTTGCCGGGACGGGTACGGACGTTCCGTACCGACGACCCGGACCTGGAACCGGCGGATCCGCTGCCGCTGGTCCCCGGCGGCGCGGTGGTGCCGGAGGAGGCGGCCGAGGTGCCGGCGGAGGCGGGGCCGGACGTGACGGGTGAGGGGCCGTGGCCGGCGGTGGGCGGCGCATGACCGGCGGCGGGCGGCTCCATGGCGGGCGGCTCAGACCTCCTCCGTGCCCGCGAGCCGGTCGGCCTCCAGGTCCAGCGGGGGCGGGGGTGCCACGTCGAGGCCGTAGTGGTGGTAGAGCTGGAGTTCCTGCTCGGGGGAGAGGTGGCGGCCGACCCCGAAGTCGGGAGCGTCCTTGATGAGGGACCGGTCGAACGGGACGTGGAGGGCGTCCCCGGCCAGTTCGCTGGGCTCCAGGGGCACGAACGCGTCCCGGCTGAACAGGCCCATGCGCACGGCCGCCCACTCGGGGATCCCGGTCGCGTCGTCGAGGTACACCTCGTCGACGGTGCCGATCCGGGTGCCCCTGCGGTCGAACGCCTTGCGGCCGATCAGACTGCGCGGATCGATGTCGCTGTGCACGGGCCCTCCAGTGGGTCGCAGCGGGGTCGCAACTCCTCCCCAACCACTACGAAAAGGCACTTTGGGAAAGGTGGCCACTCGAAAGCCCGTGCGTTGACCTCGCTGGTAGGCTGACAACGGCTGCTGACCCCGTGCGGGAGAGTCCTCCGGAGCCCACCGGAGGCGCCGAAGGAGCAAATCCTCCCCGGAATCTCTCAGGCCCACGTACCGCACGGACGAGGTCACTCTGGAAAGCAGAGCGGATGTCGACGGCGTCGACGGCCTCCGTTCTCACCGACGGTGAAAGCCGGGAGTCCGCTTGGGGCGGTCCGGTGAAGCTCTCAGGTCGAGATGACAGAGGGGGAGGCCGTCGGGGCACCCGTGCCGTGGTGTCCCTCGCAGGTCGCGTCAGACCAGGAGGCCTCCGCAATGACCGCCCACCGCCCTTCCCTCTCCGAGCTCGAGCAGGGCATTCCCTTCGAGCAGCGCCACATCGGGCCCGACCAGGAGGCGCGGGCCAAGATGCTCGCGCAGGTCGGTTACGGCTCCCTCGACGAGCTCACCGCGGCCGCCGTACCGGACGTGATCAAGAGCGCCGACGCCCTGGAGCTGCCGGACGCGCGCACCGAGGCAGAGGTCCTCGCCGAGCTGCGCTCCCTCGCGGACCGCAACCAGGTCCTGCACTCCATGATCGGGCTGGGTTACTACGGGACGTTCACCCCGCCGGTGATCCTGCGGAACGTCATGGAGAACCCCGCCTGGTACACCGCGTACACCCCGTACCAGCCCGAGATCTCCCAGGGACGGCTCGAGGCGCTGCTCAACTTCCAGACCATGGTCGCCGACCTCACCGGGCTGCCGACCTCCGGTGCGTCCCTGCTCGACGAGGGCACCGCGGCCGCCGAGGCCATGGCGCTGTCGCGGCGCATGGGGAAGAACAAGAAGGGCCTCTTCCTCGTCGACGCGGACGCGCTGCCGCAGACGATCGCCGTCATCGAGACGCGCGCCGAGCCCACGGGCGTGGAGGTCGTCGTCGCCGACCTGAGCGAGGGCATCCCGGCGGAGATCGCCGAGCGCGAGATCAACGGCGTGCTGCTGCAGTACCCGGGCGCCTCCGGTGCCGTACGCGACCTGAGGCCCGTCATCGAGCAGGCGCACGAGCTCGGCGCCCTCGTCACCGTCGCCGCCGACCTGCTCGCGCTCACCCTGCTCACCTCGCCCGGTGAGCTCGGCGCCGACATCGCGGTCGGTACGACGCAGCGCTTCGGTGTCCCCATGGGCTTCGGCGGACCGCACGCCGGTTACATGGCCGTGGGCGAGAAGTTCGCGCGCAGCCTGCCCGGACGGCTCGTCGGCGTCTCCGTGGACGCGGACGGGCACAAGGCCTACCGGCTCGCCCTGCAGACGCGGGAGCAGCACATCCGCCGGGAGAAGGCGACCAGCAACATCTGCACGGCGCAGGTGCTGCTCGCCGTGATGGCGGGCATGTACGCCGTGTACCACGGGCCCGAGGGGCTGCGGACCATCGCGCGGCGCTCCCACCGCTACGCCGCGATCCTCGCCGCCGGTCTCGCCGCGGGCGGGGTCGAGGTCGTGCACGGCGCGTACTTCGACACCCTCACCGTGCGGGTGCCGGGCCGGGCCGCCGAGGTCGTCGCGGCCGCGCGCGAGCGCGGGATCAACCTGCGCCTCGTCGACGCCGACCGCCTGTCGATCGCGTGCGACGAGACCACCGGCCGGGCGCAGCTCGCCGCCGTGTGGGCCGCGTTCGGCGTCGAGGGCGACGTCGGGGCGCTGGACGCACAGGCCGGTGACGTGCTGCCGGACGCGCTGCTGCGCACCGACGCGTACCTGACCCACCCGGTCTTCCAGCAGCACCGCTCCGAGACGGCGATGCTGCGCTACCTGCGCCGGCTCGCCGACCGCGACTACGCGCTCGACCGCGGCATGATCCCGCTGGGCTCCTGCACCATGAAGCTCAACGCGACCACCGAGATGGAGCCGGTCACCTGGCCCGAGTTCGGGCAGCTGCACCCCTTCGCGCCCGCGGAGCAGGCGGCGGGCTACCTCACGCTCATCACCGAGCTGGAGGAGCGCCTCGCCGAGGTCACGGGGTACGACAAGGTCTCGCTCCAGCCGAACGCCGGGTCGCAGGGCGAGCTGGCCGGCCTGCTGGCCGTACGCGGCTACCACCGGGCCAACGGCGACGAGCAGCGCACCGTCTGCCTCATCCCCTCCTCCGCGCACGGCACGAACGCCGCGAGCGCCGTCATGGCGGGTATGAAGGTCGTCGTCGTGAAGACCGCCGGGGACGGCGAGATCGACGTCGAGGACCTGCGTGCGAAGATCGAGCAGTACCGCGACGAGCTGTCCGTGCTGATGATCACGTACCCGTCGACGCACGGCGTGTTCGAGGAGCACGTCGCCGACATCTGCGCGGCGGTGCACGACGCCGGCGGCCAGGTGTACGTCGACGGCGCCAACCTCAACGCGCTGGTGGGGCTCGCCAAGCCGGGGCACTTCGGCGGCGACGTCTCGCACCTGAACCTGCACAAGACGTTCTGCATCCCGCACGGTGGCGGCGGTCCGGGCGTCGGCCCGGTCGGCGTGCGCGCCCACCTCGCGCCGTACCTGCCGAACCACCCGCTGCAGCCGGCGGCGGGCCCGGAGACCGGCGTCGGCCCGATCTCGGCCGCTCCCTGGGGCAGCGCGGGCATCCTGCCGATCTCGTGGGCGTACGTCCGGCTCATGGGCGGCGAGGGGCTCAAGCGCGCGACGCAGATCGCCGTGCTGTCCGCCAACTACATCGCCAAGCGCCTGGAGCCGCACTACCCGGTGCTCTACACCGGCCCCGGCGGCCTCGTCGCGCACGAGTGCATCATCGACCTGCGCCCGCTGACCAAGGCGACCGGCGTGAGCGTCGACGACGTCGCCAAGCGGCTGATCGACTACGGCTTCCACGCGCCCACCATGTCGTTCCCGGTGGCCGGGACGCTGATGATCGAGCCGACCGAGTCCGAGGACCTCACCGAACTCGACCGCTTCTGCGAGGCGATGATCGCCATACGCGGAGAGATCGAGAAGGTCGGCGCGGGGGAGTGGCCCGCGGACGACAACCCGCTGCGCAACGCCCCGCACACCGCCGCCTCGATCGGCGGGGAGTGGGAGCACGCGTACACCCGTGAGGAGGCGGTGTTCCCGGCGGGTGTCGGGGCCGCGGACAAGTACTGGCCGCCGGTGCGCCGTATCGACCAGGCCTTCGGCGACCGCAACCTGGTCTGCTCCTGCCCGCCGCTGGACGCCTACGACGAGTAGGCGCCGTGCGGTGACATCGCGAGGGTGTCACCGGGCACGCGTCGGGGCCGGTGCGGAGAGTGGTTCTCCGGGCCGGCCCCTCATGTTTCCCGAGCGGTCGCGCTGTGCGTCGGTCGCTCCGTGGGTACCTGCTGTCCGCCTAGGCGGCGGTCATCACCTGGTCAGGGCCCAACGGGCGGTGCGGGGCGATGATCTTGCCGTCCGGCAGGAGCTCACCGGTGTCCTCGAAGAGCACAACTCCGTTGCACAGCAGGCTCCATCCCTGCTCCGGGTGGGGCGCCACGAGGCGGGCGGACTCCCGGTCGGCGGACTCGGCTGTCGGACACGGTGGCTGGTGCTGGCACATGGTGGTCGGTGTCTCTCGCTGTGTCGAAGTGGATGAGTTGGCCGTCTCGTCAGTCCCGCGGCGCGAAACGTCGTTCATGGCCGCCCCCCGTGGTGTGAAGTCGGTCGGTCCCAGTGTTGCCCTACGGGCGTCGATCCGCAGGGATTTCGCAGCACCACTTATCACAGGTTCATGACGCATGGCCCAAGCGGATGGTTCAGCTCAACTCGCCGGTCCCTTCGGGTGGTTGGCGGTCACCGGATATGGCTAGTCCGCGCGGGTCACAAGGCCTCCTCGTGACTCGTACGAGCGTATGGGTGCACAAAAGAGCGACTGCTTTCGCGTGGCGCACGAAGGGAGGGGAGGCGCGGAGGAAGTGGGCGCACGAAACGGGCGCGTGGAAGAGAAGAGGGCGCGGAAAGGCGTGCCCCGCCACCGGTCGTGCGTGTGGTGGCGGGGCACGCGGATCCGTCGGCGCGCCCTCTCGGGAGGGGCGGTCGGCGGTCGGGCGGTCAGGCGCTGAGCAGGGGGGCGGGGGCCAGCCGGTGGGTCAGGACCGGCAGCAGGTCCGCGACCCGGTGCGGGCGGTGGGCGGCGATGCCCGGTGGCGCGGGGGCCAGCGGGATCAGGATGTCGGTCGGGGCGAGGCGGCCGGTGGCGCCGTCGGCGGTGCGGTCGCCGTGCAGCCAGAGCGTGAGCATGTACAGCTCCGGTACCGACAGCAGTCGCGCCTGGTACGGCTGCTGCACCGACTCGGCCTGGCGCAGGGCGCGTTCGGTGGAGGCGACGTACGGGCCCTCGAAGAAGTGCGAGAACGCCCAGCCGTCGGGGGTCAGCCGGGTCTCGGCCGCGGCCACCGCGCGATCGCCGCAGCGGATCAGGAAGCGCCAGCCGGACAGCCGGGTGGCGGAGGCGCCGGCCGGGGCGATCCGGTCCAGGACGTGGACGGGCAGCGGGAGGTCGGGGGTCGTCGGTCCCTGTGCCTTGCGCAGCGAGGGAGTGCGGGCTTCTTTGACGGCGGTGGGGGAACCGAGTGCCGTGAGGACGGTGCGCAGGGCGGGCGCGGGAGCCTCGGGGACATGCAGCGGCATGGTGGGTCGCCTCTCATTCAGACAGGCACGGGTGGCACGAGGGAGGGGGGCGGACGGCGCTGTCAGCTCTCGGGGCCAGAGAGGCGGGGGCTGAAGGTCCGAAAATGAGGGGGGCGGTCTGCCGTGCGTCGTCCTGCGGCAGGCCGAGGACCGCGAGCGCCAACTCTCTGCCTCAATTGCGGAGTTTATACGACACGTGTTCAGCTGGTGTTTCGTCTAGCCGTTTCGCATATGAAGAACAAGGCGGTATTCGGTCCGGGAAATGCGGTGAATCTCCCGATTATCGGTGGTGTAGACCACGATGACCAGGTCCGTAGCCCGCGCGACGGTCGGCCGGTTGTCGTCGGCGTTTTTCACCAAGACGGCAGTAGGGGTAAACCTGCGCACCTCTGTGTGTCTGGTGAATCGGTTCGTGGGTACACAGCCAAGCCTAGTGGGTGTCTGGTGTGCCCGGAGTGCTGTCGAGTGGTTCCGAGAGGGACGTTATCGATCGCGTCGCCGGGGCATCATGACCCGGGACAAGAGACGGCCGGATCATCGGCCTGCCCATCCGAGGAGGGGACACTTAGATGGGGGAGAAGGTCGTGGCGGGGCCGTTCGACCTGTCTGTTCGGCAGCGCTACCGCGACAAGCTGTGGCAGTGCCTGACGGGGCTCGAGCGACTGCTGGAGGAGAAGAGGTTCGACCGCCCGAAGAATCTGATGGGCCTGGAGATCGAACTGAATCTCGCGGGCACCGACGGTCTGCCGCGCATGCTGAACGCGCAGGTGCTGGAGCGCATAGCGAGCCGTGATTTCCAAACGGAACTCGCCATGTTCAACCTGGAAGTCAACATAGCTCCACACCGACTGGGCGGCCGGGTATTCGACAGGCTTTCCGAGGAGCTGCGGACGTCGCTGGCGTACGCCCACCGGAAGGCCGGCGAGGTCGATGCCGGAATCGTGATGATCGGCATTCTGCCGACGCTCGGCCGGGACGATCTGGTGTCCTCGAACCTGTCCGACGCGGACCGCTACACGCTGCTCAACGACCAGATCGTGGCCGCCCGCGGGGAGGAGTTCAAGCTCGAGATCGACGGTGTGGAACGGCTCGAGTGCACCTCGGGGTCGATCGCGCCGGAGGCGGCGTGCACCTCCGTGCAGCTGCATCTGCAGGTCACACCGGACCGGTTCGCCGATGTGTGGAACGCGGCCCAGGCGGTCACCGCCGCCCAGATCGCCGTGGGCGCCAACGCCCCGTTCCTGTTCGGCCACGAGCTGTGGCGCGAGTCCCGGCCCCCGCTCTTCCAGCAGGCCACCGACACCCGGCCGCCCGAGCTCCAGGCACAGGGCGTGCGGCCGCGCACCTGGTTCGGCGAGCGGTGGATCACCTCGGCGTACGACCTCTTCGAGGAGAACCTGAAGTACTACCCCGCACTGCTGCCCGTCTGCGACGACGAGGACCCGCTGCGCACCCTGGACGAGGGAGGCGTGCCGAAGCTGGCCGAGCTGGTACTGCACAACGGCACGGTGTACCGCTGGAACCGGCCCGTGTACGACATCGCCGACGGCGTACCGCACCTGCGGGTGGAGAACCGGGTGCTGCCCGCCGGGCCGACCGTCACGGACGTCCTCGCCAACGCCGCCTTCTACTACGGCCTCGTCCGCGCCCTCGCCGAGGAGTCGCGGCCCGTGTGGACGCGGCTGCCCTTCGAGGCCGCCGCCGCCAACTTCGAGGAGGCATGCCGGCACGGCATCGACGCGCGGCTGCGGTGGCCGCGGCGCGGCCGGTACGGCGGCACCGTGGAGGTGGACGCGGTGACCCTGGTACGGGACGAGCTGCTGCCGCTGGCGGAGGCGGGCCTGGACGCCTGGGGCATCGAGCCGGTGGACCGGGACTTCTACCTCGGGGTGATCGAGGAGCGGTGCCGGCGTCGGGTCAACGGGGCGAGCTGGCAGGCGGAAACGTTTCATCGCGCGTTGGAGAAGGGGCTCGGCCGGGACGCCGCGCTGGCCGCGACCACACGCAGGTACGCCGAGCTGATGCACGCGGGGGAGCCGGTGCACAGCTGGCCCGTGGGGCTGCCGGAGCCGGTGCTGCTGGGGTGAGCTGTCGGGCGGGTGCGGGCCGGCGGGTGCGTGTCGGAAGGATGTGTGTCTGCCGCCCGGACCCGCGTCTGCCCGGACCCGCGTCTGCCCGGACACGTGTCGGCCGGGAGCATGTCGGTCGTGTCGGCCCCAGGGTGGCCCCCTGATGCTTCCTTGACTCCGGTGGGGCGAAGATGGGGCCGACGGACGTGCCCATTCGGAGGTGCAAGTGCAGGCGGACGCGGGCTCGGAGACGGCTTCGGGGCCAGGGACGGCTTCGGGACCCGGTACGGCTCCGGGAGCGGGTACGGCTCCGGGGCCGGTGGCCGGGAACTCGCCCGGGGAGCGGCCGAGCCGGCGGACGCTCCGGGACGAGACACTGCTCGTCCTGGCGGTGTCGCTCGGTGCGAGCGGGGTCTCCGCCCTGATCAGTTTCGTCGGATCGGTCACCAAGCCGGGCGGGCTCAAGGACCAGGCCGCCACGCTCAACGCCTCGGCCGCGCCGGGCCGCCCCTGGCTCGACCTCGCCTGGCAGCTGTTCGGGATCACCACGGCGCTGGTACCGGTGGCCCTCGTGGCGCACTTCCTGCTGCGCGAGGGCGCGGGACTGCGCGCGCTCGGCTTCGACCGTAGGAGACCCTGGTCGGACCTGGGGCGCGGAGCCGCCGTCGCGGCGGTCATCGGCAGCTCGGGCATCGCGTTCTACCTGGCGATGCGCGGACTCGGCTTCAACCTCACCGTGGTGCCGGAAGGGCTGCCCGACGTGTGGTGGAAGTTCCCCGTCCTGGTCCTCTCCGCGTTGCAGAACTCGATCCTGGAGGAGGTCATCGTCGTCGGGTACCTGCTGCGCAGGCTCGACCAGCTGGGCTGGAGCCCGGGGACCTCGCTGGTGGCGACGTCGGTGCTGCGCGGGTCGTACCACCTCTACCAGGGCGTCGGCGGCTTCGTAGGAAACCTGGTGATGGGCGTGGTGTTCGTCTGGCTGTACCGGCGTTGGGGGCGCGTCGGACCGCTGGTCGCCGCGCACACGCTGCTCGACATCGGGGCGTTCGTCGGGTACGCGCTGCTGGCGGGCAAGGTGGGGTGGCTGCCCACGGCGTGACGGTGGCCGTGGGCAGCAGCCCTCGTCACGCCAGCAGCTCCCCCTCGATGACCGTGACCGCGCGGCCGGTCAGCAGGGTGCGGTCGCCGCGCAGTTCGGTGCGGACGAGGCCGGCGCGGGGGGACGCCTGCAGGCCGGTGAGTGCCGGGCGCCCGAGCCGCTCGGACCAGAAGGGGGCGAGGGCCGTGTGGGCGCTCCCCGTGACGTGGTCCTCGTCGATGCCGACGTTCGGGAAGAAGCAGCGCGAGACGTAGTCGTGTCCCCGGCCGGGGTCCTGAGCGCGGGCCGTGGCGATGACGCCGCGCCTGGAGTACCGCCCGAGTGCCCGGAAGTCGGGGGCGAGTCCGAGGACGGTCCTCTCGTCGGGGAGCTCGACCAGCAGGTCGCCGACGTTCGGCCCGGTGTCGAAGGCGGTGAGCGGCTCGGCTCCCAGCGCGTCGGCCACACCGTCCGGGACGTCGGCCGGGGTGAGGGGCGCCGTCGGGAAGTCGAGCGTGATGGTGCCGTCCTGGTGCGGTGTCGCGACCAGCACCCCGCTGAGGGTGGCGAACCTGACCGGGCCGTTGTGGGCGCCCGTCGTGGCGAGGACGTGCGCCGTGGCCAGCGTCGCGTGACCGCACATGGCGACCTCCGTGGCGGGGGTGAACCAGCGCAGTGCCCAGTCGGCCTCGCCGTCCCCGGGCAGCGGGTGGGCGAAGGCCGTCTCGGGGTGGTTGACCTCGCGGGCCACGTTCCGCAGCCGCGCGTCGTCCGGGAAGCTGTCGAGGAGGAGGACGCCGGCCGGGTTGCCGGAGAAGGGGCGGTCGGTGAAGGCGTCGACGATTCGGATGCGCATGGGACGACGTTAGGTGCCCGGCGGAGCCGCCGACCAAGGCCAATCGGGAGGGACTGGACCCCTGCGCCCATCGCTGTCGGTGGGAAACCGGGCAGGCGGGGACAGGACGGCGTGCGCGACGGCCGGGGATTGCCGCACGACAGATTCCGATATATCGTTGAAGCATCGCGACAGATCAACGATGGAATGGGGTGGTGGTGATGCGTACCCGTGGAGAGGGCTACGGATTCGAGCACGGTCACCGACGCGGGCATGGGCACGAGGGGCTGCGCGGTGCCTTCGGGCCCTTCGGTCCGGGGCACGGCGGCCCCGGCTTCGGCGGGCCGGGCTTCGGTCCGGGGCCGTGGGGTGGACGCGGCAGGGGCGGACCCAGGGGAAGGGCGCGGCGCGGTGACGTCCGCGCGTCGATCCTGGCCCTTCTCAGGGACCGGCCGATGCACGGCTACGAGATGATCCAGGAGATCGCCGAGCGCAGTGGCGGGACGTGGAAGCCCAGCCCGGGATCGGTCTACCCCACGCTCCAACTGCTGGAGGACGAGGGGCTGATCACCAGCGAGAGCACGGGCGGCAAGAAACTGTTCTCGCTGACGGAGGCCGGCCGAGCCACCGCGGACGAGGGTCCGCAGGCTCCGTGGGAAGAGGCCTCGCGCGGGGTCGACCAGGAGGCGCTGAGCGAGATCCGGCAGGCCGGCTTCGGTCTGATGGAGGCGTTCGGGCAGGTCTGGAAGGCCGGCAGCAAGGAGCAGCGCGACAAGGCGCTCGCAGTCGTCAACGAGGCCCGGAAGAAGCTGTACCTGATCCTCGCCGACGAGGACTGAGGGCCGACTGGGGCCGGCCGGCGGTCCGCTTCCGGTGGCCCGGTGGCCCGGTGGCGAGGTCCCGGTGGCCCGGTGCCCGGTGGCGAGGTGCCCCGCGGACGCGCGTCCGCGGGGCCTTCACGCGCTTTCAGGTGCTCTTTCACGCGCTGTTCGCGTGCGCTTGCGTGTGCTCTTGCGCGCGCTCCGCGTGCGTGGGGCGCGGGACGGGAGGGCGTGCGCTCCGTCAGGAGGGCCGCGTTTCCTCCGCCGCGGGGGCGCCAAGTCATCCGTAAGGAGGACAACCCCTCGGCCCTGCCCACCTTGCGTGGGAGGGGAGAATGCTGCCCACCGAGGATGACGCCGATCGGCGTGGCTGATGGGGTGGGACCGTGCGACACCGACTCCCTCGGCAGGCGGC
Organism: Streptomyces ruber; assembly: GCF_014648075.1. Classification (GTDB taxonomy): domain Bacteria; phylum Actinomycetota; class Actinomycetes; order Streptomycetales; family Streptomycetaceae; genus Streptomyces; species Streptomyces ruber. The sequence continues at coordinate 148,273 of NZ_BMQK01000016.1, read as the reverse complement.
CGACGGCCAGGGTCAGGACCAGGATCAGTGCCGGGACCAGGGCCACAGTGACGGTCATGGGTACGCGGAGCCCGTCGCCGGGCTCACCGACGAGCTGGCGGCGGTGGTCACCGGTGCCCGCAGGCGGGCGCTGCGGGACGGGGACCGGCAGATCGACACGGCCCACCTGCTGCACGCGCTCCTGGATTCCGACCCCGAGGCGCGCGCCGTCTTCGGTGACGGTCCGCAGGCCGCGCGGCTGCTCGGCTACCTGGTGCAGCGGAGCATCGGATACGGACTGCGCTGGCAGGGCACCGTCGAGGACTCCGGCGCCCTGCCCGTCGTCACCGGCGCGACGGGCTGGTCGCCGCTGGCGGCCGGGGCGATGGAGGAGGCACGCGCGCGGGCCGAGCGGCGCGGCGAGACGCGCGCCCGTGGGATCGATCTGCTCGCCGCACTCGTGGCGGCCCCCGACGCGCGGGCCGTGGAGGTGCTGAGGCGTGCGGGCGTCGACGCGGAAGCGGTGACGGGAAGCGTCGCGCGGCGGGTGGCGGAGCTGGCCTGACGCGGTGTCGGCCGTGCACCCGCTGTGGGGCACCGGCGCCGCAGCGGGTGACGCTGCCGTCGGCCGTGCGCCACCGTGCTCCGCTGCGCCGTGGGCCCGCGCGGCTCGCCGGGTTCGGGCTGCCGGCCGTGGCAGGTGTCCGGGCCTGCTGCTGCGCCGCGATCTCCCGTGTTCCCGTCGGTGTCGCCCTGCTCGTGCGGTACCTCGGGCCCGCGCTCCTGCTCGGCTGGGTGCGTTCCGTGCAGCGGCGGCCGGTCACGCGCGCCGCGGCCGTCGGCGACGTCCTCGCGGTCGGCGGACTCGCGTGCGTTGTCGAGGTCTGGTCCGGGCCGGGCTTCGACGTCGTCGGCCTGCTGCCAGGTCGGCTACTTGGTCCGGTCCGGCCGGATGCCGACGTGGCCGCGAACGCGGGCGTGGCGGGTGCGTTCCGGGTGCGAGGTGCGAGGTGCGAGGTGCGAGGCCGGGTCGGGCGGTGGCGCCGGGGGCGCGGTGACGCGTCAGCGTGACAGGGCCGCCAGGTAGCCGGGGAGTTCCGTGCCCGGGGCCAGGGCGGCGTCCGGCACCGGGGCCCCGTACTCCTTGCGGAGGGGTACGACGCCGGCCCAGTGGGGCAGGGAGAGGTCCTCGGGCTCGTCGTTGACGCCGCCCGTCCGCACCTTGGCGGAGACCTCGTCGAGGTCCAGGCGGAGCACGGCCGTCGCGGCCGACTCCTTGGCGCTGGCCGCGCGGGTGTCGTGCGAGCGGCCCGGCACGACGTGGTCGACCAGCGCGTCCAGGGCGAGGCGCTTCTCCTCCGGGCCGGTCACCTGGTGGGCGGTGCCGTGCACGACGACGGAGCGGTAGTTGATCGAGTGGTGGAAGGCGGAGCGGGCGAGGACCAGGCCGTCGACGTGCGTGACCGTCAGGCAGACCGCGAGCCCCGGGTCGGCCCCGCCCGCCATCCGCAGCGGGCGCGAGCCCGTCGAACCGTGGACGTACAAGCGCTCGCCGACGCGGCCGTACAGGGTGGGCAGCACGACGGGCGCGCCGTCCCGGACGAAGCCCAGGTGGCAGACGTACCCCTCGTCGAGTATCGAGTGCACCAGCTCCTTGTCGTACGACGCCCTGTGGGCCGCGCGCGTGGGAGTGGTGCGGCCGGTGGAGGCGTAGGCGGGGGAGGGCGTGGGCGGTGCCGCCTCCTGCGACGGCTCCAGCGGAGCCCTCTCCTCGGGCCGGGTCCGAGTCCCGGCCCGGAGGGTTCGCGTTCGGGTCCGAGCCTCAGCCTGAGCCCGCGGGGTGTTCCGCATTGCGCCCTCCATTGCACTAGTGCATACTGTGGTTTGTGCTAGGAGATTACCGGATCGAGGGGCGGCGTGCAGCCGATATAGCGGCGAGCGTCGAGCGCGCGGTGGGTTCGGGCGAGTTGGAGCCGGGGCAACTCCTGCCGTCCATGCGGGAGTTGGCGGTCCGGCTGGGCGTGAATCCCAACACCGTCGCGGCCGCCTATCGCACGCTGCGCGAGCGCGGGGTCATCGAGACCGCCGGGCGCCGGGGCAGCCGGGTGCGTCCGAAGCCGGCCACCACGGGCCGCGAGTACATCCGCGTGGACGTACCGGCGGACACCCGCGACCTCGCCGACGGCAACCCCGATCCGGCGCTCCTGCCGCCGCTCGCCGACGCCTTGGCGGCCGCCGCCGAGCAGGGGGATCGCCGGCCCGTCCGGTACGGCGACGCCCCCGTCGAGCCGGAGCTGGCCCGTATCGCCCGCGCGGAGCTGACCGCCGACGGCGTCCCGGACGGGCCGGTCGCCGTCGCCTCCGGGTCGCTCGACGCCGTCGAGCGTGTCCTGACCGCGCACCTCAGGCCCGGTGACGCGGTCGCCGTCGAGGACCCCGGCTGGGGCGGCCTGCTCGACCTCGTCCCGGCGCTCGGACTGCGGGTCGTCCCCGTGGAGGTCGACGACGAGGGACCCGTTCCGCAGGACCTGGGCCGTGCCCTGGTGGGCGGGGCGCGCGCCGTGGTCGTCACGGACCGGGCGCAGAACCCCACCGGTGCCGCGGTGACGGCCTCACGCGCGCGTGTCCTCCGCTCGGTGCTCGGCGAGCACCCGGACACCCTGCTCGTCGAGGACGACCACGGGTACAAGCTGGTCGATCAGCCCCTGCACCCGCTGGCCGGCTCCACGCGGAGCTGGGCCTTCGTCCGCTCGGTCGCCAAGGCGTACGGGCCCGACCTGCGTCTCGCCGTACTCACCGGGGATCCCGTCACCGTCGACCGGGTCCGTGGCCGGCAGCGGCTCGGCCCGGGCTGGGTGAGCCTGCTGCTGCAGCGGGCCGTGGTCCGGTTGTGGGCCGACGGCGCCGTCGACGCACGTGCCGTGGCCGCCGCGTACGGGAGACGGCGCGAGGCCCTGATCGCCGCGCTCGCCCGGCGCGGTGTCCCGGCGCACGGGCGCAGCGGGCTGAACGTATGGGTGCCCGTGCCGGACGAGACCGGCGCGGTCGCCCGCTTGCTGCACGCCGGCTGGGCCGTGGCGCCCGGCGCACGCTTCCGGACGAGCGCGCCGCCGGGCATCCGCATCACCGTCTCCACGCTGCCCGAGGACGAACGCGACGGCGAGGTCGAGCGGCTGGCGGACACGGTGGCCGCTGCGGTCGGTCCCGTTCCGGCACGGCGTTACGGATGACGGCGCGCGGGCGGGGCCCGCCGCTGCCCGCGCCCGGACCTACGGCCGGCGCCTGGCCTGGGTGAGTGCCGCGCCCGCGAGGACGATCACCGCGCCGACCGGAGTGGACCAGGTCAGCGACTCACCGAGCAGCGCCACTCCCGCGGCCGTGGCGATCACCGGGACGAAGTACGTGACCATCTGGGCCGTCGTCGGTCCCACCTGGTCGACCAGCCCGTACTGGACGAGCATGGCGATCCCCGTGCCGAGGACGCCCAGTGCGGCGACCGCCAGCAGCGGCACCATCGGGAAGGAGGTGGGCAGGGTGGTGAACAGCGGGGTGACGACCGCGAGCTGAGCGGTGCCCAGCAGCAACTGGCCGCCGGTCAGCGACAGATGGGAGTGTCCGGTGCCGACCAGTGTGCGGCGGACGTAGACCCACCCGACCGGATAGCTGAGCGAGGCCAGCAGTGCCAGCGCCGTGCCCGAGGCGTCCAGGCCGCTGAAGCCCTGCCAGGCGCCGAGCACCGTCAGTACGCCGAGGAAACCGACTCCGAGACCGGCGACCCGTACCCGCGTCGGCCGGTCCTCCGACAGGGCGACCAGGGACAGGGCCATGCCCCACAGGGGCGAGGTCGCGTTGCAGATGCCCGCGAGCGTGGACGGGATCGTCAGTTCCGCGTACGCGAACAGCGAGAACGGCAGCGCGTTGAGCAGGAACGCCGCGACCGCGAGGTGCCCCCACACACGGGCGCCGCGGGGCAGCCGCTCCCGCTTCACCGCCAGCGCCACCATGAGCACCGCCGTCCCGAACGCCAGCCGCCCCAGGGTGACCTGGAAGGGCGCGTAGCCGCCGGTGCCCACCTTGATCAGAAGGAAGCTGAAACCCCAGACCAGGGACAGGAAGAGGAAGCGGAGCCGCCAGTCGACGGTGGGCCGGCGGCGTCCGGCGGCCGGAGGCGCGGACGGGACCGCGCCGGGTGAGGAGACGGACGCGGACGCCGGTGAGGGAACGGTGGTGGTCATGTCCGCAACGATGCTCCGCGCCATCTCGTAGCACAAGCGAGAATTGGTGAGCATAATCTCGTAGCATCGCTTACATGTTGAACCTGGAGCGCCTGCGCACCCTGGACGCCCTCGCCCGGCACGGTTCGGTCAGCGGAGCGGCGGCCGGGCTGCACGTCACGACCTCGGCCGTCTCCCAGCAGATGGCCAAACTGGAGCGGGAGGTGGGGCAGCGGCTCCTCGCCAGGAACGGGCGCGGCGTACGTCTGACCGACGCCGGCCGGCTGCTCGCCGACCATGCCACACGGATCCTGTCGCAGGTCGAACTCGCCCAGGCCGACCTGGAGGCGCAGCGCGGTCAGGTGGTGGGTGAGCTGCGGCTCGCCGCGTTCCCCACCGCGATGCGCGGGCTGTTCCCGTCCGTGCTCGGCGAGCTCCGGGCGGGGCACCCCGCGCTGCGGGTGAGCTCACGGGAACTGGAACCACAGTTCGCGATCAACGCGGTGGTCAGGGGCGACATCGACCTGGCCGTCGTCATGGACTGGTACAACAAGCCCCTGCCCATGCCCGAGGGTCTCGTCAGGGCGGCCGTGCTCGACGACCCCGTGGACATCGCGATGCCGGCCGGACATCCCCTGGCCGGTCGGGACGAGGCCGACCTGGCGGACTTCGCGGACGACGAGTGGGTGGCGTGGTCCGAGGGCGAGTTCTGTCACGAGTGGCTGTTCTCCACGCTGCGCGCGGAGGGCGTCGAGCCCCTCATCACCCACCGCGCGCAGGAGCACCAGACGCAGCTCGCTCTCGTCGCCGCGGGGCTGGGCGTCTGTGTCGCTCCCCGGCTCGGCCGCGATCCGCTGCCGGAGGGGGTGCGGACCGTGCCCGTGCGGCACCGGGTGACGCGCCATGTCTACGCCGTGTGGCGCTCCGATGCCGACCGCCGTCCGTCGATCAAGGCGGTGGTGGCGGCGCTGCGGCGGGCGGGGGCGACGATCGCGTCCTGAGGAGGACCCCTGAGTGCTCAGGGGTCACCGTCGCACCACTCGTTCACAGTGCTCCCAGCTTCCGGAAGTCCCAGGAGGCGGTCCGTTCCGGTGCCAGCCGCAGCCAGGCGTGCCGGCCGTCGTGCGGCAGCTCGTCGACGGCGAAGTACTTGCGGGCGAACAGCCGCTCCACCGCGGTCAGTTCGGCACAGGGCTCGCCCGTGCGCGGCACCTCCCCGACGACCTCGACGGCGCCGGACAGCTCGGCGCCCCGCAGTTCGCCGTACTCCTCTCCCGCGTCGACCACGACGGCGACCCGCGGGTCCCGGCGCACGGCGGCCCAGCGCTTGCTGCGGGTGATCGAGTACAGCCACAGCGACGCGCCGTCCCAGACGAACCAGAGCGGGCTCACGTGCGGGGAGCCGTCGGCGGAGACCGTCGCCACCCGGCAGGTGCGCTGCGTGGTCAGGAACGCGTCCAGCTCGGCCGGCGTCATCATGATCTTCCGGCCCCGACGTTGTGTACCGGTCATACGGATCCTTTCCCGGGAAGGCCGGGCGGTCAGGCGAGCTTGATGGAGTCCCCTTCCACACTGATCCGCTGCGCGGGCAGTGCCACGGACGCCGGCCCGCTCTGCACGCTGCCGTCCGTGATCGAGAAGTTGCTCTGGTGGCAGGGGCAGTTGATGACGCCGTTCGCGACGCTCTTCACGGCACAGCCCTGGTGGGTGCACGTGGCCGAGAACGCCTTGAACTCGCCCGCCGTCGGCTGCGTCACCACCACGCCCTCACTCGCGAAGACCTTGCCGCCGCCCTCCGGAATGTCGGCGGTCTTCGCGAGTTCGGTGCCGGCCTGGGCGTTCCCCTCGCCGTTCCCCCTCGAGCCGCCGGCGTCCTGGCTGCCGGCAGCAGCCGACGAGTCGTCCGACGAACCGCACGCGGTCAGTGCGACGGCGAGTCCCGCCGCGCCGGCCGCCGCCATCACGGTACGGCGGGACCGGAGTGCGGTGGGCTGGAACGATGCGCTGGCCATGTCGGAGTTCCCTTCCACGAGATGCGTCGTCGGAACGCGTCGGGTGCGGTACGTGTACGTGCGAGACGCATCCGGTGCGCGTTCCGAGTGCGTCACGAGCTGTGCTCGGCTGCACAGAGGTACGGAGCGTGGCCGTCCACTGCTCAGCCCCGGGGACGATGAGGACTTCGACCCTACTGGTATCGAAAGTGGCATGTGCCGCGAGGGGCCGGAGAAGGTGCGCACGGGAGTCACGACGGGCTCCGGGCCGCACGCCGGTAACCTGGGCGCGTGCTCAAGGAACTCACCGCGACCCGGTTCGTCACACCCTTGCGCGAGGGCGGTTCGCTGCCGGGACTCGTCGAGGCCGACGACCGCGGCACGTACGTCATGAAGTTCACCGGTGCAGGGCAGGGCCGCAAGACGCTCGTCGCGGAGGTCGTCTGCGGCGGACTCGCCCGGCGGCTCGGGCTGCGGGTGCCGGACCTGGTGACCCTCGACCTGGACCCCGTGCTGAGCCTCGGTGAGCCCGACCAGGAGGTGCAGGAGCTGCTCAAGCGCAGCGGCGGCACCAACCTCGGGATGGGGTTCCTGTCCCGCGCGCTCGGGTTCGACCCGCTCGCCTTCGAGGTGAGTCCCGAGGAGGCGGGACGCGTCGTCTGGTTCGACGCGCTGGTGAACAACGTCGACCGGTCCTGGCGCAACCCCAACCTCCTGGTGCGGGACGGCGATCTGTGGCTCATCGACCACGGCGCCACGATGATCTGGCACCACAACTGGTCCGGCGCTCGCGCCCTCGCCGACCGCGCCTACGACGCCTCGGACCACGCCCTGGCGCCCTTCGCGCCGGATGTCGCGAGCGCCGCCGCCGAACTCGCGCCCCGGGTCACCGAGGACCTGCTGGCCGAGGTCACCGCCGAGATCCCCGAGGTGTGGCTGGCGGACGAGCCGGGGTTCGAGTCCGCGGACGCGCTCCGGCGGGCGTACGCGGAGCCGCTGCTGACCCGCGCCGCAGTCGTCCACGACCGCATCGAGGGGATCAAGTGAGCGGCCCGATGAGTGAGCACCCGATCGAGCACCTGAGCGAACGGATGGCCGGGCACCTGGCCGAGCGGATGACCGAGCGCACCCTGGCGACCCGGTCGACGGAGCAGGACGTCTTCGAGTACGCGCTGCTGCGGGTCGTGCCCCGGGTGGAGCGCGGCGAGTGCTTCAACGCGGGCGTTCTCGTGTACTGCCGCGCCAGGTCCTTCGTCGGCGCCCGTACCCACCTCGACGAGACCAAGCTGCTCGCGCTGGACCCCCGGGCCGACGTGGCCGGCGTACGGGCCGCGCTGGGCGCCGTCGAGCGAATCTGCGCCGGGGGAGAGGCCGCGGGACAGGCCGCGCGCGACGACGCCGGACGGCGCTTCCGTTGGCTGATCGCGCCCCGTTCCACCGTGATCCAGCCCGGCCCGGTGCACACCGGGTTCACCACCGACCCGGCCGCCGAGACGCGGCGGCTGCTCGATCTCCTGGTCAAGTGAGGGGCCGCGCCCGCCGTCCTCCGGCCCGCTGGGTGACCGCGCCCGCCGCTGCCGATCGATCACTCGTCGCCCACGCGCCGTTGACACCGGGTGCCGCGGTCTCTAGCGTCACGTCCGGGACAAGGTACTAAGCGGTCGCTCACCCGAAGGGCGTATCGCCGGACCGCGGGCCCACCGGGGGCCGCTCCCATGACCGGGAGCCGCCCACAGGCTTTCCCAGGACGAGGAGAGGCAGCAATGTCCACCACTGAGCAGCGGGTCGCCGTGGTCACGGGTGCCGCACGCGGCATCGGCGCCGCGACCGCCGTACGCCTGGCCGCGGAGGGCCGCGCCGTCACGGTGATCGACCTCGACGAGAGCGCGTGCAAGGACACCGTGGAGAAGATCACCGCCGCCGGCGGCCACGCGCTCGCGGTCGGCTGCGACGTCTCCGACGAGGCGCAGGTCGAGGCCGCCGTCACCCGGATCGCCGAGGAACTGGGCGCCCCCACCATCCTGGTGAACAACGCGGGCGTGCTGCGCGACAACCTCCTCTTCAAGATGAGCACCGGTGACTGGGACACGGTCATGAACGTGCACCTGCGGGGAGCCTTCCTGATGACCAGGGCCGTCCAGTCGTACATGGTCGAGGCCGGGTTCGGCCGCATCGTGAACCTGTCCTCGTCCTCCGCGCTCGGCAACCGCGGCCAGGTCAACTACTCCGCTGCGAAGGCCGGTATGCAGGGCTTCACCAAGACCCTCGCCATCGAGCTCGGCAAGTTCGGGGTCACCGCCAACGCCGTCGCGCCCGGCTTCGTCGTCACGGACATGACCGCCGCCACCGCCGCCCGGGTCGGCATGGACTTCGACGACTTCCAGGCCGCGGCCGCCACCCAGATCCCGGTGCAGCGCGTCGGCCGGCCCGACGACATCGCGAACGCCATCGCCTTCTTCACCGGTGAGGACGCCGGCTTCGTCTCCGGCCAGGTGCTGTACGTCGCCGGCGGACCGCTCGACTGAGGTCCGGTAAGGGAACGTGAGCGAAGACGAAAGGGACATGACTGCTGTGGAACTTCCCGAGCTCGCCGAGCCGTCGGGCAGGGTCGCGCTGATCACGGGGGCCAGCCGCGGCATCGGCTACGGCGTCGCCGAGGCGTTCGTCGCCCGCGGTGACCGCGTGGTCATCACCGGCCGCAACGAGGACGCCCTGAAGGAGGCCGTCGAGAGGCTCGGCGCCGACCGGGCCCTCGGCGTGGCGGGCAAGGCGCACGACGAGGCCCACCAGGCCGTCGCCGTCGACCGCGCCATGGAGACCTTCGGACGCATCGACTTCCTGGTCAACAACGCCGGCACCAACCCGGTCTTCGGTCCGATCGCCGACCTCGACCTGGACGTGGCGCGCAAGGTGTTCGAGACCAATGTCGTCTCGGCGCTCGGCTTCGCCCAGCGCACCTGGAAGGCGTGGCAGCGGGAGAACGGCGGGGCGATCGTGAACATCGCCTCCCTCGCGGGTGTGTCCGCCTCGCCCTTCATCGGCGCGTACGGCATCAGCAAGGCCGCGATGATCAATCTGACCCTGCAGCTCGCGCACGAGTTCGCACCCCGGGTACGGGTCAACGCGATCGCGCCCGCCGTGGTGAAGACCAGGTTCGCGCAGGCCCTGTACGAGGGCCGGGAGGCGGAGGCGGCCGCCGCGTACCCGCTGGGACGGCTCGGTGTGCCCTCCGACGTCGGAGGCGCCGCCGCGTTCCTCACCTCGGACCAGTCGGACTGGATCACCGGGCAGACCCTCGTCGTGGACGGCGGCATCTTCCTCAACGCCGGAGTCGGCTGACGGCACCGGCCGACGGCGTCGGCGGGCGTCCGCGCGGACCCGCCGACGCGTGGCCGCCCGAGACGATCAAGTGACCGTACGGAAAAGGGAGTTGAACCGAGGAGACGCTGCGGTAAGGTCTGCCGATCCTTGTGGTACGGCCGATCGAGGAGCGTACGCGTGTTCTATCGGGACAGATGGCTGCGTCAGCTGGCGGCGACCACCTCGTTACTCCTGGTCGCCGGATGCGGTGTCCTCTTCTCGGACTCCTCCGACGACGGGGAACCGATCGTCGTGGGGACGACCAGTTCCCCCAGCACCCTGGATCCGGCGGCCTCCTGGGACAACTCCTGGGAACTGTTCCGCAACGTCTACCAGACCCTGCTGAGCCACCCCCCTGGAGCGGCCGGGCCCGAGCCCGACGCCGCCGAGTCCTGTGCGTTCACGGGCAGTCACCGCACCGTCTACAGCTGCACGCTGCGCGAGGGCCTGACGTTCTCCAACGGGCACGCGCTGGACGCGCGGGCGGTCAAGCACTCCATCGACCGGATCAAGGACATCGACGCGGCCGGCGGTCCCGCGGGGCTGCTGGGCAACCTCGCGCGCGTGTGGGCGAAGGACGACCGCGAGATCGTCTTCCACCTCGACGAGCCCGACGCCACCTTCCCTCTCGTCCTCGCCACCCCCGCCATGTCCCTCGTGGACCCCGCCGACTACCCCGCGGACGCGCTCCGCGACGACGGCGCCGTCACCGGCTCGGGGCCCTACGAACTGCGCGCCTACGACGAGGGCAGGCAGGCGGAACTCGTCGGCAACGACACCTACGAGGGCTTCGCGGACCGCCGCAACGACGCGGTGACCATCCGCTATTTCCCGGACTCCGCCGGCATGGTGGACGCCCTCGAGGCGGCGGAGATCGACGTCACGTACCGCGGCCTCGGCGCCCCGGACGTCGTGGACCTGCGAAGCAGCCACGAGGAGAAGGGCCTCCGGCTCATCGAGCACGCCGGCACCGAGATCAGCTACCTGGTGTTCAACCCCGAGGACCCGTGGGCGGGACGGGCCGCCGTCCGCAAGGCGGTCGCCCAGGTCGTCGACCGCGCGGCCCTGGCCCACAAGGTCTACCGGGACACCGTCGAACCGCTGTACTCCATGATCCCCACGGGGCTGGCCGGCCACACGACCGACTACTTCGACGACTTCGGGGAGCCCAGCCCCGCCAAGGCACGGCGCATGCTCACCGACGCGGGCATCACCGAGCCCGTCCCGCTCACCCTCTGGTACGCCACCGACCGCTACGGCTCCCGGACCGGGCCGGCGTTCGAGGAGCTGGAACGGCAGCTGGAGGCCTCCGGTCTGTTCGCGATCACGCTGCAGGGCCGCCCCTGGAAGACGTTCGTGAACGGCTGTCAGAAGGGCGCGTACCCGGTGTTCGGGCGCGGCTGGTTCCCCGACTTCCCCGACGCCGACAACTTCGTGGCCCCCTTCGTGGGCGAGCGCAACGCCCTCGGTACGCCGTACCCGGTGCCCGAGATCACCTCCGAGCTGCTGCCCGCGTCGCGCCGGGAGACCGACCGCGGTGAGGTGGCCGGGCAGTTCGAGAGGGCCCAGCGGATCCTCGCCGCCGACGCCCGGCTGCTGCCGCTGTGGCAGGGGAAGCAGTACGTGGCCGCGAGCCAGGAGATCGGGGGCGGCGACCGGGCCCTGGACCCGTCGACGATCATGGTCGTGTGGGAGCTGTTCCGGAAGACCGGCTGGTAGGTTCCCCCGTTCCCCCCGTTCCCCCCGTTCCCCCCGTTCCCCCCGTTCCCCGTTCCTCCGCGGTACGGCTCCGGCTGTCAGTGGCCGCCTGTAGGTTCAGTGGTGTGACGGCGGCCATGTTCCACGCGGCCGTCCGCGGCCGCGCCCCGCGTGGCCGTGAGCGACGCACGTATCGGAGGAAGTTGACGTGACCGACATCGCCATGCTGCCCGAGTCCTGGCGCGGCGTCCTGGGCGAGGAGCTGCAGCAGCCCTACTTCAAGGAGCTCACCGAGTTCGTGGAGGAGGAGCGCGCCAGGGGTCCCGTCTACCCGCCCCGCGAGGAGGTCTTCGCCGCGCTGGACGCCACGCCGTACGACCGCGTGAAGGTGCTCGTCCTCGGCCAGGACCCGTACCACGGCGAGGGCCAGGGGCACGGTCTGTGCTTCTCGGTGCGGCCCGGGGTGAAGGTGCCGCCCTCCCTGCGCAACATCTACAAGGAGATGCACGAGGAGCTGGGCACGCCGATACCCGACAACGGCTACCTGATGCCGTGGGCCGAGCAGGGCGTGCTGCTGCTCAACGCGGTGCTCACGGTGCGTGCCGGCGAGGCCAACTCGCACAAGGGCAAGGGCTGGGAGAGGTTCACCGACGCGGTGATCCGCGCGGTGGCGGACCGGCCCGACCCGGCGGTCTTCGTGCTGTGGGGCAACTACGCGCAGAAGAAGCTCCCGCTGATCGACCAGGAGCGGCACGTGGTGGTGAAGGGCGCGCACCCCTCGCCGCTGTCCGCCAAGAAGTTCTTCGGCTCCCGTCCGTTCACGCAGATCAACGAGGCCGTGGCCGCGCAGGGGCACGCGCCGATCGACTGGACGATCCCGAACCTGGGCTGACCCGTTCGCGTACGTCCGGCCACGTACGTCGACCGCGTACCTCCCGCCCGTCCGGCGGTGCCCCGGCGCGCCGCCGAACCGGGGTGTCACCGGCCTGGCCCAGTGGGCGCTCGGAGCGGCCTGACCGTCGTCGTCGGTGCCTGCGGCTAGCGTCGCGGGGAGACGACAGCGAGCGAGGAGGACGAGGGTGGCGGAGCACCAGGGCACGGCGGCGCCGGACGCCGTGATGACGCGGATCGGCCAGGTGATCATGCTGCACCGGGGCGGCGACCGGGAGGAGGCCAGAAGCCGCTTCCTGGACCTGTGGGCCGAGATCGGCGAGGACGGCGACCCGTTGCACCGCTGCATGCTGGCCCACCACATGGCGGACACCCAGGACGACCCCGCCGACGAACTCGCCTGGGACCTGCGGGCGTTGTCGGCGGCCGAGGAGCTGACCGACGGACGGATCGCGGAGCACCACCACTCGCTCCAGGCGCGTGCCTTCTACCCCTCGCTGCACCTGAACCTCGCGGCGGACCACATGAGGCTCGGCCGGGCCGACACCGCCCGCGCACATCTCCGCCTGGCACGGGAGACGGTCGGCGCGCTGGCGGACGACGACTACGGGGACGGCATCCGCTCGGCGCTGACCCGTCTGGAAGGACAGCTGGACGGAGGGGGCCCGAGCGACTAGCTCCTGCCCCGCGCCCGCCCCACGGACTCTCCGCTGAGCAGTGCGCAGGCGACCGTCTGAGGACCGTCCTCCGCCCAGCCGCCGTGGTCCGCACCGACGGCGCAGACATCGGCGGGCCGGGGGCGCGGTGCGGAGCCGGTCGCCCGGGGACCGGGCGGCCCGGGTTCCGGCGCTGGTACGGCTTTCGGCGCTGGTACGGCTTTCGGCGATACGGGTGATACGGGAGCCGGGGCGGCGGCCGGGGGAGCCGGAGCGGGAGCCGGCCCGGAGGCCCGCAGGGGCTCGATCAGCTCCGGGGCCTCCAGGGCCTCCAGCGCCTCCCGCACCGGGGCTCGCACGAGGCGCGGCTCGGCGGAACCCGCCGGGCGCGGCACGGACGGCGGTACGGAGGACAGGGACGGCCCGGCCGATCCGGCGGGCGGGGGCGGGTGCTGCTCGCCGACGCAGCCGGCAAGGGCCGAGACGGCCACGGTGACCAGGAACGTTGCTGTGGTGGTCGTACGATGCACCCGCGCAACTCTGCTGTGTCCGCACCGATTTGAGGAGAGGGCGGGGCGGATGATGCCCCGCACGGGTGATCCCCGCGGCCGCCCGCGGGAGGCGTGCTGCCGCCCGCGTCAACTTCCGCTCAGTCCCCGGTGGCCCCGTCGATGCGCTCCCTGATCAGGTCCGCGTGGCCGTTGTGGCGCGCGTACTCCTCGATCATGTGGGTGTAGATCCAGCGCAGGCTGATGGCCTCGCCGGTGCGCCGGTGGCGGCCGTCGCTCATGTCGTCCAGGCCGAAGCGTGCCGCGTTGCCGCGGGCGACGGCGATCTCGGCCTGCCAGGTGGCGTGGGTTTCCTCCCAGGTGTCCGCCTCGCCGGGGTGGAACTCGCCGTCCGGGTCCTCGTCGCTGTAGTAGATCGGCCCGGCGTCCTCGGCCGCCAGCACGCGGCGGAACCAGCTCCGCTCCACCTCCGCCATGTGCCGTACCAGTCCCATCAACGAGAGGTCGGAGGGCGCCGCGGAAGCGGTCCTGAGCTGGGCGTCGTCCAGGCCCGCGCACTTCAGGGCGAGCGTCTGACGGTGGAAGTCCAGCCACCCCTCGAGCATGGTCCGCTCGTCGGCGGTGACGGGGGGAACGGTGCGTTCGATGGTCATGGAGGACATCCTGTCCGAGCGGGCGGGATCTCCTCACCCCCATTTCGCGGATCAGCCGTGCAGCATCCCGCCGAGCAGCTCGCGGAAGCTCCGTCGCAGATCACGCGGTTCGGGCACGGTCGCATGGAACGAACCGGCCACGCAGGAGAACATCATCCCGTCGCACCACGCCACCAGCGACAGCATGTGCCGGGCGGGATCCGTCGAACCGGCGGCGGTCACCAGGGCGGTCACCAGGTCCCGGAACCGCCGGCCGGCCGTGTCGAAGACCTCCCGCAGTTCCGGCCGGCGCGTGGCCTCCAGGGCGAGTTCGCACCGTGCGACCAGCAGCGTGCGGTGGCCGGTCAGATAGTCGTGCAGGGTCGCGGCGAGGACGTCCACGAGCGCGTCGAGCCCACCGCCGGGCGCCGGCATCGCGGCGGGTACGAGGACCCGCGCCTCCCGCTCGGCCAGGCGCCGTACGGCGATCTCCAGCAGCGCCTGCCGGGTGCGGGCGCGATTGGAGGTGGACCCCTGCGGGAGCCCGGCCGCCTCGTCCACGGCGCGATGGGTGAGGCCCCGCATCCCGCGCTCGGCGAGCAGTTGGATGGCGGCGTCGCCGATGAGGTCGGTGCGGGAGGCGCCGGTGGAGCGTACGGACATGGAACCAACCTACCCGCGCCTTTCCGTGCCGCCTTCCCGTATCACTACATCTGTAGTACGGTCCGCCGGGTGGGAACTACGGCTGTAGTGGAGATTGCGGCCGCAGTCGGAGGCGCGACGGCACGACGACAGGAGAAGTCATGGCGGGCAACGACACGGCACCGGGCAGGACCGCGCACGCCGTCGTCATCGGCGGTGGGATCGGCGGTCTCACCGCGGCGGCGGCCCTGCACCGCGACGGCTGGCGCGTCACCGTCCTGGAGCGGGCCGGTTCCCTCGACCCCGTGGGCTCCGCCATCTCCCTCGCGCCCAACGCGCTGCGCGCCCTCGATGTGATCGGCCTCGGCGACGCATTCCGCGCCCTCGCCGCCTGGCCGGACGGAGACGCTCCCGCCGGGCCGGGTGCGGCCGGGAGCCAGGGAGGTCTGCGGGCACCGAGCGGCCGCTGGCTCTCCCGTGCCGGCACGGCCGCCGCGGCCGAGCGCTTCGGCGGACCGCTCGTCCTGCTGCACCGGGCCACGCTGATCGAACGCCTCGCCTCCCGGCTGCCCGGCGGAACCGTACGCCTGGCCGCCCCCGCGACCCTGGCCGACCGCGGCGGTCCCGGCCGGCCCGCCCGCGTCACCACCCCCGACGGGGAACTCGAGGCGGACCTGGTCGTCGCGGCCGACGGCATCCGCTCGGCCGCACGCGGCGCGCTCTTCCCGGGCCACCCCGGCCCCGTCTACTCGGGCTTCACCACCTGGCGGATCGTCGTCCCGGTGCCGGGGCTGACCCCGGCGACCCTCGCCTCGCACGAGACCTGGGGGAGGGGCCGCATCTGGGGCACACATCCGCTGAAGGACGGCAGGACGTACGCGTACGCCGCCGCCGTGACGCCCGAGGGGGAGCACGCGCCGGACGACGAACGGGCGGAGCTCGTGCGCCGGTTCGGCGACTGGCACGATCCCGTCCCGGCCGTCCTCGCCGCGACCCGCCCCGAGGACGTGCTGCGCCACGACGTCCATCACCTCGCCCAGCCGCTGCCCGCCCACCACCGCGGCCGGACCGCACTGCTCGGGGACGCCGCCCACGCCATGCCGCCGACCCTGGGCCAGGGCGGCAACCAGGCCATCGAGGACGCGATCGTGCTCGCCCTGTCCCTGCCGCGGCCCCGTCCGGGCACGGGCACCGCCGTCGTCGAGGGCCTCGCCGCGTACTCGGCGGCACGGCAGCCCCGTACGACGGCGATCACCCGCAAGGCGGTCCGGGCCGCCCGGCTGAACATGATGTCCCACCCGGCCGGCACGGCCGTCCGTGACGCGGCGATCACCGCGCTCTCCCACGTCGGACCGGCGCTCTTCCTGCGCGCCCTCGACGGGATCGCCGACTGGCGCCCGCCGCGCCGGACGTATGCTTCCGGCGAGGCAAGGACGGCACGGACGCCATAGGACGGGGACGCTGTGAAGGTCGGCTGCATAGGGCTCGGGGACATCGCGCGCAAGGCGTACCTGCCGGTGCTCGGCACACAGCCGGGCGTAGAACTGCACGTGCAGACGCGCACGCCCGCGACGCTCACGGAGGTCGCCGACAGCCTGCACCTCCCCGGGGCGCAACGGCACGCCGACCTCGACGCGCTGCTGGCCCAGGACCTGGACGCGGCCTTCGTGCACGCCCCCACCACCGCGCACCCGGAGATCGTCACCCGGCTCCTGGAGGCGGGCGTCCCGACGTACGTCGACAAGCCGCTCGCCTACGAACTCGCCGACTCCGAGCGGCTGGTACGGCTGGCCGAGGAGCGTGGCGTCCCGCTCGCCGTGGGCTTCAACCGGCGTCACGCGCCCGCGTACGTGCAGTGCGCGCAGCATCCGCGCGAGCTGATCCTGATGCAGAAGAACCGGGTCGGCCTGCCCGAGGCGCCGCGCACGTCGATCCTCGACGACTTCATCCACATCGTCGACACGCTGCGCTTCCTGGTGCCGGGCACGGTCGACGACGTGACCGTGCGCGCCCGCACCGCGGACGGCCTGCTGCACCACGTCGTGCTGCAGCTTGCGGGGGACGGTTTCACGGCGCTCGGCGTGATGAACCGGCTCAGCGGCTCCAACGAGGAGATCCTCGAGGTGTCCGGGCAGGACACCAAGCGCCAGGTCGTCAACCTCTCCGAGGTCGTCGACCACAAGGGGCAGCCGACGACACGACGGCGCGGCGACTGGGTGCCGGTGGCCCGGCAGCGCGGCATCGAAGGGGCCGTGCTCGCCTTCCTCGACGCCGTGCGGGAGGGCAGGGCGCTCAGCGCGCGGGACGCGCTGGCGACTCACGAGTTGTGCGAGCGGGTGGTGCGGGCCGTCCTCGGCGACCCGTCCGACCCGTCCGACCCCTCCGCCTGAGCCGTACGGCCCGTACGGTGTCGGCGGCGCCCGCCACGACCAGGACCAGCAGCGCCGCGCACACCGCCCAGTCGCCGAGACGGACGTACGGGGTGACGCCGGTCGCCAGCGGCACCTCGTACACGGCGCCGGTACTGGCGTCCGTACCGAGCCGGGGGCCGACGCGCCCGCCGCCCGGACCGTACACCGCCGAGACGCCCGTCAGGGTCGCGTGCACCATCGGACGGCCGGTCTCGGCGGCCCGCAGCGCCGCCAGCGAGGCATGCTGTGCCGGGGCCCAGCTCCGCTGGAACGTCGAGGTCGCCGACTGGGCGATCAGCACTCGGGCCCCGTCCCTCGCGAGACGGCGGCCCAGGTCCGGGAACGCGGACTCGAAACACACCATCGGCCCGATCCGCAACCCGCTCCCGTCCCGCAGCCCGGCGGGGACGTCCATCACGACCTGCCGGGTGCCGCGCCTGCGGTCCTCCCCGGCCGCCTCGCCGACCGAGGTGGCCCAGCCGAGGACGGACCGGGCCGGGACGTACTCGCCGAAGGGGACCAGCCGCATCTTGTCGTAGCGGTCGCCGGTCGGGCCGTCGGGCCCCACGAGCTGCGAGCTCTTGTAGATGCCGGGCCGGTCGGAACGGCGGGCGTCGACGTTCACCAGGACGTCCGCCCCGGTCGTGCGGGACAGGGCGGCGATCCGGTCCGCGAGGTCGGGGCGGTCGGCGAGGTCGAAGCCGACGCTGCTCTCGCCCCACACGACCAGGTCGACGTCCTGTCCGGCGAGCCGGCGGGTGAGCGCCTCCTCGCGGGCGAACCGTCTGCCGGGGCTGCCCGCGGCGTCGGCGTAGCCGGGCTGGACGACGGCCACGCGCGCGTGGCCGTCCACCACGGGGCGCGGCGCCCACACCCAGGCCGCGGAGCCGGCGGCGGCCACCGCGGCCAGACCGGCGACGGCGGGCACCCGGGCCCGGTCCACCGCGACCAGCACGGCGACGGCGACATTGACGGCCACCACGAGAAGGCTCAGCAGCCACACCCCGCCGACCGAGGCGAGCCGCAGCGCCGGACCCACCTGCCACTGGCTGGACCCCAGCAGCCCCCAGGGCCCGCCCAACGCCTCCCAGGACCGGACGAGTTCCGCCGCCAGCCAGCCCGACGGCACGACGACGAGCGCGGCCGCGACCCGCGCGCCCGACGGCGCGCCCGCCAGGAAGCGGCGCACCAGCAGGCCCCAGGGCGCCCACAGCGCACCGAGCAGCGCGGCCATGACGAACGTGAACACGTGCAGGTTCGGCAGCAGCCAGTGGTGCACCCCCAGCATGAACCCGGTGCCGCCCAGCCAGCCGTCGTACGCGGCGCGCCGGTCCGTGGGAGCGGAACGGACCAGCAGGATCCACGGGACCAGGGCGACGTACGCGAGCCACCACAGCGAGGGGGCCGGGAACGCGAACATGGGCAGCGCGCCGGCCAGGACGGCGAGGCAGCCGCGTCGCCATCGGGAGGCGAGCCACCGGTCGGGCGTCCGCATACAGGGCCTCCCTCCCCGGTCGTACGTGCCTCCAGTGTGCGTGCCGGGGACGATCTACGACAGTGGGCGACCGGCGGCCGGGGCTCCTTCCGCGTCCGGCGCGGCCGGCCCGCCGGGCCCGCCGCCGGGATATTCGCTGGCCGCGGGCGCCGCGACCGGCCCATCCTGTCCCCCGTGAACGATCAGCCGATCCCGCAGGAACCCCCGTTCCGAATACGTGCCCGCTACACCGGGTCCACGGTCACCGTCTACCAGGCGTACGCCCCGCGGATCGGCCGGGCGGCGGCCCGCACCGGCCGGTTCCCGCCGGCGTGGAAGCGGGACCGCATGACCTGGATCAAGCCGTCCTTCCTGTGGATGATGTACCGCTGCGGCTGGGGCCTGAAGGAGAACCAGGAGACCGTCCTGGCCGTCGAGATCACCCGTGAGGGTTTCCACTGGGCGCTGCGGAACTCCTGCCTGTCGCACCACGTCCCCGCGCTGCACGGCGACGAGCGGGCGTGGAGGCAGGCGCTGCGGCGGTCGCCCGTGCGGGTGCAGTGGGACCCCGAGCGCGATCTGCGGCTGAACCCGCTGCCGTACCGCTCCCTGCAGCTGGGCCTGTCCGGGGAGGCGGCGGCGCGGTACGCGGACGAGTGGATCGTGGGCATCGAGGACGTGACACCGCTGGCGCGGGAGATCCACGGCCTGGTGGGACGGCGCGAACTCGACCACGCGGCACGGCTGCTGCCCGTGGAGCGCCCGTACCCGGTGGACGACGGACTGACGGCCCACCTGCGGCAGGCGGACGACCGGCGGTGACCGGTCCTTCAGGGGGGCCGGTCACCGGCGCCGTACGGTTCGTGGGGCCGGGCGGCTTCCCACGGACCACGGCCACGGGGAGAGTCCGGGCGGGCCGGGCCCGGGCCGGCGGAGCGCGGGCTCAGGCCGCTTCGATGACCTCTCCGCGCGCCGCCATGGCCCACTCGACGACCAGCGTCTCGTACTCGGCCCGCTCCCGGTCGGACAGGGAGCCGCCCGTGCGGGTCCACAGGGCTCGTATCTGCTCGTTCACCGCGGCAGCGGACCGCGCGGGACCAGAGGGTGCGGTTTTTGCGGGCATGCCAACAGACTATGCACCGTGGCTGACAGTGCGCCACCGGACGGCTACGTGCGCGGTATGCGATTGGTCACGGCCGGGAGATCCGTGGCCCGGCGTCAAGTGGGCGTGGTGGGAATGGCGTTGTGTGCCGGGCGGTCCCGTCAGTGCGCCGAGTCCCCCGCGTTCGGGTCCAGCACGCCCATGCCGACCAGCGCGATGGTGACGATGCCGAGGACGACGCGGTACCGGACGAAGGGCATGAAGCCCTTGGTGGTGATGAACTTCATCGAGCGATGACGACGCGGTGGTCAAGAACGAGTGGACCTATTTCGAGGTGACGGCCACGGCCCCGGTGGGCGCGACGCCGGCGAACGCGGCACCGGCCGTCCCTGACTTCCCGCCGTCGACGGATGTCCTGTGGGCCACCCACGTGATGATCCGCCCGGCGGGCGGCAGCCCGGAGGAGTTCCCTCTCGACGTCCGTACCGGGGGTGAGGTGATGCGGGTCATCGGCCTCTCCTCGTGGGCGTCGGATGCGTTCACCCGGTCGGTGACGGACGGCTGGGGCAGCGCCGGCATCGGCGGGGCGTGGACCAACGCCGGGGGCGCCGGCAGCGACCACGACGTCACGGGCACCGCGGGGACGCACACGCTGACCAGTGCCGACGTGGCGCGCCTGTCGACGCTCGCGGCATCGACCGCGGACTTCGAGGTGCAGGCGGACGTCGCCACCGGCGCGCTCGCGACCGGCGGCCCGCAGTACGTCTCCGTGGTCGGGCGGGCCGCGGACGGCAACGACCTGTACATGGCCCGGCTGGCGATCTCCACCGCGCAGGTCATGACGCTGACGCTCCGTAAGCGTGTTGCCGGAGTGGAAACGCGGCTCGGGACGTACACGACCACGCTGACGCACACCGCGCACACCTTCTACCGGCTGCGCTTCCAAGGCGACGGGACCGCGCTGAAGGCGCGCGCGTGGACGGCGAGCGGCACGGACCCGGTGGGCTGGCAGCCGGAGGCCACCGAATCCGACCTCGCCGCCGCCGGAATCGTGGGCTGCCGCAGCATGCGCGGTACCTTCGACAACTGGCGGTTCTCCGCCCCCGTGACCGCCGCCGAGACGCGGCTCATCGCAGGCTCGGGAGAGATCCAGGGCGCCTCGGGCAGCGAACGCTTCCCCGTCCGCGCCCGCCTCACCACCGTCAGCGTCTTCGAGGTCGATCTGATCGGCGGCGCCTACAACAACATCACCGGCGACTCCGGCGGACTCATCGACGCCGCCACCTCATTCGGAGGATCATCAACCGGATCCACCGCGTGGGCATCTGGATTCGCCCTCCGCCTTCACGGCCACTACCAGGCCGCCTGACCGAAAGGTACGCCGATGTCTGTTCACGTCTGCTCACTGATCCTCGACGAGCCGCAGGTCATACCTCAGGGCGGCTACCAGGTCGTGCGCTTCCCCTTCGGGGCCGGCGAGTCCTACGACGCGCACGGCATGCACCAGGTCGCCCAGCCCGACGGCTACCAGGTCACCAACTGGCGCACCGACGACCGGGCGGGGCTGATCTGGCCGGCCGCGGACGGCTGGGGCTCGCTGACCGCGATGATCCAGTGGGAGGCGGGCGACTACACCGAGCTGCGGGACCAGTTCGTCCGCGACCCGCTGGGGCTGACCGGCGACCCGGTGAACACCACGGCCACCGACCACCGGCCGCCGAGCCCGGGCATGCAGTGCTTCACCAAGCACCACGAGATCTTCGTGCACCCCGGGGTGCCGCTCGCGGTGCGCGTCTCCCACAACGACAGCGCACCGCGCCGCCTGCTCCTCGCCGAGTTCAAGCTCGCCATCCACTCGACGGGAGCCTGACCATGGCACCGCCCATGCCCGCGGGCACCTCCCTGACGGCCCTGCGGAACGACTGACAGCCCTGCGGAACGAGGGCGTCACCGTCGTCGAGGTCGGCGGCTGGAAGCAGCGCAACCGCAACGAGGCGGGTCCCTGGGGCCCGATGCACGGCGTGATGATCCACCACACCGTGACCTCCGGCAGCGACCGCACCGTCCGCCTCTGCCACGACGGCCGTCCCGGCCTGCCCGGCCCCCTTCCCCAAGGCGTCATCACCAAGGACGGCCGCGTCCACCTCATCGGCTACGGCCGCGCCAACCACGCGGGCCTGGGCGACGACGACGTCCTGCTCATGGGCTTCGGACTGCCCGCCCACGACCCCGATCCCGCGACCACCGGCACCCTGACCAACAGCAAGATCAGTCTCCACACCAGCACGCCCGAACCTGCCCTGCACGGCGGCTGGAACCAGCGCATGACGTGGGCCCGCGCGGAGAAAGCCACCCGCGTCGCCATCAACTCGGTCGTCTTCCGCTCCAGCGGACAGAACCTCACCACGCCCGGCACCTACATCAAGATGACTTCCCGCTTCCTCGAACCCGCTCTCCTCGCCCTCGGCATCCTCGCCGTCCGCGGACGCATCAAACGCTGACACGCCTTACTTGCCTGCACCGCCGATCATTGCCCTGAACTGCACAGCAGTCCTTCGTCCCCTAGATGACGCAAGCCGCCGCCGGGTGCGCGCGGGCAGGCCCCGGATCTCCTCGTCCACGAGGGCAGCGGGACGCACGCGGCCGCGGTCGGAGGCATCGGTGGACATGATCCGATCCTGCGGCCCCGGGCGCGGCGAGGCCCCGCAGGTTCCAAGGTGGTCGGCGGGGCGCTCAGCGGCCGGTTCGGTCGTCTGGTGTGCGCACGAGGGCCCCCTGCTTCTTCCTGTGGGGGCCCTCTCCCGGCACCGGAACCACCGGCGAGTCAACCAGGTCAGCAGTGGTTGTGGACGCCGCCGGTCTCGTCGCCCTTGAGCAGGCCGCCCCAGATCCACGCGTTGTCGTCGAGCTTGACCCACTTGTCGTGGGCAACGCCGTTGGCGTTGACCCAGCCGCCCTGCTGCCAGCAAAGGCCGTATGAACGGAATCCCGCGGCCACGGTGTAGTTGATCCCGTAGGTCGTAGACGGTCCGAACCTGACGTTCCCGTTGATCCAGGTTTCCACGTAGCCGCTCTGAATGCCCACGCTCTGGCTGTGCGGGGCGGCGGCCGGTCCGGAGTCCGCGGCGACGGCAGGAACCGTCATGCCAGCGGTCGCCAGCACTCCCGCCCCGATTGCTGTCGCGAGTCTTGTCACAGCTCGCTGTCGTTTGATGCGCATCTGTTCCCCTTCGAAACGCTTCGGGCTACACCTGTTCGGGCTCGCCCCGACGCCAGCCATGGTGACAGCAGTGACAGTTGGGAGAAAGAGGCCCTCATGCATCGGCTTGTCCGCGACTTCACCGGCCCAGGAGCAGTAGCAGTGCCGCAGGGGAGTGGGAGAGTGGGAGGCGACTGGGAGATGACCATGGGGAGAGGCCGCGAATGGACGGGATTCTCCGCTGATTTCCGCTACCCGGCGGCTAGAGGAATCCGCCGGTCCACGGCCTCCGTCAGTGCGCCGAGTCCCCCGCGTTCGGGTCCAGCACGCCCATGCCGACCAGCGCGATGATGACGATGCCGAGGACGACGCGGTACCAGACGAAGGGCATGAAGCTCTTGGTGGTGATGAACTTCATGAACCAGGCGATGACCGCATAACCCACCACGAAGGAGACGATCGTGGCGAGAACGGTCGGCCCCCACGAGACGCCGCCCTCCTCGACCGCGTCCTTGAGCGTGAAGCCGCCGGAGGCGAGCACCGCCGGGATGGCGAGGAGGAACGAGTAGCGGGCCGCGGCCTCACGGTTGTACCCCATGAGGAGGCCGCCGCTGATGGTGGCGCCGGAACGGGAGACGCCCGGGACGAGGGCCATGGCCTGGGCGACACCGAAGAGCAGGCCGTCCTTGACGTTCAGCTCGTTCAGCGTCTTGCGTTCCTTGATCGCCCGGTGCCGGCCGCCCGTCTCGTCGCGTGCCGCCAGCCGGTCCGCGACGCCGAGGACGATGCCCATGACGATGAGCATCGTCGCGGTCAGGCGCAGGTCGCGGAACGGCCCCTCGATCTGGTCCTTGAGCGTCACGCCGAGCACGCCGATCGGGATGGAGCCGACGATGACGAGCCAGCCCATCCGCGCGTCGTGGTCCTGCCGCATCTCCTTGTTCGTCAGCGACCGGGACCACGCGGCGAGTATCCGCCCGATGTCCTTGCGGAAGTAGATCAGCACCGCGATCTCCGTGCCGATCTGCGTGATCGCGGTGAAGGCCGCGCCGGGATCCTCCCAGCCGGAGAACGCCGCGGTCAGCCGCAGGTGGGCGCTGGAGGAGATGGGGAGGAACTCCGTCAGTCCCTGGACGAGTCCGAGGATGAGGGATTCAAACCAAGACATGGAGTACGTGGTCCAAGCGCTGCTCGAAGAGGGTCGACGGACACGCGTGCTCGCGGTGGGGCGCTGATCACGGGTGCAAGGGGCAGCGTAGCGCCTCCGGGTGAAGGGCTCGGCACCTGGGCTGGCGGGCTCCAGTGAGGCCTCGGGCCGCGTACGGGCCCGTACGCGACCCGAGGGGACGGAGATCGTCCGGGGCGCCGTCCGGGGTGTTGACCGCCCGTTCCGGCCCGGCATACGTTGCAGCGGCGGGGAAAGCGCTTGCTATCGCCGGTGTGACGGAGCCGCCGTCCACGTCCCCGCCTCCGCCCGCACGACCGATGGAGAGCTGATCACGTACATGCCGACATCCAGTGACGCTTCCGGTCCCGACACCCCACAGAGCCGTACGGACGCCAGCCGTACGAACCAGAGCCGCACGCCCCTCGCCGACCCGGTCCCGGACCGTCCCGTGCCGCCCCCGCTCGACGGCCGCCGCATCCGCGCCGCGATCGTCGGCACCGGCGGCATCGCCCGCGGCTGCCACCTGCCCGCGCTCACCGCGCTCGCCGGGGAGGGCGAGACGGAGGTCGTCGCCGCGGTCGACATCGACGCCGGCGCGGTCGAGGCGTTCTGCGCCGAGGCGGGCATCCCGCACGCCTACACCGATCTGGACGAGATGCTCGCGGAGGCGCGGCCCGACCTCGTCGCCGTCTGCACCCCGCCGACCCTGCACCGTGAGCAGACCGTGGCCGCGCTGCGGGCCGGTGCCTGGGTGTGGTGCGAGAAGCCGCCGGTCCCCACGCTCGCGGACTTCGACGCCGTGGAGGCGGAGGAGGGCGCCGACGGGGGCCCGTACGCCTCGATCGTCTTCCAGCACCGTTTCGGCTCGGGTTCCCGGCACGTGCGGCGGCTGATCGCCGAGCGGGCCATGGGGCGCCCCCTGGTGGCGCACTGCCAGACCACCTGGTACCGCGACGCCGCCTACTACGCCGTGCCCTGGCGCGGCCGCTGGGAGACGGAGGGCGGCGGGCCCGCCATGGGCCACGGCATCCACCAGATGGACCTGCTGCTCGATCTGCTCGGTCCGTGGAGCGAGGTGCGGGCCATGGCGGGGCGGCTGGTGCACGACGTGGAGACCGAGGACGTCTCGACCGCCCTGGTGCGCTTCGGGAACGGCGCCATGGCGACGGTCGTCAACAGCGTCCTCAGCCCCGACGAAGTCAGCCGCATACGCATCGACTGTGAGCGCGCCACCGTCGAGCTCACGCACCTGTACGGCCACAGCAACGACAACTGGCGCATCACCCCCGCCCGGGACGTGCCGGACGAGGACGCGGCTGCCTGGCGGGACTTCGGCGCGGACGTGCCGAGCTCGCACCTGGCGCAGCTGCGGGACCTGGTGGCCAGCATGCGCGCCGGGACGCGGCCGCGATCCAGCGGCGCCGACGGGCGCACCAGCCTGGAGCTGATCACCGCGATCTACAAGTCGGCGTTCACCGACACCACCGTACGGGCCGGGGAGATCGGCCCCGGCGACCCGTACTACACCGCCCTGCACGGCGGCGCCCCCGGCTGGGCACCCGCGACCGCGGGCGCCGAGAGCAGCGAGGAGATCCCCGCATGACCATCCACGACGGCCTGCGCATCGTCCACGCCCACGGCGACCGGGTCACGGTCACCGAACCCACCACCGGTGTCGAGCTGTTCGCCTACGTCTACCGGCCCGAGGCGGCCTGGGAGGCGCCGAAGCCGTACCTGCACCCGGTCCGCACCCTCAAGGGCGACGTCGTCACCGACTACCGCCCCAACGACCACCGCTGGCACAAGGGCCTCCAGCTCACCGCCTCGCACCTGTCCGGGCAGAACCTGTGGGGCGGCAACAGCTATGTGCACGGGGAGGGCTACCTCCCTCTTCCCGAGCGCGTGGGATCGATGGCGCACGTCGGCTTCGACGAGGTGTCCGCGGGCGGCGACCGTGCCGTCATCGCCGAGCGGCTCACCTGGCACCCGTACACCGGTGAGCTGTGGGCCGACGAGGAGCGCCGCATCGAGGTGCACGACGTCGACCCGGCGGCCGGGTCCTGGGCGCTGACCTGGACCAGCGCCATCACCAACCGGCGCGACGAACCACTGCTCTTCGGCAGCCCGACCACCGCCGGGCGCTCGAACGCGGGCTACACGGGCCTGTTCTGGCGCGGCCCCAGGGCCTTCCGGGACGGCCGGGTCATCGGGCCCGACGCGGAGGGGCCCGGGCTGATGGGGAGCCAGTCGCCCTGGCTGGCCTACTCGGGCGAGCACGACGTCACCGACGGCCACGCCACTCTGGTCTTCGCGCACGCCCCCGAGAACGACCACGACGGGGCCCGGGGCACCCACCCCGCCCACTGGTTCGTGCGCAACGAGCCCTTCGCCGCCGTCGCGCCGTCCTGGGCCTTCCACGACGAGCTGGAGCTCGCGCCCGGTGACACGCTGACCCGCCGGTACCGGGTGGTGGTGGCCGACGGGGCCTGGGAGCGGGACGAGATCGCCAAGTACCTGGAGGAGCACCCGTGGTGACGGGGGCCGGGGCCGGCGCGGTGGCGACCGGCTTCGCCGGGCTGCCCGGCGCGGTCGCGCTGTCGCACCTGTCCGTGTACGACTGGCCGGCGGCCGACGGTGTGTGCGGGGGCAGCCCCCATCTGCACCTGACCTGCTCGGAGGCGTACGTCGTCACCGGTGGGCGCGGCGCGGTGCAGACGCTGACCGCCTCCGGGTACGAGGTGACGCCGCTCGTGCCCGGCACGGTCGCCTGGTTCACGCCGGGCACCATCCACCGGCTGGTCAACGAGGACGACCTGCGGATCACGGTGCTGATGCAGAACAACGGGCTGCCGGAGGCGGGCGACGCCGTGCTCACCCTGCCGCCCGAGTACCTCACCGACCCGGAGACGTACGCCGCCGCGACCACCGTCCCGGCGGACGCCCCGGAGGAGGAGCGGGAGCGGGCCGCCCGTGCGCGGCGCGACCTCGCGCTGGAGGGCTACCGGGCGCTGCGCGACGCCGACGGTCCGGAGCCGCTGGCGGCCTTCCACCGGGCCGCGGCCGCGCTGGTGCGGCCCCGGCTCGCGGAGTGGCGGGAGCGCTGGGAGCGCGGCGCCCGCGCGGCCGCGGCGGCCACCGGTGACCAGCTCGACCGGCTGGAGGACGGTGACGTCTCCCATCTGGCGGACGCCGTCGTACGGGTCGAACAGCCCGCGCAGTACGGGAAGTTCGGGATGTGCGGACGGCTGGACGTCTACCGGGGGACGTGACGGACCGCCGGTGAGGCGGTCACCGGCCCGTGGGCCGCAGGTGGTGGCGCTTGCGCCAGGCCACCACCGCGCCGATCAGGGCCGGTACGGCGATGCACGCCATGGCGATCAGGAACGCGGGCGAGGTCGGCGTCGAGGCGCGGGCGCCGGCCACCACGTACGCCGCGGTGTTCGGGATCGAGCCGAGCCCCGTGGCGAGCAGGAACGGCAGCCAGCCCATGCGGGAGACGGAGGCGCAGTAGTTCGACGCCGCGAACGGCACGCCGGGGAACAGCCGGGCCGCCAGCATCGAGCGGAAGCCGTGCCGGCTGAGCTGTCCGTCGACCGCCTGCAGCACGCGGCCGCGCAGCAGTGGCCGCAGCGCGTCCTGTCCGAGCAGCCGGCCGAGGCCGAAGGCGATCCCGGCCCCGAGCACCGTGCCGCCCAGCGCGGCCGCCAGGCCGAACTCGGAGCCGAACAGGGCGCCGGCCGCCAGGTTGAGCAGCGGCCGCGGCACGAACGCCACCGTGCACAGCCCGTACGCGACGGCGTACACGAGCGCGGCGGCGGCGCCCCCGAGCTGCGGTGGCCAGCCGCCGGTCAGGATCTGTTGTGGTTCGAACAGCAGGACGGCCGACGCGGCGCCCGCGAGGAGCGCCAGGAGCAGCGAGAAACGCGCCCATGGGGAGAGCAGCACGCGGACGCAGCGTGCGGCGGGGCCCGTCGGGGAGACGGGCGGAACGGACAGGGACGGGGAAGAGGCGGCCGCGGGGGCGGCGAGCTCCGTGGCGGTGGCCGGGGGAACGGCCGTGGCGGTGCCCCCAGAGCGGGTGGTGGCATCGAGCATCCGGCGACAGTAACCGACCGATATGTGTGAGCGCCGTATGGAACGTCTCACGACCGCCACGGGCCGGGGAACGCCGGGTTACCCGGCCGGGGCACCGGAACGCCGTCTCCGGCCGGCATCGCGCTGACACGGATCGGCTCTCCGTACACCTCGGCGGCCGCCCCGGGGACCCGTACGCGCCTTCGTGGAACACGGCGACTTCTCCGTCCCTCCCCGCGCTGACCTGGCGAGACGGGACGCGGACAGCCGCGCCGCGCGCCACGGACGGACCGGCTCGGAAGCGGTCGGCCGCGCGGGCGGTGAGCGCGCGCCAAGCGGCTCAGGGAGAAGCGCGCGCTTCATCCGCGCCCCTCCCGCGCCCCTCCCGCCCCCCCGCGCCGTCCAGGCCGTGCGTCGCCGTGTGAAGCATCTCTCGTCAAAAGACGCCCCGGAGCCGCTTTGGCGGCCGTGGATCCCCGTGGTCACACCCGTCACGAAAATCGTTCGACGCGGGCGGACGCGTCGGAGATGATCGGCGTCATGTTCCGGCACGCCTTCCTCAGCGCCGCATCCGCGACAGTCGCGGATGCGCCGAAGGCTGCCCTTCTCGTCGTCATCGGCACGGCCGCCGCAGCGGCAGACGGCGCCCGAAGCTGACCCTCCCCGGATCGTCCGGCGGACCCCGCAGGGGGAGGGTCGGAAACACCTCGGGGTCCCCGTTCCGGCCGCTTCTCCGCGCCGGAACCGTCACTTGAGCACAGCCGAACACTTCGAGGCAGCGCCATGTCCAAGACGGCTTACGTCCGCACGAAACCCCATCTCAACATCGGCACCATGGGTCACGTCGACCACGGCAAGACCACCCTGACCGCCGCCATCACCAAGGTGCTCGCCGAGCGCGGCTCCGGCGACAGCACCCGTTACGTCCCCTTCGACCGCATCGACAAGGCGCCGGAGGAGGCCGCGCGTGGCATCACCATCAACATCGCGCACGTCGAGTACGAGACCGGCACCCGGCACTACGCGCACGTCGACATGCCGGGCCACGCCGACTACGTCAAGAACATGGTCACCGGCGCGGCGCAGCTCGACGGGGCGATCCTCGTCGTCTCCGCGCTCGACGGGATCATGCCGCAGACCGCCGAACACGTGCTGCTCGCCCGCCAGGTGGGCGTCGACCACATCGTCGTCGCCCTCAACAAGGCGGACGCGGGGGACGAGGAGCTGACCGACCTGGTCGAGCTGGAGGTCCGCGAACTGCTCACCGCGCACGGCTACGGGGGCGACTCCGTCCCCGTCGTCCGGGTCTCCGGGCTGAAGGCCCTCGCGGGCGACCCGCGCTGGACGGCGTCGATCGAGGCGCTGCTCGACGCGGTGGACACGTACGTGCCCGTGCCGGAGCGGTACCTGGACGCGCCGTTCCTGCTGCCGGTGGAGAACGTCCTCACCATCACCGGCCGCGGCACGGTCGTCACCGGCGCCGTCGAGCGGGGCACCGTCCGCGTGGGCGACCGCGTGGAGGTGCTCGGCGCGGAGCTGGAGTCCGTGGTCACCGGGGTGGAGACCTTCGGGAAGCCGATGGCGGAGGCCCAGGCCGGCGACAACGTGGCGCTGCTGCTGCGCGGTGTCCCGCGCGACGCCGTACGGCGCGGGCACGTCGTCGCCGCGCCCGGCAGCGTCGTGCCCGGCCGCCGCTTCACGGCGCGGGTGTACGTGCTGTCGGCGCGCGAGGGCGGCCGCACTACTCCGGTGTCGACCGGCTACCGGCCGCAGTTCTACCTCCGCACCGCGGACGTGGTCGGCGACATCGACCTCGGGGAGACGGCGGTCGCCCGGCCCGGCGACACCGTCACGATGACGGTCACGCTCGGCCGTGAGGTCCCGCTGGAGCCCGGCCTCGGCTTCGCGATCCGCGAGGGCGGACGCACGGTCGGCGCGGGGACGGTGACCTCGGTCGGCTGAACACGGGGCCGGGTGCCCGCAGGTGTGCGGGCACCCGGCCCCGCGCGGCCCGGCGGCACAATGGGTCCGTGAACGAGCCCATACCCGTCACCCGGGTCACCGACCACGGGACCGCCAAGCTCATGCCGGACGTCGACCGGGAGCGGGCCTGGCTGCTGACGGTCGACGGGGCGCCGCAGTCGTACGTCGACCTCGACGAGCCGGCCCACCTGGAGTTCGAGTACGCGCGGCGGCTCGGGCACGCGCTGGACACGGTGGCCGCGCCCGGGCGGCCGCTCGACGTGGCTCACCTCGGCGGTGGCGCGCTCACCCTGCCCCGGTACGTCGCCGCCACCCGGCCCGGCTCCCGCCAGGACGTCGTCGAGGCCGACCGCGGCCTGCTGGAACTGGTCACCGAACACCTGCCCCTGCCGGCCGGGGAGCGGATCACGCTGCACGGCGCGGACGCCCGCGCCTGGCTCGAGGCGGCACCGGCCGGCTCCGCCGACATCCTGGTCGCGGACGTGTTCGGCGGCTCCCGCGTCCCCGCGCACCTGACGACGGTCGCGTACACGCGCGCCGCCGCCCGCGTCCTGCGGGGCGACGGGGTCTATCTCGCCAACCTCGCGGACGCCGCGCCCTTCGCCTTCCTGCGCTCCCAGCTCGCCACGCTGGCCACGGTCTTCGCCGAGCTCGCGCTGGTCGCCGAGCCGGGCGTGCTGCGCGGCCGGCGCTTCGGCAACGCCGTGCTCCTCGCCGCCCACCGGCCGCTCGACACCGCGGCGCTGGCCCGCCGCACGGCCGCCGACGCCTTCCCGGCCCGCGTCGTGCACGGTGCGGCGCTGCGCGTGCTCGTCGGCGCCGCCGAGCCCGTGCGCGACGAGGACGCCGTACCGTCGCCGGAGCCGCCGGAGGGCGCCTTCGGCATCGGTTAGGGCCCGCGGCACCGGCGACGGTACGGCCCGGCGGGAGCTCGAACAGCCCGACGGGGGCTGCCGATCAGCCGTACGCGCGTGCCAACCTGGCAGGACCAGTCCCGGAGGGCCCGGTCATGTCGGTGCAGCCTTTCCCCGGTCGTTCCACCCGGACGGATGTCCGCGCAGCGGACCGCGCGCGGAGCCGTCCGCGGCCCCTGGCCACCGCGGCGGCCGCCGTCGCTGGCGGTGGGCGGCTGTTCCGGCGGGGGCGGTACGGCCGGCCGGGACGACGACACCTTCGTCCACCTGATCGGAACGGGGCTGGTGACCGAGTGCGACCCGGCGCGCTCCTACTCCGACGAGATGGTGGCCCTCGCCAACACGTACGAGACGCTCACCCGGTACGACGCCGGCACCGGCAGGGCCGAAGGGGTGCTCGCGACCCGGTGGACCTCGTCGAAGGACCGCCGGACCTGGACGTTCACCCTGCGCGACCACGTGCGGTTCCGCTCCGGGCACCCGCTGACGCTGGTCGTGGAGCGGCTGTGCCGGCACGTGGCCGTCCTGCGGCACGGACGGGTCGTGGTGGAGGGCCTGCTGGCCGACGTGCTGCGCCACCCCGCGCACCCCGCCACCCGCGCGCTGCGCGACGCGGTGCCACGCCTCCCGCCCGCCCCGCGGCCGTCCTCCGATCCGCCGCGCTGACCGTGCGGGGCTCAACCCCCGGTGGCGGACGCCGGGGCGGCCGGGACGGCCGTGTCCGGCCCGTCGCCCGGCCGCTTCACGCCCACGGGCCCGGTGCGCCGCGTCAGATCCCGTACGTCCCGCACGCACAGCACCGCAGCGGTGGCCGCCACGACCAGCGCGGCACAGCCCCACAGGGCCGCCGGGCGCCCGAACCCGCCCTCCGCCGGGCCCGCCAGTGCCGTGGCCAGGGGCACCAGCGACACCGAGCCGATCCAGTCGTACGCCGCGACCCGGGAGAGCTTCTCCTCGGGTATCTCCTGGTGCAGCGCGGTCATCCAGGAGACGCCGAACACCTCGATGGACAGACCGCTCACGAACATCGCCGCGCACAGCAGGGACAGCGGCAGCGGTACGGCCAGCGCGGCGGACGGCAGCGCGAACGGGAACACGCACAGCGTGCCCACGAGGAGCAGCCGGCGCGGCTGCCAGCGCGTCATCAGCAGCGCCCCGGCCGCGTTGCCCGCGCCGAACAGGGCGAGCGCCAGGCCCCAGGAGCCCGGCCCGCCGAGGTGGTCCCGGGCGACCTGCGGTCCGTAGACCGCGTCGGCTGCGGTGACGACCGCGTTGACCAGGGAGAACTGGACGACGATCGCCCACAGCCAGGTCCGTCCGGTGAACTCCCGCCAGCCGTCCCGCAGATCGGCGAGCATGCCGTGGCCCGGTGTACGCGGCGGGATGTGGCTCACGTCGAGGAAGGCGCGCAGCAGCCCCGCGACCGCGAACGCGGCGGCGTCCACCGCGAGCACCCAGCCGGGGCCGATCACGGCGACCAGCGCGCCGCCGACGGCCGCGCCGGTCAGCGTCGCCCCCTGCGTCGCGAAACGGAACAGCGCGAAGGCGCGCCCCGCCTGCTCGGCGGTGACCGAGGACAGCAGCATGCCCTCGGCCGCCGGGCCGAAGAACGCCTGTCCGGTGCCGCCGAGGGCCGACAGCAGCACCATCTGCCACAGCTGGGGCTCCCCGGTCAGCACGAGCGCCGCGAAGGCGCCCTGTGAGACGCAGTTCAGGGTGTTCGCCGCGACCATCACCCGGTGCCGCGGCAGCCGGTCCGCGATCGCGCCGCCCACCAGCAGGAACAGCACCAGCGGCAGGGTGCGCGCCGCCGCGACCAGACCGACGTCGCCGCCGTCGCCGCCCGCCTCGAGGACGGCGAACGCCGAGGCGATCAGGGCGCCGTGGCTGCCCAGGCCCGTCACGACCGCCGCGGCGGTCAGCAGGGTGTGGTTGCGGCCCGCCCAGGCGCGGCGCCGGGGGCGTACGGGGTCTGCTGAGGTCACCGGCACACTGTCCCGGGCCGGGGAGCGAGGTGCCAAATCGTTTGTTCGCGCCGTCCTCCGCACCACCCTGGCCAACAGTGGCTACTCGTGGGTAACCTCCGGCTCATGAGCGCAGACCAGAAGTCGATCGGCGAGATGCTCGCCGCCACGGTGCCGATGGCCAGGACGCTGAACCTGGAGTTCGCGGAGACGACGCCGGAGCGGGCCGTGGTGACGCTGCCGGACCAGCGCGACTACCACAACCACCTCGGCGGCCCGCACGCCGGCGCCATGTTCACGCTGGGCGAGTCGGCGAGCGGCGCCGTCGTGCTCGCGGCCTTCGGGGAGCAGCTCTCCCGGGCCGTACCGCTCGCGGTCGGCGCCGAGATCGCGTACAGGAAGCTGGCGATGGGGCCGGTCACGGCGACCGCGACGCTGGGCCGCCCCGCCGCCGAGGTCGTCGCCGAACTGGACGCCGGACAGCGTCCGGAGTTCCCGGTGTCCGTCGCCATACGGCGCGGCGACGGCGCCGTGACCGGGGAGATGACGGTGGTGTGGACCCTGCGCCCGGGCGGCTGACGTCACGCTTTCGTGCCGTACCCGCGGTGTCCGGCGGCATGCCCTGTCGCCGGTGGAGCAGAGTGTGGGCAAGGGCCGGGAGCCGGCGCCCGCCGGCGTGTTCCACGCGGTCCGCCACGACACGCGCACGAAGGAGTGACGGCCCGTGTCCGTCCCCGCCCGCACCCCCACCACCGCTCCCGCCCCGTCCTCCGTGTCCCGGCGCTCCGCCCTGCGTCTGCTGGGCGGAGCCGTCACGGTCGCCACGGCGGCGACCGCCACCGGGCTCACGGTCCCCCCGCACACCGCCACCACCTCCCTCTCCTCCGGCGGACCGGCCCGCGTCGAGCGGCTGCTCGCCCGGCTCACGCTCGCCGAGAAGATCTCCCTCCTGCACGGCGCCACCGATCCCGCACCGCTCGGCCAGGCCGGGTACGTCCCCGGGGTGCCCCGCCTCGGCATCCCCCCGCTCCGGCTGGCCGACGGCCCCGCCGGGGTGCGCGTGACGCGGCACGCCACCGCGCTGCCCGCCCCGGTGCTGCTCGCCGCCGCGTTCGACCCGGACCTCGCCCGCCGCTACGGCCGGGTCATCGGCCGCGAGGGCCGCGCGCTCGGCCAGGACGTGCTGCTGTCCCCGATGGTGAACCTCGTCCGCACCCCGTACGCGGGCCGCAACTTCGAGACGTTCGGCGAGGACCCGCTGCTCTCCGGCGACCTGGTCGCGGCCGAGATCCGCGGCATCCAGGACGAGGGCCTCGTCGCGACGGTCAAGCACTTCGCGCTGAACAACCAGGAGCGGGACCGCGAGACGGTCGACGTGCGGGTGGACGAGCAGACGCTGCACGAGGTCGAACTGCGCGGCTTCGAAGCGGCCGTCACCGCCGGCGCGGGTGCCGTGATGGGCGCGTACAACAAGGTCGGCGGCGTCCACGCCTGCGAGAACAGGGACCTGCTCACCAAGGTCCTGCGGGACACCTGGGGCTTCGCGGGCTGGGTGATGACCGACTGGTCCGCCGCGCACAGCACCGTCGCCTCGATCGCCGCGGGCCTCGACATGGAGATGCCGGACGGCAGGTACTTCGGCGCCGCGCTGGAGCGGGCCGTCCGGGACGGCGGCGTCCCCGAGGGACACGTCGACCGGGCCGTCCGCCGGATCCTCGGCGTACTGGACCGCTTCGGACTGCTCGACGGCCACGGCGGCCCGCCCCGCCCACGCCGTGACGCGCGCGCGGGTGCCGCCGTGGCGCTGGAGGTCGCCAAGGCCGGGGCCACCCTCCTCAGGAACGAACGCCGGGCGCTGCCCCTGCCGGCCGGCGCCGGGGACATCGCCGTCATCGGGCCCTCCGGCTCCCGCCCCTTCGTCGGCGGCGGCGGGAGCGCCCACGTCGTGCCCGACCACGCCGACAGCCCCCTGACGGCGATCCGGCGGCGCGCGGGCACACACGCGCGGGTCACCCACGCGCCCGGCGAGAACCTCTTCGGCGAGGCACTGCCCGGGGACGCCCTCACCCCGGCCGTCCGCCTCGAGGAGCGGCGCGTCGCCGCCGGGAAGGACTGGGCGTACGACGGGACGCTCACCGTGCACCGGGACGACGAGTGGACGTTCGTCCTGCACTACGACGGAGACCCCACGAAGCGGCCGAAGGTGCTGCTCGACGGTGCGGAGCTGTTCCCGCAGCAGCCCGGCTACCAGGAGTTCTTCTCCGGCGGGTTCGGCTCCGCCGCGCCTGACGGACTGTCCGTGCGCCGCGCCACGACCGCGGTGACGAAGGGCCGCCACCGGCTGCGGATCACCGCGGCGGGCGGCGCCGACGGGCTGCGGTTCCGGCTGCGGTGCGTCGACGGCACCACCCGCGCACGGGAGGTCGCCCGGGCCGTGAAGGCCGCGCGGGAGGCGCGTCACGTCGTCCTGTTCGCCTACGAGGACGCCACCGAGGGCCTGGACCGCACGACCCTCGCGCTCCCCGGCCACCAGGAGGAGCTGATCGGGGCGGTGACCGCGGCCAACCCGCGCACCACCGTCGTCCTCAACACCTCGTCCGCGGTCTCGATGCCCTGGCTGGAGGGGACCGCCGCCGTGCTCCAGATGTACTACCCGGGCCAGGAGGGCGCGGCCGCCACCGCCGCCGTCCTGTTCGGCGACTGCGACCCGGGCGGCCGCCTCACCCAGTCCTTCCCGGCCGGCGACGACCACCACCCCGTCGCCGGCGACCCGCGCCGCTACCCCGGGGTCGACGGCACCGTGGAGTACGCGGAGGGCGTCCACATCGGCCACCGCTGGTACGACGCGAAGGGCGTGCGGCCGCTGTTCCCGTTCGGGCACGGGCTGTCGTACACCTCCTTCTCCTACGCGGAGCCGTCGGCGCGGTGGACGCGGCGAGGGCTCGACGTGGGCTTCACCGTGCGCAACACCGGCGACCGCGCGGGCGTCGCGGTCCCGCAGGTGTACGTGGGCCGCTCCCCGGACCTCCGGCTCGACCAGGCCGTACGCGTCCTGGGCGGTTACCGGAGGCTCGCACTGCGGGCGGGGGAGCGGCGCCGGATCACCGTGACCGTCCGGCGGCGGACCCTGTCGTCCTGGGACCCGGAACGGCACGGCTGGGTGCTCGGCACCGGACGGCGGACCGTGTGGATCGGCGCGTCCTCGCGTGATCTGGCTCTCACCGTCGTCGGAAGGGTGTCCCGGTGACCCGCGGACGCGTCTTCTCGAAGAGGTAGGCTGCCCGGCGTGCGGCTCCCCGGGAGCCGCACGCCGGGAGCCGTCAGGCCCGGTGAACGCGAAAGGAGCGGCGGCGTTGCACGTCCAGGAATGGCTCGAGACGGTGCCCGCGGTGAGCATCTACGCGCTGGTGGGCCTGGTCATCGGCGTGGAGAGTCTGGGCATCCCGCTGCCCGGCGAGATCATCCTGGTCTCCTCCGCCCTGCTGGCCTCGCAGCACGGTGACATCGACCCGGTCGTCCTCGGCGCGTGCGCCACCGCGGGCGCGATCATCGGTGACTCCATCGGCTACGCCATCGGCCGCAAGGGCGGGCGCCCGCTGCTGGCCTGGCTCGGCGACAGGTTCCCCCGGCACTTCAGCGAGGGCCATGTCGCCACCGCCGAGCGGTCCTTCCGGAAGTGGGGCATGTGGGCCGTCTTCTTCGGCCGGTTCGTGGCCCTGCTGCGCATCTTCGCCGGACCGCTGGCGGGCGTGCTGCGCATGCCGTACTGGAAGTTCCTGATCGCCAACGTCCTCGGCGGCATCGTGTGGGCGGGCGGCACCACGGCGGTCGTCTACTACGTCGGTGTCGTCGCCGAGTCCTGGCTCAAGCGCTTCTCCTGGCTCGGCCTGGTGGTGGCGGTGCTGCTCGGTGCGGCCTCGATGCTGATCGTGCGGCGCAAGGCGAGGAAGGCGCAGGACGAGAAGCCGGCGGCGGCCGAACCGGTCCCGGCCGCCGAGTAGCCTCCGCCGCCGGGCCGGTCAGCGTTCGTGCGCCTCGCGGTGCGTCCCGGCCAGTTCCACGTAGTGGGCCGCGTTCAGGGCGAGGCCCTCGCGCTCCTCCGCCGTCAGCTCCCGCCTGACCTTCGCGGGCACCCCCGCGACCAGCGAACCCGGCGGCACCCGCATGCCCTGCGGCACCAGCGCCTGCGCCGCGACCAGCGAACCGGCGCCGATCACCGCGCCGTTCAGCACCGTGGCACCCATCCCGACCAGGCAGCCGTCCTCGACGGTGGCGCCGTGCACCACCGCGTTGTGCCCGATCGAGACGCCCTCGCCGATCGAGACCGGGAAGCCCGGGTCGGTGTGGAGGGTGCAGTTGTCCTGCACGTTGCTGTTCGCGCCGACGACGATCGGCTCGGCCTCCGCGCGCAGCACGGCGCCGTACCAGACGCTCGCCCCCGGATGCAGCGTCACCTCGCCGACCACCACGGACCTCGGTGCCGTGTACGCCTGCCGGTCCACCTTCGGCTCCTTGCCGGCCACACCCGCGATCAGGGCCTCGTGCGTCATCGTCCGCTCCTTCGTGTCGTCGGGGTACGGGCACCGTAAGCCGTGCGGCCGCCCCCGTCCCCCGCGGGGCCGTGGGGTGAAGATCACAGCGGTACGGCGGTCCGGGCGGCAGCCGTGGTCAGTACGGTGAGCTGGTGCCCGAGCGCAAGAACACGTTCTCGTCCTGGCGGCGCCGCATCGTCCAGCGGGCCGTCCACGCGGGCTGGGCCTGGGTGCAGCGCACGGGTTCGGTGACCGCCGACCGGCCGGGCCGGTTCCGGTTCGGCGCGCTGGGCGCCGGCACCCGGCTGGCCTTCCCGCTCGGCACGGTCTTCGGGGAGCCCTGGATCCACCTCGGCGCGCACTGCGTCATCGGCGAACAGGTCACGCTGACCGCGGGGCTGATGCCCGACCTCGACCTCGGCCCCGACCCGATCCTGCGCATCGGCGACGGTGTGGTCCTCGGCCGCGGCAGCCACGTCATCGCCGACACGACGGTCACCATCGGCAGCGACTGCTACGTCGGGCCGTACGTCTACGTCACCTCCACGAACCACTCCTACGACGACCCGCACCAGCCGATCGGCAAGCAGTGGCCGCGGATGGAGCCGGTGTCCATAGGTCCCGGCTGCTGGATCGGGACGGGTGCCGTGATCCTGCCGGGGGCGCGGATCGGACGGAACGTGGTGGTGGCCGCGGGCGCGGTGGTCCGCGGCGTCGTACCCGACCACTCGGTGGTGGCCGGGGCGCCCGCGCGCGTGGTCCGCAGCTGGGACCCCGCGGCCGGCTGGCAGCCGCCCCTGCGGACGCCCGCACCGGTGCCGGTACCGGACGGGGTGACGTCCGAGCAACTGCTGGCGCTGGCCGTACCGGACGAGCTGGGCGAACTGGACGAGGAGGGCGTGCGCGGGCTCGCGGCGCGGGACGACGGCGGGGCGCCCGTGCAGTGAGACACCGGTCCGGTGTCCGGTGCGGTCCTGTTAGCGTGCGGCACATGCACGCACCCATCGGACACTTCGAGCACGCGACGCCCGCCCCCGACTGCCTCGACGAGCTCACCGCCCCGGTCGCCGCCGCCGTGCGCGACTGGACCGGCAGCGTTCCCGCCGAGCAGATCGTGTACGTGGACACCGAACCCGAGTGGGCGGACACCGCGACCTTCGTGCAGCACTACGGGCAGGAACTGCTCGAACAGTCCGCGAACTGCGTGGTCGTCGCGGGCAAGCGGGGCGGGGAGACCACGCTCGCCGCGTGTCTCGTCCTGTCCACGACCCGCGTCGACGTCAACGGCGTGGTCCGGCGCCGGCTCGGCGCCCGCAAGGCGTCGTTCGCCTCGATGGACACCGCGACCGGGGAGACCGGGATGGAGTACGGGGGCGTCACCCCGATCGGGCTGCCGGACGGATGGCCCCTGCTGGTCGACTCGGCGGTGGTCGACCTGCCGTACGTGCTGGTGGGCAGCGGCCGGCGGCGCGGGAAGCTGCTCGTGCCGGGCAAGGCGTTCGCGGAACTGCCGAACGCGGTGGTGCTGGAGGGGCTGGGGATCGCCTGACGGCGGTCGCGGCGCCGGTAGGCCCGTCGCTCAGGTGCCGCTCAGGCGGCCGTGTGGTGGGCGAGGGGCAGATGGGGGTCCGCCTCGCCCGGTACCGGCGCCGGGTCCGCGTGCACCAGGGCCGCGGTGAGCCCGGGGACGGCGTGCAGCAGGGCGTGCTCGGCCGCGACCGCGACGCCGTGCGCCCGACGGACGCTCGCCTCCCCGTCCACCACGACCGCCACCTCGGCCCGCAGCCGGTGCCCGATCCAGCGCAGCCGCAGCTCGCCCACCCCGCACACGCCCGGCACCTCGCCGAGCGCCTGCTCGGCCCGGTCCACCAGCGCCGGGTCGACGGCGTCCAGGACCCGCCCGAACACCTCGCGCGCGGCGTCGCGCAGCACCAGCAGGATCGCCGCCGTGATCGCCAGCCCGACCAGCGGGTCGGCGAGCTCCCAGCCGAGGGCGGCGCCGCCCGCGCCCGCCAGGACCGCCAGTGAGGTGAGGGCGTCCGTGCGTGCGTGCAGTCCGTCGGCGACGAGCGCGGCGGAGCCGATCTCCCGGCCGACGCGGACGCGGTGGCGGGCCACCCACTCGTTGCCGAGGAAGCCGACGACCGCCGCCGCGGCGACGACGGGCACATGGTCCACCGGCCGCGGATCGAGCAGCCGGGTGACCGCGGTCCAGCCCGCGAAGGCCGCCGAGGCGGCGATCGTCAGCACGACGACGAGGCCCGCCAGGTCCTCGGCCCTGCCGTAGCCGTACGTGAACCGGCGCGTCGCCGCGCGGCGGCCGAGCACGAAGGCGACGGCCAGCGGCACGGCGGTGAGCGCGTCGGCCGCGTTGTGCACGGTGTCGCCCAGCAGTGCGACCGACCCCGAGGCCACGGCCACGGCCGCCTGCGCCACGGCCGTCGCGCCGAGCACGGCCAGCGAGACCCACAGCGCCCGCATACCGCGCGCGGAGGACTCCAGGGCGGCGTCGACCTTGTCGGCCGCGGTGTGGGAGTGGAGACGGGGGTGCCGGTGACCGTGGTGCAGGTCGCTCACGTCGCTCCCCTTCCGGAGGGCGGAGACGGACGGGGCTCCGGACGCGTTCGCGTCCACGCGGTCATTATGTGCGTACGCGCCGGACCGTGCGAGAACGCGAGAACGGTGCCGGGCGGGGGCGTACTGCCCCGCCCGGCACCGTTCGCGTGCTACCGGGTGCCCGGTCAGGCGGCGGCGGCCGAGCCCGCGTGGGCGAGCGCCTCGA
Organism: Streptomyces ruber; assembly: GCF_014648075.1. Taxonomy (GTDB): domain Bacteria; phylum Actinomycetota; class Actinomycetes; order Streptomycetales; family Streptomycetaceae; genus Streptomyces; species Streptomyces ruber. Next base: position 108,098 of record NZ_BMQK01000016.1, on the reverse strand, counting down.
CGACCTTGGTCAGGCCCTCGACGACCTCGGTGTCGTCGCCCGGGTGGGTCTCGGCGAAGCGGACCACGGACTCGGGGATGGACAGCTTGGCGTCCTGCAGGACGGAGGCGCCCGCGATGCCCACGGCCTTGCGGGTCTCGTCCTGCGCCCACACGCCGCCGTACTGGCCGAAGGCGGTGCCGACGACGGCGGCCGGCTTGCCGGTGAAGGCGCCGGCGCCGTACGGGCGGGACAGCCAGTCGATGGCGTTCTTCAGGACGGCCGGGATGGAGCCGTTGTACTCGGGGGAGAAGAGCAGGAAGGCGTCGGCCGAGCCGGCGGCCTCGCGCAGGCGGGCCGCGGCGGCGGGGACGCCGCCCTCGACGTCGATGTCCTCGTTGTAGAAGGGCACGTCGGCGAGGCCCTCGAACAGCTCGATCGTGACGCCCTCGGGGGCGTGCTTGACGGCGGCCTCGGCGAGCTGGCGGTTGTGCGAACCGGCGCGCAGGCTGCCGACGAGCGCGAGAATGCGTACGGACATGAGCTGTCTCCTCAGAAAACGGTCGTCCTGGGCTGAGGACGGTGGGGAAAGCCAAGCGGACCGAGGTCCGTTGAAAGTTGTACCACTTCTTCGGGGTGAGGGTCCACCCGCTATCCGGACCAGGGTCCGGTTGCCCTCCGAGTCTATCCGGACCGTGGTCCGCTTGTCTGTGTGATGAGCGCTACGCTCGACCCATGACCGAGCCGCTGCCGCCCTTCCCCGTGCCCGAGGGACACGACGACCTCCTGGACGACCTGAAGAAGCTCAACGCCCTGCCGGAGGTCGTCCCTGCCCCCGGCGAACCGCCCCGGCTGCGCGCGGACGCGGCGCGCAACCGCACCCGTCTGCTGGAGGTCGCCGCCCGGCTGGCGGACGAGGGCGGGGCGGCCAGGCTGACCATGGAGGCGGTGGCGAACGCCGCCCAGGTCGGCAAGGGCACCGTCTTCCGGCGGTTCGGCGACCGCACCGGGCTGCTGATCGCCCTGCTCGACCACCACGAGCGGGAGCTCCAGGCGGCCTTCCTCACCGGCCCGCCGCCGCTCGGGCCGGACGCGCCGCCGGTCGAGCGGCTGCGGGCGTTCGGCGCGGCCGTCATCCGGCACGACCACGCCCACCGCGACCTCTACCTGGCCGCCCATGCCGACGCCTCCCGCCGGCACACCAGCCCGGCGGGGCTCCTGCGGCTGAGCCACCTCTGCATGCTGCTGCGCCGGGCCGAGGCGCCGGGCGACGTCGAACTCCTCGCCCAGACCCTGCTGGGATACCTGGACGTCAGCCTCGTCGACCATCTGGTGGCCCGGCGGGGCATGACGCTGGAGCGGCTGGAGGACGGCTGGACCCATCTGGTCGGGAGGCTGGCGGGAAAGGGATGACCGCGCCCGGCACCGCCCTGGCGCGATCCCCGTCCGCGGCCCGGGGTCAGAGGAAGCCGACGCCGCCGTGCGGGGCGTACAGGTCGAGCAGCCGGCTGCGGGCCGCCCGCAGCCGGTGGGCGAGGATGCCGCCGATCCACTCGGCGACCGCCAGCCCGAACACGGGATCCTCCCGGCACAGCTCCCGTGCCCTCGCGGCGTCGAACTCGTACGCCCGTACGGGGCTCGTCGCCTCGGCGCCCAGGTGCCAGGTGTGCGGGGCGAAGAGCCAGGACCAGCCGACGAGTTCGTTCATCCCCAGGGTCTCGATCACGGCCGCGCGCCGCCCCGGCACCCGCATGTCGAGGTCGACGGTCCCGGTGCGGATCACCCAGAACCGGTCGGCGGTCCTGTCCTCCTCGAAGAGCCGGGCGCCCTGCGGGAACGACACCTCGTCGGCGATGCGCATCAGCCGCTGCCGGTGAGCGGCGGGGAGCGCGCGGAGCATCGGACCGGCTGACGGAGCGTTCATGGCGGTGCCTCCCGGGCGCGTACGAAGCTGCCACCTCCAGCGTCGCTCTCCGGCACCGTCGCCGCCATAAGTCGGCAGGACGGATGCGTGCCCGCGCCCGGCGCGTCACCGTGGGCCGCGGCCGAGGCCGGAAAGGACCGCCGGGGCCGGCCCGCACTTGCCCGGAACCCGCGCTCCCACCAGGCTCGGAGCAGGGGCCGAGGACCGGGCCGGGTGCGGCCGCAGGAGGTGTGGATCATGGTGCGACACGTCGCCGCGGGAATCGACGGATCTCCCGAGAGCCTCGCGGCCGCGCACTGGGCGGCCCGCGAGGCGGTCCGCCGCGGCAGCCCGCTCCTCCTCGTGCACGCCTGGCAGTGGCGCCCGCACCCGTCGGTGCCCGGGTCCGCCGGTGTGTCGCCGCAGGACTGGGCCGAGCGCGCCCTCGCCCGGACGGCCGCCGGCGTGCGCACCGCGCACCCGGGCCTCGAGGTCGAGGAGCGGCTGGTCGCCGAGGACCCGGTCACCGTCCTGCTGTCGGTGGCCGACGGGGCCGAAGCGGTGGTGCTCGGCTCCCGGGGGCTCAGCGCCGCCGCCGGGTTCCTCGTCGGCTCGGTGTCCCAGCGGGTCGTGGCCCGGTCGCCGCGCCCCGTGGTGATCGTCCGCGCGGGTGTGGGTGCCGCGTCCGAGCACCTGCCGGTCGTCGACGGGGTCTCCCCGGAGGAGATCCCGGAGGTGCCGTACCGCGACGTGGTGCTCGGTCTCGACGTCGGCGCCGCCGGTGACGAGCACGTACCCCCCGACGAGCTGGTCGGTTTCGCCTTCGAGGCGGCGCACCTGCGCGGCGCCCCGCTGCGGGTGGTCCATGCCTTCGGCGGCGACGGAGCGGACCGGACGGGCGCGCCGCCGGGCGCGGGCGCGGAGCCGCTCGCGGAGCACGCGCGCGCCGTGGTCGCGGCACTGCACCCCTGGCGGGAGAAATGGCCGCGGATCACGGTGGCGGAGACCGTGACCGAGGACCGGGCCGCCGACGAACTGGTGCGCGCCGCGGCCGGCGCGGGGCTCGTCGTCGTGGGCCGCCGCGACCGGGGGAGCGGTGGCGGCGGCCACATCGGCCCGGTCACGCACGCCGTGCTGCACCACGTCGCCTGCCCGGTCGCCGTCGTCCCGTACGGATGAGCGGCGCCCCGCACCGACCGTCCGGGACCAGGGACCGCGGGCGCCGGAGCGGCACCCGGGGGCGCGTCCGCCCGGGCGCGTCCGCCGGATGGCCCATCGTGGCCGAGCGGATGCACGGCCCCCGCGCGGGACGCCGGCCGGGCACCGCCGGACATCGGTGCGGAAAGGGGCGGTACTCCTTCCTGAGGCGGAAGCCGGCGACGACGGAACACCCCCGACCTATCACGGGAGTCACACATGCCCCAGGACGACCAGCAGGCCAGCGCCGTGCTGACCGACGACGAACTGCGCGGCCTGGACGCCCACTGGCGGGCCGCGAACTATCTGGCGGCGGGCCAGATCTACCTGCTCGCGAACCCCCTGCTGACCGAGCCGCTCAGCCCCGAGCACATCAAGCCGCGGCTGCTCGGCCACTGGGGCACCTCGCCGGGGCTGAACCTCGTGTACACGCACCTCAACCGGGTGATCAAGGCGCGGGGGCTGGACGCGCTGTGCGTGTGGGGGCCGGGGCACGGCGGGCCGTCCGTGCTGGCCAACTCCTGGCTGGAGGGCAGCTACAGCGAGATCTACCCGGACGTGTCCCGGGACGCGGCGGGGATGGGGCGGCTGTTCCGGCAGTTCTCCTTCCCCGGCGGGGTGCCGAGCCATGTCGCGCCGGACGTGCCGGGCTCCGTTCACGAGGGCGGGGAGCTGGGGTATTCGCTGGCGCACGCCTACGGGGCCGCGTTCGACAACCCGGACCTGCTGGTGGCGTGCGTGATCGGGGACGGGGAGGCGGAGACCGGGCCGCTGGCCGCGTCCTGGCACTCCAACAAGTTCCTCGACCCGGTGCACGACGGCGCGGTGCTGCCGATCCTGCACCTCAACGGCTACAAGATCGCCAACCCGGCCGTGCTGGCCCGCATCCCGGAACCCGAACTCGACGCCCTGCTCCGCGGATACGGCCACGACCCGATCCACGTCACCGGCGACGACCCGGTCCAGACCCACCGGGCCCTCGCCGAGGCGTTCGACCGCGCCCTGGACCGTATCGCCGGCATCCAGCGCGCGGCCCGCGAGGGCGGGGCGGGCGAACGGCCCCGCTGGCCCGTGATCGTGCTCCGCACGCCCAAGGGCTTCACCGGCCCGGCCGAGGTCGACGGGAAGCCGGTGGCGGGCACCTGGCGCGCCCACCAGGTGCCGCTGTCCGGCGTCCGGGACGACCCGGAGCACCTGCGGCAGCTGGAGGCCTGGCTGCGCTCGTACCGGCCGGAGGAGCTGTTCGACGCCGAGGGCCGGCCCACCGCGGACGTCCTCTCCTGCGTCCCCGAGGGCCCCCGGCGGCTCGGCGCCGGCCCGCACGCCAACGGCGGCCTGCTCACCCGCGCCCTGCCGCTGCCGGACCCCGACCGCTTCGCCGTGGCCGTCGACAGACCCGGCGGGAGCACGCACGAACCCACCCGCGTCCTCGGCGACTACCTCGAAGAGGTCGTGCGGGACACCGCGGCCCGCCGGAACTTCCGTCTGGTCGGCCCCGACGAGACCGCCTCCAACCGCCTGGACGCCGTCTACGAGTCGAGCGGCAAGGCCTGGCAGGCGCAGATCCTCCAGGTCGACGAGCACCTCGACCGGCACGGACGGGTGATGGAGGTGCTCTCCGAACACCTCTGCCAGGGCTGGCTGGAGGGGTACCTGCTCACCGGACGGCACGGGCTGTTCTCCTGCTACGAGGCGTTCGTCCACATCGTCGACTCGATGGTCAACCAGCACGTCAAGTGGCTGAGGACCGCCCGCGAGCTGCACTGGCGGGCCCCCGTCCCGTCCCTCAACTACCTGCTCACCTCGCACGTCTGGCGCCAGGACCACAACGGCTTCTCCCACCAGGACCCCGGCTTCGTCGACCACGTCCTCAACCGCAGCCCCGAGGTCGTACGGGTCTACCTGCCGCCGGACGCCAACACCCTGCTGTCCGTGACGGACCACGTGCTGCGCACCCGCGACTACGTCAACGTGATCGTGGCCGGCAAGCAGCCCTGCTTCGACTGGCTGTCCATGGACCAGGCCCGCGCGCACTGCGCGCGCGGCGCGGGCACCTGGGACTGGGCGGGGACGGAGACCGGGGACCGGGAGCCGGACGTGGTCCTGGCCTGTGCCGGAGACGTGCCCACCCAGGAGGTGCTGGCCGCCGCCCAGCTCCTGCGCCGCCATCTGCCGGAGCTGGCGGTACGGGTGGTCAACGTCGTGGACATCGCCCGGCTCATGCCCCAGGGCGAGCATCCGCACGGGATGAGCGACTTCGAGTACGACGGCCTGTTCACCACCGACAAGCCGGTGATCTTCGCCTACCACGGTTATCCGTGGCTGATCCACCGCCTCGCCTACCGCCGCACCGGCCACCCGGACCTCCATGTGCGCGGCTACAAGGAGATGGGCACCACGACCACCCCGTTCGACATGGTGGTCCGCAACGACCTCGACCGCTACCGGCTGGTCATGGACGTCATCGACCGCGTGCCCGGCCTCGCCGTCCGCGCCGCCGCCGTACGCCAGCGCATGGCCGACGCCCGGACCCGGCACCACGCCTGGATCCGCGCCCACGGCACCGACCTGCCGGAGGTCGCGGACTGGACGTGGACGGGCTGAGCGGGAGGCGGGCGACGGTACGGGGGTGAGCGGGTCCGGCCCGTTCACCCCCGCCAGTGGTACCGGCGCTCCGGGCGCCCGGCGGCCCCGTACCGAAGGGTCACCTCCGCGCTGCCGACGGCGTGGAAGTACTCCAGGTAACGCCGGGCGCTGACCCGCGAGACGCCGGTGGCGGCCGCGCACTCGGCGGCGGAGAGGGTGCCCTCCGCCGTGCGCAGCACCCGTTCGACCAGGCCGGCGGTCTCCACGCTCAGCCCCTTGGGCAGCGCGGTGCCCGGCGCGGTCGCGAACGCCCCGGCCAGCACGCGGTCCACGTCCGCCTGCCCTCGTACGACGGTGGTCAGCAGCCGGCCGCGCTGCGCGGCGTACCGCTCCAGACGGGGCCGCAGGTCCTCGTACTCGAACGGTTTGAGCAGGTAGTCGACGACACCGTGGCGCACGGCGCCGCGCACCGCGTCCGCCTCCCGGGCCGCGGTGATGGCCATGACGTCGCAGTCGTGCCCGGCGGCGCGCAGCCGGGGGATGACGTCGAGACCGAAGCCGTCCGGCAGGTACAGGTCGAGCAGGACCAGGTCCGGGCGCAGCGCGTCGACGGCCGCGACCGCCTCGCCCGCGGTGCCCGCCGTGCCGACGACCCGGAACGGCGCGACGCGCTCGACGAACGTACGGTGCACCCGCGTCACCATGAAGTCGTCGTCGACGACGAGCACGTCGATGGTGCGGGTGCTCGTGTTCGTGGTCGTGCTCATCGGGACGCTCCTTCCGCCACCGCACGCGCGGGGTGGCTCACGGACATGCGGGCGGTGAACATCGCGCCGTCGGGCGTGTTGGTCACCGCGACCTCCCCGCCGTGGCGCTCGCAGACCAGCCGGGTGAGCGCCAGGCCGATCCCGCGCTCACCGCCCTCGGCGGCCTTGGTGGTGAAACCGTGGGCGAAGACCTCGTGGGCCAGTTCGGGCGCGACACCGGGACCGGAGTCCCGGACCTCGATCTCCACACTGGCGGCGTCCTGCCGCAGCCCGACCTCCACCCACGCGTCCGCCCCGGTACGGCCGTCGACGGCGTCGACGGCGTTGTCGATGAGATTGCCCACCACGGTCGCCACGTCGGCGGCGTCCTCCGGTGCCAGCCGGTCCAGCGCCGTGTCGTCGGAGATCCGCAGCGTCACCCTCCGCTCCGCCGCCTGCGCGGACTTCGCCATCAGCAGGGCGGCCACGGCCGTGTCCCGGACGCGGCGGGCGAGGGTCATGTCCAGCGACTGGCGGCGCTGGTTCAGCGCGCGGATGTACCGCACCACCTCCTCCTGCTCGCCGATCTGGATCAGCCCGGAGATGGTGTGCAGCTGGTTGGCGAACTCGTGGGCCTGCGCGCGCAGCAGCTCCGACGAACTGCGGAAGGAGCCGATCTCCCGCTCCAGACGGGCCAGTTCGGTGCGGTCCCGCAGCGTCGTCACCGAACCGAGCGGACGGCCGTCCTTGGCGACCGTCATCCGGTTCATCACCAGCACGCGGCCGTCCCGGACCACGACCTGGTCCTGGCGGTCCACGTCCGCCGCGGGGCCGTGGGCGCCCGCCAGCACGTCCCGCAGCCGCCCCTCGATGCCGAGGTCGGCGAGGCTCGCGCCCACACAGTCCGCCGGCAGGCCGAGCAGCCGCCGGCCCACGTCGTTCACCAGGGTGATCCGGCCCTGCGGGTCCAGCGCGACCACGCCCTCCGCGATGCCGTACAGCATCGCCTCCCGGTGCTCGGCGAGCCCCGCGATCTCGCGCGGCTCCAGCCCGAGGGTCTGCCGCTTCACCCGCCGGGAGAGCAGCCAGGAACCCGCCACCCCCAGTCCGCTGGCGACGCCCAGGTAGGCGAGCAGGTACGAGGAGGCCCCGCTGATCCGCTGCCACACCGTGGGGTACGCCTCGCCGACCATCACCGTGCCCAGCCTGCGTCCGACATCCCGCTCCGTGTCCCCGAGCACCGGCACCTGCGCCACCAGCTCCTGGCCGCCGGACCAGACCAGCCGCCCGGACCAGCCGCGGCCCCGGGACACCCCGGCCCCGAGGGGCAGCCGGTGGCCGACCGCGGTCGGGTCCGTGGACGCGACGATGCGGCCCGTGCGGTCGGCCACCGTCACCGAGGTCACCCCGGACTGCACGTGCGTCGACTGCACCAGGGTGTCCAGGGCGTCGTCCTGCGCCGGGCGGGTGAGCTGGCCGCGCATCAGGGGAGCGGCGGCCAGCTGTTCGGCCAGCGCGCCGACCCGGCGGCCCTCGACCCGGTGGAAGGTCGCCTGCGACTGGGCGAGCGAGACCGCGGCGACCGCCAGCAGCACCACCACGACGAGGGCGAGCTGGAGCACCAGCATCTGGCCCGCGAGGGTGTGGCGACGGAACGTGGGACTCACAGCAGGGTCATCTCTCTACCGGCACGACGGGGTGCGGCTCGGGTGGGTGCGGCTCGGGTGCCGAGCCGCACCATCTTGACCCCGACCTGCGGCGTTGGGAAGAGATGTGCCGATCACCGACTGCGTGGTGACCGCAATGACCACAACCTCCATTGGTTGCGCAAGGCAGACAGCGCCGGACGCACCGGGCACGATGTGGCGCGCATCACTCCCTCCCCGTACCGACGTCCAGACAGGTGGTGGCTCGTGCGCCTGCGCGCCCTCCTCGCCCTGCTCGGCGCCGCCCTGCTCGTGCTCGTGGGACCGCCGCTGCTCACCCCCGGCAGCGGCCCCGAGACCGGCACGCAGATCCCGGGCCTGCGCTTCATGGTTCCCAACACGCCCGGCGGCGGCTACGACATCACGGCCCGTACGGCCGCGAAGAACGCCGAGGACGCCGGGCTCACCCACGGCATCGAGGTGTTCAACCTGCCCGGCGCCGGCGGCACGGTCGGGCTCACCCGGCTGGTGAGCGAGCACGGCAACGGCAAGCTCGCCATGTCGATGGGGCTCGGCGTGGTGGGCGCCGCCCGTTCCAACGACGCGCCCACCACCCTCGCCGAGACCACCCCGATCGCCCGGCTCACCGAGGAGCAGGACGTCGTCGTGGTCGCCAAGGACTCCCCGTACGAGACGATCGGCCAGCTCGTCGACGCCTGGAAGAAGTCCCCCGGCAAGCTCCCGGTGGGCGGCGGCTCCTCGCCCGGCGGACCCGACCACCTCGCGCCGATGCTGATGGCCGAGGCCGCGGGGATCGCACCCCGCCAGGTCAACTACGTGCCGTTCGACGGCGGCGGCGAACTGCTCGCCTCGATCCTCGGCAACAAGGTCGCCTTCGGCGTCTCCGGCGTCGGCGAGTACCTCGACCAGATCAAGTCGGGGGAGCTGCGGCTGCTCGCCGTCACCGGCCCCGAGCGCGTCGCCGGACTCGACGCGCCCACCCTGAAGGAGTCGGGCTACGACGTGAACTTCACCAACTGGCGCGGCGTCGTCGCCCCGCCCGGACTCTCCGACGCCGAACGCGACAAGCTCGTCCGGCTGTTCGAGGAACTGCACGCCTCCGACGAGTGGCGGCAGTCCATGGAGCGGAACGGCTGGGACGACGCCTTCCTCACCGGTGAGGAGTTCGGCGACTTCCTGGACGCCCAGGACAAGCGTGTGGTGTCGGTGCTGAAGGAGCTGGGACTGTGACGAAGCGGACCGAGAGCACCGACGTCGTCGCGGACGCCGCGGACACGGAACGCCCCTCCCGGCGGCGGTGGCTGCGCGAGCACTCCGAACTAGGCGTCAGCGCCCTGCTCCTCGTCCTCGGCGTGCTCGTCCTCACCGACGCGATCACCATGGACGTCGACCTGACCCAGCGCGGACCGGTCGGACCGCGCACCGTGCCGATCGTGGTCGGCGCCGGGCTGCTGGTCATCGCCGCCCTGCTCGCCGTCGACGTGCTGCGCGGCGGCCGCGGCGAGGCGGAGGCCGGCGAGGACGTCGACCTGTCCGAGCCCGCCGACTGGCGTACGGTACTGCTGCTCGCCGGGGTCTTCCTCGGCGCGGCCGTCCTCATCGAGCCGCTCGGCTTCCCCGTCGCGGGGGCCCTGCTCTTCTGGGGCGCCGCCTTCGCCCTCGGCAGCCGCCGTTTCGACCGCGACCCGCTCATCGCGGCCGTCCTCTCCGTCGTCGCCTACGCCGTCTTCAACAACCTGCTCGGAGTACCGCTGCCCGGCGGCCCGCTGATGGGAGTGCTGTGACATGGATGCCCTCAACTCCCTGCTGGACGGCTTCGGCACGGCCCTGACCCCGGTCAACCTGCTCTGGGCGGCCCTCGGCGTGCTGCTCGGCACGGCCATCGGCGTGCTCCCCGGCATCGGCCCGGCCATGGCGGTCGCCCTGCTGCTGCCGGTGACGTACGGACTCCAGCCGACCGGCGCCTTCATCATGTTCGCGGGCATCTACTACGGCGCCATGTTCGGCGGCTCGACGACCTCGATCCTCCTCAACACGCCCGGTGAGAGCGCCGCCGTGGTCGCCGCGATGGAGGGCAACCCGATGGCCAAGGCCGGGCGCGGCGCCCAGGCGCTCGCGGCCGCCGCCATCGGCCACTTCGCGGGCGGCATGATCGGCACCACCCTGCTGGTGGCGCTCGCGCCGACCGTCGCGGACCTCGCGGTCGACATCGGCGCCCCCGACTACTTCGCCATCATGGTCCTCGCCTTCATCGCGGTCACGTCCGTGCTCGGCTCCTCCCGCATCCGCGGCCTGGCCTCCCTCCTCATCGGCCTCACCCTCGGCCTGGTGGGCCTGGACCAGATGACCGGCCAGCAGCGGCTGACCTTCGGCTCGCTGCACCTCGCCGACGGCATCGACGTGGTGATCGTCGCGGTCGGCCTCTTCGCGATCGGCGAGGCCCTGTGGGTGGCCGCCCACCTGCGCCGCACATCCGGCGAGGCGATCCCGGTGGGCCGCCCCTGGCTGGACGGCGGCGACGTGAAGCGGACCTGGAAACCGTGGCTGCGCGGCCCGTTCATCGGCTTCCCGTTCGGCGCTATCCCGGCGGGCGGCGCGGAGATCCCCACCTTCCTCTCCTACGTCACCGAGAAACGCCTCTCCAAGCACAGGGACGAGTTCGGCAAGGGCGCCATCGAGGGCGTCGCGGGACCGGAGGCGGCGGCGTCGGCGTCGGCGGCGGGCACGCTCGTCTCCATGCTCACCCTCGGCCTGCCCACCACGGCGGTCGCGGCCGTCATGCTGGCCGCCTTCCAGCAGTACGGCATCCAGCCCGGCCCGCTCCTCTTCGAACGCGAACCCGAACTGGTCTGGGGCCTGATCGCCTCCCTCTTCGTCGGCATGGTGCTGCTCCTCGCGCTCAACCTGCCGCTGGCCCCCCTCTGGGCCAAGCTGCTGCGGATCCCGCGCCCGTACCTCTACGCCGGCATCCTGTTCTTCGCGGCGGTGGGCGCGTACGCGGTCGGCGGCGAGGCGATCGACCTGGTGATCCTGCTGATCATCGGCCTGATCGGCTTCGGCATGCGCCGGTACGGCCTGCCGGTGCTCCCCGCGGTCATCGGCGTCATCCTCGGCCCGAACGCCGAGCAACAGCTCCGCCGCGCCCTCCAGATCAGCGACGGCAGCGTCACCGGCCTGGTGAACACGCCGTTCTCGGTGACGGTGTACGTGATCGTGGCGCTGCTGCTGGCGTGGCCGCTGCTGCGGAAGCCGGTGGCCGCGGCCGTCCGCAAGAGGGGGCAGACCCCCTCCTGAGCCCACCTGTTGGCCGGATGTCGGCGGGCGCGGAAACGCACGAGGCTCTTCCGTATGACGAAGCTCAGACGGAACACGGCCCTGCTCGCCGCCGCGGCCGGCGTCCTGACCCTCACCGCCCCACTGACCGCGACCGCGCAGCCCGCTCCCCTCGACTGGTCCACGTGCGAGGAGAGCGGGCTCGACCCCCGCCAGGAGTGCACCACCCTCGACGTGCCGATGGACTACACGGACCCCGACGGCAGGAAGATCGGCGTGGCGTTCTCCCGCATCCCGGCGGAGGACCCGGCGAAGCGGCGCGGAATCCTCCTGCTCGTCCCCGGCGGACCGGGCGGAAGCAGCCTGGACCAGCCGTCCGGCGAGGGCCAGGACCTGCCGCAGGACGTGCGGGACGCCTACGACCTGATCGGCTTCGATCCGCGGGGCGTCGGCAGGTCGGCTCCGGTCGACTGCGGCCTGGACCGCGACGACCTCGCCCTCACCAAACTGCGCCCCTGGCCCGCCCCGGACGGCTCCATCACCGGGAACCTGGCCACCGCCCAGCGCATGACGGACGCCTGTGCCCGCAACGGCGGCGACCTGATGCAGCACCTCAGCACCGCGAACGAGGCCCGCGACCTCGACCGCTTCCGCGCGGCCCTCGGCGAGCGCAGGGTCTCCGCGTGGAGCGTCTCCTACGGTGCGTACGTCGGCGCCGTCTACAGCGAACTGTTCCCGCACCGCACCGACCGCATCGTGCTGGACAGCAGCGGTGACCCCGACCCCACCCGGGTGGGACGCGCCTGGCTCGCCGGGTTCGAGAAGGGCGTCGAGGACACCTTCCCCGCGTTCGCGGCCTGGGCGTCCCGGCCCGGGAACCCGCACCGGCTGGCGCGGACGGCGGCCGAGGTGCGCCCGCTCGTCCTGGGCCTGGCCGCACGCCTCGACCGCGAGCCGATCCCCTGGCCGGGCGCCAACCCGGAGGAGCTCAACGGCAACGTCCTGCGCCAGACCGTGCTGGACAGCTTCTACGACCCCGACGGCTTCGACGTCCTCGCCCGGCTCGTGCTGGCCGCCCGCGAGGGCACCGTGCCGGCCCCGCCCCCCGGACAGGACATGCGGAACACCGTCGCGGCCAGTGTCGGCACCATGTGCAACGACGTCTCATGGCCCGCCCCGTCGGCCCGGTACGAGAAGGAGGTGGCCGTCAGCCGCGCCGAGCACCCGCTGACCGCCGGCATGCCGCGCAACGTCATGCCCTGCGCCGTCTGGCCCTGGCAGCCGAAGGAGCCCCCGGTCCGCATCACCGACGACGGCCCCGCCACGGTCCTGCTGGTCCAGAACGAGCGGGACGTGGTGACCCCGTTGAGCGGCGCCCTGAAGATGCGCGCCGCCCTCGGCCGGCGCGCCGTCATGGTGACCGTCGACTCCACCGGCCACGGCGCCTACCTGGACAACGGCAACGCCTGCGGCGACCGCACCGTCAGCCGTTTCCTGGCGACGGGGGAGCGGCCGCGACGCGATGTGCGCTGCGGCTGAGGAACTGTCCGGCCGGCGCCGCGGGGCTGTTCCCTAGTGGTGCCAGGCGCGCCCGCCCGTGTTGTGGATGAAGCGCTGCAGCACCTTGAGGCACGTCAGGTACTCCTCGTCGGAGATGCCCGCGTGCCGTTCCTCCCACAGCTCGCGCTGGAGGGCCGCGGCCTTGGCGTGCAGCGCCCCGCCCTCGGCCGTGAGGCTTAGGCGCCCCGCGGAGTCCTCGGTGATCCAGCCCTGGACGACGGCCCCGTCGATCTCCGACTCCAGCGTCTCCGCACCTGTGTCGAGGTAGTCACGGAGGAGCCGGGACACCTCGTCACGGCTCTTCGCGGTGTCGGCGCCGGAGACCTGCGCCAGCACCCACCACTGCGGCTGGGTGAGGCCGATCCCGGCGAGGGCGGCCCGGGTGCGGGTGACGACGGCCTTGTGGGCCGCCCAGCTCCAGTAGCCGATGGGCTGCTGGAGCAGTTCGGCGTCGCTGTGCGAGTACTTCATGGCAGGCCTCTCCACGAGGGTCCGCGGATGCTCCGCGGACGGTCCGATCCGGTGCGACGGGACGACCGTAGGAACTCGACCTGACTTGAGGTCAAGCGCGGCGCCGAGCCGCTCCTCCCGACGTGCGTGAAGCGGTCCAACGTGAAGACGTGGACCGTCGTGGGCCCTGGACACGTCATGCCCGTCGATCGCTCTGTGCGACGCCTCGGCTTGTCGTACGGCGCGATGTCGTCACCCGTCCGGACGGCCGGGCGGATCACTACGACTGGGTGGACGTACCGGATCTGGTGCGCGTGGCTGCCCTGGTCGACGGGGCGGTCGTCGTGATCGAGCAGTTCCACTACCTGACCGGCGCGGGCGCACCCTGGCCGCTGCGACGGCACAGGCGGTCCAGCTGTGGGACGTCGCGATCATGGACATCCCGCAGCGGCTGTGCGCCGAATCACCCGCGATGACACCGGCTCAGTGGCGGGAGTACCTGCCCGAGGAACCGTACGGGCCCCCGTGCGCCTGAACGGGGCGAGCAAGGGAGAAACGGACGGACGTGCGAAGGACGTCGAGCTGGTGCGGTGCCGCCTTGCTGGGCCCGACGCTCGTCCTGCCGGCCTGAGGTACGCCCGGCAGTGGCCCGCGGATCACGCGTACGCCGACCTCCGCCCCCGACACCGGTGGTCCGCCGACCGCGGCCGGCCCCGCCTCCGCCTCGCCCGGTGCCGTCGATCTGGGACCGGCCCCCGGGGATCTGCGCAAGGTGGACTGGCGGGACGTCCGGGTCCCCGGCACCTTCTGCGACATCCCCGGCCTGATCACTTTCCACGGCGACCGGGCGACGGCGACCTCCCGCACCTGGGGACAGGTCGACCTCTCCCGTGAGCCGGAACCGACCTATGGGGACATCGGCGGGGACCGCCGCCCTGAGGCCGCCCTCGGCGTGGAGTGCAACAACGGCGGAGGAACCGCAGCCGGGCAGCTGGCATTCGGCTCGGTGATCTTCGCCGGCGACCGGGGCAGGCTCACGGTTCTGCAATCGATCACGCCGCGACAGCAACCGCCCGGGCAGCGTCCGACACTGCTGTCCGAGGTGCGGATGGAACGCGGCCGGACAGAGGTCGGGGAACTGTGGTACCGGCCCCGGGAGGCCACGTGCTGCCCCACGGGCACCGCGGTCACGGTATGGGTCCTCGGGGACGGCCGTCCGACACCTCGGCCACCCCGCATCACGTCCTGACGAGACGCGCCCACGCAGTACGGACCCCCGGCTTCCGCGGGACGCCGGAACCGTGACCGGCCGGGCGCCCTCACCCCAGGCGCGGGATCTCGATCGCCGGGCAGCGGTCCATGACCATGTCCAGCCCCGCGGCACGCGTCCGCTCGTACGCCGCCTCGTCGACGACACCGAGCTGGAACCACACCGCCTTCGCCCCCTTCGCCACGGCTTCGTCGGCGACCGCGCCGGCGAGCGCGCTGTTCACGAAGACGTCCACGACGTCGACGTCGAACGGGACGGCGTCGAGGGACGGGTACCCCTGCTCCCCGTGCACCGTCTCGGCCTTCGGGTGCACGGGGACGACCCGCTTGCCGAAACGCTGGAGGACGGCCGCCACCCCGTACGCCGCGCGCCGCCGGTTCGAGGAGAGACCGACGACGGCCCAGGTGTCACCACGCTCGGTCAGGATCCTGCGGACGGTCGCTTCGTCGCCGTACATGCCGTGCCTCCATCGGTTCTGCCACGTGTCAGGCCTGTCGGTCCTCTCGGTCGGAACGCGGGGGCGCCATGGGCTATTTCCGGGTGGACGGCGTGCGTATGGTGGAGGGGAGACGCATCACCGCCCGCGTCGGGCCTGGAGCCCGGCGGGCCGAACGGGGGAAGAAAGGTGCGTGCCCGATGGCGATCGGGCTCTTTTCCACGATTGCTGCGGTGCTCTACGCCGGCACGGTCTCGATCCTCGCGCTGACCGCGACCTTCGCCCGGCGCCGCACCCTGCGGCGGGAAGCGCGCAGCACCCTCGCCGTCCTGGTGCCGGGCAGGACGGCGGAGCCGCAGCAGGCGGACGGCGGGGTGGTGGGTTCCGGCAGCTGAGGTCGGCCGGAGCACCCGTGGTTCAGCGCGTCCTCTCCGGAGTCACCACGTCCCGGCCGGCGGCCGGGACGTCGGCGGCCCCGTCGGCCGCGTCCGCGGGCGCCGGCGACGCCTTCGTCCCGGCGCGCCGGGTCATCCCCACACCCGCGACCACCACGGCCATGCCCAGCACCACCCGGACGCTCAGCTCCTCGCCCAGGACGACCGCGCCGAGGAGGACGGAGACCACCGGGAGCAGATAGCCGACCACGGCCGCGTTCGTGGCGCCCTCGTCGTTGATGATGCGGTAGGTGAGGTGGAACGTGATCGCGGTGCAGAAGACGCCGAGGACGACGGCGGCGGTCACGACCGCCGGGCCGGGGTCGATCGCCTCCAGGCGCTCGCCGACCTGCGCGCCGGACGCACCGGCCGGCTGTCGGTCCGGTACTTCGCCACCGTGGGGTCCACCCTGGTGGCCCCCGCCCTGGCCCGGCTCCGCGCCGCGCATCCCGGCGTCCGTGTCGATCTCCGGCTGACCGATCCGGAGGACCCCTTCGAGGAGGTGGCGCGGGGCCGGGCCGACCTGGCCGTGGTGGTCCAGGCGCCCGGCCGTGCCGGTGACGGCTTCCGGCTCGTCCACCTCCTCGACGACCCGTACGCCGCCGTGCTGCCCCTCGGCCATCCGCTCGCCGCCCGGGGATGCGCCGACCTGCACGAGCTCTCCGGTGAGCAGTGGGTCGGCAGCGAGCCGCCCGGACCGTGCCTGGAGCCGGTGATCGACTCCTGTGCGGCGGCCGGCTTCAGCCCCGACTTCGTCATCCAGAGCGAGGACCACGCCACCGCCCAGGGGTTCGTCGCGGCCGGTCTCGGCGTCGGCCTGATGCCGGAGCTGGGGCTGCGCAGCCGTCATCCCGGTGTCGTGGTGCGCCCGGTCCGCAATCCCGTACGGTCCGCGTGATCTCGGCGGCCGTACGGAAGACCGCCCTTGACCGGCCCGACCTGCGCGGACTGCTGGACGCGCTGCGGGAGGCGGCGACGGCCGCCGGCGCCGGCGACGGACCCGGGGCGGACCGCGCAGCGCCTTCCGCTTCGCCCTGAGCGTGTCGTGATAGCTTTCCCGAGCCAGTCGAACCCACGTGCGTGGGTCAGGGAATCCGGTGCGAATCCGGAGCTGACGCGCAGCGGTGAGGGGGACGGGCGGGGCATCGGCCACTGGACCCGAGCGGGTCCGGGAAGGCGCCGCGTCCGGACGATCCCGAGTCCGAAGACCTGCTGGCGGCCCCCGCGGTCGTACGACGGCGGGGGAGCACCGTACGACCGGGCTCCGCGTTCGAGCCCTCGACGATCAAGGATGCACCTCCGTGCCGTTCGCACGCCCCGTACGCGCTGTACGTTCCGCCGCCCTGCTCGCTCTCGCGGCGCTCGTCCTGAGCGCGTGCGGATCGGGAGAAGCCGCCGATCCGGCGGACACCGCCGCGGTCTCCCTCACCAACTGCGGGCACACCGTCCGCGTCGACGCGCCCCCCGAGCGGGCCGTGTCCCTCAACCAGGGCACCACGGAGATCATGCTCTCCCTCGGGCTCGCCGACCGCATGGTGGGCACCGCGACCTGGACCGACCCGGTGCTGGAGGGGCTGGAGGACGAGAACCGGAAGGTGAAGCGGCTCGCCGACAACGCGCCCTCCTTCGAGCGCGTCCTCGACGAGGACCCCGACTTCGTCGCCGCCTCGTTCGTCTCCACGCTCGGCAAGGGCGGCGTCGCCACCCGCGAGCAGTTCGAGAAGCTCGGCGTGCCCACGTACGTCTCCCCGTTCGACTGCTCCGGCAAGAAGAACCACGGCAACGGCGACGGGTCGCGGGAGGAGCCGCTGACCATGGACGCCGTGTACGGAGAGGTGCGCGACCTGGCCCAGGTGTTCGGCGAGGAGGAGCGCGGCGAGGAGCTCGTCGCCTCCCTGGAGAAGCGCATGAGCGAGGCCACGAAGGGCATCGACGCCTCCGGTGTCACCCTCATGTACTGGTTCGCCAACTCCGGGTCGCCCTACGTGGCGGGCTGCTGCGGCTCACCCGGCATCATGACCCGTGCCCTCGGCGCGAAGAACTCCTTCGACGACAGCCACGAGGAATGGCCCCAGATCAACTGGGAGACCGTCGCCGACCGCGACCCCGACGTCCTCGTCATCGGCGACCTCACCCGCAAGTCGCAGACCGCCGAGACCGCCGAGAAGAAGATCGAGTTCCTGGAGTCCAACGCGGCCACCAAGAACATGACGGCCGTGCGGAACAAGCGGTACGTGCTGCTCAGCGGGCAGGCCCTGAACCCGACCATCCGTACCGTCGAGGGCGTGGAGCGCATCGCCGCCGCGCTGCGCGAGTACGGGCTGGCCGGGTGACCGCCCCCACCACCGTGCCCACCGTGTCCGGGGCGGGCGCCGCCCGTCCGGCGCGCCGCGTCCTGTTCGCGGTGGCCGGGCTCGCCCTGCTCTGCGGGTCGGTCGCCGTCGCGATCACCATCGGTCCGGCCGCCATCCGCGTGGGCGACGTGTGGTCCGTCGTCATGGCCCACCTCGGGTGGGGCACCGCGGACGTGAGCCCCGTCCGGGACGGCATCGTGTGGGAGCTGCGGCTGCCGCGCACCCTGCTGGCCGCCGTCTGCGGGGCCGGGCTCGCCGTCTGCGGGGCGGTGATGCAGTCGCTGCTGCGCAACCCGCTCGCCGACCCGTTCGTACTGGGCGTGTCCTCCGGCGCGTCCACGGGCGCCGTGGTCGTGGTCGTGCTCGGCGTCGGCGGCGGCGCGGTGTCGCTGTCGGCGGGCGCCTTCGTGGGCGCGGTGCTCTCGTTCGGCCTGGTGCTGCTGCTCAGCCAGACGCTCGGCGGCAGCACCGACCGCGTGGTGCTGTCCGGCGTGGCCGCGATGCAGTTGTTCTCCGCGCTGACCTCCTTCGTCGTCATGACCTCGGGGGACGCCGAGACCACGCGCGGGGTGCTGTTCTGGCTGCTCGGCTCGCTCGGCGGGGCGGGCTGGACCGACGTGTGGATCTGCCTGTCCGTGCTCGTCCTCGCCCTGGTGGTCTGCCTGGGCCACGCCCGTACGCTCGACGCCTTCGCCTTCGGGCAGGACGCGGCCGCCGCCCTCGGCGTGTCCGTCGCCCGCACCCGGATCGTCCTGCTGTGCGTGACGGCCCTGCTGACGGCGGCGCTGGTCGCCGCCGCCGGCGCCATCGGCTTCGTCGGTCTCGTGCTGCCGCACGCCGCCCGCGCGCTGGCCGGCCCGGGCCACGCGCGCCTGCTGCCCGTCACCGCGCTGGCCGGGGCCGTCTTCCTGGTGTGGGTCGACACCCTGGCCCGTACGGTGCTCGATCCGCAGGAGGTGCCGGTCGGCGTCGTGACCTCGCTGATCGGGGTGCCCGCGTTCGTCCTGGTGCTGTACCGCACGAGGAGGACGCGATGACCCCGGACCTGCGGGTGCCACCGCAGTCCCCGGACACAGGCGCCGCTCCGCCGCCCGCCGGCGAGGGGCTGCGCGCCGAGCGCGTCTCCCGCTCCGCCGACGGCCGCCTCGTCCTCGACGGCGTCAGCCTGGCCCCGGCCCCCGGCTCCACCGTCGGCCTCCTGGGTCCCAACGGCTCCGGCAAGTCCACTCTCCTGCGGCTGCTCGCCGGGGTGCTCGCGCCCGCCTCCGGCGTCGTGACCCTCGACGGCGACCCGCTCGCCGGACTGAGCCGCCGCGACGTCGCCCGCCGGCTCGCCGTGGTCGAGCAGCAGGCCGACACCCAGGTGGACCTGACCGTCCGCGACGTCGTACGGCTCGGCCGCATCCCGCACCGCCGGGCGTGGGCGCCCGCCTCCGCACGGGACGAGGAGGCCGTCCGGGAGGCACTGGAGCGCACCGGTCTCACCGGCCGCGCCGGCCAGTCCTGGCACACCCTGTCCGGCGGTGAACGGCAGCGCGTGCAGATCGCCCGCGCCCTCGCCCAGGAACCCCGCGAACTCCTCCTGGACGAGCCCACCAACCACCTCGACATCCAGCACCAGCTCGACCTGCTCCACCTCGTCACGAACCTGTCCGTCACCACCGTGATCGCCCTGCACGACCTCAACCTCGCGGCCGGGTACTGCGACGAACTGGTGGTGCTGCGCGAAGGCCGCGTGGTGGCCCGGGGCGCACCGCGCGAGGTCCTCACCGAGGAACTGATCGCCGAGGTGTACCGGGTGCGCGCGACGGTCACCCATCCCGACGGACGGCCGCACGTGCGGTTCCTGGGGACGGTGGGCTGAGACCCGGTCCGGGAGAAGCCGGAGGAAGCCGGGAAGCCGGGAAGCCGGGAGGCCGGGGGAGGGGGCCGGGCGGGTGCGTCCCGTCGGCCATACTCCCGTGGCCCTCCTGCGCCCGCGCCGCCCGGCGCCCTAGGCTCGCCCCGTGCTGCGCATCACCGACGCCCGCACCGGCGAGCCCACCGAGGTGCGCCGGACCCTCACCCGCGTCCACGCCCACGTGACCGGCGCCGACACCTCGGCCCTGCGCGTGCTGCTGGTCGCCGACGTGCTCGCCAGGGCCCTGGAACTGGACGGCGCGTCCGTCCTCACCGTCGCCTCCCCGCCCCCGGAGCTGGCGGCGCGTGCCGCCGCCCTCGGCATCCGGCTGACCGCCGGGGGCACCACACCGCCCGTCGGACGGGCAGCCCTGCACGTGGCGGCCCCGGACGCCCCCGTGCCCGGGGACGGCGTCCGGGTCGCGGTCGCCCCGGCCGGCGGCGAGATCGACGAGTCCCTGGTGCGGTACGCCCTGCTGGCCCGGCCCCGCCGCGATCCGGCCGATCTGCCGGCCCTCGCCGACGAGGCCCGCGACACCCTCGCGCGCTGGCGCCGGGCGGTCGCGGTCTGGGCCACCCGTCCCTCCCGGCCCGTCCCCGAAGCGGTACGCCGCGAACTGCGCACCGCCTGGGAGGACGACCTCGACGTGCCCGCCGTGCTCGCCGTCCTGCGCCGGGTGGAGCACGCGGACGACCTGCCCGACGGCGCCCGCTTCGAGACGTACGTCTACGCGGACCGCCTCCTCGGGCTCGAGCTCACCCGGGACGTCGGAGCGCCGGTGTGACGGAGCGCACCGGTGCGCGCCCGCTGCGCCGCCTCGTCGTCCTGCGGCACGCCAAGTCGGCCTGGCCCGAGGGCGTCGCCGACCACGACCGGCCCCTCGGAAAGCGCGGCCGGCGCGACGCCCCCGCCGCCGGGCGCGCCCTCGCCGACGCGGGCCGCCTGCCCGACCTCGCCCTGTGCTCCACCGCCACCCGCGCGCGGGAGACCTGGGAACTCACCGCCGCACAGTGGGGCACCCCACCGCCTGTACGGTTCGACGCCGAGCTGTACGACGCGTCCGTGTCCGACCTCCTGAACGTCGTGCGGGCCGCGCCCGAGGAGGTCGGGACGCTGCTGCTCGTCGGGCACAACCCGGGACTGCAGGACCTCGTCCTGGACCTGGCCGGGGACGGTCTCGACGACACACTGCGGGCCGTCCGCACCAAGTTCCCCACCTCCGCGATCGCGGTCCTCGCCTGGCACGGCCGCACCTGGCGGGAGCTCGCCCCCGGCGCGGCGCTGCTGACGGAGGTGATGGTGCCGAGGGGCCGGAAGGGCGGCTCCTGACGGCACGCATAGGCTGGGCGGATGCAGGACGAGTACCGCACCGTCGCGCGCGCGGGTGTGCACGAGGTCGAGATCAACCGCTCCCGCTTCCTGTGCGCGCTCGCCCCGGCCGCCACCGAGCAGGAGGCCCAGGAGTTCATCGCCGCCGTCCGCAAGGAGCACGCGACCGCCACGCACAACTGCTCCGCGTACGTCATCGGCGCCGACGCGGGCATCCAGAAGGCGAGCGACGACGGCGAACCGGGCGGCACCGCGGGCGTCCCCATGCTCCAGATGCTGCTGCGCCGCGACATGCGGTACGTCGTCGCCGTCGTCACCCGCTACTACGGCGGGATCAAGCTCGGCGCGGGCGGACTCATCAGGGCGTACGGGGGCGTGGTCGGCGAGGCCCTGGACGCCCTCGGCACGGTCACCCGCAGGCGCTTCCGGCTCGCCACGGTGACCGTGGACCACCAGCGGGCCGGCAAGGTGCAGAACGACCTGCGGTCCACCGGGCGGGAGGTCCGGGACGTGCGGTACGCGGAGAAGGTCACGATCGAGATCGGTCTGCCGGACTCCGACGTGGAGGCGTTCCGGCGCTGGCTCGCCGACGCCACGGCGGGCACCGCGGAGTTCGAGCTCGGGGGAGAGGCGTACGGGGACGCGTGAGCCGGAGCCGCCCCACCGTTCCGGCCGGGCGCGAACGGGAGTATCCACCCGTGATGTCAGACCCCACCGTTAGTCTTCCGGGATCATGAGGCTGCTGCACACTTCCGACTGGCACCTGGGCCGGGCGTTCCACCGCGTCGGCATGCTCGGGGCGCAGGCCGAGTTCATCGGCCACCTCGTCACGACCGTGCGCGAACGCGACGTGGACGCCGTCGTCGTGTCGGGGGACGTGTACGACCGGGCGGTGCCCCCGCTGGCGGCGGTCGAGCTGTTCGACGACGCCCTGCACCGCCTCGCCGACCTCGGCGTGCCCACGGTGATGATCTCCGGGAACCACGACTCGGCCCGCAGGCTCGGCGTCGGCGCCGGGCTCATCGGCCGCGCGGGCATCCACCTGCGGACCGACGCCGCGGCGTGCGGCACGCCCGTGGTGCTGCGGGACGCCCACGGCGACGTCGCCTTCTACGGGCTGCCCTACCTGGAGCCCGCGCTGGTCAAGGACGTGCTCGGGGTGGAGAGGGCGGGCCACGAGGCGGTGCTCGCCGCCGCCATGGACCGGGTCCGCGCCGACCTCGCCACGCGCGCGGAGGGCACGCGGTCCGTCGTCCTCGCCCACGCCTTCGTCACCGGCGGCGAGGCCAGCGACAGCGAGCGGGACATCTCCGTCGGCGGGGTCTCCGCCGTCCCCGCCGGGGTCTTCGACGGCGTGGACTACGTGGCCCTCGGCCACCTGCACGGCTGCCAGACCCTCACCGAGCGCGTGCGCTACTCCGGCTCCCCGCTGGCGTACTCCTTCTCCGAGGCCGGCCACCGCAAGAGCATGTGGCTCGTCGACCTCGCGGCCGACGGGGCGGTCACCGCCGAACGCGTCGACTGCCCGGTGCCGCGCCCGCTCGCCCGCATCCGGGGCGAGCTGGAGGACCTCCTCGCCGACCCCGGGCTGACCCGGCACGAGGACGCGTGGGTGGAGGCGACGCTCACCGACGCGGTACGCCCCGCCGACCCCATGGCCCGCCTCGCCGAGCGCTTCCCGCACACGCTCAGCCTCGTCTTCGCCCCCGAACGGGCACCGGACGGCCCGGACGCGTCGTACGCCGGGCGGCTGGCCGGGCGCGGCGAGCAGCAGATCGCGGAGGACTTCGTGGCCCATGTGCGCGGCGCCGGGCCGGACGAGCACGAACGGGCCGTGCTGCGGGACGCGTTCGACGCGGTCCGCGCCGACGAGACCGCGCGGGAGGCCGTCCGGTGAGGCTGCACCGACTCGACATCACCGCCTTCGGGCCCTTCGGCGGCACCCAGACCGTCGACTTCGACGCACTGTCGGCCGCCGGGCTGTTCCTGCTGCACGGACCGACCGGCGCCGGCAAGACCTCCGTCCTGGACGCCGTCTGCTACGCGCTGTACGGCAGCGTCCCCGGCGCCCGGCAGAGCGGCACCGGACAGGGCCTCACCCTGCGCAGCGACCACGCGGCGCCCGCCACGCGCACCGAGGTCCGGCTCGACCTCACCGTCTCGGGGCGCCGCCTGGAGATCACCCGGCAGCCGCCCTGGGAGCGCCCCAAGAGGCGCGGCACGGGCACGACGGTCGACAAGGCGCAGACCTGGCTGCGCGAGTACGACGCGGCGGCGGGCACCTGGAAGGACCTCAGCCGCTCCCACCAGGAGATCGGCGAGGAGATCACCCAGCTCCTCGGCATGAGCCGGGAGCAGTTCTGCCAGGTGGTGCTGCTGCCCCAGGGCGACTTCGCGCGGTTCCTGCGCGCCGACGCCGAGGCCCGGGGCAGGCTGCTCGGCCGGCTCTTCGACACCCACCGCTTCGCCGAGGTGGAGAAGCGCCTCGCCGAGCGGCGCCGCGCGACCGAGGCCCAGGTACGCGCGGGCGACGCCGAGCTGCTCGCCGACGCGCACCGGATGCAGCAGGCCGCGGGCGACGGGACCGAGCCGCCCGCGCCGCAGCCGGGCGATCCCGGGCTCGCCGACGCCGTCCTCGCGTGGGCCGCCGTGGCCCGCAGCACCGCGCGCGAGCGGCTCACCGTCGCCCACTGCGCGCGGTCGGCCGCCGAGTCCGCGCGGGCCGCCGCCGAGCGCGCCCTCGCCGACGTACGCGAACGGGCCCGGCTGCAACGCCGGTTCGCGGAGGCCCGGGAGCGGGCCGTCCGGCTCCAGGAGCGGTCCGCCGCCCACGAGGAGGCGTGGACGCGGATGGAGCGCGCCCGCAAGGCCGAGGCGGTGGCGCCCGCGCTGGAGCTGCGCGAGGAGGCCGAGGCGGAGCACCGCCGCGCGACGGCCGAGGAGGCACGCGCGCGTGCGCTGCTGCCTCCGGAACACGGTGAGGCGGGCGCGGCCGGGCTCGCCGCCGCCGCGCGCCGGGCCGCCGAGGAACTGGGCGGCCTGGAGTCGGCCCGGCGCGCCGAGCGGCGGCTGGCCGGCATCGTCGCCGAGCGCGCCGGCCTCGACCGCCAGGAGCGCGCCGACGAGGAGATCCTCCAGGACGCCGAGGGCTGGCTGGCCGGCTGGGAGGCGACGCGCGCGGACCTCCGCGCCCGCATCGAGTCCGCCCAGGAGGCCGCCGCACGCGCCGAGCAGCTGGCCGTACGGCTCGAAGCCGCCCGCAAGCGGCTGGACGCCGCGCGCCTGCGCGACCGGCTCGCCCGGGACACCGAGCGGTCCCGGGCCCGTGCGCTCGCCTCCCGCGAGCGGGCCGCCGAAGCGCGCGCCCACTGGCTCGACCTCAAGGAACAGCGGCTCGCGGGCATCGCCGCGGAGCTCGCCGCCGGCCTCGTCGACGGCGAACCCTGCGCCGTCTGCGGCGCCACCGACCACCCGGCACCCGCCCGGAAGGTCGCCGGGCACGTCGGCCGCGAGGCCGAGGAGACGGCCCTCGCCGCCCACCAGCGCGCCGACGAGGAACGCGCCGAGGACGAACGGCGGCTCGCCGTCGCCCGCGAGGCACTGGCGGCCGCCACCGCCGAGGCGGGCGACGCGCCCACGGACCGGCTCGCCGCCGAGGCGGACGAACTGGAGCGGGGGCACGCCGAGGCGCGGACCGCCGCGTCCGGCCTGCACACCGCCACCGAGGAGCTCCGGCAGGCCGAGCAGGAGCGCGAGCGCAGGCTCGCCGACCGGCAGGAGGCCGCCCACCGCGTCGCCTCCCGCGCCGCCCACCGCGACGCGCTCGACCGGGAGAAGGCCGCCCTGGAGGCGGAACTGGCCGCTGCGCGGAGCACGGCCGGCAGCGTCGCCGAGCGTGCCGCCCAGCTGGAGCGGCAGGCGGCCCGGCTCACGGAGGCAGCCGACGCCGTCCGCGCGGCCGAGGAGGCCGCCCAGCGGCTCAAGGACGCCGACGCCCGGCTCGCCGACGCCGCGTTCCGCGCCGGCTTCGACACCCCGCAGGCCGCCGCGGCCGCCCTCCTCGACGACGCCGCCCACCGTGACCTGCAACGACGGCTCGACGCCCGGCAGTCGGAGGAGGCCGCCGTGCGGGCGGTGCTGGCCGAGCCCGACACCGCGGCCGCGGCCCGGCAGCCGCTCGCCGACCCGGCCGCGGCCGAGCGCGCCGCCGAGGCGGCCACGCGGCGGCTCCAGCAGGCGGTGTCCGTCTACGACGCGGCCGTCCGCCGCTGCGCCGAGCTCGACCGGCTCTCCGCGCGGGCCGCCGCCTCCGTCCGGCGCCTCGCGCCGCTGCGCACCGAGCACGACCGCGTCGCCCGCATGGCCGGGCTCGCCGCGGGCACCTCCGCGGACAACGAACGCCGGATGCGCCTGGAGGCGTACGTGCTCGCCGCCCGCCTGGAACAGGTGGCCGCGGCGGCGACCGTACGGCTGCGGCGCATGTCGTCCGGGCGCTACACCCTCGTCCACTCCGACGACCGCGCGGGACGCGGCCGCAGCGGGCTCGGGCTGCACGTCGTCGACGCCTGGACCGGACGCGAACGCGACACGGCGACGCTATCCGGCGGCGAGACGTTCTTCGCCTCGCTCGCCCTCGCCCTCGGCCTCGCGGACGTCGTCACCGACGAGGCGGGCGGCGTCCGCCTGGACACCCTCTTCATCGACGAGGGCTTCGGCAGCCTGGACGACCAGACGCTCGACGAGGTCCTGGACGTCCTCGACTCCCTGCGCGAACGCGACCGCAGCGTGGGCATCGTCAGTCACGTCCCGGACCTGCGGCGCCGCATACACGCCCAGCTGGAGGTGGTGAAGGGCAGGTCGGGATCGACGGTACGGCTGCGGGGAGCGCGCTGACGGAAATCTCCGTGCGCCCCGGGCGCGCCCCGTGCACCATGGCCCCCATGCCCCGACTTCCGCACCCCGCCCCCGAAGACCTGCGCCGTGACCCGCTGCCCCTGCGCGGCCGCACCGCCCTCGTCACCGGCGCGAGCCGGCGCGGCGGCATCGGGTACGCCGTGGCCCGCCGCCTCGCCGCGTACGGCGCGAGCGTCCACCTCCACCACCACGTGCCGCACGACGCCGAACGGCCCTGGGGCGCCGACCGCCCAGAGGACGTCGCCGCCGGGGTGCGCGAGGCGCTCGGCGACCCGGACGCGCGCGTGTCCCACGGCCCCGCGGACCTCTCCGACCCGGCCGCGCCCGCCGAGCTGATCGCGACGGCCGCGGACGCGCTCGGCGGGCGGCTCGACATCCTCGTCGCCAACCACGCGCTCTCCGGCTTCGACGGCACCCTCGACACGATCGACACCGCGAAGCTCGACGCCCACTGGGCGGTGGACACCCGGTCGGTGCTCCTGCTGGTGCAGGCGTACGCACGGCTGCGGGCCGCCCTGCCGCCCCGTACGCCGGGCGGGCGCGTCATGATGATGACCTCGGGCCAGGACATCGCCGGCGGCATGCCCGGCGAGCTCGCGTACGCCCTGCAGAAGGGCGCCCTCGCCTCGGTCACCCGCTCGCTGGCGACGGCGCTCGCCGACCTGGCCGTCACCGTGAACACCGTCAACCCGGGCCCGGTGGACACCGACTACATGGAGGGCGAGGCGTACGAGGAGATCGCCGCCCGGTTCCCGGCGGGCCGCTGGGGGATGCCCGACGACCCCGCCCGGCTCATCGCCTGGCTCGCCACGGACGAGGCGGAGTGGGTCACCGGGCAGGTCGTCGACTCGGAGGGCGGGTTCCGGCGCTGAGCGCAGCGCACGGGGCGGGGGGCCGGAACACCGGTCCGCCGCCCCGTGCCGCACGGGCGTGACCTGTCAGAGCCGCGACAGCTCGTCCACCAGGTCGTCCAGGCCGAGCGACCCCTGCGACAGCGCCGCCATGTGCCAGGCCTTGGCGTCGAAGGCGTCACCGTGCCGCTCGCGGGCCTTCTCGCGGCCGAGCAGCCAGGCGCGCTCGCCCAGTTTGTAGCCGATGGCCTGGCCCGGGATGGTCAGGTAGCGGGTCAGCTCGCTCTCCACGAAGTCCGCCGGACGGCTGCTGTGCGCGCCGAAGAACTCCTGCGCCAGCTCCGGCGTCCAGCGCTCGCCCGGGTGGAACGGGGAGTCCGCCGGGATCTCCAGCTCCAGGTGCATCCCGATGTCGACGATGACCCGGGCGGCGCGCATCATCTGCGCGTCCAGGTAGCCGAGCCGCTCCTCCGCGTCCCGCAGGAAGCCCAGCTCGTCCATGAGGCGTTCCGCGTACAGCGCCCAGCCCTCGGCGTTGGCGCTGACCATGCCGACGGTGGCCTGGTAGCGGGAGAGGTCCTCCGCGACGTGCACCCACTGCGCGAGCTGGAGGTGATGCCCGGGGACGCCCTCGTGGTACCAGGTCGACACCAGGTCGTACACGGGGAAGCGGGTCAGCCCCATCGTCGGCAGCCAGGTGCGGCCCGGACGGGAGAAGTCCTCCGACGGGGAGGTGTAGTACGGGGCCGCGGCGCCGCCCGGCGGGGCGATGCGCGACTCCACCCTCCGCACCCGCTCGGCGAGTTCGAAGTGGGTGCCGTCGAGCGCCTCGATGGCCTCGTCCATCAGCTTCTGGAGCCAGTCCCGCACCTCGTCGACGCCCTCGATGTGACGGCCGTGCTCGTCGAGGTGCGCGAGCGCCACCCACGGCGTCGCGGCGCCGGGCAGGATCTTCTCCGCCTCCGCCTTCATCTCGGCGAGCAGCCGGTGGTACTCGGACCAGCCGTACGCGTACGCCTCGTCGAGGTCCAGGTCGGTGCCGTTGAAGTAGCGGGCGAAGCGGGCGTAGCGCTCGCGGCCCACGACCTCCGGGGCGCCCTCGATCGTGGGCGCGTACACGTCGCGCATCCAGTCCCGCAGCTCCACGACGGCCGCGGTCGCCGCACGGGCGGCCCCGTCCAGCTCCGGGCGCAGCGCGTCGGGGCCCGCCGAGGCGAAGTCCTCGAACCAGCCGCGGCCCGTGCCGTCCGTGTCCGCCCACTCGGTGAGCTGCCCCACGAACGTCGCCGTCGGGCGCGGTGCCGCGTACAGCTTGCGCTCCAGGCCGAGGGCGAGGGACTCGCGGTAGCCCGCCAGCGCCGCCGGCACCGCCCGCAGCCGCTCGGCGATCGCCGCCCAGTCCTCCTCCGTGTCGGCGGGGGTGATGGCGAACACCTCGCGGATCGAGTGCGGCGGCGTGCTCAGGTTGCCGACCGCGCGCAGACCCTCCTCGGCGTCGTGCACGGCGAGTTCGGCGGTGAGCCGCTCGCGCAGCAGGCGCGCGCACCGGCGCTCGGCGTCGCTGTCCGCGCCGGGCTGCCGCTCCGCCTCGTCGAGCCGCGCGAGCGTCGTCCGCAGCAGTTCCGCCACGGCCTCCTGGCCCGCGGGCGAGGTGTCGGGCAGCCTGCTCGAACTCTCCTTCACGCCGAGGAACGTACCGGTCACCGGGTCGAGGGCGATGAGCTCGTCGACGTAGGCGTCGGCGACCTCGCGGGGCAGCGGGCTGGTGATGTTCGACATGTGGTCATCCTCGTACGGACACGGCCGCCGCGTCAGCCCGGTCACCGTGGGGCCGCCCCCGGCCCGGCCGGATTTCGCCGAGAGCGTGACCTGCCGTCACGCGCGCCGGGCGGGCACGTCACCAGTCGTGTGCGAACGGCTAGTCGTGCCCGTACCCGTCCCCGTGCCCGAACCCGTCCCCGTGCCCGAACCCGTCCTCGTGCCGCGCCCGGCCGTACGGCAGGGGCGAGACGGCCGGTGCCGTGTCCAGGTGGGCCGTGACGACGAGGGTGCCCTCCTCGATCTGGTAGTCGAGGGGCAGGCCCAGGCCGCGCATCGCGGCGACCATGCCGGTGTTGGAGGACTGGGTGACGGCGTACACGTGCTCGCAGCCCGCCTCGGCCGCCATGGCGACCAGCCGGCGGAGGAGTTCACCGCCGATGCCGCGCCGCTGCCACGCGTCCTCGACCAGCAGCGCGACCTCCGTCTCGTCGCCGTCCCACAGGAGGTGGCCGAGGCCGACGATCCGGCCCGAGTCCGTCTGCACGGCGAGGGTGCGGCCGAACCGGGGGCTGAGCAGGTGGTTCAGGTAACGGTCGGCGTCGGCGAGCGGTCCGTGGTAGCGCATGCGGAGCGTGCCCGGCGAGCAGCGGGCGTGCAGGGCCTTGGCCGCCGCCAGGTCGTCGGTGCCGGCGCGGCGTACGGTGATGTCCTCGCCCTCCGGCAGCGTCAGCACGTCCCGGCCGCGGGGGATGCGCGGGCCGAGCCGCGTGTCCAGCTCCACCAGCGCCCGCGCCCGCGCGAACTCCGTCGGCGTGAACGGCAGGTACGGCCGTTCCACCTCGATCACCCCGCCCTCCGGCGCTCGCAGCCGCATCACCGTCTCCTCCAGCGTCCCCTCGACCGGGGCGCCCTCCGGGGCCGGGCCGGGGTCGCGGGCCGGCAGGGAGCGGATGGCGCAGCGGCCGAGCAGCTGGCGCAGTGCGAGGGGGAGTTCGGCGGCGTCCAGGGCGGTGCGCGTGGCGAGGCCCAGCATCCTGGTCGGCACGTCCACCAGGTCGTGGGCGTCGGCCCGCTCGATCCAGGTGTCGGTGCCGCCGGCCTCCGCGACCGCGCGGGTGATCCGGGAGGTGGCCAGTTCCTCGGACGACCGCAGCAGGAACTCGTCCACCGTGCCCTCGGCCAGCGGATGCGTCTGGAGGCTCAGTATGTCCACCCCGTGCCGGGCGAGCGCCACGCACAGGGCGGCCAGCGAACCCGGCTCGTCCCGCACCGTCGTCCGCATGCGCCACAGCACGGTCGCCCCGGGGTCCTGCTCCGCGTCGGACGGCCCGGCCTGCCCGCCCTCGGCGAGCGGCCGGGCACCGGTATCACCGGCGGCACCGGGACCGCCGGTATCGTCCACCGGCGAGGCGTGCCCGTGGCGCCGTGCCCACCAGGTGTGGAAACCGGCCGTGGCGACGAGGACCGCCGCCGAGACCAGCAGCAGCGCCGGGCCGTCGGGGCCGTGCCCGATCAGGTTGGCCACGGCGTCGGCCACGGCCACCGCCGTGAAGAGGGCGGCGAGCTCGACCACGTCCCGCCGCCAGTGGTGCACCGGGCGGCCGTTGCGCGCCCGCGTCACTTGAGACATCTGTGGATTCATACAGCCACTGTGAAGGGCTGGTGTTGCGCGATCACAAACACTCTGTGACCGATGGGTTAAGCCGCGTTTGGCGTGTTTCGTTGCGTTTTGCACGGCTCGCCCGCCTGTCCCGCGCGGCGCCGCGCACCGGGGGATGACTCCGGTGCGCGGCACGGCGCAGAAATGAGGGTACGTCAGGTGGTGTGCCCGGCGGGCCGGGTGATCACTGTCCGACGAGTCCGGGCTGCAGCACCTTCGTGTAGAGCACGGTCCCGTCCTGCTCCCGCAGCCGTACGGTCATCTCCCCGCTGCCGCCGTCGATGTCGACCTCGCCGAAGAACTGGTAGCCCTCGGCGGGGGAGACGTTGGAGGCGGCCGGGGCCTTCACGAAGACCCGCTCGGGACCGAAGGTCGCGTCCAGCTCGCTGGCCGGGAACGCGCCGGCGTTGAGCGGCCCGGAGACGAACTCCCAGAACGGCGCGAAGTCGCCGAAGGCCGCCCGCGACGGCTGGTAGTGCTGGGCCGAGGTGTGGTGCACGTCGGCGGTCAGCCACACCGTGCCGGTGATCCGGCGGTGCTTGACGTACCGCAGCAGCTCGGCGATCTGCAGCTCGCGCCCGAGCGGCGCGCCCGGGTCGCCCTGCGCGACGGCCTCGATGTTCGGCTCGCCCTCGGTGGCGTCGGGCACCACCAGGCCCAGCGGCATGTCGGAGGCGATCACCTTCCACACCGCGCGCGAGCGTGACAGCTCCCGCTTCAGCCACTGGAGCTGTTCGCGGCCGAGGATGCCCTGCGGGTCGGTCTTCTGAAGGCCGGGCGAGTTGGCGTTGCGGTAGGTACGCATGTCCAGCACGAAGACGTCCAGCAGCGGTCCGTGCCGCACCACCCGGTGCATACGGCCCTCCCGGGCGCCCGTCGGCAGGGTGGAGACCGGGTAGTACTCGGCGAAGGCGCGGGTGGCGCGCTCGGCCAGCAGGTCGACGCTCTTGACGGTGTAACGGGTGTCCGAGTCCCCGATCACCTGGCCCGGGTACCAGTTGTTGCGCACCTCGTGGTCGTCCCACTGGACGATCGACGGCACCTGCGCGTTGAACCTTCGCAGCGCCTCGTCCAGCAGGTTGTACCGGTGGTTGCCGCGGAACTCCGCGAGGGTCTCGGCGACCTTCGCCTTCTCCTCGGTGGTGATGTTCCGGTACAGGCTGCCGTCGGGCAGGGCCGCCGACTCGGAGATCGGCCCGTCGGCGTAGACGGTGTCGCCGCTGAACAGGAAGAAGTCCGGGTCGAGCCGGCCCATCGCGTCGAAGATGCGGTAGCCGCCGATGTCCGGGTTGATGCCCCAGCCCTGCCCGGCCAGGTCACCGGACCACACGAACCGCACCCCGGAGCGCCGTTTCGCGGGGGCGGTGCGGAAGGTGCCGGTCACCGGCTCGCCGGTGCGGCGGTAGTCGTCCGGGTCGGCGAGCAGCACCCGGTAGTGGATCTGCTCGCCCGCCGGGAGGCCGTGCAGCCGGGTCGTCCCGGTGAAGTCGGTGCCGGGGCCGAGCAGCGGGCCGCGCCACCTGCGCGGGTTGCGGAAGGACTCGGTGGCGGACGTCTCGACGATCATCCGGGCGGGGCGGTCGGAGCGCACCCAGACCAGACCGGAGTCCGCGGTCACGTCCCCGGCCTGCACCCCCCACCGTGCCGCGGGCCGCCCCGACCGGGCGAAGGCGGGCGCCGCGCCGCCCGGAGCGGTGACGGGCAGGGCGAGCGCCGCCGACGCGGCGAGGGAACCGCGCAGCACACTGCGGCGAGCGGGCAGGTGGATCGGCGGACGGTGTGACATGGAGCCTCCAGGACGGATCCGGCCAATGGCCAATGTGCACCGCAACACCTACTGCCGCCCCGCGGCGCCCACGCGAACCCGAAGTGAACAGCGGACTGCCGGGTACGCGGTGCCGTGAACACCGTGTCGCACCGCGCCCGTCGGGCACCTGTACGAGGGAGGATTGGTCTTGACCAAGGGTGGGGGGCGTCCTATGGTCGCAGAGAAGTGCAACAACCTTTAATAAACAAGGGCCCAAAACGCCGCCGGCCACGGCGATCGCGGAGGACAGGGTGGGGACCACGCAGCTCGAAACGGTGCCGGAGCCGAAGTACTGGCACTTGAAGACGGTGCTCAGTGAGGCACTGGACTCCGAGTTCTCGGTGGGCGAGATCCTGCCCAACGAGCGCGACCTCGCGGCCCGCTTCGGCGTCGCCCGCGCCACGCTCCGCCAGGCGCTGGAGCAGCTCGAACTGGAGGGCCGGTTACAGCGCCGCCGCGGCGTCGGCACCACCGTCGCCCCGCCCCGCATGGGCGTGGCCGTCGGTACCGAACAGCACAGCTGGCCCGGCACGGCCGGCGACGCCTGGCAGCCCGCCGACTGCACGGCCGCGGTCCCGCCCGCCGGGATCGCCGGCCTCCTGGGAACGGACACCGACACGCAGGTGCACACGGTGCGCCGTTCCCGGGTGAACGACGGGCAGCCCGTCGCCGCCGAGCTGCTGTACGTCCCCGAGACCTCGGTGCCCGGCCTCACCGCCCCGGACGCGCCCTCCGGCGCCGCCCGCGCGCGTGCCGTCCTGCGCGAACTCCAGCGGCTGGAGCTGGAGGGACAGGACCGCGCGGTGGAGCTCGGCTCGGCCCGGGTGGAGGACGCCCGGGAGCTCGACCGGCTGCCCGGCGCACCGGTGCTGGTCGTCACGACCCGCTTCTTCGCCGGGGGACGCACCGCGGCGGTCTCCGTCGCCACGTACCGCGCCGACACGTGCCGTCTGACGTTCGGCGACCCCGACGGCGTCGTGATCCACCACGGCGCGGGGGCCCCGTCCCTGGACACGTCTCCTGAACCCGTCACCTGAACCCGTCCCTTGAGCGGGCGCCTCAGCGCCGCGCCGTCACCGTGCTCTCCACCGCGAACAGCTCCTCCTCGACGTGGTCGAGCGCGAGCCGCAGCGCCCCCGTGGCCACGACCGCCTCGCCCAGCGTGGACAGCGCCACCCGGGGCGGGCGCAGACAGTAGCGCGCCAGCTCCCGTCGGAGCGGTTCGAGCGCGTCCTCCAGGCCGGCCGCCCAGCCGCCGATGACGACGAGCTCGGGGTCGAGCGCCAGCACGAGCGCCGCCACGTCGTGGACGAGCCGCTCGACGAAGCGGTCCACGGCGGCACGGGCCCGCCGGTCCCCCCGCCGGGCACCGGCGAAGACCTCGGTCACGGCCCGCTCGTCGAGCGGGGGCAACGGCTCGTCCGTCGTCGACAGCAGCGCCTCCGGCTTGGCCTCCCGCCCCAGCAGGTGCAGCGCGCCGATCTCCCCGGCCGCGCCCCCGTACCCGCGGTGCAGCCGCCCGCCGATCAGCGAACCGGCGCCCGGGCTGAGCCCCGCCAGGACGAACACGACGTCGTCGCAGTCCGTCGCCGAGCCCTTCCAGTGCTCGGCGACCGCCGCCGCGTTGGCGTCGTTCTCCACGATCACGGGACATCGGAACGAGCGGCTCAGCCGCTCGCCCAGCCGCAGCCCCGTCCACTGGGGCAGCGCCGTCCCCAGCCGCACCGTGCCGTCGGCCCCGACGATCCCGGGGCTGGCCGCGCCGACCGCGCGCAGGGAGGAACGGGCCACGCCCGCGCGGCGCAGCAGCTCGGCGACCGCCGACCGCAGCCGCTCCAGCCGGATCTCCGCCGGGGCGGTCTCGGTGACGTCCTTGGACAGCGTGCCCAGCACCCGGCCGTCCAGATCGGAGAGGACCGCCGTCACCCGGTGCGCGCCGATGTCGAGACCCAGCAGATGGCCCGCCTCCGCCCGGAACCGGAACCTCCGCGCGGGCCGCCCCTGCCTGCGGGCCGCGCCCTCCTCGGCCGCCTGCTCGACGACGAGGCCCGTCCCGACCAGCCCCTCGACCACGCCCTCGACCGTCGGCCGGGACAGCCCGGTCACGCGCGTGATCTCGGTGAGCGTCGCGCAGTCCGTGGCGCGCAGCGCGTGCAGCACCACCGTCGAATTGATCCTCCGCAGCAGCGAGGGATCCCCGCCGGTCAGCCGCCCCACCGTCCGTCCTCCCAGGTCGTGCGCATGTTTGCCGGATCGTACTCGGCACGGCGGGGACCGGCGAGGGCACAAGACCAGCGAGTTACCCGGCGATTCGCCCGGCCAGGGGGAGGGCGAGCCCGCTGACGCGCCGCCAACTGTCAGTGGTGCCCGCTTTACTGGAGCACATGGACATCGCACAGCACCTCGCCACCATCGACCGGCTGTGCTCCGCCGCGTTCCCCGCGGAGCACGGCCGGTCGGACACCGGCAGCGCGGGTCCCGGGTACCACATCGCCGAGTTACGGACGAGCGCCGGCTTCTGGGAGGACGACGGTACGGAGCGGGCGGAGACCGAGGCCCAGTACGAGGCGGAGCGCGACGCCCTTTCCGAGCGGCTGGCCGGGCGCTGGGGCGCGCCGCACGTGTTCAGCCTGTGGAGCGTCCTCGCGCGGTCCATGGAGGGCGAGGAGATATCCGAGCCGTGGGCAGTGCTCGCGTCGCACGTACCGGACGTGCACGCGTGGCGGGAGGGCGGTCGCGGGCGCTGGGTCGCCCTGGGCGTCTCCCAGTGGGACAAGGAACTGCCCTTCCAGCTCCTCGCGGTGATAACGGAGACGGATCCGCCGTGACCGGCGACAGGTCCTAGGCCCCGGCGGCGTCGGCCTCCGCCGCCACCCGCAGCCGGGCGTACTCCTCCGCCATCGTCCGCGCCGTCCAGTGCGCGTTCAGCCCGCTGGGGTTGGGCAGCACCCACACGCGCGTGTCCCCGATCGTCCGCTCCTGCGGGCCGACGGCGGCCTTCCTGTCGGCGAAGGCCGCCCGGTACGCGGTCACGCCGACCACCGCGAGCCACCGCGGCCGCAGCCGCTTCACCTTGGCGGTGAGCAGGCGCCCGCCCTCGGCGTACTCCTCGGCGGTCAGCTCGTCGGCCCGGGCGGTGGCCCGCGCCACCACGTTGGTGATGCCCAGCCCGTACGACAGCAGCTCCTCCTGCTCCCACGGCCTCAGCAGCCGGGGCGTGAAGCCGGACAGGTGCAGCACCGGCCAGAAGCGGTTGCCGGGACGGGCGAAGTGGTGGCCGGTCGCGGCCGTCATCAGACCGGGGTTTATGCCGCAGAACAGGACGTGGAGACCGTCCGCGACGACGTCCGGCACGAGACGGTCGCGGGCGGCCTCCAGTTCCGCGGGCGTGGGACGCCCGGGACGCGCGGGCGGTGTCAGAGGATCGCCCCCGGCGTGTAGCCCGCGGCCTCCGGACGCTGCTTGACGATCTCCTCGATCCGGCCCACGACGGTGGCGACCTGGTCGGCGGCGGCGCCCGTGAACGACAGCTTGTCGGCCATCAGCGCGTCGAGCTGGGCGCGGTCCAGCGGAATGCGCTCGTCCGCCGCCAGCTTGTCGAGCAGCTCGTTGCGCTCGGCGCCCTGCTCGCGCATGGCGAGGGCGGAGGCGACGGCGTGCTCCTTGATGGCCTCGTGCGCGACCTCGCGCCCGACGCCCGCGCGCACCGCACCCATCAGGACCTTGGTGGTGGCGAGGAACGGCAGGTAGCGGTCCAGCTCGCGGGCGACGACCGCCGGGAAGGCGCCGAACTCGTCGAGCACCGTCAGGAACGTCTCCAGCAGGCCGTCCAGCGCGAAGAACGCGTCCGGCAGCGCGACCCGGCGCACCACCGAGCAGGACACGTCGCCCTCGTTCCACTGGTCGCCCGCCAGCTCGCCGGTCATCGAGGCGTACCCGCGCAGGACGACCATCAGGCCGTTGACGCGCTCGCAGGAGCGGGTGTTCATCTTGTGCGGCATCGCGGAGGAGCCGACCTGGCCGGGCTTGAAGCCCTCGGTCACCAGCTCGTGCCCGGCCATCAGCCGGATCGTCTTCGCCAGCGAGGAGGGCGCCGCCGCGAGCTGCACCAGCGCGGTGACGACCTCGTAGTCCAGCGAGCGCGGGTAGACCTGGCCGACCGAGGTGAACGCCTGCCCGAAGCCGAGGTGCCCGGCGATACGGTTCTCCAGCTCGGCGAGCTTGGCGGCGTCCCCGCCGAGCAGGTCCAGCATGTCCTGCGCGGTGCCGACCGGGCCCTTGATGCCGCGCAGCGGGTAGCGGCCCAGCAGCTCCTCGACCCGGCCGTACGCCACGAGCAGCTCGTCGGCGGCGGTCGCGAAGCGCTTGCCGAGGGTGGTGGCCTGCGCGGCCACGTTGTGCGAGCGGCCCGCCATGACCAGCTCGCCGTACTCGCCCGCGAGCTTGCCGAGGCGCGCCAGCACGGCCACCGTACGGTCGCGCACCAGCTCCAGCGAGAGCCGGATCTGCAGCTGCTCCACGTTCTCGGTGAGGTCGCGGGAGGTCATGCCCTTGTGCACGTGCTCGTGCCCGGCGAGGTCGTTGAACTCCTCGATCCGCGCCTTCACGTCGTGCCGGGTGACCTTCTCGCGTTCGGCGATCGAGGCCAGGTCGACCTGGTCCAGCACCCGCTCGTAGTCGGCGAGCGCCGCGTCCGGCACCTCGATGCCCAGGTCCTTCTGGGCCCGCAGCACGGCCAGCCAGAGCTGCCGCTCCAGCCGCACCTTGTGCTCGGGGGACCAGAGCGTGGCGAGCTCGGCGGAGGCGTACCGTCCGGCGAGGACGTTCGGAATGCGGGGCTTGGCAGGCGCAGAAGTCACGAGCAGGGAGTTTACCCGCGGACCTGATGCCTCCGGCCGGGGGCGTCGCGGCTCGTCAGCCCGTCAGCCCGTCGGCCCGTCGGCCCCGGCCCGCCCAGCGGGCCGGCCCCGCCCGCCGGTCCCTCGTACGGCAGCAGGTCCGGTCGTTTCGCCGGGCGGCCGTCCCCGGTCACACGCCCGACGATGAGCAGTGCCAGGCCGCGTGTGAGAACCTGCTGGGCCAATGGTTCGGGAAGCGGCCGGCTCGGAGCTTGCCTGGCTACCCCGCGGACCGCGGTCAGCCGCCATGGACGCAGCCCGGAGACGTTGCACACAGGCTCCGTCGCCCTTACCCGCCCGCCAGGACCGCACCCGTGCTCACGTGTTGCCGGTGATCGTCTGCCCGCGATCACTTGCGAAGTCGAGCACGGTACTCGCCCGGGGGCATGCCTCGGGCACGTCGGAAGGCACGGTTGAAAGCGTGCGGAGAGGCGTAGCCGACCGCGTACGAGATCGACTCGACCGGCTCATCGGTGTCGCGGAGCCGGACCGATGCCAGGGCGATGCGCCACTGCGTCACGTACGCGCCCGGCGTCTGTCCGAGGGCGGACCGGAAATGCCTGGACAGCGTCGCCCGGGAGACGCTCGTCGCGGCGGCCAGGGTCTCCGTGGTCCAGGGGTGTTCCGGTCGGGCGTGGACACGTGCCAGGGCGTCACGAACGACCGGATCACGCATGGCACCCAGCCATGAGCCGGACTGCTCCTCCGGGTGGCGGGCCAGCCAGGCGCGTACGAACTGGACGAGCAGGAGGTCGACGATGCTGTTGATGGCGGCGGTGGTGCCGATCTGGGGCTGTGCGAGTTCCGCCGTGAGGAGTTCGACGGTCCTTCCGAACTGCGCGTTCTGGCGGGCTGTGACGTGCATCGGCCGGGCGAGGGAGGCAAGCACCGGTGTGCTCACCTCCGGGTCCTGCTCATAGTGCAGAACGATCACTTCTGTCTGCACCGGTGCCGAGCCCAGACGCAGGGCTCGGCCATCGCCGAAAGCCCGGGCCGCCGCCTCACGGTCGCAGGAACCCATGGTCACGCCGGCCCTGCCGGCTATCCCGTGTGCGGTGCCCGGCGGCACCAGGACGGCGTCTCCGGCCTGCACCTGACGAGGTTTCTCTCCTGTGACGTGGAGCCACATCGTGCCGTGGGACACCACATGCAGTGCCGCTCCTGGAAAGGTGTCCAGCCACAGGCCCCAGGTTCCTCCGGCCTTCAGCGTGACTCCGAGCGCCCCACGCGCACCTGAGACACGCAAAACCTCCGCCAGCACATCCATGGGCCCATTCTCGTCCACCGCCGCGAACCGCCCACCGGCGGGCGGCGGCGTGTGTCCCCTCCTCAAGAGCTTCAGGTCACGTCGAGAACGATCTTCCCGTGCACCTTCCGCGCGAACAGTGCCTGGACGGCGTCGTCCACGTCCCGCCAGTCGCCTCGCAGTCCGACCGGTGCCGAGAGCCTCCCGGCGGCCATGAGGCCCAGCAGGTCCGTCAGGTCCCCGCCGGTCGGCGTCATGTCGCCATAGGTGGCGATGCTGCGGGGTTCGCCGAAGCCGAACAAGGCCTCTGCCGGGAACGTGGTTCCCTGCCCCGAGGAATAACCGACCAGGTGGATGGTGCCGCCCTCGGCGAGGGCACTCCACGCCTGGGCCACCAGCGGCCCGCCGACCGTGTCCAGGACGAGGTCGAACCGGTGCTCGGTCTCGGCCAGGTCGGTCAGGACCTCGTCGGCGCCGAGTTCGCGGAGTCCGGCGGCCCGGTCCGGCGAACCGACGAGTGCCGTCACCCGGGCGCCCGCCAGCGCCGCCAACTGGACGGCGAAGTGTCCCACGCCCCCGCTTGCGCCGGTGACCAGGACGTTGCGCGCCAGCAGGGAACGCTTGCGCAGCACCCGGAGTGCGGTGACTCCGGCGATCCCCAGCGCGGCTGCGTCGGCCAGGTCCACGCCCTCGGGGACGGTGGCGAGCGAGGCGGGGCCGACGGCCACTCGCTCCGCCCACGCGTGGGGAGCCATCCCCACCGCGACGCGTGTGCCTTCGGACGGCCCCGAGCCGTCGGATGCGGCGCGCACCACGACACCGGCCGCGTCGTGACCGTGCACAGCGCCGGCCGGCCACTGGTCCACGTAGTTGAGCTCACCGAAGTTGAGACCGATGTGCCGTATCTCCACCAACGCCTCACCGGTGGACGGCACGGGTTCATCGACATCGGCGAACCGGATGGGTCCGGCCTCGCCGTGAGCGACCA
The DNA here is from genome assembly GCF_014648075.1 of Streptomyces ruber. Lineage (GTDB taxonomy): Bacteria > Actinomycetota > Actinomycetes > Streptomycetales > Streptomycetaceae > Streptomyces > Streptomyces ruber. Next base: position 68,889 of record NZ_BMQK01000016.1, on the reverse strand, counting down.
CAAGGGCGCGCATAGGGTGTGCTTCCTTCTCTCGCAGAAGCGCCGGAACACTCGGCGCGGCAGCAGATCGAGTGTGCGAATGCCGCACTGCCGCCTTGTTGAAACCCTACGCAGGACCAGGACAGCGACCAGTCCCCTGAGAATCAATCAGTTGACGTTCTGTGTCAGTGCGACTCACGGCGCGTCGAGCCCCGCAACCATCCGGCGGATGACGCTGTGACGGGCGAGGACATGCCCGGCAGTCGAATGATCCTGAGGAGTCAGCCCTTCGGTTCGGCGCGAGCCCGCCCAAGACTTACCGCATCGGCACGGGGCAGTCGGGCGGGCTCCGGGTTACGGCTCCGCCCGTCGCCAGTCCGTCACAGGCCCGGGGTTCATGTGGTCCGCAGGGGTGACCCAGAAGGCTGCGCCCAGCTCAGCGCTGAACTGGGCGCCTGTCCGGCCGTCCCCCGAGGAGCGGCCGGTCAGGCGGCGGCCTATCCACGGCAGCAGGTGCTGCCGGGTGAAGCGGACGTCGGCGATCCGCCGCGCGAACCACGCGGGCGGCGGAGTCAGCGCCAGGGGCGTGCGCCACCCGGTGTCCTCCGCCTCGTACCCGAGCCCCTGCCAGACCGCCTCCGCGACCCGGCGGTGCCCCTCGGCCGTCAGATGCAGCCGGTCCACGTCCCACATGCGCGGGTCCGCGAGCGAGGGCGCCCCGTACAGGTCCACCACGAGCGCCCCGTGCCGCGCGGCGAGGGCGTCGATGTGCGCGAACAGCTCCTCCATGCGGGGCCGGAACCGCTCCAGCACCGGACCCCGCCGGCCCGGGCTGCGCATCAGCACGAGCTGCTTGCAGGCCGGTGCGAGCCGTTCCACGGCCTCCTCCAGGAGGCCGCGCACCCGTGCCATGTCGCACTTGGGCCGCAGGGTGTCGTTCAGGCCGCCCACGAGGGTGATCACGTCCGCGCCCATCGCGGCCGCGAGGTCCACCTGCTCGTCGACGATCTGTCCGATGAGCTTGCCGCGCACCGCGAGGTTGGCGTACCGGAAGCCGGGGGTCCGCGCTGCCATCCGGGCCGCGAGGAGATCCGCCCAGCCACGGTAGGAACCGTCGGGCAGCAGGTCCGACATGCCCTCGGTGAAGGAGTCGCCGACCGCGACGAGGCTGGTGTAGGTGGGGTTCGTCTGCATGGCGTCGACGATGCTAACGCGGAGCCGTACCCAGCGGTCGGTCGGCCCCGGCGGTAGGGGCGGCATGCGCGCGGGCCCTCACACCTGCCGGCCGAACAGCTCCCGCAGCACGTCCTCCATGGTCACCAGACCCGCCAGCCGGCCGTCCGCGCCCAGGACCGCCGCCAGGTGCGTCCGGCTGCGCCGCATCGCCGTCAGCACGTCGTCGAGAGGCGTGGTCTCCCGCACCCGGGCGATCGGCCGCATGTCCCGCACCGGGAACGGCAGGTCGCGGGGCATGGCGTCCAGCGCGTCCTTCACATGCAGGTAGCCCACGATCCGGCGGCCGGAGTCCGCCACGGGGAACCGGGAGAAACCGGACTCGGCCGTGAGCCGTTCCAGCCCGTCCGGGGTGACCCCCACGCGTGCGTACACGACGCGCTCCAGCGGCAGCACCACGTCCCGCACGGGCCGCCGGCCCAGCTCCAGCGCGTCGTGCAGCCGTTCCCGCGCGCGGTCGTCGAGCAGCCCGGCCTCGCCGGAGTCCTGCACGATCCGGGCCAGCTCGGCGTCCGAGAAGGTGGCGGCGACCTCGTCCCTCGTCTCGATCCGCAGCAGTTTCAGCAGCCCGTTCGCGAAGGCGTTGACGGCGAAGATCACCGGACGCAGCGCCCTGGACAGCGCCACCAGCGGCGGGCCCAGCAGCAGCGCGGTGCGCACCGGCTCCGCGAGGGCGACGTTCTTCGGGACCATCTCGCCGAGCAGCATGTGCAGGTACGTGGCGGCGATCAGCGCGATCACGAACGACACCGCGTGCCCGGCGCCCTCCGGCACGCCCACCGCGGGGAACACCGGCTCCAGCAGGTGCGCGATCGCGGGCTCGGCCACCACACCGAGGACCAGCGTGCACAGGGTGATGCCGAGCTGGGCCGCCGCCATCAGCGCGGACACGTGCTCCAGCCCCCACAGCACGCGCTCCGCCCGCCGGTCGCCCCGTTCACCCTCCTCGACGTACCGCTCGATCTGGCTGCGGCGCACGGAGATCAGCGCGAACTCGGCGCCCACGAAGAAGGCGTTCAGGACCAGTGTCGCCAGGCCGATCAGCAGCTGGACGGCGGTCATCGCCTCCCGCCTCCCTTTCCGTCGGCCGCGTCGTCCGCGGCGCCCCCGCCCTCTGCCGCGTCCTCGGCGAGCGGCGCGTGCAGCAGGACCCGTGCGGCCCGGTGGCCCGCGGCGTCCACCACCTCGAGCCGCCAGCCGGCCACCTCGACGGCGTCACCGGCCTCCGGGATACGGCCCAGCTCGGTCGCCACCAGGCCCGCGAGCGTCTCGTACGGCCCGTCCGGCGCCCGCAGTCCCACGCGCGCGAGCCGGTCGGTGCGGGCCGAGCCGTCGGCCGAGTACAGCGCCCGGCCCTCGTCGTCCGCGCCCGCCGGGGCGAGCTCCGGCGTCTCGTGCGGGTCGTGCTCGTCGCGGACCTCGCCGACGACCTCCTCGACGATGTCCTCCAGCGTCGCGACGCCCGCCGTGCCGCCGTACTCGTCGATGACCACCGCCATCGTGCGCTTGCCGGACAGCCGGTCCAGGAGGCGGTCCACGGTGAGCGACCCCGGGACGAACAGCGGCTCGCGCGCCAGCTCCGCCACGGGCACGAGGGCACGCCGCTCGGCGGGCACCGCCAGCACGTCCTTGACGTGGATGGTGCCGATCACCGAGTCGAGGCCGTCGCGGTACACCGGGAAGCGGGACAGGCCGGTCGCCCGGGTCGCGTTCGCCACGTCCGCGCAGGTGGCCTGCGCGTCCAGCGCGATGACCTGGACCCGCGGGGTCATCACGTTCTCCGCGGTCAGGTCGGCGAGGTTCAGCGTGCGCACGAACAGCTCCGCGGTGTCCGGCTCCAGGGCGCCCTCCCGGGCGGAGTGCCGGGCGAGCGCGGCCAGCTCCTGGCGGCCGCGCGCGGAGGCCAGCTCCTCGGCGGGCTCGACGCCGAGGAGGCGGACGACACGGTTGGCCGTGTCGTTCAGCTGCCGGATGAACGGGCGGAACACGGTGCTGAACCAGCGCATCGGGGTCGCCACCGTACGGGCGACGCCGACCGGCGAGGCGATCGCCCAGTTCTTCGGCACCAGCTCGCCGACCACCATCAGGAACACCGTCGACAGGGCCGTGCCCACGACCAGCGCGATCGAGCCGGACACGGAGGGCGACACCCCCGCGGACTCCAGCGGCCCGGAGATCAGCGCGGCGACGGACGGCTCGGCGAGCATGCCGACCACCAGGTTCGTCACGGTGATGCCGAGCTGCGCCCCGGAGAGCTGGAACGTCAGGTTCCGTACGGCCGCGAGGGCGCCCGCCGCGCCCCGTTCGCCCCGCTCGACGGCCCGCTCGAGCTCGCTCCGCTCGACCGTGGTCAGGGAGAACTCCGCCGCCACGAAGGCACCGCAGGCCAGCGAGAGCAGCACCGCCACCAGCAGGAGGAGCACTTCGGTCATCTGGTCACCTCCGTCCCATGATCCGGCAGGGGCGGACGGCGCGCGCGGCGGGCGGGCCGCCCGGCCCGCCCCGCCGTCAGTCGTCCAGCGGCTTCACCCACCGCCGCCACTGCTCCTCCGGCGCGTACCCCGCGGCGCGCCAGGCATGATGCGCCGCCTCGTTCCGCTGGAGGACCATCGCGTCCCCGCGCCGCCCGCCGAGCGCCGTGAACCGCTGCTCCGCGGCAGTCAGCAGTGCCGAGCCGATCCCCTGCCGGCGCCGCTGAGGGTGCACCGCGAGGCGGTACAGGTGGCAGCGCCAGCCGTCGAAGCCCGCGATCACCGTGCCGGCGAGCTCCCCGTCCAGCTCGGCGAGGAGCAGCGCCCCGGGGTCACGGGCGACCAGCCGCTCCACGCCCTCCCGGTCGTCGCTGATGCTCGTGCCCTCCGCGGCCGTCTTCCAGAAGGCCAGCACGGTGTCCAGGTCCTCGGGCCCGGCGGCCCGGATACGAAGGTCGGTCATGCGGGTGATCACAGCACGCGGCCGGTGGCCGGACGCACAATTCCACGATCCGGACGGTCACTCGTCCCGCAGCGCCGCGACGACCGGCGCGAAGACCTCCATGCTGGGCTCCAGGACCGTCAGGTAGGTGATCCCGTAGCGCTCCCGCAGGGCCCGCACCCGGCCGACGATCTCCTCCAGGGGCCCCACCAGCACTGTCGGCAGACCGAGGACCTCCTCCTCGGTCAGCTGCGGGACGTACGGCAGCCACTCCCGCACGGCCGCGCCCGGGTCGTCCGTGACGGCCACAAGCTGGACGAGCAGGTTCCGCTCGGCCGGTTCACCGCGTCCGGCGGCGAACTCCGCGTACCGCGCGACGCGCTCGTCGAACTCCTCGGCCGTCACCGGTACCAGGGTGCCGTCGGGCAGGCTGCGGGCCCCGGTGAACGCCGCGATGTCCGCGTGCCCGGCGGCGAGCCGCAGCATCCGGTCGCCGCCCCCGCCGATCAGCAGCGGTACCCGGGGCCGCTGCACGGGACTCGGCACGTGCGGCTGCCCGGCGGAGCCGAGCAGGCGCTCCAGCTCCTCGACGGTGTGCCGCAGGTGGTCCACGCGCTCGCGCGGCGACCCCCACGGCAGCCCCGCGCTCTCGTGCTCCGCCCGGACGTAGCCGGTGCCGAGCCCGAGCTCCAGGCGCCCGCCCGTCAGCGCGTCCGTGGTGGCCACCTCGCGGGCCAGCAGCGCCGGGTTCCAGAAGCCCGCGTTGAGCACGAACGTGCCCACCCGTGGCCTGCTGGTCGCCGCGGCCGCCGCGACCAGGGCGGGGAAGGGGGCCGGCATCCCGAGGTGGTCGGGGACCAGGAGCACGTCGTACCCGAGCTCCTCCGCTCTGCGGCACTTCGCGCGCCACTCGTCGGCGGGAGCGGGATCGATCAGGTTGACGCCGAAGCGGAAGGGACGTGACATGAACTCTCCTCACCGGTACGGGACGTACGGGGCGCGAGCGGTCGGAGGTGAGTACATCACCCGTGCGCGTGCGTCACCAGCACGGGGTGCGCCTGTGCGCCGTCCCTCCCCTCACGCCCCTCCACGTCTCCCTCACGCCGGATGCGCCGCGGCGAACACCCCCGCGTCCCACACCCCCGCCAGCTCCGGCGCCAGCCAGCCTCCCGCCCGCGCGCGGAAGACGGCCGGGTCCAGCGCACCGGCGCCCGCGGGCACCGCGCCGAGCAGCGGCGCACCGGCCGCCACCGGCAGATCGGCCAGGTTGCAGCGGCACGCGAGGTCCGGCGCACCGGGCCAGCTCCCGATCACCACACCGGCCGGCACCAGCCCGCGCCCCCGCAGCTCCCGTGCGGTGAGCGCGGTCGTGTTGAGCGTGCCCAGGCCCGCCGCGGCGACGACCAGCACGGGCGCGTCCAGCAGGCGGGCCGCGTCCGCCAGTGTGCCGCCCGCCTCGTCGAACCGTACGAGCAGGCCGCCCGCGCCCTCCACCAGCACGAGGTCGTGCCCGGCGGCCAGTCCGGCGGCGGCCTTGGCGACGTCCCGCGGGCGCACCGGCGCCGCCCCGGCCCGCCGCGCGGCCGTCGCCGGGGCCAGCGGATCCGGGTAACGGGCCAGCTCGGCCGTCGTCACGGCACCCGCCAGCCGCGCCACCTCGTCGGCGTCCCCGCGCTCGTCCGGCCGCACACCCGTCTGCGCGGCCTTCAGCACGGCCACCGACCGGCCGGCGGTGAGCGCGGCGGCGGCGAGCGCGGCGGTCGTGACGGTCTTCCCGACCTCGGTCCCGGTCCCCGTGACCACCAGTACCGGCATCAGCCCTCCCGCGCCGCCGCGCACACCGCGCGCGCGATCCGTGCCACGTCCTCGTCGTCCGTGACGTACGGCGGCATCGTGTAGACCAGGTCGCGGAACGGCCTGAGCCACACGCCCTCGCGCACGGCCGCGTCCGTGGCCGCACCGATGTCGACGGCACGGTCGAGCTGCACGACCCCGACGGCGCCGAGGACCCGGACGTCCCGCACACCGGGAAGCTGCAGGGCCGGCTCCAGCCCCGCCCGCAGCCCCGCCTCGATCCGCGTCACCTCCGCCCGCCAGTCCTGGCCGAGCAGCAGCTCCACCGAGGCGCGGGCGACGGCCGCGGCCAGCGGGTTGCCCATGAAGGTCGGGCCGTGGGCGAGCACCGGGACCTCGCCCCGCGAGATCCCCCCGGCCACCCGTCCGGTGCACAGCGTCGCCGCCATGCTCAGATAGCCGCCGGTGAGCGCCTTGCCCACGCACATCACGTCCGGCGCCACCCCCGCGTGCTCCGCCGCGAACAGCGCCCCGGTGCGCCCGAACCCGGTCGCGATCTCGTCGAACACGAGCAGCACGCCGTGCGTGTCGCACGCCTCGCGCAGGTCGCGCAGGTACGCGGGGGAGTGGAACCGCATCCCGCCCGCGCCCTGCACCACCGGCTCGACGACCACCGCGGCCAGCTCGTCCGCGTGCCGCTCGACCGCCTCGCGCAGCTCCCGCGCGTACGACTCCTCGTACCCGGCCGGCGGCGGACCCACGAACACCTGGCGCGGCAGCAGCCCGGCCCACAGCCCGTGCATCCCGCCCTCGGGGTCGCACACCGACATCGGCTGCCAGGTGTCGCCGTGGTAGCCGCCGCGCCAGGTCATGAGGCGCCGCTTGGCCGGGCGGCCGAGGGAACGCCAGTACTGCAGGCACATCTTGACCGCCACCTCGACCGACACCGAGCCGGAGTCGGCGAGGAAGACGTGCTCCAGCCCCTCGGGCGTGATGTCGACGAGGAGCTTCGCGAGGCGCACGGCGGGCTCGTGCGTGAGCCCGCCGAACATCACGTGGCTCATCCGCTCCAGCTGGCCGCGCGCCGCCGCGTCGAGCACCGGATGGTTGTAGCCGTGGATCGCGGACCACCAGGACGACATCCCGTCGACCAGCTCGCCGGAGCCGTCCGCGAGCCTGAGCCGTACCCCGCTCGCCGAGCCGACGACGAGCGGTTCCGCACGTCCCGGCATCGGCGCGTACGGATGCCACACGTGCCGGCCGTCCAGCTCCAGCAGCTCCGCCACGGACAGGTCAGGCATTGGGCGCGAGATCCGTTCCGGCCCCCCGGCGGCGCACGGCGACCAGGTCCGTACGGTGCTCCGGCAGCGTCACCCGGTCCGTGCCCTCCACCTCGAACCCGGCGTCGGCGATCATCTCCAGGTCCGCCCGGCCCGCCCCGCCCTCGCTGGTGAGGTAGTCGCCGAGGAAGATCGAGTTCGCGAGGTGCAGGGCGAGGGGCTGCAGCGTACGGAGGTGCACCTCGCGGCCGCCCGCGATGCGGACCTCGGCGTCCGGGCACACGAACCGCACCATCGCCAGGATGCGCAGGCACCGCTGCGGGGTGAGGTTCCACTCCTCGGCGAGCGGCGTGCCCTCGAACGGGATGAGGAAGTTGACGGGCACCGAGTCCGGGTCCAGCTCCCGCAGCGCGAACACCACGTCGACCAGGTCCTCGTCCGTCTCGCCCAGCCCCGCGATCAGCCCCGAGCAGGCGGACAGCCCGGCCGCGTGCGCCTTGCGCACCGTGTCGACGCGGTCGGCGTAGGTGTGCGTGGTGGTGATGTCGCCGTACGCCGCCTCGGAGGTGTTGAGGTTGTGGTTGTAGGCGTCGGCGCCCGCCGCGCGCAGCCGTTCGGCCTGGCCGTCGGAGAGCAGGCCGAGGCACGCGCACACCTCGACGTCCCCGTTCCGCTCCTTGATCGTCCGGACCGTCTCGGCGACCCGGTCCACGTCCCGGTCCGTCGGGCCGCGGCCGCTGGCCACCAGACAGACCCGCTTGGCGCCGCCCGCGAGCCCCGCGGCCGCGGCCTCCGCGGCCTCCTCCGGTTTCAGCCAGGAGTACTTGAGGATGCCGGCCTTCGAGCCGAGACGCTGGGAGCAGTAGGAGCAGTCCTCGGGGCACAGTCCCGACTTGAGACTGACGAGGTAGTTGAGCTTCACCCGGCGGCCGAACCAGTGCCGGCGCACCCGGCCGGCCGCGGCCACCACATCCAGCAGGTCGTCGTCGGGGCCGGCCAGCACGGCCAGCGCCTCCTCACGGGTCGGCGGCACGCGCCGAAGTCCCTTGTCCACCAGCGTGCTCAGCAGGTCCATGGGAGCCGATCCTGGCGTACCGGAGCGTCCCGGGCCAAGGAGGGATCGCACAACAGAAACGGTGCGATATGTGCGTGTCACCCCATGATGAGCCAGGTCACCGGGCCGCTAGTGTCTGTGCACTGTCCACAAACAACGAGGTCGGCACCTCGGTCACCGGCGTGTCGCCCGTCCCACCGGACCGAAAAGGACCTCCATGGCGTTCGGCTGGATCGACGAGCAGGCGCGCGAGCGCCACCGCGCCGGACTGGTGCGGACCCTTCGGCCGCGCTCCGCCGGCTCACCGCTCCTGGACCTCGCGAGCAACGACTACCTGGGCCTCGCCCGGCACCCGGAGGTCGTCGAGGGCGCCGCCGCCGCGGCCCGCCGGTGGGGCGCCGGGGCCACCGGCTCCCGGCTGGTCACCGGCACGACCGAACTGCACGGCGAGCTGGAGCGCGAGCTGGCCGGCTTCTGCGGTGCCGAGGCGGCCCTCGTGCTGTCCTCCGGGTACGCGGCCAACCTCGCCGCGGTGACCGCGCTGGCACCGCACGGTTCGCTGCTCGTCTCGGACGCGGGCAACCACGCCTCGCTGATCGACGGTTGCCGGCTGGCCCGGGGCACGACCCAGGTCGTCCCGCACGCCGATCCGGAGGCCGTCCGCAAGGCACTCGGCGCACACCCGGGTCCGGCCGTGGCCGTGTCCGACTCGGTCTTCTCGGTGGACGGGGACGCGGCCCCCCTCGCCGAACTGGCCGCGGCCTGCCGGGAGTCCGGCGCCGGACTGATCGCCGACGACGCGCACGGGCTGGGCGTCCTGGGCGCCGGCGGACGGGGCGCCCCGCACGCGGCCGGACTCGCGGGCGCGCCGGACGTCGTCGTGACCCTCACCCTGTCCAAGTCGCTCGGCAGCCAGGGCGGTGCCGTGCTCGGCCCGGCCCGGGTGATCGACCACCTGGTCAACACGGCCCGGACGTTCATCTTCGACACGGGTCTGGCCCCGGCTGCGGCGGGCGCGGCCCTCGCGGCGCTGCGGCGCCTGCGCCGGGAGCCGGAGCGTGCGGCACGGGTGCGCGAGGTGGCGGCGGAGCTGTACACACGGCTGACGGCGTCGGGCCTGGATGCGGTGCGGCCCGACGCCGCCGTGGTGTCCGTGCGCGTTCCCTCGCCCGAGCGGGCCGTGCGGTGGGCGGCGGACTGCCGGGCGGCGGGTCTCGCCGTCGGCTGTTTCCGCCCGCCGTCCGTGCCCGACGGGGTGTCACGGCTGCGGCTGACCGCCCGGGCGGACCTCACCGACGGGCAGCTGGACCGGGCCGTGGACGTGATCCGCGAGACGCGACCGTGAGTCGGCGGGACACGGCCGTGCGCCGGGATCGACGGAGAGTGACCACCAGGAGGTGATCACCGGCGTGGTCACCGGAGTGCGGTGACGAATTGCTCCCAGCTTTCCTGCGTGAACAGCAGTGCGGGGCCCGGCGTGTTCTTCGAGTCGCGGACGGCCACCTGTCCGGCCCAGGGGCCGGTGTGCGGACGCGCCGTCTCGACGCAGTTGTTCATTCCGGTACTGCGGCTGCTGCGCGTCCACCGGACAGGACGCAGCATGGTGCTCGAAGTGACATGACGAGGCAGGGACGACATGGTGCCTCCTTATGCGCCGGCGGCTATCCCGGCGATGTAATGCAACGATTCCCCGGGTGAAAGCGCGTGGATCCGGAGGGCGTTGAATGCTTCCACATAGGCCTGTAGGTCTTCTTTCCGTTCGAGGTAGAGGCTACTCGTCAAGTGGTCGAGCACGACAACGTCCAGATCGGCCGTGTTCGGAAAGGAGAAGATGACGAAAGGACCGGTGAGGCCGATGTGTTCGCCCGCGGTGAACGGCAGCACCTGGAGCCGCACCTGGGGCAGGGCGGCCGCGTCGCTCAGCCGCGCCAGCTGCCGTGCCATGACCTCGGGTCCGCCGACGCGCCGGCGCAGCACGGCCTCGTCCAGGATCGCGTGCAACCGCAACGGCGGGTCCGCGCGCAGCACGTCCTGCCGTGCGATGCGCACCTCGACCAGCGCGTCCAGCTTGTCGTCCGCCACTCCCTCCAGCGCGGCCCGGGTCACCGCGCGGGCGTACTCGGGCGTCTGCAGCAGGCCCGGCACCACCGAGGTCTCCAGCGTGCACATCCCGCCGGCCTGTGACTCCAGGCTGATGAAGTCGCGGTACGTGGGCGGCAGCACGCCGCGGTAGGCGTGCCACCAGTTCTGACGCCCGCCGCCGTCCTCGCCGCCCGCCAACGCGAGGAGCAGCTCGCGCAGTTCGGCGTCCCGCACCTCGTACGCGTCGAGCAGCCGCTGCACGTCGGCCGGTTTCACCCCGCTGGATCCCGTCTCGATCCGGCTCACCTTCGACTGGTGCCAGCCGACGCGCCGGGCGGCCTCGATGCTGGTGAGGCCGACCCGGGAGCGCAGCAGGCGCAGTTCGGTACCGAGTTTGCGACGGCGCACCGCAGGACCGTATTGCATGGCTTCTCTCCTTCCGCCCGGCCGCGGTGTGGGGTGACGGTAGAGGATGGACCAGCCGGCCCGTCCAAATACGGTCGGTCGTCGGAGAGTTCACCGCTTCGAGCGACAGATATATGCATATCTTGGTGGATCGGCACCGCGGGTGCCCTCGGTAATGGCAGTCTGGCGCGCAGCACCGGTCCGGGACCGTACTCGAATCCAATCGTCCGTGTCGGACGGGCGGTCCCGTGGGAAAGGGACGACGTGGCCATGGCAGACCACCAGGAAGCATCCGTCACTCTGCCGAGCGACCCGGCCTCGGTCTCCGCGGCCCGCACATACGTCGCCGGCGTCCTGTCCGAATGGGGCCTGCCGAACGACACCGAGATCGGTGACACCGTACGGCTCATCGTCTCCGAACTCGCCACCAACGCCGTGCAGCACACCTTCGGGCAGTCGCCCACGTTCACCGTGGACCTCGCCCTCGACCGCGACGAGCACCTGCACATCGGCGTCACCGACAGTCACCCGCGCTTCCCGAAGCGGCTGCCCGCGGCCGTGCAGCAGGACAACGGCCGCGGCATGGTCATCATCCGCTGGCTGACCGCGGAGTGCGGGGGCAAGCTGAGTGTGAGACCCACCCGGGAGGGCGGCAAGACGGTGGCCATCCGACTGCCCTGGGCGGCTCCGGTGCACCCGTTCACCGCGGCCGGAGGGCAACAGGACTCCTGAGCGGACCATCGGCCGGAGGGCCGTCGCGGCGGGTCAGGTCACCGCAGCGGTGCCCGCGCATCCCGGGACGGCGCCGTCTCCCGGGTCCCGGTGGCCGCGGTCCCGGTGTCGCCGCGGCCTCCCGACCGGTACACCAGGCGGGGCAGCACACCCCACAGGCCCAGGCAGGCGACGAGGGTGCCCGACCCGGCGGCGATACCGGCGCTGCGGTTCAGCGCCACGTCCACGACAAGCAGCACGGAGCCGGTGAACGCCAGCATCAGCACCACCAGGCCGACACTGGCCAGCCGGTCGGAGACCCGGACGATCAGGGGCTTGGCGTTCTGCTGGAACAGGGAGCGGTGCAGAGCGGCCGGCGCGACGAAGATGATGGCCGAGAGCAGGGCCAGCAGCAGTGTGGTCACGTAGGTGGCGCGCTGGAACGTGTCGAGCGACTCGAAGCGCTCGGTGAACGCCATCGACAGCAGGAAGGCGAACAGGACCTGGACCCCGGTCTGGGTGACCCGCAGTTCCTGCAGCAGCTCGATGAAGTTCCGGTCGGCTCTCTCGAGCGGTGTCTCGTTGCGCCCCGGGGGCGCACTTCGATGCTGTTCGGCCATGGGGGAACGTGTAACCCGTCCGGGCTCCGTCACGCCCCGCGGAGGCCGCCCACCAGGCATGTCGCGGGACGCGCCGGGGCGGGCCCGGAGGGGCGACGGCGTCCGTGGCCGTCGCCCCCGCGCGGATCACGCCACCCGGCCGTACCAGACGCTCTTCGTCCAGATCTTCGACTTCCGTACGACGTCCCCGCTCTTCGGGGAGTGCCAGAGCTTTCCGCCGCCGGCGTATATGCCGACGTGGTACACGTTCCGCCCCGAGTGGAAGAAGACGAGGTCCCCGGGCTTGCGCTTCGAGGCGGAGACGTGCTTCGTCCTGTTGTACTGCTGAGCGGCGGTACGGGGCAGCTTCTTGCCCGCCTTCTTGTACGCGTACAGCGTCAGCCCGGAGCAGTCGAACCTGTTCGGGCCGGTGGCGCCCCACGCGTACGGGGCGCCCTGCTTCGACGCCGCGACCTTCAGCGCCTTCGAGGCCGGTGACGCGGCCTCGGCCTGGGTGGCCACACCCGGGACCACGAGGCCGGCGCCCACCGCGGCGAGGGTGAGGGCCGATGCGGTGCCGGCCCGGCCGATCAGCGACGGGACACGATTGAGCGCAGTCATGCGCAACCCTTCGTCAGCCGCCTGTGAAGGATGACCTGTCGGATTCGGGCTGGCGAAGTTGCCCGGCCGCGCGATGCGGCTTCACCCCAAGGACCGCTCGGGACGCAGCGTCCCGGCGGCCCGTCGTGCTCGGGTCCTCCACTCCTGCCGATCCACTTCTGTCGACCCGTCATCCGGGCGGTGGCAGGACTCGGCGTCCACCCGGACCGCCCCGCCGCTGTGGCGGGGGCTTGTCGTCGGAAGGGATCTTGACGCACGTGTGTCGCGATCGCCGAGCGGAATCGGAGTTTTGTGGGGTTACTCACCACTCACCCGTTCGAGTGGACAGCCCTTCGGGTCGGCGCAGGGCGCCGTGGCCGGGGCCTTCGCACCAGGGACGGGACGATGCGTCCCGCCCCCTGGTGCAGACGCGTGCGCAACTTCTGCGGACCCTTGGGCATGACGGGACCCTAGGCCGTTCGTGGGTACGCAGTCCGGTCCGCTCGCGTTCCGGGCCGATTGCGCCGTCGGCGCGGCGTGCGCCCCGTGCCGTCCCGGGTCAACTGCCGGACTGCGGTGGCAGGGTGACGCGGGCCGTACGCCGTTCGCCGTCCAGTACCCGCAGGGCGCGGGCGAGGGTCGGGGCGTGCACCTCGCTCTCGCCCCGCTTGTGCATCAGTTCGAGCGCCGCGCGCAGGGCGACCGCCTTTCCCGCCAGGGCCTGCGCGGCGCGCAGGGCGCCGTACGTGTCGCCCGGGCGGGCGGGGTTGATCCGTCCCAGCAGGTCGACCACGTCGAGGTAACGGTCGATCAGCTCCGCCTCGGCCCGGGTCAGCGCGGGCAGCGGCGGCAGTTCGGGTGGCAGCATCGGCGGTTCACCCGGCGCCGGGCAGGGTGCGCGAGGCCTTGCGGCCCTGGACGATCCGGTCCGCCAGGCCGTACGCCACGGCCTCCGCGGCGTCCATGATCTTGTCTCGCTCGATGTCGGCCCGCACCCGCTCCGGGTCCTGGCCGGTGTGCCGGACGAGCATCTCCTCCAGCGTCCTGCGGTTGCGCAGCAACTCGTCGGCCTGGATCGCCAGGTCGCTCGCCTGCCCCTCCACCGGTCCGGCCAGTGACGGCTGGTGCACGACCACGCGGGCGCCGGGCAGGACGGACCGCTTGCCCGGGGTCCCGCCGGCCAGCAGCACCGCGGCGGCGGAGGCGGCCTGGCCGAGGCAGACGGTCTCCACGTCGCAGGAGACGTACTGGAGCGTGTCGTACACGGCCGTCATCGCGCTGAACGAGCCGCCGGGCGAGTTGATGTAGAGCGCGATGTCCCGCTCCGGTGCCGCGTGTTCGAGGTGCATGAACTGCACGATCACGTCGTTCGCCGACCGGTCGTCGATCACCGTGCCGAGGAACACGATCCGTTCCTCCAGCAGCTTCGCGTACGGATCCAGCGTCCGCAGTCCCGCGCTCGTGCGTTCGGTGAACTCGGGCAGGACATAACGGGCGAGTGGTCGGCCAAGGTCCATGGGTCACGCTCCTCATCGGTGCCGCCGTCTGTAAAGAATGTACAGAGCGTACGTCGGGTTCGGGTAGGGGTGCCCCGGACTAAGCTGGACGGCATGGCCTACGAGATTCCGGTGACGCAAGCCAGGGCCGAGCTGGCCGACCTGATCAACCGCGTGGTGTACGGCGGCGAGCACGTCGTCGTGACGCGGCACGGGAAGCCGCTCGTCGCCCTGGTCTCCGCCGCGGATCTGGAGCGGCTGGAGGAGGCGGCAGCGGCCCAGGAGCCGACGATCAGCTCGGTGTCCCACCTCCACGACCCCGTGTCGGCGCCCCGCGAGCACCAGCGCTTCGGGATCGCCGCCGAGCACCGGCGGCCGGGCGCCCCCTGACGAGGACGGCCCACGGTTAACGTCGCCGAAACGCCGCACAACTAGCCTGCGCCCAGGCCGCCCGGGACGTTGCCCGGTGGACGTGGCGACCGGACCCCGCACGGTCCGGAGCGAGGACTGTGAGGTGGGACGCCGTGCATCTGACCCCGCACGAGCAGGAGAGACTGCTGATCCACGTCGCAGCCGACGTGGCCGGGAAGCGCCGGGCCCGCGGGCTCAGGCTCAACCACCCCGAAGCGGTCGCGCTGATCACGTCCCACATCCTCGAGGGCGCCCGCGACGGCCGCACCGTGGCCGAACTCATGGCCTCCGGACGGAAACTGCTCACCCGCGACGACGTCATGGAGGGCATCCCGGAGATGATCCACGACGTCCAGGTCGAGGCGACCTTCCCGGACGGCACCAAGCTCGTCACCGTCCACGACCCGATCGTCTGACGGGGAGGGAACCGTCCGTGATTCCCGGAGAGATCCTGTTCGCCGAGGACCCGGTCGTCTGCAACCAGGGGCGCGAGGTCACCCGGCTCACCGTCCTCAACGCCGCGGACCGCCCCGTCCAGGTCGGCTCCCACTACCACTTCGCCGAGACCAATCCCGGCCTGGAGTTCGACCGTGCCGCCGCGCGCGGCAAGCGGCTGAACATCGCCGCGGGCACCGCCGTGCGCTTCGAACCCGGCATCCCCGTCGACGTGGAACTCGTCCCCCTCGCCGGCGCCCGCGTCGTGCCCGGACTGCGCGGGGAGACCGGAGGTGCCCTCGATGCCTGAGATCTCCCGCCCCGCCTACGCCGACCTGTTCGGCCCCACCACCGGCGACCGCATCCGGCTCGCCGACACCGACCTGCTGATCGAGATCGAGGAGGACCGCAGCGGCGGCCCCGGTCTCGCCGGCGACGAGGCCGTGTTCGGCGGCGGCAAGGTCATCCGCGAGTCCATGGGCCAGGCCCGGGCCACCCGCGCGGACGGCACCCCGGACACCGTGGTCACCGGTGCCGTGATCGTCGACCACTGGGGCGTCGTCAAGGCCGACGTCGGCATCCGCGACGGCCGGATCACCGGCATCGGCAAGGCGGGCAACCCCGACACCATGGACGGCGTCCACCCCGACCTGGTGATCGGCCCGGAGACCGAGGTGATCGCGGGCAACGGACGGATCCTGACGGCCGGCGGCGTCGACGCGCACGTCCACTTCGTCTGCCCGCAGATCGCCGACGAGGCGCTGGCTTCCGGGGTGACGACGCTCGTGGGCGGCGGCACCGGCCCCGCCGAGGGCTCGAAGGCCACCACCGTCACACCCGGCCCCTGGCACCTCGCGCGCATGCTGGCGGCGATGGAGCAGTACCCGCTCAACATCGGCTTCCTCGGCAAGGGCAACACCGTCTCGCACGAGGCGATGCTCTCCCAGATCCGCGGCGGCGCGCTCGGCCTGAAACTGCACGAGGACTGGGGCTCGACCCCGGCCGTCATCGACGCCTCGCTCACCGTCGCCGAGCGGACCGGCATCCAGGTCGCCATCCACACGGACACCCTCAACGAGGCCGGGTTCGTCGGCGACACCCTCGCCGCGATCGCCGGACGCGGCATCCACGCGTACCACACGGAGGGCGCCGGCGGCGGGCACGCGCCGGACATCATGACCGTGGTCTCCGAGTCGTATGTTCTGCCCAGCTCCACCAATCCCACCCGGCCCTACACCGTCAACACCGCCGAGGAACACCTCGACATGCTGATGGTGTGCCACCACCTCAACCCGGCCGTCCCCGAGGACCTCGCCTTCGCCGAGTCCCGCATCCGGCCCTCCACCATCGGCGCCGAGGACATCCTCCACGACCTCGGCGCCATCTCGATCATCTCCTCCGACTCCCAGGCGATGGGGCGGGTCGGTGAGGTGATCCTGCGGACCTGGCAGACCGCCCACGTCATGAAGCGGCGGCGGGGCGCGCTGCCCGGTGACGGCCGCGCCGACAACCACCGCGTACGGCGCTATGTCGCCAAGTACACGATCAACCCGGCGCTCGCGCAGGGCCTCGCGCGGGAGATCGGGTCGGTGGAGAGCGGCAAGCTCGCGGATCTGGTGCTGTGGGAGCCGGCGTTCTTCGGGGTGAAGCCGTATCTGGTGCTGAAGGGCGGGCAGATCGCGTACGCGCAGATGGGCGACGCCAACGCCTCCATCCCGACCCCGCAGCCGATCCTGCCCCGGCCGATGTACGGGGCGATCGGGCGGGCGCCCGCCGCGAACTCGTTCACCTTCGTGGCACCCCTCGCGATCGAGGACGGGCTGCCGGAGCGGCTGGAGGGGCTGGGGCTGGGCAAGCGGTTCGTGGCGATCGAGTCGACGCGCGGGGTGACCAAGGCCGACATGCGCGAGAACGACGCGCGGCCGGACGTACGGATCGACCCCGACAGCTTCGCCGTGCACATCGACGGGGAGCTGGTCGAGGCGGAACCCGCCGCCGAACTGCCCATGGCCCAGCGGTACTTCCTCTTCTGATGCCGACGCCGACGCCCTCGACCACCAGGGCCGCGCTGCTCGTTCTCGCCGACGGACGCTTCCCCGCGGGAGGGCACGCCCACTCCGGCGGTGCCGAGGCGGCCGTCAGGGCCGGGCGGATCACCGGTGCGGCGGAGCTGGAGGAGTTCTGCCGGGGGCGGCTGCACACGGCCGGGCTGGTCGCGGCCTCGCTGGCCGCGGCCGCCGCGCTGGGCGTCGGGCCGGCACCGCTCGACGCCGCCGCGGACGCCCGGACGCCGTCGCCCGCGCTGCGCCGCGTCGCGCGCAGGCTGGGGCGGCAGCTGATGCGGGCGGCGCGGGCGACCTGGCCGTCGGCCGAACTCGACGCGCTGGCGGATCGGTTCCCCAAGGGCGCGCACCAGCCGGTCGTCCTGGGGCTCACGGCGCGGGCCGCCGGGCTGGGGGCCGAGGACGCGGCGTACTGCTCCGTGTACGAGAGCGTCGGCGGACCGGCGAGCGCGACGGTGCGGTTGCTGAGCCTGGACCCGTTCGACGCGACGGGGGTGCTCGCGCGGCTGGCCCCGGAGATGGACCTGGTGGTGGGGCGGGCGGTGGAGGCCGCGTGGCGGGCGGTCGACGAGGGGGTGGACGTGCTGCCGGCGGTGTCCGCGCCGCTGCTGGAGATCGGGGCGGAGGCGCATGGGGGGTGGGCGGTGCGGTTGTTCGCGTCGTGAGTGTCCCCGCCCCCGCCGCCCCTGCCCTTCCCATCCGTTCCTGGGGGATCCGCCCCCAGACCCCCCGTATCGGCCTGGACGGCCTCGTCCCCAGACGCCGGACTGGCTGAGAAGGCACCGGCCGAGGCGTCGCCCGGCCACATCGAACACAGGAGCCGCTCACATGCATCTCGACCACACTCACACCCACGACGGCCCCTCCGCCGTCGGCGCCGACGCCCACCGCCCCGACGGCAGCCGCCGCGCCCTGCGCATCGGCCTCGGCGGCCCCGTCGGATCCGGCAAGACCGCCACCGTCGCCGCGCTCTGCCGGGCGCTGCGCGACGAGCTGTCGCTGGCCGTCGTCACGAACGACATCTACACCCGGGAGGACGCCGAGTTCCTGCTCCGGGAGGCGGTGCTGCCACCGGAGCGGATCACCGCCGTCGAGACCGGTGCCTGCCCGCACACCGCGATCCGGGACGACATCTCCGCGAACCTGGAGGCGGTCGAGGACCTGGAGGACGAGGTCGGTCCGCTCGACCTGATCCTCGTCGAGTCCGGCGGCGACAACCTCACCGCGACCTTCTCCAAGGGCCTCGTGGACGCGCAGATCTTCGTGATCGACGTCGCGGGCGGCGACGACGTCCCCCGCAAGGGCGGCCCCGGCGTCACCACCGCCGACCTGCTCGTCGTCAACAAGACCGACCTGGCGCCGTACGTCGGCTCCGACCTCGCCCGGATGGCCGCGGACGCCAAGGCGCAGCGCGCCGAGCTGCCCGTGGTGCTCCAGTCGCTGCGCGGGGAGGACGGCGTCACGGCCGTCGCCGGGTGGGTGCGGGAGCGGCTCGCGGCCTGGACCGCATGACGGCCACGGCCACCGGGGGCGTACGGGCCACCGCGCGGATCGCGGCACGGGCCGACGGGCGGGGCGGCACCGCGCTGCCCGTCCTGGAGAGCGAGGGGCCGCTCGCCGTGCGGCGCACCCGGGCGGCGAGCGGCGACGAGGCGCGGGTGATGCTCGTCGGCGCCATGAGCGGTCCGCTGGGCGGGGACCACTTCACCGTGGCGGCGCGGGCCGGAGCGGGGGCCCGGCTGCGCGTCGGGTCGGCCGCGGCCACCCTCGCCCTGCCGGGGCAGACCGGGGGCGGGGCGCGCTACGACGTGCGGCTCGACGTCGCGGCCGGCGCCGAGCTGTGCTGGCTCCCCGAGCAGCTGATCTCCGCGCGGGGGAGCGAGCTGTACGTCTCCTCGCGCGTCGACCTGGCCCCCGGCGCCCGGCTGGTCCTCCGGGAGGAGCAGGTGCTCGGCCGCGCGGGGGAGGAGCCCGGACGGCTCACCAGCCGGCTCACCGTGCGCCTGGGCGGCCGGCCGCTGCTCGACCAGGAGCTGGCCTGCGGGCCGGGCGCGCCCGGCGGCTGGGACGGTCCCGCCGTGCTGGCGGGGCACCGCGCACTCGGGCAGCTCGTCGTCGTACGGCCCGAGTACGCGGAGAGCGCCCCCGCGGCCCGGGTGCTCGGCGAGTGCGCCGCGCTCACGCCGCTCGCCGGGCCCGCCGTCCTCGTCACCGCGCTCGCGGCGGACGCCCTGCGCCTGCGCCGGGTGCTGGACGAGGCCCTGGCCGTGCTCGGGTGACCGGCGCGCACCGGTTATCGGGTGGGTAAAGAACGTCCTCCGCGTCTGTTCACGGCCGTGCCGCAGCGACGAGGATCCCCGTGACCGCCGCAGGACACCGGACCGGGGGAGTTCCCACGTGAGGCACGTGAAAGGCATACGACCGACACGGCGGGCCACGGCGCTCGGGTCCGCCGGAGCGCTCGTCACCGCGACCCTGATGGCCGGTGTCGTGACGGCGTCCCCGGCAGGCGCGGACGCGCGCACCGGAAAGGACCGGGAAGCGCACGGCGCCGCCGTCGCGGCCGCCCGGGCCGCCGCGCGGGGCGTCGACTGGCGGGACTGCCCCGAGGACTGGGGGCTGGAGAAGCCGATCCGGTGCGGCTGGGTGACCGTACCGCTCGACTACGCCAGGCCGGACGGCGAGCAGATCAGGCTCGCCGTGGACCGGATCGGCAGCACGGGCACGAAGGCCGAGCGCCAGGGCGCGCTCCTCTACAACCCGGGCGGCCCCGGCGGCTCCGGCCTGCGGTTCCCGCGCCGCGTCACCACCAAGGCCCCGCTCTGGACCGAGACCGCCAGGGCGTACGACTTCGTGGGCTTCGACCCGCGCGGTGTCGGCCACTCGGCCCCCGTCTCCTGCGTCGACCCGCAGGAGTTCGTGAAGGCGCCCAAGATGGACCCCGTCCCGGACTCCGAGGCCGACAAGCGCGCCCAGCGCAAGCTCGCCGCCGAGTACGCGGACGGCTGCGCGGAACGCAGCGGCCGGATGCTGCCCCACATGACGACCCCGAACACCGCCCGCGACCTCGACGTCATCCGGGCCGCGCTGGGCGAGAAGAAGCTCAACTACCTGGGTGTCTCCTACGGCACGTACCTCGGGGCGGTGTACGGCACGCTCTTCCCGGGACACGTGCGCCGCATGGTCCTCGACAGCGTGGTCGACCCGTCGCGCGAGAAGATCTGGTACCGGGCCAACCTGGACCAGGACGTCGCCTTCGAGAGCCGCTGGAAGGACTGGACGGCGTGGGTCGCCGCGAACGACGCCGCCTTCCACCTGGGCGACACGCAGGGAGAGGTCCAGGCCGCGTGGGAGGAACTGCGCGCCACCGCCAAGAAGGCGCCGCTCGGCGGGGTGGTCGGCCCGGCCGAGCTGATCTCCTTCTTCCAGAGCGCCCCGTACTACGACTCCTCGTGGGTGCCCACCGCCACGGTGTGGAGCCGGTACGCCGCCGGTGACACCCGGGCGCTCGTCGACGCCGCCGCCCCCGACCCCACCGACACCGCGGGCAACGCCGCCGCCGAGAACGGCAACGCCGTCTACACCGCCGTCGAGTGCGCCGACGCCGAGTGGCCGACGGACTGGCGGACCTGGGACCGCGACAACACCCGGCTGCACCGCGACCACCCGTTCATGACCTGGGCCAACGCATGGATGAACCTGCCGTGCGCCACCTGGCCGGC
The DNA here is from genome assembly GCF_014648075.1 of Streptomyces ruber. Taxonomy (GTDB): domain Bacteria; phylum Actinomycetota; class Actinomycetes; order Streptomycetales; family Streptomycetaceae; genus Streptomyces; species Streptomyces ruber. The sequence goes on along the minus strand of NZ_BMQK01000016.1, from coordinate 48,112 downwards.
CAAGCAGCGCACACCGGTGGAGGTGACGGCGGGGAAGGGGCTGCCGCCCGTGCTGATCGTCCAGGCCGAGCGGGACGCGGCCACCCCCTACGGGGGCGCCGTCGAACTGCACAAGCGGTTCAGGGGCTCCCGCCTGATCACCGAGAGGGGCGCGGGCTCGCACGGCGTCACCGGACTGACCAACCCCTGCGTCAACGACCGGGTGGACACCTACCTGCTCACCGGCAGGACCGGCCGCACCGACGTGACCTGCGCGCCGCACGCCCTGCCGACGCCGTAGGGACGCACGGGGCACGGGAGGCGTCACCTCGTGCCGAGCCAGGCGTCCTCCGCCGCGTAGTCGAAGAGGTCGCCGTACGCCCGGACCATGTCGGGGTACGCCTCCCGCCAGTCCCGGCCGGCCAGCCGGCGTTCGATCCACTCGACCGTCTCCGGGAGCCCCTCGGCGTACCCCGCCACCGGAGCGTGCCCGAGCTCGCGCCGCGCCGCCGACGTGTCGCACACCACGGGCGCGGGCACGGACCACGGGGTGTCGCCCACGGACGGGGCCGGCGGCGGTCCGTCGACCAGGACGGTCTCCGGCTGTACGCCCATCACCGCGTCGATCGCGGCGGCGATCTCCGCGACGGTCGGCGCCGCGTCGTCACAGGCGTTGAGGACCCGCGACCCCGGGCGGGCCGCGGCCAGGCGGACCAGCTCGGCGAGGGTGTGCACGCTCACCGGGTGGAAACGGCTCCGCCCGCCGTACGCGAGCACCCGGCGCCCGCGCCCGTCCAGGTTCCGCTTGACGAAGTACAGCTCGCGGGGGGTGCGGCAGCGCGGCCCGTACACCGCCCCGGCACGCAGCAGGGTGGCCGGCAACCGGTCGCCGGCGGCGAGCAGTTCCTGTTCCAGGGCCGCCTTGCGCGTGCTGTACGTCGACTCCCCGGGCGCCACCGTGGCCTGCGTCTCCGGGATCGGCACCGGGTACTCGGGGAAGCCCCCCGGCTCGCCCTGCGTGTCGAAGCCACGGCCCTCGCCGTCCTCGTACACCGACACGCTGGAGATCACCACCGCCGAGCCGACGCGCCCGGCGAGAGAGGTCAACTGCCGTGCGTGCCGTGCTCCGTGGGCGACGACGTCGACCACCAGGTCACAGCCGTCACCGACCACCGCGGCGAGCGCGGCGTCGTCCTCCCGGTCCAGCCGTACCGTCCGCACCCCGTCGGGCCACGTCTCCTCCCGGCCGCCGCCGCGGGAAGCGGCGGTCACCTCCCAGCCGTCCCGGGCGAGGGCCCCCACCACCGGGTGCCCGATCTGACCCGTCGCTCCGATCACCACAGCACGTCGCATGAGGGGACCGTAAGGGGCCGGGAGCCCGGGCCCCCAGCCCCTTCTGCCCACAGCAGATCCGCCCGCCCGCCGGACCTCAGCTCAGCGGGAGCCGCGGGAACCTGCGGTCCCGCTTCTCGGCCTCCTCCTTCGCGACCGCCGCGTACTTGTCCACGTACTCCTGCTCGGAGAGCGTGAGGATCGCGTACATGATCTCGTCGGTGACGGCGCGCAGGACCGCCTTCTCGTCCTCCATGCCCGCGTAACGGGAGAAGTCGAGGGGCTTGCCGAAGCGGATGACCACCGGGTGGACGCTCGGGAGCTTCTGGCCGGGCGGCTGCGCCTCGAAGGTCCCGATCATCGCGCAGGGGATCACCGGCACCTGGCCCTTGAGGGCCATCACCGCCACACCGACCTTGCCCTTGTACAGACGGCCGTCGTGCGAGCGGGTGCCCTCGGGGTAGATGCCGAGCAGTTCGCCGCGGCGCAGGACACCGAGGCCCTCCCGGATCGCGGCCCGGCCCGCGTCCTTGCCGGAGCGGTCGACCGGAATCTGCCCGGCGCTGCGGAAAAAGGCGGCGGTCAGACGGCCCTTGACCCCGGGACCCGTGAAGTACTCGGCCTTCGCCAGGAAGGTGATGCGCCGCTTCAGCACCGCGGGCATCAGGAAGTGGTCCGAGAACGAGAGGTGGTTGCCGGCGATGATGGCCGGGCCCGACTCCGGTACGTGCTCGAGACCCTCGATACGGGGCCGGAAGACCAGTCTCAGCAGCGGCCCGAGGAACACGTATTTGAGCAGGTTGTAGAACAAGGGGTCGCTCCTCACTCTGGCGGATCGGCTCAACCGCCGCGTTCTAGCAGGTCAGCGGGTAGGAAGAGGTGCCAGTGTAAGTGCGGGTGCGGTCGGCAGGAACCGTGTCCGGACGAACTCGCGGTACTGGTCCGTAGTCCCTCGCGGCACCGGTCCGGTATCCGCGGCATCGTCGGCGGTGTTCGAGGAACACCGCGACGGGCACCGGAACAATTGATCGGTGAACTGCGCACAAAAGCGCCGGAGTTGTCGTATTCGGTGGCCGCGGGACGGAATGCCGGACGTCGCGCGGGGCTGTCGGCCGCGGAGATCCAGGGCCTACACTGTGGGGCGCTCGTAGGGGGATGTATGGAGCAACAGATACGACTGGCCGGCTCGGCCAAGCAGTTCTTGCGGGAAATGGGGAGAGCCGAGCGGCAGGACCTGGCCGATGCGCTCAAGGCCGCCCTGGGCAATGGAACCCGGCATCCGGTCGTGAGAGTGCGTATGACGCCCGAGGGTTTTCGCGCCATGCTGCTTTCCATCGGTTACCTGATTGTCTTCCGGCAGATGGATGAATTCGAGACCAAGCAGTACGACATCGAGCGCGGCGTCATGATCATGGACATCCTGACCGCGAGTGAGGCCCAGCCTTTCTGACGCGTCCGTCGCCCGGGGCGGGGTGGACGCGTAGGCGAAGGTGCCCAGCGCGACGGCCGCCACGGCGGACGCCCAGGCCAGCTGGACCTTCATGCGCCGGAACCGTTCCAGCGTCGCGTAGTAGTTGGCGCACTGGACCACTTCCCGGGCCGCGGCGCGCAGGTGTGCCGCCCGTCGCGTGGCCGCCTCCCGGGCCGCCGGGCCGTCGGCCGCGTGGATCTCCTCGTCGGCCTCGCGGAGCCAGCGGTGCAGGGTGGGCAGGTCCGGGGCCGCATGGCCGTACAGCTCGTGCCGGTTGTCGTCGATGTGCTCGGCCACGCGGTCGAACGTGCGGCGCCGCGCGTGGCCGGGCACGTCCTGCAACTGGGACTCGATGTCCCGGTCCGTGAAGGTGTTGAGGGTCACCCAGTCCTGGGTGAGGACGGCGCTGGCGCTGTTCACCATGTACCCCAGGGCGGCGAGGGCGGTGCCGATGGCGCCGACCGCCACCCACAGGCGCCACGAGGTGGGAGGCAGCTCGCCCAGGCCGGTGAGCTGCAGTCCCGCCGTCAGCGCCGTGCCGATCGCAGCGAAGGCCGTGAGCAGCCACTTGGCGGCGGAGCGCAGTGCTTCGACCGCCGCCAGGTACCCCGAACTCAGGGCCGGAGCCTCGGAAGCGGACTCGGTGTCCATCGTGGCCCCCTTCGGCGGCGGGCTTCGGAAAAATGTTGTCAACGGTTGACGACGCTCCTGGGAGGCTACACGCTGGGTAGTGCGAACGACAGCCGCTCTCGGGCACATTGCGCGCGCGGCGTTCCCGGCCCGGGGCAGGAGAACCCATGAAGACCATCGGCATCCGAGAGGTGTCCGGCGATGTGATCAAAGCCGCCGCCGAGTGTGGCGAGGTGCTGGGCATCACCAACGGACGCGTACTCGCGGGGGTCCTGATGCCCCTGAAGCAGGCGACGGTGGAGCGACTGGTCGACCAGAACCTCACCCGCATCCTGCAGAACACCAGAGAAGGACAACGGGACGCCCTGGCCGGCGGTTCCGTGGCGCTGGACGACCTGGTGGCCGAGGCTCCGCGGCCCGCGGGACGCCGGGCTCCGACGCGGGTGACGATCCGGGGGCTGTCCGGAGCGCGCATCGAGGAAGCCGCCGCGGCGCGTGAGGCGCTGGTGGTCACCCACGGCGGCGAGGCCGTCGCCCTTCTCGTCCCCGTCACCCTGCAGTGGGTGGAGCAGCTCGTGGAGCGCAACCTCTCGCGCATCCGCCACAGCATCGAGCGCGGCGAGCGGGAGATCGCGACCGGCGGGCACGTGCCGACCCTCGACGAACTGATCGAGGAGGACGGGACGGCGGACGCACGGCTGCGGGACGAGCGGCTGAAGGGGACACGGCTGCCGGAGGAGCGGCGGAAGGAAGGTGCCGCCGGGGAGAGCCGGCCGTACGAGCCGGCTCGGTCCGAGCGCCTCGGCCCGCCGCACACCGTCCGGAGCGGGGTGCTGCACCAGCGCGCCATCGGCATCACCGTCGTCTCCGACGACGCGGACGGCGCGAACCGGCTGATCGGCGTCGTCACCGACATGCTCGGCCGTCTCTCCCACGGACCGGTCCGCGTACCGCTGGGCGACCTCGACCAGGGCCACGTACTGGCGAGCGTCCTCGACCTGATAGACGAACTGCGGGAGACCCTGCTGCCCGAACGGGAGCACCTGATCGGGGTGGGCATGGCGGTCGGCGGACATGTGCACCGCGGCACGATCGTGAACTCGCCGAACGCGGGCTGGCGCCGCTTCCCGCTCGCCGCCCTGGTGCAGCAGCGCGTCGACGTGCCCGTGGTCCTGGAGAACGACGCCAACTCCCTCGCCGTCCGCGAGCGGTTCCTCGGCGGCATCGACGACGAGAGCGCGGCCGTCGTCCTGATCACCGACGGAGGCGTCGGGTCGTCGCTCGTGCTGAACGGACGGGTGTTCCGCGGGGCTCGCGGCATGGCCGGGGAGCTGGGTCACATTCCCGTGGCGGCCGACAGCGACACCGCGCAGGTCAAGTGCCGTTGCCAGAGCCATGGCTGTCTGGAGAGCATGACAGCCCCATATGCCCTGGCCAGGACGCTCGCTCAGGAGGGGCTCCACGGCGGGCCCGACGCCGCGGCCGAGGACGCGGACCCGATCGCTCCGGGCGGCGTGCTGCACACGGTGTTCGACCGTGCGGGAGAGGCGCTGGGACGGGGGATCGCCACCCTCGTCAACCTGTTCAACCCCTCCACCGTCGTGCTCGTCGGCCCGCACTTCCTCGTCGGAGACCCCCGCTCGTTCCGCAACGGAGCGGACACGGCCCAACCCGGAGCCGCCGGCCTGTACATGCGTGCCGTGGAGCGAACCGTCAACGACCACGCGTTCTCCACCGGGGCCGACGACTGCCAGTTCATCGTCCGGCAGGTGGACGACGCGGCGAGCGCCGCCGCGGCGGCGGCCTGCATCATCGAACAGTTCGCTCCGCTGGGCGGGACCTACGCACTGCGCCGCTCCCCGGGGCCGGACCCCCGCCCCGAGCCGGCCCGGCCGTCGCCCGGCCGGTTCAGCCCTCCCGTCCCAGCACCTTCCCCAACGCCTGCAGCGCGTCACCCAGTTCGTCCGCGGTCACGGTGAGCGGCGGGGCCAGCCGGATGGTGGCGCCATGGGTGTCCTTCACCAGGACACCCTCGTGCAGCAGACGCTCGCCGATCGTGCGTCCCGTCCCGAGCGCGGGGTCCACGTCGACGCCCGCCCACAGCCCGCGCGCCCGGAAGCCCACGACACCCTTGCCCACCAGCGCCTCGAGGCCCTCGCGCAGGACGACGCCCAGTTCGGTGGCGCGCCGCTGGAACTCGCCCGTCTCCAGCAGGTCCACGACCGCCGCCCCGACCGCCGCGGCCAGCGGGTTGCCGCCGAACGTCGACCCGTGCTCGCCCGGCCGCAGCACCCCCAGCACGTCCCGGCGCCCCACCACCGCCGACACCGGGACGATGCCGCCGCCCAGGGCCTTGCCCAGCAGCACCAGGTCGGGCAGGACGCCCTCGTGCTCGACGGCCAGGGTGCGGCCGGTGCGGCCGAGGCCCGACTGGATCTCGTCCGCGACGAACAGGCAGCCGGCCCGGCGGGTGAGCTCGCGCACGCCCCGCAGATAGCCGTCGTCGGGCACGATCACGCCCGCCTCGCCCTGCACCGGCTCGATCAGCACGGCCGCCGTCGTGTCGTCGACGGCCCGCTCCAGCGCGGCCAGGTCGTTGTACGGGACGACGCGGAAGCCCGGCGTGAACGGGCCGAAGCCCCCGCGGGCCACCGGGTCCGTGGAGAAGCCGACGATCGTCGTCGTACGGCCGTGGAAGTTGTTCTCGGCCACCACGACCGTCGCCCGGCCGTCGGGGACGCCCTTCACCTCGTACGCCCACTTGCGGGCCACCTTCACGGCGCTCTCCACGGCCTCGGCGCCGGTGTTCATCGGCAGCACCATGTCCAGGCCCGTCAGCGCGGCCAGGCCCTCCGCGAACCCGGCGAGACGGTCGTTGTGGAACGCGCGTGACGTGAGGGTGAGCCGGTCCAGCTGGCGGTGCGCGGCCTCGATCAGCGCCGGGTGCCGGTGACCGAAGTTCAGGGCCGAGTAGCCCGCCAGCATGTCCAGGTAGCGGCGCCCCTCGACGTCCTCCACCCAGGCGCCCTCGGCCCGCGCGATCACCACGGGCAGCGGATGGTAGGTGTGCGCGAGGACCGGTTCCTCGGCGCGGATCAGCTCGGCGGACGTGTGTGCACGTGCGGGTGCGGTCATCAGCGGATCTCCTGAGTGCAGCACTTGATGCCACCGCCGGCCTTGTGGAACTCCGACAGGTCGACGGGGACGGGAAGGTAACCGCGGGCGGCCAGCCGCGCGGCCAGCTCCTCAGCGCCCGACGAGATGAAGACGTGGCGGCCGTCGGACACCGAGTTCAGCCCGAACGCCAGCGCGTCCTCGCGCGTCGCGAGCACCGCGTCCGGGTACAGCCGGGCGAGCACCTCACGGCTGCCCGGCGAGAAGGCCTCCGGGTAGTAGGCGATGTTGGCGTGGTTCCCGCCGTCCGGCTCGTCGAGCACGAACAGCGCCGTGTCCAGGTGGTAGAACCACGGGTCGACCAGCTGGAGGCTGATCACCGGGACGCCGAAGAACTCCTGCACCTCGCGGTGCGCCTCCCGGGTCGTACGGAAGCCGGTGCCGGCCAGGACCCAGCGGCCGGCCGGGACCAGGTCGCCCTCGCCCTCGCACACCGACTCCGGCCGGTGCACGGTGTAGCCGGCCTCCTTGAACCAGGTCTCGTAGGCGAGGGACTCGGGGCGCCGTTCGGGCGCGTGGAAGAGGGAGCCGAAGACACGGCCTTCCAGCACCAGTGCGGAGTTGGCCGCGAAGACCATGTCGGGCAGGTCCGCGACCGGCTCCACGGTGTCCACGTCGTGGCCGTGGGCGCGGTAGGCGCGGATCAGCTCCGCCCACTGGCCGCGGGCGAGATCGACGTCGACGGGCCGGTCGGGGTGCATCCAGGGATTGATCGCATAGCTCACGGCGAAGTGCCGGGGTTCGCAGACGAGGTAGCGCCGCCTGCTCGGCACACGGCTCTCGGACACAGAGGGTTCCCTCCGCTTCCTGCGAGTGACGATGGTGGACACCACGGTAGGAAGCGTCATGGACGGGCGACAAGTGACGAAAGCTGCGCGCTCGTGCAGGAAAGCTGCGTCGTCCGCCGTCTCAGCGCGGATTCGCTGCGTCGTCCGCCCCGGGCCCCGGCCGGCTGGCACCCGCCTCCGGGCTCTCCGGCAGCAGATGGGACAGGACCATGCAGCTGACCGTCTTACGGATGAACGGCTCCGTACGGATGCGCTCCAGCACCTCCTCGAAGTGCTGCACGTCCCGCGCCCGTACGTGCAGCAGCGCGTCCGCGCCCCCGGTCACCGTCATCGCGGCGACGATCTCCGGATGGTTGCGCACCACCTCCGCGAGGCGCCGGGGCGGCGCCGCGCCCTCGCAGTACACCTCCACGTACGCCTCCGTGCGCCAGCCCAGCGCCGAGGGCCGCACCGTGGCCGAGAACCCGGTGATCACACCGGTCTCGCGCAGCCGGTCCACGCGCCGCTTCACGGCCGTCGCCGACAGCCCGACCGCCGCGCCGATCTCGGCGAAGCTGCTCCGGGCGTTCGCCATCAGAGCGGTCACGATGGCCCGGTCGAGATCGTCGAACGGCGCCGGCCTGCTGTCCATGTCCGCACTGTATCCAGCGGGGACACCCACCCCGTACAGATGTCCAGACGTACGAATTGCTCCTACACTCCACGTTCATGCTGCGCGCCCTCGCCGTCGACGACGAACGCCCCTCGCTGGAGGAACTCCTCTACCTGCTGAACGCGGACCCGCGCGTCGGCAGCGCGGAGGGCGCCGGTGATGCCACCGAGGCGCTGCGCCGCATCAACCGGGCCCTGGAGTCCGGCCCCGGCGGACCCGAGGCGATCGACGTGGTCTTCCTCGACATCCAGATGCCCGGCCTCGACGGCCTCGACCTCGCACGGCTGCTCACCGGCTTCGCCGCACCGCCGCTCGTCGTGTTCGTCACCGCCCACGAGGACTTCGCCGTCCAGGCCTTCGACCTCAAGGCCGTCGACTACGTGCTCAAGCCGGTGCGCAAGGAGCGCCTCGCCGAGGCCGTGCGCCGGGCCGCCGAACGCCGGGACACCACCCCCCTGATCCCCGTGCACGAACCCGACCCGGACCACATCCCCGTCGAGCTCGGCGGCGTGACCCGGTTCGTCCCCGTCGACGACATCACCCACGCCGAGGCCCAGGGCGACTACGCGCGCCTGCACACCACCCAGGGCAGCCACCTGGTGCGCATCCCGCTGTCCACGCTGGAGGAGCGCTGGCGGGCCCGCGGCTTCGTGCGCATCCACCGCCGCCACCTCGTCGCCCTGCGCCACATCGCCGAGCTGAGACTGGACGCCGGCACGGTGAGCGTGCTGGTCGGCGCGGTCGAGCTGCAGGTCAGCCGCCGGCACGCGCGCGAACTGCGCGACCTGCTGATGCGGAGGCCGTGACGGTGCCCCAGGACCCCGCCGAACGCCGTGTCGTCGTCACCGCCCCGCCGCGCACCGTCCGGCGCACCTCCGGCTACTACCGCCCCCGCACCGAGATCGACGAGCTGACCACCCTCGGCCACACCTACGTCCGCTCCCTCATGCGCAGCCAGCTGCGCGCCGCCCTCACCGTGGGCGGGGTGCTCCTCCTGCTGGTCGGCCCGCTCCCGCTGGTCTTCGCGGCGGCCGCGGACGGCCGCCTGCAGTGGACGGTGCTCGGCTTCGGCCTCTACGTCCCGCTGGTCCTCCTCGCCCGCTGGTACGTCCGCCGCGCCGAGCGCAACGAGCACGACTTCGTGCGCCTCGTCGAGGACCGCTGAGGGCGGGTGACACCGACCGTGAACTCCGGCTACGCCGTGCCCGCCGTCGCCCTCGTCGTCGTCGCCACCGTCCTCGTCGGCGCCTTCGGCCTGCGCATGTCCCGTACGACGTCCGACTTCTACGTCGCCTCCCGCACCGTCGGCCCCCGGCTGAACGCGACGGCGATCAGCGGCGAGTACCTGTCCGCCGCCTCCTTCCTCGGCATCGCCGGACTCGTCCTCGTCCAGGGCCCCGACATGCTCTGGTACCCGGTCGGCTACACCGCGGGCTACCTCGTGCTGCTGCTGTTCGTCGCCGCCCCGCTGCGCCGCTCCGGGGCGTACACGCTGCCCGACTTCGCCGAGGCCCGGCTCGCCTCCCAGGCGGTGCGGCGGCTCGCGGGGGCCTTCGTGGTCGGGGTCGGCTGGCTGTACCTGATGCCGCAGCTCCAGGGAGCGGGCCTGACGCTCTCCGTGCTCACCGGCGCGCCCGACTGGCTCGGCGGGGTCATCGTCGCGGTCGTGGTGGTCGCGACGGTCGCCGCGGGCGGCATGCGCAGCATCACCTTCGTCCAGGCATTCCAGTACTGGCTCAAGCTGACCGCCCTGCTCGTGCCCGCCCTCTTCCTGGTCCTCGCCTGGCAGCACGACGGCGCCGACCGCCGCCTCCTCGACGAACCGGCCGCCTTCCGCGAGCAGCGCGCCGTCCGCGTCGACGAGACCCTCGACCTCAGGCTGGAGCGCCCGCTGGACGTGACCGTGACCGGCACGGTCGACGGTGACCGGTACCGGGGCGAGCCCGTCCGCCTGCCCGCCGGCCCGCACCGCGTCCAGGGCGGCACCGAGCTGGTCTTCGCCCAGGGCGACCCCGTACCCGTCGCGGACCGGGGTGCCGACGACGGCATGTCGGACTCGCTCACCGCGAGCCGCGAGCAACGCCCGCTGTACGCCACGTACGGGCTGATCGTCGCCACCTTCCTCGGCACCATGGGCCTGCCCCACGTCGTCGTCCGCTTCTACACCAGCCCCCACGGCGTCGCCGCCCGCCGCACCACCGTCGTCGTCCTCGGCCTGATCGGCGCCTTCTACCTGCTCCCGCCCGTCTACGGCGCGCTCGGCCGCCTGTACGCCCCGGAACTCGCGCTCACCGGCGACGCCGACGCGGCCGTCCTGCTCCTGCCGGACCGCATGATCGGCGGGCTCGGCGGCGACCTGCTGGGCGCGCTCGTCGCGGGTGGTGCGTTCGCCGCGTTCCTGTCCACCGCGTCCGGGCTGACCATGGCCGTGGCCGGCGTCCTCACCCAGGACGTGCTGCCCTCCCGCGGTGTGCGCCACTTCCGGCTCGGCACCGTCCTCGCGATGGCCGTGCCGCTCGCGGCGGGCGCGCTGGTGGGCGGGCTGCCCGTGGCCGACGCGGTGGGCCTCGCCTTCGCCGTGTCCGCGTCCTCGTTCTGCCCGCTGCTCGTCCTCGGCATCTGGTGGCGGCGGCTCACCCCGCCCGGCGCGGCCGCCGGCATGCTCGTCGGCGGGGGATCGGCGCTGGTCGCGGTGGCGGCGACGATGGTGGGCCGGCCCACCGACGGGCAGGCCGGCGGCCTGCACGCGCTGCTCGCCTGGCCCGCGCTGTGGTCGGTGCCCCTGTCGTTCCTGACGATGGTGCTGGTGTCACTGGCGACGCCGGGGAAGGTGCCGCCCGGGACGTCCGCGATCCTGGCCCGCTTCCACCTGCCGGAGGAGCTGGTGGGCGGGCAGGTGCGCGGCGCCGTCCCCGAGATCGACGCGCGGGCGGACGCCTGGCGGAGGGTGGGGGACGCGTGAGCGCGGGGGAGATCAGCGCCTTCGTCGCGGGGCTGTGCGTGGCCGCCCTGCCGCTGCTGGCCGCCGGTTACCGGCTGGGGCGGCGCGCCGCCCGGACCCGCAGCCTCGCCGGTCTCGGCACCCCCGTCGAGCACGCCACCTTCGAGACCCTGCACACCGCCTCGCTCGCCGCGCCGCCGCTGCGCGCGGGCCTCACCGAGGAGACCGCCCGCAAGTCGGCGCGGCGGCTGCGCACCCTGCTCGGCACGGACGCGCTGCTCCTCACCGACCACGAGTCGGTCCTCGCCTGGGACGGCGTGGGGGAGCACCACCGCGCCCAGATCGTGGAACGGCTCGCGGGCCCCGTGGAGACCGGCCGCGGCGAGGCGTTCCGGCTGACCTGCGAGGTGCCGGACTGCCCGCTGCGCTGGGCCGTCGTCGCGCCCCTGACCGTCGACGACCGCGTCCACGGCGCGCTCGTGGCCTGCGCGCCCGGCGAGTCGGCCGTCCTGGTCCGGGCCGCCGGGGAGGTCGCCCGCTGGGTCTCCGTCCAGCTCGAACTGGCCGACCTCGACCGCTCCCGCACCCGGCTCATCGAGGCCGAGATCAGGGCCCTGCGCGCGCAGATCTCCCCGCACTTCATCTTCAACTCGCTCGCCGTGATCGCGTCGTTCGTGCGCACCGACCCGGAGCGGGCCCGCGAGCTGCTGCTGGAGTTCGCCGACTTCACCCGCTACTCGTTCCGCCGGCACGGCGACTTCACCACCCTCGCCGACGAACTGCACGCCATCGACCACTACCTGGCGCTGGTCCGGGCCCGCTTCGGCGACCGCCTCTCCGTCACCCTGCAGATCGCCCCCGAGGTGCTGCCGGTCGCCCTGCCCTTCCTCTGTCTGCAGCCGCTCGTCGAGAACGCCGTCAAGCACGGTCTGGAGGGCAGGACCGACAAGGCGCACATCGGCATCACCGCACGGGACGCGGGCGCCGAGGCGCTCGTCGTCATCGAGGACGACGGCGCCGGAATGGACCCCGCCCTGCTGCGCCGCATCCTCGCGGGCGAGGCGGGCCCCTCGGGCGGCATCGGCCTGAGCAATGTCGACGAGCGGCTCCGCCAGGTGTACGGCGACGACCACGGCCTCGTGATCGAGACCGCGGTCGGGGCGGGCATGAAGATCACCGCCCGGCTGCCCAAGTACCAGCCGGGCGTCCACTCGGGGGGCCTGCTGCCCCGCGAGTGAGGGAGCGGTGGCTCAGACGCCGCGCGACACCACCATGCCGAGGGTGATGAGGCCGAGAACGACCCAGCCGAACCAGAGCCAGCCGCTGGAACCGAGCGCCACCGTGTAGGCCGTCACCACGACCAGCCCACCCACGGTCAGCACACCCATCGTCTTCGTGGAACCGGGCATCGCGACACCCTCCTCGGACTAGGTGATCTGTCTCCATGGTGCCCCGGTTCGGCGCCGGGACACGGATCACGACGTTCCGTGGCGGCGTCTCGCGGGGAAAGCCCAGGTGAACCGAGGGGGAGCCGGGGGTGAGCCGAGGGGAGAGCGGGAAGGCGGGTGTCAGTGCCCACGGGCGTTGAGCGAGGCCAGGTAGGCGTTGTACGCCTCCAGCTCCTTGTCCCCGTCGCGCTCGGCGGCCCGGTCCTTGCGCTTCGCCTGCCGCTGCTCGGAGCGGTACCACTGGAAGAGCAGCGCGAGCAGCACCAGCACGGACGGCACCTCACTGAACGCCCAGGCGATGCCGCCGGCCGCGCTCTGGTCGGAGAGCGCGTCGATGCCCAGCGAGGCCGGCGGGTTCCGGTACGTCTCGACCATCGCCGTGGACCCCATCATCAGCGCGATGCCGAAGAACGCGTGGAACGGCATGCCCGCGAACAGCTCCAGCATCCGCATCAGGTAGCCCTGGCGGTGCGGTCCCGGGTCGACGCCCATGATCGGCCAGAAGAACGTCAGGCCGACGACGAGGAAGTGGAGCATCATCACGATGTGTCCCGGCCGCGACCCCATCAGGAAGTCGAACAGCGGGGTGAAGTACAGCCCGTACAGGCTCGCGATGAACATCGGGATCGTGAAGGCGGGATGCGTGATGACCCGCATGTACCGGCTGTGCAGCAGCTTCAGCAGCAGCTCGCGCGGCCCCTTGCGGCCCCGTCCCGCGGTCGGCGTCGCCCGCAGCGCCAGCGTGATCGGGGCGCCGAGCAGCAGCAGGATCGGCGCCAGCATGCTGATCACCATGTGCTGCACCATGTGCACGCTGAACATGACCATGCCGTAGTCGTTCAGCCCGGTGCACATCATCAGCAGGACGAGCAGCACCCCGACGGCGAACCACACCGTGCGGTTGACCGGCCACTTGTCACCGCGCCGGACCAGCCGGGCGACCCCCCACCCGTACAGGGCGAGCACCACCAGGCAGCCGATGAGGAAAAACCAGTCCGGCGACCACGCGAGCCCCCGCGCCAGCGTGAACGGCGGCAGGTCCGTCGACATGCCGTGCCCGCTGTGATCCATCCCACGGCTCCTGATTCGTGCGGGTTGTGCTTGTCCGTCCGCACCAGAGTAGAACCGCCCCCCTGGGCGCCCGGCACCGGGGGGCGGTACGGCGCGCCGGTCGTCAGACGGCGACCGCGCGGCGCGTCACAGCACGCACTCCGCCTCCGTGTACCGGTCCTCGGGGACGGTCTTCAGGGTCTCCACGGCCTGCGCCAGCGGCACCATCACGATGTCGGTGCCGCGCAGCGCGGTCATCATGCCGAACTCGCCCCGGTGCACGGCCTCCACCGCGTGCCAGCCGAAGCGGGTCGCGAGGACGCGGTCGTACGCGGTCGGGGTGCCGCCGCGCTGGACGTGCCCGAGGATCACCGGGCGGGCCTCCTTGCCGAGGCGCCGCTCCAGCTCGACGGAGAGCTGGCGGGCGACCCCGGCGAAGCGCTCGTGGCCGTAGACGTCCTTGCCGCCCTCGTCGAACTCCATGGTGCCGGGCCGGGGCTTGGCGCCCTCGGCGGCCACCACGATCGCGAACCGCTTGCCCTGCTCGAACCGCTCGCCGACCCGGGCGGTCAGCTCCTTGATGTCGAAGGGGCGCTCGGGCACGACGACGGCGTGCGCGCCGGCCGCCATCCCGGAGTGCAGGGCGATCCAGCCGGTGTGCCGGCCCATCACCTCCACGATGAGGACGCGCTGGTGGGACTCGGCGGTGGTCTTGAGCCGGTCCAGCGCCTCGGTCGCCACGCCCACGGCCGTGTCGAAGCCGAAGGTGACGTCCGTCACCGCGATGTCGTTGTCGATGGTCTTCGGCACGCCGACGATCGGCAGACCGTGGTCCGCCAGCAGCCGTGCCGCCTTGAGGGTGCCCTCACCGCCGATCGGGACGACCGCGTCGAGGCCGAGCTGCTCAAGGTGTTCCCGGGCCCGCTCCACGCCGTCCCGCAGGTGCTCGGGACGGACCCGGGAGGAACCGAGGATCGTGCCGCCGCGAGCGAGGATGCCGCTCACCGCGTCGAGGTCGAGCTTGAGGTAGTCGCACTCCAGGAGACCCTTCCAGCCGTCCCGGAAGCCGATGACCTCGTCACCGTGGTCGACGACGGAACGGTGCACGACGGACCGGATGACGGCGTTCAGCCCGGGGCAGTCGCCACCGGAGGTGAGGACACCAATGCGCATAGCCCGAGATACCTTCTCCACAAAGGGCCGGTAGCCGGACGTCACTGTCCGGCGGGACCCCGTCACCCTACCGGCGTGCGGGGGCCCGGCCGTATGGAGCGTCCGCCTTCCGGACACCCCCGCACACTTGAGCGACCCCTGTTTCAGGCGGGCTGTTCGGCGGCCGAGATCCGCTCCTCGCGCAGCGCCTCGTACCAGCGGTCGTCCACCGGCGGCAGCGCGTTGACGTCGAGCGCGAGCTTCAGCAGCAGGTCCGCGATGAGCGGGTTGCGGGCGAGCACCGGCCCGTGCATGTACGTGCCGAAGACGGTGTCGTTGAACGCGCCCTCCGTGCCGTCGCCCGTGCCGTTGCCGTTGCCGATGCGCACCCGCGCCAGCGGACGCGCGGTGGGGCCGAGGTGCGTGACGCCCTGGTGGTTCTCGAACCCGGTCAGCGGCGGCAGCCCGAGCCGCGGGTCGATGTCGGCCAGCACGTCGCCGACGCAGCGCGCGCCCTCGCCGCGGGTGGTGGTGATGTCCAGCAGCCCGAGACCCGGCTCGCGCTGGCCCAGGTCGTTGATGAACTCGTGGCCGAGGATCTGGTAGCCGGCGCAGACCGAGAACACGATGGCGCCGTTCTCCACGGCCCGGTAGAGCTGGCCGTCGCGGCGCAGCCGCTCGGCCGCGAGCCGCTGCGGCCGGTCCTCGCCGCCCCCTATCAGGTAGATGTCGCCCGAGGTCGGAATCGGCTGGTCGCTGCGCACGTCCAGCCGGGCCACGTCCAGGCCGCGCTGGCGGGCGCGGCGCTCGACGACGAGCACGTTGCCCTGGTCGCCGTAGGTGCTGAGCAGGTCCGGGTAGACCCAGACGACCCGCAGTTGGTTGTCGCTCACAAAAGTCCCCTGAGGTCTTGTGTTCAGTTGCCGACGCGGCGGCGCAGGTCCTGGAACGCGGTGTAGTTCGCGATGACCTCGATCCGGCCCGGCGGGCACATCTGCACGGCCTGGTCGACGTCGTCGCAGACCTGGAAGTGCTGGTTGGCCACCTCCAGGCGCACCGCGAGGTCCAGCTTGCGGTCGCCGACGACGAAGATCGGGTGACCGGTCAGCCGCGTGTAGTCGACGTCCCACAGCCAGGAGGTGTCGGTGCCGTCCGCGGCGCGCGCGTTCACCGACAGGATCACCGGGGCCGGCGGCGGGTCGATCAGCGAGAACGTCTCCAGCCAGCCGGCCGGGTTCTTGGCGAGCAGCAGCCGGAGGTCGCGCTCCATGAACCGCACCACGTCGTAGCGGCCGGCCACCGCCTGTACCTGGTACATGCGCTCCAGGGCGACCTGCGGCGGCACTCCGAAGACGGCGGCGACGGCGGCCGAGGAGGCGGCGTTGGCCTTGTTCGCGCGGCCCGGGAGCTGGAGGCTGATCGGCCAGGCCGAGCCGTGCGGGTCGAGGACGTGGTCGCCGGAGAGCGCCCAGCTGGGGTTGGGCCGGCGGAAGCCGCACTCGTTGCAGAACCAGTCGTTGCCGGGGCGCTGCATCACACCGCCGCAGGACGGGCAGGACCAGGCGTCGTCCTTCCACATCTGCCCCGCCGCGACCCAGATCACGTTGGGGGAGGAGGACGCGGCCCAGACCACCAGCGGGTCGTCGCAGTTGGCCACGATCACGGCCTTCGAGCCGGCGAGGCCCTCGCGCCAGTTCTCCGCGAGCATGCGGGTCTCGGCGGCCCGGTCGAGCTGGTCGCGGGAGAGGTTGAGCAGGGCGATGCACTTGGGGTCGGTGTCCCGGGCCACCCCGGCGAGGTACTTCTCGTCGACCTCTATGACGGCGAACCTGGCGTCCGAGCCGCCCGCCAGCGCCGAGGTGATGCCCGCGGGCATGTTGGCGCCGAGCGCGTTGGAGACGACCGGGCCCGCGGCCCGCAGCGCCTCCGCGATCAGCCGGGTGGTCGTGGTCTTGCCGTTGGTCGCCGAGACGAGGACACAGTCCAGGTTCTGGGCGAGCCGGGCGAGGAGGTCGGGGTCGAGCCGCAGCGCCACCTTGCCGCCGATCACCGACCCGCTGCCGCGACCCGCGGCGCGCGATGCCGCCGCGACCGCCTTGCCCGCCGTCACGGCCAGCTTGGCCCGCGGCGTGAGCGGGTCCGAGTTGCCTGCCATCAGTTCTCGATCCTCCTTGCGTGCGCGCCGCGCCTGAACCTGTTCGGCCACGTGGTGCGGGCCTCAGCCTATCGAGATCCACTCGCACACCCGAATCCCGGCCACCTCCGCGGCGGCCGGTGACCCCGAGGACCGTACTCTTGCGGCCATGCGACACGGTTCGATCCCCGGCGCCAAGGGGCGCGTACGGCCTCTCACCCTCCTCGGGGACCCCGTTCTGCACACGCCGTGTGAAGAAGTGGTGGACTTCGGCCCTGATCTGGCACAACTCGTGGAGGACCTGTTCGCCACCATGTACGCGGCCCGCGGGGTGGGTCTCGCCGCGAGCCAGGTGGGCGACCCGCGCCGGGTGTTCGTCTACGACTGCCCGGACGACGAGGACGTCCGGCACCTCGGGCACGTGGTCAACCCGCGGCTCGTGGAGAAGGACGGCGTGGTGCTGCGCGGTCCGGAGGGCTGCCTGTCGCTGCCGGGCCTGGAGGCGGGCACCGAACGCCACGACGAGGCGGTCGTGGAGGGCGTCACCCTGGACGGCGACCCGGTGCGGGTGCGCGGCACCGGCTTCTTCGCGCGGTGCCTGCAGCACGAGTGCGACCACCTGGACGGGCTGCTGTACGTGGACCGCCTCACCGGCTGGCGCAGACGGCGGGTGCTGCGGCGGGCCGCGCGGTCGTCCCGGAGTCGCGGGCCGGGCGGCTGACGGCGCGTCAGGACCGCGCCGGACGGCGGTCCTGAGCGCCGTACGCGCCGTGCGCCCCGGCCGCCGTGCGCCCCGGCCGCCGCGGCCGCCGTGTGCCGAGCCGCTGAGCGCCGGAGCGGTCGTGGGCGGCCGTATGCCCGCAGCGGTCGTGGGCGGCCGTGCGCCCGGAGCGGCCGTGCGCCCGGAGCGGTCGTGGGCGGCCGTGCGCCCGGAGCGGCCGTGCGCCCGGAGCGGTCGTGGGCGGCCGTGCGCCCGGAGCGGCCGTACGTCAGAAGCCGGGGCCGCCGAGCCGGTCGCCCGCCGCCGCCAGCCGTCCCCACAGCAGATCGGCGAGGCTGCGCACCAGCTCCGCGCGTGAGCAGGGGCGTTCCCCGAGCCACCAGTCGCCGGCCGCGTGCATCATGCCGACGATGCCGTGCCCCCAGACCCGGGCGAGCCGCGCGGTGTCCGGGCCGAGGTCGAGCCGTTCCTCTATGACCTTGCCCAGCTCCTCGCCCATGCGGCGCAGCAGGGGAGCGGAGTGCCTGCCGACGTCGAAGCCCTGGTCGCCCTGCTGGCCCGCCTCCGCGGGATGCATCAGAAAGCGGTACACCTGAGGTCGTGCCTCGATGGCAGCCAGATAGGTGTCGAGCGTCTGCTCGACCCGCTCGCGGCGCTCCGCCGGGGCGTCCAGCGCGGCCCGCAGCGAGCCGAGGAGGGCGTCCGTGTGGCGCTGGGCGAGGGCCGCGTACAGCCCGCCCTTGTCGCCGAAGTGCCGGTAGAGGATCGGCTTGGTGATGCCCGCCTCGGCGGCGATCGCGTTCATCGAGGCCCCCGGGCCGTCGCGGAGCACCACTCTGTCGGCGGCCTCCAGCAGCTCGCGCCGACGGCGGTCGGCGGACCGTTCCTGTTCGGCCCGCTGCGTGGTGTCCATGCGTCTCTCCCCCACCCGTGCTGAATCGGTGATGCCTGCGCAAACTAACACTCATGGGCCTCCTTCGATCGAACGAGCTGACGAGGCGGCATGGACGGTTGACTTTTACTACCGGGCGGTAACAGACTCCGGTTACTACAGGTAACACCGCTGTGCAGTGCTGGAGGGGACATGGCCGGATTCACCATGGAGCTGAGCGAGGAGCAGAAGGAGGTCCGGGACTGGCTCCACGGGTTCGCGGCCGGTGTGATCCGCCCCGCGGCCGCCGAGTGGGACGAGCGCGAGGAGACCCCCTGGCCGGTCATCCAGGAGGCCGCCAAGGTCGGCATCTACTCCCTGGACTTCTATGCACAGCAGTACTTCGACCCCACCGGCCTCGGCATTCCCATGGCGATGGAGGAGCTGTTCTGGGGCGACGCCGGTATCGCCCTCTCCATCGTCGGCACCGGCCTCGCCGCCGTGGGCGTCCTCGCCAACGGCACCGAGGAGCAGATCGGCACCTGGGTCCCGCAGATGTACGGCGACGTGAACGACGTCAAGGTCGCGGCCTTCTGCTCCTCCGAGCCCGACGCCGGCTCCGACGTGGCCTCCATGCGCACCCGCGCCGTGTACGACGAGGCCAGGGACGAGTGGGTGCTCGACGGCACGAAGACCTGGGCGACCAACGGCGGCATCGCGGACGTGCACGTGGTGGTCGCGGTCGTCGACCCGGAGCTCGGCTCCAAGGGCCACGCCTCCTTCATCGTCCCGCCGGGCACACCGGGTCTCAGCCAGGGCCAGAAGTTCAGGAAGCACGGGATCCGCGCCTCGCACACCGCCGAGGTGGTCCTCGACGGCGTCCGCGTGCCCGGTTCCTGTCTGCTGGGCGGCAAGGAGAAGCTGGACGAGCGGCTCGCCCGGGCCCGGGAAAAGGCCGAAAAAGGCGGTGAGAGGCTGAAGAACGCCGCGATGGCGACCTTCGAGGCATCCCGCCCGGCGGTCGGCGCGATGGCGGTGGGCACCGCCCGGGCCGCGTACGAGGTCGCCCTGGACTACGCGCGGACCCGTGAGCAGTTCGGGCGGCCGATCATCGACAACCAGGGCGTCGCCTTCCAGCTCGCCGACATGCGCACGGCCGTCGACGCGGCGCGGCTGCTGGTGTGGCGCGCCTCCTGGATGGCGGTCAACGGCAGGCCGTTCACCGCCGCCGAGGGCTCCATGTCGAAGCTGTTCGCCAGCGAGACCGCCAAGAAGGTGACCGCGCAGGCGATCCAGATCCTCGGCGGCAACGGGTACACGCGGGAGTACCCGGTGGAGCGGATGCACCGGGACGCCGCCATCTACACGATCTTCGAGGGGACGAGCGAGATCCAGCGGCTGGTGATCGCCCGGACGCTGGCGGGCATGCCGATCCGGTGACCCCCGGTCCGCCGGCCCTTCCGCGGGGCTACGCGGTCAGCGGTACCGGAGCGGGGTGAGCTGTTCGGTGTCGTACCGCGCCCGCAGGTCCCGGATCGCCGCGCGCTCCGGTGGGCCGCCGGCGTCGAGGATCTCCAGCAGTTCCTCGAAGTACCGCTCGTGGTCCGGTGGCGGGGAGGCCAGGAAGAACATCTTCGCGGGGGTGTCGGTGGGGTTCGCGAACGCGTGCGGGCAGCCCGGCGGGACCGCGATCACGGTGCCCGGGACCGCCCGCACCACCCGGTTGCCCGACCGCGACTCCCAGCGCTGCCAGCCGTCCGGAGTCCGCACGCGGGGCTCGAAGGCGAGCACGTCCAGCTCGCCCTCGAGCACGTAGAACAGCTCCTCGCTGCGCGTGTGCACATGGGCGCCCACGTCGAAGCCGGGCGGGACGACCACCTCGAAGCTGGACGCCATGCGCGAGTGCGTGCCGGTCACCTTGAACGTCACGTCCTGCGCGGGCGTGCGCACCGTACGGCCGTGGCCCGGCGGCACGAGCAGTCCCTCGGGCGGGAGGAGAGCGGTCACCAGGTGACGGGCAGGGCCTCGGGCCCGCGGATCAGTGCGCCCCGCCGCCACGGCACCTCCTCGGGCGGGACGGCGAGCCGCAGCCCGGGCAGCCGGTCGACGAGCGTGTCCACCAGCAGCTCCGCCTCCAGCCGGGCCAGCACGGCGCCCGCGCAGTAGTGGGCGCCGTTCCCGAAGGCCAGGTGCGGGTTGGGGGCGCGGTCGAAGTCGATCCGCTCCGGGTCCGGGAAGACCTCCGGGTCGCGGTTGGCGGCGAGGTAGGAGACGTAGACCGGGTCGCCCTCGCGGATGCGTACGCCCCGGATCACCACGTCCTGGGTCGCGATGCGGGAGAGCCCGACGGCGTTGCGGTGCGGGATGTAGCGCAGCAGCTCGTCCAGGGCCTGCGGGCGCAGGCCCGGCTCCTCGCGCAGCCGCTCCATCAGCCGGGGACGGGTGCACAGGATGTAGAACATCTGTCCGACGTTGTTGGTGACGGCCTCGCCGCCGATCTGCACCGGCCCGGCGATCGCCATCGCCTCGTCCTCGGTGATGTCGCCGCGGCCCACCGCCGCGCCGAGCAGGGACACGATGTCCTCGCGGCCCTCGCCGTCCGCGCCGTCCGCGCCTCGGGGGTCCGCCCGCTCGGCGATGAGCTTGGCGAAGTACTCCTCCATGTCCCGCTTGGCCTGCTCGCTGGCGGCCGCGCCGCGCGAGGAGGACAGGATGCCCTGGGTCCAGTCGTGCATCAGGTCCCGGTCGGCGGCCGGGACGCCCATCAGCTCGCAGATGACGGCGATCGGAAAGGGTTCGAGGACCCGTTCGATCAGGTCGGCGGGCGGCCCGTCCGCGATCAGTTCGTCGACCATCCGGCCGAGCGTCTCCCGGGCGCCCGCGCGCAGCCGCTCCACGCCCCTGGCCGTGATGGCGGGGGCGATGGCCCTGCGCAGCCGGGCGTGGTCGGGCTTGTCGGCGAAGCTCATCGCGCCCGGCTGCGGGATGAAGTGCGGAGCCAGCCGGGTGACCTGACGGCCCACCACCGCCGCGCGGCTGAACCGGGGGTCGTTCGTCACCAGCCGTACGTCGTCGTAGCGCGTCACCAGCCAGGCCCAGCCCTCGCCGTTGGGCAGCTGGATGCGGGTGACCGGGCCCTCGTCCATCAGCTCGGTCAGGACGGGGTCGAAGTCCACCCCGGTCAGATTGAGGGCGGGCCAGTGCCGTACCGGGGGCACCGGCGCCGTCTCTGCACTTGTCTCGCGCGTCGTCATGTCGGCATGCCACCTTCGTCTCTCATGTCGTGTGCTGCCAGCGGCCCAGGGCCATCTCCGCGGTGATGCCGGGGCCGAACCCGGCGAGGAGTCCGCGCGCCGCGTGCCCGGCGCCGCCCTCGTCGAAGAGCCGGCGCAGCGCGTCCAGGACGACGGCGCTGGCGATGTTCCCGTACTCGGTGAGCGTCGCCCGGCTGAAGCGGAAGGCCGAGTGCGGGACGTGCAGGAACTTGCTGAGGTCGTCCAGGATGCGCGGACCGCCCGCGTGGACGATGTAGAAGTCCAGCTCGGAGGCGTTCCAGCCGTGCTGCCTGGCGAGACCGTGGAGCGCCGGGGCGAGGGGTTCCATGGTGGCCGGCACCCGCTTGTCCAGCAGGAAGTGGAAGCCGGTGGCGCGGACGTCGTACATGATCCACTCTTCGGTCTTCGGGATCAGGTACGAGCCGTTGCGCTCCAGGCTGACGCCGGTCCCGCCCCGTCCCCGGACGACCGCGGCCGCGACCCCGTCGCCGAACAGACCGTTGGACAGCAGGGAACCGACGCCCAGGTCGGTGGGCTGGTAGCACAGCGAGCAGAACTCGCAGGCCACGATGAGGGCGTTCTTCTCGGGATAGGCGGTGCAGAAGTCGTGCGCCCGGTTGATGGCCGCGCCGCCCGCGGCGCACCCGAGCTGGGCGATGGGGATCTGCCGGGTGTCGCTGCTGAAGTCCATCGCGTTGATCAGCCAGGCCGTCAGCGAGGGCATCATGAACCCGGTGCAGGAGACGTAGATGATGACGTCGATGTCCGTGGTGAGCGTCTCCGCGTCGTCCAGCGCCCGCCGTACGACCTCCGGGACGCGCGCCTTCGCCTCGGACTCGTAGAGCTTGTTCCGTATCTCGAAGCCCGGGTGCCTGAGGGTCTCCTCGATGGGCTGCACGATGTGCCGGGTGCGGACGCCGGTGTTCTGGATCAACCGCAGCGCCAGCGGCAGTTGCGGGTGGTCGGGGTGCCGGGTGCGCGCCAGCTGCAGTGTCTCCTCCATCGTGATCACGTGTTCCGGGACGGAGACCGCCGGTCTGCACAAAGTCGCCATGGGGAACGCCTGCTTTCGCCATCCGGGGACGCTGACGCCCCCGGGCGGATGGTGGTGCCTTCCACGATCACCCCGGGAGGCGTGCGGGTCGCGCCGGACTACTCCGGACCGGCGAAAACACGGCCGGAGCGGGCCTGCGGGCGGGAGAGTGACAAGACGACAGGAACAGCGGGGCAGCCGGACACGACACGAGGGAGTACGCGATGACACGGACGGCCGGGCAACTGCTGGAGAGGGTCACCCGTGACCTCGCCCCCGACCCCCGCGCCAACCGGCTGGTGCCGCTGATCGCCCGGGGCGCGGCCCGGCGCGGGACGCTGGCCGCACTGGCGCTCGAACAGAACCTGGTGATCGCGGCGGACCGCCGTGCGTTCCTCCGTCTGGCCGAGCTCTCGGCCGCGGCGGAACCGGCGAGCGAGCCCTTCTTCACGGCGCTGGCGCGCGGCGAGGAGCTGGCGGGGGAGCGGCTGGGGGCGTTCGCCGGGGCGTGCGGCGTGGACGAGGCACGCCGGGCGGGGTACGAGCCGCTCCCGGGCTGCCAGGCCTATCCGGCGTACGTCGCCTGGCTCGCCCTGAACGGGTCACCGGCCGACGTGGTGCTCGCCCTGCACGCCAACTTCTCGGCCTGGGGCGGCTACTGCGCGACCGTCGCCGGGGCGCTGCGCCGCCACTACGGCCTCCCGGACGAGGCCTGCGGGTTCTTCGACTTCTTCGCCGCTCCCGCGCCCGAGCTGGAGCGGCTGGCCCGCGAGGCCGTCCGGGCGGCGCTGGACGCCGGGCGGGTGGACGAGGCCCTCGTGCACCGTCACGGGCGGCTGCTGCAGACCTACGAGGCGATGTTCTGGGACACGCTGTGGGAGCTGGACCGGGACGGCGCCTGAGGCGGCGCGGCCGCGCCCGGTCACCCGGACGCGGCCCCGCTGCTGTGGGCGATGCAGGCCACGTCGATCCGGTCGGCCAGCTTGGCCAGCTCGATGGTGAGGGCCGCCACCGTGTCCTCGTCGAGCCCGTCCTGTCCGGCCTCCACCAGGTGCAGCCACCGGCCGCCCACCGTACGCAGCAGCTTGCTGACGTCGGCGGCCGCCACCTGCAACGTGCCGCGGTCGTCGACGATCAGAGGCAGGGTCACTTCGCGGTTCACAGGGGGGATGGTAGTCGCGGGACGCTCACGCCCCGTGCCACACGGTGGTGATGTTGCAGAACTCGCGGATCCCGTGTCCGGACAGCTCGCGCCCGTACCCGGACCGCTTGACCCCGCCGAACGGGAGCGCCGGGTGGGACGCCGTCATCCCGTTCACGTACACCCCGCCGGCCTCCAGGTCGCGGACGAACCGCTCGACCTCCGCCTCCTCGCGCGTCCACACGTTGGAACTCAGCCCGAACGGCGTGTCGTTGGCGGCCTCGATCGCCTCGTCCAGGTCGGCGACCCGGTGCAGCGTGGCGACCGGACCGAAGGACTCCTCCTGGTGGATCCGCATCTCGGGGGTGACGTCGGCGAGGACGGTCGGCGGGTAGTACCAGCCGGGCCCGTCGGGACGTTCGCCGCCGCACAGCACCGTCGCGCCGTGCTCGACCGCGTCGTCGACCAGCTCCGCCAGGTCGTCCCGGTTCCGCTCGCCGCAGAGCGGCCCGACCTGGGTCTCCTCGTCCGTCGGGTCGCCGACCCGCAGTGCCTTCATGCCCGCCACGAAGCGTTCCGTGAAGGCGTCGTACACGTCCTGGTGCACGATGAACCGCTTGGCCGCGATGCACGACTGCCCGGCGTTCTGCGTGCGCGCCGTCACCGCGACCTCGGCGGCCCGGCCGATGTCCGCCGACGGCATCACCACGAACGGGTCGCTGCCGCCCAGCTCCAGCACCGTCTTCTTGATCTCGTCCGAGGCGACCGAGGCGACCGAGCGGCCCGCCGGTGCGCTGCCGGTGAGCGTGGCGGCCTTCACCCGCGGGTCGCGCAGGATGCCCTCCACCGCGGCGGAGCCGATCAGCAGCGTCTGGAAACAGCCCTCGGGGAAGCCCGCCCGCAGGAACAGGTCCTCCAGGTACAGCGCGGTCTGCGGCACGTTCGAGGCGTGCTTGAGCAGGCCCACGTTGCCCGCCATCAGCGCGGGCGCGGCGAACCGCACCACCTGCCACAGCGGGAAGTTCCACGGCATCACCGCGAGCACCGGACCGAGCGGCCGGTAGCGGACGTAGGCCCGGCTGCCCCCGGAGTCCTCGACGTCGTGCCCGGTGGGATCCTCGTCGGCGAGGAGTTCCGCGGCGTGGTCGGCGTACCAGCGCATGGCCTTGGCGCACTTGTCGGCCTCCGCGCGGGCCTGCGTGATCGGCTTGCCCATCTCGGTGGTGATCGTGCGCCCGACGTCGTCCCGGTCCTCCTCCAGCAGGTCGGCGGCCCGGTGCAGCAGCCGGGCCCGCTCCTCGAAGGAGGTCGTCCGGTACGTGCGGAACGTGGCGTCGGCGGTGGCGAGCCTGCGCTCGATCTCCTCCTCGCCGAGGGCGTCGTACGTCTTGAGCGTCTCGCCGTTCGCCGGGTTCACCGTGGCGATGGGCATCACTGGCCTCCTGAGGGACGTGCTCTGTGTCGACCTTCCCGCGCGGCGGCGGGCGCCGCAACGCGGATGCGGGGGTGGGGCCGGCCGGGCACCACCCGGGACCACCCTCAGTGCGAGTGCTCCGCCAGCCGGTCCAGAAACGCCGTCTGCGCCTTCACGATCACCGAACGGGCGCGGCCGGGGGTGAACCACTCGACCCGGTCCAGCTCGGGGAACTCCTGGATCCGCCCCGAGCGCGGCGGCCACTCCATCCGGAACGTGCCGGGCACCACGGCCGCCGGATCGAGGTCGCCCTCGACCGCCCAGGCGGTGACGGTCTTGCCGCCCGCCTGCCGCACCTCGCCCAGAGGGACGGCCTCCCCCTCGGGCGGCGGCACCCCCAGCTCCTCCCGCCACTCGCGGCACGCGGCCTCCCACGGGGACTCGCCGGCCGCGTACTCGCCCTTCGGCAGGGTCCACGCCCCGGCGTCCCGGCGGGCGAAGAACGGGCCGCCCATGTGACCGAGCAGCACGTCGAGGCCGTGCGGGGTGCGGCGGTACAGCAGCAGGCCCGCGCTGCGCCGGGTCCGGTCACCGCCGGTCATCGGGCCACCCCGGGGTGCGCCGTGAGCACCGTCTCCACCGTGTCCGCCTCGGCCGGTGTCTTGTCCTCGCGGTAGCGCACCAGACGGGCGAAGCGGAGCGCGACACCGGCCGGGTAGCGGCTGGAGCGCTGGATCCCGTCGTACGCGATCTCCACGACCAGCTCGGGGCGCAGGGTGAACCCCCAGCTGTGCTCCTCGACCGCCAGTTCCGGGAGCCGCCCGGTCTGCCAGGCGAGCAGCGCGTCGGTCATCCCCTTGAACGTCTTGCCCAGCATGGCGAACGTCCCGTCGGGGTTGCGCGCGCCCAGGTGCAGGTTGGACAGCTTGCCCGTGCGCCGGCCGCTGCCCCACTCGGCGCCCAGCACCACCAGGTCGAGGGTGTGCACCGGCTTGACCTTGAGCCAGGACGCGCCGCGCCGGCCCGCGCTGTAGGGGGCGTCGAGGCCCTTGACCACGACACCCTCGTGCCCGCGCGCCAGGGTCTCCGCGAGGAACTCCTCGGCGGCGCCCGGGCCGTCCGGGCCGTCGACGAGCACGCGCCGCACCCGCATCGGCTCCGGGACCAGCCGGGCCAGCTCCGCGTGCCGCTCGGCGAACGGCAGGTCGAGCAGGTCGCGGCCGTCGACGGAGAGCGCGTCGAAGAACACCGGCGACACGGGCACCTGCCGTGCCGCCGTCTCGACGTCCACGCGGGAGCTCACCCGGCCGGAGGTCTCCTGGAAGGGCCGCGGCCGTCCGTCCGCGTCCAGCGCGATCACCTCACCGTCGAGGACGAACCGTTCCCCCGCCAGCTCCCGCGCCGCCGCGACCAGTTCGGGCAGCCGGCCGGTGATGTCCTCCAGGGTGCGGGTGTGGACGCGTACGGCGTCGCCGTCGCGGTGCACCTGGACGCGGATGCCGTCCAGCTTCTCCTCCACCGCGCAGGCGCCCAGCTTTCCCACGGCCTCCGCCACCGAGGAGGCGGTGTGCGCGAGCATCGGCCAGACCGGGCGGCCGACGGTGAGCCGGAACCGGTCGAGGGCCGGCGGGCCGTCCGCGAGCAGCGCCATGGCCACGGCCTGCAGCGATCCCGCGAGCATCACCGCGCGCCGCACGGCGTCCGGGGGCGCCCCGGTCGCCGCGGCCAGGCCCTCCGCGGCCAGCGCGTCCAGGGCGCCCTGCCGCACCTCGCCGGTGAGCAGCCCGACCAGGTACCGCTGCTCGTCCTCGGTGGCCGCCGCCAGCAGCGCGCCGAGCAGCCGCCCGCGCTCCGCCTGCGAGCCGGTGCCCGCGACCGCCCCGATCTCCGTCAGCCGGGCGTCCACGCCGCGCACGGTCAGGGAGGGCTCGGCGGCGGGTGCGACCGGCCGGCCCAGCAGCTTCCACCCGATGCCGAGCCGTCCCTGCGGCAGCCGGCCCGCCAGGTACGGGATGACCACGGGCACGTCCTCCGCGTCGGCGTCCCGGAACAGCTCGGCGAGCAGGGCGGTCTTGCGGGAGCGGGCCGAGGTGGCGGCGACCTCCTGGGACACCTGTGCGAGCCGGGCGAACAGCATGCCTTCAGAGTGCTACGGATGGGCCCGGTCTACACCTGGGAGCCGGTCGCGACGGCCGCGTCGACACTCTCCATGACCAGCTCGTTGTTGAGCGTGGCCGCCGCGCGGTAGCCGTCGCCGGCCGCGTGCACCACCTGCTGGGACGTCAGCGTGGTGTTGCCCGCGACCCACACGCCCGGCACGGTGGACCGCCCCGTCTCGTCGGTCACGGGGGCGGTGCCGAAGGGGGTCTCCTTCATCTCGGCGCCCAGCCGCTCCAGCAGCCCCGTGCGCGGGGCGAAGCGGGGGGCGACGAACACCGTGGACCGCGCGTGCACCGAACCGTCGGCCAGCCGGATCCCGGTCAGCCCGTCGTCCTCCACGACCAGCTCCGCCACCTCGCCCGGCACCACGGACACGCCCGCCGCGGCGAGCCTGCGCAGGTCCTCGTCGGAGATCGCCTCCTCGCCGAGGGTGTGCGCGAACAGGGTCACGTCCTTGGACCACTGGGTGACGAGCAGCGCCTGGTGGACGCTCATCGGGGAGGTGGCGAGCACGCCGAAGGCCCCGTCGCGCACCTCCCAGCCGTGGCAGTACGGGCAGTGCAGGACGTCCCGCCCGAAGCGTTCGGCGACCCCGGGCACGGGCGGCAGCTCGTCGGCCAGCCCGGTGGCGACGACCAGCCGGCGGGCGCGCACGGTGCGCCCGCCGGCCAGCACCACCGCGAAGTCGTGGCTGCGGCGCACGTCCACCACCGTGTCCCGCACCAGGTCGACGCCGTACCGCGCGATCTCCTCGCGCCCCCGGGCGAGGAACTCGGCGGGCGGCATGCCGTCGCGGGACAGATAGCCCTGCATGTGGGCGGCGGGCGCGTTGCGCGGCTCGCCCGCGTCGACGACGAGCGTGCGGCGCCGGGCCCGGCCCAGGACCAGGGCGGCGGAGAGTCCGGCCGCGCCGCCGCCGACGACGATCACTTCGTACGTACTGGTGTACGCATCGGTCATGGTGACCACCTCCATGCGGAACACGGTCGCCCGAGCGATGCGGTATTGACAAACACCTTTGCCGAACCTGCAATAAATGCATGAGCGACGCGAGTGACGACAAGGGCAACGACGAGAGCGGCAGGAGCACGGACGACGTCCTGTCCGGCGTCGGCCCCCGGCTCCGGCGGCTCCGCAAGGAGCGGGAGGTGACCCTCGCCGCGCTGTCCCGGGCCACGGGCATCTCCGTGAGCACGCTGTCCCGGCTGGAGTCGGGGCTGCGCAAGCCGAGCCTGGAACTGCTGCTGCCGATCGCCCGCGCCCATCAGGTGCCGCTGGACGAACTGGTGGGCGCGCCGCCGGTGCGCGATCCCCGCATCCGGGCCGAGCCGATCAGGCGGCACGGGCGCACGTACTGGCCGCTCACCCGCCAGCCCGGCGGCCTCCAGGCGTTCAAGGTGGTCGTGCCGGCGAGCGAGGAGCGGCCGGAGCCCCGGACGCACGAGGGGTACGAGTGGCTGTACGTGCTGTCCGGGCGGCTGCGGCTGGTGCTCGGCGAGCACGACGTGGTGCTGACGGCGGGGGAGGCCGCCGAGTTCGACACCAGGGTCCCGCACTGGTTCGGATCGGCGGGGGGCGGTCCTGCGGAGTTCCTCAGCCTGTTCGGGCCGCAGGGGGAGAGGATGCACGTGCGGGCGCGGCCGGCCGGGGACGAGCGGTCCGGCTGAGGGGTCCCGGGGTGTCGCGGCCTGTTCCCTCAGTGCAAGCGACCGCTTAGTATGCGGGGCGACCCCGGTCGGACGACGCAGTCGGTGGAGGCCCGCATGCAGGCATGGCACGTGCACGGATACGGCGAGCCGGGCGAGGTGATGCGGCTCGACACGGACGCGGCGCCGCCGGAGCCCGGTGCCGGCCAGGTCCGCCTGAGGGTGCGCGCCGCGAACGTCAACTTCCCCGACGCCCTGCTGTGCCGGGGGCAGTACCAGGTCAAGCCCCCGCTGCCGTTCACGCCCGGCCTGGAGATCTGCGGCGAGACCGAGGACGGCCGCCGCGTCATCGCGAGCCCGGCCCTGCCGTACGGCGGCTTCGCCGAGTACGCCGTCGCGGACGCCGCCGCCGTGCTGCCCGCGCCCGAGGCGCTCGACGACGCCGAGGCCGCGGCCCTGCACATCGGGTACCAGACCGGCTGGTTCGCGCTGCACCGCAGGGCCCGCATCGAGGCCGGCGAGACGCTGCTCGTGCACGCCGCCGCGGGAGGGGTCGGCAGCGCGGCCGTACAGCTCGGCAAGGCCGCGGGCGCCAGGGTCGTCGGTGTGGTCGGCGGGGCCGACAAGGCCGCCGTGGCCCGCGAACTGGGCTGCGACGTCGTCGTCGACCGGCGTACGGAGGACGTCGTCGCCGCCGTGAAGGAGGCCACCGGCGGGCGCGGCGCCGACGTGGTCTACGACCCGGTGGGCGGCGCGGCGTACGCGCAGTCCGCCAAGTCCGTCGCCTTCGAGGGGCGCATCGTGGTCGTCGGCTTCGCGAGCGGATCGGTCCCGAGCCCCGCCCTGAACCACGCCCTGATCAAGAACTACTCGATCCTGGGCCTGCACTGGGGCCTGTACCACACCAGGAACCCCGGGCTGGTCCGGGACTGCCACGAGCGGCTCACCGAACTGGCCGCACAGGGGGCGGTCAAGCCGCTGGTGAGCGAACGGGTGCCGCTGGCCGAGGCCGCCGCGGCCGTGCAGCGGGTCGCCGACGGGGTGACGACCGGCCGGGTGGCCGTCGTCCCGGACGAGAAGACCACCGCATGACCGACGCGACCGGACTCAAGGGACGAGCGGCCGAGTTGCTGGCCGCGCACCCGCCCGCCACGACCGGCCGGCTCGACTTCCTCCGGGCCCGGTTCGACGCGGGCCTGGCCTGGGTGCACTTCCCGGAGGGCCTCGGCGGACTCGGCGCGCCGCGCTCCCTCCAGCCCGTCGTGGACGCCGAACTCGCGGCGGCCGGCGCCCCCGACAACGACCCCCGGCGCATCGGCATCGGCCTCGGCATGGCCGCGCCGACCATCCTCCAGTACGGCACGGAGGAGCAGAAGCGGCGCTTCCTGCGGCCGTTGTGGACGGGCGAGGAGGTCTGGTGCCAGCTGTTCAGCGAGCCGGGCGCCGGCTCGGACCTGGCGGCGCTCGGCACGCGAGCGGTACGGCAGGACGACGAGTGGATCGTCGACGGGCAGAAGGTGTGGACCTCCAGCGCCCACCTCGCCCGCTGGGCCATCCTCATCGCCCGTACCGACCCGGACGTGCCCAAGCACCGGGGCATCACCTACTTCGTCTGCGACATGACCGACCCCGGCGTCGAGGTCCGCCCGCTCCGGCAGATCACCGGCGAGGCCGAGTTCAACGAGGTGTTCCTCACCGGTGTCCGCATCCCGGACGCGCACCGCCTCGGCGAGGTCGGCGACGGCTGGCGGGTCGCGCAGACCACGCTGATGAACGAGCGGGTCTCGATCGGCGGCATGCGCCTGCCCCGCGAGGGCGGCATGATCGCCCCCGTGGCCCGGACCTGGCGGACACGCCCCGACCTGCGCACCCACGACCTGCACCAGCGGCTGCTCACCCTGTGGGTGGAGGCCGAGGTCTCCCGGCTGACGGGGGAGCGGCTGCGCCAGCAGCTCGCCGCGGGCCAGCCCGGCCCCGAGGGCTCCGGCATGAAGCTCACCTTCGCCCGCCTCAACCAGGAGATCAGCGGCCTGGAGGTCGAACTGCTCGGCGAGGAGGGCCTGCTGTACGACGACTGGAGCCTGCGCCGCCCCGAGCTCGTCGACTTCACCGGACGCGACGCGGGCTACCGCTACCTGCGCTCCAAGGGCAACAGCATCGAGGGCGGGACCAGCGAGGTCCTGCTGAACATCGTCGCCGAGCGCGTCCTGGGGCTGCCCGCCGAGCCGCGTACCGACAAGGACGTCGCGTGGAAGGACCTGTCCCGATGAGCGCACGGCACCACCTGCTGTACTCGGAGGAGGAAGAGGCACTGCGCGCCGCCGTCCGCGACCTGCTCACGGACCACTGCGACGCGGCGGGCGTCATCGCGCGCACCGAGTCCGGCACGCCGCACGACCGGGCGCTGTGGAAGAGACTCACCGAGGGGATGGGACTCGCCGGACTCCTGGTACCGGAGGACCTGGGCGGCCAGGGCGCCACGCACCGCGAGGCCGCCGTGGTCCTGGAGGAGCTGGGGCGGGCCGTCGCCCCCGTGCCGTACCTGACCAGCGCGGTCGTGGCCACCGAGGCACTGCTCGCCGCCGGGGCCCGCGACCTGCTGGGCGAACTGGCGTCCGGCGACACGGTCGGCGTCCTCGCCGTGGCGCTGAACGTGGCCCCGCACGGCGCCTGGAGGACCGTACGACTCGCCGGCGGCGCCCTGCACGGGGAACTGACCGGCATCGCGGACGCGGCCGCCGCCGACGTGCTGCTCGTCCCCGCGGACGACGGCGGCCTGTACGCGGTGGCCGCCGGCGCCGTGACCGTCACGCCACAGGTGTCCCTGGACCTGACCCGGCCGGTGGCGACGGTCGTCCTCGACGGGGCACCGGGAACGCGAGTGGGAGCCACCGGACCCGCCGTACGCAGGGCCCTGCGCGCCGGAGCCGGACTGCTCGCCTCCGAGCAGCTCGGCCTCGCCGACTGGTGCCTGACCGAGACGGTCCGGCACCTGAAGGAACGCAGGCAGTTCAACCGGCCCGTCGGCGGCTTCCAGGCGCTCAAGCACCGCCTCGCCCGGCTCTGGCTGGAGATCGCGGGCCTGCGGGCGGCGGCGCGCAACGCCGCCGACGCACTGGTCGGCGGTGCTGACACCGACGTGGCCGTCACCGTCGCCCAGGCCTACGCCGCGCCCGTCGCGGTCCGCGCCGCCGAGGAGGCACTCCAGCTCCACGGCGGCATCGGCATGACCTGGGAGCACCCCGTGCACCTGTACCTCAAGCGCGCCAAGGCCGACTCGATCGCCTACGGCACGGCGGGCGGCCACCGTGCGGCCCTGGCCGAACTGGTCGATCTGCGGGCGCCCTGACGGCCGGTGGGGTGCACGGAAGGAAAGCCCGTCCCAACTGGGGCGGGCTTTCCGGTGGCACCGGTTCCGCCGAAGTGAACGCACGACGGCGGTCCGGCCAACTCGTGCGCGCGGCACTGCTGCCCCGCCCCCGGCGGACCCCATACTCGCTGGGGTTCCGATCCGGCACTCCCGAGAGGCAGACCATGGCCGCCAGCACCCGTCGCAGAATCCTCACCCTCGGCGCCGCCCTCGCGGGCACCGCCGTCCTGCCCGTCACCGACGCGTGGGCGGGCGGGCGGGAACACCGGGAGCACCGGGTCCGCCCCCTGTGGCGGGCCCACGCCCACAACGACTACGAGCACCCACGCCCCCTGTTCGACGCCCTCGACCACCGCTTCGGCAGCGTCGAGGCCGACGTCTGGCTCGTCGACGGGCAGCTGCTGGTCGCCCACGACGCGGTCGACCTCGACCCGTCCCGCACCCTGGACTCCCTCTACCTCGCCCCGCTCGCGGCCCGCGTCAGGGCGAACGGCGGGTCCGTGTACCGCGGACACCGCAAGCCGCTGCAACTGCTCGTCGACCTCAAGACCGAGGGCGCCTCGACGTACGCCGCGCTCGACCGCCTGCTGCGCCGCCACCGGCACCTGTTCACGACGTACGACCGCGGCCGCGTCCGGTCCGGAGCGGTCACCGTGGTGGTCTCGGGGCACCGCGCGGCGCGGGAGCCGATGGAGGCGCAGCGGGTGCGCCACGCCTTCTACGACGGCCGCCTCGACGACCTCGGCGGTCCGGCGCCCGCCGCCTTCATGCCGCTGATCAGCGACAACTGGACGCTCAACTTCACCTGGCGGGGCGTGGGGGCCTTCCCGGAGGCCGAACGCGCCAAGCTGCGCGACATCGTCCGGACGGCCCACGTGCGCGGGCAGCGGGTGCGCTTCTGGGCCACGCCCGACGCCGCGGGCCCGGCCCGGGACGCGCTGTGGGGCGAACTCGTCGCGGCCGGCGTCGACCACCTCAACACGGACGACCTCGCGGGCCTCGAGGCGTTCCTCGACGCGCACAGGTGACCGCGGCACCGCACAAGGTCCTCTGACGCCCCGGACGGAACACCACACGTTCGGCGGACAGGTCAGCCGCCCGGACGGCCCCTCCGCTGCGCCACACTTGCGGCCGAACGCCGCGAAACGGACGTGGCGGAGGAGGTTGACGATGGTCGTTTCCATCTCGTTGCTGCTGCTGCTCGCGATCCTGGCGGTGGTGTTCCTGCGCAACGGCGGGCTGAGGCTCTCGCACGCCCTGGTCTGCGTCCTGCTGGGCTTCCATCTGGCGAGCACGAGCATGGCGCCGACCATCCACGACGGGCTCGCGGCGACGACGGACGTGGTCAGCAGCCTCAGACCGTGAGGACTGTGAGGACTGTGGGGGCCGTGAGGAACTCGGGTCCATGCGGGGGCCGTGCGGGGCCGCGCGGTTCAGCGGCCCACGAAGACGCCGATGCCGTTGGGCACGGGGCGTTCCGCGCCGCCGCTGGGGTGGTTGCGCACCGAGACGGCCCGCGCTCCCGGCCTGCGCGCGACGAGCGTGGACGAGCCGCCTCCGTCGAGGTTCAGGGCGTGCTGTGCGCCCAGCCTCCGCATCAGCCGGGCCGTTTCGGCGACGGTCAGGCCGCGGCGGTGCTCCGGCGCGCCGTCCAGGGCGACCAGCAGCAGCCGGCGCCCGCCGTCCGCGATGCCCGCCACGGTCCGCACGGCCGCGGTCCTGCCGTCGAGCCGCGGCAGGGGCCGCCCGTCGCGGAGGACCGGGGTGCCGCCCACCGCCATCGCGTACGGGGTACGGCTCCTCGCGGCCACGAGCCGGTGCCGCACGCCGACCCGGTCGCCCACCGACAGTCCGCGCAG
Organism: Streptomyces ruber; assembly: GCF_014648075.1. GTDB lineage: Bacteria > Actinomycetota > Actinomycetes > Streptomycetales > Streptomycetaceae > Streptomyces > Streptomyces ruber. The sequence continues at coordinate 13,871 of NZ_BMQK01000016.1, read as the reverse complement.
CCACCGGGCGCCCTCCTCGCGCCCCACCAGGACGGTGGTGCCCGAGGAGATGGCGCCGCCGCCGGGGCTGCGGGTCACCGACGCCACCCGGCCGCCTCTGACCGTCACCTCGTACGTGTCCGCGCTGCACGGCGCAGCCCGGTCGGTGTCCGAGCCGCAGACGGCGCGCACCCGCGAGGCGCTGCCCCAGTCCGCGGTGAACGCGCCGACGGAATCCCGCGGCAGCGCGTACTGGTTGAGGCCGCCGAGGGGCACGACACCCAGGGCGGTGGTGACCGCGCCGTCGAGGGCGAGGCCGTCCAGCCGGGCCGTGCGGTCGGTGCCGACACCGAGCACGTCGCGGGTGCTCGTACCGGGCGGCAGCGCCGGGCCGAAGCGCTGGCCGTTCGGGACCGCGCCCTTCAGCGGGCGCCCGTCCGCGACCGCCGGGCCGACCGGCGCGCCCGTGGCCCTGACGCCCCGGTGCTGGGCCTCGCTGATGTGGAAGAAATCGCCGTTGACCCCTGCCACGGCGTGCATGCCGTCGGCCAGCCGTGACACGGGCGCCCGGGCCGCCACCACGCCGGGGCGCAGCAGACCCACCCGTACGCCCGGGGCGCGCAGGTCGACGGTCAGTACATGGGCGCGCGCGGTACCCGAGGCCGCCGGTACCTTCAGCTGCCGGTAGCCGACGCCCGGGGCGATCACCGCACCCTTCGGCACGGCGCCGGCGGGTGGCGCCCCCACGAGGGCGCCACCCGCCAGCGCGCCACAGGCCGCGAGGACCGTCAGGAACGATCTGAACCGTCCGGCTCGGCGCACCACCACGGCGACTCCCTGATGCCTCGTCAGATGTACGGGACTTCAGGCAAGTGCATCAGGCGGTGGCCGCCAAGGCGGCGTTCAGGACTTCACGACGCGGGACCTGATCAGAAAACGCACCCCTTCGGGCGCCTCCAGCGAGAACCCGCTGCCCCGTCCCGGCACCACGTCGACGGTCAGCCGGGTGTGGCTCCACGCCTCGTACTGGTTCCGCGACATCCAGAACGGGACCGGCTCGGCCACCCCGTCGACCGCCAGCTCGGCCAGCAGCACGTCCGAGGCGCCGGTACGGAACTCGCCCGCCGGGTAGCACATGGGCGCGCTGCCGTCGCAGCAGCCGCCGGACTGGTGGAACATCAGCGGCCCGTGCGCCGCGCGCAGCCGCCGCAGCAGCTCGGCGGCCGCGGGCGTGAGCTCCACGCGGGGCGGTGTCTCGTGCGTCGTCTCGTGCGTCGTCTCGCTCACCGGGCATCCCTCCGCCTCGGGCAGTCGGCGGTGGACAGTGAACTCCGGTGCACGTTGCGGCGGGGTTGCGCGCGCCCGCGGGACCGTCGGGCCCGTGCGCCGCCGTCGGCCGGGAGGACCGCGCCGGTCCCGTACGAGGCGCGGTCGGTGAGCAGCCAGGCGGCGGCCTCGGCGATCTCCTCCGGGGCGGCGGCGCGGCGCGGCGGCGTCCGGGCGCCGAGCTGGTCGACGACGCCGGGGGAGTGCTCGCCCCGCTCGCGGACCGTCTCGGTGAGCGTCGTGCCGGGCGCGGCGGCGTCGACCCGGACGCCCTCCGGGCCGCGTCGGCCAGGTCGCCCACCACGTGCTCCACGGTCCCGCCGGCCCGCCGGATCTCCTCGGCCACCGCCTTCGGCCGGTCCTCCGTGCGGGCGGCCGGCGGCACCCGGCGCCCTCCCGGGCGAAGAGCCGCGCGCCGGCCGCGCCGGTGCCCGGACGGAGGCCCGCCCCATGGCCTCGAGCCTGGTGGCACGTGTCGGCAGACATCCGGCAGGCCGTCTCGGGGCGTATCCACCGTTCCCTCACAGTTGTTCACTTGACTACCAGAGGTCACACGCGATTGGCTCCGGCAAGCGCATGTCCGGAAGTCGACGCGCACTGTCCAGGTGGCCGCGTCGGCTTCGTCCTGTCCGTTCCTGTTCTGTTTCCGACCGCCCCTTCCGTCCTCTCAGCAACCCGCCCGTCCCCCTCCTCTCCCTCGGCTCGGCCGCACAGCGAGGTGCCGCACCTTCATGAACACGTCCTCCGGCTCCCACGGTTCTTCCGGTCCCGTCCGCGCCACGGCCCTCGTCTCCGCCGTGGCGGCCGTCTGCCTGCTCGCGGCCGGCTGCTCGGACTCGGACGGTGCCGACTCCGGCTCGGGAAGCGGCGCGGCGGACGGCTCCGGGCTCAGGGTCGCGATGATCACCCACGGTGCCGAGGGCGACGCCTTCTGGGAGCGGGTGCGCAGGGGGGCCGAGGCCGCGGCGGCCAAGGGCGGCATCGACCTGACGTACGCGAGCGACGCGGACGCGACGAAGCAGGCCGAACTGGTGCGCGACGCGGTCGACGACCGGGTCGACGGCATCGCGCTGACCCTGGCCAAGCCGGCCGCGATGAAGTCCGCGGTGGACGAGGCGCGCAAGGCCGGCATACCCGTCGTCGGCCTCAACTCCGGGATCGACTCCTGGCAGTCGCACGGCCTGCTGCAGTATTTCGGCCAGGACGAGAACCTCGCGGGCCGCGCCCTCGGCGACAAACTGGACGACCTCGAGGCCGAGCACACCCTGTGCGTCGTCCACGAGCGCGGCAACGTCGCCATGGAGGCCCGCTGCGCCGGAGTGCGGAACGCCTTCGGCGGCGAGACCCAGAACCTGTACGTGGACGGCACCGACATGGACGCGGTGACCGACTCCGTCGCGGCGGCCCTGCGCCAGGACCCCACCATCGACGAGGTCGTCACCCTGGGCGCCCAGTTCGCGCTCGCCTCCGTCAAGTCGGTGAAGCAGTCCGGCAGCGCCGCCGAGGTCGCCACCTTCGACCTCAACGAGGACATCGTCCACGCGGTACGGAAGGGCGACGTGCAGTTCGCCGTCGACCAGCAGCCGTATCTGCAGGGCTACCTCGCGGTGGACGCGCTCTGGCTGCACGAGACCAACGGCAACGTCACCGGTGGCGGCGAGGCCCCGGTGCTCACCGGCCCCGCCTTCGTCACCAGGCAGAACGCCGACGACGTCGCCGAGTTCGCGGCGAACGGGACCCGTTGATCCGCCCGCGCGAGGTGAGCACCGGCCCGTACTTATGAGCAAGCGGGTCCCTGGCGATGCGTGCGACCGTTTGTACGGATAGCATCCTGCGCGCCACTCGTACCGCGTCCCACTGACGACACCGCTCGCTCTCGGACCACTTCCGCTCCTCCGGACCGCCTCGCCCCTCCGGTCCGCTCCCGCCCCCTGGACCACCCCGTCCCCGGACCACACCCCGCCCTACCGATCGCCCAAGGACGACGATGCCCTCTCGGACAGGTGCCCGGCGCCGTCTCGGTTCCATACGTCTCTCGCTCTTCCTCCTGGCGCTGATCCCCAGCGTCACCCTCGCCGCCATGTGGGGCGTGACGACGATCCAGATGTTCTCGGAGGGGCTGCGGCTGCGGGAGCAGACCGAGCTGAGCGAGTCGACCGGGGCCATGGGCACCGACGCCGCCATCGCCCTGCAGCGCGAGCGCAGACTCTCGGCCGACCTGCTGGCCGGGACCGCCGGCGCCCGGGCCGCCCTCGACGAGCAGCGGGAGCGCACCGACGCGGCGATCGCGACGCTCGTCGACAGGGCGGGCACCGTCGAGGAGGCCCCCTCCCGCGTCGGTGACCGGCTGTACTCCGTCGCCGCCGCGGCCGACAGCCTCGAGTACTACCGCGACCAGGTCGACAACCAGACGCACATCACCCCGCAGCAGGCGCTGGACCAGTTCACCACCATCATCGACGAGCAGATCCACGCCTTCCAGGCGCTCACCCAGGTCGACAACGGCGACCTCACCTCCCAGGCGCAGCCGCTCGTCACCCTGGAGCACGCGGCGGAGCTCGTCTCGCAGGAGGACGCCCTGCTGACCCTCGCCTGGCCGTCCGGGGAGCTCGACGCGGATACCCGGAAGCGGTTCGCGGACCTGGTCAGCGCCCGGCGGTGGCTCGTCGACGACCAGCTCCTGCCCACGCTGGACGGCGACGTGAAGACCCGTGTCGAGCAGATGCTGCAGAGCCCGGAGTGGACGACCCTGGAGGCCGTGGAGAACCAGGTGCTCGACGCCGGCCCCACGGACGGCGACACCCCCGGCACCGTGCTGCGGGACGCGCGGCAGCCGTGGGACGACGCAATGGACAAGCTCATCCCCCAGTACACCGACCTGATCCAGCAGGAGACGCGGGGCCTGCTCGAGCGCAGCGGTGACGAGGCCCGCGGCCTGCTCCTCGTCGCCGCCTCGCTGAGCGCCGCCGGCCTCGTCGCCGTGCTGCTGTGCGTCGTGATGTCCTGGCGCATCACCCGCTCCCTCTCGCTGCGCCTGCGCGGACTGCGCCTGGCCACCCTCGGCCTGGCCGAGGAGCGGCTGCCCGACGTGGTCGCCCGCCTCAACCGGGGCGAGAAGGTCGACGTGGAGTCCGCCACCCCGTCGCTGGACTACGGCCACGACGAACTCGGCCAGGTCGCCCAGGCGTTCAACACCATGCAGCGCACGACCGTGCACACCGCGGTCGAACTCGCCGACACCCGGCGCGGTTTCCAGAAGGTCATCCTGGGCATCGCCCGGCAGAGCCAGAACCTGGTCAACCTGCAGCTGCGCAAGCTGGACGCGATGGAACGCCAGCACCAGGACCCGCACGTCCTGGAGGGCCTGTACGAACTCGACTCCACCGCCAGCCAGTTGCGCCGGTACGAGGAGAACCTCGTCATCATGAGCGGCGAGCGCCCGGGACGCACCTGGATGCGGCCGGTCGCGCTGATCGACGTCCTGCGCAGCGCCGTCGGCGAGGTCGCCCAGTACCAGCGGGTGGAGGTGGACACCGAGGAGGAGGTGTACGTCGCCCCGCCCGCCGTCGCGGACGTCATCCACCTGCTGGCCGAACTCATCGAGAACGCGACCGCGTACTCGCCCGCCCCGCAGCCCGTGACCGTACGGGCCGCGTCCGTCGCCAAGGGCCTCGCGGTCGAGATCGAGGACCGCGGCCTCGGCATGTCGGAGGAGGACTACGAGGCGTTCAACGCGCAGCTGGCGGTGGCCCCGCAGTTCGACGTCGTCGCACTCGCCGACGACCTGCGGCTCGGCATGTTCGTGATCGCCCGGCTCGCCACCCGGCACGGCATCTCCGTCACCCTGCGCCCCTCGCCCTACGGCGGCACCACCGCGATCGTGCTCGTCCCGCACGACATCGTGGTGCGCGAGACCGAGGACGGGCCCGCCGCGGACACCGGTGACCCGGAGGAGGCGGTGCCCGCGTTCGCCCGCCGCCGCACGACGTCACCGGTGCACGAGGCGGTCACGGACGCCCAGGACGCGGCCGGGGCGTCCGGCGGCACCGAGCGCACCAGGGAGCACACCCCGGAGCCGTACGCGGCGGAACCGCGCTCCGCCACGCACGCACCGGGCGAGCGGGACACCGCCACGACCGCCGCGTCGCGGCCCGCGCCCCGCACCTCGCCGGCGGCCGGCGCGGGCCCCACCCGGCGGCCGGGATCCGTCCGCCCGGGCGGGCCCGGACGCGGGGGAGTCGCCCCGCTGCCGCGCCGGATACCACAGACCAGCCTGGCGGCCGAGCTGCGCGAGGACCTCCCGCCCACCGGTGACGCCGGCCTCCCCGGCTCCGCCGACTCCGCCGACGACTTCACCGCGGAGCGCGCGGCCTCCTCGCTCGCCGGTTTCCAGCGCGGCACGCTCCGGGCCCGCGACGAGGACGCGGAGACCGGGAGCGCATCCGGAAGCGACCCCGGGAACGTCTCCCCGCCGGGCCCGTCCACCGCATCGACCCCGAGCGCCGACCGCTCACGAAGCGACCGCTGAACCGCTGATGAAGGACAGAGAAATGACACGCCCCACCCCCGCCACACACAGCCAGCTCGACCAGCTGCTCACCGGACTGGTGGACCGGGTCGCCGAGGTGAACCACGCCGTCGTGCTCTCCGAGGACGGCCTGGTCGTCAGCAAGTCCACGGCGTTCGTCCGGGACGACGCCGAACGGCTCGCCGCGACCGCGTCCGGGCTGATGAGCCTCAGCAAGGGCGTCAGCATGGACTTCCGCGGCGGACCCGTGCGACAGGCGCTCATCGAGATGGGCAACAGCTACCTGATCCTGACCAACGCCGGGCCCGGCGCCCACCTCGCCGTGCTCACCAGCCAGGGCGCGGACGTCGGCGTGGTGGCGTACCAGATGAACATGCTGGTGAAGAAGATAGGCGAGCACCTGAGCGCGGCGCCGCGCGGCAACGCCGCCGACAACGGCGAGTGAGGTGAACGGCGGCGATACGGCCGGCCGTCTGGTCCGGCCGTTCACCCTGACCGGAGGCCGGACCAAACCGGATCGCGCCGACTTCACCCTCATCACGTCGGTGACCGCGGCCGACCCGCAACCCGACGACGGCCCGCGGCCGCAGCCGGAGCACCTGCGCATCCTGCGGCTCTGTGCGCGGCCGGTCGTGGTGGCCGAGCTGGCCACCCGGCTCGACCTCCCGGTCAGCGTGGTCACCATCATGCTGAGCGACCTGCTGGAGGCGGGCCGGATCACCGTCCGGCCGCCGCGTCCCGTCTCGGCGATCCCGGACCTGGAACTGCTGCAGAAAGTGAGGGACGGCCTTGAGCGGCTCTGACTCCGCCGACCGTGCCGGTGCCGGCACGCGGGGCGCCGCCGCGGCACCGGACGCCGTGAAGATCCTGATCGCCGGGGGCTTCGGCGTCGGCAAGACGACCATGGTCGGGTCGACCAGCGAGATCGTCCCGCTGCGCACCGAGGAACCCCTGACCATGGCCGGTCTGGGCGTCGACGACCTCGACGGCATCGAGGAGAAGCACGCCACCACCGTGGCCCTGGACTTCGGCCGCATCACGATCAGCGACGACCTGGTGCTGTACCTCTTCGGCACCCCCGGTCAGCAGCGGTTCTGGTTCATGTGGAACGACCTCGCCATCGGTGCCCTGGGCGCCGTGGTCCTCATCGACGTCCGCAGACCGGAGAGCAGCTTCGCCGCGATCGACTTCTTCGAGCGGCGCCGCATCCCCTTCGTCGTCGGCGTCAACGGCTTCCACGGCGAGCACCCCTACGCCCCCGAGGAGATCCGCGACGCCCTCGCCCTGCCGGAGGACGCCCAGGTCCTGCTCTGCGACGCCCGGGACCGCGATTCGTGCCGCGAGGTCCTGATCGCGCTGATCGACCGGCTGATCGCCCTGTCGGCCCGGGTCAACGGGACGGCGGTGGGGCCGGGGGCGGCTTTCTGACCCCCGGTCCTCCGGCCGTCAGGGCCGTCGGCCTCCCGGGCCGTCGGTCCACCGGGCCGTCGGTCCACCGCGGCGACCGGCATCGGCTGCGCGTTCGCTGTCCACGTCCCGGACTCCGGAGCCTGGAACCCGGCCGAGGGCCTATGGGGCCGATGGTGACAGGTGTGCCGGTGGGGCCCCGGGGCACCCGCCCCTCATGGACGCACTCAGCCGCCCCCTGACCGACCGCACCCTGTTCGCCCTGGCCGAAGGCTATGCCTGGTTGCCGAACCGCATGCGGGAGAGCGGGGGCCGCGTCGTGCGGACCCGGCTGATGGGGCGGCCCACCGTGGCGTTGCGCGGACCCGACGCGGTGCGGTTCTTCTACGACGAGCGGCACGTGCGCCGTACGGGCGCGCTTCCCGAGCCGGTGGTCGGCACCCTGTTCGGGCACGGCGCGGTGCACACGCTCGACGGGGAGGCGCACCGGGCGCGGAAGGAGCTGTTCCTGCCGCTGCTGCACGGTGACCGGGTCGCCGGGCTGGCCGAGGAGGTCGCCCGGGCGTGGGACGAGGCCGTGCCCGAGTGGGGCGGGCGGCCCGAGGTCGTCCTGTTCGACGAGGTGAGCGTGGTGCTGACCCGTGGAGTGTGCCGCTGGGCCGGAGTTCCCCTGGGTGAGGGGGACGGGGACGGGGCCGAAGCTTTGGCCCGCGATCTGGTCGCCATGATCGACGGTTTCGCCACGCTCGGGCCGCGTCACTGGCGTGCCCGGCGGGCCCGTGGCCGGCAGGAGGACCGGCTGGCCCGGCTGGTGGAGGACGTGCGCTCGGGTGGTGTCGCGGCGCCCGAGGACAGCGTGCTCGGCCGGGTGTGCCGGCACCGCGACGCCTCGGGCGAGCCGCTGGACGCGAGGACCGCCGCGGTGGAGCTGCTGAACGTCATCCGGCCCACGGTCGCCGTCAGCTGGTTCCTGTCCTTCACGGCGCACGCGCTCCACCGTTGGCCCGAGATCCGGGAGCGGCTGCGGACCGGTGACGCCGCGTACGCGACCGCGTTCACGCACGAGGTGCGCCGCTTCTACCCGTTCGCACCGTTCCTCGGTGGGCACGCCGTGACCGACCTGACCTGGGAGGGCGAGCGCATTCCGGCCGGGGCGCTGGTGCTGCTGGACGTGTACGGGCAGAACCACGACGAGAAGCTGTGGGGCGACCCGTACGCCTTCCGCCCGCAGCGGTTCCTCGAGCGGCCCGCCGAAAGCGACGAGCTGATCCCGCAGGGCGGCGGCGATCCCCGGGCGGGTCACCGCTGCCCGGGGGAGAACCTCACCATCGGACTGCTGGAGACCCTCGCCGTGCGCCTGGCGCGCCTCACGTACGCGGTACCGGAGCAGGACCTGTCCATTCCGCTGGGGCGCATCCCGACCCGGCCGCGCAGCGGATTCGTCGTCACGGACATCGCGGACGTCACGGATGCGCACGCGCCGGCGGGCCGGCCGGCGGCGGCGTGAGCGGTCGCCCGCCCGGTCCGGGCCGTGGTCAGGAGGGGCAGCCGGCCTCCGGGCCGGCCGTGCCCCAGCGCATCATCAGGGGGCCGGATTCCGTTCTCTGCGCCACGGCGTAACGGGTGTACGGCCAGGTGCCGCCCGCGCTCTCCCGCTGCCTCACGAGGGTCCGGCAGGCCTCACCGGCGGTCGTGGCGGCCCATGCCTCGGCCGCGCCCCGACCCCACACCTCGCTGTTCGTCCACACGTACATCACCGAGCCGGACGGGTCGAATCCCACGGCGATGTCCTCGTGACCGAGTTCGCGGTCGGTGCCGAGGTACGCACGCATCCCGTTGGTCCGCCCGATGATCTGTCTGGCGGCCTGGTCGGCCACCTGGATCTCGGTGCTGTCGGTGCTGGGGGACATCGCCTCCCGGAGACCGGCGTCGTCCGGGCGCCAGTCCGCGTCGTTGCCGACGTCGTCGCTGTCGGCAGGGGGCTCGTCGACGACGGGGGTCTCGTCGACGACAGGAGTCGCGCCGGTGGTGTCACCGGCGTCCTCGCCGGCGGACCGCTCCGCCTCCTTCGTCCCGCCGTCCGCGGCGTTCGAGGGTGAGGCCACCGCCTTGTCGCCTCCGGAACCGTGGGGCAGCATGGCCGCGACCCCTCCGGCCAGGCCGCCGATGACGGCGGCCGCGACGACCACCGTGCGGACCGGCCGCTTCCTCGGACGGCCCGGACGGCCCGGACGGCCCGGACGGCCCGGACGGCCCGGACGGCCCGGACGGCCCGGACGGCCCGGACGGCCCGGACGGCCCGGACGGCCCGGGGACGAGCCGGGCGAGGTGGGCAGGCCCCACGCCGGATCGTCGCCGGCCGGTACGTCCCAGACGGCCGTGACCATGTCCCCGACCGTGGCCGGTGCCGTGCCCAGCACCTGGGTGGTCTGGGCGGCCAGCAGTTCCGCGCAGCTCCGGGCGGCCTCGGCGGCCGACGGGCGGCCCTCCGGCTCCTTGGACAGCGCCCGCTCCACGATCCGCCGCAGCGGACCGGGGACGCCGTCCAGGTCGGGCTCACCGGTCATCACGCGCACCGCGACCGCGTAGGAGGCGTCGTCCCCGAAGGGCAGCCGGCCCGTGGCCGCGTACGCCACGAGTGCTCCCCAGGCGAACATGTCACTGGCGGGGCTCGTGCTCCCGCCGCGGTACTGCTCGGGGCTGATCCAGCCCGGGGTGCCGGAGACGGCCCCGGTGCGGGTGACGCCGGTGACGTCGTCGGCGTGCGCGATGCCGAAGTCCAGGACGCGGGGACAGGCGGGCGTGAGGATGACGTTCTGCGGTTTCACGTCGCGGTGCACCACACCGGCGGCGTGGACGTCGGCCAGGGCCTGCGCGGTGGCGCCGGCGAGTGCGTACAGGCTTCCCCCGGTGAGCGGTCCGTCCGTGTCCACGTGCTGTTTCAGCGTCGGACCGGGGACGTACGCGGTGGCCAGCCAGGGGACGTCCGCCTCCGTGTCGGCGTCGAGCAGCGGTATCAGGTACGGGCCGGTGACGCGGGAGGACAACCGCACCTCGCGTCGGAAACGCGCCCTGAACTCCGGCTCCTCGGCCTGCGCGGGATGGATCACCTTCACCGCCACGCGCGTCCCGTCGGCGGCGACACCGGCGTGGACGACTCCCATCCCGCCCGCGCCGAGCCGGCCGGCGATCCGGTACGGGCCTATGTGGGAGGGGTCGCCGGGGCGAGCCGGCCGGACCCTTCCGCCGGATCCGTTGTCACTCACAGATGGGCAGCCCTTCGTCGCGCGCGGCCGTGGACCGTTTACGGCGCAACAGCTCAGGCATGACGGGCGGTCAGCCGGAAAAGGGGTACGGCGCGGCTCTCCCGCGTCACGTCGGGCAGCGGTGGCGGACCGCCCCGCGCCAGCGGCCGTACGGGGCACGGACACCCGGACGGGACGTGACCGCCGGGATCCGGGCGCGCGGACGGGCCGGGTGACGCAGTACGGGGGACGTACGTCGCCGTACGGCGGACACCGCCGGCCTGCGCAGGCCGACCGGCCACCGGCGCCCGTGCCGTGGACGGGCGCGCGCGGACGGCCGCGCACGCAGCACGTCGTCGGCACCCGGGGGCGGCCCCGCGTGGACGGGCGCCGGCCGGGGGAACGGTTGAACGCCGTACCGGGGTGGAGCCCGGTCGTCCGCCGGATAGCGCCGTTACGGGGGAGAGGGGTCGGGTACTGGCTCGCAAGGCTCGACGGTCGTCGGGCCCCAACGAATCCAGGAGGACACGATGTCCGCTGCATCGTCGGCCGGATACCCGGAGTCCGGCATGCCCCGGGCCACGTACGCCGGGGAACGGGTGGGCGAGGAGACCAAGCCCAGCTACAAGACCACGGAACTCATGGCGTTCGTCGCGGCCGTGGTCGCCGTACTCATCGCATCCGCCGTCGTGGGGGACGACGCGCGCGGGGTCGACCGGTTCCCGGCGGGGCAGGCGTGGCTGTACGTCACCCTGCTGACGATCGGGTACATGATCAGCCGGGGGCTGGCCAAGTCCGGCAGCCGGGGCCGTGACGACGGCGCCAGGGTGTGAGCGTCCGTGAGCACCGAGGTGTGAGAACCCGCCGGCCCACCTGATCCATCGCGGCCGCGCCCCGTCCGGGGCGCGGCCGCATCGTTTCTTCCGCGGCCTCCGGTCTCCTCCGGTCTCTGCCGACGGCTGCTCGTACAGCCGGACGAACAGGGGGTCACCGCACCGGATGCCTGCTCAGGATCGAGACCCGGTTGAACGCGTTGATGGTCACCGCCACCCAGATCACCGCGGAGATCTGCTCGTCGGTGAACACCTCGCGGGCGGCGGCGTACGCGGCGTCCTGCGCGGCGGCGTCGGACGGCACCGTGGTCGCCTCCGCCAGGGCGAGCGCGGCGCGTTCGAGCGGGGTGAACAGCTCGGTGTCCCGCCAGGCCGCCAGCGTGCCCAGCCGCCGCGTCGTCTCACCCGCGCGCAGCGCCGCCCTGGTGTGCACGTCGAGGCAGTAGGCGCAGCCGTTGAGCTGGGAGACGCGGAGGTTGACCAGTTCGACGAGAATGCGGTCGAGTCCCGCGTCGGCCGCGGTGGCGCGGACCGCCTCCGAGGTCTGCACCAGCGCGCGGTAGGCCTGGGGGCTCTGCTTGTCGACGAAGATCCGTCGGCCCGCGGACGGGGGTGCCGAAGGCTCCGGTGACGCCGGTGACGCGGGCGCGGGGCTGCTGCTCAACCTGGGGCTCCTTCGCGGGTGGGCCGAAGCCGTTGCGTAATTGTTGAAAATGAAAGTATCATGAGTGTGGAAGGTGGTGGTCCCCGATGAGCAACGTCGAGTCAGGACCTGTGGCGGTACGGTGCGGAACCCCGGCGGACGCCGACGGGCGGCCGGCGGCGGAACCGCGGGTCGACGTCCTCACCCCCCGCGACGTGCCCCTGGGCGGCCCGCGGGCGATGACCGTACGGCGCACGCTGCCGCAGCGTGCCCGGACCCTGATCGGCGCCTGGTGCTTCGCCGACCACTACGGCCCCGACGACGTCGCCCGCACCGGCGGCATGGACGTCGCGCCGCACCCGCACATCGGACTGCAGACGGTGAGCTGGCTGTTCAGCGGTGAGATCGAGCACCGGGACAGCCTCGGCAGCCACGCCTACGTACGGCCCGGCGAGCTGAACCTGATGACCGGCGGACACGGCATCTGCCACTCGGAGGTCTCGACCCCGCGGACCACCGTCCTGCACGGCGTGCAGCTGTGGGTGGCGCTGCCCGCCGAACACCGCGACACGGGACGGGACTTCCAGCACCACGTGCCCGAGCCGGTCCGCCTCGACGGGACCGACGGGACCGACGGCGCCGCGACCGTCCGGGTCTTCCTGGGCTCCCTCGCCGGGTCCGTGTCTCCGGTGCGCACCTTCACGCCGCTGCTCGGCGCCGAGATCGTCCTGGCGCCGCGCGCGACGGTCACCCTCGCCGTGGACCCCGGCTTCGAGCACGGTCTCCTCGTCGACCACGGGGACGTCCGGGTGGCCGGCACCCCGCTGCAGGCGGCGGAACTCGGCTACGTGCACCCCGGCGCCGACGCACTGACCCTCGTCAACGACTCGGACGACCCGGCCCGGACGGTCCTGCTCGGCGGCACCCCGTTCGGCGAGGAGATCGTCATGTGGTGGAACTTCATCGGCCGCAGCCACGACGACATCGTCCGCGCGCGCGAGGAGTGGCAGGACGCGTCCGACCGCTTCGGCGCCGTCGAGGGCTACGACGGGGACCGGCTGCCCGCGCCCGCCCTGCCGAACGCCGTCATCACCCCGCGCCGCAACCCCGCGCGCGACTGACCCCGGACCGTCGGACCGTAAGGAACAGACCCCATGGACCAGCCCTCCGCAGCACCGACCGTCGAGCGGGCGGACGCCCGGCACCGCTACGAGATCCTGGCCGACGGCCGGCTCGCGGGCGTTACCCAGTACCGCGACCGCGGCGAGCAGCGTGTCTTCTTCCACACGGAGATCGACGACGCCTTCGCCGGGCAGGGTCTCGCCTCCCGGCTCGTCCGGGAGGCGATCGCCGACGTGCGCGAGAGCGGGAAGCGCATCGTTCCCGTGTGCCCCTACTGGGCCAGGTTCCTGACCAAGCACGGCGAGTTCGCCGACCTCGTCGACCCCGTGACGCCCGACGTGCTGCGGTGGCTGGAGGGCGAACCGGGCTGAGGGGCCTCCCCCCGGCCCGGTCCGGCACCGCGCCGACGACGTGCACTGGAGGAGCAGGGGTGGTGCGCTGGTGAGCAACTGGTGACCACCGGACGGTTCTGGCGTGCCGGAGGACGGATCCCGGGGGCGGGAACCGGAGCGCATGGCGCGTTCGGCACCCCCTGGGGCCGTCATCGCCGGAACGACCGGCGGCACGTCACGGAAACCCCGGGAGATGCACATGTCCGAATCCGCCAACCCGCTCCGGCCGGTGCAGCCGGTGCAGCCGGTGCAGCCGGTCCTCGAGCCCGCAGCCCAGAGGTTCGTCGAGGACACCGCCGATCCGCCGTACCTGTTCGACCTGGGTCCGGTGGAGGGCCGGAAGACGGTCGACGAGGTGCAGTCGGGCGCGATCGCGAAGCCGGCCGTGGACGAGGA
>NZ_BMQK01000015.1 GCF_014648075.1 Streptomyces ruber | reverse complement strand
GGCCGACGTCCTGCGCGACGAGGGCGAGGCCTACGCGAACAAGCTGCGCGCGGCCGGCGTGCCCGTCACCGCCGTCCGCTACCAGGGCGTCATCCACGACTTCGTCATGCTCGACGCCCTGCGCGAGACCCACGCCGCCGAAGCCGCGATCAACCAGGCCGTCGCCGTCCTGCGCACCGCCCTGCGCACCGCCTGACCCGGGCACCGCACGGAAAACCGGTTGCCGCGCCACCCGCGGGGCGGGGTAGCGTCGGCGTCATGTGTGGCATCGCAGTGACCAAGGTCCGCCGCGTCTAGCGGCGGACCTTCCGCGCACCGCGCGAACGCGCAGTGGAAGCAGCCGCCGCTCGAGCGACCGAACGCCGGGCGGCCACCTCTCGCTGCCCGGCTTCCCTCGAAGCCGTGGAGACCTCCGTGCGCACACACCAGCCCGGCCGGCACGAACTGGGCCAGAACTTCCTCATCGACCGCACCACCATCGACACCGTCGTGGAACTCGTCGCCGCGACCGACGGACCGATCGTCGAGATCGGCACCGGCGACGGCGCGCTGACCCTGCCGCTTGAGCGGCTGGGCCGGAGGCTGACCGGAATCGAGATCGACGGCCGCCGCGCCGCGCGGCTCGCGCGCCGTACCGGCCCGGCGACCGAGATCGTGCACGCCGACTTCCTGCACTTCGAGGTGCCCACCGCGCCGCACGTCCTGGTCGGCAACCTCCCGTTCCACCGGACGACCGCGATACTGCGCCGGGTCCTCGCGGCTCCGGGCTGGACCGACACCGTGCTCCTGGTCCAGTGGGAGGTGGCCCGCCGGCGCGCGGGAGTGGGCGGGGCGACCCTCATGACGGCGCAGTGGTGGCCCTGGTACGAGTTCCGGCTCGTGTCCCGGGTGCCCGCCTCGGCGTTCCGGCCGCGTCCCGGCGTCGACGGCGGCCTCCTCACGTCCACCCGCCGCCCCGAACCCCTGGTCCCGCACCGCGAGCGGCACGGCTACCAGGACTTCGTACGGCGTGTGTTCACCGGCCGGGGCCACGGGCTGGCCGACATCCTCGCCGCCACGGCGCCGTGGGTTCCCCGGCAGGAGGTCCGGCGCCGGCTGCGGCAGCTGCGGCTCGCTCCGACGGCCCTCCCGAAGAGCCTGGACGCCCACGACTGGGCGGCCCTGTACGCGCTGTCCGGCTCCCGGCGCCGGGGACCGTCACGCAGGGAGTGACCGCCACGTACGGAGTGACCGCCACGTACGGAGTGACCGGCACGTACGGAGTGACCGGCACGTACGGAGTGACCGGCACGTACGGAGTGACCGCCACCCCTCACCACGCCCCCGTCAGCGACTGCTCCGCCCAGATCACCTTCCCCTCGGGCAGGAAGCGCGTGCCCCAGCGCTGGGTGAACTGGGAGATCAGGAGCAGCCCCCGGCCGCCCTCGTCGGTGGTGCGGGGGTGGCGGAGGTGGGGTGCGGTGGCGCCGCCGTCGAAGACCTCGCAGATCAGGGTGCGGTCCAGGACGAGGCGGAGGCGGATGGGGCCGGTGGCGTGCCGGATGGCGTTGGTGACCAGTTCGCTGACCACCAGCTCGGTGGTGAACGCCAGGTCGTCCAGGCCCCAGGCGGCCAGCTGTCTCGTCGCGGTGCGCCGGGCCTGGGCCACGAGTGCCGGGTCGGCCGGCACCTCGAACTCGGCGACCCGGCCGGGCGGGAGCCGCCGGGTGCGGGCCAGGAGCAGGACCACGTCGTCGCTGGGCCGTGCCGGGACCAGGGTGTCGACCACGGCCTGCGCGCGGGTGTCGAGGCAGGGCCCGGCGGGCCGTTCCAGGGCCCGGCCCAGCAGCGCCGGGGACGCCCCCGCCAGCAGGCCGTCGGTGTGCAGGGCCAGCACCGTACCGGGGGGCAGGTCCAGGGTCAGGCGCTCGAAGGGCGGGCCGTCCACGCCGAGCGGCGGCCCGACGGGCAGTTCGTCCGCGAAGCGCACCGCGCCGTCCGGGTCGACCAGCGCGGGGGGCGGGTGCCCGGCGGCGGCCATCGCGCACGTGCCCGATATCGGGTCGTGGATCACGTACAGACAGCGCGCCCCGACCGTCAGGTCGCCCTGGAACGGTTCGGCGCCCTTCTGCCGCGCGGACTGGGCGACCAGGCCGTCCAGGTGGGCGAGGACCTCCTCCGGCGGCAGGTCGAGGTCGGCGAGGGTGCGTACGGCGGTGCGCAGCCGGCCCATCGCGGCGGCGCCGTCGATGCCGTGGCCCTCGACCTCGCCGACGACGAGGGCGAGGCGGGCGCCGGGAAGCGGGATGACGTCGTACCAGTCGCCGCCGAGGCCGGTCAGCTCGTCGGCGGGGCGGTAGCAGGCGGACACGTCCGCGGCGTCCTGCTCGGGCAGCCGGCGCGGCAGCAGGCTGCGCTGCAGCACCAGGGCGGCGTTGCGTTCGCGGGTGTAGCGGCGGGCGTTGTCGACGCAGACGGCGGCGCGGGCCACGAGCTCCTCGGCGAGGCTCAGGTCGTCCTCGTCGAACGGCTCGGGGCGGCGGTCGCTGCGGAAGAACGTCGTGATGCCGAGCGTGATGCCGCGGGCCCGGATCGGCACGATCATCACGCTGTGCAGCCCGAGTTCGTGGAAGGTCGCCTCCCGGCCGCCGGGCCGGGTGTCCGACCACTCCCGGTCCGGCGGGTCGAGCCGGAACCGGCACCACGGCACCCCCTCGGCCAGGGTGCGGGCGGGCGGCGTCCCCGGCAGATAGGTGGCCAGCGCACCGACGTCGACGGCGGCCTCCGGCACCCCCCGGCGCACCGACCGCTGTCCGGCGCGCCGCAGCGGCACCGCGTCCGCGCCGCGCACCGGCCCGGGTTCGCCTCCCGTCAGCACGGTGTCCAGCAGGTCGACGGCGACGAAGTCGGCGAGCCCGGGCACGGCCACGTCGGCCAGTTCCTGGGCGGTGTGGGCGACGTCGAGGGTACGGCCGATCTGCTCGCCGGCCCGGTCGAGGAGGGCCAGCCGCATCCGGGCCCGGTGACGCTCGGAGACGTCCATGACCGTGTAGTACAGGCCGAGGGGACGGCCGCGCTCGTCGTCCAGCCGGGTGAAGGACATCACGTGCGCCGTCTCCCGGTGCGGCGCCGAACGCAGCCGGCCGACGTGCTCGTGGCCGACGACGGGCTCGCCGGTCTCCAGCACGTGGCGCATCCGCGTCTCCAGCAGCTCGGCGTCCAGCCCGGGCTGCACCTCGGCGAGCCGGCGGCCGGTCCGCTCGTGCGCGGGGCCCCCGCCGAACGCCTCCAGCGCCGCGTTCGACCACACGAACCGCAGCTCGGTGTCGAGGATCGCCATACCGACGGGCGACGCCTCGACCATGCTCTCCAGCACGCCCCGGCTCAGCTCCCGCCCGGACGCGCCGACCGCGCCGGACAACAGCACGACCCAACGGTCGGCGCCTCCGCCGCCCCTGGACGCCCGGTGGTTCGTGCCCTCACCGTCGGCCCGGGCCGTCCGGCGGTCCGGGCCGTCACCGTCGGCTTGCGGGGTCCGGCGAGCCGGCTCGCCGCCGTCGGTCCGGGGCGCCCGGCGGTGCGGCCCGGCGCCGTCGGCGACCCGTCTCCGGTCCGGTTCCGCGCCCGGTACCGCTCTCCGCCCCGGTACCGCTTCCCGCCCCGGCTCGGCCCGCGGTCCCCGCTTCCCGTCGGCGGGCCAGGCCCCCCACAGGGGCACGATCCGTACCGTCAGCCGGACCCG
This sequence comes from Streptomyces ruber, assembly GCF_014648075.1. Classification (GTDB taxonomy): domain Bacteria; phylum Actinomycetota; class Actinomycetes; order Streptomycetales; family Streptomycetaceae; genus Streptomyces; species Streptomyces ruber. The sequence goes on along the minus strand of NZ_BMQK01000015.1, from coordinate 195,767 downwards.
CCAGCCGCCGCGGTGGCGGGCGCGGACCGTTCCGGACCAGCCGCCCTGGCCGCTACCGGACCCGCCCGGCGGGACGAGCCGGGCGGCGTCCTCGGGCGCCAGGAGTTCGCCGAAGTCCCTGCCGAGCACCTCGGCGGCCGGATGGCCGAGGAGCCGTTCGGCGTCCCTGGTCCAGCTCGTTATCGTCCCGTGCGCGTCGAGCAGCAGCGGTGCGGCATCGGCCACGTCGAACCGCTGCCGGACGACATCGCTGCCCCCACTGCCCCTGTCGGTCCCCACGGCGACCCTCTCTGCTCTGAGACGCCTACCGGCCCCATTATTCACCTGGTGTGATCATCCACCGGCCGTTTCGTGACCGAGATGATCGATCTTCGGCCTCCAGTAGTTACCGACCGAGGGATAATCAAGTTTGATTAGCCTGAGTGGGGGGCACGACAGAGGACGCGACTCCTCCGACCGGACGGAGAGCGCGGGAAGCCGGGAGGCAACCACCATGACCGTGATCCAGCTGCCCGAGACGGGTTACGTCCCGACCGGGGAGGACCGCGCGAGCCTGGACGCCTGGTTCGCGGAGTACGACGCGCACAGCGCGCGGCGGGACGTCGAGCGCATGGCCGACATGGCGGTGTTCCCGCTCAACCTGGTCAGCGACGACGCGGCGGGGAACGGCCGCGCGGCCCAGTGGGACCGCGCGCGGTTCGTCGCGGTGATGACGCGGGTCATGGGGCACGGGCAAGGGGACGGAGACGGAGGAGAGGGGGACGGGGGAGACGAGGGCATCACCTTCGCCTCCACCCGCACGCCCGTCTTCCTGTCCCCCGCCATGGCCGTCGTCCTCACCGACTCGACGATGACGACGGCCGACGGCCGGACCCGGCAGCTCCGGTACGCGGACGTCCTGGTCCGGCGGAACGGGACCTGGGCGTTCCAGACCATGCTCCAGAGCGGCTGGGGCGACAGCCTCTAGGCCGGGCGGCCCGTCCGGCCCGCCCGGCCCCGCCGCCTCAGCCCTCCATCGCCCTGCGGACCGCGTCCTTCGTACGGTCCACCAGCGCGGCGACCGGGCCGAGGGCCACGTTGGCGGCCCCGGACTCGACCCCCGGGTGCGGGCGGGTCGGTGCCATCGCCTCCGCCGCCTTCACGCCCTTGGCCATGGCGGCGAGCCGGCCGGGGTCGGCGTTGCGCCGCAGGTGGGTGAACTCGTAGCGCTCCTCCGCCCGGGCGTGCTGCTGCACGTCCATGCGCAGCGCGAGCAGCTGCGGGAGGAAGCGGGGGTCGTCGGTGTCCATCCCGTCCAGCGCGGACAGGGTCTCCTTGGCCGCGCGTTCCTCGGCCAGCCGGTCCTCGACGATGCCCTCGCCCCCGGGGAAGGCCCGGCGGGCGACGGGGTGGACGACCTCCTCCTCCGCCGTCTCGTGCACGGCCAGCAGCCGTACGAGGCGGTGGAAGGCCTCCTTGCGCGCGTCACCGGTGGACCGCTCGACCTCGTCGAACAGGTTCCGGATGTCGCCGTGCTGCCGCATCAGCAGGTCCACCACGTCGTCGTCCGGCGTGCGGTCCTCACCGGCCTGCGGAGTGCGGATTCCGCTCTCGCTCATGACGCCTCCTCCCTCAACTCTCGCGCTGGGCGGGGTCCGGGTGCTCGCCCTCGGTCTGCAGGCGGTACTCCCGGCCGAACATCTCGTCGTGCTGGGCCATGACACGCTCGCTGGGCGGCTCCTCGCCGCCGTGGATGCCGGCCTGCATCTGCTCGAAGCGCTCGTGCGCCTCGCGCACGTAGCCGGCGCCCAGGGTGGTGATGTCGATCTGGGTGTCGAGCAGCTCACGCAGATAGGCCTTGTTCGGCTCGAAGGTGAGCACGTTGGGGAGCTGCGGGGCGAGGATCTCCTCCGGCTCGCGGCCCTCCAGGGTGCGCATGAGGTCGCAGGCGATGTGCAGGTGCTCCAGCTCCATGTTGAGGTGCAGCTCCCAGACGGCCTTCACCTTCGGGTCGGACTCCTGCTCCATGAAGGAGTGGTACAGGTAGCACTCGTTGTACTCATGGTTGACGAGCTGCTCCCACCACGACTCCCCCTGGTCGACGAGCGACTCGTAGTGGGTGACGTGCTCCTCCTCCACCAGCCCGATCTCCTGGTAGAGCTGACGGGCGATCGGCTCCATGTAGGTGGGGCCGACGTTCATGTAGAAATTCATGGTCTGCTGCTCGGACGACATGATCGTCAGCGCGTGCAGCTTGGACAGCGGGTCGACGCGCGTCCGGTCGTAGGGGTCGCGGACGTTGTCCACCGGGTTGCGGTGGTGGAACTTCGTGGGCCGCCCCGGCATGACCTCGGTCAGGTTGTCGACGATCGCCTCGGCCTTGCGGTGCTCGATCATCTCGTACAGGTTCGCGTACCGGTAGAGGTGGTCGAAGTCCTCCAGCACACCGAACTGGTACGCCTGCTTCAGGTACGGGTCCGGCTCCATCCGGGCCACCCACGCGGTCAGGTCGACGGCCACCTGTTCGTAGGCGATGGTCGTCTCCAGCACCGACGAGGTGCCGGGCAGCAGCCAGTTGACCACCTTCTGCTGCTGGGCCTCGATGTACCGGGTGCGGGCGAGCTGCCGCTTGATGTCGGAGTCGAGGGTGTGCCTGGCCAGCTGGTGGCTGAAGAGGATCGCCTCGACCTCGATGCCGTTCATCGTGATGACCCGGCACCGGGTGTACGGGTCGCAGTGGTCGGGGTCCAGGGGCTCGACGTCGAGCTCGCGCCAGTTGCGCAGCTGCCGGTCGAGCGGGATGCCCCGCTGCTCCAGGGGGTTGAAGGTCATGAGGTTCCTCTCTGGTGGTGGGAAGAGGACTGCACGGCCGGGTCCCCCCGGACAGCCCGTACGGACAGTGCTGTTCCGGCCGCTTCTCGGCGAGTGCCGACGCCCTCGGGGTCCGTCCGGGCTAGCGCCGCAGCACGGACAGCGCCGTGACCGCCGTGACGGCGCAGACCAGCACCGCCGACGCGCAGGCCGCGTGGCGTTTCAGCAGGCCGCGCCGGAGCGTGGCGTAACGGGCCTCGTACTCGCCGCGCAGCTCCTCCGCCCGGGCGACCGTGGCCCGCAGCAGTTCGCGGGTGAGGTCGAGGCGCTGCTCGGTGTAGTGCCGCCGGACGTCCTCGGCCTGCGCGCCGGTCAGCCACGGCAGCCGGGCGCACAGCGCCTCCGCCTCGCGCCGCGCCCGGTCCCGCTCGGCCCGGGCGAGGAGGTGCCCCTCGACCTCGTTGACGAGCACGGCGGCCTGCTCAGCGGACGAGGGACCGTACAGGTCGCGCACGGTCACGGGGGTGGCCGCGGGCGGGGCGCCGTACCGGCCGGGGGGCGGCCCGGTGCGCCGCCGGTCGCCGGAGGGCGCGTCGGGAGAGGGGTCCCGCCGGTCGCCGTGGGGTGGTACGCCGGGCCGGTCGCCGGTCACGACAGGTTTCTCCGGTGGCCGGTGAAGTCGGTGCCACCGGGCCGGTCGACGTTCTCCGCCATGTCCAGTCCGGCCTCGTACACGTGGTGCTTGTCGAAGGCGGGGGACTCGGAGCGGATGCACGGGATGACGCAGAAGTTGTGGCGGGGCGGCGGGCAGGAGGTGGCCCATTCCAGGGACCGTCCGTACCCCCAGGGGTCGTCGACGTCGATGCGCCTGCCGTACTTGGCGGTCCGCCACACGTTGTAGAGGAACGGCAGCGTCGAGGCGCCGAGCAGGAACGCGCCGATGGTGGAGAGGGTGTTGAGCCAGGTGAACCCGTCGGCGGCCAGGTAGTCGGCGTACCGGCGCGGCATGCCCTCGGCGCCCAGCCAGTGCTGCACCAGGAAGGTCAGGTGGAAGCCCACGAACAACGTCCAGAAATGAAGCTTGCCGAGGCGTTCGTCGAGCATCGTGCCGGTCAGCTTCGGCCACCAGAAGTGGAATCCGGCGAACATCGCGAACACGACCGTGCCGAACACCACGTAGTGGAAGTGCGCCACGACGAAGTAGGTGTCGGTCACGTGCCAGTCCATCGGCGGCGAGGCGAGGATGACACCGGTCAGCCCGCCGAACAGGAACGTCACCAGGAAACCGAAGGACCACAGCATCGGTGTCTCGAACGACAGCGACCCCTTCCACATGGTGCCGATCCAGTTGAAGAACTTCACCCCGGTGGGCACGGCGATCAGGAAGGACATGAAGGAGAAGAACGGCAGCAGCACCCCGCCGGTGGCGAACATGTGGTGGGCCCACACGGTCGCGGACAGCCCGGTGATGGCGATGGTCGCGCCCACCAGGCCCATGTAGCCGAAGATCGGCTTGCGCGCGAAGACCGGGATCACCTCGGAGACCACGCCGAAGAACGGCAGCGCCAGGATGTAGACCTCCGGATGGCCGAAGAACCAGAAGAGGTGCTGCCACAGCAGCGCGCCCCCGTTGCCCGGGGCGAAGATGTGGGCGCCGAACTTGCGGTCCACCTCCAGCGCGAACAGGGCCGCGGCCAGGACCGGGAAGGCCAGCAGCACGAGCACCGAGGTCAGCAGGACGTTCCAGGTGAAGATCGGCAGGCGGAACATGGTCATGCCGGGGGCGCGCATGCAGATGACCGTGGTGATGAAGTTGACGGCGCCGAGGATGGTGCCGAAGCCGGACATGCCCAGGCCCATGATCCACAGATCGCTGCCGACGGAGGGGGAGCGCTCCTCGTGGCTGAGCGGGGGATAGGCGGTCCAGCCGAAGTCCGCGGCGCCCTGCGGGGTGAGGTAGCTGATCAGCACGATCAGGCTGCCGAACAGGAACAGCCAGTACGCGAACATGTTCAGCCGCGGGAAGGCGACGTCCGGTGCCCCGATCTGCAGCGGCATGATCGCGTTGGCGAAGCCGGCGAAGGTCGGAGTGGCGAAGAGCAGCAGCATCACCGTGCCGTGCATGGTGAACGACTGGTTGTACTGCTCGGTGGAGAGGATCTGCATCCCGGGGCGGGCCAGTTCCGCCCTGATCAGCAGGGCCAGCGCGCCGCCGAACAGGAAGAAGACGAACGACGTGATCAGGTAGAGGTTCCCGATCTTCTTGTGGTCCGTCGTCGTCAGCCAGGCCACCACGATCTGGCCCCTGCCGCGAGGCCCCTCGACCGGCACCGGTGTGACCGGCTCCATCGGCTCCGTTTGTGTAGCCATCAACTTCCCTAGATCGTCCGTAGGTCCACAAGAAGCCAGTTAACGCATAAAAAGGCCACTTGACGCGTTAAAGATCCAGGAAAACGGCAAACGGTGCACGCCCATCCACCGGACGGGTCTCCGTGTCGGTGCCGCGGGGCCGCGACGGGGCGGGCGGGAGGGCGCGTACGGAGCCGCGCCCGCCGGTCGCCCGAAAGGGGGAGGAGAGGGGGGGAGGGGTGGAGGAGGAAAGAGGGAGGTAAGGGAGGAGGCAAGGGAGGAGGCAAGGGGAAGTGCGGGTCGGCAACCTCCGCGACGGCGGCGACGACCGAGGTGAGGAACGAACCCGCCCCCCACCACGAGGAGTTCGCATGCGCAAGCACCTCGCGTGTCTGCTCACCGTCCTCGCCGCGCTCGCCGCGGTGATCGGCACGGTGACGCCCCGCGCGGAGGCCGCGGCCGTCACACCCGGCGCGCAGACCGCGGCCGCCGCCCGCCGAGCACAGGCCGCCGACCAGTGGAACCCTCCCTCCCACCTGGTCCAGCCGCTGAACGAGGTCTGGCACCACGTCGAGTCCACCTACGGAAACCTGTACGGCTTCCGGAACTACGGCTGGGACCAGGTCATGGCCAACACGGGCTACGTCAACTACTGCGTCCGCTGGGAGTCCGACGCCCCGGTGAGCGCCGCGCTGCGCGACCGCATCCACGCGTCGCTGAAGAAGCAGTTCGGGAAGTGGATGTCCGCCATGGTGGACAACGGCACCGGCCACAATGCCTGGCCGTACACGAACGTCCAGGTCAACGTCGTCGGCTGGGCGGTCGAGAACCGCTCCACGCTCCAGTGGACCGACAACTCCGTCGACATCTACACCGGCGTACTCGACGGCGGCGGCGCGCCCCAGTGCGCCCCCGACTGCGGCCGCTTCTTCCACCAGGACGGGAACTACTCACGCTGCCCCGGAGGCGTGACCCGCCACTACGACCAGTCCCTGTGGCTCACCAAGGGCTTCCAGGGCGGCGCCGGCGGCGACTGGGGCCAAGCGCATGGGCCAGGAGTACTTCACGGGCGCCCTCGACCAGGAGAACATCCACATCTACCTGCACGAGGTCGGTCACACCTTCGGCCTGGACGACTTCTACGACTGGTCGCCCACCGGCCAGTGCTGCTTCCTGATGAAGGCGGGCAGCGCGACGGCCGTCACCGAGTTCGACAAGTGGATGCTGCGCGACTTCTGGCGCCACCTGAAACCGCGCTACGGGCTGTAAGGACACTTCCCCGCGCCCTCCCAGGGGCGCGGGGAACGGGCTGGGACATGGGACGGGCCTCCGTGGGGCTCGGTTCCGGTCTGGGGAGCGGCCTCGGCGTCCGTGGCGGACCGCGACAGGGGGAATGCCAAATAATTGAATTCATTCAAGCAAGCGGAATCGGGGGCGCCGGTCGGCCGACGGTCCGGGTCGCCCGGTACGGGTGACGGGCCGAGGGAGGCACGCTTGCCCCGGAGCGTTCGTGCACGTATTCCGTACACGTACTCCGTCCCCATACTTCGCACGCATACGCAGCAGAAAGCCGACGTCATGACCGAGCAGCTCACCGTCAGTGTCCTGGGCACCGGAATCATGGGTTCCGCGATGGCCCGCAACCTCGCCCGGGCCGGACACACCGTCCGCGCCTGGAACCGCAGCCGCGACAAGGCCGAACCGCTGGCCGACGAGGGCGTCCAGGTCGCCGGCACGCCCGACGAGGCCGTGCGCGACGCCGACGTGGTCCTCACCGTGCTGTACGACGGGGCGACCGTGCTGGAGGTGATGCGGCGGGCCGCGCCCGCGCTCGCCGCCGGCACGGCGTGGGTGCAGTCCACCACCGCGAGCATCGAGGCGGTCGCCGAACTGGCGGCTCTCGCCCGCGAGCACGGGCTGGCCTTCTACGACGCGCCCGTGCTGGGCACCCGGCAGCCCGCCGAGGCCGGACAGCTGCTGGTCCTGGCCGCGGGCCCGATCGAGCCGCGCCCGCAGGTGGCACCGGTCTTCGACGCGATCGGCGCGCGCACGGTGTGGACGAGCGACGACGGCACCTCCGCCGCCGCCACCCGCCTCAAGCTGGTGGCCAACAGCTGGGTACTCGCCGCCACCAGCGCCACCGGCGAGGTCCTGGCCCTGGCGGAGGCGCTCGGCGTGGACCCGCGGTCCTTCTTCGACGCCATCGCCGGCGGCCCGCTCGACATGGGCTACCTGCGCGCCAAGGCCGAGCTCGTCCTCACCGGCCGCCTGACCCCGCCCAGCTTCGCGGTGCGCACCGCCGAGAAGGACGCCCGACTGATCGTCGAGGCGGGCCGCGACCACGGCGTCCGCCTCGACCTCGCCCGGGCGAGCGCGGACCGCCTGGCCCGCGCCGCGGCCCAGGGCCACGGCGACGAGGACATGGTGGCGGCCTACTTCGCGAGCTTCGAGGGGGAGGAGCCGGCGCGGCCCTGATTACGCACTGCCCGCTCGGGCGCACGCCCGTTCGCGTCCGGGAGGAGCCCCCGTCAAGGATGTGACGTGTAGCACACCAGTGCAGGGTCACTCGATCGGTCGATTAGCCATGTGTCAATCGGGTAAGACTCCTTCCGGGTACTCCGTGAAGCCGGTGGCTGAACGGAATTACTCCCAAGGGAAGGCGCTAATCGACCACGGACTACCGCTTGTGTCCGTCTCATATACGGCAGAGGCGGATATATCGCGCGTACTGTGGCATACCGACCTGACCTTGTAGCTGGTCGCGTCGTGCAGGTTCCGTTCGGCGCGTCCGGCGCCGTCGTGAAGGAGCCTCATGCCCACCGCCTCTGACCCCAGTCTCAACCGTCGCAAGCTGCGTCTCGCCCTGAAGGCCGCGCGCGACAAGCAGGCCCTGACGCAGCGTCAAGCCGCGGAACGGCTGGACTGGTCCCTGTCGAAGATCATTCGAATCGAGGCGGGAACGGTCAGCTTGTCCGTCACGGACCTGCAGGCGATGCTGCGTCTGTACGAGATCGTCGACGAGGAACGCGTCGCGGAGCTGGAGCAGGCGGCACGCGGCAGCAAGGGCCAGGCGTGGTGGTCCGAGTACAACGACATCATCGCGCCGCCCTTCGCCCAGTACCTGGGTTATGAGAACGCCGCGGACAGCATCCGCACCTACCACCCCGTACTGATCCCCGGCCTGCTCCAGACCACGGACTACATGAGCGCGATGTTCGCCGCGTCGGGCTCCACCACTCCCGCGCAGCGCAGCATCGACCTCAGGACGGCGCGCCAGGAGCGCACCTTCGCGGACGGCGGCCCGAAGACCTCGGTGATCGTCGACGAGTCGGCGCTGCGCCGGCTCGTCGGCGGCGCGGGGACCATGCGCGGTCAGCTGAACTACATCAAGCAGCTCGCCGCCGAGGAGAAGATCCTGGTACAGGCGCTGCCGCTCAGTGCGGGCGCCCACGACAGCCTGGAGAGCAGCTTCGTCCTCCTCGGCTTCCACGACGACGAGGACGTGCTGTACCTGTCCGGGCCGGGCGGAGTGCTCACCAACCGGGACAACCGCGAGATGGTGGCGCGTTTCCAGGAGTGCTTCGAGGATCTGACCGACAAGGCGCTGAGCCAGCACGAGACGCTCACGCTGATCGACGACCTGCTGAATCAGCTGAACCGTTCCTGACTTACGGCACTCACGACCAGGCACCGACGGGGGCAACAGGCCATGGTGAACGAGAAAGGGAGGCGGAAGAAGCAGCGGCCGAGCGCCGGCTCCGGGCGCGCCCCCACCGCGTCGGCACGTTCCGAGGACCGGGCTCGCGCGCACGGACCGTCGGTGCCCGGTTCCCTCACCGCGCAGGGCATCACCAGCGATGACGTCTGTTCCCGCCTGCGACGCTTACGTCAGGACGAGACGGACAACGCCATCCGCCGCAGGCAGGCCCACACGGACGACCTCATCCGGATGCTGCGCAACCTGACCGCGCTCACGGTGTTCTCCGCGGTCACGCTGACCCTCGTGTCGTACGCCGGTGTCCGCATGGGTGTCCCGCCCGCCGTGTGCATCCCGGGGAGCGTCGGCGTCGCCACCCTGCTCGTCAGGACTTTCGCGAAGGCGTTCGAGTCGGTGCGGCCCTCCCTGCCGGACGCACCAAAAGATCCACCGTCCATCGACGAGCGGTAGCGGGTGCCACCGCCCACCACCAGCCCGCGGCCCCGGTCACCAGCGCCAGGACCACTGCCCACACGACGAGCCGGACGGTCGTGTCGCCACCGAACAGTGACGCTCCCGCACCGGCCGCCACCGCGAGCATCCCGGTCAACAGGCAGTAGCCCATGAACGGCAGCCGGCCGTCCCGTGCCGTCCCGCTCGCTGTGCCGTAGCTGTCACGACCGGCTGGATCACAGCTGTTCATGATTGCCCCCAGGGGACTGAGCCTCACCGAAGAACGCTACCGCAGCCCGCCAGGCGGACGAGGGGACGCGGAGCACCGTCCGTTCGGGAAACTTGGAGTCGCGAATCCACGCTTCATGGCGCAAGAGAGCGATCTCGCAACAGTTCTGCTCGTTGACACCGCTGTAGCTGCTCTTCCGCCACGGTGTCGGGGCGAATGCACCGGCCAACACCGCCTCCTCTCAACCGCACGACAAGCGCCCGCAGTCAGGTACGGGCCGGGGGGCGAAGACAGGCGGGCCGTGCTCCGGGGGACAAGACGGGAAGCCCCGCAGGCCCGCTATGCGCACTGGGGTTCTACCCACCGTGTCCGTCGCTCAACAGATCACCGTGCCGGGGCCGGTCCTTTTCGCCACCCGCCGGCCGGCCGCGGGGCGCGTCACCCCACCGTTCACCGGAAGGTTACGCACAAGTGGGCGATGTTCACTGACGAAAGGGTTTCCCCTCTCGTAGCCTTCTCATAGCCTGCACCGATGCGTGCCGCGCGGTACCGCGGCTGCGGACGGTGCGGTACAGGCGTCCGACACCCCGAGCCCGGCCGGAAACCGACGGGCCCGCGCGTTCTTCCCCGGGAGTGACCACTCATCGCCGCCCAGCCGACAACCGCAACCGAGTCCGTGCGCACCCCCGGCCCCGACTCCGGTCCCGAAGCCGAGGGGGCGCCGGCCCCGCGTCCCCGACTGCGGGGTGAGCACCGGTACGACATCGACCTCATCCGGGTCCTGGCCGCGGTCGGGGTCATCGTCTGTCACGCCGCGGGCCAGTTCATGACGGCCGTGGACCGCGATCCCACGAACGGCGGGCCGGTCTACTGGACGGCGATCGTCGGGGACGCGCTGAGCCGGTGCGCGGTGCCGCTGTTCTTCGCGATCGCCGGCTGGGTCGTGCTCTCCGGGGCGCCGCCCCGGGACGGCGGGCAGGTCCGCAAGCGGCTGTCCCGCATCGTCGTTCCGATGGCCCTGTGGACGGCGGCCTACCTGGCGTGGGACTGGGTGCGGGACGCCAACACCGACCCCACGCGGCAGCTCGCGTGGGACGCCGTGTTCGGCTCCGTGCGGCCCGCGTTCCACCTGTGGTACCTGTACGCCTACATCCCGGTGATCCTGCTGCTGTCGGTGGCCGTTCTGGTCAAGGCCGGCAAGCGGCCCTGGGGCGTGGGCGCCGTCCTCCTCGCCCTGGCGCTCGCCCCGACCTTCCTCGGTGACCTCTCGAAGCTCCTCGGCATCGACTTCCCGCGCTTCGCCTGGCAGTTCAGCGTCTACCAGATCGCGTACGCGGTCATCGGCGCCGTCCTGCTGTCGCTGCCGCGCTCCGCGGTCGCCGGCCGGGGGAGACGGCTGCTGTGGCTGGCCGGCGGGGTGCTCGCGTGGGCGGCGGTGGCCCTGTACGAGCACCGGGTCAACTTCCCGAGCCCGTACGGGTCGGTCGTGGTGGCGCTGCTGGCCGGGACCCTGCTGATGGCCCTCGCCCACTTCCGGGTGCCCGAGCGGTTCCGTCCGCTGCTGGGCAGGCTCGCCGGGGCCTCCTTCGGCGCCTACCTGGTGCACCTGCTGTTCCTGGAGACCATCGCCCCGCACCTGGTGTCGGCGGACGCGAGCTGGCCGGCCGCCGTGGGCACGCTCGCCGCGCTGACGGTGGCCACGGTCGTGCTGTCCTTCGCCGCCGCCCTGCTGTGGACGCGCCTGCGGCTGGCCCGCTGGCTCGGCTGAGCCGGTCGCGGGACCCCCGCACCCCGACGGACGAACGGGCCGGGCCCCACCGGTGGGTGGGGCCCGGCCCGTGTTCCGTGGCCGTCCGGGTCACTTCTTCCCGGTACCGCGGCGGATCGTCCTGCGCACCACCCGCTTCACACGCGTCACCTGGTGCCGCGCGAGCGCCTGCGCGCCGGGGCCGGGGAGGCCGAGCTCGGCCAGCCGCGGCTCGGGGAAGTAGTAGCCGGGAAGAGAGGCCAGGTTGCCCTCCAGCCAGGTCACCGTCGACGGCCGCAGGTCCGCGTACGTCTTGGGCTGCATGCAGAAGCCGAGTGCCCGCACCAGCGGGGACAGCGTCTCCGGCGCCGGGCCGACGACGGCCGGGGTCTCCCGGCGCTCCAGGTCGGGGACCAGGTGGTCGACGACGGCCAGGGGCACGCGGTTGCTGTTCGCGAACGGCTGGAGCCGCTTCAGCACCAGCGCGGTCCCCACCCGGGCGACGGGCACGTCGTAGTAGGCGGAGGCGGTCACCATCGCCGTCGAGAAGCAGCCGACGACGAGCTGGAGATCGAGGTGGCGGTACACCGTCTCGGCCAGCAGGGGCGCGTCCAGGACGGTGAGCCGGACGCCCGCGTCCGCCGCCGCCTTGCTCAGCGCCGCCGTGTAGCCGGCGGGCGCCGTGGGGTGCGGCTTGAAGAGCACGGACCGGTGCCCGGCCTGCGCGGCGCCGGTGAGCATGCGGATGTGGAGGTCCTCCTCCTCCTCCGGGCTCAGGATGTCGATCGCCGCCAGGTACTGGCCCAGCAGTACGGCCGTCGGCGCCTCCGCGAGGACGGGCGCCAGGGACGGGTCGGCCGCCGCCTCCCGGGCGATCTCGTCGAGCACCCCGCGGAACGCCTCGTCCGGCACGATCTCCGGCTCGACGCCGAACTCGGACAGGAGCAGCGGCTTCAGCCCGGGGATCAGGTCGAGGTGCAGCAGCCGCTGGATCCGGCGCCCGATGGTCAGCGGCAGCTTCGTCCGGGTCGGGCCGTAGCTCATGAGGCCGTCGGCGTACACGTGGACGGCGGCCTCGGAGAAGATCGCCGCCAGCGCGCGGCCGGGGTTGACCTGGATCGACTCGACGGAGAGTTCGATCAGGTCCCGCTCGTCGATGTCCCAGGCGAGGCGGAACGCCTTCTGCCACAGTGCCGTGTCGTTGCCCCGCGGGCCCCAGGAGCTGGGGTGGTGCGGGTAGATGGTCTCGTTCCAGCTGACCACCGAGTCGAAGCGGGCGGCTATCCGCTCGTACCCGTGCATCTCGTCGAGGCGGAGGGCGGTCTCCGGTATGGCGGCGTTGTTGGAGACCAGCAGGATGCGGCGGGTGCCGTCGTGCGATCCGTACAGGCCCGCGTCGATCGCCGCGGCCAGGGTGGCCGCCCCGTACAGGGTCGAGACCTGGAAGATCTGCGTCTTGTGGTGGGCCATGGATCAGGCAGCCTTCCGCCCGTCGCGCAGGCGGCTGAGCAACCTGCTCCGAGTCCTGTCGATGGTTCTGAGGGTCTCTTCGAGCGCCTGCTCGGGCATGCGGTGCAGCGCGGCCTTCGCCTCGCGCCGCAGCCGCTGGCCCGCCGCCGGCTCGTACTCGTTCACCTTGGCGATGTGGAAGGCGATCATGGCGCAGTAGGTCCGCACCGCTTTGAGGATGAAACGTTCGCTCTCGGGGTCGTCCTGCACGTCCTTCAGCAGCGCGTCGTACGCCGGTATGAAGTCCAGCTGGCGGTCGTCCTTGATCTGCGTGAGCGAGGTCGCGACGCCCCGGCGGTAGAACACGCCGTGCAGGCCGAGCGACGCGTACGTCTTCGCCGTCAGGTGCAGGCGCCAGATGAACAGCCGGTCCTCGGCCGTGCGCAGCCTGGTCTCGAAGCGCATCCCGCCGTCGTCGAAGAGGTGCCTGCGGTAGATGCCCGCCCAGACGAAGGGGTAGTCGACCATCGTCTCCATGTGGGCCGGCGCTATCCCGTCGCGCGGGTCCATCACGGCGTTGCGCATCCGGGCGGGGGGCCGCCGGATCACGCGCTCGGTGCCGGTGGCCTGGATGTGGTCGGTGCGGGCGAAGTCGCAGTCCAGCTCCTCCGCCGCGCGCACCAGGTCGGTGAGGTAGCCCGGTCCGTACCAGTCGTCGCCGTCGAGGAACGTGATGAACTCACCGGCGGCCGCGTCGATTCCGCTGTTGCGCGCCTGGGCGATGCCCACGTTCTCCTCGTGCCGGATCACCCTGGCGCCCGGAAGCCGCTCGGCCCAGCGGTCGATCGTCCAGGAAGTGGAGTCCGTGGATGCGTCGTCGACGAGCAGGAACTCGAAGTCGGGGTCCGCGTTGTTGGCGAGACTTCTCAGGGTGCTTTCGGCGAAGGCCCCCACATTGTGCATGGGGACGACAACGGACAGTTTCGGCACGCGGGCCTCTCACGTTCGAAGGCATGGGATCAGGACAGGCTAGCGAGGCTGCTGGAGGGAACGGTATCGGCCGGGATGCGGGGAGGTGAATTCCGTTCGCAGAGCAGGTGAAACCTCGGTGCCCGACGCCTGCTCCGCCCGGGACGATCGCGAGGTGGCCGGGAAGGGGCCGGGCAGGAAACAGAAGGTTTCGGTCCCCTGGCCGAAAAACACCGATATCGCCGCTGTGACGCGACTGTCGTCAGCAGTCTCCTGAAACACCGATTAATCACTGTCATAACAGCGGCCTCACAGTTACTCTGATGTCACTGCGCCGCAATGGCGCGGTGGCTGCGCCGGCGCCCGGGGAGGGGAGTCGGCCGCAGTGTGGGGGGTGCGGAGAAATTCGGGGATGACGTCGCCATGCACGCCATGTGCGTCATGCCGTCACGCATGCCGTGCGGTCATGCGCGCCGTGCGTGCCACGCGATATCCCGAGAAGGCGACCGGAAGCCCGTCGTGGGCCCACTGTCTTGCCGCCCCCGGAATCCGTAGACGAAAGGTGAGTAAGACCTTGAGAAGCAAGACTTCCGTCGCTCTGCTCGGCGCCCTGGTGGCGGTCTCCGCCCTGACCGTGCCCGTCGCCGTGGCCGCGCCGCAGGCCGCCGACCAGCCGACGGCCACCGCGCCCGCCGGCTGGGAGAAGGCCGACGCCGGCGACCTGGCGCGCATCGCGAACGAGGCCCCCGCGGAGGCCCGTCGCGCCCCGTCCGCCGCTGACGAGGGTGTCTCCACCCTGGCGGCCGACGAGGTGCTGAACGTGTCCCTCCAGTCGACCCGCAACTGGCAGTTCGTCGCCACGGAGAAGAACTACACGGCCCCGAACACCGGCGTGCTGCGGGCCCGTTCCGACGCGGACGGCGGCTCCTGGGAGACCTACGCCCTCGAGTTCGACGCGGAGACCGAGACGGTCTCCCTGAAGTCCAAGGTGAACGGCCTCTACGTCGCGGTCGAGAAGAACTACACCGGCAACGCGCAGAACGTGCTGCGCGCCCGCTCCACGAGCGTGGGCAGCTGGGAGCAGTTCGACCTGTGGATCAACGAGACCACGGGCGGCTTCGCCTTCCAGTCGCGCCTCAACGGCAAGTTCGTCGCCATGGAGAACAACTACACCGGCTCGCTGCAGTACGCGCTGCGCGCCCGCTCCGCCGAGATCACCGGCTCCTGGGAGGAGTTCTACATCTGGGACCTGGACGTCTGAGGGTCCCTGCGCACCCGCCGGTGCCCGCGCGAGGCGTGGGCACCGGCGGGTGCGCCCGTGTCTCCGCACGACACACTTCCACGACGGCCCCAGGGGACCGCGGAGGAGGCGGGGACCGGCGCCCCCGTCGTGCTCGACCACGGCCGACGCGGTCCCGCCGGGGCCGGTCGCGCAGGGCGATCGAGCCCGGCCGCACGGTGAACGCGTCGCCGCGCAGGCTCGGGACCGCGTAGCTGCCGGCCCGGTCGACCTGCGCCACCGGCCCCCGGTGACAGCCTGGCCATGACGGAAGAGCGTCAGGCACCGCGCGCTCCGGCGTCCGCGCGACGATCAGCCGCACACTGCCGTTCCGCCGGCCGCAGCACCCCCCGACCGCGCACCCGCCCGCACCGTCCCGTCCCCCCGGACCCGGGACGGCGGCCCGTCATGCTCAGTACACGTCCCGCACGTAGCGCTTCGACCGGCGCAGGTCCGCGAGGTACTCCGCGGCGTCGTCGCCGCCGCGCCCGCGCTGCTCGGCGATGACGCCCAGCAGGGCCGCCTCGACGTCCTTCGCCATGCGGGAGGCGTCGCCGCAGACGTAGACGTGCGCGCCGTCCTCGAGCCACGCGTACAGCTCGCGCGACCGCTCGCGCATCCGGGTCTGCACGTACACCTTCTCCGCCTGGTCGCGCGAGAACGCGAGGTCGAGCTCGGTGAGCACACCGCGCTCGCGCAGTCCGGCCAGCTCGTCCTCGTACACGAAGTCGGTGGCGCGGTGCTGGTCGCCGAAGAACAGCCAGTTGCGTCCCGAGGCGCCCCGCGCGGCCCGCTCGTGCAGGAAGCCGCGGAACGGGGCGATGCCGGTGCCCGGACCGATCATGATCATCGGGGCGTCGTCGTCCGCGGGGACGCCGAAGGAGGCGTTCGGCTGGAGGTAGACGCCGGCGGTCCCCTCCTCGCCGATGCGGTCGGCGAGGTAGGACGAGGTGACGCCCTCGTACCGGCGGTCCCGGCTGCCGTAGCGGACGGACGCGACGGTGAGGTGGATGCGGTCCGGGTGGGCGAGCGGGCTCGACGAGATCGAGTACTGGCGGGCCTGCAACGGGCGCAGGAACGGCAGCAGTTCGGTGACGCCCGGCGCGGCGGGGCCGGCGTCGCGGAGCAGGTCGAGCACGTCGCGGTCCCAGAGCCAGTTGTCCAGCTCGGCGCGGTCGCCGCGCGCGACGACCGAGGCCAGCTCGCTCGTCGGCGCCCGCTGCACGAGGTCGGCGATCAGCTCCTTGGACGGGGTGCGGATCTCGCGCTCCGTGCGCAGCAGTCCGGCCAGCGGACGCCCGTCGGCCTCCTCGTCGCCGCTCGCGCCGAGGTGCGCGAGCAGCTCGCCGACGAGGGCGTCGTCGTTCACGGGGACGACGGCGAGCGCGTCACCCGCCGTATACGTGATGCCGCTGTCGCCGAGGTCGAACTCGTAGTGCCGGATCTCCTTGGCGCTGCCCGGCGCGGACAGCAGCCGGTTCACGGCGAGCCGGGAGCGGTACGGGTTGCGCTTGTTCCACTGCGAGCGGGGCCGGGCGGCGGCCGGCGCCGGACCGGCCGCCGGAGCCGCCGCGGCCGCCGGGTCGGCGCCGGTCTCGGCCGCGAGCCGCTCCAGGACCGCCGCCGTCCACGCCGCCGCGGGCTCCTCGAAGTCGACGTCGCAGTCGACGCGGTCGTACAGCCGGACCGCACCGAGCTGCTCAAGCCGGGTGTCGATGAGCTTTGCGGCCTGGCAGAAGTCGTCGTAGCCCCGGTCGCCGAGCCCGAGGACCGCGTATCGCAGCCCTTCCAGGCGCGGTGCCGTGCCGGCCTGGAGCGCCTCCCAGAACAGCCCGGCGTTGTCGGGCATCTCGCCCTCGCCGTACGTCGAGGTGACGACGAGCACGTGGGACATGGCGGCGAGCTGCTCGGGCGTGACGTCGTCGAGTGCGGTGGCCCTGCCGCCGAGGCCGTGCGCGCGGGCGCCGGAGACGAGCTCCCCGGCGAGGAGCTCGGCGTTGCCGGTCTGCGTGCCGAACAGCACGTCGACGGTGGTCGTGGGCGCGTCGGACGCCGCGTCGCCCCGCCTCCCGGCGGCCGCGACACCGGCGATGAACCCGGCGAGCCAGGCCTCCTGCGCGGCGGAGAACGGCGCGTCGGCCGGGATGAGGGACCCGGTCGGGGGCATGAGGGGCCCGGTGGGTGGCATGAGGGTCACGTGGTCACCGCCTCGGTGGGGGGCTGCGGAAGGTGGGCGTGGCGGGCGGCGATGTCGTCGAGTGCCGCGGTCGCGAGCAGCTCGTCGAACCGGGCGGCGCGCACCCGGCCGGCGTTCTTCGCGTTCTGGTGGACGATCCAGCCGTAGGTGCCGGGGGCGTCCACGCTAAGGTTGTTGCGCTGCTTCAGCGCCCGCTTGTAGTCGTCGAGACGCTTGACCGCGATGAGCGTGGCGAGCTCGCCGTCGTCGAACCGGTCCAGCGTGGAGCGCAGGTACTTCACGACGCGCTGCTTGACGAAGAAGTCCTCGGTGAGCACGAGGTTGCGGACGGCCTCGGCGACCCGCGGATCGTCGGGACCACTCGCGCCGGGCACCCGCTGGAGGGCGAGGTCCTGCGCGGCGCCGAGCACGGTGTACGACGACAGCAGCGAGAACATGTCGTCGCCGCCCTGGTCGCCGAGGGCCGGGGCCCGGCCGCCGAGCACGGTGCGCCGGTCGCGGTAGTCGACCTTGAACGCGCGCAGCTTGTCCGTCGCGATCGAGGTCGCGAGCTCGTCCAGGAGCTGCGTACGGGTCGCCGCGGCGAGGATCTCGGTGGCGTCCTGGTACAGCAGCAGCGCCCGCGGCATCCCGCAGTACACGTGCTGCCGCTCGGCGTCCCAGTCCTCCAGCAGCCGGGCCGCGAGCGGGGAGCCGGTGGCCTCCAGGTGCCAGGTCAGCAGCAGCCGTACGGCCGCCTCGTGGAAGGCGCCGTGCGCGGTGTCGGTCACCGGGAACACCAGCAGCGAGTCGGCGCTCACCCGGTCGGGCAGCTCGCCGGACGGATCGTACTGGTACAGGAACCCGCCGCTCATGCCGTTGCCCAGGCCCTTGCCGAAGCCGCCCAGGTTGAGCACGGTGCCGCCGGTCATGTACTCGCAGCCGAAGTCGCCGAGGCCCTCGACCACCGCGGTCGCACCGGAGTTGCGCACGGCGAACCGGTCGCCGGCCTCGCCCTGCACGAAGGTCCGGCCGCCGGTCGCGCCGAACAGCGCGAAGTTCCCGACGAGCACGTTGCCGCCGCGCTCGGCGCTGCCGCCGCCCGGGGCGCGGACGACGATCCGGCCGCCGCTCTGGCTCTTGCCGACGCCGTCGTTGGCGGTGCCGGTGTGTTCCAGGGTGATGCCGTCGTTGCAGAACACGCCGTACGACTGGCCCGCGGACCCGGTGGTGCGGATCCGCACGGCGTCGTCGACGAGGCGGCGGCGGCCCCGGTCGTCGGCCGTCACCGCGGGCACGTCGACCGCGTCCAGCTCGTGGTTGAGGAGCCGCTCGACGTCGATGCCGAGCTGCCCGCCGACCGACTTGTCGCTGTTGCCGAGGCGGATGCCCTCGACGAGCAGGGACGGCTCGCGCCGGTCGATGAGCGCGGCCCGGACCTGTTCGATCAGCGCGTCGTCGGTGGTGAAGTCCTTCTCCAGGTACTCCGGGTCCGTGACGACCTTCTCGGGCACCCGGGCGAGCAGGCGGCGCACGTCGAGGCGGCCGACGCTCGCGGGGTGGTCGAGGAGCTGCAGCAGGTCCGTACGTCCCCGGGCCTCCCGCAGGGACCGCAGCCCCAGCCGGGCGAGGATCTGCCGGACGTCGTGCGCGATGTTGAGCAGGTACTGCGCCAGCGCGCGCGGGTCGCCCTCGAACGCCTCGGGGTTCGTGGTGAGCCCGGCGGGGCACTTCACGTTGCAGTTCTTCGCCATGACGCAGCCGAGCATCATCAGCGCGGTCGTGCCGAACTCGAAGCTGTCGGCGCCCAGCAGGGCCGAGGTGACCACGTCACCGCCGGTCTGGTGGGCCCCGGAGCAGCGCAGCACGACCTTCTGCCGCAGCCCGTTCGCGACCAGCGCCTGGTGCACCTCGGCGACGCCGATCTCCGCCGACCGCCCGGCGTACTTCAGGCTGGTGACGGCCGCGGCGCCGGTGCCGCCGGTGTTCCCGGCGACGTTGATGACGTCCGCGCCGGCCTTGGCGACGCCGACCGCGATGGTGCCGATGCCCTCCGAGGACACCAGCTTCACGATCACCCGGACCCGGGCGGCCTTGCAGTCGTGGATGAGCTGCGCGAGGTCCTCGATCGAGTACGTGTCGTGGTGCGGCGGCGGCGAGATCAGCTCGATGCCCGGGGTGCCGCCGCGCGCCGCCGCGATGTCGACGGTGACCTTCGGCGCGGGCAGCTGGCCGCCCTCGCCGGGCTTCGCCCCCTGCCCGATCTTGATCTCCAGCTCCTCCAGCATCGGGTCGGCGAGGTAACCCGCCCAGATGCCGAACCGGCCGGACGCGAACTGCTTGATGCGGGAGCCGCGGATCGTGCCGTACCGGGAGTGGTGCTCGCCGCCCTCACCGCTGTTCGACATCGCGCCGACCATGTTCGTGCCGTGCGCGACGGCCTCGTGCGCGGTCGCCACGAGCGCGCCGTGGCTCATCGCCCCGGAGGCCAGCGAGCGGGTGATCTCGTGCGCGGGCTGCACCTCGTCCAGCGGCACGCTGTCGGGCGCGGCGTCGAGGAGGGCGAGCAGGCGGGCGACCGCGCCGGTGGCGGCGACGGTGACACCGTCGGCGTCGGCGGCGAGGGTCTCGGCCCCGCCCAGGCGCGCGAGCCCTTCGCCGAGCGCGGCGTGCCGCTCGGCGCCGTCGGGCCCGGGAGAGGTGAGGCGGAGCCGGACGACGGAACCGTCGACGGCGTCCACGACCACCCCGCGGACGGTGATGCTCGCATTGCCGTCCGTCGAGAACCGCCCCAGCTCACGGGCGAACTCCTCCGGCGTGGTCAGCCCCGTGACGTCCGCGGGCAGCGCGAGCACGTCCCGCAGCGCGGACGGCCGCCGCGACCGCTCCTCGTGCGTGGTCCGCAGGAAGGCCCGGTAGCCGGGCGTGATCCGGAAGGCGTCGATCTCGGCGTCGCTGAGCGCGTCGTACCCGGTGTTCCGGTACGCGGAGTCGCTGATGCCGAACGCGTCGTCGAGCTGCCCGAGCGTGAGCAGCCGCAGCGCGTCGGGGTCACCCGGCCTGCCG
Organism: Streptomyces ruber; assembly: GCF_014648075.1. Lineage (GTDB taxonomy): Bacteria > Actinomycetota > Actinomycetes > Streptomycetales > Streptomycetaceae > Streptomyces > Streptomyces ruber. The sequence goes on along the minus strand of NZ_BMQK01000015.1, from coordinate 175,563 downwards.
AACTCCGCCGGCTCCTCGGTCATGTCCCCGAACCCGCGCACGGCGGACACCCCGAAGGAGTGCCCGGCCCCGTCCGACCGCTCCTTGAACAGCCCGAGCAGCGGGATCTGCTGTTCGGTCTCGACCGTACGGGCCCGCTCGTGCCACTCGGTCGCGGCCTGCGCGATCCGGGCGAACCCGACACCGCCGACCGGGGCCTCCATGTACGGGAAGATCCGCGCGAACACGTCGTCGCGGGTGTCGAGGTAGTTCGGCTCGAAGAACGCGCCGCCGATGTAGCTCTCGGCGGTGCACAGCCCGACCCGGCCCATGGTCTTGGCCAGGGACTTCTCGGCGGCCTTGCGGAACTTGGCGAGCGCCCGGTCGGTCTCGGTCTTCTCCCCGGCGGGCGCCGGGGCGCTCGGGTACTTCTCCTCGGCGCGCAGCCGGGCGCTGAGGCTGTAGACGGCGGAGGCGCCGAACCCGAGCGCGGTCGCGACGTGGTGCGACGAGGGCAGCTGACCGCTCTCGGCGACGATCGAGACGCGCAGCCGCAGCCCGGTCTCGATGAGCCGCTGGTTGACGGCGGCGACGGCGAGGATGACGGGCAGCGGCGCCCGGGTGGACGACACCGCCCGGTCGCTGAGCAGCGCGATGCCGCCCTGCTCGGCGGCGAACCGCTCGACGTCGTCGCAGAGCCGCTCGACCGCCGACCGCAGCGCGTCGGCGTTGGCCCTCTCGTCGCCGGGCACGGGCTCGTACAGCATGGCGAACCGCTCCAGCGGCACGATCCGCTGGTCGCGCAGCCGGACCATGTCGAGGTGGCCGAGCACCGGCGAGGACACGACGAGCTGCCGTCCGCCGGTCTCCCCGGTGCCGTCGGGCTTCGGGCCGAGCGCCACCCGCATGCTCATGCCGTCCGCCTCGCGGATGCTGTCCAGTGGCGGGTTCGTGACCTGGGCGAAGCGCTGCGAGAAGTACTTCGCCATGCCGCCCTCGGTGTCGCTGAGCGCGTTGATGGCGTTGCCGTAGCCCATCGCCGAGATCCGCTCCGACCCGTCGGCGAGCATCGGGTCGAGCATGAACCGGAAGCTCTCCTGGTTCAGCGAGTACGCGACATAGCGCCCGGCGAGCGTGAGGTCGCCGTCGTACCCGAGCGTCGTCGTGCCGCGGTAGTAGTCGGGCGCGGGCAGGTCGTCCAGGTTCACCCGGGCCGCGTCGAGCAGCTCGCTGTACGGCCGGCGCGCGGCGAGGGCGTCGAGCACCTCGCGGGTGCGCATCCGCCGCCCGGTGCGGTGGTCGACGACGAGCATGCCGCCGGCCTCGATCCGCCCCCGGTGCACGACCTCGTCGTCCGGGAACGCGACCTGCCCGGCCTCGGAGGCCACCATCAGGTACTCGGCGGTCTCGACGGTACGCAGCGGACGCAGCCCGAGCCGGTCGAGCCGGGCCCCGATGACGTCCCCGTCGCTGAAGATCACGGCGGCGGGCCCGTCGTTCTTCTCCTCGTAGAGGGAGAAGTACTCGAGCATGTCCCGGACGGCGGCCGGCAGGGAGCGGTCGTTCTCCCAGGCGGGCGGCATCAGCGTCACGACGGCCTCGACCAGGTCGAGCCCGTCGTCGAAGACCCGGCTCTGCAGGGTCTGGTCGAGCCGGCTGGAGTCGGACTGCCCCGGCGGCCGCACGATGCTCCGGGTCCGGGCCCGGGCAAGAGCCTCGTCACTCAGCCGGTTCTTGCGGTCGGTGTTCAGCTCACCGTTGTGCGCCATGAGCCGGAACGGCTGCGCCATGGTCGGATGCGGCTCGGTGTTGGTCGAGAACCGCGTGTGGAAGTACAGCGACCGCACGGAGTGCCGCGGATCGCAGAGATCCCGGAAGTACCCGATGACCTCGCCGCTGTTCAGCCGCCCCTTGAGCACCTGCGTCCGCGCGCTCAGCGACAGCGGGTACAGCCCGGCGTACGACGTCTGGTCGGCGTAGGCGACGGCCTCGACCGCGAGCAGGGCGCGGTGGGCGGCGGCGTCGACCTCGGCGCGCTCCCAGCCCTCGGGCGCCCGGAAGACCCACTGCACGATGGGCAGCTGGTACTGCTCGGCGGCGGGCCGCGCGACGCTGTGGTCCACGGGCACGTCCCGGACCAGCAGCGTCTCGAAGCCCTGCTCCGCGATGCAGCGCCCGACGAGGTCGACGGCGGCGTCCCGGCGCCCGGCGTCGAGGGGCACGAAACAGTTGGCGACACCGAAGTGCCCGGCCCGCAGCTCCTCGCCGGTGATCGCGCCGAAGAACTCCACCGACAGGTCGACGCTCACGCCCGCGCCGTCCCCGACACCCTCGGCGGACGTGCCGCCGCGGTGCGGAATGGCGCAGAGCGCTTCGTCGCCCTTGCGGATGACGTCGTGGCTGGGCGTCCCGTCGAGGCGGGTGATGAAACCGACGCCGCAGTCGCTGTGGTCGAGGGCAGGGTCGTACAGACCAAGGGGGGACTGGTTCACGTGGGGGTCCTGTCGGCGGTGCGGGTTCCGGCAGCGGACGGCCAGGCTGCGTCGGTGGAGCGCTCGCCGCGTGCGGACCGGTGTGACGGCCCGGATGGTGAAGTGGTGCGAATGTGGATGGTAAGTCGGACCTTAATTGCGCCGCAATGCCCTGTTCACATGCCGAAACGTGGACGTGCTCAGCGCTGCACCGGGCGCCCTGGCCGGCCGGCCCCGACGAGCCCCGCTCGCCGGGGTCGCCGTGGCTGCCGCGACCGCCGTGGCCGCGGAGCGGCGGCGCCCGGGACGTCTCCCCCGGCTCCTGCCGCGGCCACGGCGGTCATACGTCGTCGTTCAGCCTGGCCACCCTGGTGATGATGGCGTCGGCGACGCTCTTCTCGGGCCCGGGGAAGACGCGGGTGGCGGCCACCTGGTGCGCGAGGCCGTGCAGGCAGACCCAGAGGGTGACGGCGTCCAGCTGGGGATCGGCGGCCGAGGACTGTCCGGCGGCGACACAGTCGGCGAGGGCGTCGCCGAGCAGGCGCAGGGCCCCGTCGCCGAGCGTGGTGAGCTCCTCCTCCGTCAGTGAGCTGTCACCCAGGGTCGGCATCCACAGCCCCCCGAACATCGTCCGGTAGCGCCCGGGGTGGTCCTGCGCGTAAGCGAGGTAGGCGCGGCACAGTGCGTACAGCCGGGCCCGCGGACCGTCACCGGCCTCCCGCGCGGCGGCGCGCAGATGGGCCTCGAGCGCGGCGAACTCGCGTCGCACGACGGCCAGCATGATGGCCGGCTGGTCGGGGAAGTGCGGGTAGATCGACGGGGCGGCGATACCGACCCTGCGGGCGACCGACCGCAGGGTGATCGACCGCTCGTCGCCGGTCTCGTCCAGCAGTGCGGCGGCGGCATCGACGATGTCCTCCCGCAGCCGGCCGCCCTCGCCGCGCCGGTTGCGTACGCGGGCGGCCCGCTTCGGTGTGTCCTGAGGCGTCACGTCGATCTCTCTCACCCCCGTAACCTTACGCGCCGAAGTTTATGGATGTGATCCCTTGCCCGCCGTCGACTTACGCCCGTAGCCTTACACTCGTAAGTAAAAGAAGCGGCCCAGAGGAGCACGCCATGAACGGCACCGCCAAGGCCACCGTCACAGCGACCGAGATGGTCCTGCCCGGCAAGGTCGAGCCGGACGGACTGGAGCTGCGGACCCGCGAGCTGCCGGCCCCGGCCAAGGGACAGGTCGTCCTGCGCATGGAGGCGACCGGCGTCTGCTTCGCCGAGCAGCAGATGCGCCGCGGCAAGTACTACGACCAGCCGCCGTTCCCCTTCGTGCCCGGCTACGACCTGGTCGGCACCGTCACCGCGGTCGGCGAGCAGGTCGACACGGCCCTCGTCGGGCGCCGGTACGCCGCGGTCACCAAGGTGGGCGCCTGGGCGAGCCACACGCTGGTCGACGCCGCGGACCTGATGCCCGTGCCCGAAGGGGTCGACGCGGCCGCCGTCGAGACGGTCCTCGTCAACGGCATCACCGCCTGGCAGATGCTGCACCGCACCGCCAGGGTCCACGCGGGTCGGACGATCGTGGTGCTGGGCGCCAACGGCGGCGTCGGCTCCACCCTCGTCCAGCTCGCCCGGCACGCCGGCATCACCGTGATCGGCACCGCCTCACCCCGCCACCACGCCACCGTGCGCGAACTCGGCGCCACCCCGGTCGACTACCGCGACCCGGAGATGTACGCCCGCATCCGCGAGCTCGCGCCCGACGGGGTGGACGCGGTCTTCGACCACGTCGGCGGTCCCGCCATCGAGGACTCCTGGCACCTGCTGCGCCGCGGCGGCACCCTCGTCTCCTACGGCACCGCCGCCACCAAGGACGAGGAAGGCAACTCCCAGCTCCCCGTCCTCAAACTCCTCGCCCGCCTCAACGCCTGGAACGCCCTGCCCAACGGCAGGAGCGCGCACTTCTACAACTTCTGGGCGGGAAGCCGCCGTTGCCGGGCCGCCTGGCAGCGCCGTATGACCGAGGACCTCACCCAGGTCCTGCGCCTGGTGGCCGACGGCTCCCTCGTCCCGCAGATCGCCGCGACGTTCCCCCTGACCGACACCGTCGCCGCCCTGCGACTCGCCGAGTCCCGCACGGTCGCCGGCAAGGTCGTCATCGTCCCCGAGGGATGACGCCCGGCGCGCCGAACGGCACGACGCCACGGCGCCACGGCGCCACAACGGCCCTACAGCTTGTTCAACTTGGCGTACGGACTCAGGATCCGCTCCTGCGCCGAGCTGAAGTCCACGAGCACCGCGATCCCCTCCTCGACGCCGATCACCCGGCCGAGGCCGTACATGTCGTGAGAGACCCGGTCACCCACGGCGAACTCCTTGAGAGGTGGAGTGACGGGGGCCTTGAAGGGGCTGGTGGCCAGATGACGCTTCGTTGCTGCCGACTTTTTCATTACTGGCAGTATGCACCGACGCCCGCCGTCAGAAGGCCCGATTGCGCGCCCTCGTGGGCCTACCCCATGCTCTTCGCGCCGTCGAGGGACTCGCGGATGATGTCCGCGTGCCCGGCGTGCTGGGCGGTCTCGGCAACGATGTGCAGCAGGACCCGGCGTACCGACCACTGAGTGTCGGACTCGAACCACGGAGCCTTGGGCAGCGGCCACGAGGCGTCCAGGCCGGGGAGGGTGGCCACCAGTTCGTCGGTCCGGCGGGCCACGTCCGCGTAGTCGGCCAGCACACCGGCCAGCGTCTCCCCGGGCAGCAGCCGGAACCCGTCCTCGCGCCGCGCCCAGTCGTCCTCGGTCATCTCCGTGAAGTCGGGCATGGCCGAGGGGCCGTCGAGGATGAAGTCACCCCAGCCCCGTTCGACCTCCGTGACGTGTTTGATCAGGCCGCCCAGACACAACTCCCCGGCGGTGGTCCGCAGGCGGGCCTGCTCATCGGTGAGGTCGCGGGTGGTGAAGCGCAGGAAGTGCCGCTGCTTGGCCAGCGCCTCCAGCAGATCGGCACGCTCCCCGGTGACCCCCCGGTGCTCGCTCGGTTCACGGGTGGTCGACTCGTCGCTGCTCATGGTCTCCGCCTTCCGGTGGTCCTGTTCCGTCGTCGCAGGATCACGCTAGAGACGGTGGAGGTCTGGTTCTGTCCTCATCAGCGGTGCGCGCGAACACTCTCCGGGCCGGTCGGTGACCGCCGGCTCCGCCACACCGGAACTCGCTCGAAGACATGGCGCCGGACAGACGAACACCCCCCAGATCGATGACCTGGGGCTGTGCAGAAGAGCGGGTGACGAGGATCGAACTCGCGCTCTCAGCTTGGGAAGCGCCGGCGCTTGGGTGCTCACTTGGCCGCTGACCTGCTTGGATTCGTTGCTTCACCGTCGGCGTGAGTGCTTGGTGGCGCCGCTGTTGACCGTGGTTGTCCGCTCTTACGGGCACACTGTGGGCACGGCGCCACGAGCAGTCGGGCGATACGGGCGGGTGACGCTTGCGCCGACCGAACCGCAGCGTCTCGCAGGCTGATCTGGAGCGTCCGGTGCCACTGCACATACATCGATTCGGCATACGGACGTGGGCCCACGAATGTTGGTAGCGTATTCTTCTATGTACATCACCAACATGCGAGCGGGAGGTGCCGGATGTCAGTGACCCAGATCGACATCGACGACGACGCCCTGGAGCGCGCCATGGCCCTGTCAAAGGTCAGGACCAAGAAAGAGGCGGTCAATCTCGCTCTGCGCTTCTACGCCGAGCAGCAGGAGCGTGCGGCGCGCATCAGCCGTCACTTCAAGCGTGCGCGTGAGTGGGGTGCCGTCGAGGACGCCGAGCGCCTGCACGAGGCGGAGAAGCGCAGCCGGTGATCTACTTGCTCGACACGTCCGGCCTGGTGCGGCTGCTCCGTGATCCCAAACTGCAAGCGGCCTGGTACGACGCGATCGAGGCCGGGGCCATCGCATCCTGCTACGTGCAACGCGCCGAGTTTCTTCACAGCGCCCGGAACGGTCGCGAGTACGACGAGATCATGGAGATGTTCACCGACCTCTACCCAGATGTGTCGGTGCCGAAGAACGCGGGGCGCTGGATCGGCGCGGTGCAGCACCGCATGGCCCGGGCCGGGGAGCATCGCAGCGCCTCAGCGGTCGACCTCGTCATCGCTGCCACCGCGGCTCACCATGGCCTGACTGTCCTCCATGACGATGCCGACTACCCTGCCGTCGCTCGGCACGCATCCGATTTGACCGAGCACAACGTCCACGACATCGCCTGAGAGATTTCCGCCGAGCCTGCGTCAGGCGAGGGTGGAGGCCCGCGTCGTCATACCGGAGATGGCGGAGCATCACCTCGTTGCCGCCGGGTCCGTTCGTGTCCACTGCGGCGCACTCGTTGAAGTCCTGTTTCCTCGGCAGAGTTGGCAACGAATAGTGCTGCGGCGTCCGCAAACGCCATCCGTCTCTCCGAGGGGACGGGCAGGCTGAGGGCTCACACGTGTGACCGATGTGGTTGATACAGCGAAACCGCAGGTCACAGGTACCGTGCGATGCCAGGGCCGGGGAGCCGACCACGGCCGCCGAGAACTCGTGCCCTCCACGTGCCCCATCTTCGTGCGCCTCGGGGCGGATCCTGCGCAAAAATCCCCGCCAATGCACAAGCCCCAGGCCGCTGACCTGGGGCTTCAAGAAGAGCGGGTGACGAGAATCGAACTCGCGCTCTCAGCTTGGGAAGCTGATGTTCTACCATTAAACTACACCCGCGCGCGACACCGGTTGCACCGGTGTCAGGACGCGCCGTAACTCTACCTCATGTCGGGCCCCCGGTGCTGAAGCCGTGGGGCCCGCCGGCGTCTCAGGAGTCGGATCCGGCCTACGCCTTACGGGAGTTGAGGCGTACGGTGGGGGCGGGAAGAGGGTGCCGGGTGTGGTTCGGCCGTCGTGGGGAACAGGGTTCCGGAGGGTCGGGGTGCCGCCTGGAGAGCCGCCCCTTTCATCCCTTAATGTGGGCTTTCGTCGTCAGGTCGACAGGTTGACAGTCAGACGCGGCTCTTGGGGAAGGGACTCTAGGACTTGATGGAGCACACCGTCGTCCGCTGTGCCGATGGGCACGTGTTCAGCACCGCTTCGTTCCCGATGCAGCGGGCCGAGCGGCTCGGTCCCGGGCGGCTGGTCCGCTGCCCGCGCTGTGCCAGGATGCGCAGCGTCGTGCCGGTGCCCGTGGTGCTCGGCGGGCGTCAGCGGGCCTAGCGGGCCGGCAGGGCTGCGGCTGCGGATCGGAACAGCAGACCGGGGCAGTGACCGACCGGAGCAGTGGCTGTTCAGTAGCTGCTCAGAGCAGTGGCCGACCGTGCGAGGGGTCGGCAGGCGCGCGGGCCGTCCGATTGTGGGCGGTCCGCGCGCCTTGCGTATCCTCGGGGCGTGCTTCTCTCAGACAAGGACATCCGGGCCGAGATCGACGCCGGTCGGGTGCGGATCGATCCGTACGACGAAACCATGGTGCAGCCGTCGAGCATCGACGTGCGTCTCGACCGGTACTTCCGTGTGTTCGAGAACCACCGCTACCCCCACATCGACCCGTCCGTCGAGCAGGCGGATCTGACCCGGCTCGTCGAGCCGGAGGGCGACGAGCCGTTCATCCTGCACCCCGGTGAGTTCGTGCTGGCCAGTACGTACGAGGTCATCTCGCTGCCGGACGACCTCGCCAGCCGGCTGGAGGGGAAGAGCTCGCTCGGGCGGCTCGGGCTGGTCACCCACTCCACCGCGGGGTTCATCGACCCAGGGTTCTCCGGACACGTCACCCTGGAGCTGTCGAACCTCGCGACGCTCCCGATCAAGCTCTGGCCGGGCATGAAGATCGGGCAGCTGTGCATGTTCCGGCTGTCCTCCCCGGCCGACTTCCCGTACGGCAGCGAGCGGTACGGGTCCCGCTACCAGGGCCAGCGCGGGCCCACCGCCTCCCGGTCCTTCCTCAACTTCCACAGAACCCAGGTGTGAGCAGCGGCGTGAGCAACGTACGAGAGAACCTGTCCTACGAGCAGTTCGGCGTCGCCGTCCGCGAGCTCGCCCAGACCATCGCCGACGACGGGTACGAGCCGGACATCATCCTGTCCATCGCCCGCGGCGGGGTCTTCGTTGCCGGCGGGCTCGCCTACGCCCTGGACTGCAAGAACATCCACCTCGTGAACGTGGAGTTCTACACCGGGGTCGGCACCACGCTGGAGATGCCCGTCATGCTGGCGCCCGTGCCCAACGTGATCGACTTCTCCGACAAGAAGGTCCTCATCACCGATGACGTGGCCGACACCGGGAAGACGCTGAAGCTCGTCCACGACTTCTGCCTGGACACCGTCTCCGAGGTGCGGTCCGCCGTGGTCTACGAGAAGTCCCACTCGCTCGTGAAGTGCGAGTACGTGTGGAAGCGGACGGACGACTGGATCAACTTCCCGTGGTCCGTCCAGGAGCCCGTGGTGAAGAGGGCGGGGCAGGTCCGCGACGCCTGAGGCGCGTATGCGCCCACGGCCTGCCGACGGTGTCGGCAGGCCGTGAAGCGGTCGGTCCGGCTCACCAGTGGCCGTGATGAGTGCCATGGCAGGCATGGCATACGTGGCAAGCGCGGCAGACGTGGTGGTCACCATGGTGCGCGCAGTCGTTGTGACGGCGACCACGTGCGTTGAACACCACCTTGAACAGGGTGTACCCGCCGACGAGGGTGACCGCTACTGTCACGCCGAACTGCACCGAGACGTTCGGTTTGACAATGGCAGCGAATTCGCGAACCAAATCAGCGATGTATTTCTTTATCTCGTCGATTACTTCATTCGACGACGCATCGCCGGCCACCGCTGCGTAACGTGCCGGTGGATGGTGGGCGGAATGCGCTTCGGTGGCCTGTGCGATCGTGGGTCCGGCGATGGTGATGACGAAGAGCAGTACGGTCGCGCACATCGTGCGGGCCAGGCTCCTGCCGTGTCGCACCGACGGCTTGGGCTCTGACATGGTGCATCACTTCCCTGTGCTGGGAGGCGCCGCTACGGCGCCGTTTCCCGACGGTCCGTGTGGCCCGTCGGTACGGACCAGTGCACTGCCGCCCTGCTCGAGGATCTCGGGTGGGAACGTCCCTTGTTCCCGGGTCGCCGAATTGGTTACCGGCTCCGGAAATGTGACTCTTGTTCGCGATGCATCATGAGTGATCGAAGCATTTCGGTGACTCGCGCGTCGGCACGCGTCACCGAGATATCGGTGCATTCAACTGCGCCGTTGGCGTGCCCTGTCGCGAAAACCCCCGGCGTTGTCTCACGCCGGGGGTCTGCTCCGTGTTGCTCGGTGCCGGTGGCGTCTAGAACGTCCCGAGCTTGATCAGCGACAGGATCGCGATCAGCTGGATCGCCGAGGCGCCCAGGGCCTTCGGCCACGGGAGGTCGTGGGACTTCGAGACCATCAGGGTCAGCAGCGCGCCGCCCGCCACCCAGGTCACCCAGCCGAGTATCTGGACGAAGGGCGCGTCACCGCCCAGGAACATGGCGACGACCAGGCGCGGGGCGTCCGTGATGCACATGATCAGCATGGAGAGGCCGGCCGTGGGCTGCCAGACTCCGTCGCCGCCGAGCTGGCGGGCCAGGGTGTGGGTGACCACGCCCAGGATGAAGAAGCTGATCACCATGGCGACGGCCGTCGTCAGGAAGATCGGGACGGCGTTGTTCAGCGTGGCGTTGATCGCGTCCTCGCGCGCCTGGTCGAAGCCGAGGACGGCGAGCAGGCCGTAGAGGAGGGTGACGATGAGGGCCGGGGGCCACACCGCGTAGTCCCGCATCACCAGGAAGGTGTGGTTGGGGCTCGTGACGATGCCCTTGAGCAGCTCCTTCCAGCGCAGGCGCGGGCCCGCCGGAGCGGGCGGGGCGTGGCCGGCGCGGTAGGTGTCGCTCTGGTGGTACGGGTCGTCGACCGAGAACGCCTGGGTGTGGCCCGGGTTGTTGGCCGCGTACGGGTCGGGGCCAGGGGCTCCGCCCTGGGGATACCCGTGGCTTCCGCCGTCGCCGAAGTACTCCGGCTCGCCGTGGTCCCCGCCGCGCGCCTGCGGCCAGCCGGACGGGGTGGCACCCTGGCCGCCCCGGCTGCCGTGCCCACCGTGTCCGCCGTACGGCTGACCACCCCCGTAGGGCTGACCGCCGTACTGCGGCGGCTGAGGCGCCTGGGGGTAGCCGTACGACGGGCCGCCCTGCGGGTTCCGGGCGTGCTGCTGTCCGTACGGAGGGTTCTGCGGTCGCGCTTGAGGAGCGCCGTTGTTCCGGCCGCGTCCGATCCTGAATCCAGCCACGTCATCGAACGTACCTGCTCCCGGCGGGTGGTGGGCCGGGCCCGGGGGTGCGGAGAGGGCTTTGCGGCCGAGCTGTGACATCCCTTAACTGATCGTTTCGATATGAGGTTCGTAGGCGTCGCAAGCAGATGATGCTGCAGGCGAGTGGGAGCAGGCCAAGGTGGAGGTCGGCGCGTATCTCGTAGCGGATGCGCAGGCGTGTGAACTGGTGGAGCCGGGCGAAGGTCCGTTCCACGACCCAGCGGGTCTTGCCCAGTCCCGATCCGTGCGGGACGCCTCGGCGGGCGATCTTGGGTGTGATGCCGCGGGCTCGGAGGATGCGGCGGTACTTGTCGTAGTCGTAGCCGCGGTCGGCGAAGAGCCGGCCTGGCCGGTGCCGCGGTCGTCCGCGAAGTCCTCGGATGCGGGGGATCGCGTCCAGTAGGGGTGTCAACTGGGTGACGTCGTGCCTGTTTCCGCCGGTCAGGGTGACGGCGAGAGGGGTGCCGTGTCGGTCGACGATCAGGTGGTGTTCGCTGCCCGGCCGTGCGCGGTCGACCGGCGAAGGCCCGGTGTGAGCCCCCCTTTGAGGGCTCGAACGTGTGAGCCGTCGATCGCAGCGTCGTCCATGTCCAGCAGTCCTGCCTTGCGCAGCTCGGCCAGGAGCACTTTGTGCAGGCGGGACCACACCCCGGCCTCGGTCCAGTCCCGCAACCGCCGCCACGCTGTCACGCCGCTGCACCCGGTCTGCTCGGCGGGTACATCTCTCCAGCTCACGTTCTTACGCAGTACCTAAAACGATGCCTCGCAGGGCCGCGCGGTCGTCCGCCGGCGGGCGTCCGGGACACCGATGACGACGCGGCGGCCGGGGCGGCAGCAGCGGAGCGGTACGTTCCCACAGATCATCAGGCACAAGATCGTCCGGCACCTGGACCACTCTGCCGCCACCGGATCCGATCGCCAAGCCCTCACACCGAACTCGTTCCGAAACAATCAGCTTCACAGAGTTGGAGGCGGCCCGTACGGTCGTTCGACCCGAATTGCCAAACGGACCGTATGGACAACTTCTGCACTCCACCCGCGCAGGACGATTCGTTACGAATGCCGGACGAGGTTCGCGCGCAGCACCTTTTCGAGGTTCAGCTCCACCTCGCGCGTGTGAACCCCGGCCGCGAGCGCTGCCCGGGCAAGCTCTCCAGACGCGGGAGTGAACGTTTCGCCGAGCAGGCGGTTCTCCGCGCGCAGTGCGTCCTCAAGCGTGCCGTCGGCCGCGTCGATTGCTTCGATAGCCGCGGCGCGGACACCGTCGGGCAGAGACGCGATGGTCAGTGCTACCCACTCAACATATTCATCCAGTTCTGCGGCGGGCAGAGCTCGGTTCACCCAACCCCACCGCTCGGCAGTCGCCGCGTCGACGAGCCCGCCTGTCAGCACGATCTCGAGAGCGCGAGCGCGACCCACGAGGCGGGGCAGGTGGGCAGTTGCACCGGCTCCAGGGACGATGCCGATCAGTGCCTCGAACTGGCCGAACGCCGCAGTCTCGAGGGCCGCGAATCGCAGATCCAGGCTGGAGACCAGCTCGGCTCCACCGCCTCGGGCGAGTCCCGCGACCTTGGCGATGGTGGTCTGAGGCAGACGCCGCCAGCGTTCATGAAGCCGCATCATCGGGCCCGTCCCGACAAGCGTCTCCTCCGCGACCGGGAGGGCGGCGTAGGTCGCGGGGTCCTCCACGAATGACAGGTCGCCGTGCGCCAGGAAGAACTCCGGATTAGCGCTTTGGACCACGATGACGTGCAGATCGGGATCATCCTCGGCCGATGCAGCGACGGCGTCCAGGTCGAGCATGAGCTGCGCCGTCATCAGGTTGACGGGCGGAACATCAATCGAAACCCATAGCACTCCGTCCTGGCGCTTGAGATTGAGGCTGGGCAGGGACTGTTCGGTCATGAGATTCCTTTGGGCTGCCGGTATCTCTGGTATACCTGGTGCATGGCAGGTACTTCAAAGAAACCTGGTATCCGCGAAGATCGGGCCGATCACGAGACCATCGTTGGCCCGCAGCGCGAGCTCCTGGATCAGCTGCTGGACAAGTGGGGTCATCTGCTGCTGGCCGCGTTGTGCCGGCAGCCGCGACGCTTCAACGAGCTCAAGAGAGAGCTCGATGGGGTCACTCAAAAATCGCTGACGCAGGCACTGCGACGGTTGGAACGCAACGGCCTCGTCGAGCGCCGGGTACTGATGCAACGCCCCGTTGCTGTGGAGTACCGGATCACACCGCTGGGCCGCACGCTTGAGGAGCCCTTCTCGATCCTGCGCTCCTGGACCGCCGACCACCTCCCCGAAGTCGAACGACACAGGGAGGCATTCGACAAAGGCGCGGACACCCTTCACTGATTGTTCCTCGGACTGCTCCAACTCGCTTGCAGCATCATCTGCTTGCGACGACTCCGAACCTCATCCTGAAATGATCAGTAAGGGGGTGGTCCGGGGCGCCTCAGTGGTCGCTCAGGGTTTCCGCGTGCCGATCTCGCACCATACGTATTTGCCGCCGGTACCGGTGCCGTGCGGATTGATCTGGAACCAGCCCCAGTCGTCGGAGCAGGCGTCGATGAGGTGGAGGCCCCGGCCGGATTCGGCGTGAGGGCGGGCTTCGGACGTTGTCGGGGGCGTGGGGTCCGTGTCCCAGGCGCCGAGCCGGAAGGACGCGCCGGACTGCCTCAGCTTCAGGGCGGCGGGGCCGGTGGTGTGCAGGAGGGCGTTCGCGATGAGTTCCGAGGCGAGTAGCTCCGCCGGTTCGATGAGGGTGGGGAGGTGGTGGGTGGTGAGGATGTCGCGGAGGGTGCGGCGGCAGATTCCGGCGGCTCGTGGGTCGTGGGGGATGTAGAGGGTGTACTCCCAGGATGATCCGGTTTGTGCCATGCGTGTCTCCCGGCCGTAGCGATAGGAGTGGCTGAGTGCTGTGGTGACACGGGCGGTGGCTCTGCCGCGGCCGCCATGGCGTGGCGAGACGGTGCCTTCCGGACCCCTGATGACCTCAACGTGCTCGGTGCGTCACTGACGGTAAGGGTCGAGCTTGACCCGGGTCAAGCTCGACCCTGGATATCGTGAGTCCAACTGTGGGGAAAGGCAGGGCTAATGGTCGCCAGAAGCGTCATCACGGTGCGGCAGAAGCGCCTGGGCAGGGAGCTACGGAAACTTCGTGAGCTGGCAGGACTGGGACTCCGGGAGGCTGCCCGAGCGACGGGGATCAACGAAGGCAAACTGTCCAACGTGGAGGCGGGGCGCGTCGGGGTGAGTTCGGAGCGCGTGCGGTTCCTGGCGAGCCATTACGGGGTGGGCGACGCCGGTTTGGTCGATGCGCTGGCAGCCATGGCGGCAGAACGCGGGCGCGGCTGGTGGGAGGAGCACCGGGAGGCGGTCCCCGCCGGGTACATGAGAGTGGCCGAGTTGGAGCACCATGCCGTCGAGTTGCGCACGTTCCAGACGGTGCACGTGCCGGGCCTCTTGCAGACGGAAAAGCAGATGCGGGGCATCTTCGCCTCGTCGGTGCCCTCGTTGTCGGAGGAGCAGCGGGAGGCTCGCGTGCGTTTCCGGTTGCGGCGCCAGGAAGTACTTGGCTCGGTCACCTATGCGGCCGTTGTCCACGAAGCGGCGCTGCGCTTGCGAGCCGCTGACCGCGAGGTCGCCAGGGAACAGCTGCTGCATATTCTGGAGCAGTCGGAGCGGTCCCATGTCAGCGTGCGCGTTGTGCCGTTCGACGTGGACGGCTTCGCCGGCATCAGTAACCCGGTGACGTACGCCAATGGTTCCGTGCCTCAGCTGGACACCGTCCTGGTGGACACCCAGCACGGTGGGGCCTATCTGGACGCCGAAGCCCAGCTGAACCGCTACCGGACGGTCCTGGCCACGATCGAGAAGGTGGCCCTGAGCGCGGCGGAGTCGAGAGACTTCATCGAGGATCTCGTACGACAGAGCTGAAAGGCTTGGCATGTCACAGAACGCATGGCAGAAGTCCTCCTTCTCCGGCGGGGGAGACAGCGACGAGTGCGTCGAACTCGCAGCAGTTCAAGGCTCCGTCCGCCTACGCGAGAGCGACGACCCCGGCACGGTGCTCACCGCCACGGTGCCGGAGCTTGCCGCGCTGATACGTCACCTGCGCGACGGTCGGTGAGCCGCGATGACGCTGCCGGACATGGCCCGGGGTACCCGCTGGCACAAGTCCTCGTTCTCAGGCGACGAGGACGCGCCCAACTGCATCGAACCCGCCGTCCGCCAGGACGCGTTCCTGCTCCGTGGAAGCGACGAGCCCGGGACGGTGCTGACCACCGCCCCGACCGGACTCGCCGCCCTCATACGTCACCTGCGCCGTACCCCGTAGCCGGGCCGTCGGCCCACCGGGCCACCAGGCGTCCGCGGCTCAGATCTGGTTCTCACCCCCGTCGACGTAGACGTTGGCCCCGAGCATGAAGCTGCTCTGGTCGGAGGCCAGGAACGCCACCACCGCGGCGGCCTCCTCCGGACGTCCCATGCGGCCCAGTGCGGTGTCCGTGGCGAGCTTCGTGCGGACGTCGGCCGCGTCGCCGAAGAGGTTGGTGATGCCGGGGGTGTCGATCGGGCCCGGTGAGACCGCGTTGACCCGGACGCCGCGGCCCTTGAGCTCGTTGGCCCAGACCCGCGCGAAGGTCCGTATCGCCGCCTTCGACGCCGCGTACAGGCCGAACGCCTCCGCGCCGTTGTCGGCGGCGGTGGAGGCGTTCAGGATCACCGAGGCGCCCTCGTTGAGCAGCGGCAGCGCCTTCTGGACGGTGAGCAGCGTGCCCCGCACGTTGATGTCGAAGATGTGGTCGAAGTCCTCCTGGGTGATCTGCTCCAGCGGTATCAGGGAGGCGGTCGCCGCGTTCGCGAAGACCACGTCCAGGCCGCGGCCCCGGGCGCGGACCGCGTCGTACAGCCGGTCCAGGTCCGCCGGGTCGGAGACGTCGCCCGGCACCGCGGTCGCCCGCGCCGCGCCGATGGTCTCGACGGCGGCGTCCAGCTCGGTCTTGCGCCGGCCGGTGATGAACACGTGCGCGCCCTCGTCGGCCAGCCGTACGGCGGTGGCCAGGCCGATTCCGGTGCCGCCGCCGGTGATGACGGCGGTCTTGTTCTCGAGCTGTCCCATGTGAACGGCCTCCACAGGCATCAGGACGACGTCTGAACGACGTCCGACTTCAGTACCGATCAGTACTGAAGGGAACCGTAACACGCTTCCGCACCGATCGGTACAGAACTGGGGCCGGAGAAGTACGATGGAGCGCATGGGTACGCAGCAGAAGGCACCGATCGGCCGGCCGAGGGGCTTCGACGCCGACGAGGCCCTGGAGCGGGCCATGCGGGTCTTCTGGGAGAAGGGGTACGAGGGCGCCAGCCTCACCGATCTGACCGGCGCCATGGGCATCACGCGCACCAGCATGTACGCGGCCTTCGGCAACAAGGAGGACCTGTTCCGCAAGGCCCTGGAGCGCTACGAGGAGGGCCCCGCCGCGTATGTGGCCCGCGCCCTGCGGGAGCCGACCGCCCGGCAGGTGGCCACCGCGTTCCTCCACGGTGCCGTCCGGGCCAGCACCCGCTCCGGCTGCCCCGCCGGGTGCCTCGGTGTCCAGGGTTCACTCGCCGCCGGCGACACCGCGGGCAGCGTCCGTGACACCCTCGCCGACTGGCGCAACGACGGCGTCTCCCGCCTGGCCGAACGGTTCCGGCGGGCCGCCGAGGAGGGCGATCTGCCGGCGGAGGCCGATCCGGGCGTGCTGGCGCGCTACCTCATGACCGTGGCGAACGGCATCTCCGTGCAGGCCGTCGGCGGCGCCACCCGGGACGAACTCCAGCGGGTGGCCGACGTGGCGCTGCGGAACTGGCCGCCCGCCTGACGGTTCCCGCGACGAGCAGTGCCACCGAGGTCCCTCCGACGCGCCGGCGCCGACGTCAGGACACCAGGAACTCCGCCGTCGAGAAGGTGACCACCGGCGCCGGGTCCACGACCCCTTCCCGACGGCCCGCGTACACCGCGACCGTGTCCTCCGTCTCCCCCCGGTACGTCCGCACCGCCAGGTCGGCCAGGCCGTCGCCGGTGAAGTCGCCGACCGCCAGGACGCGGGTCGTGCCCTCGGCCGGCGGGTCCACCGTGACGACGCCGGACGCGGTGAGCCCCTTCGTACGGCCCTGGAAGACGCGCAGCTCCGTACCGCCGGTCACCAGCTCCGCGTACCCGTCGCCGTCGAGGTCGCCCGCGTCCAGGACCGTGCCGGGCACGTCGAGTGCGGCCTGCGTGGTGACCGTGGGGCCGGTGAGGTCGTAGCGCAGGGCCGTGCCGTCCTGTGAGCCGACGGCCGCGTCCAGTACGTCCCTCTCGCCGCCGAAGGAGCCGAACGCCACGTCCACCCCCGCGGGCAGTGCGAAGCCCGTGCGGGCGGGGCCGGACGGGCCGCCGTACACGACGCTCGACGGGGACGCGTCGCCGTCTTCGCGGACCAGCAGGTCGTCGTAGCCGTCGCCGTTCACGTCGACGGCCGGGCCGGTGGGGACGCTGCCGGGTGCGGCCAGGGGCGCGTCCGCGGCACGCGGGGCGCCGTCGCGGGTGAACGGGCCGCGCAGATACGTCAGCCGGCTGGCCGACGCGTGCAGCACCAGGTCGTCCGCGCCGTCGCCGTCGAAGTCGCCGCACACGGGCTGGTCCGGCCAGTCGTTGCCGGCGCGGGCGCGGGCGGGCACGTCCAGCGTGACCGCCCTGCCGGTCAGGCCCGCGGGGGAGCCGAAGAGGAGCTGGAGCGGGACCGGCGGCTGCCCCTGGCCGTCGTACGGCGGGTCCGTGGAGACGACGAGGTCCGTGAAGCCGTCGCCGTCCAGGTCACAGCTCTCCTCCGCCTCGAACACGGCGGGCAGCACGCCGTCCGTGGGCGCCGCCTGCTCCGCGGGGCTGAGGAGCTGCCGTGCGCCCGGGTCGAGGCCGTCCTCCGTGCCGTACACGATGCCGATGCCGGCGTCGTCCGCGTGGCTCTCCGACTTCACCAGGTCGTTGAGGACGAGGTCGCGGCGGCCGTCGCCGTTGAAGTCGTCGGGTACGTCGCCGTCGCCCTCGCCGCGGGGGACGGGCACCTGTGCGTGGCCCTGCGTCGCCCTGGCCACGGGCTCCGGCTTCTTCGCCGTCGTGGAGGTCCGCTCGGCGGGGCCGCAGGCGGCGAGTCCGAGGCCGAGAACGCCTATGGCCAGGGCCGCCGTCCCGCGTACGCCCGCCCTGCCCGCACTTCGTCCGCGCACTGTCCACCTCGTCCGCATCGGCAACGACTGGCACATCATGCACATGTCGAGCGCGCACGGTAAGGGGCGGGTGGGTACTGGCGTACGAAAAACGCCGCCTCCCCGTCACGCACGGGAAGGCGGCGTCCTGCCGATTACCGGCTACTTCACCGGCTGCGGCTCCGGCGCGTCCTCCGTCTCGGCCGCGCCCGCCGGGGGCTCGTCGTCCGAGATCGGGGTCTTGACCGAGTCCAGCAGGAGCTGGGCGACGTCCACGACCTGGACGGACTCCTCGGCCTGGCCATCGTTCTTCTTGCCGTTGACCGAGTCGGTCAGCATGACCAGGCAGAACGGGCAGGCCGTGGAGATGATGTCCGGGTTGAGGGAGAGGGCCTCGTCGACGCGCTCGTTGTTGATGCGCTTGCCGATCCGCTCCTCCATCCACATCCGCGCGCCGCCCGCGCCGCAGCAGAAGCCGCGCTCCTTGTGGCGGTGCATCTCCTCGTTGCGCAGGCCCGGGACCTTGCCGATGATCTCGCGCGGGGGCGTGTAGATGTTGTTGTGGCGGCCCAGGTAGCAGGGGTCGTGGTAGGTGATGAGGCCCTCGACCGGGGTCACCGGGATCAGCTTGCCCTCGTCGACGAGGTGCTGGAGCAGCTGGGTGTGGTGGATGACCTCGTAGTCGCCGCCGAGCTGCGGGTACTCGTTGCCGAGCGTGTTGAGGCAGTGCGGGCAGGTGGCGACGATCTTCTTGGCCGACTTCGGCTTCTTCGTCGACTCGTCCTCGTCGTCCTCGCCGAACGCCATGTTGAGGGACGCCACGTTCTCCATGCCGAGCTCCTGGAACAGGGGCTCGTTGCCGAGGCGGCGGGCGGAGTCACCGGTGCACTTCTCGTCGCCGCCCATGATCGCGAACTTCACGCCCGCCATGTGGAGCAGCTCGGCGAAGGCCTTGGTGGTCTTCTTGGCGCGGTCCTCCAGGGCGCCGGCGCAGCCGACCCAGTACAGGTACTCGACCTCGGTGAGGTCCTCGATGTCCTTGCCGACCACCGGCACCTCGAAGTCGACTTCCTTCGTCCACTCCAGGCGCTGCTTCTTGGCCAGGCCCCAGGGGTTGCCCTTCTTCTCCAGGTTCTTGAGCATCGTGCCCGCCTCGGAGGGGAAGGCGCTCTCGATCATCACCTGGTAGCGGCGCATGTCGACGATGTGGTCGACGTGCTCGATGTCCACCGGGCACTGCTCGACGCAGGCACCGCAGGTGGTGCAGGACCACAGGACGTCCGGGTCGATGACGCCGTTCTCCTCCAGGGTGCCGATCAGCGGGCGCTCGGCCTCGGCGAGTGCGGCGGCGGGGACGTCCTTGAGCTGCTCCTCGGACGCCTTCTCCTCGCCCTCCGTCGTCTTGCCGCCGCCCGCCAGCAGGTACGGGGCCTTGGCGTGCGCGTGGTCGCGCAGCGACATGATCAGCAGCTTGGGGGAGAGCGGCTTGCCCGTGTTCCAGGCCGGGCACTGCGACTGGCAGCGGCCGCACTCGGTGCAGGTGGAGAAGTCGAGGAGACCCTTCCAGCTGAACTGCTCGACCTGCGAGACACCGAAGACGTCGTCCTCGCCCGGGTCGGTGAAGTCGATCGGCTTGCCGCCGGAGGTCATCGGCTGGAGGGCGCCGAGCGCGGTCTCACCGGTGGCGTTGCGCTTGAACCAGATGTTCGGGAAGGCGAGGAACCGGTGCCAGGCCACGCCCATGTTGATGTTCAGGCTGACCGTGATCATCCAGATCATGGTGGTGCCCAGCTTGATCATGGCGAAGAGGTAGACGAGGTTCTGCAGCGTGCCCGTGCTCAGTCCGTCGAAGGCCAGGACCAGCGGGTACGAGGCGAAGTACGCCGGGTCGTAGCCGTCCACGTGGTGCAGGGCGCCCTCCAGGCCGCGCAGCACCATGATCGCCGCACCGATGGTGAAGATGACGTACTCGACGAAGTACGCCTGGCCCATCTTCGAACCCGTGAAGCGCGACTTGCGGCCCGGCCGCGAGGGCAGGTTCAGCAGCCGGATCACCATCAGCACGATGATGCCGAGCGTCGTCGCGGTGCCGATGAACTCGATGTACATCTCGTACGGCAGGAAGCCGCCGAGCACCGGCAGCGTCCAGTCCGCCTGGAAGAGCTGGCCGTAGGCGGTGATGATCGTCGGCGGCAGCGTCAGGAAGCCGATGGCCACGAACCAGTGGGCGATGCCCACGATGCCCCACCGGTTCATCCGGGTGTGCCCGAGGAACTCCTTCACCAGCGTCACACTGCGCTGGTAGGGGTTGTCGGTCCGGAGGCCGGCCGGAACGGGCTGACCCAGCTTGAAGTACCGGACGAACTGTCCGACGGCGCGCGCGAGCAGCGCGACGCCGACCGCGGTCAGGACCAGCGACACGATGATCGCGGCGAGTTGCATGGAAGGGCTCCTCGGGCCTGCGAGGGTTTCTGCGGGGCTCTTCGCTTACCCCGACTGTCGATTACTAAGCGGTAACTTATGTAGTCCTCCGAGACTACCCACATCCGGCGCCGCACTGTAGTCGCGCGTGCAGTGATCTGGATCGCTGAGGACCGCCTGAGTGACCGGGGCGCGTCCGGCGCCACCGCCTCGGGTGCGGCGTGGGCGCGCAGGTCACCGCACCATTGTCCGTCCTCCTCCGGCTCTTCCCGGCACGGCCCGGTACGGCCCTCCGGGGAACGGTGAGGAACAGATCGTGTTATTCACCGAATAATGGTGCAAACGGGCATAGCCTCGGAGCGTGCTGTACGGAATCCTCACCGCCGCCTCCGCCCTGCTCCTCGCCTCCGCCCTCGCGGCGGCCGTGCGTGTGCCCGCGCTGCGTCTCGGCCTGGTCGAGCGGCGGCGGGCCCGTGGCGTGCCGCTGACCGGGGGCGTCGCCCTCGTCGCCGCGACCGGCGTGGTCACCGTGGCCGGCGCGTGGGCCGGGGGCGCGCCGCTCGGGGCGGACGACGGCGGCCGGCTGCTCCTCGCCGCGCTCGGGCTCGCGGTGCTCGGGTTCGTCGCCGATCTGCGCGGGCCCCGGGGGCTGCCCTTCCGGGTGCGGGCGGCCGGGGTCGCCGTCGCCGCCGCGGTCGTCGTGCCGTACGGCGACATCGGCTTCCTCCTCGCGGTGCCGAGCATCCTCTGGATCGTCTTCGTCGTGCACGCCTTCAAGGGACTGGGGCGCTGCGACGGCGTCCTCGGGGCCGTCGGGGTCGTCAGCGCCTTCACGGCCGGTGCGTGCGCCGCCGCCGAGGTGCTGGACGGGCTGGCCGCGCTGCTGAGCGTGCTGGCCGCCGCGCTGACCGGGGTGCTGATGCACAACTGGCCGCCCGCGCGCGTGGCGCTGGGCGAGTGCGGGGCGCTGTTCGCGGGGTTCGTGGTCGCGGGCGGGGTGGTGCTGGTGCAGGGCGCGCACGGGGGAGCCGGTTTCGGGATGCCGTTCGCGCTGACGGCCCTGGTGAGCGCCGACGCGGTGCTCGTGCTGCTGGCGCGGCGCAGGGCCGGGCGGCCGCTGTGGCGCGGCGCGCCGGACCACCTCGCGCACCGGCTGCGCCGGCTCGGCCTCACCGCGCAGGGCGCCGTCCTCGTCCTGGGGGTCGCGGCGCTTGCCTCGGCCCTCGTCGGCCTCGCCGTCCACATGCTGTGGATGAGTTCGTCCGCCGCGCTGTGGGTGGCCGGAGCGGCCGCGCTGACGGTCCTCGGGCTGCTGCGTGTGCCTGTCTACGGGATCGGGGGTACTCGGAGGGGCAGGGCCGGAACCGGTTCCGGCGGCCGCCGCGCGAAGGCCGCTCGCACCGGGACGGGCCGCGTCCGGAAGCCGGTGCTGCCGGAGAGCCGGCGCCCCCGGCACCCCGGGCCTCCCCGCCGGCTCCAGCCGCTGCCGTCCCTCGGCGGCGTGTCGGAGCCGGGGCGCGGCCGGTCCCGGTCCAGGGCCTGACCGGTTCCTTGGCGCGCACGACTCGTGGGCCGTACGGCGGAGGGCCCCGGTTCCTGTGTGTCGTGCACACCTTCCTGAGCCGACCGGCGCGTGAACCACGGCGCGCGACCCGTAGCGCGAACCCCGTGACCTGCCGAAACGGGCGCGGCCACCATGCCTGGCCGCCGCCTTGCGCGTAAGCCCACAATAAGACTTGAGTCCACCACGCTCAGGTCTGTTGACCCAGCGGCGGCTGTGATGCACACTTGAGCCTGTTCCACTCAAGTCAGCTGGAGGAATCGAAATGGCACGTGCGGTCGGCATCGACCTGGGCACGACTAACTCCGTCGTCAGCGTTCTGGAGGGCGGCGAGCCCACCGTCATCACCAACGCCGAGGGCGCCAGGACCACGCCGTCCGTCGTCGCCTTCGCGAAGAACGGTGAGGTGCTGGTCGGCGAGGTCGCCAAGCGCCAGGCGGTCACGAACGTCGACAGGACGGTCCGCTCGGTCAAGCGCCACATGGGCACTGACTGGAAGATCAACCTGGACGGCAAGGACTTCAACCCGCAGCAGATGAGCGCCTTCATCCTGCAGAAGCTGAAGCGGGACGCCGAGTCCTACCTCGGTGAGAAGGTCACCGACGCCGTCATCACCGTCCCGGCGTACTTCAACGACTCCGAGCGCCAGGCGACGAAGGAGGCCGGCGAGATCGCCGGTCTGAACGTCCTGCGCATCGTCAACGAGCCGACGGCCGCCGCCCTGGCCTACGGCCTCGACAAGGACGACCAGACCATCCTCGTCTTCGACCTCGGTGGCGGCACCTTCGACGTCTCGCTGCTGGAGATCGGCGACGGCGTCGTCGAGGTGAAGGCCACCAACGGTGACAACCACCTCGGTGGTGACGACTGGGACCAGCGCGTCGTCGACTACCTGGTCAAGCAGTTCCAGTCCGGTCACGGCGTGGACCTGAGCAAGGACAAGATGGCTCTGCAGCGTCTGCGCGAGGCTGCCGAGAAGGCGAAGATCGAACTGTCCTCGTCCACCGAGACCTCGATCAACCTGCCCTACATCACGGCCTCCGCCGAGGGCCCGCTGCACCTGGACGAGAAGCTCACGCGCGCCCAGTTCCAGCAGCTCACGGCCGACCTGCTGGAGCGCTGCAAGACGCCGTTCCACAACGTCATCAAGGACGCCGGCATCTCGATCAACGAGATCGACCACGTCGTCCTGGTCGGCGGTTCGACCCGTATGCCCGCCGTCGCCGAGCTCGTCAAGGAGCTGACCGGCGGCAAGGAGGCCAACAAGGGTGTGAACCCGGACGAGGTCGTCGCCATCGGCGCCTCGCTCCAGGCCGGTGTCCTCAAGGGTGAGGTCAAGGACGTCCTGCTCCTCGACGTGACCCCGCTGTCCCTCGGCATCGAGACCAAGGGCGGCATCATGACCAAGCTCATCGAGCGCAACACCACGATCCCGACCAAGCGGTCCGAGATCTTCACGACGGCCGAGGACAACCAGCCGTCCGTGCAGATCCAGGTCTACCAGGGCGAGCGCGAGATCGCGGCGTACAACAAGAAGCTCGGCATGTTCGAGCTGACCGGTCTGCCGCCGGCCCCCCGCGGCGTCCCGCAGATCGAGGTCTCCTTCGACATCGACGCCAACGGCATCATGCACGTGACCGCGAAGGACCTGGGCACGGGCAAGGAGCAGAAGATGACCGTCACCGGCGGCTCCTCGCTGCCGAAGGACGAGGTCGACCGGATGCGCCAGGAGGCCGAGCAGTACGCGGAGGAGGACCACCGCCGCCGCGAGGCCGCCGAGACCCGCAACCAGGGCGAGCAGCTCGTCTACCAGACGGAGAAGTTCCTCAAGGACAACGAGGACAAGGTCCCGGGTGACGTCAAGACCGAGGTCGAGTCCGCCGTCGCCGAGCTGAAGGAGAAGCTCAAGGGCGAGGACTCCGCCGAGATCCGCACCGCCACCGAGAAGGTCGCCGCCGTCTCGCAGAAGCTGGGCCAGGCGCTGTACGCCGACGCCCAGGGCGCGCAGGCCGCGGGTGGCGCCGACGCCGGTGCCGCCGGCGCCGGTGCGGGCAAGGCCGACGACGACGTGGTCGACGCCGAGATCGTCGACGAGGACCGCGACCGCA
Organism: Streptomyces ruber; assembly: GCF_014648075.1. Classification (GTDB taxonomy): domain Bacteria; phylum Actinomycetota; class Actinomycetes; order Streptomycetales; family Streptomycetaceae; genus Streptomyces; species Streptomyces ruber. The sequence goes on along the minus strand of NZ_BMQK01000015.1, from coordinate 151,481 downwards.
AGGACGGTGCCGCGTGACCGAGGAGACCCCGGGCTTCGACGAGCAGCAGCCGAAGCAGCCCGACGTCCCCTCCGGCGCGACCCCCGACGACGCCGAGCCGAAGGCCGCCCCCCAGGAGGGGGCGGCCCCGGCCGGGGACGCAGGCGATGTGGCCCTGGTGGCCCAGCTGGACCAGGCCCGTACCGCGCTCGGCGAGCGCACCGCGGACCTCCAGCGGCTCCAGGCCGAGTACCAGAACTACCGCCGCCGGGTCGAGCGCGACCGGGTCGCGGTCAAGGAGATCGCCATCGCGAACCTCCTGACCGAGCTCCTGCCCGTGCTCGATGACATCGGCCGCGCGCGGGAGCACGGCGAACTCGTCGGCGGCTTCAAGTCCGTCGCCGAGTCGCTGGAGACCGTCGCGGCCAAGATGGGCCTCATGCAGTTCGGCAAGGAGGGCGAGCCCTTCGACCCGACGATCCACGAGGCCCTGATGCACTCCTACGCCCCGGACGTCACCGAGACGACGTGCGTGGCGATTCTGCAGCCGGGGTATCGCATCGGCGAGCGCACCATCCGCCCCGCGCGGGTGGCCGTCGCCGAGCCGCAGCCCGGAGCGCAGACGGTCAAGGAAGAAGGCTCCGACGACGGGGCGGGCGCGAAGGACGCGGCGGGCGACGACAAGGAGAACGGTGGCCCGGACGAGGGCTGACGTAGCACGGACGACGAGGGAGGAGGGACGTCGAGGGTGAGTACCAAGGACTTCATCGAGAAGGACTACTACAAGGTCCTCGGCGTCCCCAAGGACGCCACCGAGGCCGAGATCAAGAAGGCGTACCGGAAGCTCGCCCGCGAGTTCCACCCGGACGCCAACAAGGGCAACGCCAGGGCCGAGGAGCGCTTCAAGGAGATCTCCGAGGCGAACGACATACTCGGCGACCCCAAGAAGCGCAAGGAGTACGACGAGGCGCGCGCCCTCTTCGGCAACGGCGGCTTCCGTCCGGGCCCCGGCGCCGCAGGAGGATCGTTCAACTTCGACCTGGGCGACCTCTTCGGAGGCGGTGCCCAGGGCGGCGGAGCGGGCGGAGCCGGCGGTTTCGGCGGCGGGCTCGGTGACGTCTTCGGCGGCCTGTTCAACCGTGGCGGCGCGGGCTCCGGCGCGCGCACCCAGCCCCGGCGCGGCCAGGACATCGAGTCCGAGGTCACGCTGAGCTTCACGGAGGCCGTGGACGGCGCGACCGTACCGCTCAGGATGTCCAGCCAGCAGCCGTGCAAGGCATGCTCCGGCACCGGCGACAAGAACGGCACGCCGCGCGTGTGCCCGACCTGCGTCGGCACCGGGCAGGTGGCGCGCGGCTCCGGCGGCGGCTTCTCGCTCACCGACCCCTGCCCGGACTGCAAGGGCCGCGGCCTCATCTCCGAGGACCCGTGCGAGGTCTGCAAGGGATCGGGGCGCGCCAAGTCCTCGCGGACCATGCAGGTACGTATCCCCGCGGGGGTCTCGGACGGGCAGCGGATCCGGCTGCGCGGCAAGGGGGCGCCCGGTGAGCGGGGCGGCCCGGCGGGCGACCTGTACGTGGTCGTGCACGTCGACGCGCACCCGGTCTTCGGGCGCAAGGGCGACAACCTGACGGTGACGGTGCCGGTGACGTACCCCGAGGCGGCGCTGGGCGGCGAGATCCGCGTCCCCACGCTGGGCGGGCCGCCGGTCACGCTCAAGCTGCCGCCGGGCACCCCGAACGGCCGTACGATGCGGGCCCGCGGCAAGGGCGCGGTCCGCAAGGACGGCACGCGCGGGGACCTGCTGGTCACCGTCGAGGTGGCGGTGCCGAAGGACGTGTCGGGCAAGGCGCGGGACGCCCTCGAGGCGTACCGCGAGGCGACCGCGGGAGAGGACCCGCGGGCGGAGCTGTTCCAGGCCGCGAAGGGAGCATGACCAGATGGACGGCCGTCGACGTAACCCGTACGAGCTGACCGAGGAGACCCCGGTCTACGTCATCTCGGTGGCGGCCCAGCTCTCCGGTCTGCACCCGCAGACGCTGCGTCAGTACGACCGCCTGGGTCTGGTCTCCCCGGACCGTACCGCGGGCCGGGGCCGGCGCTACTCGGCCCGCGACATCGAGCTGCTCCGCCAGGTGCAGCAGCTGTCGCAGGACGAGGGCATCAACCTCGCCGGGATCAAGCGCATCATCGAACTGGAGAACCAGGTCGCCGCGCTGCAGAACCGGGTGGCGGAGCTGCAGGCGGCGGTGGAGGGCGCGGCGGTGGCCATGCAGCAGCGCGAGGCCGCGGTGCACGCCTCGTACCGCCGCGACCTCGTGCCGTACCAGGAGGTCCAGCAGACGAGCGCCCTGGTGGTGTGGCGGCCGAAGGGCCGGCAGTCCTCGGACTGACGCCGGAGCCGCAGTGACGTGAGGGGCCCGGAGGCCGTGAGGTTCTCCGGGCCCCTCATGTTGTCCGGTGGCTGCCGGTGGCTCGAAGCAGTACCAGGGCCGGACAAAAGCCGTCCGCCTGGAGATAACCGGCAAAAAAATTCTCGGCGTCGCCCGCAATGACGCATGCCGGCTCACAAAGTGAAAACGATGAGTTCTTCCCGGGCTCTCAACGCTCTACTCTCTTCACACTGATAACACATATCGCTGTTGTCACTTCTTCAAGCGTTGGCTTTCAGCCACTGGGTCGCACTGTTGCGTCCACGCCCGGAAGGCATCTGGAGTGAACATCCGTAACACCCGTATCCGTATACGTCGTCCCGTCGCCCGCCGGACCGCCACCGCCCTGGCGATGTCCGCCGTGGCGCTGTCCCTCGTCTCCTGCGGTGGCGAGGGCGGCACCGGCAGCGCGGCGAGTTCCGCGAAGGGGGACGACATCACGGTGGGCCTTCTCCTGCCGGAGAAGGAGAACGCCCGTTACGAGAAGTTCGACCACCCCATCATCGAGGACAAGGTCGCCGAGCTGACCAGTGGCAAGGGGCAGGTCGCGTACGCCAACGCCGAGGGCGACGCCGACCGGCAGAACGAGCAGCTCGACCAGATGATCGCGGACAAGGTCGACGTGCTGCTCCTGGACGCCGTCGACGCCGAGGCGATCGAGAGCGGCGTGCAAAAGGCGAAGGACGCGGGCATCCCCGTCATCGCGTACGACCGGCTGGCGCAGGGCCCGATCGACGCGTACGTCTCCTTCGACAACGAACTCGTCGGTGAGGTGCAGGGCAGGGCGCTCGCGGACGCGCTCGGCAACGACGGCGGCAAGATCGTCATGATGAACGGCGCGACCACCGACCCGAACACCGCGCTGTTCAGAGCCGGTGCCACGGCCGAGCTCCAGGACAGGGTGACGATCGCCAAGACGTACGACACCAAGGACTGGAGCCCGGCGAACGCCAAGGCCAACATGGAGGACGCGATCGAGGCCGTCGGCCTGGACGGCATCGCCGGGGTCTACGCGGCCAACGACGGCATCGCCGGCGCCGTGATCGACGCCCTCAAGGCCGCCGGGGTCTCGAAGGTGCCGCCCGTCACCGGGCAGGACGCCGAACTGGCCGCGGTGCAGCGGATCCTCACGGGCGACCAGTTCATGAGCGTGTACAAGTCGTACCCGCAGGAGGCGAGCGCCGCCGCCGAGATGGCCGTCGCCCGGGTGCAGAACCGTTCCATCGAGTTCGACGCCCTCAGCCGTGACAAGGTCGACTCCCCGACGCACGAGGACATCCCGGCCCAGCTCGTGCCCGTGGTCGCGCTGACCAAGGAGAACATCGGCGACACGGTCGTCGCGGACGAGATCTACACGGTCGAGGAGATCTGCGCGGGCCGGTACCGGGAGGCCTGCGCGGAGGCCGGCCTGCGGTGACCCGCCGCCGCTCCGGCGTCCGACGGCCGTACGTCCCCCACCGCCGCCCCCGGTCCGTCGTGACCGGGGGCGGCGGTGCGCGTATGCGTCAAATCCGCTCTCACCCGGTCTGGCGGCGGTCCGGCACGTAACACATTGATCACTGCCTGATCCGGAGTGCCTCGCGCGAGGTATGCGGAACGGTGAGGGGCGGGACCGGTGGTCCGGGGGGCGCCTCGGGCCGGGCGCCGGCGGGTCCGCCGCCGCCGCTCAGGGCGCTGCGGAAGCCCCGGGCGGCCGGGCGCGCCGCGCCGGGAACGGCACGGCCTCCCGTACCGTCAACAGGTTACGACGGGCCGGAGGCGCGGCGCGGAGAAGTGCGGATTCTTTAGGTCAATCCGGATCGCCCGCGCCTTCGGTGAGTGTTGCGGAGACCGGACGGGCCGCGCATAGTTGCGCTGCGGAAGACGCTGGAGCCAGGGGTGGGAGATGGCCGGGCACGGGACGGACGCCTATCCGCACGGCGGTGACCGACAGGGTGGTGACCGCCTCGGCGGCCTGCCGACCTGCGGCCGGGACGGAGAGGGCCGGGACGTGCACCCCCATGGCGCCGAACGGCTGTGCGAGGCCGGGGACCGCCTGTACGCCCGGGCGATACGGCGGGGCCGGGTGTCGCGCGAGGAGGCGGAGGCAGTGCCCTGCCTGGTCGAGCTCGCCCTGCTGCACCCCGACCCCGACGACATGTGCTGGCTGGTGCCCACCTCCCCGCTGGAGGTCATGACCCGGCTGCTGCGCGGCGTCCACGAGGAGGTCAGCGCGAGCCAGGCCCGGGTCGGCACGGCGGTGACGGCCGTGGAGTGGTACGCGGGGCTCGGCGGCGACCGGGTGCAGCCGGCGGCCGAGGGCGCGGCGATCCGCGTCCTGGACGGGCTGCCGCGCATCCGGGCCGCCATGGACCAGGCGACCGAGGCGTGCACGACGGAGGTGCTCACCGTCCAGCCGGGCGGCATCCGGCGCGAGGACGAACTGAACGAGGGTCTGCACCGCGCCATGGAGATGCGCCGCCGGGGCGTCCGCATGCGCGACCTCTACACGCACGTGGCCCGGCACGGGCAGGGCCTGCACACCTACATGGAGCTGATGGGCGACGCGGCGGAGGCGCGCACCCTGGACGAGGTCGTGGAGCGGCTGATCCTCTTCGACCGCACGGTCGCCTTCATCCCCGCCAACGCGGACCGCACGATGGCGCTGGAGATCCGCCACCCGGCCCTGGTGGAGTACCTGGTCACGGTCTTCGAACGGCTCTGGCGCCTGGGCGTCCCCTTCACGGCCGCCCTGCCCTCCACCGGCATCGAGGGCATCACCCACCGGGAACGCTCGATCGCCGCCCTGCTGGCCGAGGGCCACCAGGACGCGGTGGTCGCGGAGCGCCTCGGCATCAGCGTCCGTACGTGCCGGGCCCACATCGCGCGGCTGTCGGAGACGCTGGGGGCGGCGAGCCGTACGCAGCTGGGGGTGCGCATCGCGCAGGCGGGGCTGGACTGCCCGCCGCGGACCGGCCACTCCGGGGAACCGTCTCCGCCCACGGCACTGTCCACCGCCGTCGTGCCTACCCCTGCCCCTGCCCCTGCTCCTGCTTCCGCTCCAGAATCCCCGACCGGCCGATGAGGTAGCCGAGCTGGGCGCGGCTCTCACTGCCGAGGGTGGCGGCGAGCTTGGCGATGTGGACGCGGGCGGTGCGCACGTTCATCCCGAGGCGCTCGGCGATGGCCGTGTCGGTGTGACCCTCGACGAGGAGGGCGGCGATGGCGTGCTGACGGGGGGTGATGCCGTTGACCGAGGGGGGCTGGACCGCTCGGGGATGCATGGGTGTCGCCATGCGCCAGAGGATGTCGAAGGTGGTGGCGAGGTAGGTGAGGACGGCCGGGTGGTGGACCTCCACGGCCATGGTGCGGTCCCGGTTCGCGGGGATGAAGGCTACGGACCGGTCCAGGATGATCATGCGGTTGGGCAGCTCGTCGAGGGTGCGGACCTCCGCGTCGCCGTCCAGCCGCTCGTAGTGGGCGAGGACCCCGAGATCGTGGCGCGTGGTGTGCTGGTAGAGCGTGCGCATGCGGCCGCCGCGGGAGAGCAGGTCCTGTTCCCGGGCCAGGTCGGCGTCGAGGAGCGCCGGGGGCCGCTTCCCGCCCGGCTGCACGGTGAGCAGTTCTTCGGCCGCCCCGGCCATCAGCCGGCCGATACGGGCGTTGATGTTCTCCATCCCGCTCACGACCGTGAAGGAGGCGGCGTCGCCCGGGGCCGAGTGCGGGGTGCCGAGCTCCATGAGGGGCCGCAGCGTGTCCGCCAGCCGCGACTCGCGCCGGCGCTGCCGGGCGATGTCCTCCGCGATGTCCCCGAGAAGCCGCGGGAGGGCCACGGCGGGCGGGAGGGGGCGCAGCCATCCGCTGTCGGTGATGTCCGGCTGCAGCAGGCCGAGTCCGGTCAGGCAGGGGGCCGGATCCGCGTCGCTCCGCCGGACACCGCCTTCGCGGAGCGCCCGCTCGTACAGGCTCAGACCCTCCTCGCACAGCTCGTCCGGTCTGTGCCCGTGCACCTCTGAAATCACATGTGACTCGCTTCCCTCGACTGTCGGGAGTCCTGCTCCAGGATGCCCGACTGGGCGATGAGGTAGCCGAGTTGGGCCCGGCTGCCGCTGCCCAGCGCCGTGGCCAGCTTCGCTATGTGGGCCCGGCAGGTGCGCACGTTCATGCCGAGACGGCGGGCTATGGCCTCGTCGACGTGGCCCTCCACGAGCAGCTTGGCGATGGAGTGCTGTATCTCCGTGATGCCGCCCGGGGCGGTCTCGTAGGGTGCCCCGGCGCTCAGCGGCACGGCGCGGCCCCACATGAACTCGAAGACCTTGACCAGGTAACGGATGAGGCCCGGGTGGCGGAGCTCCAGGGCGACCTGCTGGTCGTCCCGGGCGGGGATGAAGGCGACGGTCTCGTCGCAGATGATGAGACGCTCGACCAGCTCGTCGATCGTGCGGTACTCGGCCTTGCCGTAGGAGAGCTGCGACACGTAGGCCAGCCTCTCCGGACTGTGGCGGGCCGTGTGCTGGTAGAGGGTCCGGATGCGCACACCACGTTCGAGCAGTGGCCTGTCGCGTTCCAGTCCCAGGAGGAGGCTGCGCTCGGGCTCGGGGCCGCGGTCGCTTGGCTGGATGGTGAGCATCTCGTTCTGGCACTGCGCCGTGGCCAGGTTGAGTGCCCCGTTGATCCGCTCGCCCCCCTCCAGCACGGTGATCGAGTGAGTCGGCGCCGCCTCCCCGGCGCTGAGGGTCATGAACGGCTCGAAAGTGTCCGCCAAGGCGATCGACAGACGCCTACGCTCGGAGATCTCGCGCTCTATGGGATTGAGCCGTTGTGCCAGGGCCACCAGCGGTGGAACGGGTCGCAGCCAGTCCGGGTCACTGGGATCGGGGTGGAGGAGCGCGAGCTCCTCCAGGCATGGGGCGGACTCCACCTCCGCACGCGCGATGCGTCCTGCGCGCAACGCGTGCGCGTAGAGACGTCCTCCTTCTTCACACAGCTCGGTGACCGTGTGGGGATGTATCCCTCTGTCCCGATTCGCTACCAAATCTCCACCCCCCAGGGTCCTGAACGTGCAGGAACATGATGCATCGATTGTGTGGCGATGACGTGCCTGAATGAGCCATCGTCGTATCCGACGGGGGAAGAGGAGACCTTCAAGTGAGGACGAAGCCGACTATGCGTAAGAGAATGCTTCGCTCGATGCTTGGCATCGCCTTCTCAGCCGTTGTGGCCTTCGGAGCACTGAGTGGCCTCTCCGATGCGAAGAGCGACGTTCGGGCGGACAGTCACTGGCCGGCAAGCAGCGGCAACGCCGTGATCGTGGACGAGGGTTCCGGGAGTTGACGTGACCACACCTCCGGATGACCGCTCCTTCCGTCGGGAGATGGCCACCGCGTACCGTTCCGGCTGGCATTTCATCGACCTGGCCACCGCCATCCCCCACAGCGGTGACTCGTTGATGGTGACCGTGTTCGGCGAGCCGGTGGTGGTCACCCGGGACGAGGACGAGGACATTCGGGCGTACCGGTGTCTGCGGCGACCGCGCGGCGCGCCGCAGCCAGTACGGTGTGCCGTCCGGTACGGGATGATCTTCGTGAACCTCGACCAGCGCGACCACCGGCTCCCCCGGCCGGAGGCCCCGGCGGCCCCCGCGGCCGTTTCAGCCACCCCCCGCAGTGCCTGACGCGATTCCCCCGTCGTTGTAGATCGCGCAGGCGCTTCCCCCCAGCAGCGGCGTCACCGTGACCTGAACACGGTGACGCCGCTGCAGGTTTACGGCCTTTTCCCTGATGTGGGCGGATCGGTTCCCCGGTGACCCGGGTCGGATCCGGCCACGGCCGTGCCCGCATGCCGTGCGCCGGCCGCGCTTCCAAGGCGTCTCCACCGGAGGCGCCTTTCTGCTTGCCGTCGGGCCCTCGTCACCTCCGGCCCGCCGGCCGGGAGCGCGCCGATCCGCGGGGTACGCGTCCGGCAGGGCGACTCCGTGCCGCTCCGCCTCCCCGAATCGCCCTTGAGTGGAATAGACTCAACTTTGTGCACGTTGCCGAAGTCAGAGTGGTGCAGGCAACAGCTGAGCGAGGCTGACGCAAGGAGGAGAAGGCGAACGTGGATGCCGAGCTGACCAACAGGAGCCGGGACGCGATCAGGACGGCCGGCAATCGGGCCGTGGCCGAGGGGCACGCGGACCTCACCCCGGCCCACCTGCTCCTGGCTCTGCTCCAGGGGCGAGGCCGTCAGGAGAACGAGAACATCATCGACCTGCTGGCGGCCGTCGACGCCGACCAGGCCTCCGTGCGCGCGGGCGCCGAACGCGTCCTCGCCGGCCTGCCCAGCGTGACCGGCTCCACCGTCGCGCCGCCCCAGCCCAACCGCGAGCTGCTCGCCGTCATCGCCGAGGCGCAGGCCAAGGCCAAGGAGCTGGGCGACGAGTACCTCTCCACGGAGCACCTGCTGATCGGCATCGCCGCGAAGGGCGGCCAGGCCGGTGACGTACTGTCCGGTCAAGGGGCCACGGCCAAGCGGCTGCAGGAGGCCTTCACCAAGGCGAGGGGAGGGCGCCGGGTGACCACACCCGACCCCGAGGGCCAGTACAAGGCCCTGGAGAAGTTCGGCACCGACTTCACGGCGGCGGCCCGCGAGGGCAAGCTCGACCCGGTCATCGGCCGGGACACCGAGATCCGCCGCGTGGTGCAGGTGCTGTCCCGCCGTACCAAGAACAACCCGGTGCTGATCGGTGAGCCGGGCGTCGGCAAGACCGCCGTGGTCGAGGGGCTCGCCCAGCGCATCGTGAAGGGCGACGTGCCCGAGTCGCTGAAGGACAAGCGGCTGGTCGCGCTCGACCTCGGGGCGATGGTCGCCGGGGCCAAGTACCGCGGTGAGTTCGAGGAGCGGCTGAAGACCGTCCTCGCGGAGATCAAGGACTCCGACGGGCAGATCATCACCTTCATCGACGAGCTGCACACCGTCGTGGGCGCGGGCGCCGGCGGCGACTCCGCCATGGACGCCGGCAACATGCTCAAGCCCATGCTCGCCCGCGGTGAGCTGCGCATGGTCGGCGCGACGACGCTGGACGAGTACCGGGAGCGGATCGAGAAGGACCCGGCCCTGGAGCGCCGCTTCCAGCAGGTGCTGGTCGCCGAGCCCACCGTCGAGGACACCGTCGCGATCCTGCGCGGGCTCAAGGGCCGCTACGAGGCGCACCACAAGGTGCAGATCGCGGACGGGGCGCTGGTCGCCGCCGCCACCCTCTCCGACCGCTACATCACCTCCCGCTTCCTGCCCGACAAGGCCATCGACCTCGTGGACGAGGCCGCCTCCCGGCTGCGGATGGAGATCGACTCCTCGCCCGTCGAGATCGACGAGCTGCAGCGCGCCGTCGACCGGCTGCGCATGGAGGAGCTGGCGCTCAGCAAGGAGACCGACCAGGCTGCGCGCGAGCGGCTGGAGCGGCTGCGCCGCGACCTCGCCGACAAGGAGGAGGAGCTGCGCGGGCTGACCGCCCGCTGGGAGAAGGAGAAGCAGTCCCTCAACCGGGTCGGTGAGCTGAAGGAGAAGCTGGACGACCTGCGCGGCCAGGCCGAGCGCGCCCAGCGCGACGGCGACTTCGACACCGCGTCCAAGCTGCTGTACGGCGAGATCCCGGCCCTGGAGCGGGACCTGGAGGAGGCCTCCGCCGCCGAGGAGGAGGCCGCCAGGGACACCATGGTGAAGGAGGAGGTCGGCCCGGACGACATCGCGGACGTCGTCGGCTCCTGGACCGGCATCCCGGCCGGCCGGCTGCTGGAGGGCGAGAGCCAGAAACTGCTGCGGATGGAGGACGAGCTCGGCAAGCGGCTCATCGGCCAGACGGAGGCCGTGCGCGCCGTGTCGGACGCCGTGCGCCGTACCCGCGCCGGGATCTCCGACCCCGACCGGCCCACCGGGTCCTTCCTCTTCCTCGGTCCGACCGGTGTCGGCAAGACCGAGCTGGCCAAGGCGCTCGCGGACTTCCTCTTCGACGACGAGCGGGCCATGGTCCGCATCGACATGTCGGAGTACAGCGAGAAGCACAGCGTGGCCCGGCTGGTCGGCGCGCCCCCCGGGTACGTCGGCTACGAGGAGGGCGGCCAGCTGACGGAGGCGGTACGCCGCAGGCCGTACAGCGTGGTCCTGCTGGACGAGGTGGAGAAGGCCCATCCCGAGGTCTTCGACATCCTGCTGCAGGTACTGGACGACGGGCGCCTCACGGATGGCCAGGGCCGTACGGTCGACTTCCGCAACACGATCCTGATCCTGACCTCCAACCTGGGCAGCCAGTTCCTGGTCGACCCGCTGAGCAGTGAGGTGGAGAAGAAGGAGCAGGTGCTGGAGGTCGTCCGCGCCTCGTTCAAGCCGGAGTTCCTCAACCGGCTGGACGACCTGGTGGTCTTCTCCGCCCTGACCAAGGACGAGCTGAGCCGGATCGCCCGGCTCCAGATCGACTCCCTGGCCCGGCGGCTCGCCGAGCGCCGGCTCACCCTGGAGGTCGGCGACGAGGCCCTGGCCTGGCTCGCCGACGAGGGCATGGACCCGGCCTACGGCGCCCGCCCGCTGCGCCGCCTGGTGCAGACCGCGATCGGCGACCGCCTCGCCCGGGAGATCCTCTCCGGCGAGATCAAGGACGGCGACACCGTCCGCGTGGACCGCTTCGGCGACGACCTGATCGTGGGGCCGGGAAGCGGCAAGACGCTGTAGCGGCGCGGTGGTGCGTACGGCCCGTCACCCCGGGAGGGCGGCGGGCCGTGGCGCGGCACGGCGCGTACGCCGGAACCGGCCCCGGCGGCCACGGCGGAGGACGAGAATCGGAGCCCGGTGGTTTCGGCTGACCGGATCGAGCCAGCCGATGGGTGACAGGCCCGTCGGGGCTTGCCACCCCCCTCCCCGGATGAGGGAGGATGGCGGAATCCGTACGAAGGGAAAAACACGGTGAGCATCGACCCGTCCTCGATTCCGAACTTCGGGGGCCAGCAGCCACAGCCGCAGCCGCAAGGACCGGCGGGCCCCGTGGTCCCGGATCAGGACCTCGTGAAGCAGCTCCTCGACCAGATGGAGTTGAAGTACGTCGTCGACGACGAGGGTGACCTCGCGGCGCCGTGGGAGCAGTTCCGTACGTACTTCATGTTCCGCGGCGAGGCCGAGCAGCAGGTGTTCTCGGTGCGGACGTTCTACGACCGGCCGCACGACATCGAGCAGAAGGCCGCGCTGCTCGAGCAGATCGACGAGTGGAACCGCCGCACCCTGTGGCCGAAGGTCTACAGCCACACCCACGAGGACGGCACCGTCCGCCTCATCGGCGAGGCGCAGATGCTGATCGGCACGGGTGTCAGCCTGGAGCACTTCGTGTCGTCGACGGTGAGCTGGGTGCGGGCCGCCATCGAGTTCGACCGCTGGCTCGTCGAGCAGCTCGGTCTCGCGGAGGACGTCGACGAGGCGGAGAAGCCCGGGGACGAGTGATCCTCGGCGCGCCGGCGGGCCGTCACAGGGACGTGCCGCCGTGCACGACCAGGAACGCCCCGTAGCAGAACGAGAACCCGGCCAGGGCGGCGACCACCACGGTCGCGTGCCAGGGCCGGGTTCGCGCCGTCCGGACCAGTGCCAGCGCGGGCGGCAGCAGCAGCGGGAAGGCGGGCAGCAGGAAACGCGGCTTGCAGGCGAAGAAGTTGGAGCCGCCGAGCGCGATCAGCAGCAGCACGCCCGTGTACACCAGCAGGGCACTCGGTGGCCGGTCGAGGGCGAGCAGCACGAACAGCACGACCGAGACCAGCACGATCACCATCGCCATGGCGTACGTGTACCGGCCGCCGTGCAGCAGCTTCTCCCCGGCGAACCGCACCGCGCTCACCCCGAAGTCGAACCTCGACCCCCACCCCCGCTGCACCGCGAAGTACCCGCCGAGCAGATCACCCGTGCGCGCCCCCACCCACAGCACGTAGCCGCTCCAGCCGAGCGGCGCCAGCGCGACGCCCGCCCACAGCCGGAGCGGGACGTCCCGGCCGCGCCGCCGCCACACCTCGCACGCCGCCGCCACGAGCACCGCCGCCGTCACGGCGATCCCGTTCGGCCGGGCCAGGCCCGCGAGCGCCGCCAGCGTGCCCGCCCACACCCAGCGCCCGGTGAGCACCGCGTACAGGGACCAGGCCGCGAAAGCGGTGAGCAGGGACTCGGTATAGGCCAGTGACAGCACGACGGAGTGCGGGAGCACCGCCCACAGCAGGACCAGCACGACACCGGCGCCCCGGCCGTACAGCCGAGCCCCGATCGCGTACAGCCCGCAGGCGGCGACCGCCGCGGCCGTCCACGACACCAGCAGCCCCGCGGTGCCGCCGCCGATCGGCACGATCTCGGTGACCGCGCGCACGAGCCCCGGGTAGAGCGGGAAGAACGCCAGGTCGTTGGCGGTCCCGAACCAGGTGCTCCGCACCACCCCGTAGCCGTTCTCGGCGATGCCCAGGTACCAGGGCGTGTCCCACGTGTGGGTGAGCACGTGGAACAGTCCCCGGCCTGTGCCGTGGGCCACCACGGCGAGGACGACGACGCCGACGAGCCGGGCGGCCAGGAAGAGGCCGACGGCCAGCACGACGGCGGGCGGCCGCTCGGGTACGGACCGGACACGGGCGGGTGGTCGCCGGGCACCTTTGCGCCCCTGCGCCGGCACGGTGCTGACGTGTGTCACACCCGGAACCATGCGTCCGGTAAATCGGATTTGCCAGCTTTACACGCCAATAATGGCGCGAAATGCTTCGCTAGAAGGCCGTCTTGAGCCGCTTGACCGCCTCCTGCAGTACCTCGACCTGCTTACAGAAGGCGAACCGCACGAAGGGCGCGCCGACCTCGCGGTGGTCGTAGAAGACGGCGTTCGGGACGGCGACCACGCCCGCCCGCTCCGGCAGGGCGCGGCAGAAGGCGAAGCCGTCCCGCTCGCCGAGCGGCCGGATGTCGGTGGTGACGAAGTACGTGCCCGCCGGCCGGAACACCTCGAACCCCGCCTCCGCGAGCCCGGCCGCCAGCACGTCCCGCTTGGCCTGCATGTCCGCGCGGAAGGCGGCGAAGTACGTCTCCGGCAGCGCGAGCGCCTCGGCGACCGCGTACTGGAAGGGCCCGGAGGAGACGTACGTCAGGAACTGCTTCGCCGACCGGACCGCGGACAGCAGGGCGGGCGCGGCCGTCACCCAGCCGACCTTCCAGCCGGTGAACGAGAAACTCTTCCCCGCGCTGCCGATGGCGACCGTCCGCTCCCGCATGCCGGGGAAGGTCGCGAGCGGCACGTGCTCGGCGCCGTCGAAGACCAGGTGCTCGTAGACCTCGTCGGTCACGACCAGCAGGTCGCGCTCGACGGCCAGCCCGGCGATCGCGGCGAGCTCGGCGCGGGTGAGGACGGTGCCGGTCGGGTTGTGCGGGGTGTTGATCAGCAGCAGCCGGGTGCGGTCGGTCACGGCGTCCCGCAGCTCGTCGAGGTCGAGCCGGAACGACGGCGCCCCGTCCTCGCCGCGGTGCGGCCGGAGCGTGACCGGCACCCGGCGCGCGCCCGCCATCGCGATGCACGCCGCGTACGAGTCGTAGTACGGCTCCAGGGCGATCACCTCGTCGCCGGGCTCCAGCAGCGCGAGCAGCGACGCGGCGATGGCCTCGGTCGCGCCCGCCGTGACGAGCACCTCCGTGTCGGCGTCGTACAGCAGCCCGTACCGCCGCTCCTGGTGCGCCGCGACGGCCGCGCGCAGCTCGGGGATGCCGGGGCCCGGCGGGTACTGGTTGCCCCGTCCGTCGCGCAGCGCCCGCACGGCGGCCTCGCGGATCTCCTCCGGGCCGTCCGTGTCGGGGAAGCCCTGGCCCAGGTTGATGGAGCCGGTGCTGACGGCCAGGGCCGACATCTCGGCGAAGATCGTCGTCCCGAACTCGGCGAGCCGGCGGTTCAGCGGGGGGCGCGCGGAGCCGGACGCGGTGCCGGGCGTGGAGTCGGACGCGGGACGCGGGCTGGAGGTCATGGCCGCCATCCTGCGCCGAAGCTCTGGAGTTCCTCAACTCTGCTTTCGCCCGATGGAGCGCAGGGCATTCCCGTGGCACGCGAGAAGCGGGGGACCGGTTCCGAGCCCACGGGGGGCCAGGGGCACGACCGCTTCGGGGGAAGAAAGGCGGGTGACGCCATGGCACTCGCGGTGATCGGCATCATCCTTGCGATCGTCTGCGCGGTAGTGGTGTTCACGGTGGTCGTGAGCCGACGTGGCGCGCGGACCAGGGTGGGGACGACACGGCGGCCCCACTCGGTGGACTCGACCGGTGGCGGCAGCTGGTGGGCGGGCGACATCGGCTGGGGCTCGGGTTCCGACTCCGGCTCGGGGTCGGACTCGGGCGGCGGGGGCTCCTCGTGCGGCTCCTCGTCGGGCGGAGGCGGGCACTCCTGCGGGGGTGGCGGCGGATGCGGCGGCGGCAACTGACGACGTACGGACCCAGGACGGGTCGCACGGGCTGATGTGCGGGCGCCCGTCGGGAGGGGTGACCTCCCGGCGGGCGCCCGTCGTGCGTGGAGGCGTGCGCGGGGTGCGTGTGCCGATGGTCGTCGCGCGGGACGGGTGTGTGCCCACGCGCATCAGCAGGTGACCGGGCGCGCTGGGAGCACTTCGACGCGGTGGGCGCACGCCCGGTTGAACAGTTGAGCTGGGGAGCCCTCGGGGGATGGAACCCCTACGAAGATGGGTAAAAACGCTGTGGCGGCGCCACACTTCATGATTCCCTATAAATCGCCAACGCAGCCCCCGGACGTCCTCCCCCCAAAGGCCTGACCGGGCTGATCAGACCTGAACGGACGTCCCCATCCCACTGGCCGACCGGGTCATCCACCGGGGCCGATCGGGGCGTGCCGGTACCACCCCACTCTTTGCGTGCTTGCGGAGCCGACCCATGCTCACGACCCTGAACACCTCCTACACCGATACGAGCGCGGCCGACCTCGCCTGGGCCCTGGGCCGCGAACCGCTGCCCGCGCTCGCCGTCCTCAACCTCGAACTCGCTGACGTGATGCTTCAGTTGAGACTGCTCGGAGCCTCCCACCAGGTGCTCCTCGAGGAGGAGAGGGGAACGTGCTCGGAGACGGTCGCGTGCATGCCGGGTTCCAGCACGCCGCTCCCGCTGGGCGTGGCCAAGCGGGTCGGTGACTGGGAGTACGAGTTCTCCGCGCGTGTGGAGGTCCTCTCGCCGGGTTGTTTCGCGGGGCGCGCGCAGGAGTTGCTGGCGCTGGTGTCCGACCATCCCCACGGCCTCGCGGGCGTCTTTCCCGGCAGTCCCCACGCCTTCACCGCGATGCTCGCCCAGCGCCACCAGGGCCAGGTGCACTGGCGGACCTGGCACGCGTACCCGCAGGACGGCCAGTTGGTGGCCACCAGGACGAGGGTGGGGGTGCGGGTGCCGGCGCCGGTGTGAGGCAACCGCGCATCGGAGCGCGCCACTTGATGGAGCGTCGGAGGTGAAGCCCCCGCAAACACCGGTGCTTCGCGCGGTCGTACTTCCACACGTGTGGGTGACGTAGTGCCACGGAAGTGTGACGTAGCGTTCCCAGCGTGATCGAGTCGCGCGCTCCCGCACCCCCCGGCGTCCCCCCGCCGGGAACGGGTGCGGGCGGCGGCCAGGCGCGGCTGCCCGTCCGTCAGGGCACCGGCCGGTTCCTCGTCCTCACCTGTGTGTTCGTCTGCGCGGCCTGCGGACTGGTGTACGAACTCGAACTCGTCGCCCTGGCCTCGTACCTGGTCGGCGACTCGGTCACCCAGGCGTCCGTCGTCCTCTCCGTGATGGTCTTCGCGATGGGCGTCGGCTCGCTCGCCGCGAAGCGGCTCCGCTGGCACGCCGCGGCCGGTTTCGGTGCCATCGAGGCGGCGCTCGCCCTGATCGGCGGCTGCAGCGCGATGGCGATGTACGCGGTGTTCGCCTGGACCGGCGACTGGGGCGGGATGTGGAAGGACGGACCGAGCTGCGTCCTCGTCGCCTTCTCCCTCGCCATCGGCGGCCTCATCGGCGCGGAGGTGCCGCTGCTGATGGAGCTGATCCAGCGCGTCCGCCGCCAGGACGCGGGCGGCGCGGTGGCGGACCTGTTCGCCGCGGACTACGTGGGCGCGCTCGTCGGCGGCCTCGCCTTTCCCTTCCTGCTGCTGCCCTGGCTCGGCCAGGTGACCGGCGCCCTGCTCACCGGCGCGGTGAACGTGGTGGCCGGCGCCGCCCTCGCCCTGGGGCTGTTCCGCAAGGACCTGCGGCACCGCTGCCGCTGGTGCCTCCTCCTCGTCAACGTCCTCGTCCTCGCCCTGCTCGCCACGGCCGCGGTGCTCGCCGACGACTTCGAACGGCAGGCCCGGCGGGCGGTCTACGGCGCCGACGTCAGGGTCGTGCTGCGCACCGGCGACCGGGAGGTCGTCCTCACCGGCGGGACGCGCGGCCGGCCGCTCGCCCTCTTCCTCGACGGCCGGCTGCGGTTCAGCGGCCGCGACGAACGCCGCTACCACGAGGCCCTCGTCCACCCCGCGATGAACGGCACCCACGCGCGCGTGCTCGTCCTCGACGGCGGCGAGGGTCTCGCGACCCGCGAAGTGCTGCGGTATCCGGACGTGCGCCGGGTCGACGTGGCCGGGGCCGACCCGGGCGTGGTCCGGCTGGCCCGCTCCGACCCGGCGCTCGCCGCCCTCAACGGTGACGCGTACGACGACGCGCGCGTGCACGTGCGCACCGCGGACGCCTTCGCCTGGCTGCGCGGGGCGCCCCCGGCGGCGTACGACGTCGTCGTCGCGAGCCTGTCCGACCCGGGCATCACGGCGGACGCGAAGCTGTACTCGCAGGAGTTCTACGGCATGGTCCGGAAGGTCCTCGCGCCCGGCGGACGGCTGGTGGTGCACGCGGGTCCGGCCAAGTCCCGGCCGCGCGTCTTCTGGACGGTCGACGCGACGCTGCGGGCGGCCGGTCTGTGGACGGCGCCGTACCGCGTGGGCGGCCGCGCGTCCGCGTTCGTGTCGGGCCCGGACCGTACCTCGGGGGCGTCCCGGGCGCCCCGCGACTGGGGGTTCCTCCTGGCGTCCGCGGAGGGACGGCCGATGCCGGACGTCCCGGAGACACTGCCCGGCGGCCTGCGCGCGCTCACGCGCGGAGCGCTGACGGCGGGCATCCGGCAGGCCGGGGAGACGCGCGCGTGGGACCTGCCGCCGTCGACGCTGGTACACCCGCGGTACGCGGGCTGAGGCGGACGCGCCGCCGTGCCACGGGGCCACGGGGAGGCTCGGCCCGCGGAATCCGTGTATGTACGGGTGCGAACGAGGGCGCCGTGGGTAGGCTCGGCTGACATGGAGCATGAGGTGTTCGTTCCGGTTCCGGCCGATCGGCTCAGGGCGGCCCTGTCCGATCCCGAACGCGTGGCCCGAGCGGTTCCCGGGCTCCAGCAGGAGGCGGGCGCGGCCCCGGTGGCCGGACGCCTGAGGGTACGCGTCGCCGGGCACACCATCACCTACCGCGGCGCGCTCCGCGTCACCGCCCGGGACGACGGCACCCACACGGTCGAGGGCGACGGGACGGAGGCCCGCGGCAGCGGCTCCGTCGAACTGCGCCTCACGGTGCGGCTCCTCCCGGCGGAGGGCGGCACGACCGTCGCGTTCACCGGTACGGCGACGGCGGACGGCCGGGTCGCGGACCTGCCCGCCGACGCGGTGTCCACGGCGGTGACACGCCTGCTGAACCGGTTCGCGGACAACCTGGCGACGGCCTCCGACGAGGGCACCGCGCAGGGCCTGCCGCCGGAGGGCGGGTCGTCGGTTGACGGCACCGGCACCGGGGCCACGACAGCGGGAGCGGCCGACATCCCGGAGCCGGCGCCGTCTTCCGACCCCGGTCCCGGTCCCGATTCCGGCCCCGACCCCGATCCCGGTGCGGGCCCCGGTCCCGGTCCCGAGCCGGCGGCCGTGTTCGACACGGAGGTGCCGCCGGTCCCCCTGGACCCCGTCGCGGACGATCTCGCGTCCGTCGCTCCGAGCGGCCCGGAGGAACCCCCGGCCGAGGCCGCGCACGCGCGCCGCACGATGATCGGGCGCAGCGCGGAGGAGGTGGACCACGCCCCGCCGCGCGGCCGCTACGCCCCCGTACCGGCTCCGGAGTCCCACGCGCCCGGCCCCGCGCTCCGCTGGGCCGCTCCGGCCGCGGCCCTGGCCCTCGCCTCGGCCATCGTCGTCACCAGAGCCCTCCGCAAGCGCCGCTGACCGCACCGACCCGGCGCTCGGCCGCGCCAACGCCGACTGTCGCCGCCGGACGCTCACGGGCCGTCCACGGGCCACCCACGCCGTGCCCCGGTAACGCATGCCCCGAACGGCGAGCCCCCGCCGCTCGTCACGCGTCCCCCGGTGGAGGCCTGTAGTGCGCGCCCCGGCGCGATCCGACGACCGCAGGCCCCTCGTCCCCGCCCCTGGGACCCACCCGCCGGAGGCTCCCTCATCGCCTCGCGCCCCCGGCCGCCGTCAGCGTTGCGTGCCCGCGCCCGGGCGCGCGCCGTGCCGTCGGCGGCACCGCGCCGTGCCCCTCTCCGCCCGCCCGCCGGAACCACCCCGTAGGGTCGTGCCGTGCGTAACCAAGAGATCACGTTGACCGCGGGTGACGCGGAGGTTGTCGTGGCGCCGGCGAACGGCGGGCGGGTGAGTGGTCTGCGGGTCGGCGGTGTCGAACTGCTGCGCCAGGGCGAGCGGTTCGGCTGCTTCCCCATGGTCCCGTGGTGCGGCCGGATCCGTGACGGCCGCTTCCTGGACGGCACGACCGTCCGCCAGATGCCGCTGAACGCCCCGCCCCACGCCATCCACGGCACCGCCCGCAACGGTGCCTGGACCGTCGCCCGCACCGCCCCGGACGAGGCCGTCCTCACGTACGACCTGGTCGACCCCTGGCCCCACCCCGGCCGCGTCACCCAGGTGATCGCGCTCACCGAGGACGCCCTCACGCTGTCCATGGCCGTGGAGACGTACGGGACGTCCTTCCCGGCGCAGATCGGCTGGCACCCCTGGTTCAACCGGAACCTGGGCGGCGAGGACGTGCGCATCGACTTCCGGCCCGCCT
Source organism: Streptomyces ruber (assembly GCF_014648075.1). Lineage (GTDB taxonomy): Bacteria > Actinomycetota > Actinomycetes > Streptomycetales > Streptomycetaceae > Streptomyces > Streptomyces ruber. The sequence goes on along the minus strand of NZ_BMQK01000015.1, from coordinate 132,021 downwards.
GGCAGCTGCAGCGCGGCCCCGACCACCTGCCCACGGGCGACCGGACCGAGCCGAAGCCCGGCCCCTGGGACGACTGCTTCGGCATGCCGGACGGCGTCGACGTCACACTGACCTGGCCCGGACAGCTGGAGGTGAACGTGGCCTCCCGCGAGCAGTGGGTCGTCGTGTACGACGAGCAGGCCGAGGCGGTCTGCGTGGAGCCGCAGACCGGGCCGCCGAACGGGCTGAACACCCACCCGCGCCAGGTCACGCCCATCGAGCCCCTGGAGGCGACGACCACCTGGACCTGGCGCCGTCTCTGAGCGCCGCCTCTCAACGCCGCGGCACCGGCTGTCTAAGCTGACGGGCATGAGTGACGAACGCGGCGCGCTGCTGCAGCAGATCAAGGACAAGGCCGTGGTGCACGGCAAGGTGACCCTCTCCTCGGGGCTGGAGGCCGACTACTACGTCGACCTGCGCCGCATCACGCTGGACGGCGAGGCCGCGCCGCTCGTCGGTCGGGTGCTCCTGGACCTGACCGCCGACCTCGACTTCGACGCGGTCGGCGGGCTCACCATGGGCGCCGACCCGGTCGCCGGAGCCATGCTGCACGCGGCCGCCGCGCGCGGGAGGCGGCTCGACGCGTTCGTCGTCCGCAAGGCCGCCAAGGCGCACGGCCTGCAGCGCCGGGTGGAGGGCCCCGAGATCAAGGGCCGTCGCGTGCTCGTGGTCGAGGACACCTCCACCACCGGCGGCTCCCCGCTCACCGCCGTCGAGGCCGTGCGGGAGGCGGGCGCCGAGGTCGTGGCCGTCGCGACCATCGTCGACCGGGCCACGGGAGCTGCCGAGAAGATCCAGGAGGGCGCCGGGGTGCCGTACCTCTTCGCGTTCTCCAAGGACGAGCTGGGCCTGGACTGAGCCTGCCCAGAGGGGCGGGAGGACCGGAGCATTCCGGCCCGTCTGGGAAGATGGGGACGACGATGACGTCGTCCTAGGTCAGGGCCGTAAACAGCAGTAGACAGCAGTAGAAGAGCCGTACCGTCGTACAGCCGTACGCGACCCCGCACACACAAGGAGCGGACAGATGCCCATCGCAACTCCCGAGGTCTACAACGAGATGCTCGACCGGGCGAAGGCGGGCAGGTTCGCCTACCCGGCCATCAACGTCACCTCGTCCCAGACCCTGCACGCCGCGCTGCGCGGCTTCGCGGAGGCCGAGAGCGACGGCATCGTCCAGATCTCCACCGGCGGCGCGGAGTTCCTCGGCGGCCAGTACAGCAAGGACATGGTCACCGGCGCGGTGGCGCTGGCCGAGTTCGCGCACGTCGTCGCCGAGAAGTACCCGGTGAACATCGCGCTGCACACGGACCACTGCCCGAAGGACAAGCTCGACGGTTACGTGCGTCCGCTGATCGCGCTCTCCGAGGAGCGGGTCGGCCGCGGTGAGAACCCGCTGTTCCAGTCCCACATGTGGGACGGCTCGGCGGAGACCCTGGCCGACAACCTCTCCATCGCCGAGGAGCTGTTGGCCCGCGCCGCCGCCGCGAAGATCGTCCTTGAGGTCGAGATCACCCCGACCGGCGGCGAGGAGGACGGCGTCTCGCACGAGATCAACGACTCCCTCTACACGACGGTCGAGGACGCGATCCGTACCGCCGAGGCGCTGGGCCTGGGCGACAAGGGCCGCTACCTGCTGGCCGCCTCCTTCGGCAACGTGCACGGCGTGTACAAGCCGGGCAACGTCGTGCTCCGTCCCGACCTGCTGAAGGAGCTGAACGACGGCGTCGCCGAGCGGTTCGGCCTGGAGGCCGGCGGCAAGCCGTTCGACTTCGTCTTCCACGGCGGCTCCGGCTCCACGGAGGACGAGATCCGCACCGCGCTGGAGAACGGCGTGGTCAAGATGAACCTCGACACGGACACGCAGTACGCCTTCACGCGCCCGGTCGCCGGTCACATGCTCGCCAACTACGACGGCGTCCTGAAGATCGACGGCGAGGTCGGCAACAAGAAGGCCTACGACCCGCGTACGTGGGGCAAGCTCGCCGAGGCGTCGATGGCCGAGCGCGTCGTCCAGGCCTGCGGCAACCTGCGGTCGGCGGGGACGAAGATCAAGTAAGGCCGTCCGCTCCCGGAGCCGTCCAGGGCCCGGTTCCCCGCCACCGTACGGAGGGGGAGCCGGGCCCTGCGCATGGTTCAGACTGGGAGCCATGAGCATTCACCAGAACCTTCTCGGGGGTCCGCCCCCGACGCACCTCCCGGACGACCCGGAGCCCCGGGAGCTGCTGGCGAACGGCACCGCGCCCGCCGACGTCGCCGCCCGGTACCCCACCTCCTCCCTCGCCTGGGCCCAGCTCGCGGACGACGCGTTCCAGCGGGACAGCGTGGTGGAGTCGTACGCGTACGCCCGCACCGGGTACCACCGCGGTCTCGACGCCCTGCGCCGCAACGGCTGGAAGGGCCACGGCCCGGTCCCCTGGGAGCACGAGCCGAACCGCGGCTTCCTGCGCGCCCTGCACGCCCTCGCCCGTGCCGCGCAGGCGATCGGCGAGCAGGAGGAGTACGAGCGCTGCTCGCAGTTCCTGAAGGACTCCTCGGAGACGGCGGCGCAGACGCTCAGCTGACCGGGGACGGCAGGCGCGACGCCCGCACGACCATGGAGGACCGGTCGTGCGGGCCTTGCCGCAGGGGGCGGGAATTGCGGAGGATGCCCCTGGGGACCGGGGCCCCCGTGCCGGCATCGGCAGGGGCGGACCGCTACCCGGATCAACAGCAGGAGACTGCGATGTCCCAGCACGCGCGTGACGAGGGGATCGAGGTCGACCAGCCCGATACCCCGCATCTCGACTTCCGGGGCACGACCCCCTACGAGGACTACGTCAGGGCGGACGTCCTCACCCACCTGCAACAGCCCCTCTCCGACGATCCCGGGGAGATGGTCTTCCTGGTGACCACCCAGGTCATGGAGCTGTGGTTCACCGTGATAGTCCACGAGTGGGAGACGGCCGCCGCGGCGCTCCGCGACGACGACGTACCCGGCGCCATGGCCGCGCTGAAACGTTCCGTGCGGGAGCTGGAGGCCCTCGACGCGTCGTGGCGCCCGCTGTCGCAGCTGACGCCCGCCCAGTTCAACTCCTACCGCGGCTCCCTCGGAGAGGGCTCCGGTTTCCAGTCGGCGATGTACCGGCGCATGGAGTTCCTGCTCGGTGAGAAGTCCGCGTCCATGCTCGTCCCGCACCGCGGCGCACCCCGCGCGCACGCGGAACTGGAGAAGGCGCTGCACGAGCCGAGCCTCTACGACGAGGTGCTGCGGTTGCTGGCCCGGCGCGGACATCCGGTGCCGGACTCGGTCCTGCGGCGCGACGTCTCGCGGCGGTACGAGCCCGACACGGCGGTGGAGGCCGTGTGGGCCGCCCTCTACGCGGGCGACGAGTCCGACGAACTGGCCCGGCTCGGCGAGGTGCTGACGGACGTGGCCGAACTGGTGTGGCGCTGGCGCAACGACCACCTCGTCGCCGCCCGGCGGGCCATGGGCGCGAAAGCGGGTACGGGCGGCTCCGCCGGTGTGGCGTGGCTGGAGAAACGGACCCGCAGGAACGTCTTCCCCGAGCTGTGGACGGCGCGGTCGTATGTCTGAGCTCCTGTCGAAAGCGGAGGAACTGGACGCGGCCGACCCGCTGGCGGAGCTCCGCCACCGGTTCGTGCTGGACGACACGGTCTACCTGGACGGCAACTCGCTGGGCGCGCTGCCGGCGGTCGTGCCCGACCGGATCGCGGACGTCGTCCGCCGCCAGTGGGGCGAACTGCGCATCCGCTCCTGGGAGGAGAGCGGCTGGTGGACGGCGCCCGAGCGGATCGGCGACCGGATCGCCCCGCTGGTGGGTGCGGCACCCGGTCGGATCGTCGTGGGCGACTCCACCAGCGTCAACGTCTTCAAGGCGCTGGTGGCGGCGGTACGGATGGCCCGCGCGCGTGCGGCCGGCGGCACCGCGCGGGACGAGATCGTGGTCGACGCGACGACCTTCCCCACGGACGGGTACATCGCGCGGTCGGCGGCCCGGATGACGGGCTGCACGCTGCGGCCGGTGACGCCGGCCGAGGTGCCGGGAGCCCTGACCGACCGTACGGCCGTCGTCCTGCTCAACCACGTCGACTACCGCACCGGCCGGCTCCACGACCTGCCGGGACTGACGGCCGCGGTGCACGGAGCGGGCGCCTACGCCGTCTGGGACCTGTGCCACAGCGCGGGCGCCCTGCCGGTCGGGCTGGACGAGCACGGGGTGGACCTGGCGGTCGGCTGCACGTACAAGTACCTCAACGGAGGGCCGGGTTCGCCCGCGTACCTGTACGTACGCCAAGACCTCCAGCCCCGCTTCGACTCGCCGCTGCCGGGCTGGAACTCCCACGCCGAGCCCTTCGGCATGAGCCCCGACTACACGCCCGCGGCCGGTGCCCCGCGCGCGCGTGTGGGCACGCCGGACATCCTGTCGATGCTCGCGCTGGAGGCGGCCCTGGACGTCTGGGACGGGGTGCCGGTCGAGGCGGTCCGTACCAAGTCGCTCGCCCTGACGGACTTCTTCCTGGAGTGCGTGACGGCGTACGTCCCCGACGGCCGCGTGGAGTCCCTCACCCCGGCCGCACACGCGGAACGGGGCAGCCAGGTGGCGCTGCGCTGCACGTCCGCGGATGCCGGGGACGTGATGAGGCGCCTGGTCGCGAGTGGTGTGGTGGGCGACTTCCGCCGGCCCGACGTGCTGCGTTTCGGCTTCGCGCCGTTGTACGTGGGCTTCGGGGACACGGAGCGGGCGGCCCGGGTGCTGGCGGAGGTGTTGGTGACCTGAGACGGGGGCTGGTCGTGCGGGCCGGGCTGGTCGTGCGGGCCGGGGCTCGGCGCGCGGACCGGGGCTGGTCATGCGGGCCCGGAGCGAACGGGAGGCGTGCGGCCGACTGCTGTTTTCGGCCGCGCGTTCCCGTCGTCGGCGCGTCCGGAAGGCGCGGTCCGCGCGCGTGGCCCACCGCCGGAGGCTCCCTCGGCCGTACGGCGCACTCGCTCCACCAGCGAGAACAGTTCGCCTTCACCGAGCGTGACATCCGCGTGTCCGCCCTCGTCACCGGCCTGATACCGTCCCCGCCAACGGCCGGATCCCCACCGGGTCCGCCTCGTGTGCCGAAGACCAACGCCGTTTCACCGCTGGAAGGTTGGAACATGCCGGACGACGCCGCAGCACCGGACGACGCCGTCTCCCGTGCCGCCGCCGAGAAGGCGTCGGCCTTCTCGCACCCGCCGGTCGCCCCGGACGCCGGCGCCGCGTATGGCGACCACCCCGACCAGGTGATCGAGTTCTATGCCCCGCGCGGTGCCGACGGCACCGCCGGTACCGCGGGGGACGGCCGGCCCGGCTCCGGCAACGCTTCCGCCCCGCTCGTCGTCGTCCTGCACGGCGGTGCCTGGCGCGCCCGGTACGACCGCCGCCACATGACGCCGTTCGCCGCCTTCCTGGCCCGCCGGGGCTTCGCCGTGGCCAACGTGGAGTACCGCAAGGGTGCTGTTGGGGAAGAGAGTGCGGCTTCGTTCGCGGCACCGGCGGGGCGCTGGCCGGAGACGTTCGACGACGTGGCCGCGGCGTTCGACGCGCTGCCCGGTCTCGTACGGGACGCGCTGCCGCAGGCGGATCCGCGCCGCACGGTGATCACCGGGCACTCGGCGGGCGGGCACCTGGCGCTGTGGGCGGCCGCCCGTCATGTCCTCCCGCCCGACGCGCCGTGGCGTACGGGGCAGCCGGCACCGTTGCGCGGTGTCGTCGCCCTCGCCCCGATCGCCGACTTCGACGTCGCGGAGAAGCTCGACGTGTGCGGCGGAGCGGCCCGGCAACTCCTGGGCGGAGCCGAGGCGTTCGGCGCCCGGCGGCCGTACGCCGACCCGGCGCTCCTGCTGCCGACGGGCATCGCCACGACGGTGGTCCAGGGCCGTGACGACACGGTGGTGCCCCGGGCCGTGGCCGAGTCGTACGTGGACGCGGCGGCGAGGGCGGGGGAGATGGTGGGGCTCACCCTGCTCGAGGACGTCGGCCACTTCCCCCTGATCGACCCGTCGGCGGACGCCTGCGCGGTGGTGGCGGAGGAGATCGCCCAGCTGGCCTGGTAGGACGGTGGGGCATGCCGCCGAGACCTACTGGTGCGTCCTGGTTGCGATCCGTCTCCGGGGTGCTACCCGTAATACCTGAGAGCCAGTGGGCGGTTGAGCTCCCTGGCGTGACGCCGACCACGCACGCCCGTTCGTAACTTCCTTCTCGTGCGAGCCCGATGGACGGGCGGACGGGGAGGCGGGGAGTTATGCGGGCGGGGTCTGGGGCGGGCCGGGGCGGGAGGCGGGCGGAACCGGCGGGGAGAGTCCGGCGCACTCTGCTCGCCCTGCTCGTCGCGGTGTCGGTCATCGTGCCCGTATCGGCCTTCGGCCGGCCGTACGTCCCGGCACCGGTACCGGCGGCACTCGCCGCGCCGACCCCGGCGACCCTGGAGGACACCTACGCGGCGAACCGTGCGAACGCCGCCGCAGCGGCCCGCATGGCCGCGGACCACGGTGACCGCGGACGCGCCGCGGCCGACCGGGCCATGGCCGCGCCCTCCCGGCAGCTGCTGCTCTTCGACGGACGCGGCTCCGGGCGAGCGGTCGAGGTCTTCGGCGACCTGGCGCGGGCGGACCGCATCGCCGTCCTGGTGCCCGGTTCGGACACGAGTCTGGACACGTACGACCGGTTCCGCGCGGGTGCGACCTCCCTGCGTCACCGGCTCGACGCCCATCCGCGCCTCCGTGCCCGTACCGCTGTCGTCGCCTGGCTCGGTTACGAGAGCCCGCGCACCATCGGCACGGCTGTTCTGACCACGGGCCGCGCGGAGGCGGCGGCGCCCCGGCTGCGGGCGTTCGTCGACGACCTGCGCGGACTGACCGGCGGGGACGCGCGCATCTCCCTGCTCTGCCATTCGTACGGCACGGCCGTCTGCGCCCGGGCGGCGGACGGGCTCGGGCCCGCGGACGCCGGAGGGCCGGGAGTGACGGACATCGTCCTCGTCGGCAGCCCCGGCACCGGTGCGGACAGCGCCGCGGAGCTGAACACATCGGCCCGCGTGTGGGCGGCGCGGGGCGCCGACGACTGGATCGAGGCCGCACCGCACGTCAGCGCACACCTCTTCGGCACCACGGTCGGCTTCGGCACCGACCCCGTCTCACCGGCCTTCGGTGCCCGTGTCTTCGCGGCGGGCGACGGCGGCCACAGCGACTACTTCCGCCCGGGCTCCGTCTCCCTGGACAACCTGGCCCGGATCGTTCTCGGCGACACCTCGGAGGTGACCCGTGCGTAAGCCGGCCGCACAGCTCCGCTCCACCGTTCACCGTCTGGACGCGGCCGCGTCGGCCCTGGGGAGGGACCGGGCCGTCGACGCCCTGCGGGGCCTCGCGATCCTCGGCGTCGTCCTGGGCCACTGGCTGGTCACCGCCCTGGTCGCGGACAGCGGCGGCCTGCACACCGCCAGCCCGCTGCGGCACATGCCCTGGCTCGCGCCGGTCTCCTGGTTCTTCCAGACACTGGCCGTGTTCTTCCTGGTGGGCGGGCATGTGGCGACCAAGGGGTACGCGTCGGCACGCGCGCGGGGATCGAGCTACGGGCAGTGGCTGCACGCCCGTCTGATCCGCTTGTCCGGTCCGGTGCCGGCTCTGCTGGCCCTGTGGACGGTCGTGGTGGCCGGCCTGCTCGTGACGGGCACCGACCCGGACACGGTGCGTACGCTGCTGAAGCTGGCGCTGTCGCCGCTGTGGTTCCTGCTGGTCTTCGCCGTGCTGACGGCGGCGACCCCGCTGCTGGCCCGGCTCAGCCCGCTGTGGCCGCTGGCCGTCGTCCTCCACGTGGACCTCATACGCTTCGGACTGGACGGCCCGTCCTGGCTCGGCTGGGTGAACGTGGCCGCGGGCTGGCTGGTGCCCTACACCCTGGGCGCGGCCTGGACGCGGGGGGAGCTGGAGCGCCGCCGCGCGGGCTGGGCCCTGCTCACCGGAGGTGCGGCGGCGACCGCGGCCCTGGTCGCCGGGGCGGGCTACCCGGCGTCGATGGTCGGCGTCCCCGGCGCGGCGGTGTCCAACCTCGATCCGCCCACGCTGGCGGCCGTCACCTTCGGTCTGGCCCAGTGCGGGCTCGCCCTGCTGCTGCGCGGACCGTTGCGTCGTGCGATGCGCCGGCCCGTGGCGTGGGCAGCGGTGGCGCTGGTCAACCTGTCCGCGATGACGGTGTTCCTGTGGCATCAGACGGCCCTGATGGCGACCACGGCCGCTAGTCTGCCGGCCGGCCGCCTGCCGGGGCTGCACACCGTACCCGACGACCTGTCCTGGGTCGCCGCCCGGCTGCTCTGGCTGCCGGTCTTCGCCGTGGCGCTCGCCGTCTGCCGGTCCGCGTTCCGCCGTCACGAGCGGGGTGGCGGCCGGGGACGCTTGCGGGTGGTGCGGGGCCACCGGACCCCGGACCGAGGTGTCCCGGCGCGGACACATCATGTCTAGGGTGAACCGCGTGACGGGACGGGGGATCCAAGACGCGGCCGTGGAGCACGCCCGGCGCGGGCTGCGGGTGCTGCGCGACGACCTGTGGACCGCACGGGTCGATCCGCTGCCGCTATCGGCATGGTTGCGCCGGCTGCCGCATACCGTGGTCTGTCTCGCCGCGGTCGGCATCGCGGTCGGCGAGGTGATGCAGCTCCAGGACCATGCCGGTCTCGCCTTCGCGTACGCCTTGCTGTTTGCGCTGGCGCACGGCGGCGCGGTGGCGCTCGCGCTGTGGCGGCCGGTCCCGGCCTGGTGGCTGTCGACGGGAGCCACCGTGGTGGCGGCCGTCGCGGTGCGGATGCGTCTGATGGATGGCGCGGCGCACGACTTCACCTGGCCCTGGACCGCGGCCGGGATCTTCGCGCAGGTCTTCGTGCTGTTGCTGCTCGCGCTGCGGGTGCCGACCCGGGTGTCCGCGGAGGCCCTGGGCATCACCGTGCTGCTCACCTACCTCCTCCAAGGCCTGGTGGGGGCACCGGACTACCAGTCCACGGGGGTGCTCGCGGTCGTCCTGTGCGCGGTCGCCGTGGTGCTCGGCATGGCGTTCCGCGGCCGCCGCGAGGCACGCGCGGAACTCAAGCAGCAGGCCACACTCACCGCCGAGGAACGCGCTCGCCGCACCCTCCTGGAGGAGCGCAGCCGCATCGCCCGCGAGCTGCACGACGTGGTCGCCCACCACATGTCGGTGATCTCCATCCAGGCCCAGGTCGCCCCGCACCTCGTCGAGGACCCGTCCGAGGAACTGAAGGAGAACCTCGCAGGCATCCGGCAGAACGCGCTGGAGGCACTGACCGAACTCCGCCGGGTGCTGGGCGTGCTGCGCTCCGAACACCCCGACGTTCCCGTTCCCGGCGAGCCGGACCGGACCGACACCGCCCGGCACACCCCGCAGCCCACCCTCGACCGGCTTCCCGCGCTGGTGGAGAACACCCGGGCCGCGGGTCTGACGGTGACCATCGACATCGCGGGCGAGCGGCGGCCGCTGCCGCCCGGTGTGGAACTGTCGGCGTACCGCATCGTGCAGGAGGCGTTGAGCAACGTCCTGCGCCACGCGCCCGGCGCGAGCGCCGAGGTCCACCTCACGCACCTCGCGCACGGACTGCGGGTCGACGTCATCAACACGCCCCCGCTGCGGCCCGCACCGCCGTCACCGGGGGCGGGGCACGGTCTGCTCGGCATGCGGGAGCGGACCACGATGCTGGGCGGCACCCTGTCGGCGCACTCCCTGCCGGACGGCGGCTACACGGTGTTCGCGTTCCTTCCCGTCGACAACCCCGACCGCATCGATCACACCCGTCACCACCCCACCGGCCCCGACGACTTCCCCGACCCCACCGAACTCACTGAACCCACTGAACCCACCGAACTCACTGAACCCGAGGACGACACCGCATGATCCGGGTACTGATCGCCGACGACCAGCAGATGGTCCGGCAGGGCTTCACCGTGCTGCTCAACACACAGCCCGACATCGAGGTGATCGGCCAGGCGGTGGACGGCCTCGACGCCGTGGCGAAGGTCGCCGAACTCGCCCCGGACGTCGTCCTGATGGACATCCGCATGCCGGAGCTGGGCGGCATCGAGGCCACCCGCCGCATCACCGGCGCGACCCCGGACATCAGGGTGCTGGTACTGACCACCTTCGACCTCGACGAGTACGTGTACGAGGCGCTGCACGCCGGTGCGTCCGGCTTCCTGCTCAAGGACGCCTCGGCCGACCAGCTCGCCGAGGCGGTACGGGTGGTGGCGGCGGGGGACGGCCTGCTCGCCCCCGGCGTCACGCGCCGGCTCATCGCCGAGTTCTCCCGGCTGCACGGAGCGGCTCCCCGCGCCCCGCTGAAGGACCGCGTGGCCGACCTCACCGAGCGGGAGACGGAGGTTCTCGCGCTGATCGCCCAGGGACTGTCCAACTCCGAGATCGCCGCACGCCTCGTCGTCGCCGAGCAGACCGTGAAGACCCACGTGGGCCGCATCCTGGTCAAGCTGGGGCTGCGGGACCGCACCCAGGCCGCGATCTTCGCGTACGAGTCGGGGCTCGTGCGGCCGTCCGGCTACTGAGGACGGCTCGGTGCGAGGTCGCGGCGCTACCCGTAGTACCTGAGAGGGACCCCGGAGAACCCCTCTCACTGGTGACGCCCCCGGTGCCGGCCGACGCCTACCGTGAGAAGCGTGACCGAGACGACGCACACGCAGACGCAGACGCAGATGCGGACACCGCCACCGCAGGACGGGGCCAAGTCGCGCAGCCCCGAGTACCGGGTGGCCGTGGACGCCCTGCGCGGACTGCGGCAGGACCTGATCACCGACGCGTTCGCGTACCGCCTGCTGCCCCGGATGAGCGTGGACGGCCCGATCACCCGGCGCCTGCCCGCGAGCCTGCGGAAGTACATGGTGTGGACGCCGCATGCCGTCGTGGCGGTGGCCGGTCTGGTCGCGTTCGCAGCCGGCGCCGCTTACGCCAGGGGCCATCTGTCGGTGCTGTGCGGTCTGCTCGCCCTCTGTCCCGTCCTGCTGACGCTGATCAGACCCGTCGGGGCGTTCTGGGTGTCCATGGCTGCGACTCCGGTGGCCACCGCGTTCGGCGACAACTGGAGCGACTGGCCCTGGCCGACCGGCGCCGCCGTCTGCCACCCCGTGGTGATGACGGTCGTGGCCCTGCGCACGCGGCCCCGCGCCGCCGTGTGGATGTGGCTGATCACCGCGGTGTACGGCTTCGTCTTCGGAGTGTTCCTGGACGCGAACCAGTACTCCGACAACACGGCCCCGCTCCTGGTCTTCTCCGCCCTGGCCCTCCTGGCCGTCACCGTCGTCCACACGCGCCGCACCGCCCAGCGCGAGGTGACCGCCCAGCAGACGGTGACCGCGCACGAACGCTCCAAGCGCACCCTCCTGGAGGAGCGCACCACGATCGCCCGCGAGCTGCACGACGTGGTCGCCCACCACATGTCGGTGGTCGCGATCCAGGCGGAGGCCGCGCCGTACCGGGTGGAGAGCCCGCCGCCGGAGCTGGAGCAGGCGTTCGTCACGATCAGGGAGAACGCGGTCGCGGCGCTCACCGAGCTCCGCCGCGTCCTGGGTGTCGTCCGCGCGGAGGACTACGAGGCGCCGGAGGCCCCGCAGCCCACCCTCGCCGATCTCGACGCCCTGCTCGCCAACGTGCGCGACGCGGGCCTGACCGTCGAGAAGGTGGTCACGGGAGCCGTCCGCGAACTCCCGCAGGGCATCGAGCTGTCCGCGTACCGAATAGTCCAGGAGGCGCTCAGCAACACCCTCCGGCACGCACCCGGAGCCACGGCCCGGGTCGAGATCGGTTACGTTCTGGGCGGCCTGGGCCTGCGCATCCTGAACGGCCCGGCGACCGGTCTGGTCAAGCCCTCGCCCGGCGCCGGCCACGGCCTCACCGGCATGCGTGAGCGCGTCACGATGCTGGACGGCGGGATGACGACGGGCGGGACGGAGGACGGGGGTTACGAGGTGACGGTTTTCCTGCCGGTGCCGACGGTGATCGAGGACGAGGCATGACGAGCGGCACCATCCGTGTACTGATCGCCGACGACCAGATGATGGTCCGCGAGGGCTTCTCGGTGCTGCTGGGCGCGATGCCGGACATCGAGGTCGTCGGCGAGGCGGTGAACGGCCGGGAGGCGGTGGACCGCGTCCGCGAGCTCTCCCCGGACGTCGTCCTGATGGACATCCGCATGCCCGAGCTGAACGGCATCGAGGCGACACGGGAGATCGTGGCCGCGGACGGCGCGGCGAAGGTGCTGGTGCTGACGACGTTCGACCTGGACGAGTACGTGTACCAGGCGCTGCGGGCGGGTGCCTCCGGCTTCCTCCTCAAGGACGCCTCCGCCCGGCAGCTCGCGGACGGCGTACGGGTGGTGGCGTCCGGCGAGGCCCTGCTCGCCCCGTCGGTGACCAGGCGGCTGATCACGGAATTCTCGAAACTCTCCGAGGCCCCGCGCCTGATGCCGGGCGCGCAGGCGGCGTACGGCGACCTCACCGAGCGGGAGACGGAGGTCCTGGTCCTCATCGCGCAGGGCCTGTCCAATGCGGAGATCGCGGAGCGCCTCGTGGTCGCCGAGTCGACGATCAAGACCCATGTCAGCCGCATCCTGGTCAAGCTGGGCCTGCGGGACCGGACCCAGGCGGCGGTGTTCGCATACGAGGCGAAACTGGTGACGCCGGGGTGACGGGGTGACGGGATCACGGGGTGACGGGGGGACGGGATCACGGGGTGACGGGGCGAGCGATCACAGGACCCCCTGGTCAGCGGCTCGACCGCCGGGTAGCGTCCCCGCATGGCAGCCTTCGACCCGTGGGACCCCGCGTTCGTCGCCGACCCGTATCCCGCCTTCGCCGAGCTGCGGGAGCTGGGCCGGGTGCACTACTACGAGCCCAGCGACCAGTGGCTGGTGCCGCACCACGCGGATGTGTCGGCGCTGCTGCGGGACCGGCGGCTCGGCCGGACGTACCGGCACCGTTTCTCGCACGAGGAGTTCGGGCGGACGGCGCCGCCACCGGAGCACGAGCCGTTCCACACGCTGAACGACCACGGCATGCTCGACCTGGAACCGCCGGACCACACGCGGATCCGGCGCCTGGTGTCGAAGGCGTTCACGCCCCGCACGGTGGAACGGCTGCAACCGTACGTCCAGCGGCTGGCGGACGACCTGGTCGGCGGACTGGTCGAGGCGGGCGGCGGTGACCTGCTGACGGAGGTCGCCGAGCCGCTCCCGGTGGCGGTGATCGCGGAGATGCTGGGCATCCCGGAGTCCGACCGGGCCCCGCTGCGTCCGTGGTCGGCGGACATCTGCGGAATGTACGAGCTCAACCCGCCGGAGGAGGTGGCGGCGAAGGCGGTACGGGCGTCGGTGGAGTTCACGGAGTACCTGCGCGGGCTGATCGCCGCGCGGCGCGAGGAGCCGGGTGACGACCTGATCTCGGGGCTGATCGCGGCGCACGACGAGGGCGACCGGCTCACCGAGCAGGAGATGATCTCCACCTGTGTGCTGCTGCTCAACGCGGGCCACGAGGCGACGGTCAACGCCACGGTGAACGGCTGGTGGGCGCTGTTCCGCAACCCGGACCAGCTGGCGGCCCTGCGCGCCGACCACTCCCTGGTCCCGTCCGCGGTCGAGGAGCTGCTGCGGTACGACACCCCGCTCCAGTTCTTCGAGCGCTGGGTGCTGGACGACGTGGAGATCGACGGCACGACGATCCCGCGGGGTTCCGAGGTGGCGCTGCTCTTCGGCTCGGCCAACCACGACCCGGCGGTCTTCACCGACCCCGCCCGCCTGGACCTGGCCCGCGCGGACAACCCGCACATCTCCTTCAGCGCGGGCATCCACTACTGCATCGGCGCGCCCCTGGCCCGTATCGAGCTGGCGGCCTCGATGAGATCCCTGCTCACGAAGGCCCCGGCGCTGACCCTGGCGGCGGAGCCCGGGCGCAGGCCGAACTTCGTGATGCGCGGCCTGGAGCGACTGGACGTCGAGGTGGGGTGAGCGCCGGGGCCGGGCGGAGCCCCCGCGCCGACCCCACCGCAGAAGCGCCCCGTCACGTCGTCAGGTCCCGCGACCGCAGCCCCGCGAGGCCGATCGCCGTGAGTGCCACCGTCATCGCCGTCAGCCCCTCGACGGCCCCCCACACCATCTCCTCCCCCGGCAGCTTCGGGAGGTGGGTGAAGGGGGAGAGCTCCAGCACGGCGCCGGGAAGGTCCAGCACCGGACCGAGCCAGCCGATCAGCAGGGCCGCGCCCGCCACGCCCCATGCCGCCGGTGCCGCCTGCGGCCACACCCCGTACAGCAGGACGGCACAGCCGCCGATCACCCACACCGCCGGGAGCTGGACCAGGCAGGCGCCGAGCACGGGGCCGAGGTGGCCGCCGTACCCGATACCGAGACCCAGCCCGCCGAGCAGCATGATCAGCGCGGCGCCGCCGAAGGCGACGGCCAGGTGCCCGCCCGCCCAGCGCAGCCGCCCGACCGCACCCGCCAGCACCGGCTCGGCCCGCAGCGCCGTCTCCTCGGCGTGTTGCCGCAGCACGGCCTGGACGATGTACAGCGCGGCGACCATGCCCAGCATCCCGGCCATGGAGGCGAGGAACGCGTCGGTCAGCCCGGCCTGTCCGCCCATCCGTTCGACGATCTCGCGGGTCCGCTCGTTGTCGCCGACCAGATCCGTGGCGCCGCCCGTGATGGCGCCGAAGGCCAGCCCGGCGGCGAGGAAGGCGGCACCCCAGCCGAGCACGCCGCCCCGCTGGAGCCGCCACGCCAGCGCGCCGGCCGTACCGAGGCGGCCCGTCGCCGGACCGGGCCGGGTGGGCAGGAAACTCATGCCGATGTCGCGGCGGCCCGCCAGCCCGTACGCCACGCACGTCTGGACCGCGACCGCCACGACGAACAGCAGCAGCACCCACCACCGCTCGTCCGCGAACGAACGCACGTTCTCCAGCCAGCCGATCGGCGACGCCCAGGTCAGGGCGGACGAACCGTCGTTCTCGGCGGCGTCGCCCGCGGCCCGCAGCACGTACGCCGCGCCGAGGAGCCCCCCGGTCAGCCCCTTCGCCAGCCGCGCGCTCTCCGTGAGCTGTGCCGCGATCGCCGCCGCCGTGGCGAAGACCATGCCGACCCCGGCCGTTCCGAGCCCCAGCGCGAGCGCACCGGCCGTGCCCTGTGCGGCGAGGCCGCCGACGATCAGCACCGCGAGCGCCGCGTTCCCGACCAGTGCCGCCAGGAGGGCCGCCGTGAGCGGTGCCCGGCGCCCCACCATCGCCGCCGAGAGCATCTCCTGCCGCCCGCTCTCCTCCTCGTCGCGGGTGTGCCGTACGACGACGATCAGGCTCAGACACGCGGCGAACACCCCCGCGTACGCACCGATGCGCCAGGCCACCAGCCCGCCGAGCGAATCGCTGAACACCGGGCCGTACGTGGCGCGCAGCGAACTGTTCGCCAGCATCTGCCGTGCCACCCCGGCGCGCTCGGCCGCCGTCCCGTACACGCTCTCCAGCGCGCTCGGCAGCGACAGCACCGTCAGTCCGATGACGGCCACCCACACCGGCAGCAGCACCCGGTCCCGGCGCAGCGCGAGCCGCAGCAGGGTGCCCGTACCGGCGAACAGGCGCGCACGCCCCGCGCCCGGCGCGAGCGCCGCTGCCGCCACCGCGGTCATCGGGCCCCCACCTCCGCCGGGGCCCCGCCCAGTTCGTCCTGGTAGTGCCGCAGGAACAGTTCCTCCAGGGTCGGCGGCGTGCAGGTCAGCGACCGTACGCCGGACTCGGTGAGCGAACGCAGCACCGCGTCCAGTTTGTCCGTGTCGACCTGGAACCGTACGCTCCCGCCCCGTGCCTCGAAGCCGTGGACACCGGGCAGCCCGGACAGCCCGCCCGGTGGACCGGCCAGCACGGCGGTGACGCTCGTACGGGTCAGATGGCGCAGGTCGGCGAGCGAGCCGCTCTCGACCGTGCGGCCCTTGCGGATGATGCTGACCCGGTCGCACAGCTCCTCCACCTGACTGAGGATGTGCGAGGACAGCAGCACGGTGCGGCCGCGGTCACGTTCCTCGGCCACGCAGCGCTGGAAGACCTCCTCCATCAGCGGATCGAGACCGGCGGTCGGCTCGTCCAGGATGAGCAGGTCGGCGTCGGAGGCGAAGGCGGCGACGAGGGCGACCTTCTGCCGGTTGCCCTTGGAGTAGGTGTGACCCTTCTTCGTGGGGTCCAGTTCGAAGCGCTCGGTCAGCTCGGTGCGGCGCGCCCGGTCCAGGCCCCCGCGCAGCCGTCCGTACAGGTCGATGACCTCGCCGCCGGAGAGGTTGCGCCACAGGGCGACGTCGCCGGGAACGTAGGCGATCCGCCGGTGCAGAGCGACCGCGTCCGTCCAGGGGTCGCCGCCCAGCAGCCGTACGGTGCCGGCGTCGGCGCGGAGGAGACCGAGCAGGACGCGGATGGTGGTGGACTTCCCGGCACCGTTCGGCCCGAGGAAGCCGTGCACCTCGCCGGTCCCGACGTGCAGGTTGAGACCGTCCAGTGCGTGGGTCCGTCCGAACGACTTGTGCAGTCCGGATACCTCGACTGCGTTGTCGATGGCGCGCTGTGCCAGGGTCATGTTCCTGAACGTACGGTACTTTCACAAATTTGTGAAGTTAAGGAAGCGTATGAATCGACGATAGGATCGGCGGGGAAGCGACCGGACGACGAACGGGATTCTTGTGAGCGAGCCGAGCACGGACCGGGTGCACCGTACGGACGCAGGTGCGGTGCCCGGCCGGGATCCCGAAGCCGTGTCGCGCTTCGTCGAGCGGTTCGCCTCCCAGCTCGCCGATGCGGGGATGCAGCGGATGCCCGCACGCGTGTTCGTGGCACTGCTCTCCTCGGACACCGGCGTCATGACCTCCGCCGAGCTGGGCGAGCAGCTCCGGATCAGTCCCGCCGCCGTCTCCGGCGCGGTCCGCTACCTCTCCCAGCAGCACCTGGTCTCACGCGAACGCGAACCCGGCTCGCGCCGCGACCGCTACCGGGTGCACAGCGGCCAGTGGTACGAGGCGGTGACCAACCGCGACGCCGTTCTGCGTGGCTGGGAGGACGCCCTGCGCGAGGGCGTCCAGCAGCTCGGCGCCGACACCCCGGCCGGCCGCCGGCTCGCCGAGACGCTCGCCTTCTTCGAGTTCCTGCAGGACGAGATCAACCAGATGATGGAACGCTGGCGCGTCCGCCGGAAGGAACTGTTCGGCGACGACAAGGACTGAGACCCGGAGGCCTCCTTCACCCCGGCAGTGTGAGCCCCCAGGCCCCTTCCCGTACGACCCACGTCCGGGTACGGACCGGACCGGCGACGACGGAGTCCGACGCGTACCGGAAATCCGCTCCCGACACGGTCACCCGCCGCCCGACGGCCTTCAGCAGGGCGGCCTCGGCGTCCGCCGACGCCGGCCGCACCTCGACCTCCGCGGCCCCGTTCCCGCCCGGCGTCACCGACACGGACCGCACCGGCTGGTGGAGGTCGACGAGCAGCATCCCGTCGACCTCCACCCGCAGCCGGGCCGGCCCGGCCCCCGCCCCCTGGACGGCGGCCCGCGGCGAACGCGATCCGAACGTGTACGTCCGTACGAGCTGCAGGCAGGCCCGCAACCGCGAGGCACGTTCGGCGGACCCCGCGGAAGCCCCGGAGGTCCCGGGAAGTCCGGGGGTGGTCCCGGAACCGCCGACACGGCGCAGACCTCCCGGCCGAGCACCCGTACGCCCGCCCCCGGCCTCCGGCACAGCCCCGGAACCCCCAGGAGCCCCGAACCCCTTGGACCCACGAGCTCCGGAAGCCCCGAAGCGAGCGGCGTCGGCACCACCGGCACCGGCCGGAATCACCGCCGACGGAATGCCCACCGCCCCCAGCACCACCCCGTCACTGTCGTCCACCAGCAGGTCGAGCCGCCGCTCGACACCGTCCAGTACGGCACGCGCCGCGGCGACGGCACCGGTGGGCACCCCCAGCGAACGCGCCAGCGACAGCCCTCCCGCCCCCTCGCCCGCCGGCGCGCCCCCACCGGCGCCCGCGCCCGCGCCCGGCCCGGCCCCGCCGCCGACCGGTACGAGCGACAGCGCGCATCCGGCGAGTTCGCGCTGCCGGTGCAGCAACGAGACGGCCCGCAGCAGCGCGCGGTCGTCACCGATCACGACCGGCCGCCGGGACCCGCGCCTCTCCAGCGCCCGCGCGAACTCCTCGGGCCCCTCCGGGAGGCAGACCTTCGTACTCGCCGCGCCCGCGCTGAGCACGTCCTTCGCGATCCGTACCGACTCTCCGTCCGTCTGCCGGGCGAGGGGGTCGATGACCACCAGGAGCTGGTCGGAAGTCGCCACCTCGGTCCTGCCTCGCTTCCTCGGGTAGCATCTTTGTGCAAGAGCCCCTTGCGCCATTTAGCCAGGGGCTTCGTCTATTCCGGGGCATCCGGGTCCGACGACGAAGGACGGCCGGGGACGGCCACCGTGTATGCGGCACACAGGGTGCCCCGTACGCCCCTGACGTTGGACATGCCCCGCCCGGAAGGGGTGTACGCGCGTGCCCGCACTTGTGCTGCTCGGTGCTCAGTGGGGTGACGAAGGCAAGGGAAAGGCCACCGACCTGCTCGGCGGATCGGTGGACTACGTGGTGCGCTACCAGGGCGGCAACAACGCCGGCCACACGGTAGTCGTGGGTGACCAGAAGTATGCCCTCCACCTCCTCCCTTCCGGAATTCTGTCCCCGGAGTGCACTCCGGTCATCGGAAACGGCGTCGTCGTCGACCCTTCGGTCCTGCTCTCCGAGCTGAGCGGTCTGAACGAGCGCGGCGTCGACACGTCCAAGCTGCTGATCAGCGGCAACGCCCACATCATCACGCCGTACAACGTCACCGTCGACAAGGTGACGGAGCGTTTCCTCGGCAAGCGCAAGATCGGCACGACGGGCCGCGGCATCGGTCCGACGTACGCCGACAAGATCAACCGTGTGGGCATCCGCGTACAGGACCTCTACGACGAGTCGATCCTGCAGCAGAAGGTCGAGGCCGCCCTCGACGTCAAGAACCAGCTGCTCACCAAGCTCTACAACCGCCGCGCCATCGCCGCCGACCAGGTGGTCGAGGAGCTGCTGGGCTACGCGGAGCAGATCAGGCCGTACGTCGCCGACACGGTCCTGGTCCTGAACCAGGCCCTCGACGACGACAAGGTGGTCCTGTTCGAAGGCGGTCAGGGCACCCTCCTGGACATCGACCACGGCACGTACCCCTTCGTCACGTCCTCGAACCCGACCGCGGGCGGTGCCTGCACGGGCTCGGGCGTCGGCCCGACGAAGATCAGCCGCGTCATCGGCATCCTGAAGGCGTACACGACCCGCGTCGGCGCCGGCCCGTTCCCGACCGAGCTGTTCGACGAGGACGGCGAGGCGCTGCGCCGCATCGGCGGCGAGCGGGGCGTGACCACCGGCCGTGACCGCCGCTGCGGCTGGTTCGACGCGGTGATCGCCCGCTACGCGACCCGGGTGAACGGCCTGACGGACTTCTTCCTCACCAAGCTCGACGTCCTGACCGGCTGGGAGGAGATCCCGGTCTGCGTGGCGTACGAGATCGACGGCAAGCGCGTCGAGGAGCTCCCGTACAGCCAGACGGACTTCCACCACGCGAAGCCCGTCTACGAGACGCTGCCGGGCTGGAGCGAGGACATCACGAAGGCCAAGACCTTCTCCGACCTCCCGAAGAACGCCCAGGCGTACGTGAAGGCCCTGGAGGAGATGTCCGGCGCCCCGATCTCCGCGATCGGTGTCGGTCCGGGCCGGGACGAGACGATCGAGATCAACTCGTTCATCTAGCGGCGGTGCCCGGGCCGCGCGGCGGTCGTACGACGGTGTGAGGGGCGTCCCTGACGGGGCGCCCCTCACACCGTTGCGGTCACTTGCCCTCAGGCTGCTCCGGCTCCTGCGGGGCCGGAGCCTGGAACCCCTCGGCGTCGAGCGTGCAGTCGAAGCACGGTGGGGTGACTTCGGCGACTTCGGCGACTTCGGCGACGAAGGAAAGGTTCTCTCCGTCCAGAGGATCGCTTTCGCTCTGTGCAGGCCACTCGGGACACGGAGCAGCCGTCCGTGTGCGTAGTGGCGTGGGAGATCAACAGCTCGTCGTCCAGGTATGGGAGCTGCCCCGGTCGTTCGCGCCCCCGTCGTAGGCGACCTCCTGTCCGGGAGCCAGGCAGAGGGTGACGCCGCCGGTGAGCTCCCGGCCGTCGTAGACCTTGACGTGGTCGGGCACGCCGGGGCCGGAGACCCCGTGGTTGGCCCACGAGGAGTCCTCGTTGGACATGTCGCCCTCCCACCAGCGGTCGTCGCCGCTGTGCTCGATCTTCATCCCGTCGAAATTGGCGTCCGTCCACACGCAGAAGTAGCCGCTGCGGCAGTCGGCCGACTCGGCGGTGGCCGAGGTGGCGAGGAGGGCTCCGGCGGAGAGCAGGCCGGCGGCGATGAGGGTGGTGAAGCGGTTCATGTGGGTACCTCTCGTTATCTCTTGATCTCGTTATCTCTTGATCTCTTGCGTCACTTGGCGAGCAGTGGTCCGGCGGCCCGTACGGCCCGCGCCCGCATCCGCCCCCAGTCGGCCAGCTCGGTGCGGTGCGCGGCGCGGACCTCGGCGAGCGTGCGGTGGGTACGGGCGGCCTCGGGGCGCAGGTTGCCGACGGTCACCGAGGCCCGGAACCAGCGCCGCTGGTCGCCGTACAGCCGCCGCTGCGCCGCGGCCAGGCAGCCGTCGGTGTGGGCGCGGACGACGTACCCGGTGGGCAGCCTGAGCGACAGCTCCGCCCGGCCCGCCCCGAACAGCGCGTCGGCGACGCGCCGTTGCTCGGCGGCGGGCAGCGGGCTGCGCCCGGGGCGGGGCGGTACGAAGCCCCGGTCGGCGAGGCAGGCGTCGGTGAGGCGCTGGGTCGCGGCCTTGACGAGGTCGTCGGGGGCGGGGCGGGATGTCGGAGTGGTGGCCGTACAGGCGGTGACGGCGAGGAGGCAGGCCGCCGGCAACACGGCGGCGGCGAGGGCGATGTGGCGCACTGGGCGGTCCCGGAGGGCGGTTCGCGACGGTGGTCGGGAGCGTGAACTCCCCCTCGACCGAAGGGACCATGCGCCACACCGCCCGTTCAGGTGGCGGGGAAGCCGACCCGGGCGTGCGCAGGCTGTCGCGAGCCGTGGTCGCGCGGGCCCCGCACGGGACGGCGGAGAAATGCGCGAGCGCGTCGGAGCGCACCGGCGTGAACGCTGTTCGGGTACGGGTACGGGTACGGGTACGAGTACGGGTACGGGTACGGGTATGGGTCCGGGTACGGGTCCGGGCGGCCGGCTACCGGCGCCCGGCCAACCGTCATGTCGACGCGCCGGCGACGACGGCGGAGCTCGGGCGCGTCGGTGGGGCGGCGACCACCCCTCAGCTGAACACGATCATCGACCCCTGCGCCAGACTCCGCGTGGCCGCCGCGTGCAGCCCCAGCCACACGTGCCGTTCGCGGGCGAAGGGGCTGGGGTCGTACGGGGCGGGGACGGCCGGCTCCTCCAGTTCCGTGGGGGCGAGCGGGGCGGCGGGGGCCGCCGGGGGGTTCGCCGGGTCTATCCCGATCGACGGGGCCACGAACTCCAGTTCACGCAGCAGCGTCTGGGAGGAGCCCAGGGGGCCGCCGCCCGCGAGGAGTTCGTCGTTGGAGAGCGGGTGCGGGAAGTCGACCGGGACGTACGCGCCCGCGTGGTCGTAGTGCCAGACCAGGTGGGACTGCTGGGCGGTCGACTCGAACATCTCCAGCAACTGCTCGTAGTCCCCGCCCAGTTCGTCCACCGGGGTCACCGGAAGCCCGCAGACCTGGAGCAGGTAGGCCCGCCGGAGGAAGTGCAGCGCGTCGTAGTCGAAGCCCGCGACCGGGGCCACGTCACCCGACAGGCCCGGCATGTACTGGTACACCGGCACCGGAGGCAGGCCGGCCTCGCCGAGCGTCTTGTTGTAGAGCGCGAGCTCGTCGGCGAAGGGGTTGTCGGGGGTGTGGCACAACACGTCGACGAGCGGGACCAGCCACAGGTCACAGGCCAAAAGGAGGCTCCTCGGGTAGCACGGTGGTCAAGAAAGCGTAATGGCTGAGGCCCGCCTCAGCGCCCTTCGTGCGTACCCCTTACCCACACACCGCAGGCCCGCGAACCAGTCTTGTCCCGCGGGTCGCATCAGGTCCTGTCGGGTCCTGCCGGGTCTTACCGGGTCCTGTCGTGCCGGGTTCCATCGGACCGTGTCAGACCGTGTCAGGCGCGCCCTTCCGGCCGTTCGGCCGCCAGGCGCTCGACGAGGGCCAGACTGTCGGCGTTGTGGCCGGCGACGATCTTGTGGGCGGTGCGGGTGTCGCCGCGCACCAGGGCGTCGACGAGTTCGGTGTACCCGGTCCACAACTGCCCGCGCGGATCGGACAGTCCGCGCAGGTGCTGGACGGCGCACACCCAGGTCCGTACGCGCAGCCGGTGCAGGAAGTCGGCGAGATAGGGGTTGCCGAACAGATCGCTCAGCTCGCGCCAGAAGCGCAGGTCGTAGCCGATGAGGATGTTGAGCTCACCGGCGGCGGCGGCCCGCCGGGCCTCCTCGCCGCGGCGGCGCACGGCGGCGAGGACGGCGGCCGTGGCGGGGCCGTCGCCGAGCCGCTTGTCACGGAAGATGCCGTCGATGACGATGCCGCGGGCGTCGATCATCTCGCGGTAGTCGCCGAGGGAGTACGCGTGCACCTCGAAGCCGCGGTGCTGCACCGAGTCCAGCAGACCCTGCGCCGACAGATCGACCAGGGCCTCACGGACGGGGGTCGCGGAGACGCCGTACTGGTCGGCGATCTCCTTGACCGTGAACTCCTGCCCCGGCTGGAGGCGGCCGGCCAGCACCTCGTCGCGGAGCGCGTCCGCGATCTGCTGCCGCAGGGTGCTACGCGTCACGGTGCCACTGCCGTTGCGGCTCGGGCTGCCGCCACCGGTGCCGGCCATCGTCGGGGCCTCTTTCTCCGCGTGCGGGTGCGTGCGATTTTGTCTGCGCCTGCTCTGCTGCGCGCATTCTTCTGCACACATTTCTACGAGCACGTCACCTTACGCGTTCACAAGTCGCTTCGAGGTGTTCGCAGCTTGTCCCCATACGTGAGGACGCCCGTCGGCGGGACACGCCGAGCGCCGCCCGGCTTCTCGCTCCGGCTCCCTCGATGCTCCCTCGCTGCTCGCGGAGCACCGTGCGGCTGTCACGAACCAGTGGACTCCGTCCGTTCCCCTGGCCTCCCGGTACGACCGGACTATCCTCGATTTGTCTGTTGCACCCGGACCGGGGGGAAGGTGGGGCGACGATGGAGAACCTGGGAACGGGGGATCCGCGGGGGGTGCCTCCGGGGCACAGGCTTCACGGGCGGGCCGGATCGTACGGACTGCTCGCCCGGCTGGGCGCGGGCGGGATGGGCCAGGTGTACGTGGCCCGCTCCGACCGGGGCCGTACCGTCGCCGTGAAGCTGGTACGGCGGGAACTCGCCGAGCAGGAGGAGTTCCGGGCGCGGTTCCGGCAGGAAGTGCAGGCCGCACGGCGTGTCGGCGGACACTGGACGGCACCGGTGCTGGACGCCGACACCGAGGCCGTCATTCCCTGGGTGGCCACGGGGTACGTCGCGGGGCCCAGCCTCCAGACGGTCGTCGGACACGATCACGGGCCGTTGCCCGAGCGGTCGGTGCGCGTCCTCGCCGCCGGGCTCGCGTACGCGCTGATGGACATCCATGCCGCCGGAATCGTCCACCGGGACCTCAAGCCGTCCAACGTGCTGGTCACCATCGACGGTCCGCGCGTCATCGACTTCGGCATCGCCCGCGCCCTGGAGACCGTCACCGACGGCGGGCTGACGCGCACGGGGGCGCTCGTCGGGTCGCCCGGCTTCATGGCGCCCGAACAGGTGCGCGGGGACCGGCTCACGCCCGCGTGCGACGTCTTCTGCCTGGGCTCCGTGCTGGCGTACGCCGCGAGCGGGATCCTCCCCTTCGGAAGCGCCGACTCCGGGGTGCACGCGCTGATGTTCCGCATCGCGCAGGACGAGCCGAACCTCGCCGGTCTGCCCGAGGGGCTCGCCGACCTCGTCCGGGACTGCCTGCGCAAGGATCCCGCGGACCGGCCCACGCTGGACCGGGTCCTGGCGCGCACGGGCGCGGCGGACGCCCTCGCGGACGGGCGCTCGCGCGACCCGTGGCTGCCGAGTGCGCTGGTGGCCCAACTCGGCCGGCACGCGGTGCGGTTGCTGGACACCGAGGATCCGCTGGAGACGCGGGGCACGGAGAACGGCGTGGGGAAGGGTGCGGCGAACGGGGCGGGGAGCGGGGCGGAGAACGGGGCGGGCGTGTCCGGACGGTCGGGTGCACCCGGCCGACTCGCGGCGCCCGGTGCGCCCGAGGACGGCGAGGACGGCGAGGACGGTGGAGCTCCGCCCCCGCCACCCCCGCCCGGCGTCGACCGGTTGCCGACCCAGGTCTCGGACGCACCGCAGACGCCTCCACTCCCGCCCCCACTTCCGCCCGCACTCCCCCCGCCGCCCCCCGCCTACGGCTATCCGCAGCAGCACCCTCAGCCGCCCCCGCCCGAGTACGGCCCCGCGCACGACGGCGGCTGGTGGAGCGGACACGGGCAGGAGGGGTACGGACAGGCGGCGGGTTACGGACAGCCGGCAGCGGGTGCGACGCCGCCGTACGGTCCCGGTTCGGCCCCGCCGCCCTACGGCTTCGGCCCGGCATCCCCGTACGGCGGCGCCTACGCCCCCGGCCCCACCGCTCACCAGCAGCGCGGCGAGGGCCCGGGCAGATCGAGCCGCACCACCGCGGCCCTCATCGCGGTCGCCCTCGTCGTGGCGCTCGGCGCCGGCGGATCGGTGTACGCGCTGATGAAGAGCGGCGCGGGCGGGGACGACGACGCGGCCGATCCGTCGGTGAGCGCGCCCGCGGCCCCGGGGCCGGACACCACGGGACCGGACGCCTCCGCACCGGGCGACCCGGAACCGGACGCCTCCGAGCCCACGGTGCCCTCCGCCGGGCAGCCCACCCCTCAGGAGTCCAGGGGCGGCGCCGTTCCCGACGCGTACCTCGGCTCCTGGGAGGGGAGCGACAGTGCCACGAGCGGACGGAGCTCCCGCACGCTGGTCTTCCGGCAGGGCGAGGTCGGCGACACGGTGCTGGCGCTCACCGTGGACGGAACGGTGAGGGGAGGCACCTTCCACTGCGAGTTCGAGGCCGAGCTGGCGTCCGCGCCGGCCGACGGGGGGCCGTTGCGGATCGGCCCCTCGCGGGTCGTCGTCGGCGAACCGGCCGGCTCCTGCACCCCCGGCGCCGCGTCCGAGGTCACGCTGCTCCCGGACGGCCGGCTGCGCCGTGTGCTGTCCGGGGAGACCTGGACGTACACGAAGGCGGCGGACCAGGACCGGCCGCGCTCGCGCCCGGTCCCCGGACGGCTCGACGCCCGGTCCCCGGACGGCTCAGCGCCCGGCCACGGTCACCGGGCCTCCGGCGGTCGCTGGCGTGGCATGTTCGGGCGGGTGGTCGGCGGGGCGGGGTAACGGCCGTTCGAGGACGTCTCCGGGCGGGCCGTTCCCGGGCCGGCCGTCTGGATGCCGAGCGGCGCGGACCCCGTGCGGAACTCGATCATCCAGTCGGCGGTCTCGGTCCGTACCAGCTCCGTGACGTCCTCGGTGAACCTCCGCAGCACCCCGAGGCACCGCTCCGCGGCCTCGCTCGCGGTCCCGTCCGTCGGGCCGAGGACCTCCCGCACGCTCTCGGACGCCCAGTCGAACTGGAGTGCCTGGAGCCGGCGCTGTACGGCCTGGGCCGTGGCCACGTCGCGCATCCAGCCGGACGTCATCCCGAAGTACCGGTCCCCGGCCACGCACGCGACGCACAGCAGCAGCGACAGATATCCCCAGGGCGCCATCCCGCCCACCACCCCGGTCAGGTCGAGCAGCGGCAGCGAGGCCCCGGCGAGGGCCCCGAGCGCCGCCCCGGCCCGCAGCACCCACGCGCACCGCCGCTTCCACACCCGGTCCGCCAGGTACCACGTGACCGTCCGGAGGGCGCCCCCCTCCACCCACTGGTACAGCTCCTCCAGCCGCTCCGCCGGCTCCCCCCAGTCACCCGCCGGGAACGGCCGCCCGGCCAGATCGGGCCCCGGCTCACCCCCCGGCCCACCGCCCGACCGGAACCCGGCGCTGTCGCCCCGCCCCTTCGGGGACGTTCTCTCGGGCTGCATCTCCGGCTGGCTCACCCGGCACTCCCTACCTACTGCACTGCTGCTGACGCGACCTGACCTGACCGATGACGGCCGCACGACCGAGAGCGGAACACCGGCGCACCGGGACGGTGCACGGCGCCGAATGATCCATCGTGACCGTGTGTGACGTGACGACGTGACGACGTGACGACGTGACGGTGCATGGTGCAGGACGCCCGCCTCCCTCCATGCCTCGCCTCACGCCTCACTTCCAGCACACGGCCGCCCCTTTCCCGACCCTCAGCCGTCCCCTTCCTAGCGCTCAACGAGTGGCTGCGGTGACGCTTTCGTCGTTTTTCCGCCCGGACGAGGGGCTTGATCAGGTATAGGCTCCCCCGCGACCTCACCCGAAAGAGTGCTTGGGCGACGGGCGCGCCGACCACGTAGGCTCGTGCCAAGCGGAAAAACGGAACGTCAGGAGCTGATCGTGATCCCCGGTGGTGGCCAGCCCAACATGCAGCAGCTGCTCCAGCAGGCCCAGAAGATGCAGCAGGACCTGGCGAACGCGCAGGAGGAGCTCGCCAGGACCGAGGTCGACGGCCAGGCGGGCGGCGGCCTGGTCAAGGCGACGGTGACCGGCTCCGGCGAGCTGCGCGGTCTGGTCATCGACCCGAAGGCGGTCGACCCGGAGGACACCGAGACCCTCGCCGACCTGGTCGTCGCCGCGGTGCAGGCGGCCAACGAGAACGCCCAGAAGCTCCAGCAGCAGAAGCTCGGCCCGCTCGCCCAGGGGCTGGGCGGCGGCGGCATCCCCGGGCTGCCGTTCTAGCCGCGTCACGGTGGCCCCCGCCGCCCCGTCCGGCGAAGTTCGCCTTCTCGGCGGGGCGAGGGCCAATTACCGTACGAACTGACAGTACGAACTGAAAGACTCCACGAAGGCAAGGCACGAAGGGCAGGCAGTCCGTTGTACGAAGGCGTGGTCCAGGACCTCATCGACGAACTGGGGCGGCTCCCCGGCGTCGGTCCCAAGAGCGCGCAGCGGATCGCCTTCCACGTCCTCCAGGCCGAACCGACGGACGTCCGCCGTCTCGCCCAGGCCCTCATGGAGGTCAAGGCCAAGGTGCGCTTCTGCGCCACCTGCGGGAACGTGGCGCAGGAGGAGCTGTGCGGCATCTGCCGCGACCCGCGCCGCGACCCCGCCGTCATCTGTGTGGTGGAGGAGCCGAAGGACGTCGTCGCCATCGAGCGCACCCGCGAGTTCCGCGGCCGCTACCACGTGCTGGGCGGAGCGATCAGCCCGATCGAGGGCGTCGGCCCGGACGACCTGCGTATCCGCGAGCTCCTGGCGCGTCTCGCCGACGGCACCGTCACCGAGCTGATCCTGGCCACGGACCCCAATCTGGAGGGCGAGGCCACCGCCACGTACCTCGCCCGCATGATCAAGCCCATGGGCCTCAGGGTCACCCGCCTGGCCAGCGGCCTCCCGGTGGGTGGCGACCTGGAATACGCGGACGAGGTCACCCTCGGCCGCGCCTTCGAGGGGAGACGACTCCTAGATGTCTGACGCGACGCTGCACGCGACCCATCTGGACCCCGGCGACTTCGCGGTCCAGATCGCGGACCAGATCGAGAGTTTCCTGGTCGCCGTCACCGAGGTGGCCAAGGGCGACGAACCCGACTCGGCAGTCCCCTTCCTCCTGCTGGAGGTCTCCCAGCTGCTGCTGGCCGGCGGGCGGCTCGGCGCACACGAGGACATCGTGCCGGACGAGCGGTACGAACCCGACCTCGGCCCGGAGCAGGACGTGGACCAGCTGCGCGAGAACCTGGCCCGCATGCTGGAGCCGGTCGACGTGTACTCGGAGGTCTTCGACCCGTACGAGCCCCGCAAGGCGCCCGTCCCGGCCCGTATCTCCGACGACCTCGCCGACGTCATCACCGACCTCCGCCACGGCATGGCCCACTACCGTGCGGGCCGCACCACGGAGGCCCTCTGGTGGTGGCAGTTCTCCTACTTCTCCAACTGGGGATCCACGGCCTCCGCGACCCTGCGCGCCCTCCAGTCCCTGGTCGCCCACGTCCGCCTGAACCAGCCCCTGGAGGAGCTGGACGGCCTGGACACCGACCAGGACCTCGGCGACGAGGCCCTGGAGCTGGAGGCCGGCCGGGTGATGGCGGAGGAGATCGCGGGCCCGCTGGGGCTGCGCCAGGTCAAGTGACCGTGGCCTGAGGCCGCGCCATGACCGCTTCCCCGTCGACCGCGCGTGACCGCTTCCCCGCCGACCGACCGCGCTCGGAGGTCCTGCCATGACCGCTTTCCCGGCGACCGCGCCGGAGGCCATGCCGTGAGCGCCTCCCCGTCGACCGCGCCGCCGACCGCGCGTGACCGCTTCCCCGGCGACCTCGCCGGAAGTCCTGCCATGACCGCTTCCCCGCCGACCGTGCCGAGGGCCGTGCCATGACCGCTCTCCTGCTCCTGCTGACCACCGTGGCCCTCACCGCCGCCGTGCTGGGTCCCCGCGTCCTGCTCCGGGCCGGCTGGCCGGAGCGGGAACCCGTCGTCGCGCTGTGGGTGTGGCAGTGCCTGGTCGGCACCGTGCTGCTGAGCTGTCTGGCCGCGCTGGTGCTCGGGGCCGCGACGGTCTTCGACACCGTCCGGATCCACGCCTTCGCGCCCGCGCCCCCGGCCGTCACCGCCGCGTACGACCTGACCACGGCGCCGCCCGGGACGGCCGTACTGACCCTGCTGCTGGCCTGCGGTGCCGCCTGGACGGGCGCCATGCTCGCCCGGGAGCTGGTCGAGGCCCGGCGGCGCGAACGGCTGCGCCGGGCACATCTGCGCGAACGGGTCCCCGAGCTGCCCGCCGGCCTGGCGGACGGTCTCGTGGACGGCCCGGCGGACGGTCGCGCTGGTGGTCGCACGGGCGGCCGGGGCCCGCTGCTGGTCCTCGAGGACGAGTACCCGGACGCCTGGCTGATCGCGGGGACGAAGCCGCGGCTCGTCGTCACCACGGGCGCACTGCGCCGGCTGGACGACCAGCAGGTCGACGCCGTGCTCGCGCACGAGCTGGGCCACGCCCGCGCCCACCACGACTGGCTGCTGCACCTGTCGACGGCGCTGGCCACGGGCTTCCCGCGGGTTCCGCTCTTCGCCCACTTCGCCGACCAGACCCACCGCCTCGTCGAGCTCGCCGCCGACGACACGGCCTCGCGCCGCTGCGGCCACCTGACCGCGGCCCTCGCGCTCATCGAGCTCAACCGGCACCGGGGCGTCCTGAGCT
Source organism: Streptomyces ruber (assembly GCF_014648075.1). GTDB lineage: Bacteria > Actinomycetota > Actinomycetes > Streptomycetales > Streptomycetaceae > Streptomyces > Streptomyces ruber. The sequence goes on along the minus strand of NZ_BMQK01000015.1, from coordinate 102,450 downwards.
GTGCCGGCACCCGGCGCCTCCTGGGCGACCGGGTCCAGCGGCTCCTGGAGCCCCCGCCCCGTCTCGACCGCACCCGGCGGGCCGCCACCACGACGGCCGCCGCGCTGATCCCCCTGCTGCCGCTGCTCATCGCCTTCTTCCCGGCGCTGGCGGTGCTGTAGCACTCCGGTAGCACCTCCGCGGCACCGGCGGTGGTACCACCGGTAGGGCCGGCGCTGACACCCCCGGGGATGGGTCATGATGGCGGCCGACGCGCGGGTCGGCATCCCGGGAGGGCCCGGCGTCATGCGGCCGTGTGACGCAGGGCACTTTTCCGAGTGTCCCGCACGGTCGTGGGCAGGTAGAGCTCCGGAGCGTCCGGAGTCTCGCGAGGGGATTCCGGCAGGGGCCGGGCGGAATCCGGGAGAAATCCCGGGGCATCGCAGGGTGGACGGGACATCTCACCATGCGATACCCAGAAGGGTGAAACCGGCCGCTCGATAGACTGAGCCGACCGCAGTACGTGAGTATGTGCGGACAGTGACGGACTGAGCGAGGAGCGCACGTGGGCCTTGTCGTGCAGAAGTACGGAGGCTCCTCCGTAGCCGATGCCGAGGGCATCAAGCGCGTCGCCAAGCGGATCGTGGAAGCGAAGAAGAACGGCCACCAGGTGGTCGTGGTCGTTTCCGCGATGGGCGACACGACGGACGAGCTGATCGATCTCGCCGAGCAGGTGTCGCCGATGCCTGCCGGACGTGAGTTCGACATGCTGCTGACCGCCGGAGAGCGGATCTCCATGGCCCTGCTGGCGATGGCGATCAAAAACCTGGGCCACGAGGCCCAGTCCTTCACCGGCAGCCAGGCGGGTGTCATCACCGACTCGGTCCACGGCAAAGCGCGCATCATCGACGTCACGCCGGGCCGTATCCGTACCGCGCTGGACGAGGGCAACATCGCCATCGTCGCCGGCTTCCAGGGCGTCAGCCAGGACAAGAAGGACATCACCACGCTCGGCCGCGGCGGGTCCGACACGACCGCCGTCGCGCTGGCCGCCGCGCTCGACGCCGAGGTCTGCGAGATCTACACCGACGTCGACGGCGTCTTCACCGCCGACCCGAGGGTCGTGAAGAAGGCCCGGAAGATCGACTGGATCTCCTTCGAGGACATGCTGGAGCTGGCGTCGTCCGGCTCCAAGGTGCTGCTCCACCGTTGTGTGGAGTACGCCCGCCGCTACAACATCCCGATCCACGTCCGCTCCTCCTTCAGCGGGCTGCAGGGCACGTGGGTCAGCAGTGAGCCGATAGAGCAAGGGGACCAGAAGGTGGAGCAGGCCCTTATCTCCGGTGTCGCGCACGACACCTCCGAGGCCAAGGTGACGGTCGTCGGTGTGCCCGACAAGCCGGGTGAGGCCGCCGGTATCTTCCGCGCCATCGCGGACGCCGAACTCAACATCGACATGGTCGTGCAGAACGTCTCGGCCGCGTCGACGGGCCTGACCGACATCTCCTTCACGCTGCCGAAGACCGACGGCCGCAAGGCGATCGACGCCCTGGAGAAGGCCAGAAGCGCGATCGGCTTCGAGTCGCTGCGCTACGACGACCAGATCGGCAAGATCTCGCTGGTCGGTGCCGGCATGAAGACCAACCCGGGCGTCACGGCCGGCTTCTTCGAGGCGCTCAGCGACGCCGGGGTCAACATCGAGCTCATCTCGACCTCCGAGATCCGCATCTCGGTCGTCACCCGCGCCGACGACGTCCCCGAGGCCGTCCGCGCCGTCCACAGCGCCTTCGGACTCGACTCCGACAGCGACGAGGCCGTCGTCTACGGAGGCACCGGCCGCTGATGACCCCCGATGCCGGTCGCGCCGGCAGGCCGACGCTCGCGGTCGTGGGAGCGACCGGGACCGTCGGCGCGGTCATGCTCCAGATCCTGTCCCAGCGCGCGGACATCTGGGGCGAGATCCGCCTGATCGCCTCGCCGCGCTCGGCCGGCCGCAAGCTGGCCGTGCGCGGTGAGCAGGTCGAGGTGGTGGCCCTGTCGGAGGACGCCTTCGACGGGGTCGACGTCGTGATGTTCGACGTGCCCGACGAGGTCGCCGGGCAGTGGGCGCCCGTCGCCGCCGCCCACGGCGCGGTGGTCGTCGACAACTCGGGCGCGTTCCGCATGGACCCGGACGTGCCGCTGGTCGTCCCCGAGGTCAACGCGCACGCCGTCCGCCGCCGCCCGCGCGGGATCGTCGCCAACCCCGACTGCACCACCCTGTCGATGATCGTGGCGCTCGGCGCGCTGCACGCCGAGTTCGGGCTGCGCGAGCTGGTCGTCTCCTCGTACCAGGCGGTCAGCGGGGCCGGCCGCGCGGGCGTCGAGACGCTCCGCCGGCAGCTCTCCCTCGTCGCCGGTACGGAACTGGGGACGCACCCCGGCGACGTACGGCGGGCCGTGGGCGACGACACCGGCCCCTTCCCCGAGCCGGTCGCGCTCAACGTGGTGCCGTGGGCCGGTTCGCTCCGCGAGGACGGCTGGTCCTCCGAGGAGATGAAGGTACGCGACGAGTCCCGCAAGATCCTCGGGCTGCCGACGCTCCCGGTGGCCGTGACGTGTGTCCGGGTCCCCGTGGTCACCACGCACTCCCTCACCGTCCACGCCCGTTTCGAGGGCGAGGTCACCGTCGACAAGGCGCGCGAGATCCTCGCCACCGCCCCGGGGGTCGTGCTCTTCGACAACCCGGCCGCGGGGGAGTACCCGACGCCGGCCGACGTGGTGGGCACCGACCCGACCTGGGTGGGCCGCGTGCGCCGCGCGCTGGACGACCCGACGGCGCTCGAACTCTTCGTGTGCGGCGACAACCAGCGCAAGGGCGCCGCCCTGAACGCGACACAGATCGCCGAACTGGTGGCGGCCGAACCGCGATCGCACACCGGCAGGGACGCGGCGCGCGGCGACTGATCCCTTCGCCCGGCCACCCGGGGTCACCGGAAATCCCCCTGCTCGTATGAGGATTGATTTGTAGGATCTTTGTTGTGGTTTCAAGCGGTCACCGGTGCCGACCGGGGCCGCTTCTGTCGCGCGCTCCCGGCGTGCGGCGTCCGACGAAACGCTTCCCCGTCCCCCGCAACCGCGCGGTGGGCGGGGAGCGTCTTTGCGAGCGCCCTCCGGGGGGCCGGACGTCACGACACACGGGCATAGAGGAAGAGCTGGTACGCATGTGGGCATTTGACGCGTTGTCCGGTGTGCCGTCGGAGAGACCGGCGGAGACGCCGGTGCAGGGGGAGCCCGTCGCCGACGCGAAAGTGATGCCCGGTCCGTACAACCCCGTCGCCCCCACGCGTGTCCAACTTGCGTGGCAGAGGTACTCGACTTCACCGCGGTCCAGACGGCAGGCCCCGCCCTGCGTCCGCCCCGCCGTCCCCGCATGCCCGGCGCACCCGGCGGCATGCCGGTGATCGCGCCCATGCCCGCAGCGCGGCCCGCCCGCATTCCCGGTCAGCGCGACGGCGCCGAAGAGACCACCGCCGAAACGGCGTTGGGCACCACCGTCGACCACCTCACCGAGACCTACCGCGCGCACTACCGCTCGCTCCTCGGTCTCGCGGCACTCCTGCTCGACGACACCGCGTCCTGCGAGGACGTCGTCCAGGAGGCCTTCATCCGCGTGCACTCGGCGCGCAAGCGGGTGCGCGACCCGGAGAAGACGCTGGCGTACCTGCGCCAGACGGTCGTGAACCTCTCCCGTTCGGCACTGCGCCGCCGCATCCTCGGCCTGAAACTGCTGTCGAAGCCGATGCCGGACATGGCGAGCGCGGAGGAGGGCGCGTACGACCAGCTGGAGCGCGACTCCTTGATCAAGGCGATGAAGGGCCTCCAGCGGCGCCAGCGCGAGGTGCTGGTGCTGCGCTACTTCGCGGACATGACCGAGGCGCAGGTCGCCGAGGCGCTCGGCATATCGCTGGGCTCCGTCAAGGCGTACGGCTCGCGCGGCATCGCGGCGCTCAGGGTCGCCATGGGGTCATCGGCATGAGTGGCCAGGAAGGGCGCGAACACGAGCGCGAGCGCGAGGTCGGACAGGACCGTGCGGAAGACGGCGCGCAGGAGCGCGATCGGCACGAGGCGCACGCTCACCATCGAACGCACGCTGGGAACGGAACTGTGAACCACGGCCCCGACGAACAGGGCCCCGCGAGCCAGGGTCCGGAACACCACGACCACCCCGACGGAGAGCCCGGCCCCGGCAGGTACGACGGCGACGGGTCCGGTGCCGGCGAGGCCACCGTCGGCGCGTCCGGATCCGGCAGGGGTGACACCGTCGGCGCGTCCGGTTCCGGCAGGGGTGACACCGTCGGCGCGTCCGGTTCCGGCAGGGGTGACACCGTCGGCGCGTCCGGTTCCGGCAGGGGTGACACCGTCGGCGCGCCCGGCTCCGGCAAGGCCGACACCGCCGACATAGCCGGCTCCGACACGCTCATCGGGGACGAGCTGGCACTGCGCAGGCTGCTGCAGCACGCCGTCGACGGGATCGAGCCACGCGACGGCACGCTGGAACACCTGCGGCGGGCCGTCCCCGCCCGGCGGGCGCGCAAGCGGCAGGCCGTCGTCGGCATGGCGGCCGCCGTGCTGTTCGTCGGCACGGCGATCCCCGCCGTCGTCCACGTCTCCCACTCCACCGGCTCCGACGCCAACACCGCCACGGTCGGCAACTCCCAGGACGCGCAGGGAAGCAGAGGCCAGGGCCCGGAGGACAGCGGCACCGCCAGCGCGTCCAGCGGCTCCACCGGCTCCCCCGAGGACACCGAGGAGGAGAGCGGCGCGGAGAAGAAGCAGAAGGAGGACGAGGCCACGACCCGGGGCCCGGAGAACCCCGAGGCGACCGTGACGCCGCCCACCGGCTCCGTCCAGGTCTGTACGGCGGCACAGCTCGGCGGCGCGTACGCGAACCTGGGCGCCCCGGACGCCACCGGCGCCGTGTACGGCACCTTCCGCGTGGCCAACGTCTCCGGCGACAGCTGCACCGTCTCCGGCACCGGCACCGTGAGCCCGGCGGCCATGGGCGCGGCGGACCCGTCCAGGGTCCTCGTGGCCGGACACGTCGTGGGGGACGCGGCCACCGGGCTGCCCGACCCCGCGCTCGCGCTCTCCCAGATGGTGCTCCAGCCGGGCGGCGGGTACGAGGTGAAGTTCGCCTGGGTGCCCTCGGAGCCCTGTCCCACCACCGGAGGCGGCGGCGGTGGCGGCGGAACCGACGCTCCGTCCCCGGACCCGAGCCCCACCGACAGCGTCCCCGACAGCGAGGATACCGCCACCGAGGGCACCGGTACGACGACGCAGCTCCTCAAGGGGGAGGACATCGCCGAGGGCAGCGTCGCGGTCACGCACACGGCGCCGGGCGGCGCACCGTCCGCCACGGTGACCGTGCGCAACGCGTGCGCGGGCACGATCTACTGGACGGGCCTGCTGGCGCGATCCTGACCGCACGTCCCGCCCGCGTCGTCCGACCGCTGGCACCGACCCCACGGCCCGGCCGCTCCGCCCGACCGTTGATCGGCGAGATGCCGCGTACTACACGGGCTCACCCTGCCGGCCGGAGTCCCGGGCCGGTGTCCCCGTGGCCGCGGACTCGCCGCCCTCGGTGATCAGTCCGAGCCGGGCGTCGCGGACGGACTCCACCTCGCGGCGGAACAGCCGGAACCACATGAAGAGAACGAAGCCCGCGAAGACGAACCACTCACCGGTGTAACCCAGGTTCTGGAACGCCTTCAGGTCCAGGCCCGTGTCATTGGGCGCGGTAGCGGGCACGGCCGTCATCCCGGAATCGGCCTCGGTGAGCGTGATCCACGCGTCGTACAGGTCGTCCTGCACCAGGTTGATCAGCGAGGCCGCGCTGATCGCCCCGGTCTGGCCCTCGGGCAGGCCGCCGAGCGAGGGCACTCCGTTCGAGCCGGGGGTCTCGGACGCCTGGAGGGCGCCGGTGACCGTCACCTCGCCGGTGGGCGCGGCCGGTGCCTTCGCCGGGTCCGCCGTACCGGGCAGCCAGCCCCGTACGACGGGCAGCGAACGGCCGTCGTCGGTGCGCAGCAGCGTCAGCACGTAGTACCCGCGCCGGTCGTCCAGCTTCCGTTCCGGCACCAGCAGCTGTGTGCCGTACCGGCCCGTCGCCGTGACCTGCCGGCCGGAGGTCTCCTTGTCCACGGGCAGCAGCTCGTCCAGCGGCCGGGCCGTCTCGTGCTTCGCCACCTCGGCCTGTTCGTCCGCCGCCCGGTGGGTCTCCACCCGGTCCTCGAACCGACTCAGCTGCCATGACCCCATGAAGACGCAGAAGGGGATGGCCAGCAACACGAAGATGTTGATCCCCCACCAGCGGGGCGTCAGCAGGAACCGGTACACGCCCTCAACGGTACGGGGCAGCCGGGCGACGTCACCGGGCGGGGCCGGTTCTGGGAGTCCGGTTCCGTGCGGCTCGCTCGTGTGGGTGATCGCCGTTCACGCGAGGGCCGAGTTTTCCCCAGGCTGCGGACCTCGACGGCCAGATGTCCGCCGGGGCGGGCAGTATGGGGCCATGACTGAGAGCAACGGATCCACCCCGCAGGAACCGCGGGAACAGAGCGGATCGATGCCCGACTGGGAGAAGCGCTTCCGCGCGCCCCGGGTGTCGCTGCCGGAGTGGGCGGAGGACGCGCCCCACCGCTCGCTGTTCGTGTCCAATGTGACGGGGACGTACGAGCTCTACGCGTGGGACCGCGTGACGGGGGAGCGCCGCCAGGTCACCGACCGGGCGAACGGCACGACGGACGGTGTGCTCTCGCCGGACGGCGAGTGGGTCTGGTGGTTCGACGACAAGGACGGCGACGAGTTCGGGGTGTGGCGGCGCCAGCCGTTCCACGGCGGTCCGGACGAGGAGGCCGCGCCGGGCCTGGACCACTCCTACCCGGCGGGCCTCGCGATCGCCCGGGACGGACGTACGGCGGTGATCGGCCGTTCCACGGACGAGGACGGCTCCACGATCCACGTCTCCCGGCAGGGCCAGGAGCCCGTCGAGATCTACCGGCACCGGGAGTCGGCCGGCGTCGGCGACCTCTCGCACGACGGATCGCTGATCGCGATCGAGCACACCGAGCACGGCGACGCGATGCACTCGGCACTGCGGGTGCTGCGCCTGGACGGCACGGCGGTCGCGGAGCTGGACGACACCAAGGGCGGCACGGTCGAGCTGGGCCTGGAAGTGCTGGGCTTCGCCCCGGTCGAGGGGGACACGCGCCTGCTCGTCGGCCACCAGCGGGGCGGCCGCTGGGAGCCGCTGGTCTGGGACGTCGCCTCCGGCGAGGAGACCGACCTGGGCATCGCGGCACAGTTGCCGGGCGACCTGAGCGCCGAGTGGTACCCGGACGGCTCCGCGCTGCTCGTCGTGCACAGCTTCGAGGCGCGCAGCGAGCTCTACCGGTACGACCTGGCCGACCGCGGCCTCACCCGGGTGCCGACCCCGCCGGGCACGGTCTCGGGGGCGACGGCCCGCCCGGACGGCAGCGTGGAGTACCTGTGGTCGTCGGCCGCCGAGCCGCCGGCGGTGCGCTCGACGACGGGCGAGGTCGTCCTCGACCCGCCGCCGGTCACCACCGGTGGTACTGGTGGTGCTGGTCGGGAGCCCGTGAAGTGCCCCGGTTCGGTGCCGGTGGAGGACGTCTGGGTGGAGGGCCCGGGCGGCCGTATCCACGCCCTGGTCCAGCGCCCGCGGGGCGTCGACGGCCCCTACCCCACCGTCTTCGACATCCACGGCGGCCCGACCTGGCACGACAGCGACTCGTTCGCGGCGGGCCCGGCGGCCTGGCTCGACCACGGGTACGCGGTGATCCGGATCAACTACCGCGGCTCCACGGGGTACGGCCGTGCCTGGACGGACGCCCTGAAGCACCGTGTCGGCCTCATCGAGCTGGAGGACATCGCGGCGGTGCGGGAGTGGGCGGTGACCTCCGGTGTCGCCGACCCGTCCCGGCTGATCCTCACGGGCGGCTCCTGGGGCGGCTACCTGACGCTCCTCGGCCTCGGCACCCAGCCGGACCACTGGGCCCTCGGCATCGCGGCCGTCCCCGTCGCCGACTACGTCACGGCCTACCACGACGAGATGGAGGCTCTGAAGGCCATGGACCGCACGCTTCTCGGCGGTACGCCCGAGGAGGTGCCCGAGCGCTTCGAGGCCTCGTCGCCGCTGACGTACGTGGACCGGGTCAAGGCGCCGGTCTACATCTCGGCGGGCGTCAACGACCCGCGCTGTCCGATCCGCCAGGTCGACAACTACGTCGACCGCCTGGTCGCCCGCGGCGCGCCGCACGAGGTCTACCGCTACGACGCGGGCCACGGCTCCCTCGTGGTCGACGAACGCATCAAGCAGGTGCGCCTGGAGCTGGACTTCGCCCGGAGACACCTCGGGCGGTCCTGAGGGCCCTGCCCGGGGGCGAGGGGCGGGCGGTGGGGTGCGGCTCCCGGCACGAGCCGTGCCTCACCCGTGTCCGCCGCCCGCCCCCGGCCGGCGACCCAGGAACTCCGCCAGTCCGCGGCGCGTGGCGGCCAGCACCACCCGGTCCTGTCTGCGGAGCACATACGTGGGGGGCAGGTCCCAGACCAGTCCGGACGGCCCGCCGGACGCGTCCGGACCGCGCGGGGCGGAGAGGTCGGCCGTGCGCTCGGCCGGGTCCGTGGTGTCCAGGGCCAGCACCCGCCAGGACCCGGCGTGGAACGCCTCGCCCACGGTCCGCCCCTCCAACTGCGGGTGCCCCTCCACCTCGACGGCCGCGAACAGCAGCACCCGCCGCTCGACCGGTATGGCCCCCAGGATCTGCCGTCCCATCATGGCCCCGGCGAACGCGGGTGCCGCCAGGTGCGACACGCTCCGGCTCCTGGTCAGCGCCTGCGGGTGCGCGGCTCGCAGCGTGCGGTACACGGCGGTGGCGAAGTCGTCGTCGTACAGCCGGAGCACCGCGCGCAGGTCGGGCCGCAGCGAGCGCGCGTACAGCGCGGCCTCCAGATTCGTCGTGTCCTCGCTGGTCAGCGCCAGCAGCGCGTGCGCCCGGTGGATCTTCGCCGCCTCCAGGACCCCTTCCTGCGTGACGTCCCCCAGGATCACCGGGACGCGCAGCCGCCGTGCCACCGCCGTACCCCGCGCCTCCGGGTCCGCCTCGACGCACACCACGGGGATGTGCAGCTCCCGCAGCTGGGTCAGCACCCGCGTGCCGATCTTGCCGAGCCCGAGCAGCACCACGTGCCCCGACAGCCCGCGGGGCGGCCGGCGCAGCGCCGTGTTGCTGCGGAACGTCCCCAGCGCCTCCAGCACGGCGGCCAGCAGCACCGGCAGCAACAACAGCCCCATCAGCCCGGACAGCAGTTGCAGCACCTGCTCGCCCGGCGATCCGTCGAGCGCCGGTTCGTTGATCGCGAAGAGATCGAGGAGCGTCACGTACGTCGCGTGCAGCGGATGCTCATCGGTGATCACCACCTGCGCCACGGCCAGCGCCACCACACACGCCACCAGTCCCGCGAACGACCACCGCAACCGCCGCGAGAACAGCGACTGCACCGCCTCCAACGGCAGGACCCGCCGCCCGGGAGGCAGCGCGGGCCCCGCGTACGACACGGTCTCCAGCACGACGCTCCCGCGCCCCTCCGCCGCGGCCGCCTCCCTCTCGTCGGGCAGCAGCTGCGGCCCCCGCGCCCCGCTGCCCTCGGACCCCTCGTCCCCGGCGGGGTCGCTGGTCGTCGTGGACAGCAGGGCCAGCGTGCACAGCCCGGCCCCCCGGCCGCGCTGCCCGGGCTGGCGCTCCACGGCCCGCAGCATGAGCCCGTCCGCCCGTACGACCTTGCTGGTGCCCGCGACGGCGGTGGCGGCCAGCGCGGGCGCGGCCGTGTCGGCGTCGGAGAGCACGGTGGTGAGGGCGTCGAAGCCGTAACGGCCCCGGGCGCCGGTACCCGATGTGTCGCCGTCCCCGACGGCGAGGGCCGACGCCTGGTCGAGCAGCTCCTCGATGTGCTGGCCCAGCCGCCGGTTGTAGAGCCGCAGGACGATCCGCAGCCGGGGGTTCAGCCGCCGGGCGGTGAGCGCGGCCCGGATGTTGGTCTCGTCGTCGTCGTACACGAGCGCCAGCGCGGCGGCCCGCTCCACACCCGCCTCGGCCAGCACGTCCTCGTCGGCCTCCGCGGCCTGCATCACCCGCTCCGGGGGCCCGCTGCGGCCTCCCCGGGTCCCGGAGCCGTCCGAGGAGTCGGCGACCTGCGCGTCACCGCTGCCGGCGTTCCGGTTGACGACGGCGGAGAACCGGTCCAGCAGCCCCGAGGTCCGGGCCCGCCCCACCACCGGCTGCCGCGCGACCCGCTCGCTCGGCGGTACGACGAGGGTCACCTGCTCCCGGTAGACGACGCGCAACTCGGCCGCCAGCCGGTGCGCGAGCCCGTCGTCACCGCACACCACCATGTGCGCCCCGGAGGCGAGCGATCCGCTCCGCTGCGATGTCCTCTGCGTCGTCCTCTGCGTCGTCCTCTGCGTCCTCTGCAGCGAGATCGTCTGCTGCGACGTACCCGGCTGCGCTGCGCTTTGATACGGAAGGCTCCCCACGGGGCAACAGACTGCCGCACGGTTGTGCGTGGGGCCAGAGTGATCCCGTGAGAGCCCCGGTGAGTGACCCGGTGAGGAGCAGGGCGAGTGACCCGTGAGTCCCCTGTACTCAGAGGGCGACGTTCCGGAGACTCAGCGCCAGGTCGTTGGTGACCGTGAAGAACGGTTTCACGCGCGTGTCTCCCCGCTCCGGGTGAGGAAGGCGGACGGCGGGAAGGACATCGATCTTCTTCCGGTCGACGACGTCCCCACCGATACGGCCGACGCGAACGGGCGCACCGGCGGGTGTCAGGCGGAGGCGGAAGTCCCACAGGCCGTGCTCGTCCTTGTGCTCATGCTCGATGCCGCGCAGGGCCACAGCCCGGTCGTACGGGACGGTGAACGAGAAGCAGAGACCCTCTCCGCGATCCCCGGGACCGTCGGGGACAGGAGGGGGGAGGGCGAGGGGAACGACCGGCAGCGTGAAGTCGTACGCCTCGCCCTGACGCGAGACGGCGACCACCGAGGCGTCCCGCAGCATGTCCGCTCCAGGATCACCGCACAGGAGCCGTCCGGAGACGGTGGCGTGGTCGTCGCCGATGACGACGCCGGTGACCTCGGCGTGCGCGGAACGCCGCCAGACGCGCAGGGCCAGGAACCCGTCGGTGGTGGTGTAGGGCAGCCAGGAGGTCACGTGGCCGCCGACGACGGTGGGGAGCCGGCCGACTCTCCGCGACCGCTCGGCGAGCCCACTGATCAGACGCGTCCGCCCGGCCGTCGCGCCCCGGGGGACCACGTAGCAGTCCCAGCGCCCCTCGGCGAGCTCATGACCGGCCGGATCGAGCATGACCCGGACACCATCAGCATCGGGCGCACCGGGAGCCGCCCCCTCGGGAACCGCGTCACCGTCCGCGACCGCGTCACCGTCAGGCACCGAAACACGAATGTGCCGTTTCTTCGGGTCGTTGCGCAGCCGCGCCAGGAAGTCCAGCGGTCCCGGCGGCAGGGACGAGACGTCCAGCCGGACGCCGATGCTCCCGTCGGCGCCGGCCCGGGCGAAGGCGAGCGGACGCACGGCGGGCACCGGAGAGGGCTCAGGCTCCGGTACGACGGCTGGTGCGCGCGGCCGACCGAGCCTGACGGAAGGCAGCGCCGCACGCAGCCGGGCGAACAGGAAGCCCCGCCCGACAGCGCGCGCCGCCCTCCTGCCGCGCGCGCCGTGCAGCTCACGCAACAGCTCCTCGTACCGGCGGGCCACCGCGGGGGGCGCGTAGGCGCCGGCTCGCGCACGGGCGGCAGCGCCCAGCCGCGCGCGCAGATCCGGATCGGCCATGAGACGGCCGAGAGCCGCCGCGAGACCCTCCACACCGTCCCTGTCCCCGTCCCCGTCCAGCGGCACGAGCAGCCCGTTGGAACCATGCTCGATGATCTCTCTCGGACCATGCGGACAGTCCACGGAGACGACCGGCACACCGCAGTGCATGGCCTCGACGATGGTCATACCGAAGGACTCCATGTCGGAGGAGACCGCGGCGATGGCGCCCTTGGCCCACTCGGTCTCGATCGGCGAGACCGGCCCCATGAGGAACACCCGCTCGTACAGACCGAGCTCGTCGATGCGGCGTCGCAGTGCCGGCCGTTCGGGTCCGCGCCCGTACAGACGCAGCGTCCAGGAGGGGTGGGCGTCGGCGATCCTCGCGAAGGCGTCGATCAGCCGGTCGTACCGCTTGACGGCCACGAGCCGCCCGGCGGCCACGATGACGCACGAGTTCCGGTCGGACGGCTCGACACCGGGTTCGGGCACGCTGTTGGGTATGGACAGGATCCGGGTCGACGCGCCCGGCAGCGCCCGGCGGTACTGCGCGGCATCAGCCTCCGACACAGTGACGAAGGCGTCCAGCCGTGCGATCGCGCGGTTCTGATGCGCTCTCAGGGTGGGATTGTGGGCGTCGAGACTGAGATGCTCCTGTCCGATGCGCAGGTACCGGCTCCGCCCGTCCCGGGCCAGGTAACCGTTGAGGTCGGGCCGGGTCGCGATCACCACGTCGGCGTCCGTCTCGCGCAGCCACCGGCCGATGCGCTCGTCATGGAGCGCCGAGTAGGGCAGACGGGAGGAGTTCACGGCGGCACCGGTGTCGGGGAACATCGTGCAGGGCCGGCGCGTCAGGGGATGACCGCCCGCATAGGCGGGGCTCTCCTCGCGCATGTCGATCAGAGACGTCAACGTCACCCCCGCGTCGAACGGGAGCGCGGGCTCGTCCTTCACCCGATGCACGCTGACCACCTCGACGTCGTGCCGGGCGGCCAGCGCACGGGAGAGGTTCACGGTCGAGCGGATGGTGCCGCCGATGCCGTAGGCGTTGTTGATCAGAAAAGCGATCTTCACTGCTCACTCCTCGCCGATCTCGCCCGAGCCGGCGGGATGCACCGCGCGCCTGCCGCACGCCGACCACCACGAGTAGGGCCCAGACAGTCGGCAAGGCTACACATTCGTTACGCAGGTCACATACATGGACACGGCACGTAATCGCGACCCGCTCCTGGCGACAACAACGCCGAAGGCCTGGCCCTCACTGAGGACCAGGCCTTCGACCTGTGTTTCTCTGTCGGGGTGGCGGGATTTGAACCCACGACCTCTTCGTCCCGAACGAAGCGCGCTGCCAAGCTGCGCTACACCCCGATCGTCGCTGCTTGTCGCGGCGACGACGTTTACTCTAGCCCACTCGTGGCTGGAGACGAAATCCGGTTTTCGGGGAGCTGGTCCCAGGACGCCACGTGGCTGAGCCGGTCGCCCGGTCCCCGGGGGCCGCGGGGGGTGTCGCGGCCGGTGCGGAGCAGGTTGGGGCGGATGTGGTCGACGGTCACCAGGGCGAGGGCCAGGACGGAGATCGCGACGCCGATGAGGAGGATGTTGGGGAGGACGCTCTTGTAGCCGTACGTGGTCACGTCCAGGAACGGATAGAGGTACGGCGTCGGAGAGTCGTCCGCGAGCAGGGTGCCGAGCAGGGTGCCGCGGGCCAGTGTGAAGCCCAGGAACGCCAGCGGGAAGAGCAGCCACGTCGCCGTGTGGACCAGCCGCAGGGTGCCGGGGCGGGTCAGCAGCAGCCAGTCCGCTGCCACCGCGAGCGGGATCGCCGTGTGCAGGAGCGGGGAGGTCGCTCCGTGCCAGTTCGTGAGCGCGGCCACGTCACCGGCGCCGGCTCCCGTCCCCGCTCCCGTCAGGGCGAACGCGCCCACGCCGTGTGTCAGCAGCAGGTGGTGCAGCAAGCCCGCGGTCCAGGCGTAGAGCAGCGTGCCGCCCGTCACCAGGGGTGGCAGGGGGTGGCGGGCCGACCACGCCCGGACCGCCGAGCAGGCGAACACCACCGCCACCAGCACACCGCACTGGACCGACCAGAGGCCCAGTGCGCGCAGCGGACTGCCCGTGAGCAGTTCGACGGTTACGCCCGCTGCCGCCGCGAGCGCCACCAGGGCGCGGAAGGCGGCCGCCGCGGGGCGCCAGGTCAGGGGCAGTACCGCTCTCGCGGGCACCAGGGGCGACAGCCGCTTGGCGACGCCCGGGATCGGGGGCAGCTCGGGGATGTCCCTGGGTATCGGTGCGGTCATGCGTCTCAGGCTAGGCCGCACCGGCGAAATGGGCTGAATGAGCTGATCCGGTCGGGTGATGGGCTACGCCCGCGAGATGGGCGATCGCGGTATCGCCCACGGCCCGCTGTTCACTCCCGGCCCCGGCCCACCAGCGTTATCAGCGATGCCTCCGGCGGGCAGGCGAACCGTACGGGGGTGTAGCGGTTCGTGCCGCAGCCCGCCGATACGTGCAGGTAGGACGTGTGGCCGTCCGCCGTGTGTCTCGACAGGCCCTTCACCCGGTCCGTGTCCAGGTCGCAGTTGGTGACGAGCGCGCCGTAGAAGGGGATGCAGAGCTGGCCGCCGTGGGTGTGGCCCGCCAGGATCAGCGGGTAGCCGTCCGCGGTGAACGCGTCCAGCGTGCGCAGGTACGGCGCGTGCACGACGCCCAGCGAGAGGTCGGCCGACTCCGACGGCCCGCCGGCCACCTGCGCGTACCGGTCGCGCTTGATGTGCGGGTCGTCCAGGCCGGTCAGCTCGATGTCCATGCCGTCGACCTTGAGGCTGCCGCGGGTGTTCGTCAGGTTCAGCCAGCCGGCCGCGTCGAAGCCGTCCCGCAGCTCCTCCCACGGGTTGTGGACCACGCCCACCGCGGGCGCGTTGCCGTTCAGGCCGTGCCGCCCCTGGGCCTTCTCCAGCAGGTAGCGGGCGGGATTGCGCAGCTTCGGGCCGTAGTAGTCGTTGGAGCCGAAGACATAGGCCCCGGGGAACTCCATCAGCGGGCCCAGCGCGTCCAGGACCTCCGGGACGCCCTCGGGGTCGGAGAGGTTGTCCCCGGTGTTGATCACGAAGTCGGGCCGCAGGCCGGCCAGCGAGCGCAGCCAGCGCTGCTTCTTGCGCTGCCCGCTCACCATGTGGATGTCGGAGACCTGGAGTATGCGCACGGGGCGCATGCCCGGTGGCAGCACCGGCACCGTCACCCGCCGCAGCCGGAAGGAGCGGGCCTCGAACCCCGCCGCGTACAACAGACCGGCGGCGCCGACCGCCGCGATCCCCACAGGTACTCCGTATCGCGCTCGCATACGCCCCATCGTGTCAGACCCGGGCGACACCCAACGCCGCCTGTGGACAACCCCGTCGGCCGGCCAAGTTCCCTGCCGGGCAGGCGAGTAACGCCCCTCGTGCCCGGGGCCGGTGCCACCCACGACGGGCGGTCGTCGGCCTCGCGTCCGTCGCCGGTGAATGGGAGGGCGGTCCACCCCGGGCACCTGCGACAATCAGGTCCATGACCACGCTCAAGTCGAAGCTGCAGGAAGACCTCAACGCCGCGATCAAGGAGCGCGACGAGCTCCGCTCCTCGACGCTCCGGCTGACGCTCGCCGCGATCACCAAGGAGGAGGTCGCGGGCAAGGAGAAGCGTGAGCTCTCCGACGACGAGGTCCTCAAGGTGATCACCAAGGAGGCGAAGAAGCGGCGCGAGGCCGCGGACGCCTTCGCGCAGGGCGGCCGCCCCGAGCAGGCGGAGCGGGAGAAGGCGGAGGGCGAGGTCCTCGCCGTCTACCTGCCCAAGCAGCTGTCGGACGAGGAGCTCCGGCAGATCGTCGCCCAGGCGATCGAGGAGGCCCGCGCGGCGGGTGCCGAGGGGCCGCGCGCCATGGGGCAGGTCATGAAGATCGTGAACCCCAAGGTGGCCGGGCAGGCCGAGGGCGGCCGCGTCGCCGCGGTGGTCAAGCAGCTCCTCGCGGGCGCCTGAGCGAGCGGTCTCGTCGTACGGCTTACGACGGTGGGGCGCTCCCCGGTCAGTCCGGAGAGCGCCCCACCGCCGTGCACATGCCGGGGTGACCGACGGTGACCGGCCGGTCACCGTCCCCGCCTCCGCCTCTGTCACGTCACCGCCGACGGTCAGCCGAAGCGACCTCCGTCGCCCTGTCCCTGGAAGATGTTCCCCGGAAGCGAGAAGTCGGGTTCGGGGAAGGTGCCGCCGTCGGTGCCTCCGGTGATGAAGCCACCGGTGCCGCCGTTGCCACCGTTGTTGCCGCCGTTCCCGTTGCCGCCGCCGTTGTTGCCGTTCCCGCCGTTTCCGTTGCCGCCCGGCCAGCCGTCCCAGCCGTTGCCGCCGTTCCCGGCTCCGTCCCCGTTGTTGCCGTCGTCGCCCCGGTCGCGACCGCCACCGCCGCCGCTGGGAATGTCGACCAGGTTGAAGTCGGGCGCCTCCTTGCCCTCGAGGGCGCCGGACATCATGTCGCGCCAGATCGGGCCCGGAACCTCACCGCCGTACACCTTGTCGTGCCACCGGCCGCCGATGGTGATGTTCACCATCTGCCGGTCGTGCGCGGGGTCGCCGACCCAGACCGCACCGGCCAGGTTCGGCGTGTAGCCCACGAACCAGGCCGCGTAGCGGTAGTCCGTCGTACCCGTCTTGCCCGCGCTCGGGCGGCTGCCGAGACCCGCCTGCGTGCCCGTGCCGTCCTCGACCACGCCCCGGAGGAGCGTGTTGACGGTGTCGGCGGTCTTCTCCGACATCGCACGCGAGCAGGTCGACTTCGGCACGTCGAGGGAGCTCGTCTTCCCGCCGACCCGCTGGGTGATCGACTCGATGGCGACCGGAGTGCAGTACGTGCCGCGGGAGGCGAAGGTCGCGTACGCGTTCGCCATCGTCAGCGGCGACACCTCCTGGGTGCCGAGCGCGATGGACGGCACCTCGGGCATCTTGTCCCCGTCGGCCCGCTCGACGCCCATCTTCTTCGACAGTTCGGTCACCGGGCAGATGCCGATGTCGCTGATCAGCTGCACGAAGTAGGTGTTGACCGAGAGGGCGGTCGCCTCCTTCATGCCGTACGGGCCGACCTCGGACTCGTTCTCGTTGGACAGCTCGGCGGGCTTCTTGTCGTCGTTCACCCACCGCTTGCCGTCGCACGTGGCCACGGGGCTCGGGTAGTCCATCTCGTACGGGGAGGAGTACGTCTTGGTCGCCGGCGTGCCGCGCTCGATGGCGGCCGCGGCGACGATCGGCTTGAACGTCGAACCGGGCTGGTACCCGGCGCCGCCGCCCATGTCCTCGTCGACCGAGAGGTTGAGCGTCGTCTCGTTCTTCTTGCTGTCGACGCCGTACGGCCGGGACTGGCCCATCGCCAGGATCTTGCCGGTGCCGGGCTCGACGATCGTCGCGGCGGTCGCCACGTCGTCGTCCTGGTCGACGTGGTCCTGCACCGACTGCTGCACGGACTCCTGGGCCTGCGGGTCCAGCGTGGTGCGGATCGTCAGACCGCCCTGGTTCCAGACCGCGGCCCGGTCCTCCTTGGTCTTGCCGAAGATCGGATCGGTCAGGAAGACCTCGCGCACGTAGTCGCAGAAGAAGCCCGCGCCCTTGACCGCCGTGATGCAGCCGCTCTTCGGCCTGCTGACGTCCAGCTCGACCGGAGTCTTCTTGGCCTCGTCGGCCTGCGCCTGGGTGATGTCGCCGACCTCGGCCATGCGCTGGAGGACCACGTTGCGGCGGTTCCTGGCCGTCGCCTCGTCGTTCACCGGGTCGTAGCGGGTCGGGGCCTGGACGATGCCGGCGAGGAGGGCGGCTTCCTGGAGCTCCAGGTCCTTGGCGGACTTGGAGAAGTAGCGCCGGGAGGCGGCCTCGACGCCGTACGCCTGCTGGCCGAAGTAGGTGATGTTGAGGTAGTTCTCCAGGATCTTCTTCTTGCCGAGCTCCTCCTCGACCTGGATCGCGTACTTCAGCTCGCGGATCTTGCGGCCGAGGGTCTGCTGGGTGGCCTGCGCGACCTTCGTCGGGTCGTCGCCGGCCTCCTCCACGAAGACGTTCTTCACGTACTGCTGCGTCAGCGTCGACGCGCCCTCCTCGACGCCGCCGCTCTGCGCGTTCTTGTTCAGGGCGCGCAGGATGCCCTTGAGGTCGACCGCGCCGTGCTCGTAGAACCGCGAGTCCTCGATCGCGACGATCGCCTTCTGCATGTACGGCGAGATGTCCGTGAGGTCGACCACCGTGCGGTCACGGGAGTAGACCGTGGCGATCTGCCCGCCCTGGCTGTCCAGGATCTGCGTGCGCTGGCTCAGCGGCGGGCGCTTCAGATTGGACGGGATCTCGTCGAATCCCTCGACCGATCCCTTGGCGGCCAGGCCCAGTGCGCCGACCGCGGGCAGGGCGATGCCCGCCATGACGGCCCCCGCGAGCACGCTGACACCGAGGAACCTGGCGGCCTGCTGCGTGGGTGACAGACCACCGCCCGAGCGCTTGTTTGCCATGAAGGGAAGCCTAATCCGTAGTCATGGGGGTTCCGAGGGAGCAATCGGTCCTCGGGATGTTCGAGTACCGGATCGTGACGTCCGGGGGCGGGCGGTCGCCCGGCGGTGCCGCCGGTCGCCATTGCCGCTGGTCGCCCGGTGTCGCCGCGGGCGACCCGGTGACACCGCCGGTCGGCATGCCGAGGACAAGTGCCAACGTTCTAATTCGCCGGACACATGTCCATGCCTTGGCCTAAGCTGCTCTCGGTTGTCACAGCAGTAGACCCATGTATCAAGTACGTCTGGCGACCCCGGATCGTTCCAACTCCGGTTCCCCTTTTCCCGGATGCGTGTCCGAATCCGCCTTGTGTGTCACCAGCCGTCCGATGTGGCGCAACACAACTGTCCCAGTCTGACGGGATGGTCACGTATGTCCTCAGGTCACTCCTGCGGGTGATCTGCCGCTTACGCATAGTCCGTTCGGGCCATTCAAGATTGGGCCCGAAGGGGGTGTTGCACTGTGCCCACCTTCCGTAACGTCCTCAACTGGCGGCGGTGAATATGCCGTCTGCCGCCGTGGGGGAGCCTCGATTCGGGAGAGGACGGCGCCGGTATGGGCTGGGTAACCGACTGGAGTGCGCAGGCTGCCTGCCGCACTACCGATCCGGATGAACTGTTCGTGCAGGGAGCAGCGCAGAACAGGGCCAAGGCGGTGTGCACCGGATGCCCGGTGCGTACGGAGTGCCTGGCCGACGCGCTGGACAACCGCGTCGAGTTCGGCGTGTGGGGAGGCATGACGGAGCGTGAACGCCGTGCGTTGCTGCGCAGGCGGCCGACCGTCACGTCATGGCGCAGGCTGCTGGAGACGGCGCGTACGGAGTACGAGCGCGGCGCCGGCCTGCTGCCCCTCGACGAGGACGAGACGTACGAGAACTACGCGGCGGTGGGCTGAGCACTGCTCCATTCCCCGTGCGCGGGAGCACCAGGAGTAGCGGCGATACCGGGATCAGCGGGATCGCCGGCATAGGGGCTCACGCGAACCACGGGCTCGCTCGCGCGGGACTGCTTCGGGCATCTCAAGGTGGCGAGCACCCTAGGGTGTCGCACCCGGTCCCGGTCTGGCCCCGACCGGCCGGCGGGCGGCGCGGTCAGGGTCCTGGAGCAGGCATGTCCCGAGACGCTCAGGCGCCGGTCTCGACCTCGACCCCGGACTCGGGGAGCTCGGGGCGTATGGCCGCGAGCCGGTCTCCGATGTCCCGTAGCCCCGCGAGGTCATGGACGTCACCGGGCAGTGCGGCCACTTCCGCCACGGCCACCTCGGGGTGGAGCGCGGTGAAGCGGTCGCGTGTGCGCTGCTCGCGGGAGAGCAGCTGCATGCGCTCGGCGTGCAGCCTCAGCAGGCCTGCGGTGAGTTGTTCGACGGTCCGGTCGTCGGCGGTGGATCGCCCGTCGGCAGTGGCCCGGTCGGTGGCGGCCCGATCTTCGGCGGGGGAGCCGGATTCGGGTGCGGGAGCCTCGGACGCGGAACCCTCGGATGCGGGCGGTTCTGGACTGTCATACGTGTCGGAAGAGCTACGAAGTCCTACTTTCCCGCTCTGCTGATCCACAATGCGGACCTCGTCAAGATTTTCCGCGGCGGCGAGCGCTCGCTCGGCGGACAGCTGCGCCGCACCGCTGCCGTGGACCCGGTTGAGCACCAGACCCGCCAGCGGCATGTCCTCGGCGGCCAGGCGCTCCACGAAGTACGCGGCCTCCCGCAGTGCGTCCCGCTCGGGCGCCGCCACCACCAGGAACGCCGTGCCGGGCGCCTGCAGCAGCTTGTACGTGGCGTCCGCGCGCGTGCGGAACCCGCCGAACATCGAGTCCATGGCGGCCACGAACGTCTGCACGTCCCGCAGCAGCTGTCCCCCGAGGATCTTGCCCAGGGCGCCCGTCATCATCGACATCCCGACGTTGAGGAACTTCATCCCCGCGCGCCCGCCCATCTTCGCCGGCGCCAGCAGCACCCGGATCAACTTCCCGTCCAGGAAGGAGCCGAGCCGCTTCGGGGCGTCCAGGAAGTCCAGCGCCGAACGCGACGGAGGGGTGTCGACGACGATCAGGTCCCACTCGTCCCGCGCGCGGAGCTGCCCCAGCTTCTCCATCGCCATGTACTCCTGCGTGCCCGCGAAGCCCGCCGAGAGCGACTGGTAGAAGGGGTTGCCGAGGATGGCGGCCGCCCGCTCGGGGTCCGCGTGCGCCTCGACGATCTCGTCGAAGGTGCGCTTCATGTCGAGCATCATGGCGTGCAGTTCGCCGCCCGCGCTGTCGTCGATGCCCTTCACCCGGCGGGGCACGTTGTCCAGGGAGTCGATGCCCATGGACTGTGCCAGCCGACGGGCCGGGTCGATGGTGAGCACGACGACCTTGCGGCCGCGCTCGGCGGCCCGCAGTCCCAGGGCCGCCGCCGTGGTCGTCTTGCCGACGCCGCCGGAGCCGCAGCAGACCACGATGCGGGTCGCCGGGTCGTCCAGCAGCGGATCGACCGCCAGCGCACGGACCGGCCGGATGGAGCGGTGGGGGTCGTGGGCACGGGAGGGGCCGGGCGTGTCCTGTGTGGCCCACGTGCTCCGCGTGCCCTGCGGACGGGTCGCATCGTGTGTGGAGGCCGAGCCGTGTGTGGAGGCCGAGTCGTGCGTGGCGGCCGGGTCCGAACTCATGAGATCCCTTGCTGACGCAGTTCCGTGGCCAGTTCGTACAGGCCCGCCAGGTCCATGCCCTCGGCGAGCAGCGGCAGTTCGTGCAGCGGCAGGCCGGCCTCCCGCAGTACGGCCCGCTGCTCCTGCTCCAGGGTGTGCCGCTCGGCGTACTCCTCGGCCTGCCCCAGCAGTGGCTGGACCAGCCGCTCGGCGCCGCCGCCGCGCCGCGCGCCGCCGAGCCCGGCGGACGAGAGCGCCCGCGCGACGGCGGGACGGGAGGCGGCCGCCATGAACTCCAGATCGGCGGAGTCCAGCACGGTCGGCCGCACCATGTTCACGATGATCCGGCCCACCGGCAGCCGCGCGGCGCGCAGTTCCGCGATGCCGTCCGCGGTCTCCTGGACGGGCATCTCCTCCAGCAGCGTCACCAGGTGCACCGCCGTCTCCGGCGACTTCAGGACACGCATCACGGCCTGGGCCTGGTTGTGTATCGGGCCGATCTTCGCCAGGCCCGCCACCTCGTCGTTGACGTTCAGGAAGCGGGTGATGCGTCCCGTGGGCGGGGCGTCCATCACCACGTAGTCGTACGTGAAACGGCCGTCCCGCTCCTTGCGGCGCACCGCCTCGCACGCCTTGCCCGTCAGGAGCACGTCCCTGAGGCCCGGCGCGATGGTGGTGGCGAAGTCGATGGCACCGAGCTTCTTCAGGGCCCGGCCGGCGCCGCCCAGCTTGTAGAACATCTGGAGGTAGTCCAGAAGGGCCAGTTCGGGATCGATGGCGAGTGCGTACACCTCCCCGCCGCCCGGCGCCACGGCTATCTTCCGCTCCTCGTACGGCAACGCCTCCGTCTCGAAGAGCTGCGCGATGCCCTGTCTGCCCTCGACCTCGACCAGGAGGGCGCGCTTTCCCTCGGTCGCGAGGGCGAGCGCGAGTGCTGCGGCGACCGTGGTCTTTCCGGTACCGCCCTTGCCACTGACGACCTGGAGCCTGCTCACGTATTCGAGCGTAACCAGTCCGCCCACGTCCTAAGCGGGAGGCTGTGGACAACGGGGCCGCACTCGGCCACGTGACCCGTGTACGGCAGCGGCTAGAGTCGGCCGCATGACCAAGTGGGAATACGCAACCGTGCCGCTGCTCGTCCATGCCACGAAGCAGATTCTGGACACCTGGGGCGAGGACGGCTGGGAGCTCGTCCAGGTCGTCCCCGGGCCGAACAACCCCGAGCAGCTCGTCGCCTACCTGAAGCGGGAGAAGGCGTGAGCGCCGTCGAGGCGAAGCTGGCGGACCTCGGGCTGACGCTGCCCGAGGTCGTGCCGCCACTGGCCGCGTACCAGCCGGCCGTGCGGTCCGGCGTGTACGTGTACACGGCCGGCCAGCTGCCCATGGTGGACGGCAAGCTGCCCGTCACCGGGAAGGTCGGCGCCGAGGTCACGCCGGAGGAGGCCAAGGATCTGGCCCGTACCTGCGCGCTGAACGCGCTCGCGGCGGTCAAGTCGGTCACCGGTGACCTCGACCGCATCGCGCGCGTGGTGAAGGTCGTGGGCTTCGTCGCCTCCGCCGCCGACTTCACGGGCCAGCCCGCCGTCGTCAACGGCGCCAGTGAGCTGCTCGGCGAGGTCCTCGGCGACAAGGGCGTCCACGCCCGCAGCGCGGTCGGCGTGGCGGTCCTGCCGCTCGACGCTCCGGTCGAGGTCGAGATCCAGGTGGAGCTGACGCAGGCGTGACCGGGCCGGTGGCCACGGAGTCCCGCACGGGCGCCGGTGTCCACGGCGGCGGAGGCGGGCGGTGACCGGCGCCTGAGCCCGAGGGCGCCGGTCACCGCTTGTCCTCCGGGACCGTCGACCCGGACCGTCGACCCGTCTCCGCGATCGGTACGACGGCGCCCCCGTACACCGATGTCGCTCTCGAACATCCGCGCGCCAAGGGATAGCCTCCGGCCATGGCGAACGGTCAGTGGTACCCACCGGAGTGGCCGGAACGCATCCGCGCGCTGGCCGAGGGCTCGATCACCCCGGTCGCCCCGAAGCGGGCGGCCACGGTCATGCTCCTGAAGGACACCGACGGCACTCCCGTGGTGCACATGCTGCGCCGACGCGCCTCCATGGCCTTCGCCGCGGGCGCGTACGCGTACCCGGGCGGCGGTGTGGACCCACGCGACGACGACCACCTCGTCCGCTGGGCGGGCCCCACGCGCGCGTGGTGGGCGGACAGACTCGGTGTCGACGAGATCTCCGCCCAGGCGATCGTGTGCGCGGCCGTGCGGGAGACGTTCGAGGAGGCGGGCGTCCTGCTCGCGGGTCCGAGCGCCGACACGGTGGTCGGTGACACGACGGGTGAGGACTGGGAGGCCGATCGCGCTGCGCTGGCCGCCCATGAGCTGTCCTTCGCACGGTTCCTGGAGCGCAGGGGACTGGTGCTGCGGTCCGACCTG
Organism: Streptomyces ruber; assembly: GCF_014648075.1. Lineage (GTDB taxonomy): Bacteria > Actinomycetota > Actinomycetes > Streptomycetales > Streptomycetaceae > Streptomyces > Streptomyces ruber. The sequence goes on along the minus strand of NZ_BMQK01000015.1, from coordinate 78,992 downwards.
CTGGGCGCCTGGGCCCGCTGGATCACGCCGGAGTTCGAGGCCCGCCGCTACGACACCTGGTTCTTCGTGGCCGCGCTGCCCGAGGGCCAGCGCACTCGCAACACCTCCACGGAGGCCGACCGCACCGTGTGGATCCGCCCCCGGGACGCGGCCGACGCCTACGACCGGGGCGACCTGCTGATGATGCCGCCCACCATCGCGACGCTGCGCGGGCTCACCGCGTACGCCACGGCCGCCGAGGCGCTGGCCGCGGCGCCCGCGCGCGACCTGACGCCCGTCCTGGCCACGGCCCGGCTGCGGGACGGCGGGATCGTGCTCTCCTGGCCCGGCCACGACGAGTTCACCAAGCACGTCCCCACCGCTCCCACGGGTGGAGCCCCCGCATGACCCGCGGACGGCTCATGGACGACCGGCTCTCGGACGACCGGCTCCCGGACGACCAGCCGCCCCCTGCCGACCGCACTCCGGCCGACTCCGACCGGTCCCCGGCTGACCTCGACCGGTTCTCGGTTGACTTCAACCGGATCCCGACTGGCCGCGACCGGATCCCGGCCCATCGATTCCCGACCGACGCACTGGAGCGTGTCCCCGTATGACCGACGCCGCCGCCCTGCCCGGCCAGCCACGGGGCGGGGTCCTGTCAGGCCCCGCCACCGCGCGCGCCGTCAACGTGCTCGCGCCCAACGCGTCCGCGATGACCCTCGACGGCACCAACACCTGGATCCTGTCCGAGCCCGGCTCCGCGGAGGCGGTCGTCGTCGACCCCGGTCCCCTGGACGAGGGGCACCTGCAGCACGTCGTCGACACGGCGGAGAAGGCCGGCAAGCGCGTAGCGCTGACCCTGCTCACGCACGGCCACCCCGACCACGCCGGCGGTGCCGCGCGGTTCGCGGAGCTGACGGCGACCAGGGTGCGGGCGCTGGACCCGGCGCTGCGGCTCGGGGACGAGGGACTGGGCGCGGGCGACGTGGTGGCGGTCGACGGGCTGGAACTGCGCGTCGTACCGACGCCCGGACACACCGCCGACTCGTTGTGCTTCCATCTCCCGGCCGATCGGGCGGTCCTGACGGGCGACACCATCCTGGGGCGCGGTACGACCGTCGTGGCCCACCCTGACGGCCGTCTGGGGGACTATCTGGACACCCTGAGGCGCCTCAGGTCGCTGACGGTCGACGACGGCGTGCACACGGTGCTGCCCGGGCACGGGCCCGTCCTCGACGACGCCCAGGGCGCGGTGGAGTACTACCTCGCCCACCGCGCCCACCGGCTCGCCCAGGTGGAGACGGCCGTCGAGGACGGCCACCGGACGCCGGGCGAGATCGTGGCGCACGTGTACGCGGACGTGGACCGCTCCCTGTGGCCGGCGGCCGAGCTGTCGGTCCGGGCCCAGCTGGACTACCTGCGGGAGCACGGACTCATCTGAGCCCCGCCCCGCCGGGACCGAGGGTCCGCCGGGACCGAGGGTTCGGCGCCGGTACGGGAACGGCGACGGGTCCCGGCCCCTTCGTGGGGCGGGACCCGTCGCCGTACGGCGGGAGGGGCGGTCAGCGCGACCGCTTGGCCAGGCGCTCCACGTCGAGGAGGATCACCGCGCGGGCCTCCAGGCGGAGCCAGCCGCGGCCGGCGAAGTCGGCGAGGGCCTTGTTGACCGTCTCGCGGGACGCGCCGACGAGCTGGGCGAGCTCCTCCTGCGTCAGGTCGTGGACGACGTGGATGCCCTCCTCCGACTGCACGCCGAAGCGGCGGGAGAGGTCCAGGAGCGCACGGGCCACACGGCCGGGCACGTCCGAGAAGACCAGGTCGGACATCTGGTCGTTGGTCTTGCGGAGCCGCCGGGCGACGGCGCGCAGCAGGGCGGCGGCCACCTCGGGGCGCGCGTTCAGCCACGGCTGGAGGTCGCCGTGGCCGAGGCCCAGCAGCTTGACCTCGGTCAGCGCGGTGGCCGTGGCCGTGCGCGGACCGGGGTCGAAGAGGGACAGCTCGCCGATCAGCTCGCCGGGGCCGAGCACCGCGAGCATGTTCTCGCGGCCGTCGGGGGACGTGCGGTGGAGCTTGACCTTGCCTTCCATGACCACGTAGAGGCGGTCTCCCGGGTCGCCCTCGTGGAACAGCGAGTCACCGCGTGCGAGGGTCACCTCACTCATGGAGGCGCGGAGCTCCGCGGCCTGCTCGTCATCGAGCGCCGCGAAGAGCGGGGCGCGCCGCAGAACGTCGTCCACGAGTTCTCTCCTTGTCGACCTGCTCAGGGGATCTTGCTCCCCGGTGTACCAGGGGACCGAGCTCCCCATTTTGCCGGACGGTCCAAACAGTGTGATCTGTCACAAGGATGCCGCACCCGTGTGCCGGTACTCGCGGCAGGGGTCCAATCGGGGGCCGATCTCCCGGCTCCGGGGCGGATGTCCTTGCTGGGCCTTACGCTGGCCGGGTGTCCAAATCACCGGTGAGCACACAGGCCTGAGGGGCTGGGCAGGTGGTTGTACGTCGGGATTCCGCTGTGGGCGAACAGAACCCCGGGGGAGCGAAGAAAACGGCAAAGGGTACGAAGGTGACTGCAGCCAAGAAGAGCGCGGCGAAGAGGACCACGACCGGCAGGTCCGCGCGCGCGGAGGCCGCCGACGAGCTGACCGCGTCCGCGGAGGCCGTCGGCGGGAAGGGCGCCGCCGAGGAGAGCGCTGCCGGGAAGGGCGCCGCCGGAAAGAGGGCCGCCGTCAAGAAGGCGGCGGCGTCCGGACAGGAGGCCGCGTCCGGCCGGGCGGCCGGCGCGCCGGGTGTCACCGGTCGCGCACCGAAGCCCGAGTCGCGCACCGCCCTCGTCCGCCGCGCCCGCCGCATCGACCGCGAGCTCGCCGCGGTCTACCCGTACGCCCACCCGGAGCTGGACTTCGAGAACTCCTTCCAGCTGCTCGTGGCCACGGTCCTGTCCGCCCAGACCACCGACCTGCGGGTGAACCAGACGACGCCGGGACTGTTCGCGAAGTACCCCACCCCCGAGGACCTGGCGGTGGCCAACCCGGAGGAGGTCGAGGAGATCCTGCGGCCGTGCGGGTTCTTCCGGGCCAAGACCAGGTCGGTGATCGGGCTGTCGAAGGCGCTGGTGGAGGAGTTCGGCGGTGAGGTCCCCGGGCGGCTGGAGGACCTGGTCAAGCTCCCCGGAGTCGGCCGCAAGACCGCGTTCGTGGTGCTCGGCAACGCCTTCGGGCGGCCCGGGATCACCGTGGACACGCACTTCCAGCGGCTGGTGCGCCGGTGGCGGTGGACCGAGGAGACGGAGCCCGACAAGATCGAGGCGGCCGTCGGCGCGCTCTTCCCGAAGAGCGACTGGACGATGCTCTCGCACCACGTCATCTGGCACGGCCGCCGTATCTGCCACGCCCGCAAGCCCGCCTGCGGCGCCTGTCCCATCGCCCCGCTCTGCCCGGCCTTCGGCGAGGGCGAGACCGACCCGGAGAAGGCGAAGAAGCTCCTCAAGTACGAGAAGGGCGGCTTTCCGGGCCAGCGCCTCAAGCCCCCGCAGGCCTACCTGGACGCGGGCGGCATCCCGGCACCGCCGCTGGGGGCCGCGTGACGGTACCCGCCCGGCGGGGGCGTTGCCGGGAGGGAGGAGCACGGACCGCGGGGCGCCGCCACCCCGTACCCGGTGGCGCGTACCGGACCGGTACCGGGCGTCGGAGGAGGGGCATGACGGCCCACCCGCCCCGGCGGGTCCCGGAAGTCCACCCGTGTCAATGGAACCCGGCGGCACACCCACACGAGGGACACGTGGAACGATCCGTGTTCGCGGGGACGTTGGGAGCAGCAGAGCGACGGGGGTGGCGATGAAGCACGCGAGCGACACGCACGACGAACGGCTGGGCCTGAGCAGGGACGGCCTGCCCGCATGGCTGGACCCGGTGGCGCGTGTCGTGGAGACGGTGGAGCCGCGGCAGCTCAGCCGCTTCCTGCCGCCGGCCGACGGCGCGGGACGGCAGTCCGCCGTGCTCGTCCTGTTCGGCGAGGGGGAGCGCGGGCCGGAGCTGCTGCTCATGGAGCGCGCCGGATCCCTGCGGTCGCACGCCGGCCAGCCCGCCTTCCCCGGGGGCGCCCTCGACCCCGAGGACGGTGACCCGGGCACCGACGGTCCGCTGCGGGCCGCCCTGCGCGAGGCCGAGGAGGAGACCGGGCTCGACCCGGGCGGCGTCCAGCTCTTCGGCGTCCTGCCCCGGCTCTACATCCCGGTGAGCGGCTTCGTCGTGACGCCCGTGCTCGGCTGGTGGCGCGAGCCGAGCCCGGTGGGCGTCGTGGATCCGAACGAGACCGCGCGGGTGTTCACCGTCCCCGTGGCGGACCTCGCCGACCCCGCGAACAGGGCCACGGCGGTCCATCCCCGGGGGCACATAGGCCCGGCGTTCCTGGTGGAATCGGCCCTCGTCTGGGGATTCACGGCCGGGATCATCGATCGCCTGCTGCACTTCGCGGGCTGGGAGCTGCCCTGGGACCACGACAGGCAGGTGCCGCTCGACCAGCGCGCATGACAGGGTGGCAGCCGTGCTGTGTTCTTCCGGGGGCCGTCTCCGGGGCCCCGGGGCGGGGATGGGCGACCGCAAGGTGACGAGGCGAGGCGTGAAGCGGTGAACGTGCTGGACATCCTGTTGCTGGTGGCCGCCGCGTGGTTCGCCGTCGTGGGCTATCGCCAGGGCTTCGTGGTCGGCATCCTGTCGGTGATCGGCTTTCTTGGAGGCGGCCTCGGCGCCGTCCTCCTGCTCCCCGTCGTCTGGGACGCGCTGACCGACGACGCCGAGGTGAGCACGGCCGCCGCCGTGGCCGCGGTGATCGTCGTCATCGTCTGCGCCTCCGTAGGCCAGGCCCTGACCACCCATCTGGGCAACAAACTGCGCCGGTACATCACCTGGTCCCCGGCCCGTGCCCTGGACGCCACCGGCGGCGCCCTCGTCAACGTGGTGGCGATGCTCCTGGTCGCCTGGCTGATCGGCTCACTCCTCGCGGGCACGACGATACGGACGGTCGCCAAGGAGGTGCGCGGCTCCAGACTGCTGCTGGGCGTGCAGAGCGTCCTCCCGGATCAGGCCAACAGCTGGTTCGACGACTTCACCTCGGTCCTCGCGCAGAACGGCTTCCCGCAGGTCTTCAGCCCGTTCGCCCAGGAGCCCATCACCGAGGTCCAGCCGCCCGATCCCGCGCTGGCCGGCGGTGCGGTCGCCGCCCGGGCCAAGAAGTCCATCGTCAAGGTCATGGGCACCGCCGAGAGCTGCGGCAAGGTCCTCGAGGGCACCGGATTCGTCTTCGACCAGCGGCGGGTGATGACCAACGCCCACGTGGTCGGCGGAGTCGACGAGCCCACCGTGCAGATAGGCGGCGAGGGCCGCACGTACGACGCCACGGTCGTCCTCTACGACTGGCGGCGGGACATCGCCGTACTGGACGTGCCGGATCTCGACGCGCCGGTGCTGGAGTTCACGACGGACGACGCCGTCAGCGGCAACGGCGCGATCGTGGCGGGCTTCCCGGAGAACGGCGCGTACGACGTGCGCCCCGCGCGCGTGCGCGGCCGCATCACGGCCGACGGCGCGGACATCTACCACCGGGGCACCGTCCGCCGCGACGTCTACTCGCTGTACGCGACCGTCCGTCAGGGCAACTCCGGCGGCCCGCTGCTGACGCCCGACGGCAAGGTGTACGGCGTGATCTTCGCCAAGTCACTGGACGACCCGGACACCGGTTACGCCCTCACCGCGGACGAGGTCCGCGGCAACATCTCCGCGGGACGTACGGCCAACCAGCAGGTGGGCAGCGACAGCTGCGCGCTGTAGGCCGGATCACGGGCGTGTGTTACGGACGTGTGTGACGTAGCCGTGCCGAGACCCAACGGGCCCGGCGGCGCAGAATCCGCGGGATTCCCAACTGCGGGTTCGTGCCCGTGAGCTGCGGCATTCCCCCCTGGTAGGAGCTCAGCTCCGAGGCCGAGCGGCGGTTGCGTGCTGCGTCACTGTAATCGTGCGTCCAGCCCATACCCGGACGTGTGCCCCTGCCCCAAGGTCGATAACCGCTCTCAGGCCCCCCAATCGGGGTATGCATCGGGCATGTGTTCCGGGCGTCGGCCGGTGGTCCCGATCCGGCCACCGACCGTGTTCACGCGGTCACCGATCGGGTTCGGGATCCTTCAGCCAGTTGATGAGTTCGGCCGAGAACGCCACCGGATCCTCCTCGTGCGGGAAGTGGCCGAGGCCGTCGAACAGCCGCCACCGGTAGGGCGCCTCGACGTACTCGCCGGAACCGGCCGCGCTGCGCGTGCGCATCACCGGGTCGAGCGAGCCGTGCAGATGGAGCGTGGGCACCCGGACCGGACGTTTCATACGGCGGTTGAACTGGATGCCGTCCGGCCGGGCCATCGAGCGGACCATCCAGCGGTACGGCTCGATCGAGCAGTGCGCGGTCGACGGGATGCACATGGCGCGCCGGTACGTCTCCACCGTCTCGTCGTCCGGGAGCCGCGGTCCCGACCAGTCCCGCAGCAGACGAGCCACCAGGGCACCGTCGTCGGCGGTGAGCTGCCGCTCGGGGATCCAGGGCCGCTGGAAGCCCCAGATGTAGGAGCTCGCGGTCGTCTGCTTCACGTCGGACAGCATCGCGGAGCGCCAGCGCCTCGGGTGCGGCATCGAGGCGACCGCGAGTCGCCGCACGAGCTTGGGCCGCATCACGGCGGCCGTCCACGCCAGATAGCCGCCCAGGTCGTGGCCGACCAGCGCGGCGTCGGGCTCGCCGAGGGAGCGGACCACGCCGGTGATGTCGAGCGCGAGATTGGCCGGGTCGTAACCCCGGGGCGTGCGGTCGCTGCCGCCGACGCCGCGCAGATCCATGGCCACGGCTCGGAAGCCCGCCTCGGCCAGGGCGACGAGCTGGTGCCGCCAGGTCCACCAGAACTGCGGGAAGCCGTGCAGCAGGAGGACCAGCGGGCCGTCACCCAGCTCGGCGATGTGGAAGCGTGCACCGTTGGCCGCGACGTCCCGGTGTGTCACCTCTTTCCCGCCGGGCAGGTCGAGCCGTACGACCGACGTGGGCTGTGCCGGAGCCGGAACCGGCGTCACATCCGAAGCCAGTGCCGGAGCCGGAGCCGGAGCCGGAGCCGACGCCGAAGCTGCTGCCGGGCCTGGGAGCGACGCCGTATCGGGAACCGGCGGCGACGCCGGGCCCGGGACCGACGCGGACGCCGCGGCGCTCTCTGATCCCGTGGGAGCGGGCGGCTCCGAGGCGGCTGGTGACGCCGGGGAAGCTGCGGCGGCCCGGAACGCCGGGGAGTCCGGGGATGCCGGGTTGGGGGCGGGGTCCGTCATGACGACGAGCGTGCCACAGCCTCGACGGTGCCGTCGGCCGACTGCGGCTGACGGTGGTGCGGCTTGGCCTGTCGCAGGATGCTCGCGCTCTCCTTGACCGAGGCGGCGACCTTCTGCGGGCCCTGCCCCTTCTTGGCCTTCTTCGCGAAGACGACGCCGATCAGTGCGAGCACCCCGGCGACCAGCACGTTCGCGGCGAACGACAGCAGGAAGCAGATGGCGAGGTTCCAGTTGCTCCACGTCCGGATGCCGTACGCGAGGGCGAAGCTCAGCATGGGCAGGGAGAAGATCAGTACCGCGCCGGCCGCCGTGAAGGCGCCGCCGCCGACCGCACCGCGCTTGACGTCCTGCTTGAGCTGGGCCTTGGCCAGCGCGATCTCGTCGTGCACCAGTGCGGACAATTCGGTCGTCGCCGAGGCGAACAGCTGGCCGATGCTGTGTTCGGCGCCGACCGGGCTGCCGTCGGGTGCGCTCATCGAAGTCTCCCTCTTCCGCGTCCTGCGGCGTCCCGGGGCCGTGAGGCCTGTGCGGCCTCGGCCGTGCGAGGGTCTGCGTACGGTCCGGTCCGCCGGCAGGGCTCGCGCGGCGCCTTGTCGCCAAGGCCACTGCGCGTGCTCCGTCGTGCGTCCTTCGTACGGCTCCGGGGTGCCTGCGAATTCTGTACGGTCCTGTCAGATCATGCCGGACCGTCGTACCGCTCGCCTGCCCTGCCCACCACTTCGGCAAGCCTGCGGTGCTCGGCGGCCTTGCGTTCGTACATCTCGGCCATGCGCAGGTGGTACGCCGGATCGTGCTGCTCGTAGATGTCGGGGACGCCGTCGAGGTCGTCGTCGCGCTCCTCCTCCGCGTGCAGCCGCGCGTACTTGGCGTTGCGTACCTTCAGCAGCACGGTGGCCAGCACGGCCGCTATGAAGGAGCCGAGGAGGACGGCGGCCTTGATCCGGTCGGTGAGCTCCGCGTCGCCCGCGAAGGCGAGATCGCCGATGAGCAGCGACACGGTGAAACCGATACCGGCGAGCGTGGCGACCGCGAACACGTCCGGCCAGGCGAGGTCGTCGCTGAGCGTGGCCCTGGTGAACCGGGCCGTCAGCCAGGTCCCGGCGAAGATGCCGACCGTCTTGCCGACGACGAGACCGAGCACCACACCCAGCGTCTCGGGCTGCGCGAAAACGTCGGCGATCGCACCTCCGGAGACCGCGACACCCGCGCTGAACAGGGCGAACAGCGGTACGGCGAGACCGGCGGACAGCGGCCGTACGAGGTGCTCGATGTGCTCGCCGGGGGACTGCTCCTCGCCCTCCCGCCGCGTGCAGCGCAGCATCAGGCCCATCGCGACACCGGCGATCGTGGCGTGGATGCCGCTGTTGTACATCAGTCCCCAGATGACGAGGGCCAGCGGGACGTACACGTACCAGCCGCGCACGCCCTTCCGCAGCAGCCACCAGAAGACGGCGAGACCGACGAGCGCGCCGCCGAGCGCGGCGAAGTTCAGGTCGCTGGTGAAGAACACCGCGATGATCAGGATGGCGAACAGGTCGTCGACGACGGCGAGGGTGAGCAGGAAGGCGCGCAGGGCGGCGGGCAGCGAGGTGCCGATGACCGCGAGGACGGCCAGGGCGAAGGCGATGTCGGTGGCGGTGGGTACCGCCCAGCCGCCGAGCGAGCCGCCACCGGCGAGGTTGGTGAGCGTGTAGACGAGCGCGGGGGCGGCCATGCCGCAGAGCGCGGCGACGACGGGCAGGAGGGCCGCCTTGGGATCCCGTAGTTCACCGGCGACCAGTTCGCGCTTGAGTTCGACGCCGGCGACGAAGAAGAAGACGGCGAGCAGTCCGTCCGCGGCCCAGTGCCCTATGGAAAGGTCGAGGCCGAGTGCGGCGGGGCCCAGGTGGAAGTCCCGTACGGCTGCGTAGCTGGAGGCCAGCGAGGGGACGTTCGCCCAGATCAGCGCCGTGACGGCGGCCACCAGGAGGAGGACACCGCCGACGGTCTCGGTGCGCAGCGCCTCCGCGACGAAGTTCCGCTCGGGCAGGGACAGACGGCCGAGGAACCTGCGGGCGGTCGCGGGGGGAGTGGGGGTACGGCGGGCGGACATCTGAGGGAGCCTCCGGTCGGTGGGCAGGGCTGATCATCTGCCGACCAGACTTCCCGGCGCGCCTCGAATACCTTCTCGTTCGGTTATGTGTTCCTGAGCTTATCCAATGGTGGGCGCCGGGAGGCCCGGCCCCGGTGCTGATGCGGAGGGTGTCCCACAGGGCGCGCCAGGGAGGGACACCCATCACCACTGGCAACGGGTGCCCCTCCAGTGACGTACTCAGTCCTCGCTCGGCGCCGCGGGCAGCTTGGTCTGGATGAGGTCCATGACCGTCGAGTCGGCCAGTGTCGTCACGTCTCCGACCTGGCGGTTCTCCGCCACATCGCGGAGCAGACGCCGCATGATCTTGCCGGAGCGGGTCTTGGGCAGCTCCGCCACCGGCAGGATGCGCTTCGGCTTGGCGATGGGACCGAGGGTCGTGCCCACGTGGTTCCGCAGCTCGGCCACCAGGTCCTCGGTCTCGGAGGACGTACCGCGCAGGATCACGAACGCCACGATCGCCTGACCGGTCGTCTCGTCGGCCGCGCCGACCACGGCCGCCTCCGCCACCGACGGGTGCGACACGAGCGCCGACTCCACCTCGGTGGTGGAGATGTTGTGACCGGACACGAGCATCACGTCGTCGACACGGCCGAGCAGCCAGATGTCGCCGTCCTCGTCCTTCTTGGCACCGTCCCCGGCGAAGTACCTGCCCTCGAAGCGCGACCAGTAGGTGTCGATGAACCGCTGGTCGTCGCCCCAGATGGTGCGCAGCATCGACGGCCACGGCTCGGTCAGGACCAGGTAGCCACCGCCGCCGTTCGGGACCTCGTTCGCCTCGTCGTCGACGACGGTCGCGGAGATGCCCGGCAGCGGCCGCTGGGCGGAACCCGGCTTGGTCTCCGTCACACCCGGCAGCGGCGAGATCATCATCGCGCCGGTCTCGGTCTGCCACCAGGTGTCCACGATCGGTGTCGTGTCCGCGCCGATGTTCTTGCGGTACCAGACCCATGCCTCCGGGTTGATCGGCTCGCCGACCGACCCGAGGACGCGCAGGCTGGACAGGTCGAACTTCGCGGGGATGTCGTCGCCCCACTTCATGAACGTACGGATGGCCGTCGGCGCCGTGTAGAGGATGGTGACGCCGTACTTCTGCACGATCTCCCAGAAGCGGCCCTGGTGCGGCGTGTCGGGTGTGCCCTCGTACATGACCTGCGTCGCGCCGTTGGCCAGCGGTCCGTACACGATGTACGAGTGGCCGGTCACCCAGCCGACGTCCGCCGTGCACCAGTACACGTCGGTCTCGGGCTTGAGGTCGAAGACGGCGTGGTGGGTGTACGCCGTCTGGGTGAGGTAGCCGCCGGAGGTGTGCAGGATGCCCTTCGGCTTCCCCGTCGTGCCCGATGTGTAGAGGATGAAGAGCGGGTGCTCCGCCTCGAACGCCTCGGGGGTGTGCTCGGCGGACTGCCGCCCGACGACGTCGTGCCACCACACGTCCCGGCCCTCGGACCAGGCGACGTCCTGGCCCGTGCGGCGGACGACGAGGACGTGCTCCACGGTGCCGGCGCGTTCGACCGCCTCGTCCACCGCGGGCTTGAGGGCGGACGGCTTGCCGCGCCGGTAACCGCCGTCGGAGGTGATGACCACCCTGGCGTCGGCGTCCTGGATGCGGGCCGCGAGCGCGTCCGCGGAGAAGCCGCCGAACACCACGGAGTGGGCGGCGCCGATCCGGGCGCAGGCGAGCATCGCGACGGCCGTCTCGGGAATCATCGGCATGTAGACGGCGACCCGGTCGCCCTTCCGGACGCCCAGCTCCAGCAGGGCGTTCGCCGCCCTCGACACCTCGTCCTTGAGGTCGGCATAGGTGAGGGACCGGCTGTCGCCCGGCTCGCCCTCGAAGTGGATGGCGACCCGGTCGCCGTGTCCGGCCTCTACGTGCCGGTCCACACAGTTGTAGGCGACATTGAGCCTGCCGTCCTCGAACCACTTGGCGAACGGCGGATTCGACCAGTTCAGGGTCTTCGTGGGCTCGGTGTCCCAGGTCAGGCGGCGGGCCTGCTCGGCCCAGAAGCCGAGCCTGTCAGCCTTGGCCTGTTCGTACGCCTCCGCGGTGACGTTGGCGTGTGCGGCCAGGTCGGCGGGGGGTGCGAACCTGCGCTCTTCCTTGAGCAGGTTGGCCAAGGATTCGTTGCTCACGACATCTCCCTTTCTCAGGGTGTCCGTTGTGTCCCGGGCCACAGCTCATCAGACAAGGCTGCCGCTGACAAGGGTCGACGGGTTAGTGGTGTAGACCTGTGGACGGGAGGCTCCGCAGTTGGGGCCACTGATGGTCACGGACGCGGGGCGGACGGGGTTCAGACGGGGCGCGCGGGGGATCGGGAAGACGGACGGGGTCGGAGAGGATCGGATTCACGCCGACTTCCCGGTCCTGGCCGCGCCGAACCTGTCGGAAACCGGTCGCGGTCGTGTGCTCCGGCAGACCGCCGGAGCACACGACCGCGGCGGTTCACGTCACGCGGAGTCGCGCTGATCCTCGGAGTCGTGCGCCTCCACGTGGTGGAACAGCCCGGACTCATCGGTGAGCAGGTACGCCTGTGCCTCGCCCACATGGAAGTACATGCCGTGCAGCTCCAGCCCGCCCTCGCGCAGAGCGCGAGCCACGGATTCGTGCGCCTGCAGGTGCTCCAACTGCTGGAGCACGTTGCTGAGGCAGAGCTGCTCCGCCGCGTCGACCGGCGCCCGCCCGGCGATCCGGGCCCAGGGCCGCTCCGTGTCCGCCATGCGCTCCAGGCTCGGCAGCCCGTGCCGCAGCCATCGGGCGAGCGGTGTCCGGGCGGCTTCGGGAGCCGCGTTCAGCAGGGCCTGCATCGCACCGCAGCCGGAGTGCCCGCACACGGTGATCGACCGCACCTTCAGTACGTCCACCGCGTACTCGATCGCCGCCGCCACCGAGTCGTCCCCGCTCTCCTCGCCGGGCAGGGGGACGAGATTGCCCACATTGCGTACGACGAAGAGATCGCCCGGACCGCTGGACGTGATCATCGATGTGACGAGCCGTGAGTCGGCGCAGGTCAGGAAGAGCTGCGAGGGCTGCTGTCCCTCACGCGCCAGCCGGGCCAGCTCACCGCGCACCAGGGGAGCGGTGTTCCGCTGGAACGCGCTGATTCCGCGTGCCAGCCGGTACGAGCTGGGCACGGTGTGCGGAACCTCCTCGGCCTGTTCGCCGGACGCGGCGGGGCGTGGGCTCTCGCAGTGGTGGTTGCGCCAGGGTGTCCATGGGCGGCACCGGCAGCCGGACGCGTCGGCGGGCTCGGCGATCCGCACGCCGTTGCGCCCGGTGAGTTCCACGGATCCGCCTTGCGCGGTGTGCGTCTTCTGCCAGTCCTGCAGCGTCTCGTAGGCGGCATGGTCCATGAACGAGCCGTCCAGCTCCACCACCGCCTCGGCGCCATGGGGGACCAGGTGCAGGGCGCGGCTCAGCCGGGGCACCGCGAGGAACGTCAGCTGGCCTCTCACATGGACGAAGTGGACCCCGTCCTCCTCGTCGTGCGTGATGCGGGTGCGGGCGAGCCGGTGCAGGGCGACGGTGACGGCCACGGCGACACCCGCCGCGACGCCCTCCAGGACGCCGAGGAGCACGACGCCGAGCGTGGTGACGGCGTACACCAGCACTTCACGGTGCCGGGTGACCGTACGGATGTGGTGGAGGGAGACCATCTGGACGCCGACGGCCATCACGAGGGCCGCGAGCGAGGCGAGGGGAATCAGTTCGAGCATCGGGACCAGCAGCAGCGCGGCCACGACGACCCACAGGCCGTGCAGCATCGTGGAGTTGCGGCTCACGGCGCCGGCGTGCACGTTCGCCGAGCTGCGCACGGCGACACCGGCCACGGGCAGTCCGCCGAGCGTACCGGAGAGGATGTTGGCGGCACCCTGGCCGAGCAGTTCCCTGTCGAGGTTCGACCGCGTCAGGCCCGGCCGTCCCGCCGCGAGTTTGTCCACCGCGACGGCGCCCAGCAGCGACTGCACACTGCACACCAGCGTGGTGGTGAGGACGGCCGCGGCGAGACCGAGCGCCGGTCCCTCGGGGAGGCCGGCCAGGGCGTGGCTGTGCCAGGAGGGCAGGTCGACCTTGGGCAGGTGCAGCCCGGCGAGGGCGGCGGTCGTGGTGGCCGCGGCGACGGCGACGAGCGCGCCGGGTGCCTTGCGCAGCAGGCGGCCGGCCCGGCCGGGCAGCCGGGGCCAGGCGAGCAGCACGGCGAGGGTCAGGGCGCTCGTCACCAGGGCGGCGGGGTGCAGCCGTGCCAGCTGGGCGGGCAGGGCGCGGAGGTTGTCGACGACGGCGCTCTGCGGGGTGCCGCCGAGCACGATGTGGAGCTGGGCGACGGCGATGGTGACGCCGATGCCGGCGAGCATCCCGTGCACGATCGCCGGGCTGACGGCCAGTGCCGTACGGGCCACGCGCAGGCACCCGAGCCCGAGCTGGGCGAGCCCGGCCAGGACGGTGATGGCGCAGGTGGTCCGCCAGCCGTAGCGCTGGATGAGCTCGGCGGTCACCACGGTGAGCCCGGCGGCGGGGCCGCTGACCTGGAGCGGGGAACCGCCGATGCGCCCGGCGACGACGCCTCCGACGGCGGCGGCGACCAGACCGGCCTGGAGAGGCGCGCCGGTGGCGAGGGCGATGCCGAGGGACAGCGGGAGAGCGATCAGGAAGACGGCGAGTGAGGCGGACAGATCGGCGCCCTCGACCCGGAACCGCCGGTGCGGGACGCGTGGGGGGCTGTGGGGTGGGTGGGCGCTCTTCGTCCGAGTCGGTTCGGTGTCTCGGGCGGGGACGCAGGCTGGCATGGTTCCCGTCTCCTCCGGGGCGGCGCGGTCCGTAGCAGGTGGTCCCCGCGGATGAGCGGGGCCGGGTGACCGTGGGTCACGGCGTAAAGCGGCGGGATCTCTGGAGATGTCTCGACGAGCCGAAGCGCCGGATGTCCCAACGCTCGGTAAATGAATCGTAATCAAGAGTAAAGGGCAGGTCTGGATAATCGCCGCAAATGGGGTAGTAGACCACCCCAAGGAATGAATAGTGTTTTTTATCAGCTTGTCGTACAAATCCTTCGAGTGGTTCGTGCGACGTTGCTCAGCGATGTCCCGACTGCAGGAAGGAGGTGGCACCACCATGGCCACTCCCCAGAGGATCGCCGCAGGGGTCGCGCTCGCCGCCGTCTGCGCCCCGGCGCTCGCCGGTTGCGCGCTCGGTGGCGCCGGTCCGGAGAGAGACGTGCGCCGTGGGAGAAAGGCCGCCGCGGCTCCGGCACCCGGCAGCGTCATGCGTCCGATCGGCGACGGCTCGACCGCCTACACCGGGAGCCAACCGCATCTGCCCAGGCCCGAGCGGTTGAGACCGGGGCAGCGGCCGCCGCAGTTCGTGGTCTTCTCCTGGGACGGAGCGGGCGAGGACGGTCAGCGGCTGTTCTCACACTTCCGCAAGGTGGCCAGGGAGAACGACGCCACGATGACGTACTTCCTGAGCGGCGTGTACCTGCTCCCGGAGGCGAGGAGCGAGCGGTACGAGCCGCCGCGGCACGCGCCGGGCAGCTCGGACATCGGCTTCAACGATGTGCGGGGCGTCAGGGACACCGTGAAGCAGCTGAGAGGTGCGTGGCTGGAGGGCAACGAGATCGGGACCCACTTCAACGGGCACTTCTGTGGTGAGGGCGGAGGGGTCGGCGAGTGGTCGGTGGCCGAGTGGAAGAGCGAGATCAGCCAGGCCAAGACTTTCGTGAAGTCCTGGAGGACCACAGCGAGAGCCGGGAAGGAGGCCCCGCTGCCCTTCGACTACGACAAGGAGCTGATCGGCGGCCGCACTCCCTGTCTCGAGGGCCGGGAGAACTTCCGGAAGGCCGCCCGCGACCTGGGCTTCCGCTACGACAGCAGCGGTGTCAACGACCAGGTGTGGCCCGAGAAGAAGCGGGGGCTGTGGGACCTGTCGATGCAACTCGTTCCCGTCCCCGGCCGCGGCTTCGAGACGCTGACCATGGACTACAACTTCTACATGAACCAGTCCGACGCGCGGACCGGGGACCCGGACCTGCACGACCACTGGGGCGACCAGTTCCGCGACGGCCTGCTCAGGGGATTCCGGCGGGCCTATCACGGCAACCGGGCACCCCTGATCATCGGCAATCACTTCGAGTCCTGGAACGGCGGCACCTACATGCGTGCCGTGGAGGAGACCGTCGAGAGGGTCTGCACCCAGCGCGACGTACGCTGCGTCTCCTTCCGCCAACTCGCCGACTGGCTCGACGCACAGGACCCCAGGATCCTCGCCAAGCTGCGCAGCCTCAAGGTCGGCCAGGCTCCGGAGCGGGGCTGGAAGACCTTCCTGGGCGGCGAGCCCGCTCCCGCCCCGAGAGGTGTCCCCGGTGCGCCGGCAGCCGGACGGTGACCTCCGTACTGCCGGCCGGACAGCCGCCGGAAGCCGGGCACGAGGCGAGGATCAGGCCGTGGCCGCGAAACCCTCGCCGAGGACGAACCCGGGGTCGACCTGTGCCGCCAGGTCGGCTCCGGTGCGCGCGTTGCCCCATGTGCTCGCGTTCTTCAGGTGGAAGTGGATCATCTGGCGCGTGTAACGCTCCCAGTCCCGTCGGTGGTACGTGACGTCCGCGGTCGCCTGCAGGGTGCGCAAGGAGTCGCGGTCGGCCTCCTCCAGGTGCTCGAACGCCGACGGCCGCCCCTTCTCCATGGCGCGTACCCAGTCCGAGTGCCCCACGGCGACCAGGAGGTCGTCGCCGACCTCCGCGCGCAGGAAGTCGAGGTCGTCCTGGCCCTGCACCTTGTTCCCGACGACCTTCAGGGCGACCCCGTAGTCCTGGGCGTACTCCTTGTACTGGCGGTAGACCGACACGCCCTTCCGGGTGGGCTCGGCGACCAGGAACGTGATGTCGAAGCGGGTGAACATGCCGGACGCGAAGGAGTCCGAGCCGGCCGTCATGTCGACCACCACGTACTCGTGGGGGCCGTCGACGAGGTGGTTCAGGAACAGCTCCACCGCGCCCGTCTTGGAGTGGTAGCAGGCGACGCCCAGGTCGGCGTCGGTGAAGGGGCCGGTGACCATCAGCCGGGCGGTGCCGCCGTCGAGCTTCACCGGACGCGCGCAGGCGTCGTACACCGGATTGTTCTCGCGCACCCGCAGCAACCGGGACCCCTGGCCGGGCGGAGTCGTCTTGATCATCGTCTCGGCGGACGCGATGCGGGGGTTGGAACCGCGCAGGTAGTCCTTGATCGACGGCAGCCGGTCGCCCATCGCGGGCAGCCCGGCGGCCTCCGCGTCATCGAGGCCGAGCGCGGCCCCCAAGTGCTGGTTGATGTCGGCGTCGACGGCGACGACCGGTGCCCCTACGGCAACCAGGTGCCGGATGAACAGGGAGGACAGGGTGGTCTTGCCGCTGCCGCCCTTCCCTACGAAAGCAATTTTCATGTTCACCTAGCGTAGTGTGCCGACCTCCCTGGGTGACTGCTTGGTGGGTGAGACCACTCGTTTGTGTGGGAGGGCGCGATGGGCGGGAGCGCCCCGACCGGGCGGGAGACGGCCGGGCGACGGGGCGCGTACTGTCGTACTCATGAGTACGAAAGGCGCGACCGCTGACCCCCTCGCGGCCCTGGGGGAGCTCCCCAGCGTGGCCGAGTCCGTCGAGTCCGTGCGCAAGGCCGTGGACCGGGTCTACGGGCACCGGATCATGCGCCGTCGCAGCAACGAGGTCACCTCGGAGGCGGCGCTTCGGGGGGCGCGCGGCTCCGCGGCGCTGGCCGGTGCCGACTGGGCCCTCGAGGAGGTGCGCCGCCGCAGTGACTTCAGCGGCGACGAAGCCCGTGTCATGGGTGCGGCGCTCCGGCTGACCGCCGAAGCGGGTCAGTTGCTGTCCATCTGGCGGCAGTCGCCCCTGCGCGTGCTGGCCCGGCTGCACCTGGTGGCGGCGGCGGACGGCGACGCGCGCGTGGGGCGTCCCCGGCAGCACGGTGAACAGGTCGACGAGCCGCTCGTGGACCTTCCGCTGCCGGACGCCGACGAGGTCGCGGGACGTCTGGACGGACTGTCCCGGCTGATCATCGCGGGCAGTTCGGCCCCGGCCCTGGTGACCGCCGCCGTCGTGCACGGCGAACTGCTGGCGCTGCGCCCCTTCGGCTCCCACAACGGCCTCGTCGCGCGCGCGGCCGAACGCATCGTCCTGGTCGGCAGCGGACTCGACCCCAAGTCCATCTGTCCCGCCGAGGTCGGCCACGCGGAACGGGGCCGCGCCGCCTATGTCGCCGCGCTGGAGGGCTACGTCTCCGGCACACCTGAGGGCATGTCCGCCTGGATCACCCACTGCGGCGAGGCGGTCGGACTCGGCGCCCGTGAGTCGACGGCCGTCTGCGAGGCCCTGCAGCGCGGAGCGGCCTGACGCCCTCTCACGAGTGCGGGTCGTGTTCCCTGCGCGGCGTTTCCGGCGCGGGGCCGGTCGCCCGGAAAGGGTAGCGGCGGTACGAGTACTCGTACCGCCGCCGGCATGTCCACCGGGTTACCATGCGTCCTCGATATGTTGCCCATCAGGTCGGGAACCTCGCCCGTCGCCTGGTGCGGCTGGCCCGTAATCGACGGGTCGACGTCGCGTGGGTGCTCGGTGTCCATGCTCGGTCCGTGTGGCCAATTGCGTTAAAGGTGATCCCTTCGGATGTCCCTTGGTCTCGCGGGCCGTTGAATCCTTTGTACTCCCGGACCGCACCAAGTGGAAGCCCTGGCTGCACTTCTTTACTTTTACGTTCAAACAGACGCGAAAAGGGCACCCGGGTTATCGGCCGGTCGGGAATGCTCGGCCTTGTTTCATGCCGTGGACATCCGTCGGCGGCTCGCGTACCAGACCAGGCCCGCCGTGGCCGCTGCGGCTCCTACGGCGGCCGCGGCCATGAGTGCCGGACGCGGCGTCACGGACAGCCGCTGCTTGAGTCGCACCGGGCGGTTGAAGTCCAGAATCGGCCACCCGCGCGCGAGCGCCTCGCGGCGCAGCGCGCGGTCCGGATTCACCGCGTGCGGGTGCCCGACGGTCTCCAGCATCGGCACGTCGGTCACGGAATCGCTGTAGGCATAGCATCGCGCGAGGTCGTAGCCCTCCGACTCGGCCAGCTCCCTGATCGCCTCCGCCTTCGTCGGGCCGTAGGCGTAGTACTCCACCTCGCCCGTGAAGCAGCCGTCGTCGCCGACGACCATCCGGGTCGCGACCACGCGGTCGGCGCCGAGCAGTTCACCGATCGGTTCGACCACCTCGGCTCCGGACGTCGAGACGATGACGACGTCCCGCCCGGCGAGGTGGTGCTCCTCGATGAGGGAGGCGGCCTCGTCGTAGATGATCGGATCGATCAGGTCGTGAAGCGTCTCGGCGACGATCTCCTTCACTTGTTGGACATTCCACCCGCGGCACAGCGCGGACAGGTACGCGCGCATCCGCTCCATCTGGACGTGGTCGGCGCCGCCGGCGAGGAAGACGAACTGGGCATATGCGGTATGCAAGACCGCTCTGCGGTTGATCAGGCCGCCTTGGTAGAACGACTTGCTGAACGTGAGTGTGCTCGACTTCGCAATGACCGTCTTGTCCAGGTCGAAGAAGGCCGCTGTGCGGGGCAAGGAGTGGTTATCCACGAGGCCGAGCATATGTGCCCGCCATTCGGGCTAGTGTGGGGCGCGTGGGTTTGCCTGAGAGGGCTCTCGGGTACACCATGGAAGTCACGGATCGTTCGCGACCGTGCTAACCCGGCCCGACTCCTCCCCCCCCCGAGTCGGCCGTGGGGACGACCCCCGCTCTCCCCCCCGGCGGGGGTCGTCGCATGTCCGGGTGGGTTTTCTCCACCTTTTCCGAGATCGCCGCGCCGTGTCGCGGCCTCTGGGCGGCCTTGGCCCACTCCTCATGATCCGTCACTGCGGGTAGCTGTCAGGCTGCGTTGCGGCAACCGTGCCGAGGCCGTGGCAAGGCCCCGGCGAAGCCTTGTCGGCGTCGTGCGGGAGCGTCGTCGGGGTCGCCTGTTTGAGTGACGGCGATATTCACAGCCCCTGCGATGTCCACAGTTTTAGACCAAGATCCACATGATTTCGGGGATCGCTGCACCGTGATTCCAGCACGCACCGCTGGCGGCGAGTTCATGGCCGGTTCGGTTTGCCGGTGCGCCCGGCCGGTTTCTGCCGGCCGTGCATATGGAGGCCGGTCGCCGGTTCTTCACACAGGACTTCAACACGGGCGGGATTCACGGGGCGAGGTGGGCTCCGGATCCGGCGCGGGGAGCAGCGAAGGGGGACGGACGTCATGGCGGGAGCCATCACCGACGACCGGCCGCCCGCCGCCGAAGGGCGGCAGGGCAGGCCGTTGATCGTCACCGAGGACGCGGAACTGCTGGACGACCTGCTGCGCCTGTGCGCGGCCGCAGGGGCCAGACCGGAGGTCCATCACGGCGGTCCGCAGGGCAGGGACAGCTGGGACTCGGCGCCGCTCGTCCTCGTCGGAGACGACGCAGCGCGCCGAGTGCGCGGGGCGGCGCGGAGAAGGGGCGTGGTGCTGGTCGGCCGGGACCAGGACGACTCCGGGATCTGGCGGCGGGCCGTGGAGATCGGCGCCGACCACGTGCTGGTGCTGCCGGACGGCGAGCAGTGGCTGGTCGACCGTATCGCCGACGTGGCCGAGGGGGTCGGCAGACCCGCCCTGACGGTCGGCGTCATCGGTGGCCGCGGCGGTGCCGGGGCGTCCACCCTGGCCTGCGCGCTCGCCGTCGCCTCCGCACGCCAGGGCCGACGCACCCTTCTTGTCGACGCGGACCCGCTCGGCGGCGGGCTCGATGTCCTCCTGGGCGGTGAGGCGGCCGAGGGGCTGCGCTGGCCCGACTTCGCCGCGTCGCGCGGCCGTGTCGGCGGCGGCGCCCTGGAGGAGTCGCTGCCCGAACTGCACGCGCTGCGGGTCCTCAGCTGGGACCGCGGTGACGCGGTCACCGTGCCTCCCCAGGCGGTACGGGCGGTGCTCGCCGCCGGCCGCCGACGGGGCGGCGCGGTGGTCGTCGACCTGCCGCGCCGCATCGACGACGGCGTCGCCGAGATGCTCGCCCAGATCGACGTGGGTCTCCTGGTCGTCCCTGCCGAACTGCGCGCGATCACGGCGGCCGGAAGAGTCGCCTCCGCTTTTGGCATGGTCCTGCGCGACCTGCGGGTGGCGGTTCGCGGCCCGTACGCGCCGGGGCTGGACGACCGCGAGGTGGCCCGGCTGCTCGGACTGCCACTGGTCGGCGAAGTGCCCGTGGAGACCGGGCTGATGGATACCGGCAACCATCCCGGCGGCGCCGTGCGCGGGCCGCTCGCCCGGTTCGGCAGCGCGTTCTGGGACCGGGCGCTGACGGGGGTCGAGGCCGCATGAGGAAGACCGACGCGCGCGTGGGCGTCCCCGGGTGCGCTTCTGACGGGAAGGAGGCCGCGTGAACGGCACCTGGGGCACGACGGCCGGTGACGGCCAAGCTCTCCTGGACGACGTACGGCAATGGCTCGCCGAGAACGGGTCCGAACCGACGCCCGCGCGCGTGGCCCAGGCGCTCCGGGAGCGGGCCCGGGTGCTCGGGGACACCGAAGTCCTCGGCGTGGCCGAGCGGTTGCGTTCCGAGCTGGTCGGCAGCGGGCCGCTGGAGCCGCTCCTCGCCGATCCGTCCGTGACCGACGTACTGGTGTCGGCACCCGACAGGGTCTGGGTGGACCGTGGCGGCGGCCTGGAGCTGACCGCGGTGACCTTCCCGGACGCGGCGGCCGTACGACGCCTGGCGCAGCGTCTGGCCGCCGTGGCCGGACGGCGGCTCGACGACGCCCGGCCGTGGGTGGACGCGCGGCTCCCGGACGGCACGCGTCTGCACGCCGTGCTGCCGCCGGTGGCCGTGGGCTCGACCTGTCTGTCCCTCCGGGTGGTGCGACCGAAGGCGTTCACTGTCGACGAGTTGGTGGCGGCGGGGACGGTGCCGCCCGGCGGAGCCCGCGTACTGCGGGCGCTGATCACCTCCCGCTCGTCCTACGTGATCAGCGGGGGCACCGGCACGGGCAAGACGACGCTGCTCAGCGCGTTGCTCGGGCTGGTCGATCCCGGTGAACGGATCGTGCTGGCCGAGGACTCGGCGGAGCTGCGGCCCGACCATCCGCACGTCGTACGGCTGGAGGGCAGACCCGCCAACCAGGAGGGGGCCGGGCTCGTCGAGTTGCAGGACCTGGTGCGGCAGGCGCTGCGGATGCGGCCCGACCGGCTGGTCGTCGGCGAGGTGCGAGGTCCCGAGGTCGTGTCCCTCCTCGCCGCCCTCAACACGGGCCACGAAGGAGGGTGCGGGACTCTGCACGCCAACGCCGCGGCACAGGTGCCCGCCCGCCTGGAGGCGCTGGGCACGGCGGCCGGGCTCGACCGGGCCGCGCTCCACAGCCAGCTGGCGGCAGCGCTGTCGGTGGTCCTCCACCTGGTACGGGATCGCGACGGGCGACGACGGATCGCGGAGGTGCACGTGCTGGAGCGGGCTCCTGGCGGACTGGTCGTGACGGTGCCCGCGCTGCGCTGGGGCGCCGGGGGCTTCGCGTACGAGCGGGGGTGGAAGCGGCTGCGAGAGCTGCTCGGGGTGCGGGACGGCAGCGGGACGCCGCTCGGGGGCGCGGCGCCGGAAGGGAGCGGAGGACTGTGACGGGAGTCGGGGGGCTGTCGGCCGAGGTGGTCGTGGCGTGTAGTGGGGCGGCGGCCTGGCTGCTGGGAGGGCCCGGCACCGAAGCGCGGCGGGCGCGGTTGTTGCTCGCGGGCGGCGGGCCGGTGGGGCCGCCGCCCTGGCGACGGGCGTTCGTGAGGGCGCGAGGGCTGGGAACCGAGTGGTGGACCGTGGCTGTCGGGGCGGCCGTGGCCGTGCTGGGCGAGTCCCCTCTGCCTGTTCTGGCCGGTGTGCTCGCCGTGCCGGCGCTCAGGCGGGTACGGCTGGCCCGGGAGGCGCGCCGGGCGCGGGAACGACGGGGCGACGCGGTCATCGCGCTCTGTGGGGCGCTCGCCGGGGAGGTGCGCGCAGGGCGGCAGCCGGGTGCGGCGCTGCTGCGGGCGGAACGGGACTGCGACGGGCTGGGCGAGGCGCAACCGCTCGTGCTGGCGGCGGCCCGGTTCGGTGGGGACGTACCGGGCGCGCTCGCGACCGCGGCGCGGCAGCCGGGCGCCGACGGCCTGCTGGGGCTCGCCGCGTGCTGGCGGGTGGCCGTGGACCGTGGCGCCGGCCTCGCGGCCGGCCTCGACCGCCTGGAGGGCGCCCTGCGCGCCGAGCGGGACCAGCGGGCGGATCTGCGCGCCCAGCTGGCGGGCGCCCGGTCCACGGCCGTGATGCTCGCCGGGCTGCCGGTGCTCGGGTTGCTGCTGGGAACCGCGCTCGGAGCCGACCCGCTGCACGTGGTGCTGCACAGCGCGGCCGGGCTTGGCTGTCTGTCGGTCGGCGGGGTGCTGGAGTGCGCCGGTCTGTGGTGGGCGCTGCGGATCGTACGGGGAGCGGAGAAGGCATGAGCGCGGGACTTGTCCACAGGCCGGAGGCACTGCTGTGCGTGACCGCGGGGCTGTGGTCGCTGGTGTGGGCGTCCGGTACCGCGCGGCGCGCGCGGCGAGTGCGCAGCCGGGCGGGGGCGCTGCTGCTCCGGGACACCGTGCCGTCGGGCCGGCGCCTCGTGGCGGTACGGGGCTGCCTGCGGCGGTGGCTGCCACCGGCGGGAGTGGCGTGCGCGGTGTGGCTGCTGATCGGGGGCGTCGGCGGGCTGCTGGGCGGAGCGGTGGCCGGGGTCGGAGGCTGGTGGTGGCTGCGGCGACCGGGCAGCCGGGCGGGCCGGGAACCGCACGGCACGGACCCGGAAACCGAGGATCCCGCCCACGTGGCGAGGCAGCTTCCGCTTGCCGCGGATCTGCTGGCCGCCTGTATCACGGCCGGGGCGAGCCCGGTCGCGGCCGCGTGGGCCGTCGGCGAGTCGCTGGGCGGCCCGGTCGGCCGACGGCTGTCCCGGGGAGCGGCGCAGCTACGGCTCGGGGGTGAACCGGCGCAGGTGTGGCGGGCGCTGGGTGCGCTGCCCGGTGCCGGTCGGCTGGCCCGCCTGCTGGAGCGAGCGGACGAGTCGGGGGTGCCGGCCGCCGTTCCGGCCGCGCGACTCGCTGCCGAGGCACGCGCCGAACGGGGACGTGCCGCGACCGAACGGGCGCGCCGGGCGGCCGTCATGGTGACCGTTCCGGTGGGGCTCTGCTTCCTGCCCGCGTTCATCGCGGTCGGGGTGCTGCCGGTGGTGATCGGACTCGCGGGCGGACTGCTGGGAGGAGGCGGACGGTGACGGACTGAGTGACGAGAACGACGACGGCGCAGTGGTGAACGCGGGAGAAAGGTACGGGGGTCGTGATGTTCAGGACGGTATGGGCCGCGGTGCGGCGAGTGGTGCGGGGACGGATGAGCGCCGTGGCACGCGGGGCGCGCGCGGCGGCGCGGAGGGACGCGGGAATGGTCACCTCGGAGTACGCGGTGGGCATCATCGCGGCGGTGGCCTTCGCCGCGGTGCTGTACAAGGTGGTGACCAGCGGACAGGTCCAGACGGAGCTGCAGGACATCGTGAAGCGGGCCCTCGATGGCGGGGCTTGAGAAGGACGGGGCGCTTCCTCGGCGGCGGTTCTCGCGGGCTTCGGTTCGTGGTGGGCAGCTGGTGCCGGGGGGCCTGGCGAGAGCGGGCGATCGGGGATTCGTGACGGCCGAGGCCGCCATGGCGCTGCCGGTGCTGGTGCTGTTCGTGACGGCGCTGGTGTGGGCGCTGCTCGCCGCGTGCGCGCAGATCCAGTGCGTGGATGCGGCGAGGGCGGGAGCCAGGGCCGCGGCGCGGCAGGACCCGCCGGACGCGGTCGTGGCGGCGGCCCGTCGGGCGGCGCCGGACGGGGCGCGGGTCGGCGTGAGCCGGGAGGGGGATCTCGTGCGTGTGGTGGTCACGGCCAACCCGCCGGGGCTGAGGGTCTTGGACATCGATCTGAGCCATGAGGCCGTGGCTCTGGCGGAGGAGACGGTGGGGGTGACCGGATGAGTACGGCCGGCCGAGATCGTGGCCGCGCGGTGCGACGGGCGGGTGGGGGAGGAGCAGAACGACGGACGAGAACGGGCGGGGCGAGGCGCGGTGCCGGTGCCGACCGCGGCTCCGCGACGGTTTGGGTCGTGGGCGCCGTCGCCGTGCTGTGCGTGGTCTTCGGTTCCGTACTGGCCGTGGGGCAGGCCTTCGTGATCCGGCACCGCGCCGCCGGGGCGGCCGACCTGGCGGCGCTCGCCGCCGCCGATCACTGGGCGGAGGGCACGGACGCGGCCTGCGCCGTGGCGGGCCGGGTCGCTCACGCCCAGGGCACCCGGCTCCTGCGGTGCGTGATCGAGGGTGACACCTCGGACGTGACGGCGGCGTCGGGCAGGGGACCGTTCACGGCGGAGATCAGATCACGAGCGGGACCGGCCGGACCTGTGGATCCGGCCACACCTGCCGACCCGGCTGCACTTGCGGACCAGGCTGCACTTGCGGACCAGGCTGGGCCGGAGAGGTCCTCACCCGTCCTCCTCCGGCGCACCCCGCAGCAGTTCCGTGAGCAGGCGGACGGCTCCCCGCTTGTGCAGGGGATCGTTGCCGTTGCCGCACTTGGGGGACTGGATGCAGGACGGGCAGCCGGCCTCGCACTCGCAGGAGGCGATGGCCTGGCGGGTCGCGGTGAGCCACTCGCGGGCGGTGTGGAAGGCGCGTTCGGCGAAACCCGCGCCGCCCGGGTGGCCGTCGTGGACGAACACAGTCGGCAGCAGCGTGTCGGGGTGGAGCGGAATCGAGACGCCGCCGATGTCCCAGCGGTCGCAGGTGGCGAACAGGGGCAGCAGGCCGATCGACGCGTGCTCGGCGGCGTGGAGGGCACCGGCCAGGATCTCCGGGTCGATCCGGGCCGCGTCCAGCTGGTCCTCGGTGACCGTCCACCACACGGCACGGGTACGCAGGGTGCGGGGCGGGAGGTCGAGTTTCGTCTCGCCGAGCACCTCGCCGGTGATCAGCTTCCGGCGCAGGAAGGAGACGACCTGGTTGGTGACCTCGACGGAGCCGTAGCACAGCCGGGCCTCGCCCCACGGCACCTCGACGTCCGTCTCCAGGACGGAGATGGCGGTGGTGTCGCGGGCGACCGTCGAGTACGGCGGACCGGCCTCCTCGACCAGCGCGACGGAGTCCTCCAGGTCCAGCTCACGCACCAGGTAGGTACGGCCCTGGTGCAGGTGGACCGCACCCTCGTGCACCGACGTGTGCGCGGAGCTCGCGTCGACCGTGCCCAGCAGCCGTCCCGTTCCCGCCTCGACGACCTGGACGGGGCGCCCGCCCTCGCCGCGGATGTCGGTCAGGTCGGCGGCCCGTTCCCGGCGTGTCCAGTGCCAGGCCCTCGTACGGCGCCGGAGCAGCTTCGCGGCCTCGAGCTGCGGCAGCAGCTCTTCGGTGGACGGGCCGAACAAGGGCAGGTCGTCGTCGGTCAGGGGCAGTTCGGCGGCGGCGGCGCACAGGTGCGGGGCGAGTACGTAGGGGTTGTCCGGGTCGAGGACCGTCGACTCGACCGGCTGGTCGAACAGCGCCTCCGGATGGTGCACGAGGAAGGTGTCCAGCGGGTCGTCCCGGGCCACCAGGACGGCCAGCGAGCCCTGCCCCGAACGGCCGGCCCGGCCCGCCTGCTGCCACAGCGACGCCCGGGTGCCCGGATAGCCGGTGATCAGCACGGCGTCCAGGCCGGAGACGTCGACGCCGAGTTCGAGGGCCGTGGTCGCGGCGAGGCCGAGGAGTTCACCGGAGTGCAGGGCGCGTTCCAGGGCCCGGCGCTCCTCGGGGAGGTAGCCGCCGCGGTAGGCGGCGACGCGCCGGGTGAGCGAGCGGTCCACCTCGGCGAGGCGTTCCTGGGCGATCACCGAGATCAGCTCGGCGCCCCGCCGGGACCGTACGAAGGCGACCGAGCGGACGCCCTGGACGACCAGGTCGGTCAACAGGTCGGCCGTCTCCGCGGTGGCCGTGCGCCGGACCGGGGCGCCCTTCTCGCCGTGCAGTTCGGTGAGCGGCGGCTCCCAGAGGGCGAACACGAGTTCGCCGCGGGGGGAGGCGTCGTCCGCGACCTCCACCACAGGCAGCCCGGTGAGCCGGGACGCGGCGACCGCGGGCTCGGCGGCGGTCGCCGAGGCCAGCAGGAAGACGGGCGAGGACCCGTAACGGGCGCACAGGCGGCGCAGCCGGCGCAGCACCTGGGCGACGTGCGAGCCGAACACACCGCGGTAGGTGTGGCACTCGTCGATGATCACGTAGCGCAGGGCGCGCAGAAAGGAGGACCAGCGCGGGTGGGAGGGGAGTATCCCGCGGTGGAGCATGTCCGGGTTGGTGAGGACGTAGTTGGCGTACTGGCGGATCCACTCCCGTTCCTCGACGGGGGTGTCACCGTCGTACACGGCCGCGCGGACCGCTGTGCCCAGCGGATGTGAAATTTCCTTCACAGACCGGCACTGATCCGCGGCGAGCGCCTTGGTCGGGGCCAGGTACAGGGTGGTCGCGCCGCGGCCGTTGGGGGCCTCGGACCCGTCCAGGAGGCACGACAGGGCGGGCACGAGGTAGGCGAGGGACTTGCCGGACGCCGTGCCGGTGGCGACGACCACCGATTCGCCGTCCAGTGCGTGTTCGGCGGCCTGTGCCTGGTGGGCCCAGGGGTGTTCGATGCCCGCTCGCCGCACGGCGGCGATGACCTCCGGACGGATCCGGTCAGGCCAGAGGGCATGCCGACCCGTCCTCGGGGGCAAGTGCTCCGTATGAGTGATGCGCGACGCCCGGTTCGGTCCGGAGGCGAGCCGGTCCAGTACCGTGCCGGGCGCGGGGCGGGAGGCTGTGTCCGTCGAGGATCGATCGGATCGGTGATTCTTGGCCATCGGCACCGAGTGTGTCACTGGCGTGACGGACAATGGCCCCAAGGCGTCGTGTACGCCTGCCGGTAAGTGATTGAATGCCATCGCGGCTGGCGTACAGTCCTGGGGCTGAAGCCGAGGTGTCCCTAGGGACGACCGCTCGATAGCAAGGTGCTGGAGGATCCGTGGACCTGTCCCTGTCGACCCGTACCGTCGGCGATCGTACGGTCGTCGAGGTCGGTGGCGAAATCGATGTATATACCGCGCCCAAGCTGCGCGAGCAGCTGGTCGAGCTGGTGAACGACGGGAATTTTCACCTCGTCGTTGACATGGAGGGCGTGGACTTCCTCGACTCCACCGGGCTCGGCGTGCTGGTGGGCGGCCTGAAGCGTGTACGGGCCCACGAGGGCTCGCTGCGCCTGGTGTGCAACCAGGAGCGCATCCTGAAGATCTTCCGCATCACCGGTCTCACCAAGGTGTTCCCGATCCACACCTCGGTCGACGAAGCGGTGGCGGCGACCGACTGATCCGTTGCCGGGCCGTGTGCCCATGACGGCGCAGACGACAGGAAGGGGGACCGGGCCCGTTGGGGACC
Source organism: Streptomyces ruber (assembly GCF_014648075.1). Taxonomy (GTDB): domain Bacteria; phylum Actinomycetota; class Actinomycetes; order Streptomycetales; family Streptomycetaceae; genus Streptomyces; species Streptomyces ruber. The sequence goes on along the minus strand of NZ_BMQK01000015.1, from coordinate 51,046 downwards.
GGCCCCCCGGCAGCACGCCCGTAGTTCGGAGGGGGATGCATGGCCACCGTTGAACTTCTCTTCAGCGCGGTCCCGGGGCACGTCAGGACCGCCCGTCTGGTGGCCGCTTCCGTCGCACGCAAGGCCGGGGTGGACGAGGCCGTCCTCGACGAGGTGAGGCTCGCCGTCGGCGAGGCGTGCAGCCGGGCCGTCGGGCTGCACCAGAGCAGCGGTATCTCGGCGCCGGTGCGGGTGTTGCTGATCGAGGAAGAGAAACAGTTCTCCATCGAGGTCGGGGACGAGGCGCCGCGCACGCCGCACGGTGACAGGACGCACGGCGCCCACGACGACGCGGACGTGGAGGCCGAGGAGGACGAGATGGGCCTCGCGGTCATCAGCGGTCTCGTCGACGACGTCGAGGTCTCCGCCGGCGAGCACGGCGGTCAGATCCGCATGAGCTGGCCGACGACGCCGCCGCTGTCCACACTGCCGTGACGTCCGGGTCGACGACGGTCGGTGCTCCGCCGATGCCGCGTGGACGACAGTCGGCTTTCTGTTCGATATTTCGCGACGTCATCGGTACCGGCCCTGCGAGCGGACGCGGCCGGCCACCCGTGACATCCACGGCGATCGCGTATACCTGACGTACGCCTTCCCGAGCTCGGCCGTGCGCTCCTCTCCGGGGATGTCAGGGGTGTACACCACTGACCGAGCCTCCCGGATCCGTCTCCGAGGGCCCTGCTGAGCAGGGCCCTCGGTCTTTTCTCGAGGCGGCGCACGGAATTCGTGAAGAAATTCACGATCGATGCCATGATTATTGGATCAGGTGTCAACGGTTTTGGGGCGTTACTGCTTTCGGGTTCTGTGCAGCTCGGGCGATCATTTGCTGAGGGGCTCGGGGCGGCTAATTCCGTTTACGGCGTACTGTTTTGATCAGGTTCCGCTCCCTACAATCCGTCCACATCTTGAGCTCAGCCCAAGCGTCAAGGAGGACGAATGGCGGGGCTTTTCACCCCTCAACATTTTGATCACCCCACAACCTTCGCAACCGCAGTCCTGACCACCGACAATCGGCTCATCGTGACGGTCATCGCGATCGTGGCGCTGGCCGCGCTGGTGCTGGCTGGAATCCTGGTCCGCCAGGTACTCGCGGCGGGCGAGGGCACCGACAGCATGAAAAAGATCGCGGCAGCGGTCCAGGAAGGCGCGAACGCCTATCTGGCCCGGCAGTTGCGCACGCTGGGCGTATTCGCCGTCGTCGTGTTCTTCCTGCTCATGCTGCTGCCCGCGGACGACTGGAATCAGCGCGCGGGACGATCGGTGTTCTTCCTGATCGGCGCGGCGTTCTCGGCGGCCACCGGTTATATCGGTATGTGGCTGGCCGTACGGAGCAACGTGCGGGTCGCCGCCGCGGCGCGTGCGGCGACGTCGGCGGAGGACGAGGCGCAGCAGTCTCTCGCCGCTCCCGCGGGCGGAGCCGGTTCACCGACCGCCGCGCACAGAGCTATGAGGATCGCTTTCCGCACGGGAGGCGTCGTCGGCATGTTCACGGTGGGGCTCGGTCTGCTGGGCGCCTCCTGTGTGGTGTTGGTGTACGCGGCCGACGCGCCGAAGGTCCTGGAGGGCTTCGGCCTCGGCGCCGCGCTGATCGCGATGTTCATGCGGGTCGGCGGCGGCATCTTCACCAAGGCGGCCGACGTCGGCGCCGACCTGGTCGGCAAGGTGGAACAGGGCATCCCGGAGGACGATCCGCGCAACGCCGCGACCATCGCCGACAACGTGGGCGACAACGTCGGTGACTGTGCGGGCATGGCGGCCGACCTCTTCGAGTCGTACGCCGTGACCCTGGTCGCCGCGCTGATCCTCGGCATGGCCGCGTTCGGCGACGCCGGGCTCGCGTTCCCGCTGCTCGTCCCCGCGATCGGCGTGATCACCGCGATGATCGGCATCTTCGCGGTGGCTCCGCGTCGCGCCGACCGCAGCGGGATGACCGCCATCAACCGCGGTTTCTTCGTCTCCGCGGTGATCTCGCTGGCCCTGGTGGCTCTGGCGGTATTCGTCTACCTCCCGTCCTCGTACGCCGACCTGGAGGGCGTCACCGACCCGGTGATCACCGGAAAGGAGGGCGATCCGCGGATCCTCGCGCTCGTCGCGGTGGCCATCGGCATCGTGCTGGCCGCCCTGATCCAGCAGTTGACCGGTTACTTCACCGAGACCACCCGCCGCCCGGTGCGGGACATCGGCAAGACGTCGCTCACCGGCCCGGCGACGGTCGTCCTCGCGGGCATCTCCATCGGTCTGGAGTCGGCCGTCTACACCGCCCTGCTGATCGGCCTCGGCGTGTACGGGGCCTTCCTGCTCGGCGGTACGTCGATCATGCTGGCGCTGTTCGCGGTGGCACTGGCCGGCACCGGACTGCTCACCACGGTCGGTGTCATCGTCGCCATGGACACCTTCGGGCCGGTCTCGGACAACGCGCAGGGCATCGCCGAGATGTCCGGCGACGTCCAGGGCGCCGGCGCCCAGGTGCTCACCGACCTCGACGCCGTGGGCAACACCACCAAGGCCATCACCAAGGGCATCGCCATCGCCACGGCCGTGCTCGCCGCGGCGGCGCTCTTCGGGTCGTACCGCGACGCGATCGTCACGGCGGCGCGGGACGTGGGCGAGAAGGTCGGCGACGGCGGCCCGATGAGTCTGGTGATGGACATCTCGCAGCCCAACAACCTGGTGGGTCTCGTCGCGGGCGCCGCGGTCGTCTTCCTCTTCTCGGGGCTGGCGATCAACGCGGTCTCGCGCTCGGCGGGAGCGGTCGTGTACGAGGTGCGGAGGCAGTTCCGCGAGAAGCCCGGGATCATGGACTACACCGAGCAGCCCGAGTACGGCAGGGTCGTCGACATCTGCACCAAGGACGCCCTCAGGGAGCTCGCCACGCCGGGTCTCCTCGCGGTCATGGCGCCCATCGCCATCGGGTTCACGCTCGGTGTGGGTGCGCTCGGTGCCTACCTCGCGGGAGCGATCGGCACGGGCACGCTGATGGCGGTCTTCCTCGCGAACTCCGGAGGTGCCTGGGACAACGCCAAGAAGCTCGTCGAGGACGGTCACCACGGCGGCAAGGGCAGCGAGGCCCACGCGGCGACCGTGATCGGCGACACGGTCGGCGACCCGTTCAAGGACACCGCGGGTCCGGCCATCAACCCGTTGCTGAAGGTGATGAACCTGGTCGCCCTGCTCATCGCACCAGCCGTGGTCAAGTTCAGTTACGGCGCGGACAAGAGCGTCACGTTGCGCGTGGTCGTGGCGGTGCTCGCGCTCGCCGTGATCGTGGGCGCGGTGTACGCGTCCAAGCGGCGCGGGATCACCATGGGTGACGAAGGCAATTCCGAGCCGGTGGCCAAGTCCGCGGACGCGGCGGTGGTTTCGTAGACCACCGCGCCCCGCGCGGGTCAACGGGCGGGCGGACGACATGTGTTGACGTGCCGTTCGCCCGCCTTTCGTGTGCGCCGCCGTCGTGAGCCTTCTCTCTCTTGGTGCAAATGGTTATAAAAAGTGCAGATGGGATGTCCGGCGTGTGGGGCCTGTCGATGCGCCGTGTATGTTCCGGGGCCGAGAGCCATGGAAGGGACCAATCCGGTGAACAAGAAGCTCGCGGCCGCACTGTCCGGCGGTGCGGTACTGGTACTGGCGCTGTCGGGATGCAGCAGTGACGACAGCAGCGAAAAGCTGAACTCCTGGGCCAAGCAGGTCTGCGACGCGGTCCAGCCGCAGGCCAAGAAGATCGAGGCCGCCAACGCCGCGATCCAGAAGGAGACCTCGGACAACAGCACGCCGGAGAACGTCCAGAAGACCGACGCCAAGGCCTTCCAGGACATGTCCGACGCGTACAAGGCGATCGGTGCCGCCGTGCAGAAGGCCGGGGCGCCCGACGTCGAGAACGGCGAGACCAAGCAGAAGAACGCCGTCAAGGAGCTCAACGACATCTCGACGGCGTACGCGGGACTGAAGAAGCAGGTCGACGAGCTCGACACCAAGGACCAGGCGAAGTTCGCCGACGGCCTGAAGGACGTCGCCACCGAGCTCGACAAGCTGAGCAAGAGCGGGAACGACGCGCTGAAGCAGCTCGAGGAGGGCGACGTGGGCCGGGCGATGGCCCAGCAGGAGAGCTGCAAGTCCGCGTCGGCTCCGGCCACCGCCGCGAGCAGCTGACGGCGCGGACGGCCCCGAGGGGCTGCCGTCCGTCCACCTCGTCGCCGTCCGGCACGCGCGCGTGGTCCGGCACCCGCACACGCGCGCGTGCCGACGCATCCGGGAGGCGCCGTCCCCGGGTGACGCGCCTTGTCGGTGGGGACCGACACAATGGGGGCGTGAGCAATTCCAGCCTGTCATCCCTGCCGTCCACCGACCGCCCCGACGTTGCCGCGCGGCTCCGCGACGCCCTGATCGGGGCCGCCTTCACCGCCGACGGGTTGCTCGAACTGCTCGGCGCGCCCGCGTACGCGGCGCTGGCGCGCAGCGAGATCGTGCCCGCCCTGCGGATGACGCGCGGCGACTCGCCGCTGGAGGCGCTCGTACGGCTGTTCCTGCTGCAGCAGCCCGTGCCGCACGCGCGTGTGGCGGACGTTCTGCCGGTCGACGCGTGCGTGGAGAGCGGCTGGCTGGTGCCGGTCGGCGGTGACGAGCTGGCCGCGAGCGTCGACGTACGGCCGTACGGTGGGCCGGGCGGTGAGGACTGGTTCATCGTCTCCGACCTGGGATGCGCGGTCGGCGGCGCGGGCGGCATCGGCAGCCGGGCGGAAGGCGTCGTCCTCGGGGTGGGCGGGGCGTCCACCACGCTCGCCGGCCTCACGGTGCGCACGCCCGTCGCGTCCGCGCTCGACCTCGGCACCGGCTCCGGCATCCAGGCCCTGCACGCCGCGCTGCACGCCACGCGCGTCACCGCGACCGACGTGAACCCGCGCGCGCTGCACATCACCGCGCTCACGCTCGCGCTCTCCGGCGCCCCGGCGGCCGACCTGCGCGAGGGCTCGCTCTTCGAGCCGGTACGGGACGACGAGACGTACGACCTCATCGTGTCCAACCCGCCCTTCGTGATCTCCCCCGGTGCGCGGCTCACCTACCGCGACGGTGGCATGGGCGGCGACGACCTGTGCCGCACGCTCGTGCAGCAGGCGGGAGAGCGGCTGAACGACGGCGGCTACGCGCACTTCCTCGCCAACTGGCAGCACGTCGAGGGCGAGGACTGGCAGGACCGGCTGCGCTCCTGGGTGCCGCGCGGCTGCGACGCCTGGATCGTGCAGCGCGAGGTGCAGGACGTCACGCAGTACGCGGAGCTGTGGCTGCGGGACGCGGGCGACCACCGCGGCGACGTGGCCGGGTACCAGGCGCGGTACGACGCGTGGCTCGACGAGTTCGAGGCGCGCAAGGTGCGGGCCGTCGGCTTCGGGTGGATCACCCTGCGGAGGAGCCGGGCCGCCGAGACCGTGCCCTTCGTCACGCTCGAGGAGTGGCCGCATCCCGTCGAGCAGCCGCTGGGCGACACCGTCCGCGCGCATTTCGCGCGCGTGGACTACCTGCGCGAGCACGACGACGCGGCCCTGCTCACGGCGCACTTCAGGCTCGTCGAGGAGATCGTCCAGGAGCAGGTCGGGCTGCCGGGCGCGGAGGACCCCGAGCACGTGGTGCTGCGGCAGAACCGGGGGATGCGCCGCGCGACCAAGGTGGACACGGTCGGGGCGGGCTTCGCGGGCGTGTGTGACGGAACGCTCAGCGCGGGCCGCATCCTGGACGCCATTGCCCAGCTGGTGGGCGAGGACCCGGTGGCACTGCGCGACCGGACCCCGGCGCAGATCCGGCTGCTGGTGGAGCAGGGCTTCCTGGAGCCGGCCGGCTGATCGCGGACCGTCGGTTGACCACGGACCGGCCGGCTGATCGCGGACCGGCCGGGCGACGACTCGGCCGGTGGGCGGCGTGCCGGGCCTCGCCGTGCGCCCGCGCGCGCTGCGCGCACTCGACCGTGCCGGCCGCGGGCGTCCGGCGCCCGTGCCAACGAGTATGAGCCGACTTGGGCGGCGCCGCCGGAGCGCACGGTGCACGGCCGGCCGCCCGGTGATGTGGACGGGGACGAGGGACTCGTCACCCTCGTGTGCACCGGGCGGGGCGCGCACCCCGACCGGGAGGCGACCGGAGAGCCGCCCCGCCGGGACCGTCCGGGCGGCCGGTCGCCTGACGTTCACCGCGTCGTCGCATGTCCGCTTCCCGCGCGTGCCAGTGTCACGTCACTGGGGACTCCGGGACGGGAGGGACGGGACATGGAGAGCGGTCCGGCGATCTTCACGGGAGTGGTGTTCGCCCTGTTCGGAGCCGGGCTCGCGGTCTGGACCGTGACACGGCTGCGGCAGCGGATGCCGGTGGCCGAGGGAGTGCGTCCCGCCGCCTCGGCGACGCTCGCGGGCGCCACCGCGCTGATCGCTCTGGCGCTCGCCGCGTGGTGCTTCGCGCGCCTCTGAGAACCGTACCGGGACGAGGGCGCGAAGAGACCGCCGAGTAACTGAGAAGGAACCCTCCGGATCGGGCCGGACGGGGCGCTGACCATGCCGGGCGGCAGGAATGCCGGTAGTCGGGTTACCGTTCGAGTGGCCGTTGCGGGCTTTTCCCGTTTGACACGGGGGCGGGATGTACCGTCACACTCCGCAGCGTCAGCATGACCCGACCCCGGGACGACAGCCTGGGGAGACCCAGCGTCGACCGGAGAGAAGAGCGAAGTTGTCCCCGACCAGCGAGACCGCGAAGGGCGGCCGCCGACTCGTCATCGTCGAGTCGCCTGCCAAGGCGAAGACGATCAAGGGCTACCTCGGCCCTGGATACATCGTCGAGGCGAGCGTCGGGCACATCCGTGACCTTCCCAACGGCGCCGCGGAGGTGCCCGAGCAGTACACCGGCGAGGTGCGCCGCCTCGGCGTGGACGTCGACCACGACTTCGCGCCCGTCTATGTGGTCAACGCCGACAAGAAGGCCCAGGTCAAGAAGCTCAAAGACCTGCTGCGCGACTCCGACGAGCTCTTCCTCGCCACCGATGAGGACCGCGAGGGGGAGGCCATCGCGTGGCACCTCCAGGAGGTGCTCAAGCCCAAGGTCCCGGTCCGCCGGATGGTCTTCCACGAGATCACCAAGGACGCGATCCGGGCCGCCGTGGCCAACCCGCGCGAGCTCAACCAGCGGCTCGTCGACGCCCAGGAGACCCGCCGCATCCTCGACCGTCTGTACGGCTACGAGGTCTCGCCGGTCCTGTGGAAGAAGGTCATGCCGCGGCTGTCGGCGGGCCGGGTCCAGTCCGTGGCGACCCGGCTGGTCGTCGAGCGGGAGCGGGAGCGCATGGCGTTCCGCTCCGCCGAGTACTGGGACCTGACCGGCACCTTCGGCACCGGCCGCGCCGGTGACCCGTCCGACCCGTCGTCCCTGGTCGCACGGCTGACCACGGTCGACGGCAGGCGTGTCGCCCAGGGCCGTGACTTCGACTCGCTGGGGCAGCTCAAGAGCGCGAACACCCTCCACCTCGACGAGGCCGCCGCCCGTGCGCTCGCCGCGGCCCTGGAGAGCACCGCGTTCTCCGTGCGCTCGGTCGAGTCGAAGCCGTACCGCCGCTCGCCCTACGCGCCGTTCCGTACGACGACGCTGCAGCAGGAGGCGAGCCGCAAGCTCGGCTTCGGTGCGAAGGCCACCATGCAGATCGCGCAGAAGCTGTACGAGAACGGCTTCATCACCTATATGCGTACGGACTCGACGACGCTGAGCGACACGGCCGTCGCGGCCGCCCGCGCGCAGGTCACGCAGCTGTACGGGGCCGACTACCTGCCGGACCGGCCGCGCACGTACGCCGGGAAGGTCAAGAACGCGCAGGAGGCGCACGAGGCGATCAGGCCCTCCGGCGACCGTTTCCGTACGCCCGCCGAGACGGGGCTCACCGGTGACCAGTTCCGGCTCTACGAACTGATCTGGAAGCGGACCGTCGCCTCGCAGATGAAGGACGCGACCGGGAACAGCGTCACCGTCAGGATCGGCGGCACGGCCGCCGACGGCCGCGACGCCGAGTTCAGCGCCTCCGGCAAGACGATCACGTTCCACGGGTTCCTGAAGGCGTACGTCGAGGGCGCCGACGACCCGAACGCCGAGCTGGACGACCGCGAGCGCAGGCTGCCGCAGGTGAGCGAGGGCGCCCCGCTGTCCGCCGAGGAGATGTCGGTGGACGGCCACGCGACCAAGCCGCCGGCCCGGTACACCGAGGCCAGCCTGGTCAAGGAGCTCGAGGAGCGGGAGATCGGCCGCCCGTCGACGTACGCGTCGATCATCGGGACCATCCTCGACCGCGGCTACGTGTTCAAGAAGGGCACGGCGCTCGTGCCGTCCTTCCTGTCCTTCGCCGTGGTCAACCTCCTGGAGAAGCACTTCGGACGGCTGGTCGACTACGACTTCACCGCCAAGATGGAGGACGACCTCGACCGCATCGCGCGGGGCGAGGCGCGGGCGGTGCCGTGGCTGAAGCGGTTCTACTTCGGTGAGGGCGCGGACGGCGCCGGGGTCGCCGCCGAGGCCGGCAACGGCGACGGTGACCACCTGGGCGGTCTGAAGGAGCTGGTCACGGACCTGGGCGCGATCGACGCCCGAGAGGTGTCCTCCTTCCCCGTCGGCAACGGCATCGTGCTGCGCGTCGGGCGCTACGGCCCGTACATCGAGCGCGGCGACAAGGACTCCGACAACCACCAGCGGGCCGACATCCCGGCCGACCTGGCGCCGGACGAGCTGAGCGTCGAGCTCGCCGAGGAGCTGCTCGCCAGGCCGAGCGGCGACTTCGAGCTGGGCACCGACCCCGCGACCGGCCACACGATCGTCGCCAAGGACGGCCGCTACGGCCCGTACGTCACCGAGGTGCTCCCCGAGGGCACCCCGAAGACGGGCAAGAACGCGGTCAAGCCGCGCACGGCCTCGCTGTTCAAGACGATGTCGCTGGACACCGTGACCCTTGAGGACGCGCTCCGGCTGATGTCGCTGCCGCGCGTCGTCGGCACGGACGCGGAGGGCCAGGAGATCACCGCGCAGAACGGCCGCTACGGTCCCTACCTGAAGAAGGGCACGGACTCGCGCTCCCTGCAGTCCGAGGAGCAGCTGTTCACGATCACGCTGGAGGAGGCGCTGGCGATCTACGCCCAGCCCAAGCAGCGTGGCCGGGCGGCCGCCAAGCCGCCGCTGAAGGAGCTGGGCACCGACCCGGTGAGCGAGAAGCCCGTCGTCGTCAAGGACGGCCGCTTCGGTCCGTACGTCACCGACGGCGAGACCAACGCGACCCTCCGCTCCGGCGACAGCGTCGAGACGATCACCCCGGAACGCGGGTACGAGCTGCTCGCCGAGAAGCGGGCTAAGGGGCCCGCCAAGAAGACGGCGAAGAAGACGGCCGCGAAGAAGGCCCCGGCCAAGAAGACGACGGCCAAGAAGACGGCGGCGAAGAAGACGGCCGCCAAGACGACGACGGCGAAGAAGGCCCCGGCCAAGAAGACCGCGGCGAAGAAGACCGCGTCGGCCAGGGCCACGGCCGAGGACTGAGGGCCGGGCCGCTCCCGGGAGCGGCGTCACGGCGGCCTCCGGGAAGGGACGGCGCTGACGGCGCCGTTCCTCCCCGGGCGCTCTCACCGTGCGGGCAGCCCCCGCGGGATTCTTCACGATCGCTCCACGGGAGATTCATGCGCCGGGTGCGGCGGCGTCACCAGGTGTGAAGATCCGTACTTGTGTGGGGGCGTGCGCGCGTACGGGCTGTCTCCTCGGGGTGTCAGCGGCTCCGGATAGGCTGAACGCATGACGCGAGCCGAGCAGCCCACGGCCCCCCACCCGGCCTCCGACGACGCGCTTGTCGCGGACTCCCGTGAGCGCGCCGTCCATGCCCTGCTGCGCCGGCCGCAGCTCAGGCGGCTGTGGAGCGCGCAACTCGTGCACAGTGCGGGCGACGTCCTCGCGCTGCTCGTCCTCGTGCTCCTCGCCTTCCAGGCGGCCATCGCCGAGGGCTCCTTCGGTGGCGGATACCGGGGCGTCGCCTTCACGGTCGCGGCCGTCTTCGGCGTGCGGGTGCTGGCGACGCTGCTCTTCGGGGCCGTGCTCCTCGGTCCGCTCACGTCGCTCACCTCCCCGGAGGGGCCGCTCGACCGGCGCTGGACCATGGTCGCCACGGACGGCCTGCGGGCCGCGCTGCTGATCGTGGCGCCGCTGTGGATCGACTGGACGCCGGGCAACGCGCTCGCGATCCTCCTGGTGACCGCCTTCGTGGCCGGTGTCGCCGAGCGCTTCTGGACGGTGTGCAGGGAGAGCGCGGCGCCCGCCCTGCTGCCCGCGCCGCCGCCCGAGGGCGCGACCGTACGCCCGCTGCCGGACCACATGGACGCGCTGCGGCGCCTGTCCCTGCGCACGGGCTTCGTGGCGGTGCCCCTCGCGGGCGCGGCCCTCGTCGTGGTGTCGCTGCTCAACAACCTGCTGGGCGTCGGCATCGAGTGGTTCGGCCGGCACCAGGCGGCGCTCGCGTCGTACGTCGCCGCGGGACTGTTCGCCGCCTCGCTGTCGGTCGTCGTCTCCCTCGAACTGCCCGAAACGCGCACCCCGCGCGCGCGGTCGCCGTTGGAGGGGCTGCGCCGTCCCCGCGCGGCCGCCGGCGGGAGCAAGGGCCGTACCGGCGCGATCCCGATCCTGGTGCTCGCCTGCACGGCCGTCGCCGCCGCGGTCGCCGCGTCCGTCGCGGTCGCCGTGCTGCACGCGCGGGACCTGGGCGGCGGACCGGTGCTGTACGGGCTGCTGGTCGTCGCCCTGACGGGAGGCGTGGTCGCCGGTATCCGCACGGCGCCCTCGGTGCTGCCGTCCCTCTCGCGGCGCCGGCTGCTCGCGCTCGCCGTCGCCTTCACGGGCGTGGCGCTGCTGGCCGCCGGGCTCGTGCCGGACGTCACCAGCGTCGTGCTGGCCTTCGGGTTCGCCGGAGCGGGCGCGGGCATCGCCGCGAACACCGGGCACACGCTCCTCGACCAGGAGACCGAGGACGCCCGCCGGGCGCGGACGACCGGGCACCTGCACGCGGCGGTACGGGTCTCCGTGGCGCTCGGCATCCTGATCGCCCCCCTGCTGGCGGCGCTGATCGGGCCGCACCGGCTGGAGAACGGCCGGTTCGTGTTCGACCACGGTGGCGCCGCGTTCACGCTGATGCTCGTGGGCGCGCTGCTGCTGCCGGTGGCCGCGCTGGTGCTCGCCAAGGTGGACGACCGGTCCGGCGTACCGCTCCGGCACGACCTGCGGGACGCGCTGCGCGGCGGGGACGAACCGGCGGACGCGCCCGCGACGTCCGGCTTCTTCATCGCGCTCGAGGGCGGTGACGGCGCCGGCAAGTCCACCCAGGCCGAGGCGCTCGCCGAGTGGATCCGGGGCAAGGGGCACGAGGTCGTGCTGACGCGCGAGCCCGGGGCCACGCCCGTGGGCAAGCGGCTGCGCTCGATCCTCCTGGACGTCTCCTCGGCCGGGCTGTCGCACCGCGCGGAGGCGCTGCTGTACGCGGCCGACCGCGCCGAGCACGTCGACACGGTCGTCCGGCCCGCCCTGGAGCGCGGCGCCGTCGTGATCTCGGACCGGTACATCGACTCGTCCGTGGCGTACCAGGGCGCGGGCCGCGACCTGTCGCCGACCGAGATCGCCCGCATCTCGCGGTGGGCGACCGACGGACTGGTGCCGCATCTGACCGTACTGCTGGACGTGGAGCCGGAGACCGCGCGCGAGCGGTTCACGGAGGCGCCGGACCGGCTGGAGTCGGAGCCGGCCGAGTTCCACGCGCGCGTGCGGTCCGGTTTCCTCACGCTGGCCGCGGCCGACCCCGGGCGTTACCTGGTCGTGGACGCGGGCCAGGAGCCCGAGGCGGTCACCACCGTCGTCCGGCACCGGCTCGACATGATGCTGCCGCTCTCCGAGGCCGAGGTGAAGGCGCAGGAGGAGGCCCGGCGCAGGGCCGAGGAGGAGGCGCGCCGCAGGGCCGAGGAGGAGGCCGCCCGCAAGGCGGAGGAGGAGCGGCTGGAGCGCGAGCGGCAGGAACAGCTCGCGCGGCTCCGCGCCGAGGAGGAGGAGCGCAAGCGGCGCGAGCTGGAGGAGGCCCAGCGGCGCGAGGCCGAGCGGCAGGCGGAGGAGGCCCGGCAGCGGGCCGAGGAGGCGCGCCGCAAGGCCGAGGAGGAGCGGGCACGGCTGCTCGCCGAGGAGAGGGCCCGGGCCGAGGAGGAGGCGCGGCGCAAGGCCGAGGAGGAGCGCCGCCGCCGGCAGGCCGCCGAGGAGGAACGGCTGCGCGCCGAGGCCGAGGCACGGCGCCTGGAGAAGCAGCGGAAGGCCGAGGAGGCGCTGCTCCGCGCCGAGGAGGCGCGGAGAGCGGCGGAGGCGGCGGCTGCCGCCGCGGCGTCGGCCGCCGCTTCGGGCGGGACGGGGACGCTCGGTGGCGGCGCGTCGGCCGGCCGGGCGGGAAGGTCCGGGGCCCCGAGGATCTCCCTCGAGAAGCGGGACGCCGCCGAGGACGCGGCCCGCGCGGCTTCGGGGCCGGGCGGGCCGGGCAGGTCCGTCGGGGCGAGCGGCGCGGGGGTCACCGAGGAGGAGCCGGTTCCCGCACCGGACAGCACGGCGACCGTGGCCACGCCGGTGGTGACGCCGGTGAACACGCCGAACGGACCCGCGGACGAGACGGCCGTGCTGCCGCCGGTGCGCCACGGCGCGCCGGACGCGGAGACGACCGCCGAGCTCCCGCAGCTGCCGGTGCATCCGGGGGCGGCCGACGAGACGGCCGTGCTGCCTCCCGTGCGGGACGGCCTGGCGGGCGGCACCCTCCCGGGCGACGGCCCCGGTGAGCCCGTGGACCGGGTGCCGGCCGGGTACTTCCGGGACGACGAGCCACGGACCTTCGAGCGGCAGCCCGCCGAGCGGCCGGAGGAGCGCACGCGCGAGCTGCCCCAGATGGATGCCGACGGCACCCCGCGCCGCCGCCCCCGGTCCGACTGGGCCGAGGAGACCCCGCTGGACGACCTGCCGACCCTGGCGGACGAGCTGCTGGGACCCCACGAGGACCACGGCGACGGCCGGTGGGACGACGGGCGCGGCGGGGACCGCGGCCGGGGGCGGGACGGCAGGCGCCGCTGACCCGCCCGGCCCCCGGCGGCACCGCCGCGGGCGGCCGGCGCGCAGGCCGTGCCCGGTTGTCAGTGGGCTCCCGCACAATGGGTCACGGCAGGGCACAGTGTGACGGAAGGGCGGTACCGCATGCCCGTGTGGGACGACCTGGTGGGTCAGGAGAGGCTGAGCGCGCAGCTCGACGCGGCCGCCCGGGACGCCGACGCGATCGTCACCGCGGCCGCGGCCGGCGCGCCGCCGCCCGAGGTGTCGAAGATGACCCACGCGTGGCTGTTCACGGGGCCGCCCGGGGCGGGGCACCTCACGGCCGCCCGGGCCTTCGCGGCGGCTCTCCAGTGCGTGAGCCCGGACCGTGCGCTCGGCGGCGCTCCCGGCTGCGGCTTCTGCGACGGCTGCCACACGACGCTGGTGGGCACGCACGCGGACGTCACCACGGTCGCCGCCGTGGGTTCCCAGATCCTCGTGGACGCCATGCGGGACACCGTCCGCAAGTCCTTCACCTCGCCGGCGAACGGCCGTTGGCAGGTCATCCTCGTCCAGGACGCCGAGCGGCTGAACGAGAAGTCGGCCAACGCCGTGCTGAAGGCCGTGGAGGAACCCGCCCCCCGCACGGTCTGGCTGCTGTGCGCGCCGTCCCTGGACGACGTCCTGCCGACGATCCGCTCGCGCTGCCGCCATGTCAGCCTGCTGACCCCCTCGGTCGAGGCCGTCGCCGACATGCTGGTCCGCCGCGAGGGCATCGAGCCGGACGCGGCCCTGGCGGCGGCCCGTGCCACCCAGGGGCACATCGACCAGGCCCGACGGCTGGCCACCGACCCCCGCGCGCGTGAGCGCCGGGCCGCCGTGCTCAGGCTGCCGCTGCGCGTCGAGGACGTCGGCGGCTGCCTCAAGGCGGCCCAGGAGCTGGTCGACGCCGCCACGGAGGAGTCCAAGCAGCTCGCCGAGGAGATCGACACCAAGGAGACCGAGGAGCTGAAGGCGGCGCTGGGCGCCGCCCAGGGCGGACGGATGCCGCGCGGTACCGCGGGCGTCATGAAGGAGCTGGAGGACAAGCAGAAGCGTCGGCGGACGCGCGCCCAGCGGGACAGCCTCGACCTGGCCCTCACCGACCTCACCGGCTTCTACCGCGACGTCCTCGCCCTTCAGCTCGGCTCGCACGTCGCCCTGGCGAACACCGAGGTCCAGGACACGCTGGAGCGCCTCGCGCGCGGCACGACGCCGGAGTCGACGCTGCGCCGCATCGACGCGATCGCCGCCTGCCGAGCCGCCCTGGACCGCAATGTCGCCCCCCTGCTGGCCGTGGAGGCGATGACCATGGCGCTGCGGGCCGGGTGACCTCGTCACTCGTACGAGCTCCCGCTCACCCCTCGCCGATGGTGACCATCCGGTCGCCCAGCGTTACGCTCGCGCAATGCACAACTGGCGCACCTCCCGGCCGGCACCCGGCCACACGTCCGGTGACGACCGGACCTCCGGCTCCGGTGCCGGTGGCCCGGCCGGCCCCGACCAGGCGGCGGCCGGCGGCGGCCGGCGCATCCGCAGGAGCGGCCGTCGGCGCGGCGGTACGGGCACGATCCTGGCCGCGGCGCTCGCGCTGCTCGTGCCCGCCTGCACGCACGAGGGTCCGGACGCGGCCCCGGCGCCCTCGGCGAAGCATGCCGCCGCGCTGCAGCCGCTGCCACGCACGGTCCCGGCGGCGCTGACCACGTACTACCGGCAGAAGCCGGCCTGGCGCGACTGCGTGGGACCGGGTTTCCAGTGCGCCACGATCCGGGCCCCCCTCGACTACGCGAAGCCCGAGGCGGGCGACGTCCGGCTGGCGGTGGCCCGCAGGAAGGCGACCGGCCCCGGCGGACGGCTCGGCTCGCTGCTGGTCAACCCGGGTGGTCCGGGCGGCTCGGCGGTCGAGTACCTGGAGTCGTACGCCGCCCTCGGCTATCCGCAGGCGGTCCGCGCACGCTACGACATGGTGGCCGTCGACCCACGCGGCGTCGCGGGCAGCGAACCGGTCGAATGCCTCACCGGCCCCGGCATGGACGCGTACACGCAGACCGACCCCACCCCCGACGACGAGCGGGAGACGGGTGAGCTGGTCGCCTCGCTGCGCCGGTTCGCGGACGGCTGCGCGACGCGTTCGTCACGGCTGCTGGGCCATGTCTCCACGGTCGAGGCGGCCCGGGACATGGACGTGCTGCGCGCGGCGCTGGGCGACGAGAAGCTGACGTACGTGGGGGCGTCGTACGGGACGTTCCTGGGCGCGACGTACGCCGGGCTGTTCCCGGGGCGCGTCGGGCGGCTGGTCCTGGACGGCGCGATGGACCCGAGCCTGACCGCCCTGCGGCTGAACGAGGACCAGGCGGCCGGTTTCGAGACGGCGTTCCGGTCGTTCGCCGAGGACTGCGTGCGGCGGACCGACTGCCCCCTCGGCGAGCGGGGCACCGGCGCCGCCCGGGCCGGCGGCGCCCTCCGGGCCTTCCTCCGGCGGCTCGACGAGCGGCCCCTGACGACCGGGGACCCGGACGGCCGCGAGCTGGGCGAGTCCCTGGCCACCATGGGCGTGATCGCGGCGATGTACGACGAGGGCACGTGGCCCGATCTGCGGCAGGCCCTGACGGAGGCCATGGACGACGGGGACGGCGCGGGCCTCCTCGCCCTCTCGGACGGCTACTACGAGCGCGACCCGGACGGCCGGTACTCGAATCTGATGTCCGCCAACGCGGCCGTGAACTGCCTCGACCTCCCGGCACCCTTCTCGGGCCCCGCGCAGGTCGAGAAGGCGCTGCCCGCCTTCGAGAAAGTCTCCCCGACCTTCGGCAGGGGCCTCGCCTGGGCCACCCTGAACTGCGCGTACTGGCCCGTGCGGGCCACGGGCGCACCGCACCGCATCGAGGCGGAGGGCGCGGCCCCGATCGTCGTGGTCGGCACCACCCGCGACCCGGCGACCCCGTACGGCTGGGCCAGGTCGCTGGCCTCCCAGCTGTCCTCCGGCCGGCTGCTCACGTACGAGGGGGACGGTCACACGGCGTACGGCCGCGGCAACGACTGCGTCGACTCGGCGATCAACGCCTACCTCCTGCGGGGCACGCCCCCGGCCGAGGGGAAACGCTGCTCGCAGCAGTGAACCGGGACCGGACCGTGGGCGTCCCGGCGGTCGGCCGGTGGTTGATCGGTGGTTGGTAGGGAGCGCTCGGGAAACTGTGTAGACTTACCGATGTTGCTGATCGCACCATAGTGCGGACAGCGCGCCGCCTTAGCTCAGATGGCCAGAGCAACGCACTCGTAATGCGTAGGTCTCGGGTTCGAATCCCGAAGGCGGCTTTCGGAAAAGGCCAGGTCACGCAGTGCGTGACCTGGCCTTTCGGTTGTTGTCGGGCGCGCGGTGCGTATGCGCGGAGGGACGTCACGCCGGCGACGACTCGGACCGGCGCCCGAGCGCCTGCTCCACGGTGCCGAGCCGGCGCTACTGCCGCCCGGGGAGAGCGGGATCAGGGAGTAGGGCCAGCGCGCAGCCCAGCATCAGGACGGCGAGGCCGTACGAGCCGTCCACGGCGTGGGCGGTTCCGGCAGTGCACCACACGCTGGTCAGGAAGACGCGCAGCAGGCGGAAACCCTGCTGCTGGTCCAGCATCCGGCGCCGTTGTTCCACGATGTCGAGCGCCGGTGGCCGCAGTGCCGGGCCGGCCGGCCACGGTGCTGAACAGCACTCCGCTCAGGACCAGTACGGCGATGTACATGATCAGCCAGGAACGGCTCCCGTCATGCCGCGCCGGCGGAGCCGGGTCGGGGGGCCATGAGGGGCCTCGCGCATCCGCGCGAGGCCCCGCCCCCTTTCCCCCCTCGTCGACGCGTGAGCCCCCACCCCCGCCGACGTACAGGGTTCCGGTCGGTCACCTCTGCCGAACGGGACCCCGCGGGCCCCGGACCCGGCCGCGGCGGCGACACTCCCCCGGACAACGCGTCTCGCGCGCGCACCGTCGGGCCAGATCCGATGAGGTGATCCCATCAGACGGCACCAACGGATCGCTAACATGTGGCCAACGGGCGCGAAGTCGTCGTGGGGCACGGCCCGGAGGCCGGCGGAGGGACAACGGGCGGTGCTATGCGGTACGGGCTGCGGTTCGGACTGCTGGGTCCGCCGGTGCTGTACGACGCCGACGGCGGCGTACGGCCGGTCGGCAGCGGCAAGATGTGCGCCCTGTTCGCCGCGCTGCTGCTGGAGCCCGGGCGGGCCGTCTCGGTGGGGTCGCTGAAGGACGCGCTGTGGGGCGGTGCGCCCCCGCCGTCCGCGCAGGCCTCACTGCACAACCATGTGACCAGGCTGCGGCGGCTGCTGGACGATCCGGACCGGCTGCGGGCCGTACCGCCCGGGTACCTGCTGCGGGTCGGCGAGGGAGAGCTGGACGTCCGGGTCTTCGAGAGGCGCGTGGCGGCCGCGCGCTCCGCGCACGCGGACCGGGACTGGGCGGGCACCGTGCACGAGACCGCGCAGGCGCTCGCGCTGTGGCGCGGGGTTCCGCTCGGCGGACTGCCCGAGGACTTCGGCGGGCAGGCCTTCCGGCAACGGCTGGAGGAGGCGCGGCTGCTGGCCCTGGAGTTGCGGTACGAGGCGGAGCTGGGGCTCGCCGGGAACGCCACGCACCACTCCGGCGCCGGGACGCGTACGGGTGCCGATGAGGGGGCCGGGCCCGACCGGCTGGCCACCCTGGCGCCCGAGCTGGCCGCCCTCGTGGCCGAACACCCGCTGCGGGAGGCGTTCCACCGGCTGCTCATGCTGGTGCTGCACCGCACCGGGCGCCAGGCCGAGGCGCTCGCCGTGCACCGCGATCTGCGCGCCCGTCTCCTCGACGAACTCGGCGTGGAGCCGGGGCCCGCGGTGCGCGACGCCCATCTCGAGATCCTCCAGGACGAGTGGACGGGGACGGTCATCCGAGGGTCCGCGGGTTCCGACACCGCCGTGAACGGCACTGTCGTCGGCGCCGGCACCGGTGGCGGCCCTGCCGCCGGGGCCGACGCCGCGGCGGTCACCGGTGACGGCCGTGCAACGGGCGACAGGCCGCGTCCCGCGCAGCTTCCCGCCGCCCCCGCCCACTTCACCGGCCGGAGCGAAACGCTCGCCGCCCTGCGGGACGCCCTGGATATTGGTGCATCCCCGGCCGGCCGTTCCCCGGCGGTCGCCGTCGTCAGCGGCATGGCCGGCGTCGGGAAGAGTGCCCTCGCCCTGCACGTGGCCCACGAGCTGGCGGCACGCTTCCCCGACGGGCAGCTCTACGTCAACCTGCACGGTGCCACGCCGGGTATGACCCCCGTCGGCGCGGGCCAGGCCCTCACCACACTGCTGCGCGACCTCGGCACCGACCCGCGTCTGATCCCGGAACACGAGGACGCGGCGGCCGCGTTGCTCCGCTCCACACTGGCGCCGACCCGCACGCTGATGGTGCTCGACGACGCCGCGCACGCCGCGCAGGTACGGCCCCTGCTGCCCGCGGGCCCCGGATGCGCGGTGATCGTGACGAGCCGCTCCCCGCTCACCGCGCTGGACGGTGCCCGGCGCTTCCCGCTCGCGCCGCTGACCGACGAGGACAGCGCGGCACTGCTGCGCACGGTCTCCGGCCGTGACGGACTCGACGGCGCCCACCCGCTCGTCGAGCTGTCCGGCCGTCTCCCGCTCGCGCTGCGCATCGTCGCGGCCCGTCTCGCCGCGCGCCGCGCGCTCACCCCGGACGCGCTCGCCGGGCAGCTCGCCGCCACGGACGGGCGACTGCACCACCTGGAGTACGACGACCTGAGCGTGCGCCGGTCCCTCGCGGTCGCCCACGACGCCCTGCGCGCCTCCCACCGCGAGGGGGACCGCGACGCCGCGCTCGCCCTGCGCCGTATCGGCGCGCTGGACCTCCCCGCGTACGGCGCGCCGTTGATCGCGCGTCTTCTCGGCACCGACGAACGGCGTGCCGAGGCGGCCCTGGACCGGCTCGTCGACGTGGCGCTGCTGGACGAGACGACGTACGGCCGGTACGTCCCGCACGACCTGATACGGGACTTCGCGCGCGAGCTGTCCGCCGACGGCGGCGGGAACGCCGGCGGAAACGGTGACGGCGGCGGAAGCGGTGACGGCGGCGGTGGTGATGACGTCGTCGGGGAGGCTCTGCACTGGTACGCGGACCGCGCGCGCCAGAGTCTGATCGCGCTGCTGCCGCCCGGGTACGAGCGCGAGGAGCGGTTGCGGCCGACGGCCGGGGAGGCGCCTCCGACCGACACCCGCCCGTTCCCCTCGGCCGAGGCCGCCTTCGCCTGGGGCGACCAGGAGCTGCCCAGCATCGTCGCCCTGGTGAGACGCTGCGCGCGGCCTGTCACGGCCGGTACGGGGACCGGCCCCGGTGCCGCCCCCTCGGCGCTGGTGCCCGCGCTGGTCCGCCGGCTCTTCCCGTACCTGCAGCGCAGCGGCCGGCTCGCCGAGATGGACGTGCTGGGGCGGCTGGCGCTGGACGTGGCCCGTGCGATGGGTGACGACGCGGCCGAGGCGTTCGCCCTCACCGACCGTGCCGGGCTGCACTTCCTGTCGGGCCGGCTCACGGAGGCCCTCGCCCTGAACGACGAGGGCCTGGCGCTGTGGCGCGGGCTCGGCGCCGTCTCGTGCATCCGGCGCTGCCTCAACAACCGGGGACTGCTGCTGCAGAGCCTCGGCCGGTACGAGGAGAGCGAGGAGACGCTGCGGCAGAGTCTGGAACTGTCGCGGCAGCTGGGCGATCCGTACGGCCAGGCCGTGACCTTCAGCCACCTCGGCAATCTGCTCAAGCACACCGACGCGCGGGCCGCCATCGAGCACCACCGGCGCAGTCTGGCCCTCGGCGAGGTCGCCGGCAGCGTCCTCGTACGGCACACCGCGCACTGCAACATCGGGTACGCCCAGCTGCGGCTCGGTGAGCCGGACAACGCGGTCCGCAGTTTCGAGCAGAGCCTCGCGATCCTCGGGGACGACGAGGACTGGGGCGGGGAGTCCCAGACACGGCTCGGGCTCGTCCGCGCCCTGCGCGCGCTGGACCGCACCGGGCGTGCGTCCGAGGAGTGCGCCCGGCTGCTGGAGCTCGCCGAGCGGCGGGCCGACCAGTACATGGCCGGCCTCGCCCGGCACCAGTGGGGGCTGCTGCTGGCGGGTGAGGGGCGCGCCGAGGAGGCGCACGCCGAGTGGGAGGCGGCGCTGCGGGTGCTGGACGGAACGGACTCGTCGGTGGTGGGAAAGCTGCGGGACCTGCTGGCGGGGCGCTGAGGCGGTGGCGGCCGCCGGACCGGCGGGCCCTCATTTGGCGTCCGCATAGCACTCCACCACCGCCGTCGTGAACGGGAACCGTACCGGCGTCCGGCCGAACGTCAGCTCCCCCGCCAGGTCGGACGCGTCCCGGATCGCCGCGACCACCGCCTCGGCCTCCTCCTCCGGGCAGTGCACGATCACCTCGTCGTGCTGGAAGAAGACCAGTTCGGCAGCCATGCCGGCCAGGGTGCGCCGGAGGGCGGCCAGGAGGAGCAGGGCCCAGTCGGCGGCGCTGCCCTGGATGACGAAGTTGCGGGCGAAGCGGCCCCGCGCGCGGGAGTCGGTGGAGGCGTACCCGGGCGTCCACTCCTGACCGGCGTCGGCGTCGGTGCCGGTGTTGCTCCCGGGACCGGGCACCGCGGGAACCTCGTCCTGCGGGATGCCCGCCTCCTCCGCCGCGGCCTCGGACCCGGCCGCCGGCGGACTCGTCCGGCCCAGCCAGGTCCGTACGAGCCGGCCCTCCTCGCCCGCGCGGGCTGCGTCGTCGACGTACGCGACGGCTCGGGGGAAGCGGCGGCGGAGCGCGGCCAGGTGCTTCAGGCCGTCCCCCGACGTCTGTCCGTACACCGCGCCGAGCACGGCGAGCTTGGCCTGTTCGCGGTCGCCGGCGAACGCCCGGTCGGAGACCTCCTGGTACAGGTCGGTCGCACGGCCCGCGACCTCCATCAGACCGGGATCGCGGGAGACCGCCGCCAGCACCCGCGGTTCCATCTGGTCGGCGTCGGCCACGACGAGCCGCCAGCCGGGGTCGGCGACGCAGGCACGGCGGATCACCTTGGGGATCTGGAGCGCGCCCCCGCCGTTGGTGACCCAGCGTCCGGTGACCGTGCCGCCCGCGAGGAACTCGGGCCGGAACCGGCCGTCCCGCACCCAGTCCTGCAGCCACGACCAGCCGTGGGCGACCCAGATCCGGTAGAGCCGCTTGTACTCCAGCAGGGGCCGCACGGCGGGATGGTCCACCGATTCGATCTCCCAGCGGCGCGTGGACCGGACCCTGGTTCCCGCCTGGGCGAACGCCTTGATCACGTCCGCGGGCAGATCGGGCCGCACGCGTCTGCCGAACGCCCGCGACACCTCGTCGGCCAGCTCGGCCAGGCGCCGGGGCTCGCCGCCGCCCGCGTACCGGTCGCCGAGGAGCTCGTGCAGGACCCGGCGGTGCACCTCGGCGCTCCAGGGCAGGCCGGCGTGGTTCATCTCGGCGGCGATCAGGGTGCCGGCCGACTCGGCGGCGGTGAGCAGCCGCATGCGGTCGGGGCGGTCGGTGGCGTAGTGCCGCCGCTGCTGGTCCGCGTACACCTCGACGAGGTCTTCGAGGGGGACGTGGAGGGGGCGGGGCTCGAAGAGGGAGGGCTGGGCGCCCGGGTCGGCGGAGCGCTGGGGCGGGTCCGGCGGGACCGGGGTGCCCCGCAGCCGGGCGAGCGCGGCGGCGGCCGAGCGGGGTTCGCCGTGCCGCCCCTCGTGGCTGAGCAGCAGGTTCTCGGCGACCTCCACGTCGTAGCACCGCTCGACGCGCACGCCCGCGGCGAGCAGGCGCGGGTACGTCCCGGGCGTCGTCCGCCACACCCAGCGGGTGACCTGCGGACGGTTCCGCACGGCGGTGACCGGGTCCGGCTCGTGCCGGACGGGTCCCGCGAGCAGCCCGTCCGGGCCGAGGGGGGCGACGTCCACGCCCCCCTCGGCCTCCGCGAGGACCCAGCGGCCGGTCATGGGGGCGAGTCTGACAGGAGGGTCTGACAACGATGCCTGACCGCCTGCTCGCCGCCTGACCGCCTTCTTCCTGACGGACCGGCCCCTCGCCCCCTACTCGTTCTCGTTGCCCTTCTCCTTCTCCTTCTCCACGATCGTCCGCAACGCGCGCGTGATGCTCTCCTCCGCCGTGTCCTTCCGTACGCCCAGCCCGCTGAGCACGCCGTCACCGTTCTCGAGTTCGAGGAGGGCGAGCAGGACGTGTTCGGTGCCGATGTAGTTGTGGCCGAGCCGGAGGGCCTCGCGGAAGGTGAGCTCCAGGGCCTTCTTGGCCTCCGCGTTGTACGGGACGAGTTCGGGCACCTCGGCGGACGCGGGCGGCAGTGCGGCCGTCGCGGCCGCGCGTACCGCGTCCGGGGTGACGTCCTGCGCGGCGATCGCCTTCGCCGCGAGGCCCTCGGGCTCACCGAGCAGGCCCAGGACGAGGTGCGCGGGGACCATTTCGAGGTTGCCCGCGGCCTTGGCCTCGTTGTGCGCGGCCACGATCACGTTGCGGGCCCGGGGCGTGTAGCGGCTGAAGCCCTGGCTGGGGTCGAGGTCGGCCTCGGCTTTCGGCACGAACCGCTTCTGGGCGGCCTGCCGGGTGACGCCCATGCTCCGGCCGATCTCGGTCCAGGACGCGCCCGAACGGCGGGCCTGGTCCACGAAGTGGCCGATCAGGTGGTCGGCCACGTCGCCGAGGTGGTCGGCCGCGATCACCGCGTCCTGGAGCTGGTCGAGGGGCTGCGGGTGAACCTTCTTGATGGCCTCGATGAGGTCGTCGAGGCGGACGGTCGTCGTGACCGAGGGGTTCGTCGTCATGTGTCAACCGTAGGTTGACGCCCCTCGGTCGTCAACCCTGGGTTGACGCCTGCCGCCGACTGTCCGTCCGTGGGCGTGGCACGATCGACACGTGAGTACGACCAGCACGGTGGACCGCGCCTTCGGGGCCGCCCTGTACGCCGACACCGACGCCGCCCTGGACACCGGCGCCTCGCTGCTCGCGGCCGACCCGTCCGCCGACCCGGAAGCCGCCCGCCGGGGGCGGGAGTTCGTCGCCGCCGCCTGGCGGCGCGGGTGGCAGCCCGCCGATGTGGTACGCGTCGTGCGGCGCGAGCTCGACGACCTCCACGTGCGCCTCGTCGCCCGGCTGATCCTCGACGAGCAGGGGCAGGGGCAGGGGCAGGGGCAGGGGCAGGGGCAGGGGCAGGGGCAGGGGGAGGCCGGGGCCGGGCGCGGCCGTCGCTGGGCAGCCCAGCTCGCGGAGCTGGCGGTGCTCGACACGTCCGTGCCGCCGCGCACCGACCGCTTCGCGCACGCCACCGCCGTGCTGGAGCTGTACCGGCTGCTCCTGCGCCTGCCCGCCCTCGAACCGCTCGACGAGGCGCCTCCGTCCGCGCGGCGACCGGGCGGGCACGCGCGCGGGGAGGGGCGCGAGGACACGCGCGGGGGCGGCCGCATGCTGTCCCGCATCCGCGCCCTCCTCGCCAAGGCCGAGGCCACGGGCTTCCCCGAGGAGGCGGAGGCGCTCAGCGCGAAGGCCCAGGAGCTGATGGCGCGGCACAGCATCGACGAGGCGCTGCTCGCCGCCCGGGCCCACGACCCCGACGCGCCGGGAGCCTGCCGCATCGGCGTCGACCCGCCGTACGAGACGGCCAAGGCGGTGCTGCTCGACGCGGTCGCCCGCGCGAACCGCTGCCAGGCGGTGTGGAACGAGGCCCTCGGCTTCTCCACGGTCGTGGGCTTCGAACCCGATCTGGAGGCGGTCGAACTCCTCCACACCTCGCTCCTGGTGCAGGCCACGGCCGCGATGACGAAGGCGGAGGCGGCGCAGAGGGCCGGCGGGAGGAAGCGTACGAAAACGTTCCGGCAGTCGTTCCTCGCGGCGTACGCGCACCGGATCGGCGACCGTCTGGCGGCGGTCGCCGAGGCGCAGACGGAGGCGTCCAGAAGGGAGTTCGAGGAGGAGGCGGGAGCGGCGCAGGGGGCGGCGCCCGCGCCGGACCTGCTGCCGGTTCTCGCGGCGCGTGACCTGGCCGTGCACGAGCAGGTCACGCGCCTGTTCCCGGAGACGGTCACCACGCGCGTGCGCGGGGTCAGCGACGAGGCGGGCTGGCGGCAGGGCACCGAGGCGGCCGACCGCGCCCGGCTCGCGGGCCGCCCCCGACTGCGGTGACCGGCCGCCGGCGTGGCCGGGCCGTGCGCTGATCCCGGACGTCGGAGGCGCCGGAGGCGCCGAGGTCCCCTCAGTCACCCGCCGGCAGGAACGGACTCACCGTCATCTCCAGTTCCTCTGCGGACACCAGGGCGACCTCGGCGTCCGGCCAGTCGTGGCTCTGGAGCGCGTCGTCCCCGGGGAGCCGGAACTCCACCCGCTCCGGCCGGACGGCCCGCTCCGGGTCGCCCGCGGCGCCGCGTACGTACGTGATCGTGAAGGACGCCGTCGCGGTCTCGTCCAGGGTCAGCTCGGGCTGCGCCGCGCCCTCCTGCCCGCCGACCGTCCAGGAGGTGCCGCCGCTGTGGACCTCGGTCGCGGGTACACCCTGCAGCGTGCAGGTGTCGCCGGTGTTGGTCAGGGTGACGGGGATGTTGCCCGTGTCCCCGGCGGCCGGCGCGGCGTTGCTGGGGCCGAAGTCGATCGTCAGCCGGTCGGCCCGGCAGGCCGCGGCCGCGCCCGTCGCCCCGTCGGCCGCGGTGCCCGAGGGTGCGGTGTCCCCGTCGTCCCCGCCGCCACCGCAGGCGGTCAGAGCGAGCGCGGCCACGAGGGTGGCGGTGACGGTGGTGGGCGTGATGCGCATGGGATTCCCCGAAGTAGGTGAGACGTGTTCCGTGGATCATCACGCGTCAGCACTCGGCACACCAGCGCGGAATGCGGTCGGTGAGACAGGTAATACCGGTGAGGCAGGTGAGGCCTCACGCCGCCCGCCGGAGTGGCCGGCCGCCGGGAGGTGGCACGTCACCCCGTATGTCCCGGTATCTCCCCACCTGCCCGTAGGCTGGTGACGATGAGCTGGGTCCGGGCGCTGAAGGAGACCGGTCGCTCGGGGCTGACGGTCGAGCGCAGGCGTCTCGAACCGCTGGTCGCGGTGCGGGCCGCCGCAGGGCTGGCGATCATGATGTCGTTCGGTCTGTGGGCCTTCGGGCCCGTGACCGCGGCGAGCTCGGCCTTCGGGGCGTTCCAGGCGGCCATGGCCACGTTCCAGCGCAGTTGGCGCCCCCGCCCCGAACTCGCCCTGGCCTCGGGGGCGACCCTCGCCGTGTCGACCTTCCTCGGCTACGTCACGATCTCCCGCCTGCCGCTGTTCCTCGCGCTGCTGGCGGTGTGGACGTTCCTGGCCGGCCTGGCCTGGGCGGCCGGCCCGACCACCGGACTGATCGCCGCCTCGAACGTGGCGATCATGCTGATCACCGTCACCCTGCCGACCTCGGTGGCCCAGGCGGCCGGCCACGGCCTGATGATGATCCTCGGCGGTCTGGTGCAGGCGGCGCTGATCGTCGTCTTCCCGGTACGCCGCTGGGGCGCCCAGCGCGACGCGCTCGCCGACGCCCTGGCCGCCGAGGCCGACTACGCCCGCCGGCTCCGGTACGACCCGATCGCCGGCTTCGATCCCGAGCCCCTGATGGCGGCCCGCGACGCCGCCAGGCTGACGGCCCGCCAGGCCCGCACCCGGCCCGCCGAACTGCGCGGCTCCCGCCTCGTCGCCGAGCGCATCCGGCCGGTCCTCGCCTCCCTCGCCGACCCCGCGATGGGCGTACCGGGGGAGGGCCGGGCACGTGACCGGGTCCGCGAACTCCTCGCCGCCGCGGCCACCGTCCTGGACGCGTCGGCCTCCGCGATCCGCCACGGCAAGCAGGTGGAGGTCCCGCCGGCCGCCCTCGCCGCGCTCCGGACGCCGGACACGGGGGCGATCCTGCAGGGCCCGCCGGCCCGGGCGGCGACGCGGCTCGCCACGCTGCTCCAGGACGTCGTCGAGACGGCGGGCGGCTCGCACGCCGACGGCCCGCGCCCGCACCCCGACGGCACCCACCCGCACACCAGGTCCCTCAACCGTCCCTCGCTCCTCGGCCTGGTCCCCGTCACCCTGCGCGCCATGCGCGACGAGCTCGACCGGAACTCCCCGATCACCCGGCACGCGCTCCGCATCACCGCCGTGGCGGTCGCCGGTTACCTCGCCGGCGCGGCGCTGCCCTTCGGCCACGGCTACTGGGCCCCGCTCACCGCGGTCATGATCATGCGCCCCGACTTCTCGCAGACGTACAGCCGGGCGGTCGCCCGCTTCGGCGGCACGCTGATCGGCATCGCCCTGGCCACGGGCATCGTGCGGGTGGCGGACCCGGGAACGTACCTGTCGGGCGCCCTCGCGGTGCTGAGCGCGGGCCTGCTGTACCTGCTGATGCGCACCGGCCAGATGGCGGCCCAGGCGTGCATCGCCGCGTACGTGGTCTTCCTGCTCGGCATGGGCGGCGAGGCCTGGACGCAGACGGTGCCCGAACGGCTGCTCCTCACCCTCGTGGGCGGCCTCCTCGCGATGCTCGCGTACGCCGTCTACCCGGCCTGGGAGACCCCGCGGCTGCGCACGCGCCTCGCCGACTGGCTGGCCGCGGCGGGCGGGTACGGGGCGGCCGTCCTCGACCGGTACGCCGACCCGGCGCGCCCCGCGGACGAGGTGCGCGGGGTCCTGCTCGCGAGCCGGGGCGCCCGCGCGGCCTGGCACACCGCGGTCGCCCGCGCCGGCGACGAACCCGTACGCCATCGCGGTCTGTCGCGGACCGCCGCGGAAGAGGCCGAGGACGCGGTCGCCCACCTGGCTCGCGTCGCCATGCTGCTGGAGGCCCACCTCCCCGACCGGGACGCGCCTCCCGTCCCGGCCGCCGTCCGCTTCGCCGAAGCCCTGCGCACCGCGACGGAACGGGGCGCGAGGGCCGTGCGCGAGCGCCGGGTGCCCCATTGGGACGAGGCGCGCGAGGCGCTGGCGGCCTGGGACGCGGAGGCCGCACCCGGGGAGGCTCGGGGGCAGGGCGCCGACGCGTTCGTACGACGCGGGGCACACCTCCTGCTGAAGGCGCTGGACGAGCTGTCCGAGGCCCTCGACACCCAGGTGCCGGCCATGTCGGTGCGAGGAGACGGCGGCAGCGGCGAACCCCGGCCGGCCCCGCCCCCCGAGCCCCGCCGCCGACAGCCGTGACGGCGATCCGTCGTCCGTGCCTCACCAGGAGGACTTGCGCACCCCCGGCAGGAACCCGGCGTGCGCCTGTTCCCGCAGGCTCACCCGGGACAGCCCGAAGGCCCGGAAGTAACCGCGCGGGCGGCCGTCCACCTGGTCCCGGTTGCGCACGCGCGTGGCGCTCGCGTCGCGGGGCTGGCGGCGCAACTCGCGCTGGGCGGCCTCCCGTTCGTCCGCCGGGGTGGACGGCTTGCGGATGATCTCCTTCAGCTCGGCCCGGCGGGCCGCGTACCGCTCGACGATCTCCTGCCTCTTGTCGTTCTTCGCGATCTTGCTCTTCTTCGCCATTCCCGTACTCCCGTCCCGTCCGTCCGTCTCAGACCTTCACCCCGCGCGCGCGGATGCGCGCCACGGCCGCCTCGACGCCGATCGCGTCGACCGTCCTGATCCCCTTGGCGCTGAGCCGCAGCCGTACGTACCGGCCCTCGCCCGGCAGCCAGTAGCGCTTGGACTGGATGTTGGGGTCGAAGCGGCGGGAGGTGCGCCGGTGGGAGTGGGAGATGCGGTTGCCGAAGCCCGGCCGGGCCCCGGTCAGCATGCAGTGGGCGGACATGGGTGACGCACCTCTCTCGATCGGCTGATGTAAATGGAATTCATTTTCAGTAAGATAGCAGCCATGGCACGCAACGAACTCCGTCCGGTCATCAAGCTGCGGTCCACCGCCGGCACCGGCTACACCTACGTCACCCGGAAGAACCGGCGGAACGACCCGGACCGTATGACGCTGCGCAAGTACGACCCGGTCGCGGGCCGGCACGTCGACTTCCGAGAGGAGCGCTGAAACACCGCCATGCGCGAGGGAATCCACCCGGCCTACGGTCCCGTCGTCTTCCGTGACCGTGCCGCGAACCACGCCTTCCTGACCCGGTCGACCATGACGAGCGAGAAGACGATCGTGTGGGAGGACGGCAACACCTACCCCGTGGTGGACGTCGAGATCTCGAACGTCAGCCACCCCTTCTACACGGGCACCGCGCGCGTGCTGGACACGGCGGGCCGCGTCGAGCGGTTCGAGCAGCGGTACGGGAAGCGGAGCCGGCGGTGAGCGGGCTCTCCGTCGCGATCGTCGGCGGGCTGCACGCCGACGCCCGCCGGACCGCCGTCGAACGGCTGCTCGCCGAGGTGCCGGACAGTGTCGCCCTGCACCACGACCTGTCGACCGCCGCCGACGGCACGGTCCGGCGCACGGTCCGGAACCTCGCCGGGGTGACGGACACCGGCCAGACCCCGCTCGTCAACGACTGCGCGTGCTGCGCGCTGCGCGCGGACCTGGTGCCCGAGCTGGAGCGGCTCGCGCGCGGCGGACTCACCCGGCTCGCCGTCGTCGAGCTGTGGGACTCGGTGGAGCCCAAGGCGATGGCCGAGGTGGTGGCCGCGAGCGGGCTGACCGTGACCTCGGTGATCACCGCGGTCGACCCGGCCCTGGTGCTGCCGTACCTCGCCGACGGGGACGACCTGGCCGAGTGCGGTCTCGCGGCCGCCGCCACCGACCGGCGCACCGTCGCGGACACGTTCGCCCGGCAGCTGGAGTACGCGCCCGTCCTCGCCGTCGCCGACTCGGCGGAGGCCGACGACGAGGACCGCGCCCTGCTCGCCCAGCTCCACCCGACGGCCCGGCGGGTGCCCCTCGAGGGCGATCGGCCGGGGGCTCCGGCGGGCGCTCCGGTGGCCCTCGGCGGCGCGCCGGTGCCCGGTGCCGCGCACGGCACCGCACCCGGTGCCGGGTCCGCCACCGGGCCGGCAGGAGCCTTCCGATCCCCGCTCGCCGACGCCGCCTTCGCCGGCTTCGACGTCGAGGCCGCGGCCGCCGCCCAGCACCCGGCATGCGCGCTGCTGCCCGTCGAGGCCGACGAGTGCGGGGTCGCGACACTCGTCTGGCGGGGGCGGCGGCCCTTCCACCCCGAGCGGCTGTACGCGGCGCTGGAGGACCTGACCTGCGCGGCGGCGCGCAGCCGGGGGCGGTTCTGGCTCGCCGACCGGCCGGACACGCTGCTGCACTGGGACGCGGCCGGCGGCGCCCTGTGCGTGGAGGCGGCGGGCCCCTGGCTCGCCTCGCTGCCGGACGCGGCCTGGGACCTGGTCCCGCCGGTGCGCCGGGCCGCCGCCGCGCTCGACTGGCACCCGGAGCACGGGGACCGCTGTCAGCACCTGGTGTTCACCTCGCCGGGGCTGGACCAGGACGGACTCGCCCGCCTGCTGGACTCGTGCCTGCTCACCGACGCCGAGTACGCCGCCGGGCGCGAGGCCTGGTCGCGTCTCCCGCGCCCCTTCGACACCTTCCTGGAGGTCTGACGTGCCCCGCCGCACCGACCGCACGCCTGCCAAGAACCGGCCAAATCCGTTGGACCGGGCGGGAGTCACGTACATCGACTACAAGGACACCGATCTGCTGCGGAAGTTCATCTCCGACCGCGGCAAGATCCGTAGCCGCCGCGTCACCCGCGTATCCGCTCAGCAGCAGAGACTCCTCGCCCGTGCGATCAAGAACGCCCGCGAGATGGCGCTCCTGCCGTACTCGTCGCCGCCCCGCTGACCCCTCGCCCCGCGAGACGCGCGCCGTCACTTCGCCCACCCAGGCCCCGGAGAGTCCCCCCATGTCTCTCCGGGGCCTTCCCACGCCTGTGACCAGGAATGTCGCACGGGCAAGGGGGAACGCAAGCGGAATGTCCGGCGTCTCTACAGTGCACGGCCCAACCATGCGACCGTGATGCTGTAATCATGGGAACACCCGGCGTGCACGTGCATATGGCCGTGCATCGGCTTCTGCACCGGCACGTGAACGCAGCTATGATCCGAAGCAGTTGACCACTGCATCTATGGCCACTTCAGCCACTGCACCACCGGGGAGCGACCTGTGGACCACGACGTGCACGGCGTGGATGACGTGTACACCGGCGATGTGTACAACGGCATGGCGGCGACTGAGCTGACCGAGCACCACCGCGTGGCCTGGCAGAAGAGCAGGCACAGCAACTCGCAGGGGTCCTGTGTGGAGTTCGCGCGGCTGCCCGGCGGTGACGTGGCGGTGCGCAACTCGCGTTTCCCCGACGGGCCCGCCCTCGTCTACACCCGCGCCGAGATCGAGGCCATGCTCCTCGGCGTCAAGGACGGGGAGTTCGACCACCTGGTCACCGGCGCCTGAGGCGGTGCCCGGCAGTGGCAGCGGCAGCCGGCGCGGAGGCCGGCGTGTGACACGCGTAGAACCAACGGCGAAGTGCACCGCGGTACATCATTGGGCGGGTGCCGGGGCCGCCGGCGCCAGCGCCTCCGGACCCAGCCGGAACATCGCCCAGACCACCTTGCCGTCCAGTGCCCCGGTCAGCGGGTGCCAGCCCCAGGTGTCGGCGAACGAGCCGACCAGGAAGAGGCCACGCCCCGACTCCGCGGCCGAGTCCTCCGCGTCGCTCGTGACCGGGCGGCCGTGACCGGGGTCGCGCACCGCGCAGACCAGCCGCTCCGTCCACCGCATCAGGTGCAGCCGCACGTACGGGAGCGGGGCCGCGGAGGACGCCGCGCCCCCGGGGAGCCCGTACCGCAGCGCGTTGGTGACCAGCTCCGACACCACGAGGCAGATGTCCTCGAAGCGGTCGCCCAGCTCCCACTGGTCGAGCGTGCCACGGGTGAACTGCCGTGCCTCGCGCACCGCTTCGTAGCGGGCGGGCAGGGCGCAGGAGGCCGTCCGCGACACGGTCGCCGGATCGAGCGGAGGGAGTCCCTGCCGTAAGACTTCGAGCATGGTCGATCCGTTCGTTCCCATGCGAGGCACTCCCGTGGTCCGCGGTCGTGGCGATGCAGCGGTGGCGCGAGTCCATGGTTTCCGATGAGTAGGGCAGATGCAAGGGCAGATGCACGTGCACGCGCCCGGTATGACGCAGGGCGTACCCCTTGCCGATGATTTTTTCTGCCGCCTTCTCCCCACATGTAGTGCCCCGCCTGATCTTTTCCTGTGTCCCCCCTTCCGAGACTTTCCGTTTCCGTAACCATCCGAGTGCGGATCGGAGTGGTTAGTGGCAGACTGCGGCCCCTGAAGACCTTGGGGAGGCTGACGGACCGTGGGCGCCGGTGAATCGAGTGGGTCGGTGGTGCGGCGGATGCTGCTGGGCTCGCATCTCAGGCGGTTGCGCGAGGGACAGGGGATCACGCGCGAGAAGGCCGGTTACTCGATCCGTGCTTCGGAGTCGAAGATCAGCCGCATGGAGCTGGGCCGGGTGAGCTTCAAGGCGCGCGACGTCGAGGACCTGCTGACGCTGTACGGCGTCACGGACGACAAGGAGCGCGCGTCCCTGCTCTCGCTGGCCAAGGAGGCCAACGTCGCGGGCTGGTGGCACAGTTACAGCGACGTCCTGCCCAGCTGGTTCCCGACCTACGTCGGCCTGGAGGGCGCGGCCCACCTCATCCGCGCGTACGAGGTGCAGTTCGTCCACGGACTGCTGCAGACCGAGGCGTACGCCTATGCCGTCGTGTCCCGCGGAATGAAGGAGGGCGGGGAGGCCGACGTCGAGCGGCGGGTGGCGCTGCGCCTGGAACGCCAGAAGTACCTGGTGTCCGAGCGCGCGCCGCAGTTCCACTGCGTCCTCGACGAGGCCGCGCTGCGCCGTCCGTACGGCGGCCGGGAGGTGATGCGGGGGCAGCTCCAGCACCTCATCGACATATCGGAGCGGCCGAACGTACGGCTCCAGGTGATGCCGTTCGGCTTCGGCGGGCACTCCGGGGAGAGCGGCTCCTTCACCGTGCTCAGCTTCGCCGAGTCCGACCTCTCCGACGTCGTGTACCTGGAGCAGCTGACCAGCGCGCTCTACCTGGACAAGCGCGAGGACGTCGCCCAGTACGAGCGGGCGATGTCCCAGCTCCAGGAGGACAGCCCGTCCCCCGAGGAGAGCCGCGACCTGCTCCGGGGACTGCTCCAGCTCTCCTGACCCGCCGAACCTTTCCGCGGTGTGTCCACAACTGGCCTCTCAACTCCCGCGACCCATGCGTAACATGACGCCCGTTCACACGCTGGGGTGAACGGGTGACCGTTCGTGGCCGCAAGGGATCGAGGGATCAGATGTCGTCCTGCTTCACCGAACTGGCTCAGCAGTACATCGGCGGCGAGTGGCGCCCGGGCACGGGGTCGTGGGACATCATCGACTTCGACCCGTACGACGGCGAGAAGCTGGCGTCGATCACCATAGCCACGGCCGACGAGGTGGACGCGGCCTACCGGGCGGCGTCGGACGCCCAGCGGAGCTGGGCGGAGACCAACCCGTACACCCGCCGCACCGTCTTCGAGAGAGCGCTCGCACTCGTCGAGGAGCGGGAGCGGGAGATCACCGAGGTGATCGTCGCCGAGCTCGGCGGGACGCACACGAAGGCGGTCTTCGAGCTGCACCTCGCCAAGGAGTTCCTGCGCGAGGCCGTCCACCTGGCGCTGCGCCCCGAGGGCCGGATCCTGCCCTCGCCGGCCGACGGCAAGGAGAACCGCCTCTACCGGGTGCCCGTCGGCGTCGTGGGGGTCATCAGCCCGTTCAACTTCCCGTTCCTGCTGTCGCTGAAGTCCGTGGCGCCCGCCCTGGCCCTCGGCAACGGCGTGGTCCTCAAGCCGCACCAGAACACCCCGGTCGCCGGCGGCTCCCTGGTCGCGAAGATCTTCGAGGACGCGGGGCTCCCGGGCGGCCTGCTCAACGTCGTGATCACCGACATCGCGGAGATAGGCGACGCGTTCATCGAGCACCCGATACCGAAGGTCATCTCCTTCACGGGCTCGGACACGGTCGGCCGGCACGTCGCCACCGTCTGCGCCGCGCACTTCAAGCGGTCGATCCTGGAGCTCGGCGGCAACAGCGCGCTGGTGGTCCTCGACGACGCGGACATCGACTACGCCGTGGACGCCGCGGTCTTCAGCCGGTACGTCCACCAGGGCCAGGTCTGCATGGCCGCGAACCGCATCCTGGTCGACCGCTCGATCGAGGCCGAGTTCACCGGGAAGTTCGTCACCAAGGTCGGGTCCCTCAAGGTCGGCGACCCGCGCGACCCGCAGACGGTCATCGGTCCGGTCATCAACGCTTCCCAGGCCGAGGCGGTGGACGGCGTCGTCGACCAGGCGGTCGCCGAGGGCGCCACGGTGCTGCTGCGCGGCACGGTGACCGAGAACCTGGTCGGGCCGTCCGTCCTGACGGGCCTGCCCGCCGGCTCGGCCCTCCTGCGGCAGGAGGTCTTCGGCCCGGTCGCCTTCCTCGTCCCCTTCGACGGCGAGGAGGAGGCCGTACGGATCGCCAACGACACCCCGTACGGGCTGAGCGGCGCCGTCCACACGGGGGACGTGGAGCGCGGCGTGCGCTTCGCCCGGCGGATCGACACCGGGATGTTCCACGTCAACGACGGCACGGTGCACGACGAGCCGCTGGTCCCCTTCGGCGGCGAGAAGCACTCCGGCCTCGGCCGGCTGAACGGCGAGACGACGGTCGACGCGTTCACCACGCAGAAGTGGATCTCGGTGCAGCACGGGCGGAGCGCGTTCCCCTTCTAGCCGGGAACGGGGCAGCTCCCGGAGCTGATCCTCCCGGGTCCTACGCTGGCCCCATGTCAGCGATCCGTCTCCTGGTGCTCGGCGCGGTGCGCCGGCACGGGCGGGCCCACGGCTACCAGGTGCGCAACGACCTGGAGTACTGGGGCGCGCACGAGTGGTCCAACGCCAAGCCCGGTTCGATCTACCACGCCCTGAAGCAGATGGCGAAGCAGGGACTGCTGCACGCCCACGAGATCGCGCCCTCCACGGCCGGCGGCCCGCCCCGCACCGAGTACGAGATCACGGAGACGGGCGACCAGGAGTACTTCTCCCTGCTGCGCGAGGCCCTGGTCGAACGGGACCGGCACATCGACACGCTGTCCGCGGCGATCGGTTTCATGGTCGACCTGGAGCGCGCCGAGGCGGTGCGGCTGCTGCGCGAGCGGCTGCGCCGGCTGGCGGAGTGGCGTACGTCCGCCACGGAGTACTACACGCCCGAGGCCGGCCCGGAGTCGATCGGACACATCGGGGAGATCATGAACATGTGGGTCCACGCCTCCGACGGCGAGGCCGAGTGGACCCGCGGCCTCATCGAGCGCATCGAGTCCGGGGCGTACACCTTCGCGGGCGAGGGCGAGCCCTTCGTCGGTGTCCTCTCCGAGGGGGAGGCCAATCCGTACGCGACGGGGGAGCGGCACCCGGGGGACGACCGCTGAACTCCCGCGGGCGCGGGCTTGCACCTCACGTCACGTGAGGACCCAGGCTGGGGTGCGTACCGAGAAGGGAGCGGACGCCATGAGCTACTCCGTAGGGGAGGTCGCCGGTTTCGCCGGGGTGACGGTGCGCACGCTGCACCACTACGACGAGATCGGGCTGCTGGTACCGAGCGAGCGCACGTACGCCGGCCACCGGCGCTACGCCGACGCCGACCTCGACCGGCTGCAGCAGATCCTGTTCTACCGGGAGCTCGGCTTCCCGCTCGACGAGGTCGCGGTCCTGCTCGACGACCCGGACGCGGACCCGCGCGCGCACCTACGCCGGCAGCACGAACTGCTGACCGCCCGGATCGAGAAGCTCCAGAAGATGGCCGCGGCCGTGGAGCACGCCATGGAGGCACGCAGAATGGGCATCAACCTCACGCCGGAGGAGCGGTTCGAGGTGTTCGGGGAGCACGACCCCGCGCAGTACGAGGACGAGGTGCGGGAGCGCTGGGGGCACACGGACGCCTACAAGGAGTCGCAGCGCCGCACTGCCTCGTACACGAAGGAGGACTGGAAGCGCGTCAACGAGGAGCTCGACGCGCTCCACGCGCGCGTGGCCGGGCTGATGGACTCGGGGGCCGCCGCCGGCTCGGAGGCGGCCATGGACGTGGCGGAGGAGCACCTCCGCTTCGTCAAGCGCTCGTACTACGACTGCACGCACGAGCTCCAGGCCCGGATCAGCGAGCTGTACGTCTCCGACCCGCGGTTCGCGGAGATGTACGACAGGATCCGCCCGGGCTTCGGCCGGTACCTGCGGGACGCGATCGTCGCCAACGCGGCCCGGCACGTGAACTGACACCACAGGTGCGGCCCAGCCCGGGCACAGTGCATTCTGGGAGGGGCGGTGGAAACTGGCGGAGTGGGCTGCCGTTGATAGCTTTGGTCAGCCGTGGGCCGCACCTGCCGCACCGCCGCACCGCCTCATCCCGACATCCTCAGGAGCCCGGAACGTGACGTCGCTCGCTCTCGGACCAAGTTGGTTGGATCCGAACTACCTGCTCGACACGTTCGGCATCTGGGGTCTGCTCGCCATCGTGTTCGCCGAGTCCGGCCTGCTCATCGGGTTCTTCCTGCCCGGTGACTCGCTGCTGTTCACCGCGGGCATGCTGATCACCTCCAAGACGCTGGACTTCCCGCTGTGGCTGGCCATCGTGCTGATCTGCGTCGCCGCGATCCTCGGCGACCAGGCGGGCTACATGTTCGGCAAGAAGGTGGGGCCGGCGCTCTTCAAGCGCCCCGACTCCCGCCTGTTCAAGCAGGAGAACGTCACCAAGGCCCACGAGTTCTTCGAGAAGCACGGCCCCAAGTCCCTGATCCTCGCCCGGTTCGTGCCCATCGTGCGCACGTTCACGCCGATCATCGCGGGCGTCAGCGGCATGCGGTACCGCTCGTTCCTGATCTTCAACGTCGTCGGCGGCATCCTCTGGGGCGCGGGCGTCACCCTGCTCGGCTCCTGGCTCGGCAGCATCGCGTTCGTCCGCGAGAACATCGAGGCGATGCTGATCCTGATCGTCCTCCTGTCGGTGGTCCCGATCATCCTGGAGTTCCTGAAGGCCCGCAGGGAGAAGAAGCGGCAGCCGCAGTCCCCGGCCGCGACGGCCGTGACGGCGCCCCCCGTCATGGACGACGCGACGACCCAGCTGCGCCGCGTCCCGTCCGACCAGAACCGGCGACACGGCCACCAGCCGTACGGCGACCAGGGGCAGCAGGCGTACGGCAACCAGGGGTACGGACAGCAGGGCGGACAGTACGGCGGGCAGTACGGCGGCCGGCCCCGCCAGGGAGCCGGCTACCCGGAGCCGGAGCCGTACGGTACGGAGCAGGGGTACGGGCACCAGCAGCCCCAGTACCAGCAGCAGTACCCGCAGAACCAGCAGTACCCGCAGAACCAGCAGTACCCCCAGAACCAGAACCAGCAGTACCCCCAGAACCAGAACCAGCAGTACCCGCAGGGCCAGGGCTACCCGTACGGCCAGGGGCACCCGCAGAACTGATGGCGGCATCCGCGCCCCGTAAGGGGCGCGGGGCCGTGTCGACTTGAGGCTTCGCCGCGCGGGCGCGAGCAACCACCACCGAACCCGCACCCGGCGACGGAGCGCGACGACAACGACGGACCCCGGTCCCGCTCAGAACCCGCGCGTCCGCTTCGCCGCCCGCCGCCCCGCCGCGCTGGCCGCCCCCGGCATCCGCAGGAACAGCCGGGAGATCTCCGACCCCAGGTTCACCCCGATCGCGATGGCCATGGCGAGCGCGACGGCCTTCGTGAGGTTCACCAGTCCCGCGTTGACGTCGTTCTGGGCGAACGCGAGCAGTCCGAAGTACGTCGCCGAACCGGGCAGCAGCGGCCCGATCGCGGCGGTCGTGTACGGCAGCGCCGACGCGAACTGGTAGCGGGACATCAACTGCCCGAACAGCCCCACCAGACCCGCCGCGACGGCCGTGGACGGGACCGGCGAGAAGCCGCCCGCATAGTGCATCGCGCCGTACACCACCCAGGCCACGCCCCCGTTGAGCGTCACCGCGAGCACAGTGGACCGCTCCTGCTGGAGCAGCACCGCGAAGGCCAGCGACAGCAGCATCGACGCGGTGATCTGCCACAACGGGCGGTCGGAGCCGCCGAGGGCCGTGTTCGGGGCGAGCTCCGCGCCCAGCTTGACGCCGAAGTACAGGACCAGCAGCACGCCCACGACGATGCCGACGATCAGGTACATGACCTCGAGCAGGCGCGCCGACGCGGTGATGTAGAAGCCGGTCAGCCCGTCCTGCACCCCCGCCACCAGGGCCCGCCCGGGCAGCAGCGCGAACAGCCCGCCGGTGACCACCGCGGACGCTCGCACCTCCACCTCCGCCAGCGTCAGCGCGATCCCGATCGCGGCCGGGGGCATGGCGGCCACCGCGAACTGGTAGAACTCCGGCAGTCCGCGCCCGGCGCACAGCCAGGCCAGCCGGTCGCCGAGCATCGCGCCCGCCGCGGCCGCCACGAACACCGTCAGACCGCCGCCGACGAGCACGGAGGCCGCGCCCGCGAGCAGCCCGGCGGCGGCGGTCAGCGCCCAGCCGGGGTAGGGGTGGCGGTTGCGGCGTATCTCCGCCAGGCGCCGGTAGGCCTCCTCCAGGGAGGTCTGCGTGTCCGGGTCGCTGAGGTCCGCGACGAGCCGGTAGACGGCCGACAGGCGCGTGTAGTCGGTGCCGCGCCGGCGCACCGTCCGCGACGCCGACACCGGGTCCTCCACCAGGGACGGCTGGTGGGTGATCGACAGGAGGGTGAAGGTGACGGTCGGCTCGCAGCGGTCGAGCCCGTAGGAGCGGCACACGGCGAACATCGCCGCCTCCACGTCCTCGGCGTTCTCACCGCCCGCGAGCAGCAGCTCGCCGATACGGAGCGCCAGGTCGAGCACGCGGGGGACGGCCGGGCCGCCCTCCTCCGTCCGCTGCGGGCGCTCCGGGGCGGGACGGTCGGCGACCGGCATGCGCAGCATCGTGCGCATGCGGTCCTGCCAGGGCACGTCCTTGGTCAGGCTGACCGCGGGGGTGCCGGCCGGCGGGGTGAAGGCGGGCTCCCGCACGCTGTACGTGCTCGGCGTGCTGAACGCCGAGCCCTCGTGCTCGGCGCCCGACGGCTGCGGCGGCTCCAGCCCCCGCGGGACGGCGAACTCGGACGTGACCTCGGACTCCGTGACAGTCCTCGGCACGTCGAAGCCGTCGGGCAGGGCGAACTCGGACGTCGTGGAGGACTCCCCGTCGCCCTCCGGACGGACGAACGCGCTCCTCGCCTCGTCCGACTTCGGCTTGCCGCCCTCCGTCTCCTTCGTCTTCGTCACCTGCTGCTCCCGCGTTCGTGCCTCCTGACCACATACCTCACGTACGCCTCAGTATGCGCACAGACGCGCGAACGGGCCGCATCATCCCGCGAGGGATCATGCGGCCCGTTCGTCACAGGCGTCACGCAAGCCGAGGTCAGTGACCGCCCTGCTCCTCGAGGCGCTTGTACGACCGCTCGATCTCGGCCTCGGCGTCGGCGCGGCCCACCCAGTTGGCGCCCTCGACCGACTTGCCGGGCTCCAGGTCCTTGTAGACCTCGAAGAAGTGCTGGATCTCCAGGCGGTCGAACTCGGACACGTGGTGGATGTCCCGCAGGTGCTCCACGCGCGGGTCGGACGCCGGCACGCACAGCAGCTTGTCGTCGCCGCCGGCCTCGTCCGTCATCCGGAACATGCCGATCGCGCGGCACTTGATGAGGCATCCGGGGAACGTGGGCTCCTCCAGCAGGACCAGCGCGTCCAGCGGGTCGCCGTCCTCGCCGAGGGTGTTCTCGACGAAGCCGTAGTCGGCCGGGTAACTGGTCGAGGTGAAGAGGCGACGGTCCAGGCGGATCCGACCGGTCTCGTGGTCCACCTCGTACTTGTTCCGCGAACCCTTCGGAATCTCGATCGTGACGTCGAACTCCACCGGTGGCTCCTCCATGATCAGCACATAGTTCTGGTGATTAAGTGTCCCTCACGCAGGTGTGTGATCGCGAAAGGGGCTGGTGGTCGTGCCGGAGCCGAGGGGCTGGCGGGCCGCGGGGCCGCACGTCGAACGCGTCGTGCGGGCCGCGCGTGCCACGTGGTCGCACGTCGAACGCGTCGCACGGGCCGGCCGGCCGCACGTCGAACGCGTCGTGCGGGCCGTCGCGGCACGCGCCACGGAGCTCACGCCCCTCCGCCTGTCCGCCGGTGCGGCCGCCTGCGGCCTGGTGCTGGCGGTGCTGGCGGTGACCGTGGCCGGTCCCTGGGACTCCACCGGTCAGCGTACGGCGGAGCGGGACCGGGCCGCAGCGCGCGATCGGGAGGGTGGCACAGATCACGGGCACGATTCCGGCGCGTCGTCCGGTGCCGCTCAGGGGGCGCCCAAGCCCGCTCCGAGCGCCCCCTCCGTCCTGGCCGGCCTCGGCGGCTCGGGGTCCGCGCCCGCGGCGGACGCCCTCGCCGACCTCCTGGACCCGCTGCTGGACGACGACGCGCTGGGCGCCCGCCGTACGGCCGTGGTCGTCGACGCGGCGACCGGGAAGGTCCTGTACGGCAAGGGTGCGGACGACGCGCTGATCCCGGCGTCCACCACGAAGATCGCCACGGCCGCCGCCGCGCTCTCCGCGGCCGGGGCCGACCACCGCATCGAGACGCGGGCCGTCCTGGCCGACGACGCCGACGGAGCCGCCGAGGTCGTCCTGGTCGGCGGCGGCGACCCCACCCTGACCGCGCGCGAGGACGCGGCAGGGCACGCGAGCCTGCGCGAACTCGCCGACGAGACGGCCGCCGCGCTGCGCGAACGCCACCTGGACGAGGTCACGCTCACCTACGACACGTCCCTCTACCAGGGGCCGCGGCTGCACTCCATCGGCCAGAACCCCAACCTCGCCCCGGTCACCGCCCTCATGGTCGACGAGGCCCGCCTGGACGACTCCACCAGCGGTCCGGCCGACCGCGGCACCGACCCGGAGAAGGACGCGGCCCGCCGGTTCGGGGACCTCCTCGAGGACCGGGGCCTCAAGGTGAGGAGCCCCCGCCCGGGCACGGCGGACAAGGACGCCGACACTCTGGGCTCCGTCTCCTCCCCGCCCCTGTCCGCCCTGGTCGAACGCATGCTGACCAACAGCGACAACGACATCGCCGAGGCGCTGGCCCGCCAGACCGCCCTCGCCTCCGGGGAACCGGCGAGCTTCGAGGGCGCCGGCCGGGCGATCCGCGCCGAGCTGGAGGAGCTCGGTCTCCCGCTGAAGGGCGTCCGCGTCGCCGACGGCAGCGGACTGAGCCGCGACGGCAGGCTCACGGCGGACCTGCTCACCGCCCTCCTCGCCGAGGCGGCCGCGCCGGACCGCCCCGGACTGCGCTCCGTCCTGACCGGCCTGCCCATCGCCGGCTTCACGGGCACGCTCAGCAGCCGGTACGCCGACGAGACGTCCGCCACCGGCCTGGTACGCGCCAAGACGGGCACCCTGACCGGCGTCAACACCCTGGCGGGCACGGTCGTCGACGCGGACGGCCGCCTGCTGGCCTTCGCGTACCTGGCCAACAGGACGACGGACCCGACGGCCGCCCAGCACACCCTGGACCGCGCGGCCTCGGCCCTGGCCCGCTGCGGCTGCCGCTGAGCGCTCCACCGAAGCGACCGACACACCGCCTGCGGACCGGGCGGCACGGCCCGGCCCCGCCCGGACACCGAGGCCCGCCGACCGCCGACGGCGCGGCGACCGCAGGAGCCGGTCCGGCGCGAAAGCGGCCGTTGCACGCCGCCCGGCCCGTTCCCTTCCGGCACCACCCCGCTCCCGGGGCTGTTCCTCACCCCGCCCCCGGGTCGGCCGCCGCGCGGGGGCGCCCCGCTGGCCGTCGGCGGTGCAGTGGGGTGCCGGGAGTCGGCCCGGTTCATGGAAGCGCTTGTTCAGCTCCGCCTGCGCCGCCCGGCTCATCGCCCGCAGGCGTCACGCCGCTCCCGGGCGTCACCTCTCACTCCGCCCTCCCGGGCCGGCTTCCCGGCGACGCAGTGGCCGCCGGGGAGCCGGCGCCGTGCCGAAAGTGATCGTTCCGATTGGCCCGGGCCAACCGGAACGATCACTCTCGGCACCACCTCGCCCCCGGGCACCACCCCTCACCCCGCCCCCGCGCCGGCCGCCCCGCAGGGGCACCCCACCCCCGTACGGCCTGCCCCAAGCGGCAGCGCTCCCGTACGGTTGACGCATGACGAGCATCGGTGGTGCGGAGATGGTCGACTGGAATCTCGCGGTGGCGACCGCGACCCGGCTCATGCGGCCGGGCCCCGAGGTGAGCCGTGACGAGGCCAGGGCCGTCGTCGCGGAGTTGCGCCGGCACGCGAAGGCGTCGGAGGAGCACGTCCGGGGCTTCACCCGGATGGGGCCCGACGAGGCCGACGACACCCCTGTGCTCGTCGTCGACCGCCCGGGCTGGGTCAAGGCGAACGTCGCCGGGTTCCGCGAGATCCTCAAACCGCTCCTGGACAAGATGCAGGAACGTCGCGGCAGCACCCCCGGCGGTGCGGTGCTCGGCGCCGTGGGCGGCAAGGTGACCGGCGTGGAACTGGGCATGCTGCTCTCGTTCCTCGCCTCCCGCGTCCTCGGCCAGTACGAGACCTTCGCCCCGGCGACCCGCGAACTCCCCGCGGGCGCGAACGGCGGCGGACGGCTGCTCCTCGTCGCCCCCAACATCGTCCACGTGGAACGCGAGCTGGACGTCGACCCCCACGACTTCCGCCTGTGGGTGTGCCTGCACGAGGAGACGCACCGCACGCAGTTCACCGCGGTGCCCTGGCTGCGCGACCACCTGGAGGGCGAGATCCAGTCGTTCCTGGGGGAGACCGACGTCGACCCCATGACCGTCCTCGAACGCATCCGCGAGGCCGCCCAGACGCTCGCCGGCGGCCGCCCCGAGGGCGAGGAGGGCGACGACGGCCGGTCCCTGGTGGAACTGGTGCAGACGCCCGCCCAGCGCGAGATCCTCGCCCGCCTCACCGCCGTCATGTCCCTCCTGGAGGGCCACGCCGACTTCGTGATGGACGGCGTGGGCCCGGCCGTGGTGCCCTCCGTCGGCGAGATCCGCGAGAAGTTCCAGCAGCGCCGCGCCCGCGGGGCGTCCCGGCTGGACCTGGCCCTGCGCAAACTGCTCGGCCTGGACGCCAAGCTCCGGCAGTACCGGGACGGCGAGCGGTTCGTACGGGCCGTCGTCGACCAGGTCGGCATGGACGGCTTCAACCGCGTGTGGACCTCCCCGAACACGCTCCCGACCAAGTCGGAGATCGCCAAACCGGCGGACTGGATCGCGCGGGTGCACAGCAGGCCCGAGGCGTGAACACGACGGCCGGGTCGTGAGACCGGTACCACCCACGGCAGGCGGACGCCCCCTCAATCACCCTTCCGAGGGAGCGTGAGCCATGGACAGCCGTGCAATGCTCGGGGAACAGCCCGTCTCTGTCACCATCTACACACTCTGAGTGACCGACCTCGGGTCGGCCCCCGACAATTTCATGTGAAGGGAACCGGACCATGGGTCCCCATCCTGCGGTCGCGGCGATACGCCTGGCGGTCCGCCGCGTTCTCCACGACATCCTCACCGAACACCCGTCACCCCCCTCTCGGCCCGCCGACGCGCCGCAGCAGCCCGTCCCGATCACCCCGTACGACCCGTACGCCCCGTGCGAGCCGTACGGCGCCGCGCCGGCCCCCCGGCCGCGCCCCGCCGGCGAGGTGCCCCCGCCCCCGCCCCCGCCGCTCGTGCTCGTGGCGTGCTCCGGCGGCGCCGACTCCATGGCCCTCGCCTCCGCCCTCGCCTTCGAGGCCCCGAAACTCGGCGTCCGGGCCGGCGGCATCACCGTCGACCACGGCCTCCAGCCCGGCTCCGACGTACGCGCCGACGAGGTCGCCCAGCGCCTGCGGGACCTCGGACTCGGCCCCGTCGACGCCGTGGCCGTGCACGTCGGCCCCGCCTCCGACCGGGCCGCGCACGGCGCCTCCTACACGGGGGGCGGCGGACGCCGGGTGGGACCCGAGGCCGCCGCCCGGGACGCCCGCTACACCGCGCTGGACGCCGCCGCCGAACGGCACGGCGCCGCCGCGATCCTGCTCGGCCACACCCGCGACGACCAGGCCGAGACGGTCCTGCTCGGCCTCGCCCGCGGCTCCGGCATCCGCTCCCTGTCCGGCATGGCCGCGGTGTCGGGAGCCGGCGGTCGCTACCGGCGGCCCTTCCTCCAGCTCGACCGGCAGACCGCCCGCAAGGCATGTCTGGTCCAGTCCCTCCCCGTCTGGGACGACCCGCACAACACCGACCCCGCCTACACCCGCTCCCGGCTGCGCCACGAGGGCCTGCCCGCCCTGGAGAAGGCGCTCGGCAAGGGCGTCGTCGAGGCCCTGGCCCGTACCGCCCAGCTCTCCCGGGACGACGCCGACGCCCTCGACACCTGGGCACGCCAGGCGGCGGACTCCGTACGGGACGCGGCGGGCCGGCTGGAGTGCGCCAAGCTGCACGCGCTGCCCCCCGCCGTACGGCGCCGTGTCCTGCGCCGCGCCGCCATCGACGCGGGCGCCCCGGCGGGCTCCCTCTTCGCCCGGCACATCGAGGAGGTCGACCGGCTGATCACCGGCTGGCGCGGCCAGGGGGCCATCAACCTCCCCGGCAAGGTCGTCGCCCAGCGGCAGGGTGGCAGACTGGTGATTCGGCAAGGCTGACGTCGCCCCCTGCGGGAGGCGCCCGGCAGCTCCCCTCGCGGGGCGCGCCGGTCAGCCGTACGAGCGGGACGACCGAAAGTGATGCGGGTGGACGCGAAAGACATGGGTGCCGACCTCGAGAAGGTGCTCATCACCAAGGAAGAGATCGACGCGAAGCTGGCGGAGCTGGCCGCGAAGATCGACGCGGAGTACGCGGGCAAGGACCTGCTCATCGTCGGTGTCCTCAAGGGCGCGGTGATGGTGATGGCGGACCTCGCCCGGGCGCTGTCCACCCCCCTCACCATGGACTGGATGGCCGTCTCCTCCTACGGCGCGGGCACCCAGTCCTCCGGCGTCGTACGGATCCTCAAGGACCTCGACACCGACATCAAGGGCAAGCACG
Organism: Streptomyces ruber; assembly: GCF_014648075.1. Lineage (GTDB taxonomy): Bacteria > Actinomycetota > Actinomycetes > Streptomycetales > Streptomycetaceae > Streptomyces > Streptomyces ruber. Next base: position 6,791 of record NZ_BMQK01000015.1, on the reverse strand, counting down.
TCCTGATCGTCGAGGACATCATCGACTCCGGCCTGACCCTGTCCTGGCTGATCACCAACCTGGGCTCCCGCGAGCCCGCCTCCCTCAAGGTGTGCACCCTGCTGCGCAAGCCGGAGGCGGCCAAGGTCGCCATCGACGTGGAATGGGTCGGGTTCGACATCCCCAACGAATTCGTCGTGGGTTACGGACTCGACTACGCCGAGAAGTACCGCAACCTTCCGTTCGTCGGTACGCTCGCGCCTCACGTCTACGGAGGCTGAACCCGCGCCGTACGGGCCGGGGAGCCCTTGTGGCGCAAGCCCTGTAAGACGATCGGGAACCCCAGCGGGTTTCGCGCCGTTGGAGCATGCAGAGACGGGTTTGTCAGCCGTCCCGCGCGGCTTCGGGTGACAATGCTGGGGTACCGTCCGAAGAACAGCCTTTATCAAACTCACTATGGCAGGAGGGACGGGGCGGCACCGCTCCGTATGGATGGACGTGAAGCGATACTTCCGTGGGCCGGTCATGTGGATCGTGCTGGCCGTCCTTGCCGTGGTCGTGTTGATGCAGGTCGTCGGCTCGTCCGGCGGCTACAAGACGGTGGACACGGGCCAGGTCGTCCAGGCGATCAATGAGGACAAGGTCAAGTCGGCCAAGCTGACCACCGGTGACGAGCAGATCATCAAGGTCGAGCTCAAGAACAACGAAAAGGTCGAGGGCAGCTCGAAGATCCAGGCGAGCTACATCGACAACCAGGGTGTGTCCCTGGCCGCCACGCTGCAGGAGAAGTTCCAGAACAAGCAGCTCGAGGACGGCTACACGGTTTCGCCCTCGAAGCAGAACCCCTTCGTCGGGATCCTGCTCTCCCTGCTGCCCTTCGTCCTGATCGTGGTCGTCTTCCTGTTCCTGATGAACCAGATGCAGGGCGGCGGCTCCCGGGTCATGAACTTCGGGAAGTCCAAGGCCAAGCTCATCACCAAGGACACCCCGAAGACGACGTTCGCCGATGTCGCCGGTTCGGACGAGGCCGTCGAGGAACTCCACGAGATCAAGGAGTTCCTCCAGGAGCCCGCCAAGTTCCAGGCCGTGGGCGCCAAGATCCCCAAGGGTGTGCTGCTGTACGGCCCGCCCGGTACGGGCAAGACCCTGCTCGCGCGCGCCGTCGCGGGCGAAGCCGGCGTTCCCTTCTACTCGATCTCCGGTTCCGACTTCGTCGAGATGTTCGTCGGTGTCGGTGCCTCCCGGGTCCGCGACCTGTTCGAGCAGGCCAAGGCCAACGCCCCGGCGATCGTCTTCGTCGACGAGATCGACGCGGTCGGCCGCCACCGCGGCGCCGGCCTCGGCGGTGGTCACGACGAGCGCGAGCAGACGCTGAACCAGCTGCTCGTCGAGATGGACGGCTTCGACGTCAAGGGCGGTGTCATCCTCATCGCCGCGACGAACCGCCCGGACATCCTCGACCCGGCGCTGCTGCGCCCGGGCCGCTTCGACCGCCAGATCGCCGTCGACCGTCCCGACATGCAGGGCCGCCTGGAGATCCTCAAGGTCCACCAGAAGGGCAAGCCGGTCGCCCCGGACGTCGACCTGTCCGCGGTCGCCCGCCGTACCCCGGGCTTCACGGGCGCCGACCTGTCGAACGTGCTGAACGAGGCGGCGCTGCTCACGGCCCGCAGCGACAAGAAGCTGATCGACAACCAGATGCTCGACGAGGCCATCGACCGCGTGGTCGCCGGCCCCCAGAAGCGCACCCGGATCATGTCGGACAAGGAGAAGAAGATCACCGCGTACCACGAGGGCGGTCACGCCCTGGTCGCGGCGGCCTCGCCGAACTCCGACCCGGTCCACAAGATCACGATCCTGTCCCGCGGCCGCGCCCTCGGCTACACGATGGTCCTCCCGGACGAGGACAAGTACTCCACCACGCGCAACGAGATGCTGGACCAGCTGGCCTACATGCTGGGCGGCCGCGCGGCCGAGGAGCTCGTCTTCCACGACCCGACCACGGGTGCCGCGAACGACATCGAGAAGGCCACCGCCACCGCCCGCGCGATGGTCACGCAGTACGGCATGACCGAGCGTCTCGGCGCGATCAAGTTCGGCGGCGACAACACCGAGCCGTTCCTCGGCCGGGAGATGGCGCACCAGCGCGACTACTCGGAAGAGGTCGCCGCGCTGGTCGACGAAGAGGTCAAGAAGCTGATCGAGACCGCGCACAACGAGGCGTGGGAGATCCTGGTGGAGAACCGGGACGTCCTCGACAACCTCGTCCTCGCGCTCCTGGAGAAGGAGACGCTCGGCAAGGAGGAGATCGCTGAGATCTTCGCCCCGATCGTCAAGCGCCCGCCGCGGCCGGCGTGGACCGGTTCGTCCCGCCGCACCCCGTCCACCCGCCCGCCGGTGCTCTCCCCCAAGGAGCTCGCACTGACGAACGGGGTGAACGGCGCGTCGTCGGCGATCACCGGTGCCGCCGAGTCCGTCTCCTCGCCGGAGCCCTCCCCGGAGGACCGCCGGGAGAGCTGACCCCACGCTCCCCGGAGCTCCCGTCAGGACCGGAATGAATGCCGCGCCCCCCAGGTTCTAGCCTGAGGAGCGCGGCATTCCGCATGACCGCACATGAGACGCGTCCACTCGTACGCGTCGGAAGGCACAGGAACGAGGCACCGCACATGACCGACCCCGTGACGCTGGACGGCGAAGGGCCGATCGGTGAGTTCGACGAGAAGCGCGCCGAGAACGCCGTACGGGAATTGCTGATCGCGGTCGGGGAGGACCCGGACCGGGAGGGCCTGAAGGAGACTCCGGGGCGGGTGGCCCGGGCGTACCGGGAGATCTTCGCGGGTCTGTGGCAGCAGCCGGAGGACGTGCTGACGACCACGTTCGACCTCGGGCACGACGAGATGGTGCTCGTGAAGGACATCGAGGTCTTCAGCACCTGCGAGCACCACCTGGTGCCGTTCCGGGGCGTCGCCCACGTGGGCTACATCCCGTCCACCTCGGGGAAGATCACCGGCCTGTCGAAGCTGGCCCGGCTGGTGGACGTGTTCGCCCGGCGCCCGCAGGTCCAGGAGCGCCTCACGACGCAGATCGCCGACTCCCTGATGGAGATCCTGGAGCCGCGCGGCGTGATCGTCGTCGTGGAGTGCGAGCACATGTGCATGTCGATGCGTGGCATCCGCAAGCCCGGAGCCAAGACGATCACGTCCGCGGTGCGCGGACAGCTGCGGGACGCGGCCACGAGGAACGAGGCGATGAGCCTGATCATGGCCCGCTGACGGGTGCGGGGCTGCGGGCCGGAAGATCCGGGGCTGTCAGGTGGTCACCCGGCAGCCCCGGTTCATGCCCTCGCCCATGCCCTCGGGCACGCATGTCCTCACGCCGCGCGGACCGTGCCCTCGCCGTTGGTGTCGTCGTCCTCGGGGAGTCTGCAGACGCGCTCCAGGAACAGGGCGGCCGCTATGACGGCGAGGCCCGCGAGGACGGAGAAACCGGCGTAGATCGCCTGGTCGCGGCGGGCGGGGATCTCCAGGGACTCCAGGAGGAAGACGCCCACGCCGCCGTACACGCCCGCGACCAGGGCCGCGACCAGTGCACTCGCCTGGCCGAAGACGACCGCGCGGGCCGCGAGCATGGGGTCGACGCCCTCGGCGCCCGGACGGCGCTCGCGCTGGGCCCTGAGCCGGCCGCGCAGCGAGAGCGCCGTGGCGAGCAGGACGACGGCGATCAGGGCGAGCACGATGGGCGCGGCGAGCGGAACGCTCGGCAGCGTGCCCATCGAGTTCCACAGGCGGGCTCCGGCCCAGGACAGCACTCCGGCCACCACGAACACCGCGGCCAGCGTCCTGATGCGCAGCTCTCTCACGATGTCCCTTCGTCGGTGTCGCCGGCGGCCGCCGGAGTTTTCCGTGCCCGGTAGACCATAACGACTACTCGGGCAGCCGGAGTTCCAGGTCGGCGCGGGGCGTGACACCGGTTCGGGTGAGCCGGTCGAGGAGCTGGGCGACCGGGCCGTGGCCGGGCAGCTCCGCCTCGGGGTCCACGTCGTGCCAGGGCGCGAGGACGAACGCGCGCTCGTGCGCGCGCGGGTGGGGCAGCGTGAGGACGGGGTCGTCGGAGACCACGTCGGCGTAGGTGACGATGTCCACGTCCAGGGTGCGCGGGCCCCACCGTTCGTCCCGTACGCGGTGGAAGGCCTCCTCCACCGCGTGGGCGCGCTCCAGCAGCGAGTCGGGCGGGAGGGTCGTCTTCAGCAGGACGACCGCGTTGAAGTACGTGGGCTGGCTGCCGGGCTCGACGCCCCAGGGCTCCGTCTCGTACACCGGGGAGACGGCCTTGATCCGTACCCCGGGTGTGTCCTCCAGGGCGTCGACGGCGCCCTGGAGCGTCTCCAGGCGGTTGCCCAGGTTGGCGCCGATGGAGAGGACGGCGCGCTGGGGGTTGTGCAGGGTGCTGTCGGCGGCGTCCACCTGCTCGACGACCGAGGCGGGCACCGGCTGGACGGTCGGGTCGCTGGAACCCTCGGTGAAGGACGCGGTCATGCTCGGCTCCGGGTGATGGTGACGGTCACGTCGTCGAAGGGGACCGTGATGGGCGCCTGCGGCTTGTGGACGCAGACCTCGACCTCCTGGACCCCTTCGTGGTTCAGGCACACCTGTGCTATGCGCTCGGCGAGCGTCTCGACGAGGTCGACGGGCTCGCCCTCGACGACGGCGACGACCTCTTCCGCCACGATGCCGTAGTGCACGGTCTTCGCCAGGTCGTCGTCGGCCGCGGCAGGCCGGGTGTCCAGGCCCAGGGCGAGGTCCACGACGAAGGTCTGCCCCTTCTCCCGTTCCTCCGGGAAGACACCGTGGTGCCCGCGGGCCCTCAGGCCGCGCAGCGCGACACGATCCACGCGAATCACTCCTGCAATCGTCGGGCTGTGCTGTCTCGGGGGCGCTCCCCGGCCCCGGCCGGTGCGTGCCGGACGCCGTGGACACCCCGGTCCCACCGAATCTACCCGCGGGCACCGACAGTGCTTGCCCATGAGAGGCCGGGCGGGGCCGTGGACGGGCAGGTTTCACCAGGTGTTTCCCGGGTGAACGGGCGGGCCGGCCGGTCGGGGAGCGGGGCGAACCGGGGGCCGTGATTCCGGCCACTGTCCCGCCCGCCGCCGCCCGCACCACTGCCGCCGCCCGCCGCCGCCCGGGACGTCCGGGTCCGCGGGCCGGCCGGTGTCCGCCCGCCCGCTCCTACGGGTGTGCCGTCAACGGCCGGGTGTGTCGTCGCCCTCGTCGCCGTCGGTCTCGGAGAGGACCGGTGAGGCGTGGTGGGACCACATCTTCCAGCCGTCGGAAGTGCGCCGGAAGACGTTCGTGCTGACCACCAGCTGGCCGACGAGCGGGCCCGGTTCGTCGCCGCCCTCGGGGGCCGGGCCGCCGCTGAGGATGTTCTCCGTGCAGGTCACGAGGGCGGTGTCGCCGGTGACGGACACATGGACGTCGGTCAGGAAGAACTGGATGTAGTCGGTGTTCGCCATGATCAGGGCGTACGACCGCAGCACCTCGCCGCGGCCGGTGAGGACCGGCCAGCCGGGGTGGACGCAGGAGATGACACCGGTCTCCGCCGGGTCGTGGTACTGCTCGTCGACCCCGACGTCGGAGGGGGTCAGCCACAGCGAGGAGAGGGTCTCGAAGTCGCCCTGCTCCATCGCCTCGTAGTAGGCCCTGTTGGCGAGCTCGACCTGCTCGACGTCGGTCTCGGGCGCGCTCACCGCTGCCGGGCCCCTTCCACGGCCCGTGCCACGCGTACGGCGTCGGCGGTGGCCCGTACCTCGTGGACGCGGACCGCCCAGGCGCCCTGGTGGGCGGCGAGCGCGGAGACGGCGGCGGTGGCGGCGTCGCGCTCGCGCGCGGGCGGCACGGTGCCCTCGGGGCCGGCCAGGACGCGGCCGAGGAACCGTTTGCGCGAGGCGGCGACGAGGAGGGGGTGGCCGAGGCCGTGCAGGCGGTCGAGGTGGGCGAGGAGTGCGATGTCGTGCTCGGCGTCCTTGGAGAAGCCGAGCCCGGGGTCGACGACGACGCGGTCGGGGGCGACGCCGCCGGCCAGCACGGCCTCCACGCGCGCGTGGAGCTCGTCGACGACCTCGGCGACGACGTCCTCGTACACGCCTCTCACGTTGCCGCCCGCCAGGAAGCCGCGCCAGTGCATCACGACGAAGGGGGCGCCCGCCGCGGCGACGACCGGGACCATCGCGGGGTCGGCGAGACCTCCGCTGACATCGTTGACCAGGGCGGCTCCGGCGGCGAGGGACTGCTCGGCGACGGAGGCGCGCATGGTGTCGACGGAGACGACGACGCCTTCGGAGGCGAGACCGCGGACGACGGGGACGACACGCCGCAGCTCCTCCGCCTCGTCGACTCGGGAGGCGCCGGGGCGGGTGGACTCGCCGCCCACGTCCACCAGGTCGGCGCCCTCGGCGACGAGGTCCAGGCCGTGCTTGACGGCGGCGGTGGTGTCGAACCAGCGGCCTCCGTCGGAGAACGAGTCCGGGGTGACGTTGACGACGCCCATGACCGCACAGCGGTCCCAGGCGGGCAGTCCCGCCACGCCGGTGCGCTCGTTCTGCGTGCTCATGCATCCAGCCTAGGCCCCGGCGGCGGGGCCGGTCCGTCCGGACCGGGTTGTGGGGGTTCTTGGTGGGTGGTGGGACCACCGTGGGGAGGACGGCTCCCTCCCCCCCCCCGTTATGTTTTTCGCGGTCCTGCAAGAGGGCCGCTGGCCTCCGGGCCCGGCATGACTGTTCCCCCCTGTCGAACCAATGACCTGGGGGGTGG
>NZ_BMQK01000014.1 GCF_014648075.1 Streptomyces ruber | reverse complement strand
CCTGCTGCGCGCCTACGCCGCCGAACTGACCGCCACCACCGACCCCGAACCCGACCGGCACGCCGCGCTGACCCGCCTGTTCGACCACTACCTGGCCGCCGCCACCGCCGCCACCACCACCCTCGGCCACCACCGGCTGGACCCGCGTCCCCGGTCGCTCCGTCCCGCACCGGTGACGCCCGCCCCGCCGGTCGACGACCCGAAGGCCGCGCGGACCTGGCTGGGCGACGAGCGCGCCAACCTGGTCGCCGTCTGCGCCCACGCCGCCGACCACGGCTGGCACGGCCACGCCTGTGAGCTGGCCGCCGCGCTCTTCCGCTACCTGGACATCGGCGGCCACTATGTCGTCGCGCTGACCATCCACACCCATGCCCTGCACGCCGCCCGCCGTGCGGACGACCCCGACGCCGAAGGCTACGCGCTGACCGGTCTGGGCTTCGTCCACTGGCGGCAGGGTCGCTACCCGCAGGCGGTCGGCCACCACCGCCAAGCCCTCGACATCTTCCGGCAGACCGGTCACCTGGACGGTCAGGCCGCCGCGCTGGCCCACCTGGGCATGGCCCACTGGCGGCAGGGGCGTTACCCGCAGGCCGTCGACGAGCACCTCCGCGCCGTGGAACTCTTCCGCCGGACGGACAACCGGAACGGCCAGGCGTCCGCCCTGTACTACCTCGGTCTGGTGCACTGGCGGCAGGGGTGCTACCCGCAGGCCGCCGACGACCACCGGCGCGCCCTGAACATCTTCCGGCAGACCGGCAACCGGGACGGCCAGGCCTACACGCTGACCTCCCTGGGCACCGTCTTCGGCCTGCAGGGGGACTTCGAGCAGGGGGTACGGCACCTGCACCTCGCCCTGGCCCTCTTCGAGCAGCAGGGCGACCGGGTCGGCCAGGGCTATGTGCTCACCAACCTGGGCGTGTCCTACTGCCGCCGGGGAGAGGTCGAGCGGGCCGTGGAGCACCACCACCGTGCCCTGGGCCTCTTCGAGCGCCTCGGCAGCCGGATCGGCCAGAGCTACGCGCTGACCCATCTGGGAGTGGCCCGCTGCCGGCAGGGCCGGGGCGAACAGGCCGTGGACCATCACCGCCGCGCCCTGGAGCTGTCCCGGGACACCGGCTACCGGCCCGTCGAGGTCCAGGCGCTCAACGGCCTGGGCGAGGCCCTGCGGACGAGCGGCCGGACGGCGGAGGCCCACGCCCGGCACGCCGAGGCGCTGGCCCTGGCGGTGGAGACGGGGGAACGGTACGAGCAGGCCCGCGCCCACGAGGGGATCGCCGCCGCCCACCAGGTCACCGGCGATCTGACCGCCGCCCGGCACCACTGGGCGGACGCCCTGGACCTGTACACCGATCTCGGGGTCCCCGAGGCCGGCGCCGTCCGCGCCCGTCTCGCCGCTCTCGCCGACCAGGACCGCGCGTACCGGTAGCGGCTCCGGTGGAGCCCGCCGCCGAGGGCACCGCGGTGCAGGCCGTCACGCGCTCCGGCCGCCGGGACGGTCTCGCGCGGAGGTTCCTCGGGCTGCCGCGGAGGGTGTTCGGCCGTCCCGCCCGGCGCCGCCGCAGGGAACCGCGTCGGCGGCTGTCTCCTCGTCGCCGTCGGCGCGGGAGCGGCCGCCTCCGGGTGCCTCCCGTCCCGGGGCGGCACACCGCACCGGGACGGTCAGCGCCCGCCGGTCCCGGCGTCGGCCCTGTGCAGCGTCCGGGTCAGCAGCAGAGCGGTTCCGGCCGCCGCCGCCACCGCTCCGGCGGACAGCAGGCCGCGGGAGGAACGCGCGGACAGCACCGACCACCGTGACTGCGCGGAGAACAGCGATCCCGTGCTCAGCCACGACCCGGCCGAGACCAGCGACAGGGCGGAGCCGATCGAACCGGCCGAGAGGGCGCTGCCGATCGAGCCGACCGACAGGGCGGAACCGACGGACCCGATGGACAGCACCGACCCCACGGAGCCGATGGACAGCACGGAGTCCTGTGACCACAGCGACAGCAGGGAACCCGAGAAGGCGTGACGGGCGGACGGTACGGAAGACTTCGTCATGGCACCAGTCTGCCCCGCGAAGCTCTGCACTACCTCAAGTGCCGTGTCCGCACAGTGCCGTCGGGGCATCGTGCCGTCACATCTGCACGACCGTCACGGGGGCACTCCATGGAAACCGTCTGGTACGCGGTGATCATCGTGGTCGTCGCTTTCGCGTTGCTCCGCGCGCTTTCGAGAGGCAGGCCGAGGGGCCGCTGGTCGTTCGACGGCGGAGACGACGGCGGAAGCTCCTGGGGCGACGGCTCCTCCGACGGAGGGGGCGGCGGCGACTAGCCCAGTTCGAGCGTCGTGGTGGCGAAGACGCCGGCGTGGTCGGTGTCCGGGGTCGGGCCGGTGTACATCCGGGCGCACTCGAACGTGGGCTTGAGGCCGAGGCGTTGCATCAGTGCGACGGAGGGTGCGTTGACGTCGGGCACGTCCACCGCGACCGGCTCTTCCGGGGCGTCGCCGACCAGGCCGTGGATCAGGGCGGAGGCGACGTCCTGGGAGGCGGCGTGCAGCGGGCCGATGCGGAAGCCGGTCGCGGCGGGGCGCATCACCACGAATCCTTCCAGGCGTCCGTCACGTACGGCGGCCAGTGACCTGTGCGACGGGAGACCGACCCACAGGGAGAGGAACGCCTCACGCTCCGCGGGGAAGAAGCGCCGGTCGTAGTCCGCCAGCTGACCGAAGGGTACGTCGCGGCCGTCGACGAGCCGGATGCCCGCCGACGCCTCCGCCCCCCTCGGCACACCGGCGTACCGCACGTGGTTCCACACCCGGCGAAAGCCCGACCTGCGGTAGTTCTCCTGCTGGTCCACCACGCCGTCGAGGGCGACGTTGCGGCCGGCGAGGTGCTCCGTCGCGGCCTGCCACAACCGGATGCCGTAGCCCTGCCCGCGGACCGCGGGACGGGAGATGTAGAACCCGATGAACCCGAAGTCCGTGCCGTAGCGCACGGCCGAGACCGAGGCCACCGGCTCACCGTCCAGCCGGCCGAGGAAGAAGCCGCGCGGGTCGGCCGCCTGGAAGGGGATCACGTCCGACCGGCCGGGGTTCCAGCCCTCCGCGTCGGCCCATTCCCTGAACCTGGGCATCTCCGCGGCGCTCGCGGCGGTCACCTCGTAGGACGGCATGCGTTCGCTCCCTCCGGAACGGGGCGTGACCGCGACCGCCCGGTGGTGCGGGCCGGCCGCCCTCGGGCACGCCTCGGAAGGCAGCACCCTAGTTCAAGCGGCGGGGTGCGTGGGAGAGCCGTTCAGACGAACTGCCGCGCCACCAGCACCGACGCACCGGCGACGACGAGCACCGTGGCCACCGCCCGGGTGCGCCGCGGGTTCAGCCGGCGGGTCAGCGGACGCGAGAGCAGCACTCCGGCCACGGCCGCGGGAGCGAGCAGCGCGGCGCGCTGCAGGGCGTGGGTCCCGACGGTGCCGGCCACCGTCAGCGCGGCGAGGCTCATCAGCGAGCCGACGAGGAAGAACGCGCTCATGGTGGCGCGCAGTTCCGGCCCGTTCAGCCGCTGTCACACCATCGCCATGGGCGGGCCGCCGATGGACGTCGCCGTGCCCATCAGGCCCGACGCCAGGCCGGCCAGGAGCACGGAGCGCCGCCGCTGCCGTGGCACGAAGCCCGCCGCGCTCGCCGCGCCACCGACGAGGACCACCCCGGCGATGAGGAGCGCGAGGTGGCGGGCGGGCAGTACCGCCACGAGCAGCGCGCCCGCCGCCACTCCCGGCGGCGCGCAGCGGCAGGATGGGGTCGGGTTCCTTCGTGGTGACGGTCAGCCGGGTGTCGCTCACCGCCTCCACCTCCAGGTCGTCGTCGCCGAGGACGTAACCCTCGACGTTGCAGGCGAGGTCGGAGTTGACCGCCCGGTCGATGGAGAAGGCGGCGTCCTCGGCGGTGAAGGGCGCGCCGTTCTGGAAGGTCACCCCGGAGCGCGTCTCGAAGGTCCAGGTGCGGGGGCGGGTCCGTTCCCAGCCGGTCGCCAGCAGGGGGTGCAACTCCCCCGTGGTGGGGTCGCGTTCGACCAGCGGCCCGGTGCTGTCGGACCGGACGACGCCGGTGCCGGTGCCGGTCAGGGAGGCTTCGCAGGGTTCCGGTGTCGTCGGTCCCTGGGTGAGCACCACCCGCAGGGTGCTGCCGTCGGCACGGCCGGTGTCGCCGCCCGCGCTGCCTGCCACGGCGCACCCGCCGGACATCAGCACGGAGCCCGCCAGCAGCATCGCGGTGGTCGTACGGGGCGCCGCCCGCGGGCGGGGCGGGGGGTGGTCGAGACGGAGGACTTCATCGTCGGCATGTCTCCGGGGGGAGTGCTGATGTGTCGCGTTCCGATCAGGGGGGTACGGTCCAGCCGCCACCAGCTGTCTACAACTGCGTACCCGGTCCGTATCTGTGAACGCCGAAGCCAAGACCGGCGTCACGGCAGCGTCAAGACGCGCGCAGCGACGGATCGATCCGACGCACACCGTCACCGGCAGCCCCCACGACGACGGGAGTGTTCCCATGTCCGATTCCGTCACCGCCGCGGCCGTCCCCGCCGCCACCCCGGGCGGCACGGGCACCGTGCTCCAGGTGTCCCCGCTGCTCCCCTCCCTGGAGAAGGCCCTGTCCGAGCGCTACCGGACGGTGCGCCTGCACGAACCGCCCGACCCGGACGCCCGGCTGGCCCAGCACGCGCAGGACGTGGTGGCCGCGGTGACGAGCGCGCGGTCCGGCGTCGACGACGCCCTGATGGACGCGCTGCCCCGGCTGCGGGCCATCGTCCACTTCGGCGTCGGGTACGAGACCACGGACGTGGCCCGCGCCCGGGCCCGCGGCATCGACGTCAGCAACACTCCCGACGTGCTCACCGACTGCGTGGCCGACCTCGCCGTCGGCGCGCTGATCGACGTGATGCGCCGGCTGTCCGCCGCCGACCGGTACGTACGCGCGGGGCACTGGGCGGACGCGCCCTTCCCGCTCGCCACCCGGGTGAGCGGGAAGCGGGTGGGCATCCTGGGCCTGGGCCGCATCGGCCGGGCCGTGGCGCGGCGGCTCGAGGGTTTCGGCATCCGGGTCGCCTACTGCTCGCGCCGCCCCGTGCGCGGGGTGACCTGGCGTCATGCGCCCACCGCCGAGGCGCTGGCGGCGGAGTGCGACGCGCTCGTCGTCACGGTCGCGGGCGGCGCGGGCACCCGGGGGCTGGTCTCGGCCGCGGTACTGGACGCGCTCGGCCCCGAGGGCTACCTGGTGAACGTCGCCCGGGGCAGCGTCGTCGACGAGGAAGCCCTGGTCGCGGCGGTCACGTCGGGCCGGATCGCGGGCGCGGCGCTCGACGTCTTCGCCGACGAGCCGCACGTCCCGCGGGCGTTGTCCGACTCGGACCGGGTGGTGCTGCTCCCCCACATCGCCAGCGCCACCCGGGAGACGCGCGAGGCCATGGGCGATCTGGCCCTGCGCAACCTCGAGCGCTTCATGACCGAGGGCGTGCTGCTGACGCCGGTGCCGTAGGGGCGCTGTCCCGCACTTTCCCGCGTCCGGTCACGACCATTGACAGCACCACAGGCCCTGTCTACAAATGAGAACGCCGACTACATATGAGGATGGCCTGCGTGGTAGACACCTCCGCAACGATCGCCGACGTCACCGTGACTCCCGTGGCTTTCCGGGACCCTCCCCTGCTCAACACCGTCGGGGTGCACGAGCCCTACGCGCTGCGCACCGTCGTGGAGGTCACCACGGACGGCGGCGTCAGCGGCATCGGTGAGACCTACGGCGGCACGCTGCACCTCGAACGGCTGCGCCGCGCCGCGGCCGAGCTGGTCGGGATGGACGTCTGGAGCCTGCACGACCTGATCGCCCGCACCACTCGCGCGCTGGGCACCGACACCCCGGGCGGCGACGGCATGTCCGGGATGGTCACCGGCAGCAGCACCGTGGACCGGGTCATGTCGCCGTTCGACGTCGCCTGCCTGGACATCCAGGGCAAACTCGTGGGCCGGCCGGTCAGCGACCTGCTGGGCGGGGCGGTGCGCCCCGCCGTGCCCTACAGCGCGTACCTCTTCTACAAGTGGGCCGCTCACCCCGGCCAGGAGGACGACGACTGGGGCGCGGCCCTCGACCCGGCGGGCCTGGTCGAGCAGGCCCGCCGCATGATCGACGAGTACGGCTTCTCCTCGGTCAAGCTCAAGGGCGGCGTCTTCCCGCCGGACGAGGAGATCGCGGCGATCAGGGCGCTGCGGGAGGCCTTCCCCGGCCTGCCCCTGCGCCTGGACCCCAACGCCGCGTGGAGCGTCGAGACCTCCCTGCGCGTCGCCCGCGAACTGGACGGCGTCCTGCAGTACCTGGAGGACCCGACCGAGGGCGTCGAGGGCATGGCGGCCGTGGCCGGTGGGACCCCGACCCCGCTCGCCACCAACATGTGCGTCGTCTCCTTCGACGACCTCGCCCCGGCCGTCGAGAGGAAGGCCGTCGGCATCGTCCTGTCCGACCACCACTTCTGGGGCGGTCTGCGGCGCTGCGGCCAGCTCTCCGCGATCGCCGACACCTTCGGTCTCGGCCTGTCGATGCACTCCAACTCGCACCTCGGCATCAGCCTCGCCGCGATGACCCACCTGGCGGCGGCGACCCCCCGGCTGACGTACGCCTGCGACACCCACTGGCCCTGGAAGCGGCCGGACGAGGACGTGGTGGACACGACCCCGCTGCGGTTCACCGAGGGCAGCGTCGCCGTGCCGACGGCCCCCGGTCTGGGTGTCGAACTGGACCGGGACGCGCTCGCCCGGCTGCACCGGCAGTACCTCGACTGCGGGCTGCGCGACCGCGACGACACCGGCTACATGCGCCGCTTCGAGCCCTCGTTCCCGACCGAGACCCCCCGGTGGTGACCCGCCCGTGCGCATCATGCTCGACCACCGCATCCTGAGCCGGTTCCACGAGCCGCTGATGGCGCGCACGGAGGGCCGGCACGGCTGGCTGGAGGCCTGCGACCGGGACGCGGAACGGAAGGCGGAAGCCCTCTCCGACGTCGAGGTCCACGTCGGCACGAAACTCGGCGCCGGGGACGCCCGGCGGGCCGCGCGGCTGCGGCTCGTGCACGTCGCCGGCGCCGGCCACGACGGCAACGCCCTGGACGCGCTGCACCCCGGGGTGACCGTCAGCACCACCCACCGCCACGGCCGCTCCATCGCCGAGCACGTGCTCATGTCGGTGATGATGCTCTCCCGCGACGTCCTCGGAGCCGGACGCGCGCTGCGCGCCGGACGGTGGCGCAACGTGGCCGTCGACCGCGGACTCCCCTTCGGCAGAACCCTCCAGGGCCGCCGGGTGGGCGTCATCGGGTTCGGCGAGACCGGCACCGAGGTCGCACGGCTGTGCCAGGCTGTCGGCCTCCGGGTGCGCGCCGTGCGGCGCGACCCCTCCGCGCCGGTCCCCGCCGACCTGCGGCCCGACTGGATCGGCGGGAACGACCGGCTGCACGACCTGCTCGCCGACTCCGACGTCGTCGTGGTCACGGTGCCCCTCGGCCCCGCCACCCGCGGACTGATCGGCCCGGCCGAACTGGCCGCCATGGGCCCTGAATCGCTGCTGGTCGACGTGGCCCGGGGACCGGTGGTGCAGGAGGAGGCGCTGTACGAGGCCCTGCGCGCCCGCACCATCGGCGGCGCCGCGCTGGACGTGTGGTGGTCCGCCCCGCCCGGGGCACCGAGCCGGCTGCCCTTCCACGAACTGCCCGACGTGGTGAGGACCCCGCACCACTCCGGCCACACGGCCGGCACCTTCGCCGCCCGCGCGGAGGAGATCGCCGACAACGTCAACCGCCTGGCGCGCGGAGAGCCGCTCACGGGCACGGTGCGGACCGGCGAGGCCCGGACGGCACCGCACCGCGTACCCACGCCATGACCGCTCCGGCGGCCGTACCCGCACCACCGCGCCACCGCGCCGGACGAACACCGGCGCAGTCGCACCCGCACAGTCGCACCAGCATGCCACCGCTGCCCCAAGAGGTAGGAAACCACTCATGCTCAGAGGCGTTCTGTTCTTCCCCGTCACCCCCTTCACCGCCGGTGGTGACGTCGACCTCGATGCCCTGCACCAACACGTCACGGCGGGGATGGAGGCCGGTCCGGGCGGCGTCTTCGTCGCCTGCGGCACGGGCGAGTTCCATGCCCTGGACCTGGAGGAGTTCGCCGCGGTCACCCGGACCGCCGTGGACGCGGTGGGAGGCCGCGTCCCGGTGTACGCCGGGGCCGGCGGTTCGCTCGGCCTGGCCCGGCGGTTCGCCCGGACCGCGGCCGGGTCCGGCGTGGACGGCCTGCTGCTCATGCCGCCCTACCTGGTCGCGTCACCGGCCGCCGGTCTCGTCGCCTACACCCGGGCGGTCGCCGGGGAGACCGATCTGCCGGTGATCGTCTACAACCGGGCGAACGCCCGGTTCGACGAGCACTCGGCGGTGGAGGTCGCCCGGCTGCCGACCGTGACCGGGCTGAAGGACGGCACCGGCGACCTGGACCTCGTCGCGCGCGTCGTCCCCGCCGTGCGCGAGGCGCTGAGCGCGTCCGGCAAGCCCTTCCAGTTCTTCAACGGCATGCCCACTGCCGAGGCGAGCCAGCTCGCGTACCGCGCCCTGGGCGTGGAGCTGTACTCCTCGGCCGCCTTCGCGTTCGCGCCGGACGTCTCGCTCGCCTTCCACCGCGCGGTCGAGGAGGGCGACCAGGACCGGGTGGACGCGCTCCTGCGCGTCTTCTTCCACCCCCTGGTCCGCCTGCGCCAACGGGTGCCGGGCTACGCGGTGTCGCTGGTGAAGGCGGGAGTGACCCTGTCGGGCATCAAGGCGGGGCCGGTCCGCCCGCCGCTGACCCCCCTCACCGAGCAGGAGACCGAGGAACTCGCGGCCGTCATCGCCGCGGGGCGGGCCGTACTGGCCTCCTGACCGTCCGGTGCGGACGGCCCCGCGCCCCTCGGAGGGGCGCGGGGAACCGCGCGACGCCGCACCGGACGCCCGGCGCGGCGCCTAGCGCGGGGTGTCCGGGCGCGCCGTGTGGTCGGGATGGCCCACGGTGCGGCGGGCCTCCTTCATCTCGGCCTCGTACAGGTGGTCGCGGCCGTCGACGAGGTCGGCGAGGGCCTGGCGCTCCAGGTCCCTGAACGGCTCGTAGTACGTGCGGTTGTAGGCCTCGACGATCTGGAACGTCCAGTGCCCGGGGATGATGTTGCGGCCCAGGATCTCCCGCTGGACGCGGTCGGCCCACTCCTCGTGGCCGGCCTTGCGCAGCAGGTCCACGGCCCGGTCCAGTTCCAGGTCGGCACTGCCGGTCAGCTGGTGGAACGCGTACAGGTGGCCGCGGGCCCGTTCGGTCGTCTCCAGTGCCTTGGACAGGGAGCCGAGCGCCTCCACCGTCTCGTCGCCGACACCCTTGGGGCGGCGGTGGGCCCGGTCGGGGCCGTCCTCGTGATGGTTCATGATCTGTGGGGTCCCCGGAAGGCCGCGCCGCACACCTGTCGCGGCGGTCAGTGGCCCGGTCGGGGCAACCGGCCCGGCCGGGGCGCGGCGTACAGGACGAGGTTGCGCGCGTACCGGCCCGACCCGCGGTCGTAGGGTCCGGCGCAGGTCAGGAGGGCCAGGCGGTGCGGCCCGGTGCGGGCGAAGAGGTCCGTGGGCAGCTTCTCGCGCCGGTAGGTGCGCCGGGCGGTGACCCGGTAGCGGCGCACCTCGGCGTCGGCGCCCGTCACCGTCACGTCGGCGCCCACGGGCGTCTCGTGCAGGGCGGCGAAGGGGCCGAGCCCGCCCCTGCGGCTGTCGACGTGTCCCGCGATCAGGACCGTACCGGCGGGAGCGCCCGCCTGCGCTCCCAGTGACCACCATCCGCCCGTGCGGGGGTCCGAGGGCAGGGCCAGGTCCCCGTCGGCCCGGGCGGCGACCGGTACGACGGCGGCGTCCAGGCCGGCGGGTCCGTGCACGCGGACGGGGGCCGACGCCTCACGGGCGTCGCCGGACACGGCGCGGTGCACGCCGGCGGGCAGGGAACCCGCGTCGTCGGGGCGCGCCCGCGTCATGCTCCAGGTCAGCCAGCCGGCGGCCACCGCGCCCAGCCCGCAGACGGTCAGTCCGCAGACCATGAGGAACACGGCGGCCCGCCGGCGGCGTGTCACGGCCTCAGTTCTCCCCGGCCGGGCGGCGCCGTGTGCGCAGCAGCCAGGCGGCTCCGCCGGCGGCGATCAGCCCGCCGCCGGTCACCGTGCCCACCATGCCGACGGTGGCGGGCGAGTCGTCGGCGGCGGCCAGGTGCCCGCCGGTTCCGGCGCCGACCGTGCCGGCGTCCTCGGCCTCGTGGCAGGTCCCGCCGCGCACCATCTCCAGGTGCATCGCCACCACCGGGCGTGCCGTCCGGGCGGCGGCGACGACCTCGGCGTTCTGCCCGTCCTCGAGCTCCTGGTCGATCAGCGCGAGCGTCTTGCGGTGCGCGGTCTCCTGCGCGGTGAGCCACGCCGTGTCGTACGCCGTGCTGCCGGCCTCGGCCCGCACGGCGGCCAGTTCCTTCTCCTGCTCCGCGGTCGGGGACGCCGGCAGCGTCACGTCCACCTTGCCGGCGAGTGTCTTCACGTCCGCGTCCAGCTTGGTGTGGTCGCGCACCAGTACGGCGCCGACCTTCTTCACACATGCGCTCGTCGCGTTCTTCGAGGCGTCCTCACCCGCCGCGATCTCCGCGAGGTTGCCCTGGTGGGCTCCCTTCAGGAACGTCTCGTCCTGGCCGCTCACCCCGGCGGCGAACGCGGCGGGCACGGATATCCCGGACAGCGCCACCGCCACCACGGCGGCGGACACCAGTCGTCTACGCATCGGTATGGCCTCCTTCTGACCGGCGGGGCCACGGGTCGGCACCGCACCGGTGATCGGAACGGGACGCGTCGCACAGCGCCCCGCATGCATGGGTGCCACCCGCGCGTCCCGCCGTACCGCCGCGGCGCCGTCTGTCACCCGGGCAGCCGATGCCGGCCGCGCACCACGGTGACGGGGAACGCGACGAGCAGTGCGACGAGGACGAGCAGTCCGCTCATCCACAGCGGCCCGCGGTGCCCGGCCGCGGTGCCGAGCGTGGGCGCGGCGACGAGCGGCCCGGTGGCGGCGCCGACGTTGAGCGCCACGGTGGCGTACGAGCCCGCCATGGCGGGGGCGCCCGCCGCCTCGTACAGGACCCGGGTGATCAGCGTGCTGCCCAGCGCGAACGACAGCGCGCCCTGCGCGAACACGAGGACGAGCAGGGCGGCCGGCTCGGCGGCCAGCACGGCGAGGGCGAGCCAGCCGGTGAGCAGCAGCGGACCGCCGACGGCGACGACCGCCCGGGGG
The DNA here is from genome assembly GCF_014648075.1 of Streptomyces ruber. Lineage (GTDB taxonomy): Bacteria > Actinomycetota > Actinomycetes > Streptomycetales > Streptomycetaceae > Streptomyces > Streptomyces ruber. The sequence continues at coordinate 194,210 of NZ_BMQK01000014.1, read as the reverse complement.
CGCCGGTCGGACAGCCGTCCGGCGACGGTGACCCCGGCGAAGGAGCCGGCGCCGAAGAGCGCCAGGGCCACCGGCACCCACGGTCCGGCGAGGCCGGCGGCGCCGGTCACGACGGGGGCGAGGAAGGTGAAGCCCGCGAAGGTCGCCGCGTTCACCAGCGCGCCGAGCAGCATCACCGTGAGCAGCCGCGGGCGCGCGAGGAGCGCGAGCTCGGCGCGCAGGACGGGCGCGGCGGTCTCGTCCCTCCGCGCGGGACGTGCCGGGGTGCCCGTGAGGATGCCGACGGCCGCGGGCAGGCAGAGGGCGGCGACGGCCCAGAAGGCGGCCCGCCATCCGAACATCGTGCCGAGCGCCGCTCCCCCGGGCACTCCGGCGATCGTGGCCACCGTCGTGCCGGACAGCAGCACGGCCAGTGCGCGTCCCTTCCTGTCGGGCGCGACCAGTGCGGCGGCGGTCGTCAGGGCCACGGCGAGGAACCCCGCGTTCGCGAGCGCCGCGACGATCCGGGTGGCGAACAGGACCGGGAAGGCCGTCGTGGTGGCGCCGACGACGTGGGCCGCCGCGAACACGAGGACGGACGCGAGGAGGCTGCTCCGCGGCGGCCAGTCGCGGGCCAGAGCGGCCACGAGCGGCGCACCGACGATCATCCCGGCCGCGTAGGCCGAGGTGAGGGCGGATGCCGCCCCGACGGTGACGCCCAGGTCCGGGGCGATGTCCGGCAGCAGGCCGACGAGCATGAACTCCGACGTGCCCATGGCGAAGACCGCCACGGCGAGCAGGTACAGCGGAAGAGGCATCGAGTGACTCCGAGGTGATGAGAAACGTGCAGGAGGACGTCTCGTCACCGCGGTCGGCCCCGGTGGGCGCACGTGTCCGGCCCGCCGCGCACACGGTGCGGCAGGCCGGCAGGCTCACGGACTCAGGGGTGCAGGGGGCCGACGGCGTGACCGGCGGCCCCCACCTCGGACGACTCGGGGCTCGGCATGGCCCGCACGGTACCCGACGGCCGTCCGCCGGGGCATCCCGGTATTCAGGAGCGCGGCGCGGGGGCCCGGCCGCCGTACGGAACGGTGACGAGCTCCGGGAAGTGCCCCGCCGGGTCCGGGAAGTACACGCCGCGGCCGCCGTCGTGGTCGACCGTGCCGGGCCGTCGCCGCGACTTGACTTGACTCGACTCGACTCGACTCCCAGGGAATGCCACCGGGGGCGTCTCCCGACACCTCCACGCCTCACCCGGACGGTGACCGGCACGCGGTGTCGCCGTGGACCATGGCCGACGGAGCCGCCGACGAGGGTGACGGCCCGTCAGGACCCCAGGTGGGCGCGCACCGTGCGCACGGCCCGGATCACCGCGGCACGGGACTCGTCCGTCGGGGGGCGGGTCTCGAAGCCGTGGACACCGTGCGGCACGTCGATGATGTCGACCGGGGTCCTCGTCTCCTCCGCCGCGGTCGTGAACTCCCGTACCGTGGCGGCGATCTGCGGTGTCTCCTGGCCCGCCCGCGTGAGCACCAGGGGAGGCGGTGCCGCGCCGTCGGCGCGCAGTGCGGCGACCGGGCCGAAACGGTCGCCGACGGCGCCCCAGCCCGGGAGCGGGGACAGGATCGGGTAGGTGAGGGCCAGGCAGCGCAGCCACGCGGGCGGGGCCGCGAGCCAGTCCGCCGCGAGCAGTCCGCCGCCGGAGAAGAACCACAGGGCGATGCGGTCCGCGTCCACGCGGGGGTCGGACCGCAGCAGCCGGACGGCCTCGGTCACGTCGTCCGCGGCGCGCGCGTAGTCGGTGATGCCGTGCAGGCGGTGGTCGACGACGGCGCCCACCGCGCCCACAGCCGCCGCGCAGCGGGCGTAGCCGACGTACATCGGCGCGTCGCGCGGCGTGGGGACGAGGTCGCGCGGCACGGGGCCGCCGTGCACGAACAGCACGGCGGGCCACGGCCCCCGCGCCTCCGCGCGCTCCGGCGGCAGGTGCAGGTCCACCCGTCCGTGCCGTACGCGCGTGACCTTTGGGACGTCGGGGCCGTCGAGCAGGAAGGGACGGGCGAACGCCGTCCCGCCCTCGGGCGCGGTCAGCCGCCGGCCCTCGCCCGCGGCCGCGCGGAGCAGCAGGCCGGCCAGCGCGTCCGGGGACGAGAGCATCGGCCAGTGGCCGGTGGCCAGTTCGAGGAAGCCGACGTCCGGACGGGCGAGCTCACGGAACTGCGGCGGACCCGTGTGCACGAGAGCCTCGATCGTCTCGACGGTCACTCCTCCCGCCGTGCACAGGATGCCGCTGGTGGGCACGTCCGCCGCGGCGCCCGTCAGCCGCAGCGGCTGCGTCAGCGTCCGCGGGGGCTGCGGTGCGGCCAGCCGGGTCAGCAGTTCGAGCTGCTCCGTGGACAGCCCCTCCGTGCTGCCCCAGCGCTGCCACTCGTCCGGCCCCGGCGGCGGCACCGGCCCGGAACCGCCGTCCGCTCCCAGGAGTTCGTGGACTCTCGCGTCCGGCACCAGGGCCAGCGCCGGGTCACCGTGCTGCGGCAGTCCGGCGTCCAGGTACACGATCCGGGCGACCCGCTCCGCGCGGCGGTCGGCCGCTCCCAGCACCGGGTGGATGGCGTAGTCGTGGCCGACCAGCACCACCTGCGGCGCGTCCGGCGCGTCCGGCGCGTCCAGGGAGTCGACCAGCCGGACCACGTCCTCGATGTGCGTCTCCAGATCGGCGTCGGGCCGCCCGCTCAGCGTCACCGGGTGCGCAGCGGCGCCCGCCTCCCGCAGCCGGCCGGCCACGCCGCTCCAGATCCGGCCGTCCGTGAACGGGCCGGAGACCAGGACGAATACAGACATCAGCGCCTCCAAGGGGTGGGTCGGACACGGGTACGCTAGGAACTCCCCCAGAGGGAGGTTCAAGCCGTGACGGACGATCGCCCCCCGGCGGACGACGGCACCCTGAGCATCGGCGAACTCGCCGCGCGGACGGGGGCCACGGTCAAGACCGTGCGCTTCTACTCCGACCAGGGCCTGTTGCCCGAGGCGGGACGCAGCGGCGGCGGCCACCGCCGTTACGGGCCCGACGCGCCGGCCCGGCTGCGCATGATCCGTTCGCTGCGCTCCCTCGACGTGCCCGTGCCCGAGATCGGGCGTGTCCTCGACCGCGGCGACACACTGGAGGCCGTCGTGGCGCGGAGGCTGGCGGACACCGGGGCGCAACTCGCCGCCCTGCGCTGGCGGGAGGCCGCGCTGCGGGTGCTCGCGGAGAGCGCTCCGGAGGAGCGGGCGGAGCGGCTGGCGGCCATCGGGGCGGTCGGCGTCCCGCCCAGCACGGCCGCGCTCGCCCACTACTGGCGCCGTCTGCTGCCGGTCCGGCTCTCCGCCCGCCTCCGCTCGGCGGTCACCGAGGCTGCTCTCCCCTCCGTCCCGGACGACCCGACACCGGAGCAGGTCCTCGCCTTCGCCCGCCTGCACACCCTGGCGACGGCCGCCACCGACGGCTGTCTCGCGTCCCACCGGCCCGACCCCGCCGCACACCCGGACCTGCTCTACGACGGTCTGCACGAGGCCTACCGGCTCGTGGACGCCGCCCTGCGCACCGGCCTGGGCCCGGCCCTCGGCGAGGCCCTCGACTGCTACGTCGCCGCCCACGCCCGCGCCGACGGCACCCGTGACAGCCCCGCCTTCCGCCGTGCCCTCACCGCCCGCCTGGCCGCGGCGGACCACCCGGTGATGTCCCGCTACTGGCGGTTGGCCGGGGTGCTGACCTCCGGGCTGACCCTCGGTGCGGCCGAAACCCGCCTCCGCGAGGCACTGACCGCGGACACCGCAGCGGGTTGAGGGAACCGCTGCGGGGCGGATCGCGCGGTCAGGCGAGCGGCACTCCCAGCCGGAGGTCCTCGACGCGTACCGGCTGCCCGGTCAGCAGTGACTCGTTGGCGGCCACGCCCACGGCCACGGCGCGCACGCCGTCCAGGTAACCGGCCGCGCGGCCCAGCGGATCGGGGCCGAGGCGCAGGTCGCGGCGGAAGACGTCCATGAGCAGGATGGCGTCGCCGCCGCCGTGGCCGCCGATGCCGTCGGGGACGACGACCTCCTCGGCGCGGCCGAAGTGCCGCTGCACGACGAGCCGGTGCCCCTCGGGGCGGACGAGGTCGTCGAGGGAGGCGTCCGGGACCGCGGAGGGGTCCACGACGCGGTCGCCGTCGAGGTCGAGGTCGATGTGTCCGCGCTCGACCACGGTCAACTCGGCCCGCCCCGCGGTGCCGTTGACGGAGACCCGGTAGCCCTCCCACGGGCTGTGCGCGTTCAGGGAGTAGGTGAGGGCGGCGCCGCGGGAGTAGTCGACCAGGACGGACATGTTGTCCTCGATGGTGATGCCCGGTGCGAAGGGGTCCTGGTCCCGGCGGTACCCGTCGTGGTGCTCGGCCCGGAGGTAGAGCGCCTCCAGACGGGGGTCGTCCCGCAGGTCGAGGGAGAAGGGGTCGCCCTGGGTCCCGGTGCCGCGTTCGGGACGCGGGCCCATGCCACGGGCGGCGGCGTTGGCGTCGCCGTAGAAGCGCAGGGCGCCGGACGCGTACACGCGAGCCGGGACGTCGTCGATCCACCAGTTGACGAGGTCGAAGTGGTGGCTGGCCTTGTGCACGAGGAGACCGCCGGAGTTGGCCTTCTCACGGTGCCAGCGGCGGAAGTAGTCGGCGCCGTGCACGGTGTCCAGCACCCACTCGAAGTGGACCCCGGTGACCTCGCCGATCGCGCCGTCCGCGATGACCCGCCGCAGGGCCGAGTTGCGGGGTGCGTAGCGGTAGTTGAACGTCATGACGACGTCCCGGCCGGTCTCGGCGACGGCCCTGGTGATACGCCGGCAGCCGTCGGCGTCCGTGGTCAGCGGCTTCTCGACCACGACGTCGGCGCCCGCGCGCAGGCTGCGGTCGACGAGTTCCGCGTGGGTGCGGTCGATGCTGGTGACCACGACCGTGTCCACGGACTGCTCGGTGATCATGCGTTCGAGGTCGGCGGGGGTGTAACGGGGCAGTCCCGCGGGGGCGTCGCCGCCGAGGGCGTGGCCGACCTGGGCGTCGTAGTAGTCGATACGGGCGGGGTTGGGGTCCAGCCAGGCGACCAGTTCGCCGACGTCGGCGTGGTCGCCGGTGAGCGCACTGACGTACATGCCGGCGCGGTGGCCCGTGCCCGCGACCGCGTACCGGCGCCGGGGCCGGTCGGCTACGGGTGGCGCGAACGCGGGCACGACACCCGGTCCGGCCGCCGTGCTGGTGCTCGCCGCGGGCTGGGGAGCCGTCGGGTTCTGGTCGATGGGACTGTGTTCGGTCACGAGGCGTCCTTGGGTCTCACACGGAGGGCACGACGGGGGAAACCGCTTTCTACGCAACCTACGTCGCCCGTGATCGGCATGTCGAGAGCGCGGACGCCGACCGCTCCCCCGCTCGCGCGGCAGGACGCGCCCGCTCTCTCCGTCGGCGCGAGAGCGCGGTTCCCTCCTCGGCAACCCCTCGGTCAGCGGCTTCCGCCCGCAGCCGGACAACCCCGCCGGCGTCGCCGCCGAGCACGCCGTCAGCGGCCTCACCGGGTGCCGCCGACGAGAACGCCGTCCACGACATCCGGGGCGAACCCTGCCGGGTCCGGGCGCGCAGGCGTCGTGCGCGAGATGCGGGCATGGCCGACACTCCTGCCTGTCTCTGCGCGTCGTGGCGTGTCACGTCATGTCATGTCATGTCGTGCTCGTGTCGCGTCGTCGGGTACGGATGTGTCCTCACCGGACGCACCGGACTCACCGGCTTCAGCGGCCTCAGCGGCCTCAGCGGCCTCAGCGGCCGAAGGTGTCGATGCCCGAGACGAGCCACTGCCCGTCGCGGTGCACGACGTCGACGGCGAACATGGCCCCGGCGTACGTCCCTTCGCCCGCTTCCCGCTCCCCCGCCGTGCCGGCACTGCTCTGGTCGGCGTAGACCAGGACCCGGGCCCGGTCGCCGTCGATGCGCTCGACCGCGCTCTCGGTGACCGTCGTGGTGATCACCGCCTTGCGCTCCCCGGCCCGCTCGCGGACGTCGGCGAGCAGGGTGCGGTGCTGGTCGACCGCCTTCCCCGTGAGGAGGTCCTCCGCGGCGCGTTCCAGGGCCCCGGGATCGGTGTGGTCGTAGGAGAAGAGCGCGGCGACGGCCTCGTCCGTCCGGCCCTTGATCTCACTGGTGCGGGCGAGGTCGGTCAGGGCGGTGTTGTGCAGCGCGGGATCGTCGCGGAGGCCCTCCGCCCTCGCGTGCGCCCATCCCGCGAAACCGCCGAGGGCGAGGGTCAGCAGGCAGAGCGCCGGCGCCAGGACGCCGGCCCGGGGACGCCGGCCGGAGCCGCCGGCGCGCTCGTGCCTGCGCTCGTGCTCGTCGCCTGCGCTGCTGCCGGCCGCCCGCCGGTCCGTACCGTCCGCTGCGTCGTGTGCGGTCGGGGCGGCCGGGTCCGCCCCGGAGGCCCGGGGCCGGGAGTCGCGTTCCTGGCGGCGGCGTTCGCGGTTGATGTGGTGACGGGTCGTCGGCATCGTGCGTCGTCCTCTCGGTGCGGGCGGGTCAGCCGGCCGATGTGCCGCCCACGGGGGCCTGGCCGAGGGCGCTCAGCTTCCAGCGGCCCCCGGTGCGGGTGAGTTCGCCGAGCATGCGGCTGTCCTTGTCGGTGCGCGCGTCCCCGGGTGCCTCGACGGTGACGCGCAGGGCGACGAGCACCCGGGCGCGGCCCGCGCGGTCGTCGAGTTCGGTGACGGCGCCCGACAGCACCCGGGCCGTGGTGACCGTCCTCGCCTCCTTCACCTGCTCCGTGAACTCCGCCCGCCCGGAGACGAGTTGGTCGTGGAGTTCACCGGTGGTCGAGGACTCCCACAGGTCGAGACCGCGGTCGACGCTGCGGTGGTCGAGCGTGTTGAGGTTCTGGACGGCCTGCTCCGCCGCCGCGAGCGCCTCGTCCCGCTGCGTGGCGTACGCGGCCGAGTCGTCGTGGGCCGCGTCGTACCAGTCCCAGCCCGCCCACGCCGCGAAGCCGCCCGCGACGAGGGCGAGGGTGAGAGCGAGGGACACGGTGCTCACCAGGCGTTTCATCAGTGCTCCCGTCTTCCGCCCCGTCTTGCACCCCGTCTTCCACCCCGTCCTTCGGCCGCTCAACGGGCCGTGATGTCGACGATGCGCCATTCGTTCCCCTCCAGTCGCGCCGTCACCGTGAGCTGGGCCGCCGCGACGGTCGTCCCGCCCTTGTCGCGGTGGGAGGTCTGGTCGAGGAAGACGAGCAGGCGGGCGCTGTCGCCGTCGAGTTCGATCACTCCGGTGCGTACGGCCCGGGTGCTCAGGGTGACGCGCTGCCCGACGAGGTCGTCGCGGACCCGGTCGAAGAGCTCGTCGTACTGGCGGGCCGCCCGCCCCGCGAGCACGGTGTCCGCGGACCGTTCGGTGGCCTCCGTGCCGCCCGGCGTGTACGAGAAGGCCCGGGCGAGGGAGTCGCCGATGTCTCCGGCCACGCGGGTGGTGGCCCGGGGGTCGGTGAGCGCGCGGTTCTGCGCGGACGGGGTGGTCCGCAGCTGGTGGGCGGCGTGGAGGAACCAGCCGCCGGCCAGGAGCAGTGCCCCGGCGGTGGCGGCGGCGAGGACGGCCCGCCGCCGTCCGCCGGCCGGGCGGCCGGTGCCGGCGGGGTCCGGCGCTTCCCTCCCGGGAAGCGTGTCCTCCGTGGCCTCGGCAGGTCCGCGCAACGGCCGCGTCATCGGCGCGCCCCCTCCTCGTCCGCCTCCGCCGCCCCCGCGAGGGGCACCGCGCTCAGCGCCCTGACCTTCCACTCCCCCGCCCCCGTACGGGCCAGGACGGCTTCCAGGCGCTTGCGGTCCGTGGTCGGCCGCGTCGTTCCGCCGGGTGCGGGCGTGACCTGGACGCGGACGGTGGCGATGAGTTTCGCCGTGCCGGTGCGCGGGTCGAGCGCGGTGAGGGCGGCCTCGGTGACGGTGCCGCGCGCCGAGGCGCCCGCCCCGGGTCCGGTGCGGCCCAGTTCCTCGCGCAGGGGGCCGGTGGACGCGGCGCGCCAGGCCCGGACGCCCGCCGCCGCCCGCTGCCGGGTGGAGGCGTCGAGCGTGGTCAGTACGGCGATGCCCGCGCGTCCGTCGGCGAGCGCCTCGTCGCGCATCCGGCCGTGGGCGAGCGCGTCGTCGGTGCGGGCCTGGGCGTACGTCCACGCCCCGGTGCCGCAGAAGCCGAGCGCCAGCGCCAGCCCGGCCCCGGCGAGGACGCGGGCCCGCCTCACCGCGTGCTCCCGGCGGCCGGGGCGAGCAGGTCCGCGAGGTCCGCCGGTGCGTCGCCGCCCTGCCCCGGCAGCGCGAGGGCTCCGGGCAGTGCGGCGGCCTCGCTCCGCGGCGCCCCGCCACGGCCCGGGGAGTCCGGGGGCAGGGAGCCGGGCCGGGCCGGTTCGGGCACCGGGCCGCCCCTCGGGGCGTTGGCCGAGCCGCGTACGTTGGTCCCGCTCCCGGCCGGGGCGGTGCAGGAGGCGCCGGTGTTGAGCGGGGGTGCGGTCCCGAGGTCGAGGCCGTTGCGGTAGCGGGTCGCGCCGTATCCGTCGGTGCAGGGCAGGGGCTTGAAGAAGGTGACGGCCATGCCGAGGTTCAGCTTCCCTCCGTCGACGGCGGTGGCACCGGCGGCGACGGCCGCCGGGTACTTCACGAGCAGCTCCTCCACGCCCCGTTGCCGGGTGACGGCGATCTCGGAGGTGGTGAGCAGGTTGGCGAGGACGACGCCGAGACTCGGGTCGAGGTCCCGCAGGACGCCGCTGACCTGGGTGGCGGCCTCGGGGGTGACGGCGAGGAGGCGGCGCAGGTCGGCGTCGGAGCCCTTGAGCGCGCGGGCCAGTTCCGCCGCCCCGGCGGCGAAGCCGCGGAGGGCCCGCCCCTCCTCCGCCTGGGTGCGCAGCACGGTCTCGCCGTCGGTGATGAGCCGGGTGGTGGACGGCAGGGCGCGGTCCGCCGCCTCGACGAAGGAGCTGCCGCTGTCGAGCAGCACCTGGAGGTCGTCGCTGCGCCCCTCGAACGCCTCGCCCAGCTCGTCGACGACCGTGCGCAGGTCCTCCAGGGGTACGGAGCGGACGAGGTCGCGGGCGCTGGTGAGGACGTCGGTGACGGGCGCGGGCACCTGGGTGTCGTCCTGTTCGATCCGGGCGCCGTCCGTGAGGTAGGGGCCGCCGTCGCTCTCGGGCCGCAGGTCGATGTACTGCTCGCCCACCGCGGACAGCCCGGCGACCACGGCCTTCGTGTCGGCGGGGATGTGGGGGGCGGACTTCTCGATGCGCAGTTCGGCGACGACCCCGTCGGCGGTGAGGCCGATCGGGCCGACCCGTCCCACGGAGACGCCCCGGTAGGTGACGTCGGAGTGGGTGAACAGACCGCCGGTGCGCGGCAGCGTCACGTCGACGGTGTAGTGGCCGGCGACGCCGACGTACCGGCCGAGGTCGGCGTAGCGGACGGCGAGGTGGCCGAGGGCGAGGACGGCGACGAGGAGGAAGGCGAGGTTCTTGAGCCGTACGGCGGGGGTGATCATCCGTTCTCACCGCCGGTGCCGGGGGCGGTCGGCAGCGGCAGGGGCGCGGACGGGGAGGCCGCGTCCCGGGGCACCAGCGGCGGGATCACCTCGGTGCCGGGCACGGCGGCCATGTCCAGGTACACGTTGAGGTAGTCGCCCTCGACCCCGCGCAGCACCTCGTCGGTGAAGGGGTACGTCAGCAGCACCTGGAGCGAGTCGGGCAGGTCGGCGCCCGCGTCCGCGAGGGCCTTCAGGGGCGGTGCGAGGGCCCGGAGGTCGGCGATCATGTCGTCCTTGCTCGCGTCGATGGTGGAGACGGCGACGCCGGAGAGCGTGTCGAGGGAGCGCAGCATGGTCAGCAGTGCGCCGCGCTGCTCCTCCAGCGTCCTCAGGCCGGGCGAGAGGTCGGTGAGGACGGTGCCGACGTCGTCCTCGCGGGTGGCGAGGGTCGCGGAGAGCCGGTTGACGGCGTCGAGGGCGTCGGTGATGTCGCCGCGGTGGTCGTCGAGGTCGGTCACCAGGGTGTCGATCCGCTGCAGCGCGGAGCGGACCTCGGACTCGCGGCCGCCGAGCGCCGCGTCGAGTTCCCGGGTGATGGTCCTGAGCTGGTTGACACCACCGCCGTTGAGGAGCAGGGACAGCGCGCCGAACACCTCCTCGACCTCGGTGTTGCGGCCGGTGCGGGAGACCGGGATGACCTGGCCGTCGGCCAGCCGCCCCGCGCCGTCGCCGTCCTCCCCGGCGCCGTCCTCCCGGCCGGGGGCGACGAGCTGCACGTACTTCTCGCCGAGCAGGCCGGACTGTTCGATCCGGGCGGTGGCGTCGGCGGGCAGCCGCACCCCGCCGTTGATCTTCATGGTGACGCGGGCCGACCAGGCGTCGCGCCCGAGGTCGATGCCGGTGACCCGGCCGACGGCGACGTCGTCGACCCGCACCGCGGACTGCGGGACCAGGCTGAGCACGTCGTCGAACTCCGCGGTGACGGTGTAGGGGTGGGCGCCGAGGTCGGCACCGCCGGGCAGGGGCAGGTCCTCGATGCCGTCGAAACGCGGCGGCGTGCCGGAGACCGCGCCGAGGGCCAGGGTGAAGCCCAGTCCCAGGGCGAGGAGTCCGCCCAGTGCGAGGCCCGCCGCCGTCCCGGTGGTGCGCGTGCCGCGTCTCACCGCTCCTCCCCCGCTCCGGTGGCCGAACCGCCCGTCGCGGGCAGCGGCAGCAGCGGTCCGCCCATGCTGATCTCGTTGAGGTTCGCGCGCCCGTCGAGCGTGCGGGTGTCGGGGTCGTAGGCGTTCACGAGGTTGCCGGCGGCCAGCGGTGCCACGTCCAGTGCCTCGGCGAGCGAGGCACGCTGGTCGACGAGGGCCCGGGTGAGGGGGACCAGCCGGTCGACGTTCTTCGTCAGCTCGGCCCGGTTGTCCCGGACGAAGGTCCTGACCTGGCCGAGGGCCGTGCCGAGTTCTTCGAGTGCGCCGGCGAGGTCGTCCCGGTTGTCGGCGAGGAATCCGACCACCTCGTCCAGCCGTTCCATCGCGGTGCGCACGTCGGCGTCCCGCTCCTTCAGCATGGTGGTGAAGGTCTGGAGCCGGGCGAGGGTGGTGAACAGGTCGTCGCTGCCGCCGTCGAGCGTCCTGGCCGCCTTGCCGAACTGTTCGATGCTGTCGCCGATGGCGGCGCCGTTGCCGTCGAGGTTGGCGGCACCGGTGCGCAGCAGGTCCGACAGGGCGCCCGTCGCGTTGGCGCCGTCGGGGCCGAGGGCACGGCCGAGTTCGGTGATCGAGTCGTACAGCTGGTCGATCTCGACGGGGGTGCGGTTGCGCGCGGCGGGGAGCTCGGCGCCGTCGGCGAGGGCGGGCCCGGTGGTGTAGGCGGGGGTGAGCTGGACGTAGCGGTCGGCGACGACGCTGGGCGCGACGACGACGGCCCGGGCGCCCTCGGGGACGCGTACGCCGTCGTCCAGCCGGAGCTCCACGCGCACCGTGGTGCCCTGGGGCCGCACCGACTCCACCTCGCCGACCCGCACCCCGAGGACGCGCAGGTCGGATCCGGCGTGGACGCCGACGGCGCGGTCGAACCAGGCGGTGACGCGGGTGCCGCCGTGCGCGACGACCCGTACGGTGGCCAGGCCGCCGGCGACGAGCACCGCGAGCGCGAGCGCGCCGACGAGGATCTTCCGGCCTCTGCCTCTGCCTTCGCTCATCGTCGCGCACTCCCCTGGTCGGCGGTCGGCTGCTTCGGCGGCAGGCATCCGGTCTCGGGCCGGGACCGGGCGGGCAGGTAGTCACGGGGTACGACGCCGCACAGGTAGCTGTCGAACCAGCGGCCGTTGCCCAGGGTGTTGCCGACGAGGCGGTAGTAGGGGCCGACCAGCGCGAGCGTCTCCTCCAGCCGGGTGCTGTTGTCCTCCAGGACACCGGTGACGCGGCCGAGGGCCTCGAGGGTGGGGCCGAGCTGCCGCTCGTTGTCCTCGACGAGTCCGCCGAGTTCGGTGCCGAGCGCCCTGCTTCCCTGGAGCAGGGCGCGGATGGCGTCGCGGCGGTCCCGGAGTTCGCCGAGCAGGGAGCCGCCGTCCTCGATGAGGGTCTCGAAGCTGGACTTCCTGTCCGCCAGGGTCGTGGTGAACCGGGCGCTGTCCCGCAGCAGTTCGGTCAGCTCCGCGTCGCGCGAGGAGACCGACCTCGACAGCGCGGACAGGCCGGCCGCGGCGTCGCGCACATGGGGCGGCGCGTTCTCGAAGGTGTCGGAGACGGTCTCGAAGCTCTCCGCGAGCGCCTGCGTGTCGAGGGCGTCGACGGTGCCGCTGAGATCCTGGAAGGCCTGTGTCACGTCGTACGGGGAGGTGGTCCGCGCCAGCGGGATGCGGCTGCCGGGGTCCTGGCGGCCGGAGCCCAGCGGGTCCAGCGCCAGGTACTTGTCGCCGAGGAGTGTCCTGATGGCGATGGCGGCGGTCGTCCGGTCCCCGATCCAGGCGTCCCCGGCCTCGAAGGCGACCCTCACCTTGGCCCCGTCGAGCGTGACCGAGGTGACCTCGCCGACCTTGACGCCGGCGACACGCACCTCGTCGCCCTCGTCGAGGCCGGCCGCCTCGGAGAAGTCGGCGCTGTAGGACGTACCGCCGCCGACGAGAGGCATCCGCCCGGCGTTCAGGGCGAGGACGGTGAGCAGGGTCAGGGCGAGCAGTCCGACGAGCGCGACGCCGACCGGACCGCGCTCCCCGGCCGGCTTCACCGGCTTGAGCATTCTCATCCCCGGCACCTCGGTTCGGTGACCGCGATGCCGGTCGGCGGCTTCGAGCCGTCGGAGGTGGTCACTCCGCTCACGCGCGCCTCGCAGAGGTAGAGGTTGAACCACGACCCGTAGGAGGACAGACGGGCCAGGGCGGTCATCTTTGCGGGGGTCCGGTCGAGGAAGTCCTCGATCCGCGGGATGTGGGCGCCGAGGCCCTCCGAGAGCCGGCCCAGTTCGCGGATGTCCCGCTTCAGGGGTGCGCGCCCGTCCTCCAGGAGGCCGGCGGTGGCGGTGGTCAGGTCGCCCATGGCCTCGACGGCCTCGCCCAGGGGCTCGCGGTCGTCGTCGAAGCCCGTGACGAGTTCCTGGAGGGTGACGACCAGGTCGTCGAAGTGGTCCTCGCGGTCGTTGAGGGTGGTGAGGACGGTGGTGAGGTTGTCGACGACCTGGCCGATCACCTCGTCCTTGGCGGCGACCGTCTCGCTCAGCGAGCCGACGTGCCTCAGCAGGCTGTCGACGGTTGCGCCCTCGCCCTGGAGAACCTGCACGATCGACCCGGCGAGTTCGTTGACGTCCTTCGGGGACAGCCCTTCGAACAGCGGTTTGAAGCCGTTGAACAGCAGGGTCAGGTCGAGCGCGGGCGTGGTGCGGCTCAGCGGGATGGTGGCGCCGGCCGCGAGGGCGCCGTCGGGCTCGCCGCTGCCGCGGCCGAGGGCGACGTAGCGCCGCCCGACCATGTCGAGGTACTTCACGGCGGCGGTGGCCGACCGGGGCAGCCGGCGGTCCTCCCGGACGGTGAACGTGACCTGGGCGGTGCGCCGCTCCACGACGCGGATGTCGGTCACCTCGCCGACCTTCACCCCGGAGATCCGCACGCCGTCCCCGTCGGTGAGCCCGGTGACGTCGGTGAACAGGGCCTTGTACGTGCGGGTCGCGGAGCCCACGCCGGTGTCGGCGACGCTGAGCCCGAGCACGGCCGTGGCGAGGGCGGTGACCAGGACGAAGACCAGGGACTTGAGCAGCGGTCCGGTCAGCGGGCGGCGCCTGGTGTGAGCGGTGCCGGGTCCGTCGGGGACGCCGGCGGTGTCAGGGGTGTGGGCGGGGCCCGGAGCGGTCATCCGAGGGTCACCTCCGTGCCGCGGTACACGGGGCCGGCCAGCAGGCTGCTCCAGTCGGGCAGGTCGCCGGGCCGCTTCCCCGCGGCGGGCGCGAGCAGTTCGTTGACGAGGGCGTTCTCCTGCGGCGAGTTGGCGGGCCCGAGGTCCTGGCCGGCCGCGGCGGACGCCCGTACGGCGGGGGCGGCGGACGTGCCGAGGTAGGGCACGGGGTAGCAGCGCGGGCCGCCGCCGGAGTCGTACGCCGGGGTGTCGCGGCCGGGGACGTAGGCGCCGCGCGAGGGGACGGTGGTGACGTCGACGTGGATGCCGGGCCGGCCGGTGCCCTTGCCGAGCGCCTCGTCCATGGCGGGCACGAACGCGGCGAGGGTGCGCAGGGTGCAGGGGAAGGACGAGGAGTACTCGGCGAGCAGTTCCAGAGTGGGGCGGCCGCTCGCGCTCAGCCGGATGATGTTGTCCTTGTGCTGCCGGAGGAAGGCGGTCAGGTCCTCGGCCGTCCCGGTGGTGGACCCCAGGGTCGCGGCGAGTTCGGCCTCCTGCTCGGCGAGGGTGCCGCTGGTGGTGGTGAGGTCGGTGAGCGCCGTGATGATGTCGGGGGCGGTGTCCGCGTAGAGGTGGCCGACCTTCACCAGCTCCTTCAGGTCGCGGTTGAGGGCGGGCAGGTGGGGGTTGAACTCCCGCAGGTGCGCGTCGAGCCGGGCCAGGGTGTCGCCGAGCCGGTCGCCGCGCCCCTCCAGCGCCCGCGACACGGCGGACAGGGTCGCGGAGAGCTTCTGCGGCTGGACGGCGGTGAGCATCGGCAGGAGGTCGTCGAGGACCTGCTGCAACTCGACGGCGTTCGCGGAGCGGTCCTGGGGGATGACCGCGCCGGCGGCCAGCGGCCGGGGGGAGGCGTCCTCGGGAGGTACGAGGGCGACGTACCGTTCACCGAAGAGCGTGGTGGGCAGCATCTGCGCGCGGACGTCGGCGGGTACGCCGGCCAGGGCGCCGGGCTTCATGGCGAGGGTGAGCCGGGCGCCGTCGCCGGTGGCGTCGACGGCACGGACCTCGCCGACGACGACGCCGCGCAGTTTGACCTCGGCGCCCAGGTGCATCTCGTTGCCGACGCTGCCGGTCTCCACGACGACCGGGTCGGAGTCGGTGAACCGCTTGTCGTAGACGGCGACGGACAGCCACACCAGGAGGGCGGGCACCAGCAGGAACGCCACTCCGGCGGACCGGCGGCGCAGCGTCTCGGCCGCTCGTGAGCGTCTCATCTCACCCCGCCACCTTCACGGTCGTGGTCGCGCCCCACAGGGCGAGCGACAGGAAGAAGTCGGTGACGGTGATCAGCACGATGGCGTTGCGCACGGACCGGCCGACGGCGACGCCGACCCCGGCGGGGCCGCCCGTGGCGCGGTAGCCGTGGTAGCAGTGGGCCAGGATCACCATCACGCTGAAGACCAGCACCTTCAGCACGGAGAGCAGGACGTCCGTGGGCGAGAGGAAGAGGTTGAAGTAGTGGTCGTAGGTGCCCCGGGACTGGCCGTTGAACAGGACGGTGACGTAACGGGAGGCCAGGTAGGAGGAGAGCAGCCCGATCGCGTACAGCGGGACGATCGCGACGACCCCGGCGATGATGCGCGTGGTGACCAGGTACGGCATGGAGCGGATGCCCATGCCCTCCAGCGCGTCGACCTCCTCGTTGATGCGCATGGCGCCGAGCTGGGCGGTGAAGCCGGCGCCGACGGTCGCGGAGAGGGCGAGCCCGGCGACGAGCGGGGCTATCTCACGAGTGTTGAAGTACGCGGAGACGAACCCGGTGAACGCGGCGGTGCCGATCTGGTCGAGGGCCGCGTAGCCCTGGAGACCGACGACGGTCCCGGTGAAGAGCGTCATCGCGATCATCACGCCGACGGTGCCGCCGATGACGCCGAGTCCGCCGGAGCCGAAGGCGACCTCGGCGAGCAGCCGCTGCACCTCCTTGAGGTAGCGGCGCAGGGTGCGCGGGATCCACAGCAGGGCCCGGACGTAGAAGAGGAGTTGGTCGCCGGAGCGGTCGAGCCAGGCGAGCGGGGAGGCCATCGGGCGTCAGCCTCCCTTCGGCGGGACGATCTGGAGGTAGCCGGCCGTCATCACCATGTTGACGAAGAAGAGCAGGAGGAAGGTGATGACGACGGACTGGTTGACGGCGTCGCCGACTCCCTTGGGGCCGCCGCGCGGGTCGAGGCCGCGGTGGGCGGCGACGATGCCGGCGATGAACCCGAAGACCAGTGCCTTGAGTTCGCCGACGTAGAGGTCGGGGAGCTGGGCGAGGGCGGAGAAGCTGGACAGGTAGGCGCCGGGGGTGCCGTTCTGCAGCACGACGTTGAAGAAGTAGCCGCCGAGGGTGCCGACCACGGAGACCAGGCCGTTGAGCAGGACGGCCACGCCCATGGTGGCCAGGACCCGGGGGACGACGAGGCGCTGCACGGGCGAGACGCCCATGACCTCCATCGCGTCGAGCTCCTCGCGGATCTTGCGGGAGCCGAGGTCGGCGCAGATGGCGGAGCCGCCGGCGCCGGCGATCAGCAGGGCGACGATGAGCGGGCTCGCCTGTTGCACGACGGCGAGGACGCTGGCGCCTCCGGTGAACGACTGGGCGCCGAGCTGCCGGGTCAGCGAGCCGACCTGGAGGGCGATGACGGCGCCGAAGGGGATCGATACGAGGGCGGCGGGCAGGATCGTGACACTGGCGACGAACCAGAACTGCTCGACGAACTCGCGGAACTGGAAGGGTCTCCGGAAGGCCGCGCGGCCGACCTCGGCGGCGAGTGCGAAGAGCCGGCCGGTCCGGCGGAGCACGCCGGTCACCATGTGCCGCTTCCCGCTGTTCCCGGCAGCGGCAGGGTGGGCGCCGAGTCGCTCGTCGCGTACGTCCGGAGGATGGCGGAGCGCGCGGCGGGCGGCACCTGGTCGATCATGTTCATGACACGCTGACGGCGCCGGGTGACGGCGCGGCGCTCCGGGAGACCGGGCGAGGGCTCCAGTTGCGGGACGATCTCCCGGGGCCCCCGCTCCGTGGCCGACCGGGGAGCGGCGGCCTCGGCGGCCAGGGTCGCCGCGTCCTTCTCCTCCGACATCCCGATCGGACCCTCGCGCCGGCCGCCGAGGAACTGGGCCACGACCGGTTCCTCACTGGTGAGCAGCACCTCGCGCGGGCCGAAGGTGACGAGTTCGCGGCGGAACAGCATCCCCATGTTGTCGGGCACGGTGGCGGCGATGTCGAGGTTGTGGGTGACGATCAGCATCGTCGCGTCGATTCGCGCGTTGAGGTCGATCAGCAACTGGGAGAGGTAGGCGGTGCGGACGGGGTCGAGCCCGGAGTCCGGTTCGTCGCAGAGGATGATCTGCGGGTCGAGCACCAGGGCCCGGGCCAGGCCGGCCCGCTTGCGCATACCGCCGCTGATCTCCCCCGGCAGCTTGCCCTCGGCGCCCAGGAGGCCGACGACCTCGATCCGCTCCATGACGATGCGGCGGATCTCGGACTCCTTCTTGCGGGTGTGCTCGCGCAGGGGGAAGGCGATGTTGTCGTAGAGGGACATGGACCCGAAGAGGGCGCCGTCCTGGAACATGAGCCCGAAGAGCTTCCGGGTCTCGTAGATGTCCCGTTCGGGGCTGTTCACCATGTCCACCCCGTCGATGAGGACACGGCCCTCCTCGGGTTTCAGCAGCCCTATGAGCGACTTCAGGAACACGGTCTTCCCGGTGCCGGACGGGCCGAGCATGACGCTCACCTCTCCGGCGGGAAGGGTGAGTGTCACGTCCTGCCAGATGCGCTGCTCACCGAAGGACTTGGTCAGGCCCTCGACCACCACTTCGATTCCCATATCACCTCCAGCGGACGCGGATCGCCTTGCCTTTCCGGCACGTGGCCGCCTTTTCCGCCGCGCCACTCCGGCACGTTACGACTGAGTAACCTGGGCGGGCAATACCGTAATCCCGAGTTTCCCGGGAGGCCGCCCCGGGCCATCGGCACCTTGTCACCGCGCAGACAATGCGCGTCCCCGGATCTGTCATCCGGTGAGCATGCCGCCGCACCGGCCGGAAAGGTCGACATTAGCAGCGGGTGACTAAGGGAATGCGCGGACCGCTCACCCCGGAAACAGTTGCCGTCGCTTTTCAAAGAATCATGGACGGCGGCGTTGTTCGCCTAAGTTTCCCGCAAGTAACGTCATGGCCCGGCTCGGCATTTCCTGGCCGCCGCGAAGTCTTCGCCGGCCCACCCTGAAGGAAGGTCCCGGAGTCATGCAGAGAACCACGAGAAGGATCGGTGTCGTCGCGGGTGCGGCCGCGGCCGCGTTCGGGCTCACCGTCGGCCCCGCCTCCGCGGTGCCCTCCACGGTGTGGACCGTCACCCCGTCACCGGCCTCCTTCACCGCCACGAACGCCAGCAACATCGTGCTCACCGCCACCATCCCGATGACCTGCACCACCTCGGGCGCGTCGGGCACCATGCAGAGCGCCACCGGCAACCCCGCGACGGTCGCCCACATCAACACCATGACCTTCGGCACGAGTGCCTCGCCGTGTACCAGTGTGCTCGGCAACGTCACCACCGTGTCGGTCACCCCGTGGACGGTCGTCGCGCAGGACTACACCGCCTCGACCGGCGTCACCAGGGGATACGTCGGCAATGTCAAGGCCGACGTGACCGCCGGCGCCTGCCGGTTCACGGTGACGGGCAAGGCATCGGCCACCTACACCAACGCGACCGGCGTACTGGCGGTCAACAGTGTCGCCGGTGACCTGGCCGTCAGCTCCAGTCCCGCCCCGGTCAACTGCGGCACGGTGGTCACGACCGCCACCAGGCCCACCTTCCGGGGCAACTACGCCGTCAAGGTGGCGGGCACGAGCACCGTCCCCACGATCGTCGGCTCCAACCCGTAAGGCGCCGCCCGCCCGCGTCCGCCCGGCCACCGGCACCGGCCGGGCGGACGCCGCCACCGGCGCCGCGCCCCGTCGGCGCCGGTCCCCCGACGTCCGGAGCGGAGCCGTATGAGAGACCGACGAGCCGCGCCGCGGCCGCCCCGTGTCCGCGCCAGAGGCGCGGCGATCGCCGCGTTCGTCGTGCTCGCCGCCATGGCGCCGGCCGCGGCCTCCGCCGCCGGCACCCAGGAGGTGGCCGCCGAACTCCCCTACACCTGCACGTTCCCGTCGGGGCAGCGGCCCGCGGCGGTACGGGTCTCGGCGACGTTCCCCGACCGGGCGGCGGCGGGCGAGGCCTTCACGCCCACCGACGTCACCACCACCGTGGTGCTGCCGGCCGAGGCGGTCGCCGACCTCACCGCGGCCGGTGCCACCACCGCGCGGGCCGCCACCCGGCTCACGGTCGGCGTCACCCGGAACGAGGCCGCCGCGGAGGCGACCTGGCGCGGCACGGCGGAGCCGGTCGCCCTGCCGGAGTCCGGTCCGCTGACGCTGACGACCATGGGGGACGTCCCCTCGGTGACCGGCCGGGGCGACGGCGACCTGACGTTCTCGGCCGGGGCGCTCGCCGTCGACCTGGCGCTCGGCACCGCGGACGGCACTCCCGCCGGCCCCGGCCCGCTCACCGTGGACTGTGCCCCCGACGGAGACCCCCCGGCCCTCCAGCCGCTGGTCACCGTGCCGGTCGGGCCGGGAACGCCGGCGCCGGGCGGCGCACCGTCCTCGCCGGACGCCTCGCCCGGTTCCCCCGCCCCGTCCGCCGGGCCGCCGGACGGTCCGCGGGACGGGTCGCAGGACGGGCCGCAGGAGCCGGAGGGCCCGGCGGAGCACCAGGGCGACCGGGCGCCGCGGGGGGAAGGGGACCCGCCCGGCGGCACGGCCGCCGCGGACCGCGACGCACCACCGTGCCGCTACGACGACGAGCACCCGTCCACTCCGTCGTCGCTGAACGCCTACGTCACCGGTCACACCAACGTGAACAAGCTGAAGGGCGCCTCGCTCCAGCCTGCGTTCTGCATGCTGATCGAGCAGGGGAACCCCGTGGACGGCCCGCCCGACCCGGACCACCTCGTCTTCGACACCGCGTCCCGGGCCGACCTCCACCACGAGGGACGCAGGAGGACGCCCCCCTTCGAGAGCACCTTTTTGACCTTCGACTTCGTCCCCGTGAAGGCCACCATGGTGCTGGAGCAGACGGGTCCTGTCACGATCGACGCCCGCATCAGGATGCGCCTGACCGACCTCCGGACGACGACGGACACCTATGTCCGCGCCCCGCTGCTCCTCCGGGTGACCGCCCTGGAGGTCAACGGCACTCCCCTGGCCGTGGCACCCGGATGCAGGACCACGTCGCCCCTCACCTCTCCCGAGCCCGATCCCGCGGCCCACCCCGGTGACCACCTGGTGCTGTACGGCCGGGGCGAGCAGGAACTCGGCCTGCCGGCCACCGGTTACCTGCTCCTGTCCGGCGGCACGCTGACCGGCGAGGTGACCGTCCCGGCCTTCACCGGCTGCGGCACCGCCGACGGCGAGAACCTCGACCGTCTCCTCACCGCCTCCGTCTCCGGGCCCGGCAACCACGTCAAGCAGATCCAGGGCCAGACGTGCTCGATCGCCAACCCGGTGTTCGGGGACGAGTTCAACGCGCCGCAGTGCACCGAGGACCTCCAGCCCGCCGTGGTCCCCCGGCCCGAACGCTGAACCGTTCCGCCTTCTCTCCCCGCGCCACTCCGCCACTCCTCCCCTGCGCCCCTCCGCCACGAAAGGCCACCGACATGCGACTGTTCGCCCCCCGGACCGGACTCGCCACGGTCTCCGCCCTGACCGCGCTCGGCGCCTTCGCCTCCATGGGCACGGCGACCGCCGCCGGCCCCGCCCTGAACGGCGAGTGGGCCCCCTTCACCCGCTGTCCCGTGGACTCCGCGGCGATGCGGGCCGCCGACGGTCTCGCCAGGACCCCGCAGTGCGTGGTCTCCACCTCCGCCGGCGGCTCCGTCAAGCTGGGCGACACCACCGTGGCCACGGGACGGACCGACCTGCAGATCGGCGTCGTGCAGAACGCGGACGGCACCAGCAGCGTCGTCGCCCCGCCCGGCGGCGCGCTCGTCGCCGACCCCGCCACCGTGCCCGGCGGCCTGCTCGGCCTGATGTGCCCGAGCGACATACCGGTGATCACGTCCCTCTGCCGGACCCTCGAAGGCTCCGCCCTCAACAAGATCACCGCCACCATGGAGTCCGTCGGCGCGCCCTACGCCTTCGACCAGACCGCGGGCGTCCTCACGGACCTGCCGATCGTCGCCCTCCCGGTCCGCATCCACCTGGAGAACCCGCTCCTGGGCGACCACTGCTACATCGGGTCCAAGGCCTCCCCCATCGTGCTGCGCCCGGAGAACCTGAACCTCCCCGAGTTCGGGATGAGCTTCTTCCGGGGCGACGGCACCCCCGACGAGGCCGGTGAGATGAGCCGGATCGACCTCACCGGCGCCACCCAGAGCGACAGCACCTTCGCGGTCCCAGGGGCCACGGGCTGCGGCCTGAACGTCGGCCTGATCAACGCGGCGGTCAACCTGAAGACCGGGCTGCCCTCCGCCGCCGGGAACAACAGCCTCACGCTCGACGACACCCGGACCCACCTCACCGGCCTGACGGCGCCCGGCACCGTCGCCCCCGACGCCGGCCGGATCGTCGCGGAGAACTGGCACTCGGCCGTCAGGTGAGGCGACCGCTCCCGCCGACACCAATAGCCGCTCAGGTGGTGTACGCGGGGCGGAAGTTGACTTACCTTCAGGTTCTCGGACAGGCGAGCACGTGACGGGCCGGCCGGAGAGCGAGGGACCACTCATGCCTTCCACCGCACGGACGACGCCGGAGGCCGGTGAACCCCTCGACCCCCTCCCCAGGGAGTTCGCGGCCCTCATCCGGCCGGAACTCCCCGACCTGGTCAGGGAGATCGGGACGGAGGTCACCCGGGCCTACCCCGTGTACGGCCGCCTGCTCGACGGTCCCGACGCGGACGCCATCCACCAGGGCGTCGAGCGGGCCCTGGCCGCCTTCGTGGACCGCGTCGCCGACCCCGGCACGAGTTCGGCGCTGCGCGACGAGGCGCTGCGCAGGTTCGGCCGGGTCGAGGCGTACGAGGGCCGCGACCTGGACACGCTCCAGGGTGCCTACCGGCTCGGCGCCCGGGTCGCGCTGCGCCGTGCCAGGATCGTGGGACGGCGGTACCGCCTCTCCCCCACCCTCGTCCTCGCCTTCGCCGACGCCCTCTTCGCCTACGTCGAGGAGCTGGAGGCGCTCTCCCGCGAGGGTTACGCGGAGGTGCGGGCCCGCGCCTCGTCCGAGGTCCCGGCGCTGCGAAGACAGTTGCTCCACCTGCTCCTGGCCACGCCGCGGCCGTCCCGGGCGGCCGTCTCCCGGCTGTGCGAGGCGGCCGCCTGGCAGCCGCCGGAGGAGTGCGTCCCCGTCGTCCTCCGTCCGCCGGCGCCCGCCCGGATCGAGGCGGGCCTGGCCCCGGACGTCCTCGCCGACCTCGTGGGCCCGCAGCCGCTGCTGCTCGTGCCGGGAGGCCTCACCCCGGGGCGCCTGGCGATGCTGGGCACGGCCCTGGCCGGCACCCCCGCCGTGCTGGGCCTGACCGTGCCGCCGACCCAGGCGGCCGACTCCTTCCGGTGGGCGCGCCGTCTGCTCCAACTCGTCGACGAGGGGGTGGTGGCCGAGACGCCGCTGACCGCCTGCGAGGACCATCTGGCGACGCTGTGGCTGCTCTCCGATCCGCCCCTCGTGTCCCATCTGGCGGCCCGGGAGCTGGCTCCGCTCGACGGGCTGCCCCCGAGCCGGCGCGACCGGCTCGTCGAGACGCTGCGCGTCCACGTGTCGACCCGGGCGCCCGCCGAGCAGGTCGGCGAGATGCTCGGCGTGCACGCGCAGACGGTCCGCTACCGCCTGCGCAGTCTGGACGCCCGCCTCGGCGACCGTCTCGCCGACCCCGACCGCCGTTTCGCCCTGGAGGCGGCCCTGCGGTCGCTGCACCTCCAGGGACGCGGCGGCACGAAGTGACTCAGACGCCGGGCGGGTGCGGCCGCGTCCCCCCGCCGACGGCCTCGGCCGTCCCGTCCCGCTCCCGCATCCCGAGGCCGTCCTCGGTGAAGGAGTACGGGGGCCAGGGGCCGAGGAAGCGGATGCGGACGGCGGGGTGGCGGGCCCGGAGCTCGCTCAGCACGGTGCCGACGGTGTCGATGTCCTCCTTCCGGACGAGGAGGGCGGCGGACAGGACGTCCGTCTCGTCCGGGGCACGGTGCGCGCGGCCCCGGTCGCGGAAGTCCTCCGCGACGGACAGCAGCCGGTGCCGGGCCTCGGCGTGCAGGGTGTCGGCGAGCTGCCCGGCCGCGTTCCGCACGTCCTGCTCCTGCTGCCGGGCCAGCAGCCGGCGCATTCCGGCGGACCGGCCGGCGAGTTGCGCCGCCCGCGGGTCCGTCCGCGTCTCCCGCGCGGTGACCGCCGTGCGGTCCACGGTGATCTCCACCCTGAGTTCACACCGGCCGGTCAGTGCGTCCAGCCGCTCGGTGATCTCCGCCGCCCGCCCGGTGAGCCAGTCCGTCAGGCGCTGTTCGGCCCGCCGTCCGCCGCCGGCCGGGTCCTGCGCCGGCTCCTCGTCGGCGACCAGGACGTTGAACGTCATCGGCAGGACGCCGCCGGTGCGTTCCCACACGGTGGTCACCGCCCGGCTCTGCTGTTCCACCCAGCGGCGCACCTGGTCGTCGGCGCCCTCGAAGGGCTTCGGCGACGCGTCGTGGACCAGCGCGGCGACGTCGGTGCCGGGCACCGGCACCAGCCGGAGGGGACGGTCGTCGAGGCCGGTGACGCCGTCGGCGGCCCCCGGCCGGTGGCGGACCAGCGCGTACACGTACAGCGCGGTCTGCTCGGTCATCCGCGTGCCTCCTCCGCCCAGCGCCTCGGATTGATCAGCTTGTCCACGACGTCGTCGACCACCTCGTCGAGACCGCGGTGCAGATCGGCCACGGAGGACGTGATGCCGTGGTCGTCCTTGATCTGTTCCATCGCCTCGTCCAGTTCCAGCAGGGCGTCCGCCAGGCGTTCCATCTCCTCCAGGGTCAGGTCGCCGCCGTTCATGCGGCGCACGGCCTGGCGTTCGAGTGCTTCCTGGATCACTTCGACCAGGGTGACCACCAGAGAGAGCACTCCGTGCTTGAGGCTCTTCTCGTCGACGGTCAAAGACATGGGTCCTCACCCCTCCTGCTGCTGTACTCGGTCACTCATCCGGTCACCGCCACGGGACGGCCGGGGGTCAGCCACGCCGCCCACGCCTCCGGGTCGTCGGCGGCCAGCCGCACCTCGCCGCGGGCCGTCGTCTCCAGGGCGAGGACCCCGCCGGTCCCGGCGGGACCGCGCTCGTCCAGCCGCCGCAGGCCGGTGATGTCCGCCCGGGACAGGACCAGGGCGGGCCGGGCGTCCACGGGAGACTTCCACGTCAGGGTGTCGGCGGTCAGCCGTCCCTGTCCGCCGCGCCACAGCGGACCGCCGCGGCGCGGCTCGTGGTACCACAGGTGCCCCTCGGCCAGGGTCTCCTCCTCGGGCGTGGGCGCGAACAGGAAGGCCCCGTCGAGACGGCCGGCGCACGCGTCGGTGAGCAGGTCGCGCAGTTTCCCGGGCTCCCGGGCCGAGAGGCGCTCCTCCCGGCCGTCGGTCAGCGCCAGCCGCAGCCGCAGCCGCTCCTCGCCGCCCACCGTGCGCTCGGGCTCGAGCCGTACGGCGCGGACGGCGCCCAGCTCGGTCTGCCACAGGATCTCCCGTGGCTCGTCGCGCAGGACGACCAGGCGCTGGTCGGTCAGGTAGACGGTGCCGGGCCGCCACCCGGTGTAGATGCCCTCGGTCAGCAGGTGGCCGCCGCTCATGCGGCAGACGACGCCCTCGCCGTCCCGCAGGTCGATGGCGCGGCGGACGGCGGACCGCTCGGCCCAGGCGCGGGTGGCCTCGTCCCAGTCGCGCATCATGCCGTACTCCAGCATCGTCTCCATCCCGGCGATGGCCGCGCGGATGCTGACACCGATCAGCGGGATGTCGGCCACGGCGACGATGAGGTCCAGGTGCAGGACGGCGCCCTTGTTCAGGAGGACCTCCACCAGGTCGTCCAGGGTCACCCGGGGGTCCCGGGTGGGCCGCATCGGTGGCCGGCCGTCCGTCATGCCGAACCGCCTCCGTCCCCGGTCCGCACCCCGGCCTCCGCCTCGGTCCGCTCCGCCGCGCTCTCCTCCGCGCTCTCCTCCGCTTCCGCGTCCGCGCGCTCCCCGGCGGCGGAGTCGTCCCGGCTTGTGGTGACGGCGGCGGGGGTCTGCTCGGTGACGCCCCGCTCCAGCCGGGACTGTGCGCTGCGCCAGCCGCACCAGGGGCACCACTGGTTCAGCAGTTGGTCGACGGGAGCGCGCTTGCCGCACTCCGGGCAGGTCTCCTTCTCCTCGCGCGCCTCCCGCCAGGCGGCGGTCTCGGTGTCCGTGCCCGACGGGAACTCCAGGCCGTAGCGCGCAGCCGTCTCGAAGGAGGCCAGTGCCGCACGCAGGCGGATGCCCAGCAGTTCCACCCCGGCCACGGAGACCATGATGTCGGCGTTGAGGACGAGTCCCTTGTCCAGCAGGGTCTCCACCACCGCGGCCAGGCTGCCCTCGCCGTCCCGCCTGGGCTGCATCGGTGTCATACCCGTGGCCGACGCCGCGGGCGCCGGCGCACTGCGCCGCACGGCCGGGGGCGGGAACCCGCTCTCCCCCGGCATGCTCCTCTCCGGAAAGCTGCTCATTCCCCGCGTTTATCCGCTCTCCGGGCCCTCACACACCGGTGAGCAGGGTGGACTGCCCCGATCGCTCATCCCTCGGCGAGCCGCTCGACGGCTTCGAGCACGCGGCCCGCCCCGTCCTCGGCCGCCATGCGGCGCGCCGCTCCTGCGGCGGCTTGGGTGTACGTCCGCTGCCTCACCACGCGGCCGAGCGCGTCGGCGAGCCGTCCGGCGGTGAGGGACCGGAAGGGGAGCGGTCCGGCCGCGGCACCGAGGGCGGCGAGCCGTCCCGCCCAGAACGGCTGGTCGGCGGTGACCGGCACGGTGACCGCGGGCACCCCGGCGCGCAGCGCGGCGGCCGACGTACCGGCGCCCGCGTGGTGCACCACCGCGGCCAGCCGCGGGAACAGCAGGGCGTGCGGGACGTCCCCGACGGTGAGCACGTCGTCGCCCTCGGCGGCCAGTCCCGCGCTGCCCGTCTGGAGGATGCCGCGCAGCCCGGCGCGGCGCAGCGCCCGTACGGCGATCTCGCTCAGCCGTTCCCCGTCGCCGCCCGCCATGCTCCCGAAGCCGACGAGGACGGGCCGGGGTCCGGCGTCCAGGAAGTCCTCCAGGCGCGCGGGGAGCCGGCCGGCCGGGTCGTGGTGGGGCCACCAGTTGCCCACGACCTCCAGGGCCGGGACGCCAGTCGGCGGGGCCCTTCGTCCGTGTCCTCGTCGGGCACCCAGCGCAGCACGTCGGGCTGGCAGCCGGGCGTGCGGCAGATCGCGTCGAGCGTCGTGAAGCGGACCGCCTTCGCGCGGCCGGACGACAAGACCATCGTCTTCAGGCTGAAGAAGCCCGTCGGCGGCTTCCCCTGTCTGGCGACTGTCTGGCGACGCAGACCCGGTTCGCACCCGTGCCCAAGGACGAGGACACCGGCACCGGGTACGAGGAGCACCCGGTCTCCTCCGGGCCGGACAAGGCCGTCGAGAACACCAACGACGGTGAGCGGCTGCAACTGGAGCGCAACGAGCACTGGTCGGAGGAGACCGACGACCAGCGCAAGGCCTGCCCCGACACCATCGACGTGCGCTCCGGACTCGGCCCGGCGGTTATCAACCAGCGTCTGTCGACCAGTTCGGGGGACGACGCGGCGGCCATCACGACCGACACGAACCTCGGTCCCGCCGGGCTCGCGCAGATCGGCTCGGACGACAGCCTCAGGTCCCGTGTCGGCGTCGGGCACTTCGGCTACACCAGCCACCTGGCGTTCAGCCCGAAGGTGAAGCCCGACGACGGCGGCGACAGCGCTGATCGAGGTCGACGGGCTGACCGTCGACCTCCCCACGCCGTCGTGGAGGAGGGCCCGGCCGACACGGTGTACGACGCGCCGCGGGACCCGTACACCAGGGCCCTGCCGGCGGCCGTTCCCGTGCTCGACCCGGCGGAGGCCGCCGCGCGGCCCGGACGGCCGCCGGCTGAGTGGCCGGCGGCCGTCCGGGCCGGTGTGCGACGAGCCCTACGACGCCGTCCGCTCACCCCCTGCGTCGTCCATGGAGGTTTCCCCGCTCGAGCGAAGCCGGGAGTGGGGGAGGGCGAGACCCAGGTGGTCGCGGAGGGTCGGGCCCTCGTACTCCGTGCGGAAGACGCCCCGTTCCTGGAGCAGCGGGACGACCCGGTCGGCGAAGGCGTCGAGCCCGCCCGGGGTGATGTGCGGGACGAGGATGAACCCGTCGGCGGCGTCGGCCTGGACGAGGTCGTCGATGGTCCTCGCGATCGTCGCCGCCGAGCCGACGAAGTTCTGCCGGTTGCCGGTCTCGATGACGAGGTCGCGGATGGACCAGCCGTTGGCCGCGGCGAGCTCCCGCCACTCGCGGGCGGTGGCCAGCGGGTCCCGGTACATGCGCACCTGGGCGCGGCCACGGGCGATGTGGTGCTCGCCGAGGTCGGGGTCGATGTCGGGCAGCGGGCCGTCCGGGTCGTACGAGGAGAGGTCGCGGTTCCAGACGAACTCCAGGTGCTTGATGGCCGTGGCGCCGCTGACCTGCTGCCGGCGCACCTCCTTGGCCAGCTCCTCCGCCTCGGCGTCGGTGTCGCCGAGGACGAAGGTCGCGGCGGGCAGGATGAGGAGCTGGTCGGGGCGTCGGCCGTAGGCGGCCAGCCGGCGCTTGACGTCCGTGTAGAAGGCCCGGCCCGCCTCCAGGGTGGCGTGCCGGCTGAAGATCGCGTCGGCACCGGAGGCGGCGAACTCGCGGCCCTCGTCGGAGTCGCCCGCCTGGAAGATCACGGGGCGGCCCTGCGGGGAGCGCGGGACGTTGAACCGTCCCTCGATGTCGAAGTGCCGTCCGTGGTGCACGAAGGCGCCCGCCTTCGCGTCGCGCAGGAAGGTGCCGGTGACCCGGTCGGCCACGATCTCGTCGCCGTGCCAGGAGTCGAAGAGCTCGTGGGCGGTGGCGAGGAACTCCTTGGCGCGGGAGTAGCGCTCCTCCTGCGGGAGGAAGCCGCCGCGCCGGAAGTTCTCGCCGGTGAACGCGTCCCAGGAGGTGACGACGTTCCAGGCGGCGCGTCCACCGGAGAGGTGGTCGAGGCTGGCGAACTGGCGGGCGACCTCGTAGGGCTCGTTGAAGGTGGAGTTGATGGTGCCGGTCAGGCCGAGGTGCTCGGTGACGGCGGCGAGCGCGGACAGGACGGTGAAGGTGTCGGGGCGGCCGACCACGTCCAGGTCGTAGATCCGCCCGCCCTGCTCGCGCAGCCTGAGCCCCTCGGCGAGGAACAGGAAGTCGAACCTGGCGCGTTCGGCGGTGCGCGCGAAGTGGGCGAAGGAGCCGAACTCGATGTGGCTGCCGGCCTCGGGGTCGCTCCACACGGTGGTGTTGTTGACGCCGGGGAAGTGGGCGGCCAGGTGGATCCGCTTCAGCGGCTTGCTCATGGTGGTTTACCGTCCCTCCGGCTTCAGGCGGTCGCGGCGGCGTAGCGGTTGGCGGGGCGGGGCAGGCCCAGCAGGCCGCGCAGGGTGCCGGCCTCGTAGGCGTGACGGAAGGCGCCCCGGCGCTGCAGCTCGGGGACCAGGCGCCGGGTGATCGCCGGGAGGTCGTGGCCGAGAACGGCGGGCCGGAGCCGGAACCCGCTCAGCCCGGCGCCCTGCAACTCCTGCAGCTCGTCGGCCAGTCGGTCGGGGGTCCCGGCGAAGACACGGGCGTCGCTGGTGTACGGCTCTCCCGCGAGGGCGTCCAGACGCTCCCGGCGGGCCACGGCCTCGGCGGGGTCGTCGTCCAGGAAGACCACCAGGTCACCGAAGACGTGCAGGATGTCCCCGGCCCGGCCGGCCGCCTCCTGCTCGGCGCGGATCTCCGCGACGATCGCGCGGGCCTGGCCGGTGTCGTGCGGGGTCACGTAACCGACGTCGGCCTGGCGGGCCACCAGCCGGTACGGGACGGTCCGGTGGGCGAGTGCGGTGACGACGGGCTGGCCCTGCGGCGGACGCGGGGTGATGGAGGGGCCCTTGACGCTGAAGTGCCGGCCCTGGAAGTCGATGTAGTGCAGCTTGTCACGGTCGACGAAGCGGCCGGTGGCAGTGGACCGGATCTCCGCGTCGTCCTCCCAGCTGTCCCAGAGCCGGCGGACGACCTCCACGTAGTCGGCGGCCTCGTCGAAGAGCCCGGTCACCACCTCCTGCGCGGCCGGGCTGTCGTAGGCGTCGATGCGCGGGATCGTGCGGCGGCCGAAGTGCGCGGCCTCGTTCGGGCGCGCGGTGATCTGCGCCCGCAGGCCCGCCCGGCCGGTGCTGACGTAGTCGAGGGTGGCGATGGCCTTGGAGAGGTGGAAGGGCTCCGTGTGGGTGACCACCGCGGTCGGGACCAGGCCGATGTGCCGGGTCAGCGGCGCGACACGGGCGGCGACGAGGACGGCGTCCAGGCGGCCGCGGACCTGGTCGGTGCGGTCGTCCGGGTCGAAGGGGTGGGAGGACTGGGGGCCGAGGCCGTCCTCGATGGTGACGAAGTCGAGCAGGCCGCGCTCGGCCTCGGCGACCAGGCCGGCCCAGTACCCGGCGGTGAACAGCTCCCCGGGCCGGGACACCGGTTCACGCCAGGAGGCGGGGTGCCAGCCGGTGCCGTCCAGGGCGACGGCCAGGTGCAGCGGCGAACGAGAAGAGAACGAGGAGGACGAGGAGGACGAGGAAGAAGGGGACACGAGTGAGGTGCCTTCCTGGAGATCCGTACGGGATCGCCGGTCCGGCGCGTGCACGAGGAACACGTGCGGAGGAGGCGGCGGCCGGCGAGCACAGCGACACGAGGTCCCCGGCCGGAGGGCCGGGGAGGACTCAGGGGCGACAGAGCGCGCCGGCCACACGCTGCAGATCGATGTGCGGCCGGGAGTGGAGGCGGACACGGCGGCGGGGGTTCAGGGCGCGGGCAGGGGTGCGGGGCCTGCGTCGCATGGCCACACCTCCGTCCGCCGTCCGCGCGAGTGCCGTGTCGTACCTCTCGTCGTACGTCGTGAGGGACAACGGCCGGACCCCGCCGTCTGTTCCTGGCACGCGTGTCGGCGCGGGGCCGTGGGCCGCGGAGGTGATGGCGTGTCCGGGGCGTTTCCCCCCGACTCGCACGGTTACCCATGGATTGTCATGCCGGGCGGCCGGACGGCCGCCGCCGGCCCGGCAGTCCTGCCCCGAGCACGTCGCAGGACACGCGGATACGGGAACGGAGTGCCCATGGCCAGCACGAAGGTGTCCGACCACATCCTCCAGCGGCTGCGGGACTGGGGGGTGGACCACGTCTTCGCCTACGCGGGCGACGGCATCAACGGTCTGCTGGCCGCCTGGGGCCGCGCCGGCAACCAGCCGAAGTTCGTCCAGGCGCGGCACGAGGAGATGGCGGCCTTCGAGGCGGTGGGGTACGCCAAGTTCTCCGGCAAGGTGGGCGTGTGCGCGGCCACCTCGGGGCCGGGCGCGATCCACCTGCTGAACGGGCTGTACGACGCCAAGCTGGACCACGTCCCCGTCGTCGCGCTGGTCGGGCAGACCAACCGCAGCGCCATGGGCGGCTCGTACCAGCAGGAGGTGGACCTGCAGAACCTGTTCAAGGACGTGGCCTCGGAGTTCTGCGAGACGGCCATGGTGCCCGAGCAGCTCCCCAACCTCCTCGACCGGGCGATCCGCACCGCGTACGCCAAGCGCACCGTCACCGCGGTCATCCTCCCCGCCGACGTGCAGGAGCTGGACTACAGCCCGCCGACGCACGCGTTCAAGATGGTGCCGTCCAGCCTGGGCCTCGGGCAGTACGCGCCGGTCCCGGCCGACCAGGACATCCAGCGGGCCGCCGATGTGCTGAACGCCGGCGAGAAGGTCGCCGTCCTCGTCGGGCAGGGGGCGCGCGGTGCGCGGGCCGAGGTGGAGCAGCTCGCGGACCGCCTCGGGGCCGGGGTGGCCAAGGCCCTGCTGGGCAAGGACGTGCTGCCGGACGACCTGCCGTACGTCACGGGCTCCATCGGCCTGCTGGGCACCCGCCCGTCCTACGAGCTGATGCGGGACTGCGACACCTTGCTCATGATCGGCTCCAGCTTCCCGTACACGCAGTTCATGCCGGAGCTGGACCAGGCGCGGGGCGTCCAGATCGACGTCGACCCGCACATGATCGGGCTGCGCTACCCGTTCGAGGTGAACCTGGTCGGTGACGCCCACGAGACGCTGAAGCGGCTGCTGCCGCTGTTGCGGCAGAAGCGCGGGAAGACCACCCGCGCCTGGCGGAAGAAGATCGAGAAGAACGTCTCCCGCTGGTGGGAGGTGATGCAGCGGCGGGCCGCCGTGGACGCCGACCCGATCAACCCCGAGTACGTGGTGCACGCCTTGGACGGCAAGCTGCCCGAGGACGCGATCCTCGCCGCGGACTCCGGCTCGGCCGCCAACTGGTACGCCCGTCACCTGCGTTTCCGCGGCCGGATGCGCGGTTCCCTGTCCGGCACGCTGGCGACGATGGGGCCCGGGGTGCCGTACGCCATCGGGGCGAAGTTCGCCCACCCGGAGCGGCCCGCGATCGCCCTGGTCGGGGACGGGGCGATGCAGATGAACGGCATGATGGAGATGGTCACGGCCGCCAAGTACTGGCGCGAGTGGGCCGATCCGCGGCTGGTCGTGGCGGTGCTGAACAACTGCGACCTCAACCAGGTGACGTGGGAGATGCGCGCCATGGAAGGCGCCCCCCGGTTCGAGGAGTCGCAAGCCATCCCCGATCTGCCGTACGCGGAGATCGCACAGCGCATCGGCCTGGACGGCGTACGGGTGGAGAAGCCCGAGCAGGTCGAGGCCGCGTGGGACCGGGCGCTCGCCGCCGACCGGCCGTTCGTCATCGACTTCCGCACCGACCCGGCCGTCCCGCCGGTCCCGCCGCACGCCGAACTGGACCAGATCGAGGCTGCGGCCTCCGCCGTCCTGCACGGCGACAGCGACAGCGCGTCCGTGCTGAAACAGGGGTTCAAGTCGAAGGTGCAGGAGTTCCTGCCCGGCGGCCGGCACCGGTCCGACCGTCCGGGCGCCGGGGCGCACGACAGCGCCGAGGAGAACAAGTGAGGTGACCGGGACCGGCCGTCTCCACGCACCGGGTCCCCACGGATCCGCACGGCGGCGCCGCCGCCCCGACCTGGCCGGTCCCGGCCTGTTCCACCTGTGAACGGCAGCCGGAGCCGGCCGCCGGGACCGGCGTCGCCGCGTCCGCCGCCCGTAGGGCGGCCGTCCCGCCTCCGCGCAGGCCGCGCAGCGCTCCCCCGCGGGACTGGTCGCCGCCCCGGGACAGCGGCTGCGCCCGCACGCCGGGACGGGACCCGGCCCACGACAGGTCGCCCGGCCACTGAGGGGAGGGGTTCTCCACGGGCGTGTGACCGCTCGTCGGGAGCGGTTCCTCCATGGGCACCCTGAGGACGCTGTGCCCGCGGCGGTCCAGCACCCGGCCCACGTTCTTCTCCGTGCGCAGCACCACGGCACGGTCACCGACCCGGAAGCCGCACCGCGCCGGCTTCTGTTCCAGGTGCGCCTCCAGCCGGTGCACGTCGTGGACCCCGCGCAGCCACACGTCGAGGATCATGTTGTACGGGCCCGCCGTGACGGCGCACGGCCGCGGCTCCGGAAGGGTACGCAGCGCGGTGGAGGCGGCCTCCAGGTGCTCGGCCGGCACGGAGGCGGAGCAGACGGCGGAGGCGGAGCAGACGGCGGAGACGGGCCGGCCGGTGAGCGGCCGGGCCAGGCTGCACCGCGGCACCAGCTGCCCGCCGTCCAGCAGCTGGGCGAGGCGCCGGCGGGCGGTGCTCACGCCGGTGCCGGCGCGGGACGCGAGCTGGTTGAGCGGCATCCGCCCGTCCTCGCCGAGGGCCACGACGATGCGCCGGTCGACCGGGCGCAGCGGTTCCGCGGGCACCGTGGGCTGCCGGGCTACGGCCAGCAGGGCGCGCTGCTCGGCGGAGAGGCTGCGCAGGCGCCGGCGGCTGCCCTCGAAGGGCGCGGCGGTGATGACGTGCGAGCGGGCCGCCCGTACGCCCGGGCAGCGCGCGATCCGCTCGCCGATGCAGTCCGCGAGGCCGTCGAGGTCGTGCGCCCGGACGACGGCCAGGATGTCCCGGGCGCCGGAGGTCTGCTCGACGCTCATCGCCTGCCCGTCCCGGGCGAGGAGCCGGGCGACCCGTCCGGCCTCCGCGGCCTCGGTGACGATCTCGGCCTGGGCGAGGACCCGTCCGCCGGCCTCGGGCGCGAGGTAGCCGTCGACCCAGGCGGCGCCGAGCCCGGTGAGCCGGTTCCAGCGGCGGGCGGCGGTGACCGCGCCGACGCCGAGCGCCTTGCCCACCAGGGACCAGGGGGCCCGGGGCTGGATCCGGAGGGCGTTGACGACGGCCATGTCCAGCTCGCTGAGGACGGTGTCGAATCCCCGATGGTCGAATCCCCGACAGTCGAATCCCCGGTGGCCGATTCCCCGGTGGCCGATTCCCCGGTGGTCGAGATCTGCATCGTGATCTGCTTCCTGGACGCGCAGATGATCACACCGCTCAGTCCGTACCTGTTCCTGTCCCTGGCCCTGCTGCGCCGTTACGAGCCGGAGGCGGAACTGGGCACCCCGATGTCGCGCCTGGCGGTCGACCTGGTGCCGTTCCTGGTCACCTGGCCGGCGGTGCTCGGCGTCTCCTACGCGCTGGACCTGCCGCTGGGTCCGGGGGCGGAGGTGCTCCTGCCGTGATCCCGCGGTGAGGCCCCCGTTTCGGTGCCGGGTCCGCTCCCGCGTCGAGCCGTCAGGGCGCGAGCCCGCCGCGCGGGCAGGGTCCCCGAGGGCGCGCGCCGCCGGGCGCACCCTCGCCCAGCCCTGCGACTTCCGCACTCCACGCACTCCACGCGCCCCATGCACCCCGCGATGCCCGGTTCCTTGCCGTACGTCCCGCGGGGCGCACTGAGCGGTGCCTGTCCCTCCACGTTTCGCCTGTTCCTCGCCCGCCATTCAACTCCGGCGGACAGTCTCACTGCCGCCGGCCGTCCCGGGGCCGGTGCTCCACCTGCCGGAACTACGGAGGTGCCACAGCAATGCCACTGTCCCGCCCCCACGTCGGACGCGCCCGCGCCACGGCCGTCACGCTCGGCGCGATGGCTCTCGCCGGTTCGACCGCCCTCGCCCTCACCGTGCAGGGGCCCGCGTCCGCGGCTCCCGAGTCCGCTCCCGCCCCCGCAACCGCCGACCGCGGTCCCGGCTGGGACGAGACCGCGTACCGCGGCCACATCGAGGTCGTGCCGGCCGACGCCCCGGCGGAGGAGACCGCGGCGGACCGGCCGGTGCTCAGGGGCCGGGTCTTCCTCGACCGCGACCGCGACAGCAGCAGCGACGGCGGACGCGACCGCGGCGTGGCGGGCGTGTCGGTGACCAACGGCCGCGACGTCGTGACCACCGACCGCCAGGGCCGCTACGAGCTGCCCGCGTTCGACAACATGACCGTCTCCGTCACCCAGCCCGCCGGCTACCAGGTCCCGGTCGACGACAGCAACGTCGCCCAGTTCCACTACAACCACCTGCCCGCCGGCTCCCCGGAGCTGCGCTACGGCGGCATCGAGCCGACCGGCCCCCTGCCGAAGGCCGTCAACTTCCCGCTGGTCAGGAGCGGTGCGACCGCCTCCGCCAAGCAGAACTGTGTCATCGCGGGCGACCTGCAGACCTACAACAGGACCGAGGTCGGCTACGCGCGCGCCGGTGCCATCGCGGACCTGTCGAAGCGCGACGACCACCAGGGCTGCGGCTCGCTGTTCATCGGTGACGTGGTCGGCGACGACCTGTCGCTCTACCCGGACGTCAAGGGCCTGACCAAGGAGCTCAACGGCCCGGTGCGCTTCCTGCCCGGCAACCACGACCTCGACTACGACGCCGAGACCGCCGAGCACTCCTTCGACACCTTCCGGCAGCAACTGGCCCCGGCGTACTACTCGTACGACGCCGGCCGCACCCACGTCGTCGCGCTCAACACCGTGCGCTACCCGTGCACCCCGGACGTCGACAACGCCGACGGCGACCACCCCCACTGCAACGACCCCGAGAACAAGCCCGCCTACAACGGGCGCCTCGGCGAGCGGCAGCTCGCCTGGCTGAAGGCGGACCTGGCCCGGGTGCCGAAGGACAAGCTGGTCGTGGTGGCGAGCCACATCCCGCTGCTGACCTTCGCCGACGAGGGCAGTCACCAGCACCAGACGGACGAGCTGCTGGAGGTGTACGAGCTGCTTGAGGGCCGCAAGGCGGTCGCCGTGGCGGGCCACACCCACAGCGTCGAGAACATGAAGACCGGTGACCTGTTCAAGGGCTGGAAGGACATCTTCGGCATCGACGGGCTGCCCTTCCCGCACATCGTGGCCGGTGCCATCTCCGGCGACTGGTACTCCGGCGAGCTGACCGAGCACGGCTATCCGATCGCCGTCGGCCGCGACGGCGCCCTGCCGGGTGTGCTCACGCTGAACGTGAACGGCAACCGGTTCAAGGAGCGCTTCACCGTCACCGGACGGGACGACGGCTTCCAGATGCAGCTCGGCGTCAACTCGCCGACGTACCGCGAGTGGTACGCCGCGCGCCGGCAATGGAACGAGGACAAGGAGGGCGAGGCGCCCGAGCTGGCCGACACCACCGTCGTCACCAGGGACGACCTGGCCGGCACCACCTGGCTGACCACCAACTTCTTCATGGGCTCCACCGGTTCCTCGGTGCGGGTCAGCATCGACGGCGGCAAGGCGCGCCAGGCCGTGCGCACCCAGCGGGCGCGGGGCGAGGACCAGCTGATCGGTCCGGAGTGGTCCGACCCGCGCGGCGTCGCGCACCAGCTCGTCGACGGTGGCAGCGTCGCCGACCGCTCGATGCACCTGTGGCGGCTGGAACTGCCCGCCGGGCTCGGGAACGGCACCCACCGGGCCAAGGTGACGGCGACCGACTCCTACGGCCGCACGTTCACCGAGACCCTGACGTTCAAGGTCGCCGACGACCGCTGAGCCCACCCCCGGATCGTCCGGACGACCTGGGCATCCGCCCCGGGCGCCGCTCCCGCGCGGCGTCCGGGGCGCTCCCGCGATCCGGACCCGCCCCGCCCCGCCAGCGGCTGCCCCCGTCGGAGGCCCCGGCGTCCTTCCGCCGGGCCACCGTCCCCCGCTCGGCCGCCCCGCCGGACTCCGGGCTCTTCGGTGAGCCGCTGCCCGAGGGGCGGGGCGCCTATCCGGACGCGGGCCGGTCCGTACGACGGATCTGGAGGCCGGGGCGCCTTCGGTGCACCGTCAGGTAGAACAGGCCGTCGTCCCCCGCGGCGAGGCTGCGGCTGCTGCCCCGGGGAAGCCAGAGCAGCGACCCCTCGGAGAGGTGCTCGGCCCGGCCGGTCCCGGTGACGGTGCCCCCGCCCGCGACGACGAACAGCAGCA
Source organism: Streptomyces ruber (assembly GCF_014648075.1). Classification (GTDB taxonomy): domain Bacteria; phylum Actinomycetota; class Actinomycetes; order Streptomycetales; family Streptomycetaceae; genus Streptomyces; species Streptomyces ruber. The sequence goes on along the minus strand of NZ_BMQK01000014.1, from coordinate 157,742 downwards.
CGTCCAGCTCCGGCTCCACATGCGTGTCCACGGTCGCGTTCGGCGGGAGGTGGACGACGTTCGCGTCCAGCTGCCGCCCGGCCTCGGTGAGCTTCCACGCGACCCCGGCGGGCGCCGGTGCGGTGACGAGGCCGGTCACGTCGCACAGGGTGCGCGGGACGGGCTCGGGAACCGGCCCGGCGGCTCCGTCGGTCTCACGCACGCGTTGTTCCTCCCGGCCGGACGAGACATCCCCCCGATCATAGGCGGGTGGTGGGCACACCCCTCGTCCGGGCGCCTCCCGGCGGCTACCGTGCCTGCATGCCGGCCGATCGCACCGTCATCGTCCGCCCCGGAACCGCGACGGACGTGGACGGGGCGCTGTCCGTCCTGGACGCCGCCGAGACCCGGAGGACGGGACGGCCGTCACGGGCGGGCGGGTTCCGGGACCGCACCCGCCGACGGCTCGGCGACTCCGGCACGTTCTTCTTCGTCGCGGAGAGCCCGGCGGACGGCCCGGTCGGCCTCGCGGCCGCCACGAGCGGCCGCGAGCACGGCGGCACCGGCCCGGTCCTCCCCGGGCTGTGCCACATCAGCGTGGTCGCCGTCCATCCCGCGCACTGGGGCGAGGGACTGGGCGGGCGGCTCGTCCGGGCACTGCTCGCCCACGGACACGCCCGCGGCTACGACCGCTTCCAGCTGTTCACACAGGCCGGCAACGCCCGCGCCCAGCGGCTGTACGAGAGCCTGGGTTTCGTCCTCACGGGCCGGACCGACGTGTCCGACGGGGGCGAGGACATCGTCCACTACGTGCGGGAGCGGCCACGCGGCCGCTGAAGGAACGCGACGAGGGCGGTGGTGAGTTCGGCGGGGGCGTCCTCCTGCACGAGATGGCCCGCGCCGGCGATCGGCTCCCACTGCGCGTGGGGGATCAGAGCGGCGAGTTCCCGTCCCCTGGCGACGGGCAGCCAGGTGTCCTCCTGGCCCCAGCAGAGCAGCACCGGGATGTCGATGTCCGCGTACCGGTCCTGGATCTCGTCGGTGTACCGCTGGTCGGCCTGGGCGATCTGCCGGTAGAAGGCGGCCTGGCCGGGGTCGCCCTCCCAGGGCTGCACGAGTCGGTCGAGGACCGCCGGCCGCAGGCCGAGGTGGCTCGCCGAGCTGACGTACTCACGTACCAGAGCGCGGTGCAGAGCGGGCGGGAGCCGTTCGAAGACCGCAGAGTGCTCACCGACGAGCCGGAAGAACGGAGTGCCCCACGGCGCCAGGGCCACTGGGTCGACCAGGGCGAGCGCCCGGTAACGGGCACCGTGCAGCAGATGCGCCCGCAGGGAGACCGCACCGCCGAAGTCGTGGGCGACCACCGCCGGCGCGTCCAGCCCCCAGTGGTCCAGCAGCTCCGCGAAGACCCGGCCCTGCGCGGCCAGGGACACGTCCTGCCCCTCCGCCTTCTCCGAGGCTCCGTAGCCCGGCATGTCCCAGACGAACACCTGGTGGCCGCGCGCGAGCGACCGGGCGACGGCACGCCAGACGAACGACGAGAAGGGGGTGCCGTGCAGCAGGACGACCGGTTCACCACCGGGGTCCCCCAGACGCTCCCAGCTCACCTCACCGGACGTACTGGTGAACGTCTCGGTCAACTGCCAGTTCCGCATCGGTGCCGTACCTCCCGGTCCGCCGGAGCATCCGCGTCCCCGATCGTCGCATGTCCCCCTGTCCGAGCACACCTGCTGCAGGACGGTCGTCCGTCACCGCACGCGTTCATCGACGGCTTCGGCATTTGCCTAATACTCTTAGGCGGGTGCACAATGCATTAGGCAATCAGCATCCACCTGAAGGGAGAGCCATGGCCCGCGCCGGACTGACCCCGGAGCGCCTCGCGCAGGAAGGCGCGGAACTGGCCGACGAGCTCGGCTTCGACGAGGTGACCGTCTCGGCCCTGGCCCGGCGGTGCGGCGTCAAGGTGCCGAGCCTGTACTCCCATGTACGGAACTCCCAGGACCTCAGAACCAGGATCGCCCTGTTCGCCCTGGAGGAGCTGGCCGACCTGGCCGCAGCCGCACTGGCCGGCCGGGCGGGCAAGGACGCCCTCGTCGCGCTGGCGGACGTCTACCGCGACTACGCCCGCGAGCACCCCGGCCGGTACGCCGCCAGCCGGTTCCCGCTCAGCCCCGAGGCGGCCGCCGCCAGTGCGGGCCCCCGGCACTCGCAGATGACACGGGCGGTCCTGCGCGGCTACGACCTGACCGAGCCCGACCAGACGCACGCGGTGCGGCTGCTGGGCAGCGTCTTCCACGGTTTCGTCAGCCTGGAGCTGGCGGGGGGCTTCAGCCACAGCGCCCCCGACTCCCGGGAGAGCTGGTCGAGGGCCCTGGACGCGCTCGACGCCCTGCTGCGCAACTGGCCCGCGAACTGACCGCCCGTACGGCCGTCCCACCGCTTCACCCCACTCCACTTCTTCGATCACCAGGCCGAGAACGAGCCGAGAACGAGCCGGAACGAGCTGAGACCGATGCACACCGGACCCCACTGGATCACCACACCCGTCACCGCGGAGCTCCTGCGCGGCGCCGTCGAGACGGAGCGCACCGCCCACGGTGTGCTGCCGCACCGGCTGCCGTCCTGGGCGCGCGCCCAGTGCGCCGACGGGCAGCTCGCCATGGCCGAGTCGCAGCCCTCCGGCGTACGGCTGGTCTTCCGCACCCGCGCCACCGCCGTCGAGCTGGACGCGCTGCCCACCAAGCGCGTCTACGCGGGCGCCCCGCCCCGCCCGGACGGCCTGTACGACCTGTTCGTGGACGGTCGCCCGACCGCTCAGGGCAGCGTCACGGGCGGCAGCACCCTGACCGTCGACATGGCCACCGGTTCGGCCGAGCACCGGCCCGGACCCGTCGGCACGCTCCGCTTCGACGGTCTGCCCGACGGTGACAAGGACGTCGAGATCTGGCTGCCGCACAACGAGACCACCGAGCTCGTCGCCCTGCGCACGGACGCTCCCGTCGAGCCCGCACCGGACCGGGGACGGCGGGTGTGGCTGCACCACGGCAGCTCGATCAGCCACGGCTCCGACGCCGCGAGTCCCAGCACCACCTGGCCCGCGCTGGCCGCGGCCCTCGGCGGTGTGGAGCTGGTCAACCTCGGCCTCGGCGGCAGCGCCCTGCTCGACCCGTTCACCGCCCGCACCATGCGGGACCTCCCGGCCGACCTGATCAGCGTCAAGATCGGCATCAACGTCGTCGGCCTCGACCTGATGCGCCTGCGTGCGTTCGGACCGGCCGTCCACGGGTTCCTCGACACCATCCGCGAGGGTCACCCCGAGACCCCGCTGCTGGTCGTCTCGCCGATCCTGTGCCCCATACAGGAGGACACCCCCGGCCCGGGCGCCTTCGACTACGGCGCGCTGAGCGAGGGGAAGCTGCGGTTCAGGGCCACCGGCGACCCGGCGGACATCGCGGCCGGCAAGCTGACCCTGAACGTGGTCCGCGACGAACTGGCCCGGATCGTGGCGCAGCGCTCGGCCGGGGACCCGAACATCCACCACCTCGACGGCCGCGAGCTCTACGGCGAGGCGGACCACGCCGAACTGCCCCTCCCCGACGGGATCCACCCGGACGCCGCCACCCACCGCCGCATCGGCGAGCGCTTCGCCCGGCTCGCCTTCACCACCGGCCCGTTCGCGGAGCGCGCCCTCTGACGACGGCCGGCCACCGGCGCGGCGCGCGTGCGCACACGACAGGAGCCGGCCCGGAGCACGGTCCCGGGCCGGCTCTGTCGCACCCGGCCGAGTTACCGGTAACATCCCAGCTCCGGCCGCCGCCCTCCGAGGAGGACCCCGCCATGCCCGCCCTGACCACGACGTCCGACGGCTTCCTGCTGCACGGCGAGCCCCTGCGGATCGTCTCCGGAGCGATGCACTACTTCCGCGTCCACCCCGACCAGTGGGCCGACCGGCTGCGCAAGGCCCGCCTGATGGGGCTCAACACGGTGGAGACGTACATCCCCTGGAACCTGCACCAGCCCGACCCCGACGGCCCCCTCGTCCTCGACGGCCTGCTGGACCTGCCCCGCTACCTGGACCTGGCCCGGGCCGAGGGACTGCACGTGCTGCTGCGCCCCGGACCGTTCATCTGCGCCGAGTGGGACGGCGGCGGACTGCCCACCTGGCTCACGGAGTCCGGGGACGTCCGGCTGCGCACCTCCGACCCCCGCTACACCGGGGCCGTCGACCGCTACCTGGACCTCCTGCTGCCGCCGCTGCTGCCGTACATGGCGGCGTCCGGCGGTCCCGTCATCGCCGTACAGGTGGAGAACGAGTACGGGGCCTACGGCACCGACACCGCCCACCTCGCGCACCTGGCCGGGGCGCTGCGCTCGCGCGGCGTCGACGAGCTGCTGTTCACGTGCGACCAGGCCGACCCCGCGCACCTGAGCGCGGGCAGCCTGCCCGGCACCCTCGCCACCGCCACCTTCGGCAGCAGGGTCGAGGAGAACCTCGCCCGGCTCCGCGCCCACCAGCCCGAAGGGCCCCTCATGTGCGCGGAGTTCTGGATCGGCTGGTTCGACCACTGGGGCGGGCCGCACCACGTACGGGACGCGGCCGACGCGGCGGCCGACCTGGACCGGCTGCTGGCCGCGGGCGCGTCCGTGAACATCTACATGTTCCACGGCGGCACCAACTTCGGCTTCACCAACGGCGCCAACCACTACCACGCCTACACGCCGACCGTGACGTCGTACGACTACGACGCCCCGCTCACCGAGTCGGGCGACCCGGGCCCCAAGTACCACGCCTTCCGCGAGGTCATCGCCCGGCACACCGGCGTGCCCGACGAGCCGGTCCCGGCCCCGGCTCCCAAGCTTCCGGTGACCGAGGTGGTACTGGACCGGCGCGCGCCGTTCCTGCCGCACGCCGACCTGCTGGCGAAGCCCGTGCGCACCGAGGACCCGGCGACGGCGGAGGGCCTCGGCCTGCGCGCGGGGTACGTCCTCTACCGCACCGCCCTCCCCGCCGCCGGTGACGGCGTGCTGCACTTCGCCGGCGGCGTCGGCGACCGCGCGCAGGTCTTCGTCGACGGCTCCCCCGCCGGCGTCCTGGAACGCGAACGCCACGACGAGACACTGCCCGTACGCGCGCCCCGCGCCGGTGCCACGCTCGACGTCCTCGTGGAGAACATGGGCGGAGTCAACTACGGACCGCACATCGGTGATCCGAAGGGACTGCTCGGCCGCGTCACTCTCGACGGCGCCGCCGTGCGGGAGTGGGAGTGCCGCCCGCTGTCCCTGGCGGACCTGAGCGCCCTGCCCTTCGAACCCGTCCCCGACTCCGTCTCCGGTGCGAGTACCGGCCCCGTCTTCCTCCGCGGCGGCTTCGACGTGCGCGAGCCCGCCGACACCTTTCTCGCGCTGCCCGGCTGGACCAAGGGCCAGGCCTGGGTCAACGGCTTCCACCTGGGCCGCTACTGGAACCGCGGCCCGCAGCGGACCCTGTACGTCCCCGCGCCCGTGCTGCGTCCCGGCGCCAACGAACTCACCCTGCTCGAACTGCACGCCACCACCGCCGCGCGGGCCGTGCTCACCGACACCCCCGATCTCGGGCCCGAGCCGTCCTGAGGCCGTGCGCCCGGCCTATAGTCCGGTGGCATGACACGAAGCGCTGCCGAGGGCCCGTCCCGCAAGGGACGCAACCGGCGCGGTTTCGCGGGCGCGCGCCCCGTGATGGACGACGTGGCGCGGCTGGCCGGTGTCTCCAAGCAGACCGTCTCGCGCGTCCTCAACGACCATCCGTCCGTCCGCCCGCACACGCGCGAAGCCGTCCTGGAGGCCATGCGCGCGCTCGGCTACCGGCCCAGCCGCAGCGCGCGCTCCCTGGCCAGCGGCCGGACGCGGATGCTCGGGGTGATCTCCTTCGACGCCGCCCGGTACGGTCCCGCCTCCATCCTCACCGCCGTCAACACCGCGGCGCAGGAGAGCGGTTACCTCGTCGGCTCCGTCGCGATCACCACAGGGGACCCGGACCCGGTGCTGCGCGCCGTCGACCGGCTGACCGCCGAGGGCGTCGACGGCGTGATCGCCATCGCCCCGCAGCGCGGCGTCGGCCAGGCCCTGGCGGCCGCGCGCCCCGGCATGCCGCTGGTGATGCTGGAGAGCGACCTCGCGGACGGCACTCCCCTGGTCACCGCGGACTCCCGCACGGGCGCCCGCGAGGCCACCGAACACCTCCTCGGCCTCGGGCACGGCACGGTATGGCACATCGCGGGCCCCAAGGGCTGGATCTCGGCCGAGGAGCGGCTCGACAGCTGGCGCGCCACGCTGACGGCGGCCGGGGCCCCGGTCCACGAGCCCCTCTTCGGCGACTGGAGCGCCGATTCGGGTCACGCACTCGGACGTGTCCTCGCCGGACGCCCCGGCGTCACCGCCGTGTTCGTGTCCAACGACCAGATGGCCCTGGGCGTGCTGCGCGCCTTCCACGAGGCCGGGCGCCGCGTACCGGAGGACGTGAGCGTGGTCGGGTACGACGACATCCCGGAGGCCGCGCACTTCCTGCCCCCGCTGACGACCGTACGCACCGACTTCGGGGAGATCGGCACCCGTGCGGTGCGTCTGCTGCTGGACCGCATCGACGGCCGGAGCGCGGCGGCCGGCGTGCCGGTCACCCCGGTCCGGCTCGTCGTGCGGCGCAGCAGCGGGCCGGCGCCGGGACGCCGGGCCGGCGCCCGGGCGGGGGAGGCTCCTCCCGCCCGGCACCACGGCAGAGCACGACGTCCGGCCTCTTACGACTGAACTCTCGGGGCTGGTCTCTTGGAACCGAGCTCTTGGAACTGAGCTCTTACGACTGCTCTCTTGCGGCCGCGACGTCCCGGTGCGTACGACGCCCGCCGTCACTGCCGGTGGTCGTGGTCCTGCCCGGCCGCGGCCCCGGTGCCCGCCAGCCCCGCACAGCAGCCGCCGGCCCCGCCCTCGCCGGAGGCGGACGGCGGGCGGAAGCAGGCGATCACCGTCTTGCCGTGGGGGCAGCGCTGGGCCTCCCAGCCGTCCGCCAGCGCGTCCACCAGGAACATGCCGCGCCCGCCGGGACGCTCGCCGCTCGGCGGCTGCGGTGCCGGCAGGTCGGCGGAGCCGTCGTGCACGGCGATGTGCAGGCAACGGTTGTCCCAGGTCATCATCAGCTGGGCCGCGCTGTGGGCGTGCACATGGGCGTTGGTGACCAGTTCCGAGACCGCCAGCAGCACCGCGTCCGCCGTGTCCGGCGCGCTCGTGGGCCACCCCAGCGTCTCCAGGTGCCCCCACGCCCAGTCCCGCGCCGCCTTCGCTCCGCTGCTCAGCGGCAGGCACCGGGCCCAGCCCACCGCCCGCACCGATGACTCACCCATCGTGACCCCTTCCCCGGTCTTCTCCGGCCCGATACGCCACTGCCGCGACACGAGTACCCGTCGTTCCCGCCTTGACGCCGCCCGCCCGGGGGAAACACCACGCGCTCCTGACACACCGTCAGGCCCGCTCGCCGGGCCGGACGCCGGTGACCGGCCGTCAGTGACCGGCCGTGAGCTCCCCGCTGAGCCTGCCGTGGAGGTGGGCGCTGGACTCGTTCAGTCCGGTGATCTCGACGGTCTTGCCACGCTGGGCGTACCTGGTCTCGATGGCGTCGAGGGCGGCGACGGACGAGGCGTCCCAGACGTGGGTGCCGGACAGGTCGATGACGACGCGGTCCGGGTCGTTCCGGTAGTCGAACTGGTGGACGAGGTCGTTGGAGGAGGCGAAGAACAGGTTGCCGGTGACCGAGTAGACGACCTGGGTGCCGTCGGGATCGGTGACCGAGGTGACGTTCGCCATGTGGGCGACGCGCTTGGCGAAGATCACCATGGCGATGACGGAGCCGACGACGACACCGATGGCGAGGTTGTCGGTGGCGACCACGACGACGACGGTGGCGACCATGACGACCGTCTCGCCCAGCGGCATGCGCCTGAGGGTCTTCGGCTGGACCGAGTGCCAGTCGAACGTGCCCACCGACACCATGACCATGACGGCGACGAGGGCGGCCATGGGGATGTCGGAGACGACCGGGCCGAAGACGATGCACAGCACCATCAGGAACGAGCCGGCCAGGAAGGTCGAGAGCCGGGTGCGGGCACCGGAGACCTTCACGTTGATCATCGTCTGACCGATCATGGCACAGCCGCCCATGCCGCCGAAGAAGCCCGTGACGATGTTGGCGATGCCCTGGCCGATGGATTCGCGGGTCTTGTTGGAGCGCGTGTCGGTGATGTCGTCGACCAGCTTGGCCGTCATCAGCGACTCCATCAGGCCCACCAGCGCCATGGCGAGCGCGTAGGGGGCGACGGTGGTCAGGGTGTCCAGGGTGAAGGGCACGTCCGGCAGGCCGGGGACGGGGAGGGAGGACGGCAGTTCGCCCTTGTCGCCGACCGTGGGGACGGCGATGCCGGCCGCGACGGTGATCACGGTCAGCACGACGATGGAGACCAGCGGGGCCGGGACCACCCTGGTGACCCTGGGGAAGAACACCATCAGCGCCAGACCGGCGACGATCAGCGGGTAGACCGCCCAGGGGACGTCGGTCATCTCCGGCACCTGGGCCATGAAGATCATCACGGCGAGCGCGTTGACGAAGCCGACCATGACGCTGCGCGGCACGAACCGCATGAGCCCGGCCACTCCGAGCGCGCCCAGGACCACCTGGAAGACACCGGCCAGGATGACGGCGGCGACCAGGTACCCCAGCCCGTGCTCACGGTTGAGGGGCGCGACGACGAGGGCGACGGCGCCGGTGGCGGCGGAGATCATCGCGCGGCGACCGCCGACGACGGAGATGACCACGGCCATGGTGAAGGAGGCGAACAGGCCGACGCCGGGATCGACACCGGCGATGATCGAGAACGAGATCGCCTCGGGGATCAGCGCGAGCGCGACGACGAGGCCGGCGAGCACCTCGGTCCGCCAGACCTTGGGATCGTTCAGCCAGTCGGGACGCAGACCGCGCAGGCGCGCGGCGAGATCAGGTGCTGAGGGGGACGCGGAAGCGGACGAGGACAAGGGGACGGTCACCTGTCGTGTTCGGGCGCACCCCGCCGACGGGCCGGGGCGCACGGGAAGGACGCGCGGGACCGGGCCGGTCCCGCCGCGAGATGTCGGTTGCTGTCGGTGGACGCGGGCCGGGCGCCGGTACACGGGGCGGAGCGGGGCGCGTCGGGGCCGAGCGTCAGGGCGGGCAGGCGGCGGACACCTGGGACATGCGTACGCTCTTCTCCTGCGGTGGTTCGTCGGGTCGAGCGGTCACGAGCCGTCGACACCAGGAACTCTACCCTAACGTTAGGGTAGGTATGGAACAGCAGGAAGGCCGAGGCCAAGGGCGTGGACAGCAAGCACATGCAGATCGGTGAGGTCGCCGCGCGGACGGAGCTGTCCCTGCGCACCATCCGGCACTACGAGGAGACCGGCCTGGTCATCCCCTCGGCCCGCTCACAGGGCGGTTTCCGCCTCTACACCGAGTCCGACGTCGCCCGCCTCATGGTCATCCGCCGTATGAAGCCGCTGGGCTTCTCCCTGGACGAGATGCGCGACCTGCTGGAGGCCACGGACCGGCTCGACGCCCCGGGCGGGCCGGGCGGGGACGAGCGCGACGCCCTGCTGGAGCGCGTACGGCGGTACGAGGCCGTGGCCGCCCGGAAGATCGAGGAACTGCAGGTACAACTGGCACGCGCCGAGGACTTCGCCGCGACGCTGCGGGCCCGCCTGGAGGAGGGTGAAGCCGCCCGCGGCTGACCGGACGACCTCGCGTCACCCCGGACCCAGCAGGACGACGGCGACGGCAGCGCTCACCAGGCCGGCCGTCCGCGCCCTCGTGACCCTCTCGTGCAGCGCCGCGAGGCCGAGCACCGTCGGGACGGCCGGGTACAGCGAGGCGACGACGACCGCGACGGCCAGCATCTGCGTCCGGGTGGACCAGAGGCAGAGGATCAGGGCGAGGGCCGCACCCGCCCCGATCAGCACCGCCCGCCCCGGTGTCCTGACGGGCTGCCGGAACTCCGCGGCGTGCCGTCCCGCGCTCGGCAGGAGCACCAGGACCGCGACGACCCGTCCGGCGGCCACGGGCCACAGACCGCTCGCCGGGTCGGCCTGGGCGAGCCCGGTGTACTGCACGGCCACTCCCAGGCCGGCGATCAGCCCGTCCGGTACGGCCGCCGGACACCAGCCACAGCGCGGGCACGGTGACGCAGATGCCCGGCCAGGCCGGCAGGGAGGGCCGGTCCCCGGGAAGAACGCACCGCGGACCACCGACAGCGCCACTCCGGTGACGGCACTCACGGGGACCACGACGCTCATGGCGCCACGGCTCAGGCCGCGGTTGAGGAACAGCATCGCCACGGCACTGCCGGCGCCGGACAGCGCTCCCCAGGTCACGTCCGCGGACCGGACCGCCTCCGCGGGCACCAGGGATGCGGCCGGCAGCGCGAGCAGCAGACTGCCGGCCTGCCCCGGGAAGGCGGCCACGGCGAAGTGGACCCGGCGGGACAGCAGTCCGCCGGCGAAGTCGACGACGCCGTAGCAGGCGGCCGAGGCCGGCGCGAGCGAGACACCCATCCGCTCCAGGTGCCCGGTACCGCCGCTTCGCCCCCTCCCGTCGCGCACATCACGCACGCCGAACTCCGGTACGAATCAGAGGCGTTCAGGTGTGTTCATGTGCATCAGGGGCACTTGGAGCAGCGGACCGGTGCCGAGGGGGGCCGGTGACAGTCCGGAAGGAGATGGTGCAATGGCCAGGACGGGCAGCGGCAAGAGGGTCGGTACGTTGACCGTCGCCGGCGTCCTCGCGGGCACGGTGCTGGTGGCGTGCGGCGACGGCGACTCCGCGGACGACGCCGGGAACGCCGGGAGCGCTTCCGCGAGCGAGAGCGCGGGCGCCCGGGAGCAGGGCACCCAGGCGGTGCGCTCCGCCTACGACAAGACGGCCGAGGAGGACACCGCGCGGATGACGATGCGCGTGGTGACCTCCGCTCAGGGCCAGTCGGTCACCGTCGACGGGGAGGGCACCATCGACCTGTCCGAGGGGGACAGCGTCATGACCGTCACCGCGCAGGGCCAGGAGATCGAGCAGCGGGTGGTCGACCAGGTCCTGTACCAGAAGATGCCCGAGCAGCAGGGATCGGGCGGCAAGCCCTGGATCAAGATCGACCTGGAGAAGGCCGCCGCGCAGCAGGGCGGAGGCGGCCAGACCGTCAGCAACCCGGCCGACTCCGCGGCGTTCGCCAAGGCGATCTCCGACAAGGACGTGGCCGAGAAGGGGACGGAGAAGGTCGGCGGGGTCGACACCACGCGCTACCGCGTGAACGTCGACGTCAACGAGCTGCCCAACGGCGCGGAGCTGAGCCGGCAGGTCGGCGGGACCCTGCCCATGGACGTGTGGCTGGACGACGAGGGCCGCATCCGCCGCCAGCAGATGGACATGACCGTCAAGGTCCCGGCCGCCTCGTCGGAGCAGTCGGCCGCCGGCTCCTCGGCCTCGCCGCAGGAGGCCAAGGTGCGCACCGTCGTGGAGTTCACCGACTTCGGCACGGAGGTCGAGGCGGAGGCGCCCCCGGCGGGCGAGGTGACCGACATGACCGGCAAGGCCCTCGAACAGGGTCAGGGGCGGACCCAGCAGCGGAGCTGACCCGGCTTCTCCTCACCGCGACGCACCGCGGACATCCGTCGGCCGGCGCCCCCCGGGGCGCCGGCCGGTGGCACGTTCCAACCCCTGACGGCCACTCACCGACCCGGCCGCGCCCGGGTCCCCGAACGGCACGCCGCCGGGTGCGAGGGCGACCCTGTGTCCGATACTCGACCACGAAAGCTAACGTATGACCCATGTCCGACATGTCACATGGTGTTCACGGGAAGCCTCCGACGCGTGAGCAGCGGTGGGCGAGGTTCAAGGAGTCGCCCTTCCTGCCCGCCACCGTGCTCATGCTCATCCTGGCGGCGGCCGCCGGCCTCTTCGCCGGCTCCTACACCTACTCCATGGCCAACCCCACCCCGCACTCGATCCCCGCCGCGGTCGTGGGCGACCACCGGGGGGATCCCGGCGACACGTTCCTCGACGGCATGGAGAAGGCGCTCAACGCCTCGGTGAAGGTGCATCCGTACGACACCGCGGAGCAGGCCCTGAAGGCGATCGACAGCCAGAAGGTCTTCGCCGTCTTCGACGTGGGGAAGGACGGCCGTTCCGTCGACGTGCGGCTCTCCGGCGCCTCGGGCGCCACGGTGGCCCAGGTACTGGGCGACGCGGCGGCCGCCGTGGGCAGGGAGACCGGGATCTCGGTCACCGTCGAGGACGTCAAGCCCCTGCAGGAGGGGGACCCGCGCGGCCTGGCCATCTTCTACATCTCGCTGGCCGCCGTGATCATCGGCTTCGTCGGCGCGATCCAGCTCAGCGTGCACGCGAGGGCGCTCACCCCGCTCGAACGGGTCGCCTACACGGCCGCCTACAGCATGCTCGGCGCGTTCGCCATCGCCGCGGTGGTGGACTGGCTGCTGGGGGCGCTCGACCTGCCCTTCGCCGAGTCGTGGGCGATCCTCGCCTTCACCATGTTCACCAGCGGCATGGTCTTCACCATGTTCAACACCCTCTTCGGCCGCTGGGCGATGCTGCCGACGTGGGGGCTGATGGTGCTGCTCGGCAACCCCTCCTCGGGCGGGGCGGTGTCCTGGCCGCTGCTGCCCTCGCCGCTCGGCGAGATCGGCAAGTGGCTGCCGCCGGGCGCCTCCGTCAACGCCCAGCACACGGCGGTGTACTTCCCCGGGCACCAGCACGCCTTCCCGTTCCTCGTGCTGACGGGCTGGGCGCTGGTGTCGTGCGTGGTGTTCTGGACGTGGCGGCACCGGCACCCCGGCGGCCGCGACGCCCGGCCGGCGCACGCCGCGGAGTGAGCGCCGGGCCGGCCGGGGTGACGAGCGGACGCCCGGGCCGGCCGGCGCGCGGCCGGCCCGGGCGTCACCGCCGGACGTCGGGCGTCGGAGCCCGATGCCTCAGGATCCGACGCACCAGAGGTCCGACAGATCAGATATCCGACGCATCAGACCAGGTCGAACCGGTCCAGGTCCATGACCTTGCTCCACGCCGCGACGAAGTCCCTGGCGAACTTCTCCTCGGCGTCGTCGCTCGCGTACACCTCGGCGACGGCGCGCAGCTCGGAGTTGGAACCGAACACCAGGTCGGCCCGGGTGCCGGTCCACTTGACCTCGCCGGTGGCACGGTCGCGGCCCTCGAACGCGGACTGGTCCTCGGACGTCGAGCTCCAGGCGGTGCCCATGTCGAGCAGGTTGACGAAGAAGTCGTTCGTCAGCGTGCCCGGGTTCTCGGTGAGGACACCGGTCTTCGAACCGTCGTAGTTCGCACCCAGCACGCGCAGGCCGCCGACCAGGACGGTCATCTCCGGGGCGCTCAGCGTGAGCAGGTTGGCCCGGTCGACCAGCAGGTACTCGGCCGGCAGGCGGTTGCCCTTGCCGTAGAAGTTGCGGAAGCCGTCGGCCCTGGGCTCCAGCGCGGCGAAGGACTCCGCGTCGGTGTGCTCGTCGGCCGCGTCGACCCGGCCCGGGGTGAAGGGCACCTCGATGTCGTACCCGGCGTCCTTGGCGGCCTTCTCCACGGCCGCGGAGCCGCCGAGCACGATCAGGTCGGCCAGGGAGACCTTCTTCTCGCCGGCGCCCGCGTTGAACTCCTGCTGGACGCTCTCCAGGGTGCGCAGGACGAGCGCGAGCTGGTCGGGGTTGTTGACCTCCCAGTTCCGCTGCGGCTCCAGGCGGATGCGGGCGCCGTTGGCACCGCCGCGCTTGTCGCTGCCGCGGAACGTGGAGGCCGACGCCCACGCGGTGCTCACCAGCTGGGAGACGGTCAGCCCCGAGTCGAGGAGCTTGGCCTTCAGCGCCGCGATGTCGTCCGCGTCGATCAGCTCGCCCTCGCGCTCCGGCAGCGGGTCCTGCCAGAGCAGGGTCTCCTCGGGCACCTCCGGGCCGAGGTACAGCGACTTCGGGCCCATGTCACGGTGGGTCAGCTTGAACCAGGCGCGCGCGAAGGCGTCCGCGAACTGGTCCGGGTTCTGCCAGAAGCGGCGGGAGATCTCCTCGTAGACGGGGTCGAAGCGGAGCGCCAGGTCGGCGGTGAGCATCGCCGGGGCGATCTTCTTCGTGGCGTCGTGGGCGTGCGGGACGGTGCCCTCGCCCGCGCCGTCCTTCGGCTTCCACTGCTTGGCGCCGGCCGGGCTCTCGGTGAGCTCCCACTCGTAGCCGAACAGGTTCTCGAAGAAGCCCATGCTCCACTGGGTGGGCGTGCTGGTCCAGGTGACCTCGAGACCGGAGGTGATGGCGTCCGCGCCCTTGCCGGTGCCGAAGGTGTTCCGCCAGCCCAGGCCCTGCTCCTCGAGGCCGGCGGCCTCCGGGTCGGCGCCGACGTGGTCGGCCGGGCCGGCGCCGTGCGTCTTGCCGAAGGTGTGGCCGCCGGCGATCAGGGCGACGGTCTCCTCGTCGTTCATCGCCATGCGGCGGAACGTCTCGCGGATGTCGCGGGCGGAGGCCAGCGGGTCCGGATTGCCGTTCGGGCCCTCGGGGTTGACGTAGATCAGACCCATCTGGACCGCACCGAGGGGCTCCTCCAGCTCGCGGTCACCGGTGTAGCGCTCGTCGCCGAGCCAGGTGGTCTCGGGGCCCCAGTAGACGTCGTCCTCGGGCTCCCACACGTCCACACGGCCGCCGGCGAAGCCGAAGGTCTTCGCGCCCATCGACTCCAGGGCGACGTTGCCCGTGAGGATCATGAGGTCGGCCCAGGAGATGGACTTGCCGTACTTCTTCTTCACCGGCCACAGCAGACGGCGGGCCTTGTCCAGGTTGCCGTTGTCCGGCCAGCTGTTGAGCGGGGCGAAGCGCTGCTGGCCGGCGCCGGCGCCGCCGCGGCCGTCGCTGATCCGGTAGGTGCCGGCGCTGTGCCAGGCCATACGGATCATCAGCGGGCCGTAGTGCCCGAAGTCGGCCGGCCACCAGTCCTGCGAGGTGGTCAGCACCTCCGCGATGTCCCGCTTCACGGCCGCGAGGTCGAGGGCCTGGAACGCCTCGGCGTAGTCGAAGTCCTCGTCCATCGGGTCGGCCACGGCCGGGTTCTTGGCCAGGATCTTCAGGTTCAGCCGCTCCGGCCACCACTGGCGGTTGCCGCCGCCCTGCGTCGGGTGCGGGGCGCGCGCCGTGTGCGCGACGGGGCAGCCACCCGCGCTCTCCGTGCCCGTTTTGGGATCGGTGACGATGGCGTCGTGGTTCTCAGACATGGGAATCCTTCCGGACCAGGCGGGTCACGGTGCTGGGTGGGTGCCGGTGGCGGCGGTGGTGCGGGAGCGGGACGCCGGAGCGGTGGCCTCGGCCTCGGCGCGCGGACACATGCCCGTCGGGGACCGGCGGGGTGGTGCGGCGTACGAGCCCTGCCGTGACGAGCGCCTGAGGGGGCTGCGGCACGGCCGGCGGAGGGAGAGGAGAGATACGACTAAGGCGATCGCTTCGTCTCCTGCCGTCCTGAAGTCCCGTGTCCCTTGGCGGGTGCCGGAACAGATCCTACGATTGACAGAGTCCAAGTCAAGAAGTGGGCCAATCCCGCAGTCCGTTGACATGGCCGCCCTCGTCCGTAGACTTCGTGCGCCATCGAACCCCCGAATAGGTGAACCGACATGAGTGACCTGCTGGAGCGGCTGCGAGGACGTGGATGGCGGATGACGTCCCAGCGGCGGGTCGTTGCGGAGGTCCTCGGCGGCGACCACGTCCACCTCACGGCCGACGAGGTGCACGCGCGCGCCGTTCTGCGGTTGCCCGAGATATCCCGCGCCACCGTCTACAACACCCTGGGCGAGATGGTCTCCCTGGGCGAGGTCGTCGAGGTCTCGACCGAGGGCCGCGCGAAGCTCTACGACCCCAACGCGCACCATCCGCACCAGCACTTGGTGTGCTCCGGCTGTGGCACGATCCGCGACGTCCACCCCACCGGCGACCCCCTGGCCGACCTGCCGGCCGAGCAGCGCTTCGGCTTCACGGTCTCCGAGGCCGAGGTCACCTACCGCGGGCTCTGCCCGTCCTGCACCGAGCCGGGCGACGCGGCGGAGCGCCCCTAGGGGGCCACCGGTCCGCACTCCGGTGACCCCCGGCGCACCCGCCGCCGGCGGACCGCGGTACTAGGGCCGCGGACGGATCGGCAGCGGCAGCTCCCGCACGCGGCGGTAGGCCTGCCGCCGGACCACGTCCTCGCGCAGCCGCGGCAGGTCCGCGTGGAGGACACCGCCGGGGCACTCGGTGGAGAGCCAGTCCCGGTGACCGCTGAGCATGGGGTTGTCCTTCGTCACGCCGCTGACCGGGTTGACGAAGGTGACGTTCGCCCGGGCGTCGAACCCGTGGTACTTCGCGTACGCGGCCAGCACCGACGTGAGGGAAGCGCGCGCCTCCGGGGTCGGCGTCGCGCTGTCGTACGTGCCGAGCAGCGCGACGCCCAGGCTGCCGGAGTTGTATCCGGCGGTGTGGAACCCGGTCACGAGGTTGCCCTCGGCGTCGTGGGCGGCGATCCCGTCGGTCCCGGACCAGCGGCCCTCGTAGATCACACCGGCCTCGTCGACCAGGAAGTGGTACCCGATGTCCCCCCAGTCGTTGACGACCGCGTGCTGGGCGTAGACGGCGCGGACGGTGGCCGCCGGGTCGGGGTCGCCGTTGAGGCCGGCGGTGTGGTGCACCGTCATCACCTGCGCCGGGTAGTAGGCGGGCGGGCTGTTCTCCGTGCCGTCCGGCAGGAAGCGCAGCGACTCGTCCGCACCCCATTGGGCGCGGGTGAGGTACGGGACGTCCAGCAACCACTGGGGCTCGGCGGGCACGTGGACCGTACGGGCCGGTCCGCCGGCCGTGTCCAGGACGGCGGCCCGTACGTCGGTGGCACCGTCGGGTACGCGCAGTTCGTAGCCGCGTGCTCCGGCGGGGGCCGCGGCCAGCACCTGGACCGGGCGCGTGCCGTCGGCCCGGCGGACCGCCGGCGTCGCGCCGTCGGGGCCGGCGGCGCACCCGGCGCTCAGCGCCTGCCAGGCGCCCAGCCGGCCGTCCGCGCCCCGGAAGCGGACCTGCCCCCCGCGCGGAACCCCCGTCCACCCGACGCTCAGGTAGTTGAAGGAGAAGTCGACCGACGCCCCGAGGGCGTCGGCACCGGCGGCACGCCGCACCCGGGTGGTGGGGAACCGCGCCTGTCTGCCGCTGTCGCCGGAGGGGGCGTCGGCGGCGGTGGACCGTCCGTCCCCGCCGAGTGCGGCGGCCTGGGTGGACCCCAGCGCCAGTCCGGCCACCGCGGCGGCGGCCGTGTTCAGAGTGGTGCGTCGCGTCAAACCGGAAGTGCTGCGGTGCAAGGAATGCATGTCGTGCTCTTCCTTCTCGGCTGTGCACAGAGAGACGGGCACTGACCTTAGAGCGGGTCGGTGCATGTGTCACGGGATTAGCCGTCCGGTGCGGGGGCCACCCGCCCGCCGGACCCCGGAAGGCCCAAGTCCGTTTCCTCGCACGGGTTTTCGCCCGTGCGCCACGGGGCGTAACATCACCAGGTCGTCGCCGCGACGGGAGACAGGAAGCCGGTGCGATTCCGGCACGGTCCCGCCACTGTGACCGGGGAGTGCAACCCTTCGGCAGGCCACTGCGCACACGCGCGGGAAGGCGGGGGGAACGTCGATCCGGGAGTCAGGACACTGGCCTGTCGCGGGCCCGTTCCGAGGAGCGCGGACTCCCCAGGAGGCATCACGTGTACAGCTCCACCCGCACGCCCGCACCATCCCTCTCCCCCGCCCGCCGGCGCCGCTCCCGGCGCCTCACCGCCGCGGCCGTCGTCCTGTCCGCCGCGCTGCTGACCGCCGGCTGCGGCGCGGCGGACGACTCCGGGGGCGGCGCGCAGGCCGCCGCCTCCCCGGCGCGGGGCTTCCCCGTCACGGTCGACAACTGCGGCGTACGCACGACGTACGACCGGCCGCCGTCCCGGGTCGTCACCATCCACCAGCACCCGGCGGAACTGCTGCTCTCCCTCGGCCTCGCGGACCGCATGGTGGGCACCGCCTTCCCGGACTCGGCCGTCCTGCCGCAGTGGCGGGAGGAGTTCGAGTCGGTCCCCGAACTGGCCGCGAAGGAACCGTCGTTCGAGACCGTCTTGGACGCCGAACCCGACCTCGTCTACGGCGGCTACGGCAGCGCCTTCGCCGAGAAGGAGGGCCGGTCCCGCGAGGCGTTCGCCGACGCCGGCATCGACACCCACCTCAACCGCGAGTACTGCGGCGAGGACCGGGTCACGATGGAGGACACGTACGACGAGATCCGCACCGTCGGCGACATCTTCGGTGTGCCGGACCGGGCCGACGAGCTGGTGACCGGCCTCCGGGAACGTGTCGACGGGACCGCGGCGGCCGTCGGGGGTGAACCGGCGGTACCCGTCTTCGTGTACGACAGCGGTGAGAGGTCGGCCTTCACCGCGGGCGGCAAGGGCCTGGGCACCGAGATCATCCGCCTCGCCGGCGGCCGCAACGTCTTCGCGGACGTCGACGACGTCTTCGGCGACGTCTCCTGGGAGCAGGTCGTGGACCGTCGGCCGGAGGTCATCGTCATCTACGACTACGCGGGCGCCGGCAGCGTCGAGCGGAAGAAGGAGTTCCTGCTCTCCCGGCCCGCCCTCGCCGACGTACCCGCCGTGAAGAACGAGCGGTTCGTCGTGCTGCCGCTGACCGCCACCCTGGTCGGCGTCCGGTCCGCGTACGCCGTCGAGGACCTGGCCCGCGGCCTGCACCCCGAGAGCTTCCGGTGACCGCGGCGGTGAGCGCCTCCCCCACCGCGGAGCGCCGGCCTCCCGCCCTCGCCCTGCCCCTCCTCGCCCTGCTGCTCCTGGTCTCCGTCACGGCCGGCCTGGCGATCGGCTCGGTGCAGGTACCGCCCGGCCAGGTGTGGGGCATCGTGACCCATGCACTGGGCGCCGGCTGGGCGGAGCCCACCTGGTCCGGGGCGCGGGAGACCATCGTCCTGGACGTGCGGGCGCCCCGGGTGCTGCTCGGCGCGGTGACGGGCGCCGGGCTCGCCGTGGTGGGCACCGCCCTGCAGGCCCTGGTGCGCAACCCGCTCGCCGAGCCGTACCTGCTGGGGGTCTCCTCCGGCGCGTCCCTCGGCGCCGTCGCGGTGATCGTCCTCGGGGTCACCGTGTTCGGGCCGGTGTCGCTGTCGGCCGCCGCGTTCGCCGGGGCGCTCGGCTCGCTGCTGCTCGTGTACGCGACCGCCCGCACCGGCGGCCGCATCACCTCCGTACGGCTCGTGCTGTCCGGCGTGGCGGTCGCGGCGGTGCTCACCGCGGTGACGAACCTGCTGCTGCTCACCACCGGCCGGGGCAACGAGGCCCGCGAGGTCCTCGCCTGGACCCTCGGCGGCCTGGGCGGCGCCGGCTGGGGCACCCTGTGGCTGCCGGGCGCGGCCCTGCTGCTCGGCATCGCCGTCCTCCTCGTACAGGCACGGAACCTGAACCTGCTGCTCGCGGGCGAAGAGGCCGCCGCGACCATGGGACTCGACGTGGCCCGGTTCCGGGCCCGGATGTTCGTCGTCCTGTCCCTCGTCACCGGCGTGCTGGTCGCCGCGGCCGGGCCGATCGGCTTCGTCGGCCTGATGCTGCCGCACATCGTGCGGCTGTTCACCGGCGGCGACCACCGCCGTGTGCTGCCGGCCGCGGCGCTCGGCGGAGCGGTCTTCCTCGTCTGGGCCGACATCGCCGCGCGCACCGTCGCCGCGCCGACCGAGATCCCGGTGGGGGTGCTGACGGCCCTGTGCGGCGGTCCGTTCTTCCTGTGGCTGATGCGCAGGGACGCCCGCCGCGCCACCGGCCCGGGAGAGTCATGAGCGCCTCCGGGCTCGACGTCGACGGCGTCACACTGACCGCCGGGACCCGGCACCTGGTACGGGACGTCTCGCTGACCGCCCGCCCGGGCGAGGTGATCGGGCTCGTCGGCCCCAACGGCAGCGGCAAGTCCAGCCTGCTCCGCGCCGTCTACCGCGTGCTGCGCCCCGCGGCCGGTTCCGTACGGGTGGACGGCGCCGACGCCTGGTCGCTGCCCCCGCGCACGCTGGCCCGGACACTGGCCGCGGTCGTGCAGGAGCAGGCGGCCGACCTCGACCTGACGGTGCGCGAGGTCGTCGCGATGGGCCGCACCCCGCACAAGCGGCTGCTCGCCGGAGACACCGCCGAGGACGCGGAACTGGTCGACGCCGCGCTGACCGCGGTGGACGCCGCCGCGCTGGCCGGCCGCCCCTTCGACCGGCTCTCGGGAGGCGAGCGCCGGCGTGTGCTCATCGCCCGCGCGCTGGCCCAGCGGCCGTCCCTGCTCGTCCTCGACGAACCCACCAACCACCTGGACGTCCGGCACCAGTTGGGGGTCCTCGGCGTGCTGCGGCGGCTGCCCGTCACGGTCCTGGTGGCCCTGCACGACCTCAACCTGGCCGCGTACTACTGCGACCGGCTCTACGTCCTGCGGGACGGCGGGGTCGTCGCGTCGGGCCCGCCCGGGGAGGTCCTCACCGCCGGGCTGCTGCGGGAGGTGTACGGCGTGAGTGCCGAGGTGGCGGTCCATCCGCGCACCGGGGCCCCGCAGGTGACCTTCCTCCCCGGCGCGGACTGATCCGTACCCGCGGCCGGACGCGGCTCAGTCCGTCGTCTGGTCGTGCGGGGCCGTCGCGGGCGTGTCGGTGACCCGGTCCCGTCCCCCGTCGTGTCCGGACACGACCACGGCGACGATGCCGACGAGCACGGCGACGACGGCGGCCCGGCCCGCGGCCCGCACGGCCCACGCCGGCAGGGAGACCGTTCCCCGGCGGCCGGGCGCACCGAGCCGCTCGCCGGACCGGGCCGGCCTCAGCAACCGCGCCAGCAGCAGCGCGGCGACGGGAAGTTGCAGCAGCCACAGCACGGTGCGGGGCCATTCGCCGTACCAGACGTTGGTGCCGTACAGCAGGGTGTGCCAGACGCTCAGCACGTACACGACGATGACGAACCGGTGCAGCCGGCGCCAGGTGTTCGCGCCGATGCGGTGCCGCACGTAGAACAGCAGCCCGAGCGGGATCGCCAGGTAGAGGGCGCCCTGGCCGATCGGGATGGCGATCCGCCCGGTCCCGGAGTCGTACCAGCCCGGCACGAAACTGTCCGCGAAGGCCACCCACAGCCGCTGCAGCCACGCCACCTCGGTCTCGTAACGGACCAGTTCCGCCGCGAACATGAGGGCGTGGGCGAACATCAGGGCCGTCGTGGTCAGGCTCGTGGTGCGGTGCCAGCGTTCCAGGGTCTGCCGGGAGACGGGCAGGCGCCCGGGACGCGGCCCCGACAGCAGCAGACCGAGCATCACCGTCCCCCACGCCCACAGCAGGGCCGACCAGCCGAACGCCTGGCTGAGCAGGTACATCCAGTACGTGCCGGGGTCGTCCATGAACGGCATGACGGCGACCGTCGCCGAGGCGCCCGAGTCCATGCGGACGTACAGGAACCAGAACACGGCGGCCGTGACCCCCACGGCCGCGGCGGCGTCGGGCACGGCGGCCCGCAGATCGGTGCGCAGGGTGACCCGGTCCCTGGGGCGCCGGTCACGCGCGGGCGTACCGTCTCCGTGCGGTGTCGCGTCAGGCAGCATCGCGCTGGACCTCCCGGGCGGGCAACGGCCACCGGGAAGTGGCGCGTGTGTCGGACGGGGCACAAGTGTGACCGCGCGCACCGCAGTTCACACAGGCGCGAACCGGCCAGAACCGGCCAGGAGCCGCCGTGCCGAAATACCTTTGCGACCGCTTCCGGCGGTGTGCGAGTGTCGCCCGGTGCACACCTCCCGTCGTGATCTGCTCGCCTGGCAGTTCGACTTCACGTGGTCGCTCTTCGAATACCACCTGGAGCGTCTGCGACCGGACGACTTCCTGTGGGAGCCGGCCGCCCTCTGCTGGACCGTACGGCGGGACGCCGAAGGACGGTGGACGCCGGACTGGGCGGAGACCGAGCCCGACCCCGTCCCCGTGCCCACGATCGGCTGGGTGAGCTGGCACCTGGGATGGTGGCTGAGCGTGGCCACCGATCACGCCTCGGGACGGCCGCCGCGCGACCGGTCGGACATCGCCTGGCCGGGCGAGGGCGAAGCGACCGTCACCTGGCTGCGCGGCCTCCGCCAGGACTGGTCGCAGGCGCTGGACCGGCTCACCGACGAGGATCTCGACCGGGCCGCGTCGTTCCCCTGGCAGGACGACGGCGAGCACACCGTCGCGCACATGGCCGCCTGGGTGAACGCCGAGCTGATGAAGAACGTCGCGGAGATCGGCGAGCTGCGGCTGCTGCGGGCCGCGTCCCGCGCCTGAGGACGACATGACGGAAAACCGCACGCGGCATCCGCCGGGCTCGTGAGCCCCCGCGGATGCCGCGTGCGGTTCCGTGCGTGCGTGTCAGGCCGTGACCGGCACCCGGTCCGACTCCTGCTTCGGCTCCGGCTCGTCCAGCGGAGAGCTGTGCGCCTCGTCGTACGCCTTGCGGTCGAGCAGGCCCTCGCGGGCGGAGACCAGGACCGGTACGAGGGCCTGGCCCGCGACGTTGGTCGCCGTCCTCATCATGTCCAGGATCGGGTCGATCGCGAGGAGCAGGCCCACGCCCTCCATGGGCAGACCGAGGGTGGAGAGGGTGAGGGTCAGCATGACCGTCGCGCCGGTGAGGCCGGCCGTGGCGGCGGAGCCGACCACCGACACGAACGCGATCAGCAGGTAGTCGCCGACGCCGAGCTGGATGTCGAAGATCTGGGCGACGAAGATCGCGGCGATGGCGGGGTAGATGGCCGCGCAGCCGTCCATCTTGGTCGTCGCGCCGAACGGCACGGCGAAGGACGCGTACTCCCGGGGGACGCCGAGGCGCTCGGTGACCTTCTGGGTCAGCGGCATGGTGCCCACCGAGGAGCGGGAGACGAACGCCAGCTGGATCGCGGGCCAGGCGCCCTTGAAGAACTGGACCGGGCTGAGCTTGGCCACGCCGGCGAGCAGCGCCGGGTAGACCACGAACAGCACGAGCGCGCAGCCGACGTAGATGTCGGCGGTGAAGGTGGCGTACTTGCCGATCAGGTCCCAGCCGTAGGTGGCGATGGCGCGGCCGATGAGGCCGACGGTGCCGAGCGGCGCGAGGCGGATGACCCACCACAGGGCCTTCTGGAGCAGTTCGAGGACGGACTCGCTCAGGGTGAGGATCGGCTGGGCCTTGTCGCCGAGCTGGAGGGCGGCGATACCGGCGACGGCGGCCATGAAGACGATCTGCAGCACGTTCAGCTCGGTGAACGGGGTGATCACGTCGGTCGGCACGATGCCGGTCAGGAAGTCGAGCCAGGAACCGGTCTTCTCGGGCAGCTCACCGTCCTTGGGGGTGAGACCGGTGCCGGCGCCGGGGTTGGTGACCAGGCCGATGACGATGCCGATGGCCACCGCGATCAGCGAGGTGATCATGAACCAGAGGAGGGTGCGCGTGGCCAGGCGGGCCGCGTTGGTGACCTTCCGCAGGTTGGTGATCGAGACGAGGATCGCGAAGAAGACGAGCGGGGCGACGGCGAGCTTCAGCAGCCCGACGAACGTACCGCCGATCTTGTCGAGGGTCGTCACCAGCCAGGACAGGTCCTGGCTGCGGGCGAGCCAGCCGAGCAGGACGCCCAGGACGAGACCGGCGATGATCTGGGCCCAGAAGGGCACCTTGAAGCCTCTGGAGGCCTCGGGGGACTTCGTGTTCGCAGACACGGACATGCTCCGTTGGGGACGCGCGGGTAAGCGGGTGAGTGGTGCTCGAGAGCGGCGGCCCCCGGCAGAGCGGGTCAGCAGCACCGCCGCGGCGTGACGTCGGGCGTGACCGACGTCAGGGACTACAGGTCGCGGAGGTGGAGCGACACAGGTCCACATGCAGGCGCGCCACGAGGAGCGGAACACTCCTGGGCATGGCGGGCGCGGCTGCTGACATCACCCGTTGACCTTAACACTTCAACTTTGGCCATCCCAAAGCCTTGCTTTGAGAGGCGGTCGGTCGTCACCACCCGCACATGCGCAGCTCCTCAGTGTTGCGTGTACGGGTCGAGGGCCAGCGTGGCGAAGGTGGCCAGCCAGTGGTCGGTGGTGAAGTCGCCGCGTTCCACCGCGGGCAGGCCCGCCGCGAGATGGGCCTCCGCCGCCCCCGTCAGACGGGTGCGCACCGGACCGTCCGGCAGCGCCCCGGCGAGGGAGCGCAGCGCGGCCGCCCTGCTGAGGGCCAGGCCGAGGAGGTGGCCGATCTGCGGGTCGGCCGGGTCGGAGACGACCGGCACCTCCAGCAGGGGGCAGGGCGCGCCGGTGCGCAGCGCGGGCAGGAACCGGTCCAGCCACTCCGCGAACTCCTCCCCCGCGAGCACCCTGCGCATCGCGTCGGCCTCGCTCAGCGCCGGGGACAGGAAGTCGTGTCCCGAGGGCTCCCAGTGCGCGGGCGCGTCGTGGTCGTCGGCGAACCAGGTCCGCAGGCGTTCCCGTACGGCAGCGGTGGTCGCCGGGGAGAGCTGCCCCGAGTCGAGGGCGAGCCCGAGGGCGAAGGCGCTGTTGGGGTGGTTGCCGTGGCGTACGGGATAGGTGGCCTTCGGCAGCCAGTCGGCGAGGAGCCGGTCGACGGCGGTGACGGCCGGGGCGAGGGCCTCGGTCCAGCGGGCGCCCGCCGCCCCGCCGTGGGCCCGGCACTCGGCGGCGAGCACGAGCAGCCAGGCCCAGCCGTAGGGCCGCTCGAAGGAGGGGTGGTCGAGGAGATAGGCGGTCTCGGTGGCGAGGTTGCCCGGGGTGAGGTGCCGGTCCAGCGCGTCGGTGTAGGGCGCGGTGTCCGGGAGCGCGGGCGTCCCGCCGTACCGGCGCAGCAGCCGGACGAGCAGCCAGTGCATGTGGACCGCGGAGTGCCAGTCGTACGCGCCGTGGAAGGCCGGGTGCAGGGTGCTGGGCCGCAGGGGCTCGTCGGGCGAGGTGATCAGGTGGGCGGGGAGGTTGGGGTACTCGCGTGTGATGTTGGCGAGGGCGAGCCGGGCGAAGGATGCCGCATAAGCCGTGAGCGGCATCAGTGGGTGGCCCCCTCGGTGACCTTGAGGTCCTGGTCGGTGGGGGTGCGTGCGGCGGCGGTGAGCAGGGCGCGCAGTCCGTGGGCCACGGTGGCGGGCGGCAGGGCCGGGGCGGTGCCGTCGGTGACCTGCCCGGGCGCCCAGGGGACGTGCACGAAGCCGCCCCTGAGGTGCGGGAACTCGGTGGCGATGAGGTGGCCGAGGGCGTAGGCGATGTGGTTGCAGACGAAGGTGCCGGCGGTGTTGGACACGGCGGCCGGGACGCCGGCCTCGCGCATCGCGGCGACGCAGGCCTTGACGGGGAGGGTGGAGAAGTAGGCGGCGGGGCCGCCGGGGACGACCGGCTCGTCGATGGGCTGGTTGCCCGCGTTGTCGGGGATGCGGGCGTCGTCGACGTTGATGCCGACGCGCTCGACCGTGACACCCGGGCGGCCGCCCGCCTGGCCCAGGCTGAGGACCAGGTCGGGCTCGGAGGCCCGGATGGCGTCGCGCAGCGCCTCGACGGACTCGCCGAAGACGCAGGGAAGCTCGGCGGCGGTCACCGTCAGCCCGGCGGGCGGCTCGGCGGCGACGAGGGACGCCGCCTGCCAGGACGGGTTCACGCTCTCGCCGCCGAAGGGGGCGAAGCCGGTGATGAGGACGCGGGTCATGGCACTTCCTTACGGGTCCGTACGGGGGTGGTGGCGGGCCGGGGTCCGGGAGGGCGGGGGCTCAGAAGGCGAAGACCGCCATGATCACGGTGCAGCAGACGAGGAGCGCGAGCGCCGTCGGGATCTGGGCCTTGATCGGTCCGTACTGGTCCTTCAGCTCCAGCAGCGTGGCCGGGACGATGTTGAAGTTGGCGGCCATGGGCGTGCAGAGGGTGCCGCAGAAGCCGGCCAGCATGCCGATGGCGAGGATGGCCGGGGCGTTGCCGTTCATCTGCTCGACGAGGATGGGCCAGCCGATCGCCGCGGTCATCACGGGGAACGCGGCGAAGGCGTTGCCCATGATCACGGTGAAGAGGTACATGCCGACGCAGTAGGC
Organism: Streptomyces ruber; assembly: GCF_014648075.1. Taxonomy (GTDB): domain Bacteria; phylum Actinomycetota; class Actinomycetes; order Streptomycetales; family Streptomycetaceae; genus Streptomyces; species Streptomyces ruber. The sequence continues at coordinate 131,613 of NZ_BMQK01000014.1, read as the reverse complement.
GATCACGGCGAGGTACTTCGAGTTCTCCGGCAGGACGCTGTTCATGATGTCGCCGACCTGGGTGCCGACCCCGGCCAGGGCGAAGATCGAGCCGAGCACGGCCAGGAGCTGGGGCAGCAGCAGGGCGGAGCCCATGGCCTCCAGCATGGAGCGGCCGGAGTGGAGCGGGACGGAGATCTTCTTCTCGCCGGTGACCAGCATGCCGACGACGAGGGCGGCGACGCATCCGACGCCGAGCCCGAGCAGTGTCGCCTGGCCCTCCTGGAACAGGCCGGAGTCGTCGAGCACCGCGGCGCAGACGATGGCGACGACGGGGATGGTGAGGGCGGGGATGAAGATCTTGCTGCCGAGCCGGGTGGCGGAGGCCTCGCGCTGCTCACCGGTGGTGGTGACGGGGACGCCCTTGCCGAGGAAGTTGAACCCGGCGAGCACGATGAGGGCGAGGACCGCGACGCCGAGCGGTTCGGCGGGCAGGGTCCAGCCGCCGGTGCCCTTCGAGGCGTTCACGACGCCGGTGCCGTAGGGGAAGGTCACCCCGAGCAGGCCCCAGAACGCGGCGGACGTCCACCGCTTGGGGTTGGTGCGGTCGGCCGCCATCTGCACGGCCATCACGACGAAGACGAGGCCCACCAGCCAGTAGAGCCATTCGACCTTGATCACTTGTCGGCCCCCTTCGGCAGCGGCAGGTCGTTCTCGGCGGCGGCCGCCGCCATCTCGCGCTCCAGCTGCTTGTCCAGGAGCAGCAGGCGGGCGCCGTGGATGAAGAAGGCGCAGACGGCGAGCGGGATCGCCCACAGGGCCAGCTCGATGGGTTCGATGTGCTGCTGGTAGGTCGAGTTCACGAAGCCGGTGATCAGGAGGATCGAGCCGATCGCGAGGAAGCAGTCCTCGCCGAAGAAGAGGCCGACGGTGTCGGACGACGCGGAGTAGGACCGCACCTTCTCGCGCAGCCGGTCGGGCAGCCTGGCCCCCGCGGTGCGCTCGGCGGCGGCCTCGGCCATGGGCGCGACGAGGGGCCGTACGGTCTGCGCGGGGCCGCCGATGCTGTTGAGGCCGAAGGCCGCGGTGACCTGCCGGACGAGCAGGTAGACGGTGAGGAAGCGGCCGGCGCTGAGCTTGCCGAGGCGGCCGATGAGGTTGCGGGCCTGCTCACGGAGGCCGTAGCGCTCCAGGAGGCCGATCACCGGGAGCACGATGGCGAAGACGGTGACCGAGCGGCTGTCGGCGAAGGACTGGCCGAAGGCGGCGAGGACCTCCCGCGGGGACATCTTGCCGAGCAGTCCGGTGACGATGCCGGCGACGCCCACCACGAGGACGGGGTTGCGGCGCGTGACGAATCCGAGGATCACCACGACCACGCCGAGGAGAACGATCATGCGGTGGCCTTCTTCAGGCGTTGGGCGGTGGCCTTCTTCTGGGGCGGCCCGCGTGGGGCGTGGGCCGTCCTTCGGACGGGAGGAGGCAGAGCGCCGGGGATGGGTACGGAATCCAGGGTTCCGGATCCGTGTGGATTACACGGACCTTAGGGGATCGTTCAACGATCTAACAAGAGGTGAATTCCATCCGGAGTACGGCGACACAATCCACCCTTGTCGGATCGTTCAACAATCGTCTACGTTCAAAGCGTGATCGATCTCAACGCAGACCTGGGTGAAGGCTTCGGCCGCTGGACCCTCACCGACGACGACGCCCTGCTGTCCGTCGTCACCAGCGCCAACGTCGCCTGCGGCTTCCACGCGGGCGACCCGGTCGTGATGCGGCGCGTCTGCGACCTCGCCGCCGAGCGCGGGGTGCGGATCGGGGCGCAGGTGTCCTACCGCGACCTGGCCGGCTTCGGACGGCGCGCCATGGACGTGCCCGCCGACGAACTCGCCGCCGAGGTGGCGTACCAGATCGGGGCGCTGCGGGTGTTCGCCGAGGCGGCCGGGGCCGAGGTGGCCTACGTCAAGCCGCACGGCGCGCTCTACAACCGCACCGTCCACGACACCGACCAGGCCCGCGCCGTGGTGGCCGGCGTCCGGCTCGCGGGCGGCACGCTGCCCGTGCTGGGCCTGCCCGGCTCCCGGCTGCTCGCCGCCGCCGCGGACGCGGGACTCACCGGCGTTCCGGAGGCCTTCGCGGACCGCGCGTACACCCCCGAGGGCACGCTCGTGCCGCGCCGTGAGCCCGGCGCCGTGGTGCACGACGAGGACGCGGTGGTACGGCGCGCGCTGGCGTTCGCGGTGGACGGTACGGTCGAAGCCGTGGACGGTACGTCCGTCGCGGTCGCCCCCCGCTCCCTGTGCGTGCACGGCGACACCCCGGGCGCGGCCCGGATCGCGGTACGGGTGCGTGAGGCGCTCGCGGCGGCCGGGGTCGAGGTCGGGGCCTTCGCATGACACGCACGACGGAGAACAGACCGGGGAGCGCCACGGACGTCACTCCCGGGGCGACGCCCGGAGGCACATCCGGGAGCGCGCCCCTGGACGTGCGCCCCGCCGGACGGCACGCGTTGCTCGTCGAACTCCCGGACGCCGAGCGCACCGGCGCCTTCCACGCCGAACTGCTGCGGCGGCGCGCGGCGGGAACGCTGCCGCCCGTGGCGGAGATCGTGCCCGGGGCGCGCACGGTGCTTCTGGACGGCGTACCGGATCCCGAGGCGCTGGCCCGCCGGCTCGCCGGCTGGGAGGTGCCGGCGAGCGCCGCCGACGACGCGGGCGTCGTCACGATCCCCGTGCGCTACGACGGGCCCGACCTGACCGACGTGGCGGACCTGTGGGGAGTGGCACCGGACGAGGTCGCCGCCCGGCACGCCTCGTCCGCGTACCGCGTCGCGTTCTGCGGCTTCGCCCCCGGGTTCGGCTACCTCACCGGCCTGCCCGACGAGCTGCACGTGCCGCGCCGCGCCACGCCGCGCACCCGGGTCCCGGCCGGCGCGGTGGCGCTCGCGGGCCCCTACAGCGCGGTGTACCCGCGCGCCACGCCCGGCGGCTGGCAGCTGATCGGCACCATGCCGGACCCGGCGCCGCTGTGGGACCTCTCGCGGGAGGAGCCGGCGCTCCTGACGCCGGGGACGCGGGTACGGTTCGTCCCGGTGGAGGGTGGTGCCGCATGACCGCCGTCGAGCTCACCGTCGTCCGGGCCGGCGCCCTCACCACGGTGCAGGACGCGGGCCGGCGCGGCCACGCCCACCTGGGGGTGCCGCGCTCGGGCGCGCTCGACGCCCCCGCGATGGGCCTCGCCAACCGGCTCCTCGGCAACGCACCCGACGCCGCCGTCCTGGAGACCACCCTCACCGGCTGCGCCCTGCGGCCCGACCACCACGTCACCGTCGTGGTCGGCGGCGCGCCCTGCCCGGTGACGGTGGACGGACGCCCCGCGGCCTGGGGCGCGCCCGTACGGGTGCCCGCGGGCGCCGTCCTGGACGTGGGCGCGGTGACCGCCGGCGTGCGCTCCTACGTGGCCCTCGCCGGGGGCGTCGCCGTCCGGCCGGTACTCGGCAGCCGCTCGACGGACCTGCTCTCCGGCCTCGGCCCGGCCCCCCTGCGCGACGGCGACGTGCTCCCGGTGGGCGCGGCGGGCTCCCCCGCACCGCACCCGGCACTGCCCTTCGCCGCGCCCTGGCCCGCGCCGCCCGCCGAACTGGTGCTGCCGGTACGGCTCGGCCCCCGCACCGACTGGTTCACCCCGGCGGCACTGCGCACCCTCACCTCGGCGACGTACCGCGTCTCCCCGCACAGCAACCGCATCGGCCTGCGCACCGAGGGCCCGGTGCTGGAGCGGGCGTCGACGGGCGAGCTGCCCAGCGAGGGCATGGTCCTCGGCGCGGTCCAGGTCCCCCCGGACGGCCGCCCGGTGGTGTTCCTGCACGACCACCCGACGACGGGCGGCTACCCGGTGATCGCGGTCGTCACGGAGACCGGCCTCGCGGCGGCGGCCCAGGGGGCGGTCGGCGTCCCGGTGCGCTTCACGCCCGTGGGCTGAGGCAGCCGGCGGCGAGGTGTGCCGTCGGCTGGTGGAGCGGGTGCGCCGGCCGGTACGTTCCTCGCACGGCACCGTGTGCGTCCTGCCCGTCGGTGCCGCGCGTCGCGACGGTCCCGGGTACGTGGCCGGGGATCATCCACCCGGAGGTGCTGTCATGTACTACCCGCTGACCGTCCGGGACTTCCTCGACCGTGCGGCCCACGTCTTCCCGGACCGGGCCGCCGTGATCGACGAGCCGGACCAGCCGGGGCCGGGCCTCGGCACGCTGACGTACCGGGAGCTCGCGGCGCTCGCCCGCGCGCAGGCCGCCCGGCTCGACCAGCTCGGCGTTCCCGTGGGCGGCCGGGTCGCCGTGATCTCGCAGAACTCGGCGCGGCTGCTGACCTCGTTCTTCGGTGTCTCGGGCTGGGGCCGCGCGCTGGTGCCGGTCAACTTCCGGCTCACCGCGGAGGAGATCGGCTACATCGTCCGGCACTCGGGCGCCTCGGTCGTCTACGCGGACCCGTCCCGCGCCGACGTGCTCGACGCGCTCGACGTGCCGCACCGGTTCGTGCTCGGCGAGGACGAGGACGAGGGCCTCTTCCGCCACGGCGTCGCGCCGCGGGACTGGGACCGGCCGGACGAGGGCGCGACCGCGACGGTCAACTACACGTCGGGCACGACCGCCCGTCCCAAGGGCGTCCGGCTCACGCACCGCGCTCTGTGGCTGAACGCGACCGTGTTCGGGCTGCACGCCACGATCGGCGACCGCGACGTCTACCTGCACACGCTGCCGATGTTCCACGCCAACGGCTGGGGCATGCCGTACGTGGTCACGGGCGTCGGCGGCCGGCACGTCGTGCTGCGCCAGGTCGACGGCGCGGAGATCCTGCGCCGGGTCGAGGAGCACGGCGTCACGCTGATGTGCGCGGCGCCCGCCGTGCTGAACTCCGTGCTCGACGCGGCGGCCCGCTGGGACGGCGAGATCCCCGGCCGTGACCGCGTCCGCGTCGTCTGCGCGGGCGCGCCGCCGCCGACCCGCATGATCGAGCGCGTACTGGAGGAACTGGGCTGGGAGTTCGTCCAGATCTACGGGCTCACCGAGACGTCGCCGCTCGTCACGGTCAACCGCGCCCCCGCCGAGTGGGACGGCCTGGAGGTCGCCGAGCGCGCCCGGCGGCTCGGGCGGGCGGGGGTGCCCGCGCTCGGCGTACGGGTCCGCGTGGACGCCGACGGGGAGGTGCTCACCGCGTCGAACCACAACCTGGAGGACTACTGGGACCAGCCGGAGGAGACCGCGAAGGCGCAGGCGGGCGGCTGGTTCCACACCGGGGACGGCGGGCACCTCGACGACGAGGGCCACCTGGTGATCTCCGACCGGAAGAAGGACGTCATCATCTCGGGCGGCGAGAACGTCTCGTCGATCGAGGTGGAGGACGTGCTGATGGCGCATCCGGCGGTGCGGGAGGCGGCGGTCATCGGAATCCCGGACGACAAGTGGGGCGAGATGGTCATGGCGCTGGTCGTCACCGACGGTTCGGGCGTCGGCGCCGCGGAGCTGATCGCGCACTGCCGGACCCGGCTCGCCGGCTTCAAGACGCCGAAGCGCGTCGACCTCGTCGAGTCGCTGCCGCGCACCGCGACCGGGAAACTCCAGAAGTTCAGGCTGCGCGAGCCGTTCCGGACGGACGGGGCCGGATGAGGTGAGCCGGGCGCGGTGGGCGCGATGCGGGTGAACGCGGACGGGCCCCGCCTCATCGAGGCGGGGCCCGTCGGTCCGAGCGCCGGGCAGGCCTTGCACCTGCATCTCCCCGCAGGAAGCGGGACGTCTTTCCTTGGACCACCAACGCGTGTCCTGCCCACCGGAGTTCCGGCGGCGCGAACAAGATGATCGTACCGCATGCGAACGGCCGCCACGGGCCGGCTCCGTGCCGTGCGGCCGGCCCGTGGACCGCGTTCCTCAGCGGGCCGCGAGCGGCGGCACCGTCGGCACCTCGATGGCCGCGTCGATGTCCTCGGCCGTCAACCGGAATCCGGCGGGGTACGCCTCGCGCCGGGTGCGGCGGGCGGGTTCGGTGGAGCGCCACATGTACAGGCACCGGGCGCACTGGAACACCTGCCAGACCCCGGGCACGGGCGAGTCCGCCACCGTGGTGAGGGCGTCGTGCTCGCAGCGCGGGCACACCGCGGGAAGGGTCCGGTCGTTCGGCTGGTCGTTCGTCTGGTCGGGCATGGGGCTTCCTTTCAGCGGTTCGCCAGGAGCGTGCGGAGCCGCTCGGTCCATTCGGCGGTCTCGGGCAGGTCCTTGACGGGGGTGCCGTAGTTGCCGCGGACGTCGGGGGCGACGGGCGTCGTGGCGTCGATGATCATCTTGCTGGTGACACCGGCCGGCTGGGACGCGGGTGAGAGTTCGACGACCGACAGGTTCGGGAGGATCAGGACGTCCTCCCTGGGGTTGACCTTGGCGGACTGGGCCCACATCACCTGCGGCAGGTCGAAGGGGTCGACGTCCTCGTCCACGAGGATGACCTGGCTGACGTACCCGAGGCCGTGCGGGGTGGTCATGGCGCGCATGCCGACCGCCTTGGCGAAACCGCCGTACCGCTTGGCCGTGGAGATGATGACCAGCAGTCCGTGCGTGTACATGGCGTTGACGGCCCGGACCTCGGGGAACTCGGCGCGCAGCTGCTTGAGCAGCGGTACGGAGGTGTTGGGGCCGACCAGGTAGTCGCACTCGGTCCAGGGCATGCCCAGGTAGAGGGACTCGAAGACGGGGTTCGTGCGGTAGGAGACACGCTCGATGCGGATGACGGGCATACGGCGGCCGCCCGAGTAGTGGCCGGTGAACTCGCCGAACGGGCCCTCGATCTGACGCACCCGCGACTCGATGACACCCTCGATCACCACCTCGGCGCCCCACGGCACGTCGAAGCCGGTGTGCGGGGCGGTGGCGATCGGGTACGGGGCGCCGCGCAGGGCGCCGGCCATCTCGTACTCCGACTGGTCGTAGGCCAGGGGCATCCCGGCGACGACCGGGATGACCGGGTCGTTGCCGAGGGTGATCGCGACCGGCAGGTCCTCGCCCCGCTCCTCCGCGATGCGCAGGTGCTTGGCGATGTCGTGCACGGGGACGGGCTGGATGGCCAGCCGGTCGCGCCCGATGACCTCCATCCGGTACGTGCCCAGGTTCTGCTTGCCGAAGTGGTCCGGGTCCTCGGGGTCCCGCGAGACCACGGCGGCCTTGTCGAGGTAGAAGCCGCCGTCGCCGTCGTTGAGGCGGAACAGCGGCAGGATGTCGAAGAGGTTCACGTCCTCGCCGGTGACGCTGTTCTCCTGCCACGGCGCGTCCGCGCGGCGCTCCGGCGCGACGGGGAAGGCGTCCCAGCGGCGGGCGAACTCCTCCACCTGCTGCCGCGGCGAGGTCCCCTTGGGCAGCCCGAGCGCGAGGGCGTGGTTGGCCCAGGAGCCGTGGACGTTCATGGCGACACGGGCGTCGGTGAAGCCCTTGACGCGGTCGAACCAGAGGGCCGGCGCCCCCTCGCCGATACGTCCCGCCGCGTTGGCGGCGGCCGCGATGTCGGGCTCCGGCAGCACCTCGTCGGTGATGCGGAGCAACTGCCCTTCCTTCTCCAGGGTGTCGAGGAAGGAGCGGAGGTCGTCGTACGGCATGGGTGGTCGAGTCTCCTTGCGTGCAGGCGTGCGGCGTGGACGTGACGGCGCGGCGGCCCGGTCAGGAGGCGCGCCGTGCGTCGTCGAGGCGGGCGGTGCGCAGACCGGCCCACCGCTCCGCACCGGGTGCGGGCAGGTCCAGCTGGTCGAGGACGCGGGAGACGATGTGCTCCACGACGTCGTCGACCGTGGCGGGGTGGTTGTAGAAGGCGGGCATGGGCGGCACGATGCGGACGCCCATGCGGGCCAGGGCGAGCATGTTCTCGAGGTGGATCTCGCTGAGCGGTGTCTCGCGGGGGACGAGGACCAGCGGCCGGCGCTCCTTGAGCGTGACGTCCGCGGCCCGGCCGACGAGCCCGTCCGCGTAGCCCGAGCGGATGCCGGCCAGCGTCTTCATGGAGCACGGGACGACCACCATGCCGTCCGTGCGGAAGGAGCCGGAGGAGATGGTGGCGCCCTGGTCCTCGGGCGGGTGCGCCACGTCGGCCAGGGCTGCGACCTCACGCGCGGTGCGGCCGGTCTCCAGCTCGACGGTGGACCGCGCCCAGCGGCTCATCACGAGGTGGGTCTCCACCTCGGGCAGCTCGGCGAGGCGCTCCAGCAGCCGCACCCCGAACGGAGCCCCGGTGGCCCCCGTCATCCCCACGATCAAACGCACGGCGCACCTGCTCCTTTTCGGTCAGCTCCTGGCCCGTTCCCTCTTCACGCTAGAAGGCGTCGCTGGCCCGGGGCGGTACGCTGGGGACAGCTGATGGGAAGAAACGGACAAGCACGGGCGGACGACCGGAGAGGCATGGCACACCGCGGCAGCGCCGGGCGACCGGGCCGGAACGGCGCACCGCACGGCGTCGCGATCACCGAGGTCGCCTTCCGGCCCTCGCTCAGCGCGCCGATCGGGATGGACGTGGTGGACTTCGCGGAGCTGCGGGCGCGTGGCCGGCGCCGGGGCATCGACCTGACCGGTCCGCAGCGCCCGGCCTTCCACCACCTCATCCACCCGCACCCGGACTCCGGCACGCTGCCGCACACCGTGGACTTCACCCGGCACCTGGTCCCGCCGGGGGGCTGGCTGTGGGTGCGGCCGGGTCAGGTGCACCAGTTCGCGGCGGAGCTCGCGCGGGCGGAGGGCGGCGCCGACGGGGTCGTCGTCATCTGGCGCCCGGGCTTCGTGCCGGACGACCCGCCGGACACGGAAGGCCCGGTACTGCCCGCCGGCCCGCACGCGCGGATGGTCGGCCTGGCCCTGGACCACCTGGTCACCGAGTACGACGACCTGGGCTCACTGCCGCTGGAGGCGCACAACAGGACGCTGCGGATGCTGCTCTCCGTCCTGCTGCTGCGGCTGGCGCACGCCCTCCCGTCGGCAGCGCGCGCCGCCGCGCCCAAGGACGGCCCCTACGAGCGCTTCCGCGCCGCCGTGGAACGGGACTTCGCCCGCACCCACCGGGTCGGCGACTACGCCGCGGAACTCGGCTACAGCACCCGCACCCTGACCCGCGCCGTCCACGCGGCCACCGGTACCACCGCGAAGGCGTACCTCGACGCGCGCATCGTGCTGGAGGCCAAACGCCTCCTGCTGCACACCGGCCTCACCTCGGCCGACGTGGCCCGCCACCTCGGCTTCACGGACCCCAGCGACTTCAGCAAGTTCTTCCGCAGGCACGACGGCCGCACACCGCTGGCCTTCCGCTCGGCTGCCCGTGGGACGGCGGACGACGCGGCCGGCGGGGACGGCGGGGACGACGGGGACGGCAGGTCCTAGGGCCGGTCCCGTGTCGCGCCGTACAGGTCGCGGAGCAGGGCGATCTCGGCCCCGTGGTGCAGCACCTCCTGGTTGACCCACCACACGATGTCGACGAACGGCTCCTCGGCGTCGCTGCCGTGGGGGTAGGTGCAGTAGCCCACGGTGTCGAGCGCGGTGTCGTCGACGCCCAGCAGCGCCCCGCGCCAGGCGGCGGCGCCCGCGTCGAAGGCCGCGACCGCCTCCGCGGCGCTCCCGGCGACGGTGTGGTCGTCCCGGGTCAGCGCGTGGCCGCCGGCCGTGTGGTCGGCGCGCAGGGTGAGCATCTCGGTGAGGTGGCTCAGGCGCCACGCGATCGTGGTGAAGGGTGGCGGCCAGGGGTGCGGGTACGGCGCGGCGTCGCGCCCCCAGCCGCCGGTACCGGCCAGGAAGGCCGCCCCCGGTCCGGGGCCGTCCGCGCGCCGCCGCACCGACCAGCAGCCGGGCACCGGCTCCCAGAACAGTTCCTCGTCGGTCATGGGGCCGACCCGGGTGTCCGTCCCGTCCCCGCTGTCCACGACGGGCCCCGTCATGCGGTCGGCGAGGCGCTTGGACGCGAAGTCGAACTGCTGCAGCAACGGGACCAGGCGTGGCGGTGTCACGGGACGCTCCTGTGGGGCTGGCGGTCGGCCGGTCCGCCAGCGTGCCAGAGCCCTCCCCCGCACCGCCTCCGCTTTTTCCGTGCGCCCGCAGGCGGCTCAGGACGCCCGTTCGTGCCATGCGTCGGGCAGCCTCAGACCGGCCGGGGGCGACGCGCCGGGCGGGAGCCCGGCCGGTACGGCGCCTCGCGCGCGGGAGAGGTCGACCGTGCCGCCCGCGAACTCCGCCCTGTCGAACCCGACGGTGCCGCCGCCGAACACCGCCCCGTCGAAACTCACCGTGCCCCCCGTGAACCGCGCACCCTCGAAGCTCACCGTGCCGCCGCTGAACACGGCACCGTCGAAACGGAACGTGCCGCCGGAGAAGCACACGTTGTCGAAGCGCACCGCACCTCCGCCGAACACCGCGCCCCGGAAGTCCCCGGTGTCGAAGGTGGCGGAGGTGAAGTCGAGGTCGTAGCGCTGCCAGGAGTGCGGGTGTTCGGCGGGGAGGCGGAGGTGGTCCCGGATGAGACGCATGATGGTGTGCCGGACCTCCCGGGCCGCCAGGTGCGTGTGCCGGGCCGCCGTGTCGCCCGGCGGCAGGTCGGTCACGGGGACCGCGGGCAGCCGGAGGTAGGCGCACAGGACGTCGATGCAGGTCTGGCGCAGCGCGCGGTTGGGGGCGCCGTCGGCGAGGCCGGCCAGGGCGTAGACGCCGCCCAGGCGTATCGCCGCGGGTTCCTCGCCGAGCTGGGAGACGGCGGCGGTGAAGCGGTGCGTGTGCAGGCGCAGCCAGGTGGCCTCGTGCAGGGCGTCGCCCTTGGCCTCGGCGCGCAGCGCCAGCAGTGCCTGGGCGATGTCCGCCATGGCGTCCGACGAGTGGGTGCGGGCCGCGTCGCGGAGCACCTGCCGTGCCTTCGCCGGGTCGCCCTCCCGCTCGTACCGGGCGGCCAGGGCGGCGACGTCCGCGGGTGAACGTCCCTGGGAGCCCTCGGTGCGCTGTCCCGGCACCGCGCTCTCCCGCACGGGGCGCGACGGCCGGCCGGTCCGCGCGGCCCGGTGGCGGACCTTGTCGACGGCGCGGATCCAGGGCTCGGGGTTCAGGCCGGCCGCGCGGGCGAGTGCCGTCACCGTGTGCACCGACGGTATCCGGCGGCCGTTGACCGCCTCGTGCACGGTGGTGCGGGCCAGGCCGGTGTCCGCCGCGAGCTGCCGGACGCTGCGTCCCTCCAGCTCGTTCCGCAGCGCACCGGCGAGGTCCTCGGGCGTCTCGATGGTGTCGGGCGAGGTGCGGCCGCGGCCGGTGCTCCCGGGCCCGCGCCCACGGCTTCGCGCGGCGCGTGACCGGGTCCGCTGTCCGGCGGCCTCGTGCCACAGCCCCTCGAGGTGGTCCAGGGAACGGTCGTCGGCCTCGAGCGCCCCGGCGAGCCGGCGGGTCACCTCCAGGGAGGGGAACTGCCGCCCGGAGAAGTAACGGGACAGTGTGGAGGGCGAGTAGTGCGTCGTCTGTGCCAGGCGGCGCAGGGAGGGCCCGCCCGCCCGGATCTGGAGGCGGCGCAGCTCGCCGGCGAGCTGCGCCACCGCGGATGCTTCCGTGTTCATCTGTCGGTCGGATGCCCGTCGAGCGGCTATCGGCCGAGGGCGGGCAGCCACGCCGGGCCGCCCTTGGGCAGGGCGAGGGCCAGCTTGCGGGCCGCCGCCACGGCGCCGAGCAGCGCCGCCGCGCCCTGCAGGCCGACGACGGCCGGTACGCCCGTACGTGTCGCGGCGTACACCCCGGCGCCCACGACGACGATGATGATCACGGTCCTCGACGGCCGGAACCGCCACTTCCGGGAGGTTTTCTCGCAGTCCACGATGTTCTTCACGAGCGTCTCCTTTGGCTAGGTGACCTGTGGTCAGGCGCCGTCCGTCGCCGGGCTGTTGCAGCAGCCGGGCGTAGCACCTTGTTGCATCGTGACTTACGGACACATGTCATGACAAGTTCCCACACAATGCGACCCAGCCCCCTGTGCATTCACAGGGGGCCCGAGTCCGTTGTGGGCCGGGTCGCCGCTGCAACGGCTTCCCGACCTTTGGTGAGCCATTCCTAGCCAAAGGATCACGAACGAGTCACAGGGATCGTTGAACAATCCACCCACTCATTCACTCAGCTCGGGGTCGACTATCGACGTTGCGACCACCGTCCGGCAACACGGCACGCGCCGCCCCCGTCACCGCCGGACGCCCGCAACACCGTACGGGCGAGTGTGTTGCGTCCTGCGTCCGGCAACGCCGCGCGTCCCCGCATCCTCGCGTCCGGCAACACCGGGCACACCGGCGCAACGGCCGTACGACACTGTTCTCATGACCACGTTGTCCGCTCATGGGCACCGTGTCGGCAGGAACCGGCCCGGGAAGGACCGACCGTATGATCATCTTCGGCACCAAGGGATACCTGTACCAGCTCGCCGTACTGACCCTGCTGTGCGGCAACTGCGGCAACCCCGCCGCGCACACGCTGCGCAAGCGCGTCACCAAGTTCACCCTGTTCTTCGTACCCCTCTTCCCCGTCTCGACGAAGTACCTGACGCAGTGCACCTTCTGCGGCACGGAGCGGAAGGTGACCGAGGAGGAGGCCGGGCAGTTGCAGGCGCAGGGCGCGGGCGGCGGTCAGCCGTACGGACATCCGCAGCAGCAGCCGTACCGGTCCTGAGCCCGTCCCCCGGCCCCGCCCGCCGGCCGCCGTGCGCCAAGATGGACCCATGAGCGTAGTCAAGATCAACGTACTGACCGTTCCCGCCGAGCAGCGGGAGACGCTGGAGAAGCGCTTCGCCTCCCGTGCCCACGCGGTGGAGAACTCCGACGGGTTTGAGTGGTTCGAGCTCCTCCGGCCGGTCGAGGGCACCGACAACTACCTCGTCTACACCCGGTGGCGTGACGAGGAGTCCTTCCAGGCCTGGATGGAGGGCCCGATGAAGCAGGCCCACCAGGGCGGTGGCGCGGAGGGCGGCGAGCGCCCCAGGCCGGCGGCCAGCGGGTCCACGCTGTGGTCCTTCGACGTCGTGCAGCAGGCGGCCCCCAAGGAGGGGTCCGGCCAGGCCTGACACACCTGTGGCCCGGCGCACGGCCCCGCTTCCCGCGGGGCCGTGCGCCGGGCCACTGCCGTCCCGTCACCTGCGTGCGGCTTCGGCGTCCATCCGCTCCCGGCTGAGCCGTCCCGGCCACCAGGCGGCCGGGCCGATGTCCCGTACCAGCGCGGGCACGAGCAGGGACCGCACCACGAGCGTGTCGAGCAGCACCCCGAACGCGACGATGAAGGCGATCTGCACGAGGAACGCCAGGGGGATCACACCGAGCGCGGCGAAGGTCGCGGCGAGCACCACGCCGGCCGAGGTGATGACTCCCCCGGTGGCGACGAGGCCGCGCAGGACGCCCTGGCGCACCCCGTGCCGCAGCGACTCCTCCCGCACCCGGGACATCAGGAAGATGTTGTAGTCCACGCCCAGGGCCACCAGGAACACGAAGCCGTACAGCGGCACGGAGGCGTCGGTGCCCGTCAACCCGAAGAGCGGGAAGAGCAGCGCCGCGACGCCCAGCGTGGCGAGGAAGTTAAGCGCCACGGTCGCCACCAGCAGGACGGGCATCAGCAGGGAGCGGAGCAGTCCGACCAGGATGACGAGGATGATGCCGAGCACCACGGGGACGATCAGCGTGCGGTCGGCCGCGGCGGTCGCCTGGGTGTCGTACTGCTGGGCCGTGTAGCCGCCGACCAGCGCGTCGGCGTCCGGCACGTCGTGGACGGCGGCGCGCAGGCGGGCCACGGTGTCCTTGGCCGCCTCGCTGTCGGCGGCGGAGTCGAGGGTGACGTCGACGCGCACCCGGCCGTCGGCGACCATGGGCTCGCCGCCCGGGCGGCCGTTCTCGCCCACCGGGGCCGCCGAGGCGACGCCCTCGGTGTCCCGGGCCGCGGCGACGACCCCGTCCAGACTGCCGGCGTTCGCGATGACCACGGCGGGGTTGCCCTGCCCTGCGGGGAAGTGCTCGCCGAGGGCCTGCTGGGCGGCGACGGAGGGGGCGTCGTTCACGAAGATCTCGTCGAGCGGGACGCCTCTCGCGGTGAGGGTGGGCGCGAAGGCGGCGCAGGCGAGGAGCCCGGCGAGGCACAGGGCCCAGATGCGGCGCGGCGCCCGGTCCACCAGGTCCGCGATCCGCCGCCACAGGCCGTGTCCGGTGCCCCCGTCCCTGTCGGGGCGGGGCTCGGCCGGCCAGTAGGCGGCGCGGCCGAGGAGCACGAGGACGGCGGGCAGGAAGGTGAGCGTGCTCAGGACGGCGCAGACGATGCCGATGGCGCCGACCGGACCGAGGGCCCGGTTGTTGGTGAGGTCGCTGAGCAGCAGGGCGAGCAGGCCGAGGGCGACGGTCGCGGCGCTGGCGACGACGGCCTTCCACGACTCGCGCGACGCGGCCCGGACGGCGGTGAAGCGGTCGGCGCCCCGGGCCAGTTCCTCGCGGTAGCGGGCGGTCAGCAGCAGGGCGTAGTCGGTGGCGGCGCCGATGACGAGGATGAAGAGGATGCCCTGCACCTGCCCGTCGACGCGGAGCACGTCGTGGTCGGCGAGTACGTAGACGACCGCGCAGGCCAGGGCGAGCGCGAGGACCGCGCCGGTGATGATCACGAAGGGCAGCAGGACGCTGCGGTAGACCAGCAGCAGGATGACGAGGACGGTGGCCAGGGCGACGCCGAGCAGCAGCCCGTCGATGCCCGCGAAGGCGTCGGACAGGTCGGCCTGGCTCGCGGCGGGTCCGGCCAGGTGGACGGTCGTGCCGGGCACCTCCCCGGCGGCGGAGCGGACCGAGTCCAGGGTCTCCTGCAGCTTGTCCCCGAGGCCGGGGCTCAGCTGGACGACGCCCTGCAGCGCCCGGCCGTCCTCGGAGGGCAGGGCCGGCGACACCTCCCCGACGACCCCCGGTGTGCCGGTGAGCGAGGCCAGGGCGCCGGTGGCGGCCTGCCGTTGGTCGTCCGAGATGCCGTCGCCGTCGGCTCCCGCGGTCCAGACGACGACGGCCGGCAGGGTCTCGTCCTGCCGGAAGGCCTTCTGCTCGTCGATGACCTCGGTGGACTCGGCGCTCCGCGGCAGGAACGACGCCTGGTCGTTGGTGGCGACCTCGCCGAGCCTGCCCGCGAAGGGGCCGAGGGCTCCGCCCAGGACGAGCCAGGCGATCAGCAGGGCGAGGGGGACGAGCAGACGGGCTCGTCGGGGCGAGCGGGGCATGGTTCTCCAGACGGCTGAGGAGGCGGGGGTGCCGGGTACCCGGGTACCTCAATGAAAAACTATCTCAATGATTGAGGTAACTGGCGGCCATCGTAGACACCGCCCGCGACTTCGCCGCGCAGGGGGCGGGCACCGCGGGGACAGCGGTCAGTGGCCGGACGGCCGCAGGGTAGAGAGTTCCTCGTTCACGGCCGCGAGGAAGCGCAGCACCACCGTGAGCTCGTCCTCGGTGAACCGGGACCGGGCCGCGCCCACGGCCTCGGCGAGCGGACGGAAGTACGAGCGGGCCGCCACCCTGGCCTCCGCCGCGTAGTGGAGGTGGACCACCCTGCGGTCGGCGCTCTCGCGGACCCGGCGGATGTGACCGGCCCGCTCCAGCCGGTCCACGCACGCGGTCACGGCGCCGGAGGTGAGTCCCAGGTGCACGCGCAGCCGGCCCGGCGTCATGGGTTCGTCGGCGTCCAGAACGGCCGCCAGCGCCTGGACGTCCGTCGCGTGCAGCCCCTGGATTCCGGCGAAACCGTGCACCAGGCGGTTGATCTCGCCGTTCAGCCGCCGCAGGTGAACGGCGAGGGCCTGCAGATCGGCCATCGCGTCCGGGGCAGGCTCCCCCTCCCGGGTCTCCCGCTCTCCCGCCGGGCTCTCCCGGCCCTCCGCACTGGCCACGCGATCAGTCTAGTGTTCCGGCCCCCGAGGTCCGCCCGGACGAACGTGTTCGGGATGCGGGCGCACCGCGGCACCCGGACATCCGACTCACGTTCGATTAATGTCCGTTATGCGTACAATGGAAGCACCGCCTCCGCTACTGCGGCAGTCCGTGTCGCCCACGGCCGGATGCGCCGCCACCGCACCACCGTTCCCGGAGCAGTACTTATGCCTCACCCGTCCGTCACCCCGGACCACGCCTCCGACACCCTGTTCGACCTCGACACCCTCGCTCCCACGGCTCCCACCGGTCCCTCGGACCTCGCGCCCGGCGCCGGTCCGCTCTTCCGCGACTCCGCCGCGGCCCGGCGGCTGCTGCCCGTGCGGGACATCTACGCGGAGCCCGCAGCCGCCGCCTCCCCGCGCGGCCGGCAGGTCATCGAGCGTTTCCCCGGCGCCCGCCTGATCGAGGTGGACTCCCACTGGCGCATCCCCGGGCTGTACGGCAACGAGGGGAACGTCGAGCGGTGGGTGCGCGTCAAGGGCGAGACGCTCGTCCTGGGCGAACGCAAGACCCTCACCACCCGCCCCAACGGCCGGTCCGCGGACTGGATCGCCCCGGGCTTCTCCAACGGCTGCGCCATGGCCTGCGCCTACTGCTACGTACCGCGCCGCAAGGGCTACGCCAACCCCATCACCGTCTTCACCAACATCGACAAGATCATCGCCCACCTCGGCCGGCACGTCGCACGCCAGGGCCCCAAGCCCGAGCCCAACCAGTGCGACCCCGAGGCGTGGGTGTACGACATCGGGGAGAACGGCGACTGCTCGGTGGACGCCCTGGTCAGCGACAACACCGCGGACCTCGTACGCGCCTTCCGGGAGTGGCCCACCGCGAAGGCGGCCTTCGCCACCAAGTTCGTCAACCCCGACCTGCTCGCACTGGACCCGCGGGGGCGGACCCGTATCCGCTTCTCGCTGATGCCCGCGGACGACTCGAAGCTGCTGGACCTGCGCACCTCACCGATCGCCGACCGCATCGCCGCCGCCCCCGACTTCCTGGACGCCGGGTACGAGGTGCACTTCAACCTCTCCCCCGTGGTCGTGCGTCCCGGCTGGGAAGCCGCCTGGGCCGAGCTGCTCCGGCACCTCGACGACGTACTGCCCGACCGGGTCAAGCGCCAGGCGGCCGCGGAGGTGATCATGCTCACCCACAACCGCGGCCTCCACGACGTCAACCTCGCCTGGCACCCCCGCGCCGAGGAGGTCCTGTGGCAGCCCGGCCTCCAGCAGGCCAAGCGCTCCCAGAACGGCGCCTGGAACGTCCGTTACCGCAACGACGTCAAGGCCGCTGCGGTGCGCACGCTGCGCGAGCTGATCGAGGCCCACGCGCCGTGGCTGCGGGTCCGGTACGCCTTCTGAACCTGCTCACGTCCTGAGCCGCCGTCAGTCGGCGACGCTGCTGCGCGCCTGGTACAGCAGGCCCTGGTACTCGGGGTGGCGGTTGATCCAGGCGGCGTAGAAGGGGCAGGTGGCCAGCACCCTCAGCCCCGCCTCACGGGCCTCGTCGAGCGACTGCCGCACCAGCGCCGAGCCGACGCCCCTGCCCTCGTGCCGCCGGTCGACCTCGGTGTGGACGAAGGCGACGAGCTCCGGGGTGCGGATGTACTGGGCGAAGCCCGCGACGTCCGTCCCCCCGTCGAGCCGGGCCTCGTAACGGTTCTGCGCCGGGGCGTCGACGACCTCGATTGCCATGTCTTCTCCTTGCGGGATCCCGCGGGGAGTGCGCGGGAGCGGGGACGAATGCGGATCAGTGTACGAGCGGGGTCCTCGCCGACGGACCGTCGGCCCCGGTCAGCACGCCCTGCTCAGCACGAGGTCGAACCGGGCGTGCCGGAACGGGTTCCCGACCCCGCACTGCTCCGCCAGGGCCGGGTCGTCGGTCTCCGTGAAGTCGCGCACCAGGCTGCTCCGCACCGCGAGGACGGCGTCCGAGTCGAGGTAGTCGCTGCCCGCCACGAAGAGGTGCGTGGTGACCGGGGTGTGGCCGTCCGCGGTGGCGATGAAGTGGATGTGGGCGGGCCGGCAGGGGTGGCGGCCGGTCGCGCGGAGCAGTTCGCCGACCGGGCCGTCGACCGGGACCGGGTAGGGGCTCGGCACACAGGTGCGGAACCGGTAGCGGCCCGCCTCGTCCGCCGTGAAGAGGCCGCGCCCGTTGCCGGGCGGCTGGACGTCCGGGCGCTGCACGTCGTAGAAGCCGTGCCCGTCCGCCTGCCACACGTCGAGGACGGCGCCGGGCAGCGGGGTGCCGTCCTCGGACAGCACCCGGCCGCTGACCACGCACGGCTCGCCGCCGCCCACCAGGTCGATGTCCGCGCCGAGGGCACGGACCGGTGACTCGGTCAGGTGGAAGGGGCCGAGGACGGCCGGCTCCGTGGCGGCCGGGCCGGTGTGCGCGTTCACCGCCTCGACCAGCATGGACAGTCCGAGCACGTCCGAGAGGAGGATGACCTCCTGCCGGGTGCCGGTGCTCGCCCTTCCCGTCGCCGTGAGGAAGCCGATCGCGCGGGCCCACTCCTCGTGGGTGAGCCGGGTCTCCCGCGCGAAGTCGTGGAGGTGGCGGATCAGCCCGGTGAGCAGTTCGCGCAGGCGGGGGTCGGCGGTGCCGCGCAGGCTGTCCACGGCCTGTTCGGTGACGCTGGTCACGTCGGCGTCGGTGGCCATGCCGCTCCTCGTTCGTCGTCGGATGCGTGGGCCGGCCGGGCGGTCGCCCGGTCGCGTCAGTCGTGCCCGAGGATCCGCCGCAGCGCGTCGCCGAGCAACCGTTCGGCGTCCGCCGCCGCCGCGTGGTGCCGGAAGGCGACGTACCCGTCGGGGCGCACCAGCAGAACACCCGAGTCGGCGATCTCACTGACCCGCGCCCAGTCGCCGTACGGGTCCTCGTACTGCTGTCCGGGGCCGATGACGGCGGTGGCGATGTCCGCGTCCCGGGCCGCCGCGGCGCGCAGCCAGCAGTCGCCGCCGATGCCGGTGAACACGGTGAAGCGGCCGCCGCCCGCGGCGTCGAGGGTGGACAGGGTCCGGGTCCCCGCGGTGATCCAGGCGTGCGGCAGCCTGGCGCCCGGCCGGGAGGAGGGCTGGTGGTACAGCTCGGGGTCGCGGTCGAAGCCAGGGTCCTCGGTGCCGTCCGGGACGATCGCCGCCGAAGTCCCGGCGTCGTAGCGCTGGTTGAGGTCGACGCCGTGCGCGTTGAACTCGTACGCCTTGAACGCGATCGCCTCGCGCAGCTTCGCGCGCTGCTCCGCGGCGGCCCCGGTGGCGTCCTTGCGGGCCTCGATGTTGGCCCAGAGCTGCTCGGGGGTCTGCGGGGCGAGACCGCCGAGCGCCTCGAAGACGGGGGCGGTCTCGCGGATGGAGCGGTTGGCGCGGGTCACGATCTGCCTGCCGATCGGGGCGCGTTCGGCGGTGTAGGTGTCGAGCAGTTTCGGTGACGCGGTGCCGTCGAGGACGAGCTTGAGCTTCCAGGCCAAGTTGTACGAGTCCTGGATGGAGGTGTTGGAGCCGAGGCCGTTGGACGGCGGGTGGCGGTGGGTGGCGTCGCCGGCGCAGAACACCCGGCCGCTGGAGTACGTCTCGGCGTACATCTCGTTGACCGTCCACGCCGAGGACGACTTGATGGTGACCGGTATCTCGTCGTCGCCGATGAGCTGCCGGACGACCGACTCGGCGTACTCGGTGGTGAGGTCCGGCGGGCCCGCCTGCACGTCGTAGCCCCAGACGGTCAGCCACTCGTTCCAGGGGCGGACGTTGCGGACGAGACCGGCGCCTATGCCGCCGACGGTGGCGCCGGGGGCGAGCACCCAGTACAGGGTGGCGGGGCGGTGCGCGGTGTACTTGCTCAGGTCCGCGTCGAAGAGGATGTTGATGCTGCCCGCGACGCCCATCTGCCCGCCCATCGGCAGCCCGGCGTCCTCGGCGACCTTCGAACGGCCGCCGTCCGCGCCGATCAGGTACTTGGCGCGGATGGTGTACTCGTCGCCGCGCAGCCGGTCCTCGACGGTGACCGTGACGCCGTCCGCGTCCTCGGCGTACGACTTGTAGACCGTGCTGAAGCGCAGATGCGTGCCCCGGGCGACGGCCGCGTCGACGAGGACGGGCTCCATGAGGTGCTGCGGCATGTCGCACATGCGGGTGGGGCTGGCGAGTTCGTGCGCGGCCTGGACGAGCGGATCGTTGCCCCAGGAGCGGACGCGTCCCAGTTCCTCGCCGGCCAGGCTGGTGCAGAAGGTGGTGTTGCCCATCAGGTGCTGGGGCGTGGCCTTCGCGATGACGTCCCTCTCGACGCCGAGGTCGCGCAGGACCTCCATGGTGCGCTGGTTGGTGATGTGCGCGCGGGGTGTGTCGGCGAGGGCGGCGTAGCGGGTGACCACGATGTTGGGCACGCCGTAGGTGCTCAGGGCCAGGGCGGCCGCGGCTCCTGCGGGGCCACTGCCGACGATCAGCACGTCGGTTTCGACGGTGTGCACGGGATTTCGCTCCAGGGAGGACAGGGACGGAGGAGGGCGGGGGCGGAGAACCGGGGAAGGTGAGGCCTGCACCGACCGCTTATGATCTTGAAGCAGTGCGCCGGTGCGTGGGTGTCTCAAAGTGAGACAGGCGCGCGCGGGAGAGACGGGGACCGTGACCGGCCCCGCTCTTGTGCCGGTCGACACATCGACACATCGACACATCGATTTGTCCATCGACTTGGCCGTCGACGATGCGGTGGGAGGCGGCGTGAGCAGCGGCGAGCACTCCCCGACCCGCCCCGCCGTCTCCGCACTGCGCCGGGCCCGCTCACGGTTCCTGAGCGGGCGGCCGCTGCCCGAGGACGTGCCGGACGAGATCGCCGCGGCCTGGCGGCGCGCCCGCTTCTTCGGTGTGGCGCACGACCTGGTACCCGCCGGGCCCCGGCAGCCGGTGCCGTCACCTCATCTGCTGCGAGTGGCCCGCCCCGTGCTCGAGCGCCTCGCGCCCGTCCTGGCCTCCGCCGGCCGGCCGGCCATGCTGCTGCTCACCGACGAGCGGCTGCGCGTGCTGTGGTCGGCCGGGGACCTGCCCGGTGACGTCCCGGCGTGCCGGGACCTGTCCGAGCGGGAGGTCGGGCACAACAGCGCGGCGCTCGCGCTGCGGACCCGGAGCCGCGCGGAGGCGCACGGTCCCGAGCACTTCCTCGACCTCTGGCAGGACGTGTCGGCCGTCAGCGTCCCCGTGCCGGCGCCCGACGGCGAGCGGGTGCTCGGCACGGTGACCGTCGTCTCGGGTCTGTGCGCCGGGTGCGCTCCGCATCCCTGCGCCGCCCTCGCCGAGGCCACGGCGGCGGCCGTCGAGGCGGAACTGCGGCTGCGTGAGCGGGAACGGAACGGCCCGGCCGAGCGCGTGCTGCTCGACGCCTACCAGCGGGCGGCCGCCCGGCCGGGAGCCGCGGTGGCGGCGTTCGACGGACGCAACCGGCTGCTGAACGAGGCGGCGGAGGCGATGCTGTCGCCCCGGGCCGTGGAAACGCTGGAGCGGGACGCCGCGGCGAGCGGTGCCGACGCGAGCGACACGGGAGCGGACGCGGACGGTGCGAGAGCGGACGCGGACGGTGCGGACGCGAGCGGTACGGGGACGGATGGCACGGGGACGGGCGCTACGGGGGCGAGTGACACGGGGACGGGTGACACGGGGACGGGCGGCACGGGGACGGGTGACACGGGGACGGGTGACACGGGAGCGGGCGGTACGGGAGCGGGCGGTACGGGAGCGGGCGGTACGGGAGCGGGTGATGCGGGAACGTTCCCTTCCGGGTCGTACGACCTCCGCCTGCCCGACGGCGCCGGTACCGCCCGCCTCACACCCGTCCGGCACCGCGGTGCCGTCGTCGGAGTGGTCGCCGTTCTCGGTCGCGCGCACTCCCCCGGGCCGTCCGCCGGGCGGGCCGTGCGGACACCGGCGGCGTCCGCCGTCAATCTCGCCGGGCGTTCGGTGCCCTGGCTCCTCGCGTCGGCCCGTGCGGCGGAACTCACGCGCGCCGGGGGCCCTCTGCTGCTGACCGGCGAGCGGGGGACGGGCAAGACCTCCCTGGCACGGGAGCTGCTGACCGCGCGGGAGGACACGGACCTCCTGGTGGTGGACGCGGCCCGGAACTCCGGCGACGCGCTCACCGCCTGGGCCGGGGCACCGGCGGACGACCGCGTTCTGCTGCTGCGCCACGCCGAGCGTCTCGCCCAGTCCGATGTGGCGGTCCTCAACTCCCTGCTCGGCGCACGACCGGACGCGCCCCTGCTCGTCACCTACACGCCCGGCGCCGTCCCCGGTCCCTGCCTGCGGCGCCTTCTCGACATGCTGGCGGCCCGCTCGGTCACGCTCCCCGCGCTGCGGGAACGCCCGGACGACATCAAGGACTTACTGGCCCGGCTGGCACCGCGGCCCGCCCCCGGCGAACCGCCGCTGACCTGGACGCTGGACGCGCTGCGCGCCCTGGAGCAGTACCCCTGGCCCGGAAACGTCACCGAACTGGCGCACCTGGTCGGGGCGTTGGCCCGGCAGCGGCGCGCCGCGGGCCCGGTCCGGCGGGCCGAGCTGCCGGACCCGGTCCGTGAGGGGTCCGGCGTCCGGCGGATGAGCGCGATGGAGAGCGCCGAGCGCACCGCCATCCTGGAGGCGCTGCGCCGGCACGGCGGGAACAAGGCGCGCGCGGCCGCGTCCCTGGGCATCGCCCGCGCGACGCTGTACCGCAAGCTGCGCGGATACCGGGCCTGACGCACTCGGGCGCGAAAGCACCGGAGTGCGCTCGGGGTCGCTTCCGAGCCAGGGGGCGCAGGTGTGCGCGTGCCCCGGGGGCAGAACCCGGGCGCGCGATGCGGTCCGGGCCCCGTACCGGCTCCCGTGCGCCTCATCCGGCCACATCGCGTACGGCGCCGATCTGACCGGATCTCGCGTCGCTCCCCGGATATGTCGACCATCTAATGAGGATCGGCACGATGCACTCTTTCGTCTGCGAGGTCTGACATGACGGACGTGACACACCTGTCGAAACCCGTCGCCTTCCCCCAGAGCCGTACCTGTCCCTACCACCCCCCGGCCGCGTACGACCCGCTGCGCGCCGACCGCCCGCTGGCCCGCGTCACCCTGTACGACGGCCGCCCGGTCTGGCTGGTCAGCGGGCACGCCGCCGCCCGGAGCCTGCTCGCCGACCCGCGGCTGTCCTCCGACCGCAACCGGCCCGGGTTCCCCATGACCACCGCCCGCTTCGCGGCGCTCCGCCGCGACCGCCGGCCGATCCTGCTCGGCGTCGACGACCCCGAGCACCACGTCCAACGGCGCATGCTGGTCCCGAGTTTCACCCTGAAGCGCGCCGCCGAGCTGCGGCCGCGGATCCGGCGCGTCGTCGACGAACGCCTCGACGCCATGATCGAGCAGGGGCCGCCCGCCGAACTCGTCGGCGCCTTCGCGCTGCCCGTGCCGTCCATGGTGATCTGCGAACTGCTGGGCGTCCCGTACGCCGACCACGAGTTCTTCGAGGAGCAGTCACGCCGCCTGCTGCGCGGCCGGACGGCCGAGGAGATGGAGGACGCCCGCGACCGGTTCATGGAGTACATAGAGGAACTGGTCGACCGCAAACAGAAGGAGCGCGGCACCGGGGTGCTGGACGACCTCGTCCACGAGCAGTTGGCGAGCGGGGCGCTGGACCGGACCGAGGTGGCCCTGCTGGCGCTGATCCTGCTGGTCGCGGGGCACGAGACCACCGCCAACATGATCTCGTTGGGCACCTTCACGCTGCTGCGGCACCCCGAGCGGCTGGCCGAGTTGCGCTCCGATCCCTCCCTGGTGCCCGCCGCCGTGGACGAGTTGCTGCGCCTGCTGTCCATAGCGGACGGGATGCTGCGCGTGGCGACGGAGGACATCGAGGTGGACGGCACGGTCATCCGGGCCGGTGACGGAGTGGTCTTCGGGACGTCCGTCATCAACCGGGACGAGGACGTCTACGCCGAGCCCGACTCCCTGGACTGGCACCGGCCGGCCCGCCATCACGTCGCCTTCGGCTTCGGCATCCACCAGTGCCTGGGCCAGAACCTCGCCCGCGCCGAACTGGAGATCGCCCTGCCCGCCCTGTTCGAGCGGCTGCCGGGCCTGCGGCTCGCCGTTCCCGCGGAGGACATTCCGTTCAAGGACGGCGAAACGATACAGGGGATGCTGGAACTCCCCGTGACCTGGTGAGAGGCCCGCCTCATGCGCCTTCACATCGACATCGACAAGGACGTCTGCATCGGCGCGGGCCAGTGCGCCCTGACCGCGCCGGAAGTGTTCACCCAGGACGACGACGGTTTCAGCACGCTGGTACCCGGCCGGGAGGACGGGGGCGGCGACCCGCTGGTGCGGGAGGCCGCCCGGGCCTGCCCGGTCGGTGCCATCGCCGTGGCCGAGGAGTGAGACACCCTGCGGCGAGGGTGACCTGCCCGTCGAGACGGTCGCTCCCCTCTCCCGCGGGCTCCTTG
This sequence comes from Streptomyces ruber, assembly GCF_014648075.1. Classification (GTDB taxonomy): domain Bacteria; phylum Actinomycetota; class Actinomycetes; order Streptomycetales; family Streptomycetaceae; genus Streptomyces; species Streptomyces ruber. The sequence goes on along the minus strand of NZ_BMQK01000014.1, from coordinate 107,222 downwards.
GCGCAGTCGGCGTCGCACAGCAACGGCGCACCGGCTCACCGCCGGGCACGCCCCGGGACCTGAAGCGCGTCAGGACCTGGGGGATGAAGCCGTGGACGCGGAAGCGCCGCCTCCCCCGGCGAAGGGAGAGGCGGCGCTCCGGTCGTACAGGCCGTGCCCACGGGTTACGGCTTACGGCTTCCTGCTTCCGGTCAGCCGACCGGGGACGCCGGGTCGCCGTCCTTCTTCAGCGGGTCGCTCCCCGCGGACTGGCCGGGCAGCGTGGCGCCCGCGCCGGCCGCGTCACCGGCCTCCTCGGCGAGCCGCTCCATACCGCTGGTGGTCTTCAGCGGCTTCTCCTTGATGAAGACGACCGTGATCAGTGCCAGCAGGGCGCAGGGCGTGGCGATGAGGAACAGGTCGGCGGTGGCGACCCCGTAGGCGTGCTCGATGATCTGGCGCATCGGCTCGGGCAGGGTGCTCATGTCCGGGACGGCGCCGTGGCCGCCGGCCGAGGCGCCCTCCGGGGCGGCGCCGGCCGCACCGAGCCCCTTGGTGATCTCGCTGGCGACCCGGTTCGCGAGGATCGCGCCGAGGACGCTGGTGCCGATGGTGCCGCCCATGCTGCGGAAGAAGGACAGCACGGAGGTCGCGGCGCCCAGCTCGGCGGCGGGGACGTCGTTCTGCGCGGCGAGCACGAGGTTCTGCATCAGCATGCCGACACCGACGCCGAGGACGGCCATGTAGATGCTGAGCAGGCCGAAGTGCGTCTCGGAGTCGATCGTGGACAGCAGGCCGAGACCGGCGGTCATGATGACCGCCCCCGCCACCAGGTACGCCTTCCACTTGCCGGTCCTGCTGATCAGCTGTCCGGCGACGGTGGAGGAGACCAGCAGACCACCGATCATGGGCAGGCTCATCAGACCCGCGACGGTCGGCGTCTTGCCCAGGGCGACCTGGAAGTACTGCGAGAGGAAGACCGTGCCGCCGAACATGGCGACACCGACCAGGAGGCTGGCGACGGTGGTCAGCGTGACGGTGCGGTTCTCGAAGATGTCCAGCGGGATGACCGGCTCGGCGGTCCGCGCCTCGACGAACACCGCGGCGGCCAGCAGGATCAGGCCACCGGCCACGAGGGCCGCGGTCTGCCAGGAGGCCCAGTCGAACTCGTTGCCGGCCAGCGACACCCAGATGAGCAGCGCGCAGACGCCCGCGACGATCAGGAAGGCGCCCAGCCAGTCGATCTTCGCCTCACGCCGGGACTGCGGCAGCTTCAGCGTGGCCTGCAGCAGGATGATGGCGAGCACCGCGAACGGCACACCGATGAAGAAGCACCAGCGCCAGCCCAGCCACGAGGTGTCCACCAGGACACCGCCGATGAGGGGCCCGGCCACCGTGCCGACGGCGAAGACGGCGCCGAAGATGCCGGAGTACTTGCCCAGCCTGCGCGGCGGGATGATCGCGGCCATGACGACCTGGGCCAGGGCGGTCAGGCCGCCCGCGCCGATGCCCTGGATCACCCGGCTGAAGATCAGCAGGCCGACGCCGTGGGAGAAGCCCGCCAGCAGCGAACCCACCACGAACATGCCGAGGGAGAGCTGGAGCAGCAGCTTCTTGTCGAAGAGGTCGGACAGCTTGCCCCACAGCGGCACGGTGGCCGTCATGGCCAGCAGTTCCGCGGTGACGACCCAGGTGTACGAGGACTGGCTCGCACCGAGGTCGGCGATGATCGTGGGCAGCGCGTTGGAGACGACGGTGCCCGCGAGGATGGCGACGAACATGCCGGCCATCAGCCCGGACATGGCCTGGAGTATCTGCCGGTTGGTCATGGCGGTGGGTGACGCCGTATCGGGCGCCTGGGTGGCTGTCACAGCTTCTCTCTCAGCAGTGGTGGTGAGTGGTCGGGAAGTACGGGCGGCCGGCCGTTGTCCGGCCGGACCGGTCTACGTGGTTCACCGGCGTGGCGCGGGCAGTCCGTCGGCGAGCAGGTCGAACGACTGACGGAAGACCTCGGCGAAGGAACGTTCTTCCTGCCGACAGCACCAGTAATCGACGCTGACCCGGACCGCGGTGCCGGCGACGGCCGCCAGCAGCCGTGGGTACAGGTCCAGCGCCCTGCGCCGCTCGTTCTCGCCCACGTCTCCGCCCCCGTCCGCGGAGGGTGTGGCGCGGTCGCCGGGTGCCGGGCCGTCCGGGCCGTCCGGGCCGGAGGCGATGCGCCGGGCGATCGCCTCCGCCAGTCCCGTCTCGTCGGCCATGTGCGCCCCGAGGTGCCGGACCAGGAGGTGCGGTGACGTGCGCAGCACACGGGCGTACAGGCTCCAGAGCCCGTGCTGCCGCTCGATCTCCCGCAACTCCGTGGCCAGGCCCTCGCGTACGGCCTCCAGGGGCGACAGACCGGCAGGTGCGTGCAGTACGGCCCGGCGTACGCGCTCGCCGGCTTCGGCGTCGATGGCGATGAAGGAGTCGTCGCGCGAGTCGAAGTAGTTGAAGAAGGTCCGCACGGAGACACCGGCCGCGGCGCTGATGGCCTCGACCGTGACGTTGTCCGTCCCGTGCTCCGCGGCGAGACGCACCGCGGCCTCCGCGAGAGCGGCGCGCGTCGCACGCTTCTTCCGCTCCCGCAGCCCGCCGCTCGTGCCTCGCTTCTCCGCCATGAGGTGCATGCTATGCAAAAGTGCACGCTCTGCAAAAATGATTTGGCAACATCGCGGCGAACAGGTGTTTAACCCCGCCGACCGACGGGGAAACTGCGGGGCCGCTCCCCTGACCCGCGCGCCGCGGGGGCGGAACGCGCGGTGCGGGAAGGGCCCCGTCGCTCAGACGGCGACTCCGCCGGCTCCGCCAGGTCGCGCACCGCGGCCACGATGCCCCTCCCCCGAGAGGGCCAGCCGCCCGGAGTCCAGTCCCTCGCGCACGAGTTCCGGCGCAGCTCCGGTTCCAGGATGCCGACCTCGCCCCGGCGGAGCCGTTCCACCTTGCCGGTGCCGGTGTCCGCGCACATCACGCGGTGCCCGAGGGAGGAAAGGCGGGCCCCAATGATCAGACCCGCGTAACCGGTTCCTATGACGACGACTCGGGTGCTGGACACGAGGATCCACCTCTGATCCTCGAAGACGGCCGGACACGAGGCAGACTGTAGGTTCGTGGCGGACAAGGAAGTCAACGACTGATGACAACGACCGATGACTTCCAGACTTGTGCAACAACGAGTATTTTGTCCTGTCCCGCTGGCGTCTATGTGAGGCAGAGGTGCGGCAGATGAGCGGATCGAGAGCGCAAGGGGAGCCCGGCGCGGGACGGCGGCCCACCCCGCGGGCGGCCGGTGCGCGCGGCACGGTGGAGCCCGCCTCGGACTGCACGGGCACGCTGGGGGCGATACCCTCCGCGGCGGCCGCCCCGGGCGGCGAGGCCGTACGGGCACCCGGCGGGGGAACCGGACCGGGCCGGTCCGCGAGCGGCAAGCGCAGTGCGTCCGGCACCCGCAGCGCCCTGCTGGCTGCGGCCAGGCAGCGGTTCGGCAAGTACGGCTACGACGGCACGAGCATCCGGGACATCGCCCGGGACGCCGGGGTGGACGCCGCTCTGGTCTACCGCTATTTCGGCTCGAAGGAGGCGTTGTTCGACGCGGTGTCCTCCAGGACCGCCATGTTCGAACCGCTGCTGGAGACCCCGCTGGACGAGGTCGCCGCCTGGGTGTGCGACTTCGTCACCAGCGGGCCGCCGGACGAGGAGATCCCGCACCCGGTGCTGGCGGTGCTCCGCTCCCCCAGCCGCGAGGAGGGCCTGCGGCGGTTCCGCGACGAGGTGGCCCAGGTGTTCTCCGACCGCTTCGCGCAGCGTCTCGACGGACCCGACGCGGAGGTACGCGCGGAACTGGTCGCCGCCTGGATGCTGGGCACCAGCCTGATGCGCAGGGCCTTCCGGACCCCGGCCCTCAGCGTCGCCAGCGAGGCCACCCTGCACCAGCACCTGACCGCCGGCCTCGGACCGCTGCTGGACGACGGCGCGGGTCCCGGTCCCGCCGGCGATGCGTGCGGGTGCAGGAAGTGCGGGTGCGCCGTGTGCGACTGACGCCGCGGCCGCCGCTCCGGGACCGCCCGGGGCGGTGGCCGGGCCGGGTCAGGGGACGACGAGGACCTTGAGCGCCTCGCGCCGGTCCATCGCCCGGTAGGCGTCCGGCACCTCCTCCAGCGAGACCGTGCGGTCGAACACGCGCCCGGGCTCGACGGTGCCGTCCAGGACGGCGGGCAGCAGCTGCTCGATGTAGGCGCGCACCGGCGCCGGGCCGCCGGTCAGCGTGACGTTCGGGCCGAACAGGCTGCCGAAGCCGACCGGGGCGGCCTCGTACTGCGGCACGCCCACCCGGCTGATCACGCCACCGGCGCGGACGGCGCCGACGGCCATCTCGTACGCGGGCATGTGGCCCACGGCCTCCAGCACCGCGCGGGTGCCGTGGCCGCCGGTCAGCTCACGGACCTTCGCGATGCCCTCCTCACCCCGCTCGGGCACGACGTCGGTGGCGCCGAAGAAGCGGCCCAGGTCCGTGCGGTTCCTGTGGCGGCCCATCAGGATGATCTGTTCGGCGCCCAGTTGTCTCGCGGACAGCACGGCGAGCAGGCCGACGGCGCCGTCGCCGATGACGGTCACCGTGTGGCCGGGGCGGACGCGCGCCATGTGCGCGGCGTGGTAGCCGGTGCCGTACACGTCGGCCAGGGTCAGCAGCCCCGGCAGCAGCTCGGAGTCCTCGCCGACGGGCAGCTTCACCAGGGTGCCCTGGGCCTGCGGGACCCGGATGGCCTCCGCCTGACCGCCCCCGACGCCGGCGCTGTTGAAGAAGCCGCCTCGCGGACAGGAGGTGTGCAGGCCCTCCCGGCAGTACTCACAGGTGTTGTCCGCGTAGGAGAACGGGGAGACCACCAGGTCGCCGCGGCTCAGACCGGACACCTCCGGACCGAGCTCCTCGACCACGCCGAGGAACTCGTGTCCCATCGGCGCGGGTCCGTCGGCGGCGGCCATGGTGTGGTACGGGTGCAGGTCGCTGCCGCACACGCAGGCACGCACCACGCGCACGACCGCGTCGGTGGGCTGCTCGACGACCGGGTCCGGCGCGTCCTCGACGCGCACGTCACCGGCTTCGTACAGATACGTTGCCCGCATGGCGGCGTCTCGCTCTCTCTGGGGTGCGGGTGTGTCGGGGCACAGCGAGACGATCTTTCCTTGGGTCCGCGGCCCGGACGTCGTGGCGCGGCTCCGGCCACGCCGAATTCGGCGGCCCGGGTGAACGGGCCACGTCACCGGAGCTGCCGGAGGTGGTCGCGCAGCGCCCGGGCGACCTGCGCCATCAGGGCCTCCGCGCCGGGCTGCGCGGCGGCGGGCACGCGGGACTCGGTGAGGACCGCGACCGCGAAGGACTGGCCGTCGGCGTGCTCGACGACACCCACCTCGTGGCGCAGATTGAGAAGGGTGCCGGTCTTTGAGGACCAGGTGGAGGCGTCGGAGGTGAAGTCGGGGGCGAGCCGGTGGCGCAGCACGTTGTTCGCCATGAGGGTGCGTACGCGGGCGGCCGTCTCCGGGTGGACCGCCGACGGTGTCCACAGGGCCTGGAGCAGATCCGTGTAGGAGCGGGCGCTGCCGCTGCTGGCACGGGAGACGTCGAGCTGCGGCACCCGGTGCCCGCGGCCGCTCGTGCCCGCGTCGATGGCGAGGGCGTGGGCGAGGTGCACCTGGTCGGGGTCGAAGCGCTCCACGGGGGTGTCGCTCAGTTCCTCGACGGTGTGCCGGACCGAGATGCCGCGTATGCCGAGTTCGGCGAGCATGCCGGCGACCCGGGCGGGCGGGGTGAGGGCGAACAGCGCGTCGGCGGCCGCCTGGTCGCTCAGACTGGTGCTGAGGTAGAGCAGGTCGTCGATCGCGATGCGGACGGGGTGCCGGAACCGGCTGATGCCGGTGGGGCCGGGGGTGGTGATCCGGCCGGGCTCGACGTCGAGCAGGTCCGCGCCGTCGAGTTCGCCCCGCCGGATGCGTTCCGCCGTCGCCAGCGCGAGGGGGACCTTGACCAGGGACGCGGAGGGCAGCCGCAGATCGGGGTCGATGCCCAGCTCCTCCCCCGTGTGCAGGTCCCGGACGAGGAGACTCGCGTGCAGGCCGCCGTCCTCCAGCTGCCGGCGCAGCTCGCGCAGGAGTGCCTCGGTCCTCACACCCGTGCTCCGCTCACCCGGTACGGCACCGGGTCCGGGCCGGCGCCGAGGCAGCGGGCCACGGCCTCGCCCAGGCGCTCCCGGATGCGCTGCGGGTCGCCGGCCGCGGCGGCGTCCAGGGCGTACCCCCGTACGGGGGCGATCTCGCCCACCGGGCGCCAGTGCAGGGCGAGTCCGGCCGCCTGGGCCGGCGAGCACAGCAGCACGTCGTCCGAGGAGAGTGCCTCCGCCGCCGCGGTCATGAGGTCGGGTGCGACCACGAGCTGCGACGGCCGGAGCCCCACCGCGTCGCGCAGCCGGGTCAGCGGGTCACGGATGTGCGGCACGTCGTCCTCCGGCTGGATCCAGATCCGGCGCCCCCGTCCGGACGACGCGCGGTCCGTCCGGCCCACCCGCAGCGTCTCGACGTACAGGCGTCTCACCCCCGGGTCCCGGGCGCCGGCCAGTCCGAGCGGCACCGACCACGTCGCCTCGTCCGGGGGTACGGCGAGCAGGGCGGCGCGCACCTGCTCCGACCGGACGAGTTCGGACCGCCGCGCCGGTGTCCCGACGACGCGCAGGTCGAGGACGATCCCGTGCTCCTTCGCCTCGGCGACGAGCCGGGCGAGGTCGTACGGGGAGCAGATGTCCGGCACGGCGAGCCGCCACGGCCTCCGCCGGGCGGAGCCGGCGTCCTGCTCCAGCACCTCGGCAGCCAGCACCAGGCGGCGGGCCGCCGGGAGCATCTCGCGGCCGAAGGGGGTGAGCACGGCCCGCCGCGACGTCCGTTCGAAGAGCTGCTCGCCCAGCCGCTGTTCGAGCGCGGCGACCCGGCGGCTCGCCACCGGCTGGGACATCCCCGCGGCGGCCGCGCCGACGGTGAAGCTGCCGCGCTCGCTGACGCTGACGAACGCCCGGCACGCCGCCACCAGATCCACGGTCCCCCGTCCTCCGCCCCTGCTCCTGCCCCCCCCCCCCCGCACCAGGCACTATGCCAGAACCGCATGCAGACGGACCTCAGCGTATTGGACCGTATGACAGTGCTGGCATCAGGGTGGGCGGGACCACACGATCCGGCCCCGTGCCGCCCCTCGGGCTGCCCGGGGCCCGTCCGGAGGCACTGACCATGCTCACAACACGCGCGCGGCGGTTCGCCGCGGCCCTGCTGGCCCCGCTCGTCACCGCCGGGGCGCTCACCGCCTGCGGCCAGGGCGGCACACCGGCCCACGTCACGACCGGCGCCCCGGCACCCGGGGCGACCTCCTCGGCCACCCGGGAACCGGCGGAACCGGCGGAACCGGCGGAGCTGGCGGAGCTGGCGGAACTGGCGGAACTGGAGCGGAAGTTCGACGCACGGCTCGGCGTCTACGCGATCCACACCGGTACCGGGCAGGAGGTCAGCCACAACGGTGACGAACGGTTCGCCTACGCCTCCACCTTCAAGGCGCTCGCGGCGGGGGCCGTGCTGCGCGAGTACTCCCTGGCGGGCATGGACGAGGTGATCAGGTACTCCGAGGAGGACCTCGCCGAGTACTCGCCCGTCACCGAGAAGCACGTCGACACCGGGATGACGCTGCGGGAACTGTGCGACGCGGCCGTCCGGTACAGCGACAACACCGCGGCCAACCTGCTGTTCGACGCACTCGGCGGCCCCGCGGGGCTGGACGCCGTGCTCGAGGAGCTGGGGGACGACGTGACGCAGATGGAGAGCGAGGAGCCGGAACTGAACGACTGGGTCCCGGGACGGACCCGCGACACGACCACGCCGCGCGCGTTCGCCGAGGACCTCCGCGCCTTCGTGCTCGGCGACGTCCTCGGGAAGGACGAACGCGCGCAGCTCACCGACTGGCTGCGGAACAACACCACCGGGGACGAACTCGTCCGGGCGGGCGTGCCCGGTGACTGGGTCGTCGGGGACAAGACCGGCGCCGGGGGCACCTACGGGACGCGCAACGACATCGCCGTGGTGTGGCCGACCGGTACCGAGCCCATCGTGGTGTCCGTCATGTCGAACCGCGGGGAGGAGGACGCCGAGTACGACAACGCCCTGATCGCCGAGGCCGCGTCCGTGGTCGCGGACGCCTTGACGTAGGACCGCGCGCCCGGCGACGACTGCCGCACCGAGGGTACCGAGGACACACCATGACGCACACGTACCGTCCACCCCTTCCCCCCACCGGGCGGGCCGGGCGCCGCCGGCCCGGCGGGAGGGCCCGTGCGGCCGTCGCGGCGGGAGTCGTGCTCGCCGTCGCCGCGGGCGTGACGTACGCCGTGGGGCCGGGGCCCTTCGCCCCCGGCCCCGCGGGGCCCGATCCCGCGGCGACGGCCCGGGCACGCGCCTTCCTCGGGGAGTGGGCCGCGGGCCGCCTCCCCGAGGCGGCGGCGCTCACGTCGGACCCCACGGAGGCGGAACGGGTCCTGCGCGGCTTCACGGAGGGCCTGGACATCGGCGACCCGGCCCTCACCCCGGGCACCGCCGCCTTCGGCACGGCGGGCGGCGACGACGAGGCCGGCGGGCGCGGCGAGGTGTTCGTCCCCTTCACCGCGAAGATGCCCGTCGGGGGCCTGGGCACCTGGACGTACGAGTCCGGGCTGCCCCTGCGCGAGCAGGAGGGCGGCGGCTGGAAGGTGGACTGGCGGCCGTCCCTCGTCCACCCGGGGCTGAGCACGGCGCAGAAGTTCCGTCTGGAGCGCGAGGACGCCCCGCTCGCCGAGATCACCGACCGGGAGGGGGAGCCGCTGTCCGGCGACGGACACCCCTCGCTGCGTCCGCTGCTGGTCCGGCTCTCCGCCGCGGCCGGCGTCGGCCCGCGGGGCGCGATCCGGCGGATCGACCGGGTCACCGGCGAGGTCACCGGGACGGAGGTCACCTTCGGGCAGGAGGGGCACCGCCCCGGCGACGAGCCGGTCACCACCACGATCGACCCGGCCTGGCAGACGGCCGCCGAGGAGGCCCTCGACGTCGGAGCCGAGGGGAAGAACGCCGCGGTCGTCGCCCTGCGGGTGGCCGACGGGGAGATCCTGGCCGTGGCGAACTCCCCGGCCGGCGGGTTCGACCGGGCCGTGTCCGGCAGCTACGCGCCCGGCTCCACCTTCAAGATCGTCACCAGCGCCGCGCTGCTGCTGAAGGGCGCCGTGGCGCCGGACGACGTGGTGGGCTGCCCGAGGTTCCGCACCGTCGGCAAGCGGTTCGAGAACGCGGGGCGGTCCGAGCACCCCGGCGCCACCTTCCGCGAGGCCTTCGCCGAGTCGTGCAACACGGCCTTCGTCGGCCTGCACGACAGGCTCGGCGACGGGGAGCTGGGCGAGGTGGCGGAGCGGTACTTCGGCCTCGGCCAGGCGTGGCACGTCGGCGTCCCGTCGTACGACGGTTCGGTCCCCGTGCCCAGGGACGGGACGGAGAAGGCCGCCTCCATGATCGGTCAGGGCCGGGTGCTGGTCAGCCCGCTGATCATGGCGTCCGTGACCGCGACCGCGGTCACCGGGACCTTCCGCCGACCCTCGCTCACCCCGGGCGACGAGGACACGACGAGGACCACCGCCCTCCCCGGCACGGTGGCCGGGCAGTTGCGGGAGATGATGCGCGACACGGTCACCGAGGGCACGGCGAGCGTCCTCACGGGTCTGCCCGGCGACATCGGCGCCAAGACCGGGACGGCCGAGGTCGCGGAGGGCGTCCCCGACAACGGCTGGCTCGTCGCCCATCGCGGCGACGTCGCCGTCGCCTGCGTCGTCGAGCAGGGCGTCAGCGGCGCCGCGTCGGCCGGTCCCGTCGTCCGCGCGCTGCTGAGGAGCGTGCCCGCTGATCCGTCGTGAGCCGCTGATCCGTCGTGAGCCGTCGGCCCGGCGGAGGTCCCGGCCGGGAGGGGCGGCGCCCCGACGTGCCGGCACCCGTGGCTCGGGCCGGCGGGGCAAGCGGTCGTCGCCCCGCCGGCCCGATGAGCCCGCCGACCGCGTCGGATCAGGGGGCGAGGCAGGCCACGCCGGGGAGCTCGGCGGGCAGTCCGGGGGCGGCGGGATCGATGAGGCCCGTCAGCTCGCCCGCGCTTCCGGTCAGGCAGGAAATGGCCGTCGCGGGGTCCGGGACCGCACCGGCTGACGGGGCCGCGGCCCCCACGAGCACGGCGACCCCGAAGACGACGGCGACGATACGGCGCATGGAACTCTCCTGTGTCTGTACGCCCCGGGAGCAGGTCCCGGAGGATTGGCTTCCGAATCGCTGCACAGCTGCCCACCCCTCCTCCCGCATAGCCGCGCCGTCACCCGAACGTGGACGACGAAACGATCCCCCTCACGACCTCCCCGAGGGTCTCGCCGAGGGCGTCCCGCCCGATCACTCACGTGGGCGCGTCGCCAGTAACCGCGGCTGCCGCGGGGGCGTTCCTCACACATGAACGACACCAAGCGCGTACTCGCGGTGCTCACCGTCCTCGGCGCGGCCCTCACCCTGCCCGGCACCGCCCACGCGGCCACCGGGCCCGGGACGGCGGGGGAGCGCACGAGGACCGTGGAGGCCGACGCCGGGATCTTCAGCTCGCTGCCCGTCGTCGGCGTGCTCGTCAACCCCTTCGGTGGCGTGCTCCCCACCCTGCCCCCCTTCGGTTCCCTCAACCACGCCGGGGACGGCGGCCTCAGCTCCCTGCCCGTCGTGGGCGGGCTCTTCGAGGACGGCCGCCGTCCGGCGGGCCGGTTGCTCCCTCTCCGCCTTTCTCACCTCGTCGGGTGAGCACCACCACTACGCGCACCACCTGAAACCACCATCAACGTCATTCTTGCGAGTGAAAGCCGCAGGAAGAAGGTTGACCACCCAAAACAGCGGAAAGGCAACAAACGCGAACGCTGGGCTGGGGAAGGGGGGCGCGGTGACCACTGCGGGACCGGGGACATCCGCACTGATGGACGTGCGCGTACGGCTCGGCCGGGCGGCCGAGGACGTCGACACGCGGGGCGAACCACCGGTGTGGCGCGGCCGTCTGGCCGACGGCTCGTCCGTATGGGTGGCCACCGGGTACGACGCCGTGCGGCAGGCGCTGACGGACTCCGTCTTCCACAAGCCCGTCGTCAACGGCGGCGAACGCTGGGAGCGCTACCTCTCCTTCACCGGCCCCGAGGTCACCGGCACCATCGTCCGCAGCATGGGCAACACGGACGGCGAACCGCACCGCGGGCTGCGCGCCCTGGGCGCCGTGGCGCTGACTCCCGAGCGGCTGCGGAACATCGCCGGCCGGGCGGCGCGGCTGGCCGACACCCACCTCGACCGGGTGGCCGGGCGCGGCCACGCCGACCTGGTGCACGACTTCTCCCACCCGTTCGCCGTCACCGCGGTCACCGAACTGTACGGCTATCCGCCCGAGTTCACCCGGCGGGTCCTGGACCTGCCGCGCTGGTCCCCCTCACCGGTGTTCGCCCCCGAGGGCTCGCCCGAGCGCCGCCGGTACGGCGCCGAGCGGCAGGCGCTGAGCGAGCTGCTGCACGATCTCGTCGCCGCGAAGCGGCGCAGCCCGGGCCCCGACGCCGTCAGCGAGATGATCTCCCGCGCCGAGGCCGAGGGGCTCGACGACGGGCAGCTCACCTCCACGCTGTTCATCCTGCTCGTCGCCGCGTACGAGCCCGTCACGGACTTCCTCACCACGAGCCTGTACAGCCTGTGGCAGCGTTCCGAACTGCTCGCCGCGCCGGACGCGGTCGTCGCGGGCCTGCCGGAGCTGCTGCGCTACACCTCCCCGCTCGCCGCGACCATGCCTCGCTTCGCCACCCGGCCGACCCGTCTGGCGGGTGCGGAGCTGGCGGCGGGCGACGCGGTGATCCTCCATCTCGCGCTCGCCAACCGGGACCCGGACCGCTTCGCCCGCCCCAACCGTCTCGACCTCGGCCGGCGCGTCGACCAGGACCTCGTCTTCGCCCACGGTCCGCACTACTGCCTGGGCACCCATCTGGCCGTACCCCTGTGCCGCGCCGCGCTCGCGGCCGTGCTGCGCCGGCTGCCCGGTCTGAGGGCGGCGCGGCCACTGGAGCGGCTGGCCTGGCAGCCGGGCTCGTCGGGACCGCTCACCCACCTGCACGTCACCGCGGGGCTGAAGGAGCTGCCCGTCGTCTTCCGGCCCCGGCCGCCGCGCCGGACCGGGACGGTGGCCGGCTGATGGCCCGCGTCACCGGCCTGTCCGTCCTGACCGCCTACGGGCGCGGCCCCGAGGCGCTCTGGGACGGGCTGCTCTCCGCGGCACCGGCCGCCACCCCCGTCACCCGGTTCGACACCGCGCGGCACCGCGCGCACGCCGCCTGCACCGTGCCCGGCGACCCGGACCTGTTCACGGAGCTGGAGTCACTCGTCGGCGAGGCGTGCGACCAGGCGGGGCTGTCGTCCGCGCGGCGCGCGCGGACCCCGCTGGTGCTGGCCGTGCACGCGGGCCGGGACACGGCCGCGCGGGCCGGCCGGCTGAGCGCGGCCTGCGGGCTGCGCGAGGTGCTCACCGTGCACACGGGCGCCTGCGCCGCCTCGGCGACCGCCGTCGCCGAGGCGGCGCACCTGATCTCCGTCCGCACCGAGGAACGGATCGTGGTCGCGGGCGGCAGCTTCGTGGACGCGAGCATGTTCGCCGCCTTCGACAGCGCGGGCGTGCTCTCCGCCGAGGGCGTGGCGCGCCCGTTCAGCGCCGGACGTGACGGCCCGGTCCTGGGTGACGGTGCCGCCGCCGTCGTCCTCGAACGCGACGGTTCCGCACGGCCCTGGGCGCACGTCGCGGGCTGGGGCAACGCGTCCGAGGCCCACCACGTCTGCCGCCCGCACGCCGAGGGCGTGGGTCCGGCCGCCGCCGTCGCGGCCGCGCTGCACCGGGCGGGGATCGGTCCCGACCGGATCGGTTACGTCAACGCCCACGCCACCGCGACCCCCGCCTTCGACGCGAGCGAGGCCGCGGCCCTCGTACGCGCCCTGGCCCCCTACGGCGGGCGGGTGCCGGTCAGCTCCACCAAGGCTCTGCACGGCCACTGCCTGGAGGCGTCCGGCCTGGTGGAACTGGCCGTCTGCGCGCTCGCGTTCCACCACGGGGAGCTGCCCGTCAACGCCGGCTACCTCGGACCGGACGGGGACTGTCCCCTCAACCTCGTCCTGGAGCACGGACAGCCCCCGCCCGCGGACCACGCCCTGAGCCTGAACACCGGCTTCGGCGGTGTCAGCGCCGTCCTCCTGCTGGCCGGGCCGTGAACGGCGGCACCGGCGGGGCCGCGGTGGGGCTGGCCGTGCACGCCGAGGCACGGTGGCCGCCGCCCGACGACCCGGGCGCGCCGCTGCCGCCGGTGCCCCGCTTCGAGGCGTCCGCGTTCGCCCCTCTCCTCGTGACGGTCGCCGACCGGTGCCTCACCGCGCGGTACGGCGCGCCGCCGGTGCCGCCGGAGGCCGGGCGGCGCATCGCGCTGGTGCTCGCCGCCGCCCGGGGGGACGTGGTGACGCAGACGGCGATCGACGACGCGGTCGCCGGGCACCGGCCCGTGCCGAAGGAACTGCTGTTCCAGAACGTGCCCAGCACCGCGCTCGGCCACGTCGCCGTCGTGTGGGGGCTGACCGGTCCGCTGCTCGCGACCCTCTGCGTCGGCCCGGCCGACCGGGCCGTGTTCGCCACCGCCGGCCGCCTCGTCGCCGCGGGCGACGCCGATCTCGTCCTGGCCGTCGCGGCCGACCCGACCGGGGACCCGGCCGACCCGGGCACCGCGGTCGCCCGGCTGCTCGGTCCCCGCCCGATTCCCTCCCGGTCCCTCTGACGGCCGTCCCACCCCCGGCCGACCCACGCACCCAGCGTCCGCACCCGCACTGCCGGAGGCAGCTCATGACCACGACCCCGCACAGCCCGTCCGGGACAGCCGAGCTCCGCTTCCCCTCGGTCCTGACCCCCGAGGTGCTCGAGACGGCCGCCCGCCCCGTGCGCGTCCGTCTCGACGAGCCGGCCCGGGCCGCGGCGGCCGGCTGCCACGACTACCTGCGCCGCTGTGTCGCCGAGGGACGCGAGGTCTACGGCACGACCACGGGGTTCGGTCCCCTGGTCGGCTACTCGGGGCACGAGGACGCGGCCGAGCAGTGCGAGAACCTGCTCGTCCACCTGGAGGTCGGGCAGGGGCCGGACCTCGCGCCGGACGTGGTCCGGGCGGCGCTGCTGGTCCGGCTGTGGAGCCTCGCCCACGGCAGGTCCGGGGTGACGCTGCAGGTCATCGACGCGCTCGCGGAGACCCTCGCCACGCCGTTCGCCCCCGCCGTGCCCGAGTACGGATCGGTCGGGGCCAGCGGGGACCTCGCTCCCCTGGCGCACGCCGTCCGCTCCCTGCAGGGCCGCGGCGACGCCTACTTCCGCGGCGTCCGGATGCCGGCTGGCAAGGCTCTCGGGAAGGCCGGGCTGCGGCCCCTGTCGCTCAGCGGCCGGGACGCGCTCGGGCTCGTCAACGGCACGTCCCTCACCGCGGCCGCGGCCGGGCTCGCGCTCGCCGCCCTCAGCCGTTCGCTCACCGCCGCCACCGCGCTGACGGCCCTGCTCGCCGACGTCCTCGGCTGCCGCACCGGCTTCACCGACCCGGAGCTCTTCCTGGCGCTCGGACACGGCGACACCGCGCGGCAGGCGGCCGAACTGCGGGGACGCCTGGCCGGTCACCGGCCCGACGTGGACCGGCCGCTGCAGGAGCCGTACACGCTGCGCTGCGCGCCGCACCTCCTCGGCGCCGCCGCCACGAGCCTGCGCCATGCCCGCCAGGTCGTCACCGACGATCTCAACGGCATCAGTGACAACCCGCTCCTCTTCCCCGAACGGGACGTCGTCTGCCACGGGGGCAACTTCTTCGGCCAGCAGGTCGCCTTCGCCGCCGACCTGATGTCGGCCACCGCCGCCCAGCTCGCCAACCTCGCCGAACGCCAGCTCGACTTACTGATCGACCCGCACCGCAACGGCGGGCTCAACCCGGTGCTGGCGGAACGGCCGGGGCACGACCACGGTGTGCAGGGCGTCCAGCTCGCCGCCACCGCCCTCGTCGTCGCCATGCGCCGCGCCGCCGTCCCCGCCTCCGTGCAGAGCATCCCCACCAACCATCACAACCAGGACATCGTCCCGATGGGTACGCAGGCCGCGCTCACCGCGCTGCGGCAGTCGCGGAACCTGCGGCTGCTGCACGGTTCCCTCGCCGTGGCGCTGGGCCAGGCCGTTCGCGTGGGCGCCCGCCGTCCCACCGCGCCGGACTGCGCCCGGCTCCTCGACTCGCTCGAGCCGCTCGTCGGCACGGGGCTCGCCTGGTCCCACTCCGTACGGGCCGCCGCGGACGTGCTCGACCAGACCTGCTGAGGCCCGCGGCGCACGCCCGGACGGACGGGACCGGGCGCGGGCCCGGCGGTCTCGGTCGGCGGCACCTGAGGAATCGTTCCGTCACAACCGTGTGCCGTTTCCCGGCTCCCCTCGCGCCGGGATTGCCCCGGTATCCGGCTGACCGGACGCCGTCCGGCCCGGCGGATACCGGCCGTCGCGCTGTCCACGTTTCGCGGCCGATCGGCACGGTCCGTCATACTTCCATGGTCGACGTCGCGCGAAGTTCCGGCCAACGGCTCCGTGCGGCGCGTGGGAGTACGTGTACGGCGAGCCTGTGGGTACCCGCAGAGCACATGGACAGAAAGTGAAGGCGGTCCCGATGGAGCCCGTTCCCCTCGACGAGGGCCGCACGGCTTCTACGCCCGGTCGCCCGCACGTCGCGGCGGCGCTGGACGGTGACGGCGCGTGCATCGCCAAGGCCCGGCGTCTCGCGGACGACTTCCTCGAGCGGGTCCAGGACGAGCACGAGGTGCCCGTGTCCACCCGCGCCGGAGAGGTCACCCGGCTGGTGGTCAGCGAGCTGGTCACCAACGCCCGCAAGTACGCGCCCGGTCCCGTCCTGCTGGAGCTGTGCCTCACCGGCGAGCTGGTGGAAGTGGTGGTGTGGGACAGCGACCCCGTGCTCCCGGTGGCCCGGGCCGCCGACCCCGGCCGGGTGGGCCAGCACGGCCTGGAGATCGTGATGGCGCTCTCCCACAGCTTCGAGACCCGGCAGGAGCCGGTCGGCAAACGCGTCATCGCCCGCATCGCGCTCGGGGACGAAGAGGCCGGCCGGGCCTCCGGACGCCGCTCGGCCTGACCGGCTCCCCGGCGGCATCCCGCACGGGGCGTGGCGTTATCGGCTCCTGTGACGCATCCGGGTTCCGTGGACTCCTGAGATTCCTGTGACCACCGTGCGCACCTCATACCCCTGTATGCCGCAGGGGTTCGTCCGGCATTCATTCACAGTGAACACCGTCCCGCTTCCGGCCAACCTGCTCCCGGCACTTTACCGGGACCCGCACCACGTAAACGCTCGCCCTACTCGCACGTAATTCGCTTTTCCGCAGGGCAACGGCGTCCATGCGGACGCGACACGGCCCGTGGCGCATCCCCGACACCCCGAGGCGATATCCCAGCGGTGTCGCCGGGGACTTCTGTAGTGTCATTCAGTGGCGGTCGCTCAGCAGCGCAGTCAGCACATCGCGCGAGGACCGCGGAGGGGCGTAAAGGGGGGGTTCGGCAAGGGACACGGCGCTGCCCGGCAGCGGCCTGCCCGGATGCTGTCCGGGCAGGTACCGCGGCCGCGGTACAAGCCGTGAGCAGGCCTTGCCGAACCTGATGCACCGGTCGTCGTCGGTCGGGCGACCGGGCGGAGCAGGGGGGAGAGGCCGATGCCGGCGCCGGCCGTGGTGCCGTCCGCCATGCCTTCGGGCAGGCGGCTCATTCTTTCCGTATTGCCGTCCGGATTCGCTCGGCGCGGACCAGGTCAATACGCCTCCATCTTTTTCCTCTACCGCGTGAGGGTCGCGGTAGCGCGCACTTTCAACGAAAGGCCTGCCATATGGCTCGCATTTTCATCGTGGGTTCCGGCGTCGTCGGGACGGCCACCGGGAAGGGATTTCTGCACGCCGGGCACGAGGTGACCTTCATCGACATCGCGCACCGACGGCTGGAGTACCTGCGTTCCCAGGGGCTGGACGCGCGGGACACTCTCGACCTGGACAACGAACCGGACTCGTTCGTCTTCCTCACTCTTCCCACGCCGAATGTGGGGCACCGTTACGACCTCTCGGCGTTCGAGGACGGCACGACCACTGTCGGCAAGGCCCTGGGGACGGCCTCCGGCACCCATGTGGTCGTCGTGCGGAGCACCGTTCCGCCGGGCACCACCGAGGGGCTGGTCCAGCCGCTGCTGGAGAAGCACTCGGGCCGGACGCTGGGTGAGGACTTCCACCTCGCGAGCAATCCGGAGTTCCTGCGGGCCGCCTCCGCGGTCGAGGACTTCAAACACCCCTGGATGACCGTGATCGCCTCCCGCAGCACACGCACGGTGGAGCGGCTCTCGGAGCTGCTCGCGCCGTTCGGCGGGGAGCTGCGCACCTTCGACGACCCGGCCGCCGCCGAGATGGTCAAGTGCGCGCACAACATCTTCAACGCCACGAAGATCAGCTTCTGGAACGAGATGTGGCTGGTCAGTCAGGCCCTCGGCCTCGATCTCGACCCGATCGCCCAGACCGTGGCCCGGTCCGCCGAGGGCTCCTACAACCCGTCCTACGGCATCCGGGGCGGCGCTCCGTACGGGGGCGTCTGCCTGCCCAAGGACACCCAGGGGTTCCTCGGGCTCGCCGACTCCATCAGCCTGGAGATGCCGCTGCTGCGCGCCGTGGTGCGGGTGAACGACGTACTGGCCGACCGCGCGGCGGGCGGGCGGAGCGAACGGGTGGCCGGCGAGAAGGCCGCCGTCAGCCCCGCCGCCTGAACGCGACGCGGCCATGAGTGAACTACTGGACACCGCTCTCTACGAGTTCCGGTACTACCTCGTCTATCTGCCCCTGGGCATCCTGGGGCTGGTGCGCTGGAGCTGCTGGCTGGTGAGGCGCGTTCCGGCGGCGCTCTACCGGCAGGTGAAGAACGACCACCGGCTGCCGCTGAGCATCGTCGTGCCCGTGTACCAGGAGGACCCCGAGATCTTCGCCCGTGCCGTCGAGTCCTGGCTGGCGAACGATGTCGAGGAGATCGTGCTGGTCATCGACGTGACCGACACGAAGTGCCAGGAGATCGCGGCACGTTATCCCGTCACGGTCGTCGTCACCGACGTACCCGGCAAACGCGACGCGCTGCGCCGCGGCTGGGAGGCGTGCTCGACCGAACTGGTGGCGCTCGTCGACTCCGACACGATCTGGGCGGACGACGTGGCCGCCGAGGTGTCCAAGCCCTTCGCCGACCCCCGGGTCGGCGGAGTGGGCACCCGGCAGAACGTCTACAACCCCAAGGGGTTCCTCCAGCGCGTCAACGACATGTTCCTGGACTACCGGTACTTCGACGAGAACGCCGCGCAGACCGTCATGGGGAGGGCGGTGTCCTGTCTCTCGGGCCGCACCGCCGTCTACCGGCGCGAGCTGCTGCTGGAGATCTCGGACGACTTCATGCAGGAGACGTTCATGGGCGTCCCCTGCATGTCCGGCGACGACAAGCGGCTGACCACGCTGATCCTCGAGCGCGGTCACCGCACCTACATGCAGCGCTCCGCGCGGGTCTGGTCGACCTTCCCGGGCACCCTGCGGGTCTTCCTCAAGCAGAGACTGCGGTGGGCCCGCAACACCTGGAGATCGGACCTGCGGGCGCTGTCCCGACCGTGGATCCGGCGCCACCCGTTCCTGGCGTTCACCATGGCCGACAAGGGCGTCAGCAGCTTCACCCTGCTGCTGTCGCCGGCGTTCATGACGTACGCGATCCTGCGCGGCGACTGGTTCTTCGTGAGCTGTCTGGCCGCGTGGTGGTGGGTGAGCCGGTCGATGAAGATGCTGCCGCACCTGGTCCGGCGCCCGTCGTCGTTCTTCCTGGTGCCCGGCTTCGTGCTGATGTCGTTCGTGATGGCCGTGGTGAAGATCTGCGCGCTGCTGACCATTCGCCGGCAGCGCTGGCTGACCCGCGAGGTGGGGGTGGTGGACGGCGTCGCCGTCCGCACCTCCGCCCCGTCGGCGGGGCCCACCACGACCGAGGTGGGGGCATGACACACATCCGGTACATGGCCAGGGCCGTGGTCGCCCTCACCGCGGCCCTGGTGTTCGCCTCGTCGGCCGCGCCCGGGGCGGGCGCGGCCGGCGATCCCGACGTCGCCGCCTGGCAGCGCAACGACCGTCCCGACCGGCTGGTGGTGATCAGGCCGCGCTCGGTGAGCCTGGTCGAGAGGGGCACGGTGGTCCGCCGGCTGGTCCCGCCCGCCGGCGTGGTGCCGCTGAGCTGGCTGGCCACGAGCACGGGCGGGCGGTGGGTCGCGTACGACGCGCGGGACCGTTCCACCGTGCGCGTCGGCGCGGCCCTCCTGCTCACCCCGAACACGATCCTGCGCGTCGACGAGCGCACGAGGAACGTGCTGATGGCCGCGGGCACGACCGCCGCCTCGGGCACCTGGATCAGGGGCAGCAGGGCCGCGCTCGACATCGAGGGCGTCACCCTGACCTCGGTCGGCGCGGACGGTTCCCGTCCCGCGCCCGCCGACGCTCCGGGCCGCCCCTACGTGGCGATGGGGGCGGAGGGCCGGCTGGACATCCGCGGCAGCACGATCACGGGGTTCGGGCGGGAGGGCCGCGCCGTCCAGTCCGGGGTCACCTGGGGCCGGATGAGCACCGGGTCCGTGACCTTCTCGACGTTCGACGGCAACCGCACGGGGCTGCGGCTGTCCGGCGCCTCCGGGGTCACGCTGCGGGAGGTCACCGTCCAGCGGTCCGCCGGGGACGGCATCGTCCTGGGGGAGGACCGCGCCACCACCGCCGACGGGCTGACCGCGCAGGGCAACGGCGGCGGGGGCGTCGTCCTCGACGGCGGCCCCGACCCGCGCGTCCTGACCGGCGTCGTCACCCGGAACAACGGCAAGGCCGGGGTCCGCGCCGTCGACCAGGCCGGGCTGCGCCTGGAGTCGCCCGTCTCGCACGGCGACGACAGCGGCATCGAGCTCGTCGCGTGCACCGACTGCACCGTCAGCTGGCCGACGGTGCACGGCACCTCGCGGGACGCGCTGCGCGTCCGGGGCGACGGCGGCCGGGTCACCGTGGAACGGCCGCGGCTCAACGGCAACGGGCACGGCACCGGCATCCGGCTGGAGCCCGGCACCACCGTGGCCCGGGTGACCGGCGGCAAGGTGGTCGGGTTCGCCCGCGGCATCGACGTCGGCGGCTCGCACGCCGAGGTGGCCGACATCTCCCTCGCGGACAACCGCGTCGGGATCGGCGTCGGCGGGCGGGCCGACCGGGTGTCCCTCCAGGGGCTGCTGATCCGGGGCGGGCACACCGGCGTGACCGTCGGCCGCGGCACCCGGCACGTCACGCTCAGCGGCTTCGGCATCAAGGGCGCGGCCAGCAAGGGGCTGGTCTCCGCCTCCCCGGGGCTGCGCGCCTCCGCGGGCCGGATCTCCGGCTCGACCAGTTCCGTCGTCCTCCAGGCCCGCGCCGACCTCAGCGGGCTCACGATCGACGAGACGCACCGCGCGGTGCACCTGTCGAGCGGTGTCCGGGCCACCGGACACGACCTCGACATCCTCGCCCAGCGGCGCGGCATCCAGACCGACCACGAGGCCCGTATGGACCTCACCGACTCCCGGGTCAGGGCGCCCATGGCGCTCACCGGGGACGGCAGGACCGAACGGCACGGCCGGACGACGGTCAGCCTGCCGCCGTTCCCCTGGCTCGGCGTGGCCGCCCTGAGCGCCCTGCTCCTGGCGGCCGTCCTGCAAACCGTCCACCAGGTCCGGCACCGCCGGACACCACGGCCGAAGGTGGCCACCCATGTACGGAACACCGTCTGACCCCGGGACGCCCACGCGTCCCGGGCGTCCCTCACCGTGCGCATCCCACCTCAGACGAGACAGGAGCCGCACCGCCATGAACCATCTCTCACGCCTGTTGCACGGCCGCGCGGGCCGCGGGGCGACGACCACGCTGTGCGCGGGGGCACTCCTCGCCGGCACGGCGGTCGCCCTCTCCCCGGCGGCCCAGGCGGCGGCCTGCACCGGGCAGGTCCGCTACGCCTCGAGCACGAACACCCTGTACCTGACGTCGGGCACGAACACCCTGTCCGGCATCCTCCAGCTGTGTCCGTCCGCACCGCTCGTCAAGGGCACCGGTTCGGGTGTCTGGCAGCTGAACGCCACCCTGGTCGTCCAGAACGGCGCGACGCTCCGCCTGCACGGCACCGCCGCGGGCGGCGACGTGGACACGCTGCGGCTGCGCAGCGCGGCCGGCGGCGACCCGCTGCGCGTCAGCAGCATCACCGCGCAGTACGGGACGATCGACATCGACCAGGTGAAGATCACGTCCTGGGACGACGAGAAGAACGGCCCCGACACCGACCCCGGCGTCCCCTCCGGCGGCGGCCGCGGACGCGCCTTCATCCGCGCCCTGTCCTACCTCGACGCGAACGGTGTGGCGCGCGAGTCGCGCATGGACATCAAGGACAGCGACCTCGGCTACCTCGGCTACTACGCCGCCGAGAGCTACGGCGTCTCCTACAAGGCGCGCGGCTGCGGCATCGAGACCCAGGACGTCTGCGCCCGGCTGAAGGTGCGCGGCTCCCAGACGGGCAGCCGCTTCCACCACGGCTACATGGGCACGTACACCTTCGGCGCGTACGGGATGACGTTCGAAGGGAACGAGTACGACAACAACGTGACGTACGGGCTCGACCCGCACGACGACTCGGACCACCTGAAGATCATCGGCAACCACGCCCACCACAACGGCACCCACGGCATCATCTGCTCGCAGCGGTGCAACGACCTGGAGATCGTCGGCAACACGGTCCACCACAACGGCGTCCCGCCGCACGTGCCGCCGGGTGACGACGACCCGACCGACAACCAGGTGCACGGCATCATGCTGCACCGCGGCGTCACCGACACCGTCGTACGGAACAACCACGTGTACGACCACCCCAACGGCGCCGGCATCGCGGTCTTCGACAGCAGCGGGAACACCGTCACCGGCAACCGGATCGAGCGGGCCAGGTACGGGCTGCGCTACAGCGTCGGCAGCACCGACATCGTCTCCACGGACAACACCGTCAGCGACAGCGGGCAGTACGGCGTCTTCACCTACAAGGGCTCCGACGTGCCCGCGTACACCGGCACCACGGGCCGTCCCGGCAGGCTGACGTTCACCGGCAACACCTTCAACGGCTCGAAGAGCGACGCCTTCCGGCTCAACGACGCCGACGACGTCACCTTCCGGGACAACACCTTCACCGGTACGTTCGCGGCCGGGCCGCTCACCCAGCGGACGACGGGCACGGTGATCGACGCGGGTACCGCGCCGTCCTCGCTGACGTACCGGGTCAGGGGCGACGCCGACACGGCGGGCAGCATCGCGTTCCGCAACCTGTCGGGCACCGTCTCGGTCCAGCTCGACCCGTACAGTTCGGCGACCTTCAGCGCCGGGGGCCTCACGCCCGGCGCGACGTACAAGCTCACCGCGGGCAGCCGTACCGTCACCACCGGCAAGGCGAACGCCTCCGGTGTCGTCACCCTGCGCGCCCAGGGCGACGGGGGCCCGGCGGCCGGCTACCGCATCTCCCCCGCGTGACCACCGGCCGTCCCGCGCGGCCGCGCGGGACGGCCGGTCTGGAACTGCACAGGACCGAGGACAGGAGTGGAGCTCATGCGCAGGAGGGACTTCATCGCGGTGGGCACGGCGGCGATGGCGGCCGCCTTCCTCGCCTCGTGCTCCGACGGCGACGACTCCCCCGCGCCGGCCCCCGACAGCCCGTCACCGTCCCCGTCCGCCCCGCCGGAGCTGCACTGGGACTCCCCCGAGCTGGCCCGGTTCTTCGGTCCGGGCCTCAGCCCGCGCGAGGAGGGCTCCTTCGGCCTGGACCGGATGGAACTGCGCGGCGCCGAGGACCCGTTGCCGGGCCCCGTGCTGCGCGTGCGCTACCCCGCCCGCTCGGCCAGCCCCACCGTCGCACGGCGCTGGAAACGCCCCCAGGGCGGCGCCCAGCTGTACCTGCCCCTGCGCTCCGGCCCCGCGGAATCCCTGCACCTGCGCTACTACCTGCGCTTCCCGGAGGACTTCGACTTCGTCAAGGGCGGCAAGCTGCCCGGCCTGTACGGCGGCGACGTCACCAGCGGACGGCACATCCCCGACGGGGAGAACGGCCTGTCCACCCGCTACATGTGGCGCACCGGCGGCGAGGCCGAGGTGTACGCCTACCTGCCCACCTCGCAGGAGCACGGCACGTCCCTCGGCCGTGGCGACTGGAGCTGGCCCACCGGCCGCTGGACGTGCGTGGAACAGGCGGTGACCCTCAACCGCCCCGGCTCGTCCGACGGTTCGGTGAAGGTGCTGCTCGACGGGGAGCAGGTCCTGCACAGCGAGAACCTGGAGTTCCGCACCGCCGACAGCCTGAAGATCGACGGTGTCTTCTTCTCCACCTTCTTCGGCGGCAGCGACCCGACGTGGGCGACACCGCGGACGGGCCACGCGGACTTCGCGGCCTTCGCCGTCTCGGGCGAGCCGATCGGGCCCGTGCCCGGCCGCTGACCCGGCGGTGCCGGCCGCCGCGCGGTCGTACGGTCGTACGCTGTCCGGTCAGCGCGTGTCCTCGGTCCCGCATCACCCGTGCGGGGCACAGGACACCGGGGCGGGGCAGGGCACGGGCCCGGTACGGAGCCGGTGGGCGCCCCGGCCGCCGGCCGTCCGCGATGTCCGGTTGTGTCAGGATCGGCACCCGCTCAGCACCGAACGGCCGCCGCGCCCGCCCGCCCCGCGGGCGGACGTCGCCAGGACCGGCCGCACACGATCCGCGATCCGCAAGAGGAAACGTCCGTGAAAACGCCCGTGACCGACACGCCCGACCGCTCCGTCGCCCATGACGGAGCGGCCGCGCTCCCCCCGGCCCCGCCCTCCCCCGCCGCTCTCCCCGCTCCGTACGCTCCGCCCGCTCCGCCCGCTCCGTCAGCCGGCACCCGGCCGTCCGGCGCGCCGCGGAGCCGCCACCGGACCCTCACGGTCCCGCTGTTCCTGGCCGTGACCGGCCTGTTGTCGCTCGTGTGCGCCTCGTACGCCGCCTGCCGCCGGGCGCTGCGCCGGCTCACCCCGCACGAGAAGCGGGTCGCGAGGCTGGGGGCCACCGTGCGGCGGCGGGCCGGTGAGCGCGCGGGGCTGCTGTGCACGGGCTCCGGCGCGGGCGTCCGGGCCGCGCTGCGGACGTCCTCGCCCACGTGCGCCGCCCGCCCCGTGCGGCTCGGCCTGGACGCCGTCCTGCGGCTGGACACCGAGCGCCGGGTGGTCCGGGTGGAGCCCGGTGTCACCATGGGCCGGCTCGTCCGTCATCTCGCCCGCCGGGGCTGGACCCTCCCCGTGGCGCCGGGGCCCGATTCCGCCACGGTCGGCGGTCTGACCATGGGGTGCGGTGTCGACGCCGCGTCGCACCGGTACGGCCTCTTCGCCGACACCGTGGAGAGCTACGACGTGCTGCTGGGCACGGGCGAGGTGGTCCGGGTCTCCGCCACGGAGCACCCTGACCTCTTCCACGCGCTGCCGTGGAGCCGGGGCTCCCTCGGGTTCGTGGTCGCGGTCGAGCTCCGCGTCGTGCCGGCCCGCCCATGGGTCGAGGTGCGGTACCACCCGGTGGCCGGCCCCGAGGAGATGTGCCGGGACCTCACCCGTCTGGCCGAGGCGGCGGACGGGCCCGCGTTCGTCGAGGGGTTCGTGCACGGGCCCGGCGAAGGCGTCGTCGTGACCGCGGAGTTCGCCGACCGCCCCCGGGGCAGGCGGAACCACGTCCGCCGGTGGTACAAGCCGTCCTTTCGCGCGCACGCGCGGGCCCGTGCGCGGACCGGCGCCGTCGAGTACGTGCCGCTGGGTCACTACCACCGCCGTCACGGCCGCGGCCTGCTCGGCCACCCGCGGCACGCCGTCGCGCAGGAGGCGCTCGTACCGGCGCACCACCTGGAGGACCTGGTGCGCCACTGCCGGCAGGTCTTCGAGGAGGCGGACGGGCTGTGGGTCCGTCCGGCCCGGCTGACCCGCGGGGCGACACCGGGCCTGGTCGGTCCGGGTCCCGAAGTCGGTGCCGGGCAACGGCAGTTGTTCATGGACGTCGCCGTCCTCGCCGGGGCGCCCGGCCGGGCGCGGCGGGGGGCGCTGCGGGACGCGGAGGACGCCGCCCGCCGGTTCGCGGCGTGGGTGAACGCGCGGCAGGGCTTCCAGGCCGTCCCGCACGCGCCGTCCGGGCCGGCGCGTGACGAGCACCGGTCGATGTTCGACTGCTGGCTGTACGACCGGGTCCGGCACGCGTACGGCGCCGAGGGCGTCTTCGTGGACGCGTACGACAGGGCCGCCTCCCGCTGAGCCGCGGCCGCTCGGTGACGCACCGGGCCGACACGTGAGAACCCCGCTCCCGGGATGCCGGGGGCGGGGTTCTCGTCGAGCGCCGGGCAGGCCTTGCACCTGCATCTCCCCGCAGGAAGCGGGACGTCTTTCCTTGGACCACCAACGCGCGGGCCACCGCCCCGAGTTCGTGGCGGCGTGCTCTGGTATCACTCTAGCCCATGCGCCCGGCCCGGTCGAACGCCCGTCGGAGGCAGGCGGCACCACCACGGACGGTCCGGGCACGCCGCCCGCGCCACGGTGGTCACCGCGGCAGGTACGGACGGACCGCCGGCCGGCGGAACGGGCCGGACACCCGGCGTCGTGCCGAGCGGTGCCGCTGCGGCGTCCGCACCGAGGGACGGCGACTCCCCGTACGGACGGATGGATACCGGTCAGGCGTGCGGTGGAAGACGGCGTCGCGGGGCGGCCGCCTGCCGGGCGACGATGTGCACGGGCCCTCCCCCGACCTGCGCGCGGCGGCGGAGGCGGTGGCCAACCGGGGGCGCTCGCCGAGGAGTTGCCCTCCGGGCGCACCCTCCGACGCCCGGTTTCCGCCGCACCGCCTCCCCTCCCCCCGGGGGGGCAGCACTCGTATGGCCCAGTGACCGACGGTCCCGCGCGCCGTTGTGCGTACCGCGACCGCCGCGGCACCTCCCGCCCATGGACGGCAGGCGTCTCGTGCGTAGCACGCCCGCTTGTCCGCTCCGTGGAGGAATCCCATGGTCCGCCGCCGGAAACCGCCCGCTCGCCTGCGTGCTCTGCGCACGCTCCTCGCCGCCGCCATGCTGACCAGCGCTTCCCTCACCGGCACGGCCGGCGCCGCCCCGCCGGTGGCCCCCAGCCGCGGGTTCAACGACTTCACCTGCCGGCCCTCCGCCGCCCATCCTCGGCCGGTCGTCCTGGTCCACGGCACCGGCGCGAACTCGATCTCGAACTGGGCCCTGCTGGCTCCCTACCTGGTGGCGCGCGGCTACTGCGTCTTCGCCCTCGACTACGGCCAGGTGGGCGTGCCGATGGTGCACGGCCTGGGCCCGATCGAGGAGGGCGCCGCGCAGCTCGCCGACCACGTCGACCGGGTGCGGGTCGCGACCGGCGCCCGGGAGGTGGACATGGTCGGCCAGTCGCAGGGCGGCCTGATGCCCCGCTACTACCTCAAGTACCTCGGCGGTGCGGAGGAGGTCCGCGAGTTCGTCGGCATCGTCCCGCCCAACCACGGCACCACCCTGAACGGGCTGTCCAACATCCTGCGCGCGACCGGCCTGGAGGGCGTCACTCTCAACACCTTCCCCGCCGTCGCCCAGCAGCTCGCCGGATCGGACTTCCTGACCGACCTCAACCGCGGCGGCGACACCGTGCCCGGCGTCCACTACACCGTCATCGCCAGCCGCTACGACGAGAACGTCACACCGGTCTGGTCCGCGTTCCTCGACGGCCCGAACGTACGCAACCTCTTCGTCCAGGACCTGTGTCCGCTCGACATCTCGTCGCACGTGGCCACCGGCATCACCGACCGCGTCACCCACCACGAGATCGCCAACATCCTCGACCCCGCCCACGCCACCCCCACCACCTGCGCCTCCGTCTCCCTCCTCTGAGCGCCGTGGCGGGCATGGCGCCGCACATCCGGGGCAACCGCTCGCCAAGACGACCGACCGGCGCCCGGCGCGCGGCAGAGCACGGGCCGGCGACCGGGCGACCTGCACGGCAACGACGCAGTGGAGGTAGTGACGATGGCTTGGGCCCACGACCAGCACGGGGGCGGGCAGACCGGCCCCGGTACGGCTACCGGGCACCGCAACGGGTTCGGTGTCGCGGCCCTGGTGCTCGGCCTGCTCGGTGCGGTGCTGTTCTGGACCGTGCTCGGCGGGATCATCCTGGGACTGCTCGCCGTGATCTTCGGCATCCTCGGGTACCGCCGCAAGAAGCGCGGCGTCGCCACCAACGGCGCCATGGCGATCATCGGCGCGGTGGTGGGCGCACTGGCGCTCGTCGTCTCGGCGATCCTGCTCGCGGCGGGGGTGTCGCTGCTCAACAGCGAGGAGTTCAAGAGTTACTCCGACTGCATCCGGCACGCCGACACCCAGGCCGAACAGGAGCAGTGCGCCAAGGACTTCGAGAGGGACGCGAACAACTGACGGCGGGCGCCGCCCGCGTCCGGCGCGGCACGGAGGGCTTTCCGCCCTCCGTGCCGCGCTGCCGTGCGGGCCCGGCCCGTGCCCGCGTTCAGGTGCGCACCGGCGCCGCGGAGGACGGGGTGTGCGGCCGCTCGGGCGGTGTGCAGTAGTCGAGGCCGTCCAGGGAACGGTCGTGGATGAAGCGGATCACCAGGTCGGCGTACTCGGCCTCGCGTTCCAGGTGGGCCATGTGGTCCGCGTTCTTGATCAGCAGGAACGTGGAGCCGGAGATGGTGGCCGCGACGGCGCGGGCCTCCTCGGGGGTGCTGGTCTGGTCGTGCTCGCCGGTGAAGACGAGGGCGGGGACGCCGTCGAGTCCGCCGGGCGGGTACAGCTCCTGGTCCAGCAGGAGGCGGTGGCTGGCGATGTAACGGCGGGCCGTCGCGGCGTGGTGCATGAAGTAGCGGTGGAGCATCCGGTTGACCGTCGAGGCCTTGTCGATGTCGTCCGCCTCGGCGGAGTTCAGCAGGATGCTCACGATGCGCTTGGCGAAGACCTCGTCGGTCGTCCTCTCCAGGTCCTCGTCGTCGCTGCGCCGCGGCCGTTCGACCAGGTCGCGGGTGAGCACGGCCATGGCCGGGTTCAGGCTGGGGGTGGCGCCGGCGAGGAGGAGGCGGGCCACGCGTCCGGGGTGCGCGCGGGCCATGCGGAAGGCGAGGGGCGCGCCGTAGGAGACGCCCAGGAAGTTGACCCGCTCGATGCCCAGTTCGTCCAGCGCGTGGCAGAGGGCGTCGATGAAGGTGTCGAAGTCGTGCTCGGTGGGGTCGGGCGCGTCGTCGAGGTCGGGGAGCTTGGGGACGATCACGGCGGTGTGGGCGGTCAGCCGGCGTTCCAGCCGGGGCCAGGCGTGCACGTCCTGCACGCCGCCGCCCACGATGAGGAGCGGTTCCGTCGTCTGTGGACGGTCGGCGGTCACGATGCGGCATTCGTAGGGTATGCCGCGCCATGACAGGCTCACTGTTCTCTCGTTCTCGGCCATGGGGATACCTCCGGGCTGCGACGGGGACGGGTTCGCGACGGGGGGAGCGGATTCAGAGGGCGTGGTCTGCGGCGCGCCCGGCCACGAGACCGGCCAGGGCGGCGACCGTGGGCGCCTGGGCGAGGACGGCCTCGGTCACCAGCAGCCCCAGCCTGTCCTCCACGGTCATGGACAGCACGGTCAGCGCCATGGAGTCGACGCCGGCCTGCGCCAGGGTGGCGTCCGGGGTGATCGGTGCGGGATCCAGGGCGGCGTGGTCCACCAGGATGTCCCTGATGTACCCGAAGTCGATGACCTCGGGGGGGTCGTCGCCGTCCGTCGGGCGGGTGACCGCGGTCATACGAGCGCCTCCACATCGTCGGGCCACACCAGCGTGGTGGCCGCCCAGGTGAAACCGCCGCCGAAGGCGGCCAGCAGGACCCGGTGGCCGGCGATCAGGTCCCCCCCGGTCGCGGCGTGCGCGAGCAGCAACGGGATGGACGCCGCGGAGGTGTTGCCGACCCTGTCGATGTTGGACGGCACCCGCTCCGCCGGGATGCCCAGGGTGTCGGCCACCGTGGCGCTGATGCGCGCGTTGGCCTGGTGGACGACGAGCCGGTCGACGTCCCGCAGCACCCATCCGGCCGCCGTGGCCGCCTCCTGCGCCGCCTGGCACATGCGGCGCACCGCATGGCGGAACACCTCCTTGCCCTGCATGCGGATGCACCGGTCGGCACCGGCCTCCGCCGTCCCGTGCACCGGCCGGCGGGAGCCTCCGTCGGGGATCCAGAGGTCGGCGGCGTGGCTGCCGTCGCTGCCCCAGGCGATCGGCCCGAGGGCCCCGGGCTCGTCCGGCCGGCCCGCCGCCAGAACGGCCGCGCCCGCGCCGTCCCCGAAGATCGGCGCGGTGGCCCGGTCGTCGGGATCGACGGCGGAGGCCATCGCCTCCGCCCCCACCACGAGAACGGTCCGGCAGGTGCCCGCATGCAGGAGCCCCGCCGCCAGGGCGGTGCCGTAGAGGAAACCCGAGCAGCCGGCGGTCACGTCGAAGGCGGGCACCTCCGGCAGCCCCAGACCGTGGGCCACCGTCGGCGCCGTACCGGGGATGTGGTGGTCGGGTGTGGCGGTGGCCAGCACCACCGCGTCGACGTGTTCCACCCCTGCCGACTTCATCGCCAGCAGTCCCGCCTCGACGGCCAGGTCGCTGGTCGCCGTTCCCGGTTCGGCCGCGTGCCGTCCGGCGATGCCTATCCGTGTCCTGATCCATTCGTCCGACGTGTCCAGCCGTGAACAGATCTCGGCGTTGGTCACATGACGCGGTGGCAGCCAGGCTCCCAGCCCGATCAACCGGGCCGCGGCACCTGGCGAATCTGCCACATGTGTCGAAATCATCATGAAGCAGACAGTACGCCGACCGCCCCGGGCCTTCCTGTCGAGCGACCGGAGCCCACCGGCCGCGGAGGCCGTTGCCGCGCCGCCCCTCTCATCTGCCCGACGGGGAACTGTCGGCGGACGCGGCGCCGCAGTCCGGCGGAGCACCGGTACGGCTCCTCCACGGCGTCTCGCGCGGCAGCCGGAAACCCCCCGAGGGGCCTGTGCTCCGTTCGGGTGCACCGGTGACCCGGGCGCATCACGGGCCGAGCTCGGCGCCACGTGCAGCAGTCACACCGCCGCGGGAAAGCCCGTGACGGGAAAGGCCGTGGCGGGAAAGTCCGTACCACACGCCTCGAACCGGTCGGCCGGCTCCTCCGTGCGGAGAGGTGCGGAGAGAGGAAGTGGTCCATGGACTGCGAGCAGGTACGGTTCGACCTCGCGGCCGAGGCGCTGACCGGCCGGAGCGAGCCGGAGGAGGAGGCACGGGCCGCTCATCTCGCGCGGTGCCCGCCCTGCCGGCTGGAGCACCGGGAACTACGTGCCGCCGTACGACTGCTGGCCGACACGGTCCGGTACGAGCCGGGGCCGCCGGAGCGGCCGGAGCAGTAGGGAACGGCGGTGGCGGCCGGGGACGGTCCGCGCGAGGTGCCGGTCAGGGCACCGGCGGGCCGCCCATGTACCTGCCGTCGGCGTCGTAGGGCCAGGCGTTGGCCACGCATCCTTCGAGGCCCTTGATCTGCTGCATCATCACCGGCGCGGGCGCCCCCGCGCGCGGGCAGGTCTCGTGTCCGCGGCCGAGGCGGTGGCCCACCTCGTGGTTGACGATGAGCGCCCGGTACTCCTCTATGGGCCCCGGGAACTGGGGTGAGCCGGACGTCCAGCGCTTGAGGTTGACGACGACATCGTTGTCCACACGGCAGTTGACCTCGCCGCCGGTGTCCAGCCCGGCCCTTCCGCACAGCAGGTCCACGGTCGCCGGGGTGGCTATCTTCACGCTCAGGTCCGCGGCCGCCGAGTCGCTCGGCACGAAGGCCACCTCGCCGTCGGCCGTCCAGCCGCGGGGGTCGGTCAGCACCTCGTGCACCGTGCGCGCCTCGTGCTCGGCGTCCAGGCCGGTGCCCTCCTCCACCTGCACGCGGTACGTCAGCACGTCCCGGCCACGGGTGTCCGCGCCCGCGGCGGCCGCCCCGGCCGCGGTGTCGGCGCGCGCGGTCGTGAAGCGGGCGGACACGCCGCCGGAGGCGGCTTTGATGCGGTCGGCGAGCAGGGGCACCGCGGCGAGCACGACGACCAGCCCCAGACCGAGCGCGATCACCGCCCCGCACCTGCGACGCGAGGCACTCCGGCCCTGTTCACGCGCTGCGTCCATGTTCCCGTCCGCCCCCGTCCGCACCCCCGGGCGCCGTCCCGCCCGGATGGATCCCCTTCGAGCTCCCGATCTCCTGGTCAGACGTGATCGCACAAGCGGTGGTTGCTCGCGGCAACTGTCGAATGCGGGACGAGGACGAAGAGAACGGCCCCGCCGCTGCCGTGGCAGAAGCGGGGCCGTTCTCGAGTGGAGCGCCGGGCAGGCCTTGCACCTGCATCTCCCCGCAGGAAGCGGGACGTCTTTCCTTGGACCACCAACGCATCGCTCACCACCGGCGGTTCGGCGGCTCGCTCAAGATCGATCCTAGCCCATGAACCGCGGACGCACGAAATGCCGCAGCGGGAGGTGCAGGTTTCTACATTGCTGTAGAAATAAGCTGGACGCCGGACCGCCACCAGGGCGGGCCCGGCCGCCTGACCGATACCGACCGTACGGAGTTGCCATGGCCCTGTGGGACCGCATCAAGGAGTCCGCGTCGACGATGCAGACCCAGTTGGCGGCGAAGAAGAACGATCTGAAGAGCGGCGCCTTCCGCGACGCCAGCATGGCGATGTGCGCGCTGGTCGCCGCCGCCGACGGGTCCGTCGACCCGTCCGAGCGACAGCGCGTGGCCCAGCTCATCGCCACCAACGAGGTGCTGCAGAACTTCTCCGCCGACGATCTGCGCCGCCGTTTCGAGAGCAACCTGGACAAGCTCACCACCGACTTCGCGTTCGGCAAGGTCAGCGTGCTCCAGGAGATCGCCAAGGCGAAGAAGAAGCCCGCCGAGGCGCGTGCCGTCATCCAGATCGGCATCGTCATCGGCGGCGCCGACGGCGACTTCGACAAGGACGAGCAGGCCGTCGTCCGTGAGGCGTGCTTCGCCATCGACCTGCCGCCGCACGAGTTCGACCTCTGACGGAGCCGTACGGCGCACACGCCGGGCCGACGCCCCGGGAGCCTTCCGGACCGGGGCGTCGGCCCGGCGCGTCGCCCCGGTGCCCCGGGGCGGGCAGGCCACCGTGGCGCGGCCGGTGGCGCGGCGGCGCGGACCGGTGGACGACGGCGCGGACCGGTGGCGCGGCGTCTCACGTCCTCCTGTGACGTACTGTGACGCGCGGGGTCACCGGACGGCGTCGAGGTCGAAGTCGCTCCCGACGACGAGGGTCACCACACCGGCGGCGGCCCCCTCGTCCTGCTCGGCCCCGGTGTCGGGCAGCCGGGAGGCGAGCACCTCGGCCTGGGCCCGCAGCGTCTGCGGCGAGGTCACGGTGGTGGTGTCCGTGCTCTCCGGGGCGTTCCCGGTGCCGACGACGGTGAAGCCGGCCTCGCCCAGCTTCTCCGCGACGGCGGCCGCGCGCCCCGGGACACCCGTGCCGTTCAGGACCTGGACGCGCACGGAGGACGCGTACACCACGTTCTTGCCGTCGGCCTCCAGCCGCTCCTTGTCGACCTCCTTGTCCTCGGCCAGGGACGAGAACAGTTCCGCGGCCTGCGGGTACTGCCACACGACGTTGGCCTTGTCGCTGGCGACGTCGGCCTCGCGCGGGTAGTTGGGAACGGTCAGGAAGGTCAGCCGGTCCTGGGGGATGCCCTGGATCTCGGAGGCGAGGCCGTACAGCGGCTTGATGCCGGCCAGGTCCTCGTCCGTGGTCAGCGACTTGGTGGCGGACTGCAGGAAGCCGTGGAGCGCGGTCGGGTCGGCCAGCTTGGACTGCGCCTTCGCGGCGAGGGCTTCCATGAACTCCTGCTGGCGGCCTATGCGCCCGATGTCGGAGCTGTCGCCGATGCTGTAGCGCGTGCGGACGTAGCCGAGCGCCTGCTCGTCCCTGACGGTCTGGCAGCCGGCCTCCATGTCCAGGTGGGCCTTCTCGTCGTGGATGGCCTCCTCGGGGCAGACCTCGATGCCGTCCAGGGCGTTGACCATGCCCTTGAAGCCCTGGAAGTCGACGGACATGAAGTGGTCGATGCGCATGCCGGTGTTGGCCTCGACCGTTCTGATGGTGCAGGCGGCGGCGTCGCCGACCTCGCCGCTGAGACCGCCGATCGCGAACGCCTCGTTGATCTTGAAGTGGTGGGGCGCGGACGTGGTGCCGTCGCCCTTGTCGCACGCGGGTATCCGCACCCAGGAGTCCCGGGGAAGGGACACCACCGTGGCCCACTCCCGGTTCGCCGGGATGTGCAGCACCATCAGCGTGTCCGACTGCATGGTGGTCAGGCCCTTGCCGTACGCGCCGTTGTCCCCGTCACGGCTGTCGGAGCCGACGACCAGGATGTTCTTGGAACCGGGGCTGAGGTTGTCGGGGCGGTCCCCGCCCAGTCTGTCCTCGATGTCGGCCCCGTGGATGTTGCCGTTCAGGTCCTGGTACATCCAGGCTCCCGCCCCCGCGACGCCGAGGACCAGCACCCCGCACACCCCCGCGGTCCAGGCCACGGTCCGGCCCCGCTTCGTCAGTCGCGTCCTCGGCCTGTCCGGGGACGGAATACGCCCCCGCCTTCTGGTACCGCCCACTGGCGCTCCCCTTCGTCGCCCATCCGGCCGGCCGCTGCCCGCGGCTGTTCACGGCCGTGTCCGGCCCCCGTGCGTCTGTGCAGCGGGCTGCTGAACCTCGGTTGCCTTCGTCGGTTGCCTTCAGAGATACGAGCGACCTGTCCCTCGCATCTCACCTGTCTCGTCCGTTCTCACCCGTCTCATGCCCGCGACACCTGCGCAGGCGGCGCGGCACGGGGTCACGGGGTCACCCTCCTGCCCGTCCTCGTAATCGTGCCGCCCGGCGTCCCCGCCCGCCGGCCGGCCCCGTGCCGCCTTCAGAAGGGCGTCGCCGCATGGAGGATGAAGTACATGGTCACGGCGGAGTTCGCGGACGACATCGCCGAGACCGCCGTACCCGCCGCGGCGCCCCACGCGGCCAGTCCCGCCGTGGTGAACACCGACGGCCAGCTGCGCCCGGCGGGCGCCGGGCCGAGCAGCGCGGCCACCCGGCGCGGTACCGGGCCGGGCGCGGCGAACCCGGCGAGGGTGGCCACCGGGGTGCCCCGCGACACGAGCGCGGCCTTGCCGATCGCGCGCGCCACGATGCGGCGGCTGCCGACGGTCCGGGCCGCGTCCTCGTCGGCCCACCGCTCGGCGGTGTACGCCACGGCCGTGCTCAGCGGACGCAGGAACGGGTTGGCGCGGGCCGCCAGCCGGACGGCGAGGAGGAAACGGTGGTGGCGGGCGGCGAGGTGGGCCCGTTCGTGGGCGAACAGCGCCCGCCGTTCGGCCGGTTCCAGGCAGTCCAGCAGCGCCGTGGTCACCACCACGCGGTCCCGCCGGCCCCCGGGCAGCGCGTACGCGTACGGCGCCTCGTCCGGGAGCACCGCGACCTCCGTGCCCGGCATCCCGGTCAGCGCGCGGTGGGCGCGCCGGCGCACCGTCACGTGCCGCCACAGGGTCCGGCCGCAGGCCACGAGCACCACGCACAGCGCGGGGATCGCCGCCTTGCCGGCGACCTCGTCGTACGGGACGGCCGCGCGCACCTCGGGGTCCGACCAGCCGTCGGGCAGCGGGTTGCCGGGCAGCTGGGCGGTGCCGACCACCATGACCAGCGCCAGGCACACCGTGCTGCAGATCGCCATGACGGCCGCCACACCGGTCAGCAGTCTCGTGGCGGCCCGAGGGTGCAGATGCTGCTCGGCCAGACGTGCGATCGGCCAGGCCGTCAGCGGCAGGACCAGCGGCAGGAAGACGAACCACCCCATGAGGTCTCAGTCTGCCCTCTCGGCGCGGGACTGACCCAGCAGTTCACGCAGCAGCCGCTCGTCGTCCGGGCCGAGGCCCGTGACGAAGCTGGCGAGAACCGCTCCCCGGTCGCTCTCGGCGTCCAGCACCTTGCGCATCTTGTGCGCGGCCAGGCCCGCCTGGTCCGACGCGGGGGTCCACGCGAACGACCGGCCCGCCCGCTCACGGGTGACCGCGCCCTTGGCCAGCAGCCGGGTGAGGATCGTGATCACCGTCGTGTAGGCGAGCTCGCCGCCGAGGCGCTCCTGCACCCAGCCGGCCGTCGCCGGGCCCTCCGCGCCGTGCAGCGCGGACAGGACCAGCGCCTCCAGCTCGCCGTGTCCCCGCCGCCGGGGACCCTGCCGGTGATCCGTCATGCCCTGTCTCCCTTCCGCCGCTGCTCGTTTCCCGAGCGGACATCGTATAGACGCCCGCCGCGGCGCCGCGTCACCCGGACGACCGGGGAGCAGGCTCACCGCCATGACCTCTACATAATTGTAGAAGATACGCTGGCCCGAGAGCGCCCCCGGCACAGGGGGCGGGCGCACGAGAGGAGAACAGGAACAGATGGGTGTCATCGCATGGCTGGTGCTCGGACTTCTCGCCGGGGCGATCGCCAAGGCCATCCTGCCGGGGCGTGATCCGGGCGGCTGTATCGGTACGACGGTCATCGGCATCGCGGGGGCGTTCCTGGGCGGCTGGCTGTCGTCCACGTTCCTCGACCGTCCGGTGCGGCAGGAGTTCTTCGACGCCGCGACCTGGGGCTCGGCCGTCGTGGGAGCACTCGTACTGCTGATCGGCTACCGCCTGCTGTTCGGCAACTCCCGCGACTGACCTCCGGCGGTGACGCGGCCCTCTCCCGCGGCGGGCCCTCGCCGCCGCGGGCGCGACGGCACGCCGCGCACGGCCGTCGCGCGCGGCGGCGAACGCACGCGAGCGGCCGGGGCGGCTCCGCCGGCCACCCGCGGGCCCCAGCCACCCCACCCGCGCGGGCGCACGCGAGGATCCCGGACGGTACGGCGAGGTGACGAAACGGCGCCGCCCCGCTCCGGGCGGGCTGGAATCGGTCCGGCTCCGCCGGGCGGCCGCGGGGGCGGGCGCCGTGCGGCCGGGGCGGCTCCGTCGGCCACCGGCGGCGGGCCGGCGCGCGGACGCCCCGGGGGTGTGCGTTCGGGAGGAGCGCCGCCCGGAGACCCTCGCGCGGGCGCGCCACGCCGGTACGACCTTCTACATTGTTGTAGATTCTCAGTGAGTCCCTCCGCGGGCCCGTTGTCCCGGGCCCCGGCCGCACACACGAAGCAAGGAGTACGCAGTGGGTGTTTCCCTGTCCAAGGGCGGCAACGTCTCGCTCAGCAAGGAGGCCCCGGGCCTCACCGCGGTGATCGTCGGACTGGGCTGGGACGTCCGCTCCACGACGGGCGCCGACTTCGACCTGGACGCCTCCGCGCTGCTGCTCGACGCCTCCGGCAAGGTGCCCTCCGACCAGCACTTCGTCTTCTACAACAACCTCACCAGCCCGGACGGCTCCGTCGAGCACACCGGCGACAACCTCACGGGTGAGGGCGAGGGCGACGACGAGACGGTCAAGGTGAACCTCGCCGGCGTCCCCGCGGACGTCGAGCGCATCGTCTTCCCGGTCTCCATCCACGACGCCGACAACCGCGGCCAGTCCTTCGGCCAGGTCCGCAACGCGTTCATCCGTATCGTCAACCAGGCGGGCGGCGCCGAGATCGCCCGCTACGACCTGACGGAGGACGCCTCCACCGAGACCGCCATGGTCTTCGGCGAGCTGTACCGCCACGGCGCCGAGTGGAAGTTCCGCGCCGTCGGCCAGGGCTACGCCTCCGGACTCGCCGGCATCGCCGCCGACTTCGGCGTCAACGTCTGACGCAGGCCGAC
Source organism: Streptomyces ruber (assembly GCF_014648075.1). Classification (GTDB taxonomy): domain Bacteria; phylum Actinomycetota; class Actinomycetes; order Streptomycetales; family Streptomycetaceae; genus Streptomyces; species Streptomyces ruber. Next base: position 70,146 of record NZ_BMQK01000014.1, on the reverse strand, counting down.
CGGACCGCCGGACCCACCGCCCGTACGGCGGTCCCGGCGGTCACCCACCGGCAGGCGGACCCGTACCGGACCACCCGGCGACCGCCTCAGCAACCACCCTGGGAGACCCTGTGGCCGGCCCGTCGCGTCTTCACCCGGAGGACCGAGCCGATTTCGAGGCCGTACTGGAACTGGCACTGAGCACCGCGGACATCAGGAAGGCCCTGCTCACCGATCCCACCGGCCGGGCGGCCGGGCGCCTCCGCGCCCGGGCCCTGGCGGGCACCGACGAGATCACGGCGGCGTCCGGCGACGCGTACGGCACCTACCTCGCCCTCCGCTCGGCGTCGTCCCACGACACCGAGCGGACCGGCACCCCCGACAGCGGGAACCTGCTGCCCGCGCTCCTGGTGCTCACACCGCTCGTGGCCGCGGTGTCCGCCGCGATCCTGCTGCTGCTCGGCTACCTCCTGCAGCTCGCCGACACCCCCGCCACCCTGCCCGGGTCCCTGGTCACCGCGGGCTGGGTACTCGCGTTCGTGGCGGCCGTGAGCACCCTCGTCGCGCTGGCCGCGCTGGTCGGCACGGCCGTACGCCGGCGCGGCGGCCCACCGTCCGCCGAGCGCCTGGAGCAGGCCCGGCTGTCGTGGCACCAGGCCCTGCTGGACCAGGGGTTGCTGCCCCACCTGCGCCGGTGTATCGAGGAGGACCCGTCCCTCTCCTCGTCGCCCCCGCAGCGGTAGCCGTACGACAGACGTCAGCCCCTCCCAGCCCCCGGCCACCAACCCCCGGCCACCGGCACTCGCGACCGGCCGCACCCGGCCCCGGCCCCGGCCCCCGACACCAGACCGACCGACAGCACCCACCGCACCGAAGGGATCTCCCTCATGACGATCAACCTGAACAAGGGCCAGCAGATCAGCCTCAGCAAGTCCGACGGCAGTGCGCTGACCTCCGTCCGGATGGGACTGGGCTGGCAGGCGGCGGCCAAGAAGGGCTTCCTCGCCAAGCTCACCGGCGGTGGCGGAGCCATCGACCTGGACGCCTCGGCCGTGCTCTTCGCGGCGGGACAGCCGACGGACGTCGTCTTCTTCCAGCACCTGGTCAGCGACGACGGTTCGGTCCGGCACACCGGCGACAACCTCACCGGCGGAGCGGGCGCCGGGGACGACGACGAGACCATCATGGTGGACCTGGCCCGCGTCCCCGCCCGCATCGACCAGATCGTGTTCACCGTGAACTCCTTCACCGGCCAGACCTTCACCGAGGTGCAGAACGCCTTCTGCCGTCTGGTCGACGAGACCACGGGGACGGAACTCGCCCGCTACACGCTCACCGGCGGTGGCGGCCACACCGCGCAGATCATGGCCAAGGTGTACCGCCAGGGCGGCGCCTGGCAGATGAAGGCCATCGGCGAACCGGCCACCGGCCGCACCTTCCAGGACCTGCTTCCGGCCATCGCCCCGCACCTGTAGGAACGGACCGGGAACGGACACCGGATACGCTCGTCCCGTGCCCGGCCCGGGCCAACGAACAGAACGGGACCCTCATGTTCGGACTGAGCGAACTCGCCGTCATCCTCGTCGTCGTCATACTCGTCCTCGCCGCCAAGCGCCTGCCCGACCTGACCCGTTCGGCGGGCAAGTCGGCCCGCATCCTGAAGGCCGAGGCGAGGGCCGTGAAGGACGACGGGGCGGAGCGGGCCGCGCCCGTCGTCGTCCAGGGCGAGGTCGTCCGGCACACGCCCGGGCCGGACCGGCCGGACACGCACGGCTGAGCTCAGGAGGAGGGCCGGCGGCCGGGCAGGGGGCGCAGCCGGTGGGCGTCGTCGAAGAGGGCGCGCTCGCTCAGACGTACCGCGACGACGGCGGCGAGACAGGCCGCCGCGAGGAGCATGTACGTCACGACGATCTGGTAGCGGATCGCGGTGAGGGGGTCGACGCCCGCGAGGATGAGCCCGGTCATGGCGCCGGGCAGGGCGATGACGCCGAGGGTCCTCGCCGAGTCGAGCACGGGGAGCAGCGCGGTCCGCACGATGACGCACCGGTGCGGGGCGAAGGCATCGCCGGCCGCGAGGCCCAGGCTCAGCCGCGCCTCGATGGCGGGCCGGGCCGTGCGGACCTCGTCGTACAGCCTGATCAGGGCCAGGTCCGTGGCCCCCATGGCACCGGCCACGACCATGCCGCCGACGGGGATGACGACGCGCGGCTGGGTCGCGATGATCCCGAGGACGAGCAGGACGCCCATGGACGCGGTGGTGCCCACGGCGATCGCCGCGGTCGCCGTGCGGAACGTCCCGGGCAGGGCGCCGGTGCGGCGGGCGGCCATCCGGCCGGCGACGAGGACCATCAGGGCGAGCCAGCCGAGGGCGCCGGCGAGCCCCGTGTGACGGAAGACCAGCAGCAGGACGGCGCCCACGGCGGTCAGCTGGAGCGCCGCCCGCAGGGCCGCGACGGTGATGTCACGCGTCAGACCGAGCCGTCCCCGCCGGGCCACGACGACGGTGAGCACGACCAGCGCGGCCGAGGCCGCCACGCCCGGCCAGCTGGGGACGGCGGGGCTCACGCGCCCTCCCGGAGCCGGCCGATCCGCCCGGCCGGGCCCTGCTCGACGAGCCGCCCGTCCTCCAGGACCAGGACCAGGTCGGACAGGCGGCGGGCCTGCCCGGTGTCGTGGCTGACCAGGACCAGGGTCACGCCGTCGTCGGCCAGTTCGCGCACGAGGCGTTCGACGGCCGCGGTGACCGTGGCGTCGAGGGCGGCGGTGGGCTCGTCCAGCAGCAGGACCCGCGGCTCGACGGCCAGGGCGCGGGCGAGGCAGACCCGCTGTGCCTCGCCGCCGGACAGGTCCGCCGTGGCGTGGCCGAGGTAGCCGGCGGGCAGCCGGACCCGCTCCAGCAGTTCCGCGAGCCGGGCTCCGGACAGGTGCCGCCGGCCGGCCCGCAGCTCGTCCCGGACGGTGCCGGTGAGCAGGACGGGCTGCTGGGCGACGAGCGTGACCTGGCGGCGCAGGGCGAGGACGTCCCAGCCGGGCAGCGGTCCGCCCCGGTACGACACGGTCCCGCGGGTGGGCTCCTCCAGCCGGTTCAGCAGGCGCAGCAGCGTGGACTTGCCCGCGCCGCTCGGTCCCAGCACCGTGGTGCACGCCGCGCCGGGGATCCGGCAGCTCACCCCGTCCAGCAGCACGCTCCCGCCCCGCCGTACCACGACCTGCTCCAAGGTGAACGCGGGCGTGCCGGTGGGGAAGGTCATCGGGTGGCCGACCTCCTGTCGCCGTCGCGTGCGACCACAGTGACACGGGAGCCGTGGTCGCGCGTGGCGGGCGCGGGGCGGCCGGGAAACCGGGCTCTCCTCCGGTCCGCCCGGACGAACGGCCGGGGCCGTCCCGGCCGAACGGCTGCGGCGCCCCGGCCGAACGGTCTGCTGTTCCACCCATCGACCAGCGGAAAACCGCTCCCGCCCTCCAGACACGGGCGCCATGACGTGGTACGCATCGAACGGCGAGCAGGAGACAAACGGTGAATACACGACGAACGCGGACGCGCGGCAGCCGCACACGGGCACCGTCGGACGAGGGCCGACGGGCAAGGAACGCGGACGGACGATGAACGGCGGACCGGCGACGGGGGGCGCAGGTGATCCGGGTACTGGTGGTCGACGACGAGGCCTTGATCCGAACGGGCTTCCAGCACATCCTCGGGGCCGCGCAGGACATCGAGGTGGTGGCGGCGGTGGTCGGCGGCGAGGCGGTGCGGGCGGTGCGCGAGGCCGCGCCGGACGTGGTGCTGCTGGACATCCGGATGCCGGACGTGGACGGACTGACGGTGCTGGCCGAGCTGCGCCGGATGCCCCGTCCGCCGGTGGTGGCCATGCTGACCACGTTCGACACCGACGAGTACGTGACGGCGGCGCTGCGCTCGGGCGCGGCCGGGTTCCTGCTCAAGGACACCGACCCGGAGCAGCTGCCGTATCTGGTGCGCACCCTGGCCGAGGGCGGCACCGTGCTGTCCTCCGAGGTCACCCGGAAGGTGGTGAACGGCTATCTGGACACCGGGGTGCGCGAGCCCTCCGCGCTGCGCCTCGTGGCCCGGCTGAGCGAGCGTGAGCAGTCCGTGCTGGTGCTGATGGCGGAGGGGCTGGCCAACACCGACATCGGCGACCGGCTGCACCTGAGCCTGGGCACCGTCAAGGGGCATGTCACCGCCATCTTCGGCAAGTTGCAGGTCGGCAGCCGGGTGCAGGCGGCCCTGATCGCGGAACGGGCCGGCCTGCTGAAACCGGCACGGGACGGGGACGGCGGATGACCGCCCGGAGCCTGCCCGCCCCGCTGATCGACGCGGCCTGTGTCATCGCCGCACTCGTGGACGTCCGGATCAACGTCCCGCCCAGCTACGAACCGGGTATGGCCTGCGCCCTGCTCGGCGCCTTCGTCCTTCCGCTCCGCCGCCACCTGCCGCTGACGACCTTCCTCCTCACCCTGGGGTCGGCCCTGTTCTCCGACGCGGTGTTCGCGCCGCTGGCCGCCCTGTACACGCTGTCCTCGCTCAACCACCACCGTGCCCTGCTGGCGCTGTGCGGGCTGCTGTACGCGGTCGCCGACTTCCTGCCGTTCCGCTGGTGGGTGCCGGAGGCCGTCGACTACTCCGATAGCCTCAACGCGAGGGACCTGACGCACACCCTGGCGTGGGCCACCGCGCCGGTCTTCCTCGGCCAGCTGGTGCAGGCCAGGCGGGAACTGTCGGTCCGGCTCGAGGAGATCTCCGAGGCCCGCGAGCACGAACGGCTGCTCACCGCCCAGGGCGTCCTGGCCAAGGAACGCGCCCAGCTCGCCCGGGAGATGCACGACATGGTCGCCCACCAGGTCAGCCTGATCGCCGTGCAGGCCGGTGCGCTGCAGGTGGGCGCCCGGGACTCCGTGACCCGGCAGGCGGCCGCCACCATCCGGCGCCTGAGCGTGCAGACCCTGGAGGAACTGCGGCACATGATCACGGTGCTACGCGCGTCCGGCAGCCGTCCCACCGAGCTCACCCCGCAGCCCTCGCTGGCCGACCTGGGGCATCTGGTCAGCGGCAGCGGCATCGAGGCGGAGCTCCACACCGACCTGCCCGGCACGCTGCCGCCGCCCGTGCAGCGCGCCGTCTACCGCACGGTCCAGGAGGCCCTGACCAACGTCCGCAAGCACGCGCCGGGGGCCGCGGCGACCGTCCGGATCCACCAGGCGAACGGCACGGTGCACGCCACCGTCACCAACACGCCCGCCACCCGCCCGGCGCTCACCCTGCCCGGCGCCCACCACGGCCTGGCGGGCCTGCGCCAGCGCGCCGAGCTCCTCGGCGGCACCGTCACCTCCGGGCCCACCGTCGGCGGCGGGTACGAGCTCCACCTGAGGCTGCCGGTCGACGCGGCACAGTGACGGCGGCGCGCGCGAGGCCCCCGGCGGAAAGGCTCCGCCGGGGACCTCGCGCTGTTGTCCGCCGGGACGACGCGGGGCTCAGCCGGTGACGTCGGCCGGCCGGTGGGCGGGGAGCTGCCGTGCGGGGTTGCCCGCCCAGCGGGTGCCGGGCGGCACCTGTTCGCCCTTCATCAGGAAGGAGTCGGCGGCCACCACGGCGCCGTCCCCCAGGTTGGCGCCGTAGTGCACCACGGACGAGATCCCGACCGTGCAGCCGGCCCCGAGGGTGATGCGGTCGGACTTGAAGGTCCCGTCCTCCTGGGAGTGACACTGCAGGGCGGCACCGTTGTTGAGGGTGCAGCCGTCCCCGAGGGTGACGAGGGTGCGCTCGGGCATCCGGCAGCCGTCGTCGAAGAGCCGCCGTCCGCCACGGACGCCCAGGGCGCGCCAGAACAGGCCCTTGAACGGGGTGCCGTTCAGCAGCTTCAGCTCGAGTGCCTGGTGCTTCCAAAAGCGTTCGTGCCGCCAGAAGTCCGGGTGGTAGATCGAGCAGTACAGCGGGTGCTGCCGGCGGAAGCCGGTGGTGACCCGCTCGGACAGAACCGTGAAGCCGATGGTGAACAGCAGGGCGAGCACGGTGGCCGCGGCGATCGCGGACGCGGACACCGCCAGGGGGCCGTGGAGACCGGCCGCGGCCCAGAAGAGCGCCAGCACGACGAAGGTGTGCAGCCAGCGGGCGAACAGGAACGAGGCCAGGGTCACGGCGTTGTGCCGGTTCTTGGCCTTCAGGTGGCGGCGCAGCTCCGCCCCGTCGCGGAGGTGGTCGAAGGCCGCGTCGCGCTCGACGGTCCGGGGGATCTCGAAGCTGGGCGAGCCCAGCAGCCCGGTGTTCTCCCGGACCGGGCCGTCGACGGGCACCATCACCTTCGTCGCCAGGAGGACGTTGTCGCCGGTCCTGCCGTGGGCGGGGTACGCGACGTGGTTGCCGAGGAAGTTGCGCGCCCCGATCGTGACCCGCGACAGGCGGAAGGAGCTGCCGGAGTAGTCGGCGTTCAGCATGGACAGCCCGTCGGCGACCATCGTGCCGCTGCCGACGGTGCTCAGGTACGGGTCCTCGTGCTTGACGTCGGTGCCGAAGTTCGAACCGGTCTGCTCCACGCGGGAGAGGTTCCAGCCCACGACACGCAGGTAGTGGACGATCGCGGAGCTGTCGCCGAACAGCCGTGTGAAGGGCTTGACGTTGGTCAGGCGCGCGATCGACCGGAACAACGAGTAGTGGAATCCGTAGAGCCGGTAGGTCCGGTCCGGCCTGAGGGGAAGGTGCAGCAGCCGGGGCAGCGTGGCCAGCAGGACGAGGCCGACGAGCAGGGAACCGAAGTAGACCACGAACGACACGAGCAGGGCGTCCACGAGGAACGCCCAGCTGAACACGGTCGATCCGCCCGTCTCGGTGAACGCCCCCAGCCGCGGGAACTCGGCGGTCACCAGCCCGGCGCCGCCGATCGTCAGCGGCACGTACAGCAGCAGCGCGGCCAGGACTTGCGCGGTGCTGTAGGAGAGGCGGTGCCAGGTGGTGCAGCGGGCCGGGGGGACCGTCCCGTACTCGGTCGCGCAGCGCTGCGCCGGGGAGCCGTGCCAGGACTGCCCCGCGGGGACGGACTGTCCGGGGTGCAGGGAGGAGGCGTGGCCGAGCCGGGCCCCGTCGCCCAGCGAGGTGTGGATGTCCAGCACCGTCGCCTCACTGACGTACGCGTCCCTGCCCAGGGTGACCGGGCCGGTCTGGATCCAGCCGGCGTGCGCCCGGTAGCAGGAGAGGAAGACGTCCTTGCGGACCACCGCGCCGTCCCCGAGGGTGAGCAGGTCCGTGCAGACGGGAACGTGCGTGGAGAAGACCGCGGTGCCGCGTCCGATCCTCGCGCCCAGCGCCCTGAGGTAGAGGGTGTAGACGGGCGAACCGACGAAGAACACCAGCGGGTTCAGCTGCACGAGCGTCTTCACGAGCCAGAAGCGCAGGTATTCCGGGCTCCAGACGCGGATCGCGCGGGGTGTCCACCGGCCGACGAGCAGCCACTTGGCCACGATCGGCAGGGTGCACACGCCGATGAAGACGGCGCCGCCGTACAGCACCGCCCGCGCGTAGCTCGCCACGGCGCCCGAACCGGCGGCGACCCAGTCGTAGCCCAGGCCGATGACCAGCGCGCTGGCGTAGACGTAGACGAGGAAGGCCAGCGCCTGCACCGCGCCGCACAGGACGTAGCCCGCCGTGCTCGTCCTGGCCGCGGGCACCACGTCGACCGGCGCCGGGGGCGGTGGTGCCGCGGAGGCGGGTGCGGTGGCCGCGAGCGCCTGCGCGAGACTCCGCACCGTCTGGTGCCGGTAGATGTCCTTCATCGACACCGACGGCAGGTCCTCGCGTTTCCTGACCCGGGCGCAGAACCTCGCCATGACCAGGGAGTCGGCTCCGAGATCGGCGAAGAAGTTGCTGTCGGCCGCCACCTGTTCGGTGCGCACCACCTCGGCCAGCACCTCGGCGAGAAGAGCCTCGACGCCGGCCCCGGGATCAGCGGGCGCGACCGGCGCGGGGGCGGCTCCGACCGGCTCGGCCGTCGGGGCACGGTCAGTACGGTTCACGGTGGAACTCCTTGTGGATCACGATCGGTCGGACGGACGAGGGCGGACGGGGCCGGCCGACGGGCGGAGCCGGGTGCCGGCGTGCCACGGTGCGTCGGCTTCGCGGCACGTCACGGCGGACGCGGCGGTGCGGAAGACGCCGGAGAACGCCAAAGGACGGAGCCTCGGCCGACGGGAGGACGGAAGGGAGGAGGGATCTCGGCGGTGCCCGCCGCCGGCAGCAGGCGGGCGGGGTGCTCACCGGAGGTCCGGGACGGTGGCCGCGAGTCAGCGGTGCACGCGTGCGCGTGCGGACGCGCGGGTGGGTACGGGCCCGGGTGGCGATGCCGCGGCTCTCGCACCCCCCGGCCCGGCGACCGGCCAAGCCTGAACTGTCATGTCTTCGAGGATCCGGGCGTCGATGGACGCGCGGCATCAGGCAGGTCGCTGGAGCCGCCCGGCCGAACGGCCGGTTCCAGGGCTTCCGACCGGCTGGAACGTCAGCTTCACCCGGCCGGAAACCGGTCAGGGTGAGGCGGTATGACGCGATGTGTGCTAAAGGCGGACGCCCGAGTCAGCGGCCGGGCGGGCTCAGGCGGGCGCACGGGACACCCCGCTCCGGCACGGCCGGAGCGGGGTGTCCCGGTGGAGCGCCGGGCAGGCCTTGCACCTGCATCTCCCCGCAGGAAGCGGGGCGTCTTTCCTTGGACCACCGACGCGCGGCACACCGGCACCGTCCGGCGGTGCGGTGGTGTGCGCTTCAAGATCCATCCTAGCGCGTGTCACCCGGTCGGCGGCTCGGGCCCCGGAGCCGCCGGCCGCTCCCCCGTCGCGGCGGACGCGGCGCCGCGTACCGCCGCGGTGCGCAGATAGCCGCAGGCGGCGTGGTTGCTCGGGGAACGGTTGTCCACCTGGACGTCGGCGATCCTGTTCGCCGAACCCCGGAAGTCGTCGGCGAGGGTGGTGTCGAGCGTGACGAGGTCGAAGGGGTCGGCGAAGTTCGCCCACAGCCGTACCGGGGCCGGGACGCGCAGGGGCCGGGCGACGACGTCCTGGATCTCGGTGTAGCCCAGGGGGGAGCCGAGGGTGACGAACAGCGGGATGTCGGCTCCCGCGAAACGCTCCTCGCCGAGGACGTCGTAGGCGACGACCGTGCCGAGGCTGTGGGCGACCACCACCACGGGCCCCTCCACGGCGTCCAGCGCACCGCGCAGCCGGTCCTGTATCCGGCCGCGGGCGCCGGTGAAGAAGTAGGCCTCGGCGTCCGGGACGAAGGTGCGGAGCAACTGCTCCAGCAGGAAGCGGCGCAGCGGACCGGGAAGCGGCAGCAGCGCGGCGGAAGCGGTGGTGCCGGGCTGGGTGGCGGCGACGGGCAGGCTGCCCGCAGGACTCGCGGCGCGGGCCGCCATGCTGATGGTCAGCGAGAGGGCGAACGACTGCGCGTCGGCGCCCGCTTCGACGGGCGACGGACCCGCCGAGGCGTCCCGGAGCGGGAACTCACCGGCCATCGCGTCGGCCACCAGCGCCTCGAGCGCGCCGTCGGCGGCGCACGCGTCCACCGCGATGGCCGCCGGCCTGTCGTGCAGGGTGTCGGCGTAGTACACCATGCGGGAACGGGCGCCCATGTCCCGCTGGAACAGGTCGTGGTCCCAGGCCAGTTTGAGCTCCGCTTCGGGAGGCTTGTTACCGGCGCCGTGCACGTACACGAAAGTGGCGGGTTCCCCTCCCGGCACCGTCACTGCGATTCCCCCCTCGGATCGCCGGGCCACAGCACGAGAGCAGGGGCAGCATTCCCTCCCGCCGACGCGCGGTCAACCTGCCGGGCGGCGAGTCGGACAGGGACGCGAGGGGGCCGAGTGCCGCGTGTGTGACGGGAGTTCACCGTCGCGGTCGCGCGACGGTGATGATCTCCGGGCTCGCGTCCGGGAACTGCGGGGTGTCCCGGCTCCACTGCCAAGACCTTCCAACCGGAGCTGGCTTACGTGTGCGTGAACGAGACCGGATCGCCGCGCACCGGCGTCTCGCCCTCGCACCTGGAGCGCACGACGGCGCCGGTGGCGTCCACCGCCTCGCCCGAGTACCGCGCGTCCCGGTCCTCCCACTCCCGGACCAGGGGGTCGCGCGTCTCGAAGACGGAACCGCCGCCGTCGGTCAGCGCCGTGGCGATCCTGCCGAGCGCGGTGCGCAGTTCGCGTCGCCGAGGAGCTCCCGGAACGCGTGGCCGGTCATCACGGCCAGGCCGGACTCCCGGTCCCGGCGCGGTGCCGTGGCCAGGCCGCCGAGGACCCGCTCGACGTCCGGGCGCCGCCGCGCCACCTTGAGCAGTCCGTCGGCGGGGTCGAGGCCGCACAGCCGCCCGGTGTGGCCGTCCTCGCGCGCCCTGCGCAGCAGCGCGCCGGTGCCGCACCCGACGTCGGGCACGGAGGGCTGCTCGGCATGTTCGAGCTAGTCGTCCAGGGTGCTGCGCGGGTTGGTGCCGTAGGCGCGGCGGTGGAGGGCGGCGAAGCGGCCGGGGTTGGCGAAGCCCCAGCGGGCGGCGATGTCGGCGACGGTGGCCCCGCTGTACGGACCGGTCGCCGTGAGCTCCGCGTGGGCCCGGTCGAGGCGGACCCGCCGCAGATGGGTCATGGGGGTGGTGTCCAGGTGGCGCCGGAAGGCGTACTGGACGGCCCGGGGCGTGAGCCGCACGGACGCGGCGATGTCCGCGAGGGTGATGTCCCGGTGGGCGTTGTCCTCGATGTACTGCGCGGCGCGGCGTACGAGGTGGGGGACGGGGCCGGGCCGGCCGGCGGGCGCGGGCCCGCTGTCCGTGAGGGTGTTGGGGAACACCGCGAGGGCCGTCGCGGCCAGCAGCCGGGACGCGTGCCCCATGACGAGCGGACTGGTGACGGCGGTCGGCATGTGCAGCAGCCCCACGGCGTAGGTGTGGGCCTGGCGCCAGTGGTGGGCGGCACGGGGGCTGACGGGATCGTGGGAGAGGAACGACCAGCGGACGGGACCCCCCTCCGGAGCGGCCCCCGCGACGTCGGTGAAGAGCGCGGCGGGCAGCCGGAGAGCCTGCACCCGCAACCGGCGGGTACGGCCCCGGTGGTGCAGCGCGGGGCCGACGGCCAGCAGCGCGTCACCGCGGACGTACCGGCCGGTGCGTCCGCCGTGCTTGCTCTCGATGCTGCCTCCGAGCAGGGTGAGGGCGACGACGGTGTCGCCGCCGTCCACGGTGTACGTGACCTCCGGCCGCAGGGTGAGATCGGTGAAGGTGACCGGCCCCGCCTCGATCCGGATCAGGGACGCCACGGTGCCCGCGACGGGTGCGCAGCTGACGCGCACGCCGCTGCCGTACACCTGGCCGACGAACTCCCGGGCCCGCTCCCGGTCGGCGGTGACGAGGCGCGACGGCTTCCCCGCGGGCGCGACGCCGCTCATCGCCGCCGCCCTCCGACTCGCCGGGTCGCCCGCACAGCCTCCGCCCGCCTCCCGTATCCCGCCGGACGCCGCACTCCGGGCTGCCCGGCCTGCTCAACGGCGACGCTACTCCGGATGCCCTCGGGAACGAACAAAACCTCCGTCCCCTCACAAGGAGTAACCGTGGGCGCCGGCCCGGCGGACCGGGCGGACCGCGAGCACGGACGCAGCTGCGGACGCCCCCGGGGTGTAAAGAGCACAGGGCGGTTACTCGGGCGGCGGAACGGAGGGTTCCGAGGCGACGGAGGGAGTCGGCCGTGCGGTACACACCGCCCGAGGGCACCGCGGAGATCCAGTTCATCGGCAACGCCACCCTGCTGATCCGCTACGGACGGCTCACCCTGCTCACCGACCCGAACTTCCTGCACCGCGGGCAGCGCGCCCACCTCGGTCACGGGCTCACCTCGCGCCGGCTGACCGAGCCCGCGCTCGACGTGACGGAACTGCCTCACGCGGATCTCGACGCCGTGGTCCTCTCCCATCTGCACGGCGACCACTTCGACCGGGTGGCGCGGCGGGGGCTGGACAAGGGGCTGCCGATCGTGACCACCCCGCACGCCTCCCGCGTCCTGCAGGGGCTGTTCGGTTTCCACCGCGCGACCGGCCTGCGCACCTGGCAGAGCCAGACCCTGCTGCGCGGCGACTCGCTGGTGCGCATCACCTCGCTGCCGGGCCGGCACGTGCTCGGCCCGGCGAGGGTGCTGCTGCCGCCGGTGATGGGCAGCCTGCTGGAGTTCGGCGACCGCTCGGGCGAGATCCGGCTGGTGCTGTACCTCACCGGTGACACGCTGATGTACGACGGGCTGCGCGAGATCGCCATCCGCTGCCCGGAGATCCACCTGGCCGTCCTCCACCTCGGCGGTACGACCCTGCCCGGCGGTCTGATGGTCACCATGGACGGCCGACAGGGCGCCGACCTGCTCGACCTGCTGCGTCCGCGCCGCGCGCTGCCCGTCCACTACGACGACTACTCCGTCTTCCGCTCCCCGCTGGAGGACTTCCTCGCCGAGGCCGGACGACGCGGCCACGGGAAGCGCCTGGTGGAGTGCGACCCGGGCGAGCGCGTGACCATCGGGGCGGGGACGCCGGCCCGCCCGGCGCCGTAGGATCGGCCGCACGCACGGGAACGGGCCGTCAGGGGGTACGCATGCCGCACCAGTACGTCACCGTCGTCACCGGGGGCAGCCGTGGGATCGGCGCCGCCGTCTGCCGGCGCCTCGCCCGCGACGGTCACGCCGTGGTGCTCGGCTACCGCTCCGACGCGCCGGCGGCACGGGCGGTCGCCGAGGACGTACGCGCACTCGGGGGCCGGTGCGTCACCGTGGGCGTCGACACGGCCGACGAGACGTCCGTCGACGGTCTCTTCGACGCCGCGGCGGAACTCGGGCCGGTGACGGGCCTGGTCAACAACGCCGGGATCAGCGGCCCCAACGGCCGGCTGGCCGACGCGGACGCCGAGGGCATGCGCCGCGCCCTGGAGGTCAACGTCCTGGGTTATCTGCTCTGCGCCCGGCGGGCCGTACGGGACATGGCGCGCACGGGCGGCGGCGCCGTCGTCAACATCTCCTCCGCCGCCGCGACCCTCGGCAGCCCCGGCCAGTACGTGCACTACGCCGCGACGAAGGCCGCCGCGGACGCGCTGACCGTCGGCCTCGCCAAGGAGGTCGCCCCCGACGGCATCCGCGTCAACGGCGTCGCCCCCGGAACCGTCTGGACCGACTTCCACGAGGACCCGGAGCGCCCCGCCAAGGTCGCCGCGACCGTCCCCCTGGGCCGCGCCGGGCAACCGGAGGAGATCGCCGGAGCGGTCGCCTGGCTGCTGTCGGAGGACGCGTCGTACGCGACGGGGACCGTGGTCAGGGTGGCCGGCGGTCTCTGAGGAGGGAAGCGGAGGGTCCGATCCCGCTCACTCGCCCTCGTCCGGCCTCTCCGCCGGAGGCCGCCCCCGTCGCGGCAGCGGCCCCGTGCCCCGGGGCAGCCGGCCCGCCTCCGTGAGGGCCCGGCGCAGCAGGAACTCGATCTGTGCGTTGGCCGAGCGCAGTTCGTCCCCGGCCCACCGGGCCAGCGCGTCGTAGACCAGCGGGTCCAGCCGCAGCAGCACCTGCTTGCGCTGCTGCGGCCGGCGCCTGGGCGCCTCGTCCCGGGCGTCGTCCGGGGGCTGCGGGTTCTCCGGGGGGTCCGGGGTCTCCGGAGCGGGCGACGTCACTGGTAGAGCGACCCGGTGTTCAGGACGGGGCTCGGCCCCCTGTCGCCGCAGAGCACGACCAGCAGGTTCGACACCATCGCGGCCTTCCGTTCCTCGTCCAGTTCCACGATGTCCCGCTCGGCGATCCGGGCGAGCGCCGCCTCGACCATGCCGACCGCGCCGTCCACGATCTGCCGCCGGGCCGCCACGACGGCACCGGCCTGCTGCCGCTGGAGCATCGCCGAGGCGATCTCGGGCGCGTAGGCGAGGTGCGTGAACCGCGACTCGATGATCTGCACGCCGGCGGCCTCCACGCGCGCGTGCAGCTCGACCGCGAGCTTCTCGGTGATCTCCTCCGCGTTGCCGCGCAGCGACAGCTCGTCCTCGCCGTGCGCGTCGTACGGGTACTCGATCGCGATGTGCCGGACGGCCGCCTCCGTCTGCGTGGCGACGAACTCCAGGAAGTCGTCCACCTCGAAGCTCGCCTGCGCGGTGTCCTGGACCTTCCAGACCACGACCGCGGCCAGCTCGATGGGGTTGCCGTACGCGTCGTTGACCTTGAGGACGGCGGTCTCGTGGTTCCGTACCCGAGTCGAGATCTTGGTGCGCGAGGTGAAGGGGTTGACCCAGCGCAGCCCGTCCTCGCGGATCGTGCCCCGGTAGCGGCCGAAGAGCTGGACGACCCGGGCCTCGCCCGGCGCGACCATGTTGAGCCCGCACATCGCGAGGAACGCCGCGACGCCGATGACGACACCGGCGACGATGAGCGCGGCCTTCGCGGCCGTCGCGCCGGTCGTGGCGCCGGCGACGACCAGGCCGGCCCCGGCCAGCAGTCCGACGAGTCCCAGCAGCAGGGCGAGCCCGCCGCCGATACTGCGCGCGCTGAACTCCCGCACGCGTGGGGCCGGCATCTCCGGCGCGTCGGCGGGTGTGGCAGTGGACATGGGTTCCCCCGGTTCGTGTTGTCATCACTGAGTTAGCTAAGTGATAGCACTTCAACGTATCGCGGGGTTCTCGCCACGGGTCACGACCGGCTTGTTGCGGGGACGTGACACGCCCGCGAAGGTGTCGTTGCAGTCGGCACCGCCCCGACTTCCCGTCCTTGACCGGTTTTTGACGCACAACTAGCTTCGGCGGCATGCGGAAGTTCCGGCAGTTCCGAAAGAGGCGGGCCATCGATCTGATGCGCGTCGCCACCGCGGTGTGTAGCTGACTCCCCGCGGCCGAACCCCCGCGGCCGAACCCTGCGGCCCGCTCCGCCCCTGTCCCCGTTCTCCCGGCAGGACGGTTCTCCCTCTTTCTGTGAAGGTCCGAATGACCCCTCGCACACGCATGCCCGTTCTCCGGCGGCTGGCCGTCATGGCCGCGCTGTCGGTCCTCCCCCTCGCGGTCACCTCCTGCGCGCCTCCCGCCCAGTCCACGGCGAGCAGCAAGGACGTGTCCGCCGAGAAGATCCCGGCCGAGGTCTCCGGCGACACCACCCTCACGGTCGGGGCACCGGAGCTCAAGGTCGCGCTGGAGCTCTCGGGACAGATCGACGAGCTGCCCTTCAAGGTGGAGTGGGCCAACATCAGCGGCGGCCCGAAGTGCTCCGAGGCGTTCCGGGCCGGCGCGCTCGACATCTGCTCGGCCGCCGAGATCCCGTCGATCCACGCCCACTGGACCGGGCTCGACACCAAGCTGGTGGCGACGGAGCTCCGCGAGGACCCCGTCGCCCACCCGATCTACGAACTCGGCATCGCGCCCGGCGCGGACATCGGCACCCTCGAGGACCTGCGCGGCAAGAAGATCGCCTACAGCCCGGGGCAGGCCCAGGGCACCCTGGTGCTGCGCATCCTGGCCGAGGCCGGGCTCACCCAGGAGGACGTCGAACTCGTCGAACTGGCGAGCACCGACGACGTCTATCCCACGGCGCTCGGCAACAAGCAGGTGGACGCCGCTCCCATCGGGGGCGTCAACATCAAGCGCTATCTGACGAAGTACGGCGCCGACGGCGGCACCACCCTCGCGCACGGGCTGCGCGACGACCCCACGCACCTGTGGGCGCTCACCGAGACCGTCGCCGACGCGCGGAAGTCGGCCGCGGTCAGGGAACTCATCAGGTTCTGGGCGCGGGCGGTGGTCTGGGTCGACGAGCACCCGGAGGAGTGGATCGAGGGCTGGTACGTCGAGGACCAGGGGCTGAGCCGCGAGGACGGCGAGTACCTCGTGCAGCAGAAGGGGCATCCGGACATCCCCGCGGACTGGGACGACGTCATCGAACGTCAGCAGCAGACCGTCGACCTGCTGGCGAGGGAACAGGACCGTGAGGCCTTCGAGGCGGACGTCCTCTTCGACCGCCGTTACGAGTCGGTGGCCGCCGAGGCCGTCGCCGGCGAGGGGACCTCCTCATGAGCACCACGAGCACTACGAGCACTACGGGCACTACGGGCACCACGGCCTTCGGGACGGAGGAAGCACCCGCGGCGGACGCCCCCGTGACCACCGCCCGGCGGGCCCGCCCCGGGCGCGGACGCAAGCGGCTGGGACCGGGCCGGCCCGTGCGGTACGGCTGGGCCCTCGGCCCGCTGCTGCTGCTCGCGGTCTGGGCGGCGGGCTCCGGACTCGGCCTGTTCGACCCGCGCAGCCTGCCCGCGCCGTGGACGGTCGCGGGCACGGCGGGTGACCTCGTCGCCGAGGGCAGACTCCAGTCCCACCTGGCCACTTCCGCACAGCGCGCCCTGCTCGGGCTGCTCTTCGGCGTGGCCGCCGGACTGGTCCTCGCGCTGGTCTCCGGGCTCAGCCGGCTCGGTGAGGCGGTCATCGACGGTCCGGTGCAGATCAAGCGGGCCGTGCCCTCCCTCGCGCTGATCCCGCTGCTGATCCTCTGGTTCGGCATCGGCGAGACGATGAAGGTCGTCACGATCGCGCTCGGCGTGTTCGTCCCGGTCTACATCCACACGCACAACGGACTGCGCACCATCGACAACCGCTACGCCGAGCTCGCGGAGACCGTACGGCTCGGCAGGTGGGCGTTCGTCCGCCACGTCGTCCTGCCCGGCGCGCTCCCCGGCTTCCTGCTGGGCATGCGGTTCGCGGTGACCGGCGCGTGGCTGGCGCTCGTCGTCGTGGAGCAGGTCAACGCCACCAGCGGCATCGGCTACATGATGGAGCTCGCGCGGACGTACGGGCAGACCGACGTCATCCTCGTCGGCCTCGTCGTGTACGGCCTGCTCGGCCTGGTGTCCGACGCCCTCGTACGGATCGTGGAGAGGAGGGCCCTGTCATGGCGGCGCACGCTGGCGGGCTGAGGAACACGGCGAAGAACACGGCGAAGAACACGGCGAAGGACACGGCGGAGGACACGGCCGGGGGCCGCGCGACGGTCCGTATCGAGGGCCTGGTGCGTTCCTTCGGGGAGCGCAGGGTGCTGGACGGGCTCGACCTGTCCATCGCGACCGGTGAGTTCGTGGCCCTGCTCGGGCGCAGCGGCTCCGGCAAGAGCACGCTGCTGCGGGCGCTGGCCCGGCTCGACCACGACGTGGCCGGGAGCGGCGTGCTCACCGCACCGGACCATGTGTCCGTCGTCTTCCAGGACGCCCGGCTGCTGCCCTGGAAGCGGCTGCTCGACAACGTCGTCCTGGGCCTGGACGGCCCGTCCGCCGAACAGCACGGCAAGGACGCCCTCGCCGAGGTCGGCCTCGCCGGGCGGGAGCGGGCCTGGCCGGTGGAGCTGTCCGGCGGCGAGCAGCAGCGCGTGTCGCTCGTGCGCTCCCTCGTCCGCGAGCCTCGACTGCTGCTCGCCGACGAGCCGTTCGGCGCGCTGGACGCCCTCACCCGGATCCGGATGCACGCCCTGCTGCGGCGGCTGTGCGAACGGCACCGGCCCGCCGTGCTCCTGGTCACGCACGACGTCGACGAGGCGATCGCGCTCGCGGACCGGGTCGTGGTGCTCGACCGCGGCCGCATCGCGGCCGACCTCCCCGTGGACCTCCCGGCCCCGCGCCGCCACGGCAGCACCGCGTACGCGGCCCTGCGCGGGCGGCTGCTCGGCCACCTGGGGGTGGAGCTCGGCGAGACCGCGCCCTGAAGGGCCGCGCCCCGAGGGGCGCGCCCTCAGCGGAGCGTCAGCGCTTGATCTCCTTGATCTTGAGCATGCGCGTGATGACCTTGTCGAGCTCCTCGTCCTCGAAGACCTTCTTCCAGTCGTCGCGGACGATCGACTCGCGGCCGTAGTCCATGGCGATGAGGCAGGCGTCCGAGAACGGGTTCGAGCCCTTGAGGGTGTTGGCGAGGGCGACCTGGGTGTGGCCCAGCAGCATGGCGCGGGCGGCCTTCTCCGGGACGCCGACGGTGTGGACCGTCTCGTGCAGGGCCTCGGTGAGCAGGGCGCCGACCATGCAGGCGATGGTCTCGACGAGGGTCGGCTCCAGGACGGCGAGCTGCTTGACGGTCACCCAGTGCACGTCGACGACCGGGGCGTACATCACGCGGATGACGGACTCGGCCAGCTCCTGCTTGGCGGCGTCACCGCCCTCGTACGCGGCGACGACCTCCTGCGGGGCGGCGATGCCGCCGAAGGTGTCCTGCCACTCCTCCTTGGTGGTGCGCTCCAGGAAGACCGACGGGTGGCAGGGGTGGGCGCAGGCGTAGTGGATGTCCTCGCGCTCGAGGAGCAGACCGGCGTACGCGGCGGCCGGGTCCAGGGTGAGGACGATCGTGCCCGGCTTCATCAGCGGCACCAGCTCCTCGGAGACCTTGCCGAGGACGACGTCCGGCACGGCGAGGACGACGACGTCGGCCTGGGCGGCGGCGTCGGCGGACTCGGTCAGCTCGCGGCCGAGGTCACGGATCAGCTCCTGGCCCTTGGGCGAGGCCTCGCTGAAGAGCACCCGGAAGTCGCTCTCGACCAGGTTGTTGGAGACGCGCTGGCCCATCTTGCCGGCGGCCCCGATGACCGCGACGGTCCGCACGTCGGTCTGGGTCTGGTTCTCGGTGGCCATTACTTGCTCCTCGCAGGGGTGGTGCTGGTGTCACTCAGCAGGGTGGTGATGCTGTGCTGTGTCCACTGGTGTTCGAGCCGGGCGGTGGTGTCGAAGCCCTCGTCCTGCCACGGGAGCCAGTGCTCCACGATCTGGTTGATGCCGTCGGCGTGCTCCGGCCGGGCGGCGCGGACCGCGGCGACCATGCCGTCGTAGTCCAGGAGTCCCTCGCCCAGCGGGCAGCCGGCGTAGGTGAAGCCCACCCAGCCGTCGCGCCGCGTGAAGGAGAAGTCCTTGACGTGGATGTTGACGACGTACGGCGCGGTCGCGGCGACCACGTCGACGGGGCGCTCCAGGCGGGCGACGCTGTTGCCCGGGTCGAGGACGACGCCCAGGTGGGGGTCGTCGACCGCGCGGACCACGGTCAGCAGGTCGCCGGTCGCGACCTGCTCGTACGTCTCCAGGCCGAGGGTCACGCCCGCGTCCGCGTACCGGGGCACCGACTCCTTCAGGAGGGCGGTCGCCTCGTCGACGCTCGGCTGGTGGTCCACGGTGTTGAGCATGGAGCGGACCAGGGTGACGCCCAGCCGTCCCGCCATGTCCAGGTACTTGTCCAGGTGGGCGGTGCGGATGCCACGGGTGCCGAGTTCCAGGCGGAGGCCGAGGTCCTCGGCGGTCGCGCGGACGTCGGCGAGCTGGGCCGCGTCGTACGACTCGATGGGCGCGTAGTCGCAGATCTGGAAGACCTGCCCGCCGAGCTCCGCGGTGTCCTGGAGCATGGCGGTGAGCGTCATCGGCTCGGGGGCGCGGCCGGAGAACCGCCAGAAGTAGGCGTAGGTGCTGATGCCGTAGGCCGTCATCACGCCACCCCCACGGGGGCCGGAGCGGTCTCGGGGGACCGGATCTCGTCGAGGATGGCCTCGACGTTCGCCGGGTCGTGCGCGAAGCGGCCGAGGAAGAGGCCGTCGGCGGCGCCGTCCAGGCGGGTCAGCAGGCCGGGTCCGGCGCTGCCGCCGTAGATGACGGTCGAGCCCGCGTTGGCCGGCCGGGTCTGAAGCCAGCGGCGCAGGGCCGTGCAGACGGTCGCGATGTGCTCGGCGGAGGCGGGCTCCGGGGCGCCGATGGCCCACTGGGGCTCGTACGCCAGGATCACGGCGCCGTCGAGGCCGTGCAGCAGGCGCTCGGCCTCGGCGACCGTGCGCTCGGCGGCCTCCTCGGGACGCACCTCGTCGCGCTCGCCGAGGCAGAGCACCGGGGTGAGCCCGTTGCGCAGCGCGGCGGCCGTCTTGGCGGCCACGACGGTGTCGCCCTCGCCGTACAGGCGGCGGCGCTCGGCGTGGCCGACCTCGGCGTAGCGGCAGCCGATCTCCTTGAGGACCGGGCCACTGACCTCGCCGGTGTACGGGCCGGAGTCCTCCGTCGCGATGTCCTGGGCGCCGACCGCGATCCCCGAGGGGGCGAGGATCCCGGCGGCGGGCACCAGCGTGGGGAAGGCCGGCAGGACGAACAGCCGGGCCGCGCCGGAGGTGACGGCGGGGTGGCGGTCGGCCAGTGCGGCGATCTTCCGTGCCCAGTTCAGCGTCTGGTGGTGGCCGAAGTACATCTTCAGGCTCACCCCCAGCGTGAGGGGCTGTGCGGTGGGCGTGGACATCAGGCCGCGGCCTCGGCAGCCTGGTCGGCCTCGTCGGGGGCCTCTTCGTAGTCGCACATGAGCTGGACCTTGGCGGCGGACGCGGAGGTCTCGTCGAAGCGGTAGGTCAGCCACTCCTTGGCGAGGCGGCGGGCGAGCTCCAGGCCGACGACGCGCTGGCCGAAGGTGAGGACCTGGGCGTTGTTGGAGAGGACCGACCGCTCGACGGAGAAGGAGTCGTGGGCGGTGACGGCGCGGATGCCCTTGACCTTGTTGGCCGCGATGGCGACGCCCAGGCCGGTGCCGCAGACCAGCAGGGCCCGGTCGGCCTCGCCGCGGGCGACCATCTCGGCGGCGGCTATCGCGACCTTGGGGTAGGCGGTGTGGCCGTCGGCGTCCACGCCCACGTCGAAGACCTCGGCGACCAGGTCGCTGCCCTGCAGGTCCTTCTTGAGGGCTTCCTTGTACTGGTAGCCGGCGTCGTCGCAGCCGACGACGATGCGCAGCTTCCCGGTGTTCTCGGCGGTCTCGGTGTTCTCGCTCATGTGGGTCTTCCTCAGTGGTGGTTGAGCAGTACGCCGTGCACGGCGCGGGTGATGAGGGCCAGGGAGTGCGCGCCGGCGTCGGGCGTGCCGAGGGACTTCTCGGCGTGCGGCCGGGCGCGCCCCTTGCGGGGCAGCAGGTCGGCGGTGGCGGCGGCGGCCGCCTCGGCGGCGCGGGCGGCCCGGTCCCAGCTGTCGGTCAGCGGGGTGCCGGCGGCGACGAGCTCGGCGAGGGTGTCGGCGAACGGGACGAGGACGTCGACCATCGTCTTGTCGCCGACCTCGGCGCCGCCCAGCCGCTGCACGCCGGCGGAGGCCGCCGAGACACCGTGGGCGACGGAGTCGGCGGTGGGCTTGTCCTGGTCGCCGAGCGCGGTGCCGACGGCGCGCAGGATGGTGCCCCACAGGGCGCCGGAGGTGCCGCCGGCCTTGTCGGCCCAGGCGTCCGCGGCGCGGGTGAGGAGGGTGCCCGCGCCCGCGCCGAGGTCGTGGGCGGTGAGGGCCGCGCGCCGGGCGGCGGTGGAGCCGCGCTGCATGCCGATGCCGTGGTCCCCGTCCCCGGCGACGGCGTCGATCCGGCCGAGCTCCTCGACGTGGGTGTCGACCGTGGTGGCCACGGCGGTCAGCGCCGCGAGGGCGATACCGGCGGCGCGCCGGGACTCCTCGGAGGCCTCGGGGACGGTCTCGTCGTCATCCGCGAGGAGAATCGTTTCCCCTGCGGCACCCGCGGCAGGCTCCGCCTCCGGCTCGGGCCCGGTGAAGGCGCCCTTGCGGTGGGCGGGGGTGTCGGCGGGGGCCCGCCACAGCTCCTCCAGCTCGTCGTCCAGCCAGGTGAGCGTGAGGGAGATGCCGGCCATGTCGAAGCTGGTGACGAGCTCGCCCACCTCGGGGTCGACGATCTCGACACCGGCGTCGGCGAGGAGCGCCGCGACCCTGCGGTAGACGACGAAGAGCTCTTCGTACTTGACGGAGCCGAGGCCGTTGAGGATGACGGCGGCGCGCTGTCCGCCGGGGCCGTCCACGCCCTCGGGGATCTCCTTGAGCAGGCTGGTGACCAGGAGCTCGGCCGCCTCGTCGGCGGTCGGGAGCGCTTCCTCGCCGATGCCCGGCTCGCCGTGGATGCCGAGGCCGACGGCCATGCGGCCCTCGGGGACCGTGAAGAGCGGCTCGTCGGCGCCCGGCAGGGTGCAGCCGGAGAAGGCGATGCCGAAGGAGCGGGTGCGGGCGTTGGCGTGCCCGGCAACGCGCAGCACCTCGTCCAGGTCCGCGCCGCGCTCCGCCGCGGCGGCCGCCGCCTTGAAGACGGGCAGGTCGCCGGCGATGCCGCGGCGCTTGGCCGGCTCCTCGGGCGAGGCGCTGGAGATGTCGTCGGTGACGGCGAACGTACGGGCGTCGATGCCGTCGCCGGCCAGGCGCTCGGCGGCCTGCCCGAAGTGCAGGACGTCACCGGCGTAGTTGCCGTACATCAGCAGCACGCCCGCGCCGCCGTGGGCGGCCCGTGCCACGCTGCGGATCTGCTGGGCCGAGGGCGAGGCGAAGACGTTGCCGGCCGCCGCGCCGTGGGCGAGGCCCCGGCCGACCAGGCCGGTGAAGGCCGGGTAGTGGCCCGAGCCGCCGCCGATCACGACGGCCACCTGGCCCGCCGGGGTGCCGGCGGCGCGGACGACACCGCCGGTGACGGGGCGCACCCAGCGCTGGTGGGCGGCGGTGAACCCTTCGAGTGCCTCGTCGGCGAAGGCGGAGGGGTCGTTGAACAGGCGGGTCATCGAGTGGTCTCCATGTGCTTGTGCTCGGAGTCGGCGGCCGGTGCGCCGGTGTCGCTGTCCCGGGTGGCGAGCCACACCATCAGCGCGGCCGACAGGAGCATGAAGAAGCCGACCAGGTAGAGCGGGACGTAGTAGTCGCCGGAGAGGTCCTTCAGCCAGCCGGTGACGTAGCTGGAGGCGAACCCGGCCACGTTGCCCGCCGTGTTGATCAGGGCGATGCCGGCGGCCGCGGCGGCTCCGGTGAGGAAGCGCGAGGGCACGGACCAGAACACGGGCAGGGCGGCGAAGATGGCGCAGGCGGTGATGGTGATCACGGCGACCGTGGCGGCCGGCGAGCCCATGTACAGCGCGAGCGGGATGGACACACCGCCGACGACGGCCGGTCCGGCGATGTGCCAGGTGCGGACACCGTGCCGGGTGGCGTGCCGGGACCAGAAGAAGAGCACCACGGCGGCGGGCAGGTACGGGATCGCGGTGATCCACGCCTTGTCCATCACGCTGAAGGTGGTGTCGTACTGCTCCTGGAAGCCGTTGATGATCGTCGGCAGGAAGAAGGCGAGCGCGTACAGGCCGTAGACGAAGCCGAAGTAGACGAGCGCGAGGATCCAGACACGGGCGTTGGTGAAGGCGGCCTTCAGCTCGCCCTTGCCGTGCTTGTGGTCACCGCCGGTCTTGCCCGAGTTCTCCGTCTCCAGTTCGCGCGTCAGCCAGTCCTTCTCGTCCTGCGTCAGCCACTTGGCGTCGGCGGGGCGGTCGATCAGGTAGAACCAGGCGATGACGCCCAGCAGGATCGCCGGCAGGGAGACGAACAGGAACATCACGCGCCAGCCCTCGAGGCCGAACAGCCCGTCGTGGCCGATGAACCAGCCCGCGAGCGGGGCGCCGAAGACCGTGGTCAGCGGCTGGGCCAGGTAGAAGAGCCCGAGGATCTTCGTACGGTGCCGGGAGGGCACCCACTGGCTCAGGAAGAGGATGGCGCCCGGGAAGAAGCCCGCCTCGGCGACACCGAGCAGGAAGCGCAGCACGTACAGCTGCTCGCTGCTGCTGACCCAGGTGAACAGCAGGGAGACGATGCCCCAGGTCACCATGATGCGGGAGAGCCAGCGGCGGGCACCGAAGCGGTGCAGCGCCATGTTGCTGGGGACTTCGAGGACGATGTAGCCGACGAAGAAGATCCCTGAGGCGAAGCCGAACTGGGCGGCTGTGAGGGCGAGGTCCTGTCCCATGCCGTTCGGCTCCGCGAACGACACCGCCGTGCGGTCCAGATAGTTCACGAAGAACATCAGGGCCACGAACGGCACGAGGCGGATGGAGACCTTCTTGATGGCAGTTCTCTCGACTGCCGCGGATGGTGTGTCGGCGACCATGACGACTCCTCGGCTCGCCCGGACAGCTCCGTCCGGGATGGGTCTCGCCGGTGGCTCGTTCTAGGACACGGCCGACCGGATCGCCCTCACGTTATGCCTCGAACCCAAATTGGTCACCAATTTACCAATGTGGCGACGATCTCACAGTGAAGGCGCGTCCAACCCTTGACAAACGTCGCCCATGGGGCTGTTGAACTGGCTGGTCAGACACGGAAAGCACCCATCTGGTTGACTGGTGGCCGTGACCAGTCAGCCTGATCAGCAGACCTCCGCTGCGTCCTCCGACCTCGCGCAGCTCCTGCGTCCCGTGGTGCGGGAGTCCTCCGTCAGCGAGGTCGCCAAGCGACTCCTCGACCACCTCTCGGCCGGTGACATCCGGCCCGGCACCCGGCTGCCGGCCGAGCGCCAGCTGGCCGAGGCCCTCGGCGTGGCGCGCTCCAGCGTCCGCGGCGCGCTGTCCGCGCTGGACGTGCTCGGCATCGTCGAGATCCGGCCGGGTTCGGGGTCGTACGTGCGCGAGGGGACGTCCGAGTTCCTGCCGCGCGCCATCAACTGGGGTCTGATGCTGGGCCAGCGCCGCACCCAGGACCTGGTCGAGGTGCGCACCTACATGGAGGGGGTGTCCGCGCGCCTGGCCGCCGAGCGCGCCACCGACGAGGACGTCGCCCTGCTGGAGGAGCACCTGCGGCACATGCGGGACGCCGGGGGCGACGTACGGGCGTTCATCGACGCGGACATCGCCTTCCACCTGGAAACGGCGCGCATCGCCCGCAACACCGTGCTCAGCGACATCCTGCACAGCATCCGCGCGCTGCTCCAGGTGTGGATGGAGCGCGTCAGCGACATCGAGGGGACCGTCAGCGGCACGCTCTGCGAGCACGACGCCGTCCTCGCGGCCATCCGCGACCGCGACCCCGAGGGCGCGGACCGCGCGATGGCGGAGCACATGCGCATGGCGAGCGCGCGGCTGCGGGCGTCCATGGATCCGGACCACGGGTGAACGCCCCGCCCGGGCCCGCCTCCTCGGCGGTCTCCCGTGCTTGATCCGGCCGATCCTGGACACCCGCTGTGTCATGCATGCGTCGAGGCAGCTATCGCAAGTGTCCGCGTCCGCGCCCGGACGGAGGTAACCCGTGCTCGCCCTTGTCGTGGCCCTGCTCGTGCTCGGTGTCCTCGTGGGCGCCGCGGCCTACCTGCCGTTGCCCGTCACCCTGGTCGCCGGCAGCCTGATCGCGGTGTACCTGCTGGTCTTCGCCGTACGGGAACGGTCCCGCCGCGGCCGGACGGGGAGGGCGTGACCATGCGGATGACCGCGGCGCCCACGCGCGAGGCGGGACGGCGGGACACCGAGGGGATGGCGGTGGCGTCGTTCGTCCTCGGGCTCGCCGGGCTCCTCGTGCTCAACCTCGTGCTCGGCCCCCTGGCCATCTGGCTCGCCGTGACGGCTCTGCGCCGCGGCACGCCCCGCCCCCGGCGCGCCCGGCTGGGTCTCGCGCTCGGCATCGCGGACGTGGCCCTCCTGGCCGTACTGGTGGCCGTCTACGGCACGGACCCGCTGACGTTCTGGAGTTTCTAGACACGACAGACACGACAGACACGACAGGCACCGGCGGACACCGGCGGACGGTCGGGACACCCTGTGACCAACCGAACTAAGGCTAGGCTAACCTTCACCTCGTGAGACCTGGTGAAGACGCTCCCCGCACCCGGCTGCGCGGACACGAGCTGTCGGCCCGGGAGGTGACCGTCGCGTACGACGGCGTCGATGTCGTCCACGCGGCGGACATCACCCTCCGGCCCGGCGAGGTGACCGCCCTGGTGGGCCCGAACGGCAGCGGCAAGTCGACGCTGCTGCGCACGATCGCACGCCTGCAGCGGGCCCGCGACGCCTCCCTGACGATCGACGGGGACACCGACGGCCTCGCCATGACGGCCCGTCAGTTCTCGCTGCACGTCGCCCTGCTGACCCAGGCGCGCCCCACACCCGGCGGGCTGACCGTCCGGGACCTCGTCGAGTTCGGGCGCTATCCGCACCGGGGGCGCTGGGGGCGGTCCGACCCGGACGGCCCGGCCGCGGTCGGCCGCGCGCTGCGGCTGACGGGCGTCGAGGAGCTCGCCGGGCGCGGCGCCGAACAGCTGTCCGGCGGGCAGCTGCAGCGCGTCTGGCTCGCCAGCTGTCTCGCCCAGGAGACGGGCGTGCTCCTCCTCGACGAGCCCACGACCTACCTCGACCTGCGCTACCAGGTCGAACTCCTCGACCTGGTGCGCGACCTGGCGGACGACCACGGGATCGCCGTCGGCGTCGTCCTGCACGACCTCGACCAGGCGGCGGCCGTCGCCGACCGGATCGCCCTGCTGGAGGCCGGCCGCGTCGTCGCCGACGGACCGCCCGAGGACGTCCTGACACCGGAGCGCCTGACCGCCGTCTACGGCATCCGCATCGACGTCGGCACCGACCCCCTCACCGGCCGGCTGCGCACCCGCGCGATCGGCCGTCACCACACCCGTACCGAAAGGCTCGGCACCACCTCATGAAGCGCCACCTCCTCACCTCGGCCGCCCTCGCCGCCGCGGGGCTCGCCCTCGCCGCCTGTGGCACCACCGAGCCCGCCGCCGGCAGCGCGGAGCAGTCCGCCGAGCGCATCACCGTCACCGGCGCGAACGGCACGGAGGTGACCCTCGACGGCCCCGCCGAGAAGGTCGTCGCGACCGAGTGGAACGTCGTCGAGAGCCTCGTGTCGCTCGGCGTGGACCCCGTCGGCGTGGCCGACGTCAAGGGCTACAGGACCTGGGACTCCGCCGTCCCGCTGAGGAACAGCCCCAAGGACATCGGCACGCGCGGCGAGCCCAGCATGGACACCATCGCCTCCCTCTCCCCCGATCTCGTCGTCGCCACCAGCGACCTGACCGCGTCCGCCCTGAAGCAGCTGCGCGGGATCGCCCCGGTCCTCGAGGTCGAGGGCGCCGACGCCGCCGACCAGATCGGGCGGATGAAGGAGAACGTCGACCTCATCGCCGAGGCCACCGGCAGGACCGAGCAGGCCGAGAAGGTCAACGAGCAGTTCGACGCGAAGCTCGCCGAAGGGAAGAAGGCCCTCGCCGACGCCGGCCTCGACGGGAGCTCCATCGCCTTCGCCGACGGCTACGTCACCTCCGGCCAGGTCACGATCCGCCCGTACACCGGCGGTTCGCTCATCGGCACCGTCAACGAGGAGCTCGGCCTGAAGAACGCCTGGACCATGGAGGGCGACGCGGACTACGGGCTCGCCTCCACCGACGTCGAGGGACTCACCGGCCTCCCGGACGACGTGCGGTTCGCCTACATCGGCAGCGACGAGCAGGACAGCGCCACCCCGTTCGCGGGCGCGCTGGCCGGCAACTCCGTGTGGAAGTCGCTGCCGTTCGTGGAGAACGGCGACGTGCACCGGCTGCCCGACGGCATCTGGATGTTCGGCGGTCCCGGTTCGATGGAGGCGTACGTCGACGCCGTCGTCGACGCGCTGACGGCCAAGTAACACGAACGGAAGCAACAACCACCATGGCCGTCCCCGTGAAGACCCCCGCGCCCCGTCCGCCGGCCCCCGCCACCGGCCCCCCGGCGGCCACCGCCGCGGGCCGGCCGGGCGCGGCCGCGGTGACGGCCGGGCTGCTGCTCCTGGTCGCCGTCCTCGCCGTCGTCGACCTCACCCAGGGCACCGCCGCCGTCGGCCCCGCCGAGGTGTGGCGGGCCCTCACCGGCCGGGCCGATCCGTCCGACGCGTCCGTCGTCGTCGCCTCCCGGCTGCCGAGGGCGGCGGCCGGGCTCCTGGTCGGCGCCGCCCTCGGCACGGCGGGCGCCGCCCTGCAGGCGGTCAGCCGCAACGTGCTCGCCTCGCCCGACACCCTCGCGGTGAACGCGGGCTCCTACCTGGCCCTCGGACTGGTCGCCGTCACGGGCGTCTCGCTCCCGCTCGTGGCCTCCTCCGGCATCGCGTTCCTCGGCGGGCTCGCGGCGGCGGCCGTCGTCCTCGCCCTGTCCGGCCTCGGTACGGGCACCGTCCGGCTCGTCCTCGCCGGCAGCGCGCTCGCCCTCGGTCTCGGCTCCGTCACCGAGGGGCTGCTCCTGCTGTTCCCCGAGCAGACGGAGGGCCTGTACCAGTGGAACCAGGGCGGCATCAGCCAGAACGGGTTCGACGGCGTCGTACGGATGCTGCCCGTCGTCCTCGCCGGACTGGCCGGCCTGCTCCTGGTGGCCCGCCGGGTCGACGCCCTCGCCCTCGGCGACGACGCGGCCCGCGGCCTCGGCGTCCCGGTACGGGCCACCCGCGTCACCGCGGTCGTGCTGGCGGCGCTGCTGTCCGCCGCCGCGGTCACCCTCGCCGGGCCGGTCGGGTTCGTCGGCCTGTGCGCACCCGCCCTGGTCCGTCCGCTCGCCCGCCGGTTCCGCGGGTTCACCCGGTCCCGTACGAGCCTGCCCGCGGCCGGTCTGGTGGGGGCCGCGCTGGTGCTCGGCTCGGACGTGCTGCTGCGCGCGCTCCTGCCCGCCGACACCGCGGTCGCCGTCCCCACGGGCGTCGTCACGAGTGTCGTCGGCGCCGTCTTCCTGGTGGTCATGGCGCTGCGTGTGCGCGACACCGGCGGTACCGGGGCACCGGAGCGGCTGCGCGTCCCGGGCCGTACGGTGTTCCTGGCCACCGTGGCCGTGCTCGTCGCGGTGCTCGTGGGCGTGACGGTCGCCGCCGTCCTGCTCGGGGACAGCAAGCTGCTGCTCGGGGACGTCGTCAACTGGGCGCAAGGCAGGGCGGGCCGAGGCGTGTCGTTCGTGCTCGACACCCGGGTGCCCCGGGTGCTCGCGGCGCTCCTCGCGGGCGCGGCGCTCGCCCTCTCCGGCACGCTGGTGCAGGCCGTGACCCGCAATCCGCTGGCGGAGCCCGGCATCCTGGGCGTCTCCGGCGGTGCGGCGCTCGGTGCCGTCCTCCTGGTGACGACCGTGCCGCTCGCCGGATCGTGGGGCATCGCCGGGGCCGCGTTCGCGGGGGCGGCCGCCGCCTCGGCCGTCGTGTTCGGGCTCGCCGCGCGCGGCGGCTTCCGGCAGAGCCGCCTGGTCCTCGTCGGGATCGGTGTCTCCGCCGGTACGACGGCCCTGATCAGCCTGACGATCGTGCTCACCGACCCGTTCGACGCGACGAAGGCGCTGACCTGGCTGTCCGGCTCCACGTACGGACGCACCCTGCCGGACGTGCTGCCCGTCGCCCTGGTCCTGGTCCTCGGCACCGCGGCGGCCGTCGCCCGGCGCACCGAGCTGGACCTGGTGTCGCTGAACGAGGACACCCCGCGGCTGCTCGGGCTGCCGCCGGGACGAGCCCGGTTCGGGTTCCTCGTGGTGAGCGTCCTGCTCAGCGCGACCGCCGTCGCCTCGGCGGGCACCATCGGCTTCGTGGGTCTGGTGGCCCCGCACGCGGCCAGGGCCCTGGTGGGCCGGCGGCACGTGCGGGTCGTGCCCGTGGCGATGCTGCTCGGCGCCGCCCTGGTCGGCACGGCCGACCTGCTCGGCCGCACGGTGATCGCCCCGGCGCAGCTCGGCGCCGGCCTGATGACGGCCGTGGTCGGCACGCCGTACTTCCTGTACCTGCTCGTGCGCAGCAGGCGGTAGCCGGTCCGCGGGGCTCTTCGCACAGGCCCCGCGGGACCACGGGACGGTCAGGAGGCGCGGCGCAGGGCGGCCGCGGGGCCGATGGCGTCCGGGCCGAACTTGTCGCGGATGCGGTCGAGCGCGGTCTCGGCGGCCAGCCGGGCCTCGCGCGCCCGGTCCAGGCTGAGCTGTTCGACGACCTGGTCGGCGGGGACGAGGTCCTGGGCGGTGAGCGCGATGCCGGTGAGGCGGGCGCGCTGGAGACCGGCGGCGTCCAGCAGCCGGTAGGCCGCCCGGCGCAGGTCGTCCTCGTGCGCGGAGGGCCCGGCGAGCCGGCGGGTCTTCTCCCAGCCCGTGCCCCCGGCGAACCGCAGCGACAGCGACAGCGCCCGGGCCGCCTGGCCGCGCCCGCGCAGCCGCAGGCCGAGCCGGACCACGAGGTCGAGCAGGGCCGCGCGCACGGCCGCACCGTCCAGGGTGTGCCGGTCGAAGGCGTGCCGGACGGAGGCCGAGGCGGGCAGGTCGCGCGGGACGACGGGGCGCGGGTCGACGCCCCGGGCCCGGTCGGCGGCCAGCCGCCCGGCGGTGCCGCCCAGCAGCCGCTGCACGGTGGCGGACGGCACCGCGGCGAGCAGGCCCACGGTGTGGATGCCGTAGTCCGTGAGGACGGCCGCCTGGCGGGGGCCGATCCCGTACAGCGCCTCCACCGGCAGCGGCGCCAGCCAGTCGGTGACCTGGCCGGGGTCGACCGCCAGCACCCCGCCCTCCGCGGGCACCCGCCCGGAGGCGGTGGCCGCCACCGCGATCGTCGGCCCGATCCCCACCCGCACGTCCACGCCCAGCCGGGTGAGCGTCCGCAGCCGCAGCACCTCGCCCAGCCGCCGTGCCTGGACCCCGTGGTAGCGCAGCGCCCCCTTCAGCTCCACCAGCGCCGCGCCCGGCGGCAGTGCCTGCACCACCGGCGACAGTTCCGCCAGCAGCTCCAGCACCTCCCGGTAGACCTCCTCCGGCAACCGTTCCGGACAGCGCACATGCATCACCGTCGACACCTCTGCCGTCGCGCCTGTCGCCATGACCTCCACCTCCTCCCTCCACATTATCGAACTGGAATTCGAACACGCGAGAGCGCGACCGCTCCGCAAGTGCGGGCTGCCGTTGGCACTTGCCGATTTGCCCCGGCGGACGTAGTCCATGCGGGGCCGTGGAAGGATATGGGTGTGTGTTCTCGGCTGGTTATCCACGACATCCCTGTCGCCGAGGGCCGCATCGCACGGCTGCGTTTGTTCGGCGAACTGGATCGTGACACGGTGCAGGACCTGTGCGACCGGGTGGTCGATGTGGTGGTGGGCGGCGGCAGGAGCTCCGTGGTGCTCGACGTGTCCTCGATCACCTGGTGCGACAACGCTAGCCTCTTCACTCTGCTGGGCATCCACAGCGCGCTGCAGTGCACCGGCGGCGGGCTGACCCTCGTGTCCGTCGGCTCCCCCGTCGGCCGCGCCCTGGACCGCACCGGTCTGCACCGGCGCCTGTCCGTCGACTCCCGCGGCCACAGCCGTCCCCTGCGGCCCGGCCCTCCGCGGCCGGGAGCCTTCCCGATACCCGGCCTCCCGGCGGACGAGGACGGCACGTCCCCGGTCGGGGGCGGCGACGCCGTGCCGTGAACCGGCGCCCTGCCGCACATTCCGGCCACGGAGGACGGAGCACGTGGTGCGGGGCGGGCGCCGCGGTGACCGAGCGACCTGCGGGAACCGGGCCGATCTTCCGGAACGATCCCGTCGTCACGGCACTTCCCGCCGACGGGGTTGGTGTCCTCCCCTCCGCCGGATAGCTTGAACCAAGCGCGGGCAGTGATGCCGGCACGGTGGACCGGGCCGACGGCCCGGTCCGTCCCACCGAGACCGCATCCGCCGGCACCGGCGGGAGACGACAGCCCGTTCTGCTCCGAGGCGCACCGCGGTGCGCGGCGGCCGATCCGCGCGGCACCGGGCGCCGGTACGACGGGAGGTGATGAGCAGTGCGGGTCGACGGCACACGGCCGACGGCGGCGCTCACGCAGCCGGCCGGTACGGCCGCGGTCCCGCGGCGGGGCCGCGGCAGACGGACCGTCCCCGCCTCCGCCCCCGGCACCGCCGGAAGCAGCCGCCCGGCGCTCTGAGCGCCTTCGGACTCCTCGCCCCGCCCGTCCCCGCCGACGGGCGCTCCGGGCACGTTCGAGGCCGGCCGCGCACCGGCCCGCGGGCCCGGTACGGCGAACGACAACTGAACCACCAGGGGAACCGAGGCCCGCACACCGCGGCGAAACGGTCCCGCGGGCCCCGGTCCCTCGTCCTCCGGCCGCGTTCGAGCTGGGGCGCTGTTCCCGCACGCCCCAGGCCGCCGTGAGGACGCTCCGCGCGAGGTTCCGCGCCCGGAGGCCACCCGGGTCCTCGCGCCGGCGGCCGCCGCCCTTGCCGAAGGGCGGCGGCCGCCCGGAATGACGGCGTCGAATGACCATGCGTACGGCCGTCCGCACGTACGAGCGGAGCGGACGACCCGCGGCTTCGGTCCGAACCGTGGACATACTCCGGGTACCACGCATCGGCCGGCCCGAACCTCGCGGACCGAAAACGTCAGCAGTGGTGCCAGGAAAGCGTGTTGGGGCGACCGGGGCCCATGACGCCGCCGTGCCGGGAGACCGGTCCGGTGCCCATGGAAGGACCCCAGTCGTCACTGACACACCGTCAGCCGCCTGCGTACGACGGGCCGTCGTCGACGGGCCGCTCCCGCACCCCGACGTCCGTGGTCGCTCCGCCGACGGTCGGCGCCCCCGGCCGGCGTGCTGCCGGCCGGGGGCGCCGCGGGAGACGGGCGCCGGTCCCCTACGCCGGCTGCGGGTGCAGCAGACGGGCGAGGAGGTCGTCCAGCGCGACCAGCCCGGTCAGCCGGCCCTCGTCGTCACGGACGACGGCGAGGGTCGCGCGGCGCCGGCGCAGTACCTCGATGGCATGGCCGACGGTGTCCCGCGTGGTCAGCTCCGGGATGGGGCGGGCCAGCGCGCGGGCCGTGGCGGTGCGGCCCCGGCCCCGGGCGATCAGGGCGTCGCGCGCGTGGACCGAGCCGACGACCACGGACCCGTCCCGGACGAGCAGGCGGTTCCGGTCGTGCTCGGCCGCCGTGGCCAGCACGGCGTCGAGCCCGGCCCCGGCGGGCACCGAGATGATCCGCTCCGCCGGGACCAGGACCTCGGCCACCGGGGTCTCGGGCTCGGTGAGCGAGGCGGTGATCAGCTCGGAGTCGTCCTTGCTGATCAGGCCGAGCCGCTCGGACTCCTCCACCAGGTGGGTGAGCTGCTCACGGTTGTGCACCTCGACGATCTCGTCCCGCGGCGTCACCCTGAACAGGCGCACCACGGCGTTGCTGATCCGGTTGAGCACCCAGATCAGCGGGCGCACCACCGTGACGACGGCCCGGAACAGCGGCGAGAGCAGCATCGCGGAGCGCTCGGGGTGGGCGATGGCCCAGGACTTGGGGGCCATCTCGCCGACCACCATGTGCAGGAACACCACGACGACCATCGCCACGGCGAACGCGACGCCGTAGCTGAGCGCGGTCGGCAGACCCAGGTCCTGCAGCAGCGGGTCGAGTTCGTGCGAGATGGCCGGCTTGGACACCGAGCCGAGGCCCAGCGTGCAGACCGTGATGCCCAGCTGGGCGCCGGCCAGCATCAGCGACAGCTCCCGCATTCCCGCGAGGGCCGCCCCGGCGCCGCGCCGCCCCTCGGCCGCCGCCTTCTCCATCCGGTGCCGCTTCGCCGCGACCAGCGCGAACTCGGCGGCCACGAAGAACCCGCTGCCGATCAGCAGCAGTACGGTGACGAAAAGCGCCATCGGGAAACTCATGCCTGCTCCTCCTCACCGCGCCGGACGGCGCTTCGCTCCAGTCGCACCCGGTCCGGTACGTGCCGGTCGAGGCCCCGTACCTCGATCTCCACGGCGTCCCCGCCGGGCAGTTCCACGGTGAGCCGGTCGCCGACGGCGGGGAAACGGCCCAGCCGGTCCACGATCAGCCCGGCCACGGTGTCGTAGTCCTCCTCCTCCGGCAGCTCGACGCCGGTCACCTCGGCGACCTCGTCGAGGCGCCGTCCGGCGTCGACCAGCCAGCCGCCGCCGTCGGCGACGGCGACCGCGGTGACCACGTCGAGCTCGTCGGCGATGTCGCCGACCAGTTCCTCGGCGATGTCCTCGTACGTGACGATGCCCGCGACACCCCCGTGCTCGTCCAGCACGACACCGAACTCCTCGTCCCGCTCGCGCATCCGGTCGACCGCGTCCGGCAGCGGCAGCGTCTCCGGCAGGAACAGCGGGGAACGCGCGAGCGCGCCCGCCGTGGCGCCCTCGGCCCGGCCGACGGACAGCAGCGTCAGCTCGCGGACGCCGACGACGCCGGCGACGTCGTCGGGGTGGTCGCCGAGGACCGGGTAGGTGGAGTGGCCGTACTTGGCGATCACGTCGACCGCCTCGGCCGCGGAGGCGTCCTCGCGCACGAAGACGGCGTCGACGCGCGGCACCATCACCTCGGCGAGGGTCCGGTCGGAGAACGCCAGCGCGTGGTCGAGGAGGTCGGCGGTGTCCTTGGGCAGCTGTCCCTGTTCGTGGGACTCGCCGATCAGCTGGCCGAGCTCCTCCAGGGTGGCGCCGTGGTGCAGCTCCTCGACCGGCTCGATGCCGACGCCGCGCAGCAGCCTGTTCGCCGCTCCGTCGAAGACGCGGATCACCGGGCCGACGACCTTCAGGTACAGCAGCGTCGACGCGGCCAGCGACTTAGCCAGCCGCTCCGGGACCGCGATGGCGAGGTTCTTCGGGGCCAGCTCGCCGATCACCATCTGGATGAACGTGGCCAGTACGAACGCCAGCACCACGGAGATGCCGGTGACGGCGCCGTCGGGGACGCCGATCCCGGTCAGCACCGGCTTCAGCAGCGCGGACACGGAGGGCTCGGCGATGAAGCCGACGACCAGTCCGGTGACGGTGATGCCCAGCTGGGCGCCGGAGAGCATGAAGGACAGTCGCTCGAGCACCTTCAGCGCACGGGCGGCCCTCTTGTCGCCCGCCTGGGCCTCGCGGGCGAGCGCGAGCCTGTCGGCGGAGACGTAGGCGAACTCCTGGGCGACGAAGTAGCCGGTGCCGAGCGTCAGGACGAGGACGGCCAGCAGGCCCAGTACGGCACTCATCGAACACCATCCCGCCGTGTGCCGTGCTCAGGGTGACCCTGGCGGGATGGTCGGGGACTGTGCCCCGAGGGGTCCGTCGATCTGGCGGACAAATCGTGCTCCTTGTGCTTGATGGGTACGGGGACAACGTGCGGGTTCCCGGCCGTGTTCCCGTGCGGGCCGACAAGGTTGTATGCCTCCCACGTCGAACCGGGCATCGAACGCGCCACGGCGGGCGGAAGTGGCGCAATCACATGTTGCAGCCGTGTTTCCGGGAGCACAGCCTGTGTAGCGCGGGAGCGCTCCCACACCTCCCCACACCTCCCACACCTCCCGCACCCCCCACTGTCCCCGCATCCCCCCACACGAAGAGAGGGAGACCGTGACCGTAACTTGTCATGGTCAGGCCAATCGCACCGTGTCCCGCCTGACCCTCGTCCTGAGCCTGCTCACCGCGGTGCTGCTGAGCCTGACGCCCTGGAGCGGCACCGCCTCGGCCCACGGTTCCGTCGTCGACCCGGCCTCCCGCAACTACGGTTGCTGGCAGCGCTGGGGCAGCGACTTCCAGAACCCCGCCATGGCGCAGCAGGACCCCATGTGCTGGCAGGCCTGGCAGGCCGACCCGAACGCCATGTGGAACTGGAACGGCCTGTACCGGGACGGGTCGGGCGGCAACTTCCAGGCCGTGGTCCCCGACGGGCAGCTGTGCAGCGGCGGCCGCACCGAGGGCGGCCGCTACAACGCCCTGGATGCCGTCGGCGCCTGGAGGACCACCGACATCGGCGGCAACTTCACCGTCAAGCTGTACGACCAGGCAAGCCACGGCGCGGACTACTTCCTGGTCTACGTCACCCGCCAGGGCGTGAACCCCGCGACCCGGGCGCTGCGCTGGAGCGACCTGGAGCTGGTCGCCCGGACCGGCAAGTACGCCCCCGGCCAGAACTACTCGATCGACGTGAGCACCTCGGGCCGCAGCGGCCGTCACGTCGTCTACACGATCTGGCAGGCGTCGCACCAGGACCAGACGTACTTCCTGTGCAGTGACGTGAACTTCCGCTGAGCCGGCCGCCAGGGCACCGGGTACCCGGTACGACACCGGGTACCCGGTGCGCATGAACGCCGAGAACGACCGCACACGCAATACGATCAACAGCGCGGTGGACCCCGAGCGGGCCGCCGAGGAGCAGCGCGCGGCCGAGCGTGAGCGGGCCGAGGCCCGTCCGTTCGACTATCCCTGTCCGGAGCGCCGCTCGAACGTCAGGGCCCGGCGCCACATCAGCAAGGAAAAGGCCGACGCCGACATGCAGCCCGGCATCACCGGGGGCTACGGTGCGACCGGCGGCGGACAGCCGGGCGGCACGGGCGTGGGCCGGGGCCCACGGCACGACGACCGCTGACAGGATCACCGCCCGGCCCGTCCGCCGCCGCTCAGGTGGCCGGCACGGCGGGCCGGTCGGCCGCCGCCAGCAGCTCCACGAGGTCCGCGCGGGCCCGGGCGACCCGGGAGCGGACGGTTCCCACCGGGCAGCCGCTCACCACGGCGGCCTCCGCGTAGGACAGGCCCAGGAGCCGGGTGAGGACGAACGCCTCCCGGCGCTCGTCGGGCAGGGTCTCCAGCAGGTCGAGCAGGGCTATGCCGTCGTCGAAGCCGGGCAGGCCTCTGGGCTGCGCGCCCTCGACGGCCAGCTGCCAGTCCGGCACGTCGGACAGGCGCGGGCGGGCGGCGGCGCACCGGAGACTGTCGACCACCGCGTGGCGCGCGATGGACAGCAGCCACGCCCGCGCCGAGGAACGGCCCTCGAACCGGTGCAGGCTGCCGAGGGCCCGCAGGAACGTGTCCTGCGCCAGGTCGTCGACGGCCTGCGGATCCGCGCACAGGTGGGCGACGTACCTCAGGACGTCCCGGTGCAGGGCGCGGACGAAGCGGTCGACGGCGGCCGCGTCTCCGCCGCGGGCGGCCAGCGCCCAGGCGGTCGCCGACTCGTCGGGGGTACGCACCGCGAACGCGGTGTGCGGGGCGGGAGTGATCACCTGATGTCCTTCCCGGTCGTCAGGGCAGGGGGAGACGGTCGTACGGACGTACGACCGAAGCCCGGGGCGCGTACGGCCGCCCCGGGTCACCGGCTGTCGTCAGCGGACAGCGGTTCCCACGGGCGGCCCCCGACGGGTGAGGGCGCAGACGAGGAGGAGCAGGCGCGGTGACCGGTCGTCGCGGTCACGGCGCGGGCGCGGCAGCGGCCGGAGCGGTGGCACGGGCCGGGCGAGCAGCAGCCGGAGCGGCGCCGCGAGCCGTCCCGCCAGGACGCGCAGGAGCCGGAAGACGGCCCGTTCCCCGTACGCGAGCCACAGGCCGCACAGCAGGGCGGCCAGCAGGTGAGCGGCGAACATGCCGGCCGACGGGGAGGCACCTCCGGCGTGCGCGGTCGCCCCGGCCGGGTCGGCGAGCCCCATGTGCGCGTGCGTGTGCGGATGCGCGACGCCCGCCGGCCCCGTACCGGCGTGCGCGAGGGAGAACGCCCCGTGCAGGACCGTCTGGGCGGCCACGACGACGGACACGACCAGCGGCAGTCCGCGCTCACGGCCCGCCAGGCACCAGCCCGCGGTCCCGGTCACGGCCAGGGCGGCCGCCAGCGTCCACCAGGCCACGTCGTGCCCGGACATCATGGCGTGCCCCAGGGCGGCGAGCAGCACGCAGACGGCCGCGAACATCGCGGCACGCGCTGCGCGAGCCCCCCACCCTGCCGTCATGGCGCCCCATCCTCACGTCCGGGCACACGTTCCCATGCCTTGGTACGGAGGATGCCCCGGGTGCACACTCGGTCAACCCACGAAAGGTGACCCGGATCACACACGTGCCGAGCCGGAGGGCACCCGCTCCCCGGTCTCCCCGGTCTCCCCGGTCTCCCCGCGAGGCGGAACGGGCCGGTGTCCCAGGCTCTCCTCCAGTTCGTCGAGGGCGGCGCGGGCCTTGGCGATGCGGTCACGCACCCGCTGCGCGTGGCCGTCCTCGCCGCCGTCCTCCGCGGCGGGCGGCCGGACGGGCCCGCTCTGCCCGCGTTCCATGTCCCGGGCCTCGTCGAGCGAGGTGAGGACCACACCGATCAGCACGTTGACGAGGACGAAGGAGGCGAGCAGCACGTACGAGGCGTAGTAGACGATGCTCCAGCGGGAGATCTCCAGACCGGCGCGCACCGCGTCGCCGAGTCCGTCGAGGGTCATCAGCAGGAACAGGGTGAGCACGGCGCGGCCGAGGGAGCCGTAGTGCTCGGGGTCGCCGTCGGCGAAGAAGACCCAGCCGACCATCGCGTACACGTACAGCAGCAGCGCGCCCACCAGCAGGAAGCTCACCGTGCCGGGCACGCTGCGGGCCACCGCGACGAGCACCACGCGCAGCTGGGGCAGGAAACGGGCGGCGCGCAGCACGCGGGCCAGCCGGAGCAGCCGCAGCACGGTGGCGTTCTCCCGTACGACGGGCAGGAACGCGCACAGGACCACGGCGAGGTCGAAGAGGTTCCACGGGTCGCGGAGGAAGTCCCGGGGCCGGTCGGCGTGGGCGCCGGCGCGCAGCAGGATCTCCACGGTGAACACGGCCAGGAAGCCGCGCTCGGCCGTCTTCAGCTCGTCGTGCCAGTGGTGCACCACTCCGGCGTAGGTCTCCACGCCGAGCACCACCGCGTTGGCGAGGACGAGGACGAGGACGCCGACGGCGAACCAGCGGGCGTCGGTCACGGCGCGGCAGCGCGCGGCCACGGCCTGGGCGGCGGATAACCGTTCGGTCCCGTCCCGGGGCGTCGCCGTCGCCGTCGTCATGCGGTTCAACGGGTTCTTCCTTCAGCGGTGCACGGTGCGCGGGGTGCACGGTGCGCGGGAGAAGCACGGGTGGGCCGGCCCGGGCGGGGTGCGTCCGGGCCGGCCCCTGGTCAGACGGCGGCCGGGGCCGGGCCGACCAGCTCCGTCAGGACGTCCTCCATCGTCACGAAGCCGAGCACGGCGCCCTTCTCCCCGGTGACCGCGGCCAGATGGCTGCCCGTGGCCCGCATGGCGGTGAGGGCGTCGTCCAGCGGGGTGTCGATGCGGACCCGGGTGACCGGGTGCAGCGCCTCGCGCGGGAAGGGACGGTCGCGCTCGGTGACACCGAGGGTGTCCTTGATGTGCAGGTAGCCGAGCAGGGTGTTGTTGGGGCCGGTCACCGGGAAGCGGGAGAAGCCCGCCTCTGCGGCGGTCCGCTCCAGCTGCGCCGGGGTGACGGTGTGGCCGACGGTGCGCATGTCCGGGTTGGGCACCAGGATCTCGCCGACCGGGCGGGTGCCCAGTTCCAGGGCGTCGCGCAGCCGCTCCCCGTCGGCCGGGCTGAGCAGTCCGGCCTCGCTCGCGTCGACGACCATCCGGGCGAGCTGGTCGTCGGTGAACACGGACTCCACCTCGTCCTTCGGCTCCACGCGCAGCAGCTTGAGCAGCGTGTTGGCGAAGGCGTTGATGCCGAAGATCACCGGCTTGAGCGCCCGGGTGAGCGCGACCAGCGGCGGACCGAGCAGCAGCGCGGTCTTCACCGGGGCGGCGAGCGCGATGTTCTTCGGCACCATCTCGCCGATCAGCATGTGCAGGTACGTCGCGAGGGTGAGCGCGATGACGAAGGAGATCGGGTGCACCAGCGGGTGCGGCACGTGCACCGACTCGAACACGGGCTCCAGCAGGTGCGCGATGGCGGGTTCGGCGACCGCGCCGAGGACCAGCGAGGAGACCGTGATGCCGAGCTGGGCGGTGGCCATCATCGCGGACAGGTGCTCCAGGCCCCACAGGGTCATACGGGCCCGGGTGTCGCCCTCCTTGGCGCGGGGCTCCACCTGGCTGCGGCGCACGGAGATCAGCGCGAACTCGCCGCCGACGAAGAACGCGTTGGTCAGCAGGGTGAGGACGCCGATGGCGAGCTGCAGGGCGGTCATCGGGCCTCCTCCAGGGAGTGTTCGAGCGACTCGGCGTCCGGCCGGCCGGCCGGTGCGGTGATGCGGACGCGGTCCGCGCGGTGGTGCTCGACGCCGAGCACGGCCAGTTCCCAGCCGTCGATGTCGAGCGTGTCGCCCTTGACGGGGATCCGGGCGAGCCGGGTGGCGACCAGTCCGGCCACCGTCTCGTACGGTCCCTCGGGTGCGGCGAGGCCCATGTCGGCGAGCTGGTCGATGCGGACGCTGCCGTCCGCCTCCCAGGTGTCGCGGCCGTCCCCGGTGCGCGGGGCGGGCACCAGGCCCGGCGCCTCGACGGGGTCGTGCTCGTCGCGGACCTCGCCGACGACCTCCTCGACGATGTCCTCCACGGTGGCGACACCGGCCGTGCCGCCGTACTCGTCGATGACGACGGCCATGGTGCGGGTGGCGCGCATCCGTTCCAGGAGCCGGTCGGCGGGCAGGCTGTCGGGGACCAGCAGCGGCGCCGTGGCCAGGTCGGTGACCGGGGTGGTGGCCCGCTTCTCCGGCGGCAGGGCGAGGACGTCGCGGATGTGCACGGTGCCCGTGACCTCGTCCAGGTGGTCGCGGTAGACCGGGAAGCGGGACAGGCCGGTGGCGTGGGCGAGGTTC
This sequence comes from Streptomyces ruber, assembly GCF_014648075.1. Taxonomy (GTDB): domain Bacteria; phylum Actinomycetota; class Actinomycetes; order Streptomycetales; family Streptomycetaceae; genus Streptomyces; species Streptomyces ruber. Next base: position 29,881 of record NZ_BMQK01000014.1, on the reverse strand, counting down.
GCCGCGTCGGCGGCCGTGGCGTGCACTTCGAGGGCCTTGACGTCCACGCGCGGGGTCATCACGTTCTCGGCGGTCAGCTCGCTCAGGTGCAGGGTGCGGACGAACAGTTCGGCGGAGTCCGCCTCCAGGGCGCCCTCGGCGGCCGAGTGCCGGGCGAGCGCGACGAGTTCCTCGGGGCTGCGGGCGGAGGCCAGTTCGTCGGCGGGCTCCAGGCCCATGCGGCGCACGAACCGGTTGGCGGTGCTGTTGAGGTTCCGGATGAACGGACCGAACGCGGCGGTGAAGGCACGCTGCGGCCCGGCGACCACCTTGGCGACGGCCATCGGGCGGGAGATCGCCCAGTTCTTCGGCACCAGTTCGCCCACCACCATCAGCACGACGGTGGACAGGACCACGCCCAGGACGGTCGCCACCGGCGAGGCGGCACCGCCCAGGCCGACGGCCTCCAGCGGGCCCCTGAGCAGGGCGGCGAAGGAGGGCTCGGCGAGCATGCCGATCACCAGGGAGGTGACCGTGATGCCGAGCTGGGCGCCGGACAGCTGGAGGGTGAGCCGGCGTACGGCCTGGAGCGCGCTCTCCGCGCCGCGCTCACCGGCCTCGGCGGCCCGCTCCAGGTCGCTGCGCTCGACGGTGGTCAGCGAGAACTCGGCCGCGACGAAGACCGCGCAGGCCAGCGTCAGCAGCAGGGCGAGCAGGAGCAGCAGGACCTCGGTCACCGTGCCACCCCCGCCCTCTGGATCGTCGCACGTCGTGGACGGCGGGGTATGGCACGGCAGGGACTGGGAGGTTCACCCATCGCTGGACCGTCGCTCCTTCTCATGACACGTCGGAAAACAGTGAAGGACACAGGATGACCTGCATCTACACCCACTGTAGAGGATTCGCGCGGAAGGGCAGGGTACGGTGGCACGCTTCGCGGCGGCCGGGCCACGGACCTCCGCCGGGCCCGTTCCCGGCACGTCCGGCCCGCCCCGGCGTGTGCCGCGCGCCCGCCGAGCGAGGTGCGGACGCCCGGTGTTCACGGCTCGATCAGGCCGACGCGGATGGCGTAGCGGGTCAGCTCCAGACGGTCGCGCAGACCGAGCTTCTGCAGGAGGTTCGCGCGGTGGCGTTCGACGGTCTTGATGCTGATGAACAGGATGTCGCCGATCTCCTTCGAGGTGTGGCCCTCGGCGACGAGCTTGAGGATCTCCTCCTCGCGTTCCGTGATCGGCCTGGCGGGCAGGGCGTCGCCCTGGCGCGCCCGGTCCAGGTACTTGCGGATGAGGGTGGTCTCCGCCCCCGGGTAGATGAAGGGCTCGCCCCGTACGGCGGCGCGGCAGGCCTCGACCAGGTCGCGGTCGGCGACCGACTTGGTGACGTACCCGCTGGCCCCCGCCTTGAGCGCCTCGAAGAAGTACTGCTCGTTGTCGTACATGGTCAGGATGAGGATCTGCACCTCGGGGCGGATGCGGGACAGCTCGCGGGCCGCCTGCAGCCCGGTGGCGCGGGGCATGGCGACGTCCAGGATGGCCAGGTCCACCGGGGTGGTGCGGGCCAGTGCGACCGCCTCGGCGCCGTCGTCGGCCTCGGCCACGACCGTCAGGTCGGGTTCGCTGTCGAGGATGAGCCGCACTCCGCGGCGCACGAGGGCGTGGTCGTCGGCGAGCAGGATGCGCACGGGTGCGGTCACAGGTGCGGTCATCGGGTCTGTTCCTCGGCTCCGTGTTCTTCGCTGCTGCTGTCTCGGTAACCCTGGGGGCCCTGGGGTCCGGTGATCTCCAGCCGGACCTCGGTGCCTCCGCCGCGGCGTGCCGCGACGGTGAGGTCGGCGCCGATCAGGAGGGCGCGTTCGCGCATGCCGCGGATGCCGGCGCCCTCGGCCGCGCCGCCGACGCCCTTGCCGTCGTCACGGACGAGCAGGCCCACGCCGCCGTGCGGGAGGGAGCGCAGCCGCAGTTCGGCGCGGCCGGCGCCGGAGTGGCGGGCGACGTTGGTGAGGGACTCCTGGGCGACCCGGTAGAAGACCAGCTCGGTGTCCTGGTCGAGGGCCGGCAGTCCGGGATCGATGTGGGGCCGTACGTCGAGGCCGGGCGTCGTGAACTCCGCGGCGAGCGCCCGCAGCGCGCTGTGCAGGCCGAGTTCCTCGAGCACACCGGGGCGCAGCCGGCGGGCGATGCGGCGGATCTCCTCCAGGCTGCTGCGGACGGCCTCCTGCACCTGTGTGAGGTCCTCGCGCACGGGGGCGGGGGCCCGGTCCGTCGTGTGCTTCATCTGCAGCAGCACGGCGGTGAGGGTCTGTCCGATCTCGTCGTGCAGCTCCTGGGCGATGCGCCGCCGCTCACCCTCCAGCGCGGTGAGGACACGGCCGCTGCTGGTGGCGCGCTCGGACTCCAGGCGGTCGAGCATGGCGTTGAAGGAGGCCGTCAGCTCGGCGATCTCGCCGTGGCCGGTGACCGCCGGGCGGCTGCGGGGCCTGAGGAGGTCCGCGGTGGCCATGGCGCGGGCGAGCCGTTGCAGCGGGGCCAGTCCGACCCGCAGCAGGGCGGCGTTGGCGACGAGCATCGCGGCCAGTCCCACGCCGAGCACGAGCGCCTCGCCGTGCAGGACGGGGGTGGAGACCGTGACGGGGCCGAGCAGCAGGAGCACCGCGACCACCAGGACGGCCGCGTTGAGCAGGAAGATCCGCCAGTACAACGACAACGGAGACCGCAACGACCGCGACAACGACATCCGTCCGCCTTTCCGGGTGGGCTCCCGCATCCACTCTCCCCGCCCACCTGCTGCCGGACCTGTCCTGCCGTGACCTGCGAAGAAGACGTTCAGCCGGACATCATCCCCGCCGCCGGAGCCCGCCGTCCATCCGTGCTGACACCCATGTTGCCCGTTCAGGCGCAGGTGGCAACATGTGCGGTCGGCCGCTTCGCCCCGCACCGCGGGAGGACCCGGCGGCCGTCTCAGGAGCAGAACGATACAAAGGGGGATGGGCTGTGCCCGCTCCACGGATGAGCACCACGCCGCTGCCGGGCATCGGTGTGCAGTACGACCTCACCACGCGTGAGCACCGGCACCTGTCGGTGATCGCACACCGGGATGGTGCCCGCACGGTGAACTTCTACCGTGCCGACGACCCCGACGCCTGCGCCCACTCGCTGCGGCTGACCAGCAACGAGGCCGACTCGCTGATCGACGCGCTGCTGCCGGACCACCACAGTCCGAGCCTGCTGAGCACCACGGACCTGGGTCTGGTCGCGGAGCGGATCGAGCTGTCCTCGGTGTCCCACTGGAACGGGCGGGTGCTGGGCGAGACGCAGATCCGTACCCGCACCGGCGCGTCCATCGTGGCGGCGCTGCGCCGGGCCGAGGCGATCCCCTCCCCCACCCCCGACTTCCGTCTCGCGGGCGGCGACATCCTCATCGTGATCGGAACCCGGGAAGGCGTGCAGGCCGCCGCCGAGATACTCGGACAGGAGTAGGCCACCGTATGCACTCCACTGCCATATTCCTCATCGAGTTCGGCGCCATCATTCTGGGCCTGGGCCTCCTCGGCCGGCTCGCCGCCCGCTTCCAGCTCTCCCCGATACCCCTCTACCTCCTGGCCGGTCTCGCCTTCGGCCAGGGCGGCATCCTCCCGCTGGGCACCAGCGAGGAGTTCGTGGCCATCGGCGCCGAGATCGGCGTCGTACTGCTGCTGCTCATGCTCGGCCTCGAGTACACCGCCAGCGACCTGGTCTCCAACCTCAAGACCCAGTACCCCGCCGGCCTCGTCGACGCCGCCCTCAACGCCCTGCCCGGCGCCGCGGCGGCGCTGCTGATGGGCTGGGGCCCGGTCGCCGCCGTCGTCCTCGCCGGCGTCACCTGGATCTCCTCCTCCGGTGTCATCGCCAAGGTGATGAACGATCTGGGACGGGTGGGCAACCGCGAGACCCCGGTGATCCTCAGCATCCTGGTGCTCGAGGACCTCGCCATGGCGGTGTACCTGCCGATCGTCACCGCGCTGCTGGCCGGCGTCGGTCTCGCCTCCGGCAGCGTCACCCTGGCCATCGCGCTGTCCGTGGCCGGCCTGGTGCTGTTCCTGGCCGTCCGCTACGGCCGCCTCATCTCCCGCTTCGTCTCCAGCGACGACCCGGAGAAGCTGCTCCTGGTCGTGCTCGGCCTCACCCTGCTGGTCGCGGGCATCGCCCAGCAGCTCCAGGTGTCGGCCGCCGTCGGTGCCTTCCTCGTGGGCATCGCCCTGTCCGGCGAGGTCGCCGAGGGCGCCCACAACCTGCTGGCCCCGCTGCGTGACCTCTTCGCCGCGGTGTTCTTCGTCTTCTTCGGCCTGCACACCGACCCCTCCAGCATTCCTCCGGTGCTGCTGCCGGCCCTCGCTCTCGCCGTCGTCACCGCCGCGACCAAGATCGCCACCGGTTACTGGGCCGCCAAGCGCGCCGGTGTCGGGGTGAAGGGGCGCTGGCGGACGGGCGGCACGCTGGTGGCGCGCGGCGAGTTCTCGATCGTCATCGCCGGACTCGCCGTCACGGCCGGCATCGAGCCCGACCTCGGCCCCCTGGCCACCGCCTACGTCCTCATCCTGGTCATCCTCGGCCCCCTCACCGCCCGCTACACCCAGCCGATCGCCGCACGGCTCGCCGCACGACGCACCCCGGCGACGGCACCGCAGGCCGGCCCGGTGAACACGGAACCGGAGAAGGCCGAAGTCCGGGACTGACCGTACGGGGCGTGACGCCGCCACCGTCGGCGAGGCCCGTGCCGAGCGCCGCCGGACCCGGCGCGCGCTCCCCCACGGCCGCCCGGGCGGTACGCGGCGGGCCACCCGGCCCACCCCGTTCCGGGCCGACCGGACGGGCGCCGCGCCGCCACCGTGGGCGGAGGCCCGTGCCGGACGCCGCCGGACCCGGCGCCCGGCACGCCCTTCCCCGCGGCCGCGCGGGGCGGCGCGGGCCGGGCGGGCGGGCCCGGCCCGTGGCCCGGGCGGCGGTGACGCTCCCACGAGCACCGTCGCACGGGCCGTCCCGGGCGCGGTGCTCACGGTGTCGCGCGGCCGGTGTGCAGCGCCTCCCGGTGCCGGCGGTCGGCCCGGCCGAGGAGGTCCATCGAGACGCTGGTGGCCACCAGTCCGGCGGCGAGCAGCAGCCCGTGTCCGCGTACGGCACCGGCCACCACCGCGGCGAGTGCCAGGACCAGCGCCAGCCGGATTCCGGTACGCCGGTGCTCGCGGGGGAGCCGGGGACCGCCGGGGGCAACGGGCCGGGCGGCGTGCGGGCCGTCGGCGGACAGCCCCGCGTCCGGGGCGACGGTCTCGTGGTCGTCGGAACGCTTCATGGGTCCTCCTTCACCCGGAACCGCCGGGCGAGGAGGTCCGCTCTCCGGTCGGCGGACCCCACGGCCCCGGCGTTCCGGCGGACGAGGCGACGGTCGCGGCGCCGCCGGCCGGATCCGGGAGGCCGGGTGCCGCCGAACGGTCCGCTCGGGAGCTGTCATCGGCTGTACTCCGTTCACCACGCGCGGCCGGGGCGCACGACACCGGCCCGCCGCGGTCCCGGCGTCCCGTCGACAGGGCCGCACCGTACCGGTCTTTCCGCACCCCACTCTCGCCCGGCGCACCAGCCGCACACCATCGGGTCCATGACTCATCTCGGGCGGGTCGCGACCAGTACGCCGTCCGGTGTGGTCCGGGTCATTTCGCCCACTCCGACGGCGCAGTAGCTTTTTGGGTACACCCCCTCTCCCCCGCTCCCTCCGTCCGCCGGCGGCGGACCTCCCTGGACCCGGACGGCCCGAACGTGCCCACAGATCTCTCCTTCCTCATAGCGGCGACCACCCGCTGGCTCACCCGTGCCTATCCGACGGGCGGCGGCGTGCTGGCGTCCGCGCTCTGCGAGGCACAGGTCCGGCAGGCCGTGACGGTCGCCGCCTGGCTGCGCTACCCGACGTCCATGGACGCCGCGCTCGTGGCGGTGGCCGGCCCGGGGGGCTCCGCGCGCCTCGACTGGATCACCGGCTCCGACGGCCCCGCGCACGGCGGGACCGGGGGCGGGGACCGGGAGGCCGACTCCGCCTGGCGTACCTGGGTCGACGAGGTCGTCGCGAGCTGGGCCGCCTCCCTCCTCGGCGCTCCCGCGCTGGCCGCCGCCGCGGTCACCGCCCTCGGCACGACCGAGCATCTGGACGGTCTGGCCGTCGAGTTCCGCCGTCTGGTGGCACCGGACGAGCACGACCGGCGGGCCGCCGTCCTGCTGCGCCATCCGGACCTGTTGGCCCCGGTGGCCGAACTGCACCGCGCCCAGCTCCTGTCGGTGCTCGCCACGCCCTCCGCCGCCGAGTCCCCCGACGACTTCCCCGAGGCCTGCTGACGCGCCCGGACGGCTCAGCGACGCCCGTCCGAGGGCCCCTCGCGCACCATGCCACGGGCACCCGTCCGGGCGGCGGCGGATTGTCACGGGGAGCCGTGCGGAATGCATCCTCTGCTCCGCTGCGCTCCGTCCCCGGGACCCCTTTCGAGTGGCCGGGCGAGAAGCATGCGTAAGACGTCCGCGATGTGTGGAATGTCTGAGATGTCTGGAACAACGGGTTGCAGACAGAGTTAAATCAGGAGGCGCACATGCGCGTTCGTCGTCTTGTGGGAGCAACTGTTCTGGCAGCCGCCGTTGCCATAGTGGGAGGAGCGGGTACCGCGGCCGCGACCGACGGCCCCCACGGGAGGGACTCCGGGTACTCGGGCAACCACGACGGCAAGGGCCACGGGTGGCTCGGCGACGGTGATGACGACGGCTGGGAGGTCGAGGGCCACTACGGTCGCCGCGGCGAGCACGGCCACTTCTTCAACATCGGCGGCCCCTACGGGCTGACCCACGCCGGTGGCGGGAAGTTCGAGAAGACCGGCGGCTTCGAGCTCGAGCGCGGCGGCGACCACGACTGACTCCCGCGCCGCACCTCGCCCGATGTGAATCCGGCGACTGCAGCAGGGGCCCCGGCCACACCTGGCCGGGGCCCCTGCACGTGGTGCGCTCAGGCGAAGGCGTCCCGCAGCGCGGGCAGCAGCGTCTTCTCCGACCACTCCAGGTAGGGCCGCTGGTGCTCCCCGCCGATCTGCACCAGCGCGACCTCGGTGAACCCGGCCTCGACGTACGGCCGCACCGCCTCCACGAACGCGTCGACGTCGTCACCGCAGGGAATGGACTCGGCGACGTCGTCCCGCGTCACGTACTGCGTGGCCGCGTCGAAGGAGTCCGGGTGCGGCAGCTCGGAGTTCACCTTCCAGCCGCTGCCGAACCAGCGGAACTGGTCGTGGGCGCGGGCGATCGCCGCGTCGCGGTCGGTGTCGTAGCAGACCGGCAGCTGCCCGACCCGGGCCTTGCCCGCTCCCCCGTGCCGGTCGAACGCCTCGATCAGCTCCTGCTTGGGCTCGGTGGCGATGACCAGGTCGGCCAGGCGGCCGGCGAGGCGGCAGGACTGCTCGCCGGAGACGGCCATGCCGATGGGCGGCGGCGCGTCGGGCAGGTCCCACAGCTTGGCCGAGTCCACGTCGTAGTGCTTGCCGTGGTAGGTGACGTGCTTGCCCTCGAACAGCGCGCGGATGATCTCCACGGCCTCCGTGAACATCTCGTGCCGCACGTCGGCCGCCGGCCAGCCGCGGCCCACGACGTGCTCGTTGAGGTTCTCCCCGGAGCCGAGGCCGAGGCGGAACCTGCCCTCGGAGAGCAGCTGCAGCGTCGCGGCCTTCTGCGCCACGACGGCGGGGTGGTAGCGGAACGTCGGGCAGGTCACGTACGTCATCAGCGGGATGCGAGAGGTGGCCTGGGCCGCCGCGCCCAGCACGGTCCACGCGTAGGGCGAGTGCCCCTGGGACCGCAGCCAGGGGAAGTAGTGGTCACTCGTCACCGAGAAGTCGAAACCGGCCTCCTCCGCGCCGACGACATGGTCGACGAGGTCACGGGGTCCGGCTTGCTCCGTCATCATCGTGTATCCGATCTGCACCATGACCACCGCGTCCCCGCATCACCGGGGGAGAAACGTGCCGCTGTCCGCCCCGTGACGGTCACGGGGCGGACGGCGTGGTCTGCGACCGGTCTACTTCCGCGTGACGTCCACGATCCGCCAGCGCTGGTTGGCGCCGGAGTTGGGCTGCCACACGGTGACGGCCGCGCCCTCGTGCGTGGCCTGGCCGCCGACCTCCAGGAGCTGTCCCGTGCCGGCGTTGACGAGGGTGTACGTGCCGTCACCGGTGGTCGACAGGAGCCACTGGGCGGCCGCGTCGCGCCGGCCCCGGTCGGGCTCGGCCACGGCGGCGCCGTCGCGGACGGCCAGCCGCTCGCCGTCGGCCGCGTTCGTGAAGACGTACCGCTGGAGGACGCCCGCGTCCTTGCCGACGGAAGCGAGCCGCCACCGGCCGGACCGCTCGGCGGTGTCCTCGGCGGCTGCCTTGATCACCAGGCCGCTGCCGTCGTCCGCGACCGTGAGCGCCTTGCCGCTCTGCACGCCGGTCAGGGTGTACGTGTGGCCCTTGCGCAGCAGCGGGGCGTCCTCCGCCACCCCGGACACGCCCTCGACGACGAAGGACGTCACCGACTGGGCGGGCACGGTGAAGGTGGCCGCGCGGTCCTCGACCTTGATCGCCCGGTGCCGTTCGAGCTTGCCGTCGGCGCTGGTCACGACGGGGGTGACGGTGGCGTTCCGGCTGATGGTCCGGAACCTGGACAGGTCGACGGTGACCGTACGGGCCTCGGTGGTGCCGTTGACGTGGACGAGGGAGGCGCCCTTGCCGTCCTTCGTCACGGCGGCGGCGCTGGAGGTGTCGTCCACCTTGATCAGCCGGTCGCCGGGCTGGATGAAGTGAGTGAAGTTGCGGGCGGTGTCGAACTTGGTGTTCGTGTAGATGGGGCAGGTCTCCAGGGTGTCCTCGTCGGTGCAGTCGAACGGGAGCTGGATGCTGCCCCAGTTGCCGCCCTTCTCCGACTCGCCGCCGGGCTTCATGTTGTCGTAGTCCTCGACGGGCTGCCAGAACACCCAGGCGCGCGGTTCGAGCTCCCGCAGGTCGTCCACGATGCGCTGGGCGAGGCCGAGGCCCGGCCGCATGTCGGTGAAGCTCTGCCCGTCGCCCCAGTCGCCCTCGACCTCGCTCATCCACAGCGGCTTGTCCGCGGCCTTGGCCAGGTCGCGGACGGTGGTGCGCTGCCCGGTGCCGTAGGTGTGGACGTTCATCTGCCCGACGAGGTCGCGGACCTCGGGGGCGTAGGCGGTCCAGTTCTGCGCGAAGATGCCCGGGTTGGTCTCGTCCATCGCGGAGATCTCCGCCTTGGTCCTCGCCTTCTTCAGGGCGGGCGCCAGGGCCTTGATCACCTTCTGCTGGAGTTCGGGACCCATGTGGGCGCCCTCCTGCCGGCCGCCGACGGGCTCGCCGTCGGCGCCGAGGCGGGTGCTCCAGTAGTTGGTGTTGGGCTCGTTGAACGGGTCGACGGTGTCGACCTCGATCCCGTGCGCCTTCTCCAGCCGCTTGGTGACGCCCGCCAGGTACGCGGCGAAGTCGTCGATCGATTCGGTCTTCAGCTGGTCGTCGGTGGCGTTGAAACCGCCGGAGACGTAGCCGCTCTCGGTCATGAACCAGGGCGGTGAGTTGCTGAAGGTCTCCCAGTGGGTGATGTCCTTCTTGATGCGGTCCACCCACCAGCGCTGGGTGGCGTCGGCGTCCTCGTTCCAGTCGGCCGGGTCGTCCGCGCTCCACCAGTCGGTGTCCTCGCGGGTGGTGCCCTCGGGCGCCCGCCACCAGCCCTCGACGGCGCCGCCGGCGCGCAGGTAGTCCCGCACGTCGGGCGCGTTGCCGCCGCCGACGTTGTAGCGGGCGATGTTCAGGGCGAGGCCGTCGTCGCCGAAGAGGAGCCCGGCGAGCTTCTCGCGTATCTCGTCCGGGTAGTCGCCGGTGGCGTTGGCGAACCAGACGAGGCTCGTCCCCCAGCCCTCGAACCGCTCCTGCTGGTAGGAGGGGTCGGGCCGGACGGTGACGGCGGCGGTCTCGGCCGTCACCGCCCGGGCCTCGGGCGAGGGGGCGGTGACCAGGGTGGCCGAGGTGGCCAGGGCGGTGAGGGCGGCGGCCCCGAGGAGCCGTCTGCTGCGGGTACGGCGTGCCATCGTGTGCTCCCGACTCGTGACGCGTGGAGGTGGTGGTCGCTCTGGTGGTGTGCGGGCGGTGTCCCGGTGGGCCCGGTGGTCAGTCCGCGGGCTGCCGCAGTACGGCGACGCCCCTCGGTTCCAGTACGAGGGCGCCGTCGTCGCCGGCGGTGCCGAGCAGGACCTCCCCGTCGGGCTCGCCCAGCGGCACGCTCTCGTCGCCCCGGTTCACCAGGAACACGAAGCGGGCGTCGGGGCCACGGCGCACCGTCTGCTCGACCCGCCCCCGTGCGGCCTCGGGCAGGTCGCTCGTGATGCCGGCCGGGCCGAGCAGGCGCGGCAGCAGGGCGGTGAGCCCGTCGGCGCCGAGCCGCGTGGAGACGTACGCGGCCGAACCGCTGCCGGTGGTGCGGCGGGTGACGGCGGCCCGGCCGGCCTGGTCGCCGGTGCGGTAGCGGGTGAGGACCTCCGTCTCCGGGTCGGTGACGGTGACCCGGTCGGTCCACAGGGTGCCGGTCGTCGCGTCGTCCAGCTCCACGGTCGCGTCCGCGGGCAGCGGGGCGAACTCCTCGATGCGGATGCCGAGCAGCTCGCGCAGGGCGCCCGGGTAGCCGCCGAGCCAGACGTGGTCGTTCTCGTCGACGAGGCCGGAGAAGTACGTGGTGACGAGGTGGCCGCCGTTCTCCGCGTACCGGGTGAGCTCCTTGGCCAGCCGTTCCGGGACGACGTGCAGGACGGGGGCGACCAGCAGCCGGTAGCGGCCGAGGTCGGTGCCGGGCCGGGTGGTCACGACGTCGGCGCGGATGCCGAGGGCGAGGAGCGCGGAGTACCAGTCGAGCGCCTCCTGCCGGTAGTCGAGGAGCTCGGTGGGGTGGGCGTCCTGCTCGCTCGCCCACCACGAGTCCCAGTCGAAGAGGATGCCGACCGGGGCGGGCTCGCGCTCGGTGCCCGCGACCGGGGCCAGCGTCCTCAGCGTGGCGCCGAGGGCGGTCACCGCGCGGAAGACCTCGCTGTCCGGACCGGCGTGCGGCACCATCGCCGAGTGGTACTTCTCGGCGCCGGCCGCGGACTGACGCCACTGGAAGAAGCAGACGGCGTCGGCGCCGTGCGCGACGTGCAGCAGCGAGTCGCGGGCCAGCTCGCCGGGCCGCTTGGGCACATTGACGGGCTTCCACTGGACGGCGCCGGTGGAGTGCTCCATCAGGAACCAGGGGCGCCCCAGGGCGATGCCACTGGTGAGGTTGGCGGAGAAGGACAGCTCGTCACGGGCCTGCGGGCCGGGGTGGACGTAGTGGTCGTTGGAGACGAAGTCGACCTCCGCCGCCCAGTCGGCGTAGTCGAGGCCCTTGATGCCGGGCGTCAGCATGAAGTTGGTGGTGACGGGGACGTCGGGGGTGAGCTCCCGCAGGACGTCCCGCTCGGCGCGCAGGTACTCCTTCAGCGCGTCCGACGAGAAGCGCTTGAAGTCGAGCTGCTGGGTGGGGTTGGAGAAGGACGCGGCGAGCCGGGGCGGCAGGATCTGCTCCCAGTCGCTGTAGCGCTGGGACCAGAAGGCGGTGCCCCAGGCGTGGTTGAGCGCGTCGAGGGTCCCGTAGCGGGCGCGCAGCCAGTCGCGGAAGGCGCGCGCCGCGTCGTCGGAGTGGTCGTACAGGTTGTGGCAGCCCAGTTCGTTGGAGATGTGCCAGGCGACCAGGGCGGGGTGGTCCGCGTAGCGGGTCGCCAGCTCGCGCACCAGGCGCAGGGCGTGCTCGCGGAAGACGGGCGAGGTGGGGCGCCAGTGCTGGCGCGCCCCCGGCCACAGGGTCTCGCCGGCGGCGGTCACCGGGAGGATCTCCGGGTGGGCCAGCGTGAGCCACGGCGGCGGTGACGCGGTGGCGGTGGCCAGGTCGACCCCGATGCCGCCCGCGTGCAGCAGGTCCATGACCTCGTCCAGCCAGCCGAAGTCCCACGTGTCCTCGGCCGGCTGCAGCCGGGCCCAGGAGAAGATCGCCACGGAGACCGTGGTGACGCCGGCCTCGCGCATCAGCCGGACGTCCTCCTCCCACACCTCGCGGGGCCACTGCTCGGGGTTGTAGTCGCCGCCGTAGAGGAGGCGGGGGGAGTCTCCCCTCGCTCCGCGCAGCAGGTGGGACAGGGGGGTGGAGGTCATGGGGTCCTTCCGGTGGGTGACGGGGGCGGCGGACGGGGAGGTGCGGCGGGCCGGGCTAGCGCTCGACGGTGAAGCCCTGCTCCTCGCCGTACCGCAACGAGGCGTCGCGCCAGGTCTTCAGCCCGTCGGTCAGCCGGGTGTCCGACACGTACGCCTTGCCGACGGTGTCGTTGAAGACGGAGTTGGCGTAGATCTGGTACGGCAGGTACGTCCAGTCGGCGGCGACGTTCGCGGCCGACTCGGCGAAGATCCTGTTGGCCTGCTGCCCGCCGAAGTAGTCGAACTTCGTGTCCTGGAACTCCTTGGAGTCCAGCTGCGCGACGGTCGCCGGGAAGGCCCCTCCGGCCACGCGGGTCTGCACGCCCTCGCCCGCGCCTGCGTACTCGACGAACGCGTAGGCGAGGGCCTCGTTCGCGCCCAGCCTGGGCAGGGTCAGCGCACTGCCGCCGTTCTCCGCGCTGGTCGCCCCGCCCTCGGTCCACTGCGGCAGCGGGGCGACGCGCCAGTCACCGGCGGCGCCCGCCGCGCCGGAGGCGAGGTTGGCGGGCATCCAGGCGCCGGTGGCGAGGGTGGCGATGGTGCCGTCGGCGAGGCCCTTGTACCACTCGTCGGACCAGCTGGCGATCGGGGTGACCAGCTTCTCGTCGAGCAGCTGCTGCCAGACGGTGGTGTAGGCCTCGGCACCCGGATCGGAGAAGTCGACGCCCACCGTGGTGCCGTCGACCCGGTAGGGCCGCGAACCCGCCTGCCACAGCATGCTGGTGGTGAAGCCCGCCTCCCCGATGTCGTTGGTGATGTACGCCTTCGGATCGGCCTCGTGCAGGGCGCGGGCGGCCTCGACGTACTCGTCCCAGGTGGTGGGCACGTCGATGCCGTGCCGGTCGAAGACCCGCTTGTTGTAGAACAGGGCCATCGGCCCGGAGTCCATCGGCAGGCCGTAGATGCCCTCGCCGCCGCCCTTCACACCGTTCCACGGGCCGGGGGTGTACGCGTCGGCGAGCTCGCCGGCGCCGTAGTCCGTCAGGTCGGTGAGCTCCTCGGTGAGCACGTACTGTCCCATCGCGAAGTACTCGATCTGCGCGACGTCCGGCACGCCCCGCTCCGCCGAGACGGCGTTCTGCAGCGCGGTGTACTGGTCGCCGTTGACGCCCGGGTTGACCAGGTCGATCTCGACCGCGGGGTGTGCCTTCTCGAAGTCGGCGGCCACCTGTTCGAGCGTGGGTTCCCACGCCCAGACGGTGAGGGTGCCGCCCTTCTCCAGGGCGGCCTCGATGTCCGCCCTGGAGAGCGACGTGGGGTTCGTGCCGCCGTCGCTTCCGCCGCAGGCGGTCGCCGCCAGGGCGAGGGCGCAGACGAGGCCGATGCCGCGCAGCAGGCGGCGGGAGCGCTTCTCCATGGTCGTGCTTCCACTTCTTCGTGGCCACGTGGCCGGTACCGGGGACACGGTCATTCCTTGACGCTTCCGGCGGCGAGTCCGGACCGCCAGTACTTCTGCAGCAGCAGGAACGCGGCGATCAGCGGCAGGATGGTGATCAGCGACCCCGTGACGACGAGGTGGAACACGGCCTCGCCGCCGACGGTCTCGGCCTGGGCGTTCCAGCTCTTCAGGCCGAGTGTCAACGGGTACCAGTCGGGGTCCTTGAGCATGATCAGCGGCAGGAAGTAGTTGTTCCAGGTCGCCACCGTGGTGAACAGCAGCACGGTGACGATGCCGGGTGCCAGCAGCGGGAGCGCGACCTGGAAGAAGGTGCGCAGCTCGCCCGCGCCGTCGATGCGGGCGGCCTCCAGCAGTTCGGCGGGGACGGCCTCGGTGGCGAACACCCACATCAGGTACAGGCCGAACGGTGAGATCAGCGACGGGATGACCACCGCCCACGGGGTGTCGGTCAGGTGCATCTTGCTGAACATCAGGAAGGTGGGCACCGCCAGTGCCGTACCCGGGACGGCCACCGCGCCGATGATCACGGCGAACACCGCACGGCGTCCGGGGAAGTCGAACTTCGCGAGCGCGTAGCCGCCCAGCACGGCGAGGAGGGTGGCGCCGCCGGCGCCCACCACGACGTACAGCACCGTGTTCAGCAGCCAGCGGACGAAGACGCCGTCGTCGTAGGTGAACGTCTCGCCGATGTTGTTCCACAGGGCGAAGTCGCTGTCGAACCACAGGCCGAACGAGCGGGCCAGCCCCTCTTGGCTCTTGGTGGTGGCGATGACCAGCCAGACCAGCGGCACCAGGCTGTAGAGCAGCACCAGGCCGGTGAGCACGGTGAGCAGGACGCTGCGCCGCGGTCTGCCGGGGGTGTGGCGGTGCCGGGGGGTGCGCAGCCGGGGCGCGGAGCCCGGGGACCCGGACCGGCCGGCCGCGGAACCGGCGGGGGCGGTGGTGACGGGAGTGGTCATGACTGCCTCACGCTCCCTTGCGCATGCCGCGCAGCTGGACGACATAGGCGATCACCATGGTGATCAGCCCCATGACGATGGCGACCGTCGCGGAGTAGTTGTGCTGCTGGGCGTTGAAGGACAGCGAGTACGTGTACAGGTTGGGGGTGTAGTCGCTGGTGATCGCGTTGGGCGCGAGGTTCTGCAGGATGCTGGGCTCGTTGAAGAGCTGGAAGCTGCCGATGACGGAGAAGATCGTCGCGATCACCAGGGCGCCGCGGATCGCGGGCAGCTTGATCGCGGTGACGACCCGGAACTGCCCGGCGCCGTCGATCTCGGCGGCCTCGTACAGCGAGTGCGGGATCACCCGCAGCGCCGAGTAGAAGATGAGCATGTTGTAGCCGATGAACTCCCAGGTGACGATGTTGCCGATGGCGGCCAGCAGCAGGTCCGGGGAGAGCGGGTCGGGCAGCGAGACGCCCAGCGCGTCGTTGATGTCGCCGACCAGGCCGAAGCGGGTGCCGTACATGAAGCCCCACATCAGGGTGGCGACCACGGCGGGCACCGCGTACGGCAGGAAGATCGATATGCGGAAGAAGTCCCTGCCGTACAGCCGGCCGCTGTCCAGGGCCAGGGCCACCAGCAGGGCGAGGCCGAGCATGACCGGCACCTGGACGCACAGGAAGAGCGAGACCCGGCCGAGCGAGGACCAGAACGCGTCGTCCTGCAGCACCTTCTCGAAGTTGTCGAGCCCGACGAAGGTGTTCCCGCCGATCATCCGGTCGCGGAACAGGCTCAGGTACAGCGAGTACGCGATGGGGGCCATGAAGACCAGGGCGAACACGGCGCCGAAGGGGCCGATGAACCCCCATCCCGTCCAGGAGCGGCGGTTCCGCCTCGCCGGGGGCGGCGCGGGCCGCGGGCCGGCGGCCGCCGGTGTCGCTTGCGTCGTCATGTCGTTCCTCGCTCGTCACTGAACGGAACCGAGACGGTGTGCCGCCGTCCGTTCGGACGAACCGCTGCCGCACCACCTGATGTTTGCGTAAACATCGAGCGCCGCGACGGGGCCGCGGCCTGTTATGTTTACGTAAACATCTGATGGCGGAATGTCTACCCTCCCCACTGACGGTGGTCAAGGGTTCGACGAGCTCCCCGGGGGAAACGTGACGCGGGCAGCGCGGAGGGAAGGCGGCGGACGGCGCGTGGAGACGGCTGACAAGGGCCCGGCGGGCGTGGGCGGCGGCACACACGGCGCACAGAGCCGCGCCCGGACCCCCGCCCGGACCCGGACCCAGGCGTCCATGGCGGACGTGGCCCGGCTGGCGGGCGTCTCCTCGCAGACCGTCTCCCGGGTGTCCAACGGCTACGCCGGGGTGACGGAGGAGACCCGGCGGCAGGTGCTGGCGGCCATGAAGGAGCTGGGCTACCGGCCCAACAGCGCGGCCCGGGCCCTCAAGCGCGGCGAGTTCCGCACGCTGGGGGTCATCACCTTCTCGCTCTCCACCACGGGCAACGTCCGCACGCTGGAGGCGATCGCCAACTCGGCCGCCCGCGAGGGGTACGCGGTGACCCTGCTGCCGGTCGCCGCGCCCACCCAGGACGAGGTGCGCGGCGCCTTCTCCCGGCTGGAGGAGCTCGCCGTCGACGCGGTGATCGTGATCATGGAGGTGCACCTGCTGGACGCGGCGACGATCGCGCTGCCCCCGCACGTCCAGGTCGTGGTCGTGGACTCCGACGCGGGCGACCGGTACACCGTCGTCGACACCGACCAGGCCGGCGGCAGCCGCGCCGCCGTACGGCACCTGCTCGGCCTCGGCCACGACACCGTGTGGCACCTGGCGGGTCCCGAGGGGTCGTTCGCCGCCCAGCGCCGCGCGGACGCCTGGCACGCGGCGCTCACCGAGGCGGGCCGCACCCCGCCGCCCGTCGTCCGGGGCGACTGGTCGGCGGAGTCCGGCTACCGCGCCGGGCTCGGTCTCGCGGACCGCGCGGACTGCACGGCCGTCTTCGCGGCGAACGACCAGATGGCGCTGGGCCTGCTGCGGGCCCTGCACGAACGCGGCCGGCGGGTCCCCGGGGACGTCAGCGTCGTCGGTTTCGACGACATCCCCGAGGCGAGCTCCTTCCTGCCCCCGCTCACCACCCTCCACCAGGACTTCGCCGAGGTGGGGCGGCTCTGCGTGGAGAGCGTGCTGCGCAAGATGCGTCACACGGGCACCGAGCGCGGTACGACGCTGGTGCCGACCCGGCTCGTGGAGCGGGCGAGCACCGCGCCGCCGCTCCGGAACGGGCCGTGGCGGAGTTAAACATACTGTGAGCAACCCCACCCGCTGCGGCGGATCCGTTGCCGTGCAGGTGAGTTGGGACCGGCCGCGGGCGGCCGGGGACGGCGGCGGCGGGGACTCACGAGTCCCGTCTGCCACCATGGTCGGCGCGGTGCCCCGGACGGTTCCCACGCCCCTCGCGTACGGCATGTCCTCCGGCGGCACGGCCCGACATCCCCGGTGGAGCGGTCGCGCAGCGCAGCCGGTCCTCCAGCCTCCACCGGTGCCCCGCTCCGGTCCCTCCGGACCGCTCACCTCCCCCGAGTCGCCGCACCATGTCTTCTCCCCCCGCGCCTCCCCCTGCCGCCGCGTCCGCGCAGGGCTCCCGCTCCCCGTGGCGTTCCCTGAGGTACCGCAGCATGCGCTGGTGGTCCCTGGCGAACCTCGTGTCGAACGCCGGCACCTGGATGCAGCTCACGGTGCAGAACCTGCTGGTCCTGGAGATCACCGGGTCCGCGGCGGCCGCGGGTCTGTCGGTGTCCGTCCAGGCCGCGCCCGCCCTGCTCATCAGCCTGCTGGGCGGTGCGGCCGTCGACCGCTGGCCCCGGAGGACGACGGCCGCGGTCAGCCAGGCCCTGCTCGGCCTGGTCGCCTTCGCGACGGCCGCGCTCGTCGCCACCGGCGGTATGAACCTGCCCGTGCTGCTGGTCCTGGCCGCGGTCACCGGCGTCGTCGCCACCGTCGACTCCCCCGCCTGCGCGCTGCTCGGCAACGATCTCGTCCGCCCGGAGGACGTCCCCTCCGCCATCGGTGTGGGCTCGCTGGTGAGCAACGCGGGGCGGCTCGCCGGTACCGCCCTGGCCGGCGTGGCGGTCGGCTTCCTCGGCACGGCGGCCGCCTACGCCGCCAACGGGCTGTCCTTCCTCTTCGTCACCGCGGTCATCCCGTTCCTGCGCCCGGTGCACACGGCGGCCGTCCGCTCCCGTACGCGGCAAAGGACCCGGGACGAGCGGGGCCCGGGTCATGACCTGACCGTGCGGCAGGGCCTGGTCTTCTTCCTGCGCCGCCCGCGGCTGCTGGCGCTGGCCGGTGTCACCGGGATCAGCGCCGTCTTCGGCCGCAACTACGGGCTCACGCTCGCCGTGCTCGTCACCGGGCCGCTGGCCGGCGACGCGGAGCAGTTCGGCACCGTTTCCACCGTGCTCGCCGTCGGCGGCATCGTCGGTGCCGTCCTCGGGGCCCGGCTGCGCCGTCCCTCCGTACGGCTCGTGGGTCTCCTCGCGGCCACGGGCGGCCTGCTGCAGGTGGTGGCGGGGCTGTCGCCGTCGCTCGCCGTCCTGCTGCTGCTCGTGCTCCCCATGGCCGTGGCGGAGACCGTGTCCGACACGGCGGGGACGACCGTGCTCCAGACCGACCCGCCCGCCCACCTGCGGGGCCGCGTGCTCGGCGTGTGGGGAAGCATCAGCAAGGCATGGGGTCTCGCGGGCCCGCCGGCGCTCGGCCTGCTCATGGAGTGGGCCGGTGCCCGCGGCGCCCTGGTGGCCGGCGGGCTGGTCGTCGCGGGTGCGATCGCGGCGGGTTCCCTGCTGCACCGGCGCCGGACCGTCGCGCCCGTGCTCCTGCCCGCCGGGGAACGCGGCCCGGCGGCCCGGCCGGAACTCGGCACCGCCGCCTGAGCCGTCGCCGGCGCACCGCGGGTCACCCTCCCGCGGTGCGCGCGAACCGGTCGGGCGTCCCGAAGTCCGCGTCGCGCGGGCCGAACCGCTCGTCGCTCGTCTCCGCTCCCCGGCACCGGGTTCCGGCCCGCCGGGGAACGCGGCCCGGCGGCCCGGCCGGAACTCGGCACCGCCGCCTGAGCCGTCGCCGGCGCACCGCGGGTCACCCTCCCGCGGTGCGCGCGAACCGGTCGAGCGTCCCGAAGTCCGCGTCGCGCGGGCCGAACCGCTCGTCGCTCGTCTCCGCTCCCCGGCACCGGGTTCCGGCCCGCCGTCTCCCGGCGCACCGTGCGGTGTTCGATTCGTTCGCGCCACGGTATTGCCCTCCCGGCCGCGCTGTGCCGTAATCGGATGACCCGTGTGACGGATCTTGGAGGTGCCGGTTCCCCGGGGGCCGGAAGGAGCCACTCGCATGCACGGGTACGCGACCAGTGATTCCCGGGACGGCAGCGACGGCAACGCCGTCGAGGCCGTCCGAGCCGCCGGCGCCGGCGACGCCATCGGCGACGAGGTCACCGCGGCGTCCGGCGGACTGCTGGACCTGCTGCGCGTGGCGGCCGTGGTGCTGGACGCCGACGGCCTCATCGTCCTGTGGAGCCCCGAGATCGAGCAATTGCTCGGCTACCCGGCGCAGGAGGCACTGCACCAGCGCGCCGACACGCTCCTGGTGGCGCCCGCCGACCGGCCGCGCGCCCGGGAGCTGTTCGCCCGGGTCCGGTCGGGCGCCCGCTGGGCGGGGGTCCTGCCGCTGCTGCACCGGGACGGCACGGCACGCGCCGTGGAGTTCCGCACCATGCGCCTCTTCGACGGCCGGGGCCTGCCGCACCTGCTGTGCCTCGCCGCGGACGCGGCCGCGGTGCGCGACGTGGAGCGGGACGTCGCCCTCTCCCACAGCCTGGTCGAGCAGACTCCGGTGGGCATCGCCGTCTTCGACACGGAGCTGCGCTGGGTGGGCGTCAACCCCGCGCTGGAGCGGATCAACGGCGTGCCCGAGGAGTCGGTGCTCGGCCGCCGCGTCGGAGAGGTCCTGACGGGCCTGGACGCCGGCCTCATCGAGCAGCGCATGCGGCAGGTCCTGACCACCGGACGGCCGCTCCTGGACCAGCAGAGCGTGGGCCGGACGGCGGCGGACGCCCAGGACCGCGCGTACTCGGAGTCGTACCACCGCATCGAGGACGCGGACGGCCGGGTGCTCGGGCTGGCCGTGGCCGTGCTGGACGTCACCGGCCGCCAGCGCGCGGCGGCCGAGGCGGCCGAGGCGCGCCGCCGCCTGTCGGTGATCGCGGACGCCGGGGTACGCATCGGCAGCACCCTCGACCTGCACCGGACGGCGCGCGAACTGGCCGAGGTGACCGTGCCGCACCTGGCCGACCTGGCGGCCGTCGACGTCCTGGAGTCCGTGGTGGCCCACGGCACCATCCGCCCCGTGACCAAGGGCGCCCATGCCGAGTTCCGCGCGCTGGCCGTCGCCGCCGGGTACCCCACCCAGGCCATCCACGCCGCGGACCCGGTGGGCGAGCTGGCCACCTACGGTGCCTCCCGGCTCATCACCCGGTGCGTGCGCGAGGCCCGGCCGATCCTGGTGGAGCGGGTGGAGGGGCCGGTGCTGCGGCGCATCGCCCGGGACACCCGGGCCGCCCGCACCCTCCGTGCGGCGGGCGTGCACTCGTACCTGGCGCTGCCGCTGATGGCCCGCGGCCAGGTGCTGGGCACGCTCAGCCTGTACCGCACCGTCAACGAGCGTCCCTTCGACGAGCAGGACCGCCTGCTCGCCTGCGAGCTCGCCGCGCGCGCCGCGATCTGCGTCGACAACGCCCGCCTGTACGGGCGGGAGCGGGCCACCGCCCTCACCCTCCAGCGCAGCCTGCTGCCGCGCGTGCCGGAGCAGCAGGCGGGACTCGACATCGCCGCCCGCTACCGGCCCGCGCTCAGCGAGGTCGGCGGCGACTGGTACGACGTCCTGCCGCTGGGGCCGGGGCGGACCGGGCTCGTGGTGGGGGACGTGATGGGCAAGGGCGTCCAGGCCGCCGCGATCATGGGGCAGCTCAGTTCCGCCACCCGTGCGCTGGCCCGCCTCGACCTGCCGCCGGCCGAGCTGCTGCGGCACCTCGACGACATCACCCGTTCCCTCGGCGACGCGATCGCCACCTGTGTCTACGCGGTGTACGACCGCGGCCGGGGCAGCTGCGCGCTGGCCGGCGCCGGTCATCTGCCGCCGGTCCTGGTCCGGCCCGGCGGCGCCGCGGAGCTCCTCGACCTCCCCGACGGTGTGCCGCTCGGCGTCGGCGGGGTCGGCGGGGTCGGCTTCGGCACGGTGGAGGTCGCCCTCCCGCCCGGCTCCCTGCTCGTCCTCTACACCGACGGCCTGGTCGAGAACCGGGGCGAACCCATCGACACCGGTCTGACCGCGCTGACCCGGCTGCTGCAGAACGCCGGGCCCTCCCTGGAGGAGACCGGCGACCTCCTGCTGAGCGCCCTGCGCCCGGAACCCGACGACGACGTGGCGCTGCTGCTGGTCCGCACCGGGCGCTGAAACGGTACTGCCCGGAGCGGGCCGAACCGGTGTGCCGCGGCCCGAGTGACCTTTCCGGAGGCTGGAACACGTCGTACGAGGCGGGCCGCGGAACGGGCCGGGCCCGCACCGCGGCAGCGGAGAGGGACGATGGACTGGCGTTTGTTCGCCACCCAGATGGCGACCATGGCGCGTGACCTGCTCGCGCAGGAGTCGCTCGACGCGACCCTGGAACGGATCACCGCCTCGGCGGTGGAACTGGTCGAGGGATGCGACGCCGCCGGCATCCTCGTCCTGCACGACCGGCGGGTGCGGACGCTGGCGGCCACCGAGCAGGTCGTCGTGGACAGCGACCGCCTGCAGGAGCGGGCCGGCGAGGGGCCGTGCTTCGACGCGGCGCGACGGGCCGGCGGGAGGCGGCTCTTCCGGATCGCCGACTTCGCCGCGGAGGCCGCGCGCTGGCCCGTCTACCTGTCGTACGCCGACGGCCTCGGCCTCGGCAGCATGATGGGGTTCCTGCTGTTCACCGAGGACGAGGACCTGGGCGCGCTCGACATGTACTCCCGCGCGCGGGGGGCGTTCGGCGAGGCCAGCGAGACCGCGGGGTGGATGCTGGCCTCCCACGCGGCGGTCGCGTTCTCCAGTGCGCGCACCGACGCCCAGATGCGCGAGGCGCTCGCCACCCGGCACACCATCGGTGAGGCCATGGGCATCCTGATGGGACGCCACGGCCTCACCGAGGAACAGGCCTTCGACGTACTGCGCACCTACTCGCAGGAGAAGAACGTCAAACTGCGGCAGGTCGCCGAACGGGTGTGCTCCACGGGCGGCACCGACGGCTGACACCGGCGGTCACCGGCCGCGCCGGGCCGGGTGGCCGTGCGGCGGACGGGGAGGTCATTCCGGTGGCCGGTGTCCCCGCGTCCTCGCGGGTGGTCTCGGGCGTCTCCGGACCGGGGCCTGCCGCACCGCCAGCAGGACGAGCAGCGCCAGCAGCGCCGCCATGACGGTGGCCACCGCCGCCACGGCGCCGATCCCGGGTGGCGCGGCCCCGAGGTCCAGTGCCCGGGACAGGCCGGGGGAACGCAGCGGGCCCTCCAGGACGTGCGCGGCGACCAGTCCGGCCGGTGCCCCGGCGCCCAGGACGAGCACCGGCTGGCTGGGCCGCAGCGCCAGGAGCAGGGCCAGCAGGACACACACGGACGACATGCCGAAGGCGAAGCCGTAGGCGCTCAAGGACGCGCCGTCGCGCTGCAGCGGGAAGTGGGCGAGACCGCACGCGGCCAGCGCCACCACGGCGAGCCGGTTCGGCCAGGCGGGGGCGCCGGTGTCACGGTCCGGCCCGGCGCCACGGCCCGGCGGGTGGCCTCGCTCGCCGCGGGCCGCGCCCCGCCGCGCCGAGCCACGGCCCGGCCCGCGGCGGCCGGCCGGACGGCCCCGTGCGCCTGTCCTGCGGTCGTCGGCCCCGCGGTCGTCGGCCGGCGCCGGCCGGGTGGCGGCGGACCCCGCCGGACGGCCGGGGGTGAAGGGGCCGGTGCCGAAGATGTCCTCCTCGAAGAGGTCGTCGTGGAAGTCGTCGTCACCGAAGGAGACCGCGGCCGTGTCGAAGGGGTCGGCGGGCTCGCCGTCAGCCGGTCGTGTCCCCGCCGGCCCGGCCGCGGACGTCTCCGCATACGCCTCCTCGTCCGGGTGCGCCGCCCGCTCCTCGTCCAGCCGCCCGATGAGCTGGACGAGTTCCTCGACCGACCGGCCGGTGGCGGCGGCGCGCACCGCCTCCTCGTTGCAGTGCGGTTCCACCCGGGTGCGGTGCAGCAGGGCCATCAGCCGTGTCACCTCCTCCACCGGCCGGCACTCGGCCGCGGCGCGGATCGCCTCGTCGGCGCTCTCCGGGTCCCGTGGGGGCCGCGTCAGCAGGGCCACCAGCCGCGTGACGTCCTCCACGGACCGGTTCACCCCCACCGCGCGCAGGGCGTCGACCGTGGCCTGCGCGTACTCGGGTGACTCCGCCAGCAGCGTGATGAGCTGGACGACCTCCTCCAGCGGCCGTTCGGCGACGGCGGCGCGGACCAGGCCGTCGACCGGGCCCCCGTGCGGCGGGCCGGGATCGCCGGCGGCCTCGGGGCCGCGGTCCGGTGGTCTCGCGCCCGCGGGTGGTGGTGTCGCCACGGGCGGCGCGCCGGTGACCGGCGGGCCGACCGGAACCGTGTCCGTGTCGGGTATCCCGGACTGGTTCGAACTCGGTGATGTAGAGCTGGTGGTCATGCTCGCTCCCTGGGAAGGGTGCCGCCGTCCCTGCGCCCCCGTAACGCGGCACGCGAACTCATCTCCCCATTACTAGGCGTCCCGGCCGGCACCCACCACCCGGGTGAGGCAGTGGTGTGACGCCGCGCCCGTAGGTGTCCCACCTCACACGCGCCGCGGCGGCCGCCGCGGAACAAAGCCGCGCGGTCCGCCGTTGTGCTCCATGTGACCGCGGAGGGGACAGTGTCCCCGGGCCTCACCTTCCGCCCATGGGGACGATCGTCCGGCTGAAGCCCCATGGAGCCTTCCGCCGCGAGGCGACCGCCCTCCGCAGTCACCCCTTCGCGGGCCCCGGCCGGTTCCCCCCGTCCGGCCGGGGCCTTTCCATGCCACCCGTGCCTGCCGCCGTCCGTACGGCGCGTGCCCGTACGGACGGCGTCACAGCTGCCGCAGGACGCTCACGACCTTGCCGAGGATGACCGCCTCGCCGCCTGGGATCGGCTCGTACGCCGGGTTGCGGGGCATCAGCCACACCTGGCCGTCCCGGCGGCGGAGCTGCTTGACCGTGGCCTCGTCCTCGATGAGCGCCGCGACGATGTCACCGTGGTCGGCGCTGTCCTGGCGCCGTACGGTGACCACGTCCCCGTCGCAGATCGCCGCCTCGACCATGCTGTCGCCGGAGACCGTGAGCGCGAACAGTTCGCCCTCGCCGACCAGTTGCCGGGGCAGCAGGTAGACGTCCTCGACCATCTCCTGGGCGAGCAGCGGCGCGCCGGCGGCGATCCGGCCCACGAGCGGCACCTCGACCGGCGGCTCGGCACGCGCGGCCGGCACGGGCACGCGCGGGGAGCGCACCCGGTAGGCGCGCGGCCGGTGCGGATCCCGGTACAGGACGCCCTTGCGTTCGAGCACCATCAGCTGGTGGGCGACCGACGAGGTGCTCGCCAGGTCCACCGCGCGGCCGATCTCCCGCATCGACGGCGGATAGCCGCGCCGGTGCACCTCGTCGCGGATGAACCGGACGATCGCCTCCTGACGCCGCGTCAGCTTCCCCTCCACGGAACGCACGCCCGGCGGTCGGCCCCGCCGTACTGTCGCGCTCTGCTCCATTCCGGGCACCTCCGTACAAGATCCCTCTTGCCGTGACCCTAACCCGGCACCCCGTCCCGTGGGAACGGCCCGGGGCGACACCCTCCTCCCTGCCGTGCCGGCGGCCCGGCCGGCACGGGGCCCGGACCCGGGAGGCACGAAGATCGTCCGACCGTCGTTTCGGCGGCTTCGCCGGGGTACTCGGCAGGCTCCACCGGCCGACCCGGCCCGCCACGCCCGTCGCCGACCGCCCTCCCGGAGTGCTCCGCCGATGTCCCGCCCCCGCCCCGCCGGCCGATGCCACCGGCCCGGGGGCCAGGGGGCCGTGCGCGGCACGTGCCGCGCGCCCGGGCGCCGCCTCACCTCACTGGCCATGGCTCACGGACTACTCCGCCCGCTTGTGAAAGCCTGCGGGATGTCGGGGCGGGCGCATCGCCCGGCGGCGACGCGACGTCTCCCGCCCTGCTCCGCGAGGGTTCCGCTTCCTCCCCCGCCCGCGAGGCGGGGTCTCCCCGGAGGTACCGAATGAACGACGCACCACACGCACCGCACGCACATCCAGAGGACGCCGGTCACACCGCTCCCACCAGCCACGCCGTGGTCGGCGCCCCCTGCTGGGTGAGCCTGACCAGCCGCGACCTCGGCGCGGCGACGAGCTTCTACCAGGCCGTCCTCGGGTGGGAGTGGCGGGCCACGAGACTCGGCGAACGCTTCCGGATCGCGCTGGCGGACGGGGCACCCGTGGCGGGCATCGCCGACGAGTCCCCCGAATGGCCGATGCCCGTCGTCTGGACGTCCTACTTCGCCGTGCGGAGCGCGGACGAGGCCGTCTCCCGGGTGCGGGAGCGCGGCGGCACGGCGGCGGTCGGGCCCCTGTCCTTCCCGCCCGGCCGGGCGGCCCTGCTCGCCGACCGCGACGGGGCCGCCTTCGGGGTCTGGGAGGGCGAGCTCGTCACCGACTGGGAGGCCTGGCGCCGGGTCGCCCCCGCCTACGTCGGGCTGCACACGCGGGACGCCTTCGAGGCCGCCATCTTCTACGGCCAGGTGCTGGACTGGGCCTCGGACCTCCCCGGCCACTGCCAGGTGACGTACGAGGGCGACCAGGTCGTGCTGCGCAGCGAGGGGGACGTCA
Source organism: Streptomyces ruber (assembly GCF_014648075.1). Taxonomy (GTDB): domain Bacteria; phylum Actinomycetota; class Actinomycetes; order Streptomycetales; family Streptomycetaceae; genus Streptomyces; species Streptomyces ruber. The sequence continues at coordinate 4,317 of NZ_BMQK01000014.1, read as the reverse complement.
TGGCGCGGATCAGCTCCGGGGCGCTGGAGGAGGCGCCCGACCCGACGATCCGGCCGCACTGGCAGGTCCACTTCGCGGTGCCCGACGTGTCCGCCTGCGCGAAGGCCGCCGAGGAGCACGGCGGCAGCGTCCTGCGGCAGAACGAGACCGAGGCCGTGCTCTGCGACCCCGACGGAGCGCACTTCACGGTGACCCCGCGCGCGGACGCGGGCTGAGGCGGGCGTCCGGGCCGCCCCCGGCCGCGCTCCCTGGAAGCGGGCCGGGGGGCCCGGGCCTAACGGCGCCTCGCCCGCCGGGACGGCCGCGACAGCAGCACCAGGGCGCGTGCCTCGACCGTGAGGTCCGTTGCCGCCTTGTGCTCCACCTCGTCCCAGGCGCCCCGCGGGTCCGCCGTGTCGACGCGGGTCGTCCAGCGCTCGCCGAAGGAGGCGTCCGGCAGCCGGAACACCGTCGCCTCCCAGTGGCCGTTCAGCAACAGCAGCAGCGAGTCGCCGACGATCCGCTGCCCGTACGCGTCGCGTTCCGCGATGGCGTCGCCGTTCAGGAACGCGGTGACCGCGCGGGCGTCGCCGCGCCGCCAGTCCGCCTCCGTCATCTCCCGGGCGTCCGGGAGCAGCCACACCAGGTCGGGCAGCGGCTCCTTGGCCCGCGAGGCAGGGACCGTCGTGTCGGCGGTCCCACGGAACCAGCGCCGCCGGCGCAGCACCGGGTGCGCGGCCCGCAGGGCGACGAGGCCGCGGGTGAACTCCAGCAGCGCGTGCTGCTCCTCCGTCAGCCGCCAGTCGGTCCAGGAGACCTCGTTGTCCTGGCAGTAGGCGTTGTTGTTGCCGCGCTGGGTGCGGCCCAGCTCGTCGCCGTGGAGGAGCATCGGGATGCCCTGCGACAGGAAGAGGGTGGCCAGGAGGTTGCGCTGCTGGCGGGCGCGCAGCTCCAGTACCGCCGCGTCGCGCGTCGCGCCCTCGGCGCCGCAGTTCCAGGACCGGTTGTCGCTCTCGCCGTCCCGGTTGCCCTCGCCGTTGGCCTCGTTGTGCTTGTCGTTGTACGAGACCAGGTCGCGCAGGGTGAACCCGTCGTGCGCCGTGACGAAGTTGACGCTCGCGCGCGGACGGCGCCGGCTGTGCTCGTACAGGTCGGGCGAGCCGGACAGCCGGCAGGCGAACTCGCCCAGCGTGTGCGGCTCGCCACGCCAGAAGTCCCGTACGGCGTCGCGGTACCTGCCGTTCCACTCGGACCACAGGGGCGGGAAGTTGCCCACCTGGTAGCCGCCCTCGCCGACGTCCCAGGGTTCGGCGATCAGCTTGACCCTGCTGATCACGGGGTCCTGCTGGATCAGGTCGAAGAACGCCGACAGCCGGTCCACCTCGTGGAACTGCCGGGCCAGGGTGGCCGCGAGGTCGAAGCGGAACCCGTCGACGTGCATCTCGGTCACCCAGTACCGCAGCGAGTCCATGATGAGCTGCAGGACGTACGGGTGACGCATCAGCAGGGAGTTCCCGGTGCCGGTGGTGTCGTAGTAGTGCGCCCAGTCGCCGTCCACCAGGCGGTAGTAGGAGGCGTTGTCGATGCCGCGGAAGGAGAGCGTGGGTCCCCTCTCGTTGCCCTCGGCGGTGTGGTTGTAGACCACGTCGAGGATGACCTCGAGCCCGGCCGCGTGCAGCGCCTTGACCATGGACTTGAACTCGGTGACCTGTTCGCCGCGGGTGCCGCGGGCGGCGTAGTCGTGGTGCGGGGCGAAGAAGCCGATCGTGTTGTAGCCCCAGTAGTTCGACAGGCCGCGGCTCCGCAGGTGACCGTCCTGGACGTACTGGTGCACGGGCATCAGCTCGACGGCCGTCACGCCCAGCGAGACGAGGTGGTCCAGGACCGCCGGATGGGCGAGTCCCGCGTACGTGCCGCGCAGTCCGGGCGGGACGTCGGGGTGGGCCCGGGTCAGCCCGCGCACGTGCGCCTCGTAGATCACGGTGTCGGCGTACGGCCGCCGCGGCGGCCGGTCGTCGCCCCAGTCGAAGGCCGGGTCGGTGACCACGCCCAGCATGGTGTGCCCGGCACTGTCGGCCGGGGACGGACCGGCGGGATTGCGCTCGAAGAGCGAGGCGTGGTTGTCGACCTGCCCGTCCACCGCCCTGGTGTACGGGTCCAGGAGCAGTTTGCGCGGGTTGCAGCGGTGGCCGGCGGACGGGTCCCACGGGCCGTGCACCCGGTAGCCGTACCGCTGTCCCGGCCCCACTCCGGGCAGCCGGCAGTGCCACACGAAGCCGTCGACCTCGGTCAGCCGTACGGACCGTGAGGTGCCGTCGTCGTCGAGGAGGACCAGGTCCACCCGCTCGGCGACCTCGCTGAACAGCGCGAAGTTGGTGCCGTCGCCGTCGTGGGAGGCCCCCAGCGGGTAGGGGTGCCCGCTCCACGCGGGCGTTCTCCGCCCGGCCCGGCCCGTCGCCGTCGGCCGTGCCGTCACCGCGCCTCCCCCGGGCCGTCCGGGGCGTCCGGTGCGCCGGGGGTGAGGAGCGCCGCGGTGGCGAGCACGGGGCCCCGCTCGGCGCGGGGCTCGTCGCGGGACTCCCGCGCCTGGGGTTCGGGCGTCGTCGGGACGAGGGGCACGCCCTCGCCCGCCCGGGCCCGCTGCGAGAACCAGATGACCGTGCCGCCGTCGGCCGTGGCGCAGCAGCCCCAGCCGTCGCTCAGCGCGGCGATGAGGGTGAGGCAGGTCCGCAGGTCCTGGTCGGGGCGCAGGCTCCGGTCCTTCTTCCCGACTGCGGTGATCAGATGCTGGTGGTTCCACCACATCTCGATCGACGTGCTCTTGTCCGCGGCGTGTTCGTCGATCGCGCGCAGCAGCAGCTCCGCGCCGTGGCAGACGGGCCCGACGAGGGTCTCCAGGTCCCAGAACCGCAGGTGAGCGGCGAGAATGCGGCTGACCTGGCCGACCCGTTCCGGGCTGACGTTCACGTCCAGGTGGTAGTAGCAGGGCACTGCGGTCTTCATCGTCGTCGACTCCTCACCGGCGAGGCTCCCGCCCGTCCTCGTCCTCGCGGACCGGACTCCGGGACACAACGTGAGCGTTGATCGCTTCTGAGTCACTCCAGCGTGGAATCGGTAGGCCATTCGTGCAACACGAGCGACATCTGAGCCCGTGGCGAGCCCGCGCCGGACTCGCCACGGGCTCGCGACAGGCTCGTTGAATCCCCAACAAGACGGTGGGTCGCCGCCCGTGCACCATGAGTGAGACCCGGACCCGCGAGGGACCGGCCCCCTCTCGTGCACGATCGCCGCCCGGCCTCCCGGGCGGCCGTGCCCCGTCGTCCGCGTGGAAGGTGACGAGCCATGCTGCTGCCCGCGAGGAGCGAGGTCGCCCGGCACCTGGAGCGTTACCGGGCCTGGGAGCGCGTGATGCTGGCGGCGCCGGCCGACCGCACGGCCCGGGGCAACTTCGAGGACTCGGGCTACACGCTGTGCGTGCTGATGGGCGAGCGGTGCGCCAGGGAGGCGGTGGAGGCCGCCGAGGACTATCTGCACAGCGGCCTGTTCACCTGTTCGCGGGAGGGGGCCACCGGCCAGGTGCAGCAACCCGGACACCGGTCCGCCCGGCTCCGGCAGGCCGGCGTGAGCCGGCGCGGTCCGCCGGCCGGACAGCGGTTCACGGCAGGGATGCAGCAGCCGGAGGGGGGACCGATCGGCCGGGCACGGCCCCTCGCGGGTCCGGCCCGGGCACCGAGCACCACGGAGGTGAAACCATGAAGGCGTCGCCCACGGCCGTCGGCCGCATCCCGGTACGGGATGTCCGCCCCGCCGTCGAAGGCGGCGGCCGCCCCGCGAAGGCGGTGGCGGGCGAGGCCTTCGAGGTCTCGGCCACGGTGTTCCGGGAGGGGCACGACGCGGTCGCGGCCGACGTGGTCCTGACGGATCCGCAGGGCCGGACCGGTCCGTGGACGCCGATGCGGGAGCTGGCGCCCGGCACCGACCGCTGGGGCGCCGAGGTCATACCCGGCGCTCCGGGCCGGTGGACGTACCGGGTGGAGGCCTGGAGCGACCCGGTCACCACCTGGCGGCACCACGCCCGGATCAAGATCCCCGCCGGGATCGACACGGGACTCGTCCTGGAGGAGGGCGCCCTGCTGTACGAGCGGGCCGCCGCCGCGGTGCCCGCCGGACGGGCCCGGCGGACGGTGCGGGCGGCGGCAAGGGCCCTGGGGGACGACTCCCTGCCGGTCGCGGCCCGGCTGGCGGCGGCGCTGGCGCCGGAGGTGGACGGGGTGCTGGCCCGGTATCCGCTGCGGGAGCTGGTCACCGCCTCGGCGGAGCTGCCGCTGGTGGTGGAGC
>NZ_BMQK01000013.1 GCF_014648075.1 Streptomyces ruber | reverse complement strand
CTTTTGGCACGCTGTTGAGTTCTCAAGGAACGGACGCTTCCTTCGTACTCACCGCGAGAGACTCTCTCGGGCTTTCCTCCGGGCGCTTCCCTTCGGTCTTGCGTCTCCGACTCTACCAGATCCTTTTCCGATCCGATTTCCTCGGTGCTTTCCAGGTTCCCGCTTCCGCGTTTCCCTTTCCGGCGCTTCCGACTCTATCAGATCCTTTCGGGCCTGATTCCCAGTCAGCGGGAGCTGCCTTCCCGGCCGTTGGGCCGTTCCGACGTCCCAAACCTTAGCGGACTCTCCCGGCGGATCCCAATCGCGTGGATCGAGCTGCCGTTTCTCGACGAGTATTCAATTCCGAGCATGCCGAGCATGCGGAATCGGACCCGTGTCAGGAGATGGTGCTGGTGGTTTGAGGTGCCGCTGCTGCGGCTGAGGTGCTGCCCGCAGAACCGTTACGGCTCGTCGGCAACCCGAAGAACTATACGGATCGGCGGGTGGACTGTCAAGTCTCCCCCGCGCGGCCCCGCGGCAAACCTCGGATGCACGGGAGAACGGACGGACCTGCGGTCGGCCTCGGTCTACTCGAGGTCGGTGAGCCGGCCGCCGGCATCCGGCTGGGCGTGCTCCACCCGGCGCAGGAGCCGGGTGAGGACCTCGCCGAGAGCCGTGCGCTCCGTCGCACTCAGATCCTGGAGCAGGTCCTCCTCGAAGACCGAGGCGAGGCGCATGGCCTCCAGCCACTTCTCGCGGCCCTCGGTGGCGAGCTCCACGATGACGCGCACCCGGTTGGACTCGTCGCGCTCCCGGGTGACCAGCCCTTCCGCGACCATCCGGTCGATGCGGTGGGTCATGGCGGCCGGGGTGAGCCCCAGCCGTTTGGCCAGCTCGCTCGGGCCCATGCGGTACGGGGCGCCGGAGAGGACGAGTGCCTTCAGTACCTCGAACTCGGCGTTGCTGATGCCGAGGTCCGCGGTCTGCCGGCCGTACGCGACGTTCATCCGGCGGTTGAGACGGGACAACGCCGAGACGATCTTCTCGACCTGCGGGTCGAGGTCTTGGAACTCGCGCTGGTATGCCGCGATCTGTTCTTCGAGTGTCGGTTCGCCGGTGTCGGGGGTGTCACCCATGGCCCGCAGTATGGCACGCCCACCCTTGGCGTCGAAGTCCTTCGATGTGTACAGTTTAGCTTCGAACTTTACTTTCTAAGTGTTCAGTACTAACCCCTTCAGACCTAAGGCGGGTGAACGTGACCAGGGCGATGGGCGCCGCGATGCGCCGGATTCACGTGGGCAACGCGCTCAGCGCGTTCGGCCTCGGCTTCACCGTCCCGTATCTGTACGTCTACGTGGCGCAGGTGCGGGATCTCGGTGCTGTGACGGCGGGACTGGTGCTCGCCGTCTTCGCCGTGGCCGCTCTCGTGGTGCTTCCGTTCGCCGGACGGGCCATCGTCCGGCGCGGGCCGCTGCCGGTGCTGCTCGCCGCCCTGGTGACCGCCGCCGTGGGCGCGCTGAGTCTCGGGTTCGCGGCCGGTTCGGCGACGGTGCTGGTCTCGGCGGCCGTGCTCGGGGCCGGGCAGGCCGTGATGCAGCCGGCCCTCGCGACGATGATCGTCGACTGCTCCACCGCCGAGACGCGGTCGCGGGCCTTCGCGCTGCAGTTCTTCCTGCAGAACCTGGGGCTCGGCATAGGCGGGCTCATCGGGGGCCATCTCGTCGACACCTCGCGCGCGGAGTCCTTCACGCTGCTGTTCTCGATCGAGGCGGCGATGTTCCTGCTGCTGGTCGTCGTGATGCTGACCGCGCGGCTGCCGCGCGCGGCGAAGGTCGACGGCGTTCCCGCGCAGTCGGCCAAGGCCTCCTGGAAGGAGCTGCTGGGCAACCGGGCCATGGTGCACCTGTGCGTGCTGGGGTTCGTGCTGTTCTTCGCCTGCTACGGGCAGTTCGAGTCGGGGCTCAGCGCCTACGGCACGGAGGCCGCCGGGATCTCCACGTCCACGCTCGGTACGGCGCTCGCGGCGAACACGGCGACGATCGTGGTCGCGCAGTTCGCCGTGCTGCGCTTCGTCGAGCGGCGGAAGCGGTCCCGGGTGATCGCGTCCGTGGGGTTGATCTGGGCCTTCGCCTGGGCCGTCGCCGGGTACGCGGGGCTCGGGCACGGGAGCGAGGCCATGGCGACGGCCGCCTTCGTGTCGACGTACGCGCTGTTCGGGCTCGGTGAGGCGCTGCTGTCGCCGACCGTCGCGCCGCTGGTCGTCGACCTGGCGCCCGAGGGCATGGCTGGTCAGTACAACTCCGCCTTCGCCCTGGTGAAGCAGCTGGCGCTGGCCGTGGGCCCGGCGGTGGGCGGGCCGATGGGGGCCTCGCTGCACGCGCCGTACATCGTGACGTTCGTGCTGTTCTCGCTGGGGATCACCGTGCTGGCCGTCAGGCTGGGGCGGCGGCTCACTCCCGTCCAGAATCAGCCGTCGTCGGCGCTGGGCCAGAGCCGGGTGGTGGCGCAGGGCGGCGCCCCGGCGGACGAAGCGGCGCCGTCGCACGCCTGAGCGCCCGCGTCGCCTCCCGACCGGTCAGCGGACCGCCGTCGCCAGGAGGCTCGTGAACGGGAGCGTCGCCGTGCCGTCCGGGTGCCGGCGGTCGGCGAGCCGGTCGCACAGCGCCCGAGAGGCGCGGGTCAGGGCCGCTGGACCGGCTTCGGTCAGCGACCCGGTCCAGGGGAGCGCGGACAGGTGACCCCGCACCCAGTCGTCCAGGGGCGGAGTGAGCACGTCCCGCCTGACCAGGTGGACCGTGACGTCGCGCAGGCCGGCCGCGGCGAAGGCGGTGGCCAGGCGGTCGGCCGTGCACGAGAAGGCCCGGCCGTGGGCCGCGGCCTCCTCGGGCGTGCCGTACTCCTCGATCACCCGGTGCTGGGCGTCGAAGTACGGGCTCCGTTCCTTCGGTGCCCAGGTGGTGACGGCGATCCGGCCGCCGGGGCGCAGGACGCGGGCCGCCTCCTTGAGGGCCGTGTCGAGATCAGGGAAGAACTGCGCGCCCTGCTGGCAGATGACCACGTCGAAGCCGGCCTCCTCAAGAGGGAGGCTGTCGGCGGGCGCCTGGACGAACTCGATGTCGGGGTACATGCGCGGTGCCCTGGCGGCGGCCACGCGGAGCATGCCCTCGTTGATGTCCACGGCGACGACGTGGCCCGTCGGACCGACCCTGCCCGCCGCGGCCCGCGCCACGAACCCGGTGCCGCAGGCGAGGTCGAGCGCCTGCGCGCCGGGGAACAGGTCGACGGTGTCCAGCACGGCCTCGACGAACGGCGCCATGATCGGCGCGGCGAACTGCTCATAGCGCTCGGGAGCGCTCCCCTGGAGCTGGAAGCCCGTTTCGTCTGTCATTCATCAGCTACTAGCACCGTACGGCGGGATCGAACAGGTGTCGCGCGCCAGAAACGACGCCCCCGTCGTGACACGGCGCCGTACCGCCCGGGCCGTGACACCGCGCCGTGACGCGTCCTACGGGCCGGCCGGCAGCGCGAACTCGCACCACACCGCCTTGCCGCCGCCCGGTGCGCGGCGGCTGCCCCAGCTGGAGGCGATGGTCGCGACGATGGCGATGCCCCGGCCCGACTCGTCGGCCGGTTCGGCGTGGCGGCGGCGGGGGAGGTGGTCGTCGCCGTCCGTGACCTCGACGATCAGCCGGCGGTCGGTGCGGCGCAGGCGCAGCCGCATCGGCGGGGTGCCGTGCTGGAGGGAGTTGGCGACCAGTTCGCTGGCGGCCAGCACGCCGAGGTCGTGCAGATCGGGCGGAAACCGCCAGCTGGTCAGGACCCCGGAGGCGAAGGCACGCGCGCGGGGTGCCGCCTCCACACCGCCGAGCAGCTCCAGGGCGGCGTTGCGGAACAGCTCGCCGTCGGAGCCGGTGCGGGCCGGGTGCTGGAGGACGAGGACGGCGACGTCGTCGTCGTGGTCGGCCGTGACGCCCGCCGAGCGCACCAGCCGGTCGCAGACCACCTGGGGCGTGCCCGTGGCGCCCGCCAGCGCCTCCTGCAGGGCGGCGATGCCCTCGTCCAGGTCGGCGTCCCGGCGCTCGACCAGCCCGTCGGTGTAGAGCACGGCCGTGGAGCCGGGCCCGAGCGGCACCGAGCCCGAGGTGTGCATCCAGCCGCCGGTGCCGAGCGGCGGCCCGGTGGGCTCGTCGGTGCGCAGGACGGTGCCCTGCTCGTCGCGCACGAGGATCGGGAGGTGGCCGGCGGAGGCGTACATCAGCCGGCCCTCGTTGGGGTCGTGGACGGCGTACACGCAGGTGGCGATCTGGTTGGGGTCGATCTCCGTGGCGAGGCCGTCGAGGAGCTGGAGCACCTCGTGCGGCGGCAGGTCGAGGCGGGCGTACGCGCGCACGGCGGTGCGGAGCTGGCCCATGACGGCGGCCGCGCGGACGCCGCGTCCCATCACGTCGCCGATGACGAGTGCGGTGCGGCCGCCGCCGAGGGTGATGACGTCGTACCAGTCGCCGCCGACCGCGGCCTCCGTGCCGCCCGGGTGGTAGACGGCGGCGATGCGCAGGTCGTCGGGTTGTTCCAGCTCCTGGGGCAGCAGGGAGCGCTGCAGGGTCACCGCGGTCTCGCGCTGGCGGCGTTCGCTGGCGCGCAGCCGTTCGGCGGCCTCGGCGTGGTCGGTGACGTCGGCGGCGAAGACGAGGACTCCGCCGCCCGCTGTCCCGGCGGTCGTGGCGGAGCTGTCGGAGAGGTCGGAGATGTCGACGGGGGTGCAGGTGAAGGTGTACGAGCGGCCGCCCGCCGCCTTGCGGGACTTGACCGTCCGCGGCTTGGCGCTGCGCAGCACCTGGTCGAGCAGCGGGAGCAGACCGAGCTCCTCCAGCTCGGGCAGCGCCTCGCGCGCGGGCTCACCGACCGGTCTGGCGCCGAACGCCGCCGCGTAGGCGTCGTTGACGTACGCGAGGCGGTGCTCGGGGCCCTGCACGAGGGCGACGAGGGCGGGGATGCGGTCAAGGACGTCGCGGGTCGGCAGGTCGTCGACGGCGGGTGCGCACGGCACCTCGTCCGCCGTCCGTCCGGCGCGGGCCGCGGGCACGGAGCCCTCCCCCCGCCGGTCCGGGGAAACCGCCAGTTCGGCCCGCGCTGCGGCGCGGCGCTGCGTTCCGGGAAGCCGGGCGCTCCAGCGCGTGAAGTTCACTTGGGGAATGCCTCGTGGGATTCGTAGGGGGGACCGTCGGCCCGCCCGAAGTCGTGGACCAGTCTGGCAGTCTGGCCGACCGGACCGACATCCGTCAGACGCCGGCCCGGTCGCCGGAGTTCCTGGATCCGGTCAGGACGACCCCTTCGGGTCCTGAGGAAACTTTCCACCGGCAGCGAGTTCGAACTCCGCACGGGGATGTTCGAGTGAACCCAGGGAGACGATCTCCCGTTTGAAGAGCCCCGCAAGGGTCCATTCGGCGAGCACGCGGGCCTTGCGGTTGACGGTGGGGACCCGGCTCAGGTGGTAGACGCGGTGCATGAACCACGCGGGGTAGCCCTTCAGCTTGCGTCCGTAGACGTGCGCGACCCCTTTGTGCAGTCCGAGGGAGGCGACGGAGCCGACGTACTTGTGGCGGTACGTGTCGAGCGGTTCGCCGCGCAGCGAGTGGACGATGTTGTCGCCCAGGACTCTGGCCTGGCGCACGGCGTGCTGGGCGTTGGGCGCGCACTCCCTGCCGGGCTCCTCGGCGGTGAGGTCCGGGACGGCCGCCGCGTCGCCCGCGCCCCACGCGTGCGCGGCGCCGTCGACGTTCAGTTCGGCGGTGCACCGCAGCCGTCCGCGCTCGGTCAGCGGCAGGTCGGTGGCCGCGAGTATCGGGTGCGGTTTCACTCCGGCCGTCCAGACGACCGTACGGGTGCGGAAGCGGGCGCCGTCGCTGAGCACGGCGACGCGGTCGGCGCACGATTCCAGCCGGGTCTCCAGGCGTACGTCGATGTTGCGGCGGCGCAGTTCGGTGACCGCGTAGCGGCCCATCTCCTCGCCGACCTCGGGCAGGATGCGGCCGGTGGCCTCGACGAGGATCCACCTGAGGTCCGCGGGCTTGAGGTTGTGGAAGTACCGCGTGGCGTAGCGGGCCATGTCCTCCAGCTCGGCGAGCGCCTCCACGCCGGCGTAGCCGCCGCCCACGAAGACGAAGGTCAGGGCCGCGTCGCGGATGCCGGGGTCACGGGTGGAGGAGGCGATGTCGAGCTGCTCGATGACGTGGTTGCGCAGACCGATGGCCTCCTCGACGGTCTTGAAGCCGATGCCGTGCTCGGCGAGGCCGGGGACCGGGAGGGCGCGCGAGACGGACCCGGGGGCGAGGACGAGTTCGTCGTACGGCAGCCGCTGGGCGGGGGCGCCCTTCTCCTCGGTGGCCAGGGTGCTGAAGGTGACGGTGCGCCGGGCGTGGTCGATGGACTCGGCCTCGCCGACGACGACTTCGCACCGGTCCAGGACGCGGCGCAGCGGTACGACGACGTGCCGGGGCGAGATGGAGCCCGCGGCGGCCTCGGGGAGGAAGGGCTGGTACGTCATGTACGGGTCGGGCGAGAGGACCACGATCTCGGCCGTGCCGCGCCGGAGCTCCTGCTTCAGGTTCCGCTGCAGGCGCAGGGCGGTGTACAGCCCGACGTAGCCGCCGCCGACGATGAGGATGCGCACGCGTTCCTTCACCATCCCATGACGCACCCGACGCTGGCGTTTGTCCACAGGCCCGACAATTTGTGTGACCGGGCGCGGCGCCTCCACAGGGTTGGCCGAATCACCCGAGTAAAGGTAAAAAGCGCAGCTCAAGTGGTGTGGACACAGGGGCGCCAGGGGGCGCAATAAGGGCGTATCCGGCCCGTACTCCGATCGGGGGGCGCTCTGTGCGGAACCTGCCCCTTCTGAATTGACCCTCGCTCAACTATGTTCGTGTCGACGGGGTGGAGGGGGATGCGCACGGGCCGCGAACGGCGGGCTCGCACAGGGACACTGCTCGTTCCCGACGCTCCGGTATCAGATGGCGGGGAGAGTCTCCGGGGGGAGACGTCATTACCGGGGGAACACGTATGCACATTCAGGACTCTCATTGGTCCTCCGCGTCGGCCGTCGCACCGGGCGGGGTCGGCACGGCGGGGAACAACGCGCGCGGGGACGGGGCACGGACGACCCCGCTGCGTGTGGACGCACAGCGCAACCTGGAACACGTACTGCGCGCGGCCCGTGAGGTCTTCGGCGAGCTGGGCTACGGCGCGCCGATGGAGGACGTCGCGCGACGCGCGCGCGTGGGCGTCGGCACGGTGTACCGGCGGTTCCCGAGCAAGGACGTCCTGGTCCGGCGGATAGCCGAGGAGGAGACCTCCCGGCTGACCGACCAGGCGCGGACCGCGCTCGGGCAGGAGGACGAACCGTGGTCGGCGCTCTCGCGCTTCCTGCGGACGTCGGTGGCCTCGGGCGCCGGGCGGCTGCTGCCGCCGCAGGTGCTGCGCGTGGGTGTCGCCGACGAGGGCGTCGGGGCGGGCGGCGCCGTCGGGGCTGCCGGAGCCGTCGACGGGGGTGTCGCGGACGAGGCGCGGGTGCCGCAGCAGCGGTCCGTGCCGGTGACCGAGATGCGGCTGGTGCACGGGGACGGGTCCCCGGGCGACGACGCCGGCGCGGCGGCCCTGCTGGAGGTCGTGGGCCAGCTCGTGGAGCGGGCCCGTGCCGCGGGCGAGCTGCGGGCGGACGTCACCGTGTCGGACGTGCTGCTGGTGATCGCCACGGCGGCGCCCTCGCTGCCGGACGCCGCGCAGCAGGCGGCGGCCTCGGCGCGGTTACTGGACATCCTGCTGGAGGGTCTGCGGTCGCGGCCCGCGTGAGCGGTTCGGCCGCACAGCGGTGAATGCGGTGAATAGCGCATCAGTACGGTCTGGGGCGGGCGCCGGTTCGGTGCCCGCCCTTCGCCGTGTGCCACCACGGCGCTCTCCCTGCCTCCGCTACCTCTTCGCCGCCCCCAGCGCCCTGCCGCGGGGCACGGTGCCCGCCGGTACCGCCCGCTGCCGGGCCGGCGTACCCGTCCAGCAGGTGCCGCGGCGGGCGAGCAGGCGGTTCAGCCACAGCTCCAGGGAGACCAGGTCCGCGAAGCCGTCCAGGGGCAGGGGCTCGCCCTCCACGGCCGCACGGAGGGCCTTGCGGACCACCCTGGCCTCCACCAGGCCCGCCTCGGCGAGCAGGGGCGAGTCGAAGAGCCCCATCAGGTCGTCGACCGCCGTGCGCAGTCCGGTGCGGACGGCGGCGGCCGAGGACGCGTGCGAGGGGGCGCCCCAGCCGGGCGGCAGCTCCCCCACGCCGGCGCCCTCCAGAACCGTACGGAGGACGGCCGCGCGGGCGCCCGGCCTGACGCGGAGCGCCTCGGGCAGGGCGCGGCAGGCCCGTACGACCTGGTTGTCGAGGAACGGGGCGTGCAGGCGCTGGAAGCGGACCTCGGCGGCCTGCTCCAGGACGCGGAGGTCGGCCGCGTGCCGGGCGAGTGCCGCACGCGCGCGGAAGTCGCCCGGGCGCTGACCGGGGCCCACGTTCGGACGGCCGGACGCCGCGTTCAGGCGAACCGATACTTCGGCGAGCGCCTCACCGGTCAGCCAGCGGGCCGCGGGTCCGGGTCTGGCCCACGTCAGCGCGGCGAGCGAGGCGCCGGCCGCGCCGCCCGGTTCCTCGAAGCGCCTGTGCAGGAGACGGTCGGCGAGGGACTCCACGCCGGTGCGGTACGAAGTGCGCGCCAGCTTCCGGGCCGCCGCGTACACGCGCGCGGGCACCATGACGGAGCCGTCCGCCCTGGCCAGCGCCGCGACGGGACGGACCAGGTGCCGCCGCTTGCGGTCCATCAGGAGGTCCGCGAGCCGGGCCGGGTGGGCGTCCAGGACCTGGCGCGCGCCGTAGCCCGTGAAGTGGTCCGCGCTGCCCGAGGCGAGCCGGGCGCGGTGCCGGGCCGCCGTCACCAGTGAGGGACCCGGTTCGTCCGTCAGCGGGCCGTCCAGGTCGGCGTACGGCAGCGCCTCCTCGCCGCCCGCGACCACCACGTGGTGCAGGCGGGGGTTGGCCGCGAGGCTGCCCGCCCGTTCCAGTTCGGCCTCGCGGCCCTGGACGGCCAGGTCGTTGAAGGTGACGGCGAGCAGGCGCTCGCCCGCGCCCGTGCCGTGGCCGAGGACCGTGCCGGGTGAGCCGGGCAGGCCCGCGGCGAGCAGCGCCAGCGTGCCCGAGGCGGGGCCGCCGGACAGGTCGGCGCCGATCCCCGGCACCGGCATGCCCCGGGCCGCCCGCCGTTCGGCCGGGCCCATGCCGGGGACCGGACCGGGGTCGATGTCCGCGCCGGGTATGTGCCGGGGGGCGGCCAGCCGCGCGCGTACGGCCTCCACGAGGGCGTCCCGGACCCCGTCCACCGCGCTCGCCGGGTCGGCGGAGGGTGCCGCGACCGCGAGGGACGCGACCGGTTCGTACCCGGCGATCTCCCGCGCCCCGGCCCGCAGGATCAGCGCGTGCCCCGGCGGGATGCGCCGCACGCCTTCGTAGGGGGTCGAGTCGTGCAGGGCGGCCGGTACGTCGGGGGTGGCGAGCAGCGCGGCCAGGTGCCCCCAGTCCAGGTTGGCCTCGATGAGGTCGGCGAGCGGGAGCGCGGCGGTCGCGTAGGCCGTGCCGCCCGCCCAGGGCGTGTGGAAGACGGGGCGGGCGCCAGCGAGGTCGCCGCACACCGTCACCCGGCGGCCGACCTGGAGGACGGCCGTGTAGCTGCCGGACCAGGCGGTGAGGTGGCGCAGCGCTCCGCCGCGCGCGGCGAAGAGGGCCACTCTGAGCTGTTCGTCGCTGGCGCCGCAGGTGCCGAGGACCGCGATCCGGGTCCGTTCGTCGGCGCTGACCACGCGCACCTCGTCGGAGCGCCAGTCGCCCACGGCCCACAAGGGGTCGGGATCGCCCCACAGGAGCTGGGAGCCCACGGGATGCACGGTCCCGCCGTCGGGCCCGGTGGCGCCGGCGGAGCCGATCGCGCCCGCCGCAGCGGTGGCACTGCTCCACCCCACCAACCACCGCATCGCCGCCTCCACAGGCTGTGGACAACCGAGTGCACCGCACGAACCGGGCACCATGCTGCCACGAAGGAAGCGCGCGAAGGGGACCGTGCGACGGCTTGCGCACCATTGAGTGCGCCCTGCGGCGCGCCCGTTGTGGGCCTGTGGAGTTCGCCGCGTCCGGGCGGCACCCCCGCCGCCGCGACCTGAATGCGCCCCCGCTACGCTCCCCCAGAACACCGAACGCGCCCTCAAGAGCCGTGGTGGGAGCCTTGATCGCACCCATGGGGCACCGTCATTTTTCGGCCAAATGCTGTGCGATCTACGTGGCGTGCGCACTCTCCGTACAGGCTCTGCGCAGCGCACGGCCGACGCGCGGTCCGGGGAGCGGAGTTCGCCCCCCGGACCGGTCCGCCGCCCGCGGGGATGGAGGCGGCGGTGTCCCCCAGCCCACTGGATCCAGTACAGCGGGCCGACCCACGCACCGCCCATCGAAGCGCTCCCGGCATGGCCGGAGAAGGTCGCACGGACGGGCGCACGGCCACACAACGGGAGCACGTCGCAACCGTCCGTGCTCACGTACGGACCACAATCCCGCCAACCGGATTTACGCCCCTTAACGCTTGGGATGCGGCGAACTACGCTGGGTTTACGAATGCCGCGTGCGTATGCCGCCGCGGCAGCCGTCTGTGTCGAGGGGTGGCGCATGTCCAGGGAGCAACGCGGGCCGAACGAGAAGCTCGGCGCCGTTCTCGCCCTCGCGGGGATCAGCAACGCGGGACTCGCGCGGCGCGTCAACGACCTCGGCGCCCAACGCGGGTTGACCCTTCGCTACGACAAGACGTCGGTGGCGCGCTGGGTGTCGAAGGGCATGGTCCCCCAGGGCGCCGCGCCCCACCTCATCGCCGCCGCCATCGGCCAGAAACTGGGCCGCCCGGTGCCGCTCCACGAGATCGGCCTGGCGGACGCGGACCCCGCGCCCGAAGTGGGCCTCGCCTTCCCCAGAGACGTCGGCCAGGCGGTGAAGTCGGCGACGGAGCTGTACCGGCTCGACCTCGCGGGACGCCGGGCCGGCTCCGGCGGCATCTGGCAGTCGCTGGCCGGATCCTTCGCGGTGAGCGCTTACGCAACGCCCGCCTCACGGTGGCTGATAACCCCGGCCGACAGTTCGGTGGCACGCGACGCAGGCCCCGCCGAGGGCTCCGCGGCACCACTGAAAGTCGGCCACAGCGATGTGCAGAAGCTCCGCGAGGCCGCGGAGGACGCCCGGCGCTGGGACTCCAAGTACGGCGGGGGCGACTGGCGTTCGTCCATGGTGCCGGAGTGCCTGCGGGTGGAGGCGGCACCGCTGCTGCTCGGCTCGTACTCGGACGAGGTGGGCCGGGCCCTGTTCGGAGCGTCCGCGGAACTCACCCGTCTCGCAGGCTGGATGGCTTTTGACACGGGTCAGCAGGAGGCCGCCCAGCGCTACTACATCCAGGCCCTGCGCCTCGCGCGCGCGGCGGCCGACGTGCCCCTCGGCGGCTACGTCCTCGCCTCGATGTCCCTCCAGGCGACCTACCGCGGCTTCGGCGACGAGGGTGTCGACCTCGCCCAGGCCGCCCTGGAGCGCAACAGAGGCCTGGCCACCGCCCGCACCATGAGCTTCTTCCGCCTCGTCGAGGCACGGGCCCACGCGCGCGCGGGAGACGCCCAGGCGGCCGGCACGGCCCTGAAGGCGGCCGAGGGCTGGCTGGAGCGGGCCCGCGACGGCGACCAGGACCCGTCCTGGCTCGGCTTCTACTCGTACGACCGCTTCGCGGCCGACGCCGCGGAGTGCTACCGCGACCTCAAGGCCCCGCGCCAGGTCCGCCGCTTCACCGAGCAGGCCCTGTCCCGGCCCACCGAGGAGTACGTCCGCTCGCACGGCCTGCGCCTGGTCGTCTCCGCGGTCGCCGAACTGGAGTCGGGGAACCTGGACGCCGCCTGCGAGCAGGGCGTACGGGCGGTCGAGGTCGCCGGGCGCATCTCGTCGGCCCGGACCACCGAGTACGTCAAGGACCTCCTGCACCGGCTGGAGCCGTACGGCGACGAGCCGCGCGTGGTGGAGCTGCGGGAGCGCGCACGACCGCTGCTGATGGCTCCGGCCTAGCCCGCGGCGGCAGACGGCAGACGGCGGCGGGCGGTTCGCTCAGGGGCTCCGGGTTTGAGGGCGTTGTCAGTGGCGCAATGCACTATCGGAGCCGGGAGGTGGAGCGAGTGCTGCAGCGGGGTCCGTACGGCATCGCGTACGACTGTGACGTGCTGGTGATCGGCGGGGGGATCGTCGGCCTGTCGACCGCGTACGCCATCACCCGGGCCGCGCCGGGCACGCGCGTGACCGTGCTGGAGAAGGAACGGGGCCCCGCCCGGCACCAGACGGGACGCAACAGCGGAGTGATCCACAGCGGGATCTACTACCGCCCCGGCTCGCTCAAGGCGCGGTACGCGGTGCGGGGCGCCACCGAGATGGTCAAGTTCTGCGCCGAGTACGGCATCGCCCACGCCGTCACCGGCAAGCTGATCGTCGCCACCGACCGCTCCGAGCTGCCCCGGCTGCACGCCCTGGTCCAGCGCGGCCGGGAGAACGGCATACCGGTACGGGAGCTGGGCCCGGCCCAGATAACCGAGTACGAGCCGCGGGTGCGGGGACTCGCCGCGATCCACGTCGGCACGACGGGCGTCTGCGACTTCGCCGCCGTCGCCCGGCAGCTCGCGGACGCGTCCGGCGCGGAGATCCGCTACGGCACCGAGGCGGTGCGGATCGACCGGCGCCCGGCGCTCGGCGTCGCCGTCCGCACGGCCGACGGCACCGTCGTCCGCGCGCGCGTGCTGGTGAACTGCGCCGGGCTGCACTGCGACGAGGTCGCCCGGCTGGCCGGGGACGAGCCCGGGATGCGGATCGTGCCGTTCCGCGGCGAGTACTACACGCTGCTCCGTCCCGAGCTGGTGCGTGGACTGGTCTATCCGGTGCCCGACCCGGCGTTCCCGTTCCTCGGGGTGCACCTCACCCGGGGCATCGACGGCGACGTCCACATCGGCCCGAACGCGGTGCCGGCGCTCGCCCGCGAGGGGTACGGCTGGGACGTCGTACGGCCGCGCGAGCTGGGCGCCACGCTGGCCTGGCCCGGTGCCTGGCGGATAGCCCGGCGGCACTGGCGGTACGGGGCGGGCGAGCTGCGCCGGTCGGTGTCGAAGGCGGCGTTCGCGCAGGCGGTGCGGCGGCTGCTGCCCGCGGTGACCGAGGACGACCTCGTGCCCACGGCGGCCGGGGTGCGGGCCCAGGCGGTGCTGCGGGACGGCACCCTGGTGGACGACTTCCTGATCCGCGAGGCCCCGCGGACCGTCCACGTGCTGAACGCGCCGTCCCCGGCGGCCACCGCCTCCCTCCCGATCGGCCGCGAAGTGAGCCGCAGGGCACTGGCCGCGCTGAGCGGGGGCTGACACGGCCCGTACCGGCACTCACCGTGGTGTGCCCGGACGTGTGTCCGCACCGTGTGCCCGGGCGCTGTGTCCGGGCGCTGTGCCCGGGCCGAACGGAGCGGCCCCCGCGCCCGCCCGCGTAAAATCGACCGCATTGTGTCTGACTCCGCCCACACCCCCGACGCCGACGCCCCCGAGGCCGACGCCCCCGACGCCCCCGACTCCGCGTCCGCCCCACGGCACCACCGCGCCAAGGGCGAGCCCCGGTTCCCCGACGGCCCGAAGGCGGACCCGGCCGGGTCGCACTTCGAGCGGCGGATCCGGAGTTTCCAGCCGCGCCGCAGCCGGGTCACCACAGGTCAGGCGGACGCCCTGCAGCGGCTGTGGCCCAAGTGGGGACTGGACATCGACGGCAGCCGGACGCTCGACCTGTCCGAGCTGTTCGGCAACGACCGTCCCGTGGTGCTGGAGATCGGGTTCGGCATGGGCGAGGCGACCGCGCAGATGGGCGCCACGGACCCGGACACCAACATCCTCGCGGTCGACGTGCACACCCCCGGCCAGGGCAACCTGCTGAACCTCGCCGAGCGGAACGGGCTGGACAACATCCGCGTCGGCAACGGCGACGCGATCATCCTGCTCCGGGAGATGCTGGCCCCCGACGCCCTGGACGGACTCCGTGTGTACTTCCCCGACCCCTGGCCGAAGAAGCGGCACCACAAGCGGCGGCTGATCCAGCCGGAGTTCCTCACACTCGCCGCGACCCGGCTCCGGCCGGGGGCGCTGCTGCACTGCGCCACCGACTGGGAGCCGTACGCCGAGCAGATGCTCGAGGTCCTCACGGCGCACCCGGACTTCGAGAACACGCAGCCCGACGGCGGGTACGCGCCGCGCCCCGCCTTCCGGCCCCGGACCCGTTTCGAGGGCCAGGGACTGGACAAGGGTCATGTGGTGAACGACCTGCTCTTCCGGCGCGTACAGCACAAGGAGCCCATCCCTCGTTAGGGTCGATGCCGTGGCCACCTCCCCCTCGTACCCGACGGATCCCGGCGGGCCCTCCGGTCCCGGCGGCCCCACCGCTCCCGCCGTCGTCGCCGAGCACCCGCGCGGCCCGAGGGGCCCCGCGCACTGGTGGCAGCGCAGAAGAGTGCGGTACGGCGCACTGATCGCCCTGCTCGCGCTCTCCGGGCTGGTCATCCTCGCCCTGGTCCGCGAGCAGACCGGCACGGACGGGTTCCTGGTCGGGCTGGGGCTCGCGGTGCTGCCCGTACCGCTGCTGATAACCGCGTTCCGCTGGCTGGACCGGGTCGCGCCCGGCCCCTGGCGGAACCTGGTGTTCTGCTTCGCCTGGGGCGCCTGCGCGGCCGCGCTGATAGCCATCGTCGCGAACAGCTTCGCGGTCCGGTGGATAGCGACGGCCACCGCCGACCCGTCCGGCGCGGACGTCCTCGGCGCGACCGTCATAGCGCCCGTCGTCGAGGAGACCGCGAAGGCGGCCGCCGTCCTGCTGGTCTTCCTCTTCCGCCGCCGGGACTTCAACGGAATCGTCGACGGGGTGGTGACGGCCGGGGTCACCGCGACCGGCTTCGCCTTCACCGAGAACATCCTCTACCTCGGCACGGCCTTCGGGACCGACCGGCTCAGCGGCATCGACGGCATCGCCTCCGTCACGGCCGCGACCTTCTTCGTCCGCGTGATCATGTCGCCGTTCGCGCACCCGCTGTTCACGGTGCTCACGGGCATCGGCTTCGGCCTGGCGGCGCTCGCCGCGGACCGGCAGCACGTCCGCCGCGTCCTCCTCCCGCTCACCGGACTGCTGCTCGCCATGGGCATGCACGCCCTGTGGAACGGCTCGACGACCTTCGGCCAGTTCGGCTTCTACGCGGTGTACGCGGTCTTCATGGCGCCCGCCCTCGGGCTGCTGACCTGGCTGGCCGTCTGGACACGGCAGCGGGAGCTGCGCACGGTGCGCGAGGAGCTGCCCGCCTACGCGGCCGCCGGCTGGCTCACCCCGGGCGAGCCGCACGTCCTCGGCAACCTGCGGGCGCGGCGCCTGGCCCGCGAGTACGCCGGGCACCACTGGGGCAAGGCGGGGGCCCGCACGGTCGCCGAGTACCAGGCGTACGCGACCTCGCTCGCCTTCCTGCGGCACCGGGGGCGCCGGGGCCGGGCGGGCGCCGACTTCGTCGTACGGGAGCGAGAACTGCTCTTCGAGCTGTGGCGGCGCCGGGAGCTCGCACGACCCGCCCTGGCCTACGCGGCACGGGCGACGGCACCGGCACCGGTGCCGTGGGCGGCCTGGCCGGCGTACGCCCACGACCCTGGGCATGGATACGGGCACGGCTACGGCTACGGCTACGGCTACGGCCATGGGTACGCACCGGCACCGGCACCCGCGTACGGGCCCGGGCCGGTCGCGTACCCCCTGGGCGTCAGCCCTGTGCCTCCTGTCAGCCCTCCTTCGGCGTCTCCGACGCCTCCGTCAGCCTGGCCAGCTCCTCGTCCGTGAGGGTCAGGTCCGCCACCGCGACCAGAGCGGGCAGCTGCTCCACCGTCCGCGCGGAGGCGATCGGCGCGGCGACCGTCGGCCGGGACGCCAGCCAGGCGAGGGCCACCGTGGCGACCTCGACGTCGTGCGCCTCGGCGATCTCGTCCAGCGCCGCGAGGACCCGTACGCCCTGCTCGGTCTCCAGGTAGGCGGCCGCGCCCTGGGCCCGGGCGCTCTCCACGGTCGTACCGGGCCGGTACTTGCCCGTGAGGAAGCCCTTGGCGAGGCCGAAGTACGGCACGGCGGCCAGGCCGGAGCGGGCGGCGAGGTCCTGCAGACCGCCCTCGTAGGTGTCGCGCGAGACCAGGTTGTAGTGCGGCTGGAGCGCCACGTAGCGGGCGAGGCCCTCGCGGTCGGAGAAGTCGAGCGAGGCCTGCAGGCGCTCGGGCGAGATGTTGGAGGCGGCGATGGCACGGACCTTGCCCGCCTTCACCAGTTCGTCGAGCGCGCCGATGATCTCCTCGACCGGCACCTCGGGCTTGTCGAAGTGGGTGTAGTAGAGATCGATGTGGTCGGTGCCCAGACGGCGCAGGGACGCGTCGGCCGCGGCCTTGATGTTGGCGGCGGACAGGCCCGGGTACTCCGGGTGCTGGCTGACCTTGGTGGCGATCACGACGTCGGAACGGTTGCCGCGCGCCTTCAGCCACTTGCCGATGACGGTCTCCGACTCACCGCCCCGATTGCCCTCGATCCACGCCGAGTACGAGTCGGCGGTGTCGATGAAATTGCCGCCGGCGGCCGTGTAGGCGTCCAGGACGGCGAACGACTGCGCCTCGTCGGCGGTCCAGCCGAACACGTTGCCGCCCAGGGCGAGCGGGAAGACCTCGAGGTCGGACGGGCCCAGTTTCCGCAATGCACGAGAAGAAGTCATACTCCACGTCAACGCCAAAACCGGACGCGCGTATTCCGCACGCCCGGCAGGCAGGCAGCCAGGCAGCCGGCTCCCCAGGCCGACGTCAGGGGTTGAGACCCTTGCTCCGCAGCCACGCCAGCGGGTCGATGCCCGAGCCGTCGCCGGTGTGGACCTCCATGTGGAGGTGCGCCCCGGTCACGTTGCCCGTGGCGCCCACGCGCCCGATGACGTCGCCGGTCGTGACCTTCTGGCCCACGCTGACGCTGATCGACGACTGGTGGGCGTACCAGATCTCGGTGCCGTCGTCGAGGGTGAGCACCGTCTTGTAGCCGTACGAGCCGTCCCAGCCCGCCTGCGTGATCGTGCCGCTGTGCACGGCCTTGAGCAGGGTGCCCGTGGGCGCGGCGAAGTCGGCACCGGTGTGGTAGCCGGAGGACCAGTACGGTCCGGCCTGGCCGAAGGTCGAGGTGAGGGTGTACGAGGAGGTCGGGAGCGCGTACTGCTCGGCGAGCTTCGCGAGGCGTTCGGCCTCGGCCTTCTTCGCGGCCTCCTCCTCCGCCTTCTTCTTCTCGGCGGCGGCCTTCTCCTCGGCGGCCTTCTTCTCCTCGGCGGCGCGCTCGGCGGCCTCCTGGGCGGCCTTCTCCTCGGCGGCGGCCGCGGCGGCCGCGTCGACCTGGTCCTGCTGGGACTCGGCCTGCTGCATGATGCGGGCGCGCAGCGCCTCGCCGGCGTCCGAGGCGCCCTGCTCGGCGTCGGTACCGGTGGTGGTGAGGCCGACGGTGCTGAGCGGGGTGGCGGAGCCCTGGGGCTCCTCCTCGGTGTCGGTGAACACCGAGCCGACGTTCGCCGCGAGGTCGGGCATCGATATGGAGACCGGCGGCTTGCCCGTCTGCGCGGTGGCCATGCCTCCCGCGCCGACGGCGGCGATGACGCCGACGCCCAGAACGGTGGAGCTGCGGGCGAGTCCTCCGCCGCGCTGCTTGGCGACGCGGTGCCGGCCGCGGACGGGACGGACGGTGTCCGCCGTGGGGTTCCACTCCTGCCAGGGCCCCTCGGCGTCGCTGTTGTAGCTGCCGTAGCCGAAGGTGTCGCCGTGCGCCTGGCTCTGCCGGCTCGGCGTGAAGGGGTCGACCGGGGTCTCGGTCACAGGCCGGTTGGACGCCACGTAGGCGTGCTCCTTTCCTTCCCTCTCGCCTACCGGGTTAGCTGACGGGTTCGGAGCAGGAAGGTCCCCTACGCGCGTATATCGACCATGCCTCGGCATGGCGACATTCGCCCGATTCACCCCAGAAGATGGTTCCCCGGTTCCCTTACGGGATTCGGCGCGTGCGCACGGAGCCGCCTCTTGTGACGGCTGTGACGACCGCGCTGCGTTATCGAACGTTAATAGACGCGCAGGCCGTATTCCAAGCAGTTCCGTGTGATCGTTCCGACTTCCGCGCCGGACTTAAGGGTCACGGAGTGCGGAAATCGGGCGAGTTGACTTCGCATCGGAAACCTCGGAGTTTCTGATGGTGTGTCAATTGTTATGCGGGAGGAGTCACCCGGACACGCTTCGTGACAGTGCCGCCAACGGCAGGGTGTGCCGCGTCCGGAGGACCTTCGCCCGCAGGTAACGGACGTTGTGGTCGGTCGCGAAGACCCCCGTCGGGACACGGTCACGGACCTCGACCCCGAGATCCCGGAGCTGCTGCGCCTTGTCGGGGTTGTTGGAGAGCAGGTCGAGCGCGCCGACGCCGAGCGCCCGCAACATCTGCGCGGCGGCGGTGTAGTCACGGGCGTCCTCGGGCAGCCCGAGCGCCGTGTTGGCGGCGTAGGTGTCGAAACCCTGGTCCTGGAGGGCGTACGCGTCGAGCTTGTTGTAGAGGCCGATGCCCCGGCCCTCCTGGCGGAGGTAGAGGAGGACACCGCCGCGGCCGGCGATCCGCT
Source organism: Streptomyces ruber (assembly GCF_014648075.1). Classification (GTDB taxonomy): domain Bacteria; phylum Actinomycetota; class Actinomycetes; order Streptomycetales; family Streptomycetaceae; genus Streptomyces; species Streptomyces ruber. The sequence goes on along the minus strand of NZ_BMQK01000013.1, from coordinate 192,379 downwards.
CCACCGCCTCGCGCAGCTGCGGGCCGCAGTCGCAGCGGGCCGAGCCGAGGACGTCCCCGGTCAGACACTCGGAGTGCAGCCGGACCAGCGGCGTCGCACCGGGCTCCGGCGCGCCGAGGACGACGGCCACGTGCTCCCTGCCGTCGGCCAGGCCGTGGAAGGTGACCAGTTCGGCCTCGGTGGAGTACCCGTCGTGGAAGCGCAGCGGCACCCGGACGCGGGCCCGCGGGGTGGCGGCGGGGAGGTCGTGCATGCGGGTCTCCGATACAGAGGAGAAGTTGCTTCATTTTTGAAGCAGATCGACGCAGGAACCCTGCCTCGGTTTTACTTAAAACTTCAAGCAATCGCTGGACGTCCCCTCACCCGGACGGGCCGGACCGCCTCCGCCACGGCAGCTCGTCGGACGGCCGTACGGCCGGCGGCCCGTCGCCCTGGATGGCCTCCGCGACCCCCAGGCAGATCCGCTCCAACTGCTCCACCTGCTCCGCCGTGAGGTGGTCGAAGACCGCCCGGCGCACGGTGTCGACGTGCCCCGGTGCCGCGCGCTCCAGCAGCGCCGTCCCCTCGTCCGTGAGCACCGCGACGGTGCCCCGCCTGTCCGAGGCGCACTCCTCGCGCCGCACCGCCCCGTCCTTCTCCAGACGCGTCACCGCGTACGTGAGCCGGCTGCGCGTGATCTTCAGCGCCTCGGCGAGATCGGTCATCCGCAACCGCCGCCCGGGCGCCTCGGAGAGGAAGGCCAGCACGGTGTAGTACAGGTGCGGCATCCCGGCCTCCCGCTGGAGCTGCCGGTCGATCGCGTCCTCCAGGAGCAGCGAGGCGGCCACGTACGCGCGCCAGGCACGCTGTTCCTCGGCGGTGAGCCAGCGGGTCGTCATACGGACAGTGTAGTAATTGCTTAAAACTTGAACCAGGAGTCCGCCCATGCCCCAGCCCCCGCACGTCCTGCTGTCCGCGGCCGTCTCCCTCGACGGCTTCCTCGACGACACCGGGCCCGAACGGCTGCTGCTCTCGAACCCGGCCGACTTCGACCGGGTCGACGAGGTACGGGCGGCGAGCGACGCGATCCTGGTCGGCGCCGGCACCCTGCGCGCCGACAACCCCCGGCTCCTGGTCAACTCGCCCGAGCGGCGCGCGGCCAGGGTCGCCGCCGGCCTGCCGGAGTACCCGCTGAAGGTCACCGTCACCGCGTCCGGCGACCTCGACCCGACGGCACGGTTCTGGCACACCGGCGGCGAGAAGGTGGCGTACACGACCGACCGGGGCGCCGAGCGGCTGCGCGGCCTGGGCCTGCCCGCCGACGTCGTCTCCCTCGGCCCCGGACTGGAGTGGCGGGCCGTCCTCGACCACCTCGGCACCGTGCGCGGTGTCCGGCGCCTCATGGTGGAGGGCGGCGGACGCATCCACACCCAGCTGCTCCGCCAGGGCCTCGCCGACGAACTGCAGCTCGCCGTGGCCCCTCTCCTCGTCGGCGAGGCGGACGCCCCCCGGATGTTCGGCACCGGGCCGTACCCGGGCGGCCCGCGCGGCAGGCTGCGGCTGCTGGAGAGCCGGCCGGTCGGCGACGTGGTCCTGCTGCGGTACGCGCCCACGGTGCCCGGCGCGGGCGCGGAGGTCTCCGCCGCCGACCGGCACTGGCTGGCGCTCGCGTGCGAGCTGGCGGACCGGTGCCCGCCCTCACGCACCGCGTTCAGCGTCGGCGCGGTGGTCGTCGCCGCCGACGGCACCGAACTGGCCCGCGGCCACTCCCGCGAGGGCGGCGACCCCGTGGTGCACGCCGAGGAGGCGGCCCTGGCGAAGCTCGGCCCCGCCGACCCGCGCCTGGCCGGCGCCACGGTCTACAGCAGCCTGGAGCCGTGCGCCCGCCGCGCCTCCCGTCCCGCGCCCTGCGCCCGGCTGATCCTCGACGCCGGCGTACGACGGGTGGTCACCGCCTGGCGCGAGCCCGACACGTTCGTGGTGGACGCCGACGGGAGCGGGCTCCTCGCCGCGGCCGGCGCCGACGTCGTCGTACTCCCGGAGTACGAGGACCGGGCGACCGCACCCAACCGTCACCTGCTCGACGCCTGACCGCCGTGGCCGGCTGAACCCGTGTGCGCCCGGTCCCGCGCATGGCGTACACTGGTTTCACCGACGCGGGGTGGAGCAGCTCGGTAGCTCGCTGGGCTCATAACCCAGAGGTCGCAGGTTCAAATCCTGTCCCCGCTACTGAAGGCCCGGGGCCGGAATCCATGAGGGTTCCGGCCCCGGGTGTTTCTTGGCACAGGTACTGCCATGAATACGACAGAACCCCAGGTCATAACCTCTGACCTGGGGTTTCTTCGTAGGCCCTGTGGGACTCGAACCCACAACCAATGGATTAAAGCCCTGGCCAAAGCTTGCCGGGTGGTTCCGGGCGCTGCCTCGGCGTCCGGAACCACCTGGTCAAGGGGAGCTCGCCGTGCGTCGGGGTTCGGTGTGTGACAGCTCCTGCCGGATCGTCCGCTCACGCATCGCTCACGCAGGACACCTCGCATGACCTGCACAGAACACCCCGGACGGATCACGTATGGGGATCCAAGATCACAAAATGTAGGCTCGACCCTACAGACACCGGCCCGTTCGACGGGCAGCCTGGGCGCGTCGGCTCCGACTCGTTACCGTGGCGCGGATCTTCAAGATCAGCAAACGCATCAACTCTGCTGCTGACTCGCGCTCTCACGGCGGCGAGTCTTGTACGCGGTGTCTCAAAGAGTCTCGGCTCGTTGTGCCCAGCCGCATGCCCGTCTGATCGCGTGGGTGAAGCCGACGGTGATGGTGAAGCCGACGGTGAACACGAAATGTACCTCGCGTGGTAAAGACTTCGCGGTGCGAGGCGGAGAGGCTGGTGCCCGAGGTGGGGAGCAGCCGATGAGCAGGCTCGCGGTGGAATTCGAAGTCGTCATCGCCTTTTGTGCTGCGCGGATTCTGGTTCGCCAGGTCCAGGGGCTGTTGGTGGACATCGGTAACGCAATCCGCGCCTGGCGCTCCGTGCGCGACGCCTTGCGGGATGAGCAGGAGGAACACCAGGGCTGACCTCTGCGCTCGCTCCGACTTGGCACCGGCCAGTCGGCGCCGAGCCAGGGCGCTCCGGCAGCCGAGGAGGCTGCTGTCCCCGCTGGGCTGAATCTCTGCAGTCGGCTTGGTACGAAGGGGCGCGGCGTTCCCTGGCAGGACGGAGCCGACGTTCCGATTCGGAACACGGCACTTGTTCCGTTTCGGAACAGCCCCAGATGATTTCAACACGAACGTCTTCTCCACGTTGTGGGAGCTGCACCTGCACGGGATGTTGCTCGGCTCCGCCACCGCGCTTGGAACTGACCTGGGCACCGCGTTCTTTACTAGCTTTGTCGGACGGGACAGCTCGTATCGGTGAATGGTCCTTGGATGTTGTCGGAGGGGCTCAAGAGCTGGGCAGGAGCGCCATGACCGTGGACTGAACGAGCTGCGCTGCGGCGAGGACACCGGGGATGCCCCCGCATCGTTCAACGAGGTTCTGGAGCATGTAGCGCAGAGTGCCCGGGTCGCGTTCGGGTTCATCCAGTCGCGGGGTGATCATGCCGAGGTCGCGCAGAGCGGCGTCCACCTCGGGGTACTGGCCTCGCAGCTCTTCCAGGCGACGCCGCAGGTCGTCGATGCTTTCGCGGGCCCTGTCGACGGCTTCGTTGGTGATGTTGTTGGTCTGGGTGGCGTTCTGGGAGAACGCCGCTGCTTGGGCGGGTCCGCTCATGTCGCCGGTGTTGATGATGCCGAAGTTGGGGCCGTTCGGAATGGGGTCGGGCTGTCGGCGGATGGGCATGCGGGGCTCCTGTCGGGCCGGTGCGTCAGTTGGTCACGGAGGGATTGGCCGAAAACGGCGCGGCCTGAACCGGGCCGCTCATCGTGCCGCCGTTCATGACGCCGAAGTTGTAGATCGCGGTGGACTGCTGGCGGTAGGCAGCGATGTCGACGTTGTGGTCGCGCAGGAAGATCTCGGTGGAGTCGAAGACCCGGCGTTGCATCATCTGCACGTAGTAGCGGGCGTCGTCATACATGTGCATGTCTTCCAGCCGACGGACGCTGTAGACCTCGCGGAGGCTGATCGGTCCGCTGCCCGGGTCGAGTTCGGGACGTGGGCGGGCCTTGCGGCGTATGAGCCGGTCCAAGCCGACGTAGACGTCGACGAATGCGTTGATGGCGGCGCGGCCCAGCCACTGTGGCGTGCGCGGGTTGGCGGGGCCAAGGCCCGCGACCTTCGGGTTAAGGGGGCCCATGATGTGCGGGCGGACGGTGACGCGCAGGAAGCCACCCTGGTAGGCGAAGTGAACGAGTATGGCGGCGATCAAGTCGCCGTTCCAGGCGGTGATGCGGGCCCATATGTAGCGACGGGCGATCTCCTCGGCGGGCTTCGTGCCGGCGTTGTCCACGGCGAGGGTGTGCAGACTGCGCCAAGTGTCGTCGTCGATCTGGTCCCAGCGCCTGTGATGGATGCCAGCGATCCCAATGACCTCTACGCGCAGTTTCGGGTGATCACTGTGGTGGGAGGGTGCCGGATCCTTCAGACGGCGGGCGATGTAGGCGTGCAGATGTTCGGCGGTGAAGTACTTCAGTGGCTTGCGGGCCACCGGCTTGTTATGTTTGGCCAATGCGTCCAGGACGGCCTGAGCCACCTCGGACATGTCGGGACGACCCGGTTTCTGTGCCGGTGAGCTGATGCCGCGCAGCGGATCCGTGCTGTCGTCCTCCTCGTCCTGACTCTCGGGTGCGGGCTCGACGTCGATACCGATGACGGCCTCTTGCCATGCCTGAAGACCCGCTCCGATGAATCGGTGCCGATCGCCACCTGGGCGACGTTCGTAGAAGTACGGTAGGGCGTGGGCCTGTAGTCCGGTCGAAGGAGCGTGGAGTTCTCCTGCCAGCAGGGCGTTGAGCCGCAGCTGTGCCAGGTAGCGCTCCGCCAGGTAGACGCCCCATAATCCCGCCAGCAAGGTAAGGGCTGCCCAGCCCACGGTGAGGGTGCCTGTAATGACTTGCCAGACAACAACCGTGACCAGGGTCACGATGGCCACTCGGCGTCTTCGCATGTGTTGAATGGCCCGATCACACGCGTGCACCGCCGGCTCCTGATGAAAGCCGTAGACCGGTACCGGCCGTGCCGGCTTCTTGATCCGCCGGCGGACCCAGACGGCGTAGTCCTCGCCGAGCACAACCGCTGGGGACGCAGGCTCCGCCGCACTGACAGGCTTTTCGGCCTCCTTCTGGGGGAAGAGCCATCGCAGGCGCTTCTTTATCGCAGCTTTCAACTGTTTCCACAGCTGCGCCAGCACTGCGCGGAGCATGGCCAGCCAGTCCGTGTGGGCGAAGGCGGCAGCACTCAGCTGGCGGGTGACACCTTCGGTGTAGACCCCCTGCCCGAACGTCTCTCCGGTGCCACCCGCGATTCCCAAAGGCACCGCGGGGCTTGAGAACACCGACTGGTGCTCCGTGTACGTCAAGATCCCACCCCCGTGTCTTCAACTGCCGGCCACGACGGCGATCAGCGGCAGGCACAGGCACAAAGGGGCATCGTCCTCGTGCAGAGGATGATGCCGCCACGGTACAAATAGACCGAAAAGGCTCATGAGGGCGCCGCAACAGGATATTGACCGAAAACTGCCTCTGGAAGGAGGAAGGTCCCAGAAAAAGTCTCAGCACCGAGACGTCAAGTGAGGGTCAAGGTGACCGACGCTGACGCGCTGTTTCCCTTCTTCGGTACCGCGTCAACCAGTGAGGCTTGTGCGGCTCCCGCCCCGGGCAGAGAGAACGCATGGGTGACCTGATCGAGGGATGGGCGACGCGGGTCGCGGAAGGCGAGCTCAGCGCAGTGCTCCCGCGTCGATGGGCGCACACACGAGGAGTAGCGGAACGCGCGACCGAGGTCGGTCCAGTCCTCGGAAAAGACGCCGGCCTCCTGGTCGCTGCCGCCACCCTCCACGATGTCGGGTACGCACCTCGGCTGGCCGTGACCGGGTTCCACCCGCTGGACGGCGCAAGGTTCCTTCGTGACGAGCACGGGGCCGACGAGCGGCTGGTGCGGCTGGTCGCGAATCACTCTTTCGCCCTGCTGGAGGCAGAGGAGCGCGGCCTGCGGGACGAGCTGGCGTCTGAGTTCCCGTTGCTGGACGATCCGCTGCTGGTGGACGCTCTCGTGTACTGCGACATGACGACGACGCCCGGCGGTGGCCGGACCAGTGCGCAGGAGCGGATCGCGGAGATCGTCAGCCGCTATGGCGCGGACAGCGTGGTCGGCCGTTTCATCCGCCGTGCGGAGCCGGAGATCTTCTCTTCCGTGGAGAGGATCGAGGCGGCGCTGGCGGTTCAGCCGAGGTAGGGATAGGTGCCGGCCAGGTAGTCCCCGATCTGCTGGCGCATGCTGGGGTGGATGTCGTACTGGTCCAGGTCGGCCGGCTGCACGAAGCGAACTCCGTCGGCCTCGTCGTTGATCGTGGGAGCTCCGCCGATGGGGCGGCCGATATAGGTGTTCTCGTACTGCTGGCGAATCTCTCCATCGCTGTAGGCGACGATGTGGTTCGGGTTGGTGTAGACGCCGAGGAAGCCTGTGATCTCTGCGATGATGCCGGTCTCTTCCAGGCACTCGCGTACGGCGCACTCTGCCGCGGTCTCGCCGATGTCCTGGGCGCCTCCGGGCAGCGCCCACTGGCCGGTGTCGCGGCGGCGCTGGAGGAGGATGGCTCCGGTCTCGTCGACGACGAGCAGGTTGCTGGCAGGGATGAGGGTGTTCGCCTTCGGGGCGGCCGGGTCGTTGTAATACTCAATCCTGCCCATGGGCGGCGGTCCTCTCGTGGTCAGGTGTCCACGGCCGCGCAGCGGCCCAGACGGAGTCGAAGCTCTGAGCGTAACTGTCGAACCACCCAGTTCCCTCGGTCCTCTTGAGGTGGAACAGAGGGTTGGCGCTGGCCGGTTGCCCCCAGATGTGGGGATTGACCAGCAAGTTGTCGTCGTAGCGGAACATGGATGTGTAGAGCGTGGTGTCGTGGAGGCGTACCGCGCACCCCACCTCGCTCAGCAGGGGCCGGTAGTACGTCAGTGATGCCCGGATCTTGGCGGCCAGGGTGTCGCCGATTCCCTCCTCGCGTCCTCGGATCGCGACTGCCTGACCATCCGGGTCGCCGAAGCACAAGCGCACCCGCACCCCCTCCGCGGCGCGCTCGGAGAGCATCTTGGCCACATGCGGATTGGACTGCGCGAAGAACGTGCCGGAGAAGACGAGGACACTGATCTCATGCCGGGCCTCCCGCAGCAGCGAGAGCCAGACGTCCCGCGGCACGCTGGCCCGGTTCTGATAGGTGCCGACCATCTCGGTGCCTAACCCGTCCCGCGATCGGCTGGACCGCCGAGGCGGCGCCGGCCAGAGAAAGGTCTCTTCCACGCGCAGGTGGTGGGCGACGCGGAAGCGATGCCGTGCGTGTGGAACACGCCCTCCCAGCCACCGGCTCACCGTCTTGGGGTCCACCTCGCAGACTTCCGCGAGCGACTCAGGTGAGATACCGCGTTGCGCGAGCACAGAGTGCAGTCGGTCGTTCACAGCGGTCATGAAAGCGGTGCGTTACATGATCAGGCAAGGACGTTCTGGGACGTTGTCACGAAAGCGCAGCACCGCCGACTGCCTACGCTGACGCTATGAAGCTCATCGTCCTGTGGGACATCGACCACACACTGATCGAGAACGCGGGGGTCAGCAAGGAGATCTACGCTGCTGCCTTCTCATCAGTCACGGGACGCGAGCCGTCGGTGCCAGCGCGCACCGAGGGGCGCACGGATCGGCTGATCATGCGTGACATGTTCCTTCGCGACGAGTTGCCCGTGCCGGAGTGGCCCGTCATCGAGGACGCTCTCGTACGGGCTGGGAATGATCGTCTGGGTGATCTGCGCTTGCGCGGGACAGCCTTGCCAGGAGCCCTCGAGGTGCTGAAGGCCGCTTCCGCGCGAAGCAGCTGGGTTTCCTCTGTCCTGACTGGCAACATCGCCGCCAACGCGCACGTGAAGCTGTCCGCTTTCGGCCTCGACTCACTGCTGGACTTGCCTGTGGGCGCCTACGGAGCGGACGCCGAGCTCCGTCCCGACCTTGTCGCGGTCGCCCGTGAGCGCGTACAGCGGCTCCGTGGCGTTCCGGCCGATGTGCCCGCCGTCCTGGTGGGAGACACCCCCCGCGACGTGGAGGCTGCCCTGGCCACGGGGGCCGGGATTGTCGCGGTCGCCTCCGGTCTCCACAGTCCCGAGGAGCTGGCCGCTGCCGGCGCCCACGAAATCCTGCCCGACCTGTCGGACACAAAGAGCGTTCTCAGCATCCTGGAGTCCTTCGCGGGTCACGTAAAACGTCCCAGGACGTCCTTGGATCGTCCCCGAACGCGGTGACGAGGTCCCCCAGCAGACAGCCACCATCAGGGTTCCCACCAGGCAGTCAGCCGAAGGAGCCCATGTGATCAGGGATGTCACCGGGATCAGGAAGATCCGGATGCTGTATCTGCAGCTGCTGTACCGCTGCAACTTCTCGTGTCTGCACTGCTTCCACGGTGAGCGGCTGCAGTACGTCGACGCCTTCACCGCCGAGGAAGCCGTCAGCCTTCTCACACTCATGCGGGACGAATACGGCACGGAGGCCGTCACCCTCCTCGGCGGGGAACCGTTCGTCCATCGGGAGCTCCCGCAGGTCGTCCGGTACGCCAAGCAGGAACTGGGCCAGCGCGTCGAGATATGCACCAACGGGTACCGGATCGAGCGCCGCCTGACCGAGATCGCTCCGCACCTGGACCTGCTCCGGGTCTCCTTGGAGGGTGTCGGCTCGACCAACGACGGCATCCGCAGACGCGGCAGCTACCAGAGCGCCCTCCAGTCGCTCAGTCTGGCTCGGGACCTCAGTGTTTCAACCGGCGCGACCATGACCGTGACCTCACGGAACATCGGCGAGGTAATCCCCCTCGCCCGCGTCCTGGCCCAGCTCGGAGTCCGGCAACTGAAACTCCACCACCTGCGGCCGGTCGGCAACGCCGCCGACCACCCCGAGCTGCTGGTCACCGACACGGCCGCCTACGGCCGGCTCCGCGAGGAGCTGGCGGAAACCAGGCTGCCGCTTGAAGTGATTGTCGACGAGGACCTCTCCGAGCACGGCGCGCCCGAAGTCTGCGCTCCGTCCGGCGGGCCTCGCGAGATCGACCGGATCGAGGCTGATCCGCGCGGTGCGCTCACCATGTCCTGCAAGGCGGTGGGCAAGGACTCCCACGCGTTCTGGTACGAGAAAACCGTGAACCGCATCGTCCACAGGCCCTCCGCCACCGACGAAATCACGCTCCCAGTACCGGACGTGGTGTACGCGCGTGCCTGATCAGCCGACATTCGAGAGCCTGGAAGGCTTACGGGGCACCGGGAAGTCGACGATCGCCCCGATGCTCGCCGCTGCCCGCCAAGCCGTCCTTGTCCCCACCGTGCCGGCCCTGTACCAGCCTTTCAGGCGCGAGGTGGACAAGCGGACGAACGTCGAAGCGCGGATGTGCCTCTACCTTTCCGCGCTGTTCACAGCAGCTGAAGAGATCCAGCACCACCTCAGAGGCGGCGCCTCGGTCGTTGTGGAGAGCTACTTCGCCCGGTGCCTTGCCAGCCACCGCGCCCTGGGCGCCCGGCTCGGTATCACTCTGCCGGCCTGGCTGCCCACGCCCGTCACCTATCACCTCGTCTGCGCTGACGATGAGCGCCGACGCCGCCTCGCCGCGCGGAAGAAACCAGCATCGCGATGGGATGCGCTGTTGGAGACCGTCACGGACCGAGTGACGGATGCCTACGCCTCGTTCCCCATGCATCGCATCGACACCACAGGGCTCACCCCCGAAGAGGTCCTCCGCGTGATCACCGCCACCGCTACGCAAGGAGCGCACTCCCATGCAGACACACAGCCTGTGGGAGCACACCCTCACCTTCTTCCCCCAGTTCCTCGCCACCTTGCGGGAACGCGTTGCCCCTGACGGCACGATCGCGGTCGTCGGAGCCAGCGACGGCAAGTTCGTCCTGCCCCTGGCTGCCGCTGGGTACCGCGTAGTGGCCATCGAACGTGACGCGCTCGCCGTACACGGAGGTGAGGTCCGCCTCCCTGATGGCAGCGACGTACACGCCATGGGATTGATCGACCGGCTGAAGACGGAGGAACTTCATGCCCGTGTGCAGGTGATCGAGGAGGACTTCCTGGCGGGGGAACCCCTGGGGGTGCAGTGCGAGGCGGTGTGGACGAGCTGCTCGTGGCACTACAGTGCGAACCACCACCGCCCGCTTGCCGAGTTCGTCGACCGCATGCAACGCCTGGTCCGCCCGGGCGGTTTGTTCGGTGCGGAGTTCATGATGCCCGTCGAAAAGCGCCACCACCTGGTGGAGCATTACACCTCTCCCGAGCGCCTGCATCAGCACTTCCTCGGCGACTGGGACGTGCTGCTCACTCTGCGCACGAACGAGTTCACCGAGCGGCCTCACGTCGGCCAGCCACACGACCACATCCATCGCATGGGCCTGCTCCTGGCGGCCCGTTCGTCCAACCTCACCGACCGTCTTTGAGAGAAGGATCCATGAAGCACGAGTACGAGGCGAAGTTCCTGGCCGTCGACGTCGCCGGCCTGCAGGCCAAGCTGGCTGCCCTGGGTGCCGTCCAGGCGCTCCCCCGCACCCTCCTCACCCGCAAGATCTTCGAGAACGACTCCCTCGACGGCGGGGCTTGGCTCCGTCTGCGGGACGAGGGTACCCGCTCGACGCTCACACTCAAGCAGGTCACCGACGCCACGACCATCGACGGCACCAAGGAGATCGAAACCGAGGTCGCCGACCTGCACGCCATGGCCGACATCCTCCGCCGGGTCGGCCTCACCGAGGTCCGCTACCAGGAGAACTACCGCGAGGAGTGGCGCCTGGGAGAGGTCGCATTCGACTTCGACACCTGGCCCGATCTCCCCACGTTCCTGGAGATCGAGGGGCCCGACGAGGCGTCCGTCCGGCAGGCCGCCGATCTTCTGGGACTCGACTACTCCGAGGCCCGGTTCGGCAGCGTCGACGAGATCTACAAGAGCGAGGCCGGCCGCGACATCCTCGCGGAGCCCACCCTGCTGTTCTCCGACGGCGAGAAGCAGGAGAACGCTTCCGCGGCGACCCAGGGATCCTGATCGAGGAAGCCGACGAACCATGCTGACGGAAATCGCCTTACAGCACAGGGTGATCCCCGGGATCGCGGAATTCGCCCGAGGTGGGCTACCCACCCCAGCTGCCACGGACGACGGCAACGAATGGGTCGACGGGTTCTGCTGGCTCTACTGCGGCCAGCGCTGGACACGCGTCCTGTGGATCGGCCCAGCGAGCGTCGCCGGTGCCCAAGCTCCCATGTACGCGTGCGGGCCCTGCGTCCGCGAGCTCCAAGCACGGGTCTGGGAGTCGCTGCTCACCAGGGACGAACCGGCTCCCCCTGACCAGCCGAACGAGGCCACCGCCGCGGGGCTGCCCTCAGACCGGCGTACTGGCAGGCACCGCGGCCAAAGCAGGTTCCTGCGCCGCAGTTGAGCCCCCGCCCTGGTCCCGGAAGAGCCTGCCGTCCCCCGCGGCACGAGCCCCGTGGCCAGGGTGGGTCTTCCCTCGGTACACCCTAGGCGCCACGCCAAGATGATCAGTTACCCCGGGTAAAGGTTGGCGTCTCCGCTGGGGCAGGGAAGCTACGCCTCCCCTCCCTGCGAGCGGAGACGCTCGTTCTCCCTCTCCAATGCAGCTACTCGCTGCTCAAGCTCCGTACGTGTCAGCCTCTTCGGTCGCGAAGGAGTTGCTGGCTTTGCAGGAGAGAGCGGTTCTCCGGCCAGCCCAATGGGCTCGAAGGCCACGATCGATGATGGGTCCTTCCCGCACTCCGGGCACCGCATTGATGACGAGCCGTGCAGCGTGGGCCTGCCATTCTCACGATGCCGCCGAGCTTCGGCGATGTGGCCGCAATAGAGCCGTACGCGCCACCGCATAATCTCGCGCTCAGGCATCTTGTAGTCACGCAGCATGTCCAGTGCCCTGTCTGCGGCGGCGCGGCGACCGGCTGCAAGCACAGGGTCTGCCCGCTCTTCGGCCTCCTTCTCAGCGAGCACCTTCTCCACCCAACGTTTGATGTTCTCCGACTGCTCCTGCTGTCGGTGATCACCCCGGGTTAGCTGGTAGTCCTCCAACGGACAGCCGTAGCTCTCATACTCCACCTCCCGCATGCTCCACACCGTAGTCCTGGGCAGCGGAGAGCTCAGGCAGAGTTCTCCCCCGATCAGCTGTGGTGCCGCCCTGTGCAGAGCTGACAGCCGACGAGAGCGAAATGGTCGTGCACGACCACGTGGAATCCGTGATCAGCTGGAGCTCGCTCGGCCGCTGTGGGGCTAACGCCGGGGACGGGTGTTCCGTCCTTGAGAGACAGCACGGGCTGCCTGCTGCGGTACCGGGATCGTGCTTTCCGCGAGCCACCTCCCCGTGGTTGAGCGTCGGCGGGCGGCTTCGGCTCGACGGTTGGGTACGGGGTTGCGGCTGGCGTGCTGGATGCGGCTGACCAGGACGCGGGCAGGCTGGCGGGCGGTGTCCAGTTCGCGCTGTGCGGCGGCCTCCTGGAGCAGCTGATGGGGTTTGTGGCCGCCAGCCTCAGCGTCGGCGAGCACCGTGGCCAGGGCGGGCCAACTTGGGTCATTGAGGATCAGGTCGGCATGGTCGGGAACGGCTGCGCGGACGTCACTGGCCAGGGTGCGGCTGGTCTGTTCCTTTGGTTGTCGGTTCGCGAGTTCGGCGAGTACGGGGGCCAGGGCTTCATCGGCTGCTGCTTGAAGGTGGTCGAGGGCTTGTCGGGTCGCGTCGGCCTGATGGGCATGGTTCTTCGCTTCGTGCCAGCGTCCGGCGAGGATCACCGCCCAGACGAGGCCGGCGAGCAGGGTGGCGAGTGCGCTGCCGTCGGGGCCAGTGGCGGTGTGGACGATGTCGCGAGCAGCGAGGCGCAGCGCTTGGGCGGCCCGGTCTTTCGCCCTGATCTGGGAGCGCTGGGCTCGGCTGAATGCCTTGCAGGCGGCTCGGAGTTCGGCACGCAGGTTGGCAGGGGCCTTCTGGGCGGTGGCTTCGAGCAGTTCACCGAGGGCAGTGATGTGAGCCTGGGCGCGGGTGTCGTCGGCCAGGTCGGTGTGGAGGGTGTCGAGTGCGTCGGCGGCTTGGTGCCAGGGGGTGCTGGGGCGGTTACGGCGGGCGGTGGGGTGCTCTTCGGCTCGGCTGGATTCGAGGCGAGCCTTGATCTTGGGCAGGGAGAGGTCGGGAGCGATCCTCCCTCCGGGGTGGAAGATCTTCTCGCCGTTCTCGTTGATGTCGCCGGGGCGGCCGACGGCATAACCGAGGAGGTCTCCTGACGGGCCGCGCCGGGCTTTGACCTCGATGCCTTCGGCTTCGAGGTAGGCGATGAATTCCTCGGCGTTGGTCACGTGGGGGATGGCGGCGCGCATGCGGTCTTGGAGCCACTCGGGGCTGGTCTGGTCCCAGCCGAGCCGTTTGGCCTTGTGCATCTCGGCCTGGGTGGGGCGGCGCGTACCGGTGCGGTCGCCCTTCTTCAGGCGGCGCAGTCCGTAGTCCTTCTCGATCTCGCGGCAGGCGACACCGACGCGGATGCCGCTGTCGTGGAGTTTGGGGCGACGTCCGTCTTCGCGGACGGTGGTGGCGAGGATGTGGATGTGGTCATCGGCGTGGCGTACGGCGATCCAGCGGCAGGCCAGATCGTCGGCGGCGGGGGCGACGCCGGCAGCCTGGACGATGCGCTGGGCGATCTCGGCCCACTCGGCGTCGGAGAGGTAGCGATCCTCGGGGGCGGCGCGGACCGGGCAGTGCCAGGCGTGGTCGGTGACCTGCTTGCCGAACTCGTTGTTGCGCAGCCGCACGGGCGCATCGAGGTAGTGGGCGAGATCGGTGAGAGTGGCGTTCTCGTCGCGGCCGGGGTCGGGCATGCCGAGCATGGCGAATCCGGCCACGATGTGCGGGTCAAGGTGCTCGTCGCGGCGGCCGGGTCCGTAGAGGTAGGCGAGCAGACCGCGGGTGTTGCCCAGCAGCTCATCACCTTCAATCCGGCCTCCCACGTCGAGTTGGAGTCCGGCAGGCGTCCCAAGCCGCTCCTCTGGACCGATGAGCGGGTACGCCGCTGGCGCGAGACGGGAGGAATCCCAGGCCCGGTCATGGTCTGGACCCCGCAGCAGTTCGGCGCCTTCCTCGACGCATCCGAAGGCGACCGCCTGTACGCAATCTTCCACTTGATGGGCACCCGCGGCCTCCGTCGCGGCGAGGCGGTCGGCCAGGACTGGCACGAGATCGACCTCGTCGCCGGCCTCATCACCCCCGCCAAGGAGATCGTGGTGGACGGCTGGGACCCCTACGAGTCCGAGCCGAAGACGGACGGGAGCGCCAACACGATCGCGCTCGACAGCATGAACATCACCGTGCTCCGCGACCACAAGGCCCGCCAGGACAAGGAGCGCGCGGACTGGGGCGGCGCCTGGCAGGCCACGGGCAAGGTCTTCACGAAGGAGGACGGCTCCTGGCTGCACCCGGAGACGGTCTCGGAGACCTTCCGACGCATCCTTGCCACGACCGACCTGCCGCCCATCACCCTGCGGGACCTGCGCCACGTGGCCGCGACGCTCACGCACGGAGGAGGCGGAGACATCCACACGGTGAAGGAGACCCTGCGACACTCCACCATCACGCTGACCTCGGACACATACACGAGCCTGCTGCCTGAGCTGGACCGCGAGATCGCCGAGAAGGCGGCGAAGTTGATTCCCCGGGCCAGTTCAGCAGCACCGCATAGCGCACGTCAGTAGGGACGCCAGAGGCGAGCCGCTGCGGGCGCAGGCACTGCGGGCGCTGCTCGACATGGTCGCTGGCCGACGCACCGAGGCGATTGCGTGTTGTGGGTAGCGGGCCCGTCGGGTGAGGAGCCCTCCCATCTCATTGGCGATCTTGATCAATCTGGGCGAGGTAGCGGTTGTACTGCTCGTCGACCGCTTCCCTGCCACGGACGAGAGTGCCCTCCTCCATGCGGTAGGTGCGGTCCCGGGAGCCGCGAAAGCTTAGCCAGTTGAAACTGGTCGCGATCCATACATCGTCGAAGATAAGGATCTTGGCATGCGTGCTCTTCAGCCGAGCGAAGGTGAACTTGTCCGGGTATCGATCAACGAGGTTCTTCAGCCGGCGCAGTGCTTCGGCATCGGAGCCCGAATCGTCGTGCTCGTAGCCGTGGGCGATGTGCACGGTAACACCGCGCCTGAGCCGTCCCTCAAGCTTGCTGAGGAAGTCTGTGTTCACAACCGTCCGCCTCACCCAGGGTGAGATCAAGAGAATGCGACGGGTGGCCTGAGTGAGGGCTTCATCGAGCAGATCGGGATGTTCGAAGACGCTGATCGCACGGACCTCATCCTTGAGAGACTCAGGGACGGGCGGGGCCTTCGGCACAGGAGTGGCGGCGCCGAGCTGCACGGCTGCTGCTTCGGCGTGCTTCCGTGTGACCTCCGACAGTGGAACGCGTGCTCGCTCCAGGTCCGGTCCTAGAGTCGGGCGTTCTTGCGACGCCTCAACCTGTATGCCGAGGGCGGCGGCCCCTCCCTGGTTGAGCAAAGCCAGCTCGTGGGTATCGCTGAGCTCACCGTCGACAACCACGGCGAGCTGGATGTCGCTGCGGTCTGAATCGGCGTAAACGAGGACCTTGGCGGGCATAACCCGCCGTGCCTTGTTCTGAGCAATCTGTTTGACGAGTAGTACCTCACGCCCGATGTCACCACGGTCTCGCAGCAGGGCGTTGATCTCCGACGCCGTAATGTCTGCCGTCTCCACGGGACCCTTGTGTGCTGGGTTTAGGAGAAGCAGATTCTCTTCCTCTGCCTGTCGGCGGGAAATAACCGCGTTACGGTCGTAGGGACGCACTTTGCAGAGCAGTTGGTCATAGACCAGGGGGAGAGTGACGTTGACAGGGCTAATGGAAGCCAGGTCCCGGGCGGTCTGTGAGCCACGAGGCGTCAGACGCAAGCGGTGCTGGTCGGGGGCTGCTCCGAGACGGGGCGCGGCATAGGTGAGGTAGTCAGCGGAGAAATGGTCCGCGATGGTCTGAGTGACCATGGTCTTAGGCAGGCCCAGGAAACCAGTAATGGCATCCTCGGCAATGACGTCTGCACTGACCAAGCGAAGGACAAATTCCTCCAGCAACGGCAACGGTTTGCGGTCTTGAGCCAAGACGTCAGCAGTGACCATGGCCACGGGCAAGGCAGCGTCAACAATGGCGACCAGTTCCAGTCCGGGGCGCGCATTGTGGAACCGGACGGCGAGGAGGCTGTCGGAGCTAAAGGTTGGCATCGCGGATCTCGCACTCCTCGGGGTGTTTGCGCATGTAGTCGAGGACGTCTCGAAGGGCGCCAGCCTTGCTCCCGCAGAATTCGGCGTCTCCGATGATAATGAGGCCGAATCGGGCACGCGACAGCGCAACGTTAATGCGCCGCCAGTACGGCTGGCCCAGGAAGCCAAACTCACCATGGTCGTTGCTGCGCGTGACCGAAAAGATCGCCAAATCGCATTCGCGCCCCTGGACCGCGTCCACGGACAAGACCTCGGGAGACAGGTGGGCCAGACGAACGGAGGCCAAGCGTCGACGTAGCTCTTCGACCTGTCGACCGTAGGGAGCGATGACCAGTACCTCGAGCTTGCCATCCTTGGAGGGCTTGATGATCCGGTGACCAATGGCCTTGTCAATCACCTCAAGACGCCTCACGGCCAGCTGCGCCTCGGCACGATTGGAGATGCTGGTCTCGGCAGCACTGCGTTCCGATTCGCGCCGCTGGCGTCCGAGACGGGTGGTATCCAGCCATAGGACCGGCTTGTTGACCTGGTTGTAGCCGGGCAGCACCTGGGGGTTGGGCGAGCGGAGCTCCTCCTTGTAGAAACAGGTGGAAATCAAATTCCCAATGGCTGGAGTCATGCGGTACTGCTCACGCAGCATGTGCCGCACAGGGAACTTGGTGTGGTCGGCCAAGTACTGAAACAGGGTGGTCTGCACCAGCTCGGGGACGAGCTGGTAGTCGGCCATCAACCGCTGGTCACGGAGGATGTCCTCGTCGATGGGCGGTAGCTGGCGAGTGTCACCAACCAAGACCCATTGGCGGGCGCGGGCCAAAGGGACGAGTGCCTCAGTAGCCGTGGCCTTGGACGCTTCATCGAAGATACACAGGTCGAACTCAAGATCTCGTGCGGCAGGGTGGCCTAGAAAGCCCAGTGCGGTACCGCCCACGACCTGGCAGGTTTTCAGGAAAGCTGTGACCAAATTTTGGTCGGTTTCAATGCGCTGTAGCCACTCGCCTTGCAGATGCACCAGGTGCATCATCTTGCGGCCGATGTCTTGGCTACCTAGAAGGGCCTCCACCCCGTCCTGAGCCTCGGCGGCGGTAAGGTCTTCCCTCAGAGTAAGGTCGCCGTCGAGGACATGCTGGGCTTGGGCAGACAGCTCACGCCGCTGCTCCAGCAGTTTGTCTCGCTTTTGCCGGGCATCAACGATTTGCTCACCCAGTTCGCGGGCAGAGGTAGTGCGGTCGGAGGCGGGCTGGTTCTTCAGCATCTCCAGGTACTGCTCGATATGCGCCAGGCTGGCTGCTACCGAGGACAGTTCCTGCAACAGCAACGCGGCCTTGACATGCCGGGCTTCCAGACCGTTGCGCTTGGCCATGCCGTCCAGGTACGCCTCCGCACGAACTCGAACGGCCTTCGACCAGCGCTTGACCTGTTTGTCCAGCAGCAAGTGCTGGACGCTGTCCGCCACGCGCGGGTCATCGGGACGCCCGAGGCGCACCAGACCGGAAACGCCCGCGTCCTCGATGCGACGCAAGGCATTGTCGATGGCAATGTGGGTTTGGCTGACAATGAGGATGCGCGCCGTGGGCGAGCGGCGCAGCGTCTGCTCGACGATTTCGGCAATAACGGTGGTCTTGCCGGTGCCCGGCGGGCCTTCGACTAGCAGCAGGTCCTGGGAGCCCAGCGCGTGGCGCACGACCTCACGTTTACTCGTGTCCAAATCGCCACGGAACCATTGGGTGATGTCTGCGGGCGGACGGACAGCAATCTCTTCGGGGTTGTCGATAACGTTCCGCAGCAGCCGGTTCGTGCTTTGGCCCGCCGCGACGTTCGTCAGCGCGTCCCTTTGTCGGTTCAGGGCTGTCTGACTGGGACCGAGGTAAGGCTGCAGAACCCCGCGGGCGGGGACCTTGGCATCGGGCCGCGCAAACCGGAGGGCCACGGTCTCGTCGCTTTGGGTGGTGACCTCTCCGCGCTCTACCGGACGCCCCTGAGCGTAATCCGCGACCGACCATTCCTCGCCGATCAGCGAGGCATCAGTGGGCTTGGTGAGGTGGAAGACCAAGGTGCGCCCACTACCTGTGACACGGTCGTACTCGAGCGGCTGACGCCCGCCAGCAGCGACCTCTTCCCGGGCGTCCAGGAGTCGGCGCCACCCTTCGAACAAGTCACCTAGGTTCTGCACTTCGCGCGACTTCTTCGCTTCCTTCTGGTGCGCGATGTGCTCGTCAAGCCGTGCCACCAGCGACTGCATCCCGTGGTAGGCGGCGTCTTCACCAGGGTCCTCGAACGTCCAGGTGAGTGTGGGGCCGACGGCCAGAGCGTGCTCGCGCCACCGGGCCAACCAATCGTCGTTCTTGGCGAGGGCCTGCACGATGACGGCGCGATCTTCGACCTCATCATCGGACTTGAGACGGAAGAAAAAAGACCGGCCCACGAGGCGGAGTGTGTGGTCGTCGATCTCCTCGGTCTGTTTGTTGTACCCGAAGTCTGCATGCACCTGACCGCTGAGGTCGGCCAGGACCGCAGCTTTGGCCTGGGCCCAGTTCACGTCGGCGCCCCGGGCGATGCCCAGCAGGCTTTCCGCGGCACTGCGGGTCAGCTTCAGCCATAGGGCGTTGCTGCGGCGAGCATGCCGGTCTCCACAGACCTGGTCGGCCTCCAACAGTCGCTGCTCAAGGACGGCTGCGTTAGCTGGACGCCTCTTCGGATCGAAGTCGACACAGTCACGCAGGATCGTGCGAAACTCCGGTGCGATCTCCAGACTCTCCAGGGTTGGCACGAGGTCCGGGTAGTCCTTAGCCCGGCCGCCAGAGAGGACTTGGATGGCCAACACGCCGTAGCTGAAGACATCCCGTACGTAGGGGATAACTCCCTCGCGCTCCGGCGGCGCGTAGAGGTTGGACCGGTACTCGGCCACGGTCTCGTCGGTGACGGCAACCTTCGAGCGGATCTTGGCGATGCCGAAGTCGGCTAGTTTCGGCGTGCCGTCCTCGGCGATCAGTACGTTGCCAGGCTTGATGTCGCGGTGCTCGATCTGAAGTGTGTGCGCGTACGCCAGAGCGCCGGCCAGCGGCTTGCCTATGCGCTCGAAGTACGTCGCCCATGACGGAGGCCGTCCGGACTGAAGATCGTCCTTAAGGCTACGGTCGACCCACTCCAGCGCGATGAAGTAGCGCCCGAGGCCATCGTCCCAGCCAGAATCAAGCATCTGCACGATGTGGGGATGGCTCAGTGCCTTGAGGGCCCCGGTCTCGCGCTCCAGGAAGATTCGGATAATCTCGTCATCTTCTCGCTTGCGTAGCAGTTTGATGGCCGCGAAGCTGCCGTCCGCCTGACTGGTGTCTACGGCCTTGCGAACCTCGGACAGTCCGCCGATGCGAGGAGCCGTACCCAACAACAGGAAGCGGTCTCTGATCATGTTCGACACACATGGCTCCTCGTCCCCACCCCAGGCGCCCACCCGCCCTGAGCAGCCTAGTTTGCCAGTCTGGACACCTACAGCAAGCTGTTACCCGCGGTAAGGGCTGTCTCGAACACGACGGAGTTCCGTCACGGAAGCGTTCGCGCGGGAGGTCACGGTGCTGAGACATCCGCTCACGCACCGCTCACGCAGAACCTTAAAACGCCACAGCGTCCGAGCCAGCCGAAGCCGACCCGGACGCTGCGTAGCAGGTCAGAGGGGGTAACCCCTCCCCCGCGTCCGTAGGCCCTGTGGGACTCGAACCCACAACCAATGGATTAAAAGTCCACTGCTCTGCCAATTGAGCTAAGGGCCCTCGTGATGTTGCCACCACGAGCATAGCTGGCGGATGCCGGGACTCCGATCGGGTATCGGTGTCCCGGCCTCACACACGGAGCTTGTCAGCCGTCAGCCGTTGCGCTTCCAGCGGGGCTTGTCGTCGCGGCGGCCGAAGGAGCCGGAGCCCCGGTGGTCGTCACGGCGGCCGTACGGGCGGTCGTGGCTGCCGGAGCGGTAGCCGCCGCTCGACGGCCGGTCGCCCTGACGGTCGCGGTTGTACGGGCGGTCGCTGCCCCGGTGGCCACCGCGGTCGTCGCGGCGGTCGAAGGAGCGGCCACCGCGGTCGAACCCGCGGTCGTTGTCCCGGCGGAAGCCACCGCGCTCGCCACCGTCACGACGGTCGAACGAACGGCCGCCACGGTCGTCGCGGCGGTCGTCGCGGCGGTCGTCCCGCCGGAAACCACGGTCACGGTCGCGGTTGAAGCCACCGCGGTCGCCGCGGTCGTCACGCCGCTCGAAGGAACGGCCGCCGCGGTCGAAGCCACGGTCACGGTCGCGGTCCCGGTTGAAGCCACCACGGTCGCCCCGGTCACCGCGGTCTCCCCGGTCGTCGCGGCGGAAGCCGCGGTCACGGTCGCGGTCGCGGTTGAAGCCGCGCTCGCGGTCCCGCTGGAAGCCGCCGCGGTCACCACGGTCACCGCGGTCGTCACGCCGCTCCCGGCGCTCGTACGAGGGACGCTCGTACGAGGACGAGGACGGCGCCTCCTCCGTGCGCTCGCTCCGCTCCGCCACCTGGGGGGCGGCCTGCTCCGGCAGGGACACCACGGCGTCCTGCGCGGTCTCGCCGGTGCCCGCAGCGTTGTCGGCGGTCTCGCCGCGCGCCTGCGCCAGCGCCTCGGCCGGGTCCTCGCCCCGCTCCCGCGCGGCCCGCGCGACCAGCCGGTCGGCGTCCTCGCGCAGCTCGGCCGCGCGGCGCGTGGCCCGCTCCAGCTGCTTGGTGAGGTGGGCGACCTCGCGCTCGGCCTGCTGGGCCGCGTTGCCCGCCGACTCGGCCTGGACCTCGGTCATCGACCGGGCGCCGGTGATCTCGGCGACCTCGGGGTCGAACGCGGCACCGCCCTGGATGATGTGGCGCGAGGCGTCGACGCCCGCGTCCTCCATCAGCCGGAAGATCTGGCGCCGCTGGTGCGGCAGGGACAGCGAGACCACGGTGCCCGTGCGCCCGGCGCGCGCCGTGCGGCCGGCCCGGTGCAGGTAGTCCTTGTGGTCGCCGGCCGGGTCCACGTTCAGGACGAGGTCGATGCCGTCCACGTGGATGCCGCGCGCCGCGACGTCGGTGGCGACGAGCACGTTGACGTACCCGTCCTTGAAGTCGGCCAGGGTGCGCGTACGGGCGCCCTGGGTCATGCCGCCGTGCAGGGCGTCGGCCTTCACCCCGGCGTCGCGCAGCTGCTCGGCGACGCGGTCGGCGCCCAGCTGGGTGCGGACGAAGATGATGGTGCGGCCCTTGCGGGAGGCGATGGCGGCGGTGACCGGCGCCTTGTCCTTGGGCTTCACGATCAGGATGTGGTGCGACATGGTCGTCACGGCGCCCTGGGCGGCGTCGACCTCGTGGCTGACCGGGTCCTTCAGGTAGCGCTCGACGAGCGTCGCGATCTCGTTCTCCATGGTCGCGGAGAAGAGCATGCGCTGACCGCCGGCCGGAACCTGGTCGAGCAGCTCGGTGACCTCGGGCAGGAAGCCCAGGTCGGACATCTGGTCGGCCTCGTCGAGGACGGCGACCTGGACGTTCTCCAGCGAGCAGGCGCCGCGGTTGATGATGTCGCGCAGCCGGCCCGGGGTGGCGACCAGGATGTCCACGCCGCGCTCCAGGGCGTAGATCTGGTTGCCCATGGACGTGCCGCCGCAGACGACCTTCATCTTCAGCCCGACGACGTCGCCGTACGGCTGGAGGGCGTCCGCGACCTGCATGGCGAGCTCACGGGTCGGGGTGAGGATGACCGCGCGCGGCTTCTTCTTCTCGGTGTGGCCGCCGGCCAGCGTGGCCAGGGTCGGCAGACCGAAGGAGAGGGTCTTGCCGGAGCCGGTGCGGCCGCGGCCCAGGATGTCCTTGCCCGCCAGCGCGTCCGGGATGGTCGCGGCCTGGATCGGGAAGGGGGTGGTCACACCGTTCTGGGCGAGCTTGCGGACGACGCCGTCGGGCAGCCCCAGGTCGGCGAACGTGATCTCGGGAGCCGTGACGGTGTCGTCGTTGGTGTCCTCTGCGCCCTCGGGCAGGACGGAGTGATCAGTACTGGTGATGGACATGCGAAATGCGAACCTTCCGGAGTTCTCGGCACGCGCCCAAACTCCGTGAAGTCACAATCGGCCGCCTCAATGCGGTCCGGCCACGGCAAGGGAGAGTACGCGCCACACGCGGCGCGTCTTGTTGGCGCCGGGCAAATGGGATCAAACGATCTACCACCATACGCACCCCGCACCCCAAAAGGCAAATCGCCTTCATCACCGCAGGTCAGCGTATGGCTGTCGAGCACATACCGAGCAAGTGCCGACTGCATGAGCCGAAGGCCCCGTCCGCTTGGACGGGGCCCTCGACGCTGGTGGCTGGGGCCGGGGTCGAACCGGCGACCTTCCGCTTTTCAGGCGGACGCTCGTACCAACTGAGCTACCCAGCCACGATGTTTCACGTGGAACGTGACTCATCAGCGGTCCTGACGGGATTTGAACCCGCGGCCTCCACCTTGACAGGGTGGCGAGCACTCCAAACTGCTCCACAGGACCAAGCTGTTGTGTGCGAACCAGCGAACTCAGTGTCGCACACGGTCTTGCGTGCCCCCAACGGGATTCGAACCCGTGCTACCGCCTTGAAAGGGCGGCGTCCTAGGCCGCTAGACGATGAGGGCTATCGGCCCGCCTGGGCGCTTCTCAGCGCGTCGGGGACGTGAGAAGCATATGGGATGGCGGGAGGTATCGCCAAAACGGTTTACGAGCCGTCCTCGGAGGGGCTCCCCGAGGGGGACGGCGACCGGGTCGCGCCGGGCTGGTTCTCCTTCGGCAGATGGCGGCTGACCTCGGCCGTCGACAGGCCGAGACCGCCCAGCTCGATCTCGTCCCAGGCCTGGAGGCGACGGGTGTCCCGGTCGAGGTAGAGGACCGAGGCCTCGATGGGGTCGGGCTGCTCGCCCTCCACCGCCCGCAGCCCGCCGCCGCCCGTGGAGCCCTCGATGCGCAGCCGTGTGCCGTACTTCAGGACCTCCATCTCCTGGTGGTGGATGTGCCCGGCCAGTACGAGCGGCACCTCGCCGTCCGTCTGGCGGGCCGCCGTCGGGTTGTGGGCGATCGCGATGTCCACGGGTGTGCCGGCCGTCTCCTGGTCGCGCAGTGCCGAGGCCAGGCGCGCGCCCGCCAGTTCCTCCGCCGGGTCGCCCTTCTGCTCGGCCGAGCGGTCGGGCGTGAACTGCGGGTCGCCGATGCCCGCGAAGCGCAGGCCGGCCACCGAGACGGCCCGTCCGTCGTCCAGGACGTGCACGTTCTCCATGCGCTCCAGGTAGCGCTGGGTGGTCGTCGAGTCGTGGTTGCCGCGCACCCAGACGTACGGCGCCCCGAGGTCGCGGATCGGGTCGAGGAAGGCGTTCTCGGCGGCCGAGCCGTGGTCCATGGTGTCGCCGGAGTCGACGATGACGTCGATGCCGTACTGCTCGACCAGGGAGGCGATGATCTTCCAGCTCGCCGGGTTGAGGTGGATGTCCGACACGTGCAGGACCCGGATGGTGGTCGGGTCGGGCTGGTACGCGGGGAGGGTGGAGGTGGCGTCGTACAGCTTGGTCACGTTCGTCACCAGGCGGGCCAGTTCCTTCTGGTAGACGTCGAACTCGGTGACGATGCTGCGGGCGTCGCCCACCAGGGACGGCGCAGAGGAGAGCAGTCCGGAGAATCTGGGCTCCAGGACCGAGTTCGGGTTCCAGGTGGCGTACGCCGCGCCGCCGGACGCGCCGAGCAGGGCCAGGGCCAGTCCGCCGGCGGCCAGGGCGCGGCGCGGGCGCCGGTAGACGACGAGCCCCAGGGCGGTGGCCCCGGAGACGACGGCGACGCAGGAGCGCAGGGCGAGGTCGAGCGTGCCGTGCCGGACGTCGCTCGCGATCTCGTCCTGGAGGCCGCTGATCCGCTCGGGGTGGTCGACCAGGGCCTGGGAGCGGGCCGGGTCGAGCTGGTCGACGTTCACGTCCAGGCGGACGGGCGCTGCGTGGCTGCTCAGCTCCAGGGCGCCGAGGGGGGAGACGTTGATCTTCGTGCCGCCGGTGAGGGAGGGCCGCAGGGTCATCGTGGTGTTCATGGGACCGACCGGGGTGCGGACGTTGCCGACGATCAGCAGCCCCAGCCAGGCGCCGACCAGGACCACGACGACGAGCCCGGTGGCGCGGGCCCACGGGTGGGGTTGGTGGACGAGGGCGACAGTCGGCTGGGATCCACCCGCTCGGTAGCGGCGGACCAGGGCACCGGGCGACTGTCGTACGCGGCGCAGGGCGGCGGCAGCAGCAGCGGGGACGCGAGCCATTGGTCCCGTATGCCCAGGTGCGGGGCCGGATATGCGGGTGCGCGGCGTGGGGTGCCCCCGCTTCCCCGGGGGCGCGGCACGACCGGTCCGCGCGGCGGGAGACGGGGTCTCCGGAACTCCCGCACGACGGTTTCCGTCTCCTGTCCGCCGGTTCCGTACCGGAGAATGGCCCCGTGCTGGAGATGACGCGCGAGGAGTTCGAGGAACTGGTCGCCGAGGCGCTGGACCGGATCCCGCCGGAGCTGACGCGGCTGATGGACAACGTGGCGGTGTTCGTCGAGGACGAGCCGCCAGCCGACGATCCCGAGCTGCTCGGGCTGTACGAAGGGACCCCGCTGACGGACCGCGGCGAGTGGTACGCGGGTGTGCTGCCGGACCGGATCACCGTCTACCGGGGGCCGACGCTGCGGATGTGCGAGACGCGGGAGGACGTGGTCGCCGAGACGGAGGTGACCGTGGTGCACGAGATCGCGCACCACTTCGGGATCGACGACGCGCGGCTGCACGCGCTCGGGTACGGCTGAGCCGCCCGGCGGGTCCGCGTGTCCTCTTGCGGGCGGCGGGAGTTGGACTTGTCGACTCCTCGTCCCTTCCCCTGACGCTCCCGGCTCCGATCCCGCTTCCGGCTTCCCCCCGGAGCGGGGGACCCCGTGCGCAGGGGGAACCCATCGGAGGTGGCTGCCCGTGCGCGCCCTGTACGTACCCGCCCGTCTGGCCGCCACGGTGCTGGCCGTCGCGGCGACCGCCGGCTGCATGAGCGTGGGCGGCGGCGGCGCCGGGCCCGTGCCCTCCCCTTCGGCACAGCGGCGCAGCGGCACGGAGCCGGACGGCGGACCGGCGGTGTCCGGCGGCGGCAGCACCGGGTACCGGGACGGGCGCGGCGAACGGGGCGCACCGGACGTCCCGGACGCGTCCACGTCCAGTGCGGCGTCCCCGTCGGCCCGGGCCTCCGGCAGCCGGAAGCCGTCCGTCCGCCCCACGGCGGAGCACGGGCCGGGCGGCGGGGACGACAGGCCGCCGGAGCCCGAGCCGACCCTCCACGAGCCGTCGCCCGTGCGGACGACGAGCGCGCCGGTGCCCACGGAGGAGCCGTCGGCCTCCCCGACCCCCGAGCCCCCGACGCCCGAGCCCTCCTCGTCGGCCCCTGAGCAGGGGACGCAGCTGACGGAGCGCGAGCCGGCCCCCAGGGCGGGCAAGGCGGCGTGACGGCCGTCCGGCCGATGCCGTCACCGCGGATCAGCCGTCCGTCCGGAGACCCCCGTCACACCGGGCGCAAAAGCGTTCGCCAGAGATTTCCGCGAGGTGAGATCCTGGATCGCGTATGTCTACGCATTCCGCCCCCGCCCTCGGCGCCCTCGCCTCCCGCCTGACCGAGCTGTCGCTGCGCGACGCGCACCGGCTCGGGCGCAGGCTGGAAGGTGCGCGCAAGATCCGTAAGCCGGAAGCCCGCGCCGCCGTCCTCTCGGAGATCGAGGCGGAGGCCGCGAAGGCCGAGGAGCGGATGGCCACGCGTCGCGGCCGCCTGCCCGAGGTCCGGTACCCCGAACAGCTGCCCGTCAGCCAGAAGAAGGACGAGATCGCCGCGGCGATACGTGACCACCAGGTCGTGATCGTCGCCGGTGAGACCGGGTCCGGCAAGACCACGCAGATCCCGAAGATCTGCCTGGAGCTGGGCCGGGGCGTCCGCGGCATGATCGGGCACACGCAGCCGCGCAGGATCGCCGCCCGTACGGTCGCCGAGCGCGTCGCGGAGGAGCTGGACACGCCGCTCGGCGAGGCCGTCGGCTGGAAGGTCCGCTTCACCGACCAGGTGAACCCGGAGGCCACGTTCATCAAGCTGATGACGGACGGCATCCTGCTCGCCGAGATCCAGACCGACCGCGAGCTGCGCGCCTACGACACGATCATCATCGACGAGGCGCACGAGCGGTCCCTCAACATCGACTTCCTGCTCGGCTACCTGGCCCAGCTGCTGCCCAAGCGCCCCGACCTCAAGGTCGTCATCACCTCGGCGACCATCGACCCCGAGCGTTTCTCCCGGCACTTCGGCGACGCGCCGATCATCGAGGTCAGCGGGCGGACGTACCCCGTGGAGGTGCGCTACCGGCCGCTCCTGGAGGAGGACGGCGAGGACGCCGACCGGGACCAGATCACCGCGATCACGGACGCGGTCGAGGAGCTGATGGCGGAGGGGAAGGGCGACATCCTCGTCTTCCTCTCCGGCGAGCGGGAGATCCGCGACACGGCGGACGCGCTGGCCAAGAAGCAGTACCGGTTCACCGAGATCCTCCCGCTGTACGCCCGGCTCTCGCACGCCGAGCAGCACCGCGTCTTCCAGCCGCACACCGGCCGCCGGATCGTGCTCGCCACGAACGTCGCCGAGACCTCGCTGACCGTTCCGGGCATCAAGTACGTCGTCGACCCCGGTTTCGCCCGTATCTCGCGCTACAGCCACCGCACCAAGGTGCAGCGCCTGCCGATCGAGCCGATCTCGCAGGCGAGCGCCAACCAGCGCAAGGGCCGCTGCGGCCGGACCAGCGACGGCATCTGCATCCGGCTGTACTCGGAGGACGACTTCAACGCCCGGCCCGAGTTCACGGACGCGGAGATCCTGCGGACGAACCTGGCCTCCGTCATCCTCCAGATGACCGCGGCGGGTCTCGGCGACATCGAGAAGTTCCCGTTCATCGACCCGCCGGACCACCGCAACATCCGCGACGGCGTCCAGCTGCTGCAGGAGCTGAACGCGCTGGACCCGACGGAGAAGGACGTCCGCAAGCGGCTCACCCAGACCGGCCGCAAGCTGGCACAGCTCCCGGTGGACCCGCGGCTGGCCCGCATGGTGCTGGAGGCCGACCGGAACGGCTGCGTCCGCGAGGTGATGGTCATCGCCGCCGCGCTCTCCATCCAGGACCCGCGCGAGCGTCCCGCCGAGAAACAGGCGCAGGCCGACCAGCAGCACGCCCGCTTCAAGGACGAGACGAGCGACTTCCTCGCGTACCTGAACCTGTGGCGGTACGTCCGCGAGCAGCAGAAGGAGCGCGGTTCGTCGTCCTTCCGCCGGATGTGCAAGCAGGAGTACCTGAACTTCCTGCGCATCCGCGAGTGGCAGGACATCTACACGCAGCTCCGCACGGTCGCCAAGCAGATGGGCATCCACCTCAACGAGGAGGACGCCCCCGCCGACCGCGTCCACGTCTCGCTCCTCGCCGGCCTGCTGTCCCACGTCGGGATGAAGGACGTGAAGGAGTCCAAGGACTCCGGCCAGGGCGGCCGCAAGGACGGCGGGCGGAACGAGTACCTGGGAGCCCGCAACGCCAAGTTCGCGATCTTCCCCGGTTCCGCGCTCTTCAAGAAGCCCCCGCGCTTCGTGATGTCCGCCGAGCTCGTCGAGACCTCCCGGCTCTGGGCCCGCGTCAACGCGAGGATCGAGCCGGAGTGGGTCGAACCGCTGGCCGAACACCTGGTGAAGCGCACCTACAGCGAGCCGCACTGGGAGAAGGACCAGGCCGCGGTGGTGGCGTACGAGAAGGTCACGCTGTACGGCGTGCCGATCGTCGCCCAGCGGAAGGTCAACTACGGCCGGATCGACCCGGAGACGAGCCGCGAGCTTTTCATTCGCAACGCGCTGGTCGAGGGCGACTGGCGGACGCACCACAAGTTCTTCAGCGACAACCGGCGGCTGCTCACCGAGGTCGAGGAGCTGGAGCACCGGGCGCGGCGCCGGGACATCCTGGTCGACGACGAGACGCTGTTCGACTTCTACGACCAGCGGGTGCCGGAACACGTCGTCTCCGGTGCCCACTTCGACTCCTGGTGGAAGCACAAGCGGCACGAGCAGCCCGACTTCCTCGACTTCGAGCGGGAGATGCTCATCCGCGAGTCGGCGGAGGCGGTCACCAAGGCCGACTACCCGGACTCGTGGCGGCAGGGGAACCTCAAGTTCCGTGTGACGTACCAGTTCGAGCCGGGGGCGGACGCCGACGGCGTGACCGTCCACATACCGCTCCAGGTGCTCAACCAGGTCCGGGACGAGGGTTTCGACTGGCAGATCCCGGGCCTGCGCGAGGAGGTCGTCACCGAACTGATCCGCTCCCTGCCCAAGCCGATCCGCCGGAACTACGTCCCCGCCCCCAACTTCGCGAAGAAGTTCCTGGAGCGGGCCGTGCCCCTCCAGGAGCCCCTGACGTTCACGCTGGCACGTGAGCTGAAGCGGATGGTGGGCGTCCCCGTGGACCCGGCCGACTTCGACCTGGCCAGGGTCCCCGACCACCTGAAGATCACCTTCCGGATCGTCGACGAGCGGCGCCGCAAGATCGCCGAGGACAAGGACCTGGAGGCGCTGCGGCTGAAGCTGAAGCCGAAGGCGCGCAAGGCCCTCTCGCAGGCCGCGGCGGCCACGGCGGAGCGGCAGGGCGGCGAGTCCCTGGAGCGGTCGGGGCTGACCGACTGGACGATCGGCTCCCTGACGCGCGTCTTCGAGACCCGCCGGGCCGGACAGCCGGTCAAGGCGTACCCGGCACTGGTCGACGACGGCGACACCGTCTCGGTACGCCTCTTCGACACGGAGGCGGAGCAGACGGAGGCGATGTGGAAGGGCACCCGCCGGCTGATCCTGCGCAACATCCCGGTCAACCCGGCGAAGTTCGCCTCGCAGAAGCTGACGAACCAGCAGAAGCTCGCCCTGTCCGCGAACCCGCACGGCTCCATCCAGGCGCTGTTCGACGACTGCGCGATGGCCGCGGCCGACCGGCTGATCGCCGACTTCGGCGGCCCGGCCTGGGACGAGTCGTCGTACCGGAAGCTGTACGACAAGGTGCGCGCCGAGATCGTCGACACCACGATCCGTACGGTCGGCCAGGTCCAGCAGGTGCTGGCCGCCTGGCAGGCCTGTGAACGCCGGCTGAAGGCCGCGAAGAGCCCGGCGCTGCTGCCGAACCTCCAGGACGTACGGAAGCAGCTGGACGCCCTGGTGAAGCCCGGCTTCGTCACGGCGGCGGGACTGCGACGGCTCCCGGACCTCATGCGGTACCTGGTGGCCGCGGACCGCCGCCTGCAGCAGATGCCGACCGGCGTCCAGCGGGACACGACCCGCATGGCGAAGGTCCACGAGATGCAGGACGAGTACGCGTGGCTCCTGGAGCAGTTGCCCCAGGGCCGGCCGGTGCCGCAGCCCGTTCTCGAGATCCGCTGGATGATCGAGGAGCTACGGGTCAGCTACTTCGCCCACGCGCTCGGCACGGCGTACCCCGTCTCGGACAAGCGGATCGTGAAGGCGATCGACGCGGCGGCCCCGTGACGGGCTCTGCACGGAGGGTGAGTTCGACCAAGGGGTGCGCCCTCCTGTAGAGTCCTTCTCGCAGCGCAACGCAGGAATGGCGCCGCGAAACAAGGTCCTGTGGAGCAGTTTGGAGTGCTCGCCACCCTGTCAAGGTGGAGGCCGCGGGTTCAAATCCCGTCAGGACCGCACGCACGAGTGAGGCCCCGCATCCGTAAGGGTGCGGGGCCTCGGTCGTGCCGGGGCGTAGAACTTGCCGGGGGCGCACCGGTCCACGCGGCCGGCTCGCAGGGCGCATGCGCTCCTGCACGGCCCGTACGCACGCCCCCCTCACCTCGCCGGTCCCAGCCGCCGCGTGGGGCTCTCGCACGGTAACGGACCTCCCTCTCGGCAACAGACGGCCGTTCATGCCTCAACAGGCCCATGAGTCCCTCCAGTCACACCCTTCACACGGCCGGTACCGCTCGCCGGGTGGAGCGTGTCGCTGCGTCTTGACGGAGTCACATGCACTCGGTAACCAGGAACAAGGGGTTCCTCAATCGGAGGTGGCGTATGACGGCGACCGTTCGGCACGAGACCCGCGCACTGCTCCGTGCCCACCTGTCGGCCGCGTCCTCCTACCGCCATCTGACCCACCACTGCGCGATCTGCCATCAGCTGCGGCGCCTGGCCATGGAACCCGGGCAACTGGACGGGCACGAGCCTTCGACGGCCGCCGAGAGCCCCTCGAAGGCCTGATCGCGGCCCAACGGGGTTACGCACCCCGTGGAGGGGTAGCGGCCCCCGGAGCACATGCCACTTCGAAGACCGCCGTCGCGTGTCTCAACTCCCGGCCCCTTTACCGCAGATGCGTCCTCGACAACAAGGGACGTACCGTGTGACGGGAGTCACCACACGAGTTTTCGAGGTCTCAGATCTTATGGGTCGCCTACAAAGGGTCAATTTAATATGTGCAATTGCACCACTCTCAGCGGCTTCCCGCAGCTGATCCGATCCCTCCTTCCAGGGCCCGGCAAGGTTCCTCACAGCCTCCGGCCTCGTGCACGGGAAGGTTCCCGCGCACGAGGACCCGGCCGGGTGCCGGGGAGTCCGGGTGCCGTCGTGGCGTCCCCGGGGCACAGAAAAATCGCGCTGGACCCGGCGGAGTCCAGCGCGATCGACGACGCGCCCTTGCCTGTCACCCGGGAGCTCTGACGAACTCCGGGAAGTCGGTGCAAAGGGCCATGGAACCTGTTGGGGCAGGGCCCGCGTCGCTTGGAGCTGTGCGGTTCGGACGTTTCGGCACGTTGGGGGACCTGCCGAACCGCCCTGTCATGCGGCTTTTCAGGCCTCGCTGCGCTGCTGCGGGATACCCGCCAGCAGGGCGCGGACCTCGGCCTCGCGGTAACGGCGGTGCCCGCCGAGCGTACGGATGGACGTGAGCTTGCCGGCCTTCGCCCACCGCGTCACCGTCTTCGGGTCGACACGGAACATGGTGGCGACCTCAGCCGGGGTCAGCAGCGGCTCGGCATCAGGGGTGCGAGCGGTCATGAGCGGCCTCCTCGGGAGAACCGAACCTTCTCGGTTCTTTCCTCTAAATTCTGCACCTTGACCCGCGTTGCCCGAAATGGCGGACGCGAGTCGAGTCGGTTATAGGACGAACGGCTTGTCCTCGGCACTACAACTACACCATCTGTCCAGCCGCGTCGGCCAAACCGATGGAATTGCCCTCCCAGGTGTTCATCAGCGACGGAAGCCGATGGACCATGCCATAGCGGACAGTCACGCCACTGTGACGATCAGTCACAGGACGATCAGGAGTCACCAGATCCCCCATAGTGTGCATTGCCGAGAATCCACCCATACGTGGGCATAGGGTGTATCCCCCGGACTCCTTGTCCTATTTTGGCATGAGGAGGGGCGTAAGAGGCAAGGCCCTTGTAAGTGCGTTCCGTCACGCTTGAGACGAAAGCCCGGATCGGGACCTACGTCCCGTCGTGCGTGCTTCGCCCACGGCCTGCGCCTCTCCGCGGGTACGGCGCACGGCCAACCCCCGGGCAGAGAACGTTAGTTCACTATGACACCACCATGACACCACAAAGCGCGGAAAGCCTCTTCCGTCACACGGCGTCAACTTTCCGGAAGGCGGCGGCCGTTGCTCCGCGCGGCCGGATCGCAGCAGGGCACAGCAAGCCCAGCTGAACCAGCAGGACCAGCACGGCTCAGTTCGCCGACCGCCGGTCCCGTACCGCCCGCCAGCGCGTGACCAGGCGCCCGTACGCCTCCCCGGCGGCCGTCCCGTCGCCGTCGCGCAACGCCTCGATGCCCGCGGCGACGTCCGCCGCCGAGTGGTCGCCGTCGAGCCGGTCGGCCGGCAGGAGGTGCACGAGGCCGCCGTAGTCCAGCTCGACCAACGAGCGCGGGTGGAACTCCTCCAGCCAGCGGCCCACGTCCACCAGTCCGTCGATCAGCGGGCTCTCGTCCATCGCGTCCCGCAGCGTCCGCAGCCCCCGTGCCACCCGGCGCCGCGCCTGCACCATCGGGGTCCGGTACCGCAGCACGGGCGCCGCCTCGGCCGCCCCCTTCTCGTACACCCGCTCCTCGTCCGAGACCAGGACGAACCACGGCAGCGGCACCTGCCAGGTCGAGGAGCGGATCCACGGGCGGGCGTCGGGGTTGCGGGCCGCCCAGCGCTCGTGGTCCTGCGCGGCCTGCCGGCGCAGGACCGGCGGCAGCACCGCGTCCAGGACCGGCGGGGGCAGTTCCGCGCCCAGGTCCGCGAGCGCCAGCCAGCCGCGCAGCCGGGTGCGCCAGGGACAGACGCAGAGCACGCCGTCCACGTCGAGGACGAAGGCGTCGCCGCTCTCGTGGACCGGCACGGGCACGGGCGGCGTGGGCAGCAGATCGGCCAGTGAGCGGCGCAGCTCGTCCTGGTACGACGGGAGCCCGGGCCGCTCCGCGTAGCGCGCCCAATGGCTGCGCTCGGGCTCCGGGAAGGCGGCCAGCGGCTCGTAGACGCGGAGGTAGGACGCGTACGGGACGATCACCGACGACACCTTGGGCACCCCTGCTCCCTCCCCACCGGCCCCGGCCCGAAACCCGGCGTGAACCGCGCGCGTGCGGGCGGGGAAACACAGCGAATCGTCCCACGCGCGTGTGCGAACGTACTCCGAGGGAGGGTGATCCCGACCCACGCGAGGATGGCGGACCGCCACAGGCTCTACGCTCATGCCCACGGCCCCCGCCACCCGCACGGGCGTCGCCCCACAACCGCCGCTACCACCACTGGAGTCACCACCGTGACCGACGTAACCGGCGCACCTGCTGATGTACTGCACACCCTGTTCCACTCGGACCAGGGAGGCCATGAGCAAGTCGTGCTCTGCCAGGACCGAGCCAGCGGCCTCCGGGCCGTGATCGCCGTCCACTCCACCGCCCTGGGCCCCGCGCTCGGCGGTACGCGCTTCTACCCGTACGCGGACGAGGCCTCGGCCGTCGCCGACGCGCTGAACCTGGCGCGCGGGATGTCGTACAAGAACGCCATGGCCGGTCTCGGCCACGGCGGGGGCAAGGCCGTGATCATCGGCGACCCGGAGCGCATCAAGACCGAGGAACTGCTGCTGGCCTACGGCCGGTTCGTGGCCTCGCTCGGCGGGCGGTACGTCACCGCGTGCGATGTGGGCACCTACGTCGCCGACATGGACGTCGTGGCCCGGGAGTGCCGCTGGACGACCGGCCGTTCACCCGAGAACGGCGGGGCCGGCGACTCCTCGGTGCTCACCGCGTTCGGCGTGTACCAGGGCATGCGCGCCTCGGCCGAGCACCTCTGGGGCGACCCGTCGCTGCGCGGCCGCAAGGTCGGGATCGCGGGCGTGGGCAAGGTCGGTCACCACCTGGTGGGGCACCTCCTGGAGGAGGGCGCCGACGTCGTGATCACGGACGTCCGCGAGGAGTCCGTGCGCCGGGTCCTGGACCGCCACCCGTCCGTGACGGCCGTCGCGGACACCGACGCGCTCATCCGGACCGAGGGGCTCGACGTGTACGCCCCCTGCGCGCTGGGCGGGGCCCTGAACGACGACACCGTGCCCGTGCTGACCGCGCGGGTGGTCTGCGGGGCGGCGAACAACCAGCTCGCACACCCGGGCGTCGAGAAGGACCTGGCCGACCGGGGCATCCTCTACGCGCCGGACTACGTCGTGAACGCCGGCGGTGTCATCCAGGTCGCCGACGAACTGCACGGCTTCGACTTCGAGCGGTGCCGGGCCAAGGCCGCGAAGATCTACGACACCACGCTCACGATATTCGCACGTGCGAAGGACGACGGAATCCCGCCGGCGGCGGCCGCCGACCGCATCGCCGAGCAGCTCATGGCGGAGGCGCGCGGACGCTGACCTTCCACCGGGCCGTCCCGAGGCCGCCCCACGGGGCGCCGCACGGGACGGCCCGGACCCGGAACCGGCGGTACCCGGACGGGACACTTGGAGAGAACTCTCACTCTTGTCGGCGGGTCGGCTCCCGATAAGTGGTTAAAATCGCCATTGACCAGCGAGGACGGGGTACCTCCATGGTCCTGTGCACACGCGCGTGCTGCGGGCGACGTACCGTATGGGCGCGGGCTCAGGTACCGTGGAAGCCCTACGGGCGGTCTCTCCACGGAGAGTCCGTTCTAGATCATGAACGCGTCAAGACTCTGGGGCCGTCGAGCCCCGTCGTTGAGGGGGTCGAGCCATGGGGCGCGGCCGGGCCAAGGCCAAGCAGACGAAGGTCGCCCGCCAGCTGAAGTACAACAGCGGTGGGACGGATCTCTCACGCCTGGCCGAGGAGCTGGGCGCATCGACGTCGAACGTGCCGCCGAACGGCGACCACTTCGAGGACGATGAGCAGGACGACGACCCGTACGCACGGTACGCCGAGCTGTACGGGGACGACGAGGACGATGAGGACGACGAGTCCTCGCGTCGTCGCGGCGCTTGACCTTGCACTGATTCTCCGCCCGGTCCGTGGCCCACGCCACGGACCGGGTTGTGTGCTGTCCGCCGCCGGGCGGGTGAAGCGCTCCTCACGGTCCCGTCCGGGGCCTCAGCTCGCGTAGTCCCCGACCAGGGCGGCGCCCGTGGTGTGCTCGCCGCGCTCGGTGATCTCACCGGCGACCCATGCCTCGACCCCGCGGTCGGCGAGGGTCGTCAGCGCGACGTCCACGGCCTCCAGCGGTACGACCGCGATCATGCCGACGCCCATGTTCAGCGTCTTCTCCAGCTCCAGGCGCTCGACGTCGCCGGTCCGGCCCACCAGATCGAAGATCGGGTCCGGGGTCCAGGTGGAGCGGTCGACGACCGCGTGCAGGCTGTCGGGGACCACCCGGGCCAGGTTGGCCGCGAGCCCACCGCCCGTGACGTGGCTGAAGGCGTGCACCTCGGTGGTGCGGAGCAGCGCCAGGCAGTCCAGCGAGTAGATCTTGGTGGGTTCCAGCAGCTCCTCGCCGAGCGTGCGGCCCAGCTCCTCGATCCGCGCGTCCAGCGAGAGGCCAGCGCGCTCCAGCAGGACGTGCCGGACCAGCGAGTACCCGTTGGAGTGAAGGCCCGAGGAGGCCATGGCGATCACCGCGTCACCCGTACGGATGCGATCGGCGCCCAGCACCCGGTCGGCCTCCACGACGCCCGTACCGGCGCCGGCGACGTCGAAGTCGTCCGGACCCAGCAGGCCCGGGTGTTCGGCCGTCTCACCGCCCACCAGCGCGCATCCGGCCAGTACACAGCCCTCGGCGATGCCCTTCACGATGGCGGCGACGCGCTCGGGGTGGACCTTGCCGACGCAGATGTAGTCGGTCATGAACAGCGGTTCGGCGCCGCACACGACGATGTCGTCCATGACCATCGCGACGAGGTCGTGGCCGATGGTGTCGTACACGCCCAGCTGCCGGGCGATGTCGACCTTCGTGCCCACGCCGTCCGTGGCGGAGGCGAGGAGGGGGCGCTCGTAGCGCTTGAGGGCGGAGGCGTCGAAGAGCCCGGCGAAGCCGCCGAGGCCGCCGAGGACCTCGGGGCGCTGCGTCTTCTTCACCCACTCCTTCATCAGCTCGACGGCGCGGTCGCCCGCCTCGATGTCGACGCCCGCGGCCGCGTAGCTGGCACCAGTTGTCTCAGACATGACGATGAGAACCTTTGTGTCGTACGGCAGAAAAACGGGCCGGCTACGGACGGCGGATCGCGTCGGCGGCGGCCGTGGCGGCGGGCCCGGCGGCCAGCTCGGTCTCCAGGAGCTGCTTGCCGAGCAGCTCGGGGTCCGGGAGCTCCATCGGGTAGTCACCGTCGAAGCAGGCGCGGCAGAGGTTCGGCTTGGCGATGGTGGTCGCCTCGATCATGCCGTCGATGGAGATGTACGACAGCGAGTCGGCGCCCAGGGAGCGGCCGATCTCGTCGACCGACATGCCGTTGGCGATGAGCTCGGCGCGGGTGGCGAAGTCGATGCCGAAAAAGCAGGGCCACTTCACGGGCGGGGAGGAGATCCGGATGTGGACCTCGGCGGCGCCCGCCTCGCGCAGCATGCGGACGAGGGCGCGCTGGGTGTTGCCGCGGACGATCGAGTCGTCGACGACCACCAGGCGCTTGCCCTTGATGACTTCCCTCAGGGGGTTCAGCTTCAGCCGGATGCCCAGCTGGCGGATCGTCTGCGAGGGCTGGATGAACGTACGTCCGACGTAGGCGTTCTTCACCAGACCGCTGCCGAACGGGATCCCGCTGGCCTCCGCGTAGCCGATCGCGGCCGGAGTCCCGGACTCCGGGGTGGCTATGACGAGGTCGGCCTCGGCGGGCGCTTCGGCGGCGAGACGGCGGCCCATCTCCACGCGGGACAGGTAGACGTTCCGGCCGGCGATGTCGGTGTCCGGGCGGGCCAGGTACACGTACTCGAAGACACAGCCCTTGGGCTTCGCTTCCGCGAAGCGCGAGGTGCGCAGGCCGTTCTCGTCGACGGCGATGAACTCGCCCGGTTCGATCTCACGGACGAAGCTGGCGCCCACGATGTCGAGGGCGGCGGTCTCGGAGGCGACCACCCAGCCGCGCTCCAGCCGGCCGAGGACCAGCGGGCGGATGCCCTGCGGGTCGCGGGCCGCATAAAGGGTGTGATCGTCCATGAAGACGAGCGAGAAGGCGCCCTGGACCTGCGGGAGGACCTTCGCGGCCGCGTCCTCGACGCTCAGCGGCTTGCCGTCGTCGTCGACCTGTCCGGCCAGCAGCGCCGTGACGAGGTCGGTGTCGTTGGTCGCGGCGACCTGCGGGGTGCGGCCGTCCTGCTTGGGCAGGTCGGCGACCATCTCCGCGAGCTGGGCGGTGTTCACCAGGTTGCCGTTGTGGCCGAGCGCGATGGAACCGCGCGCGGTGGCGCGGAACGTCGGCTGGGCGTTCTCCCAGATGGAGGCGCCGGTGGTCGAGTAGCGGGCATGCCCGACGGCGATGTGTCCCTGGAGGGCGCCGAGCGAGGTTTCGTCGAAGACCTGGGAGACCAGTCCCATGTCCTTGAAGACGAGGATCTGGGAGCCGTTGCTGACCGCGATTCCCGCGGATTCCTGGCCCCGATGCTGGAGGGCGTACAGCCCGAAGTACGTGAGCTTTGCGACCTCTTCGCCCGGAGCCCAGACACCGAAGACGCCGCACGCGTCCTGGGGGCCCTTCTCGCCGGGAAGCAGATCGTGATTGAGTCGACCGTCACCACGTGGCACGCCACCGAGTGTAGGCGAGATCGTGCACTGGTCCGAATCCGGTGATCTCGGATGACGCCGGTGAGGCGATCCTTGCCGGCGCGGCTCAGCCGTCGGCCACCCCACTGACACCTTCGCCGTTTTCCCTGGTCAGCGTGATATCGCGGTGGTCGATCCGGTATTCGATCTTGCTGTCGAAAAGCTTGAGCAAGGACTGTTCGGTGTCCATGAGTGAGCCGTCGCACATCTTGCGGGTGGCTTCGGGGGCGCCGAGGGTGATGTGACCGTCGCGTACGGTCGCCTTCGCGGAGACCTGATTGCAGCCCAGGCTGCCGCTGACCGTGCCGGCCTTCTCGTCGAAGGTGAGCCAGGCCTTGTCCTTGGCCTCCTCGGGGAGGGGTTTCGCGGCGCTGCCGTCCCGGAGCGCGGTGACCGTCCACTTCGTGCCGTACAGTCCGGCGGACTTCTCCTCGCTCAGCCGGACCGTGTCCCCGTCGTCGGTGGTGAGGGTGAGTTCGCCGTCGTGCACGTCGGCCGCGAGAGCTCCCCCGGCGAGGGCGCGGGAGAAGGACTCCTCGAACGACATCGCAGCCTCCTGCACGCAGGCCGTCACCGTGGACTCCGCCTTCCCGAAGTCCACCCGGTCGCCCTCGACGGTCGCGGTGGCGCCGAAGTCGTTGCACCCGTAGTTGCCCTGGACCTTGCCGTTCTCGGCGATCCGCAGGAAGGCGTCGTCGGGGGCCGTGATGGTCATCCCGTCGGTGGTCAGGCTGTCGACGTTCCAGTGGATGCCGGTGACGGGCTGGGACGCCGGGGTCTGAGTGCCGACGGAGCCGCTGCCCGACTCGCTGCCGCAGGCCACCGCGAGCGGCAGGAGGGTCAGGGCGGTGAGAGTCAGTCGCTGCTTGTCCATGCCGCTGGGACGGGTGGGACGGCGGAGCGGTTCCAGGGAATCCCGGCGAAGTTTCACGTGAAACTTCGCCGGGCTCACGCCATCAGGGGCAGCAGAGCGCCGAGGTCGGCGCGCTCACCGCTGGCGCTGACGCGCGCCTCCCGTACGGAGGTCTTCCAGTCCTCACGTCCCGTGG
The DNA here is from genome assembly GCF_014648075.1 of Streptomyces ruber. Classification (GTDB taxonomy): domain Bacteria; phylum Actinomycetota; class Actinomycetes; order Streptomycetales; family Streptomycetaceae; genus Streptomyces; species Streptomyces ruber. The sequence goes on along the minus strand of NZ_BMQK01000013.1, from coordinate 153,649 downwards.
CGAGCCGGATCCAGGTCAGCGGGTCGGTCTCGACGACGTTGGGCGGGGTGCCACGGGTGTGCCGCGGGCCCTCGACGCACTGCACCACGGCGTACGGCGGCACCCGCACCTCGGTCGAGGCGCCGGGCGCCTTCACGGCGAGTGCGTCGGCGAGCAGCCGGGTACAGGCGGCGAGGGCCTGACGGTCGTACGGGATGTCGAGGCCCGGCACGGCGGCGTTGAGGTCGTCGGTGTGGACGACCAGTTCGACGGTGCGGGTGACCAAGTAGTCGGCGAGGGGAACCGCACCGGCCCGGATGGCGAGCAACCGGGTGCCGGGCGTCGCGGCGAGACGTGCGGTGAGGCGCTCCTCGGTGCCGGCGAACAGGGCGTCGAGATCGGGGGTGCGCTCGGCGGTCTCCCGGACGCGCTCGGCGATGCCCTCCGCGTACGGGGCGCTCGCGAAGAGGACGTCGTGCGGCCCGAGGTCCGGCTCGGCCGGTTCCGGCGCGTCCACGGCGCGGTTGGCGAGCTCCAGGGTCATCGCGATGTGCACCGCCAGGTCCCGCACGGTCCAGTCGCCGAGGCGGGTGGGGGCGGCGAGCTGCTCGGGGGTGAGGGTGTGTACGGCACCCCGTACGTTTCCGAACTGGGCGAGCACCGCGGCGCGGATCTTGGCCGGGTCGTAACTGCGGGTGCGCTTCTTGGCCGGGGGCATGGCGTCACCCTATGTGCGGGCGACGTCTGCCGGGGACGCCTCGGAGATCCCCCCGTTGCGGGGCCTCCGACGCCGCGCCGCATCAGGTACAGCAGGGCCGGCAGCGAGGTGCGGCCCGGATGGTCGCGCCGGCCGTCGGCGGCCCGTACGACCGTGGCGTCGGCGACCGCGCGGATCGGGGCACCGCAGGCCGGGACGTCCTGGGGGCGGCGTGCGAGCGGCCACAGTGCGCGGAAGGCGGGGCGGGCGCCCGGCTCGGGCTCGGCGATGACGTCGATGGCGTACGTCGCGGGTTTCCCTACCAGGACACGCCGCACCCGGACACGCCGTACCCGGACACGCCGAAGCCCCCGCCCGGAGAACCGGACGGGGGCTTCGCACAGCTGCCGCTGCCGCTGCCGCTGCGGCGGGACTACGCCAGCAGCGCCGGGATCGTCCCCTCGTGCGCCGTGCGCAGCTCGTCCAGGGAGAGCGTGAACTCGCCCTGGACCTCCACCACCGCATTTCCGTCGGACACAGTGCCGTCCACGACACCGATGCGGGTGACCGGCAGGCCCCGCGCGCCGCACATGTCGTTGAAGCGGACCTCCTCCGAGCGCGGCACGGCGACGATCGCGCGCCCCGCCGACTCGGAGAGGAGGAACGTGAAGGCGTCGAGCCCGTCCGGGACGACCAGCCGCGCGCCCTTGCCGCCGAGCAGCGCCGACTCGACCACGGCCTGGATCAGACCGCCGTCGGACAGGTCGTGCGCGGAGTCGATCATGCCGTCGCGGGAGGCGGAGATCAGGATCTCGCCGAGCAGCCGCTCGCGCTCCAGGTCCACCTGCGGTGGCAGTCCGCCGAGGTGGTCGTGGATCACCTGGGACCAGGCCGAGCCGCCGAACTCCTCGCGGGTGTCGCCGAGGAGGTAGAGCAGCTGGCCCTCCTCCTGGAAGGCGACCGGCGTGCGCCGCGCCACGTCGTCGATGACGCCGAGGACCGCCACGACCGGGGTCGGGTGGATCGCCGCCTCGCCCGTCTGGTTGTAGAGGGAGACGTTGCCGCCGGTCACCGGGGTGCCGAGCTGCTGACAGGCGTCCGCGAGACCGCGCACGGCCTCCGCGAACTGCCACATGACCGCCGGGTCCTCGGGGGAGCCGAAGTTCAGGCAGTCGGAGACCGCGAGGGGCTTGGCGCCGGTGGTGGCGACGTTGCGGTACGCCTCCGCCAGGGCGAGCTGCGCGCCCGTGTACGGGTCGAGCTTCGCGTACCGGCCGTTGCCGTCGGTCGCGATGGCGACGCCGAGGCCGGACTCCTCGTCGACGCGGATCATGCCGGAGTCCTCGGGCTGGGCGAGGACCGTGTTGCCCTGCACGAAGTGGTCGTACTGGGAGGTGATCCAGGACTTGGAGGCCTGGTTCGGGGAGCTCACCAGCTTGAGGACCTGCTCGCGCAGCTCCTCGCTCGTCTCCGGGCGGGGCAGCTTGTTCGCGTCGTCCGCCTGGAGGGCGTCCTGCCAGTCCGGGCGGGCGTACGGGCGCTCGTAGACCGGGCCGTCGTGCGCGACCGTGCGCGGGTCGACGTCGACGATCTTCTCCCCGTGCCAGAAGATCTCCAGCCGGTCGCCGTCCGTCACCTCGCCGATGACGGTGGCGATGACGTCCCACTTGTCGCAGATGGCGAGGAAGCGGTCGACCTTGTCGGGCTCCACGACCGCGCACATGCGCTCCTGCGACTCGCTCATGAGGATCTCCTCGGGCGAGAGCGTGGAGTCGCGCAGGGGGACGTCGTCCAGCGTGACGCGCATGCCGCCGGAGCCGTTGGAGGCGAGCTCGGAGGTGGCGCAGGACAGACCGGCGGCGCCGAGGTCCTGGATGCCGACGACGAGCTTCTCGGCGAACGCCTCCAGGGTGCACTCGATGAGCAGCTTCTCCTGGAAGGGGTCGCCGACCTGGACGGCGGGGCGCTTCGAGGGCTTGGCGTCGTCGAAGGTCTCGGAGGCCAGGATCGAGGCGCCGCCGATGCCGTCGCCGCCGGTCCGGGCGCCGTACAGGATGACCTTGTTGCCCGCGCCGGACGCCTTCGCGAGGTGGATGTCCTCGTGCCGCATGACGCCGATGGCACCGGCGTTGACCAGCGGGTTGCCCTGGTAGCAGGCGTCGAAGACGACCTCGCCGCCGATGTTGGGCAGGCCGAGGCAGTTGCCGTAGCCGCCGATGCCCGCGACGACGCCGGGCAGGACGCGCTTGGTGTCCGGGTGGTCCGCGGCGCCGAAGCGCAGCGGGTCCACGACGGCCACCGGCCGCGCGCCCATCGCGATGATGTCGCGCACGATGCCGCCGACACCCGTGGCCGCGCCCTGGTAGGGCTCCACGTAGGAGGGGTGGTTGTGCGACTCCACCTTGAAGGTGACCGCGTAGCCCTGGCCGACGTCCACGACGCCCGCGTTCTCGCCTATGCCGACGAGCAGGGCGTCCGACTGGGGCGCCTTTTCGCCGAACTGGCGCAGGTGGACCTTGGAGGACTTGTACGAGCAGTGCTCGGACCACATGACCGAGTACATGGCGAGCTCGGCGCCGGTGGGCCGGCGGCCGAGGATCTCCACGACCCGCTCGTACTCGTCCTTCTTCAGGCCGAGTTCGGCCCAGGGCAGCTCGACGTCCGGGGTCGCGGCCGCGTGCTCGACCGTGTCCAGAGGGGTCTTGCTCATGCGTTGACCAGCTTCTTGAGGATCGAGGTGAAGAAGGGGAGGCCGTCGGTGCGGCCGGAGCCGATGAGGGGCTCGACGGCGTGCTCCGGGTGCGGCATCAGGCCGACGACGTTGCCCGCCTCGTTGGTGATGCCGGCGATGTCCCGGAGGGAGCCGTTGGGGTTGAAGTCCAGGTAGCGGAACGCGACCCGGCCCTCCGCCTCCAGCATGTCGAGGGTGCGCTCGTCGGCGACGTACCGCCCGTCCATGTTCTTCAGCGGGATGTGGATCTCCTGGCCGGACTCGTAGTCGGTGGTCCAGGAGGTGTCCGCGTTCTCCACCCGCAGCTTCTGGTCGCGGCAGATGAAGTGCAGGTGGTCGTTGCCGAGCATGGCGCCGGGCAGCAGGTGGGCCTCGGTGAGGATCTGGAAGCCGTTGCAGATGCCGAGCACCGGCATTCCCGACTTCGCCTGCTCGATCAGGGTCTCCATCACCGGCGAGAACCGGGCAATGGCGCCCGCGCGCAGATAGTCGCCGTAGGAGAACCCCCCGCACAGCACCACGGCGTCGACCTGCTTGAGGTCCTTGTCCTTGTGCCAGAGCGCGACCGGCTCGGCGCCCGCGAGCCGGACCGCCCGCTGGGTGTCCCGGTCGTCCAGGCTGCCCGGGAAAGTGACGACCCCGATACGAGCGGTCACTTGCCGGCCCCCGCCTTCTCCTCCTCCACCTTCACGGTGAAGTCCTCGATCACGGTGTTGGCGAGGAAGGATTCCGCCAGTTCGTGGATGCGGGCGAGCGCGGCGTCGTCGACCGGCCCGTCAACTTCCAGTTCGAATCGCTTTCCCTGACGTACGTCGGAGACGCCCTCGAAACCGAGGCGCGGCAGCGCACGCTGCACCGCCTGGCCCTGGGGGTCGAGGATCTCCGGCTTGAGCATGACGTCGACTACGACGCGTGCCACTGGCACTCCCGGTGTGTGGTGCTGAGCAGGTTTCTTCAGACTACCCGGACAAAATTTCTACGCGAGTAGATTCGTAGGAAACTACGTGACGGCCATCACGATCCGGCAACGGTCCAGGTGCGTTACGGAAAATTACCGGAAAGATCTGCGACAGCTATTGCACCGTGACACGCGGACGGTTTTAGACGGTTCACACTTCGCAAAGCCGTGCCCTGTACAAAGGAAAAGGCAATAGCCGATACTTCGGCCAGTCGCTCTTTGCGCCACCACTTCGGTGACGTGTGAACGGCACATGAACGGCGAAAACAGCCGGACACCCGACCACAGCCGGCCTCCGGGCACTCATACGGTGCGGCGTTCCTCGTAACAGCGCACCGGGCAGCCCGGACGTCGCACGAAAGGACCGATATTCGTGGCGCAGCGTGTCGTAGTCACTCTCTTCGACGACATCGACGGCTCGGAAGCGGCGGAAACGATCGCCTTCGGTCTGGACGGCAAGTCGTACGAGATCGACCTCAACGAGGCCAATGCCAGTGAACTGCGCAAGGCCCTCGCCCCGTACGTCGAAGCCGGCCGCAAGCGGTCGAAATCCGGCAAGGCCTACCAGCAGACCGACGTGGCCCCCGATCCGGCGACGGTCCGCGCCTGGGCCCAGTCCCGCAGGATGGACGTGCCCGCGCGCGGGCGGATCCCGAAGAAGGTGTACGAGGCCTTCGCGGCGGCTCAGTAGGACTGCCGGAGGGCGGTGGGGCGACAGGGCGTGCGCGCGGTGTCGCCCCACCGCCCTCCGGGGCGGAGAGGGCCGGCGGCGACCGGTCATCCGGCGCCTCCCGCAACCGACTTGCGCAGCACCCCTGGTGATCAGCTAAAGTCTGGAGCACGCCGCGGGGCGAGGCCGAAAAGCCCAGCTCGCGGAGGTATGCGGGTGTAGTTCAGTAGTAGAACATCCCCCTTCCAGGGGGAAGGCGCAGTGTGCAATTCCTGTCACCCGCTCTGCACCGCCGGTCGGATCGCTCTTGTCGATCAGGTAGGCTGGTGCTCGCGCCGATCGGTGGAAGCCGGTCGGAGGCAATGCGGACGTAGCTCAGTTGGTAGAGCGCAACCTTGCCAAGGTTGAGGTCGCGAGTTCGAGCCTCGTCGTCCGCTCCAGTGAGAAAGTCCCCGGTCCTGCGGACCGGGGACTTTCTTCTTGTGGGCCTAGGTGCCTGTGCAGGCCCTCGTTCTGACATTTGTCATGCGGAGCGATGACAGCTCGCATTGCCGCCGTTCCCCGTCGGCGGGGATGCTCGAAGCATGAACACGAACGGGCATGAGAACGTGATTGACGTCACGGATCTGCGGCGCGTGTACGGGGGCGGTTTCGAGGCCGTACGGGGGATCACGTTCTCCGTGGGCCGCGGTGAACTCTTCGCGCTCCTGGGCACGAACGGCGCGGGCAAGACGTCGACGGTCGAGGTACTGGAAGGCCTCGCGGCACCGGCCGCCGGACGGGTGCGCATCCTCGGCCACGACCCCTACACGGAACGGGCCGCCGTGCGGCCCCGCATCGGCGTGATGCTGCAGGAGGGTGGATTCCCCTCCGAGTTGACCGTCGGGGAGACCATACGGATGTGGGCGGGCTGCACCAGCGGAGCACGCCCCACGAAGGAGGCGCTGGAACTCGTCGGCCTGGGCAAGCGGACCGGCGTACGGGTCAAGCAGTTGTCCGGAGGCGAGAAGCGGCGCCTGGACCTGGCACTCGCGCTCCTCGGCCGCCCCGAGGTCCTCTTCCTCGACGAGCCGACCACCGGTCTCGACGCCGAGGGCCGCCAGGCCACCTGGGAGCTGGTGCGTGAACTGCGCGACGAGGGCACCACTGTCCTGCTCACCACGCACTACCTGGAGGAGGCCGAGAACCTGGCCGGCCGGCTGGCGATCCTCCACGAGGGACGCATCGCGGCGACCGGCACCCCGGCGGAGGTGACCGCGACGCAGCCGTCCCGCATCGGCTTCGAGCTGCCCGAGGGCTACTTCCTCGGCGACCTGCCGCCGCTGGCCGAGCTCGGTGTGATCGACCACGAGATGGTCGGCCGTACGGTGCGGCTCCGTACGAACGAGCTGCAGCGTGCCGCCACCGGACTGCTCGTGTGGGCCGAGCGCACCCGTGTCGAGCTGCGCGGACTCGACGTGCGGTCGGCGTCGCTGGAGGAGGCGTTCCTGCAGATAGCCCGGGAGGCGTCCGGCGCACCCGCGGCACTCGACGCGTCCGTCGACGGTGCGGAGCCGGGACTGGCGGCGGCGTCCGGAACCAACGCGAAGAGGGGAGCGGTGAAGTGACCGCTGTGACGCACGAGGGCACGGGCGCGGAAGCCGGCACCACCACACCCGTCAGCCGTATGGCCGCGCTGGCGCGGGCGGAGCTGACGCTGCTGGGACGGACCAAGGCCACCCTGTTCGCGGCGCTGTTCGTCCCGCTGGTGATGCCGGTCGGCCTGAGCACGTCGATCGACGGGATGGACCTGTCCGGCACCGGGCTGTCGACCGGCGCCGTCATCATCTCGTCCACCCTCGGCTTCTCGCTGCTCTTCGCGGTCTACAGCTCACTGGTGAGCGTGTACGCGGCCCGGCGCGAGGAGCTCGTCCTCAAGCGGCTGCGCACCGGAGAACTGCGGGACGCAGAGATCCTCGCGGGCGCGGCGCTGCCGTCCGTCGCCATAGCCCTGGTGCAGAGCGTCGTCCTGATCGCCGCCTGCATCGCGCTCCTGGACGTCGGCGCACCCGAGGCACCGCACTACGCCGTCCTGGGCCTGCTGCTGGGCCTGGTCATGTGGCCCGCGCTCGCGGCGGTCACCTCCAGCTTCAGCAGGAGCGTGGAGGGCGCGCAGTTCATGTCCATGCCGCTGATCTTCCTCTCGATGATGGGCTCGGGCACGTTCGTCCCGCTCGAGGTCATGCCCGACGGCCTCGCCAGAATCTGCGAACTGCTGCCGCTGACCCCGGTCGTCACCCTGGTACGCGGTGGCTGGACCGGCGGGCTGCCGGCGTCCGACGTCCTGACGGCCGTCGTGACCGGAGTGGCGTGGACCGCGCTCGCGATGTGGGCTGTGCGACGGTGGTTCCGGTGGGAACCGCGGCGTTGACGGGAGCTGGGCGATGCGGGGGCTGAGGACATGGTGGCGGGACATGAGCACAGCGGCGAAGGTCGAGACGTACACCCGCTGGTCGTTCCTCGGCTTCCCGGTGGCCGAGCTCCTCGCGCTCGGGACGACGCCCTTCGGCCACCTGCGGCTCGCCTCCGCGAGCTGGCTGCTGGCGCTGGTCATCGCGCACGCCCTGCTGAGCCTGGTGACCACGTCCCGGACGTTCGACTGGCTGTGCGGCCGCCGGGAGCGGCCGGTCAACCTCCTCGCCTCGCTCGGTGCCGCCACGGGAGCGCTCGGTGTCGTCACGCTCGCGCTGGGGAAGCACGGCTCCGGCGGTCCGGACGCCGCGGGGTCGATGTACACGGTGACCGTCGGCGTCCTCGGTTTCGGCCTCTGCCTCACCGTGCTGGGCTTCGACCGGCGGAAGCACGCCTTCCTGTCGGTCGTGGGCGCCGCGATCGGCACCGGGGGGGTGTCGGTCCTGCTGGGCATCCCCCTGGCCGCGGCTTCGGGCCTCGCGGTGGCAGTGCTGCTGGTCGCCGGTTTCCTCACCTCGGCCTCGGTGTTCTCGGTCTGGCTGCTCAAGGCGGTGTACGAACTGCACGAGGCGCGCGACACCCTGGCCCGGCTGGCCGTGGCCGAGGAGCGGCTGCGCTTCGGACGGGACCTGCACGACGTGATGGGCCGCAACCTCGCGGTGATCGCCCTGAAGAGCGAGCTGGCCGTGCAGCTGGCCCGGCGGGAGCGGCCCGAGGCGCTGGAGCAGATGATCGAGGTGCAGCGGATCGCCCAGGAGACGCAGAGCGAGGTGCGCGCGGTGGTGCGCGGGTACCGCGCGGCCGATCTGAGCGCCGAGCTCGCGGGTGCGCGCGGAGTTCTCACGGCGGCCGGCATCGAGTGCGAGGTCACGGGTTCGGGCCTGGGGCTGCCGCAGGAGGTCCAGTCGGCACTCGGCTGGGTGGTCCGCGAGGCGACGACGAACGTGCTGCGGCACGGGAACGCGGTGCGCTGTTCCGTGGCGCTGCGCAGGGAGGACGACCGGGTCGTGCTCACCGTGCAGAACGACGGGGCGCCCGAGCAGGCCTCTTCGGGCAGGGGCTCCGGCCTCGCGGGGCTGCGCGAGCGGCTCGCCGAGGTCGACGGCACGCTGACCGCCGCGCCCTGCGGCGAGGGACTGTTCCGGGTGACGGCCGAGGTGCCGTTGCCCGAGCACGCCCCGCACGGTCACCCGAGGCGCGCGAAGGCCGAGGCCGGGGCCGCGGCGGACAGGGCCGCACCGCGTTCCGCGGGGGTGGACGAGGCGCGGCCCCGTTTCAACAAGATCGTTGCAACAAGTGAGGTCACCTCATGACGTCGGCCACCCCCCTGCCGCGCGTTCGGCTGCTGCTCGCCGATGACGAGCACCTGATCCGGGGCGCGCTCGCCACGCTGCTCGCGCTGGAGGACGACCTGCTCGTCGTGGCGGAGGCCGCGACCGGTCCGGAGGCGCTGGCGATGGCGCGGGCGCACGCGCCCGACGTGGCGGTGCTGGATCTCCAGATGCCGGGTGCGGACGGTGTGAGGGTCGCCACATCCCTGCGCACCGAACTGCCCGACTGCAAGGTGCTGATCGTGACGAGTCACGGCAGGCCGGGGCACCTCAAGCGCGCGTTGGAGGCGGGCGTGCGCGGGTTCGTGCCGAAGACCGTCAGCGCGCAGCGGCTGGCGGAGATCATCCGTGCCGTGCACGCCGGTAACCGGTACGTGGACCCGGAGTTGGCGGCCGACGCCATCGCCGCGGGCGACTCGCCGCTGACCGAACGGGAGACCGAGGTACTGGAGTACGCGGCGGACGGGGCGCCCGTCGCGGAGATCGCCGAGCGGGCCGCCCTCTCCCAGGGCACCGTGCGGAACTACCTCTCGTCGGCCGTCTCCAAGCTCGGGGCGGAGAACCGTCATGCGGCAGTGCGTCTCGCGCGGGAGCGAGGTTGGGTATAGTTGCTCTCGCGCCACGGCGCAACGCGGACGTAGCTCAGTTGGTAGAGCGCAACCTTGCCAAGGTTGAGGTCGCGAGTTCGAGCCTCGTCGTCCGCTCAGAGTGAAGGCCCCGGTTCTGTGAACCGGGGCCTCCGTCGTGTGCGTACGCGGTCGGCCCGGCACCCGGCGCTGAGCACCGAACACCGGGCACCGAGCACCGAGCACCGAGCACCGAGCACCGAGCACCGGACGGTGCCCGATGCCGGGCGCCACGCCTCACGACCAGGGCGTGCCCGTCAGACGCTCGTACGCCTCGACGTACTTCGCGCGGGTCGCCGCCACGATCTCCTCGGGCAGCACGGGCGGCGGCTGCTCACCCTTGCGGTCCCAGCCGGACTCGGCGGAGGTCAGCCAGTCGCGGACGAACTGCTTGTCGAAGGACTGCTGGGGACGGCCCGGCTCCCACTGGTCGGCCGGCCAGAACCGGGAGGAGTCGGGGGTGAGCACCTCGTCGGCGAGGACGAGGTCCTCCCCCTCGAAGCCGAACTCGAACTTCGTGTCCGCGAGGATGATGCCGCGGTCACGGGCGATGTCGCGGGCCCGGCTGTAGATGGCGAGCGTCGCCTGCCGCAGCTGGGCGGCGGTCTCGGCGCCGACCCGGCGGGCGACCTCCTCGTAGGGCACGTTCTCGTCGTGCTCGCCGACCTCGGCCTTGGTGGCCGGGGTGAAGATCGGCGCGGGGAGTTCCGAGCCGTCGACGAGCCCTTCGGGGAGGGCCAGGCCGCAGACCGTGCGGGACTCGTCGTACTCGGCGAGACCCGAGCCCGTGAGGTAGCCGCGCGCCACGCACTCCACCGGCACCATACGCAGGGACTTGCAGACCAGGGTGCGGCCCGCCCAGTCGGCGGGGGCGCCCGGTGGCAGCTCGGTGCTCACCACGTGGTTCGGGACCAGGTCGGCGAGCTGGTCGAACCACCACAAGGAGAGCTGCGTGAGGATGCGGCCCTTGTCGGGGATCTCGGTCGGCAGCACCCAGTCGTACGCGGACGTACGGTCGCTGGCGACCATCACGAGGTCGCCCGCCTCGTTCTGGTACAGCTCGCGCACCTTGCCGGTGTGCAGGTGCACCAGGCCCGGAACCTCGATCGGCTCGGGCTTTTCGACGAATCCGGACACGGTTCCTCCCCGTGGTTCTGTCCAATGAGTCGATTCTCCCGTATACGGGTGCCGGACGGCGGCCGGGGTCCGGTCCCGGACGCCGTTCTCGCCGCAGGTCAGTCGCGTTTGCAGATGCGGTCGAGCAGATTGGCCGTGGCCTGCTGGACGCGCGGGTCGGCGTGGCCGGGGCGGCCCAGCGCCGGGGTCCAGGCGAGTGTCCCGGAGGCGAAGACCCAGGCTCCGGAGGCCGTCCGGTACAGGGACGTCTCCTGGTGCCGGGCGGCGCCCTCGACGTCGCGGTACGGGGACTGTGCGAGCAGGACGCGGTTCTCGTGGCCGCGCAGCGGGGCGCGGGAGAAGCGGCGGTCGGCCCCGCCCGCGACCAGTCCCTCCAGCTCGTCGCCCTCCTGAACGCCGGTCGCCTCCCACAGCCAGTGCCCGGCCCGGCGCACGACCAGCGGACGGGGGCCGGGCACTCTGCCCGCGTACTGGACGCCGATCAGCTCCTGCTCGGGGCGGTCCGTCTCGCGCCACAGCATGGGCTTGCCAGGACCCTTGTGCTTGCGGCAGGTCAGCAGCCGGTCAGGGGCTCCGGACGGGGACGGCCCCAGTTCCACCCGCCAGTACAGGGCGCCGGCGGAGAGGAAGACCAGGGAGGTGCCCCGGTCGCGGGCGTGCTCCGCGGCCCGGCGCATGGGCCCCGTCCAGTACTCGTCGCGGCCGGGGAAGACCAGGCATCGGTAACGGGTGGGGTCGATGTGACCGGCGTGCAGGTCGCGGGCGTCGGCGTAGGCGAGGTCGTAGCCGTAGCGCTCGGCCCAGCGGATGAAGTCGTAGGCGTGGCCGACGTAAAGGGGCAGACCCGCGCCGGCGTAGGGACGGTCGAAGGAGACCGTGCCGGCGGCGTCGGCCTCGCCGAGGAGCCGGCCCTCCTCGTCCCAGGCGTGGTAGAGGCTCGCACCGGTGCGGCCGTCCTCCGGGTAGAGGTTGTACGCCTGCCAGGTGATGTCGGGCAGCACGACCAGCACGTCGGCGGGGTGGTCGTCACGGACCGTGAAGGGGATGTGCGAGCGGTAGCCGTCGGCGGTCGTCAGGACGGCCACGTACGCCCCGGTCCGCCAGTAGGCCGGGATCTGCAGGCGCCAGGAGAGCCACCAGTGGTGACAGGAGACCGTGCGGTCGGCGGTGAGGGGCGGGGGCTGGACGATGCCGGAGAGGCGCGGACTGGTGGTGATCTTGGCCGCGCCGTCGCCGCCGTAGTGGCCGATCCGGTAGATGTCGACGCTGAACTCCTGGGGCGGATCGACGGTGACGTGGAAGTCGATGGACTCGCCCGGAGTGGTGGAGCCGGTGGTGGCGAAGCCCTTGATCTGCCGGTGGAAGTCGTCGGCGGAACGGGGACCTCCGGCGTGTGCGCGTCCGGGGCGGGGGCCGGGAATCCGGGTGCCGCCCTCCCGGGTCGTCGCGTCCGGGGGTGCGTCGGGGTGCGCGTCGGTCTGGTCGGCGTACCAGGGGACGAGCCGCCCGCTCTCGTCGACGTACGTCTCGACGCCCCGGAGCCAGGGGACGGGGCCCTGGCCGAAGGGGTCCGTCACGGCGTGCGCGAGGGCGCCCGACTCCCAGCGGCGGATCTTCTCGGACCTCATGGCTGTTCCCCTCCTTCGTTCCCCCGTCGTACCTGGTGTGCGGTCTGTCGGCGACAGGGACGTGCATCGGGACGGGGAGCTACACCAGGCGGACCGGTTTCTCCGGGCGGATGTCGAGGCGGCGGAGCCACTCCCGCAGGGGATCGGGATCGCCGTCCTCGACCAGGGCGAGGACACGGGGAGCCAGGTCGGCGGTGCGTACGCCGTCGACCAGGAGGGCCGGCCCGTCCAGCCAGTCGAGACCCGGGGTGGCGCCGGCCGTGTCCATGGCGGTGCAGCAGACCATGGCGGTGACGTGGTCGGTGAGCAGTTCGCGGCCGGTCCGCGGGGGCTGCAGGGGGAAGAGCGGCAACGTGCCGTCGCCCCACAGCACCCGGTCCGGCCCCTGTGCCTCCTCCGCGCCCAGGGCCGGTGCGCCCGTCGGCGCCGCGGCCTCCTCGCGCGCCAGCTCCGCGCTCAGGCCGGCCGCCAGAACGGCAGCCCGCTCGCTGTTCGGGCCGGCGTCCGGGTCGGCCTCCGGGTCGGCGTACCTGTCGCGGATGTCACTTCCGCTCCCGGTGTCCGCACTGTTCGTGGCATTCGCGTCATTCGTGGCGTCGGTGGCATCGGTGACGGCAGTGGCATCCGTGACGGCAGTGGCGTCGGATGCGTCGATGGCGGTGGTGCGGATCGTGAGGTGGTCCATCACCCGTGCCAGGGTCGGCCCGCCCGGAACGGAGATCGCCATCGCCGGGTCCACCGGGTGCCGGACACCCAGCGCGTCCAGCACCCGGTGGAGCCGGGCCGCGTCCGTGCGCCACTTGCGGTCGACGACCTCCTCCGGGTAGTCCTGCCAGTTCACCGGGGCCCAGTCGGGTCCGGGTTCGGTGGGGCCGCCGTGGAAGAGACGCGCGGCCAGCAGTGACGTGGCCTCGTCGACCAGACCGGGCTCTTCGAGGAGGTCACAGGCCGGACGCTCGCCCAGCCGGGAGGCGAACCCCTCGGCCAGGCGGTCGCGCCGGGACAGCTCGGTCAGGGCGGCGACGACGCCCGCGTCCAGCCGGGAGGGCCAGCGGCCCATCCGCCAGGCGGGCAGCGCGACCCGGGTGAGCAGCCGGTCCCAGCCCGCGTACGCCAGTCCGACCTGTTCCTGGGCGACGATCCGCAGCCCGTAGTCCACGGCCTGGGCGCGCTCGGCCGCCGCGGCCGCCACGCCCCGCTCCATCTCCGCCGCGTGCTCCCGGCAACTGCGCAGGAGCAGGCGGGCCACCCAGCCCGCCCCGGTCAGCGCCGTCCGCGACAGGAGGCCGCGCCCCGGCGCCGCCGTCTCGGCCACGGCCGCGTCCAGGCCCCGTACGAAGCGGCGGGCCGCCGCTATGTCCGGGTGCGCCGACGGTCCCGTACCCGCGACGACCGGTGCGAGGACGGCGCGCAGCTCGCCCACGCGCATCCACCACAGGAACGGCGAGCCGATCACCAGCACGGGTGCCTCCTGCGCCCCCTGACGGCCGGGCCGGTGGGGCTCACCGGGCCCGGCAGGCTCACCCGTCCCGGCTCGTCGCCCCGGCCGGCCGTTCCGCAGACCGGGGATCGACGCGCGTACGGCGGAGAGCGAGCCGTTCCCGGTACCCGGGGCGTTCCCGGTCCCCGGGGACGGCGAGCCGCCGTGGGACGGATGCGTACGGTCCTCCAGCCAGCTGTCGCAGTCCGGGGTGAGCGCCATCGCGGAGGGCGCCGGGACGTCCAGCCGGTCGGCCAGGTCCCGTACCAGGCGGTAGAGGTCGGGCGCGCACTCCTCGCTGATGGGGACCGTGGGGCTCATCGCGGGGCGGGCGCGGGCCACGACCAGCGCGATGCCCGTGGCGCAGAGGAGGACGACGGCCGCGAACACCGTCACGATCCAGCGCGTGACGGACCAGCCCGCGCCGGTGAGGTGGCCCGTGGCCCCGCCGGCCAGCAGCACGACGGCGACGGCGGCGGGCAGCAGGGCGACGGCCAGCGCCCTGCTGCGTATGCGCAGCACGGCGAGGGCCCGGGAACGCGCGGCCTGCGCGCCCACCTCCACACCCATACCGGTCACGACCGAAGGTCACCCCCAACTGTGCCGTACGGCACCTCACACGGTGCGCGCTGCGGCGCGCGCCGTGACGACGGTCCGGCGTCGCCGCGGGCGCCGCCGGGTGGCCTGGCGTTGCTCACTCACCCCACTGTGGCACCCATCACTGACATCGCAATGCCGGTGGGCCAAGTGCCGGACTGCTTGCGCCGCACCCTAGTTGGGGCCCCGGACCACGTCAGCCGGATAGGACATCGGTCACTCGATGGAATGGCTTTGGGGAAAGGTGGATGACACAGCGCAAGGATCGGGCCCCGAATTCCTGAGGAATCCGGGGCCCGGAGTGACCTGGTCCGCCTGGTTCGCCTGGTTCATCATCAGGCCGAGGCGGGTACGCAGGGTGCGGGTCCGCAGGGGTGCGGGACCGGGGATCACACGCTGCCGGACGCCGCCTTCGCCGCGATGTCCGTCCGGTGCTGGGAACCGTCGAGGCCGATGCGGCCGACCGCCGTGTACGCCCGTTCGCGTGCCTGCGTCAGGTCCGCGCCCGTCGCCGTCACGGACAGCACCCGGCCGCCCGCGCTCACGACCGCGTCCCCGTCCCGCCGGGTGCCGGCGTGCAGGACGTACGCGTGCGGAGCGTCCTCGGCGGCCACCCGGTCGAGCCCCGTGATCGGGTCGCCGGTGCGCGGGGTGCCGGGGTAGTTGTGGGAGGCCACGACCACGGTGACGGCCGCGTCGTCGCTCCAGCGCAGCGGCTCCAGGTCGGCGAGGTTGCCCTCGGCCGCGGCGAGCAGCACTCCGGCCAGCGGGGTCTTCAGCCGGGCGAGGACGACCTGGGTCTCCGGGTCGCCGAAACGGGCGTTGAACTCGATCACCCGCACGCCACGGCTGGTGATCGCCAGACCGGCGTACAGCAGGCCGGAGAACGGGGTGCCGCGGCGCCGCATCTCGTCCACGGTCGGCTGCAGCACCGTCTGCAGCACCTCCTCGACCAGCTTGGGCTCGGCCCAGGGCAGCGGCGAGTAGGCGCCCATGCCTCCGGTGTTCGGCCCCTCGTCGCCGTCCAGGGCGCGCTTGAAGTCCTGCGCGGGCTGGAGCGGGAGGACGCACTCCCCGTCGGTGATCGCGAAGAGCGAGACCTCGGGACCGTCGAGGTACTCCTCGATGACGACGCGGTCGCAGGCGTTCGCGTGCGCCTTCGCCTGCTCGAGGTCGCTGGTGACGACGACGCCCTTGCCGGCGGCGAGCCCGTCGTCCTTGACGACGTACGGGGCGCCGAAGGCGTCGAGGGCCTCGTCGACCTCCTCCGGCGTCGTACAGACGTACGACCGCGCGGTGGGCACACCGGCCTCGGCCATCACATCCTTCGCGAAGGCCTTGGAGCCCTCGATCCGGGCGGCCTCACCGGAGGGGCCGAAGCACGGGATGCCGGCCTCGCGCACGGCGTCGGCGACACCCGCGACGAGGGGGGCCTCCGGACCCACGACGACCAGGTCGGCTCCGAGGTCGCCGGCCAGGGCGGCCACCGCCTTGCCGTCGAGGGCGTCGACCTGGTGCAGCTCGGCGACCTCACCGATGCCCGCGTTGCCCGGGGCGCAGTGCAGGGCGGTGACGGCGGGGTCGAGGGACAGGGAACGGCACAGGGCGTGTTCGCGGGCGCCGTTGCCGATGACGAGGACCTTCACGGGGCCAGCCTAACGGGCGGGGGCGTACGGCTTTGTGGGGGCCGCCCAAGGAGAGGCCGGAGCGGCTTTGGCGGATCGTACGAGCAGTGCAGAAGTCCGGGGACCGGGGCCGGGACCGGGGACCGAAGGACCCGGGGGCCAAGACCGGGGACCGAAGGACCCGGGGGCCGGGACCGGGGGCCGGGAACCGCTCGGGACTCCTCGTTGCTGCCGGGCCATCCGCTACCGGAACTACTCGTTGACGATCTCCTCCACCACCGTCGCGCCCAGCTCCCGCACGATCAGGTCGTACCCGGAGAGGGCGGACTCGTCGAGGTCGGGGTCGTCGTCCTCGGGGATGTCGTCCTCGGGCGAGATCGGCGCGGGCTCGGGAGCCACCGGGGGCGGCGGTACGGGCACCGGAGCGGCGGCCGCCGGCGCACCGCCCTGGCCCGGGGCCCCCTGCCCCGACGCGGAGACCGAACGCGGCGACGGAGCCGACGACTGGGGCGCGGCGGGCCGGGACGGCGCGGCCGGAGCCCCTCCGTACCCTCCACCGCCCGCCCCGCCGGGACCACCGCCGAAGCCGCCGTGGCCGCCGGAGCCGCCCGGACCGAACGATCCGCCCTGCGGCGGCGCGGAACCGCCCGAGGGGTCGACGACCGCCTCGATCTTCCAGTGCACGTTGAACTGCTCGGCCAGCGCCTGCCGCAGGACGTCCTCGCTGCCGCTGCCGGCGAAGTTGTCCCGCGCTCCGCCGTTGACGAACCCGATCTGCAGGGTGGTGCCGTCGAACCCGGTCACCTGGGCGTTCTGGCTGAGCAGGATCCAGGTGAACCGGCGGCGGTTCTTCACCGCCTCCAGGATGTTCGGCCAGAGGACGCGGGGGTCGAGCCCGCCACCGCCGCCCGCCGGGGCGCCGGGTGCGGGGGCGGGCGCGGGTGTGCTCGGGGCGCGCGGCCCGGCCGCCTGCGGGGCGGCCGCGGCAGTCGGCCACCCGCCGGGACGCCGGCCGCCTCCCACGGGGGCCGCCGTCGGCCAGGCACCAGGCGCGGGAGCGGCTGCGGCCGGAGCGGCCGGTTGCTCCGGTACGGGTGGTACATCCCTGACGGGACCGACGGGACCGACGGGACCGGCAGGACCGACGGGACCGGCAGGGCCAGCAGGACCAGCGCCCTGAGTGCCCTGAGCGGCCCGAGGAGCCTGGACCGGCCCGGGAGACATCTGTCCGTGCTGCTCACCGGTCGTCCCGGGCACCCCGGCTGCCCCGGCTCCCCCCGGAGCCCGCACCGCGGCACGGGCCGCAGCGGCCCCACCGCCGGGCGGAACCACGGCCGCGTCCGGAGCCGGCCCGCCGGCCGCTCCCCCGTACCCGCCGTGCGCATCGGGTCCCGGCACGTATCCCATGGCGGGCCCGGATCCGCCACCGGAGAAGTTGACCCCGCGCTCCAGCCGGTCCAGCCGGGCCATGACGGAGCGGTCGTCGCCGTAGGCGGCGGGCAGCAGGACGCGCGCGCAGATCAGCTCGAGCTGGAGGCGGGGCGAATTGGCCCCCCGCATCTCGGTCAAGCCCTCATTGACGAGGTCTGCGGCGCGGCTCAGCTCGGCGGCGCCGAAGACGTCCGCCTGCGCCTGCATGCGCTCCACGACGTCGGCGGGCGCGTCGATCAGCCCCTTCTCCGCGGCGTCGGGGACCGCGGCCAGGATCACCAGGTCCCGCAGCCGCTCCAGCAGGTCGGCGACGAAGCGCCGCGGGTCGTTGCCCCCCTCGATGACCCGGTCGACGACCTCGAACGCGGCCGCCCCGTCCCCCGCGGCGAACGCCTCGACGACGGAGTCGAGCAGCGTCCCGTCCGTGTAGCCCAGCAGCGACGTGGCCATGGCATACGTCACGCCGTCTTCCGTCGCCCCCGCCAGCAGCTGGTCCATGACGGACATCGAGTCACGCACGGACCCGGCCCCCGCCCGCACGACCAGCGGGAGCACGCTCTCGTCGACGGGGATGTTCTCCCGGCCGCACACATCGGCGAGGTAGTCGCGGAGCGTCCCCGGCGGCACCAGCCGGAACGGGTAGTGGTGCGTACGCGACCGGATGGTGCCGATCACCTTCTCGGGCTCGGTGGTCGCGAAGATGAACTTGAGATGCTCCGGCGGCTCCTCGACGACCTTCAGCAGTGCGTTGAACCCGGCCGACGTGACCATGTGGGCCTCGTCGATGATGTAGATCTTGTAACGACTGCTCGCCGGCCCGAAGAACGCCTTCTCGCGCAGCTCACGGGCGTCGTCCACACCACCGTGCGAGGCGGCGTCGATCTCGATGACGTCGATCGAACCCGGGCCGTTGCGCGCCAGGTCCCGGCACGACTGGCATTCGCCGCACGGCGTGGGCGTGGGGCCCTGCTCGCAGTTCAGACAGCGGGCGAGGATGCGCGCGCTGGTCGTCTTGCCGCATCCGCGCGGACCGCTGAACAGGTACGCGTGATTGACCCTGTTGTTCCGCAGCGCCTGCTGCAGCGGGTCGGTGACATGCTCCTGCCCGATGACCTCCGCAAAGGTCTCCGGGCGGTAGCGGCGGTACAACGCGAGAGACGACACACATACGAGGTTATAGGCGCCCACTGACAACCGGGCGGCACGCACGGACCCGCACACGACGGACCCCGCGCATGACGAACGCCCGCGGACGGCGCGGATGCCGCCGACACGACAAGACCCCTCACGCACCTGCCAGAGCCGACCTACCCTTGCTGCCTTCCGGCCCTGGGGGAGTTCAGTCAGATAGCACCGCGTGAGGGGCTGCCCCCAGCGTACCCGATCCGCGGAGGACCGAACGAGTTCGCAACCACCCTCCGACGTCATGTAATGTTCCGAGCGGAGGATTCGCCTAGAGGCCTAGGGCGCACGCTTGGAAAGCGTGTTGGGGGCAACCCCTCACGAGTTCGAATCTCGTATCCTCCGCCTGATCAGAGGGCCGGACCACGGAAGTGGTCCGGCCCTCTGGCGTATCCCCGTTCCCCGAGAGCCGCCCGCGCGCGGGGTTTCGGTCAACCTGTCGCGTCGGGGAGGCGGTCTCGTCGAGTCTCGCCTGGCGCGGTCGGGACTGTTGTAGCTTCGCCACGGTATGTCCGGTGCGCGGACCGGTGGGGGTGTCACGTGCTGCGGGGGCGTCGCGTCGAGTGTGCGCAGCTTGATGGGCTGCTCGAAGCCGTTCGGGGCGGTGCGGGCCGGGTGCTGGTGGTGCGTGGTGAGGCCGGGGTGGGCAGGACGGCGCTGCTGGATCACGTGGCCGGGCGGGAGCGGGAGTTCCGTGTCTGTCGTGTCACGGGTGTGCGGTGCGAGACGGAGCTGGACTTCGCGGCGGTGCACCAGTTGTGCGCGCCGTTCGCGGGGCGGATCGAGCAGTTGCCCGGTGCGCAGCGCGATGCGTTGCGCGCGGCGCTGGGAACGGGTTCCGGGGAGGTGCCGGATCGTTTTCTCGTCGGGCTGGCCGTGCTCGGGCTGCTGGTCGAGGTCGCCCGGGACCGGGCGCTGGTCTGCCTGGTCGACGACGCGCAGTGGCTCGACCGGGCCTCCGCGCAGGTGCTGGCGTTCGTGGCCCGCCGGCTGCCGGCCGAGTCGGTCGGGATCGTGTTCGCGGTCCGGGACCCGGACGGGGCGCCCGAGCTGACCGGCCTGCCGGAGCTGGCGCTCGCCGGGCTGCCGGACGAGGACGCGCGGGCGCTGCTGCGGTCGGTGCTCCCCGGGGTGCGGGACGAGGAGGTGCTCGACCGGTTCGTCGCCGAGTCGCGGGGCAATCCCCGCACGCTGCTCGAGCTGCCGAGGGAGACGACGCCGGCGGAGCTCGCGGGGGGTTTCGGGGTGCCGGGCGCCCGTGTCCTCCTCGGCGCAGGCCGTCCGGGGCACGTCCAGGTGCCGCACCCGGATGTTCAAGTGGTGTCCCGGTGGAGGCGGGGCGGAGGGCTCTCGCCGGCGACCCGGCTGCTCCTGCTGATCGCGGCCGCCGAGCCCGGCGGGCGGCCCGCCCTGCTGTGGCGTGCGGCCGACCGGCTCGCCATCGGGGTCGAGGCGGTGACGCCCGCCGTCCTGGCCGGGATCGTCACGGTCGACGATCTCGTACGGTTCCGGCATCCGCTGGTGCGGTCGGCCGTCTACTGGGCGGCGTCCCCCCGGGAGCGGCGCCGTGCGCACCGCGTACTGGCGGAGGTCACCGACCCGGGCGCCGATCCCGACCGGCGCGCCTGGCACGCGGCGCAGGGCACGCGCGGCCCGGCCGAGGACCTCGCGGCGGAGCTCGAACGCTCGGCCGGGCGGGCGCGCGCCCGGGGCGGGCCGGCGGCGGCCGCCGCGTTCCTGGCCCGGGCCGCCGAACTGACCGCCGATCCGGCCCGCCGCCAGGAGCGCGCCCTGACCGCCGCGCGGGCGACCCACCAGGCCGGGGCGCCGGACGCCGCCCTGCGTCTGCTGTCCATGGCGGAGGCGGGCCCGCTGGGCGGGCGCCGGCGCGGCCAGGTGGATCTGCTGCGCGCCCAGATCGCCTTCACCGCGGAGCGGGGCGGCGACGCCCTTCCCCTGCTGCTCAGGGCCGCCCGGCAGCTCGAACCGCATGACGTGCCGCTCGCCCGCGACACCTACCTGGAGGCGATCGGCGCGGCGCTGTTCGCCACTCCCGACGCCACGGGCGACGGCCAGCTCCGGGCGGCCGAGGCGGCGCGCTCGGCGCCGTCGGCGGTGGCACCCCCGCGCCCCGGCGATCTGCTGCTGGACGGCATCACCACGCTGATCCTCGAAGGCCACGGCGCCGGTGTGACGAGGCTGCGGCCGGCGTTGCACGCCTTCCGCGGCCCGGCCCTCTCCGACGACGAGGGGCTGCGCTGGCTCTGGCTCGTCACCGCCATGGCCGCGAGCCTCTGGGACCACGAGTCCTGCGTCCTGCTGGCCGACCGGCACATCCGGCTCGCCACCGGCACCGGCCGGCTCACCACGCTGCCGCTCGCCCTGACCGGACGCCTCACTGCCCATGTGGTCGCGGGCGAGCTGGGCGCCGCCGCCGAGCTGGTCGAGGAGGTGCGGACGGCCTCCGAGGCGGCCGGGGTCCCGTACCCGCCCTACGGTGCGCTGCTGGTCGCCGCCTGGCAGGGCCGGGAGGCCGAGTGCGCCGCGCTGATGAGTACCGCCGTCGCGGAGACGGCACGCCGGGGCGAGCAGGGTCCGCTGATCGTCGGCGGCTGGGCGACGGCCCTGGTCCGCAACAGCCTGGGCCGGTACGAGGACGCGCTGGCCGCGCTGTCCGGTGTCGTCGACCACGGCCGGCGCGACGTGGGTTCCGCCTCCGTGTGGGCGCTGGCGGAGTACGTCGAGGCCGCGACCCGCGGCGGCGGCGATCCGGCACGCGCCGCGGACGCCCTCCGGCGGCTGGGCGAGCGGACACGGCCGAGCGGTACGGACTGGGCGCTGGGCGTCGAGGCACGGTCCCGGGCGCTCATGAGCAGTGGCACGGCCGCCGAGGACCACTACCGCGAGGCCGTCGACCGGCTCGGGCGCGGCGCGATCCGCGGTGAGCTGGCCCGGGCCCGGCTGCTCTACGGTGAGTGGCTCCGCCGCGAGCGCCGCCAGCGGGACGCCCGTGAACAGCTGCGTACCGCCCATGAAGCGTTCACCGCGATGGGCATGAGCGCCTTCGCCCGGCGGGCCGCGCGCGAGCTGCTGGCCACCGGGGAGCAGGTCCGCAAACGCGCCGCCGGCACCGCCGGGGAACTCACCGCGCAGGAGGCGCAGATCGTCCGTCTCGTCCGTGAGGGGCTGACCAACCCCGAGATCGGCGCCCGGATCTTCATCAGCCCGCGCACGGTCGAATGGCACCTGCGCAACATCTTCGGCAAGCTCGCCGTCACCTCCCGCAGGCAGCTCCAGCGCGCCGAGCCGCGTACCGGGGCCTGAGGGCCTGGAGACCCGAGGGCCCGACGGCTCGCGGCGCCACCCCAGGGACCCGGCCCGTGGCCCGCCCGGGTACGACCGGCGTCCGGTCCGGCGACAGTCGTCGGTGTCCGGGCCCGGGCCCGTGACGGAGAGGGCCGCGGCGATCGGCGGCCGGGGGGGGGAGGACCGCACGTGGGTGAGCATGTTCTGGAGCCGGCCGCACAGGAGTTCGCGGACGCCACCGCGACGCCGCCGTTCCTCTACGAGCTGGGGCCCGGGGGAGCGCGGAAGGTCCTGGACGACGTCCAGGCCGCCCCGGTTCCCTCCCTGCCCGGCATCGACGAGAAGTGGATCACCGTGCCGGCCGAGGCCGGTGACGTGCGGGTGCGCGTCGTGCGGCCCGCGGGGGCGGCCGGCGCGCTGCCGGCCGTCCTCTACGTCCACGGCGGCGGCTGGGTGCTGGGCAACGCGGCCACCCACGACCGCCTCGTCCGCGAGCTGGCCGTGGGCGCGCGCGCCGCCGTCGTCTTCGTCGAGTACGACCGCTCGCCCGAGGCCCGTTACCCGGTCGCCGTCGAGCAGGCGTACGCCACCGCGCGGTGGATCGTCCGCGACGGCGCCGGAGAGGGCCTCGACGCCGCCCGGCTGGCGGTGGCCGGCGACTCGGTCGGCGGCAACATGGCCGCCGCGCTGACACTGCTGGCCAAGCGGCGCGGCGACGTGCGGTTCGTGCACCAGTCGCTGTACTACCCGGTCACCGACGCGGCCCAGGACACCGACAGTTACCGGGAGTTCGCCGACGGCCCGTACCTGACCGCGGCGGCCATGGCCTGGTTCTGGGACTGCTACACCACCGACCCCGCGGAGCGCGCGGAGATCACCGCCTCCCCGCTGCGGGCCGGCGTCGAGGATCTCCGCGGCCTGCCGCCCGCGTACGTGGTCGTCGACGAGAACGACGTCCTGCGCGACGAGGGCGAGGCGTACGCCCGCAAGCTCGTCCTGGCCGGCGTCCCGACCACCGGCGTCCGCTACAACGGCACGCTGCACGACTTCATGATGCTCAACCCGCTGCGCGACACCCGTGCCGCCCGCGCCGCCACCGCGCAGGCCGTCGAGGTGCTCAAGGCCGCGCTGAACACCGCGGGAGAAGCAGGCAGGTAGCAGGCAGGCAGGCAGGCAAGGGAGGACATCCGCCATGTCCCACACCGACGACCATCCGCGTTCGGAGGCATGGAAGAACGCGGTCACCGTGCTGCAGGAGGCCACCCCGCCCGCCGTCCCGCGGGACGCGCACGCGACGACCATCCGGGTCGACTTCCCGCCCGGCGACCCGGGCACCCCGCCGCACCGCCACTCCGGGCCGGCCTTCGGCTACGTGCTGGAGGGCGAGATGCGCTTCGAGCTGGAGGGCGAGCCGGTGCGCGTCGTCCGCGCCGGCGAGACCTTCTGGGAACCCGGCGGTGACGTCATCCACTACCAGGACGGCAACAACCGCACCGACACCCGGCTCAGCTTCCTCGTGACCATGTTCTGCGCGCCCGGACAGCCGATGCTGGTCCTGGTCGAGGACGACGAGCTGAAGCAGCGGGCGCACTTGCGCGCGTCCCGGTCGTCCTGAGCTGGCGTCCACGCGCAATCCCGTCCACATAGATCGCATCGAGGAGCGTACGGCGTGAAGATCGTGGTGATCGGCGGTACCGGCCGCGTCGGCGGCAAGGTGGTCGAGAAGCTTCGCGGGCACGGGCACGAGGCGGTGCCCGCCGCGCCCGGCACGGGCGTCGACACCGTCACCGGCGAGGGCCTCGCCGACGCGCTCACCGACGCCCGGGCGGTCGTGGACGTGGCCGCCTCGCCCTCCTTCGAGGAACAGGCGGTCCTCGACTTCTTCACCGCCTCCACCCGCAACCTGCTGGCCGCCGAGGCCGCCGCGGGCGTGGGGCACCACGTGGTGCTGTCGATCGTCGGCATCGAGACCCTGCCCGACAACGGTTACTTCCGGGCCAAGCTGGCCCAGGAGAAGCTGGTCAAGCAGGGTCCGGTCCCCCATTCGATCGTGCGGGCGACGCAGTTCTTCGAGTTCGTCAAGGGCATCGCCGACGCCGCCACCGTCGACGGCACCGTGCGCGTGGCGCCCGTGCTCTTCCAGCCCATCGCGGCCGAGGACGTCGCCGAAGCGGTGTGCGAGGCGGCCCTGGCAGCCCCGTCGAAGGAGACCACCGAGGTGGCCGGACCCCAGCGGTTCCGCTTCGACGAGTGCGTCGCCGAGGCGCTGCGCGCGTGGCACGACCCGCGCCCGGTCGTCACCGACCCGGAGGCCCGCTACTTCGGTGCCGTACCGGGCGAGCGCAGCCTCGTGCCCGGCGAGGGCCACGCCCGGCTGGGCCGCATCCGCTTCGACGACTGGCTGCGCCGGTCGTCCTGAGCAGCCCGGGCAACGACACGGACTGGCCGGGTCAGCCCGGAACCCGCTCCACCGGAATCCACAGCTCCGCCTCCGCCTCCGTGCCGTCGGCGGACACCCGGGCCCGCAGGATCTCCGGGCCCGGCCTGCTGCGGTACGGGTTGGACGGGAACCACTGGGTGAACACGTCCCGCCACAGGTACTGGATCGTCTCCGGGAAGCGGCCCGAGGTCTCGAACACCGCCCATGCGCCCGCGGGCGCCTCGATCGCGTCCAGGTCCTCGGGCACGTCGGCCCCGGTCACGACCCCCTGGTAGTAGTCGAGTTCGGTGCCTTCCGCACGGCTCTCGTCGATGTTGACGCTGACGTTGACGAACCCGCGCGGCTCCTGGTCCGAGAGCTCCTCGATGCGGCGCAGGGTGTCCTGGTCGATGCTCCGTACGAAGTCGGCGATCGCCGGGTTCATCCCCTCGTGGACGAGGGGCACCCGCGCCTTCTTCCCCACCACCCGGAACTCCCGCTTCGCCACGATCCGGTAGCGCATGTCCGTACTCCCTTCGACGACCAGACGGAAGGACATCCGGGGCTGCGAGCGCAGCGTCGCTCCGGCGCGCCGTGCCTCGCCCGGGCCGACGCCGTGCATGGCGCGGAACGCGCGGGCGAACGCCTCGCCCGAGCCGTAGCCGTACCGCACGGCGACCTCTAGCAGCGTCCGACGGCCGTCGAGCACCTCCGCACCGGCGACCGTCAGCCGACGCCGCCGGACGTACTCGGACAGCGGTATGCCGGCCAGCGCGGAGAACAGCCGCCGGAAGTGGTACTCCGACGTGACGGCGATCCGCGCGAGTTCGGCCACGTCGACGGTCCCGTCGAGGTGCCGCTCGATGTGCTCCATGGCCTGGTTCAGCCGCTCCAGCACCGGCTTCTCCCTTCCTTTGACGATCTCCACGCTAGGGAGGGACCACCCGGCCGGACCCGACATCCCGTGCCCGCCCCGATCGGGTGCCGACGGGACCTGGCCGAGGACTCCCCTCAGGAACACACAAAGTCCGACGGCGTTATTGCTCCGATTGTGTGCGGGTCCTAGGGTGAGGCTGCCTCAGGGACGGGTGATCTCCGTGGGGCCCCTGTGACCCCGTGCCTTTGAGCTGCTGCTGAGTTCCGTACGTCGTCGACCGCGTGAACCGCCGAGGAAGGCCAAGGTCATGTCGCACCCGCACGACTCCCAGCCGTCTCCCGCGTCCTCTTCGAACTCCCGCTCCCTCCCTCTCCCCGTCTCTCCCGCGTCCCCCACCACCCGGCCCCCCGTCAGCCGCCGCCGGCTCCTGGAGGGGGGAGCCGCCCTCCTCGGCGCCCTCTCCCTGTCCGCCTCGCCCTTCGCGGCGTACGCGGCGGGGCGGCCCGGAGCGCAGGCCCCGGGCGACGCCGCGGCCCCCGAGTGGAACGACGGCTTCGCCGTCTTCCGGGTGGGGACCGAGCCGCCGCACACCACGCTCATGCCGTACGGAAGCGTCCGGCAGGCCCTGGACGCCGACCGCACGCGCTCGCCGTACCGGCTGAGCCTCGACGGGAAGTGGCGGTTCGCGTACGCGGACCGGCCCGAGGACCGGGACGCGGACTTCCACCGCACCGACCTGGACGACTCCGCCTGGGACACGATTCCGGTGCCCTCCGCCTGGCAGCTGCACGGCTACGACTTCCCGATCTACGTCAACATCACGTACCCGTGGTGGGGCCCCAACGGCCTCGGCGAGGACGCGCAGCCGCCGGCCGCGCCGACCCGGTACAACCCCGTGGGCCAGTACAGACGGGCCTTCACCGTGCCGGAGGGCTGGTCGGGGCGGCGGACGTTCCTGCACTTCGAGGGCGTGAAATCGGCCCACTACGTCTGGATCAACGGGGAGCTGGCCGGCTACCACGAGGACTCGTACACCCCCGCCGAGTACGACATCACCCCGTACCTGAAGTCCGGCACCAACCAGATCGCGGTCGAGGTGTACCGGTACTCCGACGGCGACTGGCTCGAGGACCAGGACATGATCCGGCTGAGCGGGATCTTCCGCTCCGTCTACCTGTACTCCACGCCCACCGTCCACCTGCGCGACTTCAAGCTGGACACCCCGCTGGGCGACGGCTACCGGGCCGCCGAACTGGCGGTCACCGCGAGCGTGCGCGCCTACGGCGGGGAGGGCGGCGGCCGGTACTCCGTCGAGACCCAGCTCTACGACGCGCGCGGGCACGCCGTCTGGCCGCGGCCGCTGCGGCAGGACGCCGACCTCGCCTCCGTGCCGGCCGGGGAGGACGTGACCGTACGCGCCTCCAGGGCGGTTCCCGCGCCCCGGCTGTGGTCGGCCGAGGACCCTTACCTCTACACCGCCGTGCTCCAGCTCCGTGACCCGGCGGGAAAGGTGACCGAGACGGTCTCGCACCGCGTGGGCCTGCGCGAGTTCGCGCTGAAGGACGGGCTGATGCGGATCAACGGGCAGCCCGTGTCCTTCCGCGGCACCAACCGCCACGAGATGCACCCCGACCGCGGCACCGCCCTCACGCGCGCGGACATGGTGCGGGACATCGAGATCGTCAAGCGGCTCAACATGAACAGCGTCCGCACCTCGCACTACCCGAACAACCCGCTGTGGCTGGAGCTGGCCGACGAGTACGGCCTCTACATCGTCGACGAGACGAACCTGGAGACGCACGGCGTCCGCGACGAGTACCCCGGCGACCACCCCGAGTGGCGCGCGGCGTGCGTGGCCCGCGCCCAGAACATGGTCCACCGCGACAAGAACCACGCCTCGGTCGTCATCTGGTCGCTCGGCAACGAGGCCGGCACCGGCAGCACGTTCGTCGCCATGCACGACTGGATCCGCTCGTACGACCCGACCCGCGTCATCCAGTACGAGGGCGACGACCGGCCGGGGATCAGCGACATCCGCTCCCGCATGTACGAGAGCCCCGCGCGCGTGGAGGCCCGGGCGCAGGACACGGCGGACACCCGGCCGTACGTCATGATCGAGTACGCGCACGCGATGGGGAACTCGAACGGCAACTTCAAGAAGTACTGGGACGTCGTGCGCCGGTACGACGTCCTCCAGGGCGGCTGGATCTGGGACTTCGTCGACCAGTCCCTGACCACACCGACCCCCACCCGCACCTTGTTCACCGAGACGGGACCGGCCCGGCTGCGCGGCGAGATCCAGAACGCGAGCGGTACCTTCGACCGCCGCAAGGGCCTGACCGGCGGCACCGTCTTCGCCCGCGACGAGGGCCTCGACCTCACCGGTGCGCTCACCCTCGAAGCCTGGATCACCCCGCACGTCACCGGCTTCCACCAGCCGATCCTGGCCAAGGGCGACACGCAGTACGCCCTGAAGCAGACCGACCGGCAGCTGGAGTTCTTCCTGTACGGCGGCGGCCAGTGGACCACCGCGAGCTGGGCGCTCCCCGACGACTGGACGGGCCGCGAGCACCACGTCGCGGGGGTGTACGACGCGGCCGCGGGCACCCTCACCCTCCATGTCGACGGCCAGGTCAGGGCCGTGCGGACCACCACCCGGGGGCCCGACGTCAACACGGCGCCGCTCTCGCTCGCCACCGACGTCGACAACCCGACCCGCGAGTTCAGCGGCACGATCCGGCGGGCCCGCGTGTACGCCCGCGCGCTGACCGCCGCCGAACTGGCCTCCGACCGCCGTGGTCCCGGCGACGAGGGCGTGCGGTTCTGGTTCGACGCGGCCACCGTGAAGACCGCCGAGAAGCGGGCCCGCGAGCGCTCCTTCTTCGCGTACGGCGGCGACTGGGGCGACAACCCCAACGACGGGGCGTTCGTCGCGGACGGCGTCGTCACCGCCGACCGCGGCCACACCGGGAAGGCGGCGGAGGTGAAGCGGGTCTACCAGACGATCAGTGCCGTACCCGCCTCCGGCACCCTCACCGCCACAGCCCGCGACGTCACCCTCACCAACGAGAACCTCTTCACCGACCTCCGGGAGTTCGACGGCCGGTGGTCGCTCGTCGCCGACGGCGAGGTGGTGCGGAGCGGGAAGCTGACCCGCGCCCAGCTGGACGTGAAGCCGCTGTCCAGCAAGCGGATCACCGTGCCGTACCGGCTGCCGGACCGCCCGGCGCCGGGCACCGAGTTCTTCCTGGAGCTGTCCTTCACCACCAAGGAGCCCACCAAGTGGGCGAAGGCCGGCTTCGAGGTGGCCGGGGCACAGCTCCCGGTGGACGCGGGCGTCCCGCCCGTCGAGCCCGTACCGCTCGCGGACGTCCCGGCGCTGCGGTACGAGGACGGCGACGCGTCCGTCACCGTCCGGGGCAGGGGCTTCTCGGTCACCGTCGACAAGGGCAGCGGCGTCATCACGTCGTACGAGGCCCGGGGCGCCCGGCTGATCGAGACCGGACCCGTGCCGAACTTCTGGCGCGCGCCGACCGACAACGACCGGGGCAACGGCCAGCACACCCGCAACCAGACCTGGCGCGACGCGGGCGCCCGGCGCGAGGTGACGGACGTACGCGTGCGGGCCCTCGGCGACCGGGCCGTCGTGATCGAGGTCGGCGGCACGCTGCCGACCACCGTCACCTCGTCCTTCACGACCACGTACACGGTGTTCGGCAACGGCGAGATCAAGGTCGACAACACCGTGCGCCCGGGTGCGGCGAGCCTGCCGTACCTCCCGGAGGTCGGCACGCTGCTGTTCCTGCCGGGCCGCCTCGACCGGCTGCGCTGGTACGGGCGCGGCCCCGAGGAGAACCACTGGGACCGCAACACCGGCACCGACGTGGGCGTGTACTCCGGCACCGTCTCCGGGCAGTGGACCCCGTACATCCGCCCGCAGGAGAACGGCAACAGGACCGACGTCCGCTGGATCGCGCTGACCGGCCGTGACGGCAGCGGGCTGCTCGTCTCCGGCGACCCGCTCTCCGACGCGCCGCTGCTGGAGGTCAACGCCTCGCACTTCACCCCGGAGGACCTGTCGGCCGGGGTGCGGCACGACTACCAGCTCACCCCGCGTGAGGAGGTCGTCCTGCGGGTGAACCACCGGCAGATGGGCGTGGGCGGCGACAACAGCTGGGGCGCGCACACGCACGACGAGTTCAAGCTCCCCGCGAGCCGTGACTACGCGTACAGCTACCGGCTGCGTCCGCTGACCGGCGTGGACGGGGCGATGGCCGCCTCGCGCCGGCCCACGGCGACGGACCCGGCCGAGTAGGCGGCTTCCGCCCGGACCCGGGAGACGGCGGGACAGAGCTCCGTCTCCCGGGGTAACCGGCCCCCATGACTGCTGCTGAGAGTGGTGAAGGTGCCGGCATCCGGGTCGGGGTGTGCTCGTGGACCGACCGCGCGCTGGTCGGCAGCGGGTGGTACCCGCGCGGGGCGCGGGACGCCGAGGGACGGCTGCGGTACTACGCGTCCCGGTTCCCCGTCGTGGAAGTGGACGCCTCGTACTACGCGTTGCCCAGCCGCCGCAACAGCCTGCTGTGGGTGGAGCGGACGCCCGAGGGCTTCCGGTTCGACGTCAAGGCGTTCTCGCTGCTGACGGGGCATCCCACGCGCGCGGAGGCGCTGCCCGCCGACCTGCGGTCGCGGCTCGGTGAGCGGGAGCTCGCCGCCGTACGGCGCGGACGCGGGCCGGAGGGGCTCCTCGGCGAGGTCTGGGAGCGGTTCGCGCAGGCCGTGGAGCCGCTCCGGGAGGCCGGGCGGCTCGGGGCCGTGCTGTTCCAGTTCCCGCCGTGGTTCGCCCCCGGTCCGGGGGCCGAGGCGGCGCTCCAGGAGTGCGCGGCGCGGACGT
Source organism: Streptomyces ruber (assembly GCF_014648075.1). GTDB lineage: Bacteria > Actinomycetota > Actinomycetes > Streptomycetales > Streptomycetaceae > Streptomyces > Streptomyces ruber. Next base: position 123,630 of record NZ_BMQK01000013.1, on the reverse strand, counting down.
CCGGCTGGCCCCTCTCCGTGGAGTTCCGGCACCCCGGGTGGTGGGCCGCCGAACAGTACGGCGCCACCTGCGCGTTGCTCTCCGCGCTCGGCGCGAGTGCCGTGGGCGTGGACATGGCCCAGGGCCTGTCCGGCTCGCTCCCGCCGCTCGTACCCGTCACCCGCCCCGCCCTCGCCGTCGTACGGTTCCACGGCCGGAGCGCCGCGTGGGGGACCGGGAGCAAGGAGGACCGTTTCCGCCATGCGTACTCCCCGTCCGAACTCGGGGCGTGGGTGCCGCGGTTGCGGCGCGCGGCCGAGCAGGCCGACGAGCTGCACGTGCTCTTCAACAACTGCTGCGGGGACGCCGCCGTACGCGCCGCCGAGGCCATGCGCCGGCTGCTCGTCCCGTCACCCGCCGCTCACTGACCGACCCGTACGTCCTTCTCCACCGTCACCTGGTCGATCTCCGTCGTCCGGACGGTGATCCTCATCGTCCAGGTGCCGGGCAGCGGGAGGCGGAGGCCCTCGGTCCCCCAGTAGCCGCCCTTGTTCTCCAGCCGGGCGTCGATCGGGCCCACGTCCTGGGCGCGCAGCGTGAAGGTGAGGCGGACCTCCGGGACGGTCGAGATACCGCCGTCGGGCCCGAAGACCACGGCCTGCACGGAGTTCGTGCCGACGCGGCCGGGCCCCAGGTCGATCTGCACCTCGCCGTGTCCGTTCGGCGTGCCGACGTCGAAGGGGACGACGTTGCTGGAGGCGGTGGGTTCGCCGGGTGCCGCGGTTCCGGCCGCCGGTGCCGCCGCGGCCGACTCGGCCTCCGCCCGGCCTGGCAGGGTGCCGGTGAGCACGGTGGTGACGACGAGGACCACGACGGCGACCGTGGACTCGGCGAGGACGGAGCGACGCAGGTGACCCCGGTGGCGGTCGTCCGCGCCCTTCTCCTTCCCCTCCCCCTCCCCCTCTCCCTCCTCCTTCTCCTTCTCCAGCCACCGCGCCGTCCAGCGCCGGGAGAGGCCCGCGGCGGCCAGGAGCAGCAGCACCGCACCGGTCTTGGCCAGCAGCAGCCTGCCGTACGTCGTCGCCGTGAACGCGTCCCAGGAGCCGAGGCCCCGCCACGACTGGTAGACACCGGTGCCGGCCAGCACGGTCACCGCGCCGAGAGCGAGCCGGGAGAAGCGGGCGACCCCGGTGGCCGTGAGCGCACCGGGGGCGCGGTGGAGGACGGTGAGCAGGGCCGTGAGGCCGCCCAGCCAGACCGCCATGGCGAGCAGGTGCAGCACGGACGAGGCCATGGCCACGGACACCTGGATACCGGCGGAGGCGTGCTCGGCGACGGCCCAGGTGAGGGCCAGCCCGGCGGAGAGGGCGACACCGCCGCCGAGGGCCGCTCGCCCTGGCCCTCGCCCGTCCACCGCACCGGACCGGCGTACGAGGAGGTACGCCCCCGCCAGCAGCCCCAGCCGGGCGAGCAGCGCGATGCCCGGCCTGCTTGTCGCCGTCTGTGCCAGTACGGACGGATCGAGGGCGTCCGCGAGGCCCGAGCCCCGCTCGTACGGGCCGCGCAGCAGGAGCAGCAGCGCCGTGGCGGCGGTCAGCGCCCACCAGCCGGCCCACAGCAGCCCGTGGAGCGGCGCGCCGACACCGCCGAGCAGCGCGGTGAAGACGAACACGCCGATGAGGAGCGCCAGTCCGCCGTAGGCGACGTAGCGGACGAGGTTGTACAGCGAGGTGGTGGCCGGGTCCTCCGCCGGGGCGGTGGGCGGGGCCTCGGTGGCCGAGGGCTCGCCGACCGAGAAGAGCAGGGCTCCGGAGACCGGATGGCTGTCGGCGGAGACGACCCGCCAGGCGATCGTGTACGTGCCCCGTGCCAGGCCGGGGGGCAGGGTGGTGCGCACCGTGCTGGAGCGGCCGTCCGCGCGGCCCGTCTCCCCGGTCCGCAGGGGCCGGTTGTCCGGGTCGAGGACGCGGAGGGAGTCGTCGAGGAGGCTCACCGACTCGGTGAAGGCGAGGGTGACCTGCCGGGGAGCGGTCTTGAGGACGGTGCCGTCCCGGGGGTCGCTCTCCTTGAGCGCGGCGTGCGCGGACGCCGGTCCGGCCCCACCGAGGAGGACGAGGAGGAGGAAAAGCAAGAGGGAGGGGAGGAGGAACAGGACCGGTACGGCGGCCGGCCGCACCGGACGCCGCAGTCCGTCTCGCAGTCCTTCGCCCACGTCGCGTCTCCGGATCCGTACCTGGCCCTGGCCCGGCCTGTGTTCTGCTTCTCGGCCCCGGCAGGGGTACGGATGCGGGACTGCCGCCGTTCACGACGGTGCGGCGGAGGTCACCAGGTGGGCCGCGCGGACACTCCGCCGTCCACCACGAGGTCGTGTCCCGTGACCCAGGAGGCGAGCGGCGAGGCGAGGAAGACACAGGCGTCCCCGACGTCCTCGGGCCGGCCGAGCCGCCCGGTCGGCACGGCCTCCCGCCAGCGGCGCACCCCGTCCGGCCAGTCCTCCGCCAGGCCGTCCCGGCCGATCAGCCCCGGCGAGACGGTGTTCACCCGGAGCCCGTACGGCCCGTACTCCAGGGCCGCGGACCGGGCGTGCATGACGACGGCCGCCTTGGCCGCGCTGTAGTGGGCGTGCAGGGCCGCCGGGTTCCCCGCCTCGATGGAGGCGATGTGCGTGACGGACCCGCCGCCACCGCCGCGGTGCGTCCCCATCACCTCGGCGGCCGCCTGCGTGCAGGTGAACACCGACGACAGGTGCATGTCCACGACCTCCCGCCACTGTGCGAGCGTCATCCCGGGCAGCGCCCGCGTCGGCTGCACCCCGGCGTTGTTGACCAGCGCCGTCAGCCGACCGCCGCCCCACTCGGCCGCCTCGTGCACCAGTCGGCGGCAGGCGTCCTCGTCCCTCAGGTCGGCGTGCAGGGCGACGGCTCGCCCGCCCAGGTCCCGTACCCGTTCGACCAGTTCGCCGACGCCCCGCGTGCGGTGGTGCAGCGCCACCGCCGCGCCCTCCTCGGCGAACCGCAGCGCGATGCCCCGGCCGATGCCGCCACCGGCGCCCGTCACCAGGGCGACCTGCCCGGCGAGCAGCCCGTCGCCGGTTCCGCGCGGCCTTCCTTCCTCCTCCGCGCCTTCCTCCTCCCCGCCTCCTTCTCCTACGCCTTCTTCTCCCACGCCTTCTGCTCTCACGTCTTCTTCCCTCACGGCCGGCACAGCCCGGCGATGCGGTCCGCCTCCGCCGGGTACCGCGCGCTCAGCTCCGCCGCGTCCCCGTGCTCGTACCCGCCGTACGTGAATCCGGGCGCCATCGTGCACCCGAACAGCGTCCACGCGCCGCCCGCGACGACCCGCGCGCCCATCCAGGTCCCCGCGGGCACGACGTGCTGCACGAACTGGCCGCCGAGCACGTCCGGCCCCAGCACGGCGGTGCGCGACGAGCCGTCGGGGGCGAGCAGCAGCAGTTCGAGCGGGTCACCGAGGTGGAAGTGCCACACCTCGTCGGTGGGCAGCCGGTGCAGTGCCGAGAAGTCGTCCGGTTCGCCGGTGAGGAGGGCGATGATCGCGGTGCCCTCCGGCCTGCCGTCGGGGCGCTCGGGTCCGGCCCAGGTCTGACGGAAACGGCCGCCTTCGCGGGGGATCGGCTCCAGCCCGTAGTGGGCGACGAGGTCGTCGGGAGTCACCCGGACCACGCTACCGACCCCCCGGCGTCCGAACAGCTGCACCGAACGGGCGATTTCCCGGGGTAACAGGATGAGTTCCGCACCCGGGCCGGAGAGAGCACCTCTCATGAGGTCCGCTCGGCACGCCCCACGCACCGTACGCCGGTGCCGTTGCGTCTGGCCGCGGGTCCTCGTCCTGCTCCTCGCCCTGTTCCTGCCGGCCGCCCACGCCGCGGCGGACGTGGCGCCCGGGATCGCCGTCACCGCGGAGACGGCCGATCAGGACCTCCTGGAGTCCGCCCTCCGCCTCCCGGCCCGCCAGGCCCACCGTCCCGCGGCCCGTCCGCGCCCCGCCCCGGCCGGGGCGCACCCGCCCGCCGGCGCCGCGCCCCTCCCGGTGCCGCCCCCCGCCGGCTGCGCCCCGTACTCCCTGCTCACCCGGCGCTCGGTGGTGCTGCGCTGCTGACGGACGGTCCGGCCCCCAGCGGCGACGACCGACCACCACCCAGCACACAGCAGGGAAGAGCCATGCCGAACGACCCCTACGCCGTCCTGCGCGCCCTCCTCAGGGCGGAGGCGGCCCGCAGTACGTCCAAGCCGTCCCCGGACACGGACCCGACAGCGGTCCCGACGACCGACCGCCCGAAGGCGCGACGCCCCCGCAAGGCCGCCGACCACAGCTGACACACCGACCACGACCGTCACAACGACCACGACCGACACAGAAACACAGATCGGGACAGGAACACCGGGCGCGGCGGACACATCAACCGCCGCACCGAGCCGCGGCCGAGCGTGCGGGAGGCCCACCCGGCCCTGCGCACGCTCGGCCGCGCACACCACGGGGGATCCCGGCAACCGGCCGTCGGGGCGGGCGACAGGCGGGCGCGGCAAGGATCACCGCCTCCTTTCGGGCGAAACAGCCGCCCGATCCGGGCCACGGCCCGGGGCTGCTTCGGCCGGCCGGCCGGGCTCCCCCACGCGTCCCCCGCGCGCGTCCTCCGCGCGTCCTCCGCGCGTCCCCGGCGCCCGTTCCGCTGTCCGGACCCCCCGAACGCTCCGGACGCCTCCGTCGCCCCCTGTGCGATTAGACCGGTTGACGCCCATTTGTCACGTCTTTTCCGGCGTCGCACTCCGTCGCCATGGCTGCGCCCGGAACGCCGGGACCGGTAGGCTTTCCGTGTGATCTTCAAGCGCATCGGAAACGGCCGGCCGTACCCCGACCACGGCCGGGAAAGCACCCGGCAGTGGGCGGACGTCGCACCGCGCCCGGTCCGCCTCGATCAGCTCGTCACCACCAAGCAGCAGCTCGACCTGGAGACACTCCTGGCCGAGGACTCGACGTTCTACGGCGACCTGTTCGCCCACGTCGTGAAGTGGCAGGGCGATCTGTACCTGGAGGACGGTCTCCACCGCGCCGTTCGCGCCGCGCTCCAGCAGCGCCAGGTGCTGCACGCGCGCGTCCTCGAACTCGACTGAGGCACCTGCCCGGCCCGTTGGCCCTTTCGGGTTGGCGCGCGCACGCGCCAATGATCATCTAGTAGGCATCGCCGCCCCGGCGCACTACGCTGCGCCCATGAGCATGCTGACCCCTCCCGGCATGGGCGGCGAGTACCGGATCACGGGGGACAAATACCCGCGAATGCGCCGGCCTCCGAGGCGCCCCAAGTTCGTGCTCGCGATCGTGGCGTCCGTACTGGTGGTCGGGCTCATCGGCTGGGGGACCCTGCAGCTCATCGATGTCTTCTCGGGCGGCGGCAGCGCCACGACGGCGAGCGCGCGGCCGGACTGCACGACGCGCCCGCGGGCCGCTCCCTCCCCCACGGCGGCCGCGAAGTCCCTGCCGAAGCCGGACCAGATCACGGTCAACGTGTTCAACGCGACCGAGCGCAGCGGTCTCGCCAAGTCCACCGCGGACGAGCTGAAGAAGCGCGGTTTCCGCATCGGCGAGGTGGCCAACGCCTCCAAGGAGTACGACAAGAAGGTCGGCAGCCCCGCGGTCCTGCTGGGCGCCAAGGCCGCCACCGGCACGGCGCTGCCCGTCCTGGGCACCCAGCTGCCGGGCGCGGAGCTGAAGACCGACGCCCGCGCGAAGCCCGCCGAACTCGACTTCATCATCGGCGACGGGTTCAAGAACCTGGCGGCGCAGGCGGACGCCGACAAGGCGATGGCCCGGCTGACCGCACCGCAGCCGACGCCGGCACCGACGCGCACCTGCTGACCGCGCCCGGCCGACCACGGCCTCCTGCCCTGCCCGGGGGCCACCGCCGGCCGCCGACCGGGCCCGTCGACAGCCGACAGCCGTCCGCCGGGGCCTCCACCGCCAGCGACCGCGGTACCAGCGGTGCTACTCGGCCGCCCCGTACATCCGGTCCCCGGCGTCGCCCAGGCCCGGCACGATGTACCCCTGCTCGTTGAGGCGCTCGTCCACGGACGCCGTCACGACGGTCACCGGGGTGCCCGCCAGCTCGCGCTCCACGACCTCGACGCCCTCGGGGGCGGCGAGGAGCACCACGGCCGTCACGTCGTCGGCGCCGCGCTCGATCAGCTCCTTGATCGCCGCGACCAGGGTGCCGCCGGTGGCCAGCATCGGGTCGAGGACGTACACCTGGCGCCCGGACAGGTCGTCCGGCATGCGGGTGGCGTACGTGGACGCCTGGAGCGTCTCCTCGTTGCGCACCATGCCCAGGAAGCCCACCTCGGCGGTCGGCAGCAGCCGCACCATGCCGTCGAGCATGCCGAGGCCCGCCCGGAGGATCGGCACCACCAGGGGACGCGGGTGGGAGAGCTTGACGCCCGTGGTCCGGGCGACCGGGGTGTCGATGTCGACCTGTTCGGTGCGCACGTCCCGGGTGGCCTCGTAGGCGAGGAGGGTGACGAGCTCGTCGGCCAGCCGGCGGAAGGTCGGGGAGTCGGTGCGCTGGTCGCGCAGGGTGGTGAGCTTGTGAGCGACCAGGGGGTGGTCGACGACGTGGAGACGCATGTCCACCAGGGTATCCGGGCCGCCGGTGCCCGCCGCCGCCCCGCCGGACCGGGCGCTGCCAGGGGAATCACCCGCTCGTTGGCGTCAAACCCCCCGTCAGGGGGAAAGTGGCAAGAACCTAGGTGGGGTGGTGTGCCTATGCCGGACGTGGACGAGGGATCGCCGGAGGAGCCGGAGACCGAGGCCGAGCGCAGAAGGCGCCGGGCCCAGTTCCTGCGGGAGCTGGCGGAGGCCCGTGAGCTGCGCGCCCGGGTCCAGCCGCGCCGCGCCAAGACGGCGCGGCTGCGCCGGCAGATGCGCATGCGCACTTTCCGCTGGTAGTCCCGCCGCGCTCCCCGCCCAGGGCCGCCGTCCGGCCGCGGGCGACGCGGTCGCCGTACCCGTTCCGGCCCGCCCCGGCCCCGCTACGGCATCCGGCGGCAACGCACCGCCACGGGCCGACCGCGTACGGAAGCGGCGCCCGAGCCGCGTACGATCACCATCTGGCGGCACCAAGCGCGCGACCGACCCCTCGCGGGGCGAGCGAGCCGAAGGGGCGCGCCTGCGTCGGAAGCCGGAGCGCACGCGCCCCACTGAGGGGGGTCGGGCACGACCGGTGTCCCGGTGCGGGCTCCCGCGTCCCGGAGACGAACGAGCGATCTCGAAAGGGGAAGGGACACAGGGCGGCGAAGACGTCCCCTGAGCGCCTTGTTTCTGCCACGATTCCGAGTGGGCGGGGCTCGGAGAACGCACTCCTCGCCCGCAACCTCCGCCGGGGGGACCCCCGACCGGCACACCTATGACCAGTGGGAGAGTCACGGTGTACTTCGCCGCACTGCTCGCGCGCACCGAAGACGGGTGGGAAGCGAGCGACACAGAGCTCGACGATGTGGAGACCCTGTCGGATCTGACCGACCTGGCCCGCGACGCCTCGGTCGACGAGGACACGGTGCTCGTACTCATCGAGCAGGAGGACGCGTGGTTCGGCGTCGTCCGCGTGGACGGCGAGGACGACCCTCGTATCTACGTCTCGGACGCCGCCGCGGCAGCCCGCAGCTCGTACGGCGAGATCCTGCTCACGGACGAGCTGCTCGGGAGGGAGCCCGGCGACGACGGCGCCGACCTGGACTCCCTCGACCTCGACGGCACCGAGGACGGTGAGCCGGATAGCGACGACGACGGCGCGGCCGCCGACGGCGCGGTGCCGCACGGCCCGGTCGGCGACCGGGAGGTCCTCGACGACCTCGGCGTGGGCGAGAAGGAGCTGCGCTCCCTCGACGCGGACGACGCGCTCAGCTCGATCGCCGAGGCGCTGGGTGCCTCGGAGGTCCTGGAGACGGTCCGCTGAAGCCTGACGCACCCGACGCACCCGACGCACAGAACGGTTTCCGCCGGGTCCGGCAGGCGGGCGACGCGCCCGCCCCGGACCCGGTGCGGGACCGCTGGCGGACCGCGATGCGGCTCGCCCTGGACGAGGCCGGGCGCGCGGCCACGGGCGGCGACGTCCCGGTCGGCGCGCTCGTCCTGGCCGCGGACGGTACGACCGTCCTGTCCACCGGGCACAACGAGCGCGAGGCGACCGGCGATCCGACGGCCCACGCGGAGGTGCTGGCGATCCGCCGGGCCGCCGCGGCACTGGGCGAGTGGCGGCTCACCGGCTGCACGCTCGTCGTCACCCTGGAGCCCTGCACGATGTGCGCGGGCGCCCTCGTGCAGTCCCGGGTCGACCGGGTCGTCTACGGCGCACGCGACGAGAAGGCCGGCGCTACGGGGTCCCTGTGGGACGTGGTACGCGACCGGCGCCTCAACCACCGGCCCGAGGTGATCGAGGGCGTACTCGCCGACGAATGCGCCCGCCTCCTCACCGGCTTCTTCCGCGCCCGCTGACCCGCGACGGCGCCCCCGGACGGTGTCTCCGGATACCGATTTCGGACCACGGCCCACCTTGGGGTAGGGTCTCCCTCGGTAGCGTGTCCGAGCGGCCGAAGGAGCTCGCCTCGAAAGCGAGTGTGGCGCAAGTCACCGAGGGTTCAAATCCCTCCGCTACCGCAGAAGACGAAGGGCCCGGTCCGTTGGACCGGGCCCTTCGTGCTGTCCGGCCGACCCGTCCGGAGCGGCCTCGAAAAAATGCCGCCGTCCCCGTGCGGGGTGAGCATGGAGGGGAGCGACCGAAGGAGGCCCGTCATGGCATCGGGACCCTCGCAGTACGACACGTGGTACTCGGAGACGCCGTCGCAGGCCGAGGGCGAGCGGGACGAGGCGGGTGAGCGTACGGCGCCGCAGCACCGGCAGGTGCCCAGGACCCAGCCCTCCCAGGCGGAGGGGGAGCGGGGCGACGACGTCCGGACCGCCGATCGCGGCAGACTCGTGTGATCGTTCGTTCCCGCGAACACGCGCTCGGGATACACTCGCCGCCGGCAACAGGGGGCCCATCGGGCGCAGCAGACGGGGAGGCCGCGGGTGGCGGTGCACGCCAAGAAGATCGCGCTGTTCGTGGTCGTGGTCTTCGTCCTCTACGTGATCATCACGGATCCGGAGAAGGCCGCCGACTACGTCCAGATAGGGTTCGAGGGCATCTCCAGTGCCGCCGGGGCCATCGGCGACTTCATGACGTGGATCGCCAACGGGGGCAAGTGACCCTCCGGGACCGCCGGCACGCCACCGTCGCCGTGCCCCCTGGGAGCGCCCCATGATCCGCCACCTGGTCCTCTTCAAGCTCGACGAGGGTGTCGAGCGCGACGACCCGCGCGTCGTGAAGGGCGTCGAAGCCTTCCGCGCCCTCGGCGGGCAGATCGACGAGCTGCGCTTCTGGGAATGCGCCTGGAACGTCTCCGACCGGCCCATCGCGTACGACTTCGCGATCAACTCTGCGGTCGACGACATGGACGCCCTCCAGCGGTACCTGGAGCACCCGGCGCACCAGGCGGGCGTCGCCCTGTGGCGTGAGTTCGCGACCTGGGTGATCGCCGACTACCCGTTCTGATCCGCGCTCCGCCCGGCCGGAGCACAGCGCCGCACGCGTACGGAGCCCCTCGCCAGGATGGCGGGGGGCTCCGGCGCTCCTCAACACGGAGGGGTGCGGTGCTTGCGCACGGTGCGGATGTCTTGTGATGCTATGACCGCTTTTGAGGGATGAGTTACGGATGCGTTGACGGAGCGAGTTGACGGAGCAAGAGGTGGAGTTGACCGTGCCGGCCAGTACCGCCCCTCAGGCCCTGCCCCACACCGAGGCCCCACCACCCCGGGACCCCGGACCCCCGGCCCCGGCCCCGGCCCCCGGCCCCGCACCGGCCCATGGCCTCACTTCCGGCCTCGCACCGGCTCCGGTTTCCAGATCCGCACCACCCCCGGAATCCGCACTGCCGTCACCGCCGTCCGACCCCACGCCCGCTTCCGACCCCACGCCCGCTTCCGACCCCACGCCCGCTTCCGAACCCACGCCCGCTTCCGAACCCGCGTCGCCCTCCGTATCCGCTCCCGGTCCCGCCTTCCCCCCCTCCCCCGCGTCCGAGCCCGCGCTCAGGCCCCCCGCCGACAAGCGCCGCGGTGCCGACACCCGGGCGCTGACCCAGGTCCTCTTCGCCGAGCTGAAGCAGCTTGAGCCCGGGACGTCCGAGCACGGCCGGGTGCGCGGTGCGCTCATCGAGGCCAACCTCCCCCTCGTGCGGTACGCCGCCGCCCGCTTCCGCAGCCGCAACGAGCCGATGGAGGACGTGGTCCAGGTCGGCACGATCGGGCTGATCAACGCGATCGACCGGTTCGACCCGGACCGCGGGGTGCAGTTCCCGACCTTCGCGATGCCGACCGTGGTGGGCGAGATCAAGCGGTACTTCCGCGACAACGTCCGCACCGTCCACGTCCCGCGCCGCCTGCACGAGCTGTGGGTGCAGGTGAACAGCGCGACCGAGGACCTCACGACGTCGCTGGGCCGCTCCCCCACGACCGCCGAGATCGCCGGGCGGCTGCGCATCTCCGAGGAGGAGGTCCTCTCCTGCATCGAGGCCGGCCGCTCGTACCACGCGACCTCGCTGGAGGCGGCCCAGGAGGGCGACGGGCTGCCGGGGCTGCTGGACCGGCTCGGCTACGAGGACCCGGCCCTCGACGGCGTGGAGCACCGGGACCTCGTACGCCACCTCCTCGTCCAGCTCCCGGAACGCGAGCAGCGCATTCTGCTCCTGCGGTACTACAGCAATCTCACCCAGTCGCAGATCAGCGCGGAACTCGGCGTCTCGCAGATGCACGTGTCCCGGCTGCTCGCCCGTAGCTTCGCGCGTTTGCGTTCGGCCAACAGAATCGAAGCCTGAGCCGGCCACTGAACCGAACACCGAACCGGGCACAGCGCGCACACCCGGCGAAATACCGAAGCGGCCCGAACACCCCGGACGGGCCGGGGCGGCCACACTCCACGCACTTCGGGACCCACCGGCATTCATCCGCCCGACCGGCCCGCATTTCCGCCGTCTCCACCGACTCCGCCGACGGACATTCCGCGGGTACGGCCCCGTCGGGTTCGAGCGCCGCGGGCCGCGGCGGCCCGTGCATCCGGGCACGCGGAGGCTTATGCACCGCGTGGGTGGGGCACGCGGGGCGCACGACAGCAGATGGGGCGCACAGATTGGGGTCCCGCCACAGCTTCGCAGGCCACGGCGTGCAACCGAATGAAAGCTCGACGCGTCACCGCTGGGAGCGAATCGTCTATCGCCGCTCTTTCCGACAGTTCTGGGCCGATATTCCGCCAGAACCCCTCTTTCCTGGGCCGATTCCTCTCGGTCATGTCGACATGTCACTACAGCGTGTTGCCGACATGTGACATTCTGCGGGAAGCGCGTTTGCCGCAGCCCCGCCTCCGGTATTCAGGTGGAGGCTGCGTTCCTTACGACGGGAGCGCCGCAACCGTCCGCGACCCAAAGGGGGTGGCATGTCCGCAGACCAGGGCAGCCCGAAGGTGCTCACGCTCGCGAAGAGCGAGCCCGCGCCCGAAGCTCTCCAGGCCGCCGCTCAGGAACTTCAGGCCCCTCAGGACCTGCCCGTCCCCGAGCTGGCCTTCCCGGCCACGGAGTCCATCGACACCCGGACCCTGTCCCGCTCCCTGTTCCTGCGGCTCGCCGCACTCGACGAGAACAGCCCCGAGCGCGCCTACGTCCGCGACACCCTCATTGAACTCAACCTCCCGCTGGTGCGCTACGCCGCCGCTCGTTTCCGGTCGCGCAACGAACCCATGGAGGACATCGTCCAGGTCGGAACGATCGGTCTGATCAAGGCGATCGACCGTTTCGACTGCGAACGGGGCGTGGAGTTCCCGACGTTCGCGATGCCCACGGTCGTGGGGGAGATCAAGCGGTTCTTCCGCGACACCTCGTGGTCGGTGCGGGTGCCGCGCCGGCTCCAGGAGCTGCGCTTGGCCCTGACCAAGGCGAGCGACGAGCTCTCCCAGAAACTCGACCGGTCCCCGACGGTCACCGAGCTCGCCGGCGTCCTGGGCGTCTCCGAGGACGACGTGGTCGACGGCCTCGCGGTCGGCAACGCCTACACGGCCTCCTCGCTCGACTCCCCGGCCCCCGAGGACGACGGCGGCGAGGGTTCCCTGGCCGACCGCCTCGGCTACGAGGACAGCGCGCTGGAGGGCGTGGAGTACCGGGAGTCCCTGAAGCCCCTGCTGGCCAAGCTGCCGCCGCGTGAGCGCCGGATCATCATGCTGCGCTTCTTCGCGAACATGACGCAGTCGCAGATCGGCGAGGAGGTCGGCATCTCCCAGATGCACGTGTCCCGCCTGCTGACCAGGACGCTGGCCCAGCTGCGGGAGGGTCTGATCTCGGACTGAGCCGGACCGGTCGCACGGACGGAGCCGTATCGCTCCCGTCGTCGTCCCGATCACGGCACCACCCGCGACACGCGGACGGTCCGACGGGTCACCGGCCGTACCGGCGCGACGCGCCGGGCGGGGCGACGACGAGGTGAGGACTTACCGGTCGAAGGACGGGATGCCCGCCGAAACGGGATGTCCGCCGAACGACGAAAGACCGCCGGTCAGACGGCAAGAGACCGGTCAGACGGCAAGAGACCGGTCAGACGGCAAGAGACCGGTCAGACGGCAAGAGACCGGTCAGACGGCAAGAAGCCGACCGAACGGCAAGTGGCCGCCGGGGCGCTGCGTGCAGCACCTCGGCGGTTCTTCCGTGTGCCGCCGGGAAACGGCACCTCTTCGCGTGCCGCCGGGAAGCGGCACCTCCCTGTGCGCCGCCCGAGCGGCGAAGGGGCGTCGCGCGGTGGTCGCGGCCGCGGCGGCCGCGCCGACCGCTACTTCAGCGCGAGCCAGGCGACGGCGGCGACGACCACGACGGCGACGACGACGCCGACGATGAGGCCGACGCGCGGCCCCGCGGACGCGGGTGCCTGCTGACGGCCCTGGGACGTCTCGTCGTCGACGAAGGCACGGAACATCTGGGTGCTGCCGGCGGGATCGTAGTTGCCCTGGGGGCCCTGGGTGTTAGCCATGCCCCCGGACCCTAGCGAATCCGAGGGGTCCGCCCAAGCGCGGGGCCTGTGTTGAGCGGGCCGGTACCACCGGTACGGGGCCTTTCGGGCGGGTTCCCGCAGTACCCCCGGGCCCTCCCGGCCCGACCGTCCGCCGACCCGACCGTCCTCCGGCCCGACCGTCCTCCGGTCCTCCGGTCCTCCGGTCCTCCGACCGACCGTCCCGCACACCCGCCCCTCCCTCACCTCACCAGCGAGTTTACGTTCGCCAATGCTTGCCTTTGCCAAGCTTTTAGCTCCGAATGCTCCTTTTCGGTTGCCTGCAGCAACCATCAAACCCTATGGTTGTCCTAAGCAACGAATGCTGGAGGCGCGATGGCGGAAACCGCGCAGTACGAGGAGCTGGCCCGCCAGCTCAGTGCCATCGGGGTCGTGAAGCGCGAGATGGGCCGGACACTGCCGTCCGACTGTCCGGCCGGCTCGGCCGGCGTGCTGACACTGCTCGGCCGGCACGGCGACATGCGGATGAGCCGGCTCGCGGAGCTGCTCGCCGTGGACATGTCGGTCACCAGCCGTCACGTCGCCCACGTCGCCGAGCGCGGCTGGATCGAGCGGATGCCCGATCCCGCGGACAAACGTTCGCGCATCCTCCGCCTGACCCCTGCGGGCCTGGCACAGATGGACGTGCTCAACGCATGCACCACCCAGCTGCTCGCCGACCGGCTGAGCGACTGGCCGGAGGACGAGCTCCGGCGGCTGACCGAGCTCATGGCCCGGCTGCGGGAGAGCTTCGGCGACTGCCGGATCGGTCCGCGGGCGCAGGCACAGCAGGCGGCATCCGTCGCTGCGGACGACGACACAACCCGTACACCCGCATAAGCAGTAAGAAGAAAAGGAAGCCCATGGCAACAACCACACCAGCCGGTGTGCGGGCCCACGCGAAGCACGGGGGCGCCGCTCCCGACAGCGGCGCTCCGATGACACACCGGCAGATCATGGAGGCGCTCTCCGGGCTCTTGCTCGGCATGTTCGCCGCCATCCTCTCCTCGACGATCGTCACCAACGCACTGCCCGAGATCGTCAACGACCTCGGCGGCGGCCAGAGCGCCTACACCTGGGTCGTCACCGCCTCACTGCTGGCGATGACCGCCTCCACCCCCCTGTGGGGCAAGCTGGCGGACCTGGTCGACAAGAAAATCCTGGTCCAGGCGGGCCTGGTCATCTACGTCATAGGTTCCGTCGTCGCGGGTCTGGCGCAGAACCCCGCGATGCTGATCAGCGCGCGTGTCATCCAGGGTCTGGGCGCCGGCGGTCTGTCCGCCCTGGCGCAGATCATCATGGCCGCGATGATCTCTCCGCGTGAGCGTGGCCGTTACTCCGGCTACCTGGGCGCGACCTTCGCCGTCGCGACCGTCGGCGGTCCGCTGCTCGGCGGTGTCATCACCGACACCAGCTGGCTCGGCTGGCGCTGGTGCCTCTACGTCGGCGTGCCGTTCGCGGTCATCGCCCTGATCGTGCTGCAGAAGACGCTGCACCTGCCGACCGTCAAGCGCAAGGTCAAGGTCGACTGGGCCGGTGCCTTCTTCATCACCGCGGCCGTCTGCCTGCTGCTGATCTGGGTCACCTTCGCCGACGACAAGTACGACTGGCTGTCCTGGCAGACGGCCGTCATGGTCGGCGGCTCGGTCCTGCTCGCGCTGATCTTCGTCTTCGTCGAGTCCAAGGCCAGCGAGCCGATCATCCCGCTGCGCCTGTTCAGGAACCGCACCATCACCCTGGCCTCGCTCGCCTCGCTGTTCGTCGGTATTGCGATGTTCGCGGGCACGGTCTACTTCAGCCAGTACTTCCAGCTGGCCCGGGACAAGTCCCCGACCATGTCGGGCGTGATGACCATCCCGATGATCGGCGGCCTGTTCGTGTCGTCCACGGCCTCCGGCATGATCATCACCAAGACCGGCAAGTGGAAGGCGTGGCTGCTGGCCGGCGGCGTGCTGCTGACCGCGGGTCTGGGCCTGCTGTCGACCATGCGCTACGACACCGCGTACTGGCACATCGCCATCTTCATGGCGCTGATGGGCCTCGGCGTCGGCATGATGATGCAGAACCTGGTGCTCTGCACGCAGAACCAGGTGGCCCCGAGCGACCTCGGTTCCGCCTCCTCCGTGGTGACCTTCTTCCGGTCCCTCGGCGGTGCGGTGGGCGTCTCGGTGCTCGGCTCCGTGATGTCCACGCGGATCAGCCACTACGCCTCGGACACCATCGGCTCGCTCAGCCCGCAGGAGCAGCAGGCGGCCGGACAGGCCTCCGGCGGCGGCGCCATCCCCGACATGGACGCGCTGCCCCCGGGCATCCGCGAGTGGCTGGAGAGCGCCTACGGGCACGGCATCGCCGACATCTTCCTGTACGTCGCGCCGATCGCCCTCCTCGCCTTCATCGTGACCCTGTTCATCAAGGAGGTGCCGCTGCGCACCAGCGGTGCCCTGGCGCAGGCCGCCGAGACCTCCGCCGGCACGCCCTCTCCCGCCGAGGCCCCGGCCGCGGCGCAGGGTGCGGCTCCGGTCGCCGAGGAGAAGGTGCCGGCCATGGCGTCCTCCGTCAGCGCGCCGGGTCCCGAGGGCACGCAGCGGCTGGCCGCGGTCGCCTCGGCGGCGACGCCGGCGTCCGGACAGTCCGGCTCCGCGGCCGGCGGTATCCCGGTCCACGGCTTCGTCCGCGGTGCCGAGCAGGCTCCCGTGCCGCAGGCCGCCGTCACGCTGATCTCCCTCGGCGGACGCCAGCTCGGCCGCTCGGTGGCCCAGGGCGACGGTGCCTACACGGTGCACGCGCCCGGCGCCGGGTCGTACGTCCTGATCGCCGCCGCCGACGGCTTCCAGCCGCAGGCGTCCACGATCGTCGTGAACGGCGCCGAGCCGGTCGCGTACGACATCCTCCTCAGCGGTACGAGCGGGCTGAACGGCCTGGTCCGGGACGCCGAGGCCGGTACGCCGGTCAAGGACGCGATGGTCGTCGTCACCGATGTGCGCGGCGATGTGCTCGCCACCGGGACCACCGGTGAGCAGGGCGAGTTCCACTTCGCCGAGCTGGTGCCCGGCACGGTCACGGTCGCGGTCAACGCGCAGGGCCACCGCCCCCAGGCCCTCCCGGTCGAGGTCGGCGGTACCGGTGTCACCCGCATCGAGATCGACCTGCGCTCCGGCGCCCTGCTCCAGGGAGTCGTCCGGGCGGCCGGCGGTCCCCTCGGGGACGCCCGGGTCACCCTGGTCGACGCGGCGGGCAACGTGGTCGGCACGGCCACGACCGGCGCGGACGGCGCGTACGCCTTCTCCGACCTGGACGGCGGCGAGTACACCGTCATCGCGACGGGCTACCCGCCGGTGGCGACGGCACTGACGGTCACCGGCCGCGGTGTCGACGACCACGACATCGAGCTCGCCCACCCCGGCGAGTAACCCGGTCCCCGGCCCGTGGAGCGCGTGCAGAGCGGACACGCGCTCCACGGGCCGGTTCCACTTCCGCCCGTTTTACCCTTGCTTCCGCCTCTTTGTCTTCCTGCCTTTTTATTCTCTGTCTCTCTTTCTTCCGGCCCACGTCCGGCCACCCCACGCCTCGGCACCACCCACAAGGAGCTGCGCCACCATGCCACTGACCGCGAAGATCCGTACCCGTGACGGCTGGGCCGTGTCGCACGCGGTCGTCACCCTGACCGACATGACCGGCTCCCAGGTCCTGCGGGCCGAGGCGAACGACGACGGCGTCGTCCAGGACGCGACGGTCCTGACGCCCGGCGCGTACACCGCGATCGTGACCGCGGTGGGTTACGCCCCCGCCGCCGCCACCGCGTTCGTCACGGCGAGCGGCCGCGCCGAGATCGGCGCCGTGACCCTGACCCGCCAGGGCGGCACCGAACTGCCGCCGCCCGGCCTCTGGTCCATCGACCCGGTCCACTCCTCCGTCACTGCGGTCGCCCAGCACCTCGGCTTCGCGAGCATCCGCGGCCGGTTCGACGAGTTCGCGGGCCGGATCGAGATCGCGCCCGACGACGTGGCCAAGTCCCGCGTCGAGGCCGCCATCACCTCGGCCTCCATCGACACGGGCAACCGCCTGCGCGACGGCCACCTCAGGTCGCCCGACTTCCTCGACGCCGAGAACCACCCCCAGATCACCTACGTGTCCTCGGGCCTCACGGCGATCGGCACCGACCGCTGGTTCGTGCACGGCGAGCTGACCCTGAACGGCGTGGTCCGCCCGGTCGACCTGGACCTGACCTACCTCGGCACCGGCCCCGACTCCTACGGCGCCACCCGCGCCGCCTTCCGCGCCACCGCCGAACTGCGCCGCGACGACTTCGCCATCAAGTACAACGAGGTCCTCCAGGCGGGCATCGCCGCCGTCGGCACCACCCTGAAGATCGAACTGGACATCCAGGCGGTACAGGGGGAGCTGCCGCAAGCCTGATCTCGCGTGCGTGATCTCGCGGGCTGCTCCGGCCAGCCCGGGCCCACCCGGGACCGTTCCGGGACCGTCAGGGACCGTTCCGGGACCGTCAGGGACTGTCCGGTACCGGCCCGAGACCGGTATGGGACCGTCCGGTACCGGCCCAGGACCGTCAGGGACCGTCCGGTACCGGCCCAGGACCGTCAAGGACTGTCCGGTACCGGCCCGAGACCGTCCGGTACCGGCCCGAGACCGTCCGGTACCGGCCCGGGACCGTTCCGGGCGGGACACTCCGGCAGCCTGATCCCGGCAGGGACACCCTGAGGGTCGCGGCACCCCGTACGCTGCCGCCATGGCACCCCAGATCGCGACCAACACCGCCGTGTCCCTGCCCGAACTGCTGGACTTCGTACGCCCCCGCCACCGCGCGATCCTGCTCACCCGACGCGCCGACGGCAGCCCCCAGGGCTCGCCCCTGACCTGCGGCGTCGACGACTCGGGCCGCATCGTCGCCTCCACCTATCCGGAGCGCGCCAAGACCCGTAACGCCAAGCGGGACGACCGCGTCAGCCTGATCGTCCTCAGCGACGAGTGGAACGGCCCCTGGGTACAGGTCGACGGCACGGCGGAGGTCATCGACTCCCCCGACTCGGTCGAGCCGCTGGTGGAGTACTACCGCAACATCGCCGGGGAGCACCCGGACTGGGACGAGTACCGCGCGGCCATGCTCAAGCAGGGCAAGTCGATCATCCGTGTCACGCCCACCCGGTGGGGACCCGTGGCGACGGGTGGTTTCCCGGCGCGGCTGGCCGCACCGCAGGACTGAGCCGGGCGGTGGTGGCGCGGCGGTTCGGCGCGGCGGCTCAACGCAGCCGCGCCACCATCGTCTCTATCCCGGCGATCACGATGTCCAGCGCCATGGTGAAGTCACGTTCGTACATCTCGGTCACCGTGTCGCCCCCGCGAGCGCTCATCAGCGCCCTCGTCGTCTCGATCGCCTCGCCGGCCCGTGACGTCCGCGGTGTCCGTGTCACCGCCGTCATGGCCTCGCTGAAGTACTCGTCCCGGCTCACCCCGGCAGCCGCGCACCGCTCCATGAAGTGGCCCTCGATCGTGCCGAATCCGTACACGAACTGGAAGACCGCGGCGAGGGCCCCGGCCTGCCCGTGCACCGGCAGGCCCGTCCGCCGGATCACCCGCTGCACGGCCCGCGAGAAGCCGAGCGCGTGCGGCCCGATGTTGAGGTACGTGCCGACGAGCGGCGACACCCAGGGATGCCGCACCAGCAACTCCCGGTACTGCGCCGCCAGCGCCCGCAACTGATCGCGCCAGTCCTCGCCGGCCCGGTCCGCGGAGTCGTCCGTCGGCACCCGCATCTCGCCGAACACCCGGTCGAGCGCCAGTTCGAGCAGGTCGTCCTTGGTCTCGACGTACCAGTACACGGACATCGCGGTCACGTTCAGCTCGGTGGCCAGCTTCCGCATGGAGAACTTCGCCGCCCCCTGCGCGTCGAGCAGCCGTACCGCCGTCGCGGTGATCCGCTCCCGGTCGAGCCCCGACGGCTGCCCGCCCCGCTCGGCCCGCGCCCCGTCCTCCAGCCAGACGCTGGCCCGCGCCGGACGTCTCGTCCGGTCGGCTGCCCTCACCATGGCGCACCTTCCTCGGAACCACATCACGAACCGCTACGGTCCTGACCATCGATGCTATGTGGGCCCTTACCCCGCTGCGCCCACGGGAGAATCCGGCCCGTGCGCCGGATCTTCCGGACCTTCCGGCTCCGTCGACTTCGTCTGCTCCGTCGACTTCGTCGATGCCGTCGATGCCGTCGATGCCGTCGATGCCGTCAGCTCCGTCGGCTCCGTCCGCCCGGCCCGCCGTAGCAACGCCGCCGCCAGCAGGCCACCCAGCAGCACGGCCACCGCCCCCACCAGCTGGCTCGTCTCCAGCCCGGAGGAGAACGCGTCCGTGATCCGTTCGCGCTCCCCGTCCGAGCCGGCCGCCGCCAGGGCCGCCGGCAGGGAGCTCGCCGCCGCCACTGGAACCAGCGCGGCGAAACGCGAGTTGAGGACCGCGCCGAGCACGGCCACGCCCAGCCCGGTGCCGAGTTCGGCGAGCGTGCCGTTGACACCGGCGCCCACGCCCGCCTTCTCCCGCGGGATCGCGCTCATGATGGCGTGCGCCATGGCCGGGTTCGCGATCGCGCAGCCTCCGCCGATGAGCAGCAGCCCGAGCAGCGTGCCGGCGTACCCGTGCCGCGTCAGCGTCGCGATCGCCACGAGTCCGCCCGACATCAGCACCATGCCCACCGCGATCGAGAACGGCAGCCCCAGTTTCGCCATCCACTTCGCCGACAGCCCCGAGAAGTTGAGCACGACGACCGTGAGCGCCAGCGGGGCGATCCGCAGCCCGGCCTCCAGCGCCTCGTACCCGAGCACGAACTGCAGGTGCTGCGTCAGCAGGAACAGCGCGCCGCCCATGCCGAAGGTGATGAGTACGGCGCCGGCGACCGCACCCGTGAACTGACGGTTCCGGAAGAAGCCGATGTCGAGCATGGGGTACGGGACCCGGTTCTCCCAGTACGCGAAGGCGGCCAGCACGGCCACCGCCACGGCCGCGGTCGCCAGTACCCGCCCGGACGTCCAGCCGTGCTCGGGACCGGAGATGATCGCGAACACGAGCGAGGCCATGCCGACGGTCGACAGCAGCGCGCCCAGGAGGTCGGGACGGTCACCACGGGGGTTCCTCGACTCGGGTACCAGCACCACCACGGCCACCAGGCCCAGGGCCACCACGGGCAGGTTGATCAGGAAGATCGCGCCCCACCGGAAGTGCTCGAGCATGAAACCGCCGAGCAGGGGGCCGGCGGCGAAGCCGAGGGCGTTGACCGCGCTCCAGATGCCGATGGCCTTGGGGTGCTCGGCGGGCGCGAAGACCTGCATCGCCACGGCGAGGGTGGTGGTGAGCAGCAGCGCGCCGCCGACGCCCATGCCGGCCCGTGCGGCGATCAACTGGCCGGTGGACCCGGCGAGTCCGGCGGCCAGCGAGCCG
The DNA here is from genome assembly GCF_014648075.1 of Streptomyces ruber. Lineage (GTDB taxonomy): Bacteria > Actinomycetota > Actinomycetes > Streptomycetales > Streptomycetaceae > Streptomyces > Streptomyces ruber. The sequence goes on along the minus strand of NZ_BMQK01000013.1, from coordinate 103,083 downwards.
ACGCCGAACAGGGCCAGGCCCGTGAGCAGCATCTTCTTGCGCCCGTAGCGGTCGGCGGCGGATCCCGCGGTGAGCAGCAGCCCGGACAGCACGAGCGAGTACGCGTTGATCATCCACTGGATGTCGGCGGTGGCGGCGCCCAGCTCCTGGGTGAGGGAGGGGATCGCCACGTTCAGCACGGTGTTGTCGAGCAGCACGGTGAGCTGGGCGAGGCAGATGACGCCGAGGATCAGCCAGCGCCGCGGATGCCCTTGTTGTCCCTGGTGGGCGGACGGGGTGTCGGTGGTCGTCGGCGCCGGCATGGGTGCCCCTCCGGGATCCTTATACAGCGTATGGGAAGGCTTGCCCCCTTACCGTAGGCCAGCTCTTGTACGCCGTACAAGGCGCTGTGCGGAGGACGGAAAGGGCGGGGCCCTGGGCGTGTCACCCCGGGCCCCGCCTCGACGGAAACCGGCTCAGCTCGTCGGCCGGGTCAGGTCGTAGAAGGTGGCGCTGCCCGCCGTGACCTCCTCGAAGTTCTCCTGGACCCACTCGCTGATCTGGGCGGACGTGTTGCTGTCGCCGCCCGTGCCGCCACCGCCCATGCCGCCGGCGATGAAGTAATGGATCTTCCCTTCCGCCACGTACTCCTTGAACTGGGCCGGCGTCGGGGACGGGTCGGTGCCGTTGAAGCCGCCGATCGCCATGACGGGCTCGCCGGTGGAGAGCTGGTAGCTCGCCGCGTTCTGGGAGCCGATGGCCGCGGCGGCCCAGGTGTAGTCACCGGCGTTCTTCTCCAGCAGCTCCTTGGCCTCGTCGTCGACGTCGGCGCCGTTCAGCAGGCCGCCCATGCCGCCGCCGGCCATACCGCCGCCCATGCGGCCTTCCCCGGTCCGGCCGCCGGGGCCGCCCTGCTGGCCCTGGCCTTGGCCCTGCTGGCCCTGCTGGCCCTGGCCCTGTTGCCCCTGCTGCCCCTGCTGCCCCTGCTGGTTCTGGTTGCCGCCAGGGAAGCCACCGCCGAAGCCGCCCGTCGGGGGCCGGCCGTTCTGACCGTCCTGCTGGTTCCCCTGGCCCTGACCCTGCCGGTTCTGGCCGCCGCCCGGGAAGCCACCGCCGCCCGGGCCGTCCCCGCCACCCGGGAAACCCCCGCCGCCCGGGCCGCCGCGGCCGCCCGAGACGGCCGGTCCGGCCGTGACGATGGAGCCGCTGTGACCCTCGTTCAGAGTCGTCAGGGTGTACGCCGTCGGACCGGCGAGCGAGGCGACGACACCCAGCGCCGCGACAGCGAGGACCAGCCGGCGACCGAGCTTCGCGACGAAGACCAGACCCAGCGCGGCGGCGAGACCGCCGACCAGCACGACCCACTTCACCCAGGGCACGTAGCCGGAGGACCGGTCGAGCAGGACGTACCCCCAGGCCGCGGTCGCCGTCACGGCGCCCGCCAGCGTCAGCGCCGCCCGGGCCCGGCCGCGCTCCCGCCACAGCAGGGCGGTGCCCATGCCGGTCAGCGGTGCGATGTAGGGGGCGAGGGCCACGGTGTAGTACTCGTGGAAGATGCCCTGCATGAAGCTGAAGATCGCCATGGTGATCAGCAGCGAGCCGCCCCAGAGCAGGAACGCGGCGCGGGCGGTGTCGGTCCGTCCGGTCTTCCGCAGCAGCACCAGCGCGGCGACGAGCAGGATCAGCGCCGCCGGGATCAGCCAGGAGATCTGGCCGCCGATGCTGGAGCCGAACATGCGGTCCCAGCCGGTCTCGCCCCAGCCGCCACCGCCGCCCGGACCGCCACCGCCGCCGACGCTGCCGGTCTCCTCGCCGTTGATGCGGCCGAGGCCGTTGTAGCCGAAGGTCAGCTCCAGGAAGGAGTTGTCCTGCGAGCCGCCGATGTACGGCCGGGAGGACGCCGGCCACAGCTCGACGATCGCCACCCACCAGCCGCCCGCGACGACCGTCGCGAGACCGGCGAGCAGTACCTGGCCGATGCGCTTCTTCAGGGGTGCCGGCGCGAGGACGACGTACACCAGCGCGAGCACCGGCAGGATCAGGAAGGCCTGGAGGGTCTTCACCAGGAAGGCGAGGCCGATCGCGGCGCCCGCCCATACCAGCCACTTCGTCCGCGCCTTCTCCAGCGCGCGGAGCGTGCAGTACACCGCGGTGACCATCAGCAGCGCGAGGGCCGCGTCCGGGTTGTTGAAGCGGAACATCAGCGCGGCGACCGGGGTGAGCGCGAAGGCCGCCAGGGTGAGGAACCCGGCCCCGGCGCCGAACCGGCGGCGTACGGAGGCCCAGAGCACACCGGCCGTGGCGACGGCCATCAGGACCTGCGGGAACAGGATCGCGAAGCTGTTCAGGCCGAAGACCCTGACCGACAGCGCCATCGGCCACAGCGAGGCCGGCGGCTTGTCGACGGTGATGGCGTTCGCGGCGTCCAGCGAGCCGAAGAAGAACGCCTTCCAGGACTGGCTGCCCGCCTGCACGGCCGCGGAGTAGAAGGAGTTGGCGTACCCGGAGGCCGAGAGGTTCCAGGTGTACAGGCCGCCGATCACCAGCAGGGTGAGGAGGAAGACGGGGCGTACCCAGCTCGGGTCCTCGGGCCGGCCCCGCCACGCACGGCGCACCAGCGGCTGCCTGGGCTCACCGGCGCTTTCGTCGCCCGCCGGTGGGGCGGGCGGTGGGCCCCAGGCGAGGCCCGCGCCCTCCTGGTGGGTCGTGTCGGAATGGGTCGTCATCGCGGGTTCCTCGCATCGTGCTCGTCGTGCGGACGCACCGGCTGCAGCCGTTCGGTCGCGTCCCCCCAGGTGCGGTCCGCGGCGTCACCGGCGCGGAACTCGTTGTGCGGGTCGATGGTGGGCAGGTTGGTGGCGGGCGAGTTGGTGGTGCGCGGATCGGTGATGCGCCGGTGCGTGGTGGCGTGCGCCCCCGTCGGGTACGACGGCGGGTGCGCCGTCGCCTGCTGGGGTGCGCTGACCTCGTACGACGCGCCGGAGGCGTCCCCGCGCCGGTCCGGGAACACCCAGGCCCGGAAGAGCAGGAACCGCAGCACGGTCGCCGCGAGGTTGGCGGCGATGAGGGCGGCCAGTTCCGTGGAGTGCGCGGGGCTGCTCGACGCGGCGTTGAGCGCGGCGAGCGACCCGCTGGTGAGCGCGAGTCCGATGCCGAACACCACCAGGCCCTGCGCCTGGTGCCGCACGGCACGGTCCCGGCCGCGCACCCCGAAGGTCAGGCGCCGGTTCGCCGCCGTGTTGGCGACCGCCGAGACGAGCAGGGCGAGCGCGTTGGCCGGCTGCGAGCCCGAGAACGTCCGGAAGACGCTGTAGAGCAGCAGGTAGAGGAGCGTCGACAGGACACCCACGGCGGCGAACCCCACGAGCTGGCGGGCGAGGCCGCGCGGTACGTCCTCGATCTCGCGGTCGCGCGGGTCGTCCCCGAAGGGCCGGGCGAGCCGGTCCAGCGGCAGCGAACCGGTGGCCAGCGCCTTGCCCACCCGCCACACCCCCATGAGGTCGTCGGTCGCGGTCTTCACGATGTGCACCGTCGAGTCGGGGTCGTCGACCCAGTCGACCGGCACCTCGTGGATGCGCAGGTCCGCACGCTCGGCGAGCACCAGCAGCTCCGTGTCGAAGAACCAGCCGGTGTCCTCCACCAGCGGCAGCAGCACCTGGGCGACGTCACGGCGGATCGCCTTGAAGCCGCACTGCGCGTCGGAGAAACGGGCCTGCAGCGAGCCCCGCAGGATCAGGTTGTACGCGCGGCTGATGAACTCCCGCTTGGGGCCGCGCACCACGCGGGAGGTCCGGGCGAGCCGGGAGCCGATCGCCAGGTCGGAGTGGGCGGAGATCAGCGGGGCCACCAGCGGCAGCAGTGCGTTGAGGTCGGTGGACAGGTCGACGTCCATGTAGGCGAGGACGGGCGCGTCGGAGGCGGACCACACCGTCCTGAGCGCCCGCCCGCGCCCCTTCTGCTCAAGGCGGAAGGAGGTGACCTCCGCAAGCTCCGCCTCCAGCCGCGCGGCCACCTGCGGGGTGGTGTCCGTGGACGCGTTGTCCGCGATCGTGATGCGGAACGCGTACGGGAAGGTGCGCGCGAGGTGTTCGTGCAGTCGGAGGACGCACGGCCGGAGGTCCTTCTCCTCGTTGTAGACGGGGATCACTACGTCCAGGACAGGCGTCGCGGCGTGTCCGGCCGGGAGGTGCTCCCGCGCCGGCAGGGAGCCGGGGGAAGAGTCGGTTCGCATGGCACGAACCCTCGTCAGACCCCCTGTTGTGCCCATGTGGTCGAACTGTGGTGCGCCTGTGAGTCCGGTTGCCGGTATGTTCCGGGCGTCGCACGGCCGTACGCGGGGCCGGGGCCGGGGTCGCGCGGGGAGCCGCCGAGCTCGGGCCACCGCACGGCGAGCGCGGGCAGGTGCACCGTGAACACGGTCCGCCCGGGCACGCTGTCGACGGTCACCGCACCGCCGTGCGCCGCGGCGACGGCCTGCACGATCGCGAGCCCGAGACCGGTCGAACCGGTGGTGCGGGAGCGCGCGGAGTCGCCGCGCGCGAACCGTTCGAAGACATGCGGGAGCAGCTCGGGCGGGATGCCCTGCCCGTTGTCCTCGACGTCCACGCACAGCCACGGCCCGCTGTGCCGCACCCGCGCGGTGACCGTCGTACCGGGTGGTGTGTGCGTACGGGCGTTGGCGAGCAGGTTGACGAGGACCTGTTGCAGCCGGGCCGCGTCCGCCGCGACCGGCGCGGGCTCGTCGGGCAGGTCGAGCCGCCAGGTGTGGCCGCGGCCGGCCGCGCGCGCGTCGCTGACGGTGTCCACGACGAGCGGCACGAGGTCCGTGTGCGCGAACCGGAGCGGCCGGCCGGCGTCGAGCCGCGCGAGCAGCAGCAGATCCTCCACGAGCAGCGTCATCCGTCCGGACTCGGACTCGATGCGGGTGAGGGCGTGCCGCGTGTCGGGGCCGATCTCCTCCCGGCCGCGTCGCGTCAGCTCGGCGTACCCGCGGATCGAGGCCAGCGGGGTGCGCAGCTCGTGACTCGCGTCGGCGACGAACTGCCGTACCCGCATCTCGCTCTGCTGCCGCGCGTGCAGGGCGCCGTGCACATGGTCGAGCAGGCGGTTGAGGGCCGCACCGACCTGCCCGACCTCCGTGTGCGGATCGGTCTCGGACTCGGGGACGCGCTCGTTGAGGACGACCTCGCCGCAGTGCAGCGGGATCTCGGACACCCGGGTGGCGGTGGCGGCGACCTTGCGCAGCGGGCGCGTGGCGACCCCGACGAGGACCGAGCCCGCGATACCGGCGGCGATGAGACCGGCCGCGGTGACGCTGGCCTCGACGACGACGAGGGTGTTGACGGTGTTGTCGACGTCCGTGGTCGGGACGGCGACGTAGTAGTCACCGTTGGGGCCGGTCGTGTACGTGACGCGGTACTCGCCGAGGCCGGGGAGGTCTACGGTGTGCGCGGCCCCGTCCCGGGCGACGGCGCCGAGCACGGAGATCTGGGTCTCGTCGAGCTCCTCGGCGCTCATCTCGTAGGCGTCGGACTTGTCGCCGTACTGGGCGTCGGTGACGGTGCCGTCCTCCACCCGCGCCGCGATGGTACGGCCGGGCAGCGGGCCGCGGGTGACGAAGCCGGCGATGTCGAGCGGCTCGGCGCCGGGCCCCCGGAGCCCGTCCTGCGTCTGGCCGGGCGGGCCCGACGCGCGCACCGCCGCGGCGACCTCTCTCAGCTTCCCGTCCAGTTGCTCGTACAGGTGCGACCGCAACGCGAGGGTCGTCACCGTGCCGATCACCGCGCACACCACGGCGATCAGCACCATGGACGCGACGACGAGCCGCGTTCGCAGCGTGCGCGGTTGCCGTCGCCCCTGCGCCCGGTCCTGCGTCCGCGGCCGTCGCCGTCCGCTCATGCGGCGGCGGGCACTGCGGCCTTGATCAGGTAACCGGCGCCGCGCCGCGTGTGGATCATCGGCTCCCGGCCCGCGTCGATCTTCCGGCGCAGATACGAGATGTAGAGCTCGACCACGTTGGCCTGGCCGCCGAAGTCGTACGACCACACACGGTCGAGGATCTGCGCCTTGCTGAGCACGCGCCGCGGGTTGCGCATCAGGAACCGCAGCAGTTCGAACTCGGTGGCCGTGAGGTGGATGTTGTCCCCGCCCCGCGACACCTCGTGGCTGTCCTCGTCCAGCATGAGGTCCCCGACGACCAGCACGGAGTCGGAGCGCCGGTCCGCGGCACCGGACCGCCGGATCAGCCCGCGCAGCCGCGCGACGACCTCCTCCAGGCTGAACGGCTTCGTCACGTAGTCGTCCCCGCCGGCGGTCAGTCCCGCGATACGGTCCTCGACCGCGTCCTTGGCGGTCAGGAACAGCACGGGCACGTCGGGCAGCTCACGCCGCAGCCGCCCGAGCACGCTCAGCCCGTCCATGTCCGGCAGCATCATGTCCAGCACGACGGCGTCGGGCCGGAGCTCGCGCGCCGTCCGGAGCGCTCCCTGCCCGTCCCCCGCCGTGCGGATCTGCCAGCCCTCGTAACGGAGGGCCATGGACAGCAGTTCGGTGATCGACAGCTCGTCGTCCACCACAAGCACTCGGACGGGGCTCCCGTCCGGCCTCAGCAGTTCGGTGCGCCCCTGGGGCGAGGTCGTGGCCATGCCGCACACCCTGTCGCCCCCCTCTGAGAGCCCCCTTTCGACAACCTGTGATTTCCCTGAGAAACACGCAGGCGCCTCTCAGGCAACTGCTGGGAACGGTCTGCCGGGGCGGTGGGGCTGGAAAGGTCGGGGAGCGGGGGCGGTGGCGGCGGGTGCCCCGGGCAGCCCGAGCCGCCGCACGCCCCGACTTCCTCCGATTCCCTCCACCGACTGCACCGCCTCCCCTCCTCCCTCCCACCCCTCCCCGGTTCCTGCCGCCCCCGCCCTGCCCTTCGCCCTGCCCTTCGCCACCCTCAGAAGAGCCCCTGCTGGACGCTTCCGTCCCCTCCCAGGGCACGTACGGGCACGGTGAGTACGTCCCGGACGTCCCGGTCGCTCCCCTCGACCGCGGTCAGCTCCCACCCGGTCATCAGCCGCGTGTCGAGGACGACGGCCCCGCGCCCGGTGGCCAGATGGACATCCGGCCCGGCGACCGCGAGCACCTCACCGCCCACGACCCCGCCCGCGACCAGCTCGCCCACCACCCCGTCGACGCTCCGCAGGGCGCCCAGCCCGAACACCTCGCCGTGATCCACCGGCAGGCACGGCAACCGCTCCAGCGACTCCGGCCAGCCGTCGAGCGCCACCGCCCGTCCGTGCAGCTCCACCAGCTCCGCTCCCCGCTCCCCCACCGCCGGCAAGGCTGCCCGTACGGCCCTCTTCTCGGCGTACGGAATCCTGTCCGGCACCCGGAGCGCGGCTCGCAGCACCTCCTCGGTCCGCCGCGCGGCCATCAGCGGCCCGCGCCCCAGCCAGCTGAAACAGACGGCCCCCTGCTCCAGCAGCCGGGCGTGCCCGCGCTCGACCGCGGTGATCCCCACCTTCACCATTCCGGGCCCGAACCACGCCAGATACACGTGGTACGGCCGCGGATCGTCCGTCATGGTGTCGGCGGCCACGGAATGCGCCCGGTCCAGCCGCGCACACTCATCACATCGCGCCCCGGTACTCCGCCCCGAGACCTCGGCCCGAACCGGACACGAGTTCCCCCGCGCGCCGACACACGCCCGCGCCTTCTCCCTCACCACCCCAAAGGCGACCCTCTTCCCCCGTGGCAGAGCGCTCCCGCGCCCTCCTGCCCAGACCAGCACGGGCCCCGCGGCGCCCCACCGCAGCCCCGTACATCTCCATGCCACCCGTCCCATCGCCCACGAGACTAGGCCCCACCCCTGACAACGCACGCTGACCAGCGGATACGGCCGATGGCAACGCTCAGCGGACCGGTGCTTGCGTGAGCGACGTCATCCCGGCAAGTGATCGTTCGCGTTGTCCTGCAGGAGATCGCGGACTCGGCGCAACAGGGCGTCCCGGACGACGTCCGGTGCGAGGACGCGCAGGGGCGTGCCCAGGCCGAGGAGATACCTGGCGAGTCCGTCCGCGTCGGGGCCGCCGACGTCGACGATGGTGGCGTCGGGGCCTTCGGGGCGGTGACTGCCGACCGTCGACGGGATCAGCCTCAGCGATCGGTCCATGGGCAGCGGGAGGCGGATCGTCGCGTAGAGCGGGTAAGGGCCGGTCGCGACGGAACGGGAGACGAGCAGCGCCGGGTCAGGCGGGTCGATGAGCTCCACCGGGTGCCCGGTCGGCTGCAGCCGGTCAACCCGGTCGGCCCGGAAGGTGCGCCACTGGTCCCGTGCCACGTCCCGGGCGACGAAGTACCACCGGCGGCCGGTGTGGACCAGACGGTACGGGTCGACCTCCCGGACGGTGGGTCTTCCCTCCCAGTCCCGGTACGCCAGCCGGGCGCGCTCACCCCGACGGCACGCGGCGGCCAGCTCCAGCAGCATGCCGGGGGTGATCTGCGGCTCGTCGGGCCTGGGGGTGTGCACGAAGGCGGCGTCCATCTCGCCCAGCCGGCCCGCGATCCGCGGCGGCAGCACCTGCCGCAGTTTCAGCAGCGCCGACAGGGCGGCCTGGTCCCCTCCCAGAGCGCCGCTCAGCGCCGCCTCGCGCAGCCCGACGGCCACGGCGAGTGCTTCCTCGTCGTCGAGGATCAGCGGCGGCACCCGGGATCCGGCGCGGAGACGGTAACCGCCCCAGGGCCCGGGATCGGACTCGATGGCGTAGCCGAGTTCACGGAGCTTGGCGATGTCCCGCCGCACCGTGCGCTCGGTGACCGTCATCCGCGCGGCCAGCTCACCGGAAGTCCATGACGGCCGGGCGGCCAACAGGGAGACCAGTCGCAGCAGGCGGGCGGAGGCGCTGAGCACGTGCTGCAGTCTTCCACGTGACCAGGACCGGATCCGTCCGCATCCCGCCGTAGCGTCCTCTCCATGAGCACGGAAACTCCTGCCGCACCCACGTTCCGCTACTCGGCCGTCACCTTCGACTGCCCCGACCCCGCCGAGCTGGCCCGCTTCTACGGCGACGTTCTCGGCCTGCCCGTCGTCTACTCCAGCGACCACTTCGTCCTGCTCGGCCAGGAGGGCGCGGCCGGACTGGGCTTCAACCGGCTGACCGACCACCGCCGTCCCACCTGGCCGGACCCGACCCAGGAGAAGCAGGCCCACATCGAGCTGGGCGTCGATGACCTGGATGCCGCTCAGGCCCGGCTGCTCACCCTGGGAGCCGTCGCACCCGAGTTCCAACCGGATCCCGACAGGTGGCGGGTCCTGCTGGACCCCGCCGGCCACCCGTTCTGCATTTCGACCTTGGTCTGAGCACAACGGCCGCTTCAAGCCCTCCACCGCAGGCCCCGAAGCGGTTGCCGTGGCTTACTGTCGTCACGACATGAGCCAGGGGCCCCGTGGATCGCTCCACAGGGCCCCTGGTCCGCTGTGCACTCGGCAGGATTCGAACCTGCAACCTTCTGATCCGTAGTCAGATGCTCTATCCGTTAAGCTACGAGTGCTTGTGTGTTCTGTTGTAGTCGCTCTTCCTTCCGGTTTTTTCTGCCCGGTCGGCGTTGCGGGAACAACATTACATGACTGTCGCCGTGAGGCGAAATCCGATTGCCACACCCCCTCTGACCTGCGGAAACATGGAGGGCAGCGCATGGGTGGGGCGGGGGACGGCGGAGTGGACCGGACCGTCGGACGTCCTCGTGAGCTCCGGAACCGGCCGAAAGACCAGCCCTGGAGGAGAACCGTCGGCGTACGATGCGTGGCCGGTCACTGACGACAGGGCCTCGTCGGCCGCAAACGCCGAAGCCCCGGTCGTGAACGACCGGGGCTTCGAACAGAGTGCGGAGGCGGAGGGATTTGAACCCTCGATGGGCTTTAAGGCCCAAACCGCATTAGCAGTGCGGCGCCATAGACCGGACTAGGCGACGCCTCCAGCACAACCCCCCGCGCGAGCGCGAGTGGTGCGTGCAGATGATGACACAGACGAGCGCGGTGTCACCAATCGCCTCCCACGGTACTAGGCGAAGAGCCCGCAGGGCAAAGCCGTATTGCGGTTCGGAGCGTCCGGGCGGGGAGCCCTCCCCCCGTGCTTGTGGATCACTCCTGGGAACGTCCGCCGGCCCGCCCACGGCCCGCCCTCGACTCGTCGCTGGATCACCCGCCGGCCGCTCCGGACCGCTGTTGGGTCGCTGTGGGGCGTAGGCCGTGCGGGGCAGGGCGCAACCGCTGGGGCGCCCTCACGTTAGTCAGGTCATGTTGAAGGCCTCCCCCCTGTCGCCGACGTCATCTCCGTCGCCGGTGCCTCCTCCGTCACCGGTGCCGCTCCGGTCACCGGTGGCCACCTCCTCGGTCGTCCCGGCCGTCTGTCGCCGACTCCTCCTCGGCGCCGCCGCCTCGCTCACCGCGGTCACCGGCCTCGCGTCGGCAGGATTCCCGGTGGCGCACGCCGAGGGCGCCGTCGCGATGCCCCTGCCCGCTCCCGTCACGACGCCCGTCACGACGCCCGGCGCGGTGGACCGGCTGACCGTCACCGTCCGCGGCGCGGGCCGCGCCGACGGTACGTACGAGCTGAAGTGCCACCCCCATGGCGGGAGTCACCCGGACGCGCGCGGGGCGTGCGGCAGGCTCGACCGGAACACCACCTGGAGCAGGTCCCCCTTCACCCCCGTGCCACCCGGCACCGTGTGCACGATGCAGTACGGCGGGCCCGCCACCGCGCGCATCACCGGCACCTGGGCCGGCCGCCCCGTGGACGCGTCGTTCGACCGGAGGAACGGCTGCGAGATCGCCCGCTGGGACGCGCTCGTGCCGGTACTGCCCGCCGTCCACAGGCACAGGTGAGGAACCGGCAGACGGAAGAGGCGGGCGGGAGAACAGGGTCGGGCGCTCGGCACCCGTCGGGCTCACTGTCACCCACCCGCCGGGCGACCACCGCCCGGCGACCGCCCGCGACCTTCCGCGCGACGTACGCCCGCAGCCCGCGGCCGCCGGTGATCCTCACGGAGCGAAACGCGCGGTCACAGGCGCGGAGCCGTGGATTCACCATCTGTTCACCACCGCGGGACGGTCGCACCCCGGTCACATGCGTGCGGAGATCCGCGTGCGACCTGCCTCTCATCCGGCATCGCCGACGCAACCTCTGCCCGTAGACTCCCTCGCGTGACACGTGGCGGGCCCGTTGGCAAGATGGCCCCGCGGTCGGCAAGGTGCGGTAACAGGGAGGAAGCGTTTCGTGAGCAGCAGGCCATCCCGAGGCGCTGCTCGCCTCGCAGCCATACTCGACGCGCTTCCCGATGCGTTGGTCCTGGTCAACGCCAACGGGACCGTCGTCAACGCGAACACCATCGCGCTCGAGGCCTTCGAGGCGCCCGGGACCGCCCTGGTGGGGCGCGGCTTGCTCGATCTGCTGCCCGAGTTCGACTCTCGGCTCATCCCCGGTTCCATGCGGCGCCCGGACTCCATCGATCCGCGCGGGCGGACCAAGCCGACCCGCATGACGGCCCGGCGCACCGACGGCAGCGAGTTCCCGGTCGAGGTCACCAGCGCGAACCTGGAGAACGGCCAGCAGGCGTACGACAGTTCCGGCTACACCGGTGACGAGCTGCTCATGCTGGTCGTACGCGACCTGTCGGGCACCGTCGACACCGAGGCCGAGCTGGCGCGTTCACAACGGCAGACCGAGATGATCCTGCGTGCCGCCGCCGAGGGCGTGGTGGGCACGGACACCGACGGGCGCATCGTGCTCGTCAACCCGGCCGCCGCCCAGATACTGGGCTACCGCGCCAGCGACCTCGGCGGACGGGAGCTCCACACCCTCGTACTGCACTCCCGGGACGACGGCTCGCCGTTCCCGTACGCGGAGTCGCCCCTGGCGGACACCCTGCGCTCCGGGCGCAAGCACCGGGTGCGCGGACAAGTGCTGTGGTCCAAGAGCGGCGACAAGGTGCCGGTCGACCTGACCACCGCGCCCGTGCGCGACGGGGACCAGCTCGTCGGCGCCGTCATGACCTTCACCGACCGGCGGCCGTACGACGCGCTCGCCGAGGAACTGAAGGCCGAGGCCGCCCAGCACGTCGAGGAGCTCGAGCGGGCCCGGCGGGAGCATGCCGAGGAACTGGAGAAGCTGCGCGCGCAGCACGCCGCGGACCTCGACGAACTACGCGAGCGGCACGCGGAGGAACTGGCGGCGGGCGACGAGCGGTACGCGGCGCTCGGCGAGCGCGAGAAGGACCGCTACGAGGCGCTCGCCGCCCGGCACGAGCAGCTCTTCGCCGTGCTCGGGCACTCCCTGCGCGGCCCGCTCGAGCAGCTCCGCGGCGAGCTCGGGAAACTCGCCGCCGACGACGCGGGCCAGCTGTGGCCCGAGGCCAACCAGGTCCTGCACCACCTGTCCGCCGGTTACTCGCGCATCACCACGCTCATCGACAACGTCCTCGGCTACCAGCGCCTCGACGCCTGCGACGACGAGCTCGTACGGACGGCGGTCATGCTCGACGCGGTCGTGGCGGCCGGTGTCGACGGGGCCGTCGAACTGATCGGGCCGGGGCGTGTGCAGTTCGCCGTGCACGCGCCGCCCATCGAGGCCGAGGTGGACCAGCGGCGGCTCGCGGCCGCGCTCGCGCATCTCATCGCGGACGTCGCGGGCGTCGACGCCACGGGCAACTCGCCCGTCTCCGCCGGCGGCTACATGGACAACACGGTCGTCGTGGCGGCCGCACAGCGCGGCGAGGTCGTCCGCATCGAGGTACGCGGCCCGTACGCCGGGGGAGACCCGGTGCACCAGCCGATCGTGCGCGGGATCGTGCGGGCGCACGGCGGGGTGCTGCAGACGCACGAGGTGCCGGGGATGAGCGGCAGCGCGTACGTGCTGGAGGTGCCGATCGGTGTCGGCGCCGGTGCGGTCACGGACCGGCAGCGGCCCGCGGCCGGTGCTGTCTCCGCCTCTCCTGCTGCCCCCGCTGCCCCTGTCCCTGGCGCCCCCGCTGCCCCTGCCGCCGAGCCGGGCGGCGCGGAACTCGGCGGGGCGGGAGCCGGTGCGGGGATCGGTGCGGAGGTCGCGTTGCCCGAGCCGGCCCCTGCGCAGGCCTCCGGCGGCCGGCGGCGGGCCCGGCGGTCGTCGGTGGACGCGTTCCTGGGGAGCGGGGAGGGCGCCGAGCCGGCGGAGGCCGCGGCGGCTGCCGCACCCACCGGGCGGCGCAGGCGACGTGCGGAAGCCGCGGACGCGGAGCCCGTACCGGGTCACGCGCAGGGCGAGGGCGCCCCGGTTGCCGGAAGCGGAACGGACGCCGGTGGAGCCGCTGAAGCTGGTGGGACCGGTGAGCCCGATGGGACCGGTGGTGATGACGGTGCTGTCGGCGATGCCGGTGATGGTGCTGCCGTCGCTGACACGGGCGGCAACGGACGACGCCGAGGGCGGCCGAGTCCCGCGGAGAACGGTGCCCAGGGCGTCGCCGAGGGCGCGGTCGTCACCGCCGCCGAGCATGCGGCGGGCGCCCCTGCCATGGGGCTGGGGGAGACGGTGCCTCCGCAGGGTGTGCCCGCGCCCGGCGGACGGCGCGCACGGCACGGCGGCGCCGAGCAGCACGCGCTGCCGCCTGCCCTGCCCGCGCTCCAGGGCGAGCAGGGAGCCTCCGGTACGGGAGACGCGGCGCAGACCCAGCCGACCGGACGGCGCCGTCGGGCCCTGGCCAAAGCCGAAGAGCGCGCCGCCGCACAGCAACAGCAACAGCAGTCGGCGGGGCGCGCCGTCTTCGCGCTGCCGCCCGCGGCGGCCGATCGGACGGCGGCTTCCGCCGGGTACGAGGCTCCGGGCACGGCTCCGGTTCCGGGCACGGGCGTGGGCGCGCCGACTCCTGTGGCCGAGCCGCCCGCGGTGCCTGCCCCTGGGCCTGGCCTGCCCGGTGCGCCCGCGGTTCCGACCGCCGACGGACCCGGTGTGCCTCCGGGAGCGGTTCCTGCGAACGCCGCGGCCATGGCTCCGGGTGCCGCCATGACGCCCGGGCAGGGCCCGGCTTCCGGGCAGGGCGTGGCTCCCGGGCTCGGCACGGCTCCTGTCCCTCCCGGTCAAGCCGTTGGTGCCGGTGCAGGTGCTGTGCCTGTGCACGGCTCCGGGCAGACCGGCGACGGGCGTCATGATGCGGCGCTGCAGGACCCGGCGGACGTCCACACGCCGCCCCAGCCGCACCCCGTGACCGCGCCGACGGGCCGCCGTCGGGCCCGTCCCGCCCCGGAGCAGGACGACGCGACGATGACGCCCGCCGCCGCTCAGGGAGTCCCGGCCCAGGGTCCTGTCCAGGGCGACGCCACACCCGGTTCTCCGGTTCAGGGGGCCGCTACCGTTCCCCAGGCCGTCCCGGCGGGCCAGTCGGCTGCCGGCCAGGTTCCTGCCGACCAGGTTCCGGCCGACCAGGTTCCGGCCGGCCAGGCGGCGCTTCCCGGTGTGAGTACGGGTACGGGCGTGAGTACAGGTACGGGAACAGGCGTGCCGGACCCCGCAGTCGCTCCGGTACAGGCCGGTCCCGGGCAACCGGCGCAGGCGCTGCCGACCCCCGAGCAGCCCGCTCACCCCGTCCCTGGGCACATCGTTCCCGGACAGCCTGCTCCGGGGCAGCCCGTTCCCGGCCGGCCCGCTGCCGTACACCAGGTTCCGGGACAGCAGGTTCCCGGGCAGCCCGTTCCCGGACAGCCCGTCGCTCCGCAGGACGTCGCCGCTCCGGCCACGCAGACTGCCGCCGCACACGGCGCCCCCGGCCCCGTGCAGCAGCCCGCCGTCGCCCCGGCACAGCAGCCCGTGCCCGCCCAGGGCGTGCCGGTCGCACCCCACGCCGTGCCGCCCCATCCCGTACCTCCCCAGGGCGTGCCGGGGACGGCACAGCCCGTCCCGGCACAGCAGCCGGTGCCCGCCCAGGGCATCCCGGCCGCCGCCCAGCCCGTGCCCGCTCAAGGCGTCACCGGCGCCCCCGCCGCCGTCCAGGTGCCCGGCCAGGGCGCACCCGCTCCGGCCCCACTGGCTCAGCCCGGCCCCGCAGCCCAGGGCGCTCCCGGAGTGACCGGCCCCGCCCAGGCCGTCCCCGGGCCGGCCGCTCCCGCAGGCGACGCACCGGCCGCGGGAAGCGCCGTACCGCCCGTGCCCCGGACCTGGCCGGGCGCGCAGGACACGTCGGGGGCCGGTACACCGCTGCCGCCCGAACAGCCCCAGCAGGCCGCACCGCCGCAGCAACCGGCACAACCGGTACCAGCACGCGTCGCACAGCCGCTGCCCGCCGAGGCCGCCACTCCCGTCGACCCCAACTCGACCCAGGGACGTGCGATCAACGTGCGTACGCTCGGTCAGGGAGTGCCGTTCGCGCGCCAGCCCCAGCCGGGCGCCACACCGCCGCCTCAGCAGTCCAGTGGTTCCGGTCGGCGGCGCAAGCTGGGCACGCCGCCTGAGCCGGCCGCGCGTCAGGAGGCGTCGGCGCGCCCGCACCCTCAGCCGGGACAGGCCCAGCCGGGCCCACAGGCGCCCTCGCCCACGCCCTCCCCCGCTACCGCTCCCTCCGCCCCTCCCGTACCGGCGCAGGCGCGCCCGGGCGGGGCCTCCGAGGGCGCCGGCCGCTCGTACGCCATAGGAGCACCGGACGAGAACGCCGACGAAGGTCCAGAGCCGCTCGACGGCCCCGGTGGTGCGGTGGAGGTCTCCGACCAGCCGCAGCCGCAGCCGCTGGACGACGAGCTGCCGCCGGAGCCGTTGGACAATCCGCGGCGTCTCCTCGTCTGGCCCGCGCCCGACGTCACCACTCAGCAGGCGCTGAGCGACCGGGGCTACCGGCCCGTCATCGTCAACTCGCGCGAGGAGGTCGACGCACAGATCGCCGCCTTCCCGGCCGCGCTGTTCGTCGACCCGCTGACCGGTCCGATCACGCGGACTGCCCTGCAGTCCCTGCGCCAGGCGGCCGTGGCCGCCGAGGTTCCGGTACTCGTGACGGCCGGCCTCGGACAGGCCTCGCGGGACGCGGCGTACGGCGCCGACCCCGCCGTACTGCTGAAGGCCCTCGCACCGCGTGACTCCGAGCAGCATCCGCCGCGGGTCCTGCTGATCGAGGAGCACGCGGAGATCGCGCTGGCCCTCACCGCGACGCTGGAGCGGCGGGGCATGCAGGTGGCGCGGGCGGCCTCCGACGCGGACGCGGTCACCCTCGCCGCACAGATGCGGCCCAACCTCGTGGTGATGGATCTGCTCCAGGTACGCCGCCGCCGGGCCGGGATCGTCGACTGGCTGCGTGCCAACGGCCAGTTGAATCGCACCCCGCTGGTCGTCTACACCGCCGCCGTCGACGAGGCCGAACTTCCGCGTCTGGCTTCCGGGGAGACGGTCCTGTTCCTCGCGGAGCGCTCGACGAGCCCGGAGGTGCAGGCCCGGATAGTGGACCTGCTGGCCCGCATCGGCACGAACTGAGCGCGGCGGCCGCCGGGCAGCACGACAGCAGCGGCACGGCACACATCGGGGGCACTGTTCCACGTGAAACAGTGCCCCCGCCCCCGAAGCACCGGCGTCAACGTCAGAGCTGCGTGATGTCCAGCTCCCCCTCGGCGTACTGCCTGCGCAGCACCTTCTTGTCGAACTTGCCCACGCTCGTCTTGGGCACCGCCTCGATCACCGACCAGCGCTCGGGAAGCTGCCACTTGGCGATCCGGCCCTCCCCGGCCAGGAATTCGCGCAAGGCGGTGAAGTCGACGGTCGAGCCCTCCTTCAGCACCACCGTGGCCAGTGGCCGCTCGCCCCACTTGTCGTCCGGTACGGCGACGACGGCCGCCTCGGCGACATCCGGGTGGGCCATCAGGGCGTTCTCCAGCTCGACGGAGGAGATCCACTCACCGCCCGACTTGATGACGTCCTTGGCGCGGTCGGTGAGGACCAGATATCCATCGGCGCTGATGGTGCCCACGTCGCCCGTCTTGAGCCAGCCGTCCTCGCTGAACTTCTCGGACGGACGCAGGGCCTCGACGCCCACTCCGCCGTAGTACGCGCCGGCGATCCAGGGGCCGCGCACCTCCAGTTCGCCCGCCGACTCGCCGTCCCAGGGGAGCCGTTCACCGCCTGGCCCGGTGAGCCGGGCCTCGACCCCCGCGGGGAAGCGGCCCTGCGTGACCCGGTAGGCGAACTCCTCCTCGGTGCCCACGGCATGGGCCGGCGGCAGGGCGACCGTGCCGAGCGGGGAGGTCTCGGTCATGCCCCAGGCGTGGCGCACGTGCATGCCCAGCTTGTCGAAGGCCTCCATCAGTGACGGCGGACAGGCCGATCCGCCGATGGTGACCTGGGTGAGGGAGCTGACGTCCCGCGAGTGGGCGTTGAGCTCGGCGAGCAGTCCCTGCCAGATGGTGGGGACGGCCGCCGCGTGCGTGGGACGCTCCTGCTCGATCATCTGGGCGAGTGGAGCGGGCTGGAGGAAGCGGTCCGGCATCAACATGTTCACGCCGGTCATGAAGGTCGCGTGCGGCAGTCCCCAGGCGTTGACGTGGAACTGGGGCACCACGACGAGGGTGGTGTCCTGGTCGGTCAGCCCCATGGACTCCGCCATGTTGACCTGCATGGAGTGCAGGTAGATCGACCGGTGGGAGTAGACGACGCCCTTGGGGTCGCCGGTGGTGCCGGAGGTGTAGCACATGGCCGCGGCCGACCGCTCGTCCAGCTCGGGCCACGCGTAGGTGGTCGGCTTGCCGGCGAGGAGCTCCTCGTAGTCGTGCACTCGCGCTCTGGCGCCGTCGAGCGGTGACCGGTCGCCCGGTCCGGTGACGACGATGTGCTCGACCGTCGTCAGGTGCGGGAGCAGTGGCGCGAGGAGGGGGACCAGCGAACCGTTCACGATGATCACGCGGTCGGCGGCGTGGCCGGCGATCCACGTCAGCTGCTCTGCGGGCAGGCGCAGGTTCAGCGTGTGCAGCACGGCGCCCATGGAGGGGATGGCGAAGTACGCCTCGACATGCTCGGCGTTGTTCCACATCAGGGTGGCCACACGGTCGTCGCCCTCGACCCCGAGGTCGTCCCGCAGGGCGTGCGCGAGCTGGGCGGCCCGGGCCCCGATCTCCGCGTAGGAACGGCGGGCCGGCTCTGTCTCGCCGGTCCAGGTGATCACCTGTGACGTCCCGTGGACGGACGACCCATGGGTCAGGATCCTGGAGATCAGCAGCGGTACGTCCTGCATGGTGCTCAGCACGGCGTCCTCCCGGGGCGACTCTGCCTACGCGGTGGTAAGGGTTGCGCTGATTCTGCGCACATACCGCGTGGTATGTCACTAGCCGCCGGAATGATCGATCAGGAAGAGCGCCGGCCGATAAGCCGCTGGGCGGTGTGAGGGCGCGGCACCGGGAACACGCACCGGCCCGGCACGGTGATCGGCGCGCAATCCGCCGCACGGGTGGCCGTCGCGCGTGCCCACTGTGGCCCGCCCTACCGCACGGGCCCCAGCTCGGGATCCTCCCGCAGCTTGCCCAGCGCCCGCGACACCGCCGACTTCACCGTGCCCACCGACACCCCGAGCACCTCGGCCGTCTGCACCTCGCTCAGGTCCTCGTAGTACCTGAGGACGACCATCGCCCGCTGCCGGGCCGGCAGGCGCATGATCGCCCGCCACATCGCGTCGTGCAGCGCCTGCTGCTCCGCGGGATCACCGGCCGGGACCACCTGCGGCTCCGGCATCTCCTCGCACGCGAACTCGTCCACCTTGCGCTTGCGCCACTGGGACGTCCGCGTGTTGAGCAGGGCGCGGCGCACGTACCCGTCGAGGGCCCGGTGGTCCTCGATCCGGTCCCAGGCCACGTACGTCTTGGTGAGCGCCGTCTGCAACAGGTCCTCCGCGTCACTCCGGTTCGCGGTCAGCGACCGGGCGGTGCGCAGCAGCACCGACCGGCGGGCCCTCACGTACGACGAGAACGACGGGTACGTGAGGGTCGGACGCCCTGTCGTCGCGGCGTTCGAAGCGCTGGTGCAGACGGGAGTGGTCATGGCTCCACGCTAGGAGCGCCGTTCTTCCGGCGGATCGGCCGCAGGTCGCGAAGGGGAGTCCCCCTCAGGTTGTAGGTGGCGTGCAGGCCCCACCTCCTGAAGGTGGACGGGCGGCCCCCAGACACTGCGGGTGCGTCCCTCGCACGCGTCGGCGCGACGGTACCGGAGTACCGCCGCGCCGACACCTCGTGCACCCACGAGGCACACCGCTCATCCCTTACGGGACGTCGACGGAGACGTCATGGGCCCCTCAGGACCGTACGGCCTCAGACCCTCGGGACCTCAGGGACGATGGCGCTCATGCGCCTTCGGCCCCACACCCGGAGTCAGGTGGATGAAGACGTTGCCCTTCGACTGATCGATGAACGCGATCTTGGACCCCTTGAACTGGGTGGTGTTGTTCTGGTTCAGGGCGCCGGAGCCCACCGCCTGCTGCAGCACCGTGGAGAAGTTGCCGTCCTGGTGCTTGCCGATCGCGCCGACGGCGCTCGCCACGCCCTCGTTCGACCCGTGCTTCCCGTGCTCCGCGGGGGCGCCGTCCGCTGCGGCGACGCCGGAGAAGAGGGCGACCGCGAGGGGCAGAGCCGCTACGGCGGCGACGACACGGGCGGTACGGATGCTTGCCATGATGAACCTCCAGAACCGAGTACGGAGTGCGAAGTACGCACCGGCCCTCCGGGGCCGCGCGTGCGAAGTACGAAGCAGTACCGGGCGGTTGGCCGACCGCCCCGGAGCCGAGCTCGACGTCGCGGCTTCAGAATCACTCACCGAATCTCCGCGAACCACCCCTATCGCCACTCTTCGCACTGAAGCGTGACGACTATGTCGATAAACCACCTCAGCCCCGAGAACACCGCACATCAACGACCGCAACACGGCCCACACCCAAGCGCCCCAGGCAACGAAACGTTCCTCCGCGGCACACCCGGCGAGCTCCGCGCCACCCGGACGGCCGAGTCACTCCGTATCCACCCCCTTCCTTTCCTCGAACACCCGTACGAAAATGAAGGGCATGGCCACCCCCGACCGGCAGGCCACGACCATGGCCCTGGCGTACGCCCTGTCCGCGGCCGAACGCGGACTCGCGGTGATCCCCCTGTCCCGCACGAAGCTCCCGGCCCTGCGCTCCCCGCACCGCGACGCCCCCTCGCCCACGCCGTGCCACGGCGAGTGCGGACGCTTCGGGCACGGCGTGTACGACGCCTCCACCGACCCGCACCGCATCCGCGCGCTGTTCGCCGCGGCACCCCGGGCCACCGGTTACGGCATCGCCTGCGGCCTGCCCCCGCACCATCTGATCGGCGTCGACCTCGACACGAAGTCCGGTACGGACGCGTCGGCGGCCCTGCGCGAGCTGGCGCTGCGCCACCTCTTCACGATCCCCGAGACCGTCGTCGTCCTGACCCCCAGCGGCGGCCGTCACCTGTGGCTGACCGGACCGCCGGACGTGGCCGTACCCAACTCGGCGGGCCGCCTGGCCCCGGGCATCGACATCAGGGGCGCCGGCGGCTACCTGGTCGGCCCCGGCTCGCGCACCGAGCACGGCGTCTACAGCACCGCCCCGGGCACGGGCCACCTCACACCCGCCCCCTGCCCGCCGGCCCTGCTGCGCCTGCTGCTGCCTCCGCCGCGCACACGCCCCGCACCGGCCTCGTCCACGCTCCACCGCGGCCAGGGCCTCGTCCAGTTCGTCCTGGCCGCCCACGAGGGCCAGCGCAACACCCGCCTCTTCTGGGCCGCCTGCCGCGCCTACGAGAACGGCATCGGCCCCGAACTCACCCCCGCCCTCGTCGAGGCCGCCCTCCGCACGGGCCTGACGGAACGCGAGGCCCGCTCGACGATCACCTCGGCGGCACGGATGACGGGGCAGCGGCCGCCGTAGCCCTGCGACCCGATACGCAGCCGAAGCACAGGGACGACCAGCCCAGCGGCGAACCGGAACAGGAACAGGAACCGGGCCCGAGGCCCCATACCCCACGCACGGAAGTGGCCTCTGACCGGGCAAGCCGGTCAGAGGCCACTCAACTAGGCGGTGGGTGTGGGATTTGAACCCACGGTGACTTGCGCCACGACGGTTTTCAAGATCTCTCGGCGATCAGCCCGGGTGGCCGCTGCACCGCAGGTCAGACGGGTGTGAGCGCCCCGGAGGAGCCGTCGTCATTGTCGCCGTGCCCGCTACGTGCCCCATGGTCATCATCGTGCCCGTCGAGCCAGGAGTCCGCAGCCTTGGCCACCTGGTCGTCACGACCGGCGACAGGTCGAGCGTAGTGCCGGGTCGTCACGCTCGCATTCGAGTGGCCGAGCCGATGAGCGGCGGTCATCACGCCGTACCGGTCGGCGACCCAGGTCCCGTGCGAGGCTCGCAGATCGTGCGGGGTCACGTCGGTCAGCCCGGCCGCCGACACCGCCGGGTCGAAGTACGCCTTGCGCCACTGGTTGTAGCGCAGCGGCTTCCCCGCGGGCGTGGTGAACAGCAGCGCGTCATCACCGCCGGGCAGCTCCTCGAGGTACTGCCCGAGCCGCTTCGCAAGGGACGGACCGACGCGGAGGAGCCTCTTCTGGTGTGACTTGGGGGTGTCGAAGACCAAGGTGCCGTTGGCCTCGGCGAGGTTCTCGTCGACCAGGACGATGCCGCCGGCCGCATCGATGTCTGCGCGTCGGAGCGCGAAGGCTTCACCGACCCGGAGGCCCGCGTACGCGAGCAGCGCGATCAGCAGGTCATGGGGCTTGGCGGCACTCCGGACGATCCGGGAGGCTTCCAGCGGCGTCAGGATGTGCGGCTCTGTCTGCGGCATCCGGGGAAGCCGCACGCCCCTGCAGGGCGTCTGCGGGATCATGTCGTTGTCGACGGCCGCCCGCATGATCTGCGACAGGACCCGGTACGCCTGCCGGATGCGCGAAGCGCTGAGCCCCTTCGTACTCATCCCACCGACCCACTCAGCGATCGTGATCGGGCGCAGGGTCGACAACTCACGGTCCCCGAGCGCCGGATTGATCAGCGAGTTGATCAGGGACCGGTACGTCGCCTGTGTCTTGTGCTTCAGCTGCGGGGAGACAGCGGCGAGCCAGCGAGCCGCCCAGTCGCGCACGGTGGTCTGTCCCTCGGCCGGGTCGAGCCAGCGCCCCTCTTCTATCTCGATGCGCTTCCGCTGTAGCCACCGGTCCGCATCCGTCGACGTGGCGAACGTCCGGTCCGCAGGCCGGAGCACGCCGTCAGGGCCCGGGTACCGAGCCTGGAAGCGGCCGGAGGGGAGCTTCCGGATACGGCCGAAGGCCCGGCGGGAGGACTTGCGCTTGCCAGCCATCAGGCAACCCTCCGGAGGTTCATCGGTCGCAGGACGATCGGCTCCACGGTGTTGGCCGTCACGTACGCCTCTATGGCGCTCTCAGGGATGCGGACGTGTCGTCCGACCTTGACGAAGGCGATGCGGCGTTCCTCGATGAGGCGCCGCGGGAAGCGCACGGTGGTGCCGAGCAGCTCGGCGACCTGGTGCACGTCGAGCAGTCGTTCCATGGTCACCACTCCCCCGTGATCTCGTGTGCTTGCAGGTCGGCCATGGCTTCGCGGGCCATCTCGCGGTTGTGCTGGATGTCGCGGCGGATGTTGGCGGCGAGCCAGCTTTCGCCGGGGGTGTGGCCGTGTCCGGCGTAGGCCCAGTGGGCGAGAGTGAGCGTGGTCGCTTCTGGGGTGTCGTCGGGGTCGGGCAGGCCGAGGGCTTCGCGTTGCTGGGCGGCGCGGTAGTCGGCGCGGACCTGGCGCAGGGCGCCGAGGGTGGTGGAGTAGCGGCGGGACTTGGTGGAGAAGTGGCCGCGGAAGCCGAGCATGTGAGCCCAGTCGCGGAGCTTGCGGTCCGGGTAGAGGGCGTGCAGGTCCAGGCACGCGGCGATGAGCCGGGCGGGATGGTCGGAGACGCCGAGCAGGACCAGGGCCTCTTTGTTGCCGATGCGGCGGTCGATGGTGCCGGTGGTCTCAGCGGCCTTGGTGGCGTACTTGGCGACGTAGGAGGCCACGGCCTGTTCGGTGATGTCCTCGCCGTTGCCGAAGGCGCCGATGGGTTGCACGTCGAGCTGGGTGCCCCAGCGCAGGGTGCGGGCGGGCTGGTCCCCGGCCGCGGGCACGTCGACCGCGACGCGGGCGGCTGCGGCGTGGATGGCGTCGGTCAGCAGGTCGAGGGTGGCCCAGGCCGGGGGCGGGCTGTCCGGTCCCTCGGGGCCGTCGAAGCGGATCACTGCGTGGAAGTGCACGGCCCCGCGCTTCTGGTACTCGGCGACCTTGCCGAAGGCGACCCGGGACTGCTCGTGCGCGGCTTTCTGAGTGAGTCCGGCCCGCTTGGCGATCTCGCGGCGGAGGTAGATCGTGAAGTAGCGCCACAGGTCGGAGGCGTGGTTGTTCCACAGCACCGCGCCCGCGTAGTCGTACGTGGCCGGGTCGAGGGCGGTGCCGAGTTCGGGCGCGTCCTCCTGGTGGTGGGTGCCGCAGGCGCACGGCCGGTTGCCGGGCCTGTTGTGGACCCGGCCGAAGGATGGCGCGGTGAGGGTGGCGAAGACCCGCGGGTGCTCGCGGATGGTGTCCGGGGTGCCCTTGGCGGGGTCGCCGACGAGTCCGGCGCGGATCAGGTGGTAGGTGTCGCCCGCGTAGGTCCAGGCGCAGGAGGGGCAGCGGGAGGCCCGGCGGTTGCCGCAGGCCACGCGGAGCCGCCCGCCGGGTTCGGTGTCGGTGGAGTAGGAGTGGAGGACCTGGCCGGTGGCCTTGTCGCGGGTGACGGTGGAGCCGGTCAGGTGGATCGGGTCGGTGCAGCCGCCGGTGCGGCGGATCTGGTCCTGGATGCGGTCGAAGCCGGTGGACCCGGCCAGCCTCAGCACGTCGGCGAGGGTGGCCGGGTCCAGGCCCGCCATGGTGGCGGCGTTGCTCATGGGCGGGTCACCGTCCGGCGCGCTGGAGCGCGGGGGTGGTGCGGTGAGTGCGGCCGGTGCCCTTGCAGGCCGGGCAGGCGACGGTAAGGGTGGCGCGGGTGCCGTCGCGGTGGCGGGCGCCGGTGCTGATCGTGGCCGTGGCAAAGCCGTCACATTCACGGCAGACGCGCGTGTTCGGGGCGTGCTCGGGCATCATGGAGCTTCCCTTTCGGGTCCGTTGGATCTGGAAGTGGTGCAGGCGCCCGGAGCGGCGGATACTTGGCGGTTGAGGCCGCTCCGGGGGCCGTCAGCGCTTGTCGAGGTCCTTGAGCAGCAGGCGCAGGACGACGGCGACCACGGCGACGGAAATGCCGGTGATGGCGACCGCCAGGAGCATGGAGACGAGGACCGCGCCGACGACCAGGACCACGGCGCCACCGCCCGCAGCGAGGGCGAGCGCGCTGCCCGGGGTCAGCTGTACGGTCGGCCGCTTCGACACCGGAGCAGCCGGGGCCTGGGCGGGTGCGGCGGGTGCCGGCGCATCGGTGACCGGGGCCGGGATGACGGAGACCGGGGCGGTGGCCGGGGGTGGGTACTTCGGGGTGAGCACGGACGGTGTCCCTTCGGTGGTTACTTGACGACCGCGCCGACGGCGGGGCCGAGGAAGCTGTCTGCGACGAGGTAGCCGCCCAGGAGGAGCACGGCGACCAGCCACCAGGGCGGACGGATGAGCTTGATGCCGAGGAAGCCGACGACGAGCAGTGCGAGCCAGAGCGGAACGTCCATGGCGGGGTGTCCTCCTACGCCTTGCAGCGGTGAGTGCGGGCGGCCAGCTCGGCGGCGGCGCGGTCGCGGTAGTCGGTGGAGAAGCCGCAGCCGGGGGCGGTACAGGCGGCGGTGTGCATCTCGCGGCCCCGGCCGTCGTAGTAGGTGGCGGCCTGCACGGGGCCGATGCGGATGCGGTCGCGGAAGCGGCGGTACACGGTCACGGGTGATCCCTTCCTGTGGGTCAGGTGAGCTGGAGTTCGGCGGTGATCGCGTTGGTCATCGGGGCGGGCAGGCCGAGCCGGGCGGACAGGTCAGCCGCGGGCATTGGTGTGCCGGTGGAGGCCTGGTGTGCGTCGGCGAGCTTCCGGGCGTGATCGAGCAGCGCGGCAGGCACCGCCGGGGCGCTGGCCGGGGGCTCAGGCACGGCCGGAGGCTCCGGTGCGGCCGGGGCCAGTTCCGGAACGGTCGAAGGCGGCTCGGGGACGGGGGCGGGTTCGTCGGTGCGGTGCATCTCGACTTCCGGCGCGGCCAATTCGTCCTCGGCGTCGTCCACCGGATTAGCGGGCGGTTTGGCCTTGCCGGTGGGCGAGTGGACCAGGAGCGTTCCGCCAAGGAAGGCCAGGGCGGGCCATCCGGCGACGAGGATGCACAGCCAGTCGGGTACCGCGTTGAGGTCGAGGAGCCCGGCGGTGGCGACGTTCGCGCCGAGCGAGGCGCACAGCGCGATCACGAACCAGGTCCAGGCCGAGCGGTCTCGCCGGGCCGTGCGCAGCCGACGCCAGGCGGCGACCAGGAGCAGGTCGACGGAGACCGGGTAGGCCCAGGCTTTCCAGCCGGTCTGTCCGGCTGCTTCGGCGAGGTCGTGCAGGTGGGCGAAAGACAGCGCACCGGCGATCACCGCCTGTACGAGTACGGCGTCCGGGCGGATCGAGCGGAGCATGAGGACACCTCCCTTCTGGGGAATCAGTCGGTGACCGGGCGGGGCTTGACCAGCGACGGCCCAGCGGCCGGCACCTCCTGCGCGGGTACGAACGGGCGGAACGGTTCGAGGGCGGGGAGGTCCGGGACGAGGTGGGCGTGGGCCCGGCAGACCGCCGCCACCTCCTCGCGGGAGGTCTCCGGGGTGCGGATCTTCGACCAGCCGCCGGAGGCATCGGCCACCACCGCCGTGCCGGGGCGCTCCATCGGGATGAGGCTGGCCACCGCGACCGAATCCGGTGCCACGTCGGCCAGGCCCATTTCGGCGGTCTGCTTGTCGTTGACGCGGTGCACCACCCGGCCGGTGAGCTGGGCCCGGAGCATGGTGGCGCCCTTGCCCAGGTCCGAGCCGAAGCGCTGCCCGCAGATCTCCAGGTGGATCCCGACCGCGCGGGCCATCTGCGCCAGGCGGATTAACCCCGTGACGATCCGCTCCCGGCGCTCCTCGTCCTTCTTGGAGGAGATCAGGATCAGCTCGGCGACCTCGTCCACCAGGACCACGACCGGCACCGGCCGCTCAGCCGCGGGGAGCTCCCACACTTCGGAGACGCCGTGCCGCTTCAGCAGGTCGAACCGGTCCTCCATCTCCGCGACCAGGACGGCGAGGAGGGAGGCGGCATCGTCCGGGGTGGTGGCCAGCGCCGACAGCCGCGGGGCGTAGGCGGTCTGTTCCACCCCGCGCTTGCAGTCGATGCCCACCAGCGCCACCGGCAACTGCGCCAGCCCCTTGATCAGGTTTCGCTGATACATCGACTTGCCCGAGTGGTTCGCGCCCAGGGTGAGCGCCATCGGGGCCGCCCGGTAGTCCCGCTCCCAGGCGGTCCCGTCCTCCCGCAGTGCCACCGGGACGATCAGGTCGTGCGGTCGGGCCTTGCGTGGCATCCGCACCCGGCGCAGCACGTCATAGCCGGTCATCCGCAGTTCCACGTATCCGGGCTTGGTCTCGGTGACGGTGACCGAGTGCACGCCCCAGGCGTGCCGGAGCCGCTCCGAGGTGGCGATCACGTCGTGGGGTTCCAGCCCGGCCGGGAGCCGCAGGGTGACCCGCAAGCCGGTCGAGGTGCCCCGGACCCGGCGGATCTTCGGCGGGACCGGCTGTACCTCGCGGCGGGCGACGTTGCGGGTCATGAACGCCCGCAGGCCCGAGGGCTGCACCGTCAGCCCGCACACGTCCATCGTGGAGCGGTAGGAGAGGGTGAACCGGCCCCAGGTGACCGGCATCCCCACCAGCGACCAGTACACCCGCGGGGCCCGCGCCTTGGCGTAGCCGAGGCCACCGGCCCCCGCGAGCGCTCCCGTGGCCTCCAGCCACAGCGTCCAGTCCGCCATGATCAGGCCGCCGGGGTGATCGCGACCGCGCTGAAGGAGATGCCCGAGCGCTTCTCGCCCTTGATGACGTTCTCCCAGTCCCGGGCCTTCAGGCTGACCACCCGCACCGGCATGCCCGGCACCAGGCCCTCCGGGAACCCGTCCTCCGGCACCGTGACCTTCAGGAGGTTGCCCTCCCCCTCGTCCGAGACCAGCAGGCCCACGGTCGACAGGGGCTTGCCCTCCGGGTTCAGCGCCCGCTCACCGGTCGCGAAGTTCTTCACCTTCGGCTCGGGCGCGGTCGCCACGAACACCACAGCAGTCGACGTGTCGATCTTGAACGAAGGCATCTGTACCCCTTGGTGTGTTGATGTCGAAGCAGCTCAAAGAAGAGCCTCATCAGCCCTTGCTGTCCTAGGACTGCGAGCCACTGAGAAGACAGTGCCACGCTGTCCTAGGACTGTCAACTAGTCCTAGGACTGTGTTTGACTTGACCTGACGAGAGGAGTGCGACATGGCACCCAAGTGGCGAGAGCTGGCGGACAGGCTGGCCGAGGAGATCAGGCGGGGTGACTACACGCCAGGCGACCGGTTGCCGCACATCCGAGAGCTCGTCGAAGCTGGCGAAGGGTCCAAGGCCACGGTTCACGCCGCCTACAGGGCGCTGGAAGCGGAGGGCCTGGTCACCTCAACGCGAGGTCACGGCACCGTCGTCCGGCAGCAAGTGCCCCTCAAACGGCTCGGCATTGCCCGGTACGACAAGGCCAAGTGGCGAGACGGCGACGAAGTGGCGTTCATCGCGGACCGCGTGGCCTCCGGTCGTTCCTACCGCCGAAACGAGCAGACCCAGACGGTCAGTCTCGTGGAGGCGCCCCCCGAGGTGGCCACCGCTCATGGCCTGCCGGCGGGCGCGGAGGTGTACGCGCGGGCGCGGCTGGTGAAGGAGGGCGATCAGCCCACGCACACCCTGACCAGCTACTACCGGCCCGAGCATGTCGAGGGCACGCGTCTGGTGGACCCGACGCCAGGACCGGCCGGACGCGGTGGCGGTTTTCGGGTGCTGTACGACGCGGGCTACGAGATCGACCACATGAAGGAAGCACTCTTCGCCCGTGCCGCCACACCGGACGAGGCGAAACTTCTCCAGCTGCCGCCCGGAGAGCCCGTCGTGGAGCTGCACCGGACGACCTACACGGCCTCAGGGACAGTGGTCGAGTTCGCCATCGGTGTGCATGCGGCCTCACGCTTCGCTTGGGAATACGACTTCAAGGTGCCGGACTCAGCGGAGAACAAGGAGGGACGGGAGTGATCTCGGCGCAGGACTGGGAGGATGCAGAGCGCCTGTGGCAGTACCACCACCTCGGCCACTCACCCCGGCCTTGCTCGGTTGCTGTCGGACTCGGTAGCCATGACCTAGGGGTGGCTGATACGGCGGTAGACCTGTACAAGCGCGGCATGGCGCCCCTGCTGGTGTTCACCGGAGCGACGAGCCCCACGACGCGGGATCGCATGCCGCGCGGCGAAGCCGTCCACTACCGGGAGCGGGCAGTCGAGCTGGGCGTACCCGACTCCGCCGTTCTCGTTGAACCACGGGCCCGGAACACCGGCGAGAACATCCGCTTCACCAGAGAGCTCCTGGAGGAGGCCGAGGTCGACGTGTCCTCTGTTCTCCTGATCAGCAAGCCGTACGAGGAGAGGCGGGCGTACGCCACCGCCCGCAAGCTCTGGCCTGAGGTCGAGGTCGTCAACGCTTCCACCCCAATGACGCTCGGCGAGTACGTCGAATCGATCCAGGACGCGCGCTTGGTGATCGACATGCTCGTAGGCGCGCTACAGCGCCTGCTGGTCTACCCGGAGCAAGGCTTCATGATCAGCCAGCAGGTACCGGATGACGTGCTCAACGCATACGAACGACTATGCCGCAACGGGTTCACCAGTCGACTCCTCACCACCCAGGAGCCTTCGGCCTGACCCGCATCGAAGCGGCAGCCCCGACCATCGAGAAGCGATCTGTTACAGGTTTCTCTACCTCATCAAGCCCGGCTGCGCTCCGCTCCGCCGGGGCGTGCTCCCGGCTCCGCCGCCCTCCGCGCTCCTGCCTCCGGCCCGCGCTGCGGGCGCTGCGCCGACGCACGCCCACGAGGGAAAGAGGCCGGGCTATGAGTGGCGAGCACCGCACGACCGCGGCCCGGTCAGAGACTGTGCCTCCGGCGGGGGATCGGCCGGCACCGGGATGGAGGGGGCGCCGTTGCCGAGTGCGGGCACATTGTGGCGTGCGCGGGGAGCTCCCATCCCGTCCACCGTCGACCCAGGCAGAGCCGAGCAGACGCGGCCCAGGGCGTCCAGGTCGTTCGTACAGTGGCGCGCTCCACCTGGACGCCCTGGACCACGCCCGCTCCACGGTGTGTGGGTCGACGGCGGACGGGATGGGAGCTGGGGTGAGTGGTGGGCTGAGGGGTGTAGCAGGTTGAGCGGCAGCCCTGGTGAGCGCAGACACCCGGTGAACAATGGCAGCGTGACGCTGACGATTTGGGTCGATGACTGGCAGATGCAGTGCTGCGGGCAGAAGTTCACGCCGGGAGGCGTTGTCTCGTGGAGGCTCCTGGAGGCCGACCCGGAGGACTACGCCGACATTGTGGGTAGCGAACGTGCGACTGAGATCGATTTCCGCGAGGAGCATCACGGCCCGGGGCTGGAGCGGCTAACACCTACCTGGTTGGAGGTGCTGACCATTACCGAGGTGCACTGCCGTTACGAGGTGCCCCCAGCCAGCACGGCCCATGTGGAATACCCAGTTCCGGGCACGACCGTTCTGGTTCCAGTCAGGGAAGCGGACAAGTGGGCAGAGGCCCGACCAGGCCTTCGCTTCGCTGGCTACTTGGTGACTGCCCGGCGTGCCCCAGCCGTGCCCGATCGAGCGGGAAACCGCGGGGAACGACGGGCACTCACGGACAGCACGCAGCACGACGGCCCCTGACCGATCTACCTGGTCAGAGGCCGTCAACCTGCGCGGTGGGTGTGGGATTTGAACCCACGGTGACTCGCGCCACGACGGTTTTCAAGACCGTTCCCTTAGGCCGCTCGGGCAACCCACCCCGCGCGCCCCGCGATCGTGAGGCGCGCGGGGACAAGACTAACCGTTAGCTGTCGCCCTCGCGCTTGCCCAGGGTGAGCTCGGCCGTTCGGGTTCTGCCGTCGCGGGTGTAGGTGAGGGTCACCTTGTCGCCGGGCTCGTGCGTCCAGATCTCGCCGATGAGGGTGGGGCCGCTGTCGATCGGGGTGTCGTCGAGCTTGGTGATGACGTCTCCCGGCTGCAGGCCCGCCTTGTCGGCGGGGCCGTCCGGGGTGATCGACTCGGCGCCGCCGCCCTCGACGATCTTCGCGCCGCCCGAGCCCTCCTCCAGGGACACCGAGGCGCCGATCACGGGGTAGACCGGTTCGCCCGTCCTGATCAGCTGCTGGGCGACGTTCTTCGCCTGGTTGATCGGGATCGCGAAGCCGAGGCCGATCGAGCCGGCCTGGCCGGCGCCGCCGAGGCCGTTGCTCGCGGACTGGATCGCGGAGTTGATGCCGATCACGTTGCCCTGCGCGTCCAGGAGCGGGCCGCCGGAGTTGCCCGGGTTGATCGAGGCGTCCGTCTGCAGGGCGCTCATGTACGAGGCCTTGCTGCTGGAACTGCCGTCGCTCGAGGCCACGGGGCGGTTCTTGGCGCTGATGATGCCCGTGGTCACCGTGTTGGACAGACCGAAGGGGGCGCCGATCGCGATGGTCGAGTCGCCGACGGCCACCTTGTCGGAGTCGCCGAGGGTCAGGGGCTTCAGGTCCGACGGAGCGTTCTGCAGCTTGATGACCGCCACGTCGTAGCCCTGGGCGTTGCCGACGACCTCGGCGTCGTACCTCTCGCCGTCCGGGAAGGTGGCGGTGACCTTGCCGCCGTTGACGGCGCCCGCCACCACGTGGTTGTTGGTGACGATGTGGCCCTGCTTGTCGAAGACGAAGCCGGTGCCGGTGCCGCCCTCGCCGTTGCTGCTCGCGGCCTCGATGGTGACCGTGCTGGGCAGCGCCCCGGCGGCCACGGCGGCGACCGTGCCGGAGTCGCGCTTGAGGTCCCCGCCGCTGTCGGATGCGGAGACGGTGGTGGAACCGCCGCTGCCGTTGCGGTCGGCCAGCGTGTAGCCGATGCCGCCGCCGACACCCCCCGCGACGAGAGCGGCCACGAGGACCGCGGCGACCAGACCGCCGCGCTTGCCGCGCGGCTTGGGCGCGGGCTGCTGGCTGGCGGCGTCCCAGCCCGCCCCGAAGCCGCCGCCGTCCGCGTACGACGAGGTGGCGGGCGGCGGGGGCGGCGGCCAGCCCGCCTGGACGGGCGACCCGGCGCCCGCGGGCGGGGGCGCCGTGGAGACGCCGGGAGAGGGAGCCCGACCGTACGCGTCCCGGTCGCCTCCGGGCTGCGCGTAGCCGCCGCTCGCCGTCTGCCCGGCCGGCGCCTGTCCGTGGTCGTACGCGTTCCGGTCGACTGCGGCCTGCTGTCCGTAGGCGTTCCCGGCCTGGCCCTCGCCGGGTGCGGGTGCAGGTGCTCCCGCGGGAGCGCCCGCCGCGGGAGGCAGGTCCTGCTGACCGGTCCGCGGGGGGTGGGCGGGCACCGTCGGGATCGCGGCCGTCGGGGCCCCCTGCGCGCCGGGGGCCGGTGCGTGGGCGTCGGCCTCGGGCGCCGGGGCGGGTGTGGAGGCAGCAGGAGACTCCGCCGGCACGGGAGGTGCGGGCGGGGCGGGTGGTACCGCGTTGCCCTCGTTCTCGGTGCTCACAGCTCTTCTCCTCGGTCCACGGCGGTTGTTCTCGGTCGCACTCGGTCGCACTCAATCACGCTTGATCATGCTGCTACGGTCCGGCGCCATGAAGCCGGGCATCTGTGCATGCGTTCGTCATGTGCTCTTGTATGCCATCAGCTTTTCCCATGGACCGTCAGAGCACCATAAACGGAGGCTGTGGGTGCGGGGCCATTCCTTACTTCGGTCCTGTCGGACAAAATGGACGGACCCTGCACGGCCGTCCTCACGCCTACCCGCTCCCGGTGGCACCATGACGCGGTGACCCACGCACGACAGCACCCGATCCAGGTCGTCGCCCACCGCGGCGCCTCCGAAGAGGCCCCCGAACACACGCTGGCCGCCTACAAGAAGGCGATCGAGGACGGCGCGGACGCCCTCGAGTGCGATGTGCGGCTGACCGCGGACGGCCACCTCGTCTGCGTGCACGACCGCCGCGTCAATCGCACGTCCAACGGCCGCGGCGCGGTCTCGGCGCTGGAACTCGCCGACCTCGCCGCTCTCGACTTCGGCTCCTGGAGGAACCACGAGGAGGCACCCGACTGGGAACACCGGCCCGAGGACCGGGAGGACACCTCCGTCCTCACCCTGGAACGCCTCCTTGAACTCGTCGCCGACGCGGGCCGCCGGGTGGAACTGGCCATCGAGACCAAGCATCCGACCCGCTGGGCGGGACAGGTGGAGGAGCGGCTGCTGCTCCTGCTGAAGCGGTTCGGCCTGGACTCCCCGGAGTCGGCCGCCGCCTCGCGGGTACGGGTCATGAGCTTCTCGGCGCGTTCGCTGCACCGCGTCCGGGCCGCGTCCCCGACGCTGCCCACGGTCTACCTGACGCAGTTCGTCTCCCCCCGGCTGCGCGACGGCCGGCTCCCGGCGGGAGTGCGGATCGCGGGCCCCTCGATCCGCGTCGTACGCAACCACCCCGCGTACGTCCGGCGCCTGAAGCAGGCCGGCCACCAGGTGCACGTGTGGACCGTGAACGATCCCCAGGACGTCGACCTCTGCGTCGGCCTGGGCGTCGACGCCATCATCACCAACCGCCCGCGCGCGGTGCTGCGTCAGCTCGGCCGCTGAGGCGACGAGGCGTTCCGTACACACCTCCGAGGCACCCCAGCCCTTGACATCACGGGGTGTGCACCGGCGCGTTCAGCCCGTATCCGATCGTTACGAGTGCGTCAGCGGACGGCGACTGGCCGGTTTCCAGTCCAGTCCAATGGGGCATTCACACCGTGGCGTGGGGCGAAGGAGGTCTCGGGGGTGGCGTTGGTGGTGGCACAGGAGGTGCCCACGTCGTCGAGCATGGCCGTACCCCATGGCCCTGCGGGCGTGGGGAAAGCACGGCACCGGATGCGGGATCAGTTGCGCATCCGCGGTGTCACGGAATCGGTCATCGACGATGCCGTACTCATTCTTTCCGAACTGCTCAGCAATGCCTGCAAACACGGCAGGCCCCTGGGCGACGCACTGGCCGGCGACGGTGACGTACGCGCCGCGTGGCATGTGGACACCTCGGGGCGCCTCATCATCGAGGTGACGGACGGGGGTGGTCCGACGAGCCCGGTTCCGTCGACGCCCTCGGTCACCGCGCGCGGTGGCCGTGGGCTCAACATCATCACGGCACTGGCCCACGACTGGGGCGTCCGTAACGACGTCTGCGGCGAGGTCACGGTGTGGGTGGTCGTCCAGGACGACGTGTACCGCACGCGCCGTCGCGACGACTTCGTCACCCGCGTCACGGCCGCCTCGGTGCCCGTGATGTCCGACCTGCGTTTCGCGGACGCGTTCAAGGACCTGGACTGACGCTCCGCGTGCGGACCCCGGCGCACATCCGGACACGGCCCTCCGGCCGAAACGCACCCGGCGCCCCGGGTTCCCGGGGCCGGCGGCGGGCCCTCGGGAACCGGCTGTTCCGGGACGACTCGGTGCGTTGTCCACAGGATCCCGTCGGTCCTCGTACGAGCGGCTAGGCTCGCGCCCGTACGAGACGAGCCGTAACCGGGAGACCCCACGATGGCCAAGAAGCGACCCCAGACGAAGGCCAGGAAGCCTCAGCCCACCAACCGGGCGGGTGCCGCAGGCGCCGACGGGCAGGTCCCGGTCGTCGGCGCGCGCGAACCCTGCCCGTGCGGCAGCGGCCGCCGGTACAAGGCGTGCCACGGCCGCGCCGCCGCGCAGGCGGCGACCGAACTGGTGCAGCGCCCCTTCGAGGGGCTGCCGGGCGAGGGCGACTGGGTCGCGCTGCGCGAGCTGGTGCCCGCCGCGACCGTGCAGCTGACGCTGCGGGAACCGCTGCCCGAGGACGTCCCCTCGGTCACGCTCGCCACGGTGCTGCCCATGGCGTGGCCCGCGCTGCGCCGCGACGACGGCTCGGTGCTGATCGGTCTGCAGAACGACACGGCGTCCGGTGACATCAGCCGCGACCTGGCCGACACGCTCCAGCGCGCGCTCACCGCGAAGCCCGGCACCCCGGTGCAGGGCCGTCGCGCCCCGGTGGACGGTCCGCGACTGCAGGATCTGCTCGACCCCGAAGGCGCGTTCGAGCCAGTTGTGCACTCGGGCTTCGAATTCTGGGTTCCGGACGCGGAGAACGCGACGCCGGAGGTGACCGCGTCCCTGGAGCGCGCCAACGCCGCGGCCATCCCGACCGTGAAGCTCAAGGGCGTCGACGCCGCGTACTGGTGCGAGACGCCGGAGAAGAACCACCTGCGCTGGGTCATGCCGTACGGCGAGGAGCAGCTTCTGGACGCCCTCGCGCGGCTGCACGCGGCGGGCCGGTCGAGCCTCGGGGAGGACACGCGCCTGGTGGGCTCGTTCCGTGCGCACGGCCTCACGGTGCCGGTCTGGGACCTGCCCGCCGGCGTCGGCGCGGAGGACGTCGAGGAGCCGGCGGCCGCGTTCGCGGAGCGCCTCGCCACCGCCCTGGCCTCGGACGCGCCGCTCACCGCGGACGAGCGCCGGGCGCGCGGCGGGCTGACCAACCGGCAGGTCACGCTCAGCTGACGGACGGGGCGCTTTCCGGGGGCCGGCCGGTCGACCGGCCCCCGGAAAGCGTGCGGAACGGGTGACTCCTGTCACAACTCGACGCTGTGACAGGGAATTCACTGTCCGAATAGCCGAGATCGAATTTGCGAACCGCCGATCTCTTGTTACCGTTCCAGTAGCCCGGTTGCTGGTGCATCCCCCGTCGCCAGCAACCGGGTCTTTCCATGTGCGGAACACGCGCGGGGCCGTGGGCGGGACGAGCTGCACGGAACCGCTCCGAACGTCAACCGCACTGCGCCGCGGGTCAGTTGCTTCCCGCGCGCAGGAGCAGCGGCCCCCGACCGGTGTCCGCGCCGTCGGGCCCGGCGGTGGCGAACTCGGCGACCGCCGTGTACGCCTCCAGACCGCCCTTGCCGCGCTCCTTGGGCGTCTCGCACACCCCCGGCTCGTCCTGCGCGCCCACGGTGCAGTGCATCCGCACCGAGCGCCCGTCGGGGCTCATGAGACTGAGCACGGAGCTGAGTCGCCTGCCGGTGGCGTTGCGGTAGTAGGCACGCGCCCAGGTCTCGTCGTCCTGCCTCAGCACACAGGTCTGCGCCTCGACGCCGCCGGGGGAGGACAGTGCGGAACCGCACCGGGCGGTGGTGGCGAGCCCCAGGTCGAGCAGCCCGGGCGACACCGCACCGGCCGACGGCCCGTCGGGGCCCGGCCCGCCCACGTCCGGCCCGTCCGCGTCCGATCCGCTCGCGTCCGGCCCACCGCCGGGCTGCTCCGCGGCGTCCGGTCCGCCGGCGCGCCCCTCACCACCGGGCGCCGCCTGCTCGAGTGCGCCCGCGCCGCGTGCCTCGTCGCCCCGCGTACCGCCGTCCCGCGCGCCGGCGCCGTGCGGACCGCTCTCCCGTTTCGCGTCGCCGTCGGACCGGGGCGTGTCGTCGGTGCGTCCGGTCAGCCGTTCGGTCGCGCGTTCCGCGTCACCGACGGGCCCTGCGGACGCCATGGCCAGGGGGAGGGCGGCCAGGGCCACCACGACGGCGGCCAGCGCCGCCAAGCGGCGCCGTCGGGAGACGGGCCCGCCGTGCGACGGCCACGAGACCCGGTGTCGCCCAGAGTGAAGATGCATGAACGGAAGATAACGAGCCACAACGGACACCCGGTTCCCCGCGCGCCCGACACCCCTACATCTCGGGCGCGCTCACACCCGTACGAGTGAGAGCCTCGACCACCGCGTCGACGACGGCCTCCACATCGGGCACCCAGGGCGCCGCGGAGCCCGGCAGCGGGGCCCGCTCCCAGCGGACCTCGCCGAGACCGGTGCCGGACGGCGGCAACGCCAGGTAGCCGCCCTCACCGTGGAACCGCAGCGATCCCGGCACGAAGTCCTTGGCGTACAGCAGCTCGCCCAACTGCTCCATGGAGTAGGGCGCGACGAGGATCGACCAGCGCGCGGGGGTCGCGACGACCGGTCCGAGACGCATGCCCATGCGGTCGAGCGCGCCGAGCGCACGTGCGGCCGCCAGGGCGGGCAGGCTCACCGCGCAGGGCGCCGTGCCTCCGGTCGCCAGCACGATGGGAGCCGAGGGGCGGTTCGTCCACCACCAGCGCACCATGCGCTCATCGGTGGTGGCCGCGAGGAGACCGGGGTCGAAGGGGTGAGCACCGGGCACCACGCACTCCGGGTCGGGGCACGCGCAGCGGGACCGGCTCTCCGGGTCCGGTGCCGCGCCCGGGAGCACGGGCCACTGCCATTCGGCCGCGAACGTCAGGGCCTGCTCCAGCATCTCGAGCTCTCCGCCGTTTCGCCTGGACAGGAGCCTGCGTCGCCTTCCGAGGATCTCGCGCATGAGCGCTCGTTCCTTTCCGTTGCACGCCTGGCAACACTGTGGTCCACATCACAACATGAGTCGATCACTTCACTGTGCGTACCCGCTGGCGCATCACACCCCTGTCTCGGACAAGGGGGACCCCGATGGGCGGAGCGTTGGCCGCGTCCGCGTCCATACTGCGTCTATCAAAAGCGTGGGCATGGCGTGGGGGTGGCGACGCCTGGCGTTTTGCCGTCCCGCTATTGCTCGTCGCCTCCGCCACGGAAGGATGGGGCACGGTCGTCGGTGGCTAAGACGCCCGGTTCGGTCACCAGGTTCCGGGCGATCCCCGCCACGCTGGCCTTCACCGAGTACGTACCCATCACAACCGCTGTGACGCTCTGTCGAACGAGCACAGTCGACCGCAATACGCCGTTCCCTGAGACTGTTTTCAGTCAACTTCATCAATAAGCAAGAGACTCATCAGCCCCACGGACACCAGGAATCCCAGCAGGACAATGCTGGACATTCCAGTACACATGCGTGTACATGTGGAGCACCCGCTAGCGGCGCAAAATGACATGGGGGTTTGCGATGCTATGGAACAAAATGCACCGGCTCGAAAGCCGGATGCGATGAACACCCCTCACCTTCCGAAAGTGGCCGGAATCGATTCCACCGTCCCAGCCCCCGCACAGACTGTCGCACCGGCTCCCGCCACCCCCGCCGTTCCCGCCACCACGGGCGCCCCGTCGGTCACGTCGCACATCGCCCCCGGGACCGTCCTCCAGGACCGGCTCGCGGGCTGGGTGTCCGACCTCACGACCCTCCATGAGCTCACCGAACGCCTCGCCCGCACGGCCGTCCTCGGCGAGACGCTGCACGAGCTGCTGCGTGCCGGTGCCGCCCTCGTCGGAGCCCGGCGCGGCCTCGTCGTGCTGGAGCCCGGTGACGGACTCGGTCCGGACACGACCGTCGGCCTCGGGCTCGGACGGGCCGATCTCGGCCACATCGAGACCGTTCCCCGCGCCTCCATGTCGTACGGCAGGATCCTGGACGGGCCACCGGACGGCGAGGTCGAGATCACCCACCCCGATCTGTTCGCCGAGGACGGGCTCGACCCCCGCCACCGCGAGGTGGCCGCCCGCCTCGGTTACGCCGCCAGCCACACGCTGCTGCTCGGCACGGCGGCGACGGGCCGGCTCGGCGCGGCCGTCTGGCTCTACGACGAGCCCGCCCGGCCGACCGCGCGGCAGCGGCACCTGATCGGCCTCTACACCCGCTACGCGAGCGAGCACCTGGCCCGGATCGTGGAGATCGAGCGCACGCGCGCGTGCATGGCCACGATCTCCGGGGAACTGCTCCCCTCCCGGCTGCCCCGGGTCGCCGGCGTCCGGCTCGCCGCCCGCCACCGCACCGGTCCGCGCGGCGGCGGTGACTGGTACGACGCGCTGCCGCTGCCCGACGCCGCGCTCGGCCTCGCCGTCGGCTCCGTCACCGGCTCCGGGCCGAGCGCCGTCGCCGCGATGGGCCGCCTGAGGGCGTCGTTGCGGGCGTACGCCGTGATGGAGGGCGAGGACCCCGTCGCCGTCCTGTCCGACCTGGAACTGCTCCTCAGACTCACCGAACCCGCCCGCTGCGCCACCGCCCTCTTCGCGTACTGCGAGCCCGCCCTGCGCAGGATCACGCTGGCCGGCGCCGGGCACAGCCCGCCACTGGTGACCGGCGAGCGGCGCACGGAGTTCGTCGAGACCTCCCTGTCGGCCCCCCTCGGCATGCTGGCCTGCTGGGAGGCGCCGAGCGTCGAGCTGAGCCTGGAGCCGGGCGAGACCGTGCTGCTCTACACCGACGGACTGCTGCGCCGTACCGGCGACCCCGCCGACCGCGCCTTCGCCCGGCTCCACGCGGCTGCGGCGAGCGCGCCACGGGCGGTGCGCGCCGACCCCGCGGCGGTCGCCGACCACGTGCTGCGCACCGTGCTGCTGGACGAGCCGGCGGGCGCGTTCCCCGGAGGGACGAGGCCGGGGCAGGGTGACGAGCAGAGGCACGGGCAGAGGCAGGCGCCGACTCGGGGGCGGAGGAACGACCGCGACGAGGACGTCGTGCTGCTGGCGGCGCGTTTCGACTGACCGGCCGGCCGAGCGGGAGCGTCCCGCCGCAGCCGCTCCGGCAAGCGTTTTCGCCCCCCGACGGTTCGTACACACGACCGTACGATGGGGGAGGTCCAGTGCCGTAACGAGGAGGATGACCGTGACGGACGAGCTCCCGGAGACCCCGGAGAACGAGTCGGAAGAGCCGATCAAGCAGCGCAAGAACGGCCTGTACCCGGGCGTGTCCGACGAGCTGGCCGACAACATGAAGTCCGGCTGGGCCGACACGGAGCTGTACGACCTGGCGCCGATCGCCCAGGCCGCCGAGACGGCCGCCCGCCGCGCCGCCCTCTCCGCCCGCTTCCCGGGCGAGCGCCTCGTCGTCCCCTCGGGCAACCTGAAGACCCGCTCGAACGACACCGAGTACCCCTTCCGCGCCTCGGTCGAGTACGCGTACCTCACCGGCAACCAGACCGAGGACGGCGTCCTGGTGCTGGAGCCCACGGACGAGGGACACCGGGCGACGATCTACCTGCTGCCGCGCTCCGACCGGGAGAACGGCGAGTTCTGGCTCTCCGGCCAGGGCGAGCTGTGGGTCGGCCGCCGCCACTCCCTCACCGAGGCCGAGAAGCTGTACGGCATCCCGGCCTCGGACGTCCGCGAGCTGCCCGAGAAGCTCAAGGAGGCCACCGGCCCGGTCCGGGTCGTGCGCGGGTACGACGCCGGCATCGAGGCGGCGCTGCACGACAAGGTGACCGCCGAGCGCGACGAGGAGCTGCGGGTCTTCCTCTCCGAGGCACGGCTGGTGAAGGACGACTTCGAGATCGGCGAGCTGCAGAAGGCCGTCGACTCGACCGTGCGCGGCTTCGAGGACGTGGTGAAGGTCCTC
Source organism: Streptomyces ruber (assembly GCF_014648075.1). Classification (GTDB taxonomy): domain Bacteria; phylum Actinomycetota; class Actinomycetes; order Streptomycetales; family Streptomycetaceae; genus Streptomyces; species Streptomyces ruber. The sequence goes on along the minus strand of NZ_BMQK01000013.1, from coordinate 63,561 downwards.
GACAAGGCACAGGCCACGTCCGAGCGGTACATCGAGGGCACGTTCTTCCTCCGCGCGCGCGTGGAGGGCAACGACGTCGGCTACGGCACCATCGCCGCCGCCGGCGCGCACGCCTGCACGCTGCACTGGGTGCGCAACGACGGCCCGGTGCGCGCCGGGGACCTGCTCCTGCTGGACGCGGGCGTCGAGACGCACACGTACTACACGGCCGACGTCACGCGCACGCTGCCGGTCGACGGCACGTACAGCGACGTCCAGAAGAAGGTGTACGACGCCGTGTACGAGGCCCAGGAGGCCGGTATCGCGGCCGTGCGGCCGGGCGCCAAGTACCGCGACTTCCACGACGCGGCGCAGCGCGTGCTGACCGAGAAGCTCGTCGAGTGGGGGCTGGTCGAGGGCCCGGTCGAGCGAGTGCTGGAGCTGGGCCTCCAGCGCCGCTGGACGCTGCACGGCACCGGGCACATGCTCGGCATGGACGTCCACGACTGCGCGGCCGCGCGGACCGAGACGTACGTGGACGGCACGCTGGAGCCCGGCATGGTGCTCACCGTCGAGCCGGGCCTGTACTTCCAGGCCGACGACCTGACCGTGCCCGAGGAGTACCGCGGCATCGGCGTCCGCATCGAGGACGACATCCTGGTCACCGAGGACGGCAACAGGAACCTGTCCGCGGGCCTGCCCCGCCGTTCCGACGAGGTCGAGGCGTGGATGGCGTCCCTGAAGGGATGACGTTCGTGAAGGGCGGCACCCCGTCCCGGACGTGACGGTGCGCACGCGCCGCGGACGGTGCCGGATCCAGGCCCTATGGTGCGTTCCGCACACGGATACGAAACTGATGGCCGGGTGCCCTCCTGGGTACCCGGCCACTGGTGTACCCGGGGTGGCACGTGTCCCCTTGGGTTGTTCATGTGCCTAGGGGGGCGATTCTCTGTGGTCAGGGGACCCGGTCACACCGAGGACTTCTGGTCCGGCGTCGGGAGGGAGCTGCAGGGCGGGCCGCACGCGGACGCGGGGCGCAGGGCGGGGCTGGAGCGCACGCTCAGGGACGCCGTGCGCGCGGGGCGGCTGGCTCCGGGCACCCGGCTGCCCGCGACCCGGCGCCTCGCCGCCGAGCTCGGTATGTCCCGGGGGACGGCCAAGGCCGCGTACGACCAGCTGGTCGCCGAGGGCTATCTGACGGCCCGTCAGGGGTCGGGCACGGAGGTGGCGCCGCTGCCCGCGGACGCCGTCCCACCGCCCGTCGACGACGCACGCGCGCGTGCGCCCCGGTTCGATCTGCGGCCAGGCAGCCCCGACGTGGGCACCTTCCCGGCGGCGTCCTGGCTGCGCGCGATGCGGCGCGCGATCGCGACGGCGCCCTCCCTGGCGTACGACTACGGCGATCCGCGCGGCCGCATCGAGCTGCGGACGGCGCTCTCGGCCTACCTGGGGCGGGCGCGCGGGGTCCTCGCACCTCCCGAGCGGATCGTCGTCACCTCGGGCTACGTACAGGGGCTGGCCCTGCTCACGCGTGTGCTGGGCGGCGGGACGGTCGCCATGGAGGACCCCGGGACGCCGTTCCACCGGGAGGTCGTGCGCCGCAACGGCGGGTCGGTCGTCCCGCTGCCGGTGGACGGACGGGGCGCCCGCGTCGACGGCCTGGACAGCCCCGCGGCCGTCGTGGTCACGCCGGCGCACCAGTACCCGACCGGTGTCACCCTGCACCCCGAGCGGCGGCGGGCGCTCACCGACTGGGCGCGCACGCACGACGGGCTCCTGGTCGAGGACGACTACGACGGCGAGTTCCGCTACGACCGGCAGCCGCTGGGCGCCCTCCAGGGCATGGCGCCCAACCACGTCGCCTACCTGGGAACCGCCTCCAAGACGCTCGGACCCGCGCTGCGCCTCGGCTGGATGGTGCTGCCGCCGCACCTCGTAGACGCCGTCGCGGACGCCAAGCTGCACAGTGACCACCACACCGAGTCCGTGGGCCAGCTGGCACTCGCCGACATGATCACCAGCCAGGCGTACGACCGGCACGTCCGCGCCTGCCGGCTCCGGTACCGGCGGCGCCGGGACCAGTTGCTGGACCTGCTGGGCCCGGAGCGGGAGGTGCGGGGCATCGCGGCGGGGCTGCACGCGCTCGTCGACGTGCCGGACGAGGACGCGGTACTGGCGGGAGCCGAAGCGGAGGGACTCGCCGTCGGCCGCCTGGGTGACCACTGGCACACCCCCGGCGCCGACCGCCCGCAGGGGCTGGTGATCGGCTACGGGACGCCCCGGGAGCGGGCCTATCCGGAGGCGCTCAAGGTGCTGGGGAAGGTGCTGGAGGAAGCGGCGGGCGGGCGCTGAGCCGTACGGGCCCGGGCGGCCGCGCGGCCGCGCACAGCACCGCCGTGCGCCGGGGGAAGAGGTCCGGCCGGCGGTGCGCCCTGTTCCGCGTGGGCGGCCGCCGGACCGGACGTACACGTCGCCTGCACCGCCGCACGGCTATGCGGCTATGCGGCTATGCGGCTATGCGGCTACACCGCCATGAGCGGAGCGCCCTCGCGCCACTTGAGGATCTTGTCGAAGCTCACCACGGCACCGTCCCGGCCCGGCTTGTTGCCGATGTGCACGTGGTCGGCGAGTTCCTCGATGAGGCAGAGGCCGCGGCCGTGCTCGGCGTCGGTGCGGGCCGGGCGGATCACCGGACGGCTCCGGCCCGTGGGGAACCCGGGGCCCGAATCGGCGACTTCGATACGGCACTTCTCGCCGTCGAGGTACGCGGTGACCCGGTACGCGCCGGACGGGCTGCCGGACGCGTCCCCGCCGTGCTCGACAGCGTTGGCGCAGGCCTCGCTGAGTGCGACGGAGAGGTCGTAGGAGACGTCCGGGTCCACACCCGCGGTCTCCATGGTGCCGAGCAGCAGCCTCCGGGCGAGCGGCACGCTGGCGGCTTCCCGCCGAAGATGGAGTGACCACCAGATGCTCATGCTCCAGCCTCCCGGCCACGGCTCGACATACCGATACGTATTGCCCTGCCCAGGGCCGTATAAGCCCGTGGAGCGCGTGATGACGCCCATACGGCGGATGCGCCGATCCTGCGAACCGGTGTAAGCGGGATCGTGTCCCCGCGCGAACGACCGGCGAAGCAATATCACCTTTTCCGGTGATTGTGCGCGATATTCCCCCGATGCCCTCCCAGGTTCCTCGGCATTCACTGCCCCCCACACCTCTTCCGCTTCTGCCACTGCCTGTGTCCCCCCTCAGAACCCCAGCTCGGACAGCCGTTGCGGTGAGGAGATGAACGTACGCCCCTCCTCCGCCCGTATGTAACCGTGTGGACCTGCCGTATGGGGTGGTTAAGGCCAGTGCGATGATGAGTGCGCCATGACTGCCCCCGACCAGCGCCCAGCGCGCTCCGGAGCGGAGCTCCGGGTCCTGCGGGCCGCGGTGTTCGCCGCGGTCTGCGTCGTGCTGGCCGCGGCGGGTCATGCGCTCGCCTCGTGCGCCGCGATCCCGCTGTGGAGCCTGGGCGTGGGATTCGCCGTCGTCTTCGCCGTCGCGGCACCGCTCGCCGGGCGGGAACGCTCGCTGGCGGGCATCGCGGGGCTGCTGACGCTCGGTCAGCTGGCGCTGCACGCGCTCTTCGGGCTCGGGCAGCACGGCACGGCCACCGCGACGCACACCGCCGGGGCCGCGGACGCGGCCCTCGTCGAGCGCGCCGCACGCCTGGTGTGCGGGGCGACCGCTGCGGCGATCAGCCCGGCCCAGGCCCGGCGCATCCTCACCGACGCCGGACTCGCCTCGCACACGGCACACGCCGGGCACCACCCGGCGGACGCCCTGTCGACGACCGCGGGTTCCACGGCCCTCCTGCCGTCCCTGCCCATGCTGCTCGGCCACGTCCTCGCGGCCGTCGCCGCCGGATGGGTGCTGCGCCACGGGGACCTGGCGCTCCTGCGGATCGCCCGGCTCTCCGCCGACGCGTCCTTCGTACGGTCCCTGCGCGGCGCCCTCGCCCTGGTGCGGGCGCTGCGGTCCGGGCTGACGGGCTCGACGGGCCCCGCGCCCCGTGCCGTGCGCACCTCGCACGAGGCACCGCCGGCCCTGCGGACGACCGCACTCCAGCACACGGTGATCCGGCGCGGCCCGCCCTCCCGCGGTGCCGCCCTCACCCTCGCCGCCTGACGCGACACGCCGCCCCGCGCGGAACGGCCGCCGTCATGTCGGGTGGCACGCGCGCGTACCCGCCGTGCACGACGCGGCCGCCGGCTGTCGTCCTCCGACGGCCGTCGCCTCCGGCGTCGCCTCGATAACCGACGATCTCGCCCTTTCCGCCATTCCCGGCGTTCTCGGCGTTTCCGGCGTTCTTGTCGTTCCCGGCGTTCTTGTCGTTCCCGGCGTTCCCGGCGTTCTTGCGTTCTCGTCGTTTTCGTCGATCGGGGCGGCATCGTGGGTACGCGCCACCTTCTCACCGGACCATCACTCACTGTGGAGTGTCAGCTGTCATGAAGACTTCCCGTATCGCCGCCGCCGGTGCCGTCGCCGCCTCGGCCGTCGTCGTCCTGTCCTCGCCCGCGTTCGCCCACGTCAGCGTCCAGCCGGAGGGCACCGCCGCCCAGGGCGGGTACGCGACGGTCGACTTCAAGGTCCCGAACGAGCGCGACAACGCCTCGACCACCAAGCTCGAGGTGAGCTTCCCGACCGACCACCCGCTCGCCTCGGTACAGCCGCAGCCCGTCGCCGGCTGGGACGTCGAGGTCACCCGGACCAAGCTCGACGAGCCGGTCGAACTGCACGGCGAGAAGATCGACGAGGCCGTCTCCAAGGTCACCTGGACCGCGTCCGGCAAGGGCATCGAGCCGGGCTTCTTCCAGAAGTTCCCGCTCTCCGTCGGCCAGCTCCCCGAGGACACGGACGAACTGGTCTTCAAGGCCCTGCAGACGTACTCCAACAAGGAGGTCGTCCGGTGGATCGAGGTGCCGCAGGACGGCGCGGAGGAGCCCGACTACCCGGCGCCCGTGCTGGAGCTGTCCGCCGCGGGCGACGACCACCACGGCTCGTCCGGCGAGGACGAGGCCGGTGAGGCCGAGAACGCCTCCGCCGACACCTCCGACACCGCCGCCGGTTCCGCCGACAGCAGCGACACCACGGCCCGGGTCCTGGGTGTCGTGGGCATCGTCGTCGGCGCCGTGGGCGTGGCGTACGGCGTGCTGGCCGGCCGTCGGCGCGGCAACGCCTGAGTCATTCCCCCAGCTCCGGCGCGCGACGGAGGTCGTACGGCTGAAGCCGCCGTACGACTCCGGCGCGCGCCGGGGCTCGAAGATCTGGGACTTTTCCTATGCACACCGACAGCCCCTCCACCGGCCGCACCGACAGCCGGACCGACAACCGGACCGACAACCGGACCGACAACCGGACCGGCAACCGGACCGGCAACCGGACCGACAGCCGCACCAACGGCTCGAACCACATGAAGAGCATGAAACACACGGAAAGCTCGAAGCGCGTGAAGAAGACCTACGCGGCGGCCGCTCTGCTGACCGCCGCCGCCCTCGCCCTCTCCGGCTGCGGCGGTGGCGGCGGTGACGACGCGAGCGCGCCCGTCGCCGAGGTCTCCGCGGAGACCGGCTCGGCCAAGGCGGCGACGGTGCTGGACAAACCGTTCGAGAAGCCGGACCTGGTCCTCACGGACACGAACGGCAAGTCGTACGACTTCCGCGCCGAGACCGAGGGCAAGCCGACACTGATCTACTTCGGCTACACCAACTGCCCCGACGTCTGCCCCCTGACGATGAACAACCTCGCCGTCGCCAAGAAGGAGGTGGCGAAGGAGCTGTCCGCGCCGGAGCTCGACCAGCTGCGCATCGTGTTCGTCACCACCGACCCGGAGCGTGACACCCCGAAGGCGCTCGGCGAGTGGCTGAAGGGCATCGACCCCGATGTCATCGGCCTGACCGGCGACTTCGAGACGATCCAGGCCGGCGCCCGCACCCTCGGCATCACCATCGACCCGCCGACCAAGGACGCGGACGGCAAGGTCACCTCCATGCACGGCACCCAGGTCATCGCGTTCTCGCCGAAGACCGACGGGGGCTATGTGCTGTACGGGGAGGACGCGACCGTCGAGGATTACACCCAGGACCTGCCCAAGCTCCTCGAGGGGGCGAACCCGTGAGGCGTCGTGCGCTGACCCTGGGCGCCCTGCTCCTGTCGGCCGGCCTCACCCTGACGGGCTGCGGCGGGGACGGCGGGAACGGCGGCGAGGACCAGGGCGACGGGCTGCGGGTGCACTCCGCCTACATGCCCCAGCCGGTCACCGACTCGATGGCGGCCGGCTATCTGGTCATCGAGAACGACGGCGACCGGCCCGACACCCTCGAGTCCGCCTCCAGCGACCTCGCCGAGGACGTCACCATCCACAAGACGTCCGGGCAGACGATGGAGAGCGCAGGCGGCGAGGACCGCGAGATCCCCGCCCACGGCACGCTCGTCTTCGAGAGCGGCGGGATGCACCTGATGTTCGAGAAGCTCAAGCACAAGCCGGCGGAGGGCGAGACCGTGTCCGTGGAACTGCGCTTCGCCGAGGCCGGTTCCGTCACGGTCGAGATGCCGGTGGAGTCCGCCACGTACCGGCCGACGTCGCAGGAGACGTCGGACGGCATGTCCCACGACATGTCGCACGACATGTCGCACGACATGTCGAACGAGATGTCATCGTCGTCGCACCACTGAGGGAGGGAACACCGTTGAGGCCGTCGAGTGCCGTGCGGCAGACCGCCGCTGCTCGCCTCCGGGCGCTGTTGCTGTTGTTCGCCGCCGTGACCGGCGGCCTTCTCGCCGGCGCCGGGCCGGTCTCCGCGCACGCCGCGCTGACCGGCAGCGATCCCCAGCAGGGCGCGGTGGTCGACACGGCGCCGGCCCAGGTGTCGCTCACCTTCTCCGAGGCCGTCGCGCTGTCCGACGGCTCGGTGCGGGTGTACGACCCCAAGGGCGAGCAGGTCGACACCGGTACGACCACCGACCTGGGCGGCAACACGTACGCCGTGAAACTGCACGCGGGGCTCCCCGACGGCACCTTCACCGTCACCTACCAGGTGGTCTCGGCGGACAGCCATCCCGTCTCGGGAGCCTTCACGTTCTCCGTCGGCGCGCCCTCCGAGACCACGGTCACGGTCTCCGGGCAGGAGGCGGGCGGCGGCCTCGTCGGCGGGCTCTACGACGTCGCCCGCTACGCCGCGTACGCCGGTTTCATCCTCCTCGTGGGCGGTGCGGCCTTCGTGCTGGCCTGCTGGCCGCGCGGCGCCGGGGTGCGGCCCGTGCAGCGGCTGGTGGTGGGCGGGTGGCTCACCCTGACCGCGGCCACACTCGCGACGCTCCTCATGCGGGGCTCGTACACCGGCTCGGGGAAGGTCGGTGACATCTTCGACCTGAGCCTGCTGAGCGACGTGCTGCAGACCAAGACGGGCGCGGCCCTGGTCTCCCGGCTGCTGCTCCTCGCTGCGGCGGCACTGTTCATAGCGGTGCTGTTCGGAGCGTACGTACGGCAGGACGCGGACGCGGCGGACGACGACGCCGACTCGCGTGCCGGGGGCGACGAGGGCAGCACCGGGAAGCGGGACCTCACCTTCGGCCTCGCGATCGGCGGGGGCGTCGTGGCGGCGGGACTGGCCGCGAGCTGGGCCATGGCCGAGCACGCCTCGACCGGCATCCAGGCGGGTGTCGCGATGCCCGTGGACATGGTCCACCTGCTCGCCGTCGCCGCCTGGCTGGGCGGCCTGGCCGCACTGCTCGTGGCCCTGTTCCGGGCGCCCGCGGACGCGCCGGTCGAGGCCCGTGCGGTGCGGCGCTTCTCCCGCGTCGCGTTCGGCAGCGTGCTGGTGCTGACCGTGACCGGGCTCTACCAGTCCTGGCGACAGGTCGGCTCCTGGTCGGCGTTGACCGGCACGTCGTACGGACAGCTGCTCCTCGTGAAGGTCGGGCTCGTAGTGGTGCTCGTGGGCATCGCCGGGATCTCGCGCCGCTGGACCGCCCGGCTGGCCGACGCTCCCGCCGCTCCGGCCGAACAGGAGGCGCCGCCCGTCATCACGACGGTGGCCTCGGCCTCGGGTGACCCCCGGCGCGCCGCGCAGCTCGCCCGGCAGCAGGCCGCCATGTCCGCCGCGCGCGAGAAACGGATCAGGAACGCCGACGCCGGCCGTACGGGACTGCGCCGGTCCGTGCTCGCCGAGGCGGGCGTGGCCGTCGTCCTGCTGGCCGTGACGACCGTGCTGACGACGACCGAGCCCGGGCGCACGGAGGAGGAGGCGCAGGCGGCCACGTCCTCGGCACAGCAGTCCGACGGGTCCGGAGAAGCCGGGGTCCTCTCCTTGGACATGCCGTTCGACACGGGAGGCCAGAACGGCAAGGGGGTCGTACGCGTCGATCTCGACCCGGCCCGTGTCGGCGGCAACGACATGCACGTCTATGTACAGCGCCCCGACGGCAAGGCCTTCGACATCCCGGAGGTGAAGATCGCCTTCACGCTGGAGGAGAAGGAGATCGGTCCCCTGCCCGTGGTCCCCGACCACATCACCACCGGTCACTGGTCGGCGAGCGGAGTGCAGATCCCGATGGCGGGCGACTGGGAGGTCGCGGTCACCGTGCGGACGTCCGACATCGACCAGGTGACCGTCAACAAGAACGCGAAGATCGGCTGAACCACACCATGCCTGAACAGCCCACACCCGAGCCCGCGAACGACGTCCAGGACACCTCGCCGGGAGGAACCGAAGGCGCCCCCCGTCGGAGAGGCATCTCGCGACGGCGACTGCTCGGGACCGCCGGGGCGTCGGGGCTCGCGCTGGGTGCGGCGGGCGGGGCCGCCGGGTATGCGGCCGCGCCCTCGCCCGACACAGCGACGCCGCTCTCCTCGCTCGGCGCCGAGCGTGTGCAGTTTCACGTGAAACACCAGCCCGGCATCACCACGCCGCTCCAGGCCGTCGGACACCTCGTCGCGTTCGACCTGGTGGCAGGTGCCGGCCGCAGGGAGGCGGCCGCGCTCCTGCGGCGCTGGTCGGACACCGCTCGTCGGCTGATGGCGGGCGAGGCCGCCGCCCAGGGCGACACGGACGTGGCCCGCGACGCGGGGCCGTCGTCCCTGACGGTCACCTTCGGCTTCGGCCACAGTTTCTTCTCGCGTACCGGACTGGAGAGGCAGCGCCCGGACGCCCTGGATCCGCTGCCCGACTTCTCCTCCGACCGGCTCGACAAGAAACGCAGCGACGGTGACCTGTGGGTGCAGATCGGCGCCAACGACTCCCTCGTCGCCTTCCACGCCCTGCGTGCTATCCAGAAGGACGCGGGCAGCGCGGCCCGGGTGCGCTGGCAGATGAGCGGCTTCAATCGTTCTCCGGGAGCCACCGACCGTCCGATGACGACCCGCAACCTCATGGGCCAGATCGACGGCACCCGCAACCCGAAGCCGTCCGAGAGCGACTTCGAGGAGCGGATCTTCGTACCGGCGTCCGGTGACCCCGCATGGATGGCCAACGGTTCCTATGCCGTCGTACGCCGCATCCGAATGCTCCTCGACGACTGGGAGGACCTCTCGCTCAAGGAGCAGGAGGACGTCATCGGGCGGAAGAAGTCTGACGGCGCACCCCTCACCGGCGGCGGCGAGACCACAGAACCGGACCTGGAGAAGACCGGTGCGGACGGGAAGCTGATCGTTCCGATCAACGCGCATGCCCGGATCACCCGCCCCGACCAGAACGGCGGCGCGGCCATGCTCCGCCGCTCCTTCTCCTTCCACGACGGCTTCGGCTCGGACGGGGTGCCCGACGCGGGTCTGCTCTTCGTCTGCTGGCAGGCCGACCCCCTGCGCGGCTTCGTCCCGGTGCAGCGCAAACTCGACCGGGGCGACGCCCTGTCGGCCTTCATCCGCCATGAGGCGAGCGGCCTCTTCGCGGTACCGGGTGGCGCGGCGGAGGGAGAGTACGTGGGGCAGCGGTTGCTGGAGGGGTGAGGGGCGCCCGCGAAGGCGCGAAGCGGGCACCGGGCTCCGGGCGGCCCATTAGGGTGAGGCCATGCCAGCCAGCTACGTGTACCTCGGCCCCGAGGGCACCTTCACCGAGGTCGCCCTGCGCACGCTGCCGGAGGCCGCGACCCGGGAACTTGTCCCCGTGGTGTCCGTGCCCGCCGCGCTCGACGCCGTCCGCACCGGTGAGGCCGAGGCCGCGTTCGTACCGATCGAGAACTCCGTCGAGGGCGGCATTACCACCACCCTCGACGAACTGGTTGCCGGCGCCCCTCTGATGATCTACCGGGAGGTACTCCTCTCGATCACGTTCGCCCTGCTGGTCCGGCCCGGCACCGCGATGTCCGACATCAAGACGGTCACCGCGCACCCGGCCGCCCAGCCGCAGGTGCGCAACTGGATGAAGGCCAACCTGCCGCCCGACACCGTCTGGGAGTCGGCCGCCTCGAACGCGGACGGCGCCCGGCTGGTGCAGGAGGGACGGTACGACGCGGCCTTCGCGGGAGAGTTCGCGGCCGCCATCTATGGCCTGGAGGCCCTGGAGACCGGGATCCACGACGCCGAGAACGCCCAGACCCGGTTCGTACTCGTCGGCAGGCCCGCCCGGCCGGCGGCGCGCACGGGTGCGGACAAGACGTCGGTGGTCATCTGGCAGCGCGACGACCACCCCGGTGGGCTGCGCGACCTGCTGGGCGAGTTCGCCGTGCGGGGCGTCAACCTGATGCTGCTCCAGTCACGTCCGACCGGCCAGGGCATCGGCAACTACTGCTTCGCGATCGACGCCGAGGGCCATATCTCCGACCGGCGCGTGGCCGAGGCGCTGATGGGGCTCAAGCGGGTCTGCCTGGAGGTGCGCTACCTGGGCTCGTACCCGCGCGCGGACGCCGCCGAGAAGGGAGCGCCGGCCCCGTCGAAGGGAACGTCCGACGCGGAGTTCGTCGCCGCGGCCGACTGGGTGGCCCGCTGCCAGGACGGCCGCTTCTAGCGGTTCGGTACTTCCAGCGGTCCGGTGCCTCGCGCTTGTCGAGCACCAGTCCTACCTGGTGATATTCGCTTTCCACAGAAGTTATCCACAGGTGCCCTTCTCGATCTGGGGACAAGTCGACAACAAGATGCCACTCCATTGAAAAATCACCCCTCGGGCATCAAGTGCGTTCATGTTCCCTCCGATCACCCTTCGTCCACTCGTTTCCCTTCGGCAATCCTTTGGGGCGACTCGTTTCCGTCGAAAGGGGACGTACTGGTGGTTTGACCCGGGAATCCTGCACTCCACTCCTCCCCCGGAAGTGATCTCCGCCAAGTCCACAGATCTTTCGCACAGCCTGTGGATAACTTGCCGGGGCTGTGGATTGCTGTGGACAGCCGGACCTCCAAATGGCGTGTCCCGCAAGGAAGTCGGGTCAACACGAGGAGGCGGCACCGCACCCCTTCAGGGGAGTGCATGGCCCGCTCCTTGACCTGCTCCCCCTGCCTTTCGCCCTCGATCCGACCTCGGCCCTCAGAACCGACTTCTCCCGGCAGAAGCCGATGAAAGTGACGTGAAGAAATATCGGGTCGAGGGCCCGATCCGGGCACCGGTAGCCTTGTGGGGTGATTGACCTTCGCCTGCTCCGTGAGGACCCTGACCGTGTGCGCGCGTCCCAGCGCGCCCGTGGAGAGGACGTCGCGCTCGTCGACTCCCTCCTGTCTGCCGACGAGCGGCGCAGGTCGTCCGGCGTCCGCTTCGACGAGCTCCGCGCCGAGCAGAAGTCGCTCGGCAAGCTGATCCCCAAGGCGTCGGGCGACGAGAAGGCGGAGCTGCTGCAGAAGGCGAGCCGGCTGGCCGCCGACGTCAAGGCCGCCGACGCCGAGCGGGACGCCGCCGCGGCCGAGACCCAGGAGCTCCTGCTCCAGCTGGGCAACCTCGTCCACCCCGACGTGCCCGTCGGTGGCGAGGAGGACTTCGTCACGCTGGAGACGCACGGCGAGATCCGTGACTTCGCGGCCGAGGGCTTCGAGCCCAAGGACCACCTGGAGCTGGGCCAGACCCTCGGCGCGATCGACGTGGAGCGCGGTGCAAAGGTCTCCGGGTCGCGTTTCTACTTCCTGACCGGCGTGGGCGCCCTTCTGGAGCTCGCCCTGGTGAACGCGGCGATCGCGCAGGCCACCGCGGCCGGCTTCACGCCGATGCTGACCCCGGCGCTGGTCCGGCCGCAGTCGATGGCCGGCACCGGCTTCCTCGGCCAGGCCGCGCAGGACGTCTACCACCTCGACAAGGACGACCTCTACCTGGTCGGCACCTCCGAGGTGGCCCTCGCCGCGTACCACATGGACGAGATCATCGACGCCGACCGTCTGCCGCTGCGTTACGCGGGCTTCTCGCCGTGCTTCCGCCGCGAGGCCGGCTCGCACGGCAAGGACACCAAGGGCATCTTCCGCGTCCACCAGTTCGACAAGGTCGAGATGTTCTCGTACGTCGCCCCGGAGGACTCGCAGGAGGAGCACAAGCGCCTGCTGGAGTGGGAGAAGCAGTGGCTGACCTCGCTGGAGCTGCCGTTCCGGGTGATCGACGTGGCCACCGGTGACCTGGGCTCCTCGGCCTCGCGCAAGTTCGACTGCGAGGCGTGGATCCCGACCCAGGGCAAGTACCGCGAGCTGACGTCCACCTCGGACTGCACGGAGTTCCAGTCCCGCCGCCTGCAGATCCGCGTGCGCGACGGCAAGCAGGTCCGGCCCCTGGCCACGCTGAACGGCACGCTGTGCGCCGTACCCCGCACGATCGTCGCCATCCTGGAGAACCACCAGCAGGCGGACGGTTCCGTGCGCGTGCCCGAGGTGCTGCGCCCGTACCTGGGCGGTCGCGAGGTCCTGGAGCCGGTGGCCAAGTGACCGAGGCCGCCACGCCGCCCCTCCCGTACCGGCTCATCGCCACGGACCTCGACGGAACGCTTCTGCGTTCCGACGGCACCGTCTCGGAGCGCACCCGTGCCGCGCTCGCCGCCATGACGGCGGCGGGCGCCGCGCACATCGTGGTCACCGGGCGGGGCGTCCCCTGGACGAAACCCATACTCCAGGACCTCGGGTACCAGGGCCTCGCGGTGTGCGGCCAGGGCGCACAGGTGTACCACGCCGGGGAGAACCGCCTGCTGACCTCGGTGACCCTGGACCGTCAGCTGGCGACGCTCGCCCTGGCCAAGATCGAGGCGGAGGTCGGCCCGCTGCTGCTGGCCGTGAGCCGCGACGGTCTGGACGGAGAGGTGCTGGCGGCCCCCGGTTACCGCGTCCACGACGGCCCGCTGCCGTACCAGCCGATCACGGACGCCGAGGACATCTGGTCGGCGCCGCTGAACAAGGTGTACATCCAGCACCCCGCCCTCTCCGACGACGAGCTCGCCGACGTGTCCCGGCAGGTCGCGGGTGGCCTCGTCGGTGTGGTGATGGCCGGCGAGGGCATAGTCGAAATCCTTCCCCTCGGGCTGACCAAGGCCACGGGCCTGTCCCTGGCCGCGCGCCGCCTCGGCCACCGTGCTCCCGACACCATCGCCTTCGGCGACATGCCGAACGACGTCCCCATGTTCGCCTGGGCCGCGCACGGCGTGGCCATGGCCAATGCCCACAGGGAACTCAAGGACGTGGCCGACGAGGTGACGTCCTCGAACGACGAGGACGGCATCGCGGTGGTACTGGAACGGATGCTGGACCGGACGGCATAGCAGCACGTCCGGCCGACACCGCACCGTCGCGGCTCGGCGGGCCGAGAGCAAGCCGAGCCGCGACGGCGGCGACCGGGTGGGCGGCCCGCGCGGGAACGCGCGCTCGAAGCGGCCGCCCCGGACAGCGCCCTGTGCCAGGTCGGCTCGACGGAGAGGCGACGCTCCGGAGCCCAGCACGAGCTGTTCCACGGGGAACCTGTCGCACGTCGGCGACGAGCTTCCCTCCCAGCACGCGACACCGGACCGAATCCGGCGTCCGGGGACAGATCCACTGTGCCCGGGATCACAGTCGAACGCCACCGCATTTCCGTGCGCGGAGGACCGGACCGCATGCCGCGGATGTGCGGATGGACGGCACGACGCGCACCACCGGCACACCGAGGACAACCGGCAGGGTGCGACGCGCCGCGCACGGCCGGGGCACGGCGCGGCGCGGCACCGCGCACGGCGGCCCGCTACGGCTACCGTCGCCGCCGCTTCCGTCTGCGGGCCTTGCTGAAGAACCAGCCCGCGGGCGGCTCGTCGGACCGCCAGGGCTGGGGCTCGGGTGCCTGGCTCCGCCAGCGGGCCGTGAGCATCCGCGCCCGTCCGGACGGCTCGGACGCCTCCGCGGACCGTATGAAGTCCTCGTCCAGCACGACGTCGTCCCAGGTGTCACCTGTCCCGCCACCGCCCCCGGAGGACTCGGAGGACGAGACCCCGCGGGCATCGTTCTTCGGCTCCTCGGATGCCACTTCCATCCCTCCCATCCGTACATCCCTTTTGCCCAGTGTGGCCGGACCCGCGTGAAGTCACCGTCAGAACCAGGAGGGCCTACGAGGCGACTCCGCCCACGTCTCTCCGCCCGGACACCGCGCGCGTGGAGTCACCCGGCGCCGCGAGCCGCCGTCACTCCTCTCCTGCCAGCGTCAGCCGCCTCAGCTTCTGGCCGGCGTACCAGGTCGCTCCCGCGGTGACCACCAGCAGCAGGACCACCGCGGTCGGCAGGCCCACGTCCGAGGTGACGAGGTCGCCGCCCGCGACCTCCTGGGCGACCGCGAGGGCCCACTGCTGGACGCTGAGCGTGCGCGCGCCGGACACCAGGGAGCCGAAGAGCGCCTCCCAGACCAGCGCGTACACCAGGCCGAAGACGACGGCGTGCCGGGTCACCGTCCCCAGGAGCAGGAAGATCGCGGCGTACGCGATCGACGCGACCAGCGCCGCCACCGTGTAGGCGACCGCTATCTGCTGGCCGTTGCCGTTCAGGAGCAGGCCCGCGACAAGGGTCGGCACCGCCGAGAAGACCATGGTCACGGCGATCGCCACGATCAGTTTGGTGAAGATGATCGTCGGCCGTTTCACCGGCTTGGACAGCAGGTACACCACCGAGCCGTCGTCGATCTCGGGCCCGATCGCCCCGGTGCCCGCGATGACTCCGATGATGGGCACCATCGTGGCGAGCGCGAACCCGCCGAGCACGTCCGCGGCCACCTGGTCGTCGGCGCCACCGAAGCCGCGCACGGCCAGCGAGAGCACGATCAGCAGGACGGGCAGCGCGCCCAGGATGAGGGCCCGACGGCGGCCGAGCAGGCCCCGGTAGGTGAGCCGGGCGACTGTGGGGTCGTACATCTTCGGCCTCCTACGCCGCGACCAGATACGAGAAGACGGACTCGAGGGACTCGTCCGACGGCGAGACCGTCAGCAGGCGGATGCCCTTGTCCCGGGCCACCCGCGGCAGCAGGGCCGTGAACCGGCCGAAGTCCACCGCCTGGATGTGCAGCGCGCCCTCGGCGACGTCCACCTCGATGCCCGCCGTCGACGGGTCCGCGATCAGCGCGGCCGCGAGCGCGCGGTCGTCGCTGGAGCGTACGAGGTAGCGGTGCGGACGGTCGGTCATCAGCCGGCGGATGCGCCGGAAGTCGCCGCTCGCCGCGTGCCGCCCGGCGACTATCACCTCGATGTGGGCGGCGAGCTGCTCGACCTCTTCCAGGATGTGGGAGGAGAACAGCACTGTGCGGCCCTCGTCCCCCATACGCCGCAGCAGATCCATGAGCTGCATCCGCTGGCGCGGGTCCATCCCGTTGAAAGGCTCGTCGAGCAGCAGCAGGGACGGCTCGTGGACCAGCGCGGAGGCCATCTTCACGCGCTGGCGCATGCCCTTGGAGTACGTGGCCACCTTGCGGTCCTGCGCGTACTCCATCTCGACCGTGGCGAGCGCCCTCTGCGCGGCCCTCTCGCCGAGGCCGTGCAGCTCGGCGTTGGCGAGGACGAACTCGTAGCCGGTGAGGAAGTCGTACATCGCCTCGCGCTCGGGCACGATGCCGATGTGCCGGTAGATCTGCTCGTTCCCCCACACCGCTCGGCCGTCGAGTGTGACGGTGCCCGTGGAGGGAGCGAGGAAGCCGCCCATCATGTTGATCAGCGTGGACTTTCCGGCGCCGTTCGGGCCGAGCAGGCCGGTCACACCGGGACCGATGGTCATCGTGATGTCGTTGACGGCGACCACGTTGCCGAACCAGCGCGACACGTGGTCGATGGAGAGCTCGGTCACAGTCCGACCTTCCGGTAGCGGCGCATCAGCAGGCCGTAGCAGCCGGCGATGGCACCGAGAGTGACGAGGACGAAGACGACGCCCTGACCGCTCGAAGGACCGAAGCCTCCGGGGAAGGCGGAACCCGCGCCGAGGAACGCGGTCTGCACCCCGTCTATGAGGGTGATGGGCGAGAACAGGCCGAGCCACGGGACGGCTCCCGTGCTGTCCTGGGCGAAGGCGATGCCCTGGAGGGTCGACACCGCCCCGTAGGAGATGGTCAGCGCCGCGATGACGGCCGCGACACCGAAGCCGCGGCGCGGCGTGACCGCCGCGATCACCAGGCCGATACCGGCGAACAGGAGCGACAGCAGTGCCACGGAGACCAGTCCCTGTGCGAATCCCTTGGTCTGATCGGTGAAGTCCAGCTCGGCCAGCAGCGCGCCCACGTACAGCACGAGCAGCGGTGCGGCCGTCAGGACGAACAGGGCCGACGCCAGCGCCGCGTACTTCGCGCGCACGTAGTCGACGGTCTCGATGGGGCGCGAGAAGTACAGCGGAACCGTCTTGAAGCGCAGGTCCCGCGAGACGGACTGCGGTGCCTGAGCGGCGACGTACAGGCCGATGACGGCCTGCATGACGATCGCGTAGCGCGTGTAGTCCACGGGCAGGTCGCCCGCCTTGGTGGCGACCGCGACCGCCACCATGATTCCGGCGGGCAGGCACATCACCACGAAGAGCAGCATCGGCAGGACTTTGGACTTCGCCGAGCGTCCCAGCCCGTACGCCCCGCGCAGGGACTGCGAGTAGAGGGAGCGGCGGGCGTAGGCACGGCCCAGGCGGGGGCCGTCGTAGCCGCGGTAGCCGATGTTGTGGATGCGGGTCTGCTCGCCCGCGCGCGGGTCGCGTTCCGCGCCCGCGCGCGTCGCGGCCGGTGCCGCGGGCCGCTCAACCGTCATGGCCGGCCGTCTCCTTCCGTGCGTCCTGGGTGCTCGCCTGCTCGTCGCTGTCCTTGAAGACCTCGGCTATCTGGTGTCTCCGCTGTTCCATGCGGATCAGGCCGAGACCCAGGTCGGCGACCGTGTCGCGCACCAGGTCGTACGTCTCCTCGCCCTGTGAGGTGAGCAGCAGGATGTGACCGGCGCCGGGCAGTCCACCGCCTGTGTGAGTGTCCATGCCGCGCGCGTGGAGCGCGTCGCGCAGGGCCCGCGTGCCGTCGGGGTGCTCGTCGGTGTCCGTGACCTCGACGGCGAGGGTGGTCGTGGTCTGGGTGAAGTCCCGGGTGGAGCTGGAACGCAGCAGCTTGCCACCGTCGATCACGACCACGTGGTCGCAGGTGCGCTCCAGTTCGCCCAGGAGGTGCGAGGTGACCAGGACGGAGATGCCGAAGTCGGTGTGGATGCGGCGGATCAGACCGAGCATCTCGTCCCGGCCCACCGGGTCGAGTCCGTTGGTCGGCTCGTCCAGGAAGACCAGCCGCGGGTCGTGGACCAGCGCCTGGGCCAGCTTGACGCGCTGCTTCATACCGGTCGAGTAGCCGCCGATGGGGCGGTAGCGCTCCTCGTACAGGCCGACGTGACGCAACGTGTCCGCAGTGCGCTCGCGGGCCGCGGTCGGCGGGAGCCCCGACATGCGCGCCATGTGCACGACGAACTCGGTGGCCGAGACGTCGGGCGGCAGGCAGTCGTGCTCGGGCATGTAGCCGACCAGCTCGCGGATGGCGCCACCCTCGCTGGCGACGTCGAGTCCGAGCACGTCGGCGCGGCCCTCGGTGGCGGGGGACAGACCCAGCAGGATCTTGATCAGTGTGGACTTGCCGGCTCCGTTGGCCCCGACGAGTCCGGTCACACCGGGTCCGACGTCCACGGAGAGCCGGTCAAGCGCGGTCACCTTGGGGAACCGCTTGCTCAGGCTTTCGGTCGCGATCACAGTCACGTCGTCAACGCTAGTGTCGCGGACCACAGCGGTCGTCACCCCGCAGAGCTGTTCGCGTATCAGCCTCGAGTATTACGGGCCCGTAAGGGTCCACCCGCGGTCGCACCGTCCGGGTGCGGGCCGACCGAGAACGGACCTGGTCGTCACTCACGCGCATGACGCGAACCAACAGATCACCCACACACTTCACGCGCCTTTGACTTGTCCACAGGCTCACGGCATGCCGGTTGACGCGGCTGTCCGCCCTTGCCAGATTCGTCGGAGTCACGCCGCCGACACGGACGGCTGCCGGAGCGAGCGGGGGGTGCGTATGGACGAGAGGGAACAGGTCACGAAGGAACGGGCCGAGGGATGGCCCGACGGTGCGCGGGAGCGCCGGGTGCGCACGGGCGGCGTCGAGCTGTGCGTCGTGGAACTCGGTGATCCGGAGCGGCCCACCGTCGTCCTCGTGCACGGTTACCCCGATTCCAAGGAGGTGTGGTCCGAGGTCGCGCGTCGGCTCGTCGACCGCTTCCACGTGGTCCTGTACGACGTCCGGGGCCACGGCGGATCGACGGCGCCGCGACCGTTGCGCGGCGGGTTCACCCTGGAGAAGCTGACGGACGACTTCCTGGCGGTCGCGGACGCCGTCAGTCCCGGCCGGCCGGTGCACCTGGTGGGGCACGACTGGGGTTCGGTGCAGGGGTGGGAGTTCGTGACGGTCGGGCGCACCGAGGGGCGCGTCGCGTCCTTCACCTCCGTCTCCGGGCCGTGCCTCGACCACTTCGGGCACTGGCTCAGACACCGGGTGAGGCGGCCCACCCCGCGCGCGGCGGCCCAGCTCCTCGGCCAGGGCGCAAGGTCTTGGTACATCTACCTGCTGCACACGCCGGTGCTGCCCGAGCTCGCCTGGCGCGGCCCCCTCGGCAGACGCTGGCCCGCAATGCTCCGGCGGGCCGAGCGACTGCCCGCGGACGGTTACCCGACACCGTCCCTGAGCAGGGACGCCTCGCACGGCACATGGCTGTACCGGGACAACTTCCGGGCACGGCTGGCCAGGCCCCGAGAGGACGCGTACGCACATGTGCCGGTGCAGCTCGTCACGCCCCTGGAGGACGCGTTCCTGTCGGAGGAGCTGTACGACGGGCTGGAGTCGTGGGCCCCTCGGCTGATCCGCCGGACGCTTCCCGCGAAGCACTGGGTTCCGAGAACCCACCCCGACCAGCTGGCCACCTGGATCACCGAGTTCGTGACGGCGGTCTAGGCCGAAGGCCCTGGCCGC
Source organism: Streptomyces ruber (assembly GCF_014648075.1). Classification (GTDB taxonomy): domain Bacteria; phylum Actinomycetota; class Actinomycetes; order Streptomycetales; family Streptomycetaceae; genus Streptomyces; species Streptomyces ruber. The sequence goes on along the minus strand of NZ_BMQK01000013.1, from coordinate 44,182 downwards.
CCGATGCACCGAGGCGCTGTGAACAACCCCTCCCTGAGCGTTGGTTGTCCACAGGTTTGGCCAACTCGCTTGTGGATAACTCCACTTAGCTGTGAATTAAACATCACGCACAAAATCATGTGCGTGACCCGCGTCTCTCCGTCACGCTGACGGAATGGACGAACAACGCCTCGTCACGGTGTCGAAGTACCTGGCGAGACACCTACGACACCAGCCCGGACGCATCGGGCTCACGCTCGACGTCGGCGGCTGGGCCGACATCGACTCGCTCGTCGAGGCGGCCGCGGCGCACGGCTTCCGTTTCACCAGGGCGGACCTCGACCACGTGGTCGCCGTCAATGACAAGCGGCGCTTCGCCGTGGAGGGCAACCGGATCCGAGCCAGCCAGGGGCATACCGTGGAGGTGGACCTGGGCCTGTCCCCTGCGGTTCCGCCACCGTACCTGTACCACGGAACCGTGGCCCGCCAGCTGCCCGGGATCCGGGCGGAGGGACTGCGCCCGATGAGCCGCCACGCCGTGCACCTCTCGCCCGACCGTGAGACTGCCACTCGCGTCGGGGCCCGGCGCGGCCGTCCCGTCGTGCTCTCCGTGGACTCCGGTGCCATGCACCGGGCCGGCCATGTGTTTCGCGTCAGTGCCAACGGGGTGTGGCTGACGGACGCCCTACCGGCCGATCACCTGCGGTTTCCCGAGCCGAACTGATCTCCCGCCCGCCGCCCGCTTAGGCTCTCAGTCATGAGTCTGCGCCTGAGCACCGTCATCCTCCCGTACCTCCGGTGGCACGAGGGCGGGCGCGCGGCGTGGCAGCGCGCCGAGCAGCTCGGCTTCCACACGGCCTTCACATACGACCACCTGTCGTGGCGCAGCTTCCGCGACGGCCCCTGGTTCGGAGCGGTCCCCACCCTGACGGCCGCGGCCGCCGTGACCGAGCGGATGCGGCTGGGCACGCTCGTGACCTCGCCGAACTTCCGGCACCCGGTCACGCTCGCCAAAGAGCTGATCTCTCTTGACGACATCTCCGGCGGCCGCCTCACTCTGGGCATAGGCGCCGGCGGCACCGGCTTCGACGCCACCGCGCTCGGCCAGGAACCGTGGACTCCGCGCGAGCGGGCCGACCGTTTCGCCGAGTTCGTGCCGCTGCTCGACCGGCTGCTGACCGAGGACGCGGTGTCGTACGAGGGCGACTTCTACTCCGCGCACGAGGCACGCAACGTCCCGGGCTGCGTCCAGCGGCCCAGACTGCCCTTCGCGGTGGCCGCCACCGGCCCACGGGGGCTCAGGCTGGCAGCCCGGTACGGACAGGCGTGGGTGACCACCGGGGACCCCCGGCTGTACGAGACGGGCACCCCCGAACAGTCGGTGCGGGCGCTGCGCGGACAGATGGAGAAGCTGGCGGACGCATGCGCCGAGATCGGCCGGGACGTGGGCGGGACGGACAAGATCCTGCTCACCGGTTTCACGCCGGACCGCGACCGTCCGCTCCGTTCGCTCGACGCGTTCGTGGACTTCGCCGGACGTCACCGAGAACTGGGGTTCACGGACATCGTTCTGCACTGGCCCATCCCCGACTCGGTCTTCGCCGCGGACGAGAAGGTCTTCGAGCGAATCGCCCTGGAGGCGCCCGCGCAGCTGGGATGAGCGCGATCCGCGGGCGGAGGGAGGCGCGCCGGGGCATCGACGACGAAAGCCGTGCCGCACCTCTCGCTGTGCGCACCCTCGTACGCCAGTGCGGGCATATGCGGGAGAATAAGCCCGTGACCTCCGCGACGAGACAGCCCGAGACCCCGGCCCCGACCGTCCCGCCCCGCCTGATCGCGACCGACCTCGACGGGACCCTGCTGCGCGACGACAAGTCGGTGTCGCCGCGCACGGTCGCCGCCCTCGCGGCCGCCGAGGACGCGGGCATCGAGGTCTTCTTCGTCACCGGCCGCCCGGCCCGCTGGATGGACGTGGTCAGTGACCACGTCCACGGCCACGGCCTGGCGATCTGCGGGAACGGCGCCGCCGTGGTCGACCTGCACGGCGGGCCGGGCGCCCACCGTTTCGTCAAGGTCCGGGAGCTGGCGCGGGAGAACGCACTCGACGCGATACGGCTGCTGCGCGAAGCCGCGCCCGGCACCGTGTACGCGATCGAGCAGACGTACGGCTTTCACCAGGAACCGGAGTACCCGAAGCTGCACCTGGAGGTACCCGACGCCCTCGCGCCCGCGGAGAAGCTCCTGGCCCCGGACGGGGCCACCGTCGGCGAGCCGCTGCTCAAGATCCTCGCCTATCACCCGCGCATCGACCCCGACGACTTCCTCGCCACCGCCCGCATCGCCGTCGGTGACCGCGCCACCATCACCCGCTCCAGCCCCAGCGCCCTGCTGGAGATCAGCGGTCCCGGTGTCTCCAAGGCCAGCACGCTCGCGCTGTGCTGCGCCGAGCGCGGCATCTCCCACGAAGAGGTCGTCGCCTTCGGTGACATGCCGAACGACCTGGAGATGCTCACCTGGGCGGGCCGCTCGTACGCCATGGGCAACGCACATCCCGACGTGATCGCCGCGGCCTCGGGCCGGACCGTCGCCAACAACGACGACGGAGTGGCGGTCGTGATAGAGCGCCTGGTGGAGGAACGTCGGCAGCAGGCAGGGCGGCTGTAGCGGCAGTCCCCGACCGGGACCGGCCTGCCGCTCAGTCCCGAGGGAGTTCCGGCTAGAGCTCCACACCGTGTCGCAGCAGCCACGGCACCGGATCGATCCCCGACCCCGACTCCGCCGTGATGCGCACCTCGAAATGCAGGTGGGGGCCGGTCGAGTTGCCCGTGGTGCCCGACTGTCCGATCCACTGCCCGGCCGCCACCCGCTGACCCTGCTCGACGTTGACCGCGGCGAGGTGGGCGTACTGCGTGTAGTAGCCGCCCGTGTGCCGGAGCACGATCTCGATGCCGAAGGGCCCGCCGCAGGAGACCCGCACGACCCGTCCCGCGCCGACGGCCCGCACCGGGGTGCCGATGGGCACCGCGAAGTCCTGCCCGGTGTGCCGGTGCGCCCATCGCCTTCCCCCGCTGCCGAAGCCCGCGGAGAGCTCGTACGCCGACACGGGCGCGACCCATGCCCGCACCGACCCGCTCCCGGGCCGGTCGAGGGGGACGGCTCCGCGGCACGCGCCCGCCGCCGCCGACGCGTCAGCCTGCTCCTGCAACAGCCACCGCGCCTCCTCGAGTTTCGTCTCGACGGATCGTCTGACCTCGGCGAGTTCGGCGGTGCGCCGGTCCAGACTCTCCCTGCGTGCCCGTGCCCTCGCCTCGTCGGCCGCGAGCCTCGTCTCCGCGCGGTGGCTCCTGTCGACCGCGTTGTCGACGACGTGCTCCGCCCGCCGCGCCGCCCGGTGACCGCGCAGCAGCCCCTCCGGGTCTCCGGAGAGAAGCATCCGCGCGGTGTACGGCAGTCCGCCGCCCTGGCGGTAGTGGGCGCGCGCCAGCCGGCCTAGGTCCTCGTGGAGCACGGCGATCCGCGTCCGCTCCCGCGACAGCAGCCTCTCCAGCCGCCGCACCGCCACGCGCTGTGCCTCCGCCTCCAGCCGCCCCTCCTCGTACCGCTGTGCCGCCGCGGCCGCGTCCTCGTACAACCGCGCCACCCGCGCGCCGGCCTCGACGCCGCCGGACAGTCCCGTGCCTCCACCGCCGTCGGCCGCCACCGGCCGTGCCGTGCACGCCGCGGACATGATCACCAGAAGGAGGACGAGCAGTGCACGACGGCGACCACGAGAACGCATACCGGCGAGCGACGGACGACGTGAGCGCATGTCAGCGATCGTGTCGTGCGGACCGCCCCGAGGCCCGTTCATGTCGTACGTGCGGGGGATCCGGTGCCACGGACGGATTAATCCCCGGCGCCGACGCGTACGCCGGCGCCGGGACATGGGTCGTCAGCGTACGGACGCGCCGGCCAGCAGCTCTCCGGCCGCCTCGCGGGCGGCCATGTCCCGTAGTGGTCCCTCCACCGCCACCAGTTCCGTGTACGGACCCCGCTGGACGATCCGTCCACCGGCGAGCACGACGACCTCGTCCACGGCCTCCAGTCCGGCCAGCCTGTGCGTGATCAGCAGGGTCGTACGGCCCTCGGTCGCGGCCAGCAGATCCGCGGTGAGGGCGTCGGCGGTCGGCAGGTCGAGGTGTTCGGCGGGCTCATCGAGGACCAGGACCGGGAAGTCGGCGAGCAGCGCGCGGGCGAGAGCGAGGCGCTGCCGCTGACCGCCGGACAGCCGGGCCCCGTGCTCACCGACGAGCGTCGCGAGTCCGTCCGGCAGACCGTCGGCCCAGTCGAGCAGCCGCGCCCGCGCGAGCGCGTCCCGGAGGTCGGCCTCGGTGGCGTCCCGCCGTGCCAGGAGCAGGTTCTCCCGCACGGAGCTGTCGAAGAGGTAGGCATCCTGGGCGCACAGTCCGACGTGCCGCCGGACGGCGTCGCCGTCGAGCGCGTACGCGTCCACGCCGCCCAGGGTGTACGCCCCCTGCCGGGCGTCCAGGAACCGCAGCAGCACCTGCGCCAGCGTGGTCTTGCCCGCTCCCGAGGTGCCCACGACGGCGATCCGGCGGCCTTCCTCAAGGGTGAGGTCCACCCCGGCGAGGGCGTCGCGGTCCTGTTCGCCGTACCGGGCGGCGAGGCCGCGGAGAACGAGGGGGAAGGGCGACACCGGGGCGGGCCGGGGGTCCTCCGGTTCGCGTACGGGGTCGGGGGCGTCCAGCACCTCGTACACCCGCTCCGCGCTCTTGCGCACCCGCTGCCGGAACTGCGCGGCGAGCGGCAGTCCCGTCACGGCCTCGAAGGCGGCCAGCGGGGTGAGGACGACGACGGCCATCGCCAGCCCGCCGAGGCGGCCGTCGGCCACCGCCTGGACGCCCACGAGTGCGGCGCCCACCACGGTGAGACCCGTGACGAGCGCGGTGAGCCCGTCGCCGAGTGCGGTCGCCGTCGCGGCCCGGGCAGCGATCCCGGTCAGTGCGGTGTCGGCCCGCCGCGCTTCGGCGAGCCGCGCGGGCAGGGCGCCCGCCACCGTCAGTTCGGCGGTCCCGGTGAGCAGGTCCGCCGTGCGGACGGCCAACGCCCCGCGGGCGGGAGCGAGCCTGCGCTCGGCGCGCCGGGCCACGGCTCCGCTCACCAGCGGGACACCGGCTCCGGCGGTCAGCAGTCCGGCGGCGAGTACCGCGCCGGCCTCGGGCAGCAGCCACGCGGTGAACCCCACCGAGGCGGCCGAGACCATGACCGCCGCACCGGCCGGCAGCAGCCACCGCACCCAGTAGTCCTGCAGTGCGTCCACGTCGGCGACGAGCCGCGAGAGCAGGTCGCCGCGCCGGGCGCGCCGCAGGCCCGCGGGCGCCAGCCGCTCCAGCCGCCGGTAGACGGCGACCCGGGTGTCGGCCAGCATCCGCAGCACCGCGTCGTGCGAGACCAGCCGCTCCGCGTACCGGAACACGGCCCGCCCGATGCCGAACGCCCGCGTCGCGGTCACGGCGACCATCAGGTACAGCACGGGCGGCTGCTGGGAAGCCCGCGAGATGAGCCACGCGGAGGTCGCCATGAGCCCCACGGCGCTCCCCAGGGCGAGACTGCCGAGCAGCAGCGCGAGGGCGAGCCGACCACGCCGGGGGCCGGCCATGGCGCGCACCCGGGTCAGTACGGACACCCGCCGGCCGGACGGCGCCTCCCGCCCACGAACCGCCTCTGCAGCCTCGCGGTTCCGCGGGTCCCCCCGGTCCTCCTCCGAGAGCCGCCGGTCCTCGTCACCGGCCCGCACGCTCCCGGCCGACGCGGCACCGGATGTCGTCACGGGGGTCGCGGGCTCCAGGTGGACCACTCGATCGGCCACCTCCAGCAGAGCCGGCCGGTGGACCACCAGCAGGACGGTCCGCCCGGCCGCGAGCCGACGCACCGCGTCCACGATCTCCGCCTCGGTCTCCCCGTCCAGCGAGGCCGTCGGCTCGTCGAGCAGCAGCACGGGCCGATCCGCGAGGAACGCCCGTGCCAGGGCGATCCGCTGACGCTGACCGGCCGACAGACCGGCGCCGTCCTCGCCCAGCAGCGTGTCCGGCCCGTCGGGCAGCGCCTCGACGAACGCCAGCGCTCCCGCGTCGGCCAGCGCCCCGCGTACCGCCGCCTCGTCCGCGTCGGGCCGTGCCAGGCGTACGTTCTCGGCGATGGTTCCGGCGTACAGATGGGGCCGCTGCGGCACCCAGGCCACACGCGCGTGCCAGGCGTCCCGGTCGAGGGAGGCGAGATCGGTGCCCCCGACCCGTATCCGCCCCGCGGTGGGCTCCACGAACCCCAGCAGCACGTTCAGCAACGTGGACTTGCCCACGCCGCTCGGCCCCACGAGCGCCACTGTCTCCCCGGACCGTACCGCGAGGGACGCGTCGGAGACGGCGTCGTGCGCCCACCCGGGGTACCGGACGGTCACGTCCTCGAAGCGGATCTCCCCCTCCGGCACGGGCTGCGAGCCCGATGCCGGTACGGGCGTCTCCAGTACTTCGAAGATCTCCTCGGCCGCCGCGAGGCCCTCGGCCGCAGCGTGGAACTGGGCTCCCACCTGCCTGAGTGGCAGATACGCCTCGGGCGCGAGAACGAGGATGACCAGGCCGATGTACAGGTCCATGTCCCCGTGCACGAGCCGCATGCCGATCGTCACCGCGACCAGCGCGACGGAGATCGTGGCGAGCAGCTCCAGCGCGAACGACGACAGGAACGCGATGCGCAGCGTGCGCATGGTCGCTCGCCTGTACTCGCCGGTGATCCGCTTGATGGACTCGGCCTGGGCCTTGGCCCTGCCGAACACCTTCAGCGTCGGCAGCCCGGCGACCACGTCCAGGAAGTGGCCCGACAGACGCGACAGCATCCGCCACTGGCGGTCCATCTGCGAGCGCGTGGCCCAGCCGATGAGCACCATGAAGATGGGGATGAGCGGCAGCGTGCCGACGATGATGGCCGCGGACACCCAGTCCTCGGTGACGATGCGCGCGAGCACCGCCACGGGCACGACGATCGCGAGCCCCAACTGCGGCAGATAGCGCGAGAAGTAGTCGTCGAGCGCGTCCACGCCGCGCGTGGCGAGGGCGATGAGCGAACCCGTGCGCTGTCCGCTCAGCCAGCCCGGACCGAGCGCCGCGGCGCGCTCCAGCACCCGGACGCGCAGCTCCGACTTCACCGCCGCGCTTGCCCGGTGGGCGGCCAGTTCCGTCGTCCAGGAGACCAGCGCCCGACCGCAAGCCACAGCCAGCAGCAACAACAGGGGAGTGCGAAGCTCACCGACCGACATCCCGTGCTGGAAGGCGCCGACCACCACTTCGGCTATGAGCATCGCTTGGGCGATGACGAGCAGAGCACCGACGGCACCGAGGCCGACGACCGCACCCAGGAAGAGGCGGGTGGCCCTGGCGTAACGAAGGAGGCGTGGGTCGATCGGTTTCACGTGAAACACACTCTTCTCTCAGCGGGCGTGTTCCACGTGAAACACACCCCTCGTCCCGGGGAGCCGTGTTTCACGTGAAACGCCACGCGGAGACACAGCTCCCTGTCGGACTCAGTGCGCGGCCTCGGCGAGGTGATGCGTGCCGATCCGCTTGCGGAACACCCAGTACGTCCACCCTTGGTAGAGCAGGACGACCGGTGTGGCGATGCCCGCACACCAGGTCATGATCTTCAGGGTGTAGGGGCTCGACGAGGCGTTGGTCACCGTGAGGTTCCAGTCCTCGTGCAGCGACGACGGCATGACGTTCGGGAAGAGCGTCAGGAACAGCATCGCGACCGCCGCCACGACGGTGAGCCCCGACAGCACGAACGCCCAGCCCTCACGCCCTGTCTGGGCCACACCCACCGCGGCGACGAGCGCGACCACCGCCACGACCAACGCGGGCAGCGAGGCACCGTTGCCCTTGTCGGCCTGCGTCCACAGCAGGAAGACGAGGGACAGCACGGCGGTCACGAGTCCCACCCGCAGCGACATCTTCCGTGCCCGCTCCCGGATCTCACCCACGGTCTTGAGCCCGACGAACACCGTTCCGTGGAAGGTGAACAGCGACAGCGTCACCAGGCCGCCCAGCAGGGCGTACGGGTTGAACAGGTCGCCGATGCCGCCGACGTACTCCAGCTCGGAGTCGATCTTCACTCCGCGCACGATGTTGCCGAAGATCAGGCCCCACACGAACGCGGTGATCAGCGAAGTCCAGAAGATCGCGGCTTCCCAGTTGCGCTGCCACCTCTCTCCGGACCGCTTCACCCGGTACTCGAAGGCGACCCCGCGCACGATGAGGCAGACCAGGACGACCAGCAGCGGCAGGTAGAAGCCGGAGAAGAGCGTGGCGTACCACTCGGGGAAGGCCGCGAACGTAGCGCCGCCCGCCGTGACGAGCCACACCTCGTTGCCGTCCCAGACGGGGCCGATGGTGTTGATCAGCACCCGCTTCTCCGGCCGGTTGCGGGCCAGCAGCCTGGTGAGGACACCGACCCCGAAGTCGAAGCCCTCCAGGAAGAAGTAGCCGATCCACAGGAAGGCGATGAGGACGAACCAGACGTCGTGCAGTTCCATGACTGTGCAGCTCCCTCGGCCTAATACGAGAAGGCCATCGGCTTGTCGGCGTCACGGACGTCGCCGCCGATCTTCGTGGGCGGGTTGAGGTCGGCCTCGGTGAGCTCCGGCGGTCCGGCCTTGACGTACTTCACGAGCAGCTTGACCTCGACGACGGCGAGGATCGCGTACAGGGTGGTGAACACGGCCATCGAGGTGATGACCTCGCCCTGCGAGACACCCGGGGAGACCGCGGCGCTGGTGCGGAGCACGCCGTAGACGACCCACGGCTGCCGGCCCATCTCGGTGAAGATCCAGCCCCAGGCGTTGGCGATCAGCGGGAAGCCCATGGTGAGGACCGCGACACGCCAGAACCACTTGGTCAGCGTCGGCCCGAGCACCTTCTTGGGCAGCAGCGACAGGTGCGGCACCTCGTCTTCGCCCACCCTCAGGTGTTCCGGCAGCAGGAACTTCTTGCGGGTCAGCCACAGGCCGAGAAGCCCCAGGGTGAAGGACGCCATACCGAAGCCGATCATCCAGCGGAAGCCCCAGTAGGCGACGGGGATGTTCGGTCGGTAGTCACCGGGCCCGTACTTCTCCTGAGCGGCCTCGTTGAGCTCGTTGATGCCGGGCACGTACGACTCGAAGTCGTTCTTCGCCAGGAAGGACAGCAGGCCGGGGATCTCGATGGCGACCTTGTTGTGGCCCTCGTCGACGTCACCGACGGCGAAGACCGAGAAGGGTGCGGGCCCCTCGCCGTCCCACAACGCCTCGGCAGCGGCCATCTTCATCGGCTGCTGCTCGTACATGACCTTGCCGAGCGTGTCTCCACTGATCGCGGTGAGCAGACCGCCGACGACCACGGTGACCAGGCCGAGTCGCAGCGACGTCTTCATCACCGGGACGTGCTTCTTGCGCTTGAGGTGGAACGCGGCGATGCCGACCATGAAGGCGCCACCGGTGAGGAAGGCCGCCGTGAGGCTGTGGAAGACCTGGGTCAGGGCGGTGTCCTGGGTCAGCACCCGCCAGAAGTCGGTGAGCTCCGCGCGCCCCTTCTCCTCGTTGATCCGGTACCCGACGGGGTGCTGCATCCAGGAGTTGGCCGCCAGGATGAAGTACGCCGAGAGGATGGTGCCGATCGACACCATCCAGATGCAGGCGAGGTGGATCTTCTTCGGCAGCTTGTCCCAGCCGAAGATCCACAGGCCGATGAACGTCGACTCGAAGAAGAAGGCGATCAGGGCCTCGAAGGCCAGCGGGGCACCGAAGACGTCGCCGACGAAGCGCGAGTAGTCCGACCAGTTCATGCCGAACTGGAACTCCTGCACCAGGCCGGTGACGACGCCCATCGCGATGTTGATCAGGAAAAGCTTGCCCCAGAACTTGGTGGCCTTGAGGTACTTCTCCTTGCCGGTCCGGACCCAGGCGGTCTGCAGGCCGGCCGTGAGCGCGGCGAGCGAGATCGTGAGCGGGACGAAGAGGAAGTGGTAGACGGTGGTGATGCCGAACTGCCATCGCGCCAGAGTCTCCGGCGCCAGGGCGATGTCCACGGCTTCTCCTTACCTGCGTGGTCATGGCGGCAGCTTTGCCCCCGTTCGTCACGCACATCACGAGACAGACGGGCCCAGCTTGTGAACGCGTTCACATTCACAAGCAATTATGACGCACATGCCCGCGAATCTCGAAAGGGGGTCCCTCCCGCTGTCAACCACCTGGGCGGAGACGCGATCGCACACGTCACGTTGAACGGCAGCACGGCAGCACGACAGCACGACAGCACGACAGCACGACAGCACGGCGAAACGGTGCCTGCGGCTTGCCGTTCGGCGCGCTCGAAGATCGCCCGGCTGTCCGGTGCCCCGGTCGTCTCCCGACCGCCGGCGCCCGGCCGACCCGCTCCCGGTCGGCCGGATCATCCGTCCGCCCGTGTCAGAGGGCCTTGCGGAACACCTCCGACACCTTCAGGAAGACGTCGTTGGCCTCGCTCTCGCCGATCGTCACGCGGACGCCCTCACCGAGGAAGGGCCGTACGACGACACCGTGCTCCTCGCACGCGGCCGAGAAGTCGGCGGTGCGTTCCCCCAGCCGCAGCCACACGAAGTTCGCGTGGGTCTCGGGAACCGTCCAGCCCTGGGCCCGCAGGCCCTCCACGACCCGGGTGCGCTCGCACACCAGCGAGCCGACCCGGCCCAGCAGCTCGTCCTCCGCCCGCAGGGAGGCGATCGCCGCCTCTTGCGCGAGCTGGCTCACACCGAACGGCACCGCCGTCTTGCGCAGGGCCGCCGCCACCGGCTCATGGGCGATCGCGAAGCCCACACGGAGCCCGGCGAGACCGTACGCCTTGGAGAAGGTGCGCAACACGCAGACGTTCGGCCGCTGGCGGTAGAGCTCGACGCCGTCGGGAACCTCCAGGTCGCGGATGAACTCCCGGTACGCCTCGTCCAGGACGACCAGTACATCGCCCGGCACCCGGTCGAGGAAGCGTTCCAGCTCGGTCCGGCGCACCACGGTTCCCGTGGGGTTGTTGGGGTTGCAGACGAAGACCAGTCGCGTACGGTCGGTGATCGCTTCCGCCATCGCGTCCAGGTCGTGCACATCACCCGGGGTCAACGGCACCTCCACCGGTGTTGCCCCGCTGATCCGCGTGATGATCGGGTACGCCTCGAAGGACCGCCAGGCGTAGACCACCTCGTCGCCGGGTCCGGAGGTCGCCTGGATCAGCTGCTGGGCCACCCCGACCGAGCCGGTGCCCGTGGACAGGTGGGAGAGCGGTACCCCGAAGCGTTCGGACAGCTCGTTCACCAGGCCCGTGCACGCCATGTCCGGGTAGCGGTTGAAGGACGAGGCCGCCGCGGTCACGCTCTCCAGCACGCCGGGCAGGGGCGGGTACGGGTTCTCGTTGGAGGACAGCTTGTACGCATCGGGGCCGCCCACCGCGGCGGGCCTGCCCGGCTTGTAGGTGGGGATCCCCTCCAGCTCCGCTCGCAGCCTGGGGCTCATCTCGCTCACCGCGGTCCTCCTCATCGACACCCAATGCTTCTCACTTTATGAGGATTCGGCTGTCCTGCGAATGGCCCGGAGGCGACCGCGTGCGGCATGGCGGTCCTATCGCCTGAGCCACGCCTGTCTCAGAGGCACCAGCGAGACGAAGGGATAGAGGGTAGGGGGGCGCGCCACGCAATACAGCGCGCGCCGGTGGCTCACGCCGTGGCGCGCATCCCTCGTGAAGGTGAGTTGAGACCTCTTCGCAACACGGTCCACCAGGCAGGCCTACGGGCACCCACACGTCAGGTCGCGACGTTGGATCGTTCAAGGCTCGTGAAATCTGAGGTGCTCGGCGGCACTGGACCTTGCAGAAACGTGCCTGTCAACGACTGCATATGCGTCCGCACCACCCCACCACATGAGCCCTACTATCGGCTCGCCATGACAGCAGCAGGGAAGCACCAGGTGAGCCGGGCGGAGACTCCCCGCCGAGGCAACCGGCCGGGCCGGGCGGGCATCAGAGACGTCGCCGCCGCCGCCGGTGTCTCCATCACGACCGTCTCCGACGCCCTCAACGGCAAGGGCCGGCTTCCAGACGCCACCCGACGCCATGTCCGTGAGGTCGCCGACCGGCTGGGCTACCGCCCGTCGGCGGCGGCCCGAACCCTCCGTACGGGGAAGTCCGGGCTGATCGGCCTGACCGTCACGACGTACGGGGATGAACCTTTCACCTTCACCGAGTTCGCATACTTCGCGGAGATGGCACGGGCCGCCACCTCGGCCGCGCTCGCCCGGGGCTACGCCCTGGTCATCCTCCCCGCGACCTCACGCCACGACGTCTGGTCGAACGTCGCGCTGGACGGCACCGTGGTCATCGACCCGTCCGATCACGACCCGGTGGTCAGCGAGCTGGTCCGGCAGGGGCTGCCGGTCGTCTCCGACGGCCGCCCGGCCGGCACGCTCCCGGTCACCGCCTGGGTCGACAACGACCACGAGGCCGCCGTCCTCGGCATCCTCGATCACCTGGCCGACGCGGGCGCCCGCCGGATCGGCCTGCTGACCGGCACGACGACGGACACGTACACGCACCTGTCCACCAGCGCGTACCTGCACTGGTGCCAGCGGATCGGACAGGATCCGGTGTACGAGGCCTACCCGGCGCACGACCCCTGTGCCGGAGCCGTGGCCGCCGACCGGTTGCTGGCCCGGCCGGACCGCCCGGACGCCGTCTACGGCCTGTTCGATCCCAACGGCACCGACCTGCTGGCCGCGGCCCGGCGGTACGGCCTACGCGTGCCGGACGACCTGCTGCTCGTCTGCTGCAGCGAGTCCACCGTCTACGCGAACACCGAGCCGCCCATCACCACCCTCTCCCTGAAGCCGCGCCGGATCGGCACGGCGGTGGTCCAGCTCCTGATCGACGCCATCGAGGGGGTCGAGTCGGACCAGCCGGTCGAGCAGGTGATACCGACGGAGCTGATCGTGCGCACCTCCTCCGAGCGCCGGCCGCCGCGTACGACCGTCAGTCCGCCGCGATCGCCCGAACGAAGCTGAGCGAGCGGGGAGCCCCCGGCGTCCCTGCACGCCTTCGTACATGCCCACGTCAATGAATTGGGCGGGTCGGTCCCGCCCAATTCTGGATAAAACACCGCTGAACAATGGCCTCGCGCCATTTCACCACCCCTGGGTCATCACATGGCGCGATCCGCATTCCTATGATGGGCGCACGACACCGCGGGCCGCTGCGACCAGGCAGTCCGATGCGGTGCAGATGCGGCGCGATGGTGGCGATGGTGGTGGAGGGGTCGATGACTCAGGGGGCCGGTCAGGGACCCGAGGTGCGGACGCCGACGGTGCGCGACTTCCGTGTACCCGCGTACGTGCACGAGGCCGGTCCTTACGCTCACGGCACGCAGCCCGGCGAGGTCGCCAGACCTCTCGACGAGACCCAGGGCCACCCGGAGGGCTACACGCCCACCGAGCGGGACCTGCCAGTGATCAGCCGACAGGACACGGTCCTGGTGTCCGTGGACCCCGAGGCGGTGGCGGCGGGGCAGCCCACCACCGGACCGGGCCCCCTGTACGTCGTCGGGGACGTGCACGGCTACCTCGATCAGCTGGTCGCCGCGCTCCAGGAGAAGGGGCTCGTCGACGCGGCGGGCAACTGGTCCGCGGGCACCGCGCGGTTGTGGTTCCTGGGCGACTTCACCGACCGCGGACCGGACGGTATCGGCGTCATCGACCTGGTGATGCGGCTGTCCGCCGAGGCCGCGGCGGCCGGCGGCTACTGCAAGGCGCTCATGGGCAACCACGAGCTGCTGCTGCTGGGCGCCAAGCGCTTCGGCGACACGCCCGTGAACTCGGGCGCGGGCACGGCCACCTTCCAGGCGGCCTGGCTGCTCAACGGCGGGCAGAAGACCGACATGGAGCGCCTGCAGGACCACCATCTGCAGTGGATGGCCCGGCTCGACGCCATGGAGCAGGTCGACGGCCACCTGCTGGTGCACTCCGACACCACCGCCTACCTCGACTACGGCGACTCCATCGAGGCCGTCAACGACACCGTCCGCGAGACCATCACTCGGAACGACGCGGACGAGGTCTGGGACCTGTTCCGCAAGTTCACCAAGCGCTTCTCCTTCCGCGACGAGGGCGGCGCCGACGCCGTGCGCTCACTGCTCGATGTGTACGGCGGCTCGCGTATCGTGCACGGCCACAGCCCTATCCCGTACCTCCTGGGAGAGGTCGGCTCGGAAGAGGGCGAGGACGGCACGGGCCCGGTGGTCGAGGGACCGCACATTTATGCGGACGGTCTGGCCATCGCGATGGACGGTGGAGTGACCATGGCCGGAAAGCTGCTGGTCCAGCAGCTCCCGCTGGCCGGCTGACGCTCCACCCTGGGGCCCGTCTCCACAGCGACGCGTCAAGCAGCCGCCTCGCGCCCTGTCCAATTTCCGTAAATCCCCTGTCACCGCGCGCCGTCACCGCTCTACCATCGAACTATCCGTAGCAGGCTCCCCTCCGTTTCTGCCCGACGGCTCGTCAGCATGCCGAGCCACAAGCCCTACGGAGCATCGGGGGATGCACATGAACAGCGTTCCGCAGGACCTGCTGAGTGAGGACCGCCAGGAGTACGAGCGGATTCTCAGCGAGGCGCTGCGCACCGCACCGAACCGTCCGGAACTCGCCGCTGTCGGCCAGCGGCTGAACCCGGAACAACTGCGCACGATGGCGCTCAACGCGACCGCCCTCATCACGGCCGCGGCGGCGGCTGAATACCAGCACTACGTGAAGGTCCGCGAGGAACTGCGCCACCCGGCGCAGTCCGCCCCGGCACCGTCCCGCGAGAGCGCGTCCGGTCCGGCGGAGCCGGACGGCACCGCGGTGGGGTTCGCGGCCACCATGGGAGAGGTCACGGAGGCGGCGGGGGCAGGTGCCGGGGCCGTCGTGGCCGTCCTGGCTCCCGTTCTCGCCGGAACCGCCGCGGCGATCTTCCTGCTCGTGGGCTATGTCCTGCGGCTGCTGGATCCCGGGCCGGGGGTCGCGCAGACCCTGCTCACCACCGGCTGGGTATTCGGCGCGATCACCGCGGCCGCGATCCTGGTGGCCGCGGTCGGCCTCCTCCTCACCGCCCTGCGCAACGGGGCCACCTCCTCGGACGGGCGGAGGGAGTTGCGCGAGGAGGTGGAGCGGGCCGGGGAGGCTTGGCGTGAAGCCCTGCTGGAGCGCGGCATCATGCCCTTCCTCCGCGATGCCCTCGCCGACCCGGGCGCGGCCGCCGTGAGCCGTCCGGTCCCGTCGCCCGCACCGGGTCGCATGCCGCATCTCGGCTACCACCGTCCGGGTTTCAGCAGCCCGGAGGGCGGCGGCTCGGGCAAGGGCACCCGTCCCAGCTTCAGCAGCCCGGACTTCACGAGCCCGGACTTCGGGGGGCCGGAGCACCGGCCGGAGTGACTCCGGGGAGGAGCCACCGCCATGCCGGAGCAATGCTCCGGCCCCGGCGCCCGCCCCGGAGTGCCACTCCGCTCCCGCGCAGTGCCGCACGACCCACGAGTCGCCCCATGAGCCCACCGGCGACCGGACCGGAGATCAGTCCGCCAGCGGCAGATAGACCCGGTTCCCCGAGGCCGCGAACTCCCTGGACTTCTGGGCCATGCCCTCCTCGATCTCGGCCCGTGATCCGCCGTGCTCGCGGCGGATGTCCTGGGAGATCTTCATCGAGCAGAACTTCGGGCCGCACATGGAACAGAAGTGAGCAGTCTTGGCGGGTTCCGCCGGAAGCGTCTCGTCGTGGAACTCCCGAGCCGTGTCGGGATCGAGAGCCAGGTTGAACTGGTCCTCCCAGCGGAACTCGAAGCGGGCGTCCGACAACGCGTCGTCCCACTCCTGTGCGCCCGGATGTCCCTTGGCGAGGTCCGCCGCATGGGCCGCGATCTTGTAGGTGATGACGCCCGTCTTGACGTCGTCACGGTTGGGCAGGCCCAAGTGCTCCTTGGGCGTGACGTAGCAGAGCATCGCCGTGCCCCACCACGCGATCATCGCGGCACCGATGCCAGAGGTGATGTGGTCGTACGCCGGCGCGACGTCGGTGGTCAGCGGGCCGAGCGTATAGAACGGGGCTTCATCGCAGATCTCCTGCTGAAGGTCGATGTTCTCCTTGATCTTGTGCATCGGGACGTGTCCCGGGCCCTCGATCATGGTCTGTACGTGGAAACGCTTGGCGATCGTGTTCAGTTCACCGAGCGTCCGCAGTTCCGCGAACTGCGCCTCGTCGTTGGCGTCCGCGATCGATCCGGGCCGCAGGCCGTCACCGAGCGAGTACGTGACGTCGTACGAGGCGAGGATCTCGCACAGTTCCTCGAAGTTCTCGTACAGGAACGACTCCTTGTGGTGCGCCAGACACCAGGCAGCCATGATCGAGCCGCCACGCGAGACGATGCCGGTCTTCCGGTTCGCGGTCAGCGGCACGTACGGCAGACGTACACCCGCGTGGACCGTCATGTAGTCGACGCCCTGCTCGGCCTGCTCGATGACCGTGTCCTTGTAGATCTCCCAGGTGAGCTCCTCCGCCTTGCCGTCGACCTTCTCCAGTGCCTGGTACAGCGGCACGGTGCCGATCGGGACCGGGGAGTTGCGCAGCACCCACTCGCGCGTGGTGTGAATGTTGCGGCCCGTGGACAGATCCATGACCGTGTCGGCGCCCCAGCGGGTCGCCCAGGTCATCTTCTCGACCTCCTCCTCGATGGAGGAGGTGACGGCGGAGTTGCCGATGTTGGCGTTCACCTTCACCAGGAATCGCTTCCCGATGATCATCGGTTCGATCTCCGGGTGATTGACGTTGGCCGGCAGCACGGCCCGGCCTGCGGCGATCTCCTCCCGCACCACCTCGGGCGACACGTTCTCCCGGATTGCCACGAACTCCATCTCGGGCGTGATCTCCCCGCGCCGCGCGTAGGCGAGCTGCGTCACGGCCCGGCCGCCCCGGCTCCGACGTGGCTGACGGGGGCGTCCAGGGAACACCGCGTCGAGGTTGCGCAGCCCGCCGCGCGGGGAGGTGTGCTTGATGCCGTCGTCCTCGGGCCGGACGGGACGGCCCGCGTACTCCTCGGTGTCGCCGCGGGCGACGATCCAGTTCTCGCGCAGAGGGGGGAGGCCCCTGCGCACATCGGTGTCGACCGCCGGATCGGTGTACGGGCCGGAGGTGTCGTACAGGGTGACCGACTGCCCGTTGGTGAGATGCACCTGACGGACCGGCACTCGAAGATCGGGGCGGCTTCCCCCGACATACGCCTTGTGCCAGCCGATGGACGTTCCCGCCTCGCCGTTCGAGGACCCGGGCGTCGGTGCCGGTGTTCCGGCGTCCTCGGCTCCGTCCGTCTGGCTGAAGGCAGGCGTGCGTGCGTCCTTGTTGGTCATGAGACCTACTCCCTACGCCGGCATTACCCGGTAACAGGTTCGGCGGTCGACGCAGCGATTTCCGTCACGCGATGTTCCACGTGAAACATCGCGTCTGCGGAGGTCAGCGCCCTCTCAGCCCGGTGCTCCGAGCTCCCGCGTGTGCAAAGGTGCCTCCACGCTAGCGTCATATGTGGCGCGGTGAACAGTGGACCTCTGTCGTTCTTGCGATGATCGGTCGGTGACGACGACGCATCAGCCCACGTTCCCATCGCCGGACAACTCGCACGGACGCGGCCCCGGCAACGGTCGCGGGCATGGTCCCGGCCACGGCTCCGGAGGGGGTGGCGGAGGAGGCCGCAATCCGGGCGACCGCGGTCCCGGGGACGGGCACGGTCCCGGGGACGGGCACGGTCCCGGGGACGGGCACGGTCCCGGGGACGGGCACGGTCCCGGGGACGGGCACGGTCCTCATGACGGGCGAGGCCATGGTCCCCCGCCCGGCAGCGGCCATGGGCACTCCCACAGCCACGCCCACGGCCCCGCTGCTCCCGTCTCCCAGCATCTGCGCAAGGTGATCGCCGCGGTGCTGATCCCCTTCGCCACCGCGGTGCTGGTGGGCCTGGTCGTGCTCTGGCCCGGTGGCGCACCTCCGCACGAGCGCACCGGAGTGGGCTTCGACCGGCAGACCGAGCAGGCCACGGTCACCAAGGTCGTGGGGGTGGACTGTCAGTCCGTGAACGCCTCGGGCGTGCCTCCCACCGGGGACACCTCGACCGCCGAGGGCTCCTCCGCGCAGCAGCAGGCGGCCGGCGAGTGCAAGCAGGCGACCATCCGGGTCGACACCGGCGAGGACAAGGGCCGGACCTTCACGGAGATCGTCCAGCCGGACCAGTCACGGCAGCTGAACCAGGGCCAGGAAGTCGTGGTGGCCTACGAACCGTCCGCGCCCGAGGACCTCCAGTACTCGGTCGCCGATGTGAACCGAAAGGTTCCCCTGGCCCTGCTCGCCGGTGTCTTCGCGGTCGCGGTCGTGGTGGTGGGCCGGATGCGCGGTGTCATGGCACTGATCGCACTCGCCGTGAGCTTTCTGGTACTGACCTTCTTCATCCTGCCGGCCATCCTGCAGGGGTCCAATCCGCTGGTCGTGGCGGTCGTCGGGTCGAGCTCCATCATGCTGATCGCGCTGTACACCTGCCACGGCCTGTCCGCCCGTACGTCGGTGGCCGTGCTCGGCACGCTGATCTCACTCCTGCTGATCGGTGTACTGGGCTCGCTGTTCATCGGCTGGGCCGCGCTGACCGGCAACACGGACGACAACACCGGTCTGATCCACGGGCTGTACCCGGACATCGACATGAGCGGTCTGCTGCTCGCCGGCGTCATCATCGGATCCCTGGGTGTACTCGACGATGTGACCGTGACGCAGACGTCGGCCGTCTGGGAGCTTCACGAGGCCAACCCGTCGCTGGGCCGGCGCGGCTTGTACCGCGCGGGCATCCGCATCGGGCGCGATCACATCGCGTCGGTCGTCAACACCCTCGTGCTCGCGTACGCGGGCGCCGCTCTGCCGCTGTTGCTGCTCTTCTCGATCGCGCAGAGCAGCGTCGGCACGGTCGCCAACAGTGAGCTGGTCGCCGAAGAGATCGTCCGCACCCTCGTCGGCTCGATCGGTCTGGTCGCCTCGGTGCCGGTGACCACGGTTCTGGCCGCGCTGGTGGTCTCGGCCGACCGGCCCGGTACGCGGGCGGGAGCGGCCGCGGCGCCGGCCCGTGCGGGAAGGGGGCGCCGCCGCAAGCGCTGAGGTTCTGGAAGACTGCCCGGCACGCGCGCAGAAGCGTTACGGCATATGCGCGCACGCCCGGATCAGCCTGTGCTGCGTTCCTCGGCCAGGATGCGGTCCAGTGCCTCGTCCAGGTAGGTGTCGAAGTCGGCGAGGCTGTGCTCCTGCCCGAGCGGCACCAACTTGTCCGTGCGGTCGAGGAACGCCACGAGCGGTGCCGTCCCGGACCTGAAGAGCGCCTGGTCACAACCCACCTGCAGACGGATCAGCACCTCGCCGAACGCTTCGCTGTCGGCGGGCGCGATGTGCACGTCGCCGTCTCCCGACGGCCGCACCACGCCGTCGACCAGTAGCTCCCGCCCGAAGGCCCATGTCACCGGAGCGTCACCGGGCAGGTGGAAGGTCAGCCGCACGGCGTAGGGGTCGCAGGTCTCGTACCGCAGTTCCACCGGGATACGGAAGGAGAGCTCCTCCGCCACGAGGAAACTCATCATGACCTCTGCCTGTACTGACTCACGCATCGTCTACCCCAGTTGCCGTCGTCTGGCCAGGAAACAGCCCCTGACACTGCTGGAAGTTTGCTGAACGTGCACGCGAGATCACAAGGAGTGATTTTTCAGATACTGATAGAGAGGGCGAGTGACCCTGGAAGCCGTCCCACCTCGTCCTGCAACTTCCGTACCGCGGGCAGCAGCCGATCGGCCTGATGCAGGGGCACGGAGACGGCCATGGTCGCGGTGGTGGTGCCGAAGGTGACGGGGACGGCGGCGCACACCGTGCCGAACACATGCTCCTGCTGCTCGACCACCCGTTCCCTTCGCTCCGCCTTGTCCGGGCGGCGCGGCAACGAGTGGTCGTCACACACCGTGGGCGGAGTCTCCGTGGGCACGAGACACCGGTCGGGCTGGTCCCGCTTGATCTCCTCACAGAGCTGGGAGAGCAGACACTGACCGATCGCGTGGGTGTCCCCGGCCTCGCGGTGGCCGTCCCGTTCCTCCGCCGTCGGCCGGACCGGACCGTCCGCGATGGACATGATCTCGATCTCGCCCTCGTCGTAGACCGCTACGTGGACAGGAGCGCCGATGGCGTCCCGCCAGTGAGCCAGCGCCTCGCTCATCGTGATGCGACGTTTCTGCTGTGTGCTTCTGCTCCTCAGCCGCTCCGCCGCCTCCCCCAGGAAGAACAGCCCCTTGTCCCGGTGCAGATAGCCCTCGTGCGTCAGGGTACGCAGCAGGTGGTATGCCGTGGGCAGGGCGAGTCCGGCGTCGCGGGCCAGCTGTTTGGCGGGGGCTCCGTGTTCCCTCTCGGCCACGGCCTCCAGCAGCCGCACCGCCCGCTGCACGGAGCCGATCAGCGTGGTGGAGGACGGCTCCGCGGGGACTGACGGCGCCTTGTCGGGTGGTTCGGGGGTGGGGTCGACCGTAGCCAAGGGGCACTCCGAGAACGCGAGTAGGGCCGCCCGTACGGGGGAGCACGGGTGGGGATGTGCGCCGCCCGCGGGGTCACCCCCGCGATACGAGTTCCGGACTCTAACTGCCCGTCACCACACACCGACGGCGCCACCGGGGAACTTCCCTCCCCCGGGGGAACCTCGCGTTCCTGTTATCGCCCCGCCCGTTTGGCCGCTCTCCCTCGTAAGAGTCACCCCGAGTCGTCCGCTGACGACTCACCAGTCGCTGCGCGACGATCCCGCCCTGCACCTTCGTACGACGTAGATCAGGCCGCCGACCAGTGCGACGAAGACCAGCACCTTGAAGAGCAGTGCCACCACGAAGTGCAGCACGCTCAATATCAGTCCGCCGAACACGACCAGGGCGATGGCCGGCACCGCGATCCACTTCACCCACCACGGCAATCCCGCGAAGATCTCCCGCATCGCCCTCGTCCTCACTCTCGTGCCCGTCGCCCCATGTCCCGGGGCCGTCGCCGGGCTTGCTGTTCCGCCTTCGATGCTAGGGCTGCGACGGGGGCGCCAGGAGGCATCGCGCCCCTTGTCCGTCCCTGATCGTTCCCCTAGGGAACCCCGAGGCGGGTCTCAGCTCTCCGGCGGAGAGAACACCACCAGGACCCGCAGGTCCTCGGTGATGTGGTGGAACTTGTGGGCGACCCCGGCGGGCACGTACACGACGCTGCCGCGCGCGACCTGGGTGGTCTCCATACCGACCGTGATCGCCGCGCGGCCGCTCACGACGAAGTACACCTCGTCCTGCTCGTGCGGCTTCTGCGGGTCGAGTGTGCCCGCGTCGAGCGCGTACAGGCCGACCGACATGTTCCGCTCACGCAGGAACTGCAGGTAGGCGCCGTCGTTGGCGGCACGCTCCGCCTCCAGTTCATCCAGCCGGAATGCCTTCATGACCCTTCTCCGCCCTCGCCCCAGTGCTCGTACCCGATCGCTTCTGCCACGATCAGACACATGATGAATTTCGTAGTCAAGACGATCGCCAATGCGGGCGCCCTGGCGGTCGCCGTCTGGCTGCTCGACAAGATCACACTGACTGGCGACAGCACGGGGCGGAAGGTCGGCACCCTGCTGCTGGTCGCGGTGGTGTTCGGCCTGGTGAACGCGGTGGTCAAGCCGTTGGTGCAGATTCTCACGTTCCCGCTGTTCATCCTCACGCTCGGCCTGATCACACTGGTGGTCAACGCCCTGATGCTGCTGCTCACCTCATGGCTCGCCGACAAGCTCGACCTGAGCTTCCATGTGGAGGGCTTCTGGACGGCCGTCCTCGGAGCTCTGATCATCTCGATCGTCTCCTGGGCACTGTCGGTCGTCCTGCCCGACACGGACTGAGCGCCGCCATGACCTACCGCATCTGCTTCGTCTGCACCGGCAACATATGCCGGTCCCCGATGGCCGAGTCCGTCTTCCGCGCCCGTCTCGAAGAGGCCGGACTGGACGGACTGGTCGAGATCGACAGCGCCGGTACGGACGGCTGGCACGAGGGCGAGGGCGCCGATCCGCGCACCGTCGCCGTCCTGGCGGCGTACGGCTATGACAGCGATCACACCGCCCGGCGGTTCCGACCCGCCTGGTTCGCCCGCCTCGACCTCGTGATCGCCCTCGACGCCGGCCACCTCGGAACACTGCGCGGCCTCGCGCCCACCGCGGAGGACGCGGCGAAGGTACGGCTCCTGCGCTCGTACGACCCCGCCGCGGGCGACGACCTCGACGTACCGGATCCGTACTACGGGGGCTCGGACGGTTTCGAGGAGTGTCTTGAGATGGTGGAGGCGGCGAGCAGTGGCCTGCTCGCCGCGGTACGCGAGCACGTGAAGGGACAGGCGGCATGAGCGACAAGAGCACGGACTTCGGGGACGGCACACGCGCCGTACGGGCCGGGTTGCCCGAACCCGTGAAGTACGAGCCGACCCTTCCGGGCCCGGTCTTCGCCGCCCACTTCCACCTGCCGGGCGAGCCCACGGGGCCGTACACCTACGGTCGCGACGAGAACCCCACCTGGACCCTCCTGGAGCGCGCCATCGGCGAGCTGGAGGCTCCAGGACGGGACGACGTCGAGACGCTGGTCTTCCCCTCCGGCATGGCCGCCATCTCCGCCGTCCTCTTCTCGCAGGTGCGCACCGGTGACGTCGTGGTCCTGCCGAACGACGGGTACCAGGCGCTGCCGCTGGTCCGCCGGCAGCTGGAGGAGTACGGCATCGAGGTGCGCACCGCGCCGACGGGGGGCGACGCCCAGCTGGAGGTCCTCGACGGCGCGAGCCTGCTGTGGATCGAGACACCGTCGAACCCGGGCCTGGACGTGTGCGACGTGCGGCGGCTGGCCGAGGAGGCGCACGCGCGCGGGTGTCTCGTCGCCGTCGACAACACCCTGGCGACTCCGCTCGGGCAGCGCCCCCTGGATCTCGGGGCGGACTTCGCCGTGGCGAGCGGCACCAAGCAGCTGACCGGGCACGGGGACGTCCTGCTGGGGTACGTGGCGTCCCGGAACGCCGCCCTGATGGCCTCGGTACGGCGCTGGCGCAAGATCGTCGGCGCCATCGCGGGACCCATGGAGGCCTGGCTCGCCCACCGCTCGCTCGCCACGCTGCAGCTGCGTGCCGACCGGCAGAACGCCAACGCGCTGGCCCTCGCCGAGGCGCTGAGAGGGCGGCCGGAAGTGACCGGGCTGCGTTACCCCGGGCTTGCCGACGACCCCTCGCATGAGATCGCCTCGCGCCAGATGCGGCGTTTCGGGTGCGTGGTGTCCTTCTCCCTCCCCACGCGCGCGCATGCCGACCGGTTCCTGGAGGCGCTGCGTCTCGTGGACGACGCGACGAGCTTCGGCGGCGTGAGGTCCACGGCCGAGCGGCGCGGACGGTGGGGCGGGGACGCGGTCGCGGAGGGCTTCGTCCGCTTCTCGTGCGGCGCCGAGGACACCGATGACCTGGTGGCGGATGTCCTGCGCGCACTCGACGAGTCGGCGGACTGAACACACTCGCGCTTCCCGGAACTCCGGGAGAATCGACGGACGGTCCGAGCCTCCCCCCTCGTGGCTCGGACCGTCCCGGTCCTGGGCGCCAAGAACCGCGCCAACAAGGCTAGTTGACTCTGTGTCAGTGTCCAATCACAGTAGCGACAGAGACTCATCGACATATTTATAGTTGGGCGCTCGGGGCTGACGGGAGGGGAGGGAGGCCATGGACCTGGCTCTGCTGCGCACGTTCGTGACCGTGCATCGAGCCGGCTCCTTCACCCGTGCCGCCGCCCTGCTGGGTCTCTCGCAGCCGGCCGTCACGTCGCAGATCCGGACCTTGGAACGGCAGCTGGGCCGCCCACTGTTCCTGCGCCAGGCCCGAGGCGTGACCCCCACCACGATCGGCGACGAGCTTGCGCACAAGGCGGCTCCTCATCTCGACGCCCTGGTCGAGATCGCGGAGACAGGACTGGACGAGGATTCCTCCGCACGGACGCTGCACCTGGCCGGGCCGCCCGAGTTCACCGCGGAACGTGCCCTGCCCGCGCTCACCGAACTGACCCGGGAGAACGGGCAGGGCTTCGCCTTGCGAGCCTCCTTCGGGAACGCCGAGGAAGCACTGGAGGGGCTCGCCGCGGGGCATCACGATCTGGCCATCACCACAGCCCGTCCACGCGGCGCTCTGCTCACCGCGACTCCTCTGTGCGACGAGGAACACATGCTGGTCGCCGCTCCGCACTGGGCCTCCAGCATCAGCACGACCAGGCTGCGTCGCAAAGGCGCTCACGCCCTGGAGCGTCTTCCCGTCATCGAGGTGCATGAGTCGCTTCCCTTCGTCACCCGCTACTGGGCTTCCGTCTTCGACTCCCGTCCCGCCGCGTCCGGCACCGTCATCGTCCCCGATCTCCGTGCGGTCCTCGCCTGCGCAACCGCCGGCGCGGGCATCGCCGTGCTGCCTCGCTATCTGTGCGTCTCCGCGCTGGAGCGCGGGGATGTGCTGCCGCTGCTGGAACCTGCGGTGCCTCCCCTGCGCACGTACTTTCTGGCGGTGCGCACCGGTACGCTCGCCATGCCCCACATCGCGCGGGCCCATGAGCGGCTGCTCCGTACCGCCTCGGGCTGGTCCTGACAGCGGGTCCGCCGCCACGGGGAGTTCCGTGATGTTTCACGTGGAACTGCGAGGTTTCACAGGGAAGCAGCCGGGCCACATTTCTCCCATGACCGTCCGACCCGTGGTCAAGCGCACCGCCCGCGCCATCCTGCTCGATGGTGACGATCTCATTCTGATCAAGCGGACCAAACCCGGCGTCGATCCCTACTGGGTCACCCCGGGCGGTGGCGTCGAACCGGAGGACACGACCGTCGTCGATGCGCTGCACCGCGAGGTGCACGAGGAACTCGGCGCCAAGATCGTCGATGTGGTGCCCTGCTTCGTGGACACCGTCGAGCACATCGGTGACGACGAGGGTGCGACCGGTGTGAAGGTGCAGCACTTCTTCGTCTGTCGGCTCGAGTCCATGGACACGTCCCAGCGGCACGGTCCCGAGGTGGACACACCGCAGGGTGAGTACGAGATCGTCCGCGTGCCCTTCACCCGCGTCGGCATCGCCTCCGTACACCTGGTCCCGCTGTCACTGCGCCACTACCTCGACGGCAACATCGAGGGCGTGCGCGCGATGCACGCTCCCGACCTGGGCTGACAACGCTGTGACGGTTCAGTAACCGGCTGCCACCAGCTCTTCCACCGAGTCGTGCCTTATGCGCTCGGAGGGGACACCGACGGCCAGCAAAGCGTCCACACCGCTGCGGATCATGCCGGGCGGACCCGACAGATACGCCTCATGCTCGTTCCATGGGCCGTACTCACGGATGACGCCAGGGAGTTGGACGCTGCCGTACCTGTCCACGACCGGGCGGACGTCAAGCCACGAGTGCCGCTGTTGCATCCGCAGCAGCGTTTCCAAGTCGTACAGATCGACACTCGTACGGGCTCCGTAGAAGACCTCGACCAGGCGCCGCACGCCGTGTTCGGCGACGTCCTCCAGGAGGGCCTTGATCGGCGCTATGCCCGTACCGCCGCCGAGGCACAGCAGCGCGCTGTCGGTGGTGTGGTCGACCGTCATGGAGCCGGTCGGCGGGCCGAGCCGGATGACGTCACCGGGACGGGCGCGATGCGCCAGAGCGTTGGACACCCAGCCCGCCGGTATGGCCCTCACATGGAAGGTGAGCAGACCGTCCGCCCGAGGCGCCGAGGCGAACGAGTAGTGCCGCCAGATCCGCGGCCACCAAGGTGTCTCCACCATCGTGTACTGCCCGGCGACGAAGGGGTACGGCTGGTCCGGGCGGACGGTGAGAACGGCGACGTCGGGAGTTCTCAGTTCATGCGAGACGATCTCGGCCATCCACCAGGGCGGAGCATGCTCCTCGTCCGTGGCCGCCGCGTCGATCATCACTTGAGAGATCGTCGTGTACGCCCGGACCCAGGCCGCTTCCATCTCGTCGTTCCAGACGGATCCGGTATACCGCGTCAGTGCTCCGATGAGGCACTCTCCGACGGCCGGGTAGTGCTCAGGACGCGTGCCGTACTTGCGGTGCCCCCGGCCGAGGTGCTGCAGGTAATCGACGAGGACAGACGTGTCGTCGATGTGCTCGGCCGCGGTCAGCAGCGCTGCGAGCAGACGGTCCCGTTGGGTGTTCATCGCCGGCGGGAAGAGCGCACGCAGTTCGGGATGCCGCACGAAGAGCAGGGCGTAGAAGTGTGAGGTCACCTCGTCGGCGATCGGCAAGATCGTGGTCATGGTCCGCCGAATGAGTACGGCGTCCGGTGAGGGCGTGGCCACAGCGTCCATCCCGTGCCTGACCTCACACATCTTTTGGTCGTTCTGCACCCTTCCCCCATCGGAAGTCGCCGACCTTCCCCCAGACGACGTTTTTCTTCCCGCTTGGCCCCAGTCGACCGAGCGGCCATATTCAACCGGGACTCCCGGCCTGTACGGACAAGTAGGCAAAAGTGTGAGATGTGACGCAGTAAGCACATCACGACGCGTCCAATCGCTGTTCCACGTGAAACGACCGATCGCTCGGCCGCTCCTCGGCGTGCGGCACGACGAAAAGGACCTACCTTCCACACCAAATCGGTGGACGCGAGGGCAGCAGGTCGGACAACCTGACCTTCGTGCCGACTGCTTCCCTCGACGCTCTCCCCATTCGCCCCCTGACGCCCCACGACCTCAGTGCCTGCGCCGACTTGTCCGAGGACCGGGGCTGGCCTCGCGAAGAACACAAGTGGAGGCTGCTCCTCACCGCCGGAAGGGGCTACGGCATCGATGACCCTCGGGGTGGTCTCGTCTGCGCCTGCGTCGTCACGGCCTACGGCCCGGTGGATCGCCCCGGCCTCGCAGCGATCGGCATGGTGCTGGTGGCCGAGCGGTACGCCCGCCAAGGCGTCGGCCGCCGTCTGATGCGGCACGTGGTCGGGGACTTCGCGGCGATTCCGTTGACCCTGCACGCGACACCGCATGGCCGTCCTCTCTACGAGGAGCTCGGGTTCAAGGTCACCGGACGGACCGAGATGGTCATCGGGCCGTTCTCACCCGGCGGTCCGGAGCCCACGGCCGCCACGCGTCCGGCCGGTGCCGAAGACATGACCACCATCCTCCGGCTCGATGAGGAAATCTTCGGGACGGATCGCACTCATGTGATCACCCGCCTCCCAGCCTTCGCCGACCAGTTGCGTGTCGCCGAGGAGAACGGCCGGATCATCGGATACGCAGCCGCCTGGCCGAACACGGACACGGATGTTGTCGGCCCGCTGATCGCCCGTGACACCGAAACGGCGAAGGCACTGATCGCTTCGTTGGCCGCTCACACCGACCGTCCTCTGCGTACCGACATCGACGTGCGCCATGAGGAGCTACTGGCGTGGGTGAAGCAGCGCGGCCTGTCCTCCGTGGCATTCAACTCGGTGATGACTCACGGGATCGCGGAGTTGCCCGGCGACTGGACCCGTAGGTTCGCGCCCCTGACGGTGGCCGCAGGCTGAGGGCGCCTGGGTCGCTTCCCGAGCACCGGGTCAATCATTGCAAGGGCGTATTAACAGCGAGTGCTGGCTTTTGCTTCGGTGTTCTACCCTTGAAGGCAACCGCCTCGGGACGGAGGAACACGCATGACAGCGACGGATCCCGCGCTCACCGCTCTCTCCCAGGGCTGGTACGCCCTTTCACTGCTGCACGGCAGGATCGAGGCCCACATAGAGCGCACCCTGCAGACCAAGCACGACCTGAGCGTGCGCGAGTACTCCCTGCTCGACGTGCTCAGCCGACAGCACGACGGCGACGGGGGCCATCTGCAGATGAAGCAGGTGGCCGACGCGGTCGTCCTCAGCCAGAGCGCCACCACCCGGCTGGTCACCCGGCTCGAGAACCGTGGACTCCTCGAGCGCTATCTGTGCCCCACGGATCGGCGCGGCATCTACACGAACGTCACCGAAGCCGGCCTCGAGCTGCTCGCGGAAGCGCGCCCCACCAACGACACCGCCCTGCGTGAGGCACTCGACAAGGCCGCCGAAGATGCGGAGCTCGCCCCCCTGGTCCGTGCCGTGGAGTCACTGCACGCGGCCGTTTAGATTGCCGCCATGAGCGATATCCAGATACGCCGGGCCGTGGCCGACGACGTTCCCGTCATCGTGGCGATGCTCGCCGACGATCCGCTCGGCGCGCAGCGGGAGTCACTGGGAGACCTGACGCCCTACCTCTCGGCCTTCGAGCGTCTCGACGGCGACCCGAATCAGCACCTGGTTGTCGCGGTGCGCGAAAAGCATGTCGTCGGTACCCTCCAGCTCACGATCATCCCCGGACTGTCCCGCAGGGGCGCCACGCGCTCGATCATCGAAGGCGTTCGCATCCATGCCGACGCACGCCGTAGTGGCCTCGGTACGCAGCTCATCCAGTGGGCGATCGACGAGTCCCGACGCCAGGGGTGTCAGCTGGTGCAGCTGACCTCCGACGCCACCCGCACCGATGCCCAGCGCTTCTACAAGCGGCTGGGCTTCGTGGCCTCCCACGTGGGGTTCAAGTTGCCGCTCTGAGCGAGCGTGGACCACTGCCTGTGCCCGAGGGTGCTGTTTCACGTGGAACAGCACCCTCGGCGCGTACGAACGCCACTCGGCCTGGGAGCCGCCCCGTACGACGGCCCTCACGCGAAGCCGCGCCATCCCTCCGCATCCACTCCGCCCGGCACCTGAGCCGTCTGGTCGTACGGCTGACGCGTGAAGACGAACGATCCGAGGTCGAGATGGTCGACCTGCCCGTCAGGCCGTCGCACGGTCCGCAGTGACTCCCCGGCGAAGTAGTCGTCGAGCCCGGTCCACGTGCCGTCTCCGTTCGCCCGGAAACGCGAGCGGCGGGAGCCGTCCGCCAAGGGCCTCAGCGAGACCCCTCCCTCGGCTTCGAGCCGTAGCGCGAAGGCGTGCGTCCCCCAGTACCACTGGCCCGCCAGCTCCAGCACCGCACGGTCCACCTCGGGCAACGGCCGCCACGGCTCGGGGATCCTGGGCTCGGCCTCCGCCACAATGCGTACCAGGTCCGCAGCGGTGGCCGATACCAGTGGTCCTGAGGTGCAGTTGGCCAGTACGACGGCCGCCACGTCGTCCTCGACGCTGATCGTGAGGCCCGCCAGGAAGCCGGGCAGGGACCCCGCGTGCCCGACCAGGAACCGCCCGTCCCGGTGCTGGAGCTGCATGCCGAGCCCGTACGCCGATCCCGCGGCCACCTCTCCGGTCTCGGCCGGCGCGGCGGGCGTCCGCATCTCGCGAACGGACTCCGCGCTCAGCACCCGGTCGTCCCCCCGGGCGAGGAACACCGCGAAACGCGCGAGGTCGCTCGTGGTGGACCAGAGCTGGCCCGCGGGCGCCATGCGCCCCAGGTCCTCGGTGGGTTCCGGAAGCATCACGTCCGCCCACGGGTGCACGGCCCAGCCCGCCGCGTGCGGCTCCCGGGGGTGCACGCTCGTACGGTGCAGTCCCAGGGGCTGGAGCACCTCACGGCTCAGCACGTCCTCCCACGACGCGCCGCGGAGCTCCTCGACGAGCGCGCCCAGGAGCGTGTAGCCGGGGTTGGAGTAGTGGAATCGGCGGCCGATGGGATGCCGATGGGGCTGGTCGCCCAGCACATCGGCGAGTTCCGGCCGTAGCGAGCCGGGAGTGCGCTCCCACCAGGGCGCCGGGGACTCCGCCGCCAGACCGCCGGTGTGCGCCAGGAGCTCTGCGACCGTCGCCTCTCCCGCGCCCGTACCCGGCAGATGCTTCTCCAGCTGGTCACCGAGGTCCAGCAGTCCCTCGTCACGGAGGCGCAGTACGAGAACAGCGGTGAACGTCTTGGTGATCGACCCGATCCGGTACTGCACGTTCTCATCGGGTTCGTACCCGTCCAACGCACTGCGCGCTCCGGACCAGACGGTGTCGCCGCCCCGGACGACGGTCGCGACGAGCGACGGTGCGCGTCCTTCGGCCTGGGCCACGGCGATGCGGTGCAGCAGAGCCCTGCGTGTACCTGGAAGCAGCTCTCCCTGAGATGTCGTCATGGACCCAGTCCATCCGGTCAGGCGCCCTGCGTCGAGCGTATTTTCCCGGATGCGGAGCGGATCGGTCCGATCGCCGTTCCCTACGACCGCTGCCCGGCGATCAGGTCTGGGCCATGTCGACGAACCGCGAGTAGTGCCCCTGGAAGGCGACCGTGATGGTGGCCGTCGGGCCGTTACGGTGCTTGCCCACGATGATGTCCGCCTCGCCCGCGCGCGGCGACTCCTTCTCGTACGCGTCCTCGCGGTGCAGCAGGATCACCATGTCCGCGTCCTGCTCGATCGAGCCGGACTCTCGCAGGTCGGAGACCATGGGCTTCTTGTCCGTGCGCTGTTCGGGACCTCGGTTGAGCTGGGACAGAGCGATCACCGGCAGCTCCAGCTCCTTGGCCAGCAGCTTCAGGTTCCGGGACATGTCGGAGACCTCCTGCTGCCGGCTCTCGGACCGCTTGCCGCCCGACTGCATGAGCTGCAGATAGTCGATGACCACCAGCTTGAGGTCGTTGCGCTGTTTCAGACGGCGGCACTTGGCGCGGATCTCCATCATCGACAGATTCGGGGAGTCGTCGATGTAGAGCGGCGCGGCCGAGACGTCGGGCATACGGCGGGCCAGCCGGGTCCAGTCCTCATCGGTCATCGTGCCGGACCGCATGTGGTGCAGGGCGACACGGGCCTCGGCCGACAACAGCCGCATCGCGATCTCGTTGCGGCCCATCTCGAGCGAGAAGATGACGCTGGGCAGATTGTGCTTGATGGAAGCTGCCCGCGCGAAGTCCAGCGCCAGTGTGGACTTACCCATGGCGGGACGGGCCGCGATAATGATCATCTGGCCGGGGTGCAGTCCGTTGGTGAGCTGGTCGAGGTCGGTGAAGCCGGTCGGTACGCCGGTCATCTCGCCCGACCGCGAGCCGATCGCCTCGATCTCGTCGAGCGCGCCCTCCATGATGTCACCGAGCGGCAGATAGT
The DNA here is from genome assembly GCF_014648075.1 of Streptomyces ruber. Classification (GTDB taxonomy): domain Bacteria; phylum Actinomycetota; class Actinomycetes; order Streptomycetales; family Streptomycetaceae; genus Streptomyces; species Streptomyces ruber. The sequence continues at coordinate 13,026 of NZ_BMQK01000013.1, read as the reverse complement.
CCTCTGTGGTGCGCTGCTCGGTGACCGCGAAGATCTCCGCCTGAGCTCTGTTGACGATTTCGTCGACGTCGTCGTCGCCCGCGTATCCCATCTGCGTGATGCGCGTACCGGCCTCGACGAGACGTCGCAGGACCGCGCGCTCGTGGACGATCTCGGCGTAGTACTCGGCGTTCGCCGCCGTCGGGACGGTCTGGACGAGGGTGTGCAGATAAGCGGCCCCGCCGACCTTGGTGATCTCACCACGCTTGGTGAGTTCGGCCGCGATGGTGATGGGGTCGGCCGGCTCCCCCTTCGCGTAGACGTCGAGAATCGCCTGGTAGATCGTTTCGTGAGCCGGCTTGTAGAAGTCCTGGCCCTTGAGGATCTCCACGACGTCCGCGATGGCGTCCTTCGACAGGAGCATGCCGCCCAGCACGGACTGCTCCGCGTTGAGATCCTGCGGAGGAACACGTTCGAAGGACGACCCCGCGCTTTCCCAGGCATCACCGTCCCGGCCGCGCTCATGCTGCTCGTCGCGTCCCCGTCCGTCGTTCCCGCGCCGGCGGGAGGCGGGCAGACGGTCGCCGGGTCCGCTGTCGGCCCACGGCTCGTCCAATGGCTCGGAAATGCTCACCGGGCCACCTCCTCCCGTCCGCCGTGCGGACCTAGCCGTGCCTCTCTTTGATACGGCACGGCACTGACATATGAGAGACCCAACTCCGCTTCAGCCGCGTCGGATTTGTGCGACTTCCAAGGGCCGAGGACGGGTCGGGCGCCGGACCACGGTAGGCCGCTCGGCAGCGTCAGCCAATCTGGTTATCCACAGGCCATGTGGACGACCGCCCCGATGCTGTGGAGAACCCCGCGAAACCTGTGCACGAGACAGTGGACAGCCCTGTGAACAAGCCCCCGACCGCCTGGAACAAACGCTTTTGACCTGCTGTTTTCCCATCCACGGGCTGTGCAGAAGAAAAACTTCGCCGACTGGGCCAAGATCCTCTCGAACGGCCCACCGCGACACGCCCGGAGATATGCCTCGTAAGGGTCACCAATCAGGTGTACGCCTTACCTGTGGAAGATTAGATTGGTGGTCATGACACAGGCTCCCACCGCATCCAGAGCCGTCCGGCGTCGGCACGACAGAGAGATCGTCACGCTGGCGGTTCCGGCCTTCGGCGCGCTCGTCGCCGAGCCTCTCTTCCTCCTGGCCGACACCGCCATCGTCGGCCACCTCGGCACCGCGCAACTCGCCGGCCTCGGCGTCGCCTCCGCCCTGCTGACCACCGCCGTGAGCGTCTTCGTCTTTCTGGCGTACGCCACCACGGCCGCCGTCTCCCGTCGCGTGGGGGCCGGGGATCTACGTGCCGCCATTCGCCAGGGCATGGACGGCATCTGGCTGGCGCTGCTGCTCGGCGCCGCCGTCATCGCCGTCGTCCTGCCGACCGCGCCCACGTTGGTGAGCCTGTTCGGTGCCTCGGACACCGCGGCCCCGTACGCGACGACCTATCTGCGCATCTCCGCACTGGGCATCCCGGCGATGCTCGTCGTGCTCGCCGTCACTGGCGTGCTGCGCGGACTCCAGGACACGAAGACACCGTTGTACGTCGCCGGCGGGGGCTTCGTGGCCAACGCCGCTCTCAACGCGGGCCTGGTGTACGGCGCCGACCTCGGCATCGCCGGTTCTGCCTGGGGCACCGTCATCGCCCAGTACGGAATGGTCGCCGTCTACCTCTGGGTCGTGATCCGCGGAGCACGCCGCCACGGCGCTTCCCTCCGCCCCGATGCCACCGGGATCCGGGCCTCTGCCAGGGCCGGGGCACCACTCCTGGTGCGTACGCTGTCGCTACGAGCGATTCTGATGATCGCCACCGCGGTCGCCGCGAGGCTCGGGGACGCGGACGTCGCCGCCCACCAGATCATTCTGTCCCTGTGGAGCCTGCTGGCTTTCGCGCTCGACGCGATCGCCATAGCCGGGCAGGCCATCATCGGCCGGTATCTCGGGGCGGGCGACGCCCAGGGGGCTCGCGACGTCTGCCGCCGCATGGTGCAGTGGGGTATCGCCACCGGGATCGCGCTGGGACTCCTCGTCATCGTCAGCCGTCCCGTGTTCGTGCCCCTCTTCACAAGTGATCCGCTCGTCCAGGACACAGCGCTGCCCGCTCTCCTCGTCGTGGCGCTCTCCCAGCCGATCTCCGGAGTCGTATTCGTCCTCGACGGTGTTCTGATGGGTGCCGGTGACGGTCCCTACCTCGCTTGGGCCATGCTGCTGACGCTGGCCGTGTTCACGCCCGTAGCACTACTCGTGCCGACCCTCGGTGGTGGGCTGACCGCTCTCTGGGGGGCGATGACCCTCATGATGGCGACACGCCTGCTCACCTTGTGGCAGCGTTCCCGCTCGGGCCGCTGGATCGTCACGGGTGCGACCCGCTGATCGGAGATTTCAGATCATCGAGTGCGGTTTCACGTGAAACGTCGCCTGGGTTTCGAGTGCCCCACCTGTCCGTAGCACCCGGGACAGGGAGAAGGGCCGCATCCCGAGGGATGCGGCCCTTCTCTCAGTTCTGCCGAACGCGACGGTCAGGCCGCGACAACCTCGATGTTGACCTTGGCGGCCACCTCGGGGTGCAGACGCACGGACGTCTCGTGGGCGCCCAGCGTCTTGATCGGCGTGCCCAGCTCGATGCGGCGCTTGTCGACCTCGGGGCCACCGGACGCCTTGATCGCCGAAGCGATGTCGGCCGGGGTGACGGAACCGAAGAGACGGCCGGCGTCGCCGGAGCGGACGGCCAGGCGAACCTTGACGCCCTCGAGCTGGGCCTTCACCTGGTTGGCCTGCTCGATGGTCTGGATCTCGTGGATCTTGCGAGCACGACGGATCTGCTCGACGTCCTTCTCGCCGCCCTTGGTCCAGCGGATGGCGAACTTCCGCGGGATCAGGTAGTTGCGAGCGTAACCGTCCTTGACGTCGACGACGTCGCCCGCGGCACCGAGGCCGGAGACCTCGTGGGTGAGGATGATCTTCATGAGTCGGTCACCCTTCCCTTAGCGCGCGGTGGAGGTGTAGGGCAGCAGCGCCATCTCACGGCTGTTCTTCACGGCCGTGGCGACGTCACGCTGGTGCTGCGTGCAGTTGCCGGTCACGCGGCGGGCACGGATCTTGCCGCGGTCGGAAATGAACTTCCGCAGCATGTTCGTGTCCTTGTAGTCCACGTACGTGACCTTGTCCTTGCAGAAAGCGCAGACCTTTTTCTTCGGCTTGCGCACAGGCGGCTTCGCCATGGTGTTTCTCCTGTGTGATCAAGAAGTGTGGGTGCGCCCCACCCCCGGCCCGGAGGCCTAGAAGGGGGGCTCGTCCGAGTAGCCGCCGCCACCGCCGGAGCCGCCGGAACCGCCGCCCCAGCCGCCACCGCCCTGGCCGCCGGCGGGAGCGCCGGTCGCCCAGGGGTCGTCGGCCGGAGCGCCGCCGCCCTGCTGGCCGCCACCGGGGCCACCGCCCCAGCCGCCGCCACCCTGGCCGCCACCGCCGCCGTATCCGCCCTGGCCACCGCGGCCGGAGGTCTTGGTGACCTTGGCCGTGGCGTTGCGCAGGCTGGCGCCGACCTCGTCGACGTCGAGCTCGTAGACCGTGCGCTTGACGCCCTCACGATCCTCGTAGGACCGCTGCTTCAGCCGGCCCTGCACGATGACGCGCATGCCTCGCTGGAGCGACTCGGCGACGTTCTCCGCCGCCTGGCGCCAGACCGAGCAGGTCAGGAAGAGGCTCTCGCCGTCCTTCCACTCGTTCGTCTGGCGGTCGAAGGTGCGGGGCGTGGACGCGACACGGAACTTCGCGACCGCCGCACCGGAAGGGGTGAAGCGCAGCTCGGGATCATCGACAAGATTGCCGACGACCGTGATGACGGTCTCGCCTGCCATGGGGAACCTCTCGGCGGGTTTGCTGCTGGCTGCTTGTGCTGCTACTCGAATCCCGGAGTCAGCCGAGCTGGAGAGCTCAGTGAGTCTCGGGACGGAGGACCTTGGTCCGGAGGACCGACTCGTTCAGGTTCATCTGGCGGTCGAGCTCCTTGACGACCGCAGGCTCGGCCTGCAGGTCGATGACCGAGTAGATCCCCTCGGGCTTCTTCTTGATCTCGTACGCGAGACGACGACGGCCCCAGGTGTCGACCTTCTCCACCTTGCCGTTGCCCTCACGGACGACGGACAGGAAGTTCTCGATCAGGGGGGCGACGGAGCGCTCCTCCAGATCGGGGTCGAGGATGACCATCACCTCGTAGTGACGCATGTGGAACCCACCTCCTCTGGACTCAGCGGCCACGGTCGTTCCGTGGCAGGAGGGTTGTTATGCGTACGCAACGGTATCGGCCACCACTGACAATCGGGGGTCCCGGTCGGGAAACCCGGCCATAGCCTGGGCAGACACCGGTGCAGACGGTACAGGGTACCCGCACACCCGCTTCCGGTTGAAATCCGGCGGCAGTGACCGACAATCGGTACACATCGGGTGTGTGCGGCGCTACGATGCTCCGCCTTCCGCAGGAGGTGCCCATGACACAGACAATGCGACCCCGCATGGCAGGCTCCCTGTTCGCCACCGATCACCGGTCCCATCCAGTGCAGAACACCCTGCTGGCCGTGACGCTCGTGCTCGGTGTGCTCTCCCTCGTCACGGCCGGGTTCCACCACCTGCACCTGGTCAGCTCCTGGGCCGGACTGGTAGGGATCTTCACCGGCGCCTACGGGCAGTACATCTCGGAGACGACCCGTGAGCGCTTCGGCCTGATCCTGGGACTCGGCGCCTCGGGTATCGGGTTCTTCCTCGGCATGGCCCACGGTGGCCTCTTCGGGGGCATCGCCGGCTGACCGGTGTCGGCCGGGCGACGGATCGCCCGCCGCCGTCCGGACACACGTTCGCGATGCCCTTCCTGCGCCCCGGTCCCGTACCGGGTGGGGCGCAGGTTGCCCACGCCCAAACGGGGGGCGCGCAGGGCGCAGTAGGCTTCGGCGCGAGAGCCGGAGCCCCTGTACCCATGGGGACACACCAGCCCGAGGAGCGCCCCGAATGAGCCTGACCCTGAGGACCATCAGCCGAGAGCAGCATCTGGCGTACATCCAGAGCCTGCCGTCGGCGAGCCACATGCAGGTCCCGGCCTGGGCAGATGTCAAGGCGGAGTGGCGCTCCGAGAGCCTCGGCTGGTTCGACGGCAGAACCGGTGAACTGGTCGGCGTGGGCCTGGTCCTCTACCGCCAGCTGCCCAAGATCAAGCGTTATCTCGCTTATCTGCCCGAGGGTCCGGTCATCAACTGGTACGCGCCGAACCTCGTCGAGTGGCTCGAGCCGATGCTCGCGCACCTCAAGCAGCAGGGTGCCTTCTCCGTGAAGATGGGCCCGCCGGTGATCATCCGGCGCTGGGAGGCCACGTCCATCAAGAAGGGCATCCAGGACCCGGACGTGAAGCGTCTGCGGGACATCGAGGCCGACTTCATCGAGCCGCGTGCCTTCGAGGTGGCCGACAAACTGCGCCGCATGGGGTGGCAGCAGGGCGAGGACGGCGGCGCCGGCTTCGGCGACGTGCAGCCCCGTTACGTCTACCAGGTGCCGCTGGCCAACCGGTCCCTGGAAGAGGTCCACAAGAACTTCAACCAGCTGTGGCGCCGCAACATCAAGAAGGCCGAGAAGGCGGGCGTCGAGGTGGTCCAGGGTGGCTACCACGACCTGGAGGAGTGGCAGCGGCTGTACGAGATCACCGCCGTCCGCGACCGTTTCCGGCCCCGCCCGCTGTCGTACTTCCAGCGCATGTGGACGGCCCTCAACACCGAGGACCCCAACCGCATGCGGCTGTACTTCGCCCGGCACAACGGGGTGAACCTCTCGGCGGCGACGATGCTGGTGGTCGGCGGCCACGTCTGGTACTCGTACGGCGCCTCGGACAACATCGGGCGCGAGGTGCGGCCCTCGAACGCGATGCAGTGGCGGATGCTGCGCGACGCCTACGCCCTCGGCGCAACCGTCTACGACCTGCGCGGCATCTCCGACTCGCTGGACGAGACCGACCACCTCTTCGGCCTGATCCAGTTCAAGGTGGGTACGGGCGGACAGGCGGCCGAGTACCTCGGCGAGTGGGACTTCCCGCTCAACAAGCTGCTGCACAAGGCGCTGGACATCTACATGTCGCGCCGCTGATCCGGCCGCCCGGCCGCGCCGCTCCGGCGGATGCACCACAATTCCGTTTCATCCACTGATACACCGCAAGCCACGAGAAAGGTTCCGGGACCGGCCATGGCGCTCACGCTCTACGTCGACACCGCGCGCTGGCGGGCACACCACAAGCACGTGCAGGAGCAGTTCCCGGGCCTCGTGCCCGTCTGCAAGGGCAACGGCTACGGCTTCGGCCACGAGCGGCTGGCGGAGGAGGCCACGCGCCTCGGTACGGACGTCCTCGCCGTCGGCACGACGTACGAAGCCGCGCGGATCAAGGACTACTTCAGTGGTGACCTGCTGGTACTCACGCCGTTCAGGAGGGGCGAGGAGCCCGTCCCGCTGCCCGACCGCGTCATTCGCTCGGTCTCGTCCATCGACGGCGTGTACGGCCTCGTGGGCGCCCGTGTGGTGATCGAGGTCATGTCCTCGATGAAGCGGCACGGCGTGAGCGAGCAGGACCTGCCCCAGCTCCACGCCGCCATAGAGAACGTCCGGCTGGAGGGCTTCGCCATCCATCTGCCGCTGGACCGTACCGACGGCTCGGACGCCGTCGAGGAGGTCATCGGCTGGATGGACCGGCTTCGCGCGGCCCGGCTCCCGCTGCACACCATGTTCGTGAGCCACCTCAAGGCCGAGGAACTCGTCCGGTTGCAGCAGCAGTTCCCGCAGACCCGCTTCCGCGCCCGTATCGGCACCCGGTTGTGGCTCGGGGACCACGAAGCGACCGAGTACCGCGGGGCCGTCCTGGACGTCACCCGCGTGGCCAAGGGCGACCGCTTCGGTTACCGGCAGCAGAAGGCGGCCTCGGACGGCTTCCTGGTGGTCGTGGCGGGCGGTACGTCGCACGGTGTGGGCCTGGAGGCTCCCAAGGCGCTGCACGGCGTCATGCCGCGCGCCAAGGGCGTCGCCCGCGCGGGTCTCGCCACGGTGAACCGCAACCTCGCCCCGTTCGTCTGGGGCGGCAAGCAGCGCTGGTTCGCCGAGCCTCCGCACATGCAGGTGTCGATTCTGTTCGTGCCCGCGGACGCCCCGGAACCGCAGGTGGGCGACGAACTCGTCGCTCATCTGCGACACACCACGACCCAGTTCGACCGGATCGTCGATCACTGAACTGCGCGGGGCGTGAGCGCCCCCAGGAGCCTTTCAGAGGACAACAGCAGCGGCCCGGACGCCTGGCGGGCGTCCGGCTCCCGAGATGGCCACGCAGAGGGCCGTACACGGACTTCGTGTACGGCCCTCTGCGGCATCCGGGTACCGTCCGTGTCCCGGGCCCCCGTTGTGTCCCGGCACCCCCCAGCGTGTTCGCTCAAGGCGAACGGTGCTCTGGATCCCGGTTGCCCCACTCGACAGGCGGTCCGCCGGGGTGCGTCTCCTGCGGCACGGGATGCGGTACGGCCGCCCGGCCCAGCACGAAGACGTCCTTCGCCCCGTCCAGCACTCCGCCCGCCGGATCGTCGTCGCCGGCCCTCCGGACCACGTCCCGCTCCGGCATGTAGATGTCGCGCACGACGACCGCACACAGGTAGAGCGTCCCCACAAGGTGCAGGACGACCGCGAGGTGGTAGCCCTCGACCGGCAGTCCCTTGTGGGCGTCCCCGCTGGTCGTGTACGCGAGGTACATCCAGATACCGAGGAAGTACATGACCTCGCACGCCTGCCAGACCAGGAAGTCCCGCCAGCGCGGCCGGGCCAGCGCGGCGAGCGGGACGAGCCACAGCACGTACTGCGGCGAGTAGACCTTGTTGGTGAGGATGAAGGCCGCGACGATCAGAAAGGCGAGCTGGGCGAAGCGCGGCCGGCGTGGCGCGGTGAACGTCATCGCGGCGATGCCCGCACAGGCCAGCACCATCATGATCATCGCGTAGGCGTTGGCCGTCTCCGGAGTGATCTGGATGTTCATCCGCTGTGAGATCACCAGGAAGACGGAGCCGAAGTCGACGCCGCGCTCACGGCTGAAGCCGTAGAACTTCGCCCATCCCTCCGGTGCGAGCAGCATCACCGGGAGGTTCACGATCAGCCAGGCTCCCACCGCGCCCGACAGGGCGGTGCCGAACTCCCGCCACCTACCAGCCCGCCAGCACAGCACCAACAGCGGACCGAGCACCAGGAACGGGTAGAACTTGGCCGCCGTGGCGAGTCCGATCAGGACGCCGAAGGCGAGAGGACGCTCCCGGGACCACATCAGCAGAGCCGCGGCCAGCAGTGCCACGGCGAGCAGGTCCCAGTTGATCGTGGCCGTCAGCGCGAAGGCGGGCGCGAGAGCGACCAGGAGGCCGTCCCAGGGGCGCCGCCGCTGGGTGCGCACGGTGCACACGGCGATGACCGCCGCGCACGCCATCAGCATCCCCGCGTTGACCATCCAGTACCACTGCTCCTGGTCCTGGATGCTGCCGCTGCCGGGGGTGAGCCAGGAGGCGACTTCCATGAAGACGCCGGTCAGCACCGGGTACTCCAGGTACTCCATATCGCCGGGCAGCTTGTCGAAGTACGGCACGAGCCCGTCGGCGAAGCCGCGTCCCTGGTAAAGGTGCGGAATGTCCGAGTAGCAGGCGTGCGTGTACTGGGAACTGGCTCCGAAGAACCAGGCGCCGTCGTAGCAGGGCAGTTTCTGCACCATGCCGAGGGCGAACATGCCGATCGCGACGAGCGCGATCACCCGTACGGGAGTCCACCAGGACGTCCCGAGCAGTGCGCGCCGCCCGACGGGGCCGCCGATCAGCTCACTGCCGGAAGCCGCGATCTCGTCCTCCCTCGTCGGCCGCACGAGGTCCGGCTCGTCCACGCTCACTTGCGTCGTGTCTGCACTGGGCATGCGGCACATCCTGCCGTACGCACCTGGGCACAGGCCGAGGGCCGCCGCACCCAGGCGGGTGCGGCGGCCCTCGTTTCACGTGGAACGCCCCACGATGGCCGTTTCACGTGAAACAGCCTCAACCGTGTCAGTCTTCGTTGCCTTTTCCATTGGTCCCGGCGAAGAAACCACCACCGCTGTCATTGCCTTGTGAGTCGCTCTCGCTCTGCGATGCCGAGGGGGACGCCTCGTCATCCGGATCGCCGCTCTCATTGCCGCCGTTGTCGTTTCCGATCGTGCCTCCACACGTGGGATCGAACGGGTTGTTGCAGGTCTGGCTCGGCGACGTGCTGGGCTCGGGATCTTCGCTCTCGGTCGGCGTCGGGCTCGGCTCAGGGCTCTCTTCCTCCTCCTCGGTCTCGGTCACCGTCGGAGTCGGGATCGGGTCCGGTTCGTCGTTGATGACCTCACCGATGGGCTCGGGCGTCGGGAAGTCGATGACTTCCTTGCCCTTGAGCGCCTGCTCCATGTAGTCGTGCCAGATCTCCGCCGGGAACGAGGCACCGTGGATGGAGTCCTCGTTTCCGGTGCCGTACATCTCCAGGAACTCGCGGTTCTTGTTGTTCTCGTCGTCGTCCATCCGGTACATGCCGATGGCGGTCGACAACTGCGGGGTGTACCCGACGAACCAGGCGGACTTGTTGCCGTCGGTGGTGCCGGTCTTGCCGGCCACCTCACGACCGGGCAGTGCGGCGCTGGTACCCGTACCGTCGTCGACCACGGTCTTCAGGACGTCGGTGACGTTGTCGGCGACCTTGGCCTCGAAGACGTTCTCCTTCTCCGCGACACTGTCGTGCGAGAACACGACACCGTCCCGGTCGGTCACCTCCGACACCGAGTGGAGGTCGTACCTCGTGCCACTGGCCGCGAAGGTGGCGTACGCACCGGCCAGACGGATGGCGCTGGGATCGGACGTACCGATCGAGAAGGACGGGTAGTCGGCGCTGGCCAGGCTGCTCTCGAGGATGCCCGCGTCCACGGCGGCCTCCTTGACCTTGTCCAGGCCGACGTCCATGCCGAGCTGGACGAAGGCGGAGTTGGCCGAGATCCTCATCGCCTCGCGGAGGGTGATGTCGTACTTCGGCGGCTCGCCGTACGACTCGTCACCGTCGTTGACCTGCAGCCACTCCTTGCCCTCCTCGTTGTGCCAGACGTTCCCGTCGTACGTGTTGATCTTCAGCTTGTTCTTGCCGCTGTACAGGCTCTCCGGGGAGGCGATGGTGCGCTCGTCCTGAGCCTGGACGGGGTCGCCGTCGGGATCGCGGACGCCCCACTTCATGGCTGCCGCCAGGACGAACGGCTTGAACGTCGAACCCACCTGCGCACCGGTCTGGTCCGCGTTGTTGGTGAAGTGCTCGGTCGCGTCGACACCGCCGTAGATCGCCTTGATCGCACCCGACGCCGGATCCACCGACGCGCCACCGAACTCCACGTGGGTGTCCGTCTCCGGGCGCTTCTCGGGATCGATGTTCTCCTTCTGCACCTTCGTGACGGCCGCTTCGAGCTGATCGACCATCTTCTTGTCGAAGGTGGTGTGGATCTCGTAGCCGCCCTGCTGCAGCTGCTCAGCGGTGATGTCGGTGTTGTTGATGATGTAAGCCTGGGCGAGATCGACGAGGTAACCGATCTGGCCGCTCAGCTGAGTGTTCGACCGCGGGCTCTGCACCTCGGGGAACTCCGTGAACTTGTCCCGCTCGGCCTGTTCGATACGCCCGTCCGCGACCATTTCGTCGAGGATCCACTTCCAGCGCTTCTCGGCCCGCATCCGGTTGTCCTGAGGAGTGGCGGCCGGGTCGATCGACGTGGCGCCGGCCGGGTCGTAGTAGGTCGCTCCCTTCAGCACCGATGCCAGGAAGGCGCACTCGCTCGCATTCAGCTCGGCGGCCTTCTTGCCGAAGTACGCGCGGGAGGCTGCCTGGAGGCCGTAGGCGCCCCGGCCGTAGTAGGCGGTGTTCAGGTAACCCGCCATGACCTTCTCCTTGGAGACCTGCTGGCCCACCTTGATGGAGATGAAGAGCTCTTTGAACTTCCGGGACAGGGTCTGCGACTGGTCGTTCAGCATCGCGTTCTTCACGTACTGCTGAGTGATGGTCGAGCCGCCCTGTGTCTGACCACCCGTGGCCATGTTCAGCAGGGCGCGCCCGATGCCCCTGGGGTCGATGCCGCTGTCCTCCAGGAACGTCTTGTTCTCGGCCGACATGACCGCGAACCGCATCGCTTCGGGGATCTCTTCGTACGGGATGATCTGGCGGTTTATCTCGCCACCGGTGGCGACCATCTGGCTGCCGTCGGCCCAGTAGTAGACGTTGTTCTGCGCCTCCGCGGCCTTCGCCGGGTCGGGTACGCCCACCACGGCGTACCCGATGCCCGCCACCGCCACCATGCTCCCGAAGAAGCCGATGAACAGTCCGGTGACCAGCCGCCACGACGGCATCCAGCGCGCGACGCCGTACTTGCCCGCGCGCGGGTAGTCGATGAACCGTTTACGGGCCGACGGGGCAGCGCGCCCCCGGCCGCGTCCCGGGCCCTCGGCCGCTCTGCGGCGGCCGCCGCCCGATCCTCTCTGCGCCGCCCGGCGGGCCTCGGCACGGCCCCCGTACGGGCGCTCGTCACCCTCCGGACCATAGGAGCCGGAGGGAGATCCGGTGGCGCCTCGCGGAGCCGCGCGGCGGCCGGAGGGCGCCGACTGGCCGCGTCGGGCGGCCGCACGTCCGCCTCCCTGCGACGGCGGCGGTTTGCGACGGTGCTCGCTCATCGAACGACTACTCCTCGGGCAGGCGCACCCGTGCGCGCCTCGAAACGGCAGCTGCTTTCCGGTCCCCCCGGAGTACGGATGCGGTCATCCCCGCATTCACCCGTACTGCACCAGGGACGACGACGCCCCCGGGCATCACTCGGTTCCCGGTGGTTTGCATGGCGCACAGACTACGCACCGGCGAAACCGACCGAGCACCGAACTTCATCCCAAAACAGGCAAGTTGCGTCCCACGAAACGGTGATGTGATCCCGTTCACCGTGCCCCCTCTTGTCGCTGATGGAGGGGCGTTCTATCGTGCTGATGTATCGAGTCGATACATCAGCACGACATAAAGACGTCTCGGTGAGGCCGTGGCAGAGAGGAGGCGACCATGAGCCGGCGTTCCGGCATCCTCGAGTTCGCCGTACTCGGACTGCTCCGTGAGGCCCCGATGCACGGCTATGAGCTGCGCAAACGACTCAATACGTCACTGGGTGTGTTCCGTGCCTTCAGCTACGGGACGCTGTACCCCTGCCTCAAGGCGCTCGTCGCGAACGGCTGGTTGGTCGAGGAATCGGGAGGAGCCCAGCAGGAGCCTCCCGCCGCTCCGCTCACGGGCCGCCGCGCCAAGATCGTCTACCGGCTGACGGCGGAAGGTAAGGAGCACTTCGAGGAACTGCTCTCACAGACGGGACCCGACGCGTACGAGGACGAGCACTTCGCCGCTCGTTTCGCCTTCTTCGGGCAGACCTCCCGCGATGTGCGCATGCGCGTCCTGGAGGGGCGCCGCAGCCGCCTGGAGGAGCGCCTGGAGAAGATGCGCGCCTCGCTCGCGCGTACCCGGGAGCGCCTCGACGACTACACCCTCGAGCTCCAGCGCCACGGGATGGAGTCCGTGGAGCGCGAAGTGCGCTGGCTGAACGAGCTCATCGAGAGCGAGCGGGCGGGACGGGACCTCAAGGGTTCCGTCACCGGGGAGACCGCTTCGCAGGACACCACATCTGGAGCGTCGGGCGGCCTGCCGCGGCGGGGAGAGGACTCCCCGCCGGATACGCCCGACGACACCGCCTCGTGAGGTCCGCTCAGGACCTCACTCGTACACACAGGGAGCAGCCGGAATGGGTTCGGTTCGCGTAGCCGTCGTCGGCGTGGGCAACTGCGCCGCGTCGCTGGTGCAGGGGGTCGAGTACTACAAGGACGCCGACCCGGCGTCCAAGGTGCCCGGCCTCATGCACGTGCAGTTCGGTGACTACCACGTCC
>NZ_BMQK01000012.1 GCF_014648075.1 Streptomyces ruber | reverse complement strand
CCCGCGGAGCGGGTACCCCATCGCTGCGCGATGGGCAAGCGAACACCCGCGCGCAGCGCGGGTGTTGCGCTCCCGCTCCGCGTGAGCGCTGCTGCTCGCTGCGCGAGCAGCCCACCGGCCCGGCTGCGCCGGGCCGGTGACACTCCGTCCGCTGCGCTCCCGGAGCTGCGGGGACTGCGTCCCCACAGGGTGGCCTCCGCTGCGCTCCAGCCACCCGAGGGCGCTGTGCACCCAAAAGGCCGGCTCCGCTGCGCGGGTCGGCCAACGGGCCTACGGCCCGGGCAGCGAGAGCGGGGAGCAGCCGAGGTGGTGACTTGGACCTGGCTGGCTGTGGGAGGTGCTCGTTCGCGTGGTTCCAATGTATCGCACATGTCGGATGATGCAGCATGTAGTGTTGGAAGAACCACAGGAGGTCCTACGTTGCGGAGTGATGAAGTGCAAAGTGTGCTGGCACTGCTTGGAGCAATTCTCGGTGGAACTCTGGTTCTCTTCGGCGATTTCATTCGACGCAGAGTCGAAAGGCACAAAGAGGAAGTGAATCGACTCGTAGAAGTAAGTGTGCGACTCTCCTCCATGTACAACCGGCTGTGTGGGCAGCTCCTTGACGCTTCTACAGCTGGTGTGGCGGTGTCAGATCTGGCCGTTGCAGATCCTCTCCGCTACGAGGTAACGACCCAGTTTTTCATGACTCCTGGTAGTGAACAGCTTCGCTCTCGGGCTTCCCGTCTGATGGATGCGTACTATCGGCTTCGGGATTCATACGGGCAGGATTCGGCCTGGGACGCGGCTCGCGATGAACACGGCTTGGCGGTGCGTGAGTTCGAGGCTGCTGTTCGTGCCATCCTCCACCGCAATCACATCTGACGTTCTGCTGAGTCTTTATCATTGCCGAGGTTGGAGAGGTGAGGAGGGTCTGTGATTCAGCTCAGGGAGCACCAGGTAGAGCAGAAGTCGAGTTTCCGAAAGTGGGTCGGATTTCCTGCAAGGTCATCTGTGCCGCCTCAGGGTGCCCGTGGGACGATCGTGTCAGCGACCGGGTCTGGTAAAACGATCATGGCTGCCGCGTGCGCGCTGGAGTGCTTCCCCGAGAGTCGGATCCTCGTGACCGTGCCGACCCTGGACCTGCTCGTGCAGACCGCTCAGGCGTGGCGGTCGGTGGATCACCGCTCCCCCATGGTCGCGGTGTGCTCGCTGGAGAACGACCCGGTTCTCAACGAGCTGGGGGTGCGCACCACTACGAATCCGATCCAGCTCGCCCTGTGGGCCGGGCGCGGACCGGTGATCGTGTTCGCCACGTACGCCTCTCTCGTGGACCGCGAGGACATCGACGCCCCCGAGGGGCAGCGGAAGGTTCGCGGGCCGTTGGAGGCCGCTCTGGCGGGCGGAGAGCGGCTGTACGGGCAGCAGATGGCAGGCTTCGACCTCGCCATCGTGGACGAGGCCCACGGAACCGCCGGTGATCTGGGGCGGCCGTGGGCGGCCATCCACGACAACCAGCGGATCCCTGCCGACTTCCGGCTCTACCTGACCGCGACTCCACGCATCCTCGCCGCGCCCCGGCCGCAGAAGGGCGCGGACGGCCAGGAGGCGGAGATCGCGACCATGGCCGACGACCCGGAGGGCACCTACGGCGCGTGGCTCGCCGAGCTCGGACTCTCGGAGGCGATCGAGCGGGGCATCCTCGCTGGGTTCGAGATCGACGTCCTTGAGATCCGCGACCCCTCCCCCGTCCTCGGGGAATCGGAGGAGGCCCAGCGGGGCCGGCGCCTGGCGCTGCTGCAGACCGCACTCTTGGAGCACGCGGCGGCGTACAACCTCCGTACGGTGATGACGTTTCACCAGAAGGTCGAGGAAGCCGCCGCGTTCGCGGAGAAACTGCCGAAAACCGCGGGCGAGTTGTACACCAACGATGCCTCGGACAAGGACCTGGCGGCCGCGGGGAAGCTGCCAGTGTCGTCGATCGACGCGGCCTTCTACGAGCTGGAGCCGGGCCGCCACGTCTCCCCGGAGCGGGTGTGGTCGGCATGGCTGTGCGGTGATCACCTCGTCGCCGAGCGCCGCGAGGTGCTCCAGCAGTTCGCCAACGGCATCGACGCGGCCGGGCGTCGGGTGCACCGGGCGTTCCTCGCCAGCTGCCGCGTCCTCGGAGAAGGCGTCGACATCACCGGCGAACGAGGAGTCGAGGCCGTCTGCTTCGCCGACACCCGCGGCTCCCAGGTCGAAATCGTCCAGAACATCGGCCGCGCACTCCGGCTCAACAAAGACGGCTCCACCAAGGTGGCCAGGATCATCGTGCCAGTGTTCCTCGAGCCCGGCGAGGACCCGACCGACATGGTCGCCAGCGCCTCGTTCCGCCCCCTCGTAGCCGTGCTCCAGGGCCTGCGCTCGCATGACGAACGCCTGGTCGAGCAACTCGCCTCCCGGGCGCTCACGAGCGGCAAACGCAAGGTCCACATCCAGCGCGACGAGGACGGGCAGATCATCGGGGCCGACGGCGCGGACGACGGCGAGGACCAGGAGGACGACGACACCGATGGTGCGGTCGAGTCCGCGCTGCTCCACTTCTCCACCCCGCGCGACGCCGCAACCATCGCGGCGTTCCTGCGCACCCGGGTCTACCGGCCCGAGTCCCTGGTCTGGCTCGAGGGCTACCAAGCCCTCCTCCGCTGGCGGAAGGAGAATGAGATTACGGGCTTGTACGCCGTGCCCTATGACGTCGAGGTCGAAGTCGGCGTCACCAAGGACTTCCCCCTGGGGCGATGGGTGCATCAGCAGCGGAAGGCGCTGCGAGCCGGGGAGCTGGAGGACCGGCGCAAGACCCTGCTCGACGCACCCGAGGCCGGGATGGTCTGGGAACCCGGCGAGGAAGCATGGGAGAGGAAGCTCGCCGCGCTCAGGGCCTACAGGCGGGCCACGGGGCACCTCGCTCCCCGCCAAGACACCGTCTGGGGCGAAGGCGACGCGATGGTGCCCATCGGCCAGCACATGGCCAACCTCCGGCGTAAGGGCGGCCTGGGCAAGGACACGGAGCGGGCCGCCGTACGCGCCCAGCGGCTCGCGGCGATCGACGAGGACTGGAACTGCCCGTGGCCGCTGGACTGGCAACGCCACTACCGCGTCCTCGCCGACCTGGTCGACGCCGACGGCCACCTGCCCGACATCACACCCGGGGTGCTGATGGACGGCGACGACCTGGGCACGTGGCTAAAGCGGCAGAAGAACTCGGGCACCTGGAAGCTGCTCTCCACCGAGCAGCAGGAACGGCTGACCCGGCTGGGCGTGACGCCCGCTGAGGCGCCGTCTCCCGCCCCTGCGGCCCCGCGTGCGACGAAGGGGCAGAGCAAGGCATCGCAGGCGTTCCAGCGGGGTCTGGCGGCGCTCGCGCAGTGGGTAGAGCGAGAAGGCGCCCAGCGGCCGGTACCGCGGAAAGCGGTCGAGGTTCTGCCTGATGGGACCGAGACGAAGCTCGGCGTATGGGTATCGAACACCCGCGCCAGGCGCGACAAACTCACCGGCGACCAGCAGGCAGCCCTCGCAGCCCTGGGCGTTCCCTGGGCCAAGGCCGCAGCGGTGCCGGTCCCGTCCAGCGGGCCGGCTCCGAAGGGCGGCGGCCCCGCTCAGCCCTTCCCACCGGAGGTGTCGAAGCAGGGGCAGCATGTCCCCCACGCCGACACGTTGACGGACGAAGAGCGCGAAGCCGAGGCGGCTTGTGGCCGGGCGCGCATGCAGCGCCTCGCCGAACTGACGCGGAAGCATACCAAGGCCGAATTGCTGCGCATGGCCTACGCGGGCGGCCTGGTGAACCACAACTCCCCCGAGAAGTGGCGCAAGGACGAAATCGCCTCCGCCGTCGTCGACAACGAGCTCCGGGTCGCCGTCCGGTCCGGGGCCGACCAGCCGCCCGCCCCGCCCGCGTCGGCCACCCCGCCGAAGCAGACGTCGGTACGGCACCACCATGACGAGTGCGACACGGTGCTGTACGAGGGCGGCGCCTGCACCTGCGACCTGATTGAGCAGTACGAACCGCCCTCCGATCGGGACGACTACTGAGATGGGCCCCGACCGCTCCCCGCTCCGCCGGCCCCGGGCCTTTCGAAGCCTGGGGTCTCGTGTTGTCGGCCGGCAGATAGTTGCCGCTTCTACGCGTCCCAGCCCGTGAGCGATCGCCGGAAAGCGGAAAACCCAAGCGCGGTCCCTCCCGGTGCGCGACCATAGATCCCGTGAACGTCAAAATCACCGGGCCCGGAAGCAGAGATCCGGAACGGATCGCCGAACTCACTCCCCAGGCAAGTGAAAATGTCATGGGCCAGCACATCGTTTCGAAGGTGCTGTTGCGTGAATGGGCCGCCGCCGTGAAACACACCACCATTGAGCATGTGCAACCCTACGATCTGCAACACCCTAAACGCCGACTCAACACCCGACCACCTCGGGGCATCGGAAAGATCGAGAACTTCGTGCCGTGGGCTTCCACGTCGCTGGAGATCAAGTGGGGTCTGGTCGAGCGAGAGCTACCCGACGCCCTCGCCGCGGTCAAAGCGGGGATCGCACTTGGACAGCCGCGCACTGCCGGTATTCTGCGTGACCTGATCGCGTTGCACTACATCCGGTCCCACCACTACCGCGAGGCCTTCAACCGCGTTTTCACCGAGTTTTTGCCGCGGCAACGGGAGTGGCTTCTCACCGAGCGTGCTGACCAGCTGGAGGCTGCCTATTTGCAGCACACAGGGCGCCCTGCGGCCGGGCCGGAGGACTTGGCTGCCATTGCCGACGAGATATTCAGCCTGATGCTCGACCAGTTCCACGACGGATCACTGCTTCGCGTGCGCATTGAGGCCTCCTTCGACCAAGCTCGCCAGCTCATGGCGCAGTATTCCTTGGAGATCCTGGAGACCGAAGAGGGGGAATTCCTGATCGGAGATAACCCTGCTCTGACCGTACGTAAGGAAGGCGACAGCCTTTCCCACGGCATGGCCCTTCTCGACTCGCACACCACCGTCCTCCCTATCGGCCCCCACCACATGCTGGCACTGGGGCCGACTCCCTTTTACGGCCGCCTCGCCAAGTCCGCAGTCGACAAGATGAACGTGCTGCAGATCAAAGCCGCCCGCGAATACGTGTACACCCGCCCGAACAGCTACCTCGCCGCGATCGTCCGAGAGGAAGCCACCTCGAGATCACCGAGGCTATAGATCAGGCACCTGTTCCTCGATCACCTGGCGGTCGGTGTCTGCACCCCCTCGAGCAGTACGGCCGCCCTCCGGCCGAGACGACTTCCGACATGAGACCCCGCGTCGTCGCGGCCCAGGGTCTCGCGCCTTCAAGGTGAGGGCGTGAGTCGGTGCCAGATGAAGATGCAGCTCTCCAGGCCGGCGAGTGACGGCCGACGCAGCATGGACCGGATCTGCTCGGGTCCCACCAGGACGACGGGCATCCGGCGTTCACGGTCCTGGAACAGGCTCTACAGCCCGTAGACGTACTGCAGGGCCTCGGTCCGCAGCAGATGGGCATCGCGTACGACCATCACCGCCAATCCGGCCAAGCGCGCCGGGGCGGGCGTACCGCTGCCGCACACCGTGCCGCTGCCCTTCGACGACCCAGGGCAGGACGAGGAACGCGCGGTGGCCGGGCTCGTCCGGTCGCTGGACACCGCCGCCGCGGACGCACCGATGGCGGCTGTGGTGGTGGAGACCGTCCAGGGCGAGGGCGGAGTCAACCCGGCCCGCCCCGTATGGCTGCGCACGCTCGCGCCCTGGACTCAAGCCCACGGCGCACTGCTGATCGTGGACGACATCCAGATGGGCTGCGGGCGCACCGGCCCGTTCTTCTCCTTCGAGCGGGCCGGGATCATCCCCGACCTCGTCTGCCTGTCCAAGTCCCTCAGCGGGTACGGGATGCCCATGGCCCTGACGCTGCTGCGTCCCGAGTACGACGTGTGGAAGCCCGGCGAGCACAACGGCACCTTCCGCGGCTACGACCCGGCGTTCGTCACCGCCGCCCGGACGCTGGAGCTGTTCTGGTCCGACGGCGCGCTGGAGGCCAGGACCGCCGCCCTGGGCGAGCGGGTGGGCGGCACCCTCGCGCGGACCGCCCACCGGTACGGACTGCCCGCGCCGCGCGGCCTGGGGCTGGCCTGGGCGCTGCCCTTCGACCGTCCGGGCGCGGCCCGCGAGGTGTGCGACGCTGCCTACCGGAGCGGTCTGCTGCTCGAGACGGCCGGGCCGTACGACGAGGTGGCCAAGCTCCTGCCGCCGCTGACCGTGACCGACGAGCAACTCACCCACGGCCTCGACACACTCGACGCGGCCGTCGCCTCGGTGGCCGGCGCGCGGACGCTGGCGGTCTGACAGGACGGGGACGCTTCGATTCCCGGACCGATTCCCCGGCGGCGTACCGGCCGACGGGCCCGATGAACGGAGAGCGGATGTCGGTCGACCTCGTCGGCTTCCTCGGCGTCGTCCTGGTGGCGTACGTGGTGCCCGGGCCGGATTTCCTCGTGGTGGTGCGGTCGGCGACCGAGCACCCGGCGAAGGGACGGGCGGCGGCGCTCGGCGCGCAGGCCGGGCTGTGCGTGCACATGCTCGCCGCGGCGGCCGGACTGTCGGTGATCGCCGCCCGCTCCCCCCTGGTGTACGACGCCATCAAGCTCCTGGGAGCCGCCTACTTGGTCTACCTGGGGGTGCGGGCGGTCTTGGCGGCCCGGCGGTCCGCCCGCGAGCGGACGCACGAACGGGAGACGGGTGGCGATCCCCAGGACGGTCCGGTCCCGTTCCCCTCACCTCGGGGCGAGCCGGAACCGCACCGGTGGCGGGCCGGCTTCACCCAGGGGTTCCTCACCAACGTGCTCAATCCCAAGGCGGCACTGTTCTTCCTCAGCATCCTGCCCCAGTTCGTGGACGGCGGGGGCTCGATGGCCCGGCAGATCTTTTTCCTCGGCATCCTCGACGTCGTCATCGGCGTCGTCTACTGGTTCGCCCTCGTCACTGTCGCCGCACGACTGGGTGCCCTTCTCGCCCGTCCGAAGGTCCGCCACCGCTGGGAGCTGACCACCGGCTGGCTGTTCATCGCCATCGGCATCGGCGTCGCCGCGACCACCTGACGCGCCCCAGCCGCATCGACCGGCACCCTCCATGGTCCCCTTGCCGGCTCCCGGACCTGTACCGGAGATGCACTCCGACGCGAGCGGCGACTGCACCGGCCCGCCGTGGTAGCTGGGGCGCTGTCACGTTGTCGGGTGTGTACGTGTCTGACTGCGTGTCAAGGCATGGTGACCTCCGCTCAGCGCCTGTGTTCAGGCCGTGGTGGGCAGGCTGGCGGCGCCGGTGATTTGCTCCTAGATCACGAAGCGGATGGTCATCTCGGCCCGGTAGTCGTGTGCGGTCATCAGGTGGCGGCGGGGCCGGAAATGAGGGGAGATGCCGCTGAACGCCGATAGGAACCGCTGCGCCCCGCCGACGGAACGGAAGAGCCCTTCATTGCCCTTTCACGCTGGCGGGTGGGCTGGTGACTGTTTTCTGCCCGGTTGTTCAGCCCTTTGTGCGAGCGATGTTCTACCGAGGGCATGACCTCACGGTGGGCCGCGGCGGTGTTCCGGCGGTTCTGCACGAGGATGTCCAGGACGGTGCCGTCGGCGTCGACTGCCCGCCACAGGTACTTCCGCTCACCGTTGATCCTGACGAAGACCTCATCCAGATGCCATTTGTCGCCGGGCCGGGGCTGCCGGCGGCGCAGCGCGCCGGCGTAGCTCTGCCCGAACTTGGCACACCAGCGGCGGACCGTCTCATGCGAAACGACAACACCGCGCTCCAGCATCAGCTCCTCGACCTCACGGAAGGACAGCGGAATCCGGAAGTACAGCCACACGCAGTGGGAGATGACCTCGACCGGGTACCGGTGGCCCTTGTACGACGGCGACGCGTCCCCCACGAGCAGCCCCCTCCAGCATGATCAACCCGGAGATCATCCCACCCAGTCAGCCAACGTGACAGCACCCGGGGCGATCCTCGGCGCCACCGCCGTCTGCGCCAGCCACTACGAACTGTTCGACGACCCGCCCACCTACGTCGAGCAGCGCGACATCGCCGGGCGGTTCGTCCGCGCCGCCGCAAGGCGCGGCCTTACCGCACACCTGCCGGGTGCCGGTGAGGTGGTCCCCCTGGTCACCCGTGGGGGCGGGAAGGCCGCCTGGCCCAAGCCGCCGCCGGCCTTCGGGCCGTCATACCGCGGTGGTGAGGGTCGCCGTCGCGCTCAGGCGCAGCGGACTCCGGTCAGTTCCTCGGAGCGGGCCCAGACGCGGTGGGCCTCGTCCGTGCTGCGCAGACGGCTGTAGAGCTTCTGCCGCACGGGCGGGCCCCCGAGGTGGCCGGGCCCACCGGGACCGTAGAACGCTCCGCCCTCGGCCTCGGGCGAGGTGGCGGCGTACAGGGCGGGGAGCTGCGCGGTGTGGACCGTGCCGAGGAGGATGCCGCGGGCGGAGAGGGCGCGGACGACGCGCACGCCCACGGTGTCCTTGGCGCGGCCCAGCTCGGGGCGGGCGGCGAGGAGGCTGGTGGGGGCGACGCCCGGGTGGGACAGGTTGCTGGTGATGCCCCAGCCGCCGGCCGCGCTGCGACGGTCGAGTTCCAGGCCGAACAGTCCGGCCGCGATCTTCGACTGGCTGTAGGCGCGGCCGCCGCTGTACGAGCGTTCCCAGCCGAGGTCCGCCCAGTTGATCGCGTAATGGTTGGCCGCGATGCTGATCTGCGTCGTCACACGGGCGCGGCCGGCCCGGAGCAGCGGCAGCAGATGGGCGACGAGGGCGAAGTGGCCGAGGTGGTTGGTGCCGAACTGCAGCTCGAATCCGTCCGCGGTCGTCTGCCGCTCGGGCGGTGTCATGACGCCGGCGTTGTTGACGAGCAGATGGATCGGTCGGTCCTCGGCCAGCAGGGTCTTGCCCAGTGCCGTGACGGACGTGAGCGAGGAGAGGTCCAGCGTGCGCAGCGCCACGTCCGCGTCGGGGACCTCCGTGCGGATCGCGGCCAGTGCCGCCTCGCCCTTGTGAGGATTGCGGACCGGCAGAAGCACCTCGGCGCCGGCGGCCGCGAGGCGAGTGGCGAGGGCGAGTCCGATGCCGTCGCTCGCGCCGGTGACGACGGCGCGCCTGCCGGACAGATCGGGGACGGTGATGTCGATGTCGGTACGTGGCATGAGTGGGCTCCCTCGTGATGTGCGGTGAGACCACCGTGACCCGATCCGCCGGCTGGGTGCAGGGCCTGCCGAGCCACTGATCGCGGGGCCGTGGATACGGCGGACCTCCTCGGCCACAGCGGACTTTCCTCGCGTTTCGGCGCGCCAAGGATGGCGCCAGGCCGCCGACCGGGCGCGTCGTGGCCGGAGCGCCGCCCCGAGAGGGGGATCGACGATCCGTGGCTGCGCCACCGTGACCACCTGTGGGAGGCGGTAGAAAGGAAAGCGTCACGGAGGAGGGGAAACATGGCGATCGACCGGGCCGGACTGGCCGCGTTCCTGCGGCATCGGCGGGAGTCGCTGCAGCCCGAGGACGTCGGCCTCCCCCGCGGGCAGCGCCGCAGGACGAGCGGTCTGCGGCGCGAGGAGGTCGCGGCGCTCTGCCACATGTCGACCGACTACTACGCGCGGCTGGAGCGCGAGCGCGGCCCCCAGCCCTCCCCGCAGATGGCCGCCTCGATCGCACAGGGGCTGCATCTGTCCCTGGAGGAGCGCGACCATCTGTTTCGTCTCGTCGGGATCGGTCCGCCCGTGCGCGGCTCGGCCGGTGACCACGTCGGCCCCGGCTTGCTCCGCATCCTCGACCGCCTCGCCGACACCCCCGCCGAGGTCGTCGGCGAACTCGGGGAGACCCTGTGCCAGACCCCGCTCGGTGTGGCCCTGACCGGCGACACCACGCGGTTCACCGGCCCCGAGCGCAGCATGGGCTACCGCTGGTTCACCCGGCCGGAGACCCGTGCCCTGTACGCGCCGGAGGACCACGACCACCTCTCCCGCATGTTCACGTCCGCGCTGCGGGAGATCGCCACGCTGAGGGGTTCGGGTTCGCGGGCGGCGCACTACGCCGACCTCCTCCTGGAGCGCAGCGAGGAGTTCCGCATGCTGTGGGACACCCACGAGGTGGGTGTCGGCCCCCAGCCGGTCAAGCGGTTCCTCCATCCCGAGGTGGGGCTCCTGGAGCTGAACTGCCATTCCCTCCTGGACACCGACCAGTCGCACCGGCTGCTCGTCTACACCGCCGCCCCCGGCTCCGAGAGTTACGAGAAACTGCGTCTGCTGTCCGTCATCGGTACCCAGACGGTCGGCTGAGCCCGGGCACAGGGGGCGGCTGCTCGGTAGTGGTCCCTCAGCCGAGGTAGTCCGCGATGAGGTCGGCGAACTCGTCGGGGGTGGCCAGGCGGATACCGCGGCTCTCGGCCTTGGCCCGCTTCGAACCCCCGCCCGCGCTCGCGGTGGTGGTGTCGCCGGCCGGCAGCATCCGCTGCGCCCCGCTGTCGCGGGGCGTGAGAATCACATCGGATCCGGGCAGGTCCGCGGCGGTGGCGCGGACGGCGGCCGTCCCCTTGAGCGACCGTGACTGCGGGAACCCGGGCACCGGAGAGCAGGGCGGTGACCGTGACAGTAACCGTCACCTTCGCCCCCGGCCGGGGCCTGGGCCGCCTTCGGCGTGACGGCCGGCTACGAGGTTCCCGACCGACCCGGCGGCGGAGATGGTCGCCGCGACGATCCGCACCGTTTTCGCCCAGCCCACCGCGGACGCCGTCCGCACGCAGCTCGACACCGTCGCCGACCTGCTCGGCCGACAGTTCCCCAAGGTCAGAGACATGCTGCTGGAGGCCAAGGAAGATCTGACCGCGTTCGCGGACTTCCCGCACCAGCACTGGAAGAAGATCCAGTCCACGAACCCGCTGGAGCGGCTGAACCGGGAGATCACACGCCGCACCGACGTCGTCCAGGTCTTCCCGAACCCGCCCGCCGTCCTCCGCCTGGCCACCGCGGTCCTCGCCGAACTCCACGACGAATGGATCGCCTTCCCCCGCCGCTACCTCTCCGACGAGAGCATGGACGCCCTCTGCCCCGACGACACGACCGTCCTGCCAGCCACGTCAGACGACTGATCCCCTACACCACGAGAAGGGATATGACCCGTGGGGCTGCGGAACGGAGCGGTGGGCTCAGCCCTCGCGGGTCACGTTCCGATGTGACGCGCCACCCACGCGTTTCGTGTTGCGGTCATGGCATGTGCGAGCGACGTATGGGATGCCAGCACGTCGAATCCGTGAAATCCTCCGGGCCAGACATGCAGTTCTGCCTGTACGCCGGCCTCCCAGAGTGCCGACGCGTAGGCGACGTCTTCGTCGCGGAACACCTCGGCGGACCCGCAGTCGATGAAGGCGGGTGGCAGGCCGGACAGGTCCGTCGCCCGGGCGGGGGCGGCGTAGACGGATACGTCCGCCGTGCCGCGGCGGTCGCCGAGCAGGGCGGTCCAGCCGGTCAGGTTGCTCACTCGGTCCCAGACGCCGATGCCGTCGATCTGCGCCGTCGAGACGGTCTGGTCGCGGTCGTCGAGCATCGGGTAGATCAAAACCTGTCCGGCCAGACGCGGACCCTGCCGGTCTCGCGCCAACAGTGCTGTCCCGGCCGCGAGGCCTCCGCCGGCGCTCGCCCCCGCGATGATGAGCCGTCCGGGGGCGATTCCGAGTTCCTCGGCGTGCTCCGCGGTCCAGCGGAGCCCGGCATAGCAGTCCTCCACCGGATACGGGTCGGGGTACTCGGGGGCGAGCCGGTACTCGACGGTCACCGCCACGGAGTCGTGCTCCACGATCCACGGCAAGATCTGCGGCAGCCCGAGGAACCGGTCGCCGAGTATCATGCCGCCGCCGTGTGTGTGGAAGATCCCCGGTCCGAGGCCCGTGTGGTCCTCCCGGGCAAGGACCGATACGACGATGTCGGCCCCCTCGTACCCGGGGATCGTGACATCGCGCCGTGAGACGCCCGCTTCCGCGAGGACACCATCGACGGAGGCGTCGATCCCCGCGGCCTGCCGGGCGAGCGGGATCATCTCGGCCGTGAACCCGACCGGCAGCTGATCCCCGAGGAGGTCGAGGACGGCCCGGAGCTCGGGATCGAAGGGGGGAGGGGCAAGCGCGTCGGTCATGGGACCTCCTGGTGGTGTTGTGGCAGCGTGGCACCCCGAGCGGGTCCTGCCGGACCGTCGCCGGGAAGGGCACGGGCGGCAGGTGTCCGGACGTGTGTCCGGGGCCATCGGTGGCCGGCGTTGCCGGGAGGAGCCGGCGCCGCCGTCGACGGAACATCGGCACCGTGGACGGCGCCTCCTGCGTCGGAGACGAGCCGGCTGACGGTGGCGGTGACCTCGTCAGAGGCGCCGACGCGCTCGGCGGGGGTGCCGGCGGCCGACTGTGACGAGCGCGTGCCGCCGCCACACCGGTATCGCGGTGGTGTCGGTGACCGGCGCCGTGTTCGAAGTGCTCATGTCGGCGACGCTATGTTCGCCGTCCGTGGGGCAACCAGGCCGACCTGTGCCTGGTCTTCGCATGACCAGGCACCCTGCGCAGCGGTCTGGTCGAATGGAGTGATGCATGACGTGCATGACCCTCACCCGACGGCAGGCCGACGCACCAGGTCGAACTCGGCTTTGGGAGCCTTTCTCCGCTCCCGCCGGGACCGTCTCACCCCCGCACAGGCCGGGATCCGCCCCTGGCCCGGCCCTCGACGTGTGCCGGGGCTGCGCAAGGAGGAGGTTGCCGGCCTGGCAGGTATCAGCCCGGACCACTACAGCCGTCTGGAACAGGGGCGCCAGCGCACGTTGAGCGACGACCTGTGCGAGGCACTGGCAGGGGCCCTGAACCTCACCGACGCCGAGCGCAAACACCTGCGGTCCCTGGCCGATCCCGGATCCCGCCGCGGCGACTGGTACCGCCCGCAGCAGCCGGAACCGGGACTCCTGCGCGTGATGACCGCCCTGGAGGATCTGCCGACACTCCTGCTCGGACACCGCCTTGAAGTACTGGCCACCAACGCGCTGCTCGAGGAGGTTCTGGGTGTGAGGCTTGACCCGGGTACCTCTTTTGCGCGGTGGCTCCTGCTTGGTGAAGCCGCCCGTGTGCGCATCGTCAACTGGGCGGATTACGCGAACGCTGCTGTGGGCTCACTGCGTTACGAAGCGGGCCGGCACCCGAACGACCGTGCGCTCGCCGCGCTGATCGAAGACCTGCGTGCCAAGGAACCCCAGGTCGATCGGTGGTGGAACGACCAGGGCGTCACAGACCGCTCGTCGGTCACCAAGCACATCGCGCACCCCGCAGGAGGCCCGCTCGAATTCGGCGTCGAAGCGGTGACACTTCCCCAGAGCTCCGACCAACAACTGGTGATCTACACGGTCGAGCCCGACTCACCGACTGCACACGTCCTCCCCCTGCTCCGCAGTTACGCGTTGCACCACCCGCAGGTAAAGGCACAAGGTCCTGACAGAGGCGTTGCACGTGGCGGTGGGTGATGAGGCAGACGGCGAAGCCCGGGTAGGCTCCGATGAGGTCGCCGCCGCGTCGAGGCCGCCCGGGTGGCCGTCTCACCGCGTGGCCCGCCCGGCTGTCGGCGTACACGTGGCCCTGACACGATTTTCGTGACGCGGGGCTGTGCTTCGTTGCCGTCCGGATCGGAGACCTGGGTCATGTCCTGCGCATCCTGTGGCGACGCACGACGTCGCCGGCAGCACCACCTCGGGTGCTCAGCCTCGGATGTGCCGTGTCGGCGCCGGTGGGCTCAGTCCAGTTCGATGACGACCTTGCCGAACAGCCCGCCGGCGGTCTGAGCCGTGTACGCGGCAGGGGCGTCGAGGAAGCCGATCCGGCGGTCGATCACCGGGTGGATGTCATGGGTGTCGACGTGACGCACAAGATCGCGGTGCATGGCCTCGCTGCCGACCGCGACGCCGCGGATGCGAGCCTGTTTGCTGAGCAGGGCGTAGCCGTCCAGCGGCCCGCCGGCCGCATCGAACAGGCCGAGGGTGGCGACCTCACCGCCCGGTGCGAGGGCGGCCAGGGCTTGGGCCAGGATGGACACGCCGACGCTGTCGACCACCTTGTCCACCCCTCCGGACAGCGCGTAGATCGCATCACCCCAGTCATGTTGGGTCATGCTGTTGACGTAGCCCGCAGCGCCGAAGCGGACGAGGTCCTCACCTGCGGCGTTGGTGCGCACGGTCGCGTAGACCCGGGCGCCGGCGGCCCGGGCGAACTGCAGGGCGGAGAGCGCGACGCCGCCGCTGCCAATGATCAGGACGGTGCTGTCAGCGGTGATCGGGTGGTCTCCGTAGAGGGCGTTCCAGGCGGTCAGGGCTGCCACGGGCAGGGTGGCTGCCTCGGAGTGGTCGAGGTTGGCGGGGGCGCGCATGATGCGCCGGGCCGGGAGGACGACGTACTCGGCGAGCACTCCGTCCTCGTGCAAGGCGCCCAGCCCCAGGCCCATGGCGACCGGCGGGCGGCCGTCGCTCCAGCCGAGCACGTGCAGATTGGTGACGCGGTCGCCTACGCTCCAGCCCTTGACCTGCGGGCCGACGGCATCTATTTCCCCTGCGACATCCGACAACGGGACGAGGTCCTGCTCCGGCAGCCGGCCGAAGGGGCCTTTGAGGATCAGTTGGTCGCGGTAGTTCATCGAGATCGCCCGGACGCGAATGCGGACCTCGCCGGGGCCCGGTACGGGTACGGGTGTCTCGTCCAGGACGAGCTCGGCGGCATCGGTCGCATCTGCGGGCAGTATCCAGCGCTTCATCAGTCGCGTGGGGGGAGTGCTGTCGTTGGTGTGAAGGGAAGTCATGGGTCCCTTTCTATGGGGGCCGCGGGTACCAGGCCAGGTCGGGATGAACCTGGTCATGGCAGGACCGGTCAAGGGAGCCCGGGGGCACCTACGCTGGAGCAATGCCACGCGACCGCGCCGCGCTCGGAGCGTTTATGCGCTCTCGCCGAGACCGCCTCACTCCGTCCCAGGCTGGCATCGAGCCCTTCCCCGGAGCCCGGCGGGACTGCGCCGGGACGAGCTGGCCGTCGCGGCAGGCGTGAGCCCGGATCACTACAGTCGGCTCGAGCAGGGGCGCCAGGCCAACGTCTCTGCCGCAGCACTCGACGCGCCGGCCCGGGCCCTGCGTCTGGACGAGGTCGAACGCGCTCATCTCCACGACCTGGCCGCGCCCACCACCCCGCACCGGCCAGCGACGCCGCGCACGGTTCAGCGCCCCGATCCGGGGCTGCTGCGCCTTACTGATCGTTTCGAAATGACGTTCTGAGGCGGCGCAAGCAGATGATGCTGTAAGCGAGTTGGAGCAAGCCGAGGTGGAGGTCGGCGCGTATCTCGTAGCGGGTTTGTAGCCGTTTGCACTGATGGAGCCGGGCGAAGGTCCGCTCCACCACCCAGCGGGTCCTTCCCGGACCGGAGCCGTGGGCGGCGCCTCTGCGAGCGATCTTCGGTGTGATGCCGCGGGCCCGGAGGAGGCGGCGGTACTTGTCGTAGTCGTAGCCCCGGTCGGCGAACAGGCGCCTGGGCCGGTGACGGGGGCGGCCACGGGTCCCGCGGATGTGCGGGATCGCGTCCGGCAGCGGCATCAACTGCGTGACGTCATGACGGTTTCCGCCGGTCAGGGACACCGCAAGGGGTGTCCCGTTCCGGTCGGTGATCAGGTGGTGCTTGCTTCCCGGACGGGCCCGGTCGACCGGCGAAGGCCCGGTGTGAGCCCTCCTTTGAAGGCCCGGACTTGTGAGCCGTCGTCCGCCGCGTCGTCCATCTCCAGCAGTCCCGCCTTGCGCAAGTCGGCCGGCAGGACCTCGTGCAGACGCGGCCGGACTCCGGCTTCGGTCCAGTCCCGCAGCCGCCGCCAGGCCGTCACACCGCTGCGACCGATCCGCTCTGCGGACACATCCGCCCAGCTCACCCCCTTGCGCAGCACGTAGACGATGCCGCGCAGGGCGGCCCGGTCATCCACCGGCAGTCGTCCCGGGTACCGGCGACGACGCGGCGGACGAGGAGGGAGCAACGGGGCTATGCGGTTCCACAGGTCATCAGGCACAAGATCGTCCGACGCCTGCAGAAGTGTGCCGTTGACTCAGCCCACGGCCGAGCCCTCCGCCAAGCTCATTCTGAAATGATCAGTTAATGCCGTGGCCCTTTCCTCTCGGTGGAGGAGCGGCGTCAGACGCCGGACGGGACAACGATGACCTTGCCGTGCACCGCGCCCTCGGCGGCACGTGTGTGCAGCGTCGGCAGCTCGGCCAGCGGCACGCGTTCGGCGACGGCGACGCGCAGCTCGCCGCGGTCAATCAGCGCCACCAGCTGTGCCAGCTGGTCGGCGTCGCTGCGGACGAACAGGTCGATTCCCCGCACGCCGCGCTCCTCGTCGCTGGGGGCGGGCATCCAGACCGTGGTGTTCACCAGGACACCGCCCGGACGGACCAGGGTGACCAACGCGGCTAGCTCGGCGGGGTCGACCGGGGCGAGGTTGAGCACCACGTCGACCGGCTCGGTCGGCGCCGCGGTCACCACGGTGGTGGTGTGGTCGATGACCTCGTCCGCACCGGCTGATCGGACCGCTTCGCTGCTGCGCGGGCCGGCCGTGGCGATGACGTGAGCGTCGGCGTTCTTGGCCAGCTGTACAGCGTAGCCGCCAACCGCTCCGCCGGCGCCGTTGATCAGTACGCGTTGCCCGGCCGTCAGCTTGCCGTGGTCGAACAGCGCCTGGAACGCGGTCAGGCCCACCAGTGGCAGCGCGGCGGCATCAGCCAGCGGGACGTCCTTGGGGGGCGGCGTCAGGACCTCGGCCGGTGCGAGGACGTACTCCGCGGCGGCGCCGGCCCCGTCCATCGGCAGGAAGCCGATGACGTCGTCGCCGACCGCGAGGCCGTCCACGCCCTCGCCCAGCGCGTCGACGGTGCCGGCGAGGTCGATGCCGGGGGTGTGGGGCAGTGTCACCGGGATGGGGCCGCGCATGAAGCCGGCGCGGATGTTGGCGTCGACGGGGTTGAAGGACGTGGCGGCAACGCGGATGCGGACCTCACCGGCCCCGGGGACGGGCTGCTCCGCGTCCTCGTAGCGCAGGACGCCGGGGTCGCCGTACTCGTGGAAACGTACTGCCTTCATGTCGGTTCTCACCTTCACCGCGATCCAAGTTGCTTCGAATTCGAAGTAACTGTTGAGGACACTACATCTGCTTCGAATTCGAAGCAAGTGGTACCGGTCACTGTCGGCGCGCGCGCATCGCCACGGCGAGTTCCGCGGCGGCTTGGTCGATGCAGGCGCGCAGCCGCGCCGCGTCGCTGTGGGCCGCGGCCTGCCAGTCGACGGGGCCTGCGACGACGACCGTGGGCACGGGGTCGGCGCGCACGCAGGTCAGGCGCCTGTGCATCACCTGTGTGATGTCGGGCGACTGCCGGTCGGAACTCCTGTTGCGCGCCAGCAGCACCGGCATGCCCGAGAGGACTCCGTGCCCGAGGACGGCGAGGAACGAGTCGAACACCTCGCTCGGAGATGCGGCGAGCACCGGGGTCGCCACCACCAGCCCGTCGGCCGCCACGACCGCCGCGATCGCCTCCCGCAGGTCGAGACTGGCGCGGCCCTGGATGCAGTGCTGGGCAAGATCGGCCACCAGCCGGTGCAGCTCCACCACCTCCACCTCGGCGCGCGCACCGCCGGCCGCCAGCGACCGGCACACAGCCTCAGCAACCCAGTCCGCGAGCCGGCGAGTCGGACGCGGACGGCCGACACCGGCGCTCACCACAGCCAAGGACACCGGAGCCCACGCGGCGGCGCTCATTCCGACATCGCGTTCATGGCTTCCTGCCTGCGGCCGGGCACCTCACCCTTGCCAACGTCGAGGCAGCCGACAGTCAGATGCCCACCGGTCGCCTCGGCGCCGAGCAGGACCCTGAAGACACTCCTCCCGATCCACTCGAGCTGCTGCTGGTCCTCACGTTGCGCGAGACAGGGGATGCTCATGGCCGCTCCTCGGGATCCGTGGGCGGCGGCGCCGTCCTCCTGCTCGCAACCCTGCGCCGCACCATGGCCCGAACTCCATGTTCTGGAGTGCTCAGTGGGGCCCAACACTGCCCACACCATGCGCTCGCTCCGCCGATGGTGGCCGGCACGGCGGCAAGCCACTCTCTTCGAATTCGAAGCAGTAGACTCCGGTCATGCCTGATTCGCCGCCGTCCCTCGACCCCGTTCAGCTCGGCGCCTACTTCGACCTCGTCGAGGTGACCAGCCTGCTCCGGCATGCGGTCGAGCAGCAGCTGCGCGAGACCGGTGATCTCAGCTATGTGCAGTTCCAACTGCTGGCCCGCCTCGGAGACTCGCCGACGGGCAGCCACCGCATGACCGACCTCGCCGACGGCGTCGTCTACAGCCGCAGCGGCCTGACCTACCAGGTGAGTCTGCTCGAAAGGGAGGGCCTGGTCGTCCGCGCTCCGTCGCCGGACGACGAGCGGAGCATCACCGTCGCCCTCACCGAGGACGGACGTGAGCTGCTCGCGAAGGTGCTGCCAGGTCACATCGAGGTGGTCAACGGCCTTCTGTTCGAACCGCTTTCGCGCGATGACGTCAAGGCCCTCGCCGACCTGCTGGCGCCGGTGCGCGACCACATGCGCTCGGCGCCGCCCCGCTCGGCCGCGTCCCGCCGCCGCAAGAGCGGAGCGTAGGGACTCGACGGGCGTCGGACACAGGGGCGGGTCAGGACACGGCAGGACGCCGGGCGAGGGTGTGTCAATTCAACGGCTGCTCTCGGTTGTTGAGTGGTCAGTTGTTGCTCGGGGTCAGGCGGCCCTCGAAGGCGATCTGGAAGGCGTTCAGGGGTGCCTTCCAGCGCATGGTCCACCGCTTGCGGCCCTTCCCCGTCGGGTCCAGGCTCATCAGCGCCATGTAGACGCACTTGAGGGCGGCGGCCTCGTTGGGAAAGTGCCCGCGGGCCCGGACGGCCTTGCGTATCCGCGCGTTCACGGACTCGATCGCGTTGGTCGAGCAGATGACCTTGCGTATCTCGACGTCGAAGGAGAGGAAGGGCACGAACTCGGCCCAGGCGTCCGACCACAGCTTCACGATCGCCGGGTACTTCTTGCTCCACGCCTCCTGAAACTCCAGGAACCGCTCCGTGGCCGCGTCCTCGCTGGGGGCGGTGTAGACGGGCTTGAGGGCCTTGGCGATCTTGTCCCAGTCCTGGCGGGCCGCGTAGCGGAAGCTGTTGCGCAGAAGGTGGACCACGCAGGTCTGCACGATGGTGCGGGGCCAGACGGTCTCGACCGCCTCGGGCAGGCCCTTGAGTCCGTCGCAGACGAGCATGAGGACGTCCTCGCAGCCGCGGTTCTTCAGCTCGGTGAACACGTGCAGCCAGTACTTGGCGCCCTCGCCGCCGTCGCCGGCCCAGATGCCGAGGATGTCGCGGGTGCCGTCCACGGTCACCGCCATCACCACGTAGATCGGGCGGTTCGCGACCTGCCCGTCCCTGATCTTGACGTTGATGGCGTCCACGAACAGGACCGGGTAGACGCGGTCGAGGGGACGGTTCTGCCATTCGGCCATGCCGTCCATCACCTTGTCGGTGATGGTGGAGATGGTCTGCTTGGACACCTCGGCGCCGTAGACCTCGGCGAGATGGGCCGAGATCTCGCCGTGCGTGAGGCCCTTCGCGGACAGCGACAGCACCATCTCGTCGACGCCGGTCAGGCGGCGCTGCCGCTTCTTGACAATCTGCGGCTCGAAGCCGCCGGCAGTATCACGCGGCACCCTCACCTCCACCGGGCCGACATCGGTCAGCACGGTCTTCGCCCGGGTCCCGTTGCGGCTGTTGCCGTTGTTCTTCCCGACCGGGTCGTGCTTCTCGTAGCCGACGTGGTCGGTGATCTCGCCCTCCAGGGCGGACTCCACCACCCGCTTGGTCAGCATCTGCAGCAACCCGCCCTCGCCGGTCAGCTGCAGCTTCTCGTTGCGGGCCCGGTCCACCAGCATCGCGATCAACTGCTCGTCCGTCGCCGTACTCGACGGCGCCTGGACCGGCTGCTCAGCGGGCACAGGCCCAACGACGGTGTCGGTCATCTCTGGCGTCTCCTTGATCATCAGATCCGCCGTTGATTAGACACTCCCGCGCCGGGGGGCCGGTGCGGGTGTCGGGTCCGCAGATGAAGCGGGCGCTGGAGCGGGCGGAGGAGATCGCCGCGCCGGGGATGGGCGCTGTGGACGTGTCGGGGATACCGCCCCGGCGTCTGGCGGAGCTGTCGCGGTACGGGGTGGACGGGAAGGCGTCGTTGCTGCGCCGGCACTCCGACGCGCGCAGGCTGGCGACGCTGCTGGCCACCACGGTGTATCTGACTTCGCGGGCGGTGGACGACGCGCTGGACCTGCTGGAGGTGCTGATTGCGACGAAGCTGCCGGCCAGGGCGGAGCGGGAGAGCGCGAAGGAGAAGCTGAAGACGCTGCCGCGGGTGGAGCGGGCGTCGGCGAAGCTGGCGACCGCCTTCCAGGTCGTGTTCGACACCACCTCCGAGCAGGTCGACACCGACACCGGGGAGATTGCCCCGCCGAAGGTGGAGAGCCTGGAAGGGATGTGGGCGGCGATCGAGCAGGTGGTGCCCCGCCATGAGCTGGCCGCGGCGATCGCCGCGCTGTTCGAGCTGACTCCGCCGCTGGACTCGGATGCGGACGAGGCATGGCGGGC
The DNA here is from genome assembly GCF_014648075.1 of Streptomyces ruber. Taxonomy (GTDB): domain Bacteria; phylum Actinomycetota; class Actinomycetes; order Streptomycetales; family Streptomycetaceae; genus Streptomyces; species Streptomyces ruber. The sequence continues at coordinate 206,357 of NZ_BMQK01000012.1, read as the reverse complement.
CATGCTGGTCAATCGGTTCGGCACGGTGAGGCCGTTTTTGAAGCTGCTGGTCACGGTGGTGGACTTCGACGCCACCCCGGAGGGCGAGCCGGTGCTGGGCGCGCTGCTGTCGCTGCCGGAGCTGATGGGCCGCAAGAAGGTCGGCCCGGCCGAGATCGACACCACCCTGCTGGGCGGCTCGTGGCGGCGCCTGGTGCTGTCCGCGCCGCATCTGGAGCCGGGCGCGGTGGACTGGAAGGCGTACACGTTCTGCGTGCTGGAGCAGCTGCACCGGATGCTGCGCAGCAAGCAGGTCTTCGCCCGCAACTCCTCCAAGTGGGGCGACCCGCGGGCCAAGCTCCTGGCCGGTGAGGCGTGGCAGCAGGCCCGCCCGACCGTGCTCGCCTCGCTGAACCTGCCAGGGGAGGCCGGTGCGCACCTGGTGGCGCGGGCGGCGCTGCTGGACGGCACCTACCGGGAGGTCGCCGCCCGCGTCCCGGACAACGCGCAGATCGTCTTCGACGACGACGGCCGCCTGCACTTCGCCGCCCTGGAGCCGGAGCCCGAACCCGCCTCCCTCCTCGACCTGCGCGCGGCGGTGAACGCCATGCTGCCGCGCGTGGACCTGCCCGAGGTGCTGCTGGAGGTGATGGCCTGGACCGGCGCCGACCAGGCGTTCACCTCGGTCACCGGCGGCGAGGCGAGGCTGAAGGACCTGCACGTCACGATCGCAGCGCTGCTGGTCGCCCACGGCTGCAACGTCGGCTACACCCCGGTCATGGGGGCTGCGGACCCGCTGAAGTACGGCCGGCTGTCCCACGTGGACCAGACGTGTCTGCGGCTGGCGACGTACCGGGCCGCGAACGCGGCGCTCATCGAGCACCAGGCGTCCATCCCGCTGGTCCGCGCGTGGGGCGGGGGCCTTGTCGCCTCGGTGGACGGGATGCGGTTCGTCGTCCCCGTGCCGTCGGTGTACGCGCGGCCGAACCCGAAGTACTTCGGGCGCCGGGGGCGGCGCGACGTGGCTCAACATGATCAACGACCAGGCGGCGGGCCTGGGCGGGAGGGTCGTGGCCGGCACCCCGCGCGACTCCCTGTACGTGCTGGACGCCCTCTACGACCGCGACGGCGGCCGCCGCCCGGAGATGATCGTCACCGACACCGCGAGCTACAGCGACATCGTGTTCGGGCTGCTGACCCTGGCCGGGTTCGCGTACGCGCCGCAGCTGGCGGACCTGCCGGACCAGAAGATGTGGCGGATCGACCGCACCGCCGACTACGGCGCCTTCCAAGACGCGGCCCGCGGCCGGGTCGACCCCGCCCGCATCGAACGGCACTGGGAGGACATCCTGCGGATCACCGGCTCCATCCACACCGGAGCCGTCCGCGCCTACGACGTCATCCGGATGCTCTCCCGTGACGGACGCCCCACCCCCCTCGGCGACGCGATCGCGCACTACGGGCGGATCGCGAAGACCCTGCACATCCTGCGCCTGGCCGACGAGCCCGGCTACCGCAGGCAGATCAAGGCGCAGGCCAACCTCCAAGAAGGCCGCCACGCACTCGCACGGAAGATCTTCCACGGCCGGGCCGGGCAGCTCTACCAGCGCTACCAGGACGGCATGGAAGACCAGATCGGCGCCCTCGGCCTCGTCCTCAACGCCCTCGTGCTGTTCAACACCCGCTACATGGACGCCGCCCTCACCCAGCTCCGCGCCGACGGCTTCGACGTCCGCGACCAAGACGTCACCCGGCTCTCCCCTTTCGTCCGGCACCACGTCAACGTGCTGGGCCGGTACTCCTTCCAGCTCCCCGACCTGCCCGGCGGGCTGCGGCCCCTGCGCGACAAGCACGCTGCCGACGACGACTAGTTGTGCGGTCCCGTGACGTTGCTTTTTCGCTGTCAGGCTTGGCGGGCATAGGACGTGAGGCGATCGGCGAGTGCGGTGACGAGGTCGCGCAGTTCCTCGGGGCGCTCGATGACGAACGGCCGGTCGAGTGAGGCGAGCACCGGAGGCAACCAGTCGAGCTGCTGCGCCCGCAGCTCGACGCGCAGCCAGCGCTCGGCCGCCCGTTCCCGGTCGGCCGCGGCCTCGTGCTCCTCCAGGCTCGCGACGCTGGCGGGCAGGCGGGCGCGGATCTGCTCGACTGTCCCGTGGATCCGCAAGATCACCTCATGCCGGTACTCGGCCGCGGCGAATCCTGACAGCACGCGCTGTTCAGGGCTGGGTCCCACGGGCGCTTCGAATGAGCCGGGCAGAGTCCGCGCGTCCGTGATGCGATCGAGCCGGAAGGTTCGGTCCTCACCGACTTGGGCGTCCTTGCCCGTCACGTACCACCGGCCGGCATGGGCGACGATCCCGTACGCGTGGAGCGTGCGTTCGCTGCGGCGTCCATCGCGGTCGGTGTAGCGGATCGAGACCGGCCGGCGGTGGCGCACCGCATCGGCGGTGGTGAGCAGGATCCCGGCGTCCGGGGTGTCGAACTCGCCGGGCTGATCCGTGAAGGCGAGAGCTTCCAGGAGGGTGTCGAGCCGGTGGGCGATGTGCTGGGGCAGCACCCGCCGGATCTTCGCCGATGCCGTCTCGCTCGCCGTACGCTCCGCCGTCGTCAGCCCCGCCCGACGGCCGGCCACCAGACCGAGCAGCACGGCCAGCGCCTCGTCGTCGCTGAGCATGAGCGGAGGCAGACGGTATCCGGGAGCCAACCGGTACCCGCCATAGCGGCCGCGCACCGACTCCACCGGCACGTCCAGGTCGATCAGCTGGTCCACATACCGCCGCACGGTGCGCCCTTCGACGCCGAGCCGGTCAGCGAGCTCGGCCACCGTTCGGGTTCCACCGGACTGCAGCAGTTCCAGCAGAGTCAGCACGCGGGCGGTTGGACGAGACATGTTCGCAGTCTAAAGGTAATACAGGACCGATTCTGTCCACTATTTCACCTAGTCTGCGCCGTGCACGACTTCAGCACAGCCAAGGAGATTGCCATGGACTTCGTCTCGATCCGCATCATCACCAGCGACGTAGCGCGCCTCGTCGAGTTCTACGAGCGGGCCACAGGGGCGCGGGCGACGTGGGCGAACGACGACTTCGCCGAACTCAAGACCGCGTGCGCAACCCTCGCAATCGCCAGCACCCGCACCGTCCCGCTGTTCGCCCCTGACTCTGCCCGCCCGGCGGACAACCACAGCGTGATCACCGAGTTCCTCGTCGACGACGTGGACCGCGTCCACCAGAACCTGACCGGCTTCGTCACCGAATTCGTCGCCGGACCCACCACGATGCCCTGGGGCAACCGGTCACTGCTCTTCCGCGACCCCGACGGCAACCTCGTCAACTTCTTCACCCCCGTCACCCCGGAGGCCATCGCGAAATTCGCACGCTGAGGCCACACACAGCCCTGGGTGCGGCCCTGGAGCGGGGAGTCCAGCCACCTGGCGCGCATCACCTGGAGCCGGTCCAGGTCCGGCACTTCGGCCCGCAGTTCGTCGGTCCACTACCAGGTGAGGGCCTGCCCGTTGACCTACAGCCCCGCCCCGGCCGCCGACGGCGAACAGCACGCCACCGCACGGGGCGGGGATCACCATCGCGCCGACCGGCTCGGCGACCTTGCCCTGGCGCACCAGCACCGAGGTGGTGGCCTGCGCCTTGGCCAGGGCGTCCTTGTTTAGCGCCGGCATCGGATCGGGTCCGCGCGGCGGCGCGAGCGTCATCACGGCCTCTTCGGGCGCCCGGACAGCCGGACGTGCCCAGCAGTCAGGTCAGCGGCGTGCGTCGCCGGGTGCGAGAAGGCTGGTCAGCTCGGAGATCGACTCGTGCGAGGGCTTGAAGTAGCGGCGGACGTTCTCCGGCTTCTTGTGCCGGGACTTCGCCATCAGCATCAGCAGGGAGGCCCCTCGTACGCCGAGCTCGGTCAGTCCCGAGTGGCGGTACTCGTGCAGGTCCCAGCCGGTTCCCGGCCCGCGTACGGCGGTGTGCTCATCGAGGAGGGCGCGGGCCTGGCCGTAGGAGAGGCGGGCCAGGCCAGTGTCCGGGCACACATCGCGCGGGCTGACGACCTTCCCCGGGCCGGGGCGGCGGTGGGTGACGAAAACCGGGCCCCGGGTGCGGCCCTTGAGCAGCCGGGGCAGGAGCCGGGCGGTTCCCGCGTCCCAGTAGACGGTCTCCAGCACGAAGTCCTCCCGCGCCTGCCCGCGTCAGCGGGCCTTGCTCCGGGCGCCCTTGGCCTTGACCGGGCAGCGGCGGGCGGCGAGATCCAAGTCCTCAATGTTCACGCCGAGAATCTCCTCCGCACGGGCGCAGGTCTCGTAGAGCATCCGCCACAGCGTCTTCTCCCGCAGGTGGACCTCGCGCCGGGCGATGAGCCGGTCCACCGCCATCTTCGAGCGAACCGGGGTCTCGGAGTCCGGCACCGCCAGCCGCTTCGTCCAGGCCGGGACGGACGGACTGTCGTAGCCGTACTCCGCGCACCAGCCCAGCCAGGACAGCACCGCCGCCCGGCGGGCGTTCCAGGTGTTGACCGGCCTCGGGGAACATCGGTACAGCGGTTATCGGTGAGAACGATCTTGGTCAGGGCGTGAGGGTGCTGACGCGGTTCTCGTACTCGCGGCGGGCCTTGCGCTGGGCCGGAACCGCCGCGGCGCCCTGGACGCCGTCGAGCGGCTGGCAGCGGGCGAGGAGTCCTCGGTGCACGGCGGGGACGGCGCTGACGCGCAGGGTGTAGCCCTGGCCGCGCCGTACGGTCACGCCCTGGTCGAGTGCGGCCCGCTCGGCAGGCTCCAGCTCGGTGGTGCGGAGGTAGTCGGCGACCTTGCCCGGCATGTCGAGGGTGACCGGCAACTCCGGGGCGGGCGTGCTCTCCTCGGCGGCGTGGTCGGGAAGCAGGTCGGCGACGGCCGTGCGGATCGCGCCGCGGCTGACCCGGTGGTCGCGGGCCAGGGCTGCGATGGAGCGGCCCTCCAGGTACGCGGTGCGTACGCCAGTGGTCTGCGCGGCCGCGACGGCGGGGCGGCGTCCGCCCTTGCTGCCCTTGGCCTCGGCGGCGCGCAGCCCGTCGTAGGTCAGCTCCCGCTGGAGGTCGCGCTGGAGTTCGCCGGCGGCGGCGAGGGTCTGCACCATGAACTTCACGGTGGACAGCAGCTCGCCGGTGCGCGGGTGGCGGGCGGTGAGGTCCATCGCGGAGAACGCGCCGTCGTGGATGCGCAGCGCGAGACGGTCTCGGTGCAGGACGTCGAGCACGTCGAGGATGTGCTGGTTGCCGCGCACGAGGCGGAACATCTCGGAGATGTGCACGGTGTCGCCCGGCCGCGCGTAGGTGAGCAGTTCGCCGAACTTCGGGCGCTGGAGCGGGTGGAGACGGCTGGAGGTACCCGGCTCCTCCTCGAAGACGACCGGGTCCTCGATCCCGGCCTCGGCCAGGACGAGGTCCTGCCGGGCGGTGGACTGCTGGTCCGTCGAGACCCGCTTGTAGACCAGGTTCGCCACCGAAGGGCCCCTTCCGTACGGAGGACCGGACCCTATCTGTCGTCAAACCCTGTCAGCAATCACCATCGGATCTGATTGGATTCGGGCCGCCGTGAACCCCCGGATGGCACGGGTTCATTGGACGCACCGCCGCCCTGTCGTCAAACGGTCGTTTGACGACAGCCATGCAACAGTGCCGCCCGTCCTCCCTGCCGGCAGGGAGGACGGGCGGCACGCGCGGCAGCGCCAGTTCCAGGCGGAGTCGTGAGCGCGCTCCGGGGCGTTCGCAGAACTCTCGCATCTGGTCATTTGCGCGAGCGAGATCAATCAACGGCCGTCAGTGCCTGTTTCTGAACCCCTGGAAGGCGCGGGCTCGGTAGCCTGGTAGCAGGCGGCGCCTGGACCGAGTTGGTCACGACCAACTCGAGATCGATCAAGGTCACGGCCACCCGGTGGGCTCCCGGTGGCACTGACGACCGTCAGCGCCACCTCAGTCGCAGAGATTTCCGTTCGGGCAACGGTCACCGTGACCGTTGCCCGAACGCTTCCCCAGAGTTCCCATTTCGGACTGACGGGTCCTGACCTGCTGAGATGAGGTTCAGAAACAGGCACTCAGCCCCTCAACCCGAGTCCGTTCGCAGAGCCCGGTCTCATTCGGAAGTGGGGCTGATCCCCTTTTGAGACGCGCCCGGCTCGCGGGCGCTGTTCAGCGGTTCGCCGAACCACTGGGACAGCGCGGCTCGCAGACCGCTGACGTCGTTCGGTTCGGTTCCGGTCCAGGCTATGTGGCAGTCGGGGCGTAGCAGCAGACCTGTCGCGCTCGTGCCGTCGGCCTTGCCGCTTATGACGTCGACCCGGTCGTGCCAGGGCTTGGCGGCCTCGGCGAAGTCACCGCTCAGGTCCAGCAGCAGGGGGCGGGCGGTGGTGGTCAGGTCGGCCAGCCGGCGGGCGCCTGCGTCGGTGTGGATCACGAGGTCGGGTGCGAATCCCTCGGTGGTGCCGGCGAGCAGGTGGGCGATGTGTTCCGTGCCGCCCGGTGTGGCGAGCAGGTCGCCGAAGACGGTCCGCAGGGCTCCGACTTCCGGTCCGGGGCGCATCAGTGCCGACTGGGACAGGGTCGAGGCCACGACGTGTTCTGCGACCGGCCGGCGTTCCTCGTCGTAGGTGTCGAGGAGACCTTCGGGGGCCCACCCGTGCACGGTGGCGGCCAGCTTCCAGCCGAGGTTGAACGCGTCCTGCAGACCGAGGTTGAGTCCGGGGCCGCCGATCGCGGAGTGCACGTGGGCCGCGTCACCCAGGAGCAGAACCCGCCCATCGCGGTAGCGTTCTGCCAGCCGAGTGTTTCCGCCGAGCAGCCGTCGAAGAAGGTGGGGCCCCTCTCCCTGGGGCGGAGCGAGCGGGACGGGTACGCCCAGCACGCGTTCGGCGCTCGCCATCATCTCCTCGAAGGTCATCGGGGTGGTGTACTCGTCCGGGCTGCCGGTTTCGGTGGTGTTGAGGACAGGCACTCGGCCGGGCAGCAGACCCCACGCGATCGTGCCGTGCTCCGTGCGCACGTAGAGCAGGGGCGGCAGGGTGCCGTAGCCGGGGACGTGCAGGCTGCCGTCGGGGCCCAGGTGCTCGTCCGCCACGGACACGTGCGCGGAGCGGGTGATGAAGTCGTCGGTGGTCACGCCGGGGAAGTCGATGCCGGACAGGCGCCGCACCATGCTGTGGCCGCCGTCGGCCCCTACCAGGTAGCGGGTGGTGAACGTCTCGCCGTCGGCAAGGGTGATCCGGACGAAGTCGTCCTCCTGCTGCACATCGGTCACCTCCTGGCCCCTGCGGAGATCGACGCCCAGTTCCACGGCGCGTTCGGCGAGAACCTTCTCGATGTGCTCCTGGGGCGCCGGGAGGAGGCTTACGGGATTGCTGTCACCGAGCCCCGTGAGATCCAGCGTGAATGCGCCGAACATGTACCGGGGCGCGGGGCGGGGCGGCTCCTCGGACCCACTGATGCGCGCGTAGAGGCCGCGCCGGTCGAGCATGCGCACCACCTGACCGACCAAGCCGTTGGCGCGGGCCTCGGTCTTCGGACCGGCCAGACGCTCCAGCACGACCGGGCGCACCCCGGCCAGTGCCAGCTCGCAGGCGAGCATCAACCCGTTCGGACCGCCACCGACGATTACGACATCAAGCATGACAATTCACCTTTCCAGGGCGTGGCGGGGTAGAGGCTGCGGGCAGCAGCCCCTGTTCAGAGCGAGAAGGGGGATCTACGGGATTTACGGGGTGGGGAGTCCGGCGGCCACCATGCGCAGAGCTCGGGGCAGCAGAACCTCCATCGGCTCGCCCGTGCCGCCCTGTACGAACAGTTCGAGAGCGACATTGCTTGCGGCCATCACGCTCGCGGCCACCAGGCGTGGGTAGAGATCGGTCCCGAGGTTCATGCCTGTGCGGTCGGCGATCGCCGCGGCAAGCTCCTTCTCCGCGATCTTGCCCGCGCGCAGCATCTCGGCCTCCAGTGCGGGTTCGGCCAGCATCACCCGCAGGCCGGCCGCCCACTCGTCGGGGCCTTGAGGCGGCATGTGCTCCACCTCGGGCCCAGGCTCCAACTGCCGCAATGCCGCGCGCGTGATCGCCTCCCACAGCGGCTCACCGGGCGGCCCGTGACGCAGCTCGGCCGCGAGCCGCAACGAGCGCTCAAGATGCCGGAAGGCGATCGCTTCGGCCTTGCTGGAGAAGTAGTTGTTGTAGGTGCGCGGCGACACGCCGACCGCTGCGGCGATGTCTTCGACCTTGACCGCACTCCACCCGCGCTCGGCGGTGAGTCGGACTGCGGCCCAGCTCAGCGCTGCGCGCGTGGCTTCCTTCTTGCGTTCCCGTAGACCGCTCATACGGTTCACACTAACAGAAAATGCGTGGCACGCAAAAATTCGCGCCGCGCACTTTTCTGAGTCAGGGGTGAGTCGTCGTTCGCGGCGACGTGCCGAGAGCTCATCGCCCGTGCCAGTCCTCGCGGCCAACGTCGTCCTCGTCCAGCTCTGACGTATCCGGGTCGCGCAGCGGGCGCAGGGCGCCGGCGGCCGGGACGCTGGCGGTGAAGCTATAGCGGCCGAGCAGGTTCAGGTTGCGGTGCTTGAGCGGGGACAGGCGCGCGATGTCCTCGTCCCGGATCTCACGGCCCTCGGCGCGGAGCCGGGCGACAGCGGCGTCGATGTACTTCGTGGTCCAGAGCACGATGGCGTTGAGGACCAGGCCGAGCGCGCCGAGCTGGTCCTCCATCCCCTCGCCGTACGCCTGGTGGATGGTGCCGCGCTTGCCGTGGCACACGTCGCGGGCCAGCTTGTGGCGGGACTCCTGCACGGTGAGCTGGCGGTTCATCTGCCTGCGGTAGGTGTCGTCCACCGGATCGACCACACGCAGCAGGTGCTCGGTCTTCGCGATCCGCCCGTACTCCGCGAACGCCGCCCCGAGCGGGGTCGGGCGGCCGTCGCGGCCGAACATACGCAGCAGGTCGTAGGCGCGGACCTGGTTGGTGACCAGGGAACCGGCGACCTTCAGCATGTCCGGCCAGTGCGTGATCACCTTGTTCAGGTTCACGCGGTTGCGGGCCAGGTCCTCCACCGCGCCGTACGCGCCGGTTTCGACACCGGGCATGGTGGCCCGCCAGAACCGCTGGTCGTCCAGGTCGCGGAACCGAGGGCTGAAGTTGTAGCCGAGGATCTTGAACAGGCCGAACACCATGTCGGAGTACGAGGCGTTGTCGGTGGCCACCATCTCCGGCTTGACCCCGCCGTCGAGGTTCAGCAGCGCAGCGCGTCCAGGATGTGCAGGTTGTCGCGCGGGGTGCCGGGCACGACCATCTGCCCGATGCCGGCGACCTGGTCGTTGACGGCGTTGAGCCAGGTGATGCCCCGCTTGAACCCGAAGTACTTCGGCGACGGAGCGGCGCTGATGGTGCGCACCGGCACCTGGAAGCGCAGCCCGTCCACGGAGGCGAGCAGCCCCTCGCCCCAGTAACGCACGATCGGGATGCCGACCTGGGCGGCGATGAGAGCTGCGTTCGCCATGGCGATGGTGTCGGCGCGCAGGTAGTACTGGTCGACGTGCACGAGCCGGGCCCGGGTCAGGGCCTCGTAGCCGGGGTTGACCACGGGGGCCAGGCCGATGTTGCACGCCTCGGACACCAGCAGCGCCACCACCGAGGTGGGCAGGTCCTTCATCCGGGTGGTGCCGTCGCCGAGGTGGACGAAGGCGTCGAGGAACCCGGTCCAGGCGTTCACCTCGAACAGCAGGTCCGGCAGGTCGATCTTCGGGAGCATCTTCTCGACCCGCCCTCGCAGCCAGGTCAGGGACTTCGGCTCGCCGAGCGCGCCGAGCTTGTCGACGTTCAGCTTCACCCGCCCGTCGTCCTGGACCTCGATGGAGACCTTCGCCGTCGGCCCCGCCTCCTGAAGGCGCGTCGCGAGCTGCTTCCATGCGGCGTCCAGGCCCCGCACCAGCTCCGCCAGGTGCTCGGTGACGGGCATGTCCAGGCTCAGGGCCGCCAGGACGTCCTCCTCGACCGCGTCCCAGTCCGGGCCGTCCAGCAATCGGGCCCGCGGGTTGGACCAGCGGTGCGAGGGTGCGGCGAAGACGTCGCGGTTGTACAGGGCCCGGTGCAACTGCTCCAGCACGCACACCACGTACGCGTCCCGGTCCACCGCGCCCTGCGGCAGATCCGGGTTGGCGTACACCGCCCTGCGCCACGCCGGCGGCACCAGCTTGTCGTCCACCTCGCGCGGCAGCAGCGGCTTGACCCCCACCTTCCGCCGGGCCAGCGCCGGAAGGCCGCGCACCCCGGCCAGGACCCGCTTGCCCGCGCTCGCCGCGTCCAGCGCCTTCGACTCGCCCAGCAACGCGAGGAACGGCCGCACCGTGGCGTACCGGTTCGCGAGCGCGGCCCGCATGGCGACCTCGGCCGAGTTCTCGTCCTCGGGCACCAGCGAGACCACCGTGGCCGCCGCGGTCATCACGGCGGCGCGCGGGGCGACCTCCTCCACCGCCGCCCACAGCGCGGCCACGTCCAGGTCCGCCTCCCGCTCCTCGACCAGTTCCAGCTCCTCGAACAGCACCTTCGCCGCCCGCGCCAGCACCCGCGACGCCTTCTCCAACTGCGGCAGCGTCGACAGCCGCTCCTTCTCCGTCTTCCGCTTCGCCGTGTTCAGCAGCCGGGTGGCCATCAGGACCTGGAACAGGTCCAGGGCCTCATCGATCGCCTTCGCCTCCAGGTGCCGCATCACCGCGGTGAGCATCGCCGTGCGCTTCGGTTCCGCCGCCCGTTCCAGCAACGGCGCCTTCGACCCCAGCGCGTACCGGGCCGGCGCCGCCATCCGGTTCGGCGGGATCTGCGACAGCCTCAGCCGACCGAGCCGGTACGCGCCGATCTCGTCCACCCGCTCCAGCGCGCGGGCGAACGCCGTGCCCGTCGTCCGCGTCGGCGGCCGGCGCAGCCGCTCCAGCTCCGAGAACCGGGAACCCTCCGGCGTCTTCAGCGTCGCCACCAGATCACCGGGCAGCGCCGGGTCCGCGCGGCGGGCGGCGCCCGCGACCGTGGCGTGCAGGCGCTTCTCCGCGACCTGCCGCGCCTCCGCCACCTGCCGGGCCGGCACGGACACCCCGGGCAGCAGGACCCGGTGACGGCGCAGCCAGCCCACCGCGTGGTCGAACAACGCCTTCGGGCCCTCGGCGTGCGTCCACGCCCGCCCGTGCAGGAACGTACGGAACCGACGACCCCATTCGGCGTCCTCATAGGGGTGGTAGCCGTAGGCGTCCCGGATCTCCCACGCGTGGTCGTACAGCGTCTGGCGTCGCTCCGTGTACCGCTTGACCACGGACGGGTCCTTGATGCCGAGCTGCACGGCCAGGTGCTCGACCACCGGCCACGGCACCGTGAGCGGGTCCTCCAGGAACAGGCCGACGTACCGCACCGTGCACATTTGAAGCGCGAACCCGAGCCGGTGATGCTCCGTCCGCCGCAGGGCGATCAGGTCCCGGTCCACGTCGTCCAGGAAGAAGAACCGCTGCAGCTCGGGCCTCGTCGGCTCCTCGGCGAACGTCCCGTACGCCTCGGCCTGCTCATCACTCAGAAATTCCACCGGCACGAGCCGGACCGTAGTCAGCCCCGGAACAGGCCCGGAGGCGTTTCACCGAACCCCAGCGGCGAAGTGGATCACTGTGCTAGACGGCCATGATCGTTCTCACCGATAACCGCTGTACCGATGTTCCCCGAGGCCGGGTATGGAGGCAGTGCGGGCAGCCATCGACGAACTGACCTTCTTCACCTGGAACGAGAGCCTGACCACCAACCCCCGAGGCACACTGAGCCGAGAGAGCATCGCCCACGCCCGTCCCATAGACGAGCGGGTACTGCGCCGCGGAGTGCGCATGCGCACCGTGGTCGGCCACGCCGCCCGCGAAGACGCCCCCACCATGGCCTACCTGCGAGAACTGACGGAGAAAGGTGCCTCCATCCGGATCGCACGTGACCCGATCGAGCGCCTGATCATCTGTGACCATGTCGCGGCCCTGACACCCTTGGACCCCGCGCACACCGCGAAAGGCGCGATCCTGACCCGCGAACCCGGACTCGTCGCCGCACTGGTGTCATTGTTCGAACGTATGTGGCACAGCGCCAACCCCCTGATTCCCGAGGGCATGCAGGACACCGATGAGCAGGCGGGCTCGGTGACGGCGCTTGAAAGAAGGATTCTGCAATCGCTGTGCACTGCGGACAAGGACGAAGTAGGCGCACGCGAGGTGGGCATCGCGCTGCGCACGTACCGCAAGCATGTGGCGGCCCTCATGCGCCGCTTGGATGCGAGCAACCGCTTCCAAGCAGCCCTCCTGGCGCGCGAGCGCCGCTGGATCTAGCGCTGCGACCGCATCGGCTCGCCAGGTCCCAGACCATGGCAGTAAGTGGGTGTTTAGTCCACTGATGAAAATGAATGAGGCATTCGCGCGCCGTTATCTCCGGAAGTGCTGGGCCGTACGGTTCAACAATCGCCCGAAGGGGCTCCCGGGCAGCCCTGAATGCCCGTCTCCTGCCCACTGGCCTGTCTCATCCCATGATGTCCCGGGGCCGCTGGCCCGCCCTGATGGCCCTGGCCCCCGCCCGGCCGCCGCGGTACGCCTGCACCATGGCACAGCGACCGCCCTACCCCACCGACCTCTCGGACGAGCGTTGGGCGCTGCTCGGCCCGTTCCTGGAGGACTGGCGGGCCGTGCGCCTCCGCGGCGCGCTGGACATCTCCCCGCCTCCCCGGCATGACCTGCGCGAGATTCTCAACGCCCTGCTGTACCTGGACCGCACCGGCACCCAATTGCGCTACCTGCCACACGACTTCCCGCCCTGGCAGACGGTGTACGGCTACTTCGCGCACTGGCAGACCGACGGCGTCATCGACCGCCTGCACGGCCTGCTGCACCGCCTGGTCCGCGAGGCCGCCGGACGCAACGGCCAGCCCAGCGCCGGCGCGATCGACACCCAGAGCGTGAAGACCTCCACCAACGTGCCCCTGCGCGGGCAGGGCACGGACGTCGGCAAGCGGATCGTCGGCCGCAAGCGCGGCGCGATCACCGACACCACCGGCCTGCTGCTGGCCCTCCTTGTGCTGGCCGCGGACGCCTCCGACAACGCGATCGGCCTGCGCCTGCTCGACACCGCCCACGCCCGCGCTCCCCGGCTGCACAAGCTCTGGGCCGACAGCGCCTTCCGCACCACCTGCACCGAGCACGCCGCCCGGCTCGGCATCGCCCTCGAAGTCGTCCAGCGCACCCCGGGCAGCCGGGGCTTCGCCCCGCTGCCCCGCCGGTGGACCATCGAGCGCACCTTCGGATGGATCATGATGTTCCGCCGGCTCGCCCGCGACTACGAGACACTGCCCGCCCGCTCCGCCGCCCTCATCCAGCTCCGGATGATCGACCTGATGGCCCGCCGCCTCACCGGCGAGTCCACCCCCACCTGGCGAGGGACCTAAACCAGCGCAAACCACGTGCTCCGGGATGAAACAACGGGATGAAACACCCACTCAAACCCGGCCACCGACGAGGTGCTGCGGATCTGGTACGTCGCCGTCACCCGCGCCCGCCGCCTGGCCGCCATCGCTCTGCCCGAGGAAGAGACCGACGCGCTGGCACACCTGCTGGCAGGGCGCCGGGTGCCAATCCGCGTTGTCTGACCTCTCCCTCAGCTGTCTGGCCCGGCTGCTGACCAGACGCCAGTACTTGTACGAGTCACATGATCTCTTAGGGCGCTGCCGTCCTGGGAGCAGGAGGACGCCGCGCTGCCCGATGCCCCGCCCCTTGTCAACACCGACAGCCTCGAATCGATCAAGCAGTTGAGGTTCCCCCGCAGTGTGGGAGTGGCTGACTAGCTGGTCAGAGCGGGTTGACGTGGTTTCAGGTTTACTTGTTCGGCCGCTGCCCGCTCGGCGTAGTGCTTCTCCTCGTATTCGATCGGGCTGAGGTAGCCGAGCCGTTTCTGGATGCGGCGGGGGTTGTAGAAGCCGTCGATGTATGCGAAGAGCGCGAGGTTCGCTTCGGCCCTGGTGGCGAAGACGCGGCCGCGGATGCACTCGGTCTTGATGACCATCCACAGGTTCTCCGCCAGGGCATTGTCGAACGAGTCGCCGACCGAGCCCATGGACGCCTGGATACCGGCCCTGACCAGGCGCGTTGTGAGCTTCACGGAGGTGTACTGACAGCCGTGGTCGGCGTGATGGACGAGCTCGCCGGGGGCGACCTCGCGGCTGGCCAGGGCATACTCCAGCGAGGTGAGGACCAGGTCGGCGTCCGCGCGGGCGGAGGTCTCCCAGGCTACGACCCGGCGGGAGAACGCGTCGCGGATCGCGGACAGCCACAGCGGCCCCTCCCCGGTGGGGATCATGGTCAGGTCTGTGACCCACAGCCGGTTCGGCCCGTCCGCGGTGAAGTCGCGTTGCACCAGGTCAGGGGCCAGATCGGCGTCCGGGTCACGGCGAGTGAAGCCCTTGTCCCGGCGGGGGCTGATCCCGGCGAGGCCGGCCTGGCGCATGAGCCGCTCGACGCGCTTGCGGCCGACGTGGACGCCCTCACGCTTGAGGACGGCGTGGACGCGGGGTGAGCCGTAGATGCCGCCGGACTCGTCGTGGACCTGCCGGATCCTGCCGGTCAGCTCGGCGTCCCGGCGGCGCCGTTCGCATGGCTTGGTCTCGGCCTGGCGCCACCGGTAGTAGGTGGAGGAGGGGATGTTCAGTTCCCGGAGTACGGGCTCGACCCCCAGGTGCGGGTGCTCGTCAACGAGCGCCGTCACCTGGGCCGGGTCGGGTCGAGCTGGGCCGCGAAAAAAGCGGAGGCCGTCCGCAGGACTTCATTCGCGCGCTTGAGCTGGGCATTCTCCTTGCGAAGGGCGGCAAGCTCCTCACGCTCGGCGGTGGTGAGCATGTCGCCTCGCTCGCCGGCATCGGCCTCGGCCTGGCGGATCCAGTTACGCAGGGCCTCGTGGTGCACGCCGAGGTCCTCGGCCAGGCGGCGGATCACGGGCTTCGGCTCGGAAGCGCGGTACATCCGCACCGCACGCTCACGCAACTCCAGTGGGTACTTCCTCGGGGCAGGCATCGTCAGAGCTCCTTTCGTAAGCCCCATCTGTCCTGCGTTCACCTCTCCCCGCATCTCGGGGGAACCTCAACCGGTGAGGGCCGGTAGCTGCAGGAGGCGCATCGCGCGGCGGGCGGTGAGGCGGTGGGCGCGCAGCACGGTCAGCCGGTTCACAGGCAGGGAGGTCATCCAGGCCGTGGCAACTTCCCAGGCGGGCTGACGACCGCCGGGAAAGCGGCCCGGGAGCAAGGGCGGCTTGCCCAGGGCGACGAGAAGGTCGTGGGCGAGGCCGGTTTCGCTGGTGGTGCCCGGGCCGGGGTGCAGGGTGATCCGGCCGGACGGCGGATGGTGGGCGGCCAGAGCGGTGTGCGAGTGCAGCACGTCGTCGTGACGGTCGAGAACCACGGTGACGGACGGCAGCGGCGGGATAGGAGGCATGGGCGGTGTGGTCAGGCGAGGCGGCTGAAGGCCCAGCGCAGCAAATCCTGGTCGACGCGGGCACGTCCCGTACGGGCCAGTGCGGTACGGGTGTGGGCAGTCAGCTGGGCCCAGGCGCGGAAGTTGCCGTGCGCGGCGTGTTGGTCGGCGAAGGCGATGTCCTCGAGGTCGGCATCAGCCCAGACCGGGTGGAACAGCGGGATCACCTCGAGGACCTCGTCGGGTGTGAGTCGGGTGAACTGCTGCCAGATGAGGGAGGACAGCATCGGTTCGCGGCGCAGCACGGTGTGGCAGCCCGTGCCACCAACGAAAATGATCGCGAGCTGGGTGGAGGGCTCGTCCCACAGGTAGCGGAAGTATTCGAACGCCTCCCCGTTTAGCCACTGGGCTTCGTCCACCAGGAAGGTACGGGGGCGTTCGGCCAGGGCCGTCTTCAGCAGACGGTCGAACTCGCTGGGATGGCGCGGTGGCTCGCCGGCCAGGTCGAGCGCGGTGAACAGTTCGTAGCGCACCGCGCGGCCCGTGGGCCGGGCCCGGAAGGCGATCTTTGGACGTCCTCGCCGGGTTCGAGTGCGCGCAGGCAGGTGTTGACGGCGAGGGTCTTGCCGAAGCCGGCGCCGCCGTGGATGCACATCATCGCGCGGGCGGCGACCGTGTCGGTGATGTTCTCCCGGGCAGTGAGCAGGGCGCGGGTAGTGACCACGGAGGCGTCGGGCAGGTCGACGTACTGGTAGGTGGCCGCGGTCACGAGGCGTCTCCGTCTTCATCGGTGGTGGGAGGTGCGGCCCGCCCGTCACGGCCGTCCGGGGCGGAAGCGCCGTCACGGCCGTACGGATACCGGACGGGCGGGCCTGGAGTGGTCAGCGCGGCCAGGGAAGCCGGGGTGCGCCAGTCGGTCGGCGGCGCGGCGTGCGGGATGAGATCTGGCATCGCGAGCTGCGCGAGGTCGGCGTCGGCAGTCTGGGCAAGTTCGGCCTCGGCCTGCGCGGTGGTCAGCGTGGCGAGCCGCTGAGGTGCCTCGGGCTGGTTCACGGCGGCGTAGCGCTCGCGCTGCGAGGCCTCCAGGTCCTTCTTCAGGCGGCGTGCGCGAGCGGACCGCGCCCTTCGTACGGCGCTGATCTGTTCGTCGGTGGCCTGGTCGGCCAGGTCCGCGGGACCGAGGTAGCGGCCGGTGGCGGCGTGGTAGACCTCGATGCGGTGGTCGTGGTGGGGCATGAAACGGATACGGACCTGGATCCCGGCCTGGCCGGTCATCCACGGCCCCACGTAGTCGCGTTTCCTGAAGCGGATGCCGCGGGTGGTCAGCGTGCGGGTGCCGGCGTCCTCCAGGGTGAACGTCCACAGATCCGCGGCCGGCACGTCCCGCAGCGGGGTGGGATCGTCCTGCCACGCCTGAAGCGGAGTCTTGCCCCGCAACGGCGCCGGTCGGTGCTCGGTGTTCCACCAGAGCGTCCAGGCCAGAAGCTGGGTGGTGAAGTCCTCGAAGCCGAGCAGCACTTCGTCCTTCGGACGGGAGGAGCGTTTGCCGGGGCGCGGCTGGCGGGCGTAGCCGGGCAGCGCGGCCAGGAACATGCTCTCCACCGCCCGGTTGAGGCCCTCCACGGTGCCCTTGAGGTGGGGGGTGTAGGCGGGCAGGTCCTCCACGGTGACGTCCAGGAGATCGAACGCGGCGGTCACCGTCCGGGACAGGAAGTCCTTGCCGCGGTCCACCCGCACTTTCTCGGGCACGCCGCCGAACGGGCCGTAGGGGTCATCGCGCAGCACGGCGGAGCGCAGCGCGGCCAGCACCGACTCCCGCGACGGATGCCCGGGGGTGATCGCCACACCTGTGATCGCGTTGGTGGCGCAGTCGGTGAACCAGGTGATCCACGGCCTGCGGGCCTTGCCATCGACGTCGACCAGCACCGGCACCTGGACGTGGTCGGTCTCCCACACCTGGTTCCGCCAGGGGCGCGGCCGGGCCAGGAACACATCGTGCTTGCGCGCCGCCCGCTCCCCACTCGCAAGCCCGGCCCGCTCCCCCGGCGTCAGATCACGGCGGATCGCCCGGTGCAGCGTCGGAATCGACGGAGGCGGATCCCCCTCGCCCCTGGCCGCGCGAGCGGCCAGCTCACGATGCACCGCCGCGACGTTCCCCTTCCACAAGGCCAGCAGGCGGCGCACTTCGGGGGTGACGGAGAAGCGGTCTTTGCTCTGGGCCCGCGCCCCGGGCTCCGCGGCCGCGGCCTCGTCACGCTCGGCAGCGGCAAGCCACCGCCACACCGTGCGCTCGGTCACTTCCAACGACTGAGCCATCAGTCGGACATGCCGCGTGGCCAACCTCTGTTCCTGCCGCAGGGTGAGCAGCCTGCGCACGGCAGGGCCACGCAGCGCCGACAGGGAGGAAGAAGGCAGGCCTCCCCGCACCCCCCTGTCCTTCCCCTGCATGCCGGAGCGGGAAGCGCCCTCTGTCGGCCCGGCCGCGCCGGTCACAGCGGCCCCATGAGCTGTGCGCAGGCCCACTCCAGCATCCGGCGGTCCACCACCGCCCGGCTCTTGCCATGGACTTCGGCGGTCAGGTGCGAGGTCAGCTTCGCCCAGGTCCGGAAGTTGCCGTGTCCCACATGTTCGTCCACCCACGCGACATCGTCCGCGGTCACGTTCCCCCACAGCGGGTGGAAGGCAGCCATCACGGTGGCCACCTCGCGCGGACCAAGGCGCGGTACCAGCTCCCAGGTCAGCACCCGAGAGGCCAATGCGGGCACTCGGCGCAGTGCCCGTTCGCTGCCCGCACCCGCCAGCACGAGGGCTGTGTCCGTGTCCGGGTGGTCCCACAGCCCACGCAGGAACTCCAGCGCCGGCCCCGGGAGGCGCTGTGCCTCGTCCAGGACCAGCACGCGGGGCTGCCGTAGCGCGTTCACCAGCGTCAGCTCGGCCTCTCCCGCCCCGCGCGGCAGACGCCTGCCCAGCTCAAGGGCATCCGCGAGCACCCGGTGCAGTTCCGGCACCGTCGGATGCACACCAACGTGGACCCGGCGGACCCGGGCCGGGTGCGGCAGCTGGGACAGGGCGTACTGCAGCGCGACGGTCTTGCCCTGGCCGGCGTCGCCGTACAGACACACCACCGCCCCCACCGCGGCCGCGTACGCGACCGTCCGCAGCACCGACCGCACAGCGGACGTGTGCACCACCTGCGCGCCCGGCACCAGGACCGGCACCTGCGCCAGGTGCTTCTGCTCCCGCAGAAACACCTGCCCACCTGCACCTTGACCGGCCACAACGTTCAAGCCCAGCTCGCTGAGCGGATCGGGCCTGCTCGGCCCGGCCACCACAGGCTCCCGCTCGACCATCAACGCCCGGCCCGCCCGACGGTCCCTGCGGATCACCCGGTGCAGTGTCGACGCCGACGGAACCAAGGTCCCGCCGCTGGCAGCGGACAGCCAGCGCCTCAGCTCAGCGACATTCCCTCCCACCTCGCCCAACAGCGCCCACACCTCGTCCGACACCGCATACCCCTGCCGGACCGGCGCCTCCACCTGCCCAGTCGTCTTGGCCTGCTCCAGCCAGCGCCACACCGTACGCTCCGAGACACCCACCGTCTCCGCGACCGCACGCACATGCCGCATCGCGAGCTCACCCGCCCGCTGCCGTTCCAGCAGACGACGCACCACCAACCCCCTGGACAGCACAGGCCCACGACCGGCCCTTACCCCTTGCTCCACCCCACGATCACACCGACCGAGCCCACCTCACCGCATAAAAACTCCCGAACCTGAGACAGCATCAGCTGCCATGCGATAAAGCCCCACGACAGTGAACCCACCCCTCAATCTCTCACCTCATGACAGCGGACCACCCACCCGCAAACACCCACTGACCAGCCCCGAAACACCCCACCCCTGAACCAGCAGAACCGACACTCACCACCACCGACACCAACCCGAGAAATCGCACCCGGAGCTGGTCGGTGCTGGGTGGCGGCTGGTCGGACACGGACGGTCCTCCTTCCGCGTGGCACGCCGGAAGTCTCTGCCCAGCACCGTAGCGGGCCACGGTCCACCTCCTCCCTGCCTTCCCGCGGTTTCGTTCCGTCGAGGTCAACGCAAGTGCCGGGCGGGCCCTGTCGGAGTGACGTGGCGTGGCTGTGACGGATGCGGCCATCCGTTCAGGTGGGCGGGTGCAGCCGGGTCAAGGTTACGGGGCAAGAGCCCGTCTTTCTGGGGAACGGTGGGGGGTTGAGGCAGGCCCGGCCGGTGAATGTGGCGGCTTTTCGGGCGTCGTTTCACCTCACGTGTTCGATTGCCGTGCAGACAGGCGGGGGCGTGCCGTTGGTGTGGCGGTCGGGTGTTTTGACCGGCTGCTGATCACACCGGTACCTGTACAGCCCTGCGGAACCCTGCCACCGGGCCCCGGGGCCACGGCTTCCTCCTCGTCGCCTCCCTGCAGGCCGGGATCGGGGTTTCGCGCTCATGGACCGGCTGGACGCCTGGGCGCGCAGCCGGCCGCGCATTCATCTTCGACGGTGTAGGAGCGTGTGATGTTCTCGATGCGTAGCAGTGTGGCGGCCCTCGGCCTGGTCCTGGCGGCCGGTGGGGCGATGCTGGGCCAGGCGTCGGCCGCGGTGGCCGCCGACGGTCCGGGTGGTATCCCGGCGCTGGTGGTTTCCCCTGCTCCGGGGAAGCTGACCAAGGAGCAGAAGGTGACCGAGACCTACAAGTACGACCCGCAGGGGTCGGGGTCCTCGTCGCAGCCGCCGGCGTCCTCCACGCCGCCGCCGGCGCCGGAGCCGGGCCCGGTGACCAACCTCAAGGACACCGCTAGCTCCGCCGTGCAGTCGGTGACCTCCGGCGCCGGCGCCACCGTCGACTCCGCTCTGAAGTAACCGCCCCTGTCCCGCCCCTGGCACGGCGCTGGTCGTCTGCGGGCGCGGAGCAGCGGAGCACCGGGGGGTGGGCTCTGCCCGGGCAGGGCCCACCTCGTTGACCGGTCGGCGTGACGTCTCTTGCGGCCGTGCCGGGTGCGGCCGTTTCCCCCACCGTTCTCAGGAGCTCGTGTGACACAGCATTCCCGGGTCGGGAGGGCGCGGCTGCTGGCAGCCCTTGCCGCTCTTGCCGTCCTGCCCGCCTTGACCCCGTCCGCGCAGGCGGCCCCCAGCCAGACCAAAAGCTTCTACCACGCCGGGAAGACCACCTTCACGGTGCCTGCGGGCGTCTCCTCGGTCACCGTCGCCCTCTGGGGCGGCGGAGGCGGCGGCGCCGGCGGTGGAGGTGGCGGCGGAGGCGGCGGGGGTGGCACCGGCGGCACCGCAGGGGCATTCGGGGGTGGCTCGCGCGGAGGCGGGGGTGGTACCGGTGGTGGCTCCAGTGGTGGCGGTGGCGGCGGTGGCGGTGCCCACACGGTGTGCACCGTGGCGGTCACTGCGGGCAGCAGCCTGACCATCACCGTGGGCCGGGGCGGGGCCAACGGTTTTGGCGGCGATCCCGGAGCCCGCGGTGAGGGCAACACGGCCGACTACGGCGGGCGCGGCGGGGACGGCAAGGACGGAGGGGCCGGCGGCGACGGCGAGGCCAGTTCCCTCACCCTTCCTGACGGCAGCACTCCGGCCACGGCCGGCGGCGGGAAGGGCGGCCAGCCCGGGAAAGCCGGAAAGGGCGGATACGGCGGCTCGCGGGGGAAGGGATCGACCCCCGGCAAGGGCGGCGACGGCGGTGCCGGCGGCGCCGCAGCACCCGGCGGCGCCGGCGGCCGGGGAAGCTGCACGGGCGCGGCGATCGGCACCAGCTACCCCGGCACACCGGGTGCGGCGAGCAAGGCAGGCGAGGCAGGCGATCGCGGAGAGGGCGCAGAAGCGCGGGGCGTGGGGGGCCACGGGGGCGATGGCGGTGTGGGAGGACACGCCACCCAAGGACATCCCGGAAGCGCAGGCGACGGCGGAAAGGGCGGCCCCGGAGACTATGGCGGCGGGGCCGGGGGCGGCGCAGGCAGCAATCAGCGGTCGGAATACGGTGACAATGGCCGTTCGGGCGCCGGTGCCGGCTTCGCCACCGGCGTCGGCAACACAGGCTGGGTGACCATGTCCTGGGGATAACCCCCCTCTCACCCTCGGCCCGGTACCTCCGGCGCCGCGGGAAATCCCGGACCGCCCCGCCCCGTATGGCAACGGCCGGTTCACTCCGCCATGCGTTCGGTGACCACCGGCGCCGGCGCCACCCGTGGACTCCGCTCGGGAGTAACCGCCCGGTCCCCACCCCGCGCAACGCCGATCGCCTGCGGAGCGGAACAGCAGCGGAGCACCCGGGCGGGGGTGGGCCCTGTCCGGGCAGGGCCCACCCCCGCTCGCCGGCCCGCGTGACACCTCTTGCGGCCATTTCCGGATACGGCCGTTCCCCCACCGATTTCAAGGAGCTCGTGTGACACAGCATGTCCAGGCCGGGAAAGCACGACTGCTGGCAGCCCTCGCTGCCCTCGCCGTCCTCCCTGCCCTGACCCCATCCGCACAAGCAGCCCCCAGCCACACCAAAGACTACGAATTTCCCGGAAAGAGCACCTTCACCGTGCCCGCGGGCGTCTCCTCACTCACCGTCGCCCTCTGGGGCGCCGGAGGCGGCGGCGCCGGCGGCGCAGGCGGCTCCGGCGGCGGCTCCGGCGGCGCCGGAAGCCGCAACGCGGGGGGAGGCGAAGGCGGCAGCGGCGGTGCGGGCAGTCCTGGCGGCGGCGGTGGCGGCGGCGCCCACACGGTATGCACCGTGCCGGTCACCGCAGGCAGCAGCCTGACCATCACCGTGGGCCGGGGCGGAGCCAACGGTCTCGGCGGCGACTTCGGAGCCGGCGGCCAGGGCAACAGGGCCGCCTACGGCAACCGCGGCGTGGACGGCAAGGACGGAGACGCCGGCGGCGACGGCCAGGCCAGTACCCTCACCCTCCCCGACGGCAGCACCCCCGCCACAGCCGGCGGCGGAAAGGGCGGCCAGGCCGGGAAGGCCGGGAAGGGCGGATACGGCGGCGGACGGGCGAGCGGATACACCGAGGGGAAGAACGCCGCCGCCGGTGCCGACGGTGCCCTGGCGTCCAGCGGCACCGGCGGCCAGGGACGCTGCACAGGCGCCGCAACCGGCACCAGCTACCCCGGCACGCCAGGCACGCCGACAACCGAATGGAGGGCCGGTAAGGGAGGACACGCCACCCAAGGACATCCCGGAAGCGCAGGCGACGGCGGAACCGGTGGCACGGGAGGCGAAGGCGGCAGAGGGGGTGTGAGGGGAAGCAGCGGCCGTGTCTCCCCGGACGGCGAACGCGGCTTGTCGGGCGAGGGGGCCCACTTCGCCACCGGCGCCGGCCAGGACGGCCACGTGACCCTGTCCTGGGGATGACCTCGCTTGGCCATGGCCCACCGCCGGGCCCTGGCCAAGCGGGTCGATCACAGCAGCCCGGCCCCCAGCCATGACGGACGACCCACCCCATAAAATCGAATACATGACCGATTCTCGTCCGCCGTCCCGTCTTGAGCTGTTGGCCTTCGCCGAACGCGTCGCCGAGCAGCAGCTGGCGCAGGTACGCCGATGAAAGGCGACGGAAGAGCGGCGGGCGGCGGAGCGGGAACGGGGGGCCGCGGCGCGGCCGACGGCGTGGGAGCGGACGGTGGAGCGGAGCCCGGGCGGGCGGACGCCGGCGGTGTATGTCCACACGGGCGGCTGCCACATGGCGGGCAAGCGCGCGAACGGCGTGCCGCGGGAGGCGGCGGTGCGGGCGCTGGCAGAGGGCGTGGACGCCTGCCCGCACTGCCGCCCCGACACCGCCCTGGGCGTCCTGGAGTAGCGCGGCGGGCGGCCGGCGCACGCCTGCCCTTCAGGTCGCACCCTGGGTCGCGTCCTAGGTGTACTGACCCGAGAGGTTGGGGACGCGGCTGGCCGGTGGCAACCCCTTGAGGGCGGTGTGTCTCCGGTGATGGTTGTAGCCATGCAGCCACCCCCGGCTAACGCGTCGCGGCGTTCCTGCTCGCTCAGGTAGGGCTTAGCGTAGGCCCATTCGTCGAGGAGGGTGCGGTTGAAGCGTTCGACCTTCCCGTTGGTCTGTGGGCGGTAAGGGCGGGTGCGTTTGTGTGTGATCCCAGCGTCGGCCAGCGTGTCAGCCCAGGTCCGCGACCGGTAGCAGGAGCCGTTGTCGGTCAGGACGCGCTGGACGGTGATCCCGGACTGGTGGAAGAAGTTCTGCGCCCGGGTCCAGAACGCGGAGGCTGTCTCTTTCTTCTCGTCGGCAAGGATCTCGCTGTAGGCCAGCCGGGAATGATCGTCGACGGCGTTGTGGACATAGCTGTAGCCCCCGCCGGCACGGTTCTTGCGGCCGGCCTGACGGCCCAGCACTTGGTGGCCGCCGCCGTTGGGTATGTTGCCGAGCTTCTTGATGTCGACGTGGACCAAGTCACCTGGTGCGGCGTGCTCGTAGCGTCGGATGACGCGGCTTGTGGCGCGGTCCAGATGTGCCAGCCGGGCGATTCGGTATCGGCTGAGCAAGCGGTGGACGGTGGAGGGATTGAGGCCGAGCAAGTAGGCGATGCGGGCCGGTCCCCAGCGGCAGGGCGCGACTTTGATGATGCGTCTCTCGGTACGTGTCGGCGTGCGCCACGGGCTGAGGTGCGGATGGCTGGAGCGATCCAGCATCCCAGCGGGCCCCTGCTCGCGGTAGCGGTCGGCCCACCGCTTCGTAGTGGGCGAGACCTGGAAGCGTTCGGCCGCGCGGCGCAGTGGCCATTGATCGTCGACCACGCAGCGCGCCAGGCGCAGGCGGCCGGTTTCGGTCAGGGGTGCGTTGCGGTGGACCACGCGGGATCTCTCTGGCTCGAAGGACGACGATGGCCGGGTGCACGAGCGTTATCTCGTGCACCCGGCCGTCATGGAAGCGCTGTCACGTGGTGAAGTTCGCCAGTGGGTTGCGAAGCATTGAGTGGGCTCGTCGGAACGCGGGCGCTGTTCGCGAGGCGCCGGTCCTCTCGGGCGGGGCTGGGTCAGGCAGCGGGCTGTGCTGCCTTCCAGGCGCGGTAGTGCCGGTCGGGGGCGTCGGTGAAGGAGGCATGGCGGGGGCGCCAGCCGAGGAGGCGGTGGGCCTTGGCGCTGGTGACGAGTTCGTCTTGGTCGGCGGCCATCTGCATCATGCCGCCCGCCTCGGCGGTCTCCAGGGTGATCTCGCCGGTGTAGCCAGCGGCGCGCCCGGCGGCGTACTGCATGTCCAGGGCGGTCAGGCGCTGGTCGTCGGCGATCACGAACACCTCGCCGTCCACGGCGGTGGGGTTGTCGAGGATGCGGACGTAGGCGTCGGCGAGGTCGTCGACGTGGACCCAGCTCCAGCGCTTGGCAGTGTCGCCGTAGAAGACAGGGTTGCCGGCTTCGGCTGCGGCGAACCACTGGCCGGTCATGGAGGTCGTGGCGGGGCCGCCGTACATGAATCCGGGGCGGACCACGGTGTGCGCGAGGCCGCTGTCGGCGAGTTCCTTCTCCAGGGCGAAGCGGAAGCCGATGGGGCTTTCGGGGTTGCCGGGGGTGTTCTCGTCCATCAGCGGTAGTCCGGTGCGGCCGTAGGAGGAGATGCCGGTGGTGAACACCAGGTGGCGGTGGCGCCCGTCGCGCTCCTGGGCGGCGGTGAGTTCGGCGAGCAGGCGCTGGTCGGCGCCGATCGGGTCGCTCATGTCCATCAGAAGGTGCACGACTGCATCCGTGCTGTCCAGGTGGCCGCGCCAGGTGTCGGGCTCGGAGAAGTCGCCCTGTACAGGGGTGACTTCGTTGATCGCGAGATCGCGGGCGGCCGGGGTGGTGGTGTCGCGGGCCAGGCCCAGGACGGTGTGTCCTGCGCGGGCCAATGCGGCGGAGACACGGCGGCCGGCGTAGCCGGTGGCGCCGATGACGAGGATCTGCATGGTGGTGCTCCGTTTTCGGTGTGGTGCGGGGTGGACGCGCATCAGGCGGCGGGGGAGGTGGTGAAGAAGCGTGCGAGTCGCTCCGCCGTCCAGGCAGGGTTGTCAGCGGCGAAGGTGTGGTCGGCGGCGGGCACGATGTCCGCGCGCACGTCGCGCGCTGCCTGCCGGGTGCCGTCCAGGAGAATCTGCTGTGGCAGTCCGAACTCGCCGTTCAAGACCAGGACGGGCATACGGAGGCGGTTGGCGTTGCGGGCGGCGCGGCCGTCGTCGACGAGGGTGACGTAGTGCTCGAACCCGCCGCGCATCGCGTCGGGCGCGGTGTAGGTGCGCAACAGGTCGGCGCGGTCGGCGTCGGTGAGGCCGCCGCGGCTCATCATCGACCAGAAGCCCCCGACAGGTACGCCTCCTCCTTGCCCGCGGTGACCATCGCGGCCAGCTCGCTCTGGGCGTGGAAGCCGAAGTGCCACGACCCTCCGGTGGCCGGGTTCATGTGCTCCTCCAGGCCGAAGCCGGGCAGGAACGCCTCGCTGAGTACCAGCCGGGACACCTCGTCCGGGTACGCCTGCGCCCAGGCGTGGGCGGTCATCGTGCCCACGTCCGTGCCGACCACGAACGCCTGGTCGTGCCCGAGGTGGCGCAGGAGCCGGTGCAGGTCCTCGGCCTCGTCCCGCTTGCTCCAGTGCCCGGCCGGTATGGAGGAGTCTCCTGAACCGCGCAGGTGAGGCGCGATCACCGTGAAGCCGTGTCTCGCCAGCAACGGCATCACCGTGCGCCACTCGATCCAGCTGAACGGCCATCCGTGGAGGAGGGCGACCGCGGGGCCGCTTCCGCCGATCACGTAGTGCAGCCGGACATCGCTGCTGACCTGGGCGTAGGCATGTACGAACCCGTCAGGTGCAAATGCAGGAGACAGCATGGAACCCCTTCTCAACTTGCTTGCTTAAGCAATAATCACTCTAGTTGCTTGCCTCGTCAAATAAACTGGCTGAATGGACGCCCACGCCGCCCCACTGACACCCGACGAACTCCTCCTATGGCAGAGCCTGGGCCGCTTGGTCCACTCCCTGCCACGCGCACTGGAAGAAGACATGACCCGTGCAGGCGTCACCATGACCGAGTTCGCCGCCCTGCTACTCCTGAGCGAAGCCCCCGACCACCGCATGCGCATGTCCGCCCTCGCCGGCGCCTCCGGCCTCACGCCCTCCCGGATCACGCGCGTCATCGATGGGCTGAGCAAACACAGCCTCGTCCGCAAAGAACGCCACGGCCAGGATGGCCGTGGAGCCGAGGCAGTCCTCACCGAAGCTGGTCTGCGTGCCCTCCGTTCGGCCCAGCCTGCGCACCTGGCCAGCGCCCGCACTCGAGTCCTGGACCAGATTCCCCGGACCTGCTAGCCCCCCTCGCTCAGACCATCGCGGCTGTCGCTGAAAGCCTGTCGCCGAAACAGCGCGGCGCCTGAAGCTGCGCCCCCACGGCCGCCCCTTCCAAGTCCAGGAAGGTCGTGGCGCGTGTTTGAGACAAACAGACTTGAGGCGCTCGGGCGGCTGCGCTCGGCGCCTCTCGGATAAGGGCTCTGTCACCAACCTATGTGGACAGAACACCTAGGTTGCGCTCTACGCCGCGTCCTGGGTCGCATTGGCGTGCCCGCCGAAATGACGGCCAGCACGGCGCTGGCCGGGGGAGAATGGGCGCCACACGACCGCTCGCGGACGCCGACTACTTACCTGGGGAGCTCTGTCCGCAGGAGCCGGCCACCTGGGCCGCGGTGACCTCGGCGACGTCGTCGTCCGGACCGAGGCGGACCGCATCCAGCAACTGACACCACGAAGTTCGGCCGGTCTCCAGCGCGGCCACGAACGAGTACGGCCAGCCGCAAATGAACTGGTCACTGGAGCGACCCGAGCGCCCGTAGACGTGACAGAACAGTCGCTCCGGGCTGCATGGAGCGTCCGGACGCAGCCAGTTGGTCACGTCGACCGCGAGGACCAGCCGGTTGTCGGCCGCCTTGGGCTGCGGCAGCACCGCCAGAGCCCGGCGCAACCCGGCCGCGTCGATACGGCCGCAGTTCAGGGCGTCATACAGGGCGCCGTGACCGCGGCGGTGCTCAGCCAGCAGCGTCAGGTCGACCGGCGAGGCCACCAGCCCGTTCCCGCAGAGCAGCGCGTCCACGAGCTCGAACAGGGTGTCACCGCGCCGGGTCAGGCACGCGTACAGGTCCTCCCGGAAGTGTGACGTGAAGTCGAACGCGTTCCGCCGGGCATCCTGATCGAGCACACTCACCTCTGCGGCCTTCGTACGAATCTGATTCCGTGGCGGAACGCAGGATCATGCGAAGGCCGTCCGCCTGTCCGGCGAATCCCCAGGTGAGTGACGTCGCACGACGCCCTGTTCGACGCCAGAGGTTAAAGAACAAGTTGAGTGCCTGTTTTCAATCCTGAGCTGCGCGTTTGCCCAGATCAGGATTTGAACAGGAGCGGCTCGGGTGGCCCCGGCGACGACCTCAGCGGTTCCGCTGACGGTCTTCCAGTGGTGGTGGGAGGATTGCGCCCAGGCCCGAGGGATCGGGCGGCCTCTGGGTGGCGGTGGTGACCGTCACCACCGTTTCGATCAGTCCCGTTGCGCTTCGCGGGAGTCCGGCTATCCGCTTCGGCGGGCGATTCGCCTGGTCATGATGGTGATCGCGGCCCAGGTGATGAGCGACTCCGAGTGCTGGATGAGCCGTTCGTAGTCCCGTGCATGTCGGCGGGCGTGCATGATCCAGGCGTGTGAGCGTTCGACGACCCAGCGTCGGGGCAGAACGACGAACCCGGAGGTGTTCTTCGGGCGGCTGACGGTCTTGATCGTCAGGTTCAGGTGGGTCTTCGCCCAGGTCACGAGCTGTCCGGCATAGGCGGAGTCGGCCCAGACGATGGTGATTTCAGGGTGCATCAGCCGCAGCCGGAACAGCACCTCTCTGGCCGCGTTGCGGTCGGTCATGTCGGCCGGGGTGACCATGACGAACAGCGGCAGGCCCTTGGTGTCCACGACCAGGTGCCGCTTGCGGCCATTGATTTTCTTGCCGGCGTCGTAGCCGCGGGAGTCCCTGCCGACGGTCTCGGCGGCTTTGATCGACTGGGAGTCGATGACGGTGGCGCCGGTTCCGGGCGCCTTGCCCATTTCGCGGCGGATCCGTTTGCGGAGCTAGTCACGGATCTGTCCGATGATGCCGGCGGCGGCCCAGCGGGCCATGAACCCGTAGCACGTGCGCCAGGGCGGGAAGTCAGTGGGCAGGGCCCGCCACTTGCATCCGGTGTCGACGACGTAGCGGATCGCGTCCACGATCTCCCGGCGGGGGTGCTTCTCGGGCCGGCCGCCTGCCTTCGTTTCGCAGGCCGGTGTCGGCAGCAGGGGCTCGAGCATGGCCCATTCGTCGTCCCATGTGTCGGAGGGGTAGCAGCGCCTGCGCGGCAAGGTCCCCTCCTCGTCAGAACGGGGCGGGGCCGGCCCCGCCGGTCAGGCATCGATGTAGTCGGCGATCACGTCCAGGGTGGACTCGACCGAGCTGAGCAGGGTGTTCAGGTGTCTGATCCACCGTCCCTTCGGCTGGAGGACGGCGTGCGGGGCGACGACGCCGGTGATGAACCGGCGGATCTCGGTGAGCTTCTCCCGGATGATCGAGACTTCGTATGCCTGGAGCTCGGCCGGGTCCGAGCAGAACTTGTAGCCGTCCGTCCTGGTCCAGATCAGCGGGGGCCAGCAGCGTTCGGCGATGATGTCCCGCAGGCAGGCGATGCCTGCCCGGACCTGGCTGGGCGACAACTCGGCGGCCCTGACCAGCTGAGCGAAGGACAGGCCGGCCGGGCGGGCCTCGAAGAGCACGAACCGGACGGTGTCGGCGTGTCGCCGGGCGGCGGCCCATCTGCGCTCGGAAGCGCGGGGCACCGCCTACTCGCCTTGCAGGAGCCGGGCCAGTGCGCCGTCGACGTCCACCTTGCCGGTGTCGACGGCCGTCTCGATCCAGTCCATAGCGTCGCCCGGACCCGGGCGACGTTCTCGTGGACGATGGTGCGTTCGTCGTCGCCAAGCTGGCGGTCGCGCAGGCCGGGGACGACATGGCAGATCCCGAGGGGAACGAGTTCTGCGTGTTCACGTCCCGGGACACCGCTGCCTGAGCTGGGCGGGCTCCTCGGAGGCAGGCCCGCGACGAGTGCGACCGCTCTCCTGCCGAGGACCACGACGGCGCCCACGACCGCGTGGGGCCAGCAGTTCTCCGACGTCGTCCACGCCGTCTGCGTCGCCCACGCAGGTATCGGCGCGCACGGCCGGCGCGGTCACCGTGGCGGTACGTCCCCGGTGTGCACCGGGGACGTACCGCTCGGCGCCCTGCGTCAGCCGTCGCTCCGCTCGGACACCGTGCCGTACCGGTCGACGACGGTGTGCTGGATGACGGCGTCCGTTCCGTAGAGTGTGTCCGTCGTGATGCCCCTGGCCTCGTCGTGCGTGATGTAAGAGCGCGAACCGAGGTAGGCGAGGGTGTCCTCGTCGAAGATCCACTCGTCCCGTGTCGCGGAGGAGGGGTCGTCGCGTGTGATGCCGATGCCATGACGGCCCACGGCGTCCACAGCGTCGGGCACGACGGTCACACCGGGGATCCGTTCGACCGCCCCGTAGAAGGCGGCGGCGTTCGCGGGAGGCATGACCGTGGAGTACAGCAGGTTCCCGATCCTGCTGAAGACGGCCTGGTCCCTCGACTCGTCCTCGCCCGCCTCGACCTGGTCGTACAGCAGCTCCAGCAGGGCGTCGGGGTCGGTGGGCAGCGAGGCCAGCCACTTGTACGTGGGACGGTCGATCCCCGCTGCGACGGGGTCCGGTTGCGTGATGGGAACCAGCTGACCGGGCATCACCGCGTCCTTCCCGGTCTGGCGCCCCCACCCGGCGGTGGTGACAGGACCGGGCTCCTGCGACATCCAGGTCTCGTCCTGGTGCAGGGCCCCCAGGCGCACGGGGCCGGTGAAGGTGCCCGTGTTCTCACGGACCATCCTCTTCATGTACACGAACTGGTCGTCCCGCACCGGTGCCGCACCGGTCGCCATGGCCGCCGTGGCGATCCGGTCGAGGGTGATGGAGGCGCTGTTCGCCGTCGCGATGCCGGACCCGGCTTCCACGGCCGGCCCGGGGTCGCGGTCACCGCCGAGGACGGTGGCCACGAGGGCTGCGGCCAGTGCCACGGACGCGACGGGCAGCAACACGGCGGGGCGCAGCATCCGGCGGCGGCGCGGCGCCGGGCTCGTTCCCGCGGCCGGAACACTGTCGTGGTCGATCTGCTGCATCAGGACTTCCCTGTGATGGAGGTGGCGGTCCGGCGGGAGGTCCCAGCCGCCGGCGGTCGCCAGCAGTTCCTCGGCCTCGCTGAGAGGGAAGCCGGCATCGGGTCGGTCGTCGGCGTTCATCGGGTTTCCTCCTGCACGAACAGGGCCGCGAACGCGGCCCCACCTTCCACCGCTCCGCGGGAGCCCGTCGGTTCCCCCTTCTTTCGGCCGGACGGGCCGGAACTGAGCCGGGCCAGTCGCGCGCGGGCCCGCGACAGCCGTGAACGCACCGTTCCGACCGGGACGCCGAGTGCTTCGGCCGCCTCCGCGTAGTCCAGCCCGGCCGCCACGCACAGGGCGATCACCTCCCGGTCCTGACGCCGCAGTTTCCGCAGAGCGCCGTGGACCGCCGCGAGGCGGCGGGCGTCGTCGATCCGGCCCGCCGTCTCGTCGGCGAAGTCCGGGACCGGCGGCGGGGGCGGATAGCTGGACAGGAAGGAGATCCGGCGGCGCAGACCGCGGTTGGCGTTGTGCGCCCGGTGGGTGGCGATGCCGAACAGCCAGGGTTTGAGCGAGCCGCCTTCGGGCTCCAGTGTCTCCCGGGTGCGCCAGGCGGCGAGGAAGGTCTCGGACACGGTTTCCTCCGCCTCCGACCAGTTGCCGGTCAACCGCAGGGCATGGCTGTAGACCGCCCGCGCGTATGCGTCGTACAGGTCGGCGAACGCCGCACGGTCCCCCGCCCGGATACGCGCCCGCAGCGGGCCCGTGGGTTCTGTCTCTCTCACACTCAGTACGCTCCGCACGGCACGGGCCGGTTCCCGTGGTGCTCGTCACACCTTGGACTCCCCTGCCCGCCGGCTGCTCCGCTCGCGCCGCTCCGCACGGCGACCGGTGTCGACGGCCTCCACGGACGACACCGCCTGGGCCGACGCGTCCACGGCCGCATCCTTGATGGCCTCGCTCCGGCGCCTGTGGGGCCACCTGCATCGCCAGCCTCTACAACCGTCTGCCACGCTCAACGCAGACTATCTCCAGGAACAGGTGCACGAACTGCTCGGCGCCTTGCCCGGGCGGTGGCTGCTTGTCCTGGACGACGCCTTCGCCGACACCGTGAAGCGGTGACGTGTGATCGGCAGGGCGGCGATGTCCTCGTCGCTGATGCGGACGCCGGTGGGGTACTCGCCGTTGTCGAGTTCGGCGTGCACCGTCAGACCGGTGCTGCTGGTCGTCGCGGCAATGGTCCGCAGCATGACTTCATGGCTGGTCAGGGGCCTGCCGCGCCAGTTCGTGGTGATGTGGGAGAACAACCGGTGTTCGATCTCGTTCCACTTCGAGGTGCCGGGCGGCAGATGACACACGGTGATTTCCAGGCCCGTGTCGTCGGCGAGGCCGGCCAGGTGGGTCTTCCAGCCGCGGGTGCGGCAGCCGTTGGAGCCGCCGCCGTCGGCAGTGATCAACAGCCGGCGAGCGCGGGGGCAGTCGTGCCGGCCGCGGGCCCGCCACCAGCGGCGGATCGAGGCGACGGCGAACGCCGCGGTGTCGTGATCGGTGCCGATGGTGACCCAGCCGGTGTTCGCGGTCATGTCGTAGATCCCGTACGGAATCGCCTTCTGGGCCCGGCCGGGGAAGTCGTGCGTGTTGACCTTCACGGGCTGCCGGGCGGGCCGCCACTCGCGCCCGGCGTTCTTGTAGTCGCCGATCAGCGCTTTCTTCTCGGTGTCCACGCTGATCACCGGGTCGCCGACGTCCCGGTGTTCTCGTGCCTGCTCGTTGAGGTAGCGGAACTGGGCGTCGCGGTCCGGGTGCCGGGCGCCCTCGATGGTCTTGGCGTTGGCCTGCAGGCTGAAGCCCTCCTCCCGCAGCAGGCCGGCGACCGTGTCGGCGGAGACCCGGTGACCCTGCCGGGTCAGCTCCGCTGCCAGCTTCCGGGTCGACTTCGTCGTCCACCGCAGCGGCGACACCGGATCACCCCGCTCGTCGGGCTCGACCAACGCCAGCAGCGTGGGCCGCAGCCCCGGGTCCAGCTCACTCGCTCTCTTCCGGCCTCCGCCAGGACGACGCACCCGCCCCAACGGCGCCTGACCGGGATCCAGTTCCGCCACTCCGCGCGAAACCGTGCCCTCCCGGACCCCGGCCGCAGCGGCGACCAGCCTGATCCCGCCATGCCCCGACGACCGCGCTTCCGCCCTCATGACCAACCGGCGCTGACGCTCATCCAGATGCGGCAACGACGCCTGGAACTTCGCGGCCAGGACGGCCTCGATCCCCTCTGGTCTCCCCCATACCAGAACAACGATCCCCGCAGCCGGAAGCCACGACTTGTTTCCCGGCAAGTCCTTACTGGCTCTAACAGAAGTTGCTGATCATGAGACTGTCGGCGGTTCTGTCCGTAGGTCTGGATATGGGAAAGCGTCAGTCGCGGCCGTGGATCGTCTCGGACGAACTGTGGTCGCTGATCGAGCCCTTGCTGCCGAAACCGGGTCCGAAGCTGGTGGAGGGCAGACCGCGGGTGCCGGACCGGCAGGCCCTGTGCGGCATCCTCTTCGTCCTGCACACCGGCATCCAGTGGGAGTACCTGCCCCAGGAGCTCGGCTTCGGCTCCGGCATGACCTGCTGGCGGCGCCTGGCGGCCTGGAACGAGGCCGGCGTCCGGGGCCAGTTGCACGTGCTGCTGCTGGAGAAGCTGAGGTCGAAGAACCAGCTGGACCGGGAGCGGGCGGTGATCGACTCCTCGCACGTGCGGGCTGCCCGCAGAGGCCTCAAAGCGGTCCCAGCCCGGTCGACCGCGCCCGGCCGGGCAGCAAGCACCACCTCATCGTCGACGGCCAGGGCATCCCGCTCGCGGTGTCGCTGACCGGCGGCAACCGCAACGACGTCACGCAACTGCTGCTCCTGCTGGACAAGATCCCGCCGGTCGCGGGCCGTCGGCAGGCCGCGCCGGCGCCCGAAAGCTCTGCTGGCCGACCGCGGCTACGACCACGACATTTACCGTCGCCTCCTCTGGCAGCGCGGCATCCGGCCCGTGATCGCAAGGCGGGACGAGCCTCACGGCACCGGCCTGGGCATCTTCCGCTACGTCGTCGAGCGGACCATCGCCTGGCTCCACGGCTTCCGCCGCCTGCGCATCCGCTGGGAGCGACGCGACGACATCCGCGAAGCATTCCTCGGCCTCGCCGACTGCGTGATCACCCACCGCCACGTCCAACGGCTTTGTTAGGGACTGTAAGTGTGTCCGTCGGGGCCCAGTGCGGTGACGGTGTGGCGGAAGACGGTACGCCCTCGTGCTGTCGCTGCTGCCCGCACTAGGACGCCCGTCTCCGGGTCCACGGTGAAGTGGCAGGTCAGGGCATCGTCCGGGGCCCAGGCGCTGAATGGGAACGTGCGCAGGGGGCGGACGGTGGCCTGGAGGGAGTGCGGTGACGTAGGCGTGACGTTGGCGAGGTGGGAGACGATGCGGGCAGGGGTGAGCAGTTCGGCCAGGCGGGCTGCCGCCGGGCTGGTCCGGTCCGGTGCGTAGTCGCCCGTCATCGTCAGAGTGTTCTCGTCGACGAGGATCGTCCAGGAGCGGGAGGCGGGTACCGATGTGATGGAGAGGTCCTCGTGGGGGTCGGTCTCGATGTGAACTTCCGCTGTCAGGCGAGTGGGCTCCAGCAGGGTTCTGGCCATGCGGGCCAGAATTTCGCCGGCCTGCGTCGACGGGGGCGCATCACGGACGTTCAGGTCGCTGACCTGGGCCGTCGCCAGGGTGCCCTGCTCGTCGTGGAGTGCAGCGGACCGGAGGAAGCCGGTGTCCGGGTCGAGTTGGACGGTCAGGCTGTGGGCGCCTGGGGGTAGCCAGGGGTCGGTGGGGTCGGCGAAGTCCGGGTGCGCAGTGACAGTGAGGTCGATTCCCTCCTGGCTGCGGGATGCCTGTGTCACCGTCCCGATGCCCCGGAGCAGGCGTGCGGGGTCGAGTAGGACGGCCCACGGCTCGTCGCTGTCCTCCTCCCGCAGGCGGAGGGGGGAAATTCCGTCGAGGTGGAAGCTCTGCCGTCGTTCGGGTCGCCGGGTCGCCGGCTCGCCCACCACGCCGGAGCCGAAACGGCCGCCGAGGTCCGCTTCGGTGTCGCGCGCCGCGTACACGATGTCGATCACCGCGTCCACGCACGCGTCCTCGGCGCCCGTCGCCGCGATCCGGGACAGTGCCCAGGCGGCCAGCCGCTCATTGTCCGCGGGCCGGCCGCCTAGCCAAGGGGTAGCTGCCATGAAACCCAGGTCCCCTCCGCGCCAGGACGGTTCGGTGCCCACTGCGCGTACAGTACGCGGTACGGACGGCCGGGCGGCGGCGTGCCGATGACCTCGACCGTGTACGAGCCGTCTTCGTTGTCTGTGGTCCGGCAACCCGGGTCGGTGATCCCGGGCCCGCAGGCCAGGATCTTCTGTCGCCGGGTGTCCTCGTCCGGGATGCCGGACTCGTCGATCGTGCTGTGCAGCATGAAGGAGACGTACGAGGGCGCCGCGGCGGCCGTGACCGTGACCTTGAAGGGTTGCTCGGCGTCGGTCCGCCGGTTCTTCGCTGTGTCCCATCGCAGGTGCTGCGGTGGTGCCTTGTGCCGGTCGCCGCCCCACTGGCCCGCCACCAGTGGGAGGTCGGTGCCGCCGTGCTCCTGGGCGGTTGGAAGGGCCGGGTCGGTGGACGGTGATGCGGCCGGCTCCGGCTGCCGCGCCGGAGGCGTCACGGACGAGACTTGCGTGCAGGAGACGAGCAGGGCGGCGGCGCTGCAGGCCGCCGCCCCGTTCACCGCCGCGCGTGTCAGCCGGCGCACTTGATCTCTTTGTCGTTCTGGTTGTAGACGTGGGCCGAGCCCTTGCCCTGCGGACCGGACGCATAGAAGCGGGCCTGGCCCTTGTAGCGGTACAGCGTGTTCTTCTTGCAGGCCTTGGGGGCCACCACGCGCAGGTTCTTCGTGTCCTTCTTGCCGCCCTTGCCCGTGCTCAGGTGCTCCCAGCCGTACCAGCGGGAGCGGGACAGCGTCCCCTCGGTGTTGAGGTTCGGGGCCGCCTGGCCGCACTTGGTGTCGAAGTGCACGTTGATCGTGCCCTTGGTGGTGTGCGAGTTGTGCGGGTAGTCCACCGAGGCCTTGCACAGGTAGGGCAGGCGTTTGGCCGCGGCCTGCAGGGCGACCGCGCCGGATGCCACGGCGTCGTCCTCCGACAGCTCCCCCTCGCCGAGCACCGCATCCCCCGTGGGGAGCTGCTGGTCCGGCTCGGTGATGTCGATGACCTCCGCTGTGGCCGTGCCCTCGGCGTCCGCCGGGAGCTGGTCGGCCGCGACGGCCGAACCACCGACGGTGAAGGCAATACCTGCCGCGAGAGTGACGGCAGTCATGGACGTGATGACGCGCAACCCCGGGCGCTGAGTCATGGCCACAGGTCCCCCTATGTTGTTCGAAGCATGATGATGGTGGGTGATGAGCGCCGTGTTTCAGGTCGGCAGCGCTCCCCCGCCGTCTCTCTGGTCCCTGAAGATCACGTTCCCAAGTCCGTCACCGCCGCATGGGTCCGTTTTTATTGGCGTCCGCGTGCGTGACGAGCCGTGCGGCCGTGCGGGGTTTCCGATCAAGTGCTGTGGGCCTTGGATGACTTGCGTCAGAGGGCCGCGCACACGCTGCGCATCGAACGTGAGTATTGATTTGGCCGATAATCGTCTATGGGGAGACGGCTTCTGTTGGGGCATGGAAGAAGTACCAGCAGGCAGGGCGGCCCCGCCCTGCCTGCTGGTACTCGTGCTTGTCCAGGGTCAGCCCGTCCGGTTCTTGCGTGGCTTCTTGTGCCGCGCGCCCAGTTCTCCTCGAACCGGCTGGCCGGTCCGGTCGGCAGATTCGTCCGGCGGTCCGGCAGGGAGCCGGCCGGGTGTTCCGGGACGGCCGTGGTGCTGCGGGGAACGGCCTCGGGGTCCCCGCCGCCTTCCGCGGGTCGCGCCAGGATCTCGGGGCTGGGTTCGACAGGTCGTGGGCGAGCGGAACGTCCGCAAGAAGAAGCTGGGCGCTGCGACCCGGCTCCTGGCCCTGTACACCGCCGTTCGCTCCCGACAGCACCGCGGTGACCGCGGCATCGAGGGCACCCGGTCCCGGTCCCGCCAGCGTCATGCTTGCCCGTCGGCGATTACGCCGTAACAGAGGAGGGGCCTTGACCCCTGATCTTGGGCAGGGTTTATGCGGCTGGGGCCAGCGTAGTTGATGTTGTTCGAAGTGCTTGCCCGTAGGCGATGGGGCTGCGATGTCCGAGGCGGGAGTGGCGTCGGAGGGCGTTGTAACGGTGCAGCCAGCGGAACAGCTCCAGATGGGCTTCGCGCTCGGTGTTCCAGGCCCGGCGGCCTTGAAGGGTCTCCCGTTTGCAGGTGGCGTTGAAGGACTCGGCGAGTGCGTTGTCCGCGCTGGAGCCGACCGCGCCCATGGACTGGGTGACGCCGGCCTTGCGGCAGGCGTCGGCGAAGGCCCGGCTGCAGTACTGGGCTCCGTGATCGGTATGCATCACGGCGCCGGCGAGGCTGCCGCGGGTCCGCTCGGCCGCTTTCAGGGCGTCGATGACGAGGTCGGCGCGCATGTGGTCGGCGATCGCCCACCCGGCCAGGCGCCGTGAGCAAAGATCGATCACAGTCGCGAGATAGCGGAAGGTTCCGCCGGCCAGCGGCAGATACGTGATGTCGCCGACGTACTTCCGGTTCACCTGATCCGCGGTGAAGTCGCGGCCGATCAGGTCCGGCACTTTCGCCGCGGCGGCATCCGGGATGGTGGTGCGCTGCTTGCGGCGCAGGCGGAGACCGGCCAGCCCGATCGCCCGCATGATGCGGGCGACCCGCTTGTGGTTCACCACCTCGCCATCCTCGCGGAGTTCAGCGGTGATCCTGGGGACGCCGTAGGTGCCGTCCGAGGCGTGGTTGAGCACGCGTATCCGGGCGGCGAGCTGAGCGTCGGCAGCCTGGCGGGCCGCCCGCAGCGGTGCACTTCGGCGCCAGTGGTAGAAGCTCGAGCGGGCGATGCCCAGGATGCGACACAACCGCGTCACGCCGTACCGGCGCTGGTGGTCCTCGACAAACTGGCAGCGGTTCACCAGCCCGTCTCCGAGGCGAAATAGCGGGCTGCCTTGCGCAGGATCTCCCGTGCCTTCTTCAGCTCAGCGTTCTCCCGCCGCAAGGCAGCGACCTCGGCCTCCAGAGCCGACGGCGCGACCGGAACCGCCGGCGGTTCCGCTGTACGACGGCCGCGCGGACGGCTGACGCCCGCGTCCCGGATCCAGTTGCGCAGCGTCTCCGGGTTCACCCCCCGGTCGGCGGCGATCTGCTTGATCGTCGCCTCGGGTTGTCGGCATGCCCCCGGTCGCCGCTCCACCCGGGCCGGACAGAGGGCACACCGCCACCCCAGCGGCCCCGTCGGCCACAAGCCCTGCGGGCCGTTCGCAGCAGACCGACCCCGGCCATCACGCTGCAACGCCGGCGGAAGCCTGGCCCAGCACGCCCCACCGGCAAGGCTGCGGGGCCTGCCCGACGCCGTCAGCCACGGCCGACGACTCAACCCCTGCCTGCCCCGCCCTGACGAACCATCGCCAATTGGTCGGAGCACGTGTCCAGCTGTGTGCCGTTCTCGTGGGAACGCCGTGACCGCGGGCCGTACGACTGGTGGCGGGAGCGGCGCATCGAGCGATACGCGCGTCATGGAGCAACCCCACCCGCCCTGCCGCGCGTCTTGATCGACTGAGAGGGAAGCCCCGGCACACCTGGAACGGGTCGGCAGCAAGCACGCTATACGCATAGTGTATACATGGCGCGTATACGCCAAGCGTATAGACCGAGCGCGCACACGCCTGATTCTTCCTTCCGCGCAAGGCATCCAGTCCAACCGAGAGGCATTCATGTACGGCAAGGCAGTCGCCCCGGAGTACCAGGGGACCCTCACCGCGCTCTCCGTCAACTCCTCGCTGACCGACGTCCTCACCGCGGGCACCGCGCAGCTGCGGGCCGCCCAGCGCGCGGGCCGGCCCGGCGAGGCCGCGGCCTGCGGGCTCGCGGTCGCGGAGGCGCACCGGCGGCTGGGCCAGGTGCGGGACGCCGACCGGGCGTGGAAGGCGAGTTATCGCGCCGCCCGGGAGGCGGAAGACGTTGCGGCGATGGCCTGGGCCTTGTGGAGCGGTGGAACGCTGGCCCGTCAGCGAGGCTCGTTCGCCCTGGCCCGTCGGCTGCTGAAGCTGGCGGCCGATCTCGGCGGACGGGGCGGTGACGTCGTCGTACGCGGTTACTCACTGGCGGGCCTGGCGGAGACGGGCCGCATCCAGGGCGACTACGAGGACGTGGCCAGGCTGCACGAACAGCTCCTGGCCGAGGCCCGCAGGCGTGGCGAGGCGCGGCACACGGTGTGGGCGCTGGAGGGCATCGCCCAGATGCACCGCAACTCCGGCGAGTACGACACCGCGTACGCCATGTTCGAGGAGGCCGCCGGGATAGCCGCCGCCGCGGAGGACCGCCGCGGCCATGCCTGGGCCCTGCGCGGGCTCGCCGACGTCGTCTCCGTACGCGACGGAGACACCGAGCGGGCCCTGGACCTGCTCACCGAGGCGGAGGCGGCCTGCCGGGCGATGGACCTGTCGGGCGCGCTCGCCTACAACCACAAGATGCGGGGCAACGTGCTGTACCGGGCCGGGCGTCACGCGGACGCCCGCCGCCTCTACGCGCAGGCCCTCGCGGAGTTCCGGACCATGAGCGAACCCCGCGGGGAGGCGCTCGCGCGGCTGGGACTGGCCAAGTCCCTGGCCCGGCTGGGCCGTGACCGCGCCGAGACGGCGGCCGAACTGGACGACCTCGACCGGACGCTGAAGCGGATCGGTCTGAAGCACGCACGCGACATGGTGGCACAGGCCCGGGAGGAGTTCGGCATCGGTGCCGGTGACGGTGTTGGGCATCCGTGGGCGGACGGAGCGGACG
Source organism: Streptomyces ruber (assembly GCF_014648075.1). Classification (GTDB taxonomy): domain Bacteria; phylum Actinomycetota; class Actinomycetes; order Streptomycetales; family Streptomycetaceae; genus Streptomyces; species Streptomyces ruber. Next base: position 166,751 of record NZ_BMQK01000012.1, on the reverse strand, counting down.
AGGAGAAGTCCGGCTCGGATGCGGCCGAGACGATGGGGGCCGTACGGTGACGTCGGCGTATCCGGAGATCCGGGAGCGGCTCGGTGCGCCTGATGTCCTCGGCCGCTGCCGGGCGTTGGTGGCACCGTCTCTGCGGGAAGCGGTCAGGCGACTGCATCCGTGGACGGGGGAGATGGCCGCCTACGCCTTCGGCTGGCGCGGCCTCGACGGTACGCCCGGGGAGGTGTCCGGCGAGACGTCCGGCGGCAAAGGCGTACGGCAGGCGCTGGCCGTGCTCGGTGCGGAGGCGGTGGGCGCGCCCGGACAAGCCGGTGTGCCTGCGGCGGTCGCGGTGGAACTCGTGCACGTCTTCTCGCTGCTGCACGACGACATCATGGACGGTGACCAGGTGCGGCGCGGGCGCCCCTCGGTGTGGAAGGCCTACGGCACAGGGCCTGCGGTCCTGGCGGGTGACGCGCTGTTCGCCCTGGCCCTGGAGACACTCGCCTCGGCGCCGGCGGGCCCGGCGGGCCTGCGCATGCTGTCCACCGCGCTCGGCGACCTGGTGCGGGGGCAGGCGGACGATCTGCTGTTCGCCTCCCGTCCCTGGAGTGGTGAGCGCCGGGTGCGGCCGGTGGAGTACCGGACGATGGCCGAGCGCAAGACGGGTGCCCTGCTGGGCTGCGCGATGGCACTGGGTGCCCTGCTCGGAGGCGCGTCCCCGGCTACGGCCGGCGCACTCGACCGTGCCGGCCGTCACCTCGGTACGGCCTTCCAGGTGACCGACGATGTCCTGGGCATGTGGGGCGATCCCGCGGTCACCGGCAAGCCCGTCCACAGTGACCTGCGCGAACGCAAGAAAACACTGCCCTTGCTACTGGCCCTGGACTGCCCCGGACCGGCCGCCGGCCGACTCGCCGCGCTGCTGGAGACCACGGGAGACCCCGCCCTGGCGGTGGCCCTGGTCGATCGGACGGGCGCCCGCGCCCGCTGTCTGGCGGAGGCCCGCCGCCATCTCACCGCGGCGGAGACCGTACTCGCTGACCTGCCCCTGAAGGCGGGCACGGTCCGTGAGCTTCGCGAACTGTCGAAGTTCCTCGCCCACAGGGTCGCATGACATCGCCCCTGGCCGACAGGTTGCCTGAGGGAGGCCCTGGGGGCGTTGACGCTCCTATCGGTGGCCGTCGCCGCCATCGGCCGTGCCACCCTCACCGATGTGTGCCAGTCCTCGGTGACCCGCACTCCCTTCGGCGCCCTCACCCTGGTCATCCGCAGCGGCCGCGGCACACCGGTGGAAGCCACCGGCATGGTCATCGACCTGCAGCAGGTGACCGGTGATCTGCGCTTCGGTCAGGTGCAGATGGGCCGCGACGCCGCCACGCTCGACGCCTCTCCGCCGACCCACGGCGCTCCCGGCGCCTACGGCCAGCAGGCGAAGACCTTCGGCATCACCCGCATGCGGATGGACGCCTGGTCACTGGCGGCCGGTTCGTTCTCCCTGCGGGACGCCTCGATGTCCATCCGCCCCGGAGCACGACCGTGCGGCGACTGACACCACGGCGAGGCGCCGTGCGCAGGCCCTGGACCGCGGCCGGACTCATGTGCCTGGCCGGGCTGGAACTGGCCTGGTTCCCGCTCCGGCGGCCGGAGTTCCTCGCCTACCAGGGCACGGCCGCCACCTCCACCCTGATGATCGCCACCGCCCTGGCCGGCTGCGGACTGCACAGCGTCTGCCGCCCGCACCGCGCCACCACCGGAGGCATCACCGCCATCCTCCTGGCCCTGCTCTCCTTCCCCCTCGCCAACCTCGGCGGCTTCCTCACCGGCATGCTGCTGGCCCTCGCGGGCGGGGCACTGGCCGTGGGCCACCGAACGGGCGGCACGCCCCCGCACGCCCCACGGCGGCCCTCATCTCCCGTGCCGGAGCGCGAAGAACACCCGTGAAACGAACCGCACTGGCCGCACTCGTCGTCGCGGCCCTGGCGTGCTGTGCCGGCGCCCCGTCCCCCACCCCGCCCGGACCCACCCACCGGCTCGCCCACGTCCCCCACCTCACCGGCCCGGGATTCCCGCGCGCCGACCCGGACACCGGGCAGCCGACAGCACCGTCGGCGCCGACGGCGGCCGCCCGGGGGAACGCACCGTGTGCGCCACCGCCCGCCCCGGCGGCACCCGTCACCGCACAGGCGCGCGCCCTGGCGCGCTGCCTCACCGCAGGGAGCGACCGGCCGCGCGACCGGCCGCCCGCACCGGACGAAACAGTCGTCACCGCCCGTTCCCTGACCATCACCGGCCTGCTGTGCGCCCCTTCCGGCCGGGCCGACGCACCGTGCCGGGCCGCAGCGGTGACACTGCACGACCCTCACATCATCCAGACGAACAACAGCGCCACGATGTGTGTGACGGCACCACGGATCACCGCCGGGGGCAGCATCCGCTTCGCAGCCCGCCGGATCACCGGCCGCGTACTCGGCCTGCTACCAGTCCGCTTCTCCAGCGCCACCGTCCCACCCGTGCCGGTGCCCTACATCACCCTGACCCACGCCCGCATCGAAGGACTCCACCTACAGGCCGACACCGTCTCCGCTCCCCACGGCCGCATCCACGCGGATGACGGCTGCCCACCATGAAACGCGCGGCGCGGCCGTACGGGCCTCCATCGCCGCTTCGCCGGACGCCACGCCGACCACAGCCGCGTGCACCCGGTCCCGTCGAGTCGGCCGGAAGGTCGCCGAGTTGGCCAGGCTCCCCGGGATCAGCGAGCAGACGCCCTCCACGTCTGGCGCCGCCAGCACCTGATCGACACCGGGCACATGCCCAGGGCCCCCGATCTCGCGGGTGGCGGGGAAGACCTGCGCGAGCGGGCTGGTGTCCCACAGACAGATGAGGACCTGGCCGCCGTCGACGGTGACGAACAGCCGGCCCTCGTCGTACTTGGTCTCCAGCGCCGCCGCCAGCGCGTGCGGGTTGACGCGCGGCTCGCCCGCCCCGTCGGGGACCTGGGCGATGTAGTGGGTGACCTTGCGGCCGTGGTCGCGGACCTTCTGCACGAACTCCGAGCCGGGCACCGGCCCGCCGTCGGCGCCGATCCGGTCGGTCCACCACTCGCGGGTGGTGGGGGCCTGGCGACGCCGCTCGTGCGCGTCGGGGTGACGTGGACCTCCTTCCAGCCGGGGCCGTCCTCGCGCCCGTAGGTGCGGGCCACCGCCTCGATGCGCACCTCGGCGATGTCGACGCCGAACGCGGCGGCGACGGCCTCCTCCGTCAGGCCTGTGATCGGCCGTCCGGCCTCGGCCGCGCGCAGCAGCAGCGTCAGGTCATACGGCATGCCGGGGTGCGGGGTGGCCGTGACCACGATGGTGCGGCCGGGCAGGCCGCGGTTCTCCCACAGCCGGCGGACCTGGCGGGTGAACGCCTGCTGGACGGCGCGTTCCAGGCCGTCGCCGACCATGCCCATCGGGGGCCTTCCCTTCGGTGACCGCCTGTACGGGCCGCTGAGCGCCTTTTCGATCATCCGGCTGGGGGGCTTTCCCGCCAAGGCGGTGATCGTCGGCGAGAGGGGCGCTCAGCGGCTTCCTCGGGAGCGGCGTCAGGGGCACCGCTCATCGCGGTAGGCGTTCGCCTGTGCGGCGTACATCCTGGCGTACGGTCCGCCCCGGTCCACCAGCTCCGCGTGCGGGCCGGCCTCGACGAGCCGTCCGTGAGCGAGCACCAGGACGAGGTCCGCCCTCGACACCGCGGAGAGGCGGTGCGACACCACGACGGTGATGCCGCCGGTGTCACGGCCGGCAGCTCTCGCGTGGGTCATGCGCCTGTCAAGAATGGCGCGCTCGGTGACGGCGTCGATCGATGCCGTCGGCTCGTCCAGGACCAGCAGCAGCGGACTGCGCCGCATGGCCGCCCGCGCCATGGCCAGGCGCTGCCACTGCCCCTCGGACAGTTCCACGCCACTCAGCTCCCGGCCGAGCCGGGTCTCCAGCCCCTCGGGCAGGGAGTCGACCAGCTCGTCCGCGTTGGCGGCCCGTAACGACTCCGTGATCCGTTCCCGGTCCGCCATGCCCGCCAGGTCACCCATGCCGACCGACTCCGACACGGTGAGCGGGTACCGGCCGAACTGCTGCGGGACGGCGCTGATCCTGGCCCGCCACTCCTCGGGATCCAGCCGGTCCAGAGGCCGGCCGTCCACCAGGACGGTGCCGCTGTCCGGGCGGTAAAGCATGGTCAAGAGCTTGACCAACGTGCTCTTGCCGGAGCCGTTCTCTCCCACCACGGCCACCACGGCGCCCGCCGGCAGGAGACAGCTGACGCCGTGCAGGGCCTCGTGGTCCGAGCCGCCGTACCGGAAGGTGACTCCCTGGAGCCGGATCCCCTCCCGCAGCGCTTCCGGCACTTCCGCGCCGCCCGCGGGCGGGCACTCCCGTGCCCGCTCCCCGTACCTGCGCAGCCACAGGTACGGTTCGATCACGGACCCGGCCGTCGTCGTCGCCACCGTGCTGTTCACCGTGACCTGGACCGTCTGCCCCAGGGAAGTCGCGACCGTCACCGCCAGGACGACGTCACCGACGCTGGCTTCGCCACTGGCCGAGCGGCCGACGACGAGGACGATTCCGGCGAGGAGAGCGGCCAGGAACACGGTCCAGCCGCCCAGCCGCAGGGCCGAGGCCGCCAGTCGCGCACGCAGCCTGACCCGATGCGCCTCTGCCCAGGCGGCCTCCCGTCGTGCTCCCAGCCCCGGCGCCGCTCCGCTCACCCGGATCTGCGGCGCCGCCCCCGCGTCCACGGCCAGTTCCGCGAGGGACGCCTCCAGCCGAACGGCCTCCATGGTGGCGACCTGGGAGTCGTTCAGCAGCCGTTGCCCCTTCAACTGGCACACCGCCGGGACCGCCGCCGCTGTCACAAAGGCGAGGAGGCACGGGCTGATCGAGCCCAGAAGTCCCGCCGCGACCAGCAGTTTCATCACGCTGGTGAACGTCAGTACCACTCGCCACATACTGCCCACCAGCTGCGTACCACCGTCCCGGACAGCCTTCAGCCGGTCCAGGTAGTCGGTCCGCTCCAGGTGCTCGATCCCCGGCAGCGCTGCCACCTCTCGGTGCACCCCCGGTTCGACCTCGAGCCGGGCGACGCGGTTGGTCACCGCGTTCCGGCAGGTCGCGGTGGCGTCCTGCAGTACGTGGAGGGCCGCGTAGGCGGCCACGGCCGGCACGGCGGCGGTCACCGCAGCAAAGCCCTCGCCCGCGACCATGGCGTTCACGGCCGCACGCAGGGCCAGAGCGCATGCCCCGGTCGCGACCACGGAGAGGAGCAGCACCGACAGGGTCGACACGGTGAGCCATCGGTGGGTGCTCCAGGACAGCCGGAACAGGCTCCACCACAGGCCCGGATACCGTCTCACCGCGCACCTCCGGCCCCGCCGGAACCGGAGGTGTGCCGGACCGGGCCCTCCCGGCCGTCCGCCGGACCACCCTCGCCCGCGCGGAACCGCTCGGCCTGCGCGGCGAACATCCTCGCGTACCGGCCGGCACGGGCGATCAGGTCCCGATGGGTCCCCTCCTCGACGACGCGTCCCCCGCCGAGGACGACGATGCGGTCCGCCCGCCGCACGGTCGACAGACGATGGGAGATGACCACCACTCCCGCCTCGCCCCGGCACTCCGCCAGCCGGTCGAAGAGCGCATGTTCCGCCGCCACGTCCAGATGCGCCGCAGGTTCGTCGAGCACCAGCAGGGTCGCACCACGCTCCAGGGCGTACAGCGCCCTGGTGAGCGCCACCCGCTGCCACTGTCCGCCGGACAGTTCCGTCCCGCCGGTCCGCGAGGGGTTGAGCGGCGTGTCCCAGCCATGGGGCAGCTTCTCGACCGTCGTGGACAGCCCGGAGCGCACCGCCGCGCGGCGCAGCGCCGTCGGCTCGGGCACCATGTCCCCCCTGCCGAGGCCGATGTTCTCCGCCAGGGTCAGGGGGTAGCGCACGAAGTCCTGGAAGACCACGCACAGCCGTTCCCGCCATTTCCTCGCGTCGATCGCCGCGAGATCCACACCGTCGACGAGGAGACGCCCCTGCGCGGGCTGGTACAGACCGCACAGCAGCGTGATCAGGGTCGTCTTTCCGGCGCCGTTGGCTCCCACGACGGCAAGCAGTTCGCCCGGCCGGATCTCCAGGTCGACGCCGTCGAGCACCGTTCGGCCAGCGCCCGGGTAGCGGAACCGCACCTGCTCGAAGACCACGTGCGGCGGCTGTCCCCGTCCGGCATCCGCACGTTCCGCTCCGGCAGGCGTGGGGGTCAGCAGGCGGTGTACCTCCCGAGTGGCGAGGACGACCCGCACACCCCCGGCGATCAGATACGAGTTCGTCTGAGCGCTCAGTACCTGGAAGACGGCCCAGCTCCCGGCGAAGACCGCGACGGCCGCCGCTGCGGGGGTGTGGCCGGCTGCGGCGTCGGCGGACACGGTGACGAAGGCGGGCAGCAGCCCGGCCGCGACCAGCGCGGCCGGCCGCCACGCACTCCGGATCTGCCGGTCCACGTGATCCCACAGACGCTTGTTGGCATCGCGGAGATGCCCGCGCATCCGTGCCACCATCCAGTCCGCCAGGCCGAACACTCTGATGTCCTGTCCTTCCACCGCGGACAGATTCGCCCTGCGCCAGACGTCCAGGGCCAGCTCCTCCTGTGTCGCGGACCGCCAGTCGTCCATGAGGGCGGAGTCCCTGCGGGAGCGCAACATCCGGACAGCGCAGGCGGGCAGCAGCACGACGGCGGGGAGCCACCACACGTGCAGGCCGATCACGGCCAGCGCGGCGAGCAGCCCCGCGACGGAGGCGAGGGAACGCAGCAGGGCCAGCGCGCCGTCGGACAGACCGCAGTCGTACCCCTTGCTGCGGTCGGCCAGGGCGTCCCGGATCGCGGCGCGCGCCGCCGGGGTGTTCAGCACCGCCAGATCGCAGGAGGTCGTCAGGGCGAGGACGGCACGACGGTGGGCTCCGTCCACCCGGCCGGTCGCCAGGAGGGTCAGCGCGGGAGCGGCGGACGCGGTGATCTCCGCGGTGAGCACAACGGCGCCGAAGACCAGCAACGATCCGGTCACGGCTCCCGGACGACGCGTGTGTGCGGCCTCCTGGACGCCCTCGACGAGAAGGCCCAGAGCTGCCGCGTGGGCCGCCGGCAGCAGTGCCTCGGCGAGCAGGACCGCCGTCAGAGCCGTGAGCGTCCAGCCGCCCGCGGCTCTCAGCGCACGCAGCAGTTGCGGCGCGTGCCGGTGGAGACGCACCGCTTCCTTCCGGGGCGGGACGTGCGGCGACGGACGTCCGGGGCCCGCACCGCGCCGCGGTGACGGTTCCCGCGTGTTCCGCTTCCTGCCCGCCTCGTGCCTCACGCCCGCAGGTCCAGCCGCACGGTGATGTCCTGCGGACACAGACGCTGGATCGCCTCGGGGTCGGCTCCGGGGTTGTGGAAGTCCATCTGGGTGCCGTCGTGTCTGACGTGCCCGTCCTGTGCCAGTTCCCGCTCGGGGTGTGAGCGGGAGCCGGTCCACACATAGCCGTTGCACATGTCGTTGACCGCGGAGACCTGACCGTAGACGAACGTCGGGTCCAGGCGGGTGTTCGCGACGAGACGGGCGGTGGGGAAGGCCAGCCGCAGCTCGCAGCAGATGGTGAGGTACAGCTCCGGGTCCACCGTCAGGGGAGGCGTGACGTCGAAGTAGTCCGGCGCCGCGCTGCCGGGCGACAGGGTCAGCCGCTGCTGCACCGGAGTGGCCACGAAGTCGAAGCCGCCGACCTGGCCGGACCATGCGACGAACTGGTCCAGTTCGCCCTGCCAGTCCTCGGTCAGGCCCCACAGCAGTGCGTTGCCGACGGCCAGCCCCGCCTCGCGCATGCGCAGGGGTGCCTCCAGACGCTGTTCCCTGTCCGCCTTGAGCCCCGAACGGTGCTTGGCGCGGTAGACGTCCGGGGACATGACCTCCATGAAGGTCCAGACGGCGTCCGCCCCGGCGCTCCTGAGTACCCGGTAGTCCTGCGGACGCAGGGTGTCGCAGTTGACGATCAGGTATCCGTCCGGGTCGTGCCGCCGGGCGGATTCCACCCAGCGGGCGATCCGCGATGTCAGCCGTGCCTGGTCGTCCGCGACGGTGCCGAAGACGAGTTCGTGCACGTGGTAGCCGGCGTCGGTCAGTCGCCGCATCAGCCAGTCGAAGGTGGCGGGGCGCATCGCGCCGCGGACTCCGTGCGCCCCCTCCCGGGCGAGGAGGGTGCTGAGCCCGCAGTAGGTGCAGCCCGACGTGCAGTAGTCGATGGGGTAGATGACGGAGTGCAGCCGGAAGTCTCCCCCGAAGTGCTGACGCCTGACGCGCCGCGCGTCGGCCAGCGTCGTGCTGTCGACCACGGACCCTCCTCGCTGTGGAGCCGCCTCTCGCGGCGGTGCGGGTATGGAAAGTGCGGACTGTCCGGGGAACCGGCGCAGCGCGGGCCGAGTGGGCTCACCGGAGGGTCCCTCACCGTGCGCCGGGTTCAGCCGGGTCGGCGACCAGCCGGTCGACCTCGCGGCTGAGCGCCAGCACCGACGCCAGGTCCTCGCCGACCGCGCAGTAGTTGAGGTTGCTCACCCGGGATTCGTAGGCGCTCGTCAGGACGACGCCGTGGCCGGCTGTGCGGTCGTAGGCGAGTCCGCAGGCACGGAGCCGACGCAGCGCCTCCGCGAACGAGGGCGCCTTCAGCTGGACCTTCTCGAAGAGCACGCGCTGCGCCGGGTAGCGCTCGCCGACCAGTTCCTTGCCGATCACCTCGTAGATGTGGGTCGAGGACGTGGTGCGCCCGTTGTACTCGGTGAACAGCACCTGCCGGTCCGGCGTGACGACGGCGTCCGCGCTGACGATGCCGCGGTAGCCGACGGCGCGGAGTGCCTGCGAGAGTGCCGCGCCGCCTTCGAGGAGCTGCCGGCGGACGTCGGCGGGCTGCCCCTGGAAGGGCATGATCTGGCCCACCCCCTGCGGGTCCTTGAGGAGTTCCCCATCCCCCTTGTGCACGACATCGGAGTCGGTCACCAGGAACTCCGCGAACAGGGACGTGCAGCCTGGGTGGTACTCCTCCACCACCAGCCGGTAACGGCCCGCACCGGTGAGCCGGTCCCAGTGGTCCGCGAGTGCCTTGGTCACCTGGTCCGGACGGACGGTCACGATCCTGGTGCGCGCTCCGAGCGGCGGGAAGCCGTCATCGGGGCCGAGGATCACATTGCCGTCGCCGGACATGAAGTACTCACCTTTGAGCATCACCGGGCGGCCCTCGGCCAGCATGGCCCAGGCCACCTGTTCGGCTTCCTCACGCAGCACGCACACGACGCCGTCCGGAACGGGCGCGCCGACCCCGGCGGCCACCGCCCGGAACACGGCTTTGCTGTTGGAGACGGTGCCGCCCGACTGCGTCATGAACGCGTAGCCGCTCAGTGCCTCCTTCGCGCCGATGGCGTCGGCGAGCGAGGAGACGGTGGTGTCCGGCCAGAAGGCGAGCACCGTCTCGACGGGGCGTACTCCGATCACGCCGCGCAGGGTGGCGTGCAGCCGCTCGTCCAGGAGCCTGCCGCGGGTGAGCCGGGGGTCTCCTTCCTCGTCGTCCGGAGGCACGACGACGCGTACGGCGCCCGGGTCGACACCTCGCAGGCGCAGGGCGTAGTCGAGGAAGTCGTGGTCCGGCTCACCGGGCAGCACCAGCACGTCACCGGGCCGTGCCCACCAGAGCAGCTTCTGGGCCTTCCACTGTGCTCTGGTACGTCCGTACCGGCCGACCAGCACCTCGCTGAACGCGTTGCCGATCAATACGCGCATGGCGGGTCCTGCCCTTCGGGGACCTGGAAGCCGATACTGAGCAAGGTCACCTCCTCCCCGGCCGTCAGGGCGGTTCTGCCGTGCAGCGTCGAGGTCCCGTCGAAGACGAGGGACTCGCCGGTGCCGAGCGGCTCGCGCCGGTAGCCCTCGGGGGTCACGAACAGGGTGCTGCTGCGCTGTCCGGCCGGTCCGGCGGCGTCCGTGTCGTCCAGGCGCAGCAGTAGGGTGATGTCCCCGAAGGTCGGCCGGTCGAGGTGGAGTTGCAGCAGCGAGCCGGGGCCGTCGTAGACGATGTAGCTCGCCGCCACAGGAATCAGTGACGCCTCTCCCACCAAAGCCTGGACACCGGCGAGCAACCCCAGTGTGTCGAAGAGTTCGGCCAGGCAGTCCTGGCCGACCGGGGCGTTGCGCTTGTCCTTGCGGACCACGCCCGACCGTTCGGCCGATGTGGCGCAGTCGGCGCGCAACCGGGCGCACAGCTCCCGGGTGGCCCACCGGGGTCTCCAGCGCAAGGGCCCCGGAAGGTGCGTACGCACGGCGGACTCCGCGGCCAGGGCGGTGAGCAGTTCGAAGTGGGACGTGCCGGGTCCGGGCAGATCGCGGATGTCGAACTCCGAGCGGACGGCCCGGGTGAGCATCGTGGAGTACAGGCTCCGGCACTCCCGCGAGGTGTCGTGAAGGCGTACGGCGGTCATCGGGCTCCGTCGCTGGGGTCGTGCCTGGCCATGCCTGGCTCCATCACGCCGTCGGGAACGGCCGGATGCACAGTGCGCAGCACACCCGGCCGCACGGATCGTCAGTCGGGATCCGCCGTATCGAACTTGATACGCGCCATGATCCACCTCCTTTCCGCCCTTTCGGGCGTTCTGGTTTTCTGCGCACTCATGGGAGTGCCGCAGAGAATCACGGATATCTCCGCATCGGTCGGCGGATTCGGGGGACCGGGCGTCTTATTCCTGCCACCGATCTCTTCTTCCACCGATCATTCACCATGCCGGCGTCCGGGTGCGCGCCGTCCGGGTGTGGCGGCGGCAGGCGGCTCGTCTGCGGCGCATGCCGCCCGGACGCCACTCGAGGACTGTAGAACCACATCATCCGAGGCAGTTGATCGGGGCGGCAGGGCGCGCGAGGGGTGCGGCCGCCCACCTGGAGGCAGCAGCGCGAGCCGGGGCGTGCATCACGGTGTGCGGCACTTCACCGGAGAAGCGGCGTGCATTTCACCCCGATTAATTCCTGGAATATCGGGGAGATCGGCGGTGAATAATCGGGTAGGCTCTGTCGCGATCCGGAGCAGAAACGGAGCAGAAACGGAGCAGAAGTCGCGTCCGCGATGTATTACCGCGATGCACCGGACCCGGACCGGAAGGCACCGGCGAAGTCCGACTGAGAAAACGGATGGAGGACGCCTGTGGACACTGCGGCCCGATCGGCCCCGGCCGGACCGGGGCAAGCCGTCCGGCGGCTGGAAGGGGCGGTCGCCCTGGTGACCGGCGGCTGCTCATCTGTGGGGCGGGCCGTCTGCCGACGGCTGGCCGCGGAAGGCGCCCTGGTCAGGGTCGCCGATGCCACCGAGCAGCCCCCGGGGCGGCCGGGCGCACCATGGCCGTACGGGATCGGCCTGTCGGCGGATCTGTCGGATCCGGTCGCGGTGGAGCGTGCCGTCCTCGAGGTCGTGGCCGCCGACGGCCGGATCGACGTGCTGGTCAACTGCCCCGGCATCATGGCGGGTGACCGGCTGTGGGACGTGACGCCGGGGCAGTGGGCGCGCGCCCTGGAGACCTCGCTGACGGGGGTCTTCCACGTGTGCCGCGCCGTGTTGCCGCACATGGCGTCCCGGCGGCGGGGATCCGTGGTCAACGTGGCGTCCGAGACCGCCCTCACCGGCCGCCCCGGTCATGCCAGCGGATGCGCCGTCAGTGCGGCGATCCTCGGTCTCAGCCGAGCCGCGGCCCTGGACGGTGCTCCGTCCGGCGTGCGTGTCAACTGCGTCTGTCCCGCGGTGACCGGTGCCGCTCCGGAGGCGGTCGCGTCCGCCGTCGCATGGCTGGTGAGCCCGGAGAGCCTGTTCGTCACCGGAGTCGCGCTGCCCGTCGGTACGACCTCGATCGCCCACCGGGGGGTGGGCTGATGGCTGTGGGACGGCGTATGGAGGGCCGTTTCGCGGTGGTGACCGGGGCGGCCGGCGGCATCGGCCGCGCGACCTGCCTGCGCCTGGCCCAGGAAGGAGGGACCGTGGCATGTCTCGACATCGATCTGCCGGGCGCGCGGGCGACCGCGCGGGAGGCCGGCGCGGCCGCTCACGCGGTGCGGGCCGACATCACCCGTGAGGAAGAGGTGCTCCGTGCGGTGGGCGAGGTGGCCGCGCGCCACCCCGTCGACGTTCTGGTGAACGTCGCCGGTGTCAACGGCCCGCAGGCCGGCGCGGCGCTCACCTCCACGGCGGGCTGGGACCGCACCCACGCGGTCAATCTGCGCGGATCCTTCCTCGTGGCCAAGCACACCCTGCCGCATCTGACCCGGCGCCGCGGCGCCATCGTCAACATCAGCTCCGCGCTGGCCTTCGTCGGTTACCCCATGGACTGCGCCTACGGTCCCACCAAGGCCGGGATGGTCCAGCTGACTCAGGGCATGGCCCTCGACTACGCCCCCGACGTGCGCGTCAACTGCGTGTGTCCGGGCGTCGTGCGCACCCCGATGACCGACGACTTCCTGCGGGGCGCCCCCGACACGGCCAAGGCGGTGGAGGAGTACGGCACCATCCATCCCTTGCACCGGCGCCCGGCCTGGCCGCACGAGATCGCCGACGCCGTGCTCTTCCTCGTGTCCGACGACGCGGCGTCCATCACGGGCGTGGCCCTCCCCGTCGACGCGGGGTTCCTCGCCGGGCCGCAGGACGACACCTCGGTCAACCGGCCCGTTCCGCCACCGGCTTCATGAACGCGACCGGGAACACTTCCGCTGCGGTGCGGCTGCGGGTCAACGGCGTCGTCCGCGAACTGCGGCTCGACAACCGCACCACGCTCCTGGACGCACTGCGGGAGGCGTTGCGCCTGACGGGTACGAAGAAAGGGTGCGACCACGGCCAGTGCGGTGCGTGCACCGTGCTCGTCGACGGACGCCGCGTCTACAGCTGCCTGCTGCTGGCCGTCGCGCTGCCCGACAGCGACGTCACGACCGTCGAGGGAGCCGTACGGGACGGCAGACTCCGCATCCTGCAGCGGGCCTTCCTCGACCACGACGCGCTGCAGTGCGGCTACTGCACGCCCGGCCAGCTGTGCTCGGCCCTCGGCCTGCTCATCGAGCTGGCCGCGGAAGGTGGGGACGGGACGGCACCGGCCGGTGCCGTCCGGGAGCGCATGAGCGGCAACCTGTGCCGGTGCGGCGCCTACACCCACATCGTCGCCGCCGTCACAGCGGCCTCGAAGACGATCGCGGAGGGCACACCGTGAAGACGTTCCGTTACGAGCGGCCCGACAGTGTCGCCACCGCCGTCGCCGGTGTGGCGGCACACCCGGGCGCGGCTTTCCTGGGCGCCGGCACCAGCCTCGTCGACCTGATGAAGCTGCACGTCGAGGAGCCGACACTGCTCGTCGACGTCACGTCGCTGTCCCTGGACCGGATCGGGACCGCCCGCGACGGCGGCCTGGTCATCGGTGCGACGGTCCGCAACAGCGACCTCGCAACCGACCCGCGGGTGAGGGCGGAGTACCCGCTGCTGGCCGAGGCCGTGCTGTCGGGGGCGTCCGCGCAGATCCGCAATGTGGCGACGGTCGGCGGGAACCTGCTGCAACGCACACGGTGCCCCTACTACAGGGACGTCACCAAGCCCTGCAACAGGCGATCGGCCGGATCGGGATGCCCGGCGCTGGAGTCGCGCCTGCCCCACTCGCCCCATCTGGCCGTCCTCGGAGCGTCGCCGGCCTGCGCGGCCGTGCACCCCTCCGACCTGGCGGTGGCGCTGACCGCGCTCGACGCGCTGATCGAGGTGACGGGCCCGCACGGGACGCGTACCGTGCCGATCACGTCCCTCTACCGGCCCCCCGGCGACGCGCCACCGGACGACACCGTCCTGGCCCGCGCGGACATGATCACCGCGGTACGCCTGCCCGCCGCGACCGCTGCCTGGCCCTGCGCCTACCGCAAGGCACGCGACCGGGCGTCGTTCGCGTTCGGTACGGCGTCGGTCGCCGCGGCGCTCCGCATGACCGGCGATCACATCGTCGATGTCAAACTGGCGTTCGGGGCGGTGGCGCCCGTTCCCTGGCGAGCCCGCCACGCGGAGCGGGCACTCACAGGCCGACGGCCGGTCGGCCACGTCCTGCGGCAGGCGGTGGACGCTGAACTCGTCCACGCCCGTCCCCTGCACGGCAACGCCTTCAAGGTCGATCTGCTGCGCAACATGACGGTGAGTCTCCTGTCGGAGCTCGCCGGCAGGGCCGCATGACCGGCGGCCAGGAGCGTGTCGACGGCTGGGACAAGGTCACCGGCCGTGCCCGGTACGCCGGTGACCACGCGGTCGGCCGAGCCGTCACCGCGGTGCCGGTCCGGTCCACCGTCGCGCGAGGCCGGATCGTACGTGTCGACGACGGCGAGGCGTTGCGGCAGGCAGGGGTACTCGCCGTGATCACCCCGGACAACGCCCCGCGGCTGGCCGAGGTCCACGATGCCGAGCTGATGCTGTTCCAGAACCACCGCATCGCCTACCGGGGCCAGTTCGTGGCGGCGGTCGTGGCGACGAGCCGGCAGGCCGCGACCGCCGCGGCGCGGCTCGTGCGGGTCGCCTACGAGCAGTCGTGCCACGAGGTGAGGCTGTCTGCGGACCATCACCGGCTGTACGAGCCGGAGCATCTCAACGAGGGCCGTCCGGCCGGCACCTCGTCCGGGGACTTCGCCGGGGCCTTCGATGCCGCCCCGGTACGGGTCGACGAGACCTACCGGACACCGGCGGTGTGCAACAACCCGCTGGAGACCCACGCGACATGCGCTTCCTGGGACAACGGCCGGCTGACACTCATCGACTCGACCCAGGGCCCGAACACCGTGCAGAACGTGCTGGCCGCCCTGTTCCGCCTGCGGACGGACCACGTGCGTGTGATCTGCGAGCACGTGGGCGGAGCCTTCGGGGCGAAGGGGGCTCCACGGGCCAACACCGTGCTCGCCGCGATGGCGGCCCTCGTCGTCGGCCGGCCCGTCACCTGCTCCTTCACCCGGCGGGACATGTTCGCCGTGGCGGGCCACCGGTCACCCACCATCCAACGGGTCCGCCTCGGCGCCCATCCGGACGGCCGGCTGATCGCGCTCGCCCATGACGCCGTGGCTCACACCTCGACGCTGCGCCGGTTCGCCGAGCAGACCGCTGCCGCGGCACGGCACATGTACGCGGCGCCGCACCGGGCGACCTCGCACCGGCTGGCGGCCCTGGATGTGCCCAGTCCCTCCTGGATGCGGGCACCGGGGTACTGCCCCGGCATGTTCGCACTGGAGTCGGCCATGGACGAGCTCGCCGTCCGTACCGGTGTCGATCCGGTCGACCTGCGCCTGCGCAACGACACGTCGGTCCATCCGGAGACCGGTCAGCTCTTCTCCAGCCGCAATCTGGCGGCCTGTCTGCGATCCGGCGCCCGCCTGTTCGCCTGGGCCGGCCGGAACCCGGCGCCTCGCAGCGGACGGAGGGGGCACTGGCTGGTGGGGACGGGGGTCGCGGCGTCGACCTACACCGCGGACGTGGCCCCGTCGGACGCGGCGGTCTCCGTCTCCGTCGACGGACGGTACAGCGTCTCGATCGCCGCAGTGGACGTGGGGACCGGCGCCCGCACCATGCTGCGTTCCGTGGCCGCCCGCGAACTGGGCGTTCCCGCGTCGGCGGTGGAGATCCGCATCGGCGACTCCTGCCTGCCGAGGGCCGTGGTGGCCGGCGGGTCGATGGGAACCTCCTCGTGGAGCTGGGCGGTCATCGCCGCCTGCCGCGACCTCCGTCGGCGGGTCCGGGAGCGCGGGGGCGTGGTCCCGGTGACGGGACTGACCGCACGTGCGAGGACCGACGCCGAGGTGGCGGCACTGGCCGACCGTGCGCGGTTCTCCTTCGGCGCGCAGTTCGCCGAGGTCCGGGTGGACGCAGACACGATGGAGATCCGTGTACCGAGACTGCTCGGCGTCTTCGCCGTGGGCAAGGTGCTCGCCCCGGCCCTGGCACGGTCGCAGTTCGTCGGTGCCATGACCATGGGCCTGTCGATGGCCCTGTGCGAGGAAGCCGTGACGGACCCCTGTTCGGGTGACTACGCCCAGCACGAACTGGCGACCTACCACATCGCGACCCACGCCGACGTACAGGATGTCCAGGCCTCCTGGATCGAGGAGGAGGAGCACCATCTCGGGCCGTCCGGAGCCAAGGGGCTCGGTGAGATCGGCATCGTCGGCACGGCCGCCGCCATCGCCAACGCGGTGTATCACGCCACCGGAGTCCGCGTGCGCGACCTGCCCGTCCGGCCGGCCTCGCTGCTCCGCGCCCACCGTTGCGCCGAGCCTTCGCCACACGACAGAGGGGACCGAGGGAATGCGGCTGAACAGCCATGACGAATGGTCACCGCTCAGGGAGGTGGTCCTCGGCTCGGCGGCGGGGTACCGCAGCCACGTGCCGGACCTCTCCTTCGACCTGTTCTTCTACGAGAACCTCACCCAGGACAACGCGGACCGTTCCCACGGCTACTACCCCCGGCTCACCGGCGTCCCGTCCACGGGCGAGCCCCGCCCCTCCCCCCGCCTGACCATCAAGGAGCGCTACGTCGACGAACTCAACGAGGACGTCGAGGGCATGGCGGCGACACTCCGGTCCTTGGACGTCATCGTGCACCGGCCGATGGACGTCATGAGCACGACCGGTGATGTCCGCACGCCGGCCTGGTCGGCCCCGGTCCTGCCGCCCCTGAACCTGCGTGACAACACCCTGATCCTCGGTGACGAGATCATCGAGACTCCGCCGATGCTGCGTGCCCGGTACTTCGAGACACAGTTCCTGAAACGGACGTTCACGGAGTACTTCCGGCAGGGCGCCCGCTGGACCACCATGCCCCGCCCCCTGATGACGGACGCATCCTTCGACCTCGCCCCCTACGGCCACCGGGCCATCGGCAGCACCGAGGCGGTGTCGTCACCGCGCAGTTCACCGTACGACGTGGGCCTGGAGATGATGATCGACGCCGCCCAGTGTCTGCGGCTCGGCCGGGACCTTGTCGTCAATGTGGCGACGGTCAATCACGCCATGGCCTGCGACTGGCTGGAGCGCCATCTGAGCGGCCGTGTCCGGGTGCACCGCATGCATCACGTCACGGACGGCCACATCGACAGCGCCGTCCTCGCTCTGCGGCCGGGGGTCCTTCTCGTCCGCTCCCCTGACCTGTCCGACCGTCTGCCGTCCCCGCTGCGGAAGTGGAAGATGATCGTGGCTCCTGAGCCGAGAGCGTCCGACTTCCCGTCCTACGAGGACGACGACCTCATCCTGACAAGCCGGTTCATCGACCTGAACGTACTGTCGGTCTCCCCGGACACGGTGTTGGCCAACGAAGGCTGTCCCGACCTCATGCGGATGCTGGAGGGCCATGGGTTCACCGTCGTCCCGGTCCGTCACCGGCATCGCCGGCTCTTCGGCGGCGGACTGCACTGCTTCACCCTCGACACCGTCCGCGACGGAGGCTGCGATGACTACCTGTGAACGTCCCGGCGGGCGGAGCAGCGTCGTATGACCGGCCCCTCCCTCAGCGGTGCGCGCACGGCTGTGGTGGTCGGTGCCGGGCTGGCCGGCACACTCATGGCGATCATGCTGGCCGGACGCGGCTTCGCCGTCCGCCTGCACGAGCAACGCGCCGACCCCAGGCATGAGGACACACCCGGAGACGACAGGTCGATCAACCTCGGCATGTCGGCCCGTGCGCTGTACGCCCTCGGCACGGTCGGCCTCCGGGACACCGTCCTGGCTCTGTCGGTCCCGATGCGGGGACGGCTCATCCACCGGGAACGCGGTGGCGACCGGTGGCAGCCGTACGGTGTCACCCCGGACGAGATCCTGTACGCCGTGCGGCGCAGGGACCTGAACACGGCCCTGCTCGCACGTGCCGCGGCACACCCGGGTGTGCGTCTCTTCTTCCGGTCCCGCTTCGTCGGCCTGGCCAAGGGCCCGAAACCGATCGTCCTGCGGTTCGCCGAGGGGCGGGACGGCACCGTCCGTCCCGTCGAGGCCGATCTCGTCGTGGGAGCCGACGGCGCGTTCTCGGCGGTGCGACGCGCCATGCAGCACGGCGAAAGGGCCGACTACAGCCAGCAGTTCCTCGCCTGGGGGCACAAGGAGCTGACCATTCCTGCCTCCGCGTGCGTCACACCGCGCCTCGACCTGAACGCGCTGCACGTGTGGCCGCGGCCGAGCGGTCTCGTCGTCGCTCATCCCAACCGCGACGGGTCACTGACCGCCACCCTCTTCCTGGCCCACGAGGGAGAGCCCAGCTTCTCCTCGCTCACCACGAGCAGCACGGTCCGGCAGTTCTTCGGCTCGACGTTCCCGGAGATCGAGGCGCTGGTTCCCGAGTTGCCGGCGCAGTTCCTCTCACGGCCGAACGGGCAGCTCGTCACCGTCCGCACCAGGCCGTGGTACCACCGGGACGGGATCGTGCTGATCGGTGACGCGGCACACGCCGTCTACCCGTTCTACGGTCAGGGCATGAACGCCGCCCTGGAGGACTGCGTGGTGCTCGACCAGTGTCTGTCGGCCTCGCCCAGGGATGTCGGCGGAGCCTTCGCGCACTTCCAGTGGCGGCGTAAACGGCATACGGATGTCCTCGCCGACCTCTCGGAGCAGAACTTCGCCGAGTTCCGTGACGGGATGCGGACGGTCGGGCGCCTCCTCCGGTGGCGGGCGGACATCACCCTGAACCGCCTGTTCCCCGAGCGGTGGGTGCCCCTGTACACACTCGTCTCCCACACCACGACGCCTTACGCCGACGCCCTGCTCCAGGCCAGGCGGCAGGACCGGACGATGGCGTTGGCCGCGGCGGCGGCCGGTGCGGTCGCCGCGGGCGCAACCTGGGCGGCACTCTCCCGCGGTCCCGGTACGCTCTCCGGATGTCACCGGCCCTCCCTTCACCGTCGCACGCGCTGAGGCGGCGCCCGTTCAGAGGTCGCCTTCTCTCGTCGTTTCGTCCCGTGATGCGTATCTGATCCAGTGACATCGGGTCGCGCCAGGAGATCGCGGTCTCGCCGGTGAGGCGGCGGGCCATGAGGTCGGTCATGGCCACGTGGATCAAGGCCTCGGAGCGGGCCGGGCGGGTCTCGTAGTCGTGGGCCAGGCGGCGGTGGAGCATCAGCCAGCCGTAGGTCCGCTCCACGCCCAGCGCTTCGGCAGCGGGGTGAAGCCCCTGGCCCCGGGGGTGCGGGCGACGATCTCCATGTCGTCGCCGAGGACGGCGGCATGCCCGACGAGGTGCCGGCGGTAGCCGCCGTCGGCCCAGACCTTGCGGATGCCGGGATGGCCGGCGGCGACCTGGTCGAGCAGGCGGGTGCCGGCCACGGAGTCCTGCACCGGCCACCGTGACCGGCACCGCCAGGAGGAGACCGAGCGTGTCGGTCACGACGCTGCGCTTCCTGCCCACGATCTTTCTGCCCGCGTCCGTGCCCTGGCCGGCGGCGGGGACGGAGGTGGCGGTCCTCACGCTCCGCGCGTCGACCACGCAGGCCGACGGCTCCGCCCTCCGGCCCTCCCGCTGCCGCACGAGCTCCCGCAGCAGGCCGTTGAGCTCGGCGAACACCCCTCCTGCTGCCACTTCGCGAAGGAGCCGTAGACCGTTTCCCAGGGCGGGGAGTCGTGCGGCAGGTAGCGCCACTGCACCCCGGTGCGGTCCACGTAGAGGATCGCGTTCACGATCTCCCGCAGGTCGTGCTCAGGGCCAGCACTTCGCCCGGCGACATGCCCGCCTTGATCAGCGGATCGCGCGACCAAGGACCGAGTGCACCGTGACGGCGGGAACGGTCACCCACTTGGCTGCGCAGGCGCGGGAGATGCCCATCTCCGCGGCCACGTGGGCGATCGGCCGGCTCGTGCAGCGCTCGATCGGACGAGACGGCACCCCTCGGCCACAGGGGCGCGTCGCGGTGGGTCACCGGTGGCCTTCCCCGCGAACAACGGATGCCTTCTCGTCGGGCGACAGCGGGAGCACGCCGACATGCTCGCGGGGCAGGCCGGACCGCTCGGCCGGGTCGACCAGCGCGCGGGCATGGTCAGCGCGGCTGATGCGGCTGGCCAGGTCCCCGACCTCGGTGAGGGCGTATCCGCCGACGGACGACGTGTCCGGGCCGAAGTCTCCTGCGGGACTCACGGCGGCCCACCGCGGGCCGGAGGCGCCGATCACCCCCAACGCGAGGCGGTGCCCCAAGGAGAACGGCCGGTACGCCGCCGGAGAACCGTCGGTGTCGACGGCCGGGACGCCGGAGGCGTCGGGCAGCAACGAGGCGATGCTCACCCAGACCAACCGGGTGACCTCCGCGTTCAGCAGACCGGTCACCAAGCCGTTCGCCGCGGCCCCGAAGTAGTTCCCCGGGTCAGCCTCAGCGGGCGCCACGGCCGCGATCGCAACATCGGGACCCGATGCGGCCCGTGCCACTGCTTCCGGGTCGGCTATGTCCGCGTCAGCGCTTCTCGACGACGTCACGCCGTGCCCGCGTGCGGTCGCCTCGGCCACCGCGGCGCTGCCGCTCCTGCCGCCTGCTCCGAAGATCGCGATCCTCGTCATGGGCTCGACGCGAGGCGGGCCCCCGGTTACCGCTCGGGTACCTGCGCTTGGGCTGTGCGCCGGCTCTCACCCGAGACGTTCGACGAGCTGTGCCCCTCCTCGATGCTGCCGATCCGGATGCAGAACAAGTGGGCGCCGTTGGTCATGCGCCTGCTCGGCGAGGGAGCCCAGCCGTTCGGCGAGTTGCGCGGGGCACTGCCGAGAACGAGCCCCGAAGAGCTGACCCGAGCACTGCGCTCCCTCGAACGCGACGGATTCATCACCCGTGACGCCGACGCGGACTCCCCGGGCTACAGCCTCACCCCCCTCGGCCACAGCCTCCTCGCCGTCCTCCTGGACGTCTACGCCTGGACCGCCGCACACTGGGACGAACTCATCGACGCCCGCGAGCACGCAGATCGCGAAGAGAACGGCTCGCCCGTCAACAACGTCCTGGCCTCATACGGGCGTTCTAGGCCGACGCCTTCATGGCCGACATTGCTGCTGATGCCGTCGATGATCAGGATGTTGGGCAGGGGGATGCCGGGATCGTGGAGAGCTACGTGTTGATGTGCAAGGACATGAGCCGACGTTGACGAGTACCTCCACGCCTTGTGACTGCAGGTCAGCAAGGGGCCGGCCGTCGGCGACAGGAAGATAGGTCTTCCGGGTGCCCGGGAACCCGGATACGTGGCAGCCTCAGCATGTTGAGCCACCAGCCACGGAACGTCTCGTCGTAGCCGGCCTGCAGCTGACCGGCCGGGAGCCGCCAGACCTCTTGTCTGCCACCGACCTCCGCGATCCCGACCCTGGCGTTCGGCGTCGTGCCCAGCTGGCGGACGATCCGGAAGCGGCGATCGCCAATCAGTAGCGTGCCGGCAAGAGTCCGGCCCCTGAGTCCCGGGACCACGGTCACGTCGGCACCCAGCAGAGCGCGCAGGCAACCCACGGTGGCGGTCCTGCCGCCGCGCCGCCCAAAGCAGAAGTAGTCATGAGCTGGATCTCATCAGTCGATCACCGGCAGAACGAGAGGTTCGAGGCCGGGCCGAATGTCGATGCTCTGAGTACATGGACGACGTTGCTTCGGGTCAGTCACGGTGTGGCGGGACCAGGCCGGCTTCGTACGCGGCGATGGCCGCCTCCACCCGGTTGCGCGCGCCCAGCTTCGCGAGCACCGCGCTGACGTGCGCTTTCACCGTGCCCTCGACCAGGTGCAGTTGGCTTGCGATCTCCGCGTTGGACAGTCCCGCCCCGAGTCCGGCGAGCACCTCGCGCTCCCGTTGCGTGAGTCGTTCCAGCGAGCGGTGCGGGTGTGCCGCACGGTGCGCGCGCAGCCCGGCGATGACCCGGCCGGCGACTCGCGGGGAGAGGTAGGCCCCGCCGGCGCCCACCGCCCGTACCCCGTTGAGCAGTTCCCTCGGATCGTCCGCCTTCAGCAGGAAGCCGTCGGCGCCCTCCTCCAGGGCGCGGGTGACGTAGTCGTCCTGCCCGAAGGTCGTCAGCATGATCACACCGACCGCCGTGGGCTCCCGGTGGAGTCGCGTCACCGCTGTCAGCCCGTCCAGGTTGGGCATCTGGATGTCCAGCAGGACCACGTCCGGCCGGTGCCGGCGGGTGAGCGCGATGGCCTCGTGCCCGTCACCCGCCTCGGCGACCACCTCGACGTGCGGGTCCCTGGCCAGGATGGCCCGCACACCCGCCCGGACCATCGCCTCGTCGTCGGCCACCAGGACCCGGACCGGTCGGCTGCTCGGTGTCGTCTCTTCCACGCGGCGAGCCTACGGGCGGCGCGCCGCCGTGCGAACGGCGAGCCCTCGCGGATCCGCCCCGGGTCGGGGCACACCCCCGACGAAGGGCAGGACGCCGCTGCCGTTCGACCAATGGGCGCCGGCACCGCGGACTTCTAGCCTCGCTCTCGTCCGGGAATCGAGGCGGCCGCCCCGCCCCGGGCCGGGCCCGGCCCGAGTCGTTCGGTGCGCGTCACCGTCGGCCCACCGCGTGCTGTGTCCCGCTGTCCGCGGCCTGTGACCGACACGAAGGAACTGCGTGATCACCCTCGAAGGACTCACCAAACGCTATGGCGGCACCCTCGCCGTGGACGAGCTGACGTTCGACGTCCAGGCCGGCCGTGTGACCGGCTTCCTCGGCCCCAACGGTGCCGGGAAGTCCACCACGATGCGCATGATCCTGGGCCTGGACCATCCCACGCGGGGGCGGGCCCTGATCGCCGGCCGGCCCTACGCGGCCCTGCGCCGGCCGCTGTGCGCGGTCGGCGCGATGCTGGACGCCCGGGCCGTCCACCCAGCCCGGTCGGGCCGTACGCACCTCGTCGCCCAGGCCCGGGCCAACGGCATTCCGGTACGCCGCGTGGACGAGGTGCTGGAGGCGGTGGGCCTGGCCAAGGCGGCCCGCCGGCCGGCGGGCACCTACTCGCTCGGCATGAGCGGGCGGCTCGGGGTGGCGGGTGCCCTGCTCGGCGATCCGCCGGTGCTCGTCCTGGACGAGCCGGTCAACGGCCTCGACCCGGACGGCGTGCGGTGGATCCGCCGGCTCGTCCGGGACCAGGCGGCGGAGGGACGCACCGTGTTCCTCTCCAGCCACCTGATGAGCGAGATGCAGCTGACGGCCGACCACCTCGTCGTCATCGGACGGGGCCGGCTGCTGAGCGACACGTCCATGACGGAGTTCCTCGCTGCCGCCTCTCCCGCGTCGGCGCGCGCCGTGGTGCCCGACCCCGAGGAGAGGGCGGCGCTGGTGCGTCGGCTGGTGACGGCCGACGGGGTGAGCGTCGAGACGTCCGCGTCCGGCGAACTCACCGTCGAGGGCCGCACCGCCGCCGAGATCGGCGACCTGGCCCACCACTGCCGCATCCGGCTGCACCGGTTGAGCGACGTCCGGGTCTCGCTGGAGCAGGCGTACATGGACCTGACCGCACGCAGCGTCGAGTACACGACGGGCGGCAGCGGCACGGACACGACCACCGCGGCCGCGGTGCCGAACGAAGGGGGACGACCTTGACCACCTCGACGACACCCGGCGGGCGGGCGGACCCGGCCCGGATTGCGCCCGACACCCCTGGCCGGGGCACACCCGGTGGCTTCGCCGGGGCGATCGCCTCCGAATGGACCAAACTGTTCTCCGTCAGAGCCCCTTACCTCTGCCTTCTGGCGGGCCTCGCGATCACCGCTGTCTTCACCTACTACTACGCCTCGATCGCCCGCATCAACGAGCACCCGGTCCAGCCCGTCGGGAACGCGGCGGCCTCCTCCGCCGTCCTGGTCCAGTTCGCCGTCGTCGTCCTGGCCACGGTCGCGGTCACCTCCGAGTACTCGACGGGGAGCGTGCGCATCTCCCTGCTGTCGGTGCCCCGGCGGCATCTGATCCAGGCGGCGAAGGCACTGGTGGCGGCCGTGGTCGCGTTCGTCGCCGGCACCATGTTCGCCGTCCTGGGCACGGCGGTGGCCTGGGTGGCGTTCGACGGACGCGCCTCCTTCGAGGCCGGCCCGGGCCTCCTGCAGGTCCTGGCGATCGGTCTCTACCAGGCGCTGGTCGCCGTGCTGACCGTCGGGGTGGCGTTCGCCACGCGACACCCGGCCGGCTCGCTCTCGATCCTCGTCACCCTCCTGTGGGCGCTGCCGAGTGTGCTCCTGGGGCTCGGAGGACCGGCGCTGGCGGACGTCAACGACCACCTGCCGCACGGATCCGGGGAGCACTTCATGCGCCTCGGCGCCGGTTCCCCGTACACCCCGGCGACGGCGGTCCTGATCGTGGCGGCGTGGGCCGCGACCGCACACCTGATCGGCCTCTACGTGCTGCGGCGCCGGGACGCCTGACCTGGCGGACCACACGTCGGAACCAGCCCGGGCGACCCTCCGCACGCCCCTCCCTCGCCGGGTGTTCGGGCCCGTCCCGCAGAATCGACCGAAGCAGTGAGGACTCCATCGGAAGGACGGTCCACGCGCCATGCCGCACCCGCGCACACTCCCGGCCAGATCCGTGCTCGGCGACGTGGCCCTGTGGTGCGTGCTCGCCGCCGCCACCGGCTACGGATTCCGGGAGGCGCGCACGGCCTCGCCGGTCTGGGACCTGCTCCTCCCGCTGTCCGTCCTGGCGGTGGCCGTACCGCTGTCCCGCCGCCGGCCGGGGACCGCAGTCGTCCTGGTCAACGGGCTGTGCGCGCTGGGCATGGCCGACTCCGCGACCCCCGGCAACGCGCACGTCCTGTCGCTGGCCGCCCTGAGCTGCCTGCTGGGCGTACGTGTCACCGCGGCACGGCGCCCGCTCCTGCTGCTCGCCGGATGCCTCGCGGTCGATCTCGCGACGTGCGCGGTACTGCGGACACCGGCCGTGTGGTGGTTCTACGCACTGACCGTGCTGCCCGCCGCCCTCCTGCTGCCCTGGCTGGCCGGGCGGCACTGGCGCGGCCGACGCGAACTCGTCCAAGAGGGCTGGCGGCTGGCCCGGAGCCTGGAAGAGCGGCAGCACCTGGTCGCGGAGCGGGCGCGGCTGACCGAACGCGCGGACATCGCGGCCGACATGCACGACTCCCTCGGCCACGCCCTGAGCCTGGTCGCCCTGCGCGCCGGGGCCCTGGAACTCTCCCCCGACCTCACCGACCGGGACCGCACCGACCTCGCCGAGCTGCGCGGGACGATCGCGGACGCCGTGGAGCAGCTCCGGGAGACCGTCGCCGTCCTGCACGACCCACCCGGCACGGAAACCGGCGCGGGCCCGCCCGTCAACGACACCGTCGAGGACCTCCTCTCACGGGCGGTCGCCTCCGGAGTACCGGTGCGCTGGGAGCAGCACGGGACGGCGTCCACGCTGTCCCCGCTGGTCGAACGGGGGCTGTACCGGGTGGTGCAGGAGGCCCTCACCAACGCCGTGAAACACGCACCGGCCAGTGCGGTCCGCGTGCGGATCACCCACGAGGCCGCCCGTACCCGCGTGAGCGTCGTGAATGCCGCTCCACCTGCTGACGGGCCGGCGCACGCTCCCGGAGGCCCGGCATCCGGCGTCGGCCGCCGCGGCCTGACGGGACTCAGGGAGCGGGTGACGGTTCTCGGCGGCTCTTTGCGGGCCGGTCCGTATCGCGACGGGTTCCACGTCACCGCCGTCCTCCCGCACCAGGCCACGGCCCGCCGGAGGGCACCGGCGCCGGAACCCGGGACGGCACCTTCCACACAGGCCAGGACCCTCGGGCGGCGCACCGAGTCCGCGTTGCCGTCCCGGAGCGCTCTTCCCCGGGCCCCCGACACGGACGCCGTCACGCCGGAGAGCGCTCAGCGGCTCGCCTCCGCACGGAGCGCCGCTCGCCGCCGCTCCGTCGCCGCCTTCGCGGCGCCGGTCGTCGCAGCCGCCTTCTTCGTGCCCGCCGCCGTCTACCTGGCCTGGCAACTGACGACGAGCGTGCTGCCGCCCTCCCGGTTCGACGAGCTGACCACCGGCCGGCCGCGCGCCGAACTCGCCCCCCTGCTGCCGGCCCGCGCCTACCCCTACCCGCCTGACCGGGCCCGGTCCGCACCCCGGCCGCCCGGCGCCCGTTGCGAGTTCTACCGTTCCGGCCGCGACCTGTTGGACGAAGTCGACCTCTACCGGCTCTGCTGGTCCGACAACACGCTGGTGACGAAGGACACCGTGCCCGCGAGCCGGACCTGACCCCCGACACTCCCTAGGTGCCTGTTCCTGATCCGGGCATGCCGTGAGGTGTGACCCGAGCACTTCACCAGTTGGCCGTACGCGGCTTGTTCGCGGTGTGGCACACGCCTTAGCATGTAATACATGAACCATGTTAGCGATCCTTACACATTGCGTGCGGATGTGCCTTCCGTCGAGATCTTCCGCCGCCTGCGCGTCGACGCCGGGCTCTCCGACAAAGCCCCCGAAGCGGTCGCGCTCGCCTTGCCCAACACGTGGTACGGGGTGGTCCTCTATCACGAAAGAGAGCCCATAGGCATGGGGCGCATCATCGGTGACGGCGGCACCGCATTCCAGCTAGTGGACATATGCGTGCATCCTGCGCACCAGGGGCGAGGGCTCGGCAAGCGCATCATGGCCGCACTCGTCGAGGAGTTGGAACGCCGGGCACCCGCTACCGCATATGTCTCGCTGATCGCGGACGGACCCGCGCGCTTCCTGTACGAGAAGTTCGGCTTCGCCGACACCGCTACGCACGGTTCGATCGGCATGTACCGCTCGATGAGTGGGAGTCGCGAACGAAGCCCACAGGACCGCATGGACGGGGACGCGCACATCTCCTGAACCGGCCGCGGGATCGCGGGAGTTCGCGGAGAAGTGGGCTCCCGCCGGCTCTGGGCCGGTCCGGGTGGAGTTGCCGACCGTGAACTTGAAAACGATCAGTCCCGCTGGGCTTCACGGAATGTCGGCTGTCCGCTCCTGCGGGAGGTCCGGCGGGTGATATGCCTGGTCATCAGCGTGGTGACGGCGCAACCGGGCGTGCAGACGCGCAGCCTGCAGTGGCGTTACAGGGGTGCACTTGACTCGGTGACCCACGGGACGGACCTTACGGCATGCCACTGAAAACGTTGTCTACTGAGCTTTTCGTTAGTTCTGTGGTGTTTCGGGATGGATTGTCAGTCCGGTGTGGGTGAGGAAGGACCACCGGAGTTGTTCGTTGGAGCACACCCGGTGGATGCCGCGTTCGGCCGCGTCGGCGACGTCGGCGAGGTGGTCGCCGGCGAGGTTGGCCAGCTCGTGGGCCTTGATGGCTGACCACAGCCCTTCCACCGGGTTGAGTTCGGGTGCATAGGCCGGCAGCCGTTCCAGCGTGAGCCAGTCCTGCTCGGCCACCCAGGCCCGCATGCCCCGACTCCAATGGGCCGACAGTCCGTCCCATACCGACACCACCGACTCGCCGGTGTAGAAGCTCTTGACGTGCTCCAGCACCTCGATCAGAGAGGTGGTGTCGTAGCTGCCCGGTCTGAGGTGGAAGCACAGCCGCGGACCACGCCCGGGGTCCGCGGCGTGGTAGCCCAGCGCGGCGGCCATCCCGGCTCGTTTCCAGTTCAGCCGGTGCCGCAGCGTGGGAGTACGCCCGCGGGGTGCATAGGTGCGGCGCAGCTGGGGCAGCAGCGACACACCTGATTCGTCGAAGAACACGAGCCAGGCACGTTTCTTCACCGCCCTTTTCTGATGCGGGGCCACTCCTGGGCGACCCATCGGGCGATCTCTGACTCGTCCCGCTCGACGGCCTGACGCCGGGGCCGCTGCAGACTCCACCCCAGCCGCCCGGTCAGCAGGCGCCATACCGAGGCCCGGGCCAGTCCCACCCCGGTCACCCGCTCAACCACCACGCTGACCCGTTCCAGGGTCCACAGGTCCGCTTCGAACCCGTGCGCCCGGGCGCCCAGCTCCAGGGCCACCCGCACCGCTTCAACCTGGGCGTCGTCCAGCTTGGGTGGCCGGCCGGTGGCGGGCCGGCGCCGCAGTGCCTGAGCCCCGCCCTGCTCCCACAGACGTTTCCACCGGCGCACACTCTCGGGGTGCATCCCCACGGCCCGGCCCACCTCGGGTGAAGGACGTCTCTGCTCGAACAACTCGGCCGCGCGCATGCGGCGGGCCTCGGCCAACTGCGGCCGCGTCAGCGGCAGAACGGAGACATCGGCAACAGCATGCTGCGACTCGGAAGACACCCCAGCATGCTCACACCATTGAAGCCCCTGCACCCACAGAACTAACGAAAAGCTCAGTAGTGCTGTGACCGCATAGGTTCACCGGGTTGCTGTTGCTGTGAAGTGCTCGATGATGCGGATGTGCCGGTGTGCCTCAGCGGTAGTAGGCCAGGCCGTCCGCGAGTTCTTCTTCGTCGCCGTCGCGGATTGCGTAGAGGGCTTGCTGCAGGGCGAATGTGCCGCGGATCGCGGCGATGCGGGTAAGGAGTCGGTGATTTGACCAGCTGCCCAGGGCGAGCACCCGCTCCAGGAGCTCAGGGCCGTAGCTGGCGCCGATGGCTGCGAGGTCCTCGGCCGGGTCGCTGAGTGTGACATCGTCCCAATCGATTACTCCGGAGAGGTGCGGCAGGCCGTGCGCCCACTCCCATAGGACGTTTTCGGCACCGAGGTCGCCATGCACCACTGCTCGGGTGAGGTGGGGAAGGCCGTCGAGTGCTGTGAGTTCCCGCTCGGCCCGTAGGCGTCCGCTGTCGGACATGAGCGGGAACAGCTCCGCGCGCACGTTCTCCGCGAACCGCCGCCACTGGCCTTCTGGAGCCTGAGGGAGAACTGATCGTACGGTCTCGTCGGTGCCGGCACGGGCCAGGCCGGACAACAGCGTGGCGTACTGCGCCGCCACGGTGTCGACCACTTGGGCATCGTTGAGGGCGTCGGTCTCCAGCGGTTCTCCAGGAATGCGGCTGAGTACCAGGAACGGTGGCTCGTCGGTGCCGTGGGCGCCGCCCTGGAGCAGCGGCTCAGGTGTGCGGAAGCCGAGATCGAGGCCGGCGAGTGCGTGTAGTGCGGCCGCCCGCTGGGGCAGCCGGGCGGCCGCTGCCCGGGTGCGGGGCAGGCACACGACGCGGTCTGTGCCGATGACCACGATGTGGAATTGCCCCTGACGTACTGCAAGGTCGTTCGGTTTGTCGTCGGGCAGCAGACGGCTCAGCAGAGCGCGATGCGTCGTACGGATGCTCACGGGTGCGACCTGTGGATCCTTCGATAGGTCGGAGGCGATGTGCACGCAGTGCTGTCAGGCCGTGCCAGTGAGCGGGCGTCCGCCCCAGCGAATGCTCTTCTCGCTGCGGATGCGGGCTCGTTCTCGGCGTTGAGCGGCCAGGATGTCGGGATGGCGGGCGTTGGCGTTGCGCCAGCGCAGATAGGCGTGCAGGGCCTGGGTCTGCGCGGGGTGGCTGCGGTGGTTTGAGTTGGCCCGGGTGAACTGCCGCAGCGGGCCGAAGTGGGCCTCGATCGGGTTGGCCCAGGAGGCGTAGGTCGGGGTGAAGCACGACTCGATTTTGTTCTTCTTCGCCCAGCGGCGGATGTCCGCGCCGGTGTGTGCGGAGAGGTTGTCCAGGATGATGTAGATCGGGGCTCCGTCGGGTCGGGCGGCTCGGATCGACTTCAGCGCGGCCAGGGTGTTGGCGGTGCCCTTGCGGCGCCGGTTGACGCCCCACAGCCGGTCGTCGCCCACGGAGTAGCAGCCGTGGAAGTAGGTCACACCGTGGGTGCGGCGGTAGGTCGCCGGCAGGCGGTCGGGCCTGCCCTGTTTCGCCCAGCAGGAGCCCGCGGTGGGCCGGATCCCAGCGGTCCGAACTCGTCGAAGGCAAAGACCCGGTTCGGGAAGTGCTCCAGGACGTGCTCGGTCCGGTCGAGTTTGGCGTCGCGCTCCGGGTCGGGGGACTCCTTCCAGGTCTTGGTGCGCTGGAAGGTGATGCCGCGGCGGCGGAGCAGGCAGCGTAAGGCTTCGCGGCCGATGCATGATGCGTCCGTGGACGCGGCGCAGGTAGGCGGCGAGTTTGCGGATCGACCAGCGGGTGGAGGGCTGGCCGAGTTTGGTGGGGCGGGTGGTGGCCGTCTGGATCACGAAGTCTTCGTCGTCAGGGGTGAGCAGGCGGGGACGGCCTCCCGCCCGTTGAGGGTCCAGGCAGGCCAGGCCGATCTCGTTGAACCGGTGGATCACCTCCCGCACCGTGTCCTCGTCGGCCTGGACCAGCTGGGCGATCACCGGTACGCGGTTTCCGCCGGCGGACGCCAGCAGCATCATCGCCCGGCGATAGCGCACCGAGCTGGTACTGCCCCGGCGCACGATCTGCTGCAGCTTCTGCCCTTCCTGGTCGGTCAGTCTGCGCACCCGCACAGGCTCGGCCACCACACCTCCAACGGTCGGAATGGACGTCACCGCCCATCCAACCGCTCCAACTACCAACCCGGCGAACCTATTTGGTCACAGCACTAGCCCGGGCTCGGCTCATCGCCAGCCCGGGTTGTCGGTGGGCACGAACTCTCCAAAGAGTGACTCGTACTCATCCCCGGACTCAGTGACTACCAGGTGGTCCGGTTCCGTCCTCATCACCGCGCTCCTCAGTCGGGCGACGAGTTCGGACATGGGCATTTGGTCCAGCGACAAGGCGGCAGCAACCTGCGCCCGATGGTCCACGATCGCAGGCTCGTCGCTGACTCGATCCTTTTCGAGGAGTACAGCAGCGGCTTCCATGGCCTCCAGCCTTCCGCTGCCCGAGAACTTCAGGCAGTCCTGCCACACAGCCAGACCAGTGATGATCTCCAACGCTTGCTTCAAGTCATCTGCGATCAGGCCGCCCTGACCCTCGGAGCTGGCATAGATCACGGGGCGTCGCCCGTCTTCGTCATGGCACAGGAAGAAGGTCCCGCCGGCCCAGTCGCCAGCGATGGGCTCCAGCGAGGCGCCGGAGGCCGCGCGGACCGCCTCACCGTGTTCATTGCGGAAGATGCCGAACTCGAAGGAGGAATGCAGCAGGTCAGCGACGTCCGGAATGTCCCGGATCAATGCGAGCAGATGATCGGTTGAGTTCACGGCGCGGACCTTAACAGGAGCCACCGACACAGACCCGGCCCCAGAAACAAAGAAGCACCTCGCCGGAAGCGAAGTGCGAACGTGGATCCCTCACTCGGAGGCTATTCAGTTAGTTCAGAGAAGCCGTAGTCGGTGACGTCCGGGTCGCTTCGGAGATGCTGGTGCGCGACGTCCAGGAGCCACGCCCGGTCGATGTGGAGGATCACGCGGCGGCGCCGAGGTGGGCCGGGCCGAACTCCGCGTCGAACGCGGGGCCCCAGGCGGCGGCGAAGTGGGCGGCGGCCGCGAGGAACCGGCGCATGTCGAGGTCGTGCGCGAGCACCTGGCCGACCAGCTCCGGCACGGTGATACCGGCGCGGGCGGCCTCCTCTTCGAGCACCTCGTACGCGGCGTCGTCCACCGGGACCTCGATGTGCCTCGCCATGGGCGGCGTAGCAACGCGGCCCGCTGATCAGAGGCCCCTTCAGGAGCTATCCATGGGTTACGCGAAGGGCGGGCGGGCCGCTCCGGCGTGACCGGCTCCCGGGGCGGCGACCGCAGCCCTTTTCCTGGCGTTCAGTATCGCTCGTCAGCGTCATTGCTTGTTCTTCCGGAGGGCGCTGTCTTGTCCGCATCGAGCGTGATACTCCAGCCGTAGATCGTGATCTTTATGGCTGGTAGACGGCTTGGCGCTGGTAGTGGCAGGTGCGAGACCGGGCCTGATGGCGGCGTCGACAGTTGGACCAGCGCAGCCGGTGTGCGGCTGTGTGGGTGGGCTGGGTGACGAGTGTGGTGAACAGGTGCTGGATCTCATTGCAGGTCAGTGGGATCAGGTCTTCGGCGGCGGGTGCGTGAGCACGTTCGTGGGCGGTGGCCGTGGCGAGGAAGGCATGGACGAGCATGGCGAGGGTGACCCAGCGGTGCCAGGACGTCCAGCGTCTGACCTGGTGCTGGTCCAGCCCGGCCAGACCCTTGCCGGACTGGAAGGTCGCTTCGGCGGTCCGTCTGCGGCCGGCCACCTTCGCGAGGGTGGGCAGCGGTACTCGGGTTGCCGAGTAGCAGCGGCAGAAGGAGAGTTCGCCGGTGCTGCGATTGCGGCGGACGAGCAGATGCCGGTGGCCGGACCCCTCGCTGGCGATGTCGGCCAGGGCCCGGTCGTAGCAGCGATGTCCCTTGGCTCCGGCCCCGGCGGAGAGCTTCTGCCAGGCCCGTTTCGGGAGCCTCTTGACCAGGGTGTCGGCGCGGATTTGCCCGCGCGGGTGGTGATCCGGTGGTCGCGGGCGACGGCGAGGACGTAGCCGAGCTGCCGGTGCTCCAGCGCGGCCCGCAGGTGCGGGTCGCTCCCGTAGACCTCGTCGCCGGCCACCCAGGACACGAGGACACCGGCGTCCAGGGCGCCCCGGGCAGCACCTCGCCCATGGCCACGCCGACACGCTCGGCGACCGAGTGGCGGCCGATCATGCGGGCGGCGAGTGCGGGTTCCGTGGCGAAGCGCACGGTCTCGGGTATCCCGGCGGCCTGGCAGCGGGCCGTGTCCTGGGCCCAAGAGCGCGGAACATACAGTTCCCGGTCGATCGCCGCGTGGCCGCGCGGGGTGGAGCAGGCGAGGTAGACGGCGACCCGGCTGTTTTCGATGCGTCCGGCGGTGCCGGTGTACTGGCGCTGGACCCCGACCGTGGCGGTGCCCTTCTTGAGATCGCCGGGCTCATCGACGGCCGCGGGGGTCGTCGCGGACCGCATCGGCATCCCACCTGGCCCTGGACAGCAAATGCTGCAAGCCGTCCGGGGTCGCGTTCGGCATGCTCGGCGAGCGTCCAGCAGTTCTTGCGCGGCAGGTCCGGCAACAGGCCAAGGACGAACTCCCGTGCCCGGCGCCGTGATTCCACCCGCGCGAACCGCGGCGAGGATGCGGCCCATCAGGAACTCGAACATGTCCTGCCAACGGGCAGGATCTATGCTGTGACCTGCGGCCACCGACTGATCTTCTGTCTTCGCACTGATGATCACCGGTGGCCGTGCCGTTCCCGGACCAGCCCATCAACGATCATGATCGGCGAGCGAAGTGAGGCCCGGCCCAACCGGTGGCGGCAACTACCTCCCGCGCGATGTCAGCGACGAGCCGTCCGTCTGTCGTCACTCGCACGGTCTCCGCGGGGGCTCGCTGGTCCAGGAGCCGTGCCTTTCGGACACTTCCTTCCAGCTCCTGCTCCAGCTCTGAGCCGAGTTCTCGTCCCACCAGCCGCTCGCGGGCGGTTTCATCGGAGGCGGTGAGCAGGACTCGTATGATCCCCGCTCCGGCCCCCATGGCACGCTCGAACATGCCCGTCGCCTCCGGCAGCACACTCATGGTGTTCGTATAGATCAGGCGCCGGTAGCCGCGCTGGGCGAAGTTCGCCCACACGGCAGTCAGATTGCTCTCGGTGATCTCCGCGCGGTGAGGGTCTCCCTCTGGAGCCGGATGCACCTGCCCCATGAAGTCACCATCGATGATCGCGTGAGCGACCGCCTCGGAGCGCAGTAACGCCGAAACCTCCCACCCCACCGTCGTCTTGCCGACACCAGCTCGTCCTCCGATGAGCAGTACTTCTGCGTGATCCATGGGGGCAGCGTGCCAGCGGGCGACCACCTCACGCGATCCGATATCGATACGGCCGCCTGATCCCAGCCCCGCCCACAGGATCACGATCTACGGCTGGAGCAGTAAGTCGCCTGAGCGACTTGACGGATGAGCAGTTGGAGCTGATCCAGCCGGTGATCAGCTGCGTCTCGGCGCTTGTGTATCCCGACAGGATTGGGTCGGCGGACTAGCGGCCCCCGGCTCACCCCGCCGACCGTCACGACAGGCCCGTCCGCGCTGCGTCAAGAACCGCCTTTCGGCCAGATATGCGGCCGGTACGGCGTGACGTGCGCGACGTTCAGGTGGCAGCGGCCCCGTGGTCACGAGTACCGGCCACCGGGCTGATGATCATGTTTCGGTCAGCGTTCTCTCGTGCCGAAACCTTGGTGATGACGCGCGCGGAAGTTCCAAGGCGAGTGGGGCAGGACCGGGCTCAGGCGGAGGCGCGGGCGATGGTGCCCGCGGTGAGCGTGGCCAGCATCTCCTGCAGGGCAGTCACGAAGTCCAGCTTGAACGCGGTGAGTGAGGGGTCGGCTTCGTAGGCGGCGAGCATCGCCGGGGAGGGCCGTGCGTGTGTCCACACGGCGCCGACGGCCATGATCATGGCTGCGGTCAACTGCGGTGCGCTGTCGCCCAGCTCAGGTAGGTGCTGGTGGGCCAACGCCGCGATGTCGGCGACGTTGGCCACGGCCGCGCGCTTATAGCGGGCGGCCACCTGCGGGGAGACGTTGTGTTCCAGTACGCCCGCCTGCGCGCTCAGCAGGTCGCACAGGACCCGGCGTCGGGCGAGGGAGCCCGCGATGACGGCGGCGAACTGCTCTGCACGCCGGCTCACCGGAGCGTCCTGGTCGATGCCGGCGTGCACCAGGGCAGGCAGGTCGGCCACCCACTGCCGCCAGGCACGGTCGAGCAGCTCCAGCAGGATCGCCTCACGCGATTCGAAATAGCGCAGCACATTGGACTTCGCCAGCCCGACGCGGCGGCTCAGCTCGTTCAGGCTGACCTCGCCGATGGACATCTCCTCGAGCATGGCGGCGGTGGTGTCGAGGATGGCCTGGCGCCGTATCCCGCGCTGCTCCTCACTGCGCGCGCGCTGGAAGGTCGTCATGCCCCCATGCTACAGACTGCCGGTCTTTTGACATCAGACCGGTGGTCCTCTACGTTGGGGCCACAGCCGAACAGACCACCGGTCTGAAAAAAGGGGGGCAGGTTTTGGGCGGCGCACCAGGACCGACGCCTGTGCAGCTCTCCGCCTCCCGAGATGAGCACTCTCACGTCCAAGACCGGTTCGTCATCCGCAGCTCCCGCGGCCCCGGGCCGCGCCATTGGCACCGCCGCCCTGCAGGCGGGCGACCGCGTGGTGCTACTGCCAGTGAGGCGGCCAGACACCCACCCATGGGAAAGCGAGAACACCCTGAGCACCCAAGCGACCACCGAAGCCAACATCGCCGTCGTCCGGCGCTTCATCGACGAAGTCGTCAACGGGGGCTGTCTCGACG
Organism: Streptomyces ruber; assembly: GCF_014648075.1. Classification (GTDB taxonomy): domain Bacteria; phylum Actinomycetota; class Actinomycetes; order Streptomycetales; family Streptomycetaceae; genus Streptomyces; species Streptomyces ruber. The sequence goes on along the minus strand of NZ_BMQK01000012.1, from coordinate 131,604 downwards.
TCATCGACCGACTCTGGGCGGACGACGAGATCTGGCGCGGCGGCAGCCTGGGAGAACACCGCGGCACCGACGCCTACAGGAAGTTCATGGCGGCCCAGTGCCGCCGGCGCCTTCAGCGACATGCGCCTGGACATCGTCCAGGCCGTCGCGGAGGACGACACCGTCGTACTGCTCTTCACCGACAGCGGCACCCGCACCGGTGACTTCATGGGCGCCGGCCCCACCGGCAGGCATGCCCAGTGGCTCGGCACCGGCGTGTACCGCATCAGGAACGGCAAGACCGCCGAAGCCGCCTTCGCCGAGGACATCCTCGGCATGCTCTTCCAGCTCGGTATCACGACCCTGCCGAGCGCCGCATGACCGAGCACAGAATCAACGAATCCGAGGAGCGTGGCAACGGTGAACCACTGGACCCCCGACGACATCCCCGATCAGACCGGCCGCACCGCGCTGATCACCGGCGGGAACGGCGGGATCGGACTCGAGACCGCCCGCGCGCTCGCCCGGCACGGGGCCCGCGTCATCCTGGCCGGCCGCAGCCGGACCAAGCTGGACCAGGCCGCGGCAGCCGTGCGCGCCGCGACCCCCGGGGCCCGGACGGACACCCTCGTGCTCGACCTCTCCGACCTCTCCTCCGTCCGCGACGCGGCCACCCGAATCGCCGAGACCGAGACGGTCGACCTGCTCCTCAACAACGCCGGCGTGATGAACCTGCCCGAGCGGCGGACCACCCACGACGGCCTCGAGATGACGGTCGGCACCAATCACCTCGGCCACTTCGCCTTCGACGCCCAGGTCTGGCCCGCCGTGCGCCGCTCGTCCGCACCGCGCGTGGTCACCGTCAGCGCCAGCGCGGCGCGGTGGCCGACGGGCAGGCTGGACGACCTGATGAGCGAGAACAGCTACCGCGCCATGGGCGCCTACGCCAAGTCCAAGCGCGCCAACATCGTCTACACCCTCGAACTCGCGCGCCGCACTGCGAGCAGCCCCGTCGCGGCGCTCGTCGTCCACCCGGGGTCGGCGATGACCGGTCTGCAGCAGCACGGCAACGGCGCTCTGAGCCGCATGGTCACCCCGGTCGCCGCGCGCCTGCTCATGGGCTCGGCCGAGGGCGCGGCCTGGCCCTCCCTGTACGCGGCGACCAGCCCGTACGTCCAGTCGGGCCGGTTCATCGGCCCCGCCGGACGGGACCAGACCTCCGGCACCCCCAAGCCCGCCAAGCTCCCCACAGGCGCCGACGACCCCGCGGAGGGCAGACGGCTGTGGGCGGCGAGCGAGCAGCTCACAGGTGTCCCCTTCGACCTCGAAGCCGGGGCCGCCGTCTAGGGTCCGTCTTCGCAGGTCGCCGGATGGTGGATCGTGGTGGCGTGGTACGCCGTCATGAACTCACCGATGAGGAGGGGGAGTTACTCGCTCCGCTCGTTCCACGGGCCGCGACGGGCCGGCCGCGGGTGGAGGACCGCCGGGTGATCAACGGCATGGTCTACACGATAGGGACCGGGACCTCCTGGCGTGACCTGCCCGAACGGACCCTAGTACTCCAGTGTGGTGTTTCGTGATCCACCCGCTGACTGAGTGGGTGAGCCGTCGTCGGTGGTGGCTGCGTCGGGTCGGGCATGGTGGCGCGGGGCTGCGGCGCATCCGAAGATGACGGTGGCCGGCGGCCCCGATGTGCGCCCAGGACGAGTGGCCGTGACTGCCGCATTCCGATTGTTCGGCGCGCCGGGGAAATGTAGCGTCGCGATCATGTCACTGATCGGACACGCCACTGACCAGGCGCCGGCGAACCCGGCCGCCACCGATGACATGCTGGCCACTCAGCCGGTCGGCTACTGGAGCGGCCTGGCCCATGCGACCGTCACCCGGCATCTGCGTGATGCGATGGCCAGGATCGACGTCACGCAGCCGCAGTACTGGGTGCTCAACCGCGTGAACGGCGGTCCTTCGGCGCCGAGCCGCGAGGAGGTCGTCGCTTCTCTGACGCACCTTGCCGACGGGCCGCATGAGATCGCCAGGGTCGTGGACCAGTTGCTCCACCGCGAGTGGCTCAGGATCGATGACGGGCAGCGCCTGCACCTCACGGATGCCGGGGAGGCCGCCAGAGCGCGGCTCCGTGAGCTGGCGACCGAGGTACGCGCCGTAGTCCACCGGGGCATCAGCGACGAGGAGTACGTGGCCGCGCTCAAGGTACTGCGCAGGATGGTGGCCAATGTCGAGGGCGACGGGGCTCCCGGCAGTCCGTTCTGATTCCACGATCTTGTGGCGGCCCGGCTGGGAACGAGCGCGGCCACGGCATGGTCATCGTTTGGTGTGGACCAACGACGATCGTGCGGTGGCCGCCTGCCATAGCGTGAACCCCGTCCGCTGGCGGGCGATGTTCGACCAGGCCATGGACCGGATCGCGGGACGGTTCAGCCGAGTCGAGCCGAGGACCACTGCCCGCGCCTACCTGCTCGGGCTGCTGTCGCAAGCAGAGCGGAAGAACTGCTGGCAGCTGGCCGAGCAGGCTGGCCCGGCCCGGCCGGGGCCGATGCAGCGGATGCTGCGCTACGCCCGCTGGGAGGCCGACGCCGTCCGCGACGACATCCGTGCCTACGCCGTCGAGCACCTCGGCACCGACGGCGGTGTCCTGATCGTGGACGAGACCGGCTCTGTGAAGAAGGGCCGTGCCTCGGCGGGCGTGCAGCGGCAGTACACCGGCACGGCCGGGCGCGTCGAGAACTCCCAGGTGGATGTGTTCCTCGCCTACGCCACCAGCCGGGGACAGGCGCTGGTAGACCGTCGGCTGCACCTGCCGGAGCAGTCCCGGCGCGCCGATCCCGGGCGCCGCGACGCTGCCGGGACACCCGACGAGGTGCGGTTTGCGACCAAGCCGCGTCTGGCCTGGGAGACGATCGCCGCCACGCTGGGCGCCGCGGTGGAGGCACGGTGGGTGACCGGCGACGAAGCCTACGGGCAGGACCCGCGGCTGCGTGCCGCGCTGGAGGCACGCCGGACCGGCTACGTGATGGCCGTCGCCTGCTCAACGCGGGTATGGGTCAACCAGGGCCGCACCCCCGTCCGCGCGGACACCGTCGCCGGCCGCCTGCCCGCCACCGCCTGGCACCGGCAGAGCGCCGGAAACGGCGCGAAAGGCCCGCGCTAGTACGACTGGGCCTGGATCCACACAGGCAGCGACAGCCAACGCCACCTGCTGATCCGCCGCTACCGCACCACCGGTGAACTCGCCATCCGCCTGTGCTGGTCACCCACCGAGGTACCCCTGGCGGAGCTGGTCCGCGTCGCCGGTGTCCGGTGGAGTGTCGAGGAGTGCTTCCAGGCCGCCAAGGGCCATGTCGGACTCGATCACTATCGAGTACGCAACTGGACCTCGTGGCATCGGCACATCGCGCTCGGCCAGCCCGTGCAGCACCAGCCAGGCCCCGCGGCCGATCCCGGGGTCGCCGGCGCCGACGCCGAGGGAGGCGACGGCGACCCCGGCCGCCCAGGCCGACACGATCCGCCGATCCTCCTGCGGGACGGGCGGCGTGGTGCCGTAGGCGGGGAGCGGTGAGTCGTCGCGGAACGAGGTGGGCACCTCGCGCGGTGCGGTCTGCTGCGCCCATGCCTTGATCAGGCGTTCGGCTTCCGCGGCGGCCTCCGACTCCGGCAGGCCGGGGTGGGTGGGCTGGAACTCCATGGGAGGGACTGCGTCTGAAGCCACGCCTAGCGACGGGATCCAGTGCAATCAAGCGAAGAAACCGGAGCCTGCTCACACGGGCGAGCCGGCAGCGAAGGGGACCGGTAGACGTTCATCACCTGATACAGCATGGGCCGTTCGCCACGATTAGACTTTGCCCTTGACATACTGCGCATCAGGTGCTGGATCGCACCTGAGAAACCCCGGGTCCCCACGGCGGGTTCTACCGATGGTTTGCTGAACCGACTACTTGTCCGGCACCCCGGCCGCCATCACATTCTGAGTGGTGAGGTCGACGCGTAGAGCACCGGATCCCGCATCCGGCTCGAACTCGGACTGCAGTATGCCTAGCCTCTCTTTTTCCAGCCCCTCATCCAGAACTGCAAGAACCTCTTCCTGCGTGCACGGAAGCGTGGTACCGCTCGTCACATCGTACGTCTCATGCACGTGGACAACGCGGCCATCTTCCTTGTCGTAGACGAAATACCTCGGCATTTCCCTACCTCTCGTTCGTCACGGATTGGTGATGACGATGCCACAGCCCATAGCGTCAACGTCAGGCCCGAACGTACGCATCCTGAAGGTGACTGTCCGGCCGAAGCGAACGACTGCCGAATCGTGAACGTTGCTGAAGGCGCCAGAATCTCCCCAATGATCACCTCCAGAGACTTGAGTATTCGTCCGACTGCCGTCGATGAAGGGGATGTCGATCACGACGGCGTTGTCGCGATCGAATTGGATCCGCGGGTCGATCATCGTGATCGACCCCCATGCCACGAATGTGGTAGATGCTCCCAGGTCGATCGTGACGGACCTGTTGGCGGGTGAATTTACGAACAATTGCCTAGTTGCGGCTGCCATTCTTACTCCCCGAACACCGCAAGGCCCAGAAGAGCCTGCGTGAAACGTCCCCTACCGTGTCGCGCAAAATCAAACACGACCCGAACCCGAATCCTTACCGTTCAACCCTTTCAGGAAAGCGTCACCGTGCTTGAAAGATTGCCCCTCTCCCTGCGGGAAGTCAATACGATGGGAAAAGATGAACAATATCATGTTATATGGAGTTTAATCTTCAGGTTCGGTTTCGGCCTCGTACAGCCAGGCGGCTGGCCGACTGCTCCGCCGTGGGGCCGGTGATAGTTGCAGTGGATGTCTGCGGCACGAGCCTGGCTGGATGGTGAACCCGCTCGGTGAACTTCCCCAGATCGAGCTGTCCGGCCGGCACCGTCAGCACGTAGCCGGCCTCGGTCCACGCCAGCACCTTGGACGGGGCGCGGGCCGGGCGGCCGGGCGGCCGGGCGGCCGGGCGGCCGGGCGGCCGGGCGGCCGGGCTCAAGTATCCGGCGCAGCCCGGCGGCATGCCGCTGCAGCAGGTTCACCGCCCGCCCCGGGACCACGTGGCCCCATACCGCGTCGATCAGCTTCTCCCGTGACGCCGTCGGTCGGCGTGCAGCAGCACCGCGAGCACCACCCGTCGCTGTACTGAACCGACGTCCAGCTCCATCCGTTCCGCCACACCCGCAGCGGACCGAGCACCTCGAAACGCAGTTCAGGGGACGTCGTTTCATCGCGCATCGCCGACTCCCTGCCGGGGGCGGAACCAACCCAGCCTGCACCGGGCCGGCCGGCCCCCGACGACGGACAGCACTTTCCAGCGCCCGCTGCAGGGGGCGCTGCAACCAGTACTGCAGCCTCACTCCGCATCATGAACCCCGGTGCCTCTCACCGGGACCGGCGCGGCACGGGCTGCAGTGGGCTTGTTGAGGCGGCATGCGCAGCAGGTGCTGCTCCGGCGGAGAACAGGGGTCGTCGGAGTACCTGACCAGCGTTTTCTGCGCATCAGACCGGTAGGTGGGGGCGGCACTGATCTATCCGCCTCCCTTCCGCACTGGATGAGCGGATGGGCAACGGGAGGGACGGTGCGGCTGCCGGCTCCGCTGCGGGCCGGGCCATGGGGGTGGTCGCGGTTTCGGACCGGGAGTACATCTGCTGGCGAGGACATGCCGGGAGGCGGTGCAGGGAGGGGAGCCGCCTGCTGCACTGTTCGCCGCGCGACGGGAAGGCGGCCGGTTGGGGCCGAGCCGAGGATTGACGTCGTGGTGATGGGGTCGAAGGCACCGGCGGAGCTGCCTGTGGGCTGGCGCGGGGAGCTGTCGGGCAGGATGCCGGAGGCCGTGGTTCGGGATGCTGCTGGGGCGGTTCGAGCGGCCTGCACCGAGCCGGCGCAGGCCGCTCAAGCGGTTTGGTTGAGCAGCCGGTGTGGCTGCGGGTGCCTGTCGGTCTGTTACTGCGGGAGGCCTTGGTAATTGGCCTGGCCGGCGCTCTGACCGCCGTCGCCGGCCACTTCGCTGCCGGTGACGAACCGGGAGTCGTCGCTGGCGAAGAACAGGACGATGCGGGCGATGTCGTCCGGTTGGCCGACTCGTCCGAGGGCGATGTCGCTGGTATCGAACACGACGCCCTCGGTCATGGGGGTGTCGGTCTGGCCGGGGTGCACCGCGTTCACTCGGATCCCGTGCACGCCCAGTTCCAGAGCAGCGGTTCTGGTCAGTCCGCGAACGCCCCATTTGGAGACGACGTAGCCGGACATTCTCGGTACTCCCTGCAGGGCGCCTACCGAGCCGATGTTGATGATGGAGCCGCCGCCGGCCCGCTTCATCGCCGGGACGACGGCCTGGATGCCGTTGAAGACGCCGATCAGGTTCACGTCCAGGGTGCGCTGCAGCCGTGTGGTGTCCCACTCCTCCAGGGGAGCTGGATCGGCGATGCCCGCATTGTTGACGAGGATGTCCACGGCCCCGAAGCGTTCCTCGGCGCGCCGGACGACGTCGGCCCATTCCTGCTCCGATCGTACGTCGAGCCGTTCGACTGCGGCGGCCCTTCCGAGGTCCTTGGCGAGGACCTGTGCGGCCTCGACGTTCACGTCCGCGACGACCACGTTGGCGCCCTCGGCGGCGAGCCGGCGGACCGTTGCGGCCCCCATGCCCATCGCGCCGCCCGTGACCACCGCTGTCTTTCCTTCCACTCGCCCCATCGCGAGCTCCCTTCCCGCCTGAAACGTAGGTCCGGGACGAATGACTCGTCGTCCCTCTTCCGGCCTGCTCGTGGTCCGGTTCCGTCGTCGTGGTCGGTGCCGCGGCTCGGGGACTCCCGGGCCATGCGCCCCTTCTCCGTCTGCTCGGCCGGCCTCGGTGAGACGGTCCGGAACGGCGTCGACCAGCGCCGCCCGCACGGGGTGTCGTCGGCGGCCAGGGCAGCCAGGAGAGCGGAGGCGGTCTTCACGGGGTCGCCCGGCTGCCAGCCGTTGACGTCCTCCACGTGGGCGCGCAACCCACCCACGGTGCCCTCGTGCTCGGCGTCATACGTGCCATTTCGATCGGTGAACACCAAGCCCACCGGGGATAGACGCCAAGCACAGGGAGAGAGGAGCGGCCTAGTCCCAGTCGCCCGCCGGGAGCAGCACCATGTTGTGGGCGCCCAGGATGTCCACCAACTCGTTCAACTTCTCGTCCGGCCAGGGCTCGGGGCGGCGGCCCTCGGCGTCGCCGTACTCGAGGAAGAACTTCTCCGGACCGGCGGGCGTGTAGAAGACGAGAAGCCGGGACGGCTCCGGGCTGATGTTCTTGAAGGCGTGGCGCGTGCCCTTGGGTACGTAGATGAAGTCTCCGGTCCGGGCAGAGATTCTCTCGCTGCCGTTGAGGAATTCGAACTCTCCGGAGACCACGTAGAAGGCTTCGTCTTCCTTCGTGTGGATGTGCGGGACGTTGCCGTGATCGGGCTCGATGAGGCCGTCCATGAAGGCGAGGGCGCCATCGGTCTGTTCGCCGGTCACCTTGACCGCGAACCTCTCGTGACCGGTGAGCCGTACGACACCTTCGTCCCTGCGCACGAGGAAGCCACGGGCCGATGTCCAGACCGGGTCGTCCCTGTCGGGGAGCGGCAGTTCGAAAGTCATGCTGTGACTCCTACCCGTGTGGTCCGCCGTTCGGTGTGTTGTGGGTCGGTTCGCGCTGCACCGAAGGTGGAAGCCGTCAGGCGCCCCAGGGCCGTCGTGTCCCGCGATCGCGGAGCTTTGTCGCGGCTGCGACGGCATCGGCCTGCGCTTGCCCAGCCCACCGGTTCGGCGACCCGATCCGTTCGTTGACTGTAAGTCATTGAACGGCAATCAACAAGGGGCCGGCGTGCGACCGGCGGCGGACACTCGCCTAACCTGGTGGAGGTTCGACACCGGCAGGTGAGGAAGGTCCAGACGTGCCTCGATCCATCACGGGCAAGCCGCCGACCAAACGGCAAGTGGCTGCCGAGCAGACACGTCAGAAGCTGCTCCGTGCCGCGCTCGAGAACTTCTCCCGGCGGCCTTACGCAGCAGTGACCGTCGGCGACATCGCCCGGTCGGCCGGGGTCGCTCACGGACTCCTGTCGCATCACTTCAACGGCAAGGAGAACCTCTACGCGGAGGTGGTGCGCGAGATCAGCCGTCGGCTTCGCGCAGCGACGAACATCACCGCCGACGGATCGACCAGCGCACGCCTGCGCAGGCACTTCACCGCACATCTGAACTTCCTCGCCGACCACGAGGATGCCGCCTTGAACATCATCCTGCGCGGGGGCGAAGCCACTGACCTCGCATGGGAGACCTTCGAAGCGGTCCGGCACGAGGGAACTCGAAGCATCTGCGCGTTGCTCGACCTCGACATCGACGAACCCGGGCTCCGACTGGCCATGCAGGGATACGCCGCCGCCTGTGACGAGATGGCCCGCCAGTGGCTGAAAGACGGCCGCCCTCTACCGGTCGAAGCACTCGTCGATGGCTTCATGGCTTTCCTGGCAGGCGCAATCCGGGCTGCCTACGGCCTTGCGCCTGCACCCGCCCTGCGCCAGGCGCTCGAGGAACTCGACCATGCGGCCCCCCACCGGCGGGACACGCTGCAGGCTTGAACGTGTGAGTGGCAGAGGCGACAGAGCGGCCGGCATGGTCCGCAGCTGATCGACGTCGAGCCGCCTGCCCGGTCACCGGCCGGTACAGCCAGGCGGAGCCGACGTTCTTCACCCGGGCCGCTCCCGGACCCGCGTGGACTCGCCCCAGAAGTCGGCCTGCCGAACCACGTGCCCCGCGCACCGATCGTTCCGAAGGGTGTTGCAACAGGCCGCGATCGCCGGGCCGGGGCGGTGTACGCCGGTGTGCGGTCAGGGCGCGAGGGCGAGGTCGTGCAGGCGGGCGACGGCCTGGACGGCGTGGTGGAGGCCGTCGCCGCGCCGCCGGCGGTCACGGAGGATGCTGTAGTTCTTCATCCGGGAGAAGGTGTGCTCGACGCGGGTGCGGACCTTGCGGTGCCGACGCGGCACACCGGTCCAACGGATCACTGGCGGGAATCCGGGACCACCGTCAGCACGATCTTGCCTTGGAGGTGGCCCTGCGCGGCTCGCGTGTGTGCGCTGCCCGCCTCGGACAGCGGGTAGGTGCTGTCCACCCCGACCTGGAGCTTGCCCTCATCGAACAGGCGCCCGATCTCGGCGAGCTGGGGGCCGCTGGAACGGACTTGAATGTTCGAGACCGTGACGCCCAGACGCGCCGTCTCTTCCGGGTCGTACTGGGCGAAGAACACCGGAAGCATGGTGCCGCCGCGCTTGAGCACGGTCAGGAAGCGTGAGCCGTCCGGGCCACCGGCCGAGTCGATCACCAGGTCGACACCGCTGACCACGTCCGTGACCTGCGTCCTGGTGTAGTCGATGAACTCATCGGCGCCGAGCTTGCGCAGGAACTGCTCGTGCCGGCCAGAAGCCACCGCGATGACGTGTGCCCCCTTCCACTTCGCCAGCTGCACCGCGAAGTGACCCACGCCACCGGCGGCCCCGTTGACCAGCACGGTCATCCCCGGTGTGATCGGCGTCGGCTGGTGCACCTGGCCGGTGAAAGGAGACGGCACGTCGTGGCCGAGATCAATCAGGTACTGCCAGGCCGTGAGCACGGCCATCGGCGCCCCGGCCGCCTGCACGTGATCGATACCGGCCGGCTTGTGAGCCAGGTCCGAAGCCGGCGCGGCCACGTACTCGGCGTACGTCCGGCCGTCGAACCCGGGGAACCGCAGCATGCCGAAGACCTCGTCACCGACGGCGAACCCCGGCACGTCCGGAGCGACCGCCTGGACCACGCCCGACATGTCCGTTCCAGGGATCAGGGGGAACTCCAGCTCCGGCCTCATCTCGGCCGGCATGACCTTCATCCCCTCACGCAGGTACCAGTCCGGCGGGTTGATGCCCGCCGCGTGCACCCGGACGAGCACCTCACCCGGGCCGATCTCGGGGACCGGCACCTCGTCGTACTGCAGAACCTCCGGCCCGCCCGCTTCGTGGAACTGGATCGCCTTCATCACGCCTGTCACTTCCTCGGGGAAACGTTGCTCCCTCAGTCAAGGCCCAGAACGGTACGGCCGTCCAAGACCGGTTCGGCAACCCGGTCATGCCGAAACGGCATGACGCGTACGCTGGAGAGGTGAACGATCTCGGACAGGACCTGGAACTGCGGCTGGTGCGCTACTTCACCGTGGTGGCGGCGCACCAGCACTTCGGCCGGGCCGCCGCCGACTTGCACGTGGCCCAGCCGGCGCTGAGCCGCCAGATCCAACGGCTCGAGAAATACCTCGGCACACGACTGCTGGACCGCACACCCCAGGGCACCCGGCTCACCCCGGCCGGCCAGACGTTCCTCCCCCGGGCCCAAGCCCTGCTGCAGGCCGCCCGCCAGGCCGAGCTGGCCGTGCGTGAACAGGCCCGGACCGAACGAATCGCCATCGGCTACGTCGAGGACCTGGTGATCACTGACGCCGTACGGGAACTACGCCGCCGTTACCCGGAGGCGGAGATCGCCACCCGGCATCTGAGCTGCCGCGACGTCGGGGCGCTGTCCGACAAGCGCGTCGACGCCCTGATCGTCCGGGCCCCGCTGCCGCTCGCCGCCGACGACGTGTTCACCACCCCGCTGTACGAGGAGCCCCGGATGCTCGTCGTCCCGCGCGGCCATCCCTTGGCCGACCGCGCGTCGGTGACCGCGGAAGAACTGGCCGGTGAAGAGGCGGCGCCGTGCGCGTTCGAGACCACGGACTGGACTTCCTACCGGATCCTCGGAGCCGGCGTGCCGCCGATCGAAAGCTACGAGGACAAGCTCGAACTCGTCGCGAGTGGCGAGGCGATCGCCGTGCTGCCGGTCGGCGACCGGCGTAGCTCACTGCGTCCCGACCTCGTCACCGTCCCGATCGAGGGCGCTCCCCCCAGCCAGGTCGTCCTCGTCAGCCGCAAGGGCGACCCGAATCCGATGATCGGGCACCTCCGGCTGGCGGCCAAGACTGTCCTGACCGCCCCGGCAGCCTGACCGGAACCAGCCGACCCGCTCGGCGCCGAACTTCACCGAACGGTGCTCACGCGCACCGTGATCGTCGCGCATCTGCCGGTGGCTCTGTTCACGTCGTCAGGGTTACGGACTCGCTCGTGGTCGCGGCCAGTCGACGGCGTCGGACTGTCGGTGAGTCGCCGCCCCGTTCGGTTCCACTGGAAACCGAGGGAACGGAGCGGGCGGGCTGGCACGCCGACGGCAGGTGCGGTCCGGGGGAGCATCCGTTGCCGGCCGCTACGGGCCCCGCCCAGGCCTGCACCACCCGGACACACCTCACCAACCACCCCGACCACCCCAACCATCCCCTCCCGCACCAGGCATTGGCTCCCCTACAGCTCACTCCTATAGCTCACTGACTGACACATCTATGGGCACCACACACGAGCCTGGGACCCCCACAGCAACGCCCCGCACATCGTCGCCGGCCACGGTTTCGGCCGCGACTTCCTCGGCTTCTTCGCGACCGTGTCCGCGCGGGACAGAGCCTGCGGCGCGGCCGCCCTCAGTCACTCCCCCGTTCCCATCGAGGAGACAACCGCCCACCCGTTCCTCCCGGCACCCCGGCCCTGGACATGCTCACCGACGTCCCCGTCGGCGCGGTTGCTGGCGGTGGACGGAGAGCGCGCCGGCCAGTGCTCCGTCGGGGTGGTGACGGGCGGGAATCCCAGCCGGCCCAATGGACCGCAACCACCGCTGCCGGCTCATCAGCCTCGCCAACGCCACCGGACACCTCACCACCAGCCCATAACCCCCGACAGCGGTGCACGGAACCTGGGGCCGGCGGCGCAGCAAGGAGGAGAGTGACAGCCGCCGCCCGGTGACCGGGGACGCACGGCGGCCGCCGTGCGCGAGGCCCGGTTTCGCCTCCTCGCGTGAGCGCCTCACGGCGATCGGGCGCCGGACATGCGAGAGGCCCCGTCTCCGCGGACTGCGGAGACGGGGCCTCTCGGACGGAGCGCCGGGCAGGCCTTGCACCTGCATTTCCCCGCAGGAAGCGGGGCGTCTTTCCTTGGACCACCAACGCCGGGACGACGTGGCCGAGTTCGGCCACGCGCCTGAGATCAACTATAGCGCAGTCGTACCGTGCCCGAATACGTGTGGCGGGGTGGACGGGCCGCGCTGACCAGCCGTAAGACCGGCTTCGCCGGGCCGTGGTCGGTGGCTGCCGGGGTGGATGGCACGCTGGCCAGGATGCTGGACACCCGCACCCCCATGGACACAGCATCCGACGCGCCCGACGCCGGTTCCAGCCGGCCCGAACGGCTGGTGGGCCAGGTGATGGCCGGCCCGGGCGGGGCCAGGACCGACGAGGTCGGCAGTCATCACCGGCGACCTCACCATCGCCACCACCCTCCACCCCGACGGCCGGGCCGGCGTCACCGTCCAGTACACGGGCGCCGACGAGTGGTACACGCGCACCGGAGCCACAGTGCAGGTTCACGACGGTGAGCAGCGCTCTGACGCCGTCGTGTTCGATGTTCATGAGCTGTGGCAGCGCCGGCTCAGGGGCGCGCTGTCGCCTGTCGGCATCTGCCGGCTGTTGAGAGGCGGCCGCTCAGGTCGCGTGGATGCGCGGAGGGGTCAGGTCGCGATGCCGCTCGCCGGCGTCAGTGGGCGTGAGGTCGCTGAAGCCCTTGCAGGAGGAGGGCGATCAGGCGTCGGGGGTCGTAGTGAGGGTCGTTGTCGCGTCCGATGCAGAGGTTGCCGATGCCGCGCATCAGCTCGTAGGGCTGCGTGCCGGGCTTGATGTCGCCGGCCTCGACCGCGGCGTCGAGCAGCTGGGCGCAGACGGGCTGCAGGCGGTCGAGGAAGTAGGCGTGCAGCGCGGCGAAGCGGTCGTTGTCGGAGTGCAGGGCGTCGGCGAGTCCGTGCTTGGTGACGAGGAAGTCGACGAAGAGGTCGATCCACTGGCGCAGTGCGTCGAACGGGGAGCCGGCACTGGCCAGCAGGCTCGGGCCGGCTTCGGCGCATGCCTCGATCTGGTGGCGGTAGACGGCGGTGACGAGATCCGCCCGGGTCGGGAAGTGGCGGTAGATCGTGGCCATCCCGACGCCCGCCCGGGCCGCGATCTGGCGGATCGGCGCGTCGACGCCGGAGGTGACGAACACCTCGGCGGCGGCGGTGAGCACCGTCTGCCGGTTGCGCTGGGCGTCGGCCCGCTTGCCTCGGGACGGCGACTTATCTGCGGGGCTGCCGGTGGCCATCACGTACTCCTTCCACACCGATTGACAAAGCGGAGCAGCGCTCCGGATACTAAGTGGAGCAGCGTTCCGTTTCAGCTTAGCCGAAACGGGACGCCCCTGTCCGCCATGCCCGCCGCCGGTCGCAGGAGACCGGCGGACGGCAGGTGCCACCGAAAGGGAACCCACATCGTGAGCACATCCACCGTCACCGGCGCCGACACCTGGGGCGAGCCCGCCCCGGTCCTGTCCTTCAGCCCCGTGGTCCTCTCCGTGCCCGGACGTCCCGTGGACCTCCAGCTGCGCGTCTCCGCACCCGCGACCGGGACCAACCTCCCCGTCATCCTCCTCTCCCACGGCGGTGGCCCCTCGAACAACCTCTCCTCGCTCAACGGCTACGCGCCGCTCGCCAACTACTGGGCCGCCCACGGTTTCGTCGTCGTCCAGCCCACCCACCTCACCTCCAGGACACTGAGCCACCTGGTCGCCGACGCACCCGGCGCTCCCGACTTCTGGCGCTCCCGGGCCGAGGACATGAGCCACATCCTCGACCGGCTCGACATGATCGAGCGCACCGTGCCGCAGCTCGCGGGACGGATCGACCACACCGAGGTCGCCGTCGCCGGACACTCGCTCGGCGGCTTCACCGCCGCCCTCCTGCTGGGCGCCGGGATCACCGACCCGGACACCGGGAACGTGGTGCACCTCGTCGAGCCCCGGATCAAGGCCGGCGTCCTGCTCGCCGCGCCCGGCAGGGGCGGCGACGGCTTCAACGGGCCCATGGCCGAGCAGTGGCCGGTCATCGGCGCCGTCGACTTCTCCACCATGACCGCACCCGCGCTGGTCGTCGCCGGCGACAAGGACGACTCCCGGCACTTCACGGACAGGGGACCGGACTGGCACGCCGACCCCTACACCCTCGCCCCCGGCCCCAAGACCCTGCTCACCCTGTTCGACGCGGAGCACGGGCTCGGCGGGATCGCCGGATACGACGCCGCCGAGACCACCGACGAGAACCCCGGGCGAGTCGCCGCCCTCGCCCGGCTCACCGCGGCCTACCTCCGCACCCGGCTCCACCCCGGCGACAACGCCTGGCAGACCGCGTGCGAGACACTGACGGCCGGCCCCGACCCGGTCGGACGGCTCGAAACCAAGTAAGCCCTCCCTCAGCCATGTCCCCATCGGGCGGCCCGCGGCATCGGGTGCGGGAGGTCAGCCGGCAGGCTGTTACTCGACGACGGTGTCCGGGCAGCCGGCCGCCACGGTGTGAGGTGCCTCGGCACCGGGGCCCTCAGCCGTGATCGGCTGCCGCGGCACTGCCCGGACTCCCGTACCGTTCGAATCGCAGCCGCCGCGGAAGCTGCTCAGACCGGTCAAGAACCGCTGCCGGTACTCGAAACTGGCACGCATTCCAGGTGGTCGGCCCACCGCCGCCCGCGGACCGGATCAGCCGGCATGACCGGCTCGATCCGGTCCCACATCGCATCAGTGCTCACTGAGCGGACTGCACATCCGATCCACCGACCGACATCAACCGACCGGCCCATCGAAGAGACACGTTTCAGCCGTGGAAGGTCGTGACCGCTTCGAGCGCAGCCCGCTCGGGCGTGACGTGGTTCACCGGCGCTGTCTCGTCGGCGTAGCCGAAGGAGACGCCCACGAGCAGTTGGCCCCCGGTGACTCCGAGTTCGGCGCGGACCGTGTCGGCATAGAAGCTCAGCAGCCCCTGCGGACAACTTGCCACGCCGTAAGCGGTCATGGCCAGGAGCAGGGTCTGCATGTAAGCGCCGACGTCAGCGGCCAGCCGGGCCCCGCCGTCCCCGGTGACGAAGAGGAACGCGGCGTGCGGCGCGCCGTAGAAGCGCAGGCTTTCCGCGTCGTAAGCCGCCCGTGCCTCGTGATCGTCAGGACCGATGCCCAGTGCTCCGTACAGTTGGGCACCGAACGCCGCCCGGCGCGCCTGGTGCACCTGTGAGTACATGTCCTCGGAGTACGGGAAGTCGGCCGAGAGGCGCTTTTCGGCGTGGGCCGCCTGCAGGGCGTTGGCCAGGCGTTCTCGTGGCGCGCCGCTCACCACTTCCACCCGCCAGGGCTGCGCGTTGGAGTTGGACGGTGCGGCGCCGGCCAGGGAGAAGATCGCACGCATCACGTCCTCGGGCACCGCTTCCGGGCGGAACGCACGGGTCGCGTGACGGCCACGTATCAGCTTCTCCGCACCGCCGCTCAGCTCGGTGGGGACCAACGGGTTCATCAAGCACTCCTCGACAACCATCGATGTAAACGACTGCGTTTACATGAGCGGACGGTAGCAGATCTTCCCTCTCGAAGTAAACGCAGTCGTATACTCGATGCGTGAGTGCGACGACTACGGCATCCCGAGGACGAGGGCGTGGCGGACGGGAGCGCATCCTGGCCGCCGCCGCCCGGCTGTTCGCGACCCAGGGGATCAACGCGACCGGTATGGAGCAGGTCGCGGAGGAAGCTCCGGTGTCCAAGCGCACGCTCTACGCGCATTTCCGGACCAAGAGCGACCTGGTGATCGCCCACCTCCAGGACCTCGTCGCGTCGGGGGCCACTCTGGAGAGCGCCCTGACCCGCGAGGACATCTCCCCGCGGGAGCGGATCCTCGGGTTGTTCGACCGGCCCGTGCCGGACGCGGCCCCGGTACGCGGGTGCCCGTTCATCGATGCCGCGGCGGAGTTCCCCGCCCCGGAGAGCGCGGTGCACGCCTACGCCCGCGAGCAGAAACTGCAGATGGTACGGCTGGTCACCGCACTGGTGACGGAGCTGGGCTGCCGCGAACCCGCCGCACTCGCCGAACAACTGGTCACCCTCGCGGACGGGGCGGCCAGTCGAGCCATGGTGCTGGGCGACGCGGACTACGGCCGGCACGCACGGACGGCAGCGGAGACCCTCCTCTCGCACGCCCTGCCGAAACATGGTACGGAGCCCGACCGGCCGTGACGAGGTCACAGGGTCAGGCAACAGTTACTGCCGGGCGGGACGGATCAGAGGGGTCCTCGGGCTCACCGCGCGAGGAGGCCGGGTGCGGAAGCGACGGGGGATGTGCCCGCCGGGGCCGGGGCGGCGCCGGGGGCCCGGTCCTGCGCGCCGCCCTGCCGGCCGTCTGTATCCGGTGCCGATCCCGCGGTGGCGCTGCGCGTGCCGTCGTCCTCTGGTAGGAGGTGTCCGCGGATTCGTGAGGCCAGGGGCGGGAGCAGGAGGGAGCCGGCGGTGGCCGCCGCGGCGGTGCCCAGGGCCGTGGCCCAGCCGGCGGGGCCGAGGGGGGTGCGGCCGAAGAACTGGCTAATGGCGGACACCCTGCTCGCCGACCGGCGTTCACCGGCCGACGCAACACGCCCACTCCCTGACCCTCGAATACCGGGACCTGTCCCGAGTGGTGGACGCCCCTGGTACCGGCCCCGGCAGAGGCCGGACGGGAGACATCTTCCACGGGTGCGGTTCCTTCGGGGACGGCCTGACCGGCACGGCGCTCCGGAGCCGCAGCCGGGAGTTGTTCCTTCCGGCCGGTGCGGGCCGCCTCGTGTCCGCCCTCGTCGGCCGCACTGCCGATCGTGAGCGTGACCGACGCGAGAACCTACGGCACCGGCCCGGGGATCATTCACCCTGTGCGATCGCCTTGCCGAAGCCCCGGCTCACCCCTCCCCCTCCGAGGAAGCCGAACCCATCGGGACCTGCGGAAGATGCGCCAGGACTTCATGCGTGCGGCGCCGCGCTCGACCGGTGCCCGAGCCGCGGCCCAGGGCCCGGTTGACGGTCTCGCGACGTCGGCGCAGGACCTGTGGTGGCTGAACGCCGCCCGGGTACTCCAGGGCTGCGGAGCCGCAGTGATCATGGTGAACGGCATTCCGCTGGTCTCGGACCGCTACACCGGTGAGGAGCGCAACCTCGCCATCGGCGCCTGGGGATCGTTCGCGACCGCGGCCGGGCTCCTCGCCCCGACTCTCGGCGGAGTGCTGATCGACGCCTTCGGGTGGCGTGCGGTGTTCGCGATCAACCTCCCGCTCGGCGCAGCGGCCTGGGCGCTGGCCGCCCGCGTGCTGCCGCCCGCCTCCCCCGCACCCTCTCCGACCGGGCGGCCGGACTGGCCCGGAAGCCTGCTGCTCATGCTCGGCCTCGGTACGGCGACCCTGCTCGTGCTCCGCCCCGGCGACACACCATGGGCAGGCCAGGACACCGTCGCACTGCTCACTGCCTGCCTGGCGCTGGCTGCCTTCCTGGTCCTCCAGTTCCGCGTGCCGATGCCGACACTGGACCTACGGATGTTCACCCGGCCCGCGTTCAGCGGCGCGATGCTGGCCGTCCTCCTCTCCCGCGTCCTGGCCATCGGCGGCTCGGCCTACCTGGTGCTGTACCTGTCGGACGGCCTGGGCCTGAACCGACCGCGGGGGGACTGCTGATGACGCCGGTCTTCCTCGCACAGATCGCCACCGGCATGGTCGGCTCCAAGCTGCTCAGTCACTGGGCCCCCGGCCTGGTGATCGGCTCCGGCTACTTGCTCAAGGGCATCGGCTTCGCAGCCCTGGCCCTGTTCATCACACCCGGCACACCGTGGTGGGCGCTGCTCGGGCCGCTGCTGGCCTGGGGAGCCGGTGGCGGAATCGCCGGCGCCCCCGTGATGGCCGTGGCGGTCCAGGTCACCGGACCCGAGCGGGTCGGCATGGTCGCCGGGACCGTCTCCACCCTCGCCTCCCTCGGCGCCGGCGTCGGCACTGGCCGGCGGCGAAGTGGCGGCGTGATTCAACCCAGTTCAGTGGCACTGGACGCGATCTTCACCCTTCACGGCGGCGCCGGTACAGGCAGTCAGGCAGTCGTGGACGGCACCCGGGCCGTCCTCACGGTCTCCGCCGCGCTCGCGTCCATCGCAGTGCTCACCACACTCGTCCTCATCCATCCGCGCCGCGTCCCTCGCCCCGACCGAAGCCAGGCGTCCGCCCGGTGACCGTGGATCTCGCCCGCTACCGCGCCCGCCTCTACGCCAAGGGCCTGGCACCCGCGGTCGAACGCTCCGCCGTCTACTCCCCGTCCTCCCCCGCGACCGCCGGGGCCGGCGGCCAGGTGCCCGGCGCGAGCACTCCGAGGGCGTAGGCACGGGCGACCAGTTCGGTGCGGTTGGCCGCACCCCAGCGGGCGGACAGGCGCCGCAGATGGTAGGTCACGCCGTCCGTGGTCAGGCCGGTCGTGCGGGCGGCCTGTGCGGTGGTGGCACCCCCGGCCAGCAGGGCGAGGATGCGGGCCTGGACCGGCGCCACGCGGACGGGCGGCTCGGCGCAGGGCGTCCGCTCGCCCAGCACCCGCAGCATCACCAGCAGCGTGGGCGTGGCGTCCACGGAGTCGCTGACCGGGTCCGCCGTCAGCTCCCCGTGCCGTTCCGCGCCACCGGGCCCCCGCCAGCGCACCGCCACCTGGTACCGCGACCGGTGCCGCAGCCGCAGCGCCTGCGCGATCCGCGCCACCTGGCCGGCCTCGCGCGGGCTGAACAGGTCCAGTACGTCCCGGCCGCGCAGCCGCCCGGGCGTCGTCGCGCACTCCGCCGCCATCGCGGGGTTGGCGAGCAGCACCGCGCCGTGCACGTCGCAGACGGCCACGGGCACCGCCACCCGGTCCAAGAGGGTCAGGGCGCGGTTGCGCCACACCACGGCCTCCGCCCGGGCCGCCTCCGCCCGGGCCGATTCCGGCCGATCCGATGACGGACGATCCGATGACGGACGATCCGGTGACGGACGATCCGATTCCGGACGATCCGATTCCGGACGATCCGATTCCGGCCGATCCGGCTGCATCAGCGCCTCCCGCCTGCCACGGCGGGCCGGCCGGGGGCAAGGGCGACACGCCTGTACTTCCTACACAATCATGTAGTGCCGTGGCGCGGACCGGCGGGTCCCGTCGACCACGCTGGGTGGCAGTACGTCCGTACCGCGAAAGGCAGTTGTCGCGCCATGCCCCCCACCGCACCCGCTTCCCCGTCCGCCGGCGCCCGTCCCGGCGTCCCCGTCGTCGACATCTCCGCCACCGGACCCGGCCCGGCCCCGATCCAGCAGGCCATGGGCCTGATGCGGGAGCACGGCCCGGTGCTGGTGCGGCGGCTGCACGGGCGGGACACCCTGTTCGTCGCCGACCTGGACCTGGTGACCGAACTCGCCGACGACCGGCGGTTCGCCAAGCACATCGGGCCCGCCCTGGAGAACGTCCGCGCGTTCGCCGCCGACGGACTGTTCACCGCGTACAACGACGAGCCCAACTGGGCGAAGGCGCACGACGTCCTCCTGCCCGCCTTCGCGCTCGGCTCGATGCGCACCTACCACCCGGTGATGCTGAAGGTCGCCCGGCGGCTCGTCGAGGCATGGGACCGCGCCGCCCGCTCCGGGCGGCCGGTGGACGTGCCCGAGGACATGACCCGGATGACCCTGGACACCATCGGGCTGGCCGGTTTCGGCTACGACTTCGGCTCCTTCACCCGCGACGAGCCCCACCCCTTCGTCGCCTCGATGGTGCGCTGCCTGGAGTGGAGCATGACCCGCCTGGCCCGTGTCCCGGGCCAGGACCACTCGGCGGCCGACGCGGCCTTCCGCGGCGACGCCGACCATCTCGCGCAGGTCGTCGACGAGGTCATCGCCGCCCGCACCGCCGGACTCGGCACCGGCGGTGCGGGCGGCGATGACCTGCTCGGCCTGATGCTCACCGCCCGCCACCCGGCCGACGGCACCACCCTCGACGCCGCCAACATCCGCAACCAGGTCATCACCTTCCTGATCGCGGGCCACGAGACGACCTCCGGCGCCATGTCCTTCGCCCTGTACTACCTGGCCAAGCACCCGACCGCGCTCCGGCTCGTGCAGCGGGAGGTGGACGCGCTGTGGGGCGACGCGGCCGACCCGGAGCCGACGTACGAGGACGTCGGCAGGCTGGCCTTCACCCGTCAGGTCCTCAACGAGGCGCTCCGGCTGTGGCCGACGGCCGCCGCGTTCAGCCGGCACGCGCTGGAGGACACCGTGCTCGGCGGCCGGATCCCGCTGCGGGCCGGGCAGGGCGTCACCGTGCTCACCCCGATGCTGCACCGGCAGCCCGTCTGGGGCGACAACCCCGAACTGTTCGACCCCGCCCGGTTCACGCGGGAGGCGGAGGCGGCCCGGCCGGTGCACGCCTTCAAGCCGTTCGGCACCGGGGAACGCGCCTGCATCGGACGGCAGTTCGCGCTGCACGAGGCGACCATGCTGCTGGCGATGCTGGTCCACCGCTACCGGCTGCACGACCACGCCGGCTACCGGCTCACGGTGAAGGAGACCCTCACCCTGAAGCCCGACGGCTTCACGCTGACGCTCACCCCGCGCACCGCCGCCGACCGGGCCCACCCGCCGCTGCCGGGTGCCCGCCCCACCCACGGCACCGGGGAACACGGCACCGGGGAACACGGCACCAGGGAACACGGCACCAGGAAACACGGCACCAGGAAACACGGCACCAGGAAACACGGCACCGGGGAACACGGCTCCGGAGAGACGTCCGCCCCCGCCGCCCTGCCCGCCCGGGTCCGCCCCGGCACCGGCGTCCTCCTCCTGCACGGCAGCAACTACGGCACCTGCCGCGAGTTCGCCGCCCAGCTCGCCGACGAGGCCGCCGCGCTCGGCTGCGAGACGCAGGTGGCGCCCCTGGACGCCTACGCCCAGGGCCTGCCCGCCGACCGGCCCGTGGTGATCACGGCCGCGTCCTACAACGGCCGCCCCACCGACGACGCCACCGCCTTCGCCGCCTGGCTGGAGGGCACCCCCGACCTGACGGACGTCACCTACGCCGTCCTCGGCGTCGGCGACCGCAACTGGGCCGCCACCTATCAGCACGTCCCCACCCGCATCGACGACCGCCTCGCCGCCCTCGGCGCCACCCGGCTCCTGGACCGCGCCGCCGCCGACGCCTCCGGCGACCTGACCGGCACCGTCCGCGACTTCACCGTCCGGCTGCGCACCGCCCTCCTGGAGCGGTACGGCGACCCCGAGGCCGACCCCGGCACGAACTCCGGCGCCCCGGAGCCCACGGCGGCGTACGAGGTCCGCACCCTGGCCGGCGGCCCGCTGGACGCCCTCGCCGAGCGCCACGGACTGGTGCCCATGACGGTCACCGAGGCCCACGACCTCACCGCCCCCGGGCACCCGCGCCGCAAGCGCTTCGTACGCGTCGCCCTGCCGGAGGGCGTCACCTACCGCACCGCCGACCACCTCACCGTGCTGCCCGCCAACGACCCGGACCTCACGGAGCGCGCGGCCGCCGCGTTCGGCGTCGACCCCGACGCCGTCCTCGACATCCGTCCGGCCCGTCCTCGCCGCGACGGACTGGCGGTGGACCGGCCCCTGACCGTGCGGCAGCTCCTCACGCACCACGTCGAACTCCAGGAGCGTCCCGGCGCCGGCCGGCTGGCCGCCCTGGCCGCCGCCAACCCCTGCCCGCCCGAGCGCGCGGCCCTCACCGCCCTGCCCGGCGACGATCCGCGCACGCTGGTGGAGCTGTTCGAGGATCACCCCGCCCTGCGCGGCGCCCTGGACTGGCCCCGGCTGCTGGACCTGCTCACGCCGCTGCGGCCCCGGCACTACTCCGTCTCCTCCTCCCCCGCCACCGACCCCGGCCACGCCGACCTGATGGTCTCCGTGCTCGAGGCCCCGGCCCGCTCCGGCAGGGGCACCTACCGGGGCACCGGTTCCGGCCACCTCGCCGCCGTCCGGCCCGGTGACACGGTGTACGCCCGCGTCCAGCCGTGCCGCGACGCCTTCCGCATCGACAGCACGACGCCCGTCGTCATGGTCGCGGCGGGCACCGGCCTGGCCCCGTTCCGCGGCGCGGTCGCCGACCGGGTGGCGGCACTCGCCACGGGCGCCGACCTTCCGCCCGCCCTCCTCTACTTCGGCTGCGACGCGCCGGACGCCGACTTCCTGCACGCCGTGGAACTGCGCGCCGCAGAGGCCGCGGGTGCCGTCTCCCTCCGCCCGGCCTTCAGCGCATCCCCGCAGGGCGAGGTGCGCTTCGTGCAGCACCGCATCGCCGCCGAGGCCGACGAGGTGTGGGACCTGCTCGCAGCGGGAGCCCGGGTGTACGTCTGCGGTGACGGTGCCCGGATGGCGCCGGGCGTGCGGGAGGCGTTCCGTACCCTCTACCGCAAGCACGCCTCGGGCGTCGGCGAGCAGGACGCCGAACGGTGGCTCGACGCGCTGGTCGCGGCCGGACGCTATGTCGAGGACGTGTACGCGGCCGGCTGACCGCAAGGAGGACCGGGCCACGGCGCGCCAGGCCCGTCCTGCCGTTCCGGTGCGGGCCCGCACCGGCCGTTCCCGTGAGTCGACGTGGTTCTCTCCTGCCAGGTGCGCAACGCGATGTCGCGGCATCGGGGGCGGGGCCGGGGGCGGGGACGGTGCGCAGCCGAGCGGCTTGCCCCCTGCCGCTCGGCACACCGCACGGACCACTGCCACGCAGGACGCGGTTCCAGTGGCTGCCCGGTGCGGGGCGTCGGTACCGGTCCGCCGGCCACGGACGGCCCCGGGCAGAGCCGGTGAGACCCACAGCGGGCGGCCCATGGGGCCCATGGGATCGGCCAGGGCCTGGCGTTCATCCCGTGCCGCTCGTGTTCGGCGAAGGACTCGATGAGCCGGTCAGCCTCCCCGTAGGCTCTCCGGAGCGCCGCTCGGAACCCCGGACCTCTCACGTTCCCGGGCTGGTTGCCGGGGGGAGCGGGCAGTGCCGCCCACTGCCCGGAGCCTTCCTCAGTGGTCCGTGCGCTGCCCTGCCCACACCGGTGGAATGCGGCCCGACCACGGGCTCGCCTGTTCGAGTTGGCCGGCGAGGCGGAAGAGGCGGCTCTCGAAGCCGTATCCGGCGGCGAACTGCATACCGACCGGGAGCCCCGTTTCGGTGTCGGCCGTCACCGGCACGGACATGGCGGGTGTGCCCGCCGTGTTGAACGGCATGGTGAACGGCGAGCGGTCGAAGACGCGGTCGATCCAGCCGAGGCCGTCCAGCGTCCGCGCGCTCTCGGCATCGGTACCCAGGGGCGTGGGAAGCTCCGGCACGGTCGGGGTGAGCAGTATGTCGTGGGTGTCGAAGTACTGTGCCAGGCTGCGAGCGACCCGGTTGCGGATCGTGAGAGCGGTGACGAACTGGGCGCCGCTGACCCGCTGCCCGTAGTCATAGCCGGCGAGGGTCGCCGGTTCGAGGGTGGCGGAGTCGACGGGCCGGTCGAAGGCGGTGGCCAGTTCGTCGACCGAGGCCGCGAGGTTCGCCGTGAACAGGCGGGCGTTGGCCAGCACGAACTCCTCCCAAGGAGCCCCGAGGCCGACCTCGGCCTCCTCCACCTGGTGGCCGAGCGAGTCGAGCAGACGCACGGTGCGGGAGAGGGCGTCGGCCACCGGTGTGGCGGTGCGGCGTCCGCCCCATGCCTGGGTGAGGACACCGATCCGCAGCGAGCCCGGATGGCGGGTGACTTCCTCCGCGTACGGCCGGGACGGCTGCTGGGCGAAGTAGGGGTCACCCGGTTCCGGACCGCGGATCCGGTCGAGCAGTGCCGCACTGTCGCGTACCGTGCGGCTGACGCTGCCGTGCACGGCCAGGCCGCTGAAGAGCTCGTCGTGGCCGGGGCCCATGGAGACCCGGCCACGGGTGGGCTTCAACCCGAACAGGCCGTTGTAGGCGGCGGGGACACGGAGCGAGCCGGCCGCATCGGTGCCGTGTGCGATCGGGACCACTCCGGCGGCGACGGCCGCGCCCGCTCCCCCGCTGGATCCGCCCGCGCTCCGCTCGAGGTTCCACGGGTTGCGGGTCGCGCCGTACAGCACCGGTTCCGTCGTGATGCTGTAAGCCATCTCCGACGTTGCAGTACGCCCGAACGTCACCAGGCCGGCGCGACGGAAACGCCGCATCAGGAAGGAGTCGGCGCGCGCGACGTTGCCCGCCGCGAGGCGGCTGCCCAGCTCCGTGCGCCGCCCGGCCATGGAGACTCCGATGTCCTTGATCAGGAAAGGGACTCCGGCCAGCGGTGTGCTGCCGGGGTTGGGCTCGTCGTCGGCCGGCCAGGTCTCCACGATGGCGTTGATCCGCGGATTGACCGCCTGCGTGGCCTCGAGTGCGGCTGCTTGCAGTTCGGCGGGGGTCACCTCCCCCTTGGCCACCAGCTCCGCGAGCCCCACCGCGTCGTGGTTCACGTACTCGGTAACTCTCACTCTCACTCCCAGCGGAAAGGAAGATACTTGCCAGTCCCTTACGATACCGATCGGTATCGCATGGAGCGGAATGGTATCGTAGAGGTGATGAGGCGAGGGCCGACCACCCGACCGGACGTCACGGAGCAGTCATGGCATCGACCGTCAGAAGGCCGAGCAGGGTGGCGAAACTGCCGCCTCGCGAGCGCATCCTCGACGCGGCGGAAGAGCTCTTCCAGAGCGAGGGGATCCTGCGGGTGGGCGTCCAGGCGATCGCCGAGAGGGCCGAGACCACCAAAATGGCGATCTACCGGCACTTCGGAACCAAGGACGAGCTGGTCGCGGAGTGGATGCGGATCGTCGCCGCCGACTACCAGGCGGCCTTCGACCGGGTCCAGACGGAATACCCCGGTCGGCCCAGGGAGCAGATCCTGGGCCTGGCCCGCTTCATCGCCGAGGGATTGCCGGCCATCTCGCACCGGGGCTGCCCGTTCATCAACTCACTCGCCGAACTGCCCGACCGCTCCCATCCCGCACGGCAAGTGATCGAGAAGCACAAGGCCCACCAGACCCGCAGACTGGTCGGCATGTGCACCGAGGCCGGGCTGCCCGACCCCGAGCAGGCCGCGGCCGAGATCACCTTCGTACTCGAAGGCGCGCAGGTCAGCACACAGAACGGAAGCATCGATCAGGCGGGGGATCGTCTGATGAGAATCATCGAGGGGATCGTGGATCGGCACCGCTCCCCCTCAGCGCATCCCGGGTGACCACCTTCGACTGACAGCCCGTGGTCCCGGTACGGCCCGACACCGTGCTGCGTGCTGGAGGTCGCCGTCGGCCCTTTCGCGGATTGCCGACGGTCCGTGTGGACGAGCCGGAACAGCAGGCGGGACGAGCGTCAGGGTCACCGACCCACGTATAGCCTCACCGGTACTCAGGCGGAAAGGGGCCGTGCCACCCTGAGTACCCGGGCGTACAGCCGCCGCGGAGCGACGGTGTCCCTGTGGACGAAGCCGGTGGCGAGCACGCTGCTTGCCCGGGCTCCGAGAAAGGCGGCCCACTCCTGATGTGCCGGCCGACGGTGCGGCGCGGAGCCCGACTGGAGCGGAGAAGGCGTCGGACAGTCCTGGCGCTGACCCCGTGCCCGAGGCGGCGCGGCACGCCGGGCCCGGGGCGAGCGCCCCACCGGTGGTTCTCCCAGCCCAGCCGGATGGTCAGGGCACGTGACCCGCGAGGACCGGTGGACGGCCCGGGAGGGCGGCTGGGCCGGGTTCTGCTCGATCACGCGTCTGCGCCGGGGAGCAGGGCGCGGGGGACGACCGGGTGCTCGCAGGGTGTCCGGCAGGCGGGCGAGCGCGGCCGGTGGCGTCCGGACGGCAGCCCGGCCTCGGAGCGGCGACCCGCTGTCCCGCCCGCACCGCCGGGAGTCCACGGCCCGGTCCGCGCGAGCTGTGGTGGATCACGGGCATCACCAGCCCGTGCGCCCGGCCGCACCTGCGCCCGGATCGTTGTCACGGCATGGCTGTCGGCGGGTATGCGGGCGGGTGCACCAGGCGCGCTTTCCGGTCACGTCGAGTTGTGCACTGATCACACAGAGGCCGAGGACAACTACAGTGATGCGCCCCGCACGTCCGGTTGACCACGGGCGTACGGCAGGTCATGGAAGAAGGGGGAGTTCGACCTCGATGGGTGGTATCGGCCGGGCACGTGAGAGAGCACAGCTTCGGACCGTCATCGACAGAGCGCGCGAAAGACGTGGTCCGGCGAGCGTGATCGTCAGAGGGGAGCCCGGGATCGGCAAGTCGGCACTGCTCGAGGTATTCGCCGGACTCGCCGCCGACGCCGGGTTCCGGGTGGCCTTCGGTCCGGGTCCGGGACAGGACCTGCCCGGCCGTCCGCTCGCCGTGGCGGGTCACATCGTCGGCCGGCTCACGGCGCAACCCGGGGAACCTGCACAGGCCGCCGCACCGCACGGCCATGACGCCCCGTCCGGTGACCTCGTCCAGGAACTCGTCGACGCGGTGCGCCGGAGCGCCGGCGGATCACCGGTCGCCCTCTGCCTGGACGGCGTCGCGCACCTCGACCCGTGGTCGGCGCGCTGGCTCGCGGCGCTGTCCGAGGCCGCTTCCGGCGTGCCGCTGGCGATCGCGCTGACCGGCGGCGACTTCGCCGTCCCCGACGAGCCGGCGCCGGCCGCGGAACTCGCCGCGAGGGCCGAGCGCATCGATCTGACGGGGCTCGATCCGGCGCAGCTGGGCGCGTTGGCGGCGGCGCGCTGCGACGTGACGCTCGACGAACCGGCCGCCGCCGTCTGCCACGAACTGACCGGCGGCAACCCCGGTCTGCTGCTCGCCCTCCTCGCCGCTCACACCGGCACCGCGCCCACGGTGGGGGCCCTGCGCGACACCGCCGCGTCGGCGGTCCTCCCCGGTACGGAACGCTGGCTGGCCGGCCTCGGCGGACCGGCGCTCGGGCTGGCGAGGGCGGTGGCCGTACTGGGCCCGGACGCGGAGATCACCCAGTGCGCAGACCTCGCGGGCCTGTCCGTACGGGAGACGCTGCCCTTGGTCGACGAGCTGGTCGACCGCTCCCTGCTCGCCAACCGCACGCCGCTTTCCTTCCGTCACCCCCTGCTGGCCCTGATGGTCATCGGCCGGATACCGGCCGGTACCCGGGCCGCCCTGCACCTGAAGGCCGCCGAGATTCTACGTGACGGACACTTCGAAGTCATCCGGGTCGGCGAGCAGTTGGTCGCCGCGGGTCCGCTCGGTGCGACGTGGGCGCTCCGGCCACTGCAGATCGCGGCGGACCGGCTCGAGCGGGAAGGCAGGTACGAGGAGGCCGCCCGGCATCTGCGCGGGATGCTGCGGCAGCGGCTGCGGCCACGCGTCCGGTCGGCGGTCCAGCGCCGGCTCGCCGAGCTGAACGGGTTCGCCGCCCCGGAGCCCACCGCGCGGCGCCTGGACGCCGCCCGGTACGAGGCCGACAACCCCGGCATCGCCACCGACTACGCCGTGGCCCTGGGCACCCTGCTGACCGAGTGCGGGCGGCCCGAGGACGCGGTGGCCGTGCTCGAGGACACCGCCGAGCGGCTGGCGCCCACCGCGTCGGCGCAGCGCTGGCGGCTCCGGCTGCACACGGCGTTCACCCGCTCGACGGGGCCGGCCGCGCCGGCCGGTGCCGCCGAGCCGTTGGACGCGCTGGCCGCACAGGCTCCGCCGGACGAGGAGGCCCAGCGGGAACTGGCCGCCCTGCGCGCGGTCCACGCGGTGCACGACGGCGGGGACAGGGACGCGGCCGTGCGGGACGCGCGCCGGGCGCTGAGCGGCGGCGGTGCCCCGGCCCGCCTCCTGCGGCACGCCTGCGGCGTACTGGTCCACGCCGACGAACTGGCCGAGGCGTGGCGGTACTGCGGCCGGGTCCTCCCGCTCGGCCGGACCGAGCCGGGGAAGTGGGAGGACGTCACCGCCGGCCTGCTGCGTGCCGTCGTCCTGCGTACCCGCGGCAGTCTCACCGAGGCCGACGCCGCCCTGACCCCCATGGTCGACGTGCTGCGTCCGGCGGCCTCGTCCGGCCACCTGTCGGCCGTGCTCGCCGTGGCCGCCCTGGTCGAGATCCGGGCGCAGACGGGCGACACGGACGCCGCGCTCGCCCTCCTCACCGACTGCGGGCTGGACGACGAACTGCCGCCGCGGCAGGACACCGTGGCCGTCCTGGCCGCACGGGCCACGCTGTGGGAGCGGGGCGGTGACCCGGCTCGCGCCCTGGAGGACCTCTTCGCCGCGGGACGGCTGCTGACCGACGCCCGGATCCGCAACCCGGCGGTGCTGCCCTGGCGCTCCCGTGCCGCCCGGCTGCTCGTCCAGCGCGGGGACGTCGTCGAGGCGTCCGGGCTCGCTGCCGCCGAAGAGGGGGACGCCCGCCGGTGGGGGACGCCGCGCGCCGTCGGCACGGCCCAGCACGCGCTCGCCCTGACCGAGTCGGACGACCGGCGCGTCCGCCGTCTCGCCGCGGCCGTGGAGACCCTGGCGCACTCACCGGACCGGCTGCAACTGGCCCTGGCGCGCTGCGACCTGGGCGCCGCGCTGAGCGAGGCCGACCGGGCGGACGCGGCCCGCACCGAGTTCGCCGCGGCGCTCTCCCTGGCCAGGTCCTGCGGAGCCCAGCCGCTCGTGCACCGGGTCCTGGCGGCCCGGGACCGGGCTCACACCACGGGCGAGGACGAACACGTACCGCCGGCCCTGACGGCGCTGACCCCGCAGGAGCAACGGGTGCTGGGCCTGGCCCGGGCCGGGCACACGAACCGGGCCATAGCCAGGAAGCTGTTCGTCACCGTACGGACCGTGGAGTTCCATCTCTCCGGGGCCTACCGCAAGCTCGGCATCTCGGGACGCCAGGAGCTCGCCGACGTCATCCCCGCGCCGCTGGACGCACGCTCGGGGTAGGGGGAACGGCGGGCGGGGGCGGGCGGCCCGGTGCCGGCCCGCCCGCCCCGTCACCGCCGGCGCGCACCGTCCGGCGGTGGCGAGGCGGGCCCGTCCGCCGCCCACTCGGCGCCGATCCGGCGCCACTCGGGCTCCCCGGCCAAGGACTCGGCGCCGGCCACGTACCGCTGGAAGCTGCCGATCGCGTCGACGCCGTGCACCGACTCGACGGTACGCGCCGCCAGGTGGCACAGCAGCGCGCGGTCCACCGGTCCGAGCCCCAGCCGGTTCAGGTGCAGGTAAAGGTAATTCATCACCAGCCGGAACGACGCGAACCAGTCGTCGGTCCACAGGAAGTCCATGTGCCCGTGGTCCGACTGGAGCACCGCGTGGAACTCGCTGATCCGCCGGGTCGGCATCCGCGGCGCACGGGCGGCCCCGGCCATCGACACCTCACCGGACGCCAGCAGCGGCTGTGCGACGCGCTGGTGCCGGCGCACCGCCGCGGCCCACTCCGCGACGAACGGCACCGCGCCGTCCTCGCCGGCACAGGTGCGCTCCACCGCCCGCAGCCGGTCGCACAGCGCGGCCTCCTGGCGGCGGAACCGCTCGTCGAACCGCTCCCGGTAGGCGGCCGGGTCGCGGGTACGGGACAGGAACGCGTCGGCGTGCGACCGCAGGGACAGAAAGCCCCGCTCGATCGGCGCGCCGCCCTCGGTGAACGGGACCGCCGCGACGGACGCCGTGGTCCACATCAGGTCCAGCGCGAGCAGGGACAGCGAGCCGCCGGCCCGCACCCGCTCATAGGCACCGAACGCCTGCTCGTTGGTGTCGCTGAGGAAGTCGGCGAGCAGCTCGCCGGCCCGCATCGATCCGAGTACGGGCAGGCGGTGGTCGTAGGGCTGTTCCAGCACCGTGTTGTCGGGCACCCAGGGGTGCCGCGGCCCGGTCTCCATCTCCAGTTCCGCCAGCCGCGCGTGCACCGGTGCCAGTCCGGCCTCGTCCAGCCGCACCGTGGACGGCCGGGTCCGCAGGTGGTCCTCCGTCATCCGGACGACCGTCGGCCGCACCCGCCGGGCCCAGTCCTCCTCACCGGTGCGGAAGTTGAGCCGCAGATGCGGACCGCGCAGCCAGTGCCGGCCGAACCAGGCCCCGCTCACCCAGGGCGCGACGGCCTCGAACGCCGGGCGGACGGCGCGCACCACCAGCTCGGGTTCCGCGTCCTGGTCATGGTGGTGGACGTGGACGCTGTGCCAGGTCCCGGGCACCCCGCTCACGAGGCGGTCAGCGCCTCGGGCAGCTCCGCGAGCACCCGGCCCACCAGGAACCGCAGCTGGTTCTCCTGCCACAGGGTCAGTCCCAGCCGGTTGTTGACCAGATGGGCGCAGCGCAGCAGGACCAGACTCGTGGCCGGATGCTTCGTGGCGGACAGGCCGAGGGGCTCGGCCAGGGGGGAGTCCGCCCACTCGGAGGTGAAGCCGCCCGTCTCCTCCAGGGTGTGCAGCGTCTCGCGGAGCCGTCGTACCGACGCCAGCCAGTAGGCCCGCTGGTCCTGGCGGCCGGTGTCCGGTCCGTGGGCCGTCCGCCAGACGAGCTGGGCCCGCGCGCGGAGCCTGTCGCGCTGGGCGAGATGACGCTCGGCCACGTCGGAGGCCTCCGGGCCGCTGCCGAACGGCAGCGGCGGCCCGCCGTTGCGGGCCCACTGGTCGCGGACCTCGTCGCACAGCGCGAACACCCCGACGACCAGGTCGAACGCCAGCAGCGCACGCTGTTCCACCGTCGCCCCCGCCGCCACCACGGACAGCGCCAGCCGGCTCGACTCGGAGAAGTGCCGTTCCACGGCGGCGATCGCCGCGCCGTGCCCGTAGTCCGCGTGCTCGCGCTCGTACGGCAGGAACTCCACCGAGTTGTTGGGACGCACCACGTCGTCGTGCCCGGACCGGCCCTCCAGACCGGCCAGCCCCGCGGCGACCTGGGTGAAGCGCGACCGGTCCACCACGTCCGCCGCCGGGGTGCGCGCCAGGAACTCCCCGACGCGCTGCGCCGTCCGCGCCTCGACCGCCGCACGGCCGGCGGTCCGGGTGGGCAGCAGCCGCAGCCGGACGTGCGGCCCGCCCTCCCAGTACCGCAGGAAGAAGTACCGCTGCACCAGCCCCTCGGCGGTCAGCTCGGCGACCAGCGGCCGTACGCAGTCGGTCAGCAGCACGTCCTGGTCGGTGTCGTAGAAGATGTGCGCGCACACCCAGTCCGTGCCCCGGACCGCCTCGGGGTCAAGCGGTGCGCCGGCGTTCGTCTCCATCCCGTCCTCCGTTGATCTCGATGAGAAACTCGGTCACCCGGGGCCCGCTGTCCCCGTACCGCGGCACGTCGGCCGGGGCGGGGAGCGCCTCCTGGAGGAAGAGCACCTGCCCCTCGCCGGTCAGCATCCGCTCGAAGACACCCACCAGCAGCAGGTTGGCGAAGTCGACGTACAGCGGCTTGCGCGACTTGATCCGCCACACGCTGCCGCCGACCACGGAGGCCGGGTCCAGGGCGCGTACGAAGCAGCGTTGCGGGATGCCGTGGTCGCGCAGCCACGCGGCCAGCCGCAGCAGATGGGCGCGGTCGCTCGCGCCCTTCTCGCGCACCGGCACGGCGGTCACGGGGAACACCCACTGACGGCGGCTGACCGTCGTCCTGCCGATCACCACCCGGGGCTCCGCCAGCATGCCGTCCAGCTCGGACAGGGAGGGGTCGCCGAACATCCGGCGGCCGGGGATGAGCAGGTTGGACGTCGCACCGAACGCCTGGAGCAGCAGCCGGACCGCGGGCGGCAGCCACAGCTCCGCGATCAGGTTCGGGTGCACCGGCCGCACCTCGGCACCGCGGCGGGCCGACCACAGCCCGAGCAGACCCCGCTCGGGGTCGTGCCGCACCAGCAGGTCCGCCAGCGGGACGCGGTGCTCGGCGGGGCGCAGGCTGTGGCCCCCGGGATAGTCGATCTCGTCGGCCACGGCCGACATGCGCAGCCCGACGTTGCTGCCGAAGTGGCGGCAGGTGTCCGCGACGAGCACACCGTCGGGCGGCGGCGCGGTGTCCGCCCGGGCCGTGATGCCGGCCTGCGCCAGCAGCCGGCGGATGCGGTCGCGCCCCCGGCCGTGCCCGGAGTTCACGGCGTTGATCACGAAGTGGGTGTCGGTCCCGCCGTGCGGCTGCCCGTAGAACGCCACGGAGTCCGGGGCCCGCATCCACACCGGCCAGTCGTCGGCGAGCGCGGCCAGCCGGCCCGGATCGGGACGCAGAATCCCCTGTTCGTCCGGCTGCCCGGCGGTCACCTCCGCGCACAACGCCGCCCGCAGCCGGGCGAGTTCCCGGATCCGGGGCAGCCGGTGGCCGGCCAGGGCGGCGTAGCCGTGCGTGGCGATGGACAGCAGGCCCGGCAGTCCGGGGTCCTCGCGCAGCCACTTCTGCACCGCCCGGTGGAAGGCGAGGAACGGCACGGTGGCGCCGCTGCCGACGCGTTCGGCGAACGTGTCGGCGAGCGCGACCCGGCCGGGCAGTGCCGGGTCGAGTACGGCGTAGCAGCGGCGCACCACGTCCAGGTCCCGCAGCACCGGCTGCCAGTCACGCCGGGCGGGACCGGTCAGCGGTGCCGTCAGCAGTGCGTTCTCGATGACGCTGTTCTTGGCCGGCAGCTCGATGTGGTCCGGACCGGCCAGGTCGCGGACGCGGCGCAGACCGGCCTCGACCGCCGTGGTGCACCGCAGCCGGTCCGCCGGGTCCGCCAGCGCCGGGTACGCGGAGACCCGCTCCGCGAGGGCGTCGAGTTCACGGACGAGTTCCGCCGTGTCCGGCAGCGCACCGGCCACCCAGTCCCGCAGCGCGGCGAGCGGGTTCAGCGCCTGGTCGGGGAACGGGCGTTCGGCCTCCAGCAGTCCCAGCTCCACCAGCCGCCCCAGGTACGCGTCGGCGGCGGCGAGGTCGTTCCCGGTCCGGGCCGCGACCTCGCGGGCGGCCTCGGCGTGGACGCGTCCGTGTCCGCCGACCGCGTCCACGCACGCCGCGACCGCCGCGGTGGCCGGCAGCGCGCGCAGCGGCTCCTCCGACCCCGGGCCGAGGAACTCCCAGCGCTCCCCGGCCAGGGCCGCGCCGGGATTGAGCCGAATCCGCATCCGGGCCGCCAGCGCCGGGTGCCGGCTCAACCGCCGGACGACCTGCTGCACCACCCAGACGTTGAGCTCCGCCACCGTCGTCACGTCGAGACCGGCCTCGGCCGGGCCGGCGGCCGGAGCGTCCGCATCGCGCCAGACGCCCAGGCCGCTGACCGTGAAGGTGCTGAACGGGCTGGTCTTCATCGTGACCCGGGCCAGGTACTTGGCCAGGCGCAGCGCCAGCGACCGGTCCGGGAGGGCCTCGTCCGGACGCGCCAGCCACTTGCGCACCTGCTCGTACAGCGCCGGGCTGCTCAGTACCAGACCGTGCTGGAACCCGGGATCGGCGACCGCCTTGCGGAGCAGCGGGTACTGTCCGGCCGCCTGGTGCTCCACCAGCTCGTCCAGGCGTGCCGTGTCGTCCCGGTGCGCGGCCAGCAGCCCGGCCCAGGAGCGCACACCGTCGGTCACGGCGGGCGGCAGCAGGGCGCGGACCTCGTCGTTCCAGTAGCGGCCGGCGAGGTCACGCCGGTTGTGCACGGCCCGGCGCAGGGCCACGAGCCGGGGTTTGGCCGGTCCGCCGCGTCCGATCAGTTCGTACAGGGCGTCGGACAGCTCCGCCTCGGCGGCCCCGAGCCGCCGCTCACCGGCCAGGACGGTGTCGACCAGGTGCCACAGCTCCGGTGAGCGCATGTCGTCCAGCACCGGCACCGGCAGTCCGCCGATCCGTACGCCGAAGGTGTCGGGGGTGGAGAAGGTCGTGGTCATGGCCGGCTCCAGTCACGGGAACGGGTGCGGGTGCGGGTTGATCTCCGACACGGGCAGCGGTCCGGCCCGGTGGCCCAGCAGGGCGGGGAGCTCCAGCAGCCGGGGCAGGCCGTGGGTGCGGCGCACGGCGTGGCCGAACGTCATCGGCAGCAGCCCGGGGACGATCACCTTCGCGCAGGCCAGGCCGCCGGCCCGGTGTTCGTCCGTGGTCTGGTCCACCACGATCACGTCCCGGCCGCGGCCGGTGAACCGCGCCACCACCTCGGCGAGGTCCTCGCGCAGGTCGGCGCCGCGCGGCCGGCAGTCCGCCCGGGCGAACGCCTCCTCGACCGGCAGACCCCGGTCGTCACCGAGGAGGAACCCGAACCGGTCGAAGGCGGCGGGATGGCAGTACAGCAGCGCGTGGTCCCGCATCTCCCGGACCAGACGCGGGTCGGTGACCATCGCCCCGATCCGCTCCCGTTCCTGCCGGTAGGCGTCCCGGTTCCAGCCCAGGTTCGCCGACAGCTCCAGCAGCCCGTTGAGCAGGGCTTGTTCGGGGTCGAAGTGCGCGC
This sequence comes from Streptomyces ruber, assembly GCF_014648075.1. GTDB lineage: Bacteria > Actinomycetota > Actinomycetes > Streptomycetales > Streptomycetaceae > Streptomyces > Streptomyces ruber. The sequence continues at coordinate 97,281 of NZ_BMQK01000012.1, read as the reverse complement.
CGGCGGCACAGACGGCCGCCGGTTCCCCCGCGCCGTCCGCCGCCGGCCCGGTCCCGCGCCCCGTCGCGGCGGAGGACCGGGCGGAGGGGTGCACCGCCATGATCCACGCGGTGGGGATGCCGTGCTCGGGCGTGGTCGCGAAGGCCATGACCTCGTGCCCGCTGTCCTGCCGGATCCGCTCGGCCAGCACCCCGATCCGAGGGTCGGACACCGTCGCCGGATCCACCCGGGGCACGGGCAGCCGCGCGTACCAGGTGAGCAGGAACGCGTCCCGCTCCGCCAGCTCCACCAGCCCGTGCAGCGCCGCCTCCTCCAGGCAGCCGCCCAGGGCGCACCCGTTGGACACCTCGTACGCCAGCGGCCGGGCGAGGGGATTGCCGTGCCGGGTGCGGTAGTACGCGTAGTCCTCGGGCACCAGGATCGGCGCGTCACGGGCGAACGAGTGACCCCACACCCAGTTCAGTTCCAGCTCCGGGTCGAACGGCGGGTAGGGGAAGCCCGGCTCCGTGTACCGCTCGGGCGGGTACAGGCCCAGCTCGGCCGGGTCGACGGCCTGATCGGCGACCTCGCGGTAGCAGGCGCGCACCGTCGTGCGACGGCCGCCGGGACGGGCGCCGCCGAGCCGTTCCAGTGCCTCGGCCAGCGCGGTGCGTTCACAGGAGGCGTAGTCGAGGTCGCGGCCGAAGCCCGCCTCCTGCTGGCCGTCCGGCAGGTACAGCGGCGCGGACACCATCGGGTAGCGGTAGTCGGTGCGCACGTCGAGCTGCCGGACCACGCCGGTGCGCCCGTCGACGTAGGTCCGCACCAGCGCGTCCCAGTCGGTCCGCAGATCGCGGACCCGGTAGACGTCGTCGCGGAGTTTGGGGCGGGCGGTGTCCATCAGCGTGGGCGGCCGGTCCTCCGGCAGCCCGCCGCACTCGGGGCAGTGGGGGTCGGGCAGGAACGGGTGCACGCCGACCGCCATGGTCGTCAGCGACAGGATCACCACGGCGCGCCGCGTCAGCCGGCCCTCCGGTGCGGCGAGTTCGTCCGCGACGAGCGTCGCGGCGGCGTCACAGGCCCAGGCCGACAGCACCGGCGCGGCGCGGTCGGCGAGCCGTTCGCCGAACCGCCGCAGCAGCGCGGCCCTCGGACTGTCCGGTCCCGCGGCCCGCTCCCGCCGGGTCTGCGCGCACCGGGCGCACCCCGTCCGTCCGGGGACGGTCATGGGCCCGATGACGACGTTGCCCAGCTCGACCCGGACCGGCAGCCGTCGCACACCGGCGGGCGCGGACGCGGTCTGCGGGGTCCATCCGTCGTCGGCGGTGACGATCGCGGCACAGTCGCCGTCGGTGTCGGCGACGATCCCGTACGTCCGGGAGACGGCCGAGCGGACGGCACCCGCGAGCAGTCCCTTGCCCACGACCGCCACCGCGGTGCGGCGGGCTGCTCCAGCTGTGTCGGTCACAGTCACTTCCCTGGTCGGTGAGAGGTGCCGGGTCCGGCGGGCGCGCCCGCCGGACCCGGCCTGCGATGCGTGCCGCGTCAGCAGCAGCAGCAGGAACAGCAGCTCGCCGGGGTACCGGTCGAGGTGCAGTTGGACGCGCCGATCTCGACCATCGCGTGACCCACGTTGATCGACTCCAGGCCGGCGCCCGGGGAGGTCGGCAGTACGTCGAGCTCGTCCACGCTGAGGTCGGCGAGGTCGAGGACGAGGTCCTTCTCCATCGTGATCTCCTCTCTGCGGTGTCGGTTGCGGATGTGGCCGGAGAGCCGGCCGGGTCCGATGTTCGAGTGGGGAAGGGGCTGCGGTCTTCACGGTGCGGACCGCAGTTCCGGCCGTAGGATCGCCGCCTGCGGTGCCTGCTCCGGGCCGGCCGCCGCCCGTCACCAGGTCAGCGGCACCTCGTACTGCGCGGTGGCCCGGCGACGACCCACGACCAGGCAGAACACGGGCACGAACGCCGCGTCGACGACGCCGAGCAGGTCGCGGACGACGCCTTCGTGGTAGCCGTTGGTGATGCGCGCGGAGCAACCGGCCGAGGCGGCCAGCACGCTGATGCGCTGGGCGACGATGCCGGCCTCGTGGTGCAGGATCCGGTATCCGCGGGCCCCGAAGGCGCGTTCCCCCTCGTACCGGTTCACGGTCAGGAACACGATCGCGTTCGCCTTCGCCGAGTTCACCGCGGGCGTCCGGTCGCAGAGCATCGCCAGCGCACCCCGCCAGTCCCGCCCGGGCAGGCGCGCCAGCGCGGGTGCGGCATCCAGCCGGTACAGCCCGGCGTCGACGCCGTCGGCGCCGAGCACGAGTACGTGGCAGTCGACCAGCGGGCGGCTCTCCCGCCGGGTGTGGTCGGACGGCACGGGCTCCAGGGCGTGGCGCAGCAGGGCGGCCAGCCCGCGCGCGGGCAGCGGGGCGGCACCCGGCAGGAACGCGCGGCCGCCGGAGTCGCGTGCCCGCAGCGCGGCTGCCAACTCGACGCCGCCGGGCGGCGGTCCGGGTCCGCCGAGCGGCACCGTGCCCTCGGCGCCCGCCGCGTCGGCGGGCAGGTGGAAGGCTGCCGGGTCCACGGGCGGACGGCCACCGGCTCCCGTCAGCCGGGCCGCCCGGTCGATGTCGAGCAGTCCCGGCCACGCGCCCGCGTCCACCGAGTTGGTGCGTACGTGCTCCGGCCGGATCTCCGGCAGGGCGGCGGCGAGCGCGGGCGCGGTGCCGGGCGCCGACGCGGTGCCGGGTGAGGGCGGGCGCCGTGCCGTCGGGACCGCCGTGGACGGTGCCGCGGGGAAGAGGCCGAGCACGGCGAACGCGCTCTCCTCATCCTCCTCCAGCCCCAGCGCCCGGCCGACGACGGCGTCGTCGAACCGGTGGTGCACACGGGCGCGCAGTCCCAGCGCGCCCGCGGCCAGCAGCGCGTTGCCGACCGTCATCCCGGCTTCCTGCGCGCACAGCCGGTAGGCGTAGTCGCGGTAGCGGAACGCCGTCTTGCGGAAACAGACGGCGGCCACCAGCAGGGCGAGGGGGCCGTCCTCGGCACCGGCCGCGCCGCTGGCCCGGTCCGCACCCGTTACCGGGGCCGTATCCGTGACCGGGGCCGTATCCGTGACCGAGGCCGCACCCGTTACCGAGGCCGCACCCGTTACCGAGGCCGCACCCGTGACCGGGGCCGCACCCGTGGCGGCGAGCACGACGTCGGGTATGCCGCCGCCGCGCAGCGAGGTGAGCGCGTGGTGCGCGGGGTCGTAGTGGTAGCACCCGGCCGGCAGACCGCCCGCCGGGCCCGCCGTCCACAGGTACAGCTCCACCGGGTAGAAGCACCGGGCGGAGGCGACCAGCCGGTGGTACGGCCAGACCGCGTGCGGCCCCACCTCCATCCGCCCCAGCCCGTAGGTGTGGTGCAGCAGCGCCGACACGGCGGGCTCGTCCAGGGCGCGCGACGCCGGACCCTGGCCGGGGTGCGCCCGGCGGAAGCCGGCGAAGGACCACCGGGCGTCGCCGATGGTCCGCGCCGGGGCGCTCAGGGGGTGGCGCGGCAGCCCCCGGTACGTCTTGACCGGCAGCGGATCGTCCGCCCCGCCCTCCTCGCCGTGGCCCTCCGCGAACAGCTCCCGGACGTCCTCGAAGGTGCGCCGCCAGAAGCGGAGGCCGACGGGGTCCGTGTCCCCGGCCGCCTTGCCGTCCGCCGCCGGGAGGCTCGTTCCCGCCCTACTCATCGACGAGCACGACCCGGAGCAGGGAGGGCAGTACCTCGTGCACGGCGGGATCGTGGTCCAGCGGTACGACGACCGGGCGCAGACCACGGGACCGCAGCACCCGCACCAGGTCCTCCTGCCGGGGCGGGACCGGCCAGGTCGTCCCGGCCGCCGGCTCCCCGGGCGGTCCGCCCGCTTCCGGCACCGGGCGGGGCGCGTAGTCGGGCTCACCGGTGATGACTGCCTGCCGGTCCAGCACCGCCCGCTCCAACCCGTCGGCCGGCGCGTCCGTACCGCAGGTCACCGCCACCGGCCGGCCGTCCTGCCACCACGCCAGCACCGGTGTCCCGAGCGCACCGCCGACATCGGCGACCCGGACGGAGCCCCCGGCCGCGCGCAGCAGACCGAGCAGGGACCGCGACCGGGCGTCGAGCGTCGCCGACGCGAGGTCCAGGGGGACGGGCCGGGTTCGCCCGGCCGCCACGTCGCCCACGGCCAGCTGGACACAGTGCTGAGCCAGCCCGTCGGCCACCGCGTCGTCCCAGCCCAGCCGTGCCGCCACGCCCGGCCCACGCCCCGGCGCCGGGACCGCCCGGACCCGCCGGTCCACGAGGTCCCAGCCCCACACCGTGGCGTCCGCGCGGATGCGCCGGGGGTCGGTGAAGTCCGCCGCGTACGCCGCGAGTCCACGGAGCGCGGCGCTGAGCCGTGCTTCGGTGAAGCCCGTTCCGGCACCGAACACCCGCGGCGCACCGTCCACGCGCAGCACGGCCTCGGTCACGTTGAGCGGCACCTGCGTGAAGTCGCCTTCGTCGAGGCTGCGCAGCACACCCACGTACGGGTCGAAGCAGCGTGCGGCGCGCGCGGAGAACTCCTGCCCGGTGACCGGTGCGGCCGCGGCGAGGCGGCGGACACGGGAGGCGAACTCCTCCTCGGTCTCCGGCCGCGCCGCCCGGGCGCCGGGGTGGGGGAGGAACGCGTGCGTCGAGGTGCGCAGGGTCTCCAGGTCGATCCGGGTCAGCCCGGTGTCCTCCGGGCCGCTGATCCCGGTACGGGCCTTGAAGGCGGCGAGCCCGAGATGGCCGGCGACGACCGCGGCGGCCGGCCCGGTGAGGAACCGGTTGGGCCCGTACGGTCCTTCCAGCGCCAGCCGCGACCAGGCCGACGCCCATTCGGGTCCGGGTCCGGGTCCGGGTCCGGGTCCGGGTCCGGGTCCGGGTCCGCAAGGACCCAGCCAGGCGACGTCGTCGAGGACCAGCCCCTGGACCAGAAGCGTGTCCGACGCCCGGCACAGCCGGTCGAGCCGCACCGCACGGTCCACGCCGGGAGCCGAGGACGCCACGTGCAGCACCAGGTCCGCCCGGGACAGCGCGGCCTCCTCCGCGGCGGACCAGTCGGCCTGCTCCAGGTCCTGCTCCGGATCGCGGCGCAGTGCCTCGGCGGCCAGTTCCGCCAGCCGCCCGGTGTCCGTCGCCGTCTCCGCCGTGCGCACCGCCCGCAGCCGCCGCACCCCGGAGCGCAGGGCCGAACAGGTCAGTGAGACGAACGCCGGACCCGCACCCACCACCGTGACGGAGCTGTCGCGGTAGGTCTCGAAGCGTCGCGCCGCCGAGTCGGAGTAGTACTCGATGAACGCGATCTCGGCCGCGTAGGTCTCCAGCTCCCGGCCGGACAGGCCGTGGGGGCGGTCCTGGCCGGCGTCCACGAGGCACCCGGCCGCGCGCAGCCGCTGCACCAGGGCGGTCACGACGCCCTTCTTGTCGTCGGGGAGTCCGCGCACGAGCTCCTCGAGTTCGGTGGCCCCGTCGAAGTGCGGGGCCAGCCGGTCGAGCCACTGATAGGCGGTCCGGCCGCGCAGTGCGACATCGGCTCCCGCGCCGAACACATGGACTCCGTCGTCGGTCGGCACGTACAGCACGTCGGATTTGAGTTTGGGACGCATCGCCAGCCCTCGGGTCGGTGGTCAGCCGATTGTCAGGGCGGCGGCCGCACCGGTCTTCACGGGTGAACCACAGGCCCCGCCACAGGTTCTCCGCCCCAGGCGCACCCCACCGGGCCACGCCGTCCGGGCACCCATGGGGGCAGATGCGGGCGGAGCGACGCGCATCCGGCGCCGAACGGGCGCGGTGACCTCGCACAGTGCGGGCGTCACTCAAGCGGAAACGGTCACGCGGCATCCGGGTACGGGCACGGGAGATACCCGGATACGGGCACGGGACACCTGGATACGGGCACAGGTGATCATTCGGGAGGCGAGGGCGCGCTCCGGCCGTGCGAACCAGGGTGTACGCCCTCGTCGACGCGGACGACGGCGGGAGCGGAACGAGCCCCGGGGCGGCGAACGAAGCGAATGGCTGGTTCGCGCGAGGCGGGCAACCGGATCAGCGGTCGCGGGCACAGCAGGCCGAACGCGAGTGCCAGGAGCACCGTTCGTTCCTGCTCCGACCAGCTGTTCCAAGGTTCCCGCAAGGTTCGTTCAAAGCTGGCTGTGCACCCTGGGAGCAGTTGATGGCGGTGGGACCTCTCCGCCACAGCTGCAACCAGAAGGGGGAACACATGAAGCGCTTGTTCGCGAGTGCCGCCGCTGTCGTCGCCATCGCGGGGGCCGGCTTCGCCACCACCACGACAGGAGTGTCCGCGACACCCAGTGCGGCTACGGCGGAGACCAGTACGAGAGGGCCTGTCTCCGCCATGGCCGCGACTCCCAGCGGCTCGGAGGCGTCTGCCGTAACGTGCTACCTCTACGTTTCCGACAGGTTCGGCTACTACAACGTGCGGAGCGCCAAGTCCGCTACGGCAGGCCTGATCGTGAGGTACACGGGCACCCGTCTGCCAACGTGGCAGAACGGATGCTCTTCGGAGCTCGGGGGAACTTACCGATGTGCGACGGGCGAGCCTCAGGACAACTGGTGGGTCCCGGTGAACTACAACGGCCGCAAGGGCTATGTGGCGGCGAACTGCGCAGGCGGTCTGGGAGCGTAGACGGACAGGGCACATCCGGTCGGAGATGCCTTGGCCGGTAACACCGGTCATCCCCACTGCCATCCGGTCCGCGCTACGTTCCGCGCGGCCGGGTGGCGGTGTGCGTTCACGCAAGGACGGCAGCACTTCGTCACCGGTGGTGCGTTGAGGCGGAGCCGTCCGTGCGGGAGATCGGCGAGTGGAGGGCCCACCTGTCTGCGACTACATCGTGCCTTTCCACCGAGAGGTCTGGCTTCGCCACCCATGGGCACTGGAATCGAGAGGGAAGTGAGCGGTACGTGACGGGCCTTACTGAGCGACTGGTCGCCGGATGAGTTGTGGACGCCGTTCCGGCGGGTGGCTCCGCCGACGCAGGGCGTACACCCGCAGGGCGGCGGCCGGCGGCGGGCGGGTGACCGCGCATGCGGTCAGTGGCCCCCTTTTGCGGCCCTGAGGCTGACGGCGTCGATCGCGCACCGCGACCAGTCCAGCTCGCCGCGGGCGGCGCGATCGCGTCGTGCCGCCCGCCCACCACGAAGGTGTCGCAGGACACGGACGACAGCAGCCGCTCGGGCGCGTCGCGCTGCGCCGAACGCACCAGGCGTCCGAGCCGGCGCGGCCCGCCGCGCGCGTAGTAGGGCAGCACGTGCGGCAGGACCGAGGGCGCCTCGCACAGGGCCGTCCGGGCGAACGCCCCCAGCAGCGCGCCCGCGCTGCGCAGCGAGGGCGGGAAGGTCGGACCGAGCAGCACCAGGGCCTGTACGCGGTCCGGCACCCGCAGGGCCGCGTGCAGGGCCATCTGGGCGCCGGTGGAGTGGCCGGCCAGCACGACCGGGCGTCCGGGGACGGTTCGGAGCCAGTCCGCCGTGACGTCGGCGAGCGCCTCGATCGTCGCCGGGAAGGACGGGCCCGCGCCCCCGCCGTAGCCCGGCAGGTCGAGCAGCCGCACCGTACTCCCGCGCGCGGCGCACGCGCCGGCGGTCCTGAGCAGGTAGCCCAGGGCACCCAGCCCGGGCAGCAGGACGACCTGCGGACCACCACCGGCACCGGTACCGGCACCGGTGCCGACTTGGAGGCTGCGCACGGTGGCCGCGCCGACCCGCTCGAGACGGACTCGGCGCTCGGCACGCTGGAGGGCGGGCATGCCCGGCCGGGTACCCCGCCGGGCCCGCGCCGATCACGACGGTTGCGCCGGTCAGCGGGTGTCCGGGCGTTCGTCCCGGCGTCGCCGGGAGCGGGCCCGTATCTCCTCAGACACCAGCAGGGCGAGCATCAGGCACCCGGCCATCAGCCCCCGGCCGAACGGATCCTCCCAGTCCAGGGCCCACACCACGAGGGCCACCACTCCGCCCCACAGCAACGGGGCGGCCATGTACCACGCCCCCTTCCTCCGTCCCATGGCCACCGCATACCCGTGCCGCACCGTGCCGTCGATGATCTGGAGGATCAGGTGGCGGCCCGGAATCACTCGAGCCCGGCCACCAATGCCGAGGGGCGACGCCGGCCTCACCCTCGGCTTCCCTCCCCGGAGTACAGCGCCGTCTCCAGGGTGTCGGGGTGATCGCGTCCCGGCACTCCCGTACGGTCGGCGACGACCACCTCGAGCACGGCGAGCGCCTCCTGCTCATGCGGTAACTCTCAGTGGGCGAGGACCAGATCGGCGCGGGCGGGCAGGTGCCCGGCCGGGAGGGCGGAAGGCGTCGTCGCTCCCGGATGCGGAGCGGCACGATCCCTGTGCCTGCCGGGCGTAGCGGGCGGGTGGTGCCGTGGGGCGCGGGTGCGCGCAGGGCCCGGCAGCGGAAGCCGGGGGCCGGCATCTGATGTTCTCGGCCGGGTCGTCGTGACAGATCGGGCGGGGTGCGTGAGGCTGGGAAAGGAGACAAGCCATGGAGCGACTGCCGCGGAGCGACTGCCGCGGAGCTAGGTGCCGGCGGCGTGAGGGGGAGGCGGGGGATGGGCGGTGCCGTGCCCGGCGGGCCGGAGGAAGAGGCAGGACGTGGTGGAGTGTGGTCGCATCTGTCAGGTTCGGCCCGGGATGTGCTGCAGGCCGGGCAGGTGCATGGTGATGTGCACTTCCACGGTCCGGCCCCGGTGAGAGCGGAGGTGCCCGTGCCGCGACAGCTTCCGGCAGACGTGTCCGGCTTCGTCGGCCGGACCGCCGAACTCGCCGAACTGGAGGCGCTGCTGCGGAACGGCGGCCAGCCCGGCGAGGCGGTCCCGATGGTGCTGATCACGGGGACCGCGGGGGTGGGCAAGACCTCACTCGCCATCCGCCTGGCACACCGCATCGGCGGGCGCTACCCCGACGGGCAGTTGTTCATCAACCTGCGCGGCTACGACGTCGGCCCGGCGCTCGCGCCGGCAGCCGTGCTGGAGCGCTTCCTGCGCGCACTCGGCGTACCCGGCCCGGCCGTCCCGGACGGGCCGGAGGAACGCGCGGAGCTGTACCGGTCGCTGCTGGCGGGCAAGCGGATGCTGGTGGTCCTGGACAATGCCGCCACCGTCGGGCAGGTCCGCCCACTGCTGCCCGGCACCGCGGGCTGCGTGACGGTGGTGACCAGCCGGCACCGCCTGTCCGGACTGGCCGTGCGCGACGGCGCCCGCCGCCTCACCCTGGGCCTGCTCAGCGAGGAGGAGTCCGCCGACCTGATCACCGCCGCCACTCGCAGCTACCGCACCGGCGACGACCCCGGCCAGATCACCGAACTGGCCCGGCTGTGCGCACGCCTGCCGCTGGCCTTGCGGATCGCCGCTGAACGCGCCGCCACCCGCCCCCAGCTCGCCTTGCCCCGGCTCACTGCCCAGCTGCGCGACGAGTCCACCCTGTGGGAGGCACTCTCCAGTCCCGACGAGGACGAAGCCGACGCGGTGCGCACCGTCTTCGCCTGGTCCTACCGCACCCTCCCGCCGCCCGCCGCCCGCCTGTTCCGGCTGCTGGGCCTGCACCCCGGCCCGGACTTCTCCGTTCCGGCCGCCGCCGCCCTGACCGGCCAGGACCCGCGTCAGACCTACGCCCTGCTGGACCTGCTGGCCGGCGCCCACCTCATCCAGCCCACCGGGGCCGACCGGTACCAGTTCCACGACCTGCTGCGCGCCTACGCCACCGACCAGGCCCACCAGGAAGAGACCCCCGAGGACCGGCACGCCGCGCTCGAGCGGGCGGCCGCCTGGTACCTGCACACCACTGACGCCGCCCGGGCGGCAGCTCAAAGCTACTACCCCTCCGTTCTGCCCGCGGAAGCGGAACGGGCCCGCCCGAAGTCCGTACCGGCCTTCACCACCCCGCAGGAAGCGTTCGCCTGGCATGAATACGAGCAGGCCAACCTCCTGGCCGTCGTACGAACTGCCGCACAGGCCGGACTGGACGAGATCGCCTGGCAGCTGCCGGCCACCCTGCACGGCATTCATATCGCCCGCGGCGCCTTCTTCGACGACTGGCGGGAGATGGCCCGTACCGGGCTGGAGGCAGCCCGGCGCCTGGCGGACCGGCGGGCCCAGGCCCTCATGCACGACACCCTGGGCATGGTGTGCAAGGACTCCCGACGCCTGGCGCAGGCCGCCGAACACCACCAAGCCGCGCTCGACCTGCGCACCGCTCTCGGCGACTTCGCCGGCGTGGCCGCATCCGCCAACGGCCTGGGCCTGGTCCACCAACTGCGCCACGAACTGGCCGACGCCCGCACCCGCCTGGAGCAGGCCCTGGCCATCTGCCGAGAACACGGCCCGCCCAGTCGGACCGGCGTGACCCTGTGCAACCTCGGCTACATCGCCTGGGAGCTCGGCGAGCTCCGGCAGGCTACCCGCTACGCTCACCAGTCCCTGCACATCCACCGCAGGACCGGGGCCGATTCCTACGTGCGCATCGATCCCCTGCTCCTCCTGGCCCGCCTCGCCCGCGAAACCGGCCACTACACCCAGGCCGCGAACTACCTCGGCGACGCCACAGCCCTGACGGATCGCACCTTTCCCCCCGCGTTCGAGGCTGCCGTCCGCCTCGAACAGGCCGCACTGCTGCGGGAGCAGAACCATCACGACCAAGCCCTCGAGGCGTACTGGGCGTGCGAAACCCTCCAGCGCTCCATCGGCGACCGTCTCGGCCAGGCAAAGGCCTATAACGGCATCGGCCGGACCCAGCGCGCTTTGGGCCATCTGCCCGAGGCCATCGACTTCCACACCATGGCCGCCCGCATCCTCCGCGACCCGCCCCAGCCCTGGGAGCTGGCCCAGACCCTGGCCCACCTCAGCGACGCCCAGACCGACCACGGCCGACCCGGGCACGCTCGCCAGCATCGAACCGAAGCGCTTGCCCTGCTCACGGGCTTCCCCGACCCGCGCGCCACCGCCCTGCGCCGACGGCTGGAGGGACTGATCACCGACTGACGGCGCAACGGCATCGCACCGGTCCACCCGGGACATCGCGGGGCATACCCCAGCATGCGTTCGAATCGGTGGTAGCCACGTCCCACGACTTCCCCGTGACCGGCCACGTACGCCCGCGGCGACATGTCCGTTCGGTCATGGCCTGGTGACCGTCGCTCGGCCTGGCCCTGTGGCTGCTGGAGCGGAGTGCCGGCGGGCCGCCCCCTTCACGGTGTGCGGCCCTCTGCCGCGCTTCCGGCCGGCACCGGGGAACTCGGCGACCGGCCGCGCCGACGTCGGAGATCGCGCCATGCCGTGCCCGGAGCCGTCGCACAGAACTTCCGCCGCCCACGCGAGGCGGGGCAAACACGCCACCGGAGAGTGATGAGCGCGCCGCTCGCCACCTGCCTCCGAGAGATCGCTTCGAACCTGACCCGGCTCCACAGGGCACTCCCGCGTGTCACCTCGTCGGCGGCCCCTTCGAAGCCCTCACGCGGTTGCTCCGCGAAATCAGGGCATGTCGTGAAGTTCAGCACTCCGGCGCGATATGTCCGTTCTATGGAGCCATTGTGGGTGGTAGCGTCCCCCTCCTCGTCGGCATCATGTCCTTCAGCGGACAGAGGAGGGCGCAGGCCCATGGCGACTTTGTGCAGGCCCTCGGTTTCCGTTCCAGAGCACGTGATCACCATGGAGGAGACGCTGGAACTGGCGCGTACCCGACACCCCGACCATCCCCAACTCCCGCTGGCTCTACGCCTGATCGAGAACACCGGTGTACGTACCCGGCACATCGTGCAGCCCATCGAAGAGACACTGAGGCACCCGGGGTTCGAGCAGCGCAACAAGGTCTACGCGGCCGAGGCCAAAGCCCGCGTCCCCGCCGTCGTACGGGCGGCGCTCGACGACGCGGAGCTCCTCGCGACCGACATCGACGTGATCGTCTACGTCTCCTGCACCGGCTTCATGATGCCCTCGCTCACGGCGTGGCTGATCAACACGATGGGGTTCGACAGCACCACCCGGCAGATCCCCATAGCCCAGCTGGGCTGTGCGGCGGGCGGCGCGGCCATCAACCGGGCACACGACTTCTGCTCGGCCTATCCCGAGGCCAACGCCTTGATCGTGGCCTGCGAGTTCTGCTCGCTGTGCTACCAGCCGACCGACCTCGGCGTCGGCTCCCTGCTGTCCAACGGCCTGTTCGGCGACGGCGTCGCCGCCGCGGTGGTCCGGGGCCGGGGCGGTACGGGCGTCGAGCTGGAGCGCAACGGGTCCTACCTGATTCCGAGGACGGAGGAGTGGATCGCGTACGACGTGCGCGCCACCGGCTTCCACTTCCTGCTGGACAAGCGGGTGCCGACCACGATGGAGCCGCTCGCGCCGGCCCTGCGGGAGCTGGCGAGGCGGCACGGCTGGGACGCCTCCGACCTGGACTTCTACATCGTCCATGCGGGCGGTCCGCGCATCCTGGACGACCTCAGCAAGTTCCTGGAGGTCGACCCGGACGCCTTCCGCTTCAGCCGGGCCACGCTCACCGAGTACGGCAACATCGCCAGCGCCGTGGTGCTGGACGCGCTGCGCCGGCTGTTCGACGCGGGTGGTGCCGCGCACCAGGCACGCGGGATGCTGGCCGGCTTCGGTCCCGGCATCACGGCCGAGATGGCACTGGGCCGCTGGCAGCACGCGGCCGTACGAGAGGCGGTGTGAACACCATGGAACAGCAGATCCGCACCGGGCCGATGCCACCCGTCCGGCACTGGCCGGCCCTCGATCTGAGCGGGGCCGACTTCGACCCCGTCCTGACCGAACTGATGCGCGAGGGCCCGGTCACCCGCATCCAGCTCCCGCACGGCGAGGGCTGGGCCTGGCTGGTGACGCGCCACGACGACGTGAAGTTCGTGACCAACGACGCGCGCTTCAGCCGCGAGGCCGTCATGGGACGGCAGGTGACCCGGCTCGCGCCGCACTTCATCCCGGCCGCCGGGGCGGTGGGCTTCGCCGACCCGCCCGAGCACACGCGGTTGCGCCGCTCGGTGGCCGCCGCCTTCACCACGCGTGGCGTGGAGCGGGTGCGCGACGGCGCCCGCGCCCTGCTGGACGGCATGGTCGGGGACATGCTGCGCGCCGGACCGCCGGCCGACCTGACCGACGCGGTGCTCGCGCCCTTCCCCATCGCCGTCATCTGCGAGCTGATGGGTGTCCCGGCCGCCGACCGGGAGCGCATGCACACCTGGACCCAGCTGATCCTGTCCTCCGCACACGGCGCCGAGGTCAGTGAGCGGGCCCGGGACGAGATGGGCGCGTACTTCGGGGCGCTGATCGGCGAGCGGCGCGGCAGCAGTGCCGAGGATGTGGCGTCGCTGCTCGGCGCGGCCGTGGGCCGGGAGGAGCTGACCGTCGAGGAGGCCGTCGGCCTCGCGGTGCTCATCCAGATCGGCGGCGAGGCCGTCACCAACAACTCCGGCCAGATGTTCTTCGTCCTGCTCACCCGCCCCGACCTGTGGCGGCGGCTGCGCGAGGAACCCGGGGTGCGTTCCCGGGCCGTGGACGAACTGCTGCGCTGGATCCCGCACCGCAACGCCGTGGGGCTGTCCCGCATCGCGCTGGAGGACGTGGAGATCAAGGGCGTCCGGATCAAGGAGGGTGACGCGGTGTACGTGTCGTACCTGGCGGCCAACCGAGATCCCGAGGTCTTCCCCGACCCCGACCGGATCGATGTCACCCGCAGCCCGAACCCGCACCTGGCCTTCGGACACGGACCGCACTACTGCGTGGGCGGGATGCTGGCCCGTCTGGAGTCGGAGCTGCTGGTGGACGCGCTGCTGGACCGGATCCCCGGGCTGCGCCTCGCGGTGCCGCCCGATGAGGTCCCCTTCCGCAAGGGCGCACTGATCCGCGGGCCCGAGGCCCTGCCCGTGACCTGGTGAGCGGCTGATGACGGTATCCGAGGGGCTACTCGTGCCGCCGGGCCACGGACGCACCGTGCGCACCCCGGCCCAGCACGTGACGTTCAAGGTGACGGGCGCGCACTCACGCGCGGCGTCCAGCTTCGAGGTGGTCGTCCCGCCCGGCTTCGACGTGGGCGCCCATGTGCACACGCGCAGCGAGGAGCTGTTCTACGTGCTCGAGGGCGAGCTGGACGTGCTCGCCTTCGAGCCGCGCGTACGGACTCCGGACGGCTGGCGGCACTGGGAGTCGCGGTCGGGCAACCGGGTGGTGCGGGCGGTTCCCGGCACGGTCATCGTCGTGCCGCCGGGCTGCCCGCATGCGTTCGCGAACCCCACCGCCGAGCCGGCGAAGATGTTCTTCCAGGCGTCACCGCCGCCCGACCACGAACGGTACTTCGACGAACTGCTGCAGATCCTCGCGCGCGGGGGGACTCCGGACCATGCGGCGATCGAGGAGTTGCGCACCCGCTACGACATCGAACAGCTGACGCCGCTCCGGCACGGTGGGAGCTCCGCCGGCGGTGCCCCCGCAACTCCCCGATGAGCCAATCGACCGCCGCGACGGTCCCCGACAGGCCGGTGGCGGTACCGGCCTGTCGGGGGAGCTTACGGTCGGGCGAGGTTCTCGGTGAAGAACTCGTCGAGCCGGTCGAAGGGGATGAGGTCCTTGCGGTCGTACAGGTCGACGTGGTCCGCACCCGGGACGATCACGAGGTCGACGGTGTCGGGGGCCATCGCCCGGACGTCCTCGGAGTAGTAGCGGGAGTGCGCGTCGGCGCCGGCCACCAGGAGGGCCTTGCGGGGCGCCAGCATGTCGATGTTCGTCATCTGCCGGAAGGCGAAGAACGACAGATGGGCGTGCGATCCCGTGATGCCGGGTCGCGCCAGGAGACGGTGGCCTCGCCGGTGAGGCGGCGGGCCATCAGATGTCATGGCGCGGTGAACCATGGCTTCGGGCCCAACGTGCGCTTCACCGTCCATCGACGCGGCAGCGGCCTGAAGCCGCGCTGGTCGGCGGGGCGTTGCACGATTTCCATGGCGATGCCGAGTGCCGCGGCGTGCTCGGCTGCGTGCTGGCGGTAGCCGCCGTCCACCCAGTCCCTGCGCGGGGCGGGGGGCGCCAGTGGAACCCGTTCGGTGGGCCGCTGACGCGCGCGTGATGTCGCCATTCTCCGTAGGCAGCAGTCCGTCGCCGGGTCTGTCGGCGTCCGGCCGTTGTCAGTGCCTGCTGACAGGATCCCCGGTATGACACCGTCACTTCTGACCGACATCGAGCGAGCCGTGCGCAGCAGTTGGAGCGCCGAGACGTGCACGCCTGAGTACCGTTCGCGCTGGACCGCGGACAATCCGGCCCGGGACCAGTGCGGGGTGACCGCCATGGTGCTCAACGACCTGCTGGGCGGTGAGCTGATCCGGGGAGAGGTCCACGTCCGCGGAGAGCGTGTGGACTACCACTGGTGGAACCGCCTGGGCATGGGCATCGACGTCGACCTCACCCGCGAGCAGTTCGGACCGGAGGAGATCGTCACCGGAGGCATCGTCATCCCTCGCCCGCCTGTGACCGAGTGGCGCAGGCTCCGTGAGGAGTACGAGCTCCTCCGTGACCGCGTCCTGGAGAAGCTCGATCGGCAGCAGGCGTCCACCTCCGCAGCCGTGTCCCGTCAGCCGGATTGAGAGCCCGCCCTCCGGCATCCACGGCATGACCAACACCTCACCGGCGCCCTCGCCTCCCTTTCGCGGCTGTGTGCGACCGCCGGCACGGCTTCGTGCACGGAGCCGCTGCGCGGGGTGAGGCGGCCTGCTCGGAGCGGTGGCCGCCGGAGACGGAAGCGTGCTCACCACCTCCGCCCTCGCCCCGCCGGCGCCGCGGCCGCGTCGGCGGGGCCGCGTCGGCGGGGCCGGCCGTCGCCGTGCTCGTCGTCGGCGGGCCGGGACTCGCCGGGGTCGGGGTCACGGTTCCAGTCGCCCCACAGGCCGTGCTTCTCCAGCTCCGCGATCCCGTAGTCGGTGAGCCGGTCGATGGTCGGGGAAGGGGCCGGACACGCCGGTGTCGAAGTCCGCGACCAGAGGCCGCATCGGCACGGCGCGCCCGTTGTCGAGCACGATGACCGCGACACCGCCGGTGGAGACACCGTTCCCCGGGTCGGCCTCCCCGATGGAGGTGAGGTCGGGGTGCCGCCCGGGTCGGGGCATGTCAGGGGGCGTCCTGATACAGGGTGCGGTGCGGGGGACGGCCGTAGACCCTGCGGTAGGCGGCGGCGAACTGGCCGGAGTGGAAGAAGCCCCAGCGGGCGGCGACGGCGGTGACCGTGACGCCGGCGGCGGGATCGGCGGTCAGAAGGTCGCGGTGAGCGTGGGCGAGGCGGACCCGGCGCAGGTGGCGCATGGGGGTGGTGTCCAGGTGGCGACGGAAGGCGTACTGCAGAGTGCGGATGCTGATACGGGCGGCGGTGGCGATGTCGGCGGCGCTGATGTCGGTGCCGGCGTGGTCGTCGATGTAGGCCAGGGCGCGGCGCAGGGTGACGGGGCGGGCGTCGTTGCGGTCGTCGATGGTCGGTTCGGTGACCGCGGTGCTGGGGAAGGTGGCCAGCACGGCCGCGGCCAGGAGCTGGGAGGTGGTGGAGGCGAGCAGCGGCTGCTCGTACGGGGTGGGGTCGGCGCGGACGGTGTCGCGCACATGGGCGATGGTGTGCCGCAGGTAGCGGCCGGCGGTCGGCGTCACGGGCAGGTACCCGGTCAGCCGGATCGGCTTCGGAGAGCGCCCGGGGGCGGTGGCGGCCACTCTGTCGAGCTGGTCGGGGGGCAGGATGACGGAGTCGTGCGTCAGGTGGTCGACCTCTCCGGCGCATGGCAGGCCGGGGGGAATGCAGAGCACCTGACCGGCGTGGACATCGCCCTCGTAGTGGCCGAGGGTGAGCCGCGGCAGGGCGCCCTGGGTGGCGTTGAGCAGGACGACGCTGCGCAGCGGGTCCATTTCGAAGTCCACGAGGCAGTGGTAGTCGAACCGGTGCAGCATGACCGGTCCGATGCGGTCCTGGGTCAGCGTCACCCGGTGCTGCCCGTCCCGGTCGGTGACCCGGACGCGTGCGTACAGCCTGCTCACCATGTCGCCGGTGACGTCGGGGTCGGTGCTGTCGAATACGGTGGGCATGGTCTGGCCCCCGGAACGTGGTTCAGCTGTGCAGGGTGCGGGACGGTGATCGTCCGTAGGCGACGCGGTAGAGGATCTGGAAGCGGGCGTCGCAACGGAAGCCCCAGCGTGCGGCGATCCCGGACACGGTGGCGCCGGTGGCCGGATCCGCCGCGCGGAGTTCTGTGTGGACCCGGGCCAGACGGACCTGCCGCAGATAGCCGGTCGGCGTGGTACCCAGACGGCGGCGGAAGGCACCGAGCAGCGCCCGGGGGCTGGTCCGGGCCGCGGCAGCCGTCTCCGACAGCGTCAGCGGCCTCTCGGCGTGGGCCTCGAGGAACCCGACCGCCCGGCGCACGGCGGCGTCGCCGACCTGCCCGGGATTCGGCTGCAGCGGGTCATGGGCGGTGTAGGTGCTGGGAAAGGCCGACAGCGCGGCGGCGGCCAGCATGCGTGCCGCCGCATCCCGCATCAGGCCGGTCGACACCGCCGCACCCTCGTCCAGCAGATGCCAGGCATGGTCACCGGCGGCCCGCCACAGAGCGGCCTCGGCGGGCGCGGCCGGCGCGTACGGCCGCAGCAGCCGCAGCGGCGCCCGGTGGTCGTCGTCCAGACCCGCCACGTCCCGTAACAGGGCCGGGTCGAGCACGGTGACGCGTTGGGCGAGGCCGTCCGCGGAGGACAGGTGGGGCAGGCCCGGCTGGGCCGACACCTCGACGTCTCCAGCGGTGAATCTGCCGCTGCCGTGCGCGTGGTCGATGCCGAGACGGCCGACGACGACCTCCGAGACCAGCAGATGGCTCAGCGGCTCCACGACGAAGAAAACCCTCGCGGGCATGACATGGAAGTCCATGCACAGCTCTCCCGCCAGACGCCGCTCGTGGCGGAAGGACACCCGGGGAACGGGCGGCCGGCTCATCCGGATGCGCGTACCGTACAGGGAGGCCATGACCTCCGCGCCGTGCTCCGCGTCCATGGTCGAGAACACGGTGCGCCGTACGTCGTCAGGTGAATCGTCCACCGCGACCACCTCGCCTTCCCCGCACGGCCGGACACTCCGGAAGGGCGGTCCCGAGGCGGCCCGAGAAGCCCGGACGGTTCGCTGCCGACGTTACTCCCGGCCGCCGGTCGGCTTCCACGCTGTCGGCCAGACAGCGGTCGCGGGCGGTGAGACCGGCGGCGTCCGCTGCGCCGTTCATCAGGTCCGACATCGCGCGCTGCATCCGGTCGGTGCGCCAGGCGGCCCAGACGTCGGCCAGGGCACGTGCGCAGGCGTGGGGCCCCGTGCGCTGCACGTGGATCTCGCGCATGGCCGTGATGCGGTTGAGCAGCCGGCCGAGCGCCGCGGACAGCCGGTCCTGCGGCCCGTCGCCCAGGGCGAGGCGGGCGTGGGCGGCGACCAGGCCCGAGCCGCCCGAGAAGCGGCTGCGCCGGTTCCCGGTGCGGCCACCTTCCCCGAACTGGCCTGGACGGGCCGCAAGGAGGCCGCGAGCCAGAACATCGTCTTCACGGCGAAGGCCTTCACCTTCGTCGGAACGGTGCTGCATCGCGCGGGCGTCATCCACCGGCAGGTCGACATCCTCAGCTCCGTCCTGGGCAGGGTCCGAGGCGGCGCCGGATACGTGGCGACCGTCGGCTCGGCGGCCTTCGGCAGCGTCGCGCACTCGGGCTCGGCGAACGCCGCGACGATCGGGGCGGTCGCCATCCCGTGGATGAGCCGGTCCAACTGGGAGCCGCGGATCGCGGCCACCGTGGTCGCCGGCAACGCGGGCAACGCGGGCAACGCGGGCAACGCGGGCAACGCGGGCAACGCGGGCAACGCGGGCAACGCGGGCAACGCGGGCAACGCGGGCAACGGCACCATCATCCCGCCCAGCGCGTCCTCCTTCGTGCTCATCGGCTCGGCCGCGGTCGCACCCCTGGTCTCGGTCGACCAACTGCTGATGGCCATGTTCGCCACAGCCGGCTGGTGTGCGGCCTGGCGCCTGCTGTGCGTGACGTACTTCGTCCGCCGCTACAAGATCGCCCCCGTGCCGGCCGACGAGATACCCGGCTTCCTGAGCAGTCTGCGCCGCGGATGGACGTCCCTGCTCGTGTTCGTGGCGATCGCCGTGCCGATCGTCCTGACCTTCGGAGCCGGTGGAGCCGCCCTGGCCTCGGCGCTCGGCGAGAGCGCCGTCGACGCCATCGACATCCTGGTGTGGATCCCGGTCCTGCTCGGGCTGGTCTCCGCGACAGTGGGCCGCAGGCAGCTGCCCAGGAGCCGGCGGGCCTGGGCGGAGCTGATGGAGGAGTCCGCGCCCCGGTTCAAGGACATCGGCGCCACGCTCGTCTTCGCCTTCGCCGGCGGCGCCGTCCTGGCCGCGCTCGGGCTGTCCGAGCAGCTCGGCGGTCTGCTCAACGGCCTCTGCGCCCCGCCGCTGATCGCCGCCCTGATCGTGGGCGTGGTCGTCGTCCTGGTGGCGGGCCCGCTCAGCTCCACCGCCACCATCGCCACGGTCGGCAGAGTCGCGTTCTCGGTGCTGGTGACGGCCGGGGTGCATCCCGTGCTCGCCGCCTGCGCCATCCTGACCTTCGCCTCGACCGAGGGCGCATCGCCGCCCGGCGCGTCCGCGATCTACATCTCGACCAGCCTCGCGCAGGTCAACCCGGTCCGCACGTTCGTGCCGCTCATCGTGTTCTACGTCGTCCCGTTCCTGTTCATCGGCACCGCCATCGCCCTCGGCGTGCTGCCCGTCCCGCACTGACCGCCCCTCCCCCGGAGCTACCTGATGTCCCTCACACACGAAGAGAAGACGGCACACCGCAGCCTGCGCCGGCGCACCGCCGTCGAACACCGCTTCCTGCCCGAGACCTACAAGGCCGCCCGCCACGCCACCAAGGCCAGACCCCGCTCCCACTGAGCACACGCTCGCCACTCCGCGGCCCAGGGCCCCCGGCTCCCGGGCCGCACGCGCTTCGCGGCGACCGTGCTGGCCCCGAAGCAGGGTCGACGGGGGGTGAGGCGATTCGCTACGGCTACGGCGGTCGTACAGGCGCGGGACATCAACGGACCGGTCGGCTTCGGCCGGTAGCGGCTGTTGCCTTCTCGATGTCGAGCCGGCCGGGTGACGGGCGCCGACGCCGGCGCCGGCACCGGGGAGAGCCGGACCCCGTGTGCCTATGTCGGGGGGCGGCTGACTCTGCCCACCCGTTGGGGATGGCCGACTGCCCGAGTCACCCGCCCGCCCATGCACCGCACTCAGAGAGAGTCGGGCGGGTCGGCAATGCGCTGTGCGAGGAATTCCCCGCAGCCCCGCAGAGATGTGGGCGGGGTGGCCGGACGGGGAGCAAGCGTCGCGAGCGCATGGCGATGATGCCTGCGAAAACGTTCCGCCGGGGCTTTTCGCAAGTGATAGACCCGATTCCTGGAAACGCTCTGGCCATCTTCGGCTCCACGCAGGACGCTGAGGCGTACCACACTGTCGGGCCGGTATCCGCAATGGGGGTAACTTCAGTAACGCCGGGTGAATGATTACGCCTTTCGGTGAGGCGGCACTCGACAGGCCGGCACGAACTGCGCCACAGGACGTCTCGGCCAGGAGCCGGACACAGTACGCGAGATTAGTTCTACGGTCGGGGAGAAGGAAGCGGCATGGTCGATGAGAAGCGTGCGGCCGACTATCTGCGAGAGTTCGGCTATCTAGCTGAAGACACGGACATCAACTCGCCTTAGGGGCGAGCGGCGGTTCGCGCCTGTCAGGCGATGGCATTGCTGCCTGCTACCGGAGAGATGGACGAGGCCACGGACAAGCTGTTCGAGCGGCCTCGGTGTGGATTCCCCGACCGACGTGGCACCGCCCACCCCGGCCTTGGCACCTTCGTGGCGTTCGGGACCGTCTGGGACCATTCGATCATCACCTACCGCGTCAACAAGCTATCCGATGATATGCCTCAAGACCGCCAACGAGCGCTCATCACCACTGCGCTGGACCGGTGGTCAGCCGTGGTTCCTCTGGTGTTCCGGGAGACGGCCGACACGCCGGACATCGAAATACGGTTTGCGGTGGGCGAACACGACGACGGCAATGCGTTCGACGGTCCCGGCATGGTGCTCGCCCACGCCTTCTTCCCTCCGCCCAACAGTGGCGCTCTCGCCGGAGACGCCCACTTCGATGAGGATGAAACCTGGCAGGAGGGCCTCACTGGCTCCGGTTTCGACCTGTTGACGGTCATGGTGCATGAGTTCGGACATTCCCTGGGCCTCGGCCACACGAATGTTCCCAACTCCACGATGAATCCCTTCTACCCGACGCCGTCAACCCCGGCGGCGGACGACCGCACCGGCATGCGCCACGTATATCGACGTCACATCTGGGTGGCGTCGCTGTATCGCGACATCCTCGGGCGCCGTTTCGACGACGAGGGTCTCGACGGCTGGATTCGCAGTCTCTTCTCAGGAGCCAACCCTCAGGACGTAGCGCGCGGCTTCTGCTACTCGGAGGAACACTCCGGTCAGATCGCAACCGACCTGTACTTCACGCTGCTGGACCGGGCACCGGAACCGGCGGGACTGGCTTCCTGGCGCAGTCAACTGCAGCAGGGCATGGGCAGGCAGTCGGCGATCGTCGGAATCCTCGACAGCGCCGAGTACCGCGACAAGTATCCGTCGGACGACGCATTCATCGACTCACTCTACCGCCGCCTGCTCGCCCGCCCGCCGGATGCCGGTGGATTCGCGGACTGGCAGCAGCGTATGCAGCAGGGAATGCCACGCTACGAAGTCGCGCGCGGCTTCGTGCTGTCCGAGGAATACTGCCGGAACCTCAGCCACAGTCTCTACGAACGCTATCTCCGTCGCCAACCGGACACCGACGGATGGCGATCCTGGACCGAAAGTCTCCGAGCCAGCCTCAATCACCAGGACGCGGTTATCGGGTTCGTGTCCTCGCCCGAGTATCAGGCGGCCGTCGAGCAGTGGTGGGGATAAGCGTCTCACTCCCGCTCGGGACCACGTCGCTCCGTTCGTGAAGGCGGAAGGAGCACGGCTTCGACGCGGCGCCGGCCCCTGTCGGTCTCACCCCGATTCGTTGCCCGGCTTCACGGAATCCGTGCCTGGCGGTGCTGTCCGGTGTCGGCCGCTCAACGGGACGGCGTGTGGCAGATCGTGCCGCAGATGGATCCGCGTGGCCACCAGTCGGTCCACGAACACAGCCGGTACCGGGTACCGGCACCCGGGGCTCGCCTCCGTGCGCCACCGCGCTCCCGGAAGCGCCGCCCCTCCACCGCGGCTGACCACGACCGGGCCGACTCCTCAGCCGGCGACGCCGGACGCGCCACCGAGTCACCCGTGAACAACGGGTGCGTCAGCCGGCTCCCCGCGGCCGAAGCTGCGGGAAGCCCTGAACGGCGGGGCCGGCTCAGATGCGGATCACGATCTTCCCCTGCGTGTGTCCGCGCTCGGCGTATGCGTGCGCTTCCGCGATCTCTTCCATGGAGTAGGTCCGTTCGATGCGTGGTGTGTAGCGGCCTTGCCGGCCGAGTTCGCCCGCTTCGGCGAGGAGCGTGGAGTCGTTCTCCGCGTTGGCCAGATGCACACCCAGGCGCTGGGCGTTGGCGTAGTCGGCGATCGTCGACACGCGAGCAGGGTCGCCCACGATCGCGACGAGGTCGGCCAGGGACCCGGAGGCCGCGGTGTCGAGCGCGATGTCGACACCGTCCGGAGCCAGGGTGGCGAGGCGCTCCGCGAGGCCGGTGCCGTAGGTGGTGGGGACGGCTCCGAGAGAGGTGAGGAACTCATGGTTGCGCTCGCCGGCCGTCCCGATCACGGTGGCGCCCCGAGCCACCGCGATCTCGACCGCGGCACTGCCCACGCCTCCGGCGGCGCCCTCGACGAGAAGGGTGCGCCCCCGCAGGGGGCCGAGTGCCTTCAGCCCGCCCATGGCGGTCACGGATGCCAGACCGGCGCCGGCGGCCTCCTCGTCGGTCCAGGTGCCGGGCGCGTGGGCCCAGGCCGAGAGCACGGCCAGTTCCGCCGTCGCGCCGGTGACACCGCCCAGTCCGAAGACACGGTCGCCGATGCTCACCCCCTGTACGCCCGCACCGATCTCGTCGACCACGCCGACGGCATCACGCCCGGGAACAGCGGGCAGGTCCACGGTGATCACCTCGCGTACCGCGCCGGAGCGCACCTTCCAGTCGACGGGGTTGACGCCGGCCGCCGCAACGCGGATGCGGATCTCGCCGGGCCCGGGATGGGGGTCCGGTGCCTGCTCGACCACGAGGGTCTCCACACCGCCGTACTCGTGATAGCGGACTGCGCGCATGACGTTCTGCCTTTCCACGCGGCCGGGACCGGCCGTTTCAGGGGATCAACGGGGTGAATGCTCGGCGAGCGCCGACGCCCACTACGCTAGAACCTGACATTGACGTCAGGTGCAAGTCGGGCGGGCAGCCCGGACACGGAGAAGGACCGTGCGCATCGGTGAGGTCGCCGAGAAGGCGGGAGTGAGCGTCCGGGCGCTGCGCTACTACGAGGAACAGGATCTGCTCCGGGCCGACCGCAGCCCCGGCGGCCAGCGGCACTACCCCGACACCGCCGTCGCCCGAGTGCGGCTCATCCAGCAGCTGTACGCCGCGGGCCTGCCGAGCAAAGTAGTCCGCCAGGTGCTGCCGTGCGTGGACTCGGGGGAAGCGCCCCGGCACTCCTGGACCGGCTGGTGGCCGAGCGCGTCCGCATCGCGCAGCGAATCACCGAACTGCTCGCTGTGCGCGACCGGCTCGACGAAGTGATCGCCATCACGCGCGCCGCTGATGCCGAGTGCTCTCAGGTCCGGTGAGGGCCACTGCCGCAACGGACATCGTTGCGGTGCCGTGAACGCCTCTCCCGAGTCCACGGCCGGCGCCGTGGACTCCTCGTGCGCCACGTCACCACCACCCGAGCCGCGACAACTGTGTCGAACGTGGTCGTGCCCGTCCTCGTCGAACGCGACCTGCACCGGCATGCGGGCCTGATGTCCGGCGTGCACCCACCATGCTGGTCGGCGAAGGCGCCCTGGCCGCTGGACTCACCGTCCCGCTGTGCGACGGTCCCGGGCTGGACCGGGCGGGCGGTCTGCCGGCCTGGACGTTGGCGAGGTGGGTCTTGACCGTGCCGGTGATGATGGACAGGGCTGTGGCGATCTCGGCGTTGGTCATGCCCTCGGCCAGCAGCATGACGACTTCCTCCTCGCGCGGGGACAGCCGGGTGGCGGGCGCCGGCCGGGAGGAGGAGGTACGAAGCTGTTCCAGGAGCCGCACGGTGATCGACGGGCGCACCAAGGAGTACGACGTGAACTTCCAGACCCAGATCCCCACCGCTGCCGTCCTCGGCCCGGCGCTCGCGGTCTTCGCTCCCCTCGCCCTCGCACGCCGACGAGGCGGCACCCCCGGGTGACGCGGCGGCCCGCTGGCACTCCGGGCCCTGACAGCGCTCTACGCGGCAGGGGTCGCCGCCATCACGGTCTTCCCCTGTGGGTCTACGTCGGCGCATACCGCAACGAGGCACCCCGGACCGGCCAGATCCAGCCGATCCCGCTGCTCACAGCCGGCATCTCCATGATCCCCCATGTCATCATGCTCGTCCCCCTCGGCTTCCTCCCGTCACTGCTCTCCCACCGCTTCACCGCGGTCGCACCGTCGCGCTCTGCGCCCTCGCCAGCCTCGGGATCGAGCTCGCACAACTGCTTCAGTACATCGCCCTCGGCAATGGACGCGCCGTCGACATCAACGACCTGATCGCCGACACCCTCGGCGGCCTCCTCGGCTGCGCCGCCCTGCGCACCGCGCAGCGCACCGCCGCCACGCGCGCCGTACTGAACAAGTCGTCCCCCACCCAGCGCCGTCCGACCGGATGCGGGGCTCCCTGCCGCGATCCGGGCCGGCCAGGGGCGCAGGTGAGGAACCGCGGGCTGTTCTCGAACCGCAGCAGCGTCGCGCCGCGCTGCCGTCGAAGCGGATGGAGAACAGCCGGTCAGACACCCTCCAGGGCACGCGACCGGTCATCGCCTCGCGCGCAGCGCCCGCGCGACCAGCGCACCGGCGGCCAGCAGGATAACCACACCACAAGTCAGGTGGACCGGGAGGTTGTCGTGGAAGGAGGCGACCATGTTGCCGAGGCAGCCGAGTACGACGACGGTCCACAGCGCCGCGCGGACGAAGTCCGGAGCGGTGGCATCGGCCGCACCGCTCGTGTCCGGAGTGTTGGTCGAGACGTTGTGCTCGGTCCGCCGCATGGCTGCCGCCCTTCCTGGAAGCTCCTTGGTCACCGGGGACGCTACGGACGGGGCGGGGGTCCGGGCGATCCAGCAGCTTGCCGGAGGAGAGGTACAGCAGGCTGTACTCTCCGGGCCCGCTACGGACTCGGCGCCACAGCTCCACCGGAGGGGTCCTAGGGTCGTCGGGGTAGGAAAGGGGATGCGGATGACGACGACCCGGAGCAGCACCACGGCTCTCCGAGCAGACCGGGGCACGGGTGGCCGGGGCACGGGTGGCCGGGACACGGGTGGCCGGGACACGGGCCCCCGGGCCACCGTGGTGCAGACGGCCGCCGGGGCGCGGCGGGCTCTCGCCGAGCTGGTCAGCGGGCTCGGTACGGCGCTGGCGGCGCTCGCCGTGCTCCTCCTGCTCGCTCTCGCCGCGGTGACCGTGCCGCTCGGGGTGGGTCTGCTGCTGGCTCCCGTGGCGGTGCGCGCCCTGCACGCGCTGGCCGGGTGGGAACGCGCACGGCTCGCCCGTCACGGCGCCGAGGTGCCGGCGCCCGAGCCGCCGCCCACCCGGCTGCGGACCGCCGTCCTCGACGTCACGACCCAGCGGGAGGCACGCTGGCTGATGCGGCACGCCACCGGCGGACTGCTGCTGGGGCTGCTCGGCCTCCTGCTGCCGGTCGCCGCCGTCCGCGACACCGTCTTCCCGCTGCTGTGGCCCCTGATGCCCGAGGGAACCACCAGCACATCCATCGGGCTGGGAACCGCGCGCAGCTGGCCGGAAGCAGCCGCGGTGACCCTGCTGGGGCTCGGCTGGACGGCCGTCCTCCTGGGCCTGGGCCCGGGGATGGCCCGGCTCCAGGCCGTCCCCGGCCGCCGGCTGCTGACGGCCGGGGCCGGCACCGACCTGTCCCTGCGGGTCGCCGAGCTGACCGCCACCCGTGCCGCCGCCCTGGACGCGCACGCCGCCGAGTTGCGCCGCATCGAACGCTCGCTGCACGACGGCACCCAGAACCGCATCGTCAGCGTCACCGTGCTGCTCGGCGCGGCCCGCCGCATGGTGGCCCGCGATCCGGCCGGGGCCGAGGAGCTGCTGGAGCGCGCCCACTCCGCGGCCGAACAGGCCCTCGCGGAGCTGCGCACCGTCTCCCGCAGCATCCTGCCGCCCGTCCTCACCGACCGGGGCCTCGCGGGCGCCCTGTCCGGACTGGCCGCCGAGAGCCCCGTCCCCTGCCGTACGCAGGTCGACACGGAGCAGCGGTGCGCCGCCTCCGTGGAGGCCACCGCCTACTTCGTGGTCGCCGAAGCCCTGACCAACATCGCCAAGCACAGCGGCGCCCGGCAGGCGGCCGTCACCGTGCGCGTCCGGGGCGGACGGCTGCACCTGCGCATCGAGGACGACGGCCGGGGCGGCGCGGAGACGGGCGGAGGAGGCGGTTCCGGCCTGACGGGCATCCGCCGCCGGGTGGCGGCCCACGACGGTACGATGCTGATCACCAGCCCACCGGGCGGCCCGACCACGCTCGAGGTGGATCTCCCATGCGGATAGTGATAGCCGAGGACGACCCGCTGCTGCGCGAAGGGCTGGCCCTGCTGCTGCGCGCGGAGGGGCTGGACGTCGTTGCCACGGCCGACACCGCCGACGGGGTGCTGGCAGCGATCGACGAGCACGAGCCGGACGTCGCCATCCTCGACGTCCGTATGCCGCCCACCCACACCGACGAGGGCATCCGGGCCGCGGTCGAGGCCCGCCGCCGGCGGCCCGGCACGGCCGTCCTGGTGCTGTCCGCCTACGTCGAGCAGAGCTTCGCGACCGATCTCCTCGCCGTCGGCACGTCCGGCCTGGGTTACCTGCTCAAGGAGCGTGTCGGCCGGGTGGCGGAGTTCCTTGACGCGTTGCACCGGGTCGCCTCCGGCGGCACCGCCGTCGACCCGGAGGTCATCGGCCAGCTCTTCGCCCGCTCCTCCCACGCCGACCGGCTGCAGCGGCTCACCCCCCGCGAACGGGACGTCCTGGCGCTGATGGCCGAGGGGCTCGGCAACCGGGCCATCGCCGAACGGCTCGTCGTCACCGACGGCGCCGTGCACAAGCACATCCGCAGCATCTTCGCCAAGCTCGACCTGTCACCCGCGGACCAGGTGGACCGCCGGGTGACCGCCGTCCTGCACTACCTGGCCGATCCGCAGCGCCGCCCCTGAGCCCGGCACGGCCGACGGCGTGACGGCTTCCGGTACAGCCTGCTGTACCCGGAACCGGGAAGTCCGCGGGAGTGATCGCACCGGTACCCCACTGATGTCCTTGGTGCCAGAGAGAACACGTCTCGAGCGATCAAGGAGATCACCGATGGCCCTGCACCCGCCGCCCGGCGCCACGACCGAACAGCCGCCGCGCCCCCCGGCGCCGCGCTCCGGGACCGGTGGTGCCCGGGCCCTGCTCCGCCGCCGGCCACTCGCCTCGTTCTTCACGATGGCGTTCGCACTGAGCTGGGTCGCCTGGACTCCTTACATCCTGTCCGGGCACGGCCTGGCGGTCTGGGACTTCGTCTTCCCCGGCGGCGTCCTCGGCAGCCAGCTCCTGGGCGTGCTCCCCGGCGCCTACCTCGGCCCGATCGCCTCGGCCCTGCTCGTCACCGCCGCCTGCGACGGCCGCGCGGGGCTGCGCACCTGGGTGCGGCGGATGACCAGGTTCCGCGTCAGCTGGGTCTGGTACGCGGTGGTCCTCCTCGCCGTACCGGCCGCGCTGACGGCCGCCACTTCGGTGCTGACCGGCCAGGCGCCCGTCATGCCGCCGGCGGCGGTTCTGGTGGCCTTCCTGCCCGGCCTGGTGCTCCAGATGATCACCACGGGTCTCGCGGAGGAACCCGGCTGGCGCGAGTTCGCGATGCCGCGGATGCAGGACCGGTACGGGCCGCTGTTCGCAACGGTCGTCGTGGGTGTGCTGTGGGGCGTCTGGCACCTGCCGCTGTTCCTCACCGAGTGGGGCGGCGGCCCGGGCGTCGATCCCCTCTACGTGCTCGAATTCCTGGTGACCGTCATCGCGTTCAGCTTCGTGATGACGTGGATCTTCAACCGCACCGGGGAGAGCATGCCGCTGGTCATGCTCTCCCACGTCAGCGTCAACAACTTCGTCTCCGTGGCCTGGACCGACACCTTCCCCGGCGCCGACCCCGCCTACTCCACCCATGCCTTCCTGCTGAGTTCCCTGGTGGCGGCGGCCGTCATCCTGGCAGCCACTCGCGGCCGCCTGGGCCGCCAGGGCCCGCGCAGCTGACCCGAGTCAGGACGTCCTTCCCGAGGGGCTGGCCTCACCCGATCCGGCAGCCTGTTCCGTCGGCATCGGCCACTTCCGGCGGCGGCCCGAGCCGGCCTCGGACGCAAGCTCGCGGAACACCCGCTCAGACGAGGTACGCGTGCGGGCGCCCCGGTCGATCGGGGTCGGCGTCCGGGGCGGCCGCGCCGCGTCATGCCGAGTCGGGAACGATGGATCGATCGGCTCTCGCGGTGGCCCTGGCGGCATCCGCCGGGCGCGACTGCTCGCGACGCTGCACCACACGCTGTCTTCGACATCGGTGCCGGACCGGCTCCGCACGGACGCGCCGGCCCCGGCCCCGGGGGGTCTCCCAGCTCGGCTCGCCCGGCCTGGCCGCCTTCCACCGGGCGAAGCGGGGCCTGCCGTTGTGTGCGCGGTGCAAAGGACGCGGTCCGTCGGCGGCCGTGGCGGAAGGAAGGCACCCTGAGCGTGCGCCGTGCACCGCTCGGGACGGCAGCCGAATCCCCTTCAGCTCGCGGACCGTGCCACGGTCCGGTAACCGGTCAGAGCCTGCCGAGGGCCCTGGCCAGTGCGGTGGCGGTGTCTGCGATCACCTTGTCGTCGTGGGCGGTGTCGTCGTGGTTGCGGTTGGTGAACACCGACAGGACGATCGGCGCGTCCGAGCCCGGGGGCCAGGCGATCGCCAGGTCATTGGCGGTGCCGTGGTTGCCTGCGCCGCCGGTGCCGGTCTTGTCGCCGACCGTCCAGTCCTCCGGCAGCCCGGCCTTGATCCGGTCGGCGCCGGTGAGGCCGGCCTTCAGCCAGCCGACCAGCCGCGCCCGGTCACCGGGGTGGAGGGGGTCACCGGTGGTGAGTGCGGAGAAGGTCCGTGCGGCCGCCGCGGGGGTGGTGGTGTCGCGCGTCTCGCCGGGCGCCCACTCGGTCAGCCAGGGTTCCGGCCGGTCCAGGCGGCTCGTCCGGTCACCGATGGAGCGGAAGAACGCGGTCAGCCCGCGCGGCCCGCCGATCTGTTCCAGGAGCATGTTGCCCGCGAACCCGTCGGACTTGGTGATCCCGGCGCGGCACAGCTGTGCGGGCGTCATCCCGGTGTCGGTGTACTCGGTGGTCTCCGGCGAGTTCCCGGTCAGCCCGGCCATGTCGGCGGGCTTCCAGCGCACCACCTCGTCCATCAGGCCCGGCTCGCTGGTGCGCGCCCGGTCCAGCACCGCCGCGCACGCGAACACCTTGAACGAGGAGTTGAACGGGAAGCGCTCGCCGGCCCGGTACCCGACCGTCCGGCCGGTCCCCAGGTCGATGCCCACCGCGCCGATCCGCCCGTCGTAGGACTTCTCGAACTCCCGCAGCGTCCTGGTCAGGCCCGAGTCGGAGGAGGCGTCGCCCCGCGCCCGGGTGGCGTCGCCAAAGGCGCTTCTCCCGTCGGCGGCGGCGCTCGTATCGGCGGCGGCGCTCGTATCAGCTGCGGCGCTCGTGTCGCCGGTGGGAGCACCCGCCGCATAGGCGAGGCCGCCCAGCAGCGCCGAAGCGGTCAACGTCGCGAGTGCTAAGCGCAGTCGGAGATGTTTTCTCATGCCGAGAAGGAGACCAGAAAGTATCAGTGAGCGTCCAAGATCGACATGGGGCATGTCGCATATCAGCATGGCTATCGATGGCCGTTCGTGCCGGGCGACGCCGAGACCCGTCCCGGCTCCGGCATGGCTGTGACCGCGGTGCGGATGCGCCGGCACCGGCAGGGCCGGGCCTGCCGGTGCGGGCCCACGCGCCTGGCTGGTACGACCGGATCCTCGACGTGTGCCGCGTCGAGGGCTTCGTTCCCGGTCGCCTTCGCCATGCCTCCAACCCGGAGTTCCCGCTCGCCCTGGTGACGGCGGGGCACGGCATCGCCTTCGGCCAAGGCCCGGTGGCCCGCACGGAGCCCCGCGTCGCCCGGCGCCCCCTGGCGGGCCGCCCCCTCACCCTGCGCATCAGCGGCGCCTGGCCCGCCGGCCGGGGCGCCCACCCGGCCGCCCGCCGCTTCGCCGAACTCGCCGCCGACGTCCTGGCCCGCCACCACACCGCCGCCCCACGGCGCGAGGGGGCCGCCCACCCGCCGGACGACATCCCCCGTCCGTGGTCGGTCGTCTACGGCTGAGCACCTGCGCACCGGCCGCACACCTGACACCCCGCGACGTCGGACCTCCGGTACGGCCGGCCCGACGTCGGCTTCGCCCGCTCCGCCACCATCGAACACGGCCACCGCACCGCCACCTTCCGGCATACCCTCGGCCGGCGAGCGGTTCCGAACTCCCCAGGGGCGGCGGACCGGTGCATCGCCCGCGGACCCAGCAGCCGTAGCGCTTTACCATGCGGTGGGGCCGTCAGCGCAATCTGCGGGCTGCGACGGACATGACCACACGACCAGTACCGCGAGGATCACGATGACAGGCGAACGCATCAGCCCTCCCCCGATCGCGGACGAGCGCGACATGCTCCGCGGCTACCTCGAGTTCCACCGGGCGACGCTCGCCCTGAAGTGCGAGGGCCTCACCGACGAGGAGCTGCGCCGGCAGTCGATGCCGCCTTCGACACTCTCGCTGCTCGGCCTGGTGCGGCACATGGCCGAGGTGGAGCGGTCCTGGTTCCGCCGCATCGTCAACGGCGAGGACATCCCGCTGGTGTGGTCGGACGACTTCGACTTCCAGGCCGCCTACGACGCCCGAGGGGCGGACCGGCAGGAGGCCTTCGACGCCTGGCGCACGGAGATCGAGCACGCCCGGCGCATCGAGGCCGCGGCCGACTCCCTGGAGGTCATCGCGCACGACCGCCGCAAGGACACGACCGTGTCGCTGCGCATGGTCATGCTCCACATGATCCACGAGTACGCCCGGCACAACGGGCACGCCGACTTCCTGCGCGAGGGCATCGACGGAACCGTCGGCGTCTGACCCGCAGGACGCGGCCCGTTCGATGACGGGACACGGCAGGCATGGCGCAAGCCGAGTCCGCCCGTCCAGCCCCGCTCCCCGCGACCAGGGAGTGGGGCTGCCCCGTCCCGAACTGTCGTCACAGGGCAGCTCGGACGGTTGCGGTGCGTTGTCCGCTGCCGGGTTGTCCTCGTCTGGTGCGTCGTCGTGGGTTCGCGGTCCGGCTCCGCGGTGAGCGGCGCGTTCTTGTGCGTCACGCAGCGGAACCGGGTGCAGAGGCTCGCCGTGTGCGATCCCGCCTGGCGATGGCCTCGGCGACCTCTTGGACGGCACTCCGGAGCAGGTCACCGTAGGAATTCCGAGGAAGGCCGGGAGCGTGTGCTTCGGCCGCGTCGATGTGCTCCCCGGCGGCGTCGAAGGAACCGAGTCGGCGGTAGTTGTCGGCGAGGTTGAGGTGCAGGGAGGGGTAGAAGCCGGCGATGTGGAGGCCGGCGTGGTGCTCCTGGGCGCGCTGCTCGGTCACGGCGTCGGCAGCGTCCAGGGCCCGGACGTCCCAGGCCAGGGACTGAGCGGGATCCTCGTAGAGATCTGCCAGGTAGTGAGCGAGAGAGCAACGGTGCAGCGGGTCGCCGGTGACACCGATCGCCGACCACAGGCTCAGGAGCTTCTGGCGGGCGGCAGCGATGTCACCGGCTCGGCCCAAGGTGACGGCCTGGCCGATGGCTTCCATGGTCGGGTCGGGGCCGGCGGGGGTGGTGGTCATGGGTGTTCCTCGTCGTCGTTCTCAGGCGGAGTGGTGGGACTTGACGGGCATGGCCAGGGTGGTGAGGTCGCCGCGGTCGGCGGAGCGGATCGTGACGGGCTGGTCGTCGCCTCTCAGGTCGAGCATCACGTCGGAGCCGATGGCGGTGCTCACGGCGGGATAGAGCGTGGTCAGCTCGAAGCAGATCCGGAGGGCCCGCCCCGTCGTGGTGGCCGGGAGCGGAGTGCCGGGGCGCTCGGCGTCCGCTGACACGACGTCCACTCCCTGGTCCGCGAGGTGCAGCACGACACGTTCGCCGGGGTGTTCTTCCAGAGCCCGCAGGAGCAGGTCCTTCGGGACCGTCACACGGGTGGTGACCTCGCCCAGTGACGCGAGCATCAGCCGATGGTCGGGGAAGTCCCCGGACAGCAACCGGCAGTACCGGTCCTCCCGGTCGGCCACGCGGAGCCAGATCCCGTGCGGCACCGCTTCGAGTCGCACCAGCGCACTGCGGCGGATCTCGGTGACCGCGGCCCGCAGATCGTCGCCGTCGACCGTGCCGGCCCACGTCCGCCCCGGTGGTTCCGTCGGCACCAGGGTGCGGGTGGAGAGCCGGTACCGGTCGGTCGCGGTCAGGGCGACCGCCTCACGACCCGCCTCGATGCGCAGGCCGGCGAGTACCGGCATCCCCGGCTCATGAGCGGTCGCGGTCAGGACCTGCTCGACCGCATCCGCCAGCACGGGCCCCTTCAGCGCCGCGATGGGCCACCCGGGTACGTCGAAGAGCGCGGACTTGATGACAGCGGCCTTCTGCAGTGCCGCGGCCGCATCCCCGACGATTCTCGCGACATGCTCATCGAGCAGCCGGGACGCCTCGTCGGCCCCGGCGTCGAGGACCGCCTCCACAGCGGGGAGAGGCATCGCGAGCTCGCGGAGCCGACGCAGCGCGGTCGCCCGCGCCACCTGGTCGGCGCCGTAGTAGCGGTATCCCGAGACCGGGTCGACCTCGGCGGGGGGCAGCAGCCCGGAGTCGGCGTAGAACCGCAACGCACTGGGGGTCAGACCACTGCGCCGGGCAAAGATCCCGATCGGCATCAGCTCGGATTTCGGCACCTCGCCATCATCGGGCTTCGACCAACTCGAAGGTCAACCTCAACGGGCGGCATCACCAATCTCATGACCGGCGACAACCAGGCCGGTGTGTTGGCATGCAGCGGACCGGCCGGCACGGAATGCCCGGCTGTCGCACCCGCCGCTCCGCCCATGTCACGCCGTCCGTCGCCGACCTGGTGGAACGCAGCTTCACCCGGTCCGCCCGGGACCAACTGCGGGTCACCGACATCACCGAACACAGTCCCGGGACAGCGCGACGGGACGCGGTGCCCGTATCTCTGCGGAGGTACGGGGCTACGCTCTCACCCGCGACGCCAAGCATCCCACCCGGCCGGACCACGACGGCACCGCCGAGTGCCTCTTCCATCAGCTCCACGCTGGGGCACACCATGGGGGCCGCCAGTGGCTTCGGGGCGCTGGCCTGCTGCGCGGCCCTGTAGGAGGAGTTCCTGCCGCCGACCGCGACGGTGCGGTCGGCGGACCCGGCGCTCGGCCCCGCCTGGACTGCGTCGCCGGACGCTCCCGTGCCGCCCGGCCGCGGATCGTGCAGGACCACGGGTTCGCGTTCGGTGGGAACAACGCCCTCGTCATCCTGGGTAGGCGTGAGCGACTGTGACGACCGGCGCCCCTGCCCCGGTGCGCATCACCGGTCACGGAGTCCTGGGCGCGGCCGGTCCGGGGGTCGGGGCACCGAACACGGCTGTGCGGGCAGGCAGCCTGCCGTACCCCGACCGGACGCCCGCGGACGGCGGCCTGACCGGAAGGCGCGGCCCTGCGGCGGGGGCTACGGCGTCTTGTTGCCGACAGCCCCGGCAGGCGGCGGGATCAGTGAGGCCGCGACCGCCTTGTTCACGGCGTCGAGCCGGGACACCGCGCCGAGTTTCTGGAAGACGTTATGGAGGTGCCGTTTGACGCTGCCCTCGGTGATGCCGAGGGCAGCGGCGATCTGACGGTTACTCATGGCCGAAGCGACGCAGTTGAGTATCTGGTCCTCCCGCTGCGAGAAGATGATCCTGGCCGTCGCCTCCGCAGGCGGAAGCGGTATCGCGGGCGCCGCTCGGTCCGCAGCGGTGCCGGCGAGGAGGCGCACCAGCGCGCCCCGGTCGACTTCCTTGTGCAGGCAGCCGCCGGCGCCCGCCGCGGTCAGCTCATCGGTCCAGGCCGGGGCGGCGTCACCGGTCAGCACGTAGACGCGGGTGCCGGGAGAGACCCGCAGGATCTGACGCACGGTGCCGGGGCCCTGCTGGTCCGGTACGGGCAGGTTGAGCAGCACCACGTCCGGGTTGAGCGTGGCCGCCGCCTGTACGGCCTCGGCGGGTGTCGCGGCATGTCCCACCACCACGACTTCGTCGTGCCCGTCGAGCAGACCACTCAGTGCCTCGCGATAGATCGTGTGGTGGTCGGCGATCACCACACGTGTTCGTCTGACGGTTGACGCCTCATCTGCGCCGTCGCGGAACGCTGCCTTCGGGGAGGTCCTGGGCTTCCGTAGCGACGCGGACCGGGTTGCGATCATCGAAGTCCTTCAAGAATGGCAGGAATTGAGCGAAGGCCCTACACGTGCCAAGTCAACAGAGAACGGACAAGTTGGCGTGCTGAACGAGTAGTCGTGTGCTCATGGCGGCATAAGTGGTATGCGCCCCAGCCGGAGCGGAACAGCGGCCGTCGGGCGCGCCGGACGACAGGTCGAGGGCGTCCCGTCACCGGGGCTCGGCTGTCGCCGAGTCGTCGGCTGCGCGGGTCCCGTGGTGCCGGAACGGGTTGGCGGGTCTGCTGGTGGCCCAGGCGGGATCGGGGTGTGCGGTGACGCCCCGGATGCGCACGGCGGGGACACCGTTGCACCGCAGCGGCTATACGCCCTGTTCGCGATGACGGTGCGCACTCGCGTGCGCCGAGCCGTTCGCCTGCGGACCGGCCGGGGCCGGCTGTCGTGGGCAGTTCCCGGTCACGGGGTCGATCCAGTTCGTGCGCAGCAGGTCCTCTCCGATGGTGACGGTGCAGGCGATGGCGACCGGCTCGGAGGCACAGGTCCCGACACGACGGCCGAGGCGTACGGCGTGCCCATCGGCGCCCGGTACCGGGCGGAGCACGGGTCGGGCGATGGTGCGGGCCCACACGGACGTGATGTCGGCGGCGGAGCCGAGGAACCGGCTGCGACGGGTGGCCGCGAGCGGGAACAGTGCCCGGTAGTCAGCGTGAGAAAGGCCGACGGTGCCGGAGTGGTGTTCCGCTCGGGGCGGCGTGGAGTCCATCGCTCCGGTTCAGTGGTCACTGCTGCTCCCGTCCCGTCGACTGGCGCTGTGCTGAAGCTGTGGCACGGGTGGTTCGCGTACGTGAACCACGAGGGGCCCTCATCACGCTCCATAAACAATAATTCCCGTCGCGCAAGAGAACGTAGGGGACTTCCGGTTACAGAGTCAACTATAATTTAGGTACTCCGACGAAACGAGAGCAGCCCATCCATGCCCAACCGTCAACCGCAGGACGCCGAGCACCGGCCGCCGGTGCCCGCCCCCGGTCCCGGCGCCGGCTTCGACCAGAGACTCAACTACCTGTTCGACGCACTGCGGCCACGCGACGGTGACCGCAGCAAGATCAACACCCGTACCGGGGAGTTCTCCAACGCGTACGTGGCCGACACCATCTCCGGGTGGGGCGACGGCACGATCACCGCGGCGTACATCGGGAAGCTGCGCAGTCCGGCAGGTGAGAACCCCACGATCCGTATCGTCCGCCTCCTGGCCCGCTTCTTCGAGGTCCCGGCCGGCTACTTCGTCGAGGACGAGGTCACCCAGTCGATCGTGGGCCAGTTCCAGCTCGTGCAGCAGCTGCGCGACCAAGGCGTGAAGCAGATCGCCATGCGCGCCGCCGGACTGTCCCCCGCCAGCAAGGACGCCCTGCTCAAGATGGTCGACGCGGTCCGGGCCGCCGAAGGCCTGCCCCCCGCCACCGACGACCCCGACGAAACCCCGTAACACCGATGCACCCGCTTTCCCCCCACCGGCTGCGGAAGGAGCCGTCATGTGGAAGCAGCTTCGCGGCAAGCGGACGGCGGCCAAGGCCGACATGCCCGTGACAGCGGACGACCCCGACGCCCTCCGACACACCCAGACGCGGAACCACCAGCGCGTCCGCGGCTTCATCGACGAACTCCGGCTCCCGCCGGCCGACAGCGTCCGGGACCTGCTGCCGTTCACCGAGAGGCACACGGGCCGCCGTATCCAGCTCATGCCGGTCACCGACGCGGAGTCGCTGCCCGCATCGCTCGACGCGGCCACTCCGTGCGGGCTCTGGCTCGCCACGGACACCTCGGACTTCATCTTCTACGACGGGACCACCAGCCAGGCGCACGCAGACGGCATCATCGCCCACGAGCTGGGCCACATCCTGCTGCGCCACCACACCGTGGACGACGACCTGCTCGCCGGCGTCGGCACCCTCGGCGGACTGCTGCCGGACATGACCCCGGGCCTGATCCGCATGCTCCTCGGCCGTACCCGCTACGCCGAACCCGACGAGGCCGACGCGGAGACGTTCGGCTCCCTCCTCCTGGAACACGTCCACTCCAGCCGTACGGCCGTTCCGGACCGAGACGATCCGATATCCCGAACCCTCCTGCGAAGGCACCGTTGAAAGACCTCCTCCACCCCTTATGTCTGCTCATCGCCGGTACCGGGTTCCTCGTCATGCTCCGCGACGTCGCCCGCGACCGCCGGGACCGGGCCCTGGTCGCCCTCGCGATGTCGTTCCTGGCCTCGGCCCTCAGCTACGCCGTGTCCATCACGTGGGTGTGGGTGCACGTCGATGCGTTCTTCGGCGTGCCCAACATCGTCGTGCCCATCGCCCAGGGCTTCGTGATCCTGGTCCTGACGCTCCAGAGCACCGTCCTGGCGTACTGGTCGAAACCGCCGGACGGGGCCCGTCGCCGCGCGCGGCTGCTCCTGATCGCGGGCATCGGGGTCATCACCGGCATGGGCGTGCTCTTCACGCTGCTGACACCGGCCACCCAGCGGCCCGTCGATTTCGCGATGTACTACGCGCACGACCCCTACTACCAGGCGTACGTACTGCTCTACTTCGGCACGTACTCCCTGGCGGAGATCTACCTCGCCCGGTCGTGCTGGAAGTACGCCCGGGCCGCGGCCACCCGGTCCATCGCGATCGGGCTGCGCCTGGTCACCGTCGGCGCCGTCATCACCCTCCTCTACAGCGGGCAGCGCCTGGCGGCCGCCATCGGCGCCGAGGCCGGGTTCGGCGTCGGCCACCTCAACGAACTCGCGTGGGCCTGCGGCGACATCGGCGCCACCCTCACGCAGATCGGATACTTCCTGCCCGTCATCGCCGCCCGTGCCGGGACCCTGTACGCCGCGTCCTACGAGCACTACGTCTACGCCCGGCTCGGCAGACTGTGGACCGCCGTCGTGCACGCGGACCCCAGCGTCGTCCTCACCGACTTCGCTCCCCAGCGCGACTACCTCCGCAAGCGTGAGAGCATCCACTACCCGCTGATCCGCCGCCGTATGGAGATCCGCGACGGCTTGGTCGCGCTGCGGCCCTACCTCTCCCCCGCCGCACGCGCCGAAGCCGAAACGCGCCGCACCCGGGAGGGACTGAAGGGCGACAGGCTGGCCGCCGCGGTGACCGCCGACCAGTTGCGGCACGCGATCGTCCTGCACCACCGGGACCAGCCCGTCGCCGAGCCCGTCGAGTACGCCGACACCGCCCTCCTCCTCGACACCCCGCAGGCCGAGCAACAGCATCTCCTGCGTGTCGCCCGCTATTTCTCACCGCCGCGGCTGGAGATCCCTCCTCGGTCCTCCACCTCCAGCCCTACACACGGAGTTCGTACGTGATGTCCCGTCGCCCCCTTCTCGCCGCGTCCGCGGCCGTTGCCGGATCTCTCGGACTGCCCCGCCCGACAGCCGCCGCCGACGGCAGGACCACCACGAGCGGCACCCGTGCGCTGCACCTCGCTCCCGCGCACAAGCAGGCCGCGGCCCTCCACAACGGCCGCACATCCAGCCGCGCCCTGCTCGACCAGCTCCTGGAACACCACGACCGGATCAACCCCGCGCTGAACGCCGTCGTCACCCTGGACACCGATGCCGCACGCGCCGCCGCCGACGAGGCGGACCGGTACCTCGCCCGGACCGGCCGGACCCTCGGCCCCCTGCACGGTCTGCCCATGACGGTGAAGGACGCCCTGGAAACCGCGGGCATGCGCACCACCTGCGGCTCCACCGACCTCGCCGACCACGTCCCCGACACCGACGCCGACGTCGTCGCCCTGCTCCGTGCAGCGGGCGCCGTCATCGTCGGCAAGACGAACGTGCCGACGATGTGCCAGGACATCCAGACCAGCAACCCCATCTTCGGGAAGACGAACAACCCCTTCGACGCCGAGCGCACCGCCGGCGGCTCCTCCGGCGGCCCGGCCGCGGCCGTCGCCACCGGCCTCACCTCCCTCGAGGTCGGCTCCGACCTCGCCGGATCACTGCGCCTCCCGGCCGCGTACTGCGGCGTCTACGCCCTGCGCACCTCCCGCGGTGCCTCCCCCGTCGTCCCCACCCGCGGCCACATCCCCCGCCCGCCGGGCTGGCTCACCAGCTCGGACATGCTCACCCTCGGCCCGATCGCGCGTACGCCCGCCGACCTCGGCCTGCTCCTGGACGTCATCGCCGCACCGAGCCCGGCCGACGCCCCGGCCTGGAGCATCCGTCTCCCCGAGCCGGCCAGGCACCGGCTCGGCCAGTACCGCGTGGGTCTGTGGGCCGACGACGACTTCTGCCGAGTCGACGGCGACATGCGCACCCTCATGGGCCGGGTCGCCGCCGCCGTCCGCAACGCCGGCGCGAGCATCGACGACTCCGCCCGGCCCGTCGACTTCGCCGCGAGCAACGATCTGCTGCTGCGCCTGATGTACGCCACGAGCTCGGCGAGCGCCGCCGACGACGCGTTCGCCGGCGAGGTGGCGGCGGCCGACGCCCTCGCCGACGACGACCCCTCCGCCCTGTACCTGAAGTCCCGCACCATGCGGCACCGGAACTGGGCGCGCGCCGACGAGGACCGGCAGAAGCTCCGCGCCGCCTGGGCCGACTACTTCACCACCCACGACATCCTGATCACCCCGGCCACGCCCACCGCGGCCGTCCCCGACCAGACCTCCGTCGCCCTTCCGCAGCGGCACATCACCGTCGACGGGGAGAAGCGCAGCTTCTTCGACCAGACGAGCTGGCTCAATCTCGCCGTCCCGGCCGGGCTGCCCTCCATCGTCGTGCCCGCGGGCGCCACCGCGGACGGGCTGCCGCTGTCCGTCCAGATCATCGGTCCGTACCTGTCGGAACGCACGCTCGTCCACGTCGCGAAGCTCCTCGCGTCCCTGCTGCCCACCGCGCCGGAGGCACCCGCCCTGACCGCGTGAGACAGCCACAGACCCGGGCGCGCACTGCCCCCACGGGGGTAGGGGGCAGCGCGCGCCCGACTCACTCCGCAGGACACCGCCGTGGCGGCCGCCGGACGTGACGGCCCGAGACGACCCCACCGCAACTCGGGAGACCGGCCCCGGATGTCCGCGGCGCCCCGGCACACCTGACCGGCCCCTGTCCTAGGCAGCGGCACAGCATCTGCGGAGCACGCGCTACGCCGCTGCCGGTGCCTCGGGCTTCGCCGGTACCGGTCCGCGCGCTCGCGGGCCCGCGACAGCCGCCGGGGGTCACAGCGGAAGCGTTATGCCCAGTTCTCGCATGGCGCTGGAAGGCGGGCCGCCTTCGGAGCGTTCGGTCTTGTAGCCCTTGACGCGCGGGGCGAGCGTGCGCGGGTCGATCGCCTCGGCGGGGGCGCTCCTGGCGTACAGGCCCTCGGGCTGGCTGTCGCGGTCGTGGGGCAGCAGCCAGAACACGCGGCGGCGGAAGGTGCCGGAGGCGCGGGAGGCCTTGGCGGTGGGGCCGAGGTGGGCGTAGCCGACCATGCGGCCGTCACGGTGGTAGGCGGGTTTGCCCTTGCGGGTGGGCAAGCGGTCCAGGCTCTGTCGGACGTAGTCCAGGTCGGTGATGTCTTCCAGCCAGACGAGGTCGGTCTCGTGATTGATCTCGTCTTCGGTGATGAGGGAGCTCATGCGTCGGCGGCCCTTTCCTCGTCGGTGAGCAGTCCGATGCCCGGGTAGTGCTTGCGCTGATTGGACAGGATCATTTCCTTGGGTGAGGCCAGTCCGACCAGTTCGCGGGTGCGGGCGGCGAACGCGCGCGAGGTCATGGCCGGGGCGCCCTCATTGTGGCACCAGGTCCTGTAGGCGGCGTAGAGGGCGGTCTGCTCGGCGCGCAGGTCCGGGCCCAGGACGCAGCGTTCGTCGTAGAAGCGGCCGGTGTGGTCCTCGGTTTCGGCGTAGGCCGTGGTGGCGATGCGGACCCGTTCGGGGCCGGTGAGGTCGCGGTCGCCGGCGAGGTAGCGGCGGGCGCCGTCGATGAGCCAGCCCAGGATGCCGGGGCCCTCCTCGATGACGAGGATGTCGGCGAGGTTGTCGATCTTGCGGTGGTCGGGGACGACGCGTTCGAAGGGGATCAGGCGCATACGGCGCCAGAAGGCGAAGCCTCCGGTGCCGACCTCGGGACGGTGGTTGCCGAGCAGCCAGAGTTTGTGGGTGGGCTGGAAGCTGAAGAAGTCCTGGCGCATGCGGCGGGCCTT
The DNA here is from genome assembly GCF_014648075.1 of Streptomyces ruber. Lineage (GTDB taxonomy): Bacteria > Actinomycetota > Actinomycetes > Streptomycetales > Streptomycetaceae > Streptomyces > Streptomyces ruber. The sequence continues at coordinate 56,289 of NZ_BMQK01000012.1, read as the reverse complement.
GATGCGGTCGCCGCCGGTGAGGAGCTTGACGCGGGCTTCGTCGAACTTGTCGCCGTGCTTGACCTCGGAGCAGACGATGACACGTCGGCCGTGGAGTTCGGCGAGGTCGGTGGGGTGGCCCTCGTACGGGCGGGCCATGAGGAAGCCGGGCGGGGCGGCGTCGGCGTAGTCGCCGAGGAGCTTCATCAGCACGTCCAGCAGGACGGACTTGCCGTTCTTGCCGGAGCCGAACAGGAAGGGGAGGACCTGGCCGCCGACGTCGCCGGTGACGGAGTAGCCGAGCAGCAGCTGCAGGTACGCGATCATCTCGTGGCCCTCGGCGTCGTCGCCGAAGGTGTCGGTGAGGAATCGCTGCCAGCGCGGGGTGGGCCTGTGCCGGGGGCCGATGGTGGTGGAGCGGGAGTGGAAGTCCTTGTCGGGGTCCGGGGTTCTCACCAGGCCGGTGCGCAGGTCGACGATGCCGTCGGGAGTGCACAGGGCATAGGGGTCGGCGTCCAGGCGGGCGGCGTTCAGGACCATGCCGGGAGCTGATTTGGCCTGGGTGAGCATGGCGTTGATGCCGGTGGTGGACAGGGCGCGGCGGCGGTGTTTGTGCAGGGCGCTGGTGGTGAACAGGCCGCGGGGGTCGTGGGTGGCGATGTTCTCGGCGAGGTCTCCGGCGGCCCAGAGGACGGTGTCGTCCTCGTCGATCTGCCAGCGCGTGGTGTCCCAGCGGTACCAGCCGATGCCGGGGACGTGCCGGTAGTCGTTGGCGTAGAGCTTGACGAAGAGTTTGGCGTTGCCGCGGTCGGTGAGGGTGTCGGGGAGCAGTCCGGCGGCGGTGGCGTGTCCGTCCCTGGCGGGGGCGGCGTCGGCCTGTGCGGGCACGGTGGGGGCCTGGCTGCGGATCTGGGCGGCGACGGCTTCGGGGTTGAAGTCGAAGAGGGTCTCGGTGTCGTTGCGGTGTGTGGTCACGGGCGCCGCTCCTGGGCCGGGTGGAGGGGACGCTTGAGGCCGGCGGCCATGCCGCTGCGGATGATCTGCCGGATGCGGCGTTCCTGGCCGGGGCGGGCCGCGCTGGCGGTGTCGTGCAGGTGCCGCTGGGCCTCCTTGTAGGGCAGTCGTCCGGCGGCCACGAGGCCGCCGAGGGTGAAGGCGGCTCGGTTGAGAGCGTCGGAGAAGCCCGCGCCTTCGGGAACCTGGCCGCAGGCGGCCACGGGGGCCAGCACCATGGCGAGGGTGCGGTGGATGCGGTCGCGGCCGTCGCCGGCGGCCAGGACGGCCTGCCGGGCGCGGGGCGGGACCGGGCGCGGGGCCGGGATGTGGTCCGCGGGCAGGTGGCCGGTGCGCTGCAGTTCCTGGGCGAGCCAGAGGGGCAGCACCGCCGGCGTGCGGGTGTCACCGACGGGCGTATAGGTGCCGTGGCGGGTGGTGGTGCCGGGAGCGATGATGTAGCCGCCGTGGGCGCGGACGTCGACCTGCCAGGCCAGGGCGCGGCCCTGGCTGGAGCCGCTCGAGCACTGCCAGCGGCGGGAGTCCGCGACCCGGTACCAGACGTGGAGCCCGCCGGAGGGGGTGCGCACGCGCAGGGTGGCGGTGTCGTCGGCGGGGCTGGGCCGGTCGCGCAGCGCGGCCAGGACGGCGAGCGTGTGGAAGCCGTTGGCCAGGCCGGTGAGGTCGATGTGGTCGGCGATGGGGATGCCGGGCAGGATGCGGTCCCGGTCGGGGGGCTGGGCAGGGTGGGCGTCGATGTCGATGACGACCAGGCCGGCCGGACCGCAGGCGATGCCGACGCCGAACTCCGGGTGGGCACCCCACCATCGCTCGATGCGGCTCTGATCCAGGGTCGCGGCGTGGAAGCCGTGGCACCACCGTCCCGCGGGGAGGCACGGACAGTCCGCAGCGTGGTGCGTCCGGGAACGGCAGGCGGCGCAGTTCGCCGCCGGGACCTTGCGACCGGGGGCAAGGGGATGTACGGGCCATCCGTGGCGCGCGCACCAGCGTGCAGTGGCCAGCGACCGCCGGTCAGCGACTGAGGACTCCGGGGTGGACGGCCATGGGTCGCTGCGAGGAAAACGCAGCTCAGCAGGCATCTGCACCCCTCACCAGCGACCGAAGCGACTCAACGACTGACACAGACTAGCGAACGTGACCGGCGAGGTCATGGAGTACTCGCGGTTACGCCTCGCGCCTGTGCCGAGGATGTGACGAGCCGGAAGCCATCAGCGACCGTAGCCGGAGGCGCAGCGACCGAGCTCCTTCAGTCGCTCCTCGGAGGGCAGGAAGAAATAGCAGGTGAGAGCTGGTCCAGTTACCGAAACAGCGACTGAAGCGACTGAAGGCTTCTATATATCACGCACACACGCGCACGCGAATGTCTTCATATACCCGACCCTTCGGTCGCTTCAGTCGCTGCGTAGCTCGTGGCAACGCGCTGACCTGCGCCTTAACAGGGAACCGAGGAGCGACTGACAGCGACTGAACGGCCGCTGAGTCGCTGATTCTTCAGTCGCTGCCCCCTATCCGCGGCAGCGACCCGAGCGACCGAAGCGACCGACCGCTCGGTGCCTCCCCGACCGGCGCGAGACCTCACTGGTCGTCCAGGAGGTCGTAGATGCTGAACGTCTCCCACGAGCCGTTCACGTCGGTGGACCGGGCCCGCAGCATGAACTCCGAGGTCCCGGTGTAGTTCTTCTCCATGGTGACGAAGCGGTCGTTCAGCTGGGACTGGAACGCCAGGCGGTGGTCGTAGAGGTTGACCCACAGGTGGAAGCGCTCCCAGCCGGCCACCTCGTCGGACCGGGCCCGCAGCGCGTACTGCGAGGCGCCGGTGAAGTTCTTCTCGACCGCCACGTACTTGCCGTTGGCCGCCGATCTCAGCGACCAGCTTTGCGTGGCCTTGTCGTAGTCGAGGACGAGCGTCTCCCAGCCCGCGTGTGTCTGCGAGCGGGCGCGCAGCAGCCCCGTGCCGGGCTCGGGGCGGTTCACCTCCGTGGTGATGAACTTGCGGTTGGCCAAGGAGTCCAGTGCGACGGGGTACTCCTCGGCGTCGGCGGGAAAGGGGGTCCAGGGGAACGACTGCGAGAACTTGACGTTGTCCACCCGCCGCCATCCGTCGGCGGGGCTGGGCTCCGACCTGGCGGCGCTCGCGGGCGTGCTCAACACGGAGGTGCTCAGCAGAGCGGACACGGCCAGGGCAAAGGTGGTCGCGCGTGGGGTCATGGTGGCTCGGCTCCCGTTCGGTGACGACGACGTGCACGGAGCGCGCCTGCCGAGCCACCGGGACACCACGGAGTCTCTGCAAACCGCCCGCGTCGCTCCGTTAGACAGGTGAACAGCCGGCCTGTTGCATGCAGTTCCAGCCAATCACCGGCGTGGCAGCGCGCCCGCACGCTCCGCCCCACAACTGTGATGCGGTCGTGCAGTCGTGGCCCGCACGTGGCTTGGCCGGCCATGCGGCTGAGGCGGGCTCCGGGCACGGGGCGCCCCCGGGCTGCGCATCGGCTCCCTGGACGAGCTCGGGGGCACCCTGGACCGGCCGGTGTGCTCAGGGCCGGGCTGCCGCTGTCGGTGCGGTCGGAGCGACGGCACGGCTCCTTGTCGTCGGTCAGGGCCTGTCGTCGGTCAGGGGCCCGGAGTCATCCGGCGGTCGGTCCCGACCGTGTCCGTGATCCGGGGTCCGGCGTCCGGGACACGGGGCTGTCATGTACGTGAAGTCAATGAGCAGCGATCGCCGAAGCGGTTCTCATTGACCTCACGTACATGAGGTCCGCACGTCGGAGTCGCTCAGGTCGCGCGGCGCAGGGGGACGACGACGTCCTCGCCCGTGCTCTTCGCGCTGAGCCGGTAGTAGCTGATGTGAGCGAGCCGCTCGGACTCCTCGAGCCAGCCGGCTTCCACGACCTGGCGCCGGGTGCGGGAGAACACGGTCGGGGACATGCCGACGAGCTGGGCGAGGTTGGCGCCGGTGTCGATGACGGCGCCGGCGCGGTCGGTGGGGTGCATCGCGTAGAGCATGATGATCAGGCGCTGGTTGGCGGTCATGCCGGCGGTGCGGTGGAGGACGTCCAGCAGCTTCCGTTTGTCGTCGTTGTTCACTGGGCCTCCCACTGCGAAGGGGTTGTGTTGTCGAAGCCGGGGATGTCCGGCGGGTTGCATGTCTTGATCGCTTCCCGCTGTTCGACCCCGGTCCCGTGAAAGGCGATGTACGGGCTGATGCGGTAGAGCCTGTAGTTGCCGATGCGTCCGCGTTCGATCAGGATGCGCCGCTTGAGCAGTTTGCGGTTGATCTTGCCGACGGCATCGGCGGTCATCCCGACCTTCTTGGCGATGTCCGCGCCGGTCGCCCTCAAGGGTGCCATGCCCTGAGGAGAGACTCCGATCCACCACAGCACCAGGTATTTCTGGCTCGGGGTGAAGTCCCTGCTCTCGGTGATCGCTGCGACTCTGGCCTTGTCGACCTGAATGTGCTCGCCGGAGAAGGCGTAGGGGGCATAGGGGATGGCCTCGCCTGTGTCGGCGTCGACCAGTCTGCGTACTGCTCCCAACAGGCCCTCCAAGGCCGGGCATTGCCTCAACGTGTACGAGCCTCGGCCCTCAGGCCGACCAGATGAACCTAACGTACATGAACGTGAAGTACATGTACTCCGCTCCCAGGGCGTGTCGCTCCACCCTGCATCGATCTCCCACACTCCCTCGCCCCGCGCGAAAAGGGGGCTGCTCATGAACGTGACGTCAATCTGGTCGGTTCCTGGAACAGTGCTCACGGTTCTCAGGACATGGGCACTACGGCTCCAGGAACTGCCTGCCCCGCTCACAGGAACCGGGTGCACGATGCTGAGAACTGGGTGCCAGATCGTAGGATCTGGGTGCAGAACGGTGTTTACGCAGGTCAGGACGGATCTGCCGACCGCGCTCTCTTTAGCAGTGGGACAGGCCGTGACCGGGGGCTCCTGGCCCACGCCCCATGTCCCAGGAAGCAGTCGCGCGAGGCACGGCCGCGCTCTTCCCTGCGGAGCGTTCAGGACCGCGCCACTCCCCCACCGGTCGACAGAACTCGCCCTCCACTCCCCCGACCTCAGCCTGCGAAAGCCAGCTACGACGCGTCCGCACCTGACGAAGCACCCGTCACGTGTGTCTCCATCAGCCCACGCCGGTCTCAGCCACGCTGTCCCATGACACCCCCGAACTCACCGCAGCCGCCCGATCACCCGCATGCCCCGTCGGTGCACCGGAGGCCCCCCGGGGCCGAGGATGTACCGGCCCGTAGGCGTGGAGAGCGGATTTTCCGCCCGTGCCGAAGGCGACGGGGCAAGCGGCCGAAGACCGCGTCGAGAGCGGCCCCGAACCCCTGCGCATCCGCGTAGGGGCATGTGGAGCCTGCGGGGCCGTTCTCGACCGGGACAGCTACACGGCGGTCGACGTCCCCGAGGCTGCCGGACCGGCGGTGACAGCCTGTGGAGCGCGGGGAGGACCGGTCCACCTCCTGGCGCGGCGCGGCGAAGCAGAAACCCACCGAGACGGTCTGACGACGACCATCGTGGCAATCATCGTGCAGGTGCAGGTGCAGGCACGGGGAGCGGAGATCAGCGATCAGAGATCAGAGATCGAAGTCCACGTGCTCGATGTCGGTGAAGCGGACCTCCTCCAGAGAACCCGCGCGGCGGCCGCCGTCCTGGAAGTACACCTCCTTGAGGCCTTCGGCGGCGATCTGCTGCAGCTGCTGGTCACCGGCGCCGGCTTGCCGGGCGTCGAAGAGGCGGGCGGCGTAATGCGGCGGCAGCGCGACGGTCAGGTGCCGGATGCGGGCGTCGTCGGTCGAGCCGACCGGTGCGGTGTAGCCGATCCGGGCCCGGGTGTCGATGACGATGCCGTCGGTCGTCGCCGCCTTCTGCCGGGCCCTGGCCCGCACCTGCGGCTGCCACCGCTGCTTCACCTCGCGCTCCAGACGCGCGGCGAGCTCGGGGCGGGGCTTCTTGATCTGGTCCTTCACGTACCGTTCGACGGTGCGCTGGGAGATCTGCAGCAGCTGGGCGACCGCCCGGGTGCCCTTGAGCTGCCTCACCAGGTACCGCATCTGCGCGCCCGCGCTCTTGGGCGCCGGGCGGGTGAACGCCTTCTGCACCGCGGCGTCCAGGCCGTCGCCGAACAGACTCATCGCGGTCTACTCCCCGTTGTCGACGTCGGTGACGGTGCCGTCCTTGATGTACCGGGCGAGGTTCAGCTCCGGAGCGTCGAACCGCTCGCGGACCTCCTCGCCCCACAGCACGGTCTGGGTGCCCTCGTGCTTGACCAGGCCGGGGTTGACGCCGAGCTTGAAACCGCCGGGCAGCGGCTTGCCGTCCCGGTACGGCAGGAAGTCCAGCGGCGACGGGCCGCCGGCCGCGTACACGACGCAGTCGGACAGGACCGCGATCGGATACTGCCCGGTGAACGCCGCATGCTTGACGATCTTGCGATGCAGGTTGATGCGCGTGCGGGAGATGACCGCGGCGCGGATGTCCGGCCGCCAGGTCGGGCGGGACAGGGCCCGCCACGGTTCGCCCGGCCGCCACCCCTCGCCCCGCGGGCGTTCACGCAGCTTGCCCAGGCCGCCCTTGACCGTCGCCTTGATCGCCGAGACGACGACGGCCAGCTCCGGATCGCGTTCCTTGTAGCCGTCCATCGCGGCCAGGAAGTCCGTCGGCGTCATGTCCGCGCGCACACCGAGGTCGGCCATCGTGGCGAGGTAGGCGTCGCGGAGCCGTTGGTACCAGTCGTCCAGGTAGCGGCCGTTCTCGTGACGGACCCACGCTTCGACCGGCCGCACCTCGTAGCCGAGCTCCACCGCGTAGGCGACGGTGGGCGTGGCGTACCAGGCCGGACCCTCGGGCCGCTCGCCCTTCGGCGTGAACGGGCTGGGCAGCAGCGAGCCGTCCAGCTCCACCCGTTCCCTGCCGACCTGCACGTGCGACAGGTCGACGTGGGAGAGGTCCACCAGCCACGAGCCGGGCAGCTTCGGGTCGAACACCGGGTTCTTGACGTGCGTGGGCGCGCCGAGGCCGACGATCAGGCCGTTGGCGCCGGCGCCGAACGCGAGGTTGACGTCGATGCCGACCAGGTACCGCAGCGTGCATTCGGCGTCCGTCATCGGCCGCGCCCAGTCGTACGCCTCCTCGAACAGCTTCTCCGCGGGGCCGCGCACGTGGAATCGTGGCAGGTCCTTCAGGAGCGGGTGGCCGTCCGGGGCCTCGCACGGCGCGCAGTCCACCGGGTGCTCGCCCAGCGAGCCCGGGGCCTTGCCGTCGGCCTTGCGGAAGGCGCCGGTGGCCTCGTCGCGCACGGCGTAGGTCGGCGGGTGCAGCGCGGTCATCAGCTCCAGGCCGGTGACGGCGGTGGAGCCGCGGGGCGTCATCACCCGGGACGCGTACACGCCCAGGAGCCGGGCGAGTTCCGCCGGCGGCAGCTGAGCGGCCGGGCCCCAGTGGCGGGAGTCGAGTGCGTGCCAGGACGGGATGCACAGCTGGACGCAGGCCCGCTCCGAACCCTGCGCCGGACGGTAGATCCGCGCCCACGGCCCGAACCCGCGCTTGGTGAGCTTCCAGTCGGCGCGCGCCAGTTGCCTGACGACCTTGTGCCCCTCCGGGATCCGCCCGGCGAGCCGCTCCTCCTCGGTGAGGGTGACCGGCAGGCCGTAGCGCTTCAGTGCGGCCTCGGTGAGCACGAGCAGCGGGTCGGCGTCCTTGCCCGGGCCGGACAGCTTCGGCTGCCCGAGCCTCGCCTCCTTGAGCGTCCAGTCCACCAGGGACGGGAGGGACTTGGCGGGCACGTCCAGGACCAGGCCCCCGGTGCAGTACGCCAGCACCTGCCCGTCGACGTCGACGTCGACGACCGCCAGTGGACCGTTCTCGAACCGCGGGTCGGTGTCGCGTGCCGGGGCGGTGGCAGGGGCCGCCTTCCGCCCGCCCGGGCGGCGTGACGCCGCCGTGCTCCTGGCTGTGCGCGCCGGGCGCGGTGCGGCCTGCTCGGCGGGGGCAGGCGCGGCTGGGGTGGTGGCGGTGACGGCTGGGGCGGTTCGGGAGGAGTTCACGTGTGCGGTCGTGGCCACGGCATCCGGGGCCACGACCGTGGGCAGGACCTGCTCCGCGAGGGCCGGCTGCTCGTTGCGTGTGGCCGGTACCGCGGTGGGGGCGGCAGGCGTGGGGTACAGCTCCGCGAGTCTGTTCAGCAGCCGCGCGTAGGCCTCACGTTCCGGGCCGCGTGGCTCGGTCGGCTTCTTGACCGACTCCCAGCCGGACACCGTCGCCCGGCGCACCCTCAGCGCGCCGGCCACGTCGTCCAGGGTCAGACCGTGGGCCTGGCGCAGCCGCTTGCGCTCCTGCGCCGGCGGCAACGGAGCGCGAGACGCGACCAGTGCGTCGACCGCATCGAACAACTCGGACATGCAGTACCTCCTGACCGGCACCCTATCGCGGACACCGTGCGTCTGACGCACTTATAGCGTACGAATTGCGGACTAATTGCGTACGGAAGGCGTTTGCCGGCTGGTCGAGCCGCATTGCCCAGGGCGACGACCAGCGCGTCAGGAGATGCCTCCAGGGGGAGGTACGAGCGGTCGCCACGTGCGGCCAGGGGCCACGTGGGCGGAGCAGCGTGTTCGACGATGCGATGCGCCGGATCGGATGTCCCGACGAGTGGTGCAACCCGGCAGCGGACGACCGAAGTTGCCGAACTCGTGTTCCAGGAGCTTCGATGAGTCCCGTGTCCCGCCTCTTCTCCATACCCGTACGCCGATACGGACCGGTCCCACGTGGACCGGTCCCACGTAGACCGGTCCCACGTGGACCGGTCCGACGCAGACCGGTCCCACGAACGACTCGTACGGCGTTGAAGGTCGCTCTGCTCGGCTTGCTCGTGATGGCCGGCTGCGCCCGCTGGGACGAGCCGCTGTCCCTTCCGCCCGCCGGCGTGTACGAGCACGGTGCAGCGGCTGAGAACTCACAGGCCGAGCCGATTCCGACCGACGGCGTGGCAGGGGCTCTCACTGGACCGTTGAGGGAGGCCGGTTGGTTCTGTGCGCAGGTCCGAGCCAATGCGGACGGCCGCGCCCTGTGGTGCCGTATCGCTCGTCGCGACGAGGCGGACACGGTCCATGCGCAGGTGGCGCAGTACTTGCTCGACCGCGACGACCGGCTTGTCTGGGCATGGTTTCCGTCCACCGAGGTGGACCCTGAGAACCATGAGGACCAGGAGGTTGCCGTGGCGGCGGCCTCGACGCTGACCGCGATCTGGCCCGGTGCTGGTGATCGTGTGCGGGAGGAGATCGATGACTTCAATGGCGAGTACCGCACTGACACGTGGGGGCGCGACGGCGGTGTGTCCCGGACGGGGTGGCGGGACGCGTACGCGGTGTACAGGTACGACCCGCACAACGGACTGGTCGTCACCGCCCGGGACGCCTCCGTACGGCGCTGGCCGTTCGGCTCCGAGCACTACGCGACCTCGATGAGCTCCGCCGTCGATGATCTTCGCTCCGGTGGTTACGACTGCTTCTATCCACCCCAGCAGAGCTGCGACCGTGTCCAGTCGAACGGCTACTTCGGTGTCACCCTCCGTGGCGACCAGATCGTCTCGGCCCGGTTCGGCATCGGCAGCCTGATCGAGTCCGGGCGGCAACAGCACCCGCTCGGTGAGGAGTTCCCGCACGGCCTTACCTTCCTCACCGAGGCGGTCCGCCGTCCCGTCACGGAGCGCATCGAACAGTCCCGACGAACCGGTACCAGCTTCATCGGCATCGTGGCCGGAACGGTCGTGATCATCGACGCGCGTTCGAACGCTTTCGACGGAGGTCTCGTGGCCTACCTCGATATCCAGATCGGTGCACCGCTGGCGGCGACTCTGCCGATCTGACCACGCGGCCAAGAAGGGGGTGCCGCTGACGAACGCGTCACCGACGGCCGGCTGCCGCACAAGCTGCCAGCTGTGCTGCGCGCCGGACGGCGTCATCTGCTGGAGCGAGCAACCTGGATCGAGCGAACCGCTCGGCGGCCTTCACCGGCTGTCGCACCCGTTGACGACGGCCTTCGGACGGGTTGGGTTCGAACTGTTGAAGCGGGTGTCGGCAGCATGATGCTGGGCTACGGCGGTGGCGGGGGCGGCACCAGGGGGGCGCGGAAGTCCCGGCTGATCGACTGCAGCAGGTACTCGCGGTGTTCGCGGCCGCCAGGCGTGATCACGAGCAGGTGCTCCATCGACATGGGCACCGGACGGACTTCCGTCCGCCGCCGGGCGAGTCCTCGACGGCGGCCGCCTGTCGGCTTCCGCCCGCAAGGGGCCGCCCGCCGTCATCTACGGTGCCCCCGCGGGCTACTCGTCCCGCTCCGCTCACTCCGCGACGAAGATGCAGAACGGGTGGCCCTCGGGGTCCCGGTAGACACGGAAGCGCTCCTCGTCGTCGGGGTCCGGCCGGTCCCGGTTGCTGAGCAGATCGCCGCCGAGGGCGAGCACGCGCTCGTGCTGGTTCCGCAGTTCCTCCAACGAGGCGACGCGCAGGTCGAGGCGCATCTGCTGGGGCACCGGGCCGTCGGGCCAGTCCGGTTCGCGCAGGCGCTCCACCTGCTGGAAGGCAAGCTGCGGTCCGCCGTCGGGATGACGTAGGACCAGCCGGTCCCTGCCGTGCTCGTCCGGCTGACCGGCCGGAGGCGGCTCGTCCCCCTTCGCGTAGTCGAGCCCCAGCAGTAACCGGTAGAACCCGGCGAGTCTGCGGGCGTCGGTGCTGTCGAGCACGGTCTGCACCAGCCGGATGCGGCTTGCATCGTTGGTCATGGACTACAGGTGCCCCACTCGGTCCCCCGAACGATCCACGCCCTCGACCTGAGCGGAGCAGAGGGCAGGCATTCGGGAGAGAGGCTGGACGATCGAGGCGCTGGCGCTTCGGCACCCGGTGAGGAGCCGACCCCCCCGACCGTGGGGGCACCCTCGTTGACCGTGGCTGACCACTGCATCCGGGGGAATGCTGCCCCTCCTCCCCCACCTACTACGACCAGCAGATCCGGCCGGAGCAAGCACCACACCCGGTTCTCCTCCGCCTCGCCCACAGACGAGCAGGCGTTGCCTCCGCGATGCTCCGCGACGGCACGGCGCCTATGACGAGTGGGGACCAGTCCCCCTCGTCCGAGCCCCGGTTCGGCCAGTAACACCGCTCGGCCGGCCGCGACGTCGAAGCCGAGAACGGGGTGCAGCGGATCCGTCTCTGGGGTCATCAGTACCGGCTTCCCCAACCGTCGCCCGATCGCCCGCAGCAGACGACACAGGGCATCGGCGTTTCGCTGCGGACCGGCAGGTCCGCGGCACGTGGCAGCCGGACTGCGACGCCGTCCTCGAAGTACCCATACGACCACCCCTGCGACCGCACCAGATCGAGCACCGCCTGCCAGTCCTCCACCGAAGTGTCCGGGACACGCACATCCGGCAGCGAACCATCGAATCGGGCGCGCTTGGGGGCGACGCCCGGGATGCTCCTGCGGCTGTCGATTATTACGGCGTAATAGCTGGCTGCCGGGCAGCTCGCGGGCGCGCGCTATTACGCCGTAATGGGGACGGCGGCCCTCGATGAACCAGCACTGCATGGCTAACTAACGTGTCGGTGACTCCGTCGATCATGAACGTTAGTAAGGTGTCCCCCATGACATCACCTGCCGCCACCGGCGACCGCGAGAAGGTCGTCTCCAAACTGCCGGGATGGCTCCGGCAGAACCTCAAAGTCAGAGCCGCACAGCACGGCATCGAGATCCAAACCGCCGTCGAACAGGGCATCAGCGCCTGGATCGACCTGGCCTCGGCACGCGAACCGATCGACACCGCCGGTGCCGACTCCTTCGCCACCTTCCTTCCCGAAGGCCAGTGGGAGACCTTCCGCGCCGTCGCCTCGGACCGTCGCGTCTCCCTCATCCAGGGTCTCGCCCAGTCCGTCCAGTTGTGGCTCGACACCACCCCCGCCCCGGACATCGAGCGGCCGACCATCACACGTCGCATCGTCGTCTGCAACCAAAAGGGCGGCGTCGGCAAGACCGCCATCACCGCCGGCCTCGGCGAGGCCCTCGCGGAGGACTCCAACACCCTGCACCCCGTGCGCGTGGCCAAGGCACTCACCGCCGCCCTCCGCGCCAGTGCCACGCACACATCGGAGGAGGGACCGGACCAGAACCCCCTCGAGATCGAGAGCCTGCCCGGTCCCGGACTCCGTGTGCTCCTCGTCGACTTCGACCCGCAGTGCCACCTCACCAACCAGCTCGGTGGCACTCCCCTGCCGATGGACGGCGACAGCCTCACCAACCACATGGCCGGTGATCCCAAGGGCGACCTGCGCGACCTCATCGTGTCCGTCGACGACGACACCTTCGACGGACGCCTGCACCTGCTGCCCGCCTGCCACGACGCGTTCCTGCTCGACGTGCGCCTGTCCGCCGTGCGGGCCCGGGAGGCCGCCCTCGAACGCGCCCTGACACCCCTGGAGAGCGACTACGACGTCATCATCGTCGACTGCCCACCCAGCCTGGGGCTGAGCATGGACGCCGCCGCCTACTACGGCCGCCGCCGCGACGGTGAACGGCCCGGCCAGTCGGGAGCCCTCATCGTCGTCCAGGCCGAGGACAGCTCCGCCGACGCCTACGACCTGCTCACCCACCAGATCGAGGACCTCCGCAACGACCTCGCTCTCGACCTCGACTACCTGGGCATCGTCGTCAACCTCTACGACGGCCGCCGCGGCTACATCGCCACCTCCTCCCTCCAGGGCTGGGTCGACATAAAGGATCCCCGGGTCGTCGGACTCGTCAGCGACCTCAAGGAGCAGAAGGAGGCCGTCCGGATGAAGCAGCCCCTTCTGTCCTACGCTCCCACTTCACAGCAGGCCATCAGCATGCGCGCACTCGCGCGGGAGATCTCATGAGCAAGGCCGACCGACTCGGAGCCGGGCGTTTCGGCGCAGCCGCGAGGCCCGTCAGTGCGCGACGCGCGGCGATCGGTGCCGCCACCGGCGTGCCCACCGAGGGCGTCGCCCCGCCCACACGGCTCCCGGTGCACCGCATCAGTCTCAACCCCGACAACCCCCGCACCAGCCTGGGAGACCTCACCGAACTGGCGGGGAGCCTCAAGGAGCACGGACAGAAGCAGGCCATCACGGTCATGAACCGTGACGCCTACCTCACAGCCAACCCCGAGCGCGAACCGGAACTGGAGCCCGACACCACCCATGTCGTGGTCGACGGCAGCAGCCGCCTGGCGGCCGCACGGGAGGCCGGACTCCCCCACATCAACGTCATGGTCGATGACGACCAAGGCGCCGACGGGGAGGCGATCCTGGAGTCCGCGCTCGTCGCCAACGTGCACCGCCAGGACCTGGAGCCGCTCGACGAGGCCCGCGCCCTGCAGCGACTGCTCGCCATCCACGGCACGCAGACCAAGCTGGCCAAACGCCTGCACAAGTCCCAAGGCTGGGTCTCACAGCGCCTCGCCCTGCTCAACCTCACCTCGGACCTCCAGGAACGCATCGGCCAAGAGCCGATCGACTTGCTCCGCGCGGTCGCCAACAAGCCGGCCGAGCAGCAACAGACGGCCCTTGAGGGTCTGAAGGCCGACCGGTCGCGTAAGGAGGCGGCGAAGCAGGAGAGCAGGAGCAAGAAGCCGCGGGTTCCCGTGGAGCGCGGGGGAGAGGCGGACGTTGCCGACAGCGAGTATTACGGCGTAATAGAGAACGGCAGCGCGTCCGCCTCGGCTGAACCCGTTGATGCCGAAGTGGAAGAGGCACACGCCGGACCCACGGAGACTGTGCCGGAACCGCGCACCAGCGGCCGCACTCATAGCGACACGGGCTCCGGCGAGCCCGGTCCACGTGCGCTGTCGAAGCTTCCCTACGACGACGGCGCCTTCCTGGCCATGCACCTGATCAGGAAGATGAGCGACACGGAGTTCGACAAGATGCTCCTCATCCTCAACGAACACCAGAACAAGCGGGCGACGACCAGCGCTGCTGACGCCTGAGAGCTCGCCGCAGGGAGCCGAAGGAAGTCGCAGGAAGTCGCAGGAAGTCGCAGGAAGTTGCGGGAAGTCCTCCGCCACACTATGGCGGGGGACTTCCGCGTTAAGACCCCAGGCACGCCATCGAGTGGCCATCCTCTATTACGACGTAATAGAGGGTCGAGTGACACGGGGCCATCATCCTTCATCTGCGGTGCGATGCGAGACCGCACCTGGGGGAGGGGCGCGCCACCTTGTCGACACAGGGGTTCCGGGCCGCCGGTGGTGATGGTCCGCGAGTCCGGCAGTGGCCTGCGTTCCTGGCAGCCGGTGGCCGAACGGCTCGCCGACCGATTCGAGCTGTGGACACCGGCCGGCGCGGAAACGTCCCGAGCGGACCGGGCCGGGCGGCGAAGCGCTCCACCGACGAGGTGGAGGATCTCAGAGCGCTGATCGGCAGGATCGGCCGCCCTGTACACCTGGTCGGTATGTCCTACGGCGCCACCGTCGCCCTGCGCGCCGCGGCAGCCGGACTGCCGCTTCGTTCGCTGGTGCTGTGGAAGCCTCCGCTGTATGCGGCGGGCCAGGAACTGGCGCCGGTGTTGACCGGGTTCGGGGAGCTGACCGCGCGCGGTGACCGGCGCCGGGACGACCGGCTGTTGGCGGAGAAGATGGCCCGTGTCCCGGCCGCGCTGCTGGACCTCATGGACGCGGGCGAGCCGGCCGGCAGTGAGCCCGACGACGCACCCGGCTGGTGCCGCGCCCTCGCATCGATGGTCGCCGACACGGCGGACATGGAGCGCTGGTGTCACGCTCACGACATTGCCCGGCCAGCGTGGGGCAGTACGGTCGCGAGCCGGTCGAGGGTTTCCGGCATCGGCTGCCAGTGTCGGCTCTCCGCAGCAGCAGTGTGGGGACGGTGACGGCGGAGCCTCCGACAACCCGAAAGCCACCCAGCGGGTCAGGTGAAATCGGCTGAGCGGCTCTCTCGCGGCCTATCTCGACGCCGAAGGCCGTGTCACACCGGGATGGTCGCGTTCGGCCGCGAGAGGTGCCGTTCCGGCGGTCGCATTTCAGCAGGTATGACGGAGAAGAGTGCTTTGGGGTGATCGATCGCGGCCCATGTGACGTCCATGCGCGCGCCCTCCGCTATTACGCCGTAATAGCGGAGGGCCCGCGAGTGCAGTGTTCTGCCGTGGGCCGGCCATGCTGGAGCAGCCGCCGCGGGCAGATCCGGAGCTGTCAAGGGGTTGGCCGAGCGGCGTGGTGGAGGCGAGCCGCTCGTCCACCGGGCGACGGACCTGTCCGGTCCGTCGCCCGGTGTGGCCTTCCGCTTCCCGCTGTGTGTGGTGAGCGGAAGGCCGGTGGTGTCAGAGGAAGTAGAACATCCCGACCGTGCCGTCGTTCCGTGCGGTCGCGCTGATCTCGCCGGCGACCTGCGGGGGCGACGCGTTGACGAACGTCAGCGCCGCGTTGACCGTGGCGAAGTTGGCGAAGTGCCACCTCTTCGACGGTGCCGGCGGGTGAAGTTCTGACTTCCGGGAAACGGCTTCCTGTTCCTGGATCGGCTCGTGCATGAGATCGCTCCTTTCGGTGACATCCCCCGTACCGGACCTCTGCTGAGAGCAGTGGAACCAGCACCGTGTTACGGAGCGGGTCGCGCCTCTTATCGTTCTGCCTCGCCGTCGAGGCGTGCATCCGGACTTAAGGTGGAATCGACCGATTCGCTTAATTTCATGCCGTTCGGCGAGGTAGGGACCATTATGCGCCCGGTTGGCGTGTTCGCCAAGGCGTCGGCTACGGAGCCTGAGCGAATACGTCAGGCGCTGCAGGGAGCGTCGACGCCCGGGTGTTGTTGCCTCTGCACTACCGGCACCTCGTCGCCGCACGGCCCGAACCCCAGGAGGGCGACTCCCGCCACGGCAACCAGGCACACGGCCGGATCGGCAGCGTCGACACAGGTCCGAAGTCGGGCCGGTACCAAGAGAGATGCTGCCCTGCATGATCGACGACGGCGAGTACCTCGCTCCCGGATGCGAGGACCTCGTCGCCGAGCTGGACCGAGAACGCCGGCGCATCGACGACCAGATCGCCGAACTGCACGATGTGCGCCCCGTCCTCACGGGCATCATCCGCGCCGGCAAGAAGGCTGCGACGAGCTGACCCCGTCACGTTCCCTCACGACGCCGGAACCGGCCTGCCGACGCGCAGTAGCACCTGACGGGAGGGGGGTCACGTCTTGCTGACGAACTTCCAGGTTATGGGGTCGAATCCGGAGCCGGAGTACACGTAGAGGTAAGGCGCGTCGTAGGTGCGGACGGAGACGGGCTTGGTGCCCACCTTGAGCAGGAAGCCGTCCCCGGACGCTTCCGCCGCGAAGACCGTGGCCTTGTCCTTGACGTCGAACTTGATGCCGTTGTTGCCTCCGCACCACCATCGATAGTCGGGCCAGTCCGCACTGGAGTCGACGATGTATCCCTCGCCACTCTTGCGGAGCGTCAACGGGCTCGGCTTCTGGATCGTCTTGCTCTTGCCCGGATCGCTGAGCATGGCCCAGTCCCAGCTGTTGTTCACCGCGAACGTGGCACCGCGGCTGGAGTCGGTGGCCAGCACCAGGTAGCCGGTCACGTCGACCGGAATACTGACAGGCATGCCATGCCCCTTCCGTCTCGGGAGTGCGGTCCAGGTGCCGGGAGCCGGTGTCCTTGCAGGGCCGGCGTGATGCTCGACCGAGAGCAGCGAGCGATCCCTTCGAGGCGCTGCCGTGCGCTTCTTCGAAGGAGCCGTGTCCTGCGCTTCATCGCTTCATCGCTCGAACGCTCACGAGGTCACCCCACAGGGCTCCATTTGGTGCATTACAGAACATACCGCCCGCTTGAGGGCCGACCCAGGGGGAATTCGGCCGCCTCCTCGGCCTCGGAGCCTGTGATCACGTGTCCGATGCGATCCGCTGGTCATGCGAACTCGGGCGTCATGACGGCAGCCATCCTCAGGTGCGGCGTAGGCATGGGGCGTTGACGGCCGAGGGAGCCGATGGGTGTGGCTCTCCTCGTGGGACGCGTTGAGTGGTCGGTGCGGTGACGGGGAACCTGAGCACGCGGAACTCGTTTCCGTCGGGGCCGGCCAGCAGCACCGCGCCGTCCCCGGCGTGGGCGGAGTCACCTCAAGGCGTACTTCGATCAACCGCTGGAGCTCTCCCACCATCCCGCCGCCGAACGGCTACTCGCGGACGCGCGGCTGAGTAACGAACGGAGGGCCGAGGCGGTGACGGCACCGGCGCAGACCATCGCCGGGGCGACCAGCGCGGCGCCGACATCGGCCGACGCACACACTGCTCACCAGCCGTAGACCAGGCCCCCGCTGCGCCGCCGCTGTCCGACACCCCGCCGTGCCGCGGGACTCGGCCCCCGCAAGCCGTCATCCGGCCGCATGGCCGACCCGGAGCCGACGGGGTCGGCCGGCCGGGCGAGATCAGCCGTTGGCATCCTGCGCCACGCGCTCCAGCCGACTCCGGTAGTCCTCCCACCATGCCTGGTCACCCGGTGGCATGTTGTCCTTGTCCTGCGAATATCCGACGGCTCCGTCGATGAGCTCTCGCACGATGTCCGCATGGCCGGCGTGTCGCTGAGTATCGGAGATCACGCGCACCAGGATGTGGTGCAGCGTCACTTCCCGACGTTCCTCCGGCCACCACGGGACATGGCCGACCGCGTCCAGCGCGAGCGTCGCGATCGTGCTGTCGGAATGCTCCCACGCCCGGCGGTACAGCCCGACGATGTCCTCGCGGGACTCGTCTGCCGTGGCCCACATGTCCGAGTTGAGCTCCGGGTCCTCCGTATACCACCAGGGTGGCGGCTTCTCGCCGAAGAACGGCCGCCCGAACGTGTCGCCGAAGTACCCCAGCTCGACGCTGGCGACGTGTTTGACCAGCCCCAGCAGGTTCGTGCCGGTGGGAGTCAGCGGGCGGCGGATGTCGTATTCCGAGAGTCCGTCGAGCTTCCATATGAGGGCATCACGCCCTTCTTGCAGATATCGGAGAAGGTCCGCTTTCGGGTTCGGTTCGATCATGCCGGGCAGTGTTCCACCCCGCACTGACAACCGGGAGCGACATCGAGACGACCGGACCCCTCAGCGGCGGCCTTCACCGACTCCGGCCAGTCCCGTTCGCTATCCGTGCTCGGCCTGCCGGGGCGGTTCGGAAGTCGCTGTCCTGGTGAGGATCGCGGCGAGGGTGGCCGCGGCGAGGCAGCTGGTCATGACGGCTGCCATCGGTGCGGGGCTCTGGGTGCCGAACTGTCCGACGAGGGGTGAGGCTGCCGCGCCGAGGAGGAACTGGCCGCCGCCCAGCAGGGCGGAGGTGGCTCCGGGGGCAGCGCGGCCGTGGCTCTGCGCGATGGTGATCACGGCGGGGAAGAAAACGCCGAATGCGGTGATGGCGGTCAGCAGGCACAGCCAGGTCAGCGGCATGGTGCTGCCGGTGGTCGTCTGGACGAGGAGGAGGACGCCTGTTCCTGCCGTGGCCACGGTGCCGCTGGCGATGAGCAGGGTCTCGGGGGACCTGCGCCTGGCCAGTCGGCCGTAGGCCAGGCTGCCGGTCATGTTGCCGAGGGCGTTCACGCCGTAGACGAGGCCGGCCAGGGATGGGGAGAGGCGGTAGATGTCCTGGAAGACGAAGGTCGTTCCGGCGATGTAGGCGAAGACGGCGGCTCCGCCGAAGGCGAGGGCCAGGACGGGCATGACGACGGCGCGCCGGCCGGCGGCGCGGCCGATGGCGCGCAGGCTGGAGGACGGTCCGCCGGTCGGACGCGCCTGAGGCGGGTGGGATTCGGGGATCCAGCGCAGCACGCCCGCGGCCAGGAGCAGGCCGGTGACGGCGAGGGCGGCGAAGACGTGGCGCCAGGAGACCGCCAGCAGCAGGGCGCCGCCGAGCAGGGGGGCCAGGACCGGGGCCGTAGCGGTGATCGCAGCGAGCCGGGAGAAGACGGAGGGCAGTTCCCGGTCGTCGAAGAGGTCGGCGACGACGGCGCGGGAGACGACGATTCCGGCCGCTCCGGTGATGCCCTGCCCGACTCGGGCCGCGTTGAGCACTTCCACGGTCGGCGCCAGCGCGCACACGGTGGAGAAGGCGGCGAACAGCAGCGATCCGGCGATGAGAACCGGGCGACGGCCGGTGGCGTCGCTGAGCGGGCCCAGCAGCAGCTGGCCGATGATGATGCCCACCAGGAATCCGGTCAGCGACATCTGTGCGCCGGCGGCGTCGGTGCCCAACGACCGCGCCAGGTCCGGCAGAGCGGGCACATACATGTCGGTGGCCAGCGGGCTGGCAGCGCTCAGCCCTGCCAGGACCAGCAGTGATCGGGCGCGCCGGGCAGCGACGGTCCGGGGGCTGCGCGGACCACGGGAGGTCTTGCCGGGGGAGGACGTGGTCATAGCGCGGGAGCCGCCCCTTGCGTCTGTCCGGACGCCGTTTCGGGCCCGCGGTGGCCGTGGGGCACCTCGGCGGCCGCCACCTGCTCGAGCAGCCCGGCGGCGATCTGCAGTACGCCGCGCTCGGCCGGGGACAGCGTCTGTGTGAGCGCCGCGGCCAGCCAGGCGTTGCCGTCGCGGACGTGTTCGCGCAGGGCCTCCCGCCCTGCCTCGGTGATCACGATGTTCTGGCGTCGGGCGTCCACCTCGCTGCGGGAACGGCGGATGCGGCCCTGCTCCTCCAGCTCGTTGAGCACCCGGGTCAGTGACTGTGCCTGCAGTCCCTCGATGGCCGCCAGGTCGGACGGGGTCAGCGCTCCGCTGTGGCGGAGGTTCGCCAGGACCGATGCGGCCAGCCGCGACAGCGGCCGGCTCCGGCCCGGTTGCTCGGCCCGCAGCCGGGACGCGAGCCGGGACACCGCCCAGCGCAACGACTCGGCCAGGGCCAGGTCGTGCTGAGCCTGATCATCTGCGACATCACTCACAGGTACCAAGCTACAGCTTGGTACCTGTGAGCTACAACCGCCGAACAGCCGCGTAATAAGGGATCTCTACGAAGATTAAGCTTCGTATCGATTGACGTGAGTGGATCACATGCGGACGGTGAGGTGCGGAAAGGTTCTCGCTTCGCCTGGTCGACGACCGCCTGGTTGTGCGGCTGCTACAGACGGGTGCCGTTCAGGTGGTGACGCGAGGTTGCCGCGGTGGGGGCCGTGACGCGGAAGGCGGTGCTGTCGTCGCCGATCTCGGTGGTTCCCTGGCGTCCGTCGACGTTCCAGTGCAGGGTGGCCCGCCAGGTGCAGGAGCGGGAGCGGACCTGGACGTCGAGCACGAAGTACTCGAGTTCGCTCTCGGAGACGTAGAAGGGGAACTGGGCCGGTTCGGGGTCCGGTCGTTCCTCGCCGGTCTTGCCGTAGGGCGTGACGGTCGGGCCGCCCGGCTCGTCCAGGATGATGCGGAAGTGGCGGGAGGGGAGGCCTCCGGCCCCGGGATAGACGAGATGCACGCCGGGGACGGGGTCGTGGCAGTCGGCCGTCACGTCCATGCCGTGGATGGTGACGGCCTTGGACGATCCGCCCTGCAGGCTGAGCTTGAGTAGGTGTCTGCCTGCGGAGACGGCACCGACCCGGTTCTTCCACTGCTTCCACTCGGCCGGTGACGCGTACAGGTAGCCGTCCGTACTGTCCGGGCCGGGGAGCGGGGTGACGTCGTCGAAGGTCTTGTCCGGGACGATGTAGCCGTCGGTGATGTCGGTGTCGGGGCCGAGGGCCACGACCTTCAGTTCGTTCGCGGTGCCGGCGAAGGGGTTGAGCAGCTGTCCCAGGTCCGTGAGCGCCGGTCCCAGTGGGTTGCTCAGACCGGTCACGATCAAGCCACCGATCACTGCCAGGACCGCACCCTTGGCAGTGGTCGATTGGCGCTGCCACCATCCGCGTGGGCCGGACGGTGGAGGAACGAACGGCGGATACGTCGGGGGCGGCGGTATCCGCTGCACCGCTGGACGGGGTGCGGGGGCAGGTTGGGGTTGACTGTGCTGTGCCGCTCGGTTGTCCATGGTTTCCCCCGCCTCTGCTTACTCGGTGGCCGCGTCCGTTCCTTCCTGTGTAGGCGACGTTGCGTGCCCGTTCCATCGTTTGCGGTGGAACGAAAACCTCAGGCAGCGCCGTCCGTTTCGACGGCTTGCGGTGCCGTCGCCAGGGCAGCGCCTCCCGGCACGGCGGGAAGGGAAGCTGCCGCAAGCGGGTGCCGCCTCGCCCACGCAGAAGGGCGGTCTCCGCGCCGGCCGTTAACGAGCGCGCGAGCAGGGTGGCGTCCGCTGAACGCCGTATGGGAAGGCGTACTCGGTGACATGCGAAGGCGGGTGAGACAGCGCTGACCCGGGGCGGACGTGACGCCGCGCGGCGGCCCGGCCGGGTTCGTCCCGGTGCTGGACGGGCGGACCGGTGGCGATCCCCGGCGCGACCGGGAACGAGCGGCTCGACACCATGCACAACGTGCTGCAGACCGGACGCGTCGGACTGCTCCTCCTCGTCCCTGGCCGCCCGACCACGCTGCGCGTCGACGGCCGCGCCTGCGTCTCGGCGCGCCCGGTGCTGCTCGCCCAACTCACTCCCGTCGGCACACCGCCGGTCACGGCGCGCCAACGCCTGGCGGCCGGAGCGGTGGATGCCTGCTGACGCCCAGCCGGCCAGCGCGGAGGTGACGCGGGGTCAGCCGGACCTGCCGGACCTGCCGGACCTGCCGGGCCTGACCGTCGGCCGTCGACCCCCCGCCGACCGCCGACCGCCGGCCGCCACAGCCGGCCGCGAACTCGCCGACGTCGTCCTCGGGTGCACGAGCGCGCCGACGTCGTCCTCGGGTGCACGAGCGCGCCGACCGGATCGTGCGTCCACCGCACCGGGACCCTGCGCGCATCCGCCGGGTCCCACGACACCGACCGCGCGACCGCGAGCAGGCCCTGTGGGAGGGGCTGGAACAGCGGACCTGACAGCGGCCCGCTGCCCGGCAGAGCCGCGTACACATGCCCGGTCGACGCCGAGGGACCCCCTGACCAGGCGTGCAGTGCACCTCGGTCAGGCACCGGCGGGTTTCTCCAAGGTTTGTGCAAGGCCGGCTGGCCACTGTTGTCAGTGAGGCCGCCGACCGGGCTGTGGTCCGGCGTCATGCGGCGGGGTGATCCGCACCCTGCCGATGCGGCAGCCGCCGAGGACACAGGGGGGGACTGATGGATCCGCGGTATGAGGAGTTCTGTCTTGCCGATCCGGTGTTCTACGAGGCGCTGGGCGCTGCCCGCGCGGGCGAGCACCGGTACGACGTGCACCGTCGCGTGCTGCCGCGGGGCTGGCGGCGGGTCGGTCTGAAGGGGTGGCGGTCCTACGTGCCTCCGGACGCGGACGTACCCTCCCAGGGCTGGAAGGTGCATGTGTCCGCCACCCCCGCGAACGCGGGAGAAGTGGCGAAGACGGTCTGGGAGTACTGCGTCGAGCGGCGGCTGCCCTTCAAGATCGTGACGACGACGCAGGAGTTCGTGATGAAGAACTCCAAGTACGCCGACCGGAGCGGAAGCGGCAAACTGGCCACTCTCTACCCTGCGGACGAGAGCGGTCTGCAGCGCGTGCTGGAGGAGCTCGGCGAGCTGCTCGCCGGCCAACCCGGCCCCTACATCCTCAGCGATCTGCGCTGGGGAGAAGGACCGCTGTACGTGAGGTACGGCTCTTTCCTGCACCGTCCCTGTCTCGACGATTCGGGAACGGTCCGCTCGGGCATCGAGGACCCGCACGGCAAGCTGGTGCCCGATCCGCGCGGGCCGGTGTTCACGACACCGGCGTGGGTGCCGATACCCCGTTTCCTGCAGCCGGAGCTGGACCGGAGGAATCGGCTGACGGTCGACTCCTTCCCCTACGAGGTCGTACGGGCGCTGCACTTCTCGAACGGCGGCGGTGTCTACGAGGGGAGACATCGCCGGTCAGGGCAGCGGCTCGTCATCAAGGAGGCCCGTCCCCACGCAGGGCTCGACGCCGCGGGCCAGGATGCCGTCACTCGTCTCCGCAACGAGCGGGACGTGCTGGAGCGTCTGCGCGGCCTGCGCTGTGTCCCCGAGCTGATCGACTACCGCCTGTCGGGGGAGAACGAGTACTTGGTGGAGGAATTCGTCGACGCCGTACCGCTCAATCGCCTGTTCGCCGAGCGCAACCCGCTTGTGGGAGCCCCGGCCGGCCGCCGGGACCGCTTCGTGGAGTACGGCGCATGGGTGCGGCGGGTGTGCGATTCCGTGGAGGACGCGCTGCGGGCGGTTCACCGACGCGGTGTCGTCTACGGAGACCTGCACCTGTTCAACGTATTGATCAAGGAGGACGGAGCCGGTCTCCGCGCCGTACTGGTGGACTTCGAGGTCAGCCGGCCGGTGCGGGAGAAGCGGCGGCCCACTCTGGAGCATCCCGGTTTCGGGGCCCCGCCCGACCGTGAGGGCTTCGCCGCCGACGAGTACTCCCTGGCCGCCTTGCGCATCGGCCTCCACGTGCCGCTCACCACCCTTGTACGGCTGGACCGCGGGAAGGCGCATCACCTCGCCACGCTGATCACCGAGGCTTTCGGAACGGAACCCGGCTCCCTGGACGACGCCGTCCGCCAACTGACCACCCCGCTCCGGGCCGGGGGCGCCCCACGGAGGAAGAGCGCCGGGCCGCGAGTCGACATGGCCTCCTCGCGCTGGTCCGAGGTGCGGGACGCGCTCGCGACCGTGATCCTGGCGGACGCCTCCCCGGACCGGCAGGACCGGCTCTTCCCCGGGGACGTCGGGCAGTTCGACGGGGAAGGCGGGGGACTGTCCATGGCCTACGGTGCCGCAGGGGTGCTCTGGGCCCTGCGCGCCGTCGGCGCCGACCGCTACCGCCGGGGTGAGCTGTGGCTGGTCCGACGGGCCCGGGCCATGGCGGAGAGGCTCCCGAACGGCTTCTACAACGGGCGGCACGGCATCGCCTACGCCCTGTGGGAACTCGGATACCACGACGAGGCCGTCGCGCTGCTGGCCACGGCGCGTGTCGACTCCGACACGCTGGACAGCAGTCTGTTCTCCGGGCTCTCCGGCATCGGTCTCACCTGCCTGGCGTTCGCCGGGTGGACCGGTGAGGACGCCTACCGGAAGCAGGCGGAGCACCTGGCCGACGCCGTCCGAAGCCGTGTGCCGACGGCAGGGGAGGGCCCGCAGATCAGCGGGGGAGCGGGGCGGCCCGTCGCGGGCCTGCTGCGCGGGTCCTCCGGAGCCGCCCTCTTCCTCACGGCCATGTACGAGGCGACCGGCCGGCTTCCCCTGCTCGACGCCGCGCGGACGGCCCTGGAGCGGGACCTGAGCGCATGCGTGCCGGACGAGGCCGGTGCCCTGCGGGTCGACGAGGGATGGCGCACCGTCCCCTACCTCGGCAAGGGCAGCGTGGGAGTGGGACTCGCCCTGCACCGCTACCTCGGCAACGCGCCCGACGAGTCGCTGCACGACCGGCTCCGTGCCGTGGACCTGGCGGCGGACTCCGACTTCTACGTCTTCTCCGGACTGTTCGACGGCCGTGCGGGGATGGTCCTGTTCAACTCCGTCCGGCAGGGCGGAACACGGCCGCTCGATCACGACAGCGTGGCCCGTCAGGTGCGGGGCCTGCGCTGGCACGCTCTGGACCGGGCCGGCGGACTCGCCTTTCCCGGCAACCAGCTGCTGCGTCTGTCGACGGACCTGGCGACCGGCAGCGCGGGGGTCCTGCTGGCGCTGGCCGCGGCGCACGGCGTTCCGCACGACGGAGCACAGCTCGGCCTGCCGTTCCTGCGGTGACCCCCTCGGCGCGATGAGCGCCCCACTGGCGTCCGGAGCCGTCCGGCTCCGGACAGGTTGCCCTCCCCGGCTGCGGGGAGGCGAGACAAGGAGAGAACGGATGAGCATGTACGACCTGCAGGGCATGGAAGCACACGACGAGCCGGCCACCACCATGGCGAGTGAAGTCAGCTGGTGGTCGTGCGGCAACAACCGGCCGTCCGACATCTCGCTCTTCGCCTGCGGCTGAACCTCGCCCGGCACCGGCCCCGTCCGATGACGGACGGGAAAGGCGGGTGGCCCGGACGTACCCGGGCCACCCGCCCTCCGGCGGACACACCCGTACTCCACGACAGGGACGGCTCATGCCACGTGGCGACTACGCCCGACTCAGCACCTTCCTCTTCGCCTTCCGCCGGCGCATCGCCGGCGTGATCGTGCTGATCACGGTCAACGCGGGACTGGCCGTCGGGCCGGCGTTCCTCACACAGCGGCTCATCGACGAGGGCGCCGTACCGGGCGACACCCGGCGCGTCTGGTTTCTCGGCGGGGCCCTGCTGACGGTGGGGGTGGTGGCGGCCTGTTCGACGCTGGCCGAACGCTGGGCGACCGCCGGGCTGGCCGAAGACGTGACCGCCCGGATGAGGGTGGACGTCTTCGAGCATCTGCAGAGCCAGTCGGCCGCGTTCTTCGCCGCGTCCCGGACCGGAGCCATCGTCTCCCGTCTGCACGGAGACGTACAGGGGGTGCGCGACCTGATCGCGCGCACCCTGGTGACCGCGACTTCCGCACTGGTCACCCTCGTCGTGGCGGGGACAGCGGTCCTCGTACTGGACTGGCGCATCGCCGCCGCGCTCCTGTGCCTGACCCCGGTGCTGTACGTGATCACGACGCGCTTCGGCGCCGCGCTGCGCGAACTCACCCAGCGCCGGCTGGACGCCGTCGCCGACCTGGACTCGATGGCCGCGGAGCGGTTGAGCCAGGGCGGCGCGGAAGCGATCCGTCTCCACGGCGCCGCCGACCGGGAGACGGACGAGTTCCGCCGGCGTGTGCGTCGCGTACGTGACGCCGCGGTACGCGGTGCGTTCCTCGACGCCCGGCTCGGCGCCTGTCTGACCGTACTGCTCTCCCTGGCCACCTCGGGCGTCTACGTGGTCGCGGCCCTGCTGGTCGCGGGGGACGCGCTGTCGCTCGGCACCATGGTCGCCTCGGTGGCCCTGATCACCCGTGTCTACGGTCCGCTCGCGGCCCTGCCCGCCTGCAGGATGGAACTGGTGGCGGGCACCGTCAGCTTCGAGCGGGTCCGAGAGGTGATGTGCGCCTCGCCCGGTGTCCGGCAGCCCGAGGACGCGCAGCCCGTACCCGGCACGTCGGTGGCCTTCACCGAAGTCGCCTTCAGCTATCCGCAGGACCACGCCGCGGGACCGGCCTCCCTCGGCCCGCAGCCGGGAGAAGCGGGCCATGACCCCACCCGGCCGAGGCGGACGTCGCGCCGGGCCCTTGAGGCGGTGACCTTCGAGGTACCGGCGGGAACGACCCTCGGCATCGTCGGTACGTCCGGGGCCGGCAAGTCGACCCTCGCACGCCTGCTCACCAGATGCTGGGACGTCGACGCCGGAAAGGTCGAGGTGGGCGGGCTGGACGTGCGCCGGGCGGATCTGGCGTCACTGCGGCGCACCGTGGGGGTGGTGGCCCAGGACACCTTCCTGTTCCACACCACGGTGCGCGAGAACCTGCTGCTGGCCCGGCCGCACGCCGGTGACGAGGAGATCGCCGACGCCTGCCGGACCGCCCGGATATGGGATGTGGTCGAACGGCTGCCGAACGGCCTCGACACCGTGCTCGGCGACCGGGGGGTGCGGCTGTCGGGCGGCGAACGCCAACGGCTGGCGATCGCGCGCCTGCTTCTCAAGGCGCCCGAGGTCGTCGTTCTCGACGAGGCCACCTCGCACCTGGACGCGTCCACGGAGCGAGCGGTCATGGAAGCCCTTCAGCCCTTCCTCGCCCGGCGCACCTGCCTGATCATCACTCACCGTCTCTCCACCGTCCACCGGGCCGATCGCGTACTGGTCATGGAGCACGGCCGAGTGACGAACCAGGGCACCCCCGTCGAGCTGCGGCTCGTGGACACACTGCAGCACGCACGGCAGAGGTCCTGACCTCACCGGGTGCCCCGGCACCCCTGCTCAGACCCTTCCTCCACCCCCCGGGGCCGGCCGCACACCGGTACTCGGCTCCCCTCGGCAGTCCTTGCCCCGTCCTTGCCCCGTCCTTGCCCCGGACATCGGCCTGCGGCACCCGATCCCGTCCGGGTGCCGTCGCGAACCTTGTCACGGCGGATCAGAGCGGGTATGGAAGAGCAGGGGGATGCGAGGGGGGATCGCGTGAACGTCAACTTCTGCTTGCTCGGCACCGTTCAGGCGCGGATCGACGGGGTGCTCGTCGAGGACCTGGGCCACGCCCGTCAACGGAGCGTCCTGGCGGCCTTGCTGGTCGACGCCAACCGCGTGGTCCCGACCGAGCAGCTGATCGACCGCGTGTGGGCCGATCACGCGTCGCAGCGAGCTCACAGCACGCTGTACAGCTGTATCTCCCGTCTGCGCCGCGCCCTGGCGCCCGCGGCCGAGGAGGTGCGCATCACCAGGCAGTCCGGAGGTTACCTCCTCACCGTCGACACCTCGGCGGTGGACCTGCACCGCTTCCGCCACCTGGTCGCCCAGGCCGGTGGCGACGACGTGAACGACGAACGCGTGCCGTCTCTGCTGGAGCAGGCTCTCGGCCTGTGGAACGGGGAGGCCTTTGCCGGCTTCGACACCCCCTGGTTCAACGCCCTGCGCAGCACACTCCATCAGGAACGCCTCGCGGCCGAGCTGGATCTGGCCGATGCCCGCCTGCTCATCGGCCGGCACGCCACGCTCCTGCCCGAGTTGTCCGCCCGGGTGGCGCAGCATCCGCTGGACGAGCGGGTGGCCGGACAACTCATGACCGCCCTGTACCGCAGCGGACGGGCCGCCGAGGCCCTGCACCGGTACGACGTCCTCCGGCGGCGGCTGTCCGAGGAACTGGGCACCGATCCCGGACCGGCGCTGAGACAGCTCCATCATCAGGTACTCGCCGCCGACCCCGCCCTCGACGCCCCCGCCCCCCGGTCCGCACCGCCGCCCACGACGGTGCCGCGCCAGTTACCCGCGCCGCCACCGCTGTTCACCGGCCGGACCCGCGAACTCACCGCCCTGGACGACCAGTTGCGCTCGTCCGGCGGCGGGCACGAGGTGCTGACGGTGTCGACGATCGGCGGCGTGGGAGGCGTCGGCAAGACCTGGCTGGCCCTCCACTGGGCCCACAGGAACCTGGAGCGCTATCCCGACGGGCAGCTGTACGTCAACCTGCGCGGTTTCGATCCCTCCAGCAGTCCGCTCCCGCCGCAGACGGCACTGCGCGGTTTCCTGGACGCTCTCGGCTGCGACCCGGCGGCCGTCCCCGCGGATCCGGAGGCCCAGGCCGCGCTGTATCGGAGTCTCACCGCCGACAGACGCATGCTCATCGTCCTGGACAACGCCCGTGACAGTGCCCAGGTCGTTCCCCTGCTGCCCGGCAGCCCGGCGTGCACCGTCCTCATCACCAGCCGGGACCGGCTCACCGGCCTGACCACTGCCCACGGCGCTCGCCTTCTCACTCTGGACGTGCTCACCGACGACGAGTCGCGTCACCTGCTCGTCCGCCACCTCGGTGCCGATCGTGCGGCCGCCGAACCCGACGCGGCCGCTGCCCTGCTGAACCACTGTTCCGGCCTGCCGCTGGCCATCGGTATCCTGTGCGCCCGCGCGGGCATCAGCCCCGAGATCTCCCTCGCCGAACTGGCCGAGGAACTCCGCGAGACACGCACCCGGCTCGACGCTCTGGAGACGGGTGACGTCACCGCCGACCTGCGAGCGGTGTTCGCCTCCTCCTACCGCGCGCTCGACCGGGACGCCGCCCGCGTCTTCCGGCTGCTCGGGCTGACACCCGGCCCCGATGTCAGTCTGTCCGCCGTCGCCGCCCTCACCGCTGTTCCCCTGCCGCGGGTACGCGTCCTGTTGCGCAGGCTCCAGGCGGTCCACCTGGTTCAGGAACACACACCGGGCCGCTACCGCATGCACGACCTCGTCCGTCTCCACGCAGCGGAGGAGGCGCGGCAGGAGCCCGCCGACGACAATGACGAGGCGCTGCTGCGGTTCATCGACTTCCACCTGCACACGGCCCACAGCGCCGCTGGGCGGCTGGACCCGCACCGGGACCGGATCTCCCTGCCCGTTCCCCGGCCGGGGGTGACGCCACAGGAACTGACCGACCACGGCGCTGCCCTGGCCTGGTTCACCGCAGAACATCCCGTTCTGCTCGGCGCAATGGAGCTCGCGGTGAGCGCCGGCTGTGACGTACAGGTGTGGCAACTCGCCTGGGCCCTCGAGACGTTCTTCGACTACTGCGGTCACTGGCACGACTGGCTGGCCGGCCAGCGGACCGCACTCGACGCGGCCCGGCGGCTCGGCGACCGGTCCTGGCAGGCCGGGGCACATCGCAGCCTGGGCGCCGTCCACACCCAGATGGGCCTGCTGGACGACGGACGCACCCACTTCCAGCACGCCCTCGATCTCTACAGTGCTCTGGGCGATCGGGTGCGCCAGGCCCACACCTACCGTGGCCTGGGCTGGGCGTGTGACCGACAGGGGCACCGTCGCGAGGCGCTCGACCACAACAACCGGGCCCTCGCCCTCTACCGGCAGACCGGCCACCGGACCGGACAGGCCAAGGCACTGAACAACATCGGATGGCTGCACATCATGCTCGGCAACCACCGGCAGGCACTGGACCACTGTGCCCGAGCAGTGGAGCTCAACCAGGAGATCGGTGACCGGCACGCCGAAGCGGGAGCGTGGGACAGCCTCGGCTACGCACACCACCACCTCGCCGAATACACCGACGCCATCGACTGCTACGAGCGGGCGCTCGCCCTGGACCGGGCCTCCGGTGACCAGCACGGGGAGACCGAGATCCTGGAGCACCTCGGCAACGCCCACCTCGCCGCCGGCGACACCGACGCAGCCCGTCGTGCCTGGACACAGGCCGCGGAGACCGCCGAGGACATCAGCCATCCGTCCGCCAAGGAACTGCGCGACAGACTCGAACGCCTCACCCGGGACAGCCCCGCCGACGTCGTCCCCGGCTGACACTACGGGTGTCGGTACATCATCCGGCCAGGTGACGCGGCAGCATGACTCCGGCCCGGGTCGCGAGCCGGGCGCGGGCTACGTGTCCTGGAAGCCGCCGCCCGGTGCGAAACCGTTGCTCGGTCTCCCGGGCGGTCCGCATCCGTGTCAGGGCCTCGGGGCACAGGTCGGCGGCGCGCTCGCGCACGGTCTTGACGGTGCACCGCATGACGGCCGGCAGGGAGGCGACGCCGGAGTCGGTGCTCGTACACACCGTTGCCGGCGGATCCAGGGAGCTCGACCCACAGCATCTCGGCGCAGCGAAATGGGGGAGCGGTGGGCACTCTGACGTCATGTCAGAACCGGGCAGGAGTCGGCGACGCCCACGAACAACGCATCGCCCACGAGCTGCATGCCGAGCACGCACACCGCCTGGGTCAAGGCCACCACCCACCGGGCCCACACCTTCGAGGACGTCTTCGGCGCCGCGCCCGCCCTGGCGGCCTGGAACGGCCTGGCTGGACAGCGAGGCTCGTGAAGTGCTGTCACAGCGGTCCGGCCGCGCACGTGGCTGACGCGGCCGGTGTCCTCCACGCCCGCCCGAGGGAAACCTCGGTGCTCTGCCGCCCGGCCGGGGTGTGACGGACCCGGACACGGCCGGCCTGCCCGGGTCGGCTATGCGTACAGCTCGTGCGCCGAAGGAGTGGCCCGTGGGGTGGCCGTGGGGAGTGTGCAGGCGAAGTTGAGCACGGTGCGCCGTACGCCGGTGCGGGTCAGG
This sequence comes from Streptomyces ruber, assembly GCF_014648075.1. Classification (GTDB taxonomy): domain Bacteria; phylum Actinomycetota; class Actinomycetes; order Streptomycetales; family Streptomycetaceae; genus Streptomyces; species Streptomyces ruber. The sequence continues at coordinate 25,589 of NZ_BMQK01000012.1, read as the reverse complement.
GGGGTGTGACGCGGTCGGCCAGCTCGACCACCAGCTGGCCACCGCCGGCCTGCTGCGCATCCACCACGGCAACCGGCCCGTCGGCCTGGACGGCCATCCCGTGATCGGCCCCACCCCCAGACAGGGCCTGTGGGCCGTCTCGGGCACGCACCGCGACGGACTGCACACCTCCCCGCTGATCGCCACCGCCTTGGCGCGAGCCCTTCTGGCCCCCGGCGGGACCTGCGCTCCCTTGCCGGGTCCGCTGGCCGCGTTCGCTCCGTGCCGGGACCTGATCACCGACTGGTCCCTGCACGAGGCAGTCGCCGAAGCAGCAGCCCACCACGCGGCGCTGGCGGCAGAGGCGCGGATGCGACCGCCGTTGACCGGCACCTGGCCCGGCGCCCTGACCGAGGCCTACACCCGTCTGATGGACCGCGCGTATGCGGCGATGCCCGATGGTTACATCCCTCCGCCGGAGCTGGCTCCCCTTGCCTACGAGACCGGCCCGGCGCTGGCCGAACTGGCCGCGGCACACCTGGAGCACTGTCGGATCCGACCCATCGGCCGGATGTTCGCAGGGAGGATGTCCAGGGGCGTTTCCCGGAACTCCTTTCCTGCACTGGGTGGCCGCCGCCAGTCAGGCGATCGAGACCCTGCACGGTGGGATGCCCGACGTGAACTCGGCCGACCAGCACGCGGCCCTGTACGCCCGTGCCGAGCGGGCCCGTGGCGCCGAGGCCGCCCGCCGACACGGCCCATCGAGGAGGCCGCCCGCGGGGCTGTCGTCTCGGTGACCGTCCGGACGTCGATCGACCCAGCCACTGAGGCGACGTCATCTCTCGTGGACTTGCCCGAGCCCGTCGACCTCCATCTGCTGTTCGCACTGGCGAACAAACGCTGCTGCTAAAAGAGGACGAAGCCAAGGCGGCCTTCGTCCGCTCATGTGCTCCGACCAAGGACACACGTGACCACGACGAAGGCCATGAGGGTGAGCCAGATCCTCCTAACGTTCTGTGCGGCTGAATGCTTGCAGGGAGGTCGTCCTGCAGCGGTTGCCGGGTTCCGTGACAGTGGGTCACTGAGATCAGCCGACCCGGGCCGATCACACCGCCCGTACCCACCCGTGAGAGCGAGTTCACCGGGCTTTCGGTTCTCCTCGATCCATCCCTGCCGGAACCCGTCCCTGGGCGTCCGTAGATGTTGACCTCGCGTACGAGTCCGGCCTTTGGGCACTGCAGGATTCTTGCCCTCGTGGACGAGGGTCTGCTGCGCAGAAACGAGTCCGGCACCACCTAGGAACGTGTCCGACGGATGGTGCCCGTATCGGCCGGCGACGCCCGCACACCCGCGGGCGTTATCGCGCGGGCCGGGCACACCGGCACGCCCGCCAGCGCGTTCTGCTGTTGCGTGGTTTCGTGGCCCGGCCCGGACGAGTCACGCGGACCAGGACATCGGTCAGGATCACACGGCCTCGTACGGCGGGCCGAGTACGGCAGGCCGAGTACGGCAGGCCGATCCGCAGTACCGTCGCGACCGCCTGCTGCCATCAGACAGCTCGATGACGCGCTGGCTGCACCGCCGGACGTTCCTCCTGGCCGTACCTCCAGAGGTCTCCCGTCCGGCCGTGCGGGCCAGCGCCGGTCATTCCTCGTCGGTGGCGTCCTTGTCGCGCAGCGGGCGCAGGCCGCCGGGCAGGTCGGGAAGCTGGAAGGAGCACCGGCCGTGCATGTTGATGTGATGCCGTACGAACGGGGAGAGGCGGGCCACGTCCTCGTCGCGGACGTCGAAGCCGTCCGCGCGCAGCTGGTTCACCGCGGCGTCCATGTACCTCGTGCTGAAGAGCACGAGGGCATTACTTGCTGCGCTCGGAAGACGGTCGGTGCCTGTCGTGTCGTGTGGGAACTATTCCGACGGCTCGTCGGCGGCCGAAAACTTGCGTGACGTGCGTGAACAGTGTGGCGCTCGACGCGGAGGAGGCGTAGGAGGGAAAAGTCAGCAGCTGGTATCCGGATTCGGGCCACGTGGCGCGTGCAGACGGTGAGGGCGATGAGTTCTCGTCAACGAGTCGTCACAACGGGGAGGCCTGGTCGATGACTTGGTCGTACTGGCTGGCGGCGGGCGGGGTATCTCTCCCCGCTCTCCTCCTGCTGTTCTACGCGGTGCGCCACGCTCGAAGCATCGTTGAGACGTGCCTGAGGGCGTACCTGGAGTCCCGGGTCGCGCGCGAGCAGCGCGCCACGATGGTCGCGGATGGCGCAGTCCCTGCCTGAGGGCGGCGCTGCCGCCCGCTTCGAGCAGGGGCGGCCCGCCCGGCTCTTCCGCCTTCGGCTCGCACATCCGGAGGTGACGGTCGCCTGGGCGGACTCCGCCTACGGCGGCGACCTCGTCGCCTGGTCGAAAACGCCATCCGTACGATCAGGTTCGACGACTCGTTCGACTGTGACAGCGAGGGACGTAATGCCGGCGATCATGCAGTGGCTTGTGGACTGGCACGCCGCACATGAACAAGAACTCCGCTCTCGCGGGATCAGCCTCACGGTGCAGCAGCCGGCCCCTGGCACAGCCACCAGAGGGCGCCCGAAGGCAACGGCCGTGAGCCTCGCTCTGGAGTCGGACGAGCGTCTGGGGAAGCTGTTCGTATGGGAACAGGGAAGCGCTTCACTGCTTTTCATCGACTCCCGCACCGAGTACACCTGGCAGGACGAGCAGGTGATCACCTCGGAGAACGATCTGCCCCGGGTCCTGGCCCCGCTCATCGATCTCCTCGAAGGATCCGCTGACCGAGGTTGAACGACAAGATGAGTAGCCGGGTCATATGCCTTGACCGGTGACCGTATGTGGCCGCGGGACAGTACCGCCCACCAGGCAGTCACGATGGGCGAGTGCGAAGGTGAGCGGGAGGAATGGGTGAGCTCGCGTGTCTGCAGTTCGCGACTTGAGTCGCTGCCTGACGGGGGCACATCGGCCGGAAGACCGGGGCGGCGTGTCCCCGTCAGGCGATTGTTCGGCCGTTACTCGGGCGGGGTGGCCGGCATGGCGATGCGCCAGGCGATGGCCCCGGAGGCCGTCAGCCCTGCGATGGCGAGAAGGCTGCTGGTGAGGAACGGATCGGTGCCGTTCAGCACGGGGGCGAAGCCGATGCCGACGTAGAGGGTGACGCCGGTGGATCCTCCGAGCTGGTCGGCGGCTCGCTGGACACCGGAGGCGATGCCGGCGTCATGCTCGGTGACTCCGCTCACCGCGGCGTACTGCAGTCCGACGATGCCGAAGCCCATGCCGGCCGCGATGAGGATCATCGCCGGCATCATCGCGGCGGCGTTCGCGCCGAGGTGGGTGGTGAGGGCGATGGCGGCCATGGCCAGTGCGGTGAAACCGACTCCGGCAAGGGCGCAGACGCGGGCGCCGAAGCGTCCGAGCAACTGCGGGACGACGATGGAGGCGGCGATGAGGGACACGGCCAGGGGCAGGAGCGTCAAGCCTGCCTCCAGGGGACTCAGGCCCAGCTGGTTCTGCAGGTAGTAGGTGAACAGCAGGAACGAGGTGGACAGTGCCGCGCTCAGGAGCGCGGTCGCGAGGTTGGCCAGGACCCGTGAGCGGTTGCGGAAGAACCTGAGGGGGACGAGTGGGTTCGCCGCGCGGCGTTCGACGGAGACGAACAGGATCGCGGCGAGCGCGGCACCGGCCAGGGCCAGGGGCGGCAGCCATGGCTGTGCGCTGTCTCCTTCTCCTGTTTCCACGACGCCGTAGGCGAACAGCAGCGGAGCCGCGGTCAGCAGAAGTGATCCGGGCAGGTCCAGCGCGGTGCGCTCGGCCGGCGGATCGGCGGGCACGAGGAGGAGCACCGCGGCGAGCGCGGCCAGGATGAACGGCACGGCCACCAGGAAGACCCACCGCCATCCGAGCAGTTCCGTGATGATCCCGGAGAGCACGAAGCCGAGCACCAGACCGCAGCTGGCCACCGCCGCCCAGACGCTCAGCGCCCGGGACCGGCGCGGTCCCTCCGGGAACATGAGCACGATCACCGCCATCGCCGCCGGCAGGGCGAGGGCCTCACCGGCCCCCTGGAGCAGCCTCGCTCCCACGAGCAAGGGGAAGGACGGTGCAAGCCCGGCCAGCAGGGACGCGGCGCCGAAGACCGCCGTCCCGGCCAGCAGGACGCGGCGCCTGCCGAGCACGTCGCCGAGCCGGCCGCCGAGCATCAGCAGACCGCCGCCGGTGATCGTGTATCCGACGACCACCCAGGTCAGCTGACCGCCGTCCGCGCCGAAGTCGGCTCCGATCGACGGCAGGGCAACGTTGACCACGGTCACGTCGACCGCGATGAGGAACTGCAGCATGGCCATGCAGCACAGCACCAGCCACGCACGCACGGGGGACGACACGTCCCGGCGCGCAGAGAGAATGCCTGGAAACACTGGTAATGCTCCGTTGCTCGGAAGATGTTTCCGGGCAGCTCAAGGAGCCGCTCCGGACCGACCGGAAGCGACGGAACGTTCAGCAGATGTGAGACGAACGCCCGCCGCTAGCGGAGCGTCCTCGTCACCGCGGCGCAGGCGGCCGCGCAGCAAGCACCAGACATGAGCACGACTCTACCGGAGCCGCTGGGAACACGTGGCGGCGGCCGCCGGTGTCCTCGGCGGACGGCTGATGTTCACCGGCAAGATCGGCGACGTGCTGCGCAGAACCCAAGGCGGCTTCGCCCGGGGCACGGCCCGGCTCGCCGGACTGTCCGGCGACACCGGGGCGACGCTGGAGCTGTCCTTCCAGAACGAGAACCTGGTCGCCACCCGGGACGGCGAGGTCGTGTCAGGAGGCACACTGATCGTTTCGGAGTGATCTACGGAGGCGTCGGAGGCAGATGGTGCTGCAGACGAGCTCGAGCGGGCCCTGGCGAGGCTCGGCTCGGCACTCGTGGCGGATGCGCAGGCGCTTGAACTGGTGCAGCCAGGCGAAGGTACCCTCGACCACCCAACGCACCGTGCCGAGTCCGGAGCCGTGCGCGACACCGCGGCGGGCGATCGTCGGCTCGACGCCGCGTTTCCACCGCAGACGGCGGTACTTGTCGAAGTCGTGGCCGCGGTCGGCCTTGAGCGCCGCGGCTTGCTTCGGGGACGACCTCGCGCTGGGCCTGGAGCGTCTGCGGAACGGTGGGACCGCGTCCGACAAGGGCAGGAGTCGGGTGGCGTCATGGCGGTTCCGTCGGTGAGCGTGACGGCGAGCGGGCGGCCGGTAGCGGCCGGCCCGTCGTTCGGCGGTGGCCTACCTGGAACCGTTCGGCCGCCCGGCGCAGCGGCCGGCCGTCCCCGACCACGCACCAGGCCAGACGCAGCCTCCCGGTCGGCATCAGCGGGGCGTCACCGTGGCACATGAGAGCCTCCTCGGACCGGCGGAAGGTGTCGCAACCCCCACCGAATCCAGAAGGCCCTCACCCATGCAAGACCGCATGCCGTCACCGACGTGCCCGAACAGCACAACGAGGGCGTGTCCGTCGCAGCTGTCCTCAGGTCAGCGGCTTACCCAGTCCGGCGCCCATACGTCGTCCGGGGTTCGAGGCCCTGACGTGCGCAGATGGTCACGCAACGCGGTCAGCACGGGGTGCTGGTCTCCGGTGCGGGACAACAGCACGTGCGGGTAGACCGGGGTCGGTTCGTGCAACGGGACGCGCCGCAGGTCGTGGGTCTGGGGCCACAGGTACCGGTCCCCACTGCCGACGAGGGTGGCCAGCGAGGCCGAGTCGGCCAGCGCGTCCATCAGGGCCTCGTCACCGAAGTTGGGGCCGAGCGCGTCGATGCTCAGGCCGAAGGCCTCGGACAGCGCCTGGTAGAACGCCGCCCACTCCGTGCCTGGCCTGATCCCGGGGATCCAGATGCGGTGGCCGGCCAGGTCCGCAGGCCTGACCCAGGGTGCGTTCGCCAAGGGATGGCCGGGTCCGACCAGGAGTTCCAGGGGTGCGTCCAGGAGTCGTTCGGTGCTGATTCCGGCTGGGACCTGGTCTACCGGCAGGGCGCGGAAGGATGCGTCGACGGTTCCTTCGAGCACCGCCTGGGCGGCCTGGGCGGCGTTCTCGTTGCTCAGTGTGACCGCGTCCAGGTCCATCTCGGGGTGGCAGCGGTAGAACCGGTAGACGGCCTGGGCCGGAGCGATGCGCCGGTTGAGGATGTCGACGCGCAAAGGCCGGCTGCCGGGGCGCACGGCCTGCTCGGCCTGCTCGAGGGCTGCGAGGACCTTCTTGGCGTGCGGCAGGAAGACCTGCCCGTCGAGGCTCAGCCGGGAGCCTCGTGAGGTTCGCACCAGGAGCGTGACTTCGAGGTGTCTCTCCAGGGCTGCGATCCGCTTGGAGACCGCCTGCTGACTGATCCCGAGCTCGTCCGCCGCTGCCTGGAACTGGCCGGCCTCGGCTACGGCCACGAACGTCCGCAGCGCCTCAACATCCACACCTTCAGCCTATCGACACAACGACAGGTTGTGTCGGTAGGTCGTGAGGTTGTTTGATCGTGCGTTCTACGGGTGGTGGGATCGCCACATGCCCACCCGCACAGACCAGGTCCTCTACGTTCAGTCGCCCGAGTTCGCGCGCCATGCGGAGCGAATCGTGGAAGTGACTGACGCGACCTCTCGCCTGAACGTGCTGCCGTTCAGTGACAGTGAAGGCCGTGCTGAACTACTTTCTGTTGTGTTCGGTGGCCCGCTCCCGGAGTCGGTGACGATCTACCCGCCGTTCTTCACCGAGTTCGGGCTGAACACGACGTTCGGAGAGAACGTCTTCGTCAACCAGGGATGCACGTTCATGGACAAGGGCGGGATCCGCATCGGCAACGGTGTCATGATCGCCCCGAAGGTGAGCCTCATCACCGGGGGGCACCCTCTGCCCCTCGCCGAGCGTCGCGAGTATCTCTCCTTCGCCCCGATCGTCGTCGAAGACGACGTCTGGATCGGGGCGTCTGCCGTGATCCTGCAGGGAGTGACCATCGGTGCCGGTGCCGTGGTCGCCGCCGGCGCGGTGGTGACCGGCGATGTTCCTGCCCGCACCCTGGTCGCGGGAGTCCCCGCCCGGGTGATCAGGACGATCGACTGAACCCGGCCGGGCCACCGGTCTCCGGCATCCTCGAACGGCCCGGACGAGGACGCCGGAGGCGAGGTCTGCGGTCTGATCTCCATGCCCCGTCACGCCCGGCCGACCGACCAGCAGTGGGACTGCATCCAACCCCTACTGCCCACCAGCGTCGGTCGCCATGGCGGACCTTGGGCCGACCACCGCAGGATCGTGGAGGCGATCGTCTGCCGGTACCGCACCGGTATCCCTTGGCGGGACCTCCCGAGCCGAGCAGCGGGGCAAGGCGTACTCCTCCCGCGCGATCCGCCTGACGCTGAAGGTGCGCGGGATCACCGCGGTCCTCAAAGAACGCAAGGACCAGCGAAAACATCGTCACCGTCGTGGTCCGGGGGCGGCCGCCCACCGAAGTTCGACCCGGCGGTACACGAGAACCGCAACGTTGTGGAACGGTGCGCGCTCTGCCCAAGCAGTGGCGGGGCCTGGCCATGGGGTTCGACAAGCTCGCGATCGTCTACCGCTCAGTTGCGGGCCTTGCTGCAGTGCTGGTTCGGACCCGCATGCAACAGACGTCGGGCGTGCGTTAGGTTGCCCGCCATGACCGGACTCGGACCCGTCGCCTGGCCACCTGCCCCGATACGGACCCAACGGCTCGTGCTCCGCGAGTCCGAGGCCCAGGACCGTGCGGCGTTCGTCGAACTGTTCGCCTCGCCGGAGGTGCGCACCTACCTCGGTGGCCCTCGACCGCGTGACGAGCTCGAACGCGCGGTGCCGGCGGTACCCGGGCGGCGCCCTGGGCTGTTCGTGATCGATCTCCACGGAGCGATGATCGGCACGGTCACGCTCGGGCGGCGCGACGCGGAGCGTCCGGGACACCTCCGCCCGGAAGCCGGGGAGGCCGAGCTCGGCTACATGTTCCTGCCCGAGGCGTGGGGACACGGGTACGCCACCGAGGCGTGCGCGGCAGCACTCGGCTGGTTCGCCGACGCGCTGCCCGGCGAGCCGGTGGTGCTCTGCACCCAGACCGCCAACGACCGCTCGCTGCGTCTCGCGGCGAAGCTGGGGTTCACCGAGGTGAAGCGGTTCGAGGAGTACGGCGCCGAGCAGTGGTTCGGCATGTGGTCCTCGCCCACGTCGAGCGGTTGAGCTGCGGGTGCCAGGCCAGGCGGCTCCCTGTGGCCTGGGCGGTTCCATCAGGACCCCGCGGCACCGCGCCCCGACACGACCGAGGGCCGCGTCCGGTACGCGGAGGCGGCCCTGTCGTGCGTCCGGGGCTATCCGGCCAAGGAGCGGGGGTCCGTCCCGCCCGAGGCGAGCAGGTTGAGCCGTTCGGCGGTCGCGACGGTCGCGGCGACGGGCAGCGCGAGGTCGCCGGACATCAGCGAGGACGGCTTGAGGACGGAAACGGCCCCGTAGACGGAGTCACCCCACATGACGGGGGCGGCCACCGCGCTCCATCCGGGGACCTCCTCGCGGGCGACGGCGTAGCCCGCCTCGCGGATCTCGTCCAGGGACGCGGCGAACTCCGCAGGGGTGCGGGCCGTCCCCGGCCCGGCGCCGGCGGGAAGCGGCTGCTCCAGGATGCTGGAGAGCAGGAACGGGGGCAGATGGGCGGCGATCGCCCGCCCGGAGGCTCCGACGCGCAGGGAGTGGCTGACCTCGATCAGGTCGGTGACGCTCAGCCCGAGCGACTCGAAGTCGTAGCGGCCCGGCGCGCTGGTGCCGTAGGCCTTGCGCGGGCCGCCGTAGGGCGAGAGCACCCACAGCAGCGCGAAGCCGTCCACGGTCCGGCTCAGGTGCTCCAGGGCGGGGCGGGCGACGCCGGCGTCGAGCGTGGCGGCCATGGCCTGCATACCGACCTGGGCGGCTCCGGGCCCGAGCCGGTACCGGCCCGGCGGTACTCGCAGGAAGATCGAGGTGGCGATCCCGGATTGCAGTATCCGGTAGACGACGGTGATGTGCAGGCCCGTGGCGGCGGCCAGTTCACTGGGACCGTGATCCGCGCCGGGCAGCAGGGTGAATGCCTGGACGACGAGCATGACCCGGCGGGCGTGAACGGTTCCGCCCGCGCGTTCGCTTTCCGGCTGCGATTCGGCTGTGTTCTTTTCCTTCAGCGTGGTGCGGCTGAGCATGCTGTTCCTTGTCGTGCATGCCGCCCTCCCTCCCCATGGACAAGGAAGCGGGCGGCCCTCTCTGCGAGCCGTCTGTCCGTGTGATGTCGCCGGTCGAGCGCGGCCCTGCCCCCTGAGTTCTTCCTCACCCCCGCTGATCACAGATCGAACTACTGATCGCAACTCTACATGCGCGATGCGGAACGGCATCACGGTTTCAAATCGCTCGATTCCGGACAAAAGGGGCATCGATTGCGCTACGCGAAATGGAACCGAGGCGCCACGCGAAAAGCGCCGTATGGGCAATCCTCCGTTCGGCGTCGTTTCGCGATGCGAAAAACTCGCACAATGGCACATGTTGCGCGGTGCGAAAATATTTGACAGGTTGTCTCGATGCTCCTTGAATGCATTTCGGTTTCACCAGCAAAGGCATTCGTGAGAGTGCCTCGAGAAGTACGAGAAGGTACGGGGGAGTACATGCAGATCCGTAGAGCCGTCACTGCGCTGACCATGACCGCCGCCCTGGCGGGGTCCGGTCTGGCCGCCGCCGGTACGGCAGAGGCCGCCGCGAAGGGCTGCTACGTCACGGCGTCCGCGGCCAACCTCCGCTCCAAGCCGTCCACCAGCTCCACGGTGGTGGGTGTCGCGTACAAGGGCAACAAGTGCTCGGAGAAGGACTGGAACTGGTCCGGCAGCTATGGCTGGACGAAGGTCAAGATGACCACCGGCAACGCCAAGGGCAAGACGGGCTGGCTCCGGAATGACCTGGTCCACACCGCCGCCGAAGACGTCGGCACCTGCATCCCCGAGGACGCCTCGTGCCACGGCTGATCAAGAACCCCTGACGTCCACGCGTCAGCTCCGCAACACTGAGAACACACCGCTGCCGGGCGGGTCCGCCAAGGGCCCGCCCGGCGCCGTTCGCTCACCAGGGAGATACGGCGTGTCAGCGCACTTCACCGAGCTCCGAGTCCGGGTGGACGAGCAGTGGTGCGGACCGACCGTATCGTCGCCGTCCGGCTGGAGCCGACCGCCGAAACCGCGCCCGGCGGCAGGGTGGGCCCAGGACCCCACCCAGCGCCTCCTGGTGCGCACCACGTCGCCCACTGAGGACGACGGCAAGGGCGCGTGGCAATAGGCCGCCGTGTGCGCGACGGACCGCGGCGAGGTGGTGGCCGGGACGCCGCTGGACGCGATGCACACCACCGAGGCGTCGGCGGGAGCCCTGCGGTATGTGTACCCGGTCCGCTCCACCGAGGGGCGGGTCACGCACTGGCAGGCCGGCACGGACCTGCCGCAGGGTCCCGCCCTCAGCTTGTTCCTTACGCTGGGGCAGGCGGGCGTTGGTGTCGGGCAAGAAGACACAGAACACGATGAAGGCCACTGCCCGAGACCACCGCCGCTCGCGCGGCAGGCGTGACCGGCTGCTTCGGCCACTTCCACCAGGGCGAGGTCCTCCTCGGCGACGGCTGCCTGGACGTGGGCCGTGACCGCCCCGGTCAGGCCCTCCCAAGGCCGAGAAAGCCGCGCCCCGGAGCCCTGCCGGGCAGGGTCCCGCAGTGGGAACGCGACCGACACGGCCACTCGTCCGACCGCGTCACCGTCGAGCACGCCCTGGCCGACCACGAACGCTGGGAACAGCTCATTCGCTGGATGCACCGACGCGACCGGCTGCCCGACACCTACCGCGCAATCGCCGCCCTCGTCTCCGACCGCAGCGTCAGCACATGGTCCGCCTTCGGCGGCTCCGCGGTGCGGGCACGTCCGATGGTATTCACGGATAACTTCTTGTTCACTCCTCGACAAGCCACTCTTCTGGGCGCGAATAGATTATGAATGGGCGTCGGCCCAGGAGGGACACTGTTTGAGCACAGGCCCGGCAGGAAAAGGCCGGAGTCGCGGCTGCTTCTGCCCGGGACGGCTCATCATGTGGTCGGCGCGCATGGAAAACCACCAGCAGAATCGGACGCAGGAGGCAATTCAAGAACCTTCGGGCGGAAGCATTCGGGTTCGGTATGCCGTGGGAATCTTTCTACGGATACAGCCAGGCACTTCGGGTCCACGATACGGCGTACATCTCCGGGCAGCTGTCCCACGACGAGGACGGCAATTTCGTAGGTGCCGGCGACTTCGAACTCCAGGTCAAGACGACGCTGGCCGACCTGGACTTGGTGCTGGTGCATTTCGGGGCCAAGCGAAACCAGATCGTGGAGACTACAGTGCTGGTCAGGGACTTGCGAGAACACTTCGACGCGACCGCGCGCCTCCACTCCGACTATTTCGGGAAGCACCGCCCCACCAGTACCGTCATGGGGGTCTCCGATCTCGCACTGCCGGACCAACTGGTCGAGATCGGCGCGGTCGTGCGCCTCGACATACAGGGCTCTCAGTAATCAAGGGTGTGGTCAAGGGTGTAGTTGGGATCTGATCCCGCCAGCCTCGGGAAGTGCTCGGGCGATGTAGCTGGTGAGATCGCGGAAGCCGAGCGCCGAGCCGCGGCCGGGCGGCCGGTGCGGCGCAACCATCGCGGGCCGGTGCGCTCCTGGGTGCCACAGCTCTTCGCCCGCCACACCGACGGCACCGCGCTGCTGGCCGACTGTCCCAGCAGACCGGGAACGGATGGCCAAGAGGCACGCAAGCGGACGGAAGTGGGCTGACTCGGATGACGGGTACCGCACTGCCTCCTCATCGGCGAGAAGCGAGGAGCGAGAAGCCGTGGAAGTGGTACTTCGGGCGCTCGGGCGCTCGAATCGCCCGCCTGCGGGAACCACCGTGCGCGAGCCACGCCGACCGTTCCGCCTCGGCCACTCGTCAGTGGGCACTGGGCCGGCTGGCCGAGCCACGCCGCGTTCAACGCCACAGTTACGCTCACCGCGAGCAATACGAGAAGGTCGAAGGAGGTGCGCGTATGGATCTCGTCAGGAAGACAGTGGTGGTCACCGGGGCCGGGCGTGGGTTCGGGAGGGCGTTGGCGTTGCACGCGGGCCGGATGGGTGCGCGCGTGTTCGTATCCGCTCGCACTCTGGCTGCCGCTCAAAAGGTGGCCGACGAGGTGGCGGCCGACAGCGGGGCGCGAGTGGATGCGTTCGCCTGTGATCTGGCTGCCCCAGCCACCGTACGGGGCTTCGCGGAGGGGGTCGCCGCTCACGCCGACAAGGTGGATGTGCTGATCAACAATGGCGCCCGCTACCTGGAAGGCCCGGACCTGTGGGACGCCGACGACGAGTCGATCACCGACACCGTCGCTTCCGGAGCCACCGGCACCCTGCTGACCGTCAAGCACTTCCTGCCCCTGCTGCGCGCTTCCGAGGGCGCAGACGTGGTCAACCTGATCTCCTCAGCCGCGGAAGCCCGGAACCACCGCTCTTCAGCGCATCCCGCGTTCTACGCGGCCAAGGCCGCCCAGGCCGGCTTCGCCGACGTCCTCTCTCATCGGCTCCGTCCCGAGGGCATCCGAGTCATCTCGCTCTACCCACCGGACTTCTCGGACGGCGATCCGCTCCACTCCACCTGGGACCAAGCCTCCCGGACCGCGGACGACCCACTGACCGCCCAATCCGTCCTCGACTGTGTCCTTTTCGCGATCGGCCAACCACGGGACTGCTTCATCCGCTCCTTCCACTTCGAGCAGCTGTAGGTCTGTGGCCCCCGGCACACGCTCAGGGCCGGGCGAGCCGTGAATCGCATACCTGACCCCGGCCTTCGCATGCGATGACCGGCCCGTCCCGACGACTGACGGTGGACCGACCTGACCCGCCCGTCGGCCAGGTACGAAGTGGAGTCCGGCTGTGGAGTCGGAGGTCGCCGTCCACGGAGTGCCGGGAGTGTCGTCTTCGTCAGCGTCACCACTGCTGCGGCCGTGGTGCATCCGGTGTTCCCGTGGAGAGGGCATACCCCTCTGTGCATTGACTCCAGCTGCCGGTCGGGGACTGGTGTTGAGCGCGGTGGTCGGTCCCGTGCTCGTGGGGTGGGATGTCGCCGATCGCTGTGTGCAGGTGCTGGTTGTCGGGCCGGTCGACCCTTTCCCAGCCTTAGGCCGTGGGTGCCCCACCATGGTGGCGAGGTCGCCATGGTGGGGAGTTCGCCACGGCTGCGGGACCCGCCACGGCTGCGGGACCCGCCACGAGGACGGACCCCGCAGCCGGTTGTTCGCCGGACAGAGGTCAGCCGCTGACCGTGATGTTCGAGCTTCCGCTGCTCTGGTAACCCTCGGTGGCCATGATCATGTAGTACCTGAACTGGCCCAGGTTCATGCCCGCGCGCGCCCAGGCGTCGAAGTGGTTGCCTGTGGTGATGGTGCCGGAGCCGCTGGTCACCTTCGACTGCCGGACGCTCCAGTACTGGTCGAAGGTGCGGGTGCCCTCGACGGAGGGGGCGTTGTACCGCGTCGTCTTGTAGATGTCGTACGTGCCGCCGTCGCTGTAGACGGTGCCCCTGTGCTCGCCGGTGGGCCGGTAGCTGCCCCAGTTGTCGACGATGTAGTACTCCACCAGCGGGTTCGACGTCCAGCCGTAGAGGCAGCCGTAGCCGTTGCCCGACGGGTTGAAGTAGCCGGTGTAGCGGACCGTCCTGCGCCCGCCGGTGTTCCAGCCCTTGCCGGCGACGAAGTTGCCGCAGTTGGTCCACCGGGTGCTGTAACTGCCGCCGCCGTTGAGTGTCATGGAGACGGAGCCGCCGCCGTCGGTCCAGAACGAGTAGTACATGCCGTCGTAGCCGGTCTGGTTGGTGGTGATGGTGGTGGCGGCGTGGGCGGTGCCGGGCAGCAGCAGTCCGGACGCGGTGGCGAGCGCGACGGTGCCGGCGCCGCCGAGGAAGCCTCGTCGGCTCAAGCCGCTGAAGGGAGCGGGGTTCTGCTGGATCTGGTCCTGCTGCGTGCCGTCCTGCTGCATGCGTCCTCCCGATGAAGGCTGGTGGGGGTCGGGCGGCTTGTGCTGCCCGCGGCCTTGCATGGAACACGGCGGGGGTCGCCCGTCGTCGTGCCGCAACGACCGGCCGCCATCCCCGGTCACATGACGCAAGGGGAACAACGGTCTCCTGTCGTTCGGTGGCCACAGTTTTCGAAAAGCGCCATGAGCCTGTCAACACTTTCGACAGTCTTTCGGAAATATTCCCTTCACCGGATGAGGTCTTGGCGAGTACAGCAGCGCTGGTCAAACTACCTGTCACGCGAACCGTCGTGAGGGATGGAATGAGGTATGGGAGGAACGTAACGCAAGCATGTGCGCGACGTTCGAAACTTTCGAACGGATGTGGACGCGACTGCGGCGGCCCCACCGGGAACGACTGCGCGCGAACGGCCTGGCCTGGATCGCCGCGTACGACGCGGCGAGACCGGACACGGCACCGATCCCCCCACACCGACACGGTGTTCGACCGCGATCCGCACTCGTATGTGGGTCCGGCATGCGTCCGGGCGGCACCTGACGGCGAAGGACGGTCACTGGTTGTTCGGGTCCGCGACGTGGTGGCACGGCTCGACGAGAGTGCCCCCGGCGCGACGGCGCTGCTCCAGGACGGCTGCTGTCCGTTCGTCAAGGGTGACCGCCCACCCCTTTTCGGCCCCGTCCTGGACCGCAGCGACGACGACCTGACCGTCCGCTCCCACGACAGCCATCCACGCGACGGGCTGCGGCTGCATCCGCAGACCCTCGACGATGCGCACCGGGCTGCCCTGCGGGCCTTCGCGGACGCCCTCGGGTGCGCCTCAGTAGTGTCCACCGTCCCACTGGGCCCCGGGGATCTACTGCGCCTGGACAACAGGCGGACCCTGCACGGACGCACCTCCCTGGCCGCCGGCAGCACCGGGAGGCACTTCAGGCGTCTGAAGATCCGCACACCACGCAGCCGACGCACCGAGCGCGCCGCCCTCGGCCCCGACGACCACCGAGACAGCGTGCGGCGCCCGCTCCACGCCCCTGCCGGCGTCTGAAGAAGGACACATCGTGACGTCGGACGCGGCCGAGAACGCGCCGGACGCGGCCGAGAACGCGCCGGACGCAGCCGAGAACGCGCCGGACGCAGCCGAAGACGCATCGGACGCGGTCGCGGACCTTGCCGCGACCGTCCGTCTGCCGGTGCTCAGCGACTCGGTGGGCGACCGCACGAGCTCCATGCCACTGACCGGTGCGGACGTGCGTCGTCCACCTCGCCGAGGTCACCGCCGTGGTCGGCCCCGACGGCAAGACCGTCGTCCACCGGGTCACCGGCGAGCTGTTCTTCGCCTCCTCCAACGACCTCGTCGGCCAGTTCGACTACGCGGGTGATCCGGAGAAGGCCGTCATCGACCTGTCCGCCGCACACGTCTGGGACGCCTCCTCCGCGGCCGCCCTGGACGCGATCGAGACCGAGTACGCCCAGCGGGGCAAGACGGTGGAGATCACCGACCTGAACGACCCCGGCGCCGACCTGCACGGCGAGCTCACCGGCGAACTCGCCGGCAGCCACTGACCCCCAGCGCGGCAACACCAAGAGGATCCCGGCCCAACCGGCCGGGGTCCTCCCGTCTCGTCCTGGCTCGCTACTCCGGTGAAGGACCGCGGTAGGTGCCGAAGGTCCAGAGGTTGCCCTCCGGGTCGCGCACCGTGCACACGTACGCCGCCGCCCCCGACCCGAACCGCGTCTCATGCGGCGCTTCGAGAACCTCGCCGCCGGCGTCGACCACCCGCCGGTGCACCGCGTCCACGTCGTCGCTCACCACGTAGACCGCGCTGGCGCCCGCCCGCATCCGCCCGTGCACGCTGTCCGTGTGCCGGGTCGAACCGAACACCAGCGCCCCACCGCCGGGCCACCGAAGCTCCCCATGCCCGATCCCGCCGTGCTCGTCCGGCGCGGCGACCGCCTGCTCGAAGCCCAGCACGTCGACCAGGAAGCGCAGCGCCGCCCTGGTGTCGTCGTAGTGCAGGACCGGCCAGACGGAGGACGGGGAGACATCGGGCGGCATGCCGCTCATCGTAGGCCGGTGGACAGCCGAGTCCCAAGAGCCTCCAGGGCCACCCGGATCGGCACCTGGCCTCTCGTACTCCGGGCCCTGATGTGAGGGAACATCGTCTTCGAGTCGACGTCGAAGGGGCTCGACACCGCGGCGCATCGACGACAACGGCCGCCCGCAGGCGATCGGGACGACGTCGGGCGGAACGACGCTCACCGACCTCACCTACGACTACACCAAGACGGGTAACGACGCCACGGGCAGCGCCGAGTTCACCTGCAACGACGCCGGCCAGCTGACTGGCCGGATCGCCTCGGCGACCCCCTGGTCGTACGACAGGCTCGGCACCGAGACCGCCGGCGGCCGCACCACCACCACCGCCCGCACGAACGAGACCTGGACCGGCCACAGCCAGCTCGCCGGCATCACCACCGGCGGCACGCGGTACGACGTCGAAGCGGCCGATCCAGCGGCGCACGGTGGCCGGGTCGTACTCCACCAGCACGGCGATCTGTGCAGGTGACGCGCCATGCAGTGACAGCAGCGCCATCATCGCCCGCACCACCGTCCGGCCCTGGCCGCGCAACAGGCTGCGTAATCGCTCACGTTCGGCAGCCGACGGCATTGGGATATACGGAGGGCGGGCGCACACTGACCACAGACTCGCCGGGTGGGCGGACGATGCTGGCGCTTCGATCGAACACCCGGCGAGGCCCATGTCAACGCCTGGCTCCCCGCACGGCGTCGCTCTCCGATACGCGCAGGACTTCCGGATACACGCCTGGACGGAGCGGGGTGCAGCAGTCCCCATTGCTCCTCACCGCGCACAGGGGCCGTGAACAACGGTCAACCTCCCCGTGTGCGAAACCCCAAACCTACCGCAAAGGCTTGGTTCTCTCGCCACACGGCAGGATAGTCGGGACAGGCGACGAGTTATGACTCGGCTGTTCCCGCGCGCAGCATTCGCCCCGGTCAGTTGAGGTCGATGTCCCTCCATTGCGCGCAATCGTCCATATTCAGCGTACCGGAGCATACGGTGATCTGCCACCAGGTGTTGGGCAGGGTTGCTTGCCTGATGCTGACGTCCACGTCCCCCGAGCCGCATATTTCGGCCCTCTTGGTGCCGATATTCGGCGGGAAGGGCTGGGAGTCTCGGCTGCCTCTTGTCCACAGTGAGTAGCAAGCGTCGCTTGAATTGGACAGAGTTCCCTCAAGTGCGAGGGTGGAGGAGTGGGTGGGATTCTCCCACCACGATTCTCCTGCTGCTACTGCGGTTTGATGTGTGACCGTCCATGTGTTCACGGGCGCTGTGTCCGCATGTGCAGTGGCCGGATTCGTGGCGACCGTAGCAGCCAAAACCACGGCACTGGCAGATGTTGCCAACCAACGTGCGATCACTGTTCGTCACCTTTCTGTTGCTCTGGTGTGCCGTGATGTCGCGCATCACGGGATGGAACAACGGGAGTGAACGACCTCTTACACCAGACGCAACGGGGCGCTGCAGTCCTCGGTGTTCTGCTCACCGCGGCACAGGTAGCCGTAGACGGTCGTGGTTGGCATGAGGTTCGGTACGGAGAGGTTGACCGACTCGGTTCCCTCGCCGCACAGGGTTGCCCGCTTGAAGGGGAACGCAGGGGTGAGGTCCTGCTTGATGCCCACCCACACCGAGTAGCACTCGGAGCCGGTGTTGGTGAGCTCGCCGTGAGCGACGAGGTCGGTGTACAAGGCCTCGCCGTTCACCCGGGAGGCGGTGCCGGTTGCTGTGGCTGTGCCGTGCGTCATCGTCCAGGCATTCTCTGCCTGCTGTGCCGTTGCGCTTGCCTCCGCGGCGGTCGCAGCGGGGGAGAAGGTAAGGAGAAGAGTGGCGCACGAGGCCAGAACGGCCACTCGGGGAAGGATCTGAAGCGTCTTGCGGGCCATGGTGTTCTTCACTCCTCGGATGCTCGAATCGTGATGAGCTGTGTTGGCGGGGCAGTTGCCCGTACGCTCGTCCGAGACGAGCGGCGCCGTACGCAGCTCCAGCAAGGCGCGCAGGGCCTTGCGCGTGTGGAGGGGACCGGCCGCTGCGGCCGGTGGCGTATCGGGTCAGCTGGTGGGAAACCTCCCTGCCGCAGTCCTCGATGCTGCCTGGTGCGGTCGTCCGGGAGCGTGGTGGCAGGAGGTACCGGACAACCGCCGCGGGAGCGGGGGCGGTGTCGGGCTGTCTACGCCGGCGCGGGCCTGAGGGTCGGAGACGTGCGGATGCCGTGATGCCGACGGAGGGCCGACAGGGCGGCCAGGTGGCCGCACATGCCGTGCACCGACGGGCCGGGCGGAGTGGCCGCCGAGCACAGGTAAACCCCGCTGAGGGGCGTGGTGTACGGATCAGCGCGGAGGGTGGGACGAGCAAGGACCTGGCGCAGGGTCAAGGCGCCCGCCGAGATGTCACCGCCGACGTAGTTCGGGTTGTACTCCTCGTGATTGACGGCGGTGGTGCCCCGGGAGGCGAGTATGGTGTCGGTGAATCCAGGGGCGTACTCCTCGATGCGCCGGGTGATCAGTTCGACGGGGTCCCGCGTGTCGCCGTTGGGCACATGCGCATATGCCCAGATCGGGCGCTTGCCGCCCACGGCCCGCGCGGGGTCGGTGACTGCGGGGTCCACGACCAGGACGAAGGGCCGGTCGGTGGCGTGCCCGGCGACGGTGGCGTTCTCCTGCCGCACCATCTCGGCGTATGTGCCGCCGAGATGAACGGTGCCGGCCCGGCCGGTCAGCGGGTCCGCCCAGGGAATGGGGCCGTCGACCAGGAAGTCGGCCTTGGCGGCGCCCGGGCCGTATCGGTAGCGAACGAGGGCGCGACGGTAGCGAGCGGGGAGCCGGTCGCCGGCGATGTTCAAGAACTCCTTGGGCCCCACGTCGAGCAGGACGATCGGGGCGCCGTCCAGTTCGGCGAGGTCGGTGACGCGGTGGCCGGTATGGAAGATGCCGCCGTACGCGCGGATGTCGTCGGCCATCGCCTCCGCGATACTGCCGCTGCCGCCTGCGGGCAGCGGCCAGCCGGTGGAGTGGGCGGTGTGTGCGAGGAAAAGGCCGACCCCGGTGCCCGCCAGGGAGGGCAGCTTGCCGACGCTGTGCGCGGCGACCCCGGTGAGCAGGGCGCGGGCCTCCTCGGTGGTGAAAGGCGTGCGGCGGGTGGCGTGGGCCAGGACGCGGGGGGCCAACCGGAAGGCAGCGGCCGGGTCGCGAGGCAGTGCACGCTGATTCGACAGAAGCAGGTCGGCCACGCCCCGGGTGTGTGCGATCAGCGGGCCCATCAGCCGGGTCCAGCGGGGGCCATCGGCGCCGAGGCGCTCGGCGGTGCAGGAGAGGTCTCGCCAGACGGCGGCCGTCCGGCCGTGCGGCAGCGGGTGAGCGTAGGGGATGTCCGGCTGGTGCAGTCGGACCCCGCGTGCCTCCAGGTCGAAGGCGCGGAAGAAGGGGGATGCGGCCGCCATGGGGTGCACGGCTGAGCAGACGTCGTGGACGATGTCGGTGTCGAAGTAGCTGGTGGTGCGCAGGCCTCCGCCGATGGTGTTGCCCTTCTCGTACAGGGTGACGGTAAGACCGGCGCGGGCGAGTGTGACGGCAGCGGCCAAGCCGTTGGGGCCGGTGCCGACGATGGCGGCGTCGGTCATATGGCGGTCCCGGCGGGCGTGGGCGTCGAATGCTGTAGACGGGCGGCCCTCAAGTCCACGGCGAGCTCGACGTTCGACACCGTGTACGCAAGATCGTTTCGAGGCGCTCGACGAGCTGAAACGGTGTTGGCTGCGCCCTGAGGAACATTTCGCGCGCCTTCTGCTGCCTTGTTGAGAGGATCGGTCAGCGTGTTGCTGGAACAGGTTGGGTTGCGAAGGGGTGAATGATACATACGCAGGATGCTCTTCCGGTCACGGGGTGGGCATGGCACATATCGGTCCCCGCTCGCAGTACGAGCGATATCGCAGGTGACAACGCCGCGGTGGCGGGTATCTTCAGAACGGTGACCATGCAACGAAGCACTGGCGAGCCGGAGGAAGTGCCGAATAAGTGTCCGTGTCCCGGCTCACCAGCGACAATTATTCACTCCTCTTAGGGTGTGCGAGGCGTCCCCGGCTCATTGCTTCACTGAAGCACTCTGCATCAACGTACCGATTGCCGGAGTGAACGCTGTGAATCGCCTGGACCGCCCGCTCTCCCGAAATACCTCTCGATACAACACCATGTGCGCCCGCCGCCAGGTATTTTTCGAGGGCCGGCCTGAACAGGCTCATCCAGTGTGTCCGGGGACTTCCTCACACCCGCGAGCAGGTCACTTGCATGCGGGAAGATGTAGGCATACCTTCCGACGCGTTTCCCAGGTGCTTCGATGTCCTGTGGACGCCTATCCCACCTGTGCTGCGGGAATGAAAGGGGAAACAAAGGAGTACAGAGGTTCTTCGGAGTCGTCATGACCGCTGTACCGCACAATCAGGAACTGGAACCCTCTGATGTCTCTGTTGCCGCCCTCGGCATTTGCAAGCTTATGGGCCACGAATCCCTTGAACAATTTGTACGCAGTAGTTTCCACTATGTTCTTCCCGTGCCCGTCGATAGAGACCAGCTCACTACACAGATCGAACACTGCCTTCTCTTGCCGGCGGCCTGGAGACCATATGGACTGAGCCCAGCTTCGAGGAGTTATCGTTGATGCAGCCTCCCATTGTGATTGCTCTCCGTCATGAGACAACGTCCGGTACAGGAGGTGATAGTCATGCTGTGCCGGCGTCGGCGCGAAGAACCTCCAGTTCGGTATCATGACGCCCAGCGGGTCGTACCTTCGCAGGCCATCGAAGGATCTGTTCGGATGCTGGCTGAGGGCCGTAGCGACCAGCCACACAGCCAGCGCTACTTCCACTGATGGCGCGGCCAAGCTGGAGGAACTTGGCATCTTGGAGCGTATCAGCTCGATCACTTTCCTCATCGTTCCAGCTCACCCTCTCCCATCTCGTGCAGAAATTCGCGAGCATATGAAACGGCCTGGGTAGCGGTCTTCTGCTTGACAAGAAGCTCAGTGTGTTTGGCATCCGCGATCACCTTGACGCTGCCAAGGGGCGCTACCGAGACGAGCTCCTCGTGCAGATCGCTGCTTATCCTGTCTGTCGCGTGGGTGTGACCCGCGGCTATGAGAAGAGTGGGGACAGGCACCTTCGGAAGGGTTCCGTCGAAACCGAGGAATTCCTTCTCTGCGGCTGACCATTCGCGTTTTGCAGCCGCCCACATCTTCCAGTCTCGGAACTGGTCAAGATAAAGTTTGCTTTCCTTTTGCGGAAGTTCGGTGCTCCAGGGAGGTGCAGCAAGCAAAAGGCCCAGCCCGAGACGAGCCGATTCAGCCATGAGACTAAGGATGTTATGCGTGCTTCTCGCACCGTTCTTTTGAGCCGAGGACCGCAGCAGTTGTCCTGGATGCGTGGGATCAAGCAAGATGAGCCCTCGGGCAATATCTGCCATGGACGCGGTTGCCCGCATAGCGAGGTACCCGCCCAGCGAGTGCCCGACCAGAACGATTGGACGATCCCCACAGACGTGCCGCACCAGCTCCTCAAGGTCCAGTACGGAGGACCGAAGATCGAACGGCGTATTACTGGCGTATTCGCTGCGTCCGTAACCTGCGCGGTCGTATGAAAGAATGGGGTGGTCATCACCCAGAAGGTGCCGGAACCAGGACCAGTGTGTATCCGTTGTCAGCAGACCTGACTCGAGAACGAGGACTGTCGGCCGAGCGGTCCTTGATGCTGACGCTTCACGGAATGTGTAAGAAAGAACACTGCCCCTCGTCGTGCGGAAGAAGAGTTCGTCCCCCCGGCCCTCAAGAACGCGACGGTGACGGCGTTTCTGTGCGGTTATCCCAAGTGTAGCTGCGCTGAGCAGGATCGCACCTGCGACCTTCGGCAGGGTGTCGTGCCGTGTCGTCATTTGATTCCCCTGTCGCCTGGCTGAAGAATACGAGCATCTTGTCGCTGCGCGGCGTAAAGAATCGCCGGGTACATTGAGGGGAAGGCCAGCGCAAACCTCCCCAGGCCCATCACCCGGGCATTCACCAGATGGAAGGATCCCGTGCAGGCAAGCATCAATGGTGCGAATGCTCCCTTCGCAGCGAAGGCGATGGGGAAGGAACATTCCAGTACAAGCACAGCGTGCGCTACCGTCTTCGTCAGCCTTGGGTGCTTCCGAGCCAATTTGTAAACTGTCGGATCGCCGTAGGACTCCGTTCTCAGGACTCCGGGGAGAGCCTCGCCGGACCGCCAGCCCTCACTCGGCAGTTTGACGATGCCAGAGATTGCATACGACAGTGTGGCTTGCAATGCGATATACCACAGGCAGGCATCCACCAGCCTCGGATTGCGGTTGCCAATCCTTGCAATAGTTGAGACAGACTGCGTAATAAACGTAACTTGATCTGTCCCATCCGTTCCATACCGCTGGTTCACGTACCCGACTGCCGATGTCAGCGCGAGTATCCCATTGGCAGTTGCCCTAACTTTCCGATGTGTGCCTGGCACCAACAGAGAGGCAGCGCACAGAACGCGTGCTCCATGTATAGCTCGCACGCTTCTAGGGTGACTCAGCGCATCAAGCAACTGACGAGCGGAACGAGGCAAAGTAGCGTAGTTCTGACGTGTGATACGCCAGTCATTGAGACCGCCGGCTTGGCGATCTCTTTCCGCCGCCAGGGCTTCTAGGCTGCTTATCATATGTGTCAAGGCGCTGCCTTGCTCAGTGAGCGTAAGCGCTGACTCCCGAGATATACGGGGAGGTGTGAGGATCCCTTTGACGGCGGAGCGCATCCAGAGCTTCATTCCCATGACGTACCCATATCGATGGTCAGAGTGGCGTGGCGCCTTACTGATGGCCGAAAATCGTGAGAACGCGGCCGCCAGAGATACGCATCTCCTGGCGGCCGCGTACCTTTGATCAATGCGAAAACCGCTGATCAGCCGACGAGGGCGGTGCGCACCGCGTTCGCCGCGTTGATGCCCGCAACGAGAACCGCCGGTGTGCAGAGCACAGGAACAGCCTCATCGGCGAGCATCTCGGGCTGAGCGGTTTCGAAGTTCAGGTCTGCGATCCGCTCATCTTCGTTGACAGCCGAAAGCATCGAAGACATGTTTCACCTCCATCTAATTGGCTAGCTAACAGTGATTTCGCTGTACGAGAGCAGTCGTCTCCATATGTGGAGGGACGTACTGCGGAACTAGAGAGGCGGAGCCTGTCAGCCGACTGCGGCGTAGACGGCCTTTCCGACCTCGTTAGCGACGGCAGGGGCGCACCCGAGCGCTCCCATCACTCCGTCCATGACTGCTGCCGGCCAGGCGCCGACGACGACTTCCCCCTCCTTGGCGTGGCTGCTCAGCATTGCAAGGGAGTTGATCTGCGCGTTCTCGTTCACCTTGGTGACTACGGGCGACATAGCACCTTCCTCAGTAGAATGGAACCGATCGGGCACCGCACAATCAAGTACTTGCGCGGATAATGCCCGCACTGCGCGAGAGCGGAGTAATTCCGCCCAACGCCCAGGGGACCTTACCTACGCATTGCAGCAGTAGGTGTGATGCATGTCACATGCATGCATCAACTAATTATTCACCGACCGGAAGGTGTGGGCGGTGATTGACAACGTCCTGTTCACACTGGGGTGAAGGCGCATGCGAGAAGCATGAAAGAGGTGCCAGATGTCTCAAAGTATGTGGGTGGTGACTGACTCCGGCACCTTGCGTAACAGTAGTTTCATCATGCATCGGCAGTGCGCAGCTTCTCCGGCGAGCTGTGTCGGCCGTCCTGGCTGCGCGCGGGTGCAGTCGGTCAGGCAGGAAGTAGCGGCTGCCGCGGGAGCCAACCGGTCGGCCTGGAGGAGTGTCTGGAGGCGCTGACCGAGGAGCATGCGCCCGCCGACGTGGTCGGCGAGGTGTCGCGGGGAAGCCGGTCGGACCGCGCCGGGCGGTGCCTCACCGACGGCACGCGAGTAAGGTGAAGGGGCTGTCGCCGCCATGACTCCGGCGGCTTGACTCCGGCGGCTTTGAGAGCCAGCGGTTCTCCGGTGAGTGCGGGAGTCACCTTGATGGTGTGTGACGTGCCGCTTCCGTAGTCATCAGGAGCTCTGGGCTGTTTGGCCGCCGCGCTGGTGTTCGTCGATCACGGTCCAGGTCGGGCAGACCGCTGGTGGGCAAGTCGCGCGAAGCGCTGTTCGAGAGGATCTGCCGGGCCGCGAGTCAGGGCTGCCGGGACGCGAGTCAGGGCTGTCGGGACGGGAGTCAGGGCTGTCGGGACGGGAGCTCGCGGTGCGGTTCAAGGATTTCGCGGAACACCGTGAGGCAGGAGCTGAGCTCGCCCGTGCCGTTGAAGCGGAAGGTGCCGCCGCGGCGGCCGAGCGTGCTGGGTGGGCGGTCATCTCCGCGCGGACGGCCAGCACATAGGCGAGCCGGCGCTCGTCCAGGGCCGGCCGCGGCGGTGCAGTGGTGCAGTGGTGCCGCAGGCGGCTTCGGCCACCATCACCGGCGGGGTCATGCCCCAGTCGGCCAGGGTGTCGAGCGCCCAGTGCGAGGCGCCACTTCTCTCGGTGGGTGACCTGGCGGGACGCCGGTCCTGGTCCGGCGGACGGGATCCGCCGCCCAGTCCTCGGGCAGGAACAACCGCCACTGCAGCGGACACGACGCCGTCGCGCTGACCGCGTGGATGCTGACCGCGACCTGGCAGTTGGCCCGCCTGCCCAGTGCGCCGCAGTGCTGCCGGGGCACGCCGACGGACATGGTCCCGTCCTCGGGCACCGACACATCGTCGATCGCCCACCGCCACTGGCTGGATCAGCGGCAGCATCCGCTCGCGGATCCGCCGCCGCACGGGCTGCCAGTGCCAAGTGGACTGGTTCACGAACCGCTGGCGCCTCACCACAATGGGCGCACCATCGGTGTTGTCCGCAGGAGCGAACTGATCATTTCGCCGACCTGCGGCTGGGCCGCCATCCCTCCCGTGCCACCGCGCCCCGCTCGGCCGGACCGACTGCCGGCTGCGCCCGCAACGGAGCCTGTTCGACACTGCCTCAGTGGTTCGAGGGAGGGGCTGTGCCGCGTCCCCTGTCTGCGTCGGCGTGGCATGCCGCGGTTGCCTCCGCGTACCTGCCCGGCAGCAGCCTGCAAGCACGCACCCCGGCATGCGCACGACCGCACCACGGATGTGCTCGCGACCACTCTGTCTGCCCTGGTACCACGGCAAGTCGCAGCGGCGCGACGGCGTCGATGATCCGTATCGTCGTGCGGGGCGAGAGCCGCTCAGCCACTGACTTCGGGCGGGGAGGCAGTGCTCACACGTTCCACGGCGGCTTTGACCAGTCCGGCGAAGAGCGGGTGCGGACGGGTCGGGCGGGAGCGCAGTTCCGGGTGGGCCTGGGTGGCGACCAGGTAGGGGTGGACGTCCCGCGGGTACTCGACGTACTCGACCAGCTTGCCGTCCGGGGAGGTGCCGGAGAACTGCAGACCCGCCTTCTTCT
>NZ_BMQK01000011.1 GCF_014648075.1 Streptomyces ruber | reverse complement strand
GATCTGCTGCAGCGTCGCACCGATGTCCGACGTACGCGTCGTGGTCATCGACTGGACCGAAACGGGCGCGTCCCCGCCCACCGCCACGGAGCCGACCATGATCTGCCGGCTCTTACGGCGCTCGGCGAGCTTGGTCGGAACGGACGGCATGCCGAGAGAAATCGCAGTCATCTGCTGTGCAACCCCAAGTTGTCATCAAGGTCGGTCCCGGAGAACAGCGGGCTCCGCGCTCCGAGGTTACGTCACCGGCCCGGGCACCAGCACATCCCGCCCGGTGAACGTAATCCCTGGGGACGACCTGGAGCCGGCCCGTGGGCGACACGGACGGCGGCCGGGCACCCAGGGTGCCCGGCCGCCGTGAACCCGCGGTGAACCGCGGTGCCCGTGGGACGCGTACCGCCTAGGAGATGCGTACCGGGTTCACCACGTCCGCGATCAGGACGAGGATGGTGAAGCAGACGAAGACCGAGGCCACGACGTACGCGACGGGCATCAGCTTCGCCACGTCGAAGGGGCCCGGGTCCGGCCGGCGCAGCACCTTGGCCAGGTTGCGGCGGATCGACTCCCACACCGCGCCCGCGATGTGCCCGCCGTCCAGCGGGAGCAGCGGGAGCATGTTGAACAGGAACAGCGAGAGGTTGAAGCCGGCGACCAGCATCAGGAAGGTCGCGAGCCGCTGGGTGGGCGGGATGTCCATGGCGGCGATCTCGCCGCCGACACGGGCCGCGCCGACCACGCCCATGGGCGAGTCGGCCTCGCGCGGGCCGTCGCCGAAGGCCGCGTCCCACAGAGCGGGCACCTTGCCGGGCAGGGCGATCAGCGACTCCACACCGTTCTCGATCATGTCGCCCATGCGTTCCACGGACTGCGGGAAGGACTGGGGGACGACGTCGGTGACGGGGGTGAAGCCGAGGAACCCGGCGGTCACGTACTGGTCCTTGACGTAGCCGCCGTCGCCGTCGGTCTTGGCCACCTGGTTCTCGATGAGGGTGGCGGTGAGGTCGAGCTCCTCGCCGTCACGCTCGACGGTGAGGGTGACCCGCTCGCCCCCGTTCTCGCGGATGTCGGCCTGGAGGGAGGACCAGTCCTTCACGGGCTCGCCCTGGAAGGCGACGATCCGGTCCTCCGCCTTGAGGCCGGCGGCCTTGGCGGGGGCGGCCGGGTCGCCCTTCTCACATGTCGTGCGGTTCTCGCTGGCCTGGATGACGCAGTCGGAGACCGCGCTGACCTGGGTGGTCTGCGTGCTCGCGCCGAACGTCATCATCACGCCGACGAAGACGACGACGGCGAGGACGAGGTTCGCGAAGGGGCCCGCGAACATCACGACCACGCGCTTCCACGGCTTGCGCGTGTAGAAGAGGCGCTTCTCGTCGCCGGGCTGCAGCTCCTCGAACGCGGCCGCCCGGGCGTCCTCGATCATGCCGCGGAAGGGGGAGGTCGAGCGGGCCTCTATGCGGCCGTCGGGGCCGGGCGGGAACATGCCGATCATGCGGATGTAGCCGCCGAGCGGGATGGCCTTGACGCCGTACTCGGTCTCGCCCTTCCTGCGCGACCAGATGGTGGGCCCGAAGCCGACCATGTACTGCGGCACCCGGACGCCGAAGAGCTTGGCGAACGACAGGTGGCCGAGTTCGTGCCACGCGATGGAGATCAGCAGCCCCAGTACGAAGACGACTATGCCGAGGATGGTCATCAGGGTCGTCATGCGCGCGCCTCCGCGGTGCTCCGCTCGGTCGGCTCGGCCGGCCTGGTCAGTTCGCGGGCCCGGGCCCGCGCCCAGGTCTCCGCTTCGAGGACGTCCGACACGGTCAGTGAGGTTCCCGTGGCGGGTGTGCCGTGTTCCTCGACCACCCGGGTCACGGTCTCCATGATCGAGTTGAACGGCAGGGCGCCGTTCAGGAACGCGTCCACGCATTCCTCGTTGGCCGCATTGAACACCGCCGGAGCCGTGCCCGCGAGCCGTCCCACGTGCCGGGCGAGCCCGACGGACGGGAACGCGTCGTCGTCCAGCGGGAAGAACTCCCAGGTGGACGCCTTGCTCCAGTCGAAGGCGGGGGCGGCGTCCGGGACGCGCTCCGGCCAGCCGAGGCCGATGGCGATGGGCCCGCGCATGTCGGGGGGCGTCGCCTGGGCCAGTGTGGATCCGTCCGTGAACTCAACCATCGAGTGGACGTACGACTGCGGGTGCACGACGACCTCGATGCGGTCGAAGGAGATGTCGTACAGCAGGTGCGCCTCGATGACCTCGAGGCCCTTGTTGACGAGGGTCGCCGAGTTCACGGTGATCACCGGGCCCATGGCCCAGGTGGGGTGGGCGAGGGCGTCGGCCGGCGTGACATCCGCCAGCTCCGCCTTCGTACGGCCCCGGAACGGGCCCCCGGAGGCGGTGACGACCAGCTTGCGCACGTCGGCGCGGGTGCCGGCGGCGAGGGCCTGGAACAGGGCCGCGTGCTCGGAGTCGACCGGGATGATCTGGCCCGGCTTGGCCAGCGCCTTGACCAGCGGGCCGCCGACGATGAGCGACTCCTTGTTGGCGAGCGCGAGGGTGCGGCCCGCCTCCAGGGCGGCCAGGGTGGGGGCGAGACCGATGGAGCCGGTGATGCCGTTGAGCACGGTGTGGCCCGGGGAGGCGGCGAGCTCCGTGGCGGCGTCCGGGCCGGCGAGGATCTCGGGCAGCGGCTCCCCCGCGCCGTACACGGCGGCGAGGGCCTCCCGCAGCGCGGGGACGACGTCCTCGCGGGCGACGGCCACCGTCCGTACGCGCAGCCGGTGCGCCTGCTCGGCCAGCAGCCCCACCCTCCCCCCGGCGGCGGAGAGCCCGGTGACCCGGAAGCGGTCCGGGTTGCGCAGGACGAGATCAATGGCCTGGGTGCCGATCGACCCGGTCGATCCGAGGATCACGACATCGCGGACCCCGGTGACGGGGTCGAACACGAGATGCGGATCTGCGAGGGGGGCAGGACTGTCGCTCATTCCCCCATTGTGGCCGTACGGCGGGTCCGGGGGGACAGGGGCATGGTGTGCGCGTGCGCCCGCTACCGCTTGCGCCGGCGCCTGGCCTGGGACCGGCGCGCCGGGGTGCGGGACGGGCCGGGCGACGGAACGTCCCGGGTGTCCACGGGAACGTCCGGAGGGGCGTCCGCGGAGGGGCCGGCCGGGGGGAAGTCGCCCTCGACGACGCCCTCCGCCGTGTCCATGGTCGGGGCGGTGAAGTGCAGCGCGGCGTCCTGGGGGCCGTTCGGGGCGAGGTCCGGGGAGGTCTCGGCGGTGGGGTCCAGGTTGAGGACGTAGCCGGCGGTCTCCTCCTTGATGGCGTCGGTCATGGCCACGAACATGTCGAAGCCCTCGCGCTCGTACTCGATGATCGGTTCGCGGCCGAGGGTGAAGCGCAGCCCGATGCCGTCGCGCAGGTAGTCCATCTCGTACAGGTGCTCGCGCCACTTGCGGTCCAGGACGGCGAGGAGCACGCGGCGTTCCAGCGCGCGCATCGTCGCCGGGCCGATCTCCGCCTCGCGTTCCTCGTAGCCCGTGCGGACGTCCTGGACGAGCGCCTCGGTCAGGTACTCGGCGGTGAGCTCCGCCCGGCCGCCGGCCGCCTCGTCGAGGTCGTCGACGGAGAGCCGGAGCGGATGGAGCTGTCCCACCGCGTGCCACAGGCGGTCCAGGTCCCACTCCTCGGGGAAGCCCTCCGCGGTCTCCTCGTCGACGTACGCGCGGACGGTGTCCTCCAGGAAGCCGAGGATCCGGGTCCGCAGGTCCTCGCCCGCGAGGACGCGGCGGCGCTCGGCGTAGACGATCGTGCGCTGCCGGTTGAGGACCTCGTCGAACTTCAGGACGTCCTTGCGGGACTCGAAGTGGGTCCGCTCCAGCTGGGCCTGGGCGGCGGCGACGGCGCGGGTGACGACCTTGTTCTCGATGGGCACGTCGTCGGGGAGACCGGCTCCCGCCATCACGCGGTCCACGAGCTGGGACTGGAAGAGCCGCATGAGATTGTCCTGGAGCGAGAGGTAGAAGCGGGACTCGCCGGGGTCGCCCTGGCGGCCGGAGCGGCCGCGCAACTGGTTGTCGATGCGGCGGGCGTCGTGCCGTTCGGTGCCGAGGACGTAGAGGCCGCCGAGGGCGGTGACCTCCGCGCGTTCGGCCGCGACCCGGCCGGTGATGCGGTCGAGGACCGCGCGCCGCTCCTCCTCGCCGGCGTCCTCGGGGAGCCCGTCGAGTTCGGCGAGGGCGATGGCGTCGGCGTTCCCGCCGAGCATGATGTCGGTGCCGCGGCCGGCCATGTTGGTGGCCACGGTGACGGCGCCCCTGCGGCCGGCCTGGGCGACGACGATGGCCTCGCGCAGGTGGTTCTTGGCGTTGAGCACCTCGTGCGGGATGCGCCGCCCGCGTAACAGTTCGGACAGGGCCTCGGACACCTCGACGGTGGTGGTGCCGACCAGGACGGGCTGGCCCTTGGCGTGCCGCCGCCCGATGTCCTCGACGACGGCGGCGAACTTGGCGTCCTCGGTGCGGTAGATCAGGTCGGGCCGGTCGTCGCGGACCATCGGCTTGTCGGTCGGGATGGGCACCACGCCGAGCCCGTAGATCTGCTGGAACTCGGCGGCCTCGGTCATCGCCGTGCCGGTCATGCCGGAGAGCCTGTCGTAGAGGCGGAAGAAGTTCTGCAGGGTGATGGTGGCCAGGGTCTGGTTCTCCGCCTGGACCCGGACGCCCTCCTTCGCCTCGATCGCCTGGTGCAGGCCCTCGTTGTAGCGGCGGCCGGGGAGGATGCGGCCCGTGTGCTCGTCGACGATCACGACCTGGCCGTCCACGACGACGTACTCCTGGTCGCGGTGGAACAGCTCCTTGGCCTTGAGGGCGTTGTTGAGGTGGCCGATCAGCGGGGAGTGGTCGGACTCGTAGAGGCTGTCGATGCCGAGCTGGTCCTGTACGTACTCCACGCCGCGGTCCAGGACGGCCACCGTGCGCTTGCGCGGGTCGTACTCGTAGTCGTACCGCTCCCGCAAGCCCCGCAGCCGCTCCTTGTCCTGCGGCCGGGTGAAGCGCTCCTCCTGCACGCGCACGCCCCGCATCGGGCGCACCAGCCGGGCGAACGCCTCGTACCAGTGGGTGGCCTGGTCGGCGGGGCCGGAGATGATCAGCGGGGTGCGGGCCTCGTCGATGAGGATGGAGTCGGCCTCGTCGACGATCGCGAAGTGGTGGCCGCGCTGGACCAGTTCGGCCCGGGACCAGGCCATGTTGTCGCGCAGGTAGTCGAAGCCGAACTCGGTGTTGGTGCCGTACGTGATGTCGCAGGCGTACGCGGCCCGGCGCTCCTCGGGGGTGGAGCCGGTGCGGATGACGCCCACGGTCAGGCCGAGGAACTCGTAGGCGCGGCCCATCCACTCGGCGTCGCGGCGGGCGAGGTAGTCGTTGACGGTGACGAGATGGACGCCGTCGCCGGTGAGGGCGTTGAGGTAGACGGGCAGGGTGGCGACCAGGGTCTTGCCCTCGCCGGTCTGCATCTCGGCGATGTTGCCGAGGTGGAGGGCGGCGCCGCCCATCACCTGCACGTCGAAGTGGCGCATGCCGAGGGTGCGGCGAGCGGCCTCGCGCATGGTGGCGAAGGCCTCCGGCAGCAGGTCGTCCAATGTCTCGCCGCCGGCGTACCGCTGCCTGTACTCGTCGGTGAGGGCGCGGAGTCCGTCGTCGCCCAGCCCGCGGAAGTCCTCTTCCAGGGAGGCGACCTGCCGGGCCGTGCGCTGGAGGCGGCGCAGGACACGGCCCTCTCCGGCGCGCATGATTTTTCCGGTGACGGAGGTGAGACCGAGAGCAGGCATTTCACTTACCCCCCAAGAAACCGACGGCCACGAAGCCGGGTCACTGATGCACCGGGTCACTGATGCACCGGATCGGTCGGCATTCCCGGAAGAGTCTCCTCCTCCGGGATATCCGCGAGGAGCCTGATCCACTGGTTGACCCGTTGCAGAATGCGGATGCTCCGCTGGTTGGCCTTGGATACCTCGCGCAGGACCGGGTCCGCGGCCAGGTCGAGCGCGTCGTGGAGCAGGTGGTGGATCACCGGTCGCTCGCCGGGGCGTCCGGCGGCCGGCAGGGCGTCGGCGTCGCGGGCGTCGAGTCTGCGGACGTGGAGGCCGTCGAAGCCGGTCACGGCTGGTCTCGGCGTCTCGTCGGCCACGGCCGGCGGGCACTCGTCGAGCAGGACGGCCAGGCTGTCACGGTGCCGCCGGAAGGCCTCGGGAGCCGCGGCGCGCAGCTCTCCGGCGAGGGGCAGTACCTCACCGCGTACCGTCCGCAGCGTTCCCGTCCGGTCGGCCCGCCGGAGACGGTGCCGTGCCTTTCGGCGGGCCCGTACGAGCTGTCCGGACATCCCCCGGCCGTTCGCGGAATTCTGGCGCATGTGCCGCCCCCGTTCACCCTTCGCTCATTGTTGACGCGTGTTTTCCCGGCGGCAAGCGGCGAGACGGCAACGGGGACGGCAGTGCATCACGGAGACGAATGGGGAAGTCGAAGGGAAAAGGTCAGCGAATGGGGCGGTGCACGTTCTCCCGCCTGCTCGGGCCGGGCGTCGCGTCGGCGATCCACGGTCCGTCGCCGGACGGGTCGACGACGCCGTCCTCCAGCCACTCGTACGTGCCGGACAGCACGCCCTTGACGACCTTGTGGTCGAGGTCGTCGGTGTTGGTCCACAGCCGGGCGAACAGCTCGTCGACGCGGATGCGGGCCTGCCGGCAGAAGACGTCGGCGAGCTGGTACGCCTCGCGGCCGTGGTCCCCGGTGGCGCGCAGGTGCTCGGCGCGTACGCAGGCCGCGCTCATCGCGAACAGTTCGGCGCCGATGTCGACGATCCGGCCCAGGAAGCCCTGCTTGGTCTCCATCCGGCCCTGCCAGCGGGACATGGCGTAGAAGGTGGAGCGGGCGAGCCTGCGGGCGCTGCGCTCCACGTGGCGCAGGTGGCCGGACAGGTCGACGTGGCCCTCCGGGTGGAACTCGGCGTACGCCCGCGGGAGCTGGCCCGGGCCCGCGACCAGCCTGGGCAGCCACTTGGCGTAGAACACGCCCGCGTTGGCGCCCGCCCTCGCCTTGTCGGCCAGGGTCTTGTCGGGGTCGATGAGGTCGCCGGCGACGGACAGGTGGGCGTCGACGGCCTCCCGGGCGATCAGCAGGTGCATGATCTCGGTGGAGCCCTCGAAGATGCGGTTGATGCGCATGTCGCGGAGCATCTGCTCGGCGGGGACGCCCCGTTCGCCGCGGGCGCGGAGGGACTCGGCGGTCTCGTAGCCGCGGCCGCCGCGGATCTGGACCAGTTCGTCGGCGATCGTCCAGGCCATCTCGGAGCCGTACAGCTTGGCGAGGGCGGCCTCGATGCGGATGTCGTTGCGGTTCTCGTCGGCCATCTGCGAGGACAGGTCCACCACCGCCTCCAGCGCGAAGGTGGTGGCCGCGATGAAGGAGATCTTCGCGCCGACCGCCTCGTGCAGCGCGACCGGCTTGCCCCACTGCTCGCGCGCCCCCGCCCACTCGCGGGCGACCTTCAGGCACCACTTGCCCGCGCCCGCGCACATGGCGGGCAGCGAGAGGCGTCCGGTGTTGAGCGTGGTCAGGGCGATCTTCAGGCCGGAGCCCTCCGGGCCGATGCGGTTCGCCGCCGGGACGCGCACCCGGTGGAAGCGGGTGACCCCGTTCTCCAGGCCGCGCAGGCCCATGAAGGCGTTGCGGTTCTCGACGGTGACGCCCGCGGAGTCCGCCTCGACGACGAACGCGGTGATCCCGCCCCGGTGCCCCTCGGACTTCGGCACCCGCGCCATGACCACGAGCAGGTCGGCGACCACGCCGTTGGTGGTCCACAGCTTCACGCCGTCGAGGACGTACTCGTCCCCGTCGGGTACGGCGGTGGTGGCGAGGCGGGCCGGGTCGGAGCCCACGTCCGGCTCGGTGAGCAGGAAGGCGGTGATGTCGGTGCGGGCGCAGCGCGGCAGGAACGTGTCCTTCTGCTCCTGGGTGCCGAACATCTTGAGCGGCTGCGGTACGCCGATCGACTGGTGCGCGGAGAGCAGGGCGCCGATCGCGGGGCTCGCGGAGCCGGCCAGGGCGAGCGCCTTGTTGTAGTACACCTGGGTGAGGCCGAGACCGCCGTACTTGGTGTCGATCTTCATGCCGAGGGCGCCGAGCTCCTTGAGCCCGTCGATCACCTCGTCGGGGATGCGTGCCTCGCGCTCGATGAGGGCCGAGTCGATCCTCGTCTCGCAGAAGTCGCGCAGTTTGGTGAGGAACTGCTCACCGCGCCGGGCGTCCTCGTCGGCGGGCATGGGGTGCGGATGGATCAGGTCGAGCCGGAAGCGGCCGAGGAAGAGCTCCTTGGCGAAACTGGGCCTCTGCCAGTCCTGCTCCCGGGCGGCCTCCGCCACTTGGCGTGCCTCACGTTCGGTGACACGGGGTTTGGCTGGTGCTGCGGACATGAGGGTCACCTCGCCGCGAATAGGGATCTTGGGGCCGGTACGTTACTCACCGGTTCTACTCGATCGTATTTACCCGATTCCGGGCACCGCCACCAGTCCTCGTGCAGCGATCGGCCGAATGGCGGCCGACGGCGCGTGGTCCGGCGCGCTCCGTACCGGCCGCGCCCCGACCGCGCGCCGACCGTGCGCCGACAAGACGTGTCGAAGCGCTTCGACAGTGGCGCCCTGCCTATGGACACCTTCAGACCGTCGAGTTACTGTCGACACACTCTCAGTCGCCCCACCCCACGACGCGCATCTGTCGAAGCGCTTCACAACCGCTTGGAGAGCCGGATGGTCACCCTCGCCGAGGTCGCCCAGCACGCAGGAGTCTCGGCGAGCACGGTGAGTTACGTCCTGAGCGGCAAGCGGTCCATCTCCGCGGGCACCCGGCAGCGGGTCGAGCGGAGCATCCAGGAGCTCGGCTACCACCCGAACGCGGGGGCCCGGGCCCTGGCGAGCAGCAGGTCCAACATCATCGCGCTGATGGTTCCCCTCCGCAGGGACATGTACGTGCCCGTGATGATGGAGATCGCCATCGCGGTGGCCACCTCGGCCCGCGCCCATGGGTACGACGTCCTGCTCCTCACCGGCGAGGAGGGCCCCGACGCGGTGCGCCGCGTCACGGGGAGCGGACTCGCCGACGCGATGATCCTGATGGACGTCGAGCTGGACGACGAGCGGCTGCCGCTGCTGCGGCAGACGGACCGGCCGTCGGTGCTGATCGGGCTGCCCACCGACACCACCGGACTGACCTGCGTCGATCTGGACTTCTCCGCGACGGGCGCGTTGTGCGTCGAGCATCTGGCGGCGCTCGGACACCGTGACATCGCCGTCATCGGCGAGGCACCCGCCGTCTACGAGCGGCACACCGGCTTCGCCGAGCGCACCCTCGACGGACTGCGCTCGCGCTCCCGCGAACTGGGGCTGCGGGTGCTGCACCGCCCCTGCGAGGGCGGGTACGACGCGATGGCCCTCACCCTCGCCCGGATCTTCGACGAACGCCCCGGCACCACGGGCTTCGTGGTGCAGAACGAGAACGCGGTCGAGCCGCTGCTCGCCCTGCTGCGCCAGCAGGGGCGCGCCGTGCCCGAGGACGTGTCCGTGGTCGCCGTCTGCCCCGACCAGGTCGCCACCCAGGCGTCGGTGCGGCTCACCGCGGTCTCCATCCCCGCGCAGGAGATGGGCCGGCGCGCGGTGGAGCACCTGGTCGCGAAGCTGGAGGGACACGGTGACGAGGAGATCGTGCTGCTCGCGCCGCGGCTGACGGTGCGGGCGAGCTCAGGGCCCGCGCCGAGCGGGTCCTGAGCCCCTCCGACGGGGGAGCCACCGGTCGACGGCGATCGCCTCCCGTCCGTGCTGCTCGTCCGGCCCGGCCGGCGCCGAGGCCTCAGCTGGAGGACACCGTCAGGTTGTCGGTCCGGAAGTCCAGGCCGCCGTTGGACGACGTGATCTCGTAGCCGAACTGCACGTCCCCGATGGTCTCGTTGCCGATCCAGCCCTTGGTGTCCTTGATCCACTTCAGGATCGGGAGGATGTTCACGGTGCCGGAGGTCGAGTCGGAGGTCCGCAGGAACGAGTAGACCTGGTTGGCGCCGTTGTCGCCCTTGTAGACGTTCCAGGTGTGGCCGCCGAGGGTGACGGTGCCCTGCGAGGTGCCGAGCGGGCCGACGGCGCCGTTGTGGTTGACCCAGAGCATGATCTCGTGGTCGTAGTCGGTGTCCCAGATGTCGTACGACGTGTTGTACGCGCCCGCCGACGGGACGGTGACGTTGTAGCTGCTGGTCAGCGAGGAGATCGAGGAGATCGGCTTGTTGATGATCTTCTTCGAGTTGGGGTACGACTTGATGCCGCCGGTGTCGGGGTGGTTCGCCCAGACGCCCCAGTTGGTGCCGGAGTTGGCCCAGACGCACTGGCTGCCCGCGCCGGAGCCCCAGATGTTGTTGTAGAGGATGTAGCCGTTCAGCGTGGTGTTGCCCCACTGGTCGCAGGTGTTCCAGACGGCGGCCTGCGCGGGGGCGGAGGCGAGGCCGACGGTGGCGCCGAGGGCGAGGGCGGGGGCCAGCAGGGCCTTGACGGCCTTGCCGAGGGTGCGGGTTGCCATGGTGTTCCTTCCATGGGGGGTGGGGGGATTGCGGGGGGTGTGGTGCGGGTTCACTGCGGCCCCAGGTCGAGGACGCGGTCCTCCCCGGCGCGCAGGTCGAGCGGTGACGCGCCGGAGGGAGTCCGGAGTTCGATGCGGTGGGTGCGGGTGGGGCGGAGGGTGGCCCGGAGACGGCCCGGCCCCCACTCCAGGTCGAGTCCGGCGGCGAAGCGCGTGCGGACGCCGCTCAGCCGGCCCTCGGGATACGCGTCGGGCAGTGCGGGCAGCAGTACCAGCCGGCCGGGCGTGGAGTGGACGAGCATCTCGATGATCACGGCGGGCAGGGCGTGGGCCGCGTCCGCGTTGTAGACGTCGCGGTGCGGGTAGTGCGCGCTCATCAGGGAGGCGTGGAAGTAGTCGCCGGTCAGAAGGTGGGCGAGGGCGGCGCCGACCCGTGTCCCGTCGCCGAGCCGGGCGGCGACGAGGGCGTGGTGCAGACGGCCGTGCGCGGAGTCGTTCCCGGCGCCGCGCAGTTCGAGCGCCCGGTGCGCGGCGGCGGCGAGCTCCGGGGTGTCGTACGGGGTGATCTCGTCGAGCGGCCAGACGCCGTACAGGTGGCTGAGGTGCCGGTGGTCGTAGCTGTCGTCGAGGCCCGGCCACGCCCATTCGGCGAGGGCTCCGTCGGCGTTGACCCGGTGCGGCGGGAGCCGGTCGGCGAGGGCGAGCCAGCGGTCCGCCCCGGTGGTGCCGGGGTGGTACGCGGCGGCGGTGCGCAGCGCGTGGCGGGCGGCGGAGAGGTCCATGGCCGCGTCGACCGCGCCCCAGCTCGCGTTGGCGGGACGGTTCTCCGGGGAGTAGGAGGGGACGACGGCGAGGCGGCCGCCGGCGTCGGTACGGGTCAGGAAGTCCTCGTAGAACAGGGCGACCTCGGCCAGGGCCGCGCCGGTGCGCGGGTCGCGTGCGCCGTGTGTCTCGTCGTGGTCGACGAGCGGCTTGAGCAGCCAGTCGGCACCGGCGGTCCACAGGTGGAGCGGGTACTCGCGGCTGAAGTGGTAAGTGTGCCCGCTCTCGCCGTCGGTGTGGGAGGGGGCGACCACACCCCGGGCGCCGAAGATCGCGCGAGCGTTCTCCCGCCAGTCGGGCAGCTGGCCGTGGACGAGCCGTGCGTGCGCCTCCGTGACCTCGGGGAGCGCCGCCGCTGCCGCCGAGGCGGTCTGCAGGTTGAGGTTGGCGTTGGTGGTGAAGGCACCGGACCAGGCCGTCTCCCAGTCGCCGGTCCACAGGCCCGTCAGCCGGGGCGGGAGCATCCCGGCGGAGGAGAGCAGGTGGTAGCGGCCGGCCGCGTGGAGCCGTTCGAGCAGGGCGGGGCTGTCCGGCCGCTTCAGCAGTTCGCTGCCGGGGAGCGCGCGGTCGGCGGGGCCGGCGGCCAGGTCGAGGGTGACGCGGGCGTAGGCGGTGCGGTGGAGGGCTGTGTGGCGGGAGAGGAGGTGGGTGTACGGGTCGCTCCCGGTGTGCGGCTCGTCGCCGGCGCCCGGGAGCAGTTCGCGCAGGGCCCGGCCGAGGGCCGTCACGTCCGGTTCGCCGGTGTGCCGTACGACGCGGGTGAGCAGCAGGACCGACCGCGCGCCCGCGATCCGTACGCCCGGCGGGACGAGGCCGGTGTGGCCGCCGGTCACCGCCACGAGGGTCACCCCGGTGTACGCGCGGTCGCTGTCCGGGTAACGGACGCACAGGCTGAGCAGGGCGCCCTCGGCGGTGAGGACGGCACCGTGGCCGGCGGCGAGGTCCGGCGGCGCGCCCGGCAGCCGGTGGTCCAGGGCGATGTCCAGCTCGGTGGCGGTGACGTGCTGGACGATCGCGTCGTCCGCGCGGGAGACGAAGACCCTGCTGCTCCAGCCCTCGCAGACCGCCTCCGTGACGCCTGTGGTGAAGTCGACGGAACGGCGGTAGCCGCGCGCGCCGGCGGACCGGGACCGTCGCAGCCGTACCTGGAAGGCGGGGTGGAACGGCTGCACCCACTGCAACCCGCGCCCGTCCGTGAACTCCTCGGCGGCGGTCGGGTCCCCGGCGAGCAGCCGGTCCTGTATCCCGGGCAGCCGGTCCGCGAGGCGCGGCGGGCGGGCCCGCTCCCCGCCGTTCGGACGGACCAGCGTGTGGTGGGTCACGACGGCCCGGTCGTCGTCCGGGTCGCCGAACACGAGGGCGCCGTGGCGGCCGTTGCCGGTCAGGAAGGCGTCCTCCCAGCGTTTCGCGGGGCGCGGTTCCCAGGTGCCGTGCGCCAGGGTCCCGGTCATGACGACAGCACCGCCACGCCGTACCGGCCGAGCACGACCGACCCGTCGGCCACCTCGCCCGTCAGCAGGTCACGATGCGTACCGGGCACGTCGACCGTGACCTCGTCCCGCCCGTGGTTGAGCAGGAACAGCGCGTCGCCCCGGCGGACCGCCTCCACCCCGTCGGGCAGCCCGTCGAGCACCGGCCGTACGCCCGCTCCCTCCGCGATCCGGGTCAGCAGGGTGCGCAGCGCCTCCGGCTCGGGGAGCGTGGAGAGGTACCAGGCGCGGCCCTTGCCCAGCACGGCGGGCAGTCCGTCCAGTTCCCCGCCCCGGTAGGGGACGGTCTCGTCGGCGGTGCCGTCGGCCTCCAGCTCCTCCGACCACAGGGTGCCCCGGAAGCCGTCGCACGGGACCGTCCCGCCCGCGGGCAGCGGCCACCATTCGTGCAGGGTGCGGATGCCGAACAGGCCGCGCAGCCGGGCGTCCATGCCGCCGGGCCGCACCCGGTCGTCCTCGTCGGCGATGCCGGTCAGGAAGCCGCAGACCAGGGTGCCGCCGCCGTGGACGTACGCGAGGAGGTTGTCGACGGCCGCGTCGGTGAGGAGGTAGAGCTGCGGGACGGCCACCAGCCGGTAGCGGGACAGGTCGTGCGTGGGGTGGGCGAAGTCGGTGGTGAGGTGCGCCTCCCACAGGGCGCGGTGCCAGGCGCGCAGGACGACGGGCAGGTCGGCGTGGGCGAAGGGGCGGGCCTCCTGGGTGCCGGCCCACCAGGAGTGCCAGTCGTGCAGGACGGCGACGTCCGCCTCGATCCGGGTGCCGGACACCCGGGGGCCGAGCGTGGCCAGGTCGGCGCCGAGCCGCTTGACCTCCTGGAAGACGCGGCCGTGCTCGCCCGCGTGGCCGAGCATCGCGGAGTGGAACTTCTCCGCGCCCTGGCGGGACCGGCGCCACTGGAAGTAGCAGACGGCGTCCGCGCCACGGGCCACGGCCTGCAGCGACCAGAGGCGGTTCAGGCCGCGCGGTTTGGGCTGGTCCACGTCCCGCCAG
The DNA here is from genome assembly GCF_014648075.1 of Streptomyces ruber. Lineage (GTDB taxonomy): Bacteria > Actinomycetota > Actinomycetes > Streptomycetales > Streptomycetaceae > Streptomyces > Streptomyces ruber. The sequence goes on along the minus strand of NZ_BMQK01000011.1, from coordinate 221,095 downwards.
CCGACCGCGCCGGTCGCCTGCTCCATGAGCATCCAGGGGCCGCGGGCCTGGGAGCGGGTCAGGTCCTGGACGAGCGCCCCTTCCTGGGCGCCGTACGGGTCGCGCGGGTCGGGGTAGAGGTCGACGGAGACGACGTCCTCCTCGCCTGCCCAGCGCCACGCGTCCTGCCCGAACCACAGCGGCATGAAGTTGGTGGTCACCGGGATGTGCGGGGTGTGCCGGCGGACGATGTCGCGTTCGGCGGTGTAGCACTCGAGGAGCATGTCGGAGGTGAAGCGCCGGAAGTCCAGGACCTGGGTGGGGTTCTTCAGGTAGTGGGCACGGCGGGACGGCAGGATCTCCTCCCAGTCGCCGTAGCCCTGGCTCCAGAAGGCGGTCCCCCAGGCGGTGTTGAGGGCGTCGAGGGTGCCGTAGCGGTCCCGCAGCCAGCCGCGGAAGCGGGCGGCGGCCTCGTCGCCGTGGTCGTAGGTGCAGTACTCGTTGTTGATGTGCCACATCGTGAGGGCGGGGTGGCCGCCGTAGCGGGCGGCGAGGGCCTCGGTGATGGCGGCGGCGTGGCGGCGGTAGGTGGCGCTGGAGTGCGAGAAGTGCTGACGGCCGCCCCACCACTCGGTGCGGCCGTCCTCGTCGACGGGCAGGGTGTCCGGGTGCAGCCGGCCCAGCCAGGGCGGGGGCGCGGCGGTGGGGGTGGCGAGGACGACGCCGATGCCGTGTCCGTGCACCAGGTCCAGCAGCCGGTCCAGCCAGCCGAAGTCGTGGACGCCCGGGCGGGGTTCGAGTCGGGCCCAGGAGAAGACGCCGACGGTGACGGAGTTGACCCCGGCGTCCTTCATGAGGCGGACGTCGTCGTACCAGGTTTCCTCCGGCCACTGCTCGGGGTTGTAGTCGCCGCCGAGGAGAACGCGGCCGCGGGTGGCATCGCTGAGCTGAGGCATCAGGGCTTCCGGGACTTGGGCCCGCCGTGGCCGGCCGGGGACAGGCACGGCCGGCCACGGCGGGAGCGGGAGGGCGTGGCGGAGATCTGACTCATCCCTTGACCGCGCCGGTGAGCATGCCCTTCCGGAAGTGCTTCTGGACGAAGGGCGACAGGACGGCGACGGGCAGCAGGGCCATGACCATGACGGCCATCTGCACGGCGAGACCGGACAGTTCGCCGGTCTTGATGGCCTGGCCGAGGCCCACCGGTGCCTCCTGCTTCTGCACGAGCTGGATCATGACGTTCTGCAGCGGCATCATGTCCTGGTCGTTGAGGTACAGGGAGGCGTTGAACCAGGCGCTCCAGTAGCCGACGGCGTAGAACAGGGTGATCACCGCCAGGACCGCGCGCGACAGCGGCATGACGATCCGCCACAGGATGCGGACGTCGCCCGCGCCGTCGATGCGGGCGCTGTCGATCAGTTCCTGCGAGATGCCCATGAAGAAGCCGCGCAGGACCAGGATGTTGAAGACGCTGATCGCGCTCGGCAGGATCAGCGCGAGGTAGGTGTCCGTCAGGCCGATCGACTGCACCAGCAGGTAGGTCGGGATGAGTCCGGCGCTGAAGAACATGGTGGCCAGCAGCGTCATCAGGATCCAGCGGTGGCCCGGTGAGCCGGTGCGGGAGAGTCCGTAGGCGCAGAGCACGGACACCGTCATCGAGAACAGCGTGCCGACGAGCGTGATCCCGAGGCTGACGGCCGCGGCGCGGGTGACCTGGCCTCCGCTGAGCAGTTCCTGGTAGGCGACGAAGGTGATGTCCTCGGGGATCATCACCAGGCCGCCGGCCTCGTCGATGGTCCTCCGCGAGGACAGGCTGGTGACGACGACGATCCAGAGCGGGAAGACGATCGCGAGGCAGGCCAGGGCCAGGACGAGGCCCTTGCCCGCGAGCCCCGCCCTGCTGGGCTCCTCCTCCCAGACCGGCCGGGGCGGGGCGGCCCAGCGGCCGGGTCTCCGGGCGGGCTCCCGCACCGGCTGCCGTACGTCCTTGCCGATGACGGCGGTCATTTCTTGTACACCCCCTGCTCGCCCATGAGGTGGGCCACCTTGTTCGCGGCGAGGACCAGGCCGAGGCTCACGACGCCCTTGACGAGCCCTGCGGCGGCCGCGTAGCCGAAGTCCTGGTTGCGTACGCCGTTCCACCAGACGAAGGTGTCGAGGACCTCCGCCGCGCCGGGTCCGACGGCGTCCCGTTGCAGCAGGATCTGCTCGAAGCCGACGGTGAGCGCGTCGCCGACCCGGAGGACCAGCAGCAGGGCGATCACCGGGCGCAGCGCGGGCAGGGTGACGTGCCACATGCGGCGCCAGCGGTTAGCGCCGTCCATCGCGGCGGCCTCGTACAGGTCGGGGTTGACCGAGGCCAGCGCCGCGAGGAAGACGATGATCCCCCAGCCGGCGTCCTTCCACACGCTCTGCGCGGTGATCAGGAAGGCGAAGGTGTCCGGGTTCGTCATGATGTCCAGGCCGTCGTACCCGTTCTCCCGCAGCAGTTGGGAGAGGAGTCCCGCGCCGCCGAGGAGCTGCTGGAAGACGGCGATGACCAGCACCCACGAGAAGAAGTGCGGCAGGTACAGGACCGCCTGCGAGATCGCCCGCACCCGGGGCCGGACGACGCTGTTGATGAGCAGCGCGAGCAGGATCGGGATCGGGAAGTAGAGGACGAGCTGGAGGAAGAAGAGCACCAGTGTGTTCTTCACGGCGTTCCAGAAGGCGGAGTCCTCGATGATCCGCTGGAAGTTCTCCAGTCCGACGAAGGGGCTGTTCAGGATGGAGACGATGCCGTTGTCGCTGATGTAGGGGTCGTAGCTCTGGAAGGCGACGACGTTGCCGAGGATCGGCAGGTAGTTGAAGAGCAGGACCAGCAGTACGGCCGGCAGTGTCATCAGCAGCAGTACGCGGTCGCGTCTGAGCCTGGTTCTCAGGCCCGGTCTTCCGGTGGGCGGTCGCCTCCGGCGTCGGGGGCCGGTGGCGCCGCCGGACGCCACCGGGGTCTCGTTCTCCTTCGTCACGGCCTCGGCTCTGCTCCGGGGCACCGTGCTGTGGGACACGGCCGTCCTCCTCGCCTCGCGTGCGCCGGTCAGCTCGCCGCCGGGCCGTTCTCGTCGAGCAGCTTCCGGTACCAGTCGCGCAGTTCGTCGCCGCCCTTGCTGCGCCAGTCGGAGACGGCCTGCTGGACGTCGCTCATCTTCTTGCGGCCGCGGACGAAGTCGTCCTCCAGCTGTTCGAAGTCGTTGGAGAGGTTGGTCCAGCGGGCGGGCTCGGTGATCTGCATGCCGTAGAAGGACGACTTGCGGGTGAAGGCGCCCATCCGCTGCTGCCACTCGACCTGGCCCTTGGCGACCTCGGGGAAGTCCGGGTGGGCGATGGTCGCGGCGGGGCTCGCGATCATCACGTAGGCGTTCATCACGTCGATGTTGCCCTGGTCGGTCTTGGTGGGGACGCCGTCCTCGACCGTGTAGTGGGTGCCCTCTACGCCGTAGTTGGTGGCCATGTACTCCTTGGTGCCGTACGGCGCGGCGGTGACGTTGGCGACGGCCAGCACGTCACGGATCACGGACTCCTTCGCCTTCTTGTTGACGAAGGCGAAGATGGTCGCCGGGTTCTTGGCCCACAGCGTGGGGTCGCCGCCGTCGTGGCCGAAGACGTCCATGCCCCAGATCCTGAACTCCGGGTTCTGCACGGCCTGTTCGGCGGTGCGGCTCCACCACTGCGACAGATCCTGGGCGTAGATCAGGAACTCGCCGGCGGCGAACTTCGGGCCGGCGTCCTGGGCGCTGCTCTTGCCCAGCTCGGCGTCGGGGTGGACGACACCGGCGGCGAACAGCTTGCGCGTCCACTCCAGGGCTTCCAGGTACTCGTCGGTCTCGACGCGGTGGACCAGCTTGCCGTCGGTCTCGTTCCAGCCGAGCGACTTCTCCTCGCCGGAGGGCACGCCGAAGGCCTGGAACGCGGTCCACTTCATGTCCAGGCAGGCCCACCGCTTGGCCCTGGCGTTGGTGATGTCCTTGGCCAGCGCCATGAACGCGTCGCAGGACGTGGGGACCTCGTAGCCCTCCGCCTCGAAGACGTCCTGCCGGTACAGGGGCACGATGTTGGTGACGTACGAGGAGGGCATCGGCAGGCCGCGCAGCGCGCCGCCGAAGATCGAGCGCTGCCAGGCGTCGCTGGGGATCGCCGCGAGGTTCGGGTAGTCCTTGACCGCGTCCCCGGAGAGGTAGGGGCCGAGGTCGGCGAACTTGCCGATGACGGCGCTGGGGATCTTGCCGGACATGTTCCAGCCGGGGACGACCACCACGTCGGGGACGTCGCTGGAGGCGAGGACCGCGCCGAGCTTCTGGTCGTAGGTGTTGCCGTCCTGGTTCTGCCAGACCACGTCGACGCCGATGAGCTCGTTCATCGCCTGGTAGTAGGCGTTGTCCGCCTTCGGCGGGGAGCCCCAGAACGGTGACATGACGGTGACCCGGCTGCCCTTGCCGAGCTTCCGCGGTACGGAGGTCCTGAGGTCCGCCAGGTCGAGCTTGCCGGTGAAGCCGGCCGCCGAACCGTTCTTGCTGGGGATGTCGGGGGTGACGACGTTGCCGGCCACGTACGCCGGTAACAGCTTCTTGGCGTCCTTGCCCGAGGTGGTGCCGTCGCGGGAGCCGCTGTCCGGTCCACCGCAGGCGGTGAGCAGCGGCGCCCCTCCGGCCACTGCGGCGGCGGCGACCGCCGTCGAGGCGAGGAATCTTCTCCGGCTGGGAGCGGAGGCGGCGGAGTTCGGCGTCATTGCGTCAACCCTTCGTGGCGCACACCAGGACACCCGGCGGGGAGGCCGTCGGCTGCGGTGTCTTGAGCGGAACTGGCTGTGCAGAGACCGGTGCCCATCAACTCCGGAGCATCGGAACATCGGAGGGCTGTGCACACGGAGAATGTGCCCCTCGGCGTCGAAGCGCTTCGAAGTTGCTGCGAGGTTAAGTGAACCGCTGGGGGTGCACAAGGGGCGTACACGCAATTCCTCGGAGGTTTGAGAGAGGTCTGAGGGGACGGTGTCTTGACACTCGTACGGGGGGCGAATGAGCATCGAAGCGCTTCGAAAGGCGCCTCGCCGCTCCATCGCAAGGGGAACCCCACAGTGACCGCACAGACGCCACCCGTCCTGCCTTTCCGCGACCCGCGGCTGCCGCTCGCCCGACGCGTCGACGATCTGCTGGAGCGGCTGACGCTCGACGAGCGCATCGCGCTCCTGCACCAGTTCGCCCCCGCGGTCGAGCGCCTCGGCGTCGCCGCGTTCCGCACCGGCCAGGAGGCCCTGCACGGGGTGGCGTGGATGGGCCCGGCCACCGTGTTCCCGCAGGCGGTGGGCCTGGGCGCGACCTGGAACGAGGACCTCGTCCGGCGGGTCGGGGAGGCGGTGTCCACCGAGGCCCGCGCCATGCGCGCCCGCGACGACCGCGTGGGACTCAACGTCTGGGCGCCCGTGGTGAACCTGCTGCGCCACCCGCTGTGGGGCCGCAACGAGGAGGGGTACTCCGAGGACCCGGGGCTGACGTCCGCCATCGCGACCGCGTACACCCGCGGCCTGCGCGGTGATCACCCGGTGTTCTGGCGCACGGCGCCGGTCCTCAAGCACTGGCTCGCCCACAACAACGAGACCGAGCGCGACCTGACCTCCTCCTCGGTCCGCCCGCGGGTGCTGCACGAGTACGACCTGCGCGCCTTCCGCGACACGGTCCGGGCGGGCGCGGTGGCCGGGGTGATGCCCGCGTACAACCTGGTCAACGGCCGCCCGAACCACGTCTCCCCCTACCTGGAGGAGCATCTGCGCACCTGGACCGACGAGGACCTCCTCGTCTGCTCGGACGCGGGCGCGCCCTCGAACCTGGTCGACTCCGAGCACTACTTCGACACCCACGCCGAGGCCACGGCGGCCGCGCTGCGCGCCGGGGTCGACAGCTTCACCGACCACGGCACGGACAGCTCGAAGACCATCGACCGCGTCCGCACCGCCCTCGCCGAGGACCTGCTGAGCGAGGACGACATCGACCGGGCCGTGCGCCGCCAGCTCTCGGTCCGCTTCCGGCTCGGCGAGTTCGACCCCGAGGCGGACCCGTACGCGCACACGCGGGACTTCGACACCCCCGCCCACCGGGCGCTCGCCCAGGAGGCGGCCGAACAGGCGGTCGTCCTGCTGAAGAACGAGGGCGGTCTGCTGCCCCTCGCCGAGGGCACCCGCGTCGCCGTCGTCGGGCTCCTCGCCGACGAGTGCAAGCTCGACTGGTACAGCGGCACGCTGATCCACCGCTCCACCCCGCTGGAGGGCCTGTACGAGCGGTTCGGCGCCGGGCACGTCACCTTCGCCGAGGGGGTGGACCGGGTACGGCTGCGGACCCCCGCGGGGACGTACCTGACGGTCCGGGAGGCCGCCGGCGCCGGGGACGAGGCGCGCGGCGCGGACGGCGCCCTCGACCCCGCGCTGCTCGCGGGCCGCACCGACCTGCCCCCGCTCACCGCCGACGCCGACGGCACCGAGCTGGCCATGGCCGACTGGGGCGACGGCGTCCTCACCTTCCGCGCACCGGACGGCCGCTACCTCTCGGTCGCCGACGACGGGTACGTACGCGCCTCCGCGGACCAGCCCGGCGGCTGGGTCGTCCAGGAGACCTTCCGCCTCGAACCCCATGCTCACGGTCACCTCCTCAGGCACACGGGAACGGGTGGCCATGTCTCCGTCGCCGCCGACGGGGTGAAGGTTGCCGCGGCGGGCGAGGAACATCCGACGGTCTTCGAGCTCGTCGTCGCCGAACGCGGCGAGGACGCCGTCGCCCGGGCCGCCGCCGGGGCCGACGTGGTCGTGGTCGTCGCGGGCAACGACCCGCACATCAACGGGCGCGAGACCGAGGACCGCACCACCCTGCGCCTGCCCGCGCACCAGGAACGCCTGCTGCGCGCCGCCCGCGCCGCCAACCCGCGCACGGTCCTGGTCCTGACCTCGGCGTACCCGTACGCGGTCGACCACACCGGCCTGCCCGCGCTGCTGTGGACCGCGCACGGCGGCCAGGCCGCGGGCACCGCCCTGGCCCGCGTCCTCGCCGGCGACGTCTCCCCCGCGGGCCGCCTGCCGCAGACCTGGTACGCCTCCGACGCGGACCTGCCCGGCCTGCTGGACTACGACGTGATCGGCAGCCGCCAGACGTACCTGTACTTCGAGGGGACGCCGCTGTTCCCGTTCGGGCACGGGCTGTCGTACGGCGACTTCCGGTACGACGGCCTGGAGTGCGGTACGGAGGACGGCGGCGTCCGGGTGGCCTTCACCGTCACCAACACCGGCGACCGGACGGCCGACGAGGTGGCCCAGCTGTACGTGCGGGCCGTGGACCCGTCGGTGCCGCGCCCCCGCCGCGAGCTGGCCGCCCACCGCCGCGTCACCCTCGCGCCCGGCGCCTCGGCCCGGCTGGTCCTCCACGTCCCCCAGGAGGCGTTCGCGTTCTGGGACGTGGCGCAGGGCCGGTACCGCGTGGCGCCCGGTGCGTACGAGCTGCTGGCCGGCGCGTCCAGCGAGGACGTCCGCCTGACCGGCACGGTCCGGCTGGGCGGCGAGCCCGCCACCCCCCGTCCGGTCCTGGTGCGCGGTCTGGACGCCGCCGACTTCGACGACCAGCGCGGCACGGAGATCGTCGACCGGGCGAAGGCGGCGGGCGACGCGGTGACGCCCGTCGGCGCCGGCACGGGCGAACTGCTCTTCCAGGACTGCGACTTCGGCGACGGCGTCGCGCGGGTCACGGTGGAGGCGGCGGGCGAGGGCGAGATCGCGTTCTCCCTCAACGGCGGACCGGTCCTCGCGGTGCTGCCGCTGTCCCCCGGCACCCCGGGCCCGTACGACTACACCACGCTGAGCGCCGACGTCACGGCCGCGGGCGTGCACGACGTCCACCTCGGGCTGCGCGGCCCGCTGCGGCTCGCGCACGTCGGCTTCTCCGGGTGAGGAGCCCGTGGCGTGTCCCCGGCCGGGGACACGCCACCACGGTTCAGAGCTCGATGCCGGTGAGCACCAGCACCCGCTCGTACGTGTAGTCCTCCATCGCGAACCGCACGCCCTCGCGCCCGACGCCGGACTGCTTGACGCCGCCGTACGGCATCTGGTCGGCGCGGTAGGAGGGGACGTCGCCGACGACCACACCGCCGACCTCCAGCGCGCGGTGCGCCCGGAAGGCGGTCTGCAGGTCGTGCGTGAACACACCTGCCTGGAGACCGTACTTGGAGGCGTTGACGGCGGCGAACGCCTCGGCCTCGCCGTCCACCTTCTGCACCGAGAGCACCGGCCCGAAGACCTCCTCGGACGCGAGGGTCACGTCGGCGGGCAGGTCGGTGAGCACGGTCGGGGCGTAGGCGGCGCCGTCCCGCTCGCCGCCGGTCAGCAGCTTCGCGCCCGCGGCGACGGCCTCGTCGACCCAGGACTCCACCCGCTTCGCGGCGTCCTCGCTGACCAGCGGCCCGACGTCGGTGGCGTCGTCCTCCGGGTCGCCGGTGACCTGCGCCTCGACGGCGGCGACGATACGGGGCAGCAGCCGGTCGTACACCGCGGCGTGCGCGATCACGCGCTGCACGGAGATGCAGGACTGGCCGCCCTGGTAGTTGGAGAAGGTGGCGATGCGCGCGGCCGCCCGGTCCAGGTCGGCGTCGCTCGCCCAGTCGGCGAGGACGACGGCCGCGCCGTTACCGCCGAGCTCCAGGGTGCAGTGCTTGCGCGGCACCGAGTCCATGATCGCGTAGCCGACCTGCTCGGAGCCGGTGAAGGAGATGACCGGCAGCCGCTCGTCCTGCACGAGGGCGGGCATGCGGTCGTTGGGTACCGGCAGGATGCTCCACGACCCGGCGGGCAGCTCGGTCTCGGCGAGCAGCTCGCCGATGACCAGCGCGGACAACGGGGTGGCCGGGGCGGGCTTGAGGATGATCGGCGCGCCGGCCGCGATCGCCGGGGCGACCTTGTGGGCGCACAGGTTGAGCGGGAAGTTGAAGGGCGCGATACCCAGTACGACGCCCTTGGGGAAGCGGCGGGTGAGGGCGAGCCGGCCCTGGCCGCCCGCGTCGGTGTCGAGGCGCTGGGCCTCGCCGCCGTTGAACCGCCGGGCCTCCTCGGCCGCGAAGCGGAACACCGACACGGCCCGCCCGACCTCGCCGCGGGCCCACTTGACCGGCTTGCCGTTCTCGGCCGAGATCAGCCGGGCTATCTCCTCGGTACGCTCGGCCAGGCGCCGCGAGACGTGGTCGAGAGCCGCGGCGCGCACGTGCGCGGGCGTGGCCGCGAACTCGTCCCGTACGGCGTGGGCGGCGGCCACGGCCTCCTCGGTCTGTGCCTCGGTGGGCACGGAGACCGTGCCGACGAGCCGTCCGTCCCACGGCGAGGTGACGTCGTATCCGGTCTCACCGGTGGCCTGACGGCCGGCGAGCCAGAAGGCGTGGGTGGCAGTCATAGTCGTCCCGGCCCTTCCGCGCTTTCCGCGCTGGAGTGGTGTTCTGCGCCGCGTGTCCGCTGCGTGTCCGCCGCGCGTGTGCTTCCGGGCACCACCGTAGGACGCGTACACCAGGGGGTCGTTTGTCCGTCGTGTAGCACTCCGGGACGCGAACGCGCCGTTCCGTCGCGCTACTCCCCCGGTCCCGCCGTGGCCTTCAGCGCCAGCCACAGCTCCATCCGCGCGTCCGGGTCGTCCAGCGACCGGCCGAGGATCTCCTCCACCCGCCGCATCCGGTACCGCAGCGTGTGCCGGTGCACCCCGAGGTCGGCCGCCGCCGCGTCCCACTGACCGTGGTGCGACAGCCAGGCCCGCAGCGAGGCCACCAGGTCGCCGCGCCCGGTCGCGTCGTGCTCGCGCAGGGCCCGCAGCAGCCCCTCCGCGAACGCCCGTACCGCCTCGTCGGCGAGCAGCGGCAGCACCGAACCGGCGGCCACCTCCTCGTGCTCCACCAGCGCCCGGCCCCGCCGCCGGGCCACCGACAGGGCCTGCCCGGCCTGCCGGTACGCGGTCGGCGCGCCGGCCGGACCGGTGGGCGCGGACAGCCCGACCACCAGCCCGTCGCGGTCCTGCGGCCGCCCCTTGGCGCCGCCCGCGCCGGTGCGCGCCGCGCGCGTCCGCAGCGCGCACTCCCCGCAGGCGGCCACCGCCTCACCCCCGTCCGCGGCCAGGATCACCAGCCGCTCCCCCTCGGGCACGAGCAGGACCGGCTCCCCCGCCCGGGCCGCCGCGGCCTCCACGGCCTCCGTCAGCCGGGCCAGCGGCTCGCCGTCCGTTCCGGCGGGCGCCTCGGCGACGGCCAGCCGGAACGGCGCGTCCAGCAGGTCCCCGTACAGGTCCCCCGCCACCGCCCGGGCGTGGTCCGGCTCCGCGGCGAGCAGCATGCGCAGCACCGCCGCGCCGACCCGCTGCTCGGCCGCGGACAGCGACCGGGACCGCTCCGTCGTCAGCGTGAGCAGGGCGACGGCCGAGTGGACGGCGTACCGTTCGGCGGTGCCGAGCGCCGCGGCCGTGCCCACCGCCAGCGCGGCCCGGGTGCGCCGCCCGGTCCCCAGGGAGTGCAGCTCGACCCGGTCGTCGCCGCCCCCGCCCTCCGCGGCCTCGCCCCCGACCACCGCGCTGGCCGGCACCGGTCTGCTCCGCAGCCGCTCGACGTGCGCGGTGAGCCGCGCGGCCCGCCGCCCCGCCCACTCGGGGGCCGCCGCCACCACGGCTCCGGAGGCGTCGTACAGCGCGGCCCACCCGTCGACCTGCGCCGCGAGCGCCGCGAGCAGCCCCTCGGGGCCCGCGCTCAGCGCCTGCCGGGTGAGCTCGCGCTGTGCGGCGAAGCCGGCGGTCACGGCCCGGTACTGGTCGGCGGCGATGGCGGCGGAGACGGCCTTGCTGATCGCCAGGAACGGGGTGCGCCGGGGCACCTCCAGGAGCGGCAGGCCCTCCGCCTCCGCGGCGTCGACGAGCGCCCGGGGCACCGCCTCGTAGTGCACCCCGACGGCGAACCCGAGTCCGGCGACCCCGGCACCCACCAGCCGCCGCACGTACCGCCGCATCGCCTCCGGGTCCTCCGCGTCCAGCTTCAGCGCGGTAATCAGCAGCAGCTCCCCGCCCTCCATGTACGGCACGGGGTCGGCGAGCTCGCTCGCGTGCGCCCAGCGGACGGGGGCGTCCAGCCGGTCGGCGCCGGCGCGGACGGTCAGCTTGAGCGCGGAGTGGTGGACGAGGGAGGCGAGCGTGGGTGGCATGGGGCTTCGCGTTCTCTGGGCCGGGACGTGCCCACAGCCTATGCCGGTCGGCCTGCCCGGTACCGCCGCCTCCGGGCTCCCGCGAGCGCCGCTCAGCTCCGCAGGTCCACCAGCAGCGGCGGCGCGTGCTCGCCCCCCACGGTGGTCAGCGACAGCACCGCGTGCCCCGGCGGCACCTGGTGCGCGAGCTCGGAGGCGGACCACCGCTCCCGCTCGACCTGCCGTACGGTGACCGCCCTGGTGGTGACCTCCTTGCCGGTGACCATCTTGCGCAGGCGGTGCAGGGCACGGGTCATCGGCTGGTCGGCGAAGACGGTGTGCTGGGCCACGTCCTGGGTCTCCACCCACTCCGTGCCCCAGGCGTCGGCGAACCGGCTGCCGTCCCAGGTGGTGACCCCGGAGCAGGCCATGCGGCAGCCGACCGCGCCGTACAGCGGGCCGTGCAGGGGCTCGGGGACGTCGGCGATCGAGCGCAGCGCGAGCACGACGCCCGCGTTCCGGGTGCGCAGCCGCTGGATGCGCCGGACCGACTCCTCGGTGACCGCGCCCGCGGCGTCGTCGAGGAGGAGGCAGGCGAAGTGCTCCCGCCCGTCCCCGTGCGCGACGGCGGTGAACTGGGCCAGCACGAGCCGCGTGATCAGCCGCGCGGCCTCCTCGTGTCCCTGCCCGGGCAGGTCGATGCGGACGCGCAGCGGATGGTGGGCCACGGCGCGCAGCGAGAACGGCCGCACGGAGCCGCCGGCCGCGCCGAAGAAGTCGGCGAAGACGGGGCGGTCCAGCAGGGCGAGCCGGTCGGCGAGTTCCGGTCCGGGGTCGCCCGGGGCGCCGGCCTGGCGGAGGCGGGCGTCGAGCTCACGGCGCATGACGGCGCCCCGCTCGTCCGCCAGCGCCTCGCGCAGCGGCGTCAGCAGCGACGCCTCGCCCAGCAGGAGCTCCCGCAGGACGGGCAGCGTGGGGAAGGCGCCGTACGCGGCCCGGTACGGGCCGAGCAGCTGGGCGAGCGCGGTGACGGCCCGCCGCCGGGCGCCCGTGGCGTCCAGGTCGCCGACCAGGGCCTCGGCGAGAAACGCGGCCGCCTCGTCGGGGTCCTCGGCCCCGGCGTACGGGTCCAGGTCGTGGACGGACGCCCGGTCGCCGATGCGCACCACGACGTCGAACGCGGCGTCCGGCCCGAGCGGTGTCCCGGCCGCGCACACGGCGACGACGGCACAGCTGCCGGTCAGCGCCTGCAGGGCGAGCGACTCGGCCAGCGGGGCGATCACCCGCCGGGTCTTGCCCGAACCCGACGGTCCCACGACGAGGAGCGACGTGCCGAGGGTGTCCGGGCCGAGTGCCGCGCCGACGCCGCCGTAGGCGGGCGGTGTGCGCTCCCCCGCCGCCCACTGCCCGATGCGGACCTGCCCGGCGAGCAGGTCGTGCCGGGCGGTGCGGCCGGGCAGGTCGCGGGCGCCGGACGGGTGGGTGAGCGCGGCGGCGCCGTGGCGCAGGACGGCCTCGGTGAAGTCCGCGAGCCGTCCGCCGGACCGGGCCGTCGTCCAGGCGTGCGTGACCCGGGCGACGTCGACGTCGTTCATGCGGCCCGCCGCGACCTCGGCGGTGAGGACCTCCGCGGCCTCGTGCTGTCCGGCGTCGCGCAGCGCGGGCCAGCGGGCGGGGAGCTCTCCGGCGGGCGGCTGCGCGGCTTCGTCGCCCGCGGTGCCGCCGCGTCCCGCGAACCGGCTCCGCAGCAGCGGCCACCAGCCGCCGAGCCGGGCGAAGGGCCACAGCAGGAGCAGGGTGACGACGGCGTAGAGCAGGTTCGTGCGCCAGGGCGAGAAGAAGAAGTCGTACCCGCCGGTGATCAGCGTGACGAGCGAGAACAGCGGGCTCACGACGGGCAGTGGGCTCCAGCCGACGAGCGGGAAGGCCGAGGGGAAGACGAGGCTGAGCGTGACCAGGGCGGCCAGGGCCGCGAGGCCCGCGCGCGCGGGCTGTTCCCGGCGTCCGATGAGGTGCCGGACGATGCCGGCCCAGCTGCCCAGCCGTGCCATGGCGTAGACGAGCACGGCGAAGAAGAGCCCGTCGTAGACCACTCTGGCCTCCACGCCCTGCCATTCCCTGGGCGAGGCGAGGGTGCCTCCCCACCACCAGTCCTCCGGGGTGAAGACCCTGAGCAGGGCGAACTGGTACGGAATGGCGCCCCGGCGCCAGAACGACCACAGGACCAGCGCCACCACCAGGGGGATCAGCACGCCGGCGATGGTGACCGGGGAGAGGCGCTCCACCGCCTGGGCCGCCTTGGGCATGCGGTAGCCGAGGCGCCAGATGCCGGGGCGGGCGGCCGGACGTGACTCGTTGAGCCAGTCGGCGACCGCGGACGGGGGCCGCTCCGCGGCGGGCGGCGTACCCGGGGCGTACCTCGGCCTGGGCGGCGCCGCGGGCGGCTCCGGCGGCACCGCCGGACGCGGCACGGGATGCGCCTGCTTGCCCCAGGTGTCCTGCGTCCCGTCGCCGTTCATCGCCCCTGCCCCCTGACCAGCCGCTCCGTCCGCCACAGCGAGTCAATCTAACGTGCGAACCCGGGCAGTTCACCGTTTACGCGGCCGGAACCGCGCGGCCGGTCGCCGCTATGTCCACCGCGGACAACCCGGCGCCGCGACACCACCCACATGGAGCATGCCCAGCGCCTTCTCCCCGTCCTAGCCTGCGGGGGAAGAGGACAGTGACCAGCGACCGAAGACCCCCCAGGAGCCCCGCATGACCGCACTTCCGCAGGAGCGCCGCGTCGTCACCGCCATCCCCGGTCCGAAGTCACGGGAGCTCCAGGCCCGCCGTACCGCCGCGGTCGCGCGGGGCGTCGGCTCCACGCTGCCGGTCTTCGTCACGCGCGCGGGCGGCGGGATCGTCGAGGACGTCGACGGCAACCGGCTGATCGACTTCGGCTCCGGCATCGCGGTGACCACCGTCGGCGCCTCCGCCGAGGCCGTCGTACGCCGGGCGTCCGCCCAGCTCCAGGACTTCACCCACACCTGCTTCATGATCACGCCGTACGAGGGCTACGTCGCCGTCGCCGAGGCGCTGGCCGAGCTGACGCCGGGCGACCACGCCAAGAAGTCGGCCCTGTTCAACTCGGGCGCCGAGGCCGTCGAGAACGCGGTCAAGATCGCCCGTGCGTACACCGGGCGGCAGGCGGTCGTCGTGTTCGACCACGGCTACCACGGCCGGACCAACCTCACGATGGCCCTGACCGCCAAGAACATGCCGTACAAGCACGGCTTCGGCCCGTTCGCGCCCGAGGTGTACCGGGTGCCGGTGGCGTACGGCTACCGCTGGCCGACCGGCCCTTCGAACGCGGGTCCGGAGGCCGCCGCCCAGGCCATCGACGAGATCACCAAGCAGGTCGGCGCGGACAACGTGGCCGCGATCGTCATCGAGCCGGTCCTCGGCGAGGGCGGCTTCATCGAGCCGGCCAAGGGCTTCCTCCCGGCCCTGCGCGAGTTCGCCTCCGAGCACGGCATCGTCTTCGTCGCGGACGAGATCCAGTCCGGCTTCTGCCGCACCGGCCGGTGGTTCGCCTGCGAGGACGAGGGCATCGTCCCGGACCTGATCACCACCGCCAAGGGCATCGCGGGCGGGCTGCCGCTCTCCGCGGTGACGGGCCGCGCCGAGATCATGGACGCCGCGCACGTCGGCGGCCTCGGCGGCACGTACGGCGGCAACCCGGTCGCCTGCGCGGGCGCGCTCGGCGCCATCGAGACGATGAAGGAGCTCGACCTCAACGCGAGGGCGCGGGACATCGAGGCCGTCATGAAGGCCCGCCTGACCGCCATGGCGGAGAAGCACGAGATCATCGGTGACGTCCGCGGCCGGGGCGCCATGATCGCCGTCGAGCTGGTCGAGGACCGCGCCACCAAGGAGCCGGCCCCCGAGGCCACCGCCGCGCTCGCCAGGGCCTGCCACCAGGAGGGCCTGCTGGTCCTGACCTGTGGCACGTACGGCAACGTGCTGCGCTTCCTGCCGCCGCTCGTCATCGGCGAGAACCTGCTCGGCGAGGGCCTCGACATCCTCGAGCAGGCCTTCACCCGGATCTGAGCACGCGGTGGGCGCGCGACCCGGGGGCGGAGGCCGTGAAGAAGGTGTGCAAGGTGGATGGCAGCACGCCGGTCCGCCTGTCGTCGCCCCCGCTCCCTGTCGTAGGTTCTAGCCGGATGAGAGACACACCCCGCCCGCGGGCGACCACGGGCGGCACCAGGCCGGGGCCTCCCCAGCTCCGTCCCGGTCGCGCGGTCGCGCACAACACCGGGGCCTCCGGCTCCGGGTCTCCTCACCGATCGGACGGCTGCCCGCCCCAGACCCCCCGGGGCGCGCGGCACACCGGTCCGGTCGGCCGCTCCGGAACACTCCCCCCTGTTCCGGGGCGGCCGACCACCTCCCGCTCCCGCCGGAGCCGGGTCCTGTGGGCGCTCGTCGCGCCGCCCGCCCTGCTCCTCGTCCTGATCACCTGGCAGGTGGCCGCCCACGGTCCCCTCGCCCGCGCCGACGAGCGGATCGGCGGCCGTCTGGTGCGTCCCGGCGGTGTGTCGCAGTTCCTCGCCGATCTCGGCGGCATCCCGGTCGCGGTCCCGGTGCTGGCGGCCGTGCTGGCCGTCGCGGCGCTGCTCGCCCGCCGGGCGGAAGCCGCCCGCTGGTGGCTGCCGTCCCTGGTCGCGGCCCTGCTGATGGCGGCCGTCCCCCTGCTGGTCGTCCCGCTGAAGGAGCTGATCGACCGCCCGGGTCCGCCGGTGATGGCCCCGGAGACGGGCTTCTACCCGTCCGGGCACTCGGCGACCGCCGCCGTCGCGTACGGCGGGGCGGTCCTCGTGCTGTGGCCCTGGCTGCGCGGCGCGTTCGCCCGGACCGCGGCGCTGCTCGTGTGCGGCGCGCTGAACGCCGGGACCGGGTTCGGACTGGTCCGCCACGGCTACCACTGGCCCCTGGACGTGCTGGGCGCCTGGTGCCTGTGCGCGCTGCCGCTGACCGGTCTCGGGGTCTTCCTCTCCGCCCGGTCCCCCCGGGTCCCTACCCGCGCAGCTTCCTCCGGCGGTTCGCGCCGGCCGTCCCCGCCAGGACGACCAGCACGGCGAGGGCGAACATGGCCGTGCCGACGACGTTGATCTGCACCGGCGTCCCCCGCTGCGCCGATCCCCACACGAACATGGGGAAGGTCACGGTGGAGCCCGCGGTGAAGTTGGTGATCACGAAGTCGTCGAAGGAGAGGGCGAACGCCAGCAGCGCGCCCGCGCCGATCCCGGGCGCCGCGATCGGCAGGGTGACCCGCAGGAAGGTCTGCGCGGGCCCCGCGTAGAGGTCCCGCGCGGCCTCCTCCAGCCGGGGGTCCATCGACATGACGCGCGCCTTCACCGCCACGACGACGAAGCTCAGGCAGAACATGACGTGGGCGATCAGGATCGTCCAGAAGCCGAGCTCTGCGCCCAGGTTCAGGAACAGGGTCAGCAGGGAGGCCGCCATGACGGCCTCGGGCATCGCCATGGGCAGGAAGACCAGCGAGTTGACCGCCCCGCGCGCGCGGAAGCGGTACCGCGCCAGCGCGAAGGCGGTCATGGTGCCGAGGACCGTGGCGCCGAGCGTGGCCCAGAGGGCGATCTGCAGGCTGACCGCGAGCGAACCGCACAGCCCGGACACCCCGCACGGGTCACGCCACGCGTCGGCGGAGAACCCCTGCCAGGTGTAGTTGAAGCGGCCCTTCGGGTCGTTGAACGAGAACACGGTCACGACGAGGTTCGGCAGCAGCAGGAACCCGAGCGTCAGCAGGCCCGCGAGGACGACGAGGTGGCGCCGCAGCCGGTGCAGGAGAGCCATCAGACCAGGTCCTCCGTCCCTGCCCTGCGGATGTAGAGGGTCACCACGAGCAGGATGGCGGCCATGAGCAGGAAGGACAGCGCCGCCGCCGTCGGGTAGTCGAGCACCCGCAGGAACTGCGTCTGGATCACGTTGCCGATCATGCGGGTGTCCGTGGAGCCGAGCAGGTCGGCGTTGACGTAGTCGCCGACGGCCGGGATGAAGGTCAGCAGCGTGCCGGAGACGACCCCCGGCATCGACAGCGGCAGCGTGATCCGGCGGAAGGTCGTGAACGGGGTCGCGTACAGGTCGCCCGCCGCCTCGTGCAGCCGCCCGTCGATGCGCTCCAGGGAGGTGTAGAGCGGCAGCACCATGAACGGCAGGAAGTTGTACGTGAGACCGCAGACCACCGCGAGCGGGGTGGCGAGCACCCGCTCCCCGGCGGTGAGGCCGAGCCAGCCGGTGACGTCGAGGACGTGCAGGGCGTTCAGGGCGCCGACGACCGGGCCGCCGTCCGCGAGGATCGTCTTCCAGGCGAGCGTACGGATCAGGAAGCTGGTGAAGAAGGGCGCGACCACCAGGACGAGGACCAGCCCCCGCCAGCGGCCCGCGCGGAACGCGATCAGGTACGCCAGCGGATAGCCGAGCAGCAGGCACAGGACGGTCGCGGAGCCCGCGTACAGCACCGAGCGCAGGAACTGCGGCCAGTACGTGGACAGCGCGTCCCAGTACGTCGCGAAGTGCCAGGTGACCCGGTAGCCGTCCTCCAGGGAGCCGGTCTGCACGGACGTGGAGGCCTGGTACACCATCGGCAGCAGGAAGAAGACCAGCAGCCACAGGATGCCGGGCAGGAGCAGCCAGTACGGGGTGAACCGGCCTCCCGCGCGCGCGGGGAGCCGTTCGACGCCCGGGTACGGGCCGGCGCCCGGACGTTCGTCCGGGTCCTCGTCCAGGAAGCGGGCCGGGGGCGGGGGCGCCTTGGTGAGCATCGTCATGTGCGGGCTTCCTCCCCCGCCTCCGCGGCACCCGCCCGGGCGGCCGGGGCGGTGTCGAGGCCGAAGGTGTGCGCGGGGTTCCAGTGCAGGACGACCTCGGCGCCGGGGACGAGCCGGGGATCGCGGTCGATGTTCTGCACGTACGCCTCGAACCCCGGGCAGGCCGCGCTGTCGACGACGTAGCTCGTGGCGACCCCGGAGAAGCTGGTCGCGGTGATCCGCCCGGCGACACGGTTGCGGCCCGCGGGTATCCCGGCGGAGTCGTCCGCGTGGGTGAGGGACGTCTTCTCCGGGCGTATGCCGAGCAGCACCCTGCCGCCGGTCCGGACGGGCGCCGCGCACCGCGCGCGGGGCACGGCGAGCCTGCCGCCGCCCGCCGTGAGCACGACGTCGTCGCCGTTCGTGGAGTGCACCTCGGCCTCGATCAGGTTGGACGTGCCGAGGAAGTTCGCGACGAACGCCGTCCCCGGCCGCTCGTAGAGGTCGGCGGGCGCACCGAGCTGTTCGATGCGGCCCGCGTTCATCACGGCGACCGTGTCGGCCATCGACATGGCCTCCTCCTGGTCGTGCGTGACGTGCACGAACGTGATGCCGACCTCGGTCTGGATGCGCTTCAGCTCCTGCTGCATCCGCCGGCGCAGCCGGAGGTCGAGGGCGCCGAGGGGCTCGTCGAGGAGCAGTACCTCCGGGTGGTTGATCAGCGCGCGGGCGACCGCGACGCGCTGCTGCTGGCCGCCGGAGAGCAGGTGCGGCCTCCGCCGGGCCTGCTCGCCGAGCTGGACGAGCTCCAGCATCTCCTCGACCTGCTTCTTCACCGACCTGATGCCGCGCCGCCGCAGCCCGAAGGCGACGTTCTCGAAGACGTCGAGGTGCGGGAAGAGCGCGTACGACTGGAAGACCGTGTTCACCGGCCGCTTGTGCGGAGGCAGGCGGGTCACGTCCCGGTCCCCCAGGCACACGGTGCCCGCGGTGGGTTCCTCCAGGCCCGCGATCATGCGCAGGGTGGTCGTCTTGCCGCAGCCCGAGGCGCCGAGCAGGGCGAAGAACGAGCCCTGGGGCACGGTCAGGTCGAGGGGGTGCACGGCGGTGAGGGAGCCGTACGTCTTGCTGATGCCCGTCAGGCGGACGTCACCGCCGCGGTTCGTCATGGTCCTTGTCGTGCTCTCTGTCGTGCTCTCTGTCGTGCTCTTCGCCGTGTTCTTCGTCGTGTTGCGCGCCGTGCTGCTCGTCGTCACCGTCGTCACGCTCCCGTGAGCTTCGCGAAGGCGTCCTCGAAGGCCGTCTCCTCGGTGCTCGTCAGCGAGCGGAAGGCGAAGGATCTCGCGGCCAGGTCCCTGTCGGGGATGATCAGCGGGTTGTTCGCCGCGTCCGGGTCGATCTTCTCCAGCTCGGCCTTCGCCCCGTCCACCGGGCACACGTAGTTGATGTAGGCGGCGAGTTCGGCGGCCGCCCGCGGCTCGTAGTAGTGGTCGATGAGCCGCTCGGCGTTCGTCTTGTGGCGGGCCTTGTTCGGCACCAGCAGCACGTCGGTCGACGTGATGCAGCCGCTGTCGGGGATCAGGTAGCCGATGTCCGGGCTGTCCGCCCGGAGCTGGACGACGTCACCGCCCCAGGCGAGGCACGCCGCGAAGTCGCCCCTGGCGAGGTCGGCGGTGTAGTCGTTGCCGGTGAAGCGGCGTATCTGGCCGCGGTCGACGGCTTTCTGCAGCCGGGCGAGGGCCGCGTCGTAGTCGTCGCCGGTGAACTTCTCCGGGTCCTTGCCCATGTCCAGCAGCACCATGCCGACGGTGTCGCGCATCTCCGCCAGCAGACCGACGCGGCCCTTCAGCCTCGGGTCGTCGAGCAGGTCGGAGAAGGAGGTCACCTCGATGCCGTCGAGGGCCTTCTTGTTGTACGCGACGACGGTGGGGACGGCCTGCCACGGGTACGAGTAGGCGCGGCCGGGATCCCAGTCGGGATCGCGGAACTGGGCGGACAGGTTCGCGTAGGCGTGCGGCAGGTTGGCCGGGTCCAGCTTCTGCACCCACCCGAGGCGGATCAGGCGGCCGGCCAGCCAGTCGGTGAGCACGATGATGTCCCGGCCGGTCTCCTGGCCCGCGGCGAGCTGCGGCTTGATCTTGCCGAAGAACTCGTTGTTGTCGTTGATGTCCTCGGTGTACTCGACCTCGATGCCGGTGCGCCGGGTGAAGTCCTCGAGCGTCGGGTGGCGCCGGCCGCTGTCGTCGACGTCCATGTACTCGGTCCAGTTGGAGAAGGAGACGGTCCGCTCCCTCTCCGAGTGGTCCTCGGTGGACTCGCCGCCCCGGCTCCGGCCCGCCGGGGGGATCCCGCAGGCGCTCAGGGCCCCGAGGCCGCCGAGTGCGAGCGCGCCACCCGTGGAGGCGCGCAGCAGCGACCGGCGGGTCAGGGCGGCCCTGCCGTCTCTGAGGCTGCGCCGCACAGCGGCCCGGCGGGCCGGGGTCAGGCGGGCGGGCTCGTACTGCTCCATGCGTGTTGGTGCCCTTTCGAAAGGTACGGCCGCGGTCGGCGGCCCCTGGTCACGGTCGGGAGGTTCCCGGAGAAGGTGCGGTGCCGGTCCTTCCGGGCCACCGCCGTATTGTCCCGGATGGGGCAGGTGACACAGGCGACGCAGGAGGCGGACGAAAAAGGAAAACACATGATGTCAGTGCCGCGTGCCAGACTCCTCCCCCATGGGGAAGATCGATTCGTGGACCACCCTGACCGGGGAGGTCCGCGCGGGGGCGAGGGTCAGGTACCTGCACTTCTGGGGGCACCGGCCGCGGCCCGACGGGCGGGTCGGGGCGGGCTGTCTGAGCCAGTGGTGGCCGTCGCCGTTCACGGTGGACGGCGTGGAGTACGCCACGGCGGAGCACTGGATGATGGCGTCGAAGGCCCGGCTGTTCGGGGACGCGGAGGCGGAGCGGCAGGCGCTGACCGCGGGACATCCGGCCGCGGCGAAGAAGGCGGGGCGGCTGGTCCGCGGCTTCGACGACGCCCGGTGGGAGCGTGAGCGGTTCCGGATCGTCGTCGAGGGCAGCGTCCACAAGTTCACCGCGCACCCCGACCTGCGGGACTTCCTGCTCGGCACGGGGGACCGTGTGCTCGTCGAGGCCAGTCCGCTGGACCGGGTGTGGGGCATCGGACTGGCCGCGGACGACGAGCGCGCCTCCGACCCAGGACGCTGGCGCGGGCCGAACCTCCTGGGCTTCGCCCTGATGGAGGCACGGGAGCGGCTGCGGGCGGACGGCTCCTAGCCGACGGGGGACGCCGGGCCCGGCACGTCCGCCGCGTCGCTCGTCGTGTCGTACGGCACGACGAGCGACGTCGAGTAACCGTCGTCGAAGGGGTCGCTCTCGGTGGAGTCGAAGTCGTCCGGCAGCATGATGACGAGGACGAACAGGGCCAGGCCCAGGACGATGCCGGCCGCCCCGCAGATGATGCCGGCCAGCGCCTGTCCCGGGTTGGACGCCTCCCCCCGGCGGGCCTTGCCGCGCGCGATCACGCCGAAGACGATGGCCAGCACGCCCAGCAGGATGGTCACCGGCCACATGCAGAAGACCGCGGCCGAGACGATCCCGAGCGACAGCGCGGCGACCCCCATGCCGTTGCTCTGCCCGTACGGCGGTATGGGCCACCCGTACCCGGCGGCACCGGGGTACGGGGCGAACTGGCCACCGGGCCCGGGGTGGCCCGGGTACTGGCCCTGCGGGTACTGATGCGGCGGGTACTGGTGGGGCGGGTACTGGCCCGCGTACGGGGGCTGGCCGTACTCCGGCAGACCCGGGCCGTCCGGCGCGATGGGCGGCGGCGGAACGGGCCCGCCCGGGGCGGGCGCGGGGTAGGGCGGCGCGTAGGGGGCGCCCGCCCCCGGTATGGAGGTGAGCGTCCGCTGGTCGTGCGGGAAGGGCGGCCGGGGGGCGTCGGCGGGCGGCGCCCACGGGTCCGGGTCGGCGGGCTTGCCCAGGGGAACACCGGACGCCGTGGGTGCCGCGGGCGCGGCAGCCGTCGGAGGCGCCGGGACCGGGGGCCGGCCGGACGGGGAGGCGCCGTCCCGGGGCACCGCGTCCCGCGGGGCATCCCCCGGACGCGGATCCGGATGCGGGACCGGGCTGTCCGGCGCTCTGGGCGGCTGTGCCTCGTCGGACATGCGAAGGTCCCCTCTGTTGTACGTTCCGTCATGCTACGGCCCGCACCTCACGCGCGCGGACCGCCGCCTACGATGATCCCTGAATCACCGATCAGCCGATCATCCGCGTCCCCCGGCTCCGTACCGGACCGGGGACCCCGTTCCGGGGAGGAACCATGACCGACCACCACGCAGCACCCGACGGCCCCGCCGCGACCGGGCTCACCAGACCCGGGACCGCGCCCGGCCCCACCGGCCCCGACGCCGCCGTCCGCCCCGGCCTGCGGGAGTTCATCGCCGGACTGCCCAAGGCCGAACTCCACGTGCACCACGTCGGCTCCGCCTCCCCCCGCATCGTCTCGGAGCTCGCCGCCCGGCACCCCGACTCCAAGGTGCCCACCGACCCCGAGGCCCTGGTCGACTACTTCACGTTCACGGACTTCGCCCACTTCGTCGAGGTGTACCTGTCCGTCGTCGACCTCATCCGCACCCCCGAGGACGTCCGGCTGCTGACGTACGAGGTGGCGCGGGACCTGGCCCGGCAGCAGGTGCGCTACGCCGAGCTGACCGTCACCCCGTACTCCTCCACGCGCCGGGGCATCGACGAGCGCGCCTTCATGGACGCCATCGAGGACGCCCGCAAGGCGGCCGAGGCGGAGTTCGGGACCGTACTGCGCTGGTGCTTCGACATCCCCGGCGAGGCGGGACTCACCTCCGCGGAGGAGACCGCCCGGCTCGCCACCGACGACCGGCTGCGCCCCGAGGGCCTGGTCTCCTTCGGGCTCGGCGGACCGGAGATCGGCGTACCGCGCCCGCAGTTCAAGCCCTACTTCGACCGGGCCGTCGCGGCCGGACTGCACTCCGTGCCGCACGCGGGCGAGACCACCGGCCCCGAGACGGTCTGGGACGCGCTGACCGAGCTGCGCGCCGAGCGCATCGGCCACGGCACCAGCTCCGCGCGGGACCCGAAGCTCCTCGCCCACCTCGCCGAGCACCGCATCCCGCTGGAGGTCTGCCCGACCTCGAACATCGCCACCCGCGCGGTCCGCACCCTCGACGAGCACCCCATCAAGGACTTCGTGCGCGCCGGGGTCCTCGTCACCGTCAACTCCGACGACCCGCCGATGTTCGGCACCGACCTGAACAACGAGTACGCGGTGGCCGCCCGCCTCCTCGACCTCGACGAACAGGGCGTGGCCGCCCTCGCGCGGAACGCCGTGGAGGCGTCCTTCCTGGACCCGGCCGGCAAGGCCCGCGTCCTGGACGAGATCGACACGTACGCCTCCGCATGGCTCGCGGGCTGACGGGGGACGCCGTGCGCCCCGTGACGGCCGTGGCGCACCGCGGCGACCCGTACCGCCACCGGGAGAACACGCTGGCCTCGCTGCGCTCGGCCCTCGAGCGCGGCGCGGACGCCGTGGAGGTCGACGTCCGCCTCACCCGTGACGGCGTACCGGTGCTGCTCCACGACGCGACGCTGAGGCGGCTGTGGGCGCACGACCGGACGCTGGCCTCCCTCTCGTCGGCGGAGGTGCACGGCCTCACCGACGGCGGGGTGCCGACTCTGGCCGACGCGCTGCTCGCCGCCGAGGACGCCCGGCTGATGCTCGACCTGCCGGGCCTGGCCGGTGTGCGGGCGGCGCGCCGGATCATGGACGTCGTACGGGAGTGCGGGGCGGAGGACCGCGTGTACTACTGCGCGGGGCCGGGCGCGATGCTCGCGGTGCGCGCCGCCGACCCGGGCGCCGAAACGGCTCTGACCTGGAACTCGCTCGCCCCGCCGCGTCCGGCCCTGCTCGACGCCGTGCGCCCGCGCTGGCTGAACTACCGCTTCGGCCTGATCACCCCGGAGCTCGCCGCCCGCGTCCACCGGGACGGCTACCTGCTGTCGGTGTGGACGCCCGACACCCGGCGGTCGATGCGCCGGCTGCTCGCCGCGGGCGTCGACTCGATCACCACCAACCGGATCGACACGCTGAGCGCGCTGCGCACGACGTGAGATCCGCACGGCCCCGCACGGCGCGGCCCCGGGCGGAACGGTTCCGCCCGGGGCCGCGCCGTGCTCGTGCCTGGTGCCTCGTGTCTCGTGCTGTGTGTGCCTTGAGGGTGCCGTCACCCGTCCAGGGACGTCATCACGTGCTTGATCCGCGTGTAGTCGTCGAACCCGTACGCCGAGAGGTCCTTGCCGTACCCCGACTTCTTGAAGCCGCCGTGGGGCATCTCCGCCACCAGCGGGATGTGCGTGTTGATCCACACGCAGCCGAAGTCGAGCGCCCTGGACATGCGCATCGCGCGCGCGTGGTCCTTGGTCCACACCGAGGAGGCGAGTGCGTACTCGACGCCGTTGGCCCACTCCACGGCCTGCGCCTCGTCCGTGAAGGACTGGACGGTGATGACCGGCCCGAAGACCTCGTTCTGGATGATCTCGTCGTCCTGCTTGACCCCGGAGACGACGGTCGCGGCGTAGAAGTAGCCCCGCTCGCCCACCCGGTGTCCGCCGGCCTCCACCTTGGCGTGGGCGGGCAGCCGATCGACGAAGCCGGCGACCCGCTCGAGCTGTCCTGGGTTGTTGAGCGGCCCGTACGCGACGTCCTCGTCGTCCGGCAGCCCCGTCCTCGTCTCGGCGGCGGCCTTGGCGAGCGCGGCCACGAACTCGTCGTGGACCGACTCCTGGACGAGGACGCGGGTGGCGGCCGTACAGTCCTGGCCCGCGTTGAAGAAGCCGGCCTCCGCGATGCCCTCGACCGCCTTGGCGATGTCGACGTCCTCGAAGACCACGACCGGGGCCTTGCCGCCGAGTTCCAGGTGGACGCGCTTGAGGTCCTTGGCGGCGGACCCGGCGACCTGCATGCCCGCGCGTACGGAGCCGGTGATGGACGCCATCGCCGGGACCGGGTGCTCGACCATCAGGCGGCCGGTCTCGCGGTCGCCGGTGACGACGTTGAAGACGCCCTTCGGCAGGATCGAGCCGACGATCTCCGCGATGAGGACCGTCGACGCGGGGGTGGTGTCCGACGGCTTGAGGACGACCGTGTTGCCCGCCGCGATCGCCGGGGCGAACTTCCACACGGCCATCATCATCGGGTAGTTCCAGGGCGCGACCTGGGCGCAGACGCCGACCGGCTCGCGGCGGACGATCGAGGTCAGTCCCTCCATGTACTCACCGGCCGAGCGCCCCTCCAGCATGCGGGCGGCGCCCGCGAAGAAGCGGATCTGGTCGACCACCGGCGGGATCTCCTCGGTGCGGGTGAGCCCGACGGGCTTGCCCGTGTTCTCCACCTCGGCCGCGATGAGGTCCTCGGCCCGCTCCTCGAAGGCGTCGGCGATCTTCAGCAGGGCCTTCTGCCGCTCCGCGGGGGTCGTGTCGCGCCAGCCCGGGAAGGCGCGCGCGGCGGCCTCCATCGCGGCGTCGACGTCCGCCGCGCCGGACAGCGGAGCGGTCGCGTACGCCTCGCCCGTGGCCGGGTTGACCACCTCCGTGGTCCGTCCGTCGGCGGCGTCCCGGAACTCACCGTCGATGTAGTTGCGGAGCTTGCGCAGCCGTCCCGGCTCACTGCTCACTGCGGGCCTCCTGGAATCTCGTCGGGTCGTGTCGCGTCTCGTGGCGTCTTGTCACGCCTTGCGGCGTCGCGGCGGGTCTCGTCGGGGACTTGCGGGGTCGGACTGTCCATTCCCTGAGACCGTCACACTAGTCCGGGCGCCCGGATCCGGTGAGGGGGCGATGCGCGGAGCCCCGGGGACGGCCACGAGGACGCGCACGCCCGCCGCCCGCGGGAGGCGCGCGGGAGATGATCTTCCGCCTTGATGATCAGCACAGGCACCCGTGCCGTCCGTTCGAGTGAGAAACGGCGGTCCGGGGCCACGTACTGTCCGGCCCGGCTCCGACGGCTGCCTAGCGTTCCTGTAACCGATCGGCCGCGTCTTCGTTCCCCCGTCCGGGGGACTCCCCACGGCATCCTGATCCGAACCGAGGTGTACGCCCATGGTGGCCCAGCCGGACAGCGACGTGCTCTGGGCACGCGCCCTCACCCACGCGCACAACGGCTCGCCCGCGCTGCGCGGCGTCTCGATCGGCGTCCGCGAGGGCGAGATCCTCGCCGTCAGCGGTCCGCGCGGGAGCGGCAAGACCACGCTCCTGCGCTGTCTGTCGGGCCAGTTCCGCCCGCAGGAGGGCGAGGTGTGGTTCAACAGCACGCCCGTGCACACCATGGCTCCGCTCATCCGCGAACGGCTGCGCCGCGACCGGTTCGGCTGGATCGACCCCGAGCCGGTCCTCGTACCCGAGTTGACCGCATGGGAGAACGCGGCCCTGCCGCTGATGCTGCGCGGCGCCGGCCGCCGCGCCGCCAAGAAGGCCGCCCTCGAATGGCTGGAGCGGCTGGACATCGGCGCCGGCGCCCGCAAGCGCCCGCACGCCCTGCTGCACTCCGAGCGCCAGCGTGTGGTGGTCGCCCGCGCCCTGGCCGGCACCCCCACCGTCCTGTTCGCGGACGAGCCCACGGCGCCGCTGCACCGCGCCGAGCGCGCCCATGTCCTGCGCACTCTCGCCACGGCGGCCCGCTCGCACGGCATCACGGTCGTCCTCGCCACCCACGACGCGGACACCGCCGAACTCGCCGACCGCACGGTGACCCTGCTGGACGGACGGCAGGTGAACACCATCCACCTCCCGCACGCCTCCGAGGCGGAAGGCCGGACCGCGTGCTCGCTCTCCGTCTAGCCCGCGGCGCCCTCCCGACCGTCCAGCTGCGCCGCCTCCTGGTCACCGCGGCGTCGGGCGGGACGGGGTTCCTGCTGCTGTGCGTCCTGGGCCACGCGCTCACCCACCCGGAGGCGCCCGCGCAGTCCGCGCTGCGACTGGCCTGGTGCGCGGTGCCCCTGGCCGCCACGGTCTACTTCGCGGTGACGGTCGCCCGTACGGACCCGGGCACGCGTCCGCGACCCGGACTGTCGGCGATCGGGCTCGGCCCGGGCCGGCTGATGGCCGTCTCGGCGCTGACGACCGCCCTGTGCAGCGTCCTCGGCTCGCTGCTGGCCCTGGTGCTCTTCCTGTACCTGCGCGGCGAGCCCGCGCGGGCGCCCTTCGAGGGCGACGCCGCCCGCTCCCTGGCCCCCGGCGTGCCCCTGCCGCTGCCGGCCGCGCTCACCCTGCTGTCGCTGGTGCCGGCCAGCATGTCCCTGGCCGTCGCGCTGACGCTGCGCCCCGTCGGCCAGGGCCGGTGGCGGGCACTGGCGGCCGGCCGCGGACCGCTCGGCACACGACGGGCCGGCGCCGGCGGGAAACGGCGCGCGGACACCGCCGGCACCGCGGTGCCCGGCCGCGGACGGCGCACGGAGGCGGCCCGGCACGCGAGCCGCAGGCACGCCCGTACCGGCGCCCGGCGCGGCGGCAACGGCTCGCACGCCCTGTCCACGGTGCTGGACTCCCGCGACCCGGCGTTCGCCCCCGCCGACGCGCCCGGCGCGGACCAGGACCCGTACGCCTCCGGCACGCCCCGCAACGCGCCCGGCGGACTGCCGTGGGGCGTCGCCGTCCTCGCCCTGGGCCTCATGGTCGAGGCGTACGCGAGCCGTTCGGACTCCCCCTCCGGGCTCGTCGTCCCCGGCGGCTTCGCGAACGGCTCCGCCGGGGTGCTCGCCGGCTGGCTGCTCACCGCGCTCGGCCTGGTCCTCGCCGGGCCGGCGCTGACCCATCTGTGCGGATGGCTGCTGCAGGCCGTGCAGCCGGGGGCGCTGCGGCTGCTCGCCGGGCGCGTGCTGCAGGAGGAGGCGCGACGGATCGGACGCCCGCTGGGCGTGCTGTGCGCGGTGGCCTCCGGCGCCTTCACCCTGGGCACCGTGTACTCCGGTACGTCCGGTACCCGCTCCTCCGTCGGCCCGTTCACCGTCCTGGGCGGTCTGCTGGTGATCGGCTGCACAGCCCTGACGCTGGCCATCGTCGCGACCGAGGCGAGGGACTCCCGCGCGCACACCACCGCGGCCCTGGTACGGATCGGAGCCCCCGCGACGATGCTCCGCAGCGCCGCCCTGCTCCGCGCGGGCGCCCTGCTGGCCCTCTTCGGCCCGCTCACCCTGGCGGTGGCGGCACTGGCGGCCGCGCCGCTGGCCGGCTGAACACCGTACGGACGACAGCCCGGACACGTTCGAAAAAAAGTTCGCGCACACCGATGAGTTCCGCGAGCCGCTCCCGTCTGCCCCACGTACACGACACCACCGACGGGAGAGAGCACGTATGTACCAGCAGATGATTTTCGTCAACCTGGCCGTCAGCGACCTCGACACCTCGAAGAAGTTCTTCTCGGAGCTCGGCTACACGATCAACCCGCAGTTCACCGACGACAACTGCGCCGCCGTCGTGATCAGCGACACGATCGTCGCGATGCTCCTCTCGAAGCAGCGCTACGCCGAGTTCACCAAGAAGGAGATCGCGGACTCCACGAAGACGAGCGAAGTCCTGCTGTGTCTGAGCGCCGAGAGCCGCGAGAAGGTCGACGAGCTCTGTGACAGGGCGGTCGCCGCGGGCGGCACGTCGCTCGGGGAGGCCCAGGACTACGGCACCATGTACGGCCGTGCCTTCGACGACCCGGACGGCCACACCTGGGAGGTCATGTGGATGGACCCGGCGGCCGTCCAGGGCTGAGCGCACCCGGGGCGTCGGGCAACCGACGCCCAACGGGCCCAAACCCAGGGACAGTTAATAACCAGGCAAAGCCGAGTGCGGGGGACCGCTGTCGGATTGACAGTGCTTACGGCGCGCTTATAAACCTGTGAGCCACATGGGGACGTCACCGCCACACAGCGGTGCCCCCGTCACACTTCACTTCACCCCCCGCATTCCCGTGAAGGGCAATCGTGTCCATAACTTCGCGTATCGCACGACCCGTGCGATCCCTGGGTGTTCTCTCCGCCTCCGCCGCGCTCGTGCTCGGTGTCGCGGGCAACGCCATGGCCTGCAGCATCCACGACTTCTCGGCCGAGGCCCTGTGCGACGCCGACGGCAAGGGGATCATCAGCGTCACCGACGTGGACCCGACCGGCGTCACCGCCGAGGTCACCGTCTACCTGGAGAACAACGGCGCCGACGTGCGGCAGGTCGGCGAAGCCCAGAAGATCAAGGGCTCGCGCGAGGGCGCCACCATCACCTTCGCCGAGGACTGGGAGCCGAACGCCGAGTACCGCATCCACGTCACGGCCGAGGGCAACATCGTCGACGAGGACATCAAGCCCCATCTGAAGGCCCCCACCGAGGCCTGCACCGCCTCGGACGACGAGCCGCCGGCCGAGGAGACCCCGCAGTCCCCGGACGAGCCGTCCGACGAGCCGTCCACCACCGCCCCGTCCGCCCCCGCCGAGGCCCCGGCGCCGTCGGCGTCCGAGAGCACCGGGCCGACGGCCCCCGGGG
The DNA here is from genome assembly GCF_014648075.1 of Streptomyces ruber. Taxonomy (GTDB): domain Bacteria; phylum Actinomycetota; class Actinomycetes; order Streptomycetales; family Streptomycetaceae; genus Streptomyces; species Streptomyces ruber. The sequence goes on along the minus strand of NZ_BMQK01000011.1, from coordinate 191,549 downwards.
ACGGCGGCACCACCCCCGAGGACGGCAACGCCCCCGCGCCCGCCGGGGAGTCGAACCTCGCGGAGACCGGCGCCGGGTCCAGCACTCCGGTGATCATCGGCATCGCGGCCGCCTTCGTCGTGCTCGGCGGCGGCGCCGTGTACTTCGGCATGCGCCGCCGTGGCGCCTCGTCCCGCTGACGCACCGCCGGCCGTAGCGCCTCGGTCGTGACCGCTGTGATGGCCCGCCTCCCGGTCCGGGAGGCGGGCCATCACGTCGTCACCCGGTGGGCATGTGCGGGCCGCGGACTCAGGCGGTCCGCGCGTCCCCCAGGACGACGACGTCCGTCACGTCGAAGACCACGCCGACCTCCTCCCCGGGCTCCGGCGCGTCCCGCAGCGCGCACGCCGCCTCCAATCGCGGCGCGCCCTCCGGTTTCAGCTGGACGGCGACGTGGGTGCCCCGGAACGTCCGTGCGGCCACCGTGCAGCGCAGGCCCTCCCCGGCGGCGACGATCCGCACGCCCGCCGGTCTCACCAGCAGCGCGGCCGTCCCCTGCGGGGAGTCCCCGGGCACCGGCAGCCTGCCCCACGGCGTGTCCGCGGCCCGACCGCTCACGGTCGCCGTGACCACGTTGTCGAAGCCGAGGAAGCGGGCCACGAACGCGTCGGCGGGCCGCTGCCACACCTGGAGCGGCGTACCGGACTGGGCGATGCGCCCGTCCCGCATCACCACGACCCGGTCCGCGAGCGCGAACGCCTCGCCCTGGTCGTGCGTGACCGCCAGCACGGTGGTGCCGAGCCGCCCGAACAGCTCCCGCAGCTCCACCACGAGCCGCTCGCGCAGCGACCGGTCGAGCTGACCGAGCGGCTCGTCCAGCATCAGCAGCCGGGGCCGGGGGGCGAGCGCCCGGGCCAGCGCCACCCGCTGCTGCTCACCCCCGGAGAGGGAGGCGACGCCCCGCCGCGCGGCGCCCGGCAGCCCCACGAGCTCCAGCAACTCCCGTACGCGGCCGTCCTGTTCCGCACGCGGGAAGCCGTGCATCCGCAGCCCGAACGCCACGTTGCCGCCCACGTCCCGCTGCGGGAACAGCTGGTGGTCCTGGAACATCAGCCCCATCCCGCGCCGGTGCGCCGGGACGCGCGCCTGGTCGCGCCCGTCGAGCGACACCCGCCCGGAGTCCAGGGGCTGCAGCCCGGCCACCGCCCGCAACAGCGTCGACTTGCCGCTGCCGCTCGGCCCGAGCACACATACGATCTCGCCCTCGGCGACGTCCAGGTCAACGGCGTCGAGCACGGGAGGCCCGTCGAACCGTACGGTCGCGCCCTCGATGCTCAGCAACATCTAGAACTCCCCCGCCGTGCCCGTACGGGACGGGACCCGCAGCCGCTCCAGTACCAGCAGCGCCACCGCGCACACCACCATCAGAATCGTCGAGAGGGCCATCGCCTGACCGTAGTTGAGGTCACCGGGCCGTCCGAGCAACCGCGCCACGGCCACCGGCAGCGTCGGGTTGTCGGGCCGCGCGATGAACACGGTCGCGCCGAACTCACCGAGGGACACCGCGAAGGCGAACCCGGCCGCGACCAGCAGCGCACGCCGCACCAGCGGCAGATCGACCTCCCGCCACACCCGCCACGGCGAGGCCCCGAGGACGGCCGCCGCCTCCCGCAGCCGGGTGTCCACGGCCCGCAGCACCGGCAGCATGGTCCGTACCACGAAGGGGACGCCCACCAGCGCCTGCGCGAGCGGCACGAGGATCCACGAGCTCCGCAGGTCCAGCGGCGGCTCGTCCAGCGCGATCAGGAACCCGAAACCGACCGTCACCGCGGACACCCCGAGCGGCAGCATGAGCAGCGCGTCGAATCCGCGGACGAACCGGCCCGCGTCCCGGCGGGCCAGCGCCGCGGCGGCGAGCGCGCCGATCAGGACGGCGATGACGGTGGCGGCGAGCGCGTACTGCAGCGAGTTGACCACCGCCGCGATCGGCGCCACCAGGAAGATGCCGCCGTCCTCGCTGGTCAGGGCCTTGTAGTAGGCGAAGCCCGGCGCATCGAGGGAGCGCTGGACGAGGACGGCGAGCGGCAGGACGAGCAGCAGGACGACGGTTAGGAGGACGCCGCCGAGCAGCGCCCATTGCCCCGCACCGCGCGGCCGGCGCGCGGTCACCGAGGGGTCCACCAGCCGCAGCGCGGTCTCCCGCCGCCGCACGGTCACGGCGTGCACGGCGAGGATCGCGCCGACCGCCGCGAACTGCACGAGCGTCAGCACGGCGGCCGTGGCCAGGTCGAAGATCTCCGAGGTCTGCCGGTAGATCTCCACCTCCAGCGTGGCGAACGCCGGCCCGCCGAGGATCTGCACCACCCCGAAGGAGGTGAAGGTGAAGAGGAAGACCATGAGCGCGGCCGCCGCCACCGCCGGGGCGAGCGCGGGCAGCGTCACCTTCCGCCAGGCCGCGAGGCGGGAGGCGCCGAGCATCCGCGCGGCCTCCTCCTGGCGCGGGTCGAGCTGCGACCAGAGCCCGCCGACGGTACGGACGACGACCGCGTAGTTGAAGAAGACGTGGGCGAGCAGGATGGCCCAGACGGTGGTGTCGAGCCGTACGCCCCACAGCTCGTCGAGCAGCCCGCCGCGCCCCAGCAGGGCCAGGAAGGCGCTCCCGACGACGACGGTGGGCAGCACGAACGGAACGGTGACGACCGCGCGCAGCACCTGCTTGCCCCTGAACTCGAAGCGCGCGAAGACGTACGCGCCGGGGAGCGCGATCAGCAGGGTGAGCGCCGTGGAGGCGAGCGCCTGCCAGGTGGTGAACCACAGCACGTGCCGGACGCCGGAGTCCGCCAGCACCTCCCCGATCCGCCCGAGCTGCCAGTCCCCGTCGGCCTCGAGCCCGCGGGCGACGATCGCGGCGACGGGGTAGGCGAAGAAGAGCGCGAAGAACGCGACCGGCAGGGCCATGAGCCCCAGCCGGACCGCGTTCGCACGCGAGAGGCCCCCGGCGGTCCGGGGTCTCACTTCAGTACGAGCGACGTCCACGCCTTGACCCACTCGTCACGGTTCTCGGCGATCGTGTCCGGCGCCATGGTCTCCGGGTCGTCGACCTCGACGCTGTACTTCCGGTAGTCCTCCGGCAGCCGCGCGTCCTCCCGCACGGGGTCGACGAACATGTTCATCGGCATGTCCTCCTGGAAGGTCTTGCCGATCATGAAGTCCAGCAGCGCCTTGCCGCCCTCGGGGTTCTTCGCGTTGCTCAGCAGACCCGCGTACTCGACCTGCCGGAAGCAGGTACCGGTCGCGACACCCGTCGGTGCGGTCTCCGGCTGCGGGTCGGCGAAGATCGCCTCGGCGGGCGGCGAGCTCGCGTACGAGACGACGAGCGGCCTCTCGCCCCCGGCCTTCCTCCCGCCGGCGGACCCGGAGAACTCCTCGTTGTAGGCCTGTTCCCAGCCGTCGACCACCTTCACGCCGTTGGCCCTGAGCTTCTTCCAGTAGTCCTGCCACTGGTCGTCGCCGTACCTCGCGGCCGTCCCGAGGAGGAAACCGAGTCCCGGGGAGGAGGTGGCGGCGTTCGAGGTGACGAGAAGGTCCTTGTAAGCGGGCTCGGCCAGGTCGTCGAAGGAAGCCGGCGGCTCGAGGCCGTGCTCGTCGAAGTACGCCTTGTCGTAGTTGACGCAGATGTCGCCGGTGTCGATGGCGGTGACCCGGTGCCCGTCCGGGTCGGCCCGGTACTCCGGCGCCACGGACTCCGCTCCCTCGGCCTCGTACGGCTGGAAGAGCCCGTTGTCCAGGGCCCGGGACAGCAGGGTGTTGTCGACGCCGAAGAAGACGTCGCCCTGCGGGTTGTCCTTGGTCAGGATCGCCTTGTTGACGGCCTGCCCGGCGTCGCCGTCCTGCAGTACCCGGACCTTGTACCCGGACTCCTTCTCGAACGCCTCGAGTACGTCCTCGGAGGCGGCGAAGGAGTCGTGGCCGACGAGCGTGACGGTCCCGGTGCCGCCGCCCCCGCCGTCGCCGGAGCCGGACGACGACCCGCACGCGGCGAGTGTGACGAGGCCCAGGCCGACGGCCACGGCCGTGAACGTTCTGGTGGTGCTCACTGATGTCCTCCTGGAGTGACCAGGAAGAGACGCGGCCCCGCCCGGGAACCTCGCGGTTACCCGGGCAGGGCACAACAGCTCGAGTGGTGACCGATCTCCCTACCCAGAATGACCTGGGCGAGGTTCAGAGGGTCTGCGGTTGCTCCCGCACTCTCAGCGCTGTGGCGCTCCCCTGTCGGAATATGAAGATATGTGCGTTACCGGACGTGCTGGTCCGCCGGTCAGCGTACCCTCCGGCCGGGCCGCGCCTACCGCTCGGTGGCCGCCAGCTGGCCGCACGCCCCGTCGATCTCCTGACCACGGGTGTCCCGGATCGTCACCGGCACACCGTGGGCCGCGACGGCCTCCACGAACGCCTTCTCGTCCTCGGGCCGCGAGGCGGTCCACTTGGACCCGGGCGTCGGGTTCAGCGGGATGAGGTTGACGTGCACGGGCCTGCCCTTGAGCAGCCGGCCGAGCCGGTCACCGCGCCAGGCCTGGTCGTTGATGTCCCGGATCAGCGCGTACTCGATGGACAGCCGCCGCCCGGACCTCGCCGCGTACTCGAACCCGGCGTCCAGCACCTCGCGCACCTTCCAGCGCGTGTTCACGGGGACGAGCGTGTCGCGCAGCTCGTCGTCCGGGGCGTGCAGCGAGATCGCGAGCCGGCACTTGAAGCCCTCGTCGGAGAACCGGTGGATGGCAGGGACGAGTCCGACGGTGGAGACGGTGATGCCGCGCTGCGACAGCCCGAGCCCGTCCGGCTCCGGGTCGGTCAGCGCCCGGATCGCACCGACGACCCGCTTGTAGTTGGCGAGCGGCTCACCCATGCCCATGAAGACGATGTTGCTGAGCCGCGCCGGACCTCCCGGGATCTCCCCGTCCCTGAGCGCCCGCATCCCGTCCACGATCTGGTGCACGATCTCGGCGGTCGACAGGTTCCGGTCGAGCCCGGCCTGGCCGGTCGCGCAGAACGGGCAGTTCATCCCGCAGCCGGCCTGGGAGCTGATGCACATGGTGACCCGGTCCGGGTAGCGCATCAGCACGGACTCGACGAGCGTCCCGTCGAAGAGCCGCCACAGGGTCTTGCGAGTGGTGTCCTGGTCGGTCGACAGATGCCGGACGACCGTCATCAGCTCGGGAAGCAGCGCCTCCTGGAGCTTGGCACGGGAGGAGGCGGGGATGTCGGTCCACTGCTCCGGGTCGTGCGCGTACCGCGCGAAGTAGTGCTGCGACAGCTGCTTCGCACGGAACGGCTTCTCACCGACCGCGGCGACCGCCTCCTTGCGCTCGGCGGGCGTGAGGTCGGCGAGATGCCGCGGCGGCTTCTTGGCTCCGCGCGGCGCGACGAAAATGAGTTCTCCGGGCTTAGGCATGGCTCGTCCAGTGTCGCAGATCGACTTGCGTGACCTGGGGCCTCAACCGGGCGGGGTGGTCGTCGCTGGTCGTCCACGGGGGTCCTGGGCCGCCGTCGGACGGCCCAGGGACGGCCCCGCTCAAGGGGCCGGCCAGTTCACGGACCGCGCGACGGCCACGGCTTGACCTGCGCTTTTAGACCGTCTGGCACTCAATCGCCCCGCGAGTGCCCCATAAGGCAGGCACCACTCAGCGTTCCGGCGATGGGCCAGTAAGTAGCCGAGATCCCCGACTGCGAACGTTCCACCATGGACATGACTACGATCACCAGCGTGTCTACTGATTCAGGCGTTTTAGGGTCTGTCGAGGGCAAGGCCAGTTCCTGCGAGGAAGCCGTCGAGGATGTCGTGCCGGTACTGCAGTGCCTTGAGTCGGCTGCGGAGCACGGTTTCCCGGTCGTTGAGGGTACGGGCGGCCAGGTTGGCCAGGCTCCGCTTGAGGTGTGACCACAGTCCCTCGACCGGATTGAGCTCGGGAGCATAACCGGGCAGGAGGATCACCGTCAGCCACGTTCGTGCGGCCAGGAGTGCCTTCATGCCCGCGGAGAGGTGGGTGCTCAGCCGGTCCCACACCAGGATCAGCGGAGCCTTGAGCAGTTGGTGGGCGCCGTCGAGCAGGCCGATGTAGTCGTGCTCGCTGAGCGAGCGGCGTTCGCCTTTGCGGCCGGTGTGCCGGCGCGAGCGGTAGCACAGGCGGCCGGGCAGGCCGGGCCGGAAGCACAGCAGTCCGGCGACGGAGAGGCGGCCGCGGTCGCGGCCGGGCACCGTGACCGTCGGGGTGTGCCCGCGTCGGGCCCAGGTGCGGCCTTTCGGCGGTCGGTCGGTCAGGCCCGTTTCGTCCTCGAAGCAGATCCAGGCCCCGGTCGCCGCCCGGAGGGTTTTACCTCCGGCCAGGTCACCTCCCGCCAGGCGGTGATCGCGTCCTCGTCGCGTTCGGCGGCGAACCGGGCGGGCACCTGCAGGCTGTGCTCCATGCGGTGCAGCAGCCGGGTGACGGCCGAGACGCTGTAGGCGATGTGGAACTTCCGCCCGATCAGCGTCCGCACCCGGTCCGCGGTCCACACCTGGTCCTCGTCCCAGCCGTGGGCGGCCGGCCCCTCGGCCAGCCAATGTGCCAGCCTGGCCTGGAGGGACGGACTCAGCCGGCAGTCATAACCCGGAGGCCCCTTGGAACACAGTGCTTCCCGCCCGCCCGTCCTCCACGCGCGGCGCCACTGGTAGACCGATTTCTCACTCACCCGCAAGTGCCGGGCAATACACGGCACGTCCATGCCCTCCTCGAACAGGCCGGCGGCCTGCATCCGTACCTTCTCGCGGCGCTTGCGCTGCTCGGCGGTCAGCCCGCCTCCATCCGGATACCGCATATCCCCGGCCTACCAGCCACGACAGGACCCGTCACAGGGTCCGGCCAAGGCCCAGACCCTATGACGCCGAGATCAGTAATCGCCGAGGCCGACGAGGACGGCAAGTACGCGTCTGCCCGCGAGCACGGCATGCACGCGCTGCGGCACTTCTACGCGTCCGTGCTGCTGGACGCCGGCGAGAGCGTCAAGGCCGTGAGCCAGTACCTGGGGCACTCCGACCCGGGGCTGACGCTTCGGGAGTACGCCCACCTGATGCCGGCGAGCCAAGCACGTACGCGGAAGGCTGTCGACCGGGTGTTCCTGCCCGGACAGCCGGGCACGCGCAAGGAATGAATCTTTACTACGCGACATCAGTTCAATTAGCGGAGCGCCCGGACGGCCCTCCGTGGCTCAAGTGGGCCTTTCTGGGCGTGTGGGCGATCTGTGTTGTGTTCATTCTCTTCAAGCTGCGCCAGAACGGCTGGAAGTTCCCCCGGCGGCGTTGAGGCGGCCCCGGCCCGACCGCGTAGAAGAGGCTGCTGCGCGAGTCTAACGGCCCAGAGACGGCCCAGCCCCGTGCAACAGGCCCCCCACCCGCACCAAACGTGCAGGTGGGGGGCCTGTTCTCGTCTCTCGCCTGCCAGATCTCCGGGCTTAGGCATGGCCTTACCAGTATCGCAGACGAACGAAGAGGGACCCGCCGCCCTGTGGACAACGAGCCCCTCACCCCTGGAACAGCAGGTCAGACGCTTGGTACTGCTATCGCACCGATCAGCCCGCGCCCACGAACGCCACCATCAGCAGCCACACCACCGGAGCCGTGGGCAACAGGGAGTCCAGGCGGTCCATGATGCCGCCGTGGCCCGGCAGCAGGGTGCCCATGTCCTTGATGCCCAGGTCACGCTTGATCATGGACTCGCCGAGGTCGCCGAGCGTGGCGCTGGCGGCGACGGCGAGGCCCATGAGCAGGCCCTGCCACCAGGTGCCGCCGTCGATCAGGAACTGCATGGACAGCGCGCCCGCGACCATGGCGAAGGCGATCGCGCCGAACAGGCCCTCGCGGGTCTTGCCGGGGCTGATGCGCGGCGCGAGCTTGCGCTTGCCGAAGCGCCAGCCGACCGCGTACGCGCCCGTGTCGCTGACGACCGTCAGCAGCAGGAAGACCAGGACCCGCCACGGGCCGTCGTCCGCGGTGAGCATCAGCGCGACGAAGGTGGCCAGGAACGGCACGTAGAAGGCCGCGAAGAGCCCCGCCGTGACGTCCTTGAGGTAGCCCTCCGGAGGCTCCGTCATACGCCAGACGAGGACCGCCAGCGCGGTGAGTGCCATCGCCACCCACGCGCCGCCCGGACCCCGTACGTACCCGGCGACGACCATGGCCGCGCCGCCGACCGCGAGCGGTACCAGGGGCGCCTTGATGGCCTTGCGCTCCTGGAGGCGCGCCGTGAGCTCCCACAGGCCCACCACCACGGCGACCGCTATGACGCCGACGAACACGGCCTTGACGACGAAGAGCGAAGCGATGATCACCGCACCGAGTCCGAGACCGACCCCTATCGCGGCGCTCAGGTCCCGGCCCGCGCTCTTCTTCTGCGGGACGGGCTGCTGCGGGGAGTCGCTCATGGGCTCCGGTTCCTGCGGCACCGCCCTGTGGGACCGCACCGGCGGCATCTGGTCGCGGCCCGGGGGGCCGCCCGGCCGGGCGGCCCCCCGGTCGTCATCCTGGTTACCGCCAGGCGCGGGGACGTCGGGCACGATGGGCATGGGCCGAGTCTGCTGGGCTTCACGCGCATCGTAGGCGGGACCCGCCGGGGCAGCCCCCTGGACAGGTCCCCGGTCGGGTGGCCCCCAGTACCCGGCGTGTGGCGGCGCTCCCCAGGAAGAGTCGTTCATCAGACCTCGAGCAGCTCGGCTTCCTTGTGCTTGAGGAGCTCGTCCACCTGGGCGACGTACTTCGCGGTGGTGTCGTCGAGTTCCTTCTCCGCGCGGCGGCCCTCGTCCTCGCCGACGTCGCCGTCCTTGACCAGCTTGTCGATGGCGTCCTTCGCCTTGCGGCGGACCGAGCGGATCGACACCTTGGCGTCCTCGGCCTTGCCCTTGGCGACCTTGATGTAGTCGCGGCGGCGCTCCTCGGTGAGCTCGGGGAACACCACCCGGATGATGTTGCCGTCGTTGCTCGGGTTGACGCCGAGGTCGGAGTCGCGGATCGCCTGTTCGATGTTGCGCAGCGCGCTCTTGTCGAACGGCGTCACGACGGCCATGCGCGGCTCCGGCACCGAGAACGAGGCCAGCTGGTTGATCGGCGTCGGCGCGCCGTAGTAGTCGGCCACGATCTTGTTGAACATCGCCGGGTGCGCACGGCCGGTGCGGATCGCGGCGAAGTCCTCCTTGGCGACCACGACGGCCTTCTCCATCTTCTCCTCGGCCTCGAGGAGGGTCTCTTCGATCACCACTTGCTCCTGCGTGTCTTGAGTAGGCCCGGCTGCTGTTCTCCTGGGTCAGGGTCGGCGGCCGGCTGCGTCGCGTCTTATTCCTGCACGGTTCCCGACCGGCAGGACATTGTCCATCCCCCGGTCAGGGTCCGTGGCCCGGGCAGGGAGTCACCGGTCAGGCCCGGCCGCCCTGCTCACCCACGAGAGTGCCGATCTTCTCACCCTTGACGGCCCGAGCGATATTGCCCTCCGCCAGAAGCTCGAAGACGAGGATCGGGAGCTTGTTGTCCCGGCAGAGGGTGATCGCGGTGGCGTCGGCGACCTTGAGCTCGCGGGAGATGACCTCGCCGTAGCCGAGGGAGTCGAACTTGACCGCGTCCGGGTTGATCTTCGGATCGGAGTCGTAGACCCCGTCCACGCCGTTCTTGCCCATCAGGAGCGCCTCCGCGTCGATCTCCAGGGCGCGCTGGGCGGCGGTGGTGTCGGTGGAGAAGTACGGCATGCCCATACCGGCACCGAAGATGACCACACGGCCCTTCTCCAGGTGGCGGACGGCGCGCAGCGGGAGGTACGGCTCGGCGACCTGCCCCATGGTGATGGCGGTCTGCACGCGGCAGTCCACGCCCTCCTTCTCCAGGAAGTCCTGGAGGGCGAGGCAGTTCATCACCGTGCCGAGCATGCCCATGTAGTCGGAGCGGGCCCGGTCCATGCCGCGCTGCTGCAGTTCGGCGCCGCGGAAGAAGTTGCCGCCACCGATGACGACCGCGATCTGCGCGCCGTCACGGACGACGGCCGCGATCTCGCGGGCGATGGCGTGCACCACGTCGGGGTCGACGCCCAGGCCCCCGCCGCCGGAGAAGGCCTCTCCGGACAGCTTCAGCAGAAACCGGCCGCGTACTTTGCCGTCGTCGCTCTTCTGGGCCTTGGTCGTCATGGAGCTCTCGTCTCTTTACGTGGGTCACACATACGAAGAAGGCCATTGCCGGTGGGGCGTGTTTCGCATCCCGTACGGCAATGGCCTCCTCGTCAGATTCGCTGTCGTCCGTCACGCACGCGTGCGCAGAGGCGTACGCGAACGACGCGGACGACTGCTGTCGACCCTAGCGGGATTCACCCGCGGGTCGTGCGTCGATCGCGGGACGGACTCAGATGCCGACCTTGATGCGCGTGAAGCGCTTCAGGGTGACACCGGCCTCGTCCAGGACCTTCTGGACGGACTTCTTGTTGTCGAGCGCGTACGGCTGGCCGAGCAGCGTGGCGTCCTTGAAGAAGCCGTTGACGCGACCCTCGACGATCTTCGGCAGGGCGGCCTCGGGCTTGCCCTCCGCGCGGGTGGTCTCCTCGGCGACGCGGCGCTCGGCCTCCACGACCTCGGCCGGGACGTCGTCCTTGGAGAGGTACTTCGGCGCGAAGGCGGCGATGTGCTGGGCGACGCCCTTGGCGACCTCGGCGTTCGGCTTGTCCAGCTCGACCAGGACGCCGATCTGCGGGGGCAGGTCGGGCATCGTGCGGTGCATGTACGCGGTCACGAAGCCGTCCGCGAACTGCGCGAAGCGGTCCAGGACGATCTTCTCGCCGAGGTTGGCGTTGGCCTCGTCGACGTAGGCCTGCACGGTCTTGCCGGGCTCGATCTCGGAGGCGAGCAGCGCCTCGATGTCGGCCGGGGCGGACTTGGCGACGTGCTCGGCGATGGCCTGCGCCACGGCCTGGAACTTCTCGCCCTTGGCGACGAAGTCCGTCTCGCACTTCAGCTCGACCAGGACGCCGGAGGAGTTGTCGTCGGCGAGGACGGAGACCACGGCGCCGTTCTCGGCGGAGCGGCCCTCGCGCTTGGCGACGCCCTTCTGGCCCTTGATACGCAGCGCCTCGACGGCCTTCTCGACGTTGCCGTCGGCCTCGTCCAGCGCCTTCTTGCAGTCCATCATGCCGGCGCCGGTGAGCTCACGGAGCTTCTTGACGTCGGCGGCGGTGTAGTTCGCCATGAGTCTGTGAGTCTTTCTCGGAAGTCTCGAAGTCTGGAGGATCTGGATCCCCGGCGATCCCTGCGGCTTCGGGCCTCTCAAGCCTAGAAGTCCAGGGATCCGGAAGATCGAAGATCTACGGGGTCGTGATCCACGGAAGGCCGCGGATCACTGACGCACCTCTGACCTACGGGTGAACGGCGGGAGCGGTGGGAGCTCCTCCCACGCCCTGCGGCAGCGGGGGATCGTGCCACCGCTCCCGCCGTCAGCGCCCTGCGGGTCAGGCCTGCTCGGCGTCGGCGGCCGGAGCGTCGGCGGCCGGAGCGTCGGCGGCCGGGGCCTCGGCCGGCTTCTCGGCCTCGGCGGCCGGGGCAGCGCTCTCGGCACCCTCGGCGGACGCCTTCTTCTCACCCTCGAGCAGGTCGCGCTCCCACTCGGCGAGCGGCTCGCCCTGGGCCTTCTCGCCCTCGCCCTTGCCGGCGCCGGAGCGGGCGATGAGGCCCTCGGCGACGGCGTCGGCGATCACGCGGGTGAGCAGGGTGACGGAGCGGATCGCGTCGTCGTTGCCCGGGATCTTGTAGTCGACCTCGTCGGGGTCGCAGTTGGTGTCGAGGATGGCGACGACCGGGATGTTGAGCTTCCGGGCCTCGCCGACCGCGATGTGCTCCTTCTTGGTGTCCACGATCCAGACGGCGCTGGGCACCTTCTGCATCTCGCGGATACCGCCGAGGGTCTTCTCCAGCTTGGCCTTCTCACGCGAGAGGACCAGGAGCTCCTTCTTGGTCAGACCGGAGGAGGCGACGTCCTCGAAGTCGATCTGCTCGAGCTCCTTGAGGCGCTGCAGACGCTTGTAGACGGTCGAGAAGTTGGTGAGCATGCCGCCCAGCCAGCGCTGGTTGACGTAGGGCATGCCGACGCGGGTGGCCTGCTCGGCGATGGCCTCCTGCGCCTGCTTCTTGGTGCCGACGAACATGACCGTGCCGCCGTGGGCGACGGTCTCCTTGACGAACTCGTAGGCGCGGTCGATGTACGACAGCGACTGGAGCAGGTCGATGATGTAGATGCCGTTGCGCTCGGTGAAGATGAAGCGCTTCATCTTCGGGTTCCAGCGACGGGTCTGGTGACCGAAGTGGACGCCGCTCTCCAGCAGCTCCCGCATCGTGACGACGGCCATGGCCGTTCTCCTTGAGAATCTCGGTTGTGCCGCGGATGCCGGACGGCACCCGCGCCTGACGCCCGCGGTGCGCCGTGCCGCGAAGGACCGAGGGGCGCGGATACGAGCCACTGCCGTGGCCTCGTACCGGGGCGTGCGAAGTCGACCCGGTGGCCCGGGTCGCCACCAGAAGTGTACGGGACCGGCGAGGTACCGGGTGACGCCGATATCCACAACGGGCCGGTGCCCCACAGACCGCCACGGCGACCGCCTTGTCCGCGCCATGGTTCTCCCATGCGAGCGAGGCGATGTGCGTGGACTAAACGATGGATGCGAGCACTGCCGGCCCTGCTGTCGGGCGTGGCCGTCACCCTCCTGGGCGTGCTCCCACCGGGGGTGGCGACGGCCTGGGCGAGTGGCGGCGGGAGCGTCCACGGCGGCGGGACGACTGTGATGAGGTGGGCAGGGGCGGACCCGACCGAGGCAGAGCCCACCGGGACGGAGCCCACCAGGACCGAACCGGCCGGGACCGAACCGGCCAGCGCGGAGCCGCCCCGGACCGAACCGGCCGGGACGGAACCGGCCGGGACGAAGTCGGCCGGGGCAGCGGGGCCGGCGCCTCCCGGACGCGCGCGGCCCGGGAGCGGCGGGGCGGTGCCGGTCCTCGGGCGCATCTGGCCCGTGGGACCGGGTGGCTCCCGGCCCCGGGTCGTGCGGGGCTGGGAGCCACCGGCGACGCCGTACGGCCGGGGACACCGGGGAGTGGACCTCGCGGCGGCCCCGGGTGCGCCGGTACGGGCCGTCGCACCGGGCCGGGTGTCGTTCGCGGGCCGGGTCGCGGGGCGCGGAGTGGTGTCGGTGGAGCTGACCGGCACGGGCGAGCCACCCCTGCGGACGACCTACGGCCCGGTCCGGGCAGCGGTGGCGAAGGGGGACGAGGTGGCGGCCGGCGACATCCTGGGCGCCCTGGAGGCGGACGCGTCCACCCCGGGCAGGCCCCACTGCCCGTCGTCCTGCCTGCACTGGGGCCTGCTCAGGGCGGACGCGTATCTGGACCCGTTGTCCCTGCTTCCTCCGTCGCTCCTGCGCGGGGGGCCGTCGCGTCTGCTGCCGGTGGCCGGAGTGCCGGAACCCGGATCATGAGCACCGGCGACACGGCGCCGGGCGACCGGGGGACGGACCGCCACCCGCATACACACGGCGTGTGCCGGGGAGCCCGCCGGAGTACGGTCAGGGAGCCGCGCCCGGGCCGGAACCCGGCACCGCGCGCCCCGACGCGCGCCCCTGCTCAGCCCCTGACCCCCCGCAGGGCCATCGCGACCGCCGCTTCGGTGATCGCCTGGGGGTCCTCCGCCGCGCCCAGCTCGATACGCCGCACGGCCGCGTCGACCACGCCCTGGAGCAGCATCGCGGCCAGCCGCGGCTGTGCGTGCCCCATGGCCCCGAGAGCCTCGACGATCATGGCGACGAGTCCGCCGTGGGCGGCTCTGATCTTCTCGCGCGCTCCCGCGTCCAGCTCGCTCGCCGAGATCGCGACGACGGCCCGGTGCCGCCGGTCGCCGACCAGCGCCAGCTGTCGCCGCACATACGCCTCGACCTTGCCCTCGGAGGTGTCCTCCTCGGCCATGGCCATCTCGACCTCGGCCGCCCAGACGGGGAAGTCGACCTCGCAGAGTTCCTCCACCACGGCGGCCCGCGAGCGGAAGTACTCGTACACGGACGACCGCGCGAGTCCCGTGCGCTCGGCCAGCGCGGGGAACGTCAACGCGTCCGTCCCACCCTCGGACAGGAGGGATCGCGCCGCGTCCAGCAGGGCGGCACGCTGCATCGAACGGTGCTCGGCCACGGAGGCCGCTCGGATCCTTGGCACGTCAACCACTTTACGGAGAGTTCACCGGCGGCGGGAGCCGCCGGGCCCGACCGAACCGCGTCAGCCCACCTCAGCGGCCGAAACTCGCCAGCTTCGCGCGTAGCTGGAGCACGGACTTGGTGTGGATCTGACTGACTCTGCTCTCGGTCACGCCGAGGACGTTGCCGATCTCCGCGAGGGTGAGGCCCTCGTAGTAGTACAGCGTGACGACCGTCTTCTCGCGCTCGGGCAGCGTGTTGATCGCCCGCGCCAGGAACCGCCGCAGCTCCCGGTCCTCGGCGACCTCCACGGGGTCGTCGGCGGCGGTGTCCTCCAGCGTGTCCATCAGGCTGAGCCGGTCGCCGCCCTCGCCGCCGACATGCAGCAGTTCCTCCAGCGCCACGACGTTGGCCAGCGACAGCTGGCTGAACACGGCATGGAGATCCTCCACCGCGATACCCATCTCGGCGGCCACCTCGGCCTCGGACGGGGTGCGCCGCAGCCGTGCCTCCAGGGTCGCGTACGCCCGCTCGACGTTGCGCGCCTTCTGCCGGACCGAGCGGGGGATCCAGTCCAGCGCCCGCAGCTCGTCGATCATCGCGCCGCGGATCCGGGTGATCGCGTACGTCTCGAACTTGATCTCGCGGTCGATGTCGAACTTCTCGATGGCGTCGATCAGTCCGAACACCCCGGACGACACGAAGTCCGCCTGCTCGACGTTGGCCGGCAGGCCCACGCTCACCCGGCCCGCGACGTACTTGACCAGCGGCGAGTAGTGCAGGATCAGCTGCTCGCGCAGTCGCTCGTCACCGGTCGCCTTGTACGAGCGCCACAGCTCGTCGAGCGTCTCGGGGGCCGGAGGGCGCACCCCGACGCGGGCGGTGGGGGGAACTGCCGCCCGATCGGACCCGGAGGTGTGCTGGGGCATTCGTCGCCTTGTGCCGTTCTGCCGTGAACTGGTGATGCCTGCGCGAGGTGTCGGGGTGGTGCCGAGTTGCCGCCTGCGTCGGGATTTCACGTGAGCGTAGCGTGACTGGAGCGTCGCGGTGCGCGAAGGGAACGGGAACCCGCGTGCGCAGATTCGTTCCGCCGGGTGCTCCCCCGGGCTGCGTCCGCAGCCGTGCGCGGCCCTCGGGACGTGTCAACTCCCATGAACCGACCGGCTGTCGGAGCGGTCGCCCGGACGGCCGAACACGTCGGGTCAGCGTCCTCCCCGATCCGATGAGACGGAGATCATGGCCTGGCGTGTCAACTTCCAACCGTCGCCGTGTCGTTCGACATGACCAAGCGCTCGGAGCTCGTACAGCCTCCCGACCGTGTCGTCGGCCGTCGTGCCGGCACCGCGGGCGATCTCCTCGACCGGCGCGGCCCGGTCGGCCGGGACCGCGGCGAGCACAGCGAGGGCGCCGGGAGCGAGCAGGTCGCGCGGCAGGACCGGACCGCGCCGGTCGGGTGCCAGCTCTCCCATGTCCCCCACCAGTTCGGCGATCTCGGCGGCGTCGGTGACCAGCACCGCGTCGCCGCGCAGCAGCTCGTGCACGCCCGCCGACAGCCCGCTGGTCGCCGGTCCGGGCACACCCATCGTGAAGCGCCCGAGACGCTGTGCGGCGCGCGCGGTGGCGAGTGCGCCGCTGCGGTACGCGGCCTCTACGACCACGGTGCCGCGGGTGAGCGCGGCGATGACCCGGTTCCTGAGGATGAAGCGGCCGGGCGTGGGGTGTTCGCCCGGCGCCAGCTCCCCCACCACCAGCCCCTGGTCCGCGATCCTGCCGATCAGCTCGGTGTGCCCGCGGGGATAGGCCTGGTCCACCCCGCAGGCCAGTACGGCGACGGTGGCACCGCCGGCACCCAGGGCTCCGCGATGGGCGGCCGCGTCCACCCCGTAGGCGCCGCCGGACACGACGACCCAACCCCGTTCGGCGAGGTCCGCTCCCAGCACGGCCGCCATGTGGGCCCCGTACTCGGTGCAGGCCCTGGCCCCCACGACGGCGACGGACCGCAGGGCCCACATCCGCAGGCTCGCCCGGCCGCGCACCCACAGCCCGACGGGCCGCGCGTCCCCCAGGTCGTCCAGCTGCCCGGGCCACTCCCCGTCGCCGGGGCAGACGAACCGGGCACCGGCCCGCCGTGCGAGGGCCAGGTCCCGCTCGGGGTCGGCTCGCTCGGCGCGGGCGCACAGGCCCGCCCACCGCTTGTCCGACACCCCGGGCAGCCGGCCGCCGTTCCGGCCTCCGGACGACGGCCCCTCGTCCGGCATGCCCGGCAGCGGTGCGTCGCGCCGGGTGAGCTGCCGCGCCACCGCGCGGACACCCAGCTCCCGCAGCCACCGCCCGCCGAGTTCGTCCCCCGGTTCGAGGACCCGGGCGAGGAAGATCCGGTCGAGCCGCTCGGCGGAGGTCACCCCGCGGGACACACCGGTCCCGGCCCCAGGATCCTCCCCGCTCCTCCCGGCAGCCCGGCTCATGACAGCGCCCCGATCGCCATGGGTGCTCCGCGGGAGACACCGGTGCGCAGCTGCAGGGCGAGTGCGACGTCCATGGCGTCGGGGCGGTCGTGCCCCACGAGGTCGGCGACGGTCCAGGCGACCCGCAGCACCCGGTCGAGGCCGCGAGCGGTCAGCACGCCGCGCTCCAGTCCGCGCTCGGCGGCGTCCATCGCGCCGGGCGTCGCGTGCCACCGGCTGCGCAGCTCCCGCCCGGGGAGCTCGCTGTTGGTCCGCCAGGGCGTGCCGGCCAGCCGCAGCGCCGCCCGTTCCCTGGCCGCCCTGATCCGGTCGGCGACCACCGCCGTGGACTCACCGTGCGCCCCTCGCTCCGTCAGCTCCGCGCGGGTGACGGCTTCGACCTCGACCCGGAGGTCGACGCGGTCGAGCAGGGGCCCGGAGAGCCGGGACTGATAGCGGCGGACGGACGCGGGCGGGCAGTCGCACAGGTCGTCCCTGAGCGAGAACCGGCCGCAGGGGCACGGATTGGCGGCGAGCACCATCAGGAACCGCGCCGGGAACCGCACCACCCCCGCACTGCGGGCGATCACCACGTGCCCGCTCTCCAGGGGCTGACGCAACGCGTCCAGCACCTGACCGCTGAACTCGGGCGCCTCGTCCAGGAAGAGCACCCCGCGGTGGGCGAGCGACACCGCTCCCGGCCGTGCGATGCCCTGCCCTCCGCCGACGAGTGCCTGCATCGTGGCCGAGTGGTGGGGTGCGCAGTACGGCGGCGTGTCGACCATCGGCTTCCCCGCGGGGAGCAGGCCCGCCACCGAGTGGACCGCCGTGACCTCCAGCGACTCCTGACGGGTCAGCGCCGGCAGGACGGCCGGGAGCCGCTCGGCGAGCATGGTCTTGCCCGCGCCCGGCGGTCCCTGCAGCAACAGGTGGTGCCCGCCGGCCGCCGCGACCTCCACGGCGGTCCGCGCCGGGAGCTGCCCGACGACGTCGGCGAGGTCGTGCCCCTGGTCGTGCTGTGCGGCGCCCACGGCGTGCATGCCCGTGGCGGCGCCCACACCGGGCATGCGCAGCCCCGCCAGCAGCGGATCCGGGCGCCCGTCGCCCGGTTCCTCGTCGGGTACCGGTTCGTCCGTCAGTACCGCGATGAGCTGGCGCAGGCTGCGCACACCCAGCACGGAGACCCCCGGCACCAGCGCGGCCTCCGCCGCCGCGCACTCCGGAACCACGACCTGCTCGTAGCCCGCGTCGGCGGCGGCCAGCACGGCGGGCAGGACGCCACGCACCGGCCGCACCCGGCCGTCGAGCCCCAGCTCCCCGATCATCACGATGTCGGCGAGCACCCTCGGATCGATCCGCTCGGCGGCGCCGAGGACGGCGCACGCCACGGCGAGGTCGAAGCCGCTGCCCGCCTTGGGCACCGACGCGGGACTCAGCCCGACGGTGAGCTTCTTCTGGGGCCACTCGGCGCCGGAGTTCACCACCGCCGCCCGCACCCGGTCCCTGCTCTCGGTCAGGCTCTTGTCCGGCAGTCCCACCAGGGTGAACGCCGCGACCCCCGGCTCCAGGTCGGCCTGCACCTCCACGAGGACGCCCTCGACGCCCACCAGCGCCACCGAGCACGTACGGGCGAAACCCATCAGGCCACCCCCCTGACGTGCTCCACGAAGGGGGCGCCGCGGTCGGGGAGCGACACCCCGACCACGTCGACGCGGACGCCGCCGGGCGGTGCTCCCCCGTGCTCCTGGAGCCAGCGCTCCGCCAGGCCGCGCAGGCGCTCCGCCTTGGCGGGCGTCACCGCGGCCATGGGGTGGACGAACGACCCCGCCCTGCGGGTCTTGACCTCGCAGACGACCAGCGCGTCCCCGTCACGCGCCACGATGTCGATCTCGCCGGTCCTTCCGCAGCGCCAGTTGCGCCGCAGGACCGTCATCCCCGCTTCGGCCAGCCGTCGGGCGGCCAGCTCCTCCCCGTACCTGCCGAGCGCGCCGCGCGCCTTCGCTGTGCTCATGTCGGCACCACCTCCGGCGCCCACACTGAAGGCGGATCAGCCCGCTGGTGGATCTTGGTGGACGAGCGCTCACTTGTGGAGAACCCGCTCACCCATGCGGGTGAGCGGCGCACTGCACGGCGGGGGCTGCACCACGGGCTGCGCCGCGTCAGCGCGCCACCCCGCCCGCTCAGCCTTCCGCTCAGCCGCCCGGAAGTTCGAGGTCGCTCTTGTTGAGCTCCTCGATGTTCACGTCCTTGAACGTGAGAACGCGTACCTGTTTGACGAACCGAGCCGGCCGGTACATGTCCCACACCCAGGCATCCGCCATCGACACCTCGAAGAACACTTCGCCCTGGACCGAGTGCACCTGCATCTCGTAGTCGTTGGTCAGATAGAAACGCCGCTCGGTCTCGATCACGTATTTGAACAGACCGACGACGTCTCGGTACTCCCGGTAGAGCTTGAGCTCCATCTCGGTCTCGTACTTCTCGAGGTCCTCGGCGCTCATGGCATGTTCCCCTTCAGCCGTGCGTCCCCCTATTGTGCGTCAGCCCCGTGAGCCACTAGACGATTTCCGTGTCGAGGATCTCGGGCCTGGCCGGAGGACCTTCGTCGAGCAACCTGCGCAGCAGCTCGGCGAGTCTGGTCGGATACACCGTCTCATGTGACCGGGTCAGTTCCTGACACGTCCACCAGCGCGCTCCGGCGACGCTGCGTCGCTCCAGGTCGGTCAGCGCGGTGGCCCCGGTCACGGTCTGGCTCGTACGGGCCAGGTAGTACCACTCGTCCTGGTCCCAGCGGCGGCCCGCGAACGGGAAGGAGCACCTGCGGCGCCACAGCACGGGGCCGAGCTCGACCTCGGTGATGCCGGTCTCCTCGGCGAGTTCCCGCAGAGCGGCCTCCTCCCGGGTCTCGTCGCCCTCGACCCCGCCGCCGGGTGTGAACCACCAGTCGTCGGCGAGATCGTCCGGTTCGTGCCCGTGGAGCAGCAGGATGCGGTGCCGCGGGTCGAGAAGCACCACCCGCGCCACCTTGCGCACACCGTCACCGGCCACCTCCCGCACAACATCCCCGGTCACCTCCCGCACCCCTCCGGTCGCCTCGCACTCACCGTTGCCGTCCGCCTCCCGGGTCACCTCTCACACACCTGCCCCGGGCACCTTCCGGGCGGCCCCGCCTCCGTAAGCATGCCCATCCGGGCCCGTACCGTCGCTTCCGGGTCTCCGGCCGCCGTGCCCGCCCTTGCGGCCGGTTCCGGACCGGCCGCCGGCCGCGTCCCCGGGTGCGGGTGGGACGGCGGATCAGCGCACATCGGCCTGCCGTGTCCGGCTCGCACGGGCGCGTCCGCCCAGACCTCGCGCGACCGGCCCGTACGCGGCGCCGCCCAGGACGAGCACCGCGCCCGCCACGACGGCCACCGTGACGGTTCGCAGCGGCCCGGGGGCGGACAGCGGCCCGAGCGTCTCGAAGCCGGCGGGCCGGGCCAGCATGCCGTCCAGCGGCCAGACGACGGCGTCGACGCGCGCGTCCACGGAGGCACGCGGCACCGTGCCGCTGCCGGCCTCCGTGAGGTGGGCGGTGGAGTCCAGGGAGCCGCTGCGCTCGTCACCGAGGAGGAACAGCCGCCCCTCGGGCACCGTGATCTCCGGGATCCCCGTGGTCTCGGCGTCCTCCCCCTCGGGAAGATACGATTCCTCGATCTGCTTGCCGTTGACCGTCAGCCTGCCGCCCGTACAGCAGGCCACCGTGTCACCGCCGACCGCGACGACCCTCTTGACCATGGGCAGGTCGCCCCAGCTCTCCTGCCGGAAGACGACGACGTCGCCACGCCGGATCGCGGCGCCGTCGACGCGCTCGGCGAGGATCCGGTCCCCGGCCACGATGGTGGGCGCCATGGAGTCGGTCGGCACGGTGTAGGGCCGGTAGACGACCGCCCCCCAGGCGAAGCCGCCGAGGAAGAGCACACAGCCGAGGGCCACGGCCAGTCCCGACAGCACGCTGCCGAGCCGTCCGCGGCCCTCGTCGTCACGACGTGTCGTCCCGCTCATCCCAGTGCTCCCCGGTCGGAGAATCGACCTCCGGTCCCCCGTGCCGGGAATGCGGAAGATCGGCGATCTGGGACGGCACCCTACCGGGCGGTACCGCTGCCGGTAACCCTGCCGTTCCGGGCGTCACCGGCACCGAGGAGGCGGCGCCTGCGCCACAGGACCAGCGGCACCGCGCCCGCGAGACCGAGCGCACCGGGCGCGGCCGCGCCCAGGTTCTGGTCGAAGGCGTCGGGGACCGGCAGCGTGGCCCAGCGGGTGGGCGGCCACGCGATCACGATGGCGCGGCCCACGACCTTGTCGACGGGCACGAAGCCCTGGTTCTCGTCGTTCTGGTGGTAGCGGGAGTCCAGCGAGTTCTGCCGGTGGTCGCCCATGACCCAGATTTTTCCTTCGGGCACCGTGACCTTGAACTGACCGCCGTGGTCGTCCATGGAGCACGGGGTGTTCCCGGCGTACACGTACGACTCGTCCAGCGCCTTGCCGTTGACCTTCAGCGGCCCTGTGCCCTCGCACTCGATGGTGTCCCCACCGACGCCCACGACCCGCTTGATGAGGTCCTTCTCGTCCGCGGAGGGCATCAGACCGATCCAGCTGAGCACCCGCTGCACGGGATTGGGCTCGGGCGTGGGCTCGCCGATGAGCCAGTCGGCGGGGTCGTTGAAGACGACGACCTCACCGCGCTCGGGCTCGGAACCGAACCACGGGGTGAGCTTGTCGACCAGGACCCGGTCGCCCTGCTGGAGGGTGTTCTGCATCGAGTCCGAGGGGATGGAGAACGCCTGCACCAGGAAGGTCTTGATCAGTAGCGCGAGAACGAGCGCGATACCGATCAGGAGCGGCAGTTCCTTCCAGAAGGAACGCTGCTGCCTGGGGGGCTCGCGCTCCTCGCCGTCGTCCGAGGTCTCCGCGGCCCGCGGGGCGTCCGTCGCAGACGCGGCGTCACTCCCGGGGCCGGGGGAACCGCCCCGGTCTGCGGGGTCTTCGGCGTTCCCCGAGGTCACGCCGTTCTGCGCGGCCGGGGAACCGGTTGCGTCGGACCGCTCCGGCTGCTCCTCGGGGCCACCCTGTCCGGACCGTGAGCCGACCACCACGTCCCCCACATCCACTCCTCACTCCGTACCGCCGCCCGCGCCTCATCCGGTGCAGGCCCACCACTCCCATAACGAGCGGGAGTTCCGCAGGGGTCGGGAGCGGGATCAATTCGTTCGGATCCGCGGGGGCCACCTTATGCGAAGCAGCTGAGGCGGGTACCGGCCCGTTGGGCACGGACACGTAGGTGTCCTGCTGCTCCAGGCCGCTCCAGTGGCCGATCGGCCAGGCGATGACCACGGCCCGGCCCACGAGGGAGTCCTCGGACACGGTGCCGCTGTAGTCCTCGGTACGGTGGTAACGGGAGTCGGCGGAGTTGGCCCGGTGGTCGCCCATGACCCAGTAACGGCCCGGGGGCACCGTCACCTCGAACTTGATCGACGAAGGCTCGTTGCCGGGATGGACGTAGGACTCGTCGAGGGACGTGCCGTTGACGGTGACGCGCCCCTGGGCGTCGCAGCACTTGACGGTGTCGCCGCCGATCGCGACGACCCGTTTGATCAGGTCCCGTTCGTCGTCGGAGGGCAGCAGGCCGATCCACTGCAGCCCCTCCTTGACCTGCTTGATCCCGACGGGGTCGTCCTGCTGGACGGTCGTCTGGTCGTCCTCCAGCCAGCCGCCGGGGTCCTTGAACACGACGACGTCCCCGCGTTGCGGCTTGGCGCCGAACCACGGGGTGAGCTTGTCGACCAGGACCCGGTCGCCGATCTGGATCGTGTTCTCCATCGAGCCCGACGGGATCACGAAGGCCTGCACGAGGAACGTCTTCAGCACCAGGGCTATGAGTACGGCCACGCCCACGAGGAGCGGGATCTCCTTGAGGGCCGAGCGGCGCCGGCGCCGTTTGATCTTGCGGGCGAGCTTGCGCCGTTCGACCCGGCTGGGCCGGGCCGCACCGCCGGCCCGCCGGGACCCGGTGGGCAGCAGGTTGTCGGCGGGGGTGCTCGCGGCCCCGCGCGGTTTGCCGCGGTTACCCATGGGCACCGTCCGCGGCGGGCACGCGCGCGTAGGCGTCGGGACGGTCGATCCCGGCCCAGCGGCCGACGGGCCAGGCGATCCAGTCCGCCCGCCCGATCACCCGGTCCACGGGGATCATGCCGCCGCCCGGCGACCCCAGGTGGTCACGGGAGTCGCTGGAGGCACCGCGGTGGTCACCGAGCAGGAACAGGGACCCGGCGGGCACGACCACGTCGAAGGGCACGTCCGACGGGCTGTCCCCCGGGTGCAGGAACGCCGACTCGTCGACCGACCGGCCGTTCACCTCGAGCCTCCCCTCCCTGCCGCAGCAGACCACACGGTCTCCCCCCACGCCGACGACGCGCTTGACGTAGTCGGCGTCCCCGAAGTAGCCGGTGCCGTCGAAGACGACGACATCGCCACGCCGCGGCTCGGAACCGAAACGGTACGCCAACTTATTTACGAGCACGCGGTCCCCGATCCTCAATCCGCTCTCCATGGAGCCGCTGGGAATCTGGAACGGCTGCAGCACGAAGGTGCTGAGCAGCAGCAGGAACAGCAGGCAGACGAGCCCGGTGAGAGTGATCCGCCCGCCCGGCACCGAGTCGGCGGCCCGGTCCAGCCACGAGAAACGCGACCGTCCCTCGCGCGTCCCCGGCTCCGAGGTCTCCTCGGAGGGTCCCGAGTCGCTCTCGGGACCTCCCGACTCGGTCCCGGTTGCGTCCGAGGTGGTCTCGGCGCCGCCCGGGTCCTCCTCGGGACCGGCCGTCACCGGCCCGGAGTCGTCCGGGCCGGTCTCGGCCTCAGGGGTGCGGGAGGAGCGGTCGCGCTCCACGTGCTGTGCTTCGGTGTCCATCGGAGCCGCATGCTATCCGGCCAGGCCTGGACACCTGAGCGTGCGCTCAGTTTTCGCGCTTCTCCTTGATCTTCGCGGCCTTGCCGCGCAGCTCACGGAGGTAGTACAGCTTGGCGCGACGCACGTCACCGCGGGTGACGAGCTCGATCTTCTCGACGATCGGGGTGTGCACCGGGAACGTGCGCTCGACGCCGACGGAGAACGAGACCTTGCGGACCGTGAAGGTCTCGCGGACACCGGCGCCCTGGCGGCGGATGACGACGCCCTTGAACTGCTGCACGCGGGAGCGGTTGCCTTCGATGACGCGGACGTGGACGTTGACGGTGTCACCCGGGCGGAAGGCCGGGATGTCGTCGCGCAGCGACGCGGCGTCGACGGAGTCGAGCAGGTGAGACATTTCGTCTGCTTTCTTCGCTGATGCCACAGGTCATCAACGGGACTAGAGGTGCGATGAGAGCGTTGCGCGGGTCGGGTCGGGCGTCGTTCCCCCTGTGGCAGGGGCGCACACCGGACGGGCGCACAACAGCGGTCTATTCTTCCACGCCGTCCGTCCTGCGCCAAAATCGACCGTGCGGCACGCCCTCCGGGTCGGGTGCCCAGCCCAGGATGGAGAGCATCTCGCGGTCCTTCTTGTCGAACGCCTTGGGGTCGCACGACTCGATCAGGTCGGGCCGGTTCCGGGTCGTACGTTTCAGCGCCTCGTCCCGGCGCCAGCGCGCGATCTTCCCGTGGTGGCCGCTGAGCAGCACGTCCGGGATGCCGCGTCCGCGCCACTCGGGCGGCTTGGTGTAGACCGGCCCCTCCAGGAGGTTGGCCATGGCTCCGGGCGCGAAGGAGTCGTCCTGGTGGGACTCGGCGTTGCCGAGGACGCCGGGCAGCAGCCGTGCCACGGCCTCCGTGACGACCAGCACGGCCGCCTCGCCGCCGGCCAGGACGTAGTCGCCGATGGACACCTCGTACACGGGCATGCGGGCGGCGTACTCGTCGACGACGCGACGGTCGATGCCCTCGTACCGGGCCGGGGTGAAGATCAGCCAGGGCCGCTCGGAGAGCTCGACGGCGAGTTCCTGGGTGAAGGGGCGGCCGCTGGGCGTGGGCACGATCAGTACCGGCTCGCGGGAGCCCGTCTCGTAGCCGTCGGCCAGAACGGAGTCCAGCGCGTCGCCCCAGGGGCCGGTCTTCATGACCATGCCGGGGCCGCCTCCGTACGGGGTGTCGTCGACCGTGTTGTGCCGGTCGTACGTCCACGCGCGCAGATCGTGCACGTGCACGTTCAGCTGCCCCCGCGCGCGTGCCTTGCCGACGAGCGAGACGTCGAGGGGTTCCAGGTACTCGGGGAAGATCGTGACGACGTCGAGCCGCATCACGCCTCCTCCGCCCCGGAGTCCCGGGTCGAGACGATCTCCGCGCGGTCGTCGATCAGGCCGGGCGGCGGGTCGATCACCGCGCGCTGCTCCCCGAGGTCGATCTCGGTGACGATCTCCTCGACGAACGGGACGTAGACCTCGCTGCCGTCCGGGCGCTCCACCACGAACAGGTCCTGCGAGGGCAGGTGGGAGATCTCGGTGATGCGGCCGACCTCCGTGCCGTCCGCGGTCACCACGTCGAGGTCGATGAGCTGGTGGTCGTAAAACTCGTCCTCGCCCTCGGGGAGCTCCTCGGGGTCGACCTCGGCGATCAGGAGGGTGTTGCGCAGCGCCTCGGCGGCGTTGCGGTCGCGCACCCCCTCGAAGCGCAGCAGGAGCCGGCCGCTGTGGACGCGGCCGGTCTCGATGGTCAGCGGCCCGGCGGCGGCCGGGTCGGTGGCCAGGACGGCGCCGGGCGCGAGCCGCAGCTCGGGCTCGTCGGTGCGGACCTCGACGGTGACCTCGCCCTTGATCCCGTGGGCGCGGCCGATGCGAGCGACTACCAGCTGCACTTGCTTGGTTCTCCTGATCTACGACAACGGGCCGGGGACGGCCCAGTGGCCTTCCCCGGCCCGAGCCGGTGCTGTGTCTGCGTCAGCGGACGTGATCCACGTCGACGAGGTCGACACGGACACCGCGGCCGCCGATGGCGCCCACGACGGTGCGCAGGGCGCGTGCGGTGCGGCCGTTGCGGCCGATCACCTTGCCGAGGTCGTCGGGGTGGACCCGGACCTCCAGCACACGCCCGCGGCGCAGGTTGCGCGAGGCGACCTGCACATCGTCGGGGTTGTCGACGATGCCCTTCACGAGGTGCTCGAGAGCCTCCTCGAGCATGCTCAGGCCTCGGTCGACTCAGAGGACTCGGCGGCGGCCTCGTCCTTCTTGTCGGCCTTCTTCTTCTGGGTGATGGCCTCACCCTTGCCCTCGTCGTCGCCGCCGAGCGCCTCGAAGGACGGGCGGGTCGACTTGGGCTCGGCCACGAGCAGCGGCGCCGGGGCGGGCTCGCCCTTGAACTTCTGCCAGTCGCCGGTCTTCTTGAGGATGGCGAGCACGGGCTCGGTCGGCTGGGCGCCGACACCGAGCCAGTACGCCACGCGCTCGGCGTCGACCTCCATCACCGACGGGTTGTACGTCGGGTGGTACTTGCCGATCTCCTCGATGGCCCGGCCGTCACGGCGGGTACGGGAGTCGGCGACGACGATGCGGTAGTGAGGCGAACGGATCTTGCCCAGACGCTTCAGCTTGATCTTGACTGCCACGGGAGTGGGTTCTCCTGGATTTGACGTGGTTGGGCACGGCGGGGAAGCCGCGTGGGGTTGCGGTACCCGAGTGCCCGACGGACGCGTCAGCCGGAGGAGAGAGGGGTCCTGTGCGGCTGTCGAGTACAGCTAGCCATTGTGCCACACTCCGGGAGCACCGCAGGCCGCGGGTGCCCGGCGCACACGGCCGAGGGCATCCGGGATCCCGGATGCCCTCGACGGCGCCCGGAGGACGCCGCGACCGCGCACGGCCCGCCGGGACACGGCCGCCACGAGCGGCCGTCCGCACCGGCACGCCGTCGCCTCAGCCCGCCGCCGCGCCGACCACTTCGGGGATGCGGAACGGCTTGCCGCACCCTCCGCACACGATCGGCGCCTGCGCCAGCACCGACGGGACGACGCGGACGTTGCGCCCGCAGTCGCAGACCGCCTTCACCCGGACACCGCCCCCGGAGGAGCCGTGCCGGGCGGCCGGGCCGCGGAACGAACGGGCGGTGTCCGCGGTGGTCGCGGCGGTGTGCGCCTTCAGCGCGCGCTGGAGCCGCTCGATCGTCGGGCGGTAGCGCCGCTTCGCCTCGGGGTTGAGCGTCACCAGTGAGAAGCCGCTGCTGGGATGCGGTTCCTCGGGATGGTCGAGACCCAGCTCCTCGGCGATCGCGAGGAATCTGCGGTTGTGGTACCGGCCGGCACGGGAGGTGTCACGCACCCCGCGCGCGGCGGCGATGCCGTGGACTGCCTCGTGCAGCAGTCGTTCGAAGGAGAGCTCGTGCCCGCACGCGGACGACGACTCCCCGATCAGGGACTCAGGGGCGGCTAGATCCGGCAGCTCGGGGTGGTGCCGTTGAATATCGGCCCACGCCTGCGCCAGCTCTGCGGCGAGAACAGGTGGTGTCGTGCTCACGTAATGACAACGAGCCGGAGTCCCGCTGTGTTCCTATTCCAGGGCATCTCAAATAATTTGCACGTACCCGTCAGTTGCCACTGATGCGTCCCGACGAGGGCGGGTGCGCCGATCCGCGGAGAAGCCTCACAGCTCCTCCCAAGGCGGTACGTAGCGACACGTACGACCACCGTGTACGCGGCGTCCGCGCCCGACGACGGCGACGTTACCCGGTGCGCCGGCGGACCCCCGCACCGGCCCTGTTCCGCGCGCCGGATCAGGCGACCGCGCGATGGCGCGATGACAGGGGTCCACGTTGCCGGAATGTGAATTCTCACTACCTTCGAACACAGACACAGGCACTTCGCAAACCCTGTCCCACAGCCCCTGGACTCCGTGGAGGGCGCGGAGTTTCCTGGCATACAGGGGGGAGTGCGAGCGCACTGCACGGGGGACTGCGGAACCGGACACAGTGGCAACTCTCGGCGGATTGGGGCGCTTTCGATATGACACCTACGCTCGTGCGACAGCAACTGCCTCGCGCAGGGGCCGCGCCCCGCGTGGACCAGTGTGCACGCGCGCGTGACTGGGCCGAGATCCAGGAACGGATGCTGGTTCCGCTCTACGAGGCCGTCTACGAACGGCTGGAGGTGGGGCCAGGCACCCGGCTGCTCGGGCTCGGCTGCGGTTCGGGGCTGGCGCTGCTGATGGCGGCGTCCCGTGGGGCCGCGGTCACCGGTGTCGAGACGTCGTCCCCGGAGCGGGTGGCGCTCGCGCGGGAGCGTCTGCTGCCGGAGGCGTGGGGCACGCGCGCGCGTGCCGACGCCCGCGTCTTCGACGGCGCCCTGGCGAACCTGGCCGAGGCCCCCGGCGAGATGCCGTACACCCTCGTCACCGCCTTCGAGCCGATCGGCTGCGTGGCCGGTGACTCCGAGGGGCTGGGCGGCCTGCTCGCCGCGGCCGCACCGCTCGCCGGGCGGGGCACCCCTGTGGTGCTCGTGGGCTGGGGCCCGCCGGAGCGGTGCGTCGCCTCGTCGGTGCTCCGCGTCGCCACGAAGCTGGCCGAGCCGCTGCCGAGCGCGGGGAGCTGGCGGCCCGCCCTCCGGGACGACCTGGAGGATGTCGCCCACCGCGCGGGTCTGCGCCCCGACGGCTCGGGGCGGGTGGCGTGCCCGTTCGGCTACGCGGACGTGCCCAGCGCCGTACGCGGTCTGCTGTCGACGGGACTCTTCGACGCGGCCGTCGCGGCCACGGACCGGGCCCAGGTCGACAAGGAGCTGACCGAGGCGCTGCACGCCCACGAGCGGAGCGACGGGACGGTGTGGATGCCGAACGTCTTCCGGTACCTGATCGCCCGGACACCCTGAGCCCCTCCGGCTCCCCGGCCTCTCACGGGGCCGGGCCCGTCACGCGTCGCGCCACGGAAGCGGTCCCGGCCGCCCGTACCGGGACGCGTACGGGTGCCATGCGTGCGTACGGCGCCGGGAAGCACCCCGGCGCCGTACCGGCCCACGGGCGTCGGCCCACGGACCCGCGGACGTCAGCCCCTGTGACCCGGGGCCGTCAGCCCATGAACTTCTTGAACTCGTCCGGCAGTTCGAAGTCCTGGCCGCCCTGCTGGCCCGGCAGGCCGAACGCGCCGCCCGGGGCACCGCCCTGCGCGGCGGCGGCACGGCGGGCGGCCTCCTCCTGCTCCTGCTGCTTGCGCTTCATCGGGTTGCCGGAGCGCTGCTTGCCCTTGGCCTTCTTCGGCTGCTTCTTGGTCCGGCCGGGACCGCCGCCCATGCCCGGCACCCCGGGCATCCCCGGCATGCCGCCGCCCTGCGCCATGCGGGACATCATCTTGCGGGCCTCGAAGAACCGCTCCACCAGGCCCTTCACGGCGCTGACCTCGACACCGGAACCCTTGGCGATACGGGCCCGCCGCGAGCCGTTGATGATCGTCGGATCCTGGCGTTCGGCCGGGGTCATCGACTTGATGATGGCGGCCGTGCGGTCGACGTCGCGCTCGTCGATGTTGTTGATCTGGTCCTTGATCTGGCCCATGCCCGGCAGCATGCCGAGCAGCTTGGAGATGGAGCCCATCTTCCTGACCTGCTCCATCTGGGCCAGGAAGTCGTCCAGGGTGAAGTCCTGGCCCTTCTTGGACGCCAGCTTGGAGGCCATCTTCTCGGCCTCTTCCTGGCTGAACGTCCGCTCCGCCTGCTCGATCAGGGTGAGCAGGTCACCCATGTCGAGGATGCGGGAGGCCATCCGGTCCGGGTGGAAGGCGTCGAAGTCGTCGAGCTTCTCGCCGTTGGACGCGAACATGATCGGCTTGCCGGTCATGTGGCGGATCGACAGGGCGGCACCACCTCGGGCGTCACCGTCGAGCTTGGACAGCACCACGCCGTCGAAGCCGACACCGTCGCGGAAGGCCTCGGCCGTGTTGACGGCGTCCTGACCGATCATCGCGTCGACGACGAACAGGATCTCGTCCGGCGAGACCGCGTCCCGGATGTCCGCGGCCTGCTGCATCATCTCCTGGTCGATGCCGAGGCGGCCGGCGGTGTCGACGACGACGATGTCATGCACCCGGGACTTCGCGTACTCGATGGAGTCCTTGGCGACCTTGACCGGGTCGCCCACGCCGTTGCCCGGCTCCGGCGCGTACACCGCCACGCCCGCGCGCTCGGCGACCACGCTGAGCTGGTTCACCGCGTTGGGGCGCTGGAGGTCGGCGGCGACCAGCAGCGGCGAGTGGCCCTGCTCCTTGAGCCACTTGCCGAGCTTGCCCGCGAGGGTCGTCTTACCGGCACCCTGGAGACCCGCGAGCATGATCACGGTCGGCGGCTGCTTGGCGAAGCGGAGGCGGCGGGTCTCGCCGCCGAGGATGGTGACGAGCTCCTCGTTGACGATCTTGAGGACCTGCTGGGCCGGGTTGAGGGCCTTGGAGACCTCGCTGCCGAGCGCCCTCTCCTTCACGTTCTTGATGAAGGCCCGGACGACCGGGAGGGCGACATCCGCTTCGAGGAGCGCGATACGAATCTCGCGCGCCGTGGCGTCGACGTCCGCCTCGCTCAGGCGCCCCTTACCGCGCAGGTTCTTGAAAGTCGCTGAGAGGCGATCGGAAAGGGTATCGAACACGGCGACGTCGGTCCTCGGAGTCGGGGGCGTTTCGGGCTGCCCTCCAGGGTATCCGGCCCCGCAAGCGAATCGTCCCCGCCCGCTGCGGTCGGCGGACGGGGACGGGGACGGGACCCGGCGGGGTCACCCCCGCAGCATCTCCTCCAGCTTCCGCGCCACCGAGGCCGCCTCCTCCCCCGGCAGCGGCGCCCCCTCGTCGTCGGTGACGTAGAACGCGTCCACCGCGTTGGCGCCCAGCGTGGAGACGTGCGCGCTGCGCACCCGTACGTCCGCCTCCTCCAGGGCCCGCCCGATGCGGTGCAGCAGACCGGGACGGTCCTGGGCGCGGACCTCGATGACCGTGGCGTGCCGGGAGGCGGCCGGCGCGACGGTCACCCGCGGCGGCGGGGCCAGGACGCCCCGGCGCCGCGGATAGGCCGCGTCGCGCTCGGCCAGGCGCCCGGCGATGTCCAGCGATCCGTCGAGCGCCCGGACGAGGTCCGCGCGCAGCCGGGCCGCCTGCGGCAGGGAGCCGTACTCCGCCGCCACGCGCCAGTCGAGGACCAGTACGGAGCCCTCGACGCCGTCCGGCAGTTCCAGGGCCCGCAGCTCGGCCGTGCGGACGGTGAGCCGGTGCACGGCCAGCACGCCGGCCACCGCGGGCAGCACACCGGGCTGGTCGGGTACGGCGATGAGCAGTTCGACGCCGAGGGGCTCCGGCTCGCCGGACGCCTCCTCCGTGTCCTCCCCCGGCGGTCCGGTCTGGGCGCGCAGGGCCAGCACGGGGCCGCCCGTGCGGAACGCCTCCATGGCGAGCCGTTCCTCCTCGGCCGTGGGGGGCGCGGCAGACGCCGGCTCCTCGGGGACGTCGCCGGCGAGCAGGGACGCGACCCGTTTGACCAGGTCGGCCACGAGCGAGGCGCGCCAGGAGGACCAGGCGGCGGGCCCGGTGGCCAGCGCGTCCGCCTCGGTCAGGGCGTGCAGCAGCTCCAGGGCGCCCTGGGAGCCGACCGCCGCGGCGACGGAGCGGACCGTCGCCGGGTCGTCCAGGTCGCGGCGGGTGGCGGTGTCGACCAGCAGCAGGTGGTGGCGGACGAGCGAGGAGAGCACGGCCACGTCGTCGCGGTCGAACCCGATCCGGGTGGCCACGTCCCGGGCGATGATCTCGCCGGCCACGGAGTGGTCGCCGGGCCAGCCCTTGCCGATGTCGTGCAGCAGCGCCGCGACCAGGAGCAGGTCGGGGCGGTGGACGCGGCGGGTGAAGGCGGAGGCCCGCACGGCGGTCTCGATGAGGTGGCGGTCGACGGTCCACAGGTGCACGGCGTTGCGCTGGGGACGGCAGCGCACCCGTTCCCAGTCGGGCAGCAGCCGGGTGATCAGGCCTTCGGCCTCCAGCGCCTCCCAGACCTCCACGGTGGGCCGGCCCGAGCCGAGCAGGGTGACCAGCTGTTCGCGGGCCTCGGCGGGCCAGGGCGTGGGCAGCGGCCGGGCGGCGGCCGCGATCCGGCGCACGGCGTGCAGCGACAGCGGGAGGCCCGCCTGGGCCGCCGCGGCGGCCGCGCGCAGGGCCAGCACCGGGTCGCGCTCGGGGCGTGCGGCGCGGGCCAGCACCACCTCGCCGTCCTGCTCGACCACGCCCTCGGCGAGCGGGGAGCGTTCGGGGGCCGGTTTGCCGCCGCCGATCAGGGCGCGCAGCCGTGGCCGTACGGCGCGCGACCGCAGCACCCGCCCCACTTCACGCCAGGTCACGTCACCGGCGTACGAGATGACGCGCGCCGCCTCGTACACCTGGCGCAACAGGGTGTCGGCGTCCAGCAGGCCGAGTTCGGCGGCGACCTGGTCCTGTTCCTGGAGGGCGAGCCGGTCGGTGGCGCGGCCGGTGGCGAGGTGCAGCGCGTCGCGGACGTCGAGGAGCCGGCGGCGGGCGTCGGCGAGTCCCTCGCGGGGCGCGTCGGCGAGCCAGGATGCGGCGACCGCGCGCAGGGCCGTGGCGTCCCTGAGGCCGCCGCGGGCCTCCTTGAGGTCGGGTTCGAGCAGGAACTGCAGCTCGCCGTGGCGCTCGGCGCGCTCGGCGCACAGCTCTCTCAGCTGGGGCAGGCGTTTGGGTGCCTGGTTGCGCCAGTCGGCCAGGACGGTGGTGCGCAGGGCGGTGGTGAGGCCGAGGTCGCCCGCGAGGTGGCGGGCGTCCAGCAGGCCCAGCTGGACCTTGAGGTCCTCGGCGGCGGTCCTCCGGGCCTCGGCGGGGGTGCGCACGGAGTGGTCGAGGGCGAGGCCCATGTCCCACACCGGGTACCACAGGCGGTCGGCGAGGGCGGCGATCGCGGCCGGGTCGCCGCCGTCGTGGAGGAGGAGCAGGTCGAGGTCGCTGCGTGGGGAGAGCTCGCCGCGCCCGTAGCCGCCGACCGCGATCAGGGAGACCCCGCGCAGGCCCGGGGCGCCGGACGCGCCCCGGGCGCCCGCGTCGAAGAGCCCGGCCAGCCAGTCGTCCGTGAGCCCGGAGAGGGCGGTACGGCGCGGCGGCCCGGACCGCGCCCCCTCGGTGAGGAGGCGCAGCCGGGCCGCCGCGTAACCGCCGGGTCCCGAGTTCTCTGCTTCTGTCGTCACATCCGTACTCGTCACCCGGCGACTCCTGTTCTGTTCAGAGCGCGTCCGGGCCGCGCTCGCCGGTGCGGACGCGGACGGCCGTCTCGACGGGGACCGCCCAGACCTTGCCGTCACCGATCTTGCCGGTACGGGCCGCCTTGACGACGACGTCGATCAGCTGCTCGGCGTCGTCGTCCTCGACCAGCACCTCGATGCGGATCTTGGGGACGAGGTCGACCGTGTACTCGGCTCCCCGGTAGACCTCGGTGTGTCCGCGCTGGCGGCCGTAGCCGCTGGCCTCGGTGACGGTCAGGCCGTGCACTCCGAAGTCCTGCAGGGCTTCCTTGATCTCGTCGAGCCGGTGCGGCTTCACGACGGCGGTGATGAGCTTCATGCGTCCACCTTCTTGCTCTCGGCCTTGGTCTCGCCCTTGGTTCCGGCGTCCACGGCCGGGGCCGGGACGGTGGTGCGGGCCGCGCCGCCGCCCGCGCCGCTGAAGTCGTACGCGGTCTCGGCGTGCTCCACCTGGTCGATACCCGAGATCTCGTCGTCCTCGTCGACCCGCATCCCGATCGTCTTGTGGAGCAGGAAGGCGAGCAGCCCGGAGACGACGAAGGAGTAGGCGAGGACACCGAAGACTCCGGCGCACTGCTTCCAGAACTGGTCGAGGCCGCCGCCGTAGAAGAGGCCGGCCACGTCGGACTGGCCGCCGCCGGTGGCGAAGAAGCCGACCAGCAGGGAGCCGATGACACCGCCGACGAGGTGGACGCCGACGACGTCGAGGGAGTCGTCGTAGCCGAACTTGTACTTCAGGCCGACGGCCATGGCGCACAGCACACCGGCGATGGCACCGACGGCGATCGCGCCGAGCGGGGAGACGGAGCCGCCGGCCGGGGTGATGGCGACGAGGCCCGCGACGGCACCGGAGGCGGCACCGAGCGTGGTGAACGCACCGTGGCGGATCTTCTCGTAGACGAGCCAGGCGAGGACCGCGGCACCGGTGGCGACCTGGGTGTTGACGAACATCAGCGCGCCGACGCCGTCGTCGTTGCCGAGCCACGAACCGGCGTTGAAGCCGAACCAGCCGAACCACAGCAGGGCGGCGCCCAGCATCACCAGCGGAAGGCTGTGCGGGCGCATCGGGTCCTTCTTGAAGCCGACGCGCTTGCCGATGACGAGGATCACGGCGAGGGCCGCGGCACCCGCGTTGATGTGGACGGCCGTACCGCCGGCGAAGTCGATCACGCCGAGCTCGAAGGCCCAGCCGCCGGCGCCCCAGACCCAGTGGGCGACGGGGAAGTACACGATCGTGGCCCACAGCGCGATGAACAGCGCCCAGGCGGTGAACTTCACCCGGTCCGCGAGCGCGCCGCTGATCAGGGCGGGCGTGAGGACGGCGAACATCAGCTGGAAGACGGCGAAGACGTAGACGGGAATGGTGTAGCCGTCCCACAGCTCCGTGATGCCGATGCCGCTGAGACCGACGTAGTCCGAGTTCCAGCCGATGAGGCTGCCGGAGTCGGTGCCGAAGGCGAGGGAGAAGCCGTACAGCACCCACAGGACGGTGACGATGCCGAGACTGATGAAGCTCATCATCAGCATGTTCAAGGTGCTCTTGACGCGGACCATGCCTCCGTAGAAGAAGGCCAGACCCGGGGTCATGAGCATCACCAGGGCGGAACAGATGAGCATGAATCCCGTGTTGGCGGCAGACAGCGTCGGCTCGTCTGCTGCCAGGGTGATGGCTGCTGCCATCGGCGTCTCCTCGTCGTTGTACGGCCCCGTGCGGGCGAAGCCTTGAGCGGATGGAGGGGTGGGCCGGTTATGAGCCACGAGACTGTCGCAGCGCCGTTTCGGTCGACGCCCCTCGATGTTTCGCCGCAGTGACGAAGGCGCCCTGTCTGTTACGCGTCGATGAACCGCCGGATATCGGCCACGTCGATCGTTATCGTGACGCAACCTTCGGCGAAGCGCCCGTCGGCACGGGTGCGCGCGCTCTCGCGAACCGGCCGCGGCGGCCATCCGGCGACCTGGCGATGGGGGAGCCGAGTCGGGTTCTTCGGGGTGGCCGGCCGCGGCCGGAGTCGTCGGGACCCGGGGAGCCGGGGTCCGGTTCAGACCGCTTCGGCGGTCTCGGGCAGGTGGGCGGCGAGCTGGTCGGTGAGGTGCACGACCTCGGCCCGGTCGCCGAAATCGCGTACGGCCGTGTCGACGGTCTTCCGGATACGGGTGTTGACCCGCTCGGACCGTACTTTTTTCGCCACCCGCATGGCCGTCCCGACGAGCAGGGCGCTCTGCTCGGGCTCGCGCTGCAGCAGGTGCACGGTGGCCAGGCCGACGAGGTTGAGGGCGTAGGACCGCTGGTGCTCGGCGTCCTCGGCGAACAGCTCGACGGCCCGGCGCATCAGGGGCTCGGCCAGGGAGGCGTAGGTGGGGCTGCGGCCCGCCACGTAGGCGAGGTCGCGGAAGGAGTGGGAGTTCTCCCCGTACAGCTCGGCCTCGGAGAAGAAGCGGATCCAGTCGGGCTCCGGCTCGTCCCAGTCGGCGGCGTCGGCGAAGGTGTCCTCGGCCATCCGCACGGCCCGCTTGCACTTGCCCGGCTGGCCCATGTTGGCGTAGGCGCGCGCCTCCATCGCATACAGCATGGACTGGGTGCGCGGGCTCGCGCAGTCGCGGCTGCCGTACTGCGCCAGATGGATGAGTTCCAGCGCGTCGTCGGGCCGCCCGAGGTGGATCATCTGCCGGCTCATGCTGGAGAGGACGTAGGAGCCGAGAGGACGGTCGCCGGCCTCCTTGGCCGCGTGGAGGGCGAGCACGAAGTACTTCTGCGCGGTGGGCTGGAGCCCGATGTCGTAGCTCATCCAGCCCGCCAGCTCGGCCAGCTCGGCGGCCACCTTGAACAGCCGCCGGGTGGTGTCCTCGGCCTGCGGCTCCTGGAGCAGGTCCGTCACCTCGTGCAGCTGGCCCACGACCGCCTTGCGGCGCAGGCCGCCGCCGCACTGGGCGTCCCACTGGCGGAACATGACCGTGGTCGACTCGAGGAGGTCGAGCTCGGGCTTGGACAGCCTGCCGGGGCGGCGCGGGGCGGGCACGGGCGCGGACGCCTCGCGCGGGGCCGGCGGCGAGGGCACGAGCCAGCGCTGCATCGGTTCGATGAGCGACGGGCCCGCCGAGAGCACCAGCGAACTGCCGAGGAAGCCGCGCCGCGCCAGCATCAGGTCGCTGCGCGAGAACTCGCCGATCAGCGCCACGGTCTGCGGGCCCGTCCAGGGGAGGTCGACGCCGGAGGTGGACGGCGACTGGTGGGCGGCGCGCAGCCCCAGGTCCTCGACGGCGACGACACAGCCGAACCGCTCGGAGAACAGCTCGGACAGGATGCGCGGGATCGGCTCGCGGGGATTCTCCCCGTCGAGCCAGCGGCGGACGCGGGAGGTGTCCGTGGAGATGTGGTTCGCCCCGAGCTGGCGGGCCCGGCGGTTGACCTGGCGGGCGAGCTCGCCCTTGGACCAGCCGCTGCGCACGAACCACGAGCTCAGCAGCTCGTTGGGACGCTTGTCGGTGTTCACCGTGTTCGCCGTGCTCACTGTGTTCACCGCGTTCTCAGCGTTCGTCGCGCTTCCGCCGTTGCCGCCCACTGGAACGCCCCCATCCCTGGAACCACTTGTGCGCCGTATGCGCCAAGGCTTACCAGAATGCCGGTCCGCGGCCTCCCGCGTCCGTCGGTTCTCACCCGCCGAACGGGAACCCGACGCGCCTCCGGCATACCCGGGAGTGCCTGCGTCCCCAGGACTTGTGCACTCAAAGTAATCCTACGATCACCCCTCCAGCCATGGCGATTCCAGAAACGCCACCATTCGCCACCCCTTCGAATGAACTCACGGTCGCCTCCGCGCGATTGACTTGACGCATGGCGACCGCGAGCGGGCGGAGCGACGCACCCAGCGGCGCACACGGCCCGCCGCACCACCCGGTACGCCACTGCACGCCAGGCAAGTGAGCGGTTTGAACGGGGAAGAGAACTGTGCGTCACGGTACGCATCCGCCGCGTAACCACCGGCGCGACGGACCCGTTGGAGGGGGCATGGGCTTCACGATCGTCGGCATCCGGGAGATGCGATCCGGCTCTCGTCGGCGCGGCCGCTCGTCGGACTGCACCGCGGTGGCCGAGTTCACCGGGCTGTGGGGATGGGACGTGGTGCCCGGCGCACGAGCGGTATCGGGGGTGTGCTCGTGCGGCAGGGATCGATGTGGTGCACCCGGGGCGCATCCGCTCGGCTTCGTCGCCCCGGTGCTCGCAGGCGCCACACTCGACGAGGTGACGGCGGCCTGGCAGGAGGTTCCGGGTGCCTCCATCATGCTGCCGGTGGGTCGGGCGTTCGACGTCGTCGAGGTGGCGGAGGCCGCCGGGCGCCGGGCACTGGTCCGCCTGGAGCGCATGGGTCTCCCGCTGGGCCCGGTGATCGCCACGCCGGACGGCCGGGCCCAGTTCCTCGTCGCCCCGGGTGCCGCGGCCGGGCTGCCCCAGCTGCTCTACCGCATGGGGTGGGACGACCCGGCCGCCCTGGACCTGCGAGGTCTGGGTCCGGGGTCGTACGTCACGGCCCCGCCCTCGGACCGCGGCGGCCTGGGTCCCGCGCGGTGGCTGCGCTCTCCCGCCCTGGACTCGGCCACGAACCCTCCGGCGGCCCGTCTGCTGCTGGGCACGCTGGCGTACGTGGCGCACCGGTCACGCGTCTGAGCGGCCGCGCGGCCGTGCGCCGCAGGCCGTACAGCCGCATACAAGGGGGCCGCGCACGAGGAGCCGTACACAGTGAGGCGCCCGTCCCCGGCTGTGTCCCGGGGGCGGGCGCCTCTTCGTGCGCACCGGTGGTCGTACCGGTGATCAGTCCCCGATAAGCGCATCCACGAACGCTTCCGGCTCGAACGGCGCCAGGTCGTCGGCGCCCTCGCCGAGACCCACCAGCTTGACCGGCACGCCCAGCTCGCGCTGCACGGCGACCACGATGCCGCCCTTGGCGGTGCCGTCGAGCTTGGTGAGCACGATGCCGGTGATGTCGACGACCTCGGCGAAGACGCGGGCCTGGATGAGGCCGTTCTGCCCGGTGGTGGCGTCGAGCACGAGCAGCACCTCGTCCAGCGGGGCGTGCTTCTCCACGACCCGCTTGACCTTGCCGAGCTCGTCCATGAGGCCGGTCTTGGTGTGCAGCCGGCCCGCCGTGTCGATGAGGACGACGTCGGCGCCGATCTCCTTGCCCTCCTTGACCGCGTCGAAGGCGACGGAGGCGGGGTCGCCGCCCTCGGGGCCCCGTACGGTGTGGGCGCCGACGCGCTCGCCCCAGGTCTGGAGCTGGTCGGCGGCGGCGGCGCGGAAGGTGTCGGCGGCGCCGAGCACGACGCTGCGGCCGTCGGCCACGAGGACCCGGGCGAGCTTGCCGGTGGTGGTGGTCTTGCCGGTGCCGTTGACGCCGACGACCATCACGATGCCCGGCCCGCCGGTCTCGGGCTCGGTGCGCACGGCGCGGTCCGAGTCGGTGCCGACCAGGGTCAGCAGTTCCTCGCGGAGCAGTCCGCGCAGTTCCTCGGGCGTACGGGTGCCGAGCACCTTCACGCGCTCGCGCAGCCGCTCGACCAGTTCCTGGGTGGGCTGCACGCCGACGTCGGCGGTGAGGAGGGTGTCCTCGATCTCCTCCCAGGTGTCCTCGTCGAGGTGCTCGCGGGAGAGCAGCGTGAGCAGACCCTTGCCGAGCGCGTTCTGCGACCGGGAGAGCCGGGCGCGCAGCCGTACCAGACGGCCGGCGGTCGGTTCGGGGATCTCGATGACCGGGGCGGGCGGCTCCTCGACGGTGACGGGCGCCGTCGCCGTCGCGTCCGGGAGATCCACCTCCTCGATGGTTCTGCGCGCTTCGTCGCGCGGCGTCTCGGCCTCTTCGCCGACGTGCGGCTCGGCCGGAGGGGCGGTGATGTCGGGCGTCGCGGGCGGCGGCGGGGGCAGCTGCTTCTTTCTGCGGCTGCCGACGACGAGCCCGCCGAGCGCGCCGATCACGACCACGGCGATGACTACAGCAAGGATGACGATTTCCATAACAGCCCCAGTATGGCGCGACCCCCCGCTCGGCAGTTCGTTGTACGCGCACGGGCACGGGCCCGGGAGGAGGGACCGGGGAGCCTCCCCTGCGTACCAGGTACGAGACCGCCGCCCCGGCCCGGGGTGGACCGGGGCGGGGCGGCGGACGGAGCGAGGAGAGGGGCAGCGGGGACTTGGCCCGTCTCCCCGGGATCGGGAGGGCGGTCAGCCCATTTCCTCCAGTGCCTTGCCCTTCGTCTCCTTCACCAGCTTGAGGACGAAGGGGATGGAGAGCGCGGCGAAGACCGTGTAGATCACGTAGGTGACGGAGAGGTTCCAGTCGGCCAGCGACGGGAAGCTCGCCGTGATGGCCCAGTTGGCGATCCACTGCGCGGAGGCGGCCACGCCCAGGGCGGCCGCGCGGAGCCGGTTCGGGAACATCTCGCCGAGCATG
Organism: Streptomyces ruber; assembly: GCF_014648075.1. Lineage (GTDB taxonomy): Bacteria > Actinomycetota > Actinomycetes > Streptomycetales > Streptomycetaceae > Streptomyces > Streptomyces ruber. The sequence continues at coordinate 152,204 of NZ_BMQK01000011.1, read as the reverse complement.
ACCCAGACGACCACACCCCAGGACAGGGCGAAGAAGAGGACGAACACGTGGGCGGCGACCAGGGCGATCCAGCCCTGGGTGGCGGGCAGCTTGCCGTCGACCAGGTCGTAGCTGAACGCCCAGGCCTCCAGGGCGAGGCCGATCACCATGCCGACCGAACCGATGATCGCGAGCGGCTTGCGGCCGATGCGGTCCACGAAGATCATCGCGATCACGGTGCCGACGATGTTGATGATCGACGTCGTGAACGAGTAGAGGAAGGAGTCCGTCGGGTCGACGCCCACCGACTGCCACAGCGTCGACGAGTAGTAGAACGCGACGTTGATGCCGACGAACTGCTGGAACACCGACAGGCCGATGCCGATCCAGACGATCGGCTTGAAGAAGAAGGTGCCGCCGAGCAGGTCCTTGAAGCTGGGCTTGTGCTCGCTCCTCATGTGGCTCTCGATCTCGGCGATCCGGGCGTCCGTGTCGATGTCCTTGCCCTCGACCTCGGTGAGCACCTCACGGGCGCGCTGGGTCTTGCCGGCGGAGATCAGGTAACGCGGCGACTCGGGGATCGCGAAGGAGAGCAGCCCGTACAGGACGGCGGGAACCACCATGACGCCGAGCATGACCTGCCATGCCTCGATGCCCAGCAGCTTGCCGCGCTGGTCGCCGTCGGCGGCGTGCAGGATGCCCCAGTTGACCAGCTGCGAGACGGCGATGCCGATGACGATCGCGGCCTGCTGGAAGGAGCCGAGCCGGCCGCGGTACGCGGCGGGCGCCACCTCGGCGATGTAGGCGGGGCCGATCACGGAGGCCATGCCGATGGCGAAGCCGCCGACGATCCGCCACATCGCGAGGTCCCACAGGGCGAAGGGCAGCGCCGAGCCGACGGCGCTGACGGTGAACAGCACGGCGGCGATCTGCATGCAGCGGATGCGGCCGATGCGGTCGGCGATACGGCCCGCGGTGGCCGCGCCGATGGCGGAGCCGATCAGCGCGATGGCGACGACCTGGGCCAGCGCCGCGGAGCCGATGTCGTAACGGTCCCGGATGGCCTCGACAGCGCCGTTGATCACGGAGCTGTCGTAACCGAAGAGGAAACCGCCCATCGCGGCCGCCGCCGCGATGAAGATGACGTGGGAGAGATGTTCGGGGTGTGCGCCCCGGGCTCCTGACTGGGGTGCCTGCGCTGTGCTGGTCACGTGAACTCCTCGGGCCACCGGCAACGTCGCCGATGTGAAATGAGCCCTTCGGTGGCGACAGCGTGGCGACTCAGTGGGGGCACGATGGCGGACACCTGAAGGTAAAAGCAACGTTGCAGAGACTATGCCTTCAAGTTTCGAAGTCAAGTAGTGATCGATGTGACTATCGAGACGAAGGATGAAGTGTTTGTGTTCAACTCTTGAAGAGAAGGAGGCTATGCAGCTCTCGACAGCCCCGTGTGCCCCTGAAACACGGGCGCAACCACGCACAAGGCCAGGAAGGTCATCGGCGCAGCCGCTGGCTGATGACCTTCGACACCCCGTCGCCCTGCATGGAGACGCCGTACAGCGCGTCGGCGACCTCCATCGTGCGCTTCTGGTGCGTGATGACGATCAGCTGCGACGCCTCCTGCAGCTCCTGCATGATCCGGATAAGCCGCTGCAGGTTGGTGTCGTCGAGCGCCGCCTCGACCTCGTCCATCACGTAGAACGGGCTGGGCCGCGCCTTGAAGATCGACACGAGCAGCGCTACGGCGGTCAGCGACCGCTCACCGCCGGACAGCAGCGACAGCCGCTTGACCTTCTTGCCCGGAGGCCGCGCCTCCACGTCCACGCCCGTGGTCAGCATGTGGTCGGGGTCGGTGAGGACGAGGCGTCCCTCGCCGCCCGGGAACAGCCGCCCGAACACACCCTCGAACTCCCGTGCGGTATCCCGGTACGCCTCGGTGAAGACCTGCTCGACACGCTCGTCGACCTCCTTCACGACCTGGAGCAGATCGGCGCGCGTCTTCTTCAGGTCCGCCAGCTGCTCGCTGAGGAACTGGTGGCGCTCCTCCAGCGCGGCGAACTCCTCCAGCGCGAGCGGATTGACCTTGCCGAGCTGCTGGTAGGCCCGCTCCGCGGCCTTGAGCCGCTTCTCCTGCTCGGCGCGGACGAACGGCCTCGGCCGGTTGCGCGGATGGTCCGGATCCTCGGGCAGTGCCTCGCCCTCGGCGGGCGGTGAGGGCGGTACGGGCCGGTGGGGGCCGTACTCGGCGACCAGACCGGCCGGCTCGACGCCGAGCTCCTCCAGCGCCTTCGTCTCCAGCTGCTCGATCCGCAGCCGTTTCTCCGCCCCCAGCACCTCGCCGCGGTGCACGGAGTCGGTCAGCTTGTCGAGTTCGGCCTTCAGGTCCCGGCCGGTGTTCCGGGCCTGGGCGAGCTCCTGTTCACGTCGTGTCCTGGCGGCCTCGGCGGCGGTGCGCTCCTCGTCCGCGCGGACGAGGGAGACCTCGACGTGGGCGAGCAGCTGCCGGGCGCCGGACGCCACGGCTCGCGCGACGGCCGCCTCGTGCGCGAGGCGCGCCCTGCGCTGTTCGGCGCGCGCCCGCGCCTCGCGTTCGGCGCGCGCGGCCCGGTCGAGGGAGTCGGCGCGTCCCGCGAGCCCCTTGACGCGCTCCTCATGCGTCCGTACCTGGAGCCGCGCCTCCATCTCGGTCTGCCGCGCGTTCGCCCCGTCGGCCGCGAGCCGGTCCCGTACCGAGGTGTCGGGTTCCTCCTCGGCCGGCATCTCCTCGGCGACCGCGAGCCGCTCGGCCAGCTCCTCGGCCTCCGCGACGGCCCGGGCCAGCGCCTCCTGGGCGCGGGCGGCGGCGGCCGCGGAACGCTCGGCCTCCCCGGCGGCGCCCCGGGCCTGTCCGGCGAGCCGTCCGAGCCGCTGGGCCACACCCGACTTCTCCCGCTCGGCCGCCCGCAGCCGCTCCCCCAGCTCCTCGACGAGCCCGGCCCGCTCGCGGCGCAGTTCGTCGGCCCGGTGCTGCTCCTCGGTCAGTTCCTCGCAGCGCACGGCGAGCTCCTCCAGCTCGGCCGCCGCCTCGTCCACGGATGCCTGTACCTCCAGCAGGCTGGGCGCCCCGGCGGACCCGCCGTGCGCGAAGTGCGCGCCGAGCACGTCGCCCTCGGCGGTGACGGCCGTGAGGTCGGGCCGCGCGTGCACGAGGTCCTCGGCGTCCTCCAGGGCACCGACCACGACGACGCCCCGCAGCAGACGACGTACGGCGGGCATCAGTTCCGCCGGGCCGCGCACGAGGTCGGCGGCGTAGGGCGAACCGTCCACCGGCGCGAGCGGGGATACGTCGTCAGGGGTGTCGGGGGCCCCGGAGAGCAGCAGCGCGGCTCGTCCGGCGTCCTGCTTGCGCAGCAGGCGGATCGCCTCGGCGGCGGACGCGGGGGTCGTCACCGCGACGGCGTCGGCCGCCGCGCCGAGGGCCGCCGCGAGCGGAATCTCGTAGCCGGGGGTCACCGTCAGCAGTCCGGCGGCCGGGCCGAGCAGCCCGTCGAGACGGTCCCGCGCACCGAGCAGGGCGCCGGTGCCGTCCTTGCGGCGCAGCCCCAGGGCGAGTGCCTCGTGGCGGGCCTGGGTCGCGGCCCGCTCGCGCCCGGCGGCGTTGGCCGCCTCACGGGCGGCGGTCAGGGCGGTCTCGGCCTCGGCCAGCGCCGCCCGGGCCGCCCGGTACCGCTCGGCCAGCTCCGTCTCCCCGGCGTCCAGGCCGTCGACCTCGGCCTTGAGCTCCTCGTACTCCTCCTGCGCGGTGACGGCACGTTCCTGCGCCTCGTCGCGGGCGGCGGCGAGGCGGTCGATCTCGGCCTGGGCGGAGGCGGCGCGGGAGCGGGCGGCGCCCACCTGTCCGCTGAGGCGGGCGAGTCCCTCGCGGCGGTCGGCGATGGCGCGGGCCACGTCCTTCAGCCGGCGCTCCTCGGCGGCGAGGCCGCGCTCCAGCTCGGCGCGGTGCGCGACCGTGTCCTCCAGCGCGTGCCGGGCCGCCTCCAGCATCGCCTCGAGCTCCGCCTCCTGCTCGCGGACGCGGGCGGCCTCGCGCTCCAGGTCCTCCGGGTCGCGTCCGCGCCGTTCCTCCGGGGGCGCCGAGGTGGCGCTCTGCACGCGGGCGTCGGCCAGCGAGATCGTGCCGCGCACCCGTTCGGCGAGCTGGGAGAGGTCGTACCAGGTCTGCTGGGCCCGTTTGAGGCGCGGGGCCAGCCGCCGCACCTCGTCCTCCAGCCGCGCCTCCCGCCGGAGCGCCCTGCCCAGTTCCGCCTCGGCGGTCTCCTTGCGTTCCTTCAGCGCGGCCTCGTCGGCGATCTCGGCCTGGAGTGCCTGGCGGAGCGTCACGAGGTCGTCGGCGAGCAGGCGCAGCCGGGCGTCGCGCAGGTCGGCCTGGATGACGGCGGCGCGGCGGGCGACGGCGGCCTGCCGGCCGAGCGGTTTGAGCTGGCGCCGGAGTTCGTCGGTGAGGTCCTGGACGCGGGCGAGGTTGGCCTGCATCGCGTCCAGCTTGCGCAGCGCCTTCTCCTTGCGCTTGCGGTGCTTGAGGACGCCGGCGGCCTCCTCGATGAAGGCGCGGCGGCCCATGGGGTCGGCGTGCAGCACGGAGTCGAGCTGGCCCTGGCCGACGATGACGTGCATCTCGCGGCCGATGCCGGAGTCGGAGAGCAGTTCCTGGATGTCCAGGAGACGGCAGGTGTCACCGTTGATCTGGTACTCGCTGCTGCCGCCCCGGAACATGATCCGGGTGATGGTGACCTCGGCGTACTCGATGGGGAGGGCCCCGTCGGAGTTGTCGATGGTCAGGGACACCTCGGCGCGGCCGAGTGGCGGGCGCCCGGTGGTGCCGGCGAAGATGACGTCCTCCATCTTGCCGCCGCGCAGCGACTTGGCGCCCTGTTCGCCCATGACCCAGCTCAGCGCGTCCACCACGTTGGACTTGCCCGAGCCGTTCGGGCCGACGACGCACGTGATGCCCGGCTCGAAGCGCAGCGTGGTCGCCGACGCGAACGATTTGAACCCGCGCAGGGTCAGGGCCTTGAGGTGCACGCCGTCGGACTCTACCCTCAGCCCCTCCGGGGGCGGCGCCCTCCGGCGCGCGGTGGACACCACGCGTCGCACGTTTGCGCGCCGGGTATCAGTTCATGAACGCTCGGTTTCACTCAGGAACGTGCAGGGCACATCAGGGGGAAGAGGGCGCGAGGACGACGCGGGGGCAAAGAGGAAGGGACGCCGAAGAGGCGTCCCTTGCAGATCTGACAACAACTTAGCGGTTGAAACGAGCTACCCAACCACTGCTGTCGTTGTGCGATGCAGTGATCAGGTGAGCGCAGGCTCCGCCTGGTGTGCGTCGATGCTTTCGACGAGCGAGTCGTGAGAAGCGGCAGCCGTCAGCGCGTCGTTCTCGGCCTGGATGCGTACGAGCTCGGTTTCCAGGTCCTGTACGCGCTGCTGGAGCCGTCGCATCTCGGCGAGGAGTCGCGGGTCGGAACCGCCGACGTAACCGAGAAGCGCCTTTGCCATGATGGATGGTCCTCCGCACTGAGTGACCGACCGAAGCGGTGTGGGTCGTGAGGGAATCGCACCCGTGGTGCTTGGCACTCTTCAGTTTGATGCCGTTGAGCCATGCCAAACAGCTAAGGTGCGCGGGGCTTTCAGCGTCTCACCAAAAAGTTTGACGGTCAACACGATCACGCCCCGCGTTGGCGGGCGACCCGGCGCACACGGCGGGGACGAGCGGCGCTGCGGCTTCCACGGGCCCCGGGAGGCGGGGAGATCGTCGGCTATCGCGGAGCCTGCCACGACAGGCGCTCCTTGGCAACCACCAGGACCTTTTCACTTCTGGAGGATGCCGACGGCGCGCTCCGCCCCCCGCGCCCCGTCGGCCGCACCGCCGACGATCACCGGATGGCGAAGCCGTCGTACCCCCCGCGGGGTGTGTCCCATATCTCGGTGACACCGTCCACGCGCCCGGGCGTGTCGTCTCCGCGCAGCCAGTCGAGCAGTTCCTCGCACCGCTCGCGCGCCCCTTCCGCGACCACCTGGACGCGGCCGTCCGCCAGATTGAGAGCAAAACCACTCAGGCCGCCGAGCTCCAGCGCCCTGGCCCGCGTGAACCAGCGGAAACCCACTCCTTGTACATGTCCGCGCACCCAGGCGACCAGCCGTGCATCCTCGTTCATGGCTGCACGGTAACGGGCCGATGTCACGATGAGCACTTCCTCCCCGGACGCCATGCTGTACCGTCCGGACGCAATGAATCTCATATGAAACTCACTCATTCGTGTGAGTTCAGTGAAGACGCTGACCGTAAGGTCGAGGAAGGCCAGGACATGGGACGCCACCGACGCTCCGCCGCCGGCCGCGCCGCCACGGGCCGCGCCACCGGAGCCCCGCACACCCACGACGCCCCCACGGAGCACTACGGCCCGGAGAACCTGTACGGCTTCGCCGCCGTCCTGGAGGCGGAGGCCGACGCGCCACCCGGACGCCGTTCGCACCGCAAGCAGAAGAGGACCGTGACGCCCGTGCGCACCGGTCTGCTCGGCGTCTCCGCGGCCGTCGCCCTCGGCACCGTCGCGGTGACCACCGGAGTCCTGCCCGGCGGCGGCTCCACCACGGTCACCGGCGGCGGCAGCACCGACAACACGGTCCAGCCGGCCAACTCGCCGTCGTCCCTGGAGACGCAGCAGGGCGGTTCGCGGGACGCCGCGGCCGACCGTGAGGACGGCTCCGCCAGCAGCCGCGACAACCAGCGCGAGGCCTCGCCCTCCGCCTCCCCCTCGTCCCCCGCGGAGACCACCCCCTCGACGGAGCCGTCCGAGGAGCCGTCGTCGAAGGCCCCGGCGGAGACCAAGGAGCCGGAGCGGACCGAGGCGACCGAGAAGCCCTCCGAGAAGGCGACGGAGAAGCCGGCCGAGCCGGAGCGGACCGCCCCGGCCGACACCTCCTCCGAAGCGCAGGCCGCGGCGCAGGTGCTCGCACTGGTCAACAAGGAGCGTGCCGCTGCGGGCTGCCGCCCGGTGGCGGCGAACAGCGCCCTGTCGCAACTGGCCTCGGCCTTCAGCGAGGACATGGCCGCGCGCGGCTTCTTCGACCACACCGACCCCGACGGCGCGAGCCCGTGGGACCGGGCGGCCGTTCTCGGCATCGCCGACCTGGGCGGCGAGAACATCGCCCGCGGGCAGGCCACGCCCGAGGCGGTGATGGAGGCCTGGATGAACAGCCCCGGTCACCGCGCCAACATACTGAACTGCGACTTCACGACCCTCGGCGTCGGCGTGCACCTCGGCGAGGGCGGGCCGTGGTGGACGCAGGACTTCGGGTACTGACCGCCGCGCTGGCATCCGGCGCGGCACCGCGGGCCCAGCGCTCACCGACGGATACAGCACTCACCGACAGTTAGCGCAATCTCCTGGTGAGCGCTGTGCCGCAGTACTCTCGTTCCATGGACACCACAGCTCGGGCGCTCCCTCGTCCACAGGACGCACAGGGCGCGGAGGACGGCGCCGACTCACTCCCGTTCGACGTGTTCGCCAGGAGCTGCCCCTCCCGCGGCACCCTGGAGCACGTGACCGGGCGCTGGGGCGCCCTGACGCTGGGCGCGCTGCACGAGGGCTCGCTCCGGTTCAACGCGCTGCGCCGCCGCGTCGACGGCGTCAGCGAGAAGATGCTCTCCCAGACGCTGCACGCCCTGGAGCGTGACGGCCTGGTGCACCGTGAGGCCCGGCCCACCAACCCGCCCCGCGTCGACTACACGCTGACCCCGCTGGGCCAGGAGGTCGCCGAGCGCCTGCTGTCCCTCATTCGCTGCGTGCAGGACCGCATGGACGACGTGCTGGCGGCGCGGGAGCGTTACGACGAGGCGCGCGGCGCCCGCTGACAGCGCGGGCAGTAGTAGCTGGACCGGTTCATCCAGGCGCGCCGCCGCATCGGTGTGGCGCACCTCCGGCAGGGCAGCCCCTCACGCCCGTACGCGTCGAGGGAACGGTCGAAGTACCCCGACTCGCCGTTGACGTTCACGTACAGGCTGTCGAAGCTGGTGCCGCCCGCGGAGAGGGCCGCGTTCATCACGTCCCGGACGTGGCCGAGGAGTTCCAGGGTGCGTGGCCGGGTGAAACCGGCGGTCGGGCGCTCGTAGTGGATGCGCGCGCGCCACAGCGCCTCGTCCGCGTAGATGTTGCCGACGCCGCTGATCAGGGACTGGTCCAGCAGGGCCCGCTTGATGGTGGTCCGCTTGCGGCGCAGCGCCCGGTGGAACGCCTCCTCGTCGAAGAGCGGGTCGAGCGGGTCGCGTGCGATGTGAGCGATCACGTCGAGCAGCCCGTCGGGGGTCGTGTCGTGCAGCGACAGGCCGCCGAAGGTGCGCTGGTCCACGAAGCGGAGCTCGGTGCCCAGGGCGTCCGCGAAGCGCGCGCGGATACGCAGGTGCTTCTCGTCGGGCGCGCCGTTCGGCTGCACCAGCAGCTGACCGCTCATGCCGAGGTGGGCGAGGACGGCGATGCCGGAGTCCTCGACCGGCAGCCACAGGTACTTGCCGCGCCGGCTGGGCTCGCCGATACGGCGGCCCCCGAGCCGGTGCGCGAAGTCCTCGGCGCCGGCGAGGTGACGGCGGATCGCGCGCGGATGCAGGACCTCGACGTCGTCCACGGTCCGATGAGCCACCCAGCGTGCCAGTCCGCGCCGTACGACCTCGACCTCGGGCAACTCGGGCACGGAACTCCTCGGGCAGGTGGGGGGCGGGGTACTCGCAGGGTAGCGCGCCGCTGGGGTCGCCTCGTCGGTCGCCCCGGTCGCCCCGGTCGCCCCGGTTGCCCCGGTTGCCCCGGTCGCCCCGGTCGCCCGGTCGTCCCGGTCGCCCGGTCGTCCCGGTCGTCCCGGTCGTCCGGTCGCCCCGGTCGCCCCGGTCGTCCAAGGCGTCCCGGCCGCCCGGGCCGCCCGCCCGGCCGGGGCAGGTCGTACGGCCGTCGCGGGAAGCTCCTACGCCACGGTCGCACGCCGCCGCAGCCGCCCGGCACGGACCGGCCGCCGCAACCTCCCCACCCCGCCGCCGGGGCGCGCCCTGCGGCGTCGGCGGCGGCCTCGTGTGCCGTGGTCGCCTGCCCGCGCAGCCTCCGCCCCGGCCGTCCCGGACGGGGCGTGCCCCGTGCCGTCGGCCGTGGGGCCCGTGCCGCGCGAGTGCCTCGGTCCGTTCGTCCGGCCGTCCCTGTTCCACTTCTCCGCCGGCCCGGCCGGGGGTCCCCGCCATGCGGGAACCCCCGCCGGACCGTGGTCGGGCGGGGGTTCCAGGAAGTCCGGCATCAGGCCGAGGCGGCGTCCACGCTGTCCTCGGGGTCCTCGCCGACGGCCTCCGCGGCCGCCTTCGCGCGCTCGTCCGCCGCGGAGCGGATCGCGCGCCAGGCGGACTCGGCCGCCTGCTGCTCTGCTTCCTTCTTGCTGCGGCCGGTGCCGGTGCCGTACGAGACGCCTCCGACGCGGGCGGCAGCAGTAAAGGTCTTCTCGTGGTCGGGGCCGGTCTCCGTGACCAGGTACTCGGGGACGCCGAGCCCCTCGGTCGCGGTGAGCTCCTGGAGACTGGTCTTCCAGTCCAGGCCGGCACCGAGGTTCGAGGACTTCTCGATCAGCGGGTCGAACAGGCGGTGCACCAGTTCGGACGCCGCGTCGAGGCCCTGGTCGAGATAGACCGCGCCGATCACCGCTTCCAGGGTGTCGGCGAGGATCGAAGCCTTGTCCCGGCCTCCCGTGCCCTCCTCGCCCCGGCCGAGCCGGATGAAGGAGCCGAGGTCGAGCCCGCGGCCCACCTCCGCCAGCGCCCGCGAGTTGACCACCGCGGCCCGCAGCTTGGCCAGCTGGCCCTCGGGCAGGTCGGGGTGGGTGCGGTACAGCGTGTCCGTGACCACCAGGCCGAGCACGGAGTCCCCGAGGAACTCCAGGCGCTCGTTGGTGGGCAGGCCGCCGTTCTCGTACGCGTACGAACGGTGGGTCAGCGCACGCACCAGAAGGGCGGACTCGACCTGGTAGCCGAGCCGCCCTTCCAGAATCGTGTGGGACGAGGCTGTGTTGTCCGCCCTCTTCCTGGCGCTGGAGTCCGCCTTGGCGTCAGACATCAGACCTCTCACCGGCCACTCAGACCTCGAGGACCTGGCGCTTGTTGTAGGTGCCGCACGACGGGCACGCGATGTGCTGCTGCTTGGGCTCGTGGCAGCGCTCGCACGCAACCAGGGTGGGGACCGCAGCCTTCCACTGCGACCGGCGGTGGCGCGTGTTGCTGCGCGACATCTTCCGCTTCGGAACAGCCACGGCTACTTCTCCTGCTTCTCGTCGACGCCCGACTCGGCGCCGCTCATCTCGTCCTTCTCGCCGTCTTCGAGTGAACCGGCGAGTCCCTGCAGTGCCGCCCAACGGATGTCGACGGCGTCGTGGTGGTGGTCCGGGTCGTCCGCGAGCCTGGCTCCGCACTGGGAGCACAGGCCGGGGCAGTCGTCCTGGCACACCGGCTGCATCGGCAGTGCGAGCACCACCGCATCACGCAGCACGGGTTCGAGGTCGAACAGGCCGTCCTCGAGAAAGAGCCTGTCCTCGTTTTCTGCGGATTCCCCGGCGTCGTCGGCCGGTTCCGCCTTCACGCGGCCCCGGTCGTCGGCGTCAGGGTACGAGAACATCTCCTGGAAGTCCGCTTCGAGCTCCAGCCCGAGCGGCTCCAGACACCTTACGCACTCCCCCTCGGCCCGTGCACGGGCGGTGCCTGTGACAAGCACCCCTTCCATGACCGACTCGAGGCGGAGCTCGAGCTCCACCGGGGCGCCTTCCGGCACCCCGACGACCCCTTGGATACCGAGGTCCTTGGGTGCGTCGACCGTACGGGTCAGGCGCTGCAGCGCACCAGGACGCCGCCCCAGCTCGTGCGTGTCGAACACGAGGGGGTTCCGGTGGTCGAGGCGGGCGTTCAGGGCCATTCCTGCTTTCGGTCTTCGCGGCTCGGGGAGAATACGCCACCCCGGTGTCCCGGGCGGCGGTCGGTCGCGGACGCCTTCGGTGTCCTGGGCGTCCTGGGCGTCCTTGCGGAAAGCGTCGGCATGAGCAGACAGCGCAGACCACGTGAACGTACGCGCGACCGAAGAGACAGGATACTGGACCATTCGGCTCCGGCCCAAACCGGTGGGCACCCGCCGGACAGCGGCCGCGGTCGGCCCGGGCCCCGCCCGGCCGTCAGTGGCCGCCGCGGCCCTGCTCGTACTGGCGCAGCTGCTCCGCGCTGATCATGCTGGTGTCGAACAGGCTCGTCTCGTCGAGCGCGTATCCCTGCTGCCGGCCCTGGTGCCCCTGATCCCCCTGCGGGGTCTGCGGGGCCTGGTTCGGGTCGTACGCGGGCTGCTGCGGGTAGGCGGCGTACGGGTCGGCCTGCTGGTAGCCGTACGGGTCCTGCTGGCCGGCGTACTGCTGCTGGTAGCCGTAGGGGTCCTGCTGCTGGTACGCGTAGGCGTCCTGCTGGTGCTGGTGCTGGTCGTACTGCGGCTGGGCCGGGATCTCCGCGGCCGCCGGGGCCGGGGAGGGCTGCTGGGTCCGCGTGCGCTCGGGGGCGTCGGCGAGCGCGGCGAGGTCCGCCAGGTAGTCCGCGTCGCTGGTGTGCCGCTTCTGCGCGCCGTCGTCGTGCAGCGCGAGGGCGCCCAGGTCGTCGGTGGCGATGCGGCCGTGCAGCTTCTCGCGGCCCCTGCCGACGGCTTCCAGGGTCTTGGCGAGGACCGCCTCGAAGGCGCCGAGCTTGGCGTCGACGTAGGCGTCGGCGTCGCGGCGCAGGGTCTCCGGGTCGTGGCTGCGCTCGGGGGCGTCGTCGTCCTCGGGGGCCAGGTACCCGTCCCCGTCCGTGCCCGGGCCGGTGCCGAGGAGCTTCTCGCGGCCCCGGCCGACCGAGCCGAGGGTCTTGGTGAGGACGACCTCGAAGTTGGCGAGCTTGGAGTCGACGTAGTCGTCGGCCTCCGCGCGGATCTCCTCGGCCTCCTGGCGGGCCTCGGCGAGGATGCGGTCGGCCTCGGCCTGGGAGCGGCGGGCGACCTCGGTGTCGGAGATCAGGGAGCCGCGCTGGGCGTGCGCGCCCTCGATGATCCGCTCCGCCTCCTGGCGGGCCTGCTCGACCATCTGGTCGCGGTCGCCGATCAGCTCCCGGGCCTCCGCGAGGGACCCGGGAAGCGCCGCCCGAAGCTCTTCGAGCAGCGCGAGCAGGTCCGCGCGGTTGATCACGCACGAGGCCGACATGGGCATGGCCCGGGCGCCGGAGACCGTCGCGACGATCTCGTCGAGCTTCTTCTGCACGTCCACCGTGTGCTCGCCACTCTCTGCAGTGTGTTGGAGAAGGACGGGTCGACTGTACGGCCACTCGCGACCCGCCCGACACCGGATGGCGGGTCACCGGCGCTCAGTTCTCGCCGAGCCGCCGGTTCAGGGCCTCCAGCACCACCGGCGGCACCAGGTGGGAGACGTCGCCGCCCCAGGTGGCGACCTCCTTGACGAGGGAGGAGGACAGGAAGCTGTACGTCGGGTTGGTGGGGACGAAGAGGGTCTCCACCCCGGAGAGGCCGTTGTTCATCTGGGCCATCTGCAGTTCGTAGTCGAAGTCGCTGACCGCGCGCAGGCCCTTGACGATGGCCGGGATGTCGCGCTGCTTGCAGAAGTCGACGAGGAGGCCGTGGAAGGACTCGACCTGCACGTTCCCGTACTCGGCGGTGACCTGGCGGATCAGGTCGATCCGCTCGTCGATCCCGAACAGGCCCTTCTTGGATTTGTTGATCATCACCGCGACGTGGACGACGTCGTACAGCTTCGCGGCGCGGGCGATGATGTCGAGGTGTCCGTTGGTGATCGGGTCGAACGACCCGGGACAGACGGCGCGGCGCACTTGTGGTCCCTCGCTCTCCGGTCCGGTCATCGTGCGTCTTCGCACGTAGAGGCGGCGCGACCGTACCAAAGCGTTCCCTCGCCGTAGCGACGGGCACGTAGCGCCTCGAAGCCCTCCGGCCAGACGAACTCCCCGCCTCTGGTGCTGCGCTCCACGGTGACCAGGGCGTCCTCCGCGAGCCAGCCCCCGGTGCGGAGTGTGAGCAGAATCTCCCGGAGATCGCCGTCCGCGACCGCGTACGGCGGGTCGAGGAAGACGATGTCGTACGGCTCGGGCGGCGCCGGGGACTGGGCGATCTGCTCCGCCTTGCCCGCCCTGACCTCGGCGCCGGGCAGGGCGAGCGCGCTCACGTTCGCCCGGACCGTGCGGACGGCGCGGGCGTCGGCCTCGACGAGCAGGGCGTGGGACGCACCCCGGCTCAGCGCCTCCAGGCCGACGGCGCCGGAGCCCGCGTACAGGTCGAGCACGCGCTCCCCGTCGAGCGGGCCGCCGAGCAGGGACTCCCAGGTGGAGAAGAGGGCCTCGCGCGCGCGGTCGGAGGTGGGGCGGGTGCCGCCGCCCTGCGGGACGGCCAGTCGGCGTCCGCCGGCCAGGCCGGCGATCACGCGGGTCATCTTCTCGGTCCTCGTCCTTGTCCGTGGTCGGGTCGGTCGGTATCGGTCGATTCCGTGACCGGTCCAGTCTCGCAGCCGGTGCCGGGGGCGGGCGCCGGTGGCGGTGACGGGACCGGAGACGTCATCTCCGGGTCAGCCCTTGTCCAGGTACTGTTCGCGCTCCGCGTCCAGCAGGGCGTCCAGGGCCGTGCGCAGGCCGGGCAGGCGCGTGAGGTCCGGGTCGGCGGCGACCACGGCCGCGGCCTCCTCGCGGGCCTCGGTGATGATCTCCTCGTCCTCGATGACGGCGAGCATCCGCAGGGAGGTGCGGGCGCCGGACTGGGCCTGCCCGAGGACGTCGCCCTCCCGTCGCTGTTCGAGATCGATGCGGGAGAGTTCGAAGCCGTCCAGGGTGGACGCGACCGCGTTGAGGCGCTGACGGGCCGCGCTCGCCTCGGGCATCTCGGTGACCAGGAGGCAGAGGCCGGCGGCGGAACCGCGGCCGACCCGGCCGCGCAGCTGGTGGAGCTGGGAGACGCCGAACCGGTCGGCGTCCATGACGACCATCGCCGTGGCGTTCGGGACGTTGACGCCGACCTCGATGACGGTGGTCGCCACCAGGACGTCGGTCTCGCCGGCCGAGAAGCGGCGCATCACGGCGTCCTTGTCGTCGGGCTGCATGCGACCGTGCAGGACCTCGACCCTCAGCCCCTGGAGGGGGCCCTTGGCGAGCTGGTCGGCGACGTCGAGGACGGCGAGGGGCGGGCGCCGGTCCGCTCCGTCCGCGCCGTCGTCCGGCGCCTTCTTCTTTTTCGCGCCGTCCGCGCCGCCCTCCTCGTCACCGATGCGGGGGCAGACCACGTACGCCTGGTGTCCGTTCGCCACTTCCTCCCGCACCCGCTCCCACGCGCGCGCGAGGAAGTGCGGCTTGTCGGCCGCCGGGACGACGTGGCTGGCGATCGGCGAGCGGCCCGCGGGCAGCTGGTCGAGGACGGAGGTCTCCAGGTCGCCGAAGACGGTCATGGCGACCGTGCGCGGGATGGGCGTGGCCGTCATCACCAGCAGGTGCGGCGGCTGCTTGCCCTTGCCGCGCAGGGCGTCGCGCTGTTCCACGCCGAAGCGGTGCTGCTCGTCGACCACGACCAGGCCGAGGTCGTGGAACTGCACCTTGTCCTCGATCAGCGCGTGGGTGCCGATGACGATGCCGGCCTCGGCGGTGGCCAGGTCCAGCAGCGCCTGGCGGCGGGCGGCGGCGCCCATGGAGCCGGTGAGCAGGACGACCTTGGTGGCGTGCTCGCTCCCGCCGAGCATGCCTCCCTCGGCCAGGTCCCCCATCATCTCGGTGACCGACCGGTGGTGCTGCTGGGCGAGCACCTCGGTGGGCGCGAGCATGGCGGCCTGCCCGCCCGCGTCGACGACGGCGAGCATGGCGCGCAGGGCGACCATGGTTTTCCCGCTGCCCACCTCCCCTTGGAGCAGCCGGTGCATCGGGTGCTCGGTGGCCAGGTCGGCGAAGATCTCCTCGGACACCTTGCGCTGGCCGTCCGTGAGGGTGAACGGCAGCCTGGCGTCGAAGGCGGTGAGGAGGCCGTCCGGGGCGGGCCTGCGGGCCACGGCCGGGAGCTGGGCGTCGGCGTGGCGGCGGCGGGCCAGGGCGACCTGGAGGACGAATGCCTCGTCCCACTTCAGGCGGGTGCGGGCGTCCTCGACGTCCGCCTTGGTGTGGGGGCGGTGGATCTTCAGCAGGGCCTCGGGCAGCGAGACCACGCCGCGGCCCGCGCGGAGGGACTCCGGCAGGGGGTCGACCGCCTCCTGGGCGCTCGGCAGGACCGTCTGCACGGCCTTGGCGAGCTTCCAGGACTCCAGCTTGGCGGTGGCCGGGTAGATCGGGATCAGGGCGCCCGCCCAGGAGTCGGCCGTCTCGGCCGGGTCTTCCGTGTCGCCGCGCAGCAGCTCGTACGCCGGGTGGGCGAGCTGGAGGCGGCGGTTGAAGACGGACACCTTGCCGGCGAAGAGGGCGCGCGTGCCGGGGAGAAGCTCCTTGTGGGGCTTGTGCACGCCGTTGCCGAAGAAGACGAGCTGGAGACGGCCGCTGCCGTCCGTGATGGTGACTTCGAGGCGCTGTCCCTTGCCGCGCGGGGCCTTGGCGGAGGCGAACGTGTGCAGGCGGGCGTCGGCGACCTGGGCGACCACCGTGACGTGCTCGTCCATGGGCAGGTCGGCGAGGTGGGTGAGCCGGCCGCGCTCCTCGTACCTGCGGGGATAGTGGTGGAGCAGGTCGCCGACGGTGTGCAGGCCGAGATGCTCGGCCATCACCTTCGCGGTGGCGGGGCCGAGCACCTTCTTCAGTGGTTCTTCCAGTGCGGGCACGAGATCCATTGCACACCACGCCACTGACAATGCCGTAAAGGCTCCGGGAACCCGCTGGTCAGGCGGGTGGCTCGCGGCCTAGGATGGCGCCCTTACGGCCATCCCCCTTCCCGCGGTCACCGCCCCACCGGCCCGCCCGACCCCGCGCCGTCGACCGTCCCCCACCCGCGGCGCCGTGACGATGGATTCGCAGACCTCACAGTCATCCCAGGCACCACAGTCACCCCATACGTTCCAGGTCGACCTGCGCGGTCTGGTGGACCTGCTCTCCCATCACCTCTACTCCAGCCCCAAGGTCTACCTGCGCGAACTGCTGCAGAACGCCGTGGACGCGATCACCGCCCGGCGCGCGGAGCAGCCGGACGCCCCCGCCACCGTGCGGCTGTACGCCTCGGGCGGCGCCCTGCGGGTGGAGGACTCCGGCATCGGGCTCACCGAGGCGGACGTGCACAGCCTGCTCGCCACCATCGGCCGCAGCTCCAAGCGCGCGGAGGGGCTGGAGTCGGCGCGCTCGGAGTTCCTGGGGCAGTTCGGCATCGGGCTGCTGGCGTGTTTCGTGGTCGCCGGGCGGATCCGGGTCGTCAGCCGCAGCGCCCGTACGCCGGACGCACCACCCGTGGAGTGGACGGCGAGCGACGACGGCTCGTACACCGTGCGGACCCTGGGTCAGGACGCCCGTACGGAACCGGGTACGACCGTGTACCTGACGGCGCGGCCCGGCGCGGCCGACTGGCTCGGCCACGAGCGGGTCCTCGCCCTGGCGCGGGACTTCGGCGCGCTGCTGCCGTACGACGTCCGCGTGGGCGACGAGGCGGTCACCGGTGTGCCGGCGCCCTGGGACCGCGGTCGTCTCACGCCCGCCGCCCGGCGGGTGGCTCTCGCCCGGCACTGCCAGGAACTGTTCGGCTTCGCCCCGCTGGACTCGATCGAGCTGGACGTGCCCCTCGCGGGCGTGCGCGGCGTGGCGTACGTGCTGCCGTCCGCGGTGAGCCCCGCCCAGCGCGCGGGCCACCGGGTGCACCTGAAGGGCATGCTGCTCACCGAGCGGGCCGAACAGCTGCTGCCGGACTGGGCCTTCTTCGTGCGCTGCGTGCTCGACACGGACAGCCTGCGGCCCACCGCCTCGCGCGAGTCGCTGTACGAGGACGAGACCCTCGCGGCGGTGCGGGAGGCCCTCGGCGAGAGGATCCGCTCCTGGCTGACCGGGCTCGCGGCGGGCGACCCGGAGCGTCTCGCGGCCTTCCTGTCGGTGCACCACCTGGGCGTGAAGTCGCTGGCCCGGCACGACGCGGAGATGCTGCGCACGATGCTGCCGTGGCTGCCGTTCGAGACGACCGACGGGCGGCTGTCCCTGGAGGAGTTCGCGCAGCGGCACCCGGTGGTGCACTTCACCCGGACCGTGGAGGAGTACCGGCAGGTCGCGCCCATCGCGTCCGCGCAGGGCGTCGGCGTGGTCAACGGCGGCTACACCTACGACAGCGAACTGGTCGAGGCGCTGCCGGCCGTGCGTCCGGGCACGGTGGTCGCCGAGCTGGACGCCGACACGGTGACCGCCCACCTGGACCTCGTGGACCCGGCGGAGGAGCTGGCCCTCGCGGGTTTCCTGTCCGCCGCGCGGGCCGCCCTCGACCCACTGGGCTGCGATGTCGTGCTGCGGGCGTTCCACCCGCTGTCGGTGCCCGCGCTGCACCTGGACGACCGGGCGGCCCGGCACGAGCAGGCACGCGCCGAGGCCGAGGAACAGGCCGACGACCTGTGGGCGGGCATCCTCGGCTCGCTCCGGGGCAGCGCCCCGCGCGCGCGGCTGGTGCTCAACCACCTCAACCCGCTGATCCGCAAGGTGGGCTCCCTGAAGGACCCGGAGCTGATCGGCACCGCGACCGAGTCCCTGTACGGGCAGGCCCTGCTGATGGCGCAGCGCCCCCTGCGGCCCGCGGACTCGGCGCTCCTGAACCGCGCGTTCATCGGCCTGCTGGAATGGGCCACCCACACCGAGTCCGGGGAGGACGGCCGCCGATGAGCGGATTCAGCGGCACCGGCGCGACCGGCGGCACCGACGGCATCACCGACATCTCCGACATCACCGATCTGCGCCGGGCGATGGCGGAGAACTACGACCAGCCGGAGGGCCCCGCCCGCAACGCGCGCGCGGAGCACCTGCTGGTCCGGGCCGAGAGGCTGGGCGTCCCGCTCGCCGTGATCGAGGCACTCGGGCACCAGCTGAAGGTCTACAACTACAGCTCCGAGAAGGACAAGATGTTCGTCCCCTTCGCGCGCCTGCTGCGCATGTGGGACGAGCGCCCCGAGGACTTCGACGAGTACGAGACGCACTCCCTGCACTGGGTCTTCAAGTGGATGTCGGCGGGCATGCTGAACCAGCCGCACATCCCGCTCGCCTCGATCGAGAAGTGGCTCGGTGAGATGGAGCGCCGCTACCGGCTCGCCGGGCACTCCGAACGGGCGGTGCGCAGCGCCGAGTTCAGCGTGGCCGCGCACGTCGGCGACCTCGACCGGGCCGGGGCTGCGTACACCGCGTGGCTGGCGGCCGACCGGGACGCCATGGCCGACTGCCACGCCTGTGAGCTGCACGGGCAGGGCTGGTGGCAGGCGCGGTGCGGCGACGACGCCGAGGCGCTCCGGCTGTGGGCGCCGGTGCTCCAGGGGGAGTACACGTGCGCCCACGAACCGCACACGGTCCTGGCCTCCTCCCTGCTGCCGCTGCTGCGCCTGGGCCGGCTGGACGAGGCCCGCGCCCACCATCTGCGCGGCTTCCGGCTCGTGCGGGCCATGGAGAGCATGCGCAGCGCCTACGCGGACCACCTGGAGTTCTGCGCGCTGTCCGGCAACGAGGCGCGCGGGCTGGAACTGCTCGCCGAGCGTCCCGCGTACTTCACGGACGACGGGGACCCCCGCAGCAAGCTGGACTTCATGGCCGTGGTGGCCCTGCTGACGGGCCGCCTGGTGGAACTCGGGCTGGACGGGCAGCGGGTGCCCGGGCCCGCCGGCCGCACCTGGACGGCCGGGGAACTGGCCGCCCACGCGCGCGGGGAGGCCCGGAAGCTGGCCGCGCGCTTCGACGAGCGCAACGGCACGCCGTACGTCGGTGAGCGCACCGAGGAGCGCATGGCCCGGCGGCCGCTGGTGGACCGGCTGCCGCTCGGGGTGCGCTCGCCCGGGCGGCTGCCGGTTCCGGCGCCGAGACCGCCGGCTTCCGTCGAGTCCACGACGACACCGGGCACCGCATCGGACACCGCGCCGGACTCCTCCCCCGGCCTGCCCGCGCTGCTCACCGAGGCCCGGCGGCTCACGGAGGCGCTGCACCCGGACGCCGTGGAGGCGTGGGCGGCGGTGGCGCGGGCCGCCGAGGCCGAGGGCGCGGAACTCGACGCGTACGACCGGGCGGAGATCGCCGACCACGAGGCGATGGGCCGCGGTCCGGAGGGACTGCCCCTGTTCGCGCGCGCGGCCGGGCTGTACGAGGAGGCCGGCGACCTCGGGGAGGCGCTGGCGGCACGTGCGCGCGGGGCGTCCGTCCTGGCCTTCACGGGCCGGACCGACGCTGCCCTGGAGGCGATCGCGGAACCGTACGAGCGGGTCCTCGCGCTGTTCGCCGAGGACGGCACCGGGGTACGGCAGACCGCGTCCGTGCTGATGGGCCGGGCACGGATCGCGATGCACCTTCTTGACGCCGAAGCCGGCACCGACGCCGGGGAGGGCCCCGGCGAGGACGCCGTCGCCGCCGCCGAGAGCGCCGTACGGGAGGTGCTGGCCCTCGCCGAGCCGCACGTCGCGGACGTACGGCTGGCCTCGCGGGTCGCCGAGGCGTGGGGCATGCTCGGGGAGCTGGCCGCGCGCGCGGGGGACCTCGCCGGCGCGGCGGAGCTGATCGCCCGGGCCGCGGAGACCTACGTGACGGCGGGGCTGCCCTGGTTCGCGGTGGAGCAGGAGGCGCGGCTGACCAGGGCCGCGCGGCACCTCGGGGACCTGGAGAACGCCGAGCGGGCGGCGCGGGCGGCGCTGGAGCACGGCGGACCGTATCTGCAGCCGGCGGGCCACGCGCAGCTCCACCTCCAGCTGGCCGAGGTGCTCGGCGAGGGCGGACGGTTCGGGCCCGCGGCGGACCACGCCCTGGAGGCCGCGCACTGGGCCGACGAGGCGGGCGAGGCGGCGATGGGCGCGTGGGCGCGGCACCAGCTCGGCGGCTTCCTGCTGCGGCAGGGCCGGTGGGCCGAGGCCGCGGAGGTGCTGGAGTCGGCGCTGCCCGACCTGACGGCCGAGCGGCACGGCGACGGCACGGTCGTACAGACGCAGTGGTGGCTCGGCGAGTGCCTCACCGAGCTCGGGGAGCACCGCCAGGCCGCCGAACGGTGGCTGCGGGCCGCCGAGATCGCCCGGCACTGGCCCGAACAGCGCGACCACGCCATGCTCGCCCATCTCGCCGCGGAGGCCCTCGAGCACGCGGAGCTGCCCGCCGAGGCCGAGCGCGCGTACACGCGCGCGGGCGACCTCTGGCGTGGGCTCGGCAACGTCTTCGGGTTCGTGCGCGCCTTGCGCGCGCGGGCGTGGATCGCGGCACGGGGCGAGGAGGGGTCCGGCCGGGCACGGGAGCTGATGGAGGAGGCGGTGCGGGAGTGCGAGGCCGTACTGCGGGCCGTGGACGATCCGGAGGCGGACGCACGGCGGCAGGCGGTCGCGGAGCTCGGTCAGTCGCACTACCAGTTCGGCGACCTGGTCGCCCGCTCGGTGACCGGCGAGGCCGGCAGCGCCGGGGCCCGGCGGGCGTTCGAGGAGGCCCTCGCGCACATGACGCGGGCGGCCGACGCGTACGCCTCGCTCGGTGACGCCGCCCTCGACGCGCGCGCCGACGCCGAACTCGCGGCCGTCCGGCTGGAGGCCGAGCTGGGCCGGTCCGCCGGGGCGTCGGCACGCGCGCGCGGGGTGCTGTCGCTGTGCGCGGGCCGCGACGACCCCGCCGCCGGGGCCCGGCGGGCGGAGGCCGAGCGGCTGCTGGAACTGCTGGAGGCGCAGGCCGAGGCGTGACCGGCTGCCTGCGGGTGGCCGTCCGCCCGGACGGACTCCCGCAGGCGGGCGGCCCGCTACTCGACCCCGATCAGCAGCAGCGCCCCCTGCCGGCCGCCCCGGTACACCACGGTGTCCACGGCGAGGTACGACTGCCGCACCCGGGCCCGGAGGTGGTCCGCGACGCCGTGCGGGGCCTCGTCGCCGAGGACCAGGGTGACCATCTCGCCGCCGGCGGCGAGCATCCGGTCGAGAACCGTTTCGGCGGTGGCCGTCACGTCGGAGCCGATGAGGGCCACGTCACCGTCGATCAGGCCGAGGACGTCACCGGCCTGGCAGATGCCGGCCGAGGTCCAGGACTGGCGTTCGGCGACGACGACCTCCGCGTGGCGGGTGGCTCCCGCGGCGGACGTCATGGCGACGACGTCCTCGTCGAAGCGGCGGTCCGGCTCGTGCACGGCGAGCGCGGCGATGCCCTGGACCGCCGAGCGGGTCGGGATCAGCGCGACGCGCACGCCCTCCGCGCGGGCCTGCTCCGCGGCGGCGGCCGCCGTGTGCCGCAGCTCCGCGTCGTTCGGCAGCAGCACCACTTCGCGCGCGTGGGCACGCCGTACGGCCTCCACGAGCTCGCCGCTGGCGGGCGGCTCCCCGGGGCGGACGCGCACCGTCGTGGCCCCGGCCTCCTGGTACAGCCCGGCCAGTCCCTCGCCCGGCACGACGGCCACGACCGCCCGCGCGGCCCGCTCCCGGGTCGGACGCGTGCTCTTCGTCACATGCGCGTCCCCGGCCGCGAAGTGCGTGATCCTGATGCGGTGGGGCCGTCCGGCCTCCAGGCCGGCCTCCACGGCGGCGCCCGCGTCGTCGACGTGCACATGGACGTTCCACAGCCCGTCCCCGCCGACCACGACCAGGGAGTCGCCCAGCGCGTCGAGCCGTCCCCGCAGCCGGGTCACGGCCGCGTCGTCCGCGTCCAGCAGGTAGATCACCTCGTAGGCGGGGCCGCCCGCCTCGCAGCCGCCGTCACCGCACCCGCCGTCCTCGCGCGTCTCCGGCATCTCCGGCTGCCGTCCCGCAACGGTCGTCCCCACGCGCGCGTGCCCGTCCACCGACCCCGGTCCGAGCCCTCCCGGCCCCGGCACCTCCCCCGTGAACGTCTGCACCAGCGCCGCCAGCACCGTCACCAGTCCGCGTCCGCCCGCGTCGACGACTCCCGCCTGCCCCAGGGCGGCGAGCTGCGCCGGGGTCGCCGCGAGCGCCACCCGCGCCCCCTCGTGGGCGGCCCGTGCGACCGCCTCGCAGCCGCCACCGGCCCCGGTCACCGCGTCCGCCGCGTCCGCCGCCGCGTCCGCCACCGTGAGCACCGTGCCCTCCACCGGGTGGGCGACCGCCTCGCGCGCGGAGTCGGCCGCGTGCCGCAGGGCCGTCCGCAGGCCGTGCCCGTCGGTGTGAGCGTTGTCACCGTCGGCCGCCAGCACCTGCGCCATGCCGCGCAGCAGCTGCGCCAGGATCGTCCCGGAGTTCCCCCGGGCCCCGATGAGCGCGCCGTGCGCCATGGCCCGTATCACCTCGGCGAGCGTGGGCACCGCCGCACGGCCGTCCACCGCCTCGTGCCCGGCGAACACCGCCTCGACCGCCGTGACCGCCGACTCCACGGTCAGGTACAGGTTCGTCCCGGTGTCCCCGTCGGCCACCGGGTAGACGTTGATCGCGTCGATCTCCTCCCGGGCCCGCCCGAGCGCCTCCAGCGCGAGCCCGCACCAGGTGCGCACCGCGAGAGCATCGAGGAATGTCTGCGGCACCTGCGGCACCTGCGCCTCCTTGAGCTGCTGGACTGGACGCAGCGTAGACCCCTGTCAGGTGTCCGCCGGAAGAGGGCCGAAACAGTGCCACGGGCGGGGTTCGCCCGCACCGTGGTAGTTTCGTTGTACGGGAGCAGCCGTTGTATGCTGCTCCGGTTGCCCGATCCCATCGGGCCATCTCCCTGGCAGCGCCACTCAGATCCTCAGATCTCGATCCCGGCATGCCGGGATCCACCGTAAGTGCATCTGAAGTCTTTGGAGTGACCCGTGGCTGCCAACTGCGACGTCTGCGGCAAGGGGCCGGGCTTCGGCAACAACATCTCGCACTCGCACCGCCGTACGTCCCGTCGCTGGAACCCGAACATCCAGCGTGTGCGTACCGTGGTCGGCGGGACGCCGAAGCGCGTGAACGCCTGCACCTCGTGCATCAAGGCCGGCAAGGTCTCGCGCTGACGCTCAGCGCGCGGCCACAGCCGGTTACGCTGCACGGAGCCGGTCCACCCGAGGGTGGACCGGCTTTTTGGTGTCCCCGGACACCCGGCCGGAGAGTCAGAGGACCGGCCGGCAGGGCAGACGCCCGTCCCGCGGGACGGGCGCCAGGCGCCTAGGACGCCGCGGTCCGCCGTCCTCCGGGCGGTTCCCCGAGCCGCCAGCCGTGGTCCACCGGCCCGATCCCGCCCCCCAGGGCGAAACCGGCCGCCACGGCCCCCGTCACGTACTCCTTGGCCGCGGTCACGGCCTCCGGCACGCTGTGCCCCTTCGCCAGTCCGCAGGCTATGGCCGAGGCCAGCGTGCAGCCCGTGCCGTGGGTGTGCCGGTTGTCGTGGCGCGGCGCGCGCAGCCAGTGCTCCTCGGAGCCGTCGGTCAGCAGGTCAACGGCGTCGCCCGGCAGGTGACCGCCCTTGATCAGCACCCAGCGCGGGCCGAACTCCAGCACGGCCGCCGCCGCCCGCCGCAGGCCGTCCTCCGACGTGACCCGGACGCCCGTGAGCTGGGCGACCTCGTCGAGGTTCGGAGTGGCCACCGTCGCGGTCGGCAGCAGCTCGGTCCGTACGGAGTCCAGCGCGGACGCCGCCAGCAGGGCGTCGCCGTGCTTGGAGACGCCCACCGGGTCGACGACCACCGGCGCGTCCGTGCCGGCCAGCAGCCCGGCCACCGTCCCGACCAGCTCGGCGGAGGCGAGCATGCCGGTCTTGACGGCCTGTACCCCGATGTCGTCCACGACGCTGCGGTACTGGGCCCGGACCGCCTCCACGGGCAGTTCCCAGGCGCCCTGCACGCCGAGCGAGTTCTGTGCCGTGACGGCCGTGAGCACGCTCATCCCGTGGGTGCCGAACGCGAGCATCGTCTTCAGGTCCGCCTGGATGCCCGCCCCGCCGCCCGAGTCGGACCCGGCGACCGTCAGGACCCGTGGCGGCGCGGTCGTGTCGTCCGTGGTCATCCCCCGATCCTCCCAGACCGTCCCGGCCGGACGGCCGGGGCCCCGACGGCCACGGGGACGCTCACGACTCGATGTCCGTGAAGTGGTCCCAGCCGCCCTGGTGCGTCCAGGGCGCCCCGTCCACGGTCACCTGGGGCAGCGCCGAGGGGCCCAGCACCTCGCCGATCACCTTCCAGCGCGCCGGCAGCTTCACGTCCGGCGGGAACGTCGCCACGATCGCGTGGTCCTCGCCGCCGGTCAGCACCCACTGGATGGGGTCGACGCCGACAGCCTGCCCGATGTCGTGCATCTGGGAGGGGATGTCGATCGCGCCCGAGCGGACGTCGATGCGCACCTTGCTGGCTTCGGCGATGTGTCCCAGATCGGCGATGAGCCCGTCGCTGACGTCGCACATGGCGGTGGCGCCGAGCCCGGCCGCGGCGGGCCCCGCGTGGTACGGCGGCTCGGGGCGCCGGTGCGCCTCCACGAACGCCCGCGGCGAGCGGAACCCGCGGGACAGCACCGTGTACCCGGCGGCGGACCAGCCGAGCCAGCCGGTGACCGCCACCACGTCGCCCGGCTGGGCGCCGGATCTGGTCACCGGCTCGTGGCCGCGCAGATCGCCGAGCGCGGTGATCGACACCATGATCGTGTCGCCGCGCACCACGTCGCCGCCGACCACGGCCGCCCCGGCGACCTGGCACTCGTCGCGCAGCCCGTCCATCAGCTCGGTCGGCCAGGTGACCGGGAGCTCGGCGGGGACGACCAGACCGAGCAGCAGCGCGGTCGGCACGGCGCCCATGGCGGCGATGTCCGCGAGGTTCTGCGCGGCCGCCTTGCGCCCCACGTCGTAGGCCGTGGACCAGTCGCGGCGGAAGTGCCGTCCCTCCAGCAGGATGTCGGTGCTCGCCACGACCCTGCGGTCGGGCGCGGCCACCACGGCGGCGTCGTCGCCGGGGCCGACCCGGACCGCCGGGGTGGTGGTGAGCCGCGCGGTGAGCTGCCTGATGAGCCCGAACTCGCCCAGCTCCCCCACGGTGCCCTTCATCGTCGTACGTCCCCTTCTCTGGCCGCCCGCTCCCCGTCGCGGGTCCTCGTGGTCCTCGGTGCCGTCGTGGTCGAGCCGGCCGTCACCGTCTTCTCGTCGGGCGTGCGCCCCTGTGCGTACGCCACGGCCTCCCGGGTCTCCCCCGGGCGAGCGGCCACGCGATACCGTGGCGTCCCTTTCCCCCACATGATCCTCGTGGCCGCCCTGGAGGTTCCGTGGTACAGGCGTACATCCTGATCCAGACCGAGGTAGGCAAGGCGTCGACCGTAGCCGACACGATCAGCAAGATGCCCGGGATCCTCCAGGCCGAGGACGTGACGGGTCCCTACGACGTGATCGTGCGCGCGCAGGCCGACACGGTCGACGAGCTCGGCCGCATGGTGGTCGCGAAGGTCCAGCAAGTGGACGGCATCACCCGCACCCTGACCTGCCCGGTCGTGCACCTCTAGCCCCCGTCTACGCTTGGCCGGTGAACTACTTCCGTCACCGGTACACCGGCCTGCCCGCCCTGGCGCTGCTGGTCGCCGCAGCGGGCTGCTCCTCGGCGGACGCCGGAGCCCGGGTCGCGGTTCCCAGTCCGGGCGCGAAGGCCGCCGGGCTGTGCCAGGACCTGGACGAGGCGCTGCCGGGGAAGCTGGACGGCCTCTCCCGTGAGGATCCGGAGCCCCGGTCCGCGCTGACGGCGGCCTGGGGAGGCTCGGCGATCATACTGCGCTGTGGCGTGGAACAGCCGCCGAAGATGACCGACCCGAAGGTGGCCACCGGCGGGGACCCGGACGCGGTGGCCGGCGGGGTGAACGGCGTCGACTGGCTGATGGAGCGCGCGGACGGGGACGGCGCGTACCGGTTCACCACAGCGAACCGGCTCGCGTACGTCGAGGTCACCGTGGCGGCGGGCCGTGACAGCTCGGCCGTGCTCATCGACCTGGCCGGGGCGGTCAGGAAGGCGGTCCCCGAGGGGATCGCCGACTGACGCGCCTGCCTGCCGTTACCGCAGGCCCGTCCGCCTCCGCAGCGCCGCCTGGAGCAGGCGGTCCACCAGCTCCGGGTACGTGACGCCGCTCGCCTGCCACATCTGCGGGTACATGGAGATCGGGGTGAACCCGGGCATCGTGTTGATCTCGTTGATCACGAACCCGCCGTCCTCGGCGAGGAAGAAGTCCGCGCGGACGAGCCCCTCGCAGGAGGCGGCCTCGAAGGCGTCGACCGCGAGCCGCTGCACCTCGGCGGTCTCCTCCCCGGTCAGCGGGGCGGGGACCAGGCCGGGGGTCGAGTCGATGTACTTGGCGTCGAAGTCGTAGTACGCGTGCGCGTCCGGCGGCGGGATCTCCGCGGGCACGCTCGCGCGCGGGCCGTCCTCGAACTCCAGCACCCCGCACTCGATCTCCCGGCCGCGCACCGCCGCCTCGACGAGGATCTTCGGGTCGTGGCGCCGGGCCTCCTCGACCGCCTCGTCCAGGCCCGAGAGGTCGTCGACCTTGGTGATGCCGATCGAGGACCCCGCGCGCGCGGGCTTCACGAACAGCGGCCAGCCGTGCTCGCCGGCGAAGTCGACGATCCTCTTCCGGGCGGCGGACCGGTCGCGCTCCCACTCACGGGGCCGGATCACCAGGTACGGGCCGACCCGCAGCCCGAACGAGGTGAACACGCGCTTCATGTACTCCTTGTCCTGGCCGACGGCCGAGGCGAGGACGCCCGAACCGACGTACGGGACACCGGAGAGCTCCAGCAGGCCCTGGAGGGTGCCGTCCTCGCCGTACGGGCCGTGCAGCACGGGGAAGACGACGTCGACCTCGCCGAGCGCCTTGGGGACCGAGCCGGGCTCGCTGTAGACGACCTCGCGGCTGGCCGGGTCGACGGGGAGGACCACCCCGCCCCCGTCCGACTCGGTGAGCTCCTCGACCTTCGGCAGGCGCCGGTCGACGATCGCCATCCGTTCCGGCTCGTCGGCCGTGAGCGCCCAGCGGCCCTCCTGGGTGATGCCGATCGGCAGGACGTCGTACTTCTCCCGGTCGATGGCGGCGAGGACGGCGCCCGCGGTGACCACGGAGATGACGTGTTCGGAGCTGCGGCCGCCGAAGACGACAGCCACGCGCGGCTTGCGGGGCTGCTCCGGAGGGCTCTGGGGGAGGTTCTCGGTGCTCATATCGCGTTGAGGGTACCCGGTGGTAAGGAGCGAGTCAGCGCCCCATCCGGCCGGTCGCCGGTCCCGCCCCGGACCGGCCGTCAGTGCCGTTCCGGCTTGGCGCTGCGCGACATCAGTTCCTTCAGCGCGACGACGGGCGGCTTGCCCTCGTGGACGATCTCGACGACGGTCTCCGTGATGGGCATGTCGACACCGTACCTGCGGGCCAAGTCCCGTACGGACTCGCACGACTTGACACCCTCGGCGGTCTGCCTGGTGACCGCGATGGTCTCCTCCAGGGTCATGCCCCTGCCGAGGTTGGTGCCGAAGGTGTGGTTGCGCGAGAGCGGCGAGGAGCAGGTGGCCACCAGGTCGCCGAGGCCCGCGAGCCCGGAGAACGTCAGCGGGTCGGCGCCCATCGCGACGCCGAGCCGGGTGGTCTCGGCGAGCCCCCGCGTGATGAGCGAACCCTTGGCGTTGTCGCCGAGGCCCATGCCGTCCGCGATGCCGACGGCGAGGCCGATGACGTTCTTGACGGCACCGCCGAGCTCGCAGCCGACCACGTCGGTGTTGGTGTAGGGGCGGAAGTACGCCGTGTGGCAGGCGGCCTGGAGCCGCTGGGCGACCGCCTCGTCGGCGCAGGCCACGACCGCGGCGGCGGGCATGCGGGAGGCGATCTCACGGGCCAGGTTGGGCCCGGTGACGACGGCGACACGGTCCTGGCCGACCTTGGCGACGTCCTCGATCACCTCGCTCATCCGCATGGCGGAGCCCAGCTCGACGCCCTTCATCAGCGAGACCAGCACGGTGTCCGGGGCGAGCAGCGGCATCCACTCGGCGAGGTTGCCGCGCAGGGTCTGCGAGGGGACGGCGAGGACCGTGATGTCGGCGTCCGCGGCGGCCTCCGCGGGGTCCGTGGTGGCCCGCACGGTGCGCGGGAGCTCGACGCCGGGCAGGTAGTCGGGGTTGGTCCGGGTGGAGTTGACCGCCTCGACGAGTCCGGCCCGCCGCGCCCACAGGGTGACGTCGCACCCCGCGTCGGCGAGCACCATGGCGAAGGCCGTGCCCCACGAACCGGTGCCGAAGACGGCCGCCTTGACCGGCTTGCTCACGTGCTCTGCCCCTCTTCCCGTGTCTGCGGTCCCCTGGCCTGCTCCGCCTGCCCGGTGACGGTCCGTGCGCCGCGGCTCCGGCCGCCGCGCCCCGCCTCGGCGGTCCGGCGCCGCTGCTCGATGCGGACCTGCTTCGGGTCGTACGGCGTCGCGGGCGCCTTCTCGCCCCGGATGGTCTCCAGCTGCGCGGTGACGGCGGCCATGATCACCTCCGTCGCCTCCTTCAGCAGGTCCGGGGTCATCTCCTTGTCGTAGAAGCGCTCGAGGTCCACCGGCGGGCCCGCGAGCACGTGGTGGGTCTTGCGCGGCAGGAGGTCCGGCTTCTTGGCGTACGGCGGAAGCAGCAGGTTGGCGCCCCACTGGGCCACCGGGATCACCGGGCACCGGGTCTGCAGGGCGACGCGCGCGGCGCCCGTCTTGCCGGTCATCGGCCACCCGTCGGGGTCGCGGGTGAGGGTGCCCTCGGGATAGAAGGCCACGCACTCCCCGCGCTCCACGGCGTCGATCGCGGCCCGGAAGGCGCTCAGCGCGTCGGTGCTCTCGCGGTAGACGGGAATCTGTCCGGTGCCGCGCATCGCGGCACCCACGAATCCCTTCTTGAACAGCCCGCTCTTCGCCAGAAATCGTGGAACGCGCCCGGTGTTGTACTGGAAATGCGCGTACGCCACCGGGTCCACGTGCGAATTGTGGTTCACCACGGTGATGAATCCGCCGTCGGCCGGAATGTTCTCCATTCCGCGCCAGTCCCGCTTGAGCAGCACCACCAGCGGCGGTTTGCAGATGACCGCTGCGAAGCGATACCAGAAGCCGATTCTGCGGCGGGGCACGCGGACACCTTCCTCTAGAAACCTGGGGCCGGCGCCCCCGGAGCCGCACAAGTGTGGCCCCGGGTCGACGGTCTGTCGAGGACACCGTACGCCCCGGTGGGCAAACCGCCAGGGTGCCCAGGTCACGTCGTGGCGGGGCGGCCGGGTCACAATGGCCGCGACAAGGAGGGACGGAACGCTCGTGCGGTGGACCCTGGTCGTGCCCCTGAAACCCCTGGCGCGGGCCAAGAGCAGGCTGTCGGCGACGGCCGGTGACGGGCTGCGCCCGGGCCTGGCCCTGGCCTTCGCCCAGGACACGGTGGCGGCCGTGCTCGCCTGTGCGGCGGTGCGGGATGTGGCGGTCGTCACGGACGACGCGCTGGCGGGCCGGGAGCTGTCCCGGCTCGGCGCGCGGATCGTCCCGGACGCACCGCGCGCGGGTCTGAACGCCGCGCTGGCGCATGCCGCGGGGGTGGTGCGGACCGCACGGCCGACGAGCGCGGTGGCGGCCCTGAACGCCGACCTGCCCGCGTTGCGTCCCGATGAATTGGCGCGGGTTCTCGAGACGGCCGCGGAATTCCCGCGCGCTTTTCTCCCGGACGCGGCGGACATCGGCACGACTTTGCTGGCGGCGGCTCCCGGCGTGGAACTGCGTCCGGTGTTCGGCACGGATTCCCGGGCGCGCCACCGGAACTCGGGCGCCGTGGAACTGACGCTCGACGCGGTGGACTCCGTACGCCGGGACGTGGACACCGGCGAGGACCTGCGGGCGGCGCTGGCGCTGGGCGTGGGGCCGCGCACGGCGGCGGTGGCCGCGCGGCTGCTGATACCGGAACAGTAGGCTGCGGCCATGCAGGCGACCGCGTACACGTACGACCCCGTGACCCGCAGCGGACAGGTACTGCTCGACGACGGCACCCCGGTGCCCTTCGACGCACCGGCGTTCGACGCGGGCGGCCTGCGGCTGCTGCGGCCCGGTCAGCGGGTGCGCATCGAGACGACGGGCGCCGGAGACTCCCGCAGGATCGTCCTGATCACGCTGCAGACGTTCTGATCCCGCCGCGGACCTCCTGACCGGCGCGGACCTCCTGACCGGCGCGGACGCCGTGCGGCCCGGGCGCCGCGGGCGGCGCCGGACACGCCGCGGGCCGGGCTCCCGAGGAGTCCGGCCCGGCGCGTGAGCACCCCGAGTTCCTTGATCACCTGCTGCGGGCGGCGGTCTTCTTGGCGGTGGTCTTGCGGGCCGTCGTCTTCTTGGCGGGAGCCTTCTTCGCGGTGGCCTTCTTCGCCGGGGCCTTCTTCGCGGCGGTCGCCGTCGTGGTCGCCTTCTTGGCCGGCGCCGCCTTCTTGGCCGTGGTCTTCTTCGCGGCGGCCGCCGTCGTCGTCTTCTTCGCGGGTGCCGTCTTCTTCGCGGCCGTGGTCTTCTTCGCAGCGGTCGGCGTCGCCGTCTTCTTGGCCGGCGCCGCCTTCTTCGCCGCGGTGGCGGTCGTGGTCTTCTTGGCGGTGGTCTTCTTGGTCGCGGCCTTCTTGACCGTCGCGGAGGCACCGCCGCTCAGGCTGCCCTTGGGCGCCTTCTTGACCGACACCTCACCGCCCTTGGGGAGCTTCTTCGTACCGCCCACCAGGTCCTTGAATCCCTGACCCGCGCGGAAACGGGGCACCGAGGTCTTCTTGACCCGAACACGTTCACCGGTCTGCGGGTTGCGCGCGTACCGGGCGGGACGGTCGACCTTTTCGAACGAACCGAAACCGGTGACCGAGACCCGCTGCCCGGCGACGACCGCGCGGACGATGGCGTCCAATACGGCGTCCACCGCGTCGGCGGCCTGCTGGCGCCCGCCGAGCTTGTCCGCAATCGCTTCTACGAGCTGCGCCTTGTTCACGTCTTCCCCTTCGGAGACATCGCCAGAACGAATGTGTTCAAGCTTTTTCGCACGTTAGGCAGATATATACCGCAAATCAAACACGAAACGGGCTAATCACCCTTGTGCCGCAACGGACTCGAACCGTCACGGAGTTCCCCGGCGGCCCTCCCGGGGGAATCGCCCCTCGTCCAGGTCCGCCATGAAGCTCTCCAGACGCCTTGCCGCACCGGCGAGATCGTGCTTGGCCGCGGCCGTAATGACCAGCAGCTTCCGGGTCAGCGCCATACGTACGCCCTCCGGGACTTGCGATGCGCGCACTCGCGAGTGCGCTTCCTTGAGTCGGTCCGCGACCGCCGTATAGAGCTCGAGTTGGCCGTCGTGTTCCATGCACAGATTGTGCCATCTGGGGCGAGTTGTCGCCTGCGCAGGGGGCAACTGCCGTCTCCCAAGGGTCGCTCCAGCACCTCGGTGCACAGTGGCACCAGGTGTCGAATACCCCGGCAATGACCCGTGTAACCAGCGCAGTTGACGGGTCCGCCGACCGCCTCCGCACCGCTTCCGGGGGCAGACACGGCTGTACCCCCAACCGTCCACGATTGGGGGTACAGAGGGGTCCGGCGGTGGCCGGAAATCATCCCTGCGCCGCGGCCTTCGGGTATGTCCCGCCGGCTGCGGCGCCGGGCCGTGTCCGGGCCTCGTTCAGACCGGGAGCGTCCTCGGCTTGTAGGAGGGCCGCTTGGCCTCGTAGGCGACGATGTCGTCCTCGTTCCGCAGGGTGATCGAGATGTCGTCGAGCCCGTTCAGCAGCCGCCAGCGGGAGTTCTCGTCGAGCTCGAAGGAGGCGGTGACGCCCTCGGCGCGCACCTCGCGGCTCTCCAGGTCGACGGTCACCTCGGCCTCGGGGTCGGCCTCGACGAGCTCCCACAGGGCGTCCACCGTCTGCTGCTCCAGAACGACCGTGAGCAGGCCGTTCTTGAGCGAGTTGCCCCGGAAGATGTCCGCGAACCGGGAGGAGATGACGGCCTTGAAGCCGTAGTTCTGCAGCGCCCAGACGGCGTGCTCACGGGAGGAGCCGGTGCCGAAGTCGGGTCCGGCGACGAGCACCGTGGCGCCCTGCCGCTCGGGCCGGTTGAGCACGAACTCGGGGTCCTTGCGCCAGGCCTCGAACAGTCCGTCCTCGAAGCCGTCCCTGGTCACCTTCTTGAGCCAGTGGGCGGGGATGATCTGGTCGGTGTCGACGTTGCTGCGGCGCAGCGGGACGGCCCGGCCGGTGTGCGTGGTGAATGCTTCCATGACTGATCAGACTCCAGCGGGCGCAGGGGTGTCGGCGTCGGCGAGGTCGGCCGGGGAGGCCAGATGGCCCAGTACGGCGGTGGCGGCGGCGACCTGCGGGGAGACCAGGTGGGTACGGCCGCCCTTGCCCTGCCGCCCCTCGAAGTTGCGGTTGGAGGTGGACGCGGAGCGCTCACCGGGGGCGAGCTGGTCGGGGTTCATGCCCAGGCACATGGAGCAGCCCGCGTGCCGCCATTCGGCCCCGGCCTCCTTGAAGACCACGTCCAGGCCCTCCTCGACCGCCTGCAGACCGACCCGCGCGGAGCCGGGGACGACCAGCATCCGTACCCCGTCGGCGACTTTGCGGCTCTTCAGGACCGAGGCCGCGGCGCGCAGGTCCTCGATGCGGCCGTTGGTGCACGAGCCCACGAAGACGGTGTCCACGCCGATGGACCGGAGCGGCTGCCCGGCCTCCAGGCCCATGTACTTCAGCGCGTTCTCGGCGGCCAGGCGCTCCGAGGCGTCCTCGTACGAGGCGGGGTCGGGGACCGACGCCGAAAGGGGCGCGCCCTGACCGGGGTTGGTGCCCCAGGTGACGAACGGCGACAGCTCGGCCGCGTCGATGACGACCTCGGCGTCGAAGACCGCGTCCTCGTCCGTGCGCAGGGTCTTCCAGTACGCGACCGCCGCGTCCCAGTCGGCGCCCTCGGGCGCGTGCGGGCGGTCCTTGAGGTAGGCGAAGGTGGTCTCGTCCGGGGCGATCATGCCCGCGCGGGCGCCGGCCTCGATGGACATGTTGCAGATGGTCATGCGGGCCTCCATCGAGAGCTTCTCGATGGCCGGGCCGCGGTACTCCAGGATGTAGCCCTGGCCGCCGCCGGTGCCGATCCGCGCGATGATCGCCAGGATCAGGTCCTTGGCGGTCACCCCCTCGGGCAGCTCGCCGTCCACGGTGATGGCCATGGTCTTCGGGCGGGCCATCGGCAGCGTCTGGGTGGCCAGCACGTGCTCGACCTGCGAGGTGCCGATGCCGAATGCCAGCGCGCCGAACGCGCCGTGCGTGGAGGTGTGGGAGTCGCCGCAGACCACCGTCGTGCCGGGCTGGGTCAGGCCCAGCTGGGGGCCGACCACGTGCACGACGCCCTGCTCGACGTCACCGAGCGGGTGCAGACGCACCCCGAACTCGGCGCAGTTCCTGCGCAGCGTCTCCAGCTGGGCACGGGAGACCGGGTCGGCGATGGGCTTGTCGATGTCGAGGGTCGGGGTGTTGTGGTCCTCGGTGGCGATGGTGAGGTCGAGCCGGCGCACCTTCCTGCCGCTCTTGCGCAGTCCGTCGAAGGCCTGGGGGCTGGTCACCTCGTGCAGGAGGTGCAGATCGATGAAGAGGAGGTCGGGCTCGCCCTCGGCGCGCCGGACGACATGGTCGTCCCAGACCTTCTCCGCGAGTGTCCTACCCATCGCTTTCCCTCCGGCCGGCCTGTCCGCGCCGGCCCAACTAGAGATCGGGGGTGGCGGCGCCCGTGTCTCCCGCGGAAGGGCCCGACCCGGTACGCGGTCCGGCCGTCCGTCTGACGGGTGTGTGCCGCCGGGCCCGTCCGGTTCGCGGGCCGCTGTGGCTCTCCAGGGTGGCGTGTTCCACCGAAAATTGAACTTGCGTTTCACAGAGTGAGACGCGAGTATCGTTGCATGGACAACAGTAGCGGCGTCGGCGTTCTGGACAAGGCAGCCCTTGTCCTGAGCGCTCTGGAGTCCGGTCCGGCCACCCTCGCGGGCCTGGTCGGCGCCACCGGACTGGCACGACCCACGGCCCACCGGCTGGCCGTGGCACTGGAGCACCACCGCATGGTGGCGCGCGACATGCAGGGCCGTTTCATCCTCGGCCCGCGGCTGGCCGAGCTGGCCGCGGCGGCGGGTGAGGACCGGCTGCTCGCCACGGCGGGCCCGGTGCTGACCCACCTCCGCGACGTGACCGGCGAGAGCGCGCAGCTCTACCGCCGCCAGGGCGACATGCGCATCTGCGTCGCCGCGGCGGAGCGGCTCTCGGGTCTGCGGGACACGGTCCCGGTCGGCTCGACGCTGACGATGAAGGCGGGCTCCTCCGCGCAGATCCTGATGGCCTGGGAGGAGCCCGAGCGGCTGCACCGCGGCCTCCAGGGCGCCCGCTTCACGGCCACGGCCCTGTCGGGCGTACGGCGCCGGGGCTGGGCCCAGTCCATCGGCGAGCGCGAGCCGGGCGTCGCCTCGGTGTCCGCGCCGGTGCGCGGACCGTCCAACCGCGTGGTGGCCGCCGTCTCGGTCTCCGGCCCCATCGAGCGCCTGACCCGCCACCCCGGCCGGATGCACGCCCAGGCGGTCATCGACGCCGCGGCCCGCCTCTCGGAGGCCCTGCGCCGCACCGGCTGACACCGACCGGATGCCACGTCACCCGCGTCCCCCGGGGACGGGCCCGCCTCAACGCCGCGGCGGCTCCTCCCCCGGCGGCGCTCACATCCTCCTCAGCCGGTCGGCCGCGCGGTCACCGCGGTGCCCCACCGGTACGACGCCGGTGGCCGCGCCCAGGCCGGACGCGGGCATGTTCACGTACACCGACTCGTAGGCGCCGGCCGGTACGACGTACGTCTCATGCCAGAACCCGACCCGGCCCCTTCCCGCGCGCAGCCGCCGGTTGAAGGCGGCCCAGGCCGGACGGTGCTCGCCGTCCCGCGCGCTCGCGTACGCGAGGAGCTTCTCGTGCGAGTCCCAGTACTGCACCAGGTACACCTCGCGCGGGCCGCCCACCAGGAACCTGTGCCCGAGCAGTCCGCTGCCCCCGTCCCGCACGAGCTCCCTGATCATCGGCCCCATGGCCTTCGCCACCGGCCACCAACTGCGCACGGCGGTGTAGCTGTTGACGCGCATCCCGATGAGGAAGACCACCACCTGGTCCTCGCTCGCGGCGGTCATGCGCCCTTCGATCGGCTTGTCCCTCATAGAGCCCCCACGCGCGGCCTCGTCGTCGGATCACCGGACAGTTCCAGTGTTCCCACCGGGGCGGCGGGGGTGAGGGCGCCGACGCAGGTGGGCCGAATCCCGACGCACGGGGCTGGGGAGACGACCGGGAACGCAGCGAAGGACCCTCCCGAGGGAGGGTCCTTCGCTTCTGCTGTACCCCCGACCGGATTCGAACCGGCGCTACCGCCTTGAGAGGGCGGCGTGCTAGGCCGCTACACAACGGGGGCGTGGATCTTACGTTTCCGCAGATCCGAGCTGGTCTACCTGGACTCGAACCAAGACTAACTGAACCAGAATCAGTCGTGCTGCCAATTACACCATAGACCAATGTGGTTTAGACCAGTCAGTACCCCCGACCGGATTCGAACCGGCGCTACCGCCTTGAGAGGGCGGCGTGCTAGGCCGCTACACAACGGGGGCCCTAGCGATCCTGCATCGAGGACAGCGGGAGCTACCCTGACTGCCTTCGCGGGAAGGATCTGTACCCCCGACCGGATTCGAACCGGCGCTACCGCCTTGAGAGGGCGGCGTGCTAGGCCGCTACACAACGGGGGCTTGCGGATGTGATCCGCGGGAGCAGATGCTATGCGTGATGCGAAGCATCTGCGAGCTGGCCTACCTGGACTCGAACCAAGACTAACTGAACCAGAATCAGTCGTGCTGCCAATTACACCATAGGCCACTGGAACGCAAGCCCCTGAGGGGATCATGTTCTAGTTTTGCGCTTCCGGTTCCCCGGCCTCTCGGCCCGCTCCCCGGCGGCGCAGAAAGAACATTACCCGAAGGTGGACGGGGCTCCAAAACGAGTATCCGCGCCAAGGATCGCCGGGAGTTCGGCCAGCGACGTGATCCGGCGCGGGCCGACGGGCGGATCGACCGCCGCGTACGGGCCCGTGCGGTCGATCCACACCGACAGCAGCCCGGCCCCGGCGGCCCCGCGGCCGTCGATCTCCGGGTGGTCGCCCACGTACGCGACCTGGTGCGGCGGCAGGTCCAGCGCCTCGCAGGCGGTGTGGAAGGCCCGGGCGTCCGGCTTGGAGAAACCGATGTCCGCGGCGCACAGCACGGCCTCGAAGCGGTCGCGGAGGCCGAGGACGCGCAGCTTGCGGTCCTGGACGAGGAGGCTGCTGTTGGAGAGCACGGCGTGCCGGTGGCTGCCGGCGAGGGCCTCCAGGACGGGCAGGACGTCCGGGAAGACCGCCCAGGCGCCCTCGTAGTGCCCGATGTACCGCTGGAACCAGGCGTCGGCCTCCGCGTCGGTCAGCGCCGGCTCGCCGAGGAAAACCCGCACCCGGTCGCGCCGCTGCCCCTCGAAGGTCGTCTCCCGCGCGGCGAACCGCGCCCACTGCTCGTCGGTGACCCGCCGCCAGCGCGCGAGGGCCTCCTCGACGGTGCCGTAGCCGTCGAGCAGGCCCTCGGCGGCCAGGTGCCCGCGCATTCCGGCCCGGTCGGCCGTCGTGTAGTCGAAGAGGGTGTCGTCGACGTCCCAGAGCACGGCCCGTATGTCCATGATCCGACGGTAACGCGGGGGGCGGGTGCCTGTCCGGTGATCACCCGCGGACATGCGTGAGGGGCGGCGGCCGGTGCGGCCGCCGCCCCTCACGCGCGCGTGTTCACGCGGCCGGGCTCACGCCGTCAGCTTCGCCAGCGCCGCGTCGACGCGGGCCAGCGACTCCTCCTTGCCGAGGATCTGCAGGGACTCGAAGAGGGGCAGGCCGACGGTGCGGCCGGTGACCGCCACGCGGACCGGGGCCTGCGCCTTGCCGAGCTTCAGGCCGTGGGCCTCGCCGGCCGCGAGGACGGCCTCCTTCAGGGACTCGGGGGAGTTCCAGTCGGCCGCGTCCAGCTTCTCGCGGGCGGTCCGGAGGAGGGCGTCGGAGCCCTCCTTCATGGCCTTCGCCCAGGACGCCTCGTCGGAGACCGGCTCCGGCAGGAACAGGAAGTCGACGTTGTCCGTGATCTCGGCGAGCACCTTCAGGCGCGACTGGGCGTGCGGCGCGATGGCCTGCCACTTGGTCTCGTCGAAGTCCTCCGGCGCCCAGGGGGCGACCGGCTGCTGGAGCCACGGCCGGCAGCGCTCGGTGAAGTCCTTCACGTCGAGCATGCGGATGTGGTCGGCGTTGATCGCCTCGGCCTTCTTGAGGTCGAAGCGGGCCGGGTTCGGGTTGACGTCCGCGACGTCGAAGGCCGCGACCATCTCCTCGACGGTGAAGACGTCGCGGTCCGCGGAGAGCGACCAGCCCAGCAGGGAGAGGTAGTTGAGCAGGCCCTCGGGCAGGAAGCCGCGCTCGCGGTAGAGGTTCAGGGACGACTGCGGGTCGCGCTTGGAGAGCTTCTTGTTGCCCTCGCCCATCACGTACGGCAGGTGACCGAAGGCGGGGATCTCCTTGGCGACGCCCAGCTCGATCAGCGCCCGGTAGAGCGCGATCTGGCGCGGGGTGGAGGACAGCAGGTCCTCGCCGCGCAGGACGTGGGTGATCTCCATCAGGGCGTCGTCGACGGGGTTGACCAGCGTGTACAGCGGGGCGCCGTTGGCGCGGACGATGCCGTAGTCCGGGACGTTCTCCGGGGTGTACGTGATCTCGCCGCGGACCAGGTCCGTGAAGGTGATCGTCTCGTCGGGCATCCGGAAGCGGACGATCGGCTCGCGGCCCTCCGCCTCGTACTGCGCCACCTGCTCGGCGCTCAGCTCGCGGCAGTGGCCGTCGTAGCCGGACGGCCTGCCCGCGGCGCGGGCGGCCTCGCGGCGCTCCTCCAGCTCCGTGGTGGTGCAGTAGCAGCGGTAGGCGTGGCCGGCGTCCAGGAGCTTCTGCGCGACCTCCTTGTAGATGTCCATGCGCTGCGACTGGCGGTACGGGGCGTGCGGGCCGCCGATCTCGGGGCCCTCGTCCCAGTCGAAGCCCAGCCAGCGCATCGAGTCCAGGAGCTGCTCGTACGACTCCTCCGAGTCGCGGGCCGCGTCGGTGTCCTCGATGCGGAAGACCAGCGTGCCCTGGTGGTGCCGGGCGAACGCCCAGTTGAACAGGGCGGTGCGGACCAGGCCCACGTGGGGGTTGCCGGTGGGCGAGGGACAGAAACGTACGCGGACAGGGACGCTCGGTGCGTCGGGTGCGCTAGCCACGCTTGACTACCTTGTTGGTGAGAGTGCCGATGCCTTCGATGGTGACGGCGACCTCGTCGCCGACGACCAGGGGGCCGACCCCTGCCGGGGTGCCCGTGAGGACCACGTCGCCGGGGAGCAGCGTCATGGCCTCGGTGATGTTGACGATCAGGTCCTCGATCGAGTGCGTCATCTGGCTGGTGCTGCCCAGCTGGCGCTGCGCGCCGTTGACCGTGCACTGGATCGTGAGGTCGCTCGCGGCCGTGATGTCGAGGTCCGTCTCCACCCAGGGGCCGAGCGGGCAGGAGGTGTCGAAGCCCTTGGCCCGCGCCCACTGCTTCTCGCGCTTCTGCACGTCGCGCGCGGTGACGTCGTTGGCGCAGGTGTAGCCGAAGATCACGTCCTTGACGCGCTCGCGCGGGACCTCGCG
Source organism: Streptomyces ruber (assembly GCF_014648075.1). Taxonomy (GTDB): domain Bacteria; phylum Actinomycetota; class Actinomycetes; order Streptomycetales; family Streptomycetaceae; genus Streptomyces; species Streptomyces ruber. The sequence continues at coordinate 113,371 of NZ_BMQK01000011.1, read as the reverse complement.
GCACATGCGGCCGATGACCACGGCCAGCTCGGCCTCGTAGTGCACTTCCTCGGAGAAGGCCGGGTACTGGATGTCGTCGCCGGGGCCGATCACCGAGGTGGACGGCTTGAAGAAGGCGAACGGGGCGTCGGGCACCTCGTTGCCGAGCTCCTTGGCGTGGTCGGCGTAGTTGCGGCCGAAGGCCACGACCTTGTTGGGGAGCACGGGCGGCAGCAGCCGGACCTTGCTCAGCGGGACCTTCGTGCCCGAGAGCTCGTATTCCGCGAAGGGGATGCCTTTGATGATGTCGAGCACGAGTTCGTCGGGCCTGTCGCCCTCGACCGCGCCGAACGCGACGTTCCCGTCGATGGAGAATCTGGCAATGCGCACGGGTTCCCTGCGCCCCTCACTTGAGCCGGCTGGAGTCTGACGCTCCAGGCTAACGCGGCACGGGGCGGCTGCCCCGCGTATGACGGCCGGGTGGCCGGAGGGCGTGCCTGCGGCCGGAGGGCGCCGGGTGGCCGTCACGCCGCCCGGTACGGCCACGTGGGCTCCGGCGGCCGCTCCGCGGCCCACCGCCGCACCGCACCGATCGCGCGCCCCCGTTCGACGCCGCGCCGGGCCCCGCCACGCGTCGGCGCCGGCCACCACGCCGGGTTCGCGGCGCCGTGCCCGGAGGCCCGGCCGCCGCCTCGCGTCCGACGGCCGTCGTCGTTCCGTGCCGAGGCGACGGGCGCGTCATTCGGTCCGGGCACCGGGCGCGGCGTCGGTGGTGCGGCGTGTGCCGGGGTGCCCCCTGCAACGGCGAAGGGCGCCCTTCGCGTCTCGGGAGACGGCTGGGCGCCCGTCGGGGTGCGTTCGTCGCGTGCTGCGGGAGGTGGTCACTCCGTCGCGGAGGTCTGGACCGGGATCTCCATGAGGACCGTCCGCCGCGGGTTGGCGGTCACGGACGGGAGGTCCACGGAGTGCTCCTGCTGGTTCGCCGTCGCCAGTTCACCGGCGTCGGTGAGGTGGGCGAGCGTCGTTCGCCGCGGGTTGGCTATGGACCGGGACATCATGGTCGTCTTCACTGCTCTGCGTGACCTCGTCGGTGCGGGCGCCGGGCGGACTCACACGAGCCGTCCCATAAGCGCGGGTTGTCGGTTTCCCCATCCCTGTAAAGCGTCAGGCTAAACATCCAATTCCCGTGTCAAGACGTGAAGACGCCATGATCGTCATGTGAGTTTGCTCACTTACTAGTGAGCAATTCGGTCAATCCGGACCCATGATCCACCCCGACGAAACGGACATTATTCAACTGAAGCGAGCATTCCGCTCCTGATCATGGCGACTGGGACACGCCCCGTCCCTCATGACCTCGTGCACATACGCCCGTTATGCGGGGGATGACTTTCCACGCCTGGTGACGCCGACTGCACATCGTGTCACGATGGCCACACGGTGGCCCATTGGCCTTGTTGGAGATCCTGCACTGTGCTGGAATTCCACGGACCGCCGCGGGGAACAGCCGGCGCGCAGGAGGCGCAACGCAGCGCCGAGCTGCGGCGGGGAGGGGAACCAGCGCCGGTCGTTCACGACCACCAAGGGTGGCGCATTCAGGGCGCCCCCGACACGCCGACACCGTCTCGCCGTTCACGCGGAGGGGCGCCTGGTCCAGAGGTTGCGACGCTAGTGCAGGGACGTTTCAAGAGGGATGGCAGCGCTTCGGCGGACCCGGAGCCGCACGGCGGGGCTGGCCCCATGGCCGGCAGCTCCTCGCCCCAGCACGCCCAGCCCCCGGCCGTGACGGGCGACGGCGGCGAGCGCGCCGAAGGGGCCGGAGGCACGACGTCGTCCAGCCGGCCGAAGAACGCCCCGGGCGGTCCCGGAACGCGCATAGCACTGCGCAACTGGCGCATCTCCACTCGTCTGGTGTCACTGCTCGCGCTCCCCGTGGTCGCCGCGACCTCGCTCGGCGCCCTCCGCATCAGCGAGAGCGTCGAGGACATCCAGCAGCTCGACAACATGCGGCTGCTGACCGACATGACCAAGCAGGCGACGGAGCTCGCCGCCGCGCTCCAGCAGGAGCGCGACCTCTCGGCCGGCCCCCTGGCCCACGGCGCGACCGCCAGCGACTTCACGGTCAAGGGCGTCCGCGACACGACGGACACGGCCCGCAGCCAGTTCCTCAAGGCCACGCAGGAGATCGACGACGCGAGCGCCGACGGCCGGCTCCCCGGCGTCCGCGACAGTCTCGTCGGCATCGCGACCGAGCTGACGCAGCTCAACAACATCCGCTCGGGCGCCTACGAGGACGGCGCCAACTCCACGCTCACCGTCGAGGCGTACCACCGCCTGATCAACCAGCTGCTGAACCTCTCCCAGGACATGGCGGAGGCCACCAGCAACCCGGAGATGATCAAGCGCACGCGGGCGCTCGCGGCGTTCTCCAGCGCCAAGGAGTACGCCTCGGTGCAGCGCGCGGTCATCGCGGCGGCGCTGCCCGCGAACAACACCTCGAACGGCGAGCTCTCCGAGAGCGACCGGCAGTACGGTCTCTCGGCGCTGACCAGCGAGGACTCCGACCTCGACAGCTTCGGCACGATCTACGGCCGGGAAGACGCCGAAGAGCTGATGAAGCCCATCAGCGAGGGCAACGCGACCATCGACGCGTCCGACGAGTACGCGGACCGGGTGCTGAAGAACCAGAACGGTCTGCGCTCGCAGGCGAAGCGCTCGTACAAGGACTGGGTCGACGACCAGTCGGTCAAGATCAATCAGATGAAGAACATCGAGGGCACGCTCCTCGATGAGATGGAGCAGACCGCCCGTCAGCTCCGCAGCGAGTCCGAGCGCGACGCGATCCTCTCCGGCGCGATCATCCTGCTGGTCCTCGGCATCTCGCTGGTCGGCGCCTTCGTCGTGGCCCGCTCCATGATCCGCTCGCTGCGTCGGCTGCAGGACACGGCCACCAAGGTCGCCCAGGAGCGGCTGCCCGAGCTGGTCAAGCAGCTGTCCGAGGCGGACCCGCAGGACGTGGACACCTCCGTGGAGTCGGTCGGCCTGCACTCCAAGGACGAGATCGGCCAGGTGGCCGCGGCCTTCGACGACGTGCACCGCGAGGCGGTCCGCCTCGCCGCCGAGCAGGCCCTGCTGCGGGGCAACGTCAACGCGATGTTCACCAACCTCTCGCGCCGCTCCCAGGGCCTGATCCAGCGCCAGCTCTCGCTGATCTCCGAGCTGGAGTCCCGCGAGGCCGACCCGGACCAGCTCTCCTCGCTGTTCAAGCTGGACCACCTCGCGACCCGTATGCGCCGGAACGGCGAGAACCTCCTCGTCCTCGCGGGCGAGGAGCCCGGCCGCCGCTGGACCCGCCCGGTCCCGCTGGTCGACGTGCTGCGCGCCGCCGCCTCCGAGGTGGAGCAGTACGAGCGCATCGAGCTCGCCTCGGTGCCGGCCACCGAGGTCGCCGGCCGCGTCGTCAACGACCTCGTGCACCTGCTCGCCGAGCTGCTGGAGAACGCCACCTCGTTCTCCTCCCCGCAGACCAAGGTGAAGGTCACCGGTCACGCCCTGCCGGACGGCCGGGTGCTGATCGAGATCCACGACACCGGCATCGGTCTGTCCCCCGAGGACCTCGCGGCCATCAACGAGCGGCTCGCCGCGCCGCCCACCGTGGACGTCTCCGTCTCCCGCCGCATGGGTCTGTTCGTGGTCGGCCGCCTCTCGCAGCGCCACGGCATCCGCATCCAGCTCCGCCCGTCGGACTCCGGCGGCACCACCGCGCTGGTCATGCTGCCCGTCGACGTCGCCCAGGGCGGCCGGAAGCCCGTGCCGGGCAAGCCGGGCCAGGGCGGCGCCCCCGCCGGTGGCCCGGCCGCCGCGCAGGCCGCGGCCGGTGCCGCCGCCGCGCGCCGCGGCGGGAACGGCCGGCCGGGCGGGCCGAACGGCGGTGCCCCGGGCGACGCGAACGCACGTCCCGGCGGTATGCCGCAGCGCGGACAGGTGGGCGCCGGCCAGGGTGCCCGTGCCGCGCTGCCCGGCAGTGACCAGGGCGGACGTCCGGGCGGTCAGCGTGGTCCGCAGGGCGGGCCCGCCGTACCGCCGCAGGGCCGTCCCGCCCCCGGGTCCCCGGCCGCGTTCGAGCAGGGCGGCCTGTCGCCGGCGGGCACCGGCGGGTTCGGCGGTCAGGCACCGGGGGCCCCGCAGGGCCTCTCGGCCGCCGGCACCGGCGCGCCGCAGAACTTCGACGACTCGGGGCGCCAGGGCGGCTTCGCCGGCGGCGGCTCCGGGCTGCGCCCGGCGGGCACCTCCCTCGGTGAGGACGCGTTCGGCGGGCAGCGTCAGGACCAGGCCGGCCAGGGCGGTTTCGGCGACGGCGCCCCCGCGGAGCGCGGCTCCGGGCCGGCGAGCCGGAAGCAGCCCAAGGAACGGTCGGGGAGGCGCCGGCCGCAGCTGCCCGGGCGCGGTGGTCCGCGTGCCGAGCTGCCCGGCGGCAGCACACAGCCGCGGACGCCGAGCTGGAGCGACGAGAACGCGCAGCCGCCGGTGCCGCGCGCCTCGCTGGACGCGCCCCGCGGCCACGAGGAGCCCGACTCCACCTCGCGCCTGCCGCGGATCGAGGACCCGCAGGACCTGGGCTCGACCGCCGCGATGCCGCGGGTGGAGGACCACCGCGGTGCCGGTGCGGACGACTTCCCGGGTTCCGGGGGCGAGGCACCGCGAGGCGGGCAGTTCGACGACGGCGACGGCCAGTTCGTCCGCTCGGACGTCTTCGGCGGTTCCACGCCGGGGTCCCCGAGCCGGTACCCGGCGCCCGTCCGTGACAACCCGCAGGGCCCGGGGCAGTTCCCGCCCTCCGGCCAGGAGCGGAACGACACCGGGCAGTTCCCGGGCTTCGACGGCCAGGAGCGGAACGACACCGGGCAGTTCCCGGGCTTCGACGGCCAGGACCAGAGCGACACGGGTGGCTACCCCACGCCCGCGCAGGACCAGAACGACACCAGCCGCTACCCCACGCCCACGTACGGCCAGAACGACTCCGGCCGCTTCCCGGCGCTCGCGCGAGACCAGAACGGCACCGGCCAGTTCCCCGCGCCCGCCCACGACCCGAACGGCACCGGGCACGGCCAGTACGGCACACCCGCGCACGAGCAGAACGGCACCGGGCAGTTCCCCGGGTTCGGCCAGGACCAGAACGGCACCGGGCAGTTCCCCGGGTTCGGCCAGGAAGCGAACGGCACCGGCCAGTTCCCCGCGGCCGCGCAGGACAACGGCACCGGCCAGTTCCCCGCGGCCGGCTACGGGAACCAGCAGGACTTCTCCGGCACGGGCCGGTACGAGCAGCCGCTGAGCGACGGCGGCGCCGACTTCGGCGGGTCCCACCGGCCGGAACCGCAGCGTCCGCAGATGCCGCAGCGGCCCGTACGCGGGCAGGAGCCCGAGGCCCTGCCGCCCGCGCAGGGACCGGGCGACGGCCGTACGCCGCTGTTCGACACGCTGGAGACCAACTGGTTCCGCGGCGGCGGCCGGGCCGGCCGCCCGGCGGACACCGGGCAGGGCGACGCCAACGGCAGCCTGTTCTTCGGCGGCAGCCGGAACAACGGCGCGGCACAGCAGCCCGCCCCCACGGAGGAACAGCGCCCGGCCGCACCGTCCGCGGCCTGGCGTACCTCCCCCAATGACGAGCTCGTCCGTCAGGCCGAGCGCGCCCGTCAGCCGTCGGCCGGCGGGATCACCACCTCGGGCCTGCCGCGCCGGGTACCGCGCGCGAACCTCGTACCGGGTACGGCTCAGTCACAACAGCACCACAGCGGTCCGCAGGTCTCGCGCGCGCCCGACGATGTGCGCGGTCGGCTGACCAACCTCCGTCGGGGCATCGCGCAGGGTCGCCAGGCCGGTTCCGGCCAGACCGGCAGCTTCCCGAGCCCCACTCACCAGCAGGAGCGATAGTTGAGCCCGATGAGCCAGGCGGCACAGAACCTCAACTGGTTGATCACCAACTTCGTGGCCAACACCCCCGGGGTGTCCCACACCGTCGTCGTGTCCGCCGACGGACTCCTTCTGGCGATGTCCGAAGGCTTTCCGCGCGACCGCGCCGACCAGCTCGCGGCCGTCGCCTCCGGCCTCACCTCGCTCACGGCCGGGGCCTCCCGGATCTTCGAGGGCGGGAACGTGGCCCAGACCGTGGTGGAGATGGAGCGCGGCTTCCTCTTCCTGATGTCCATCTCGGACGGATCGTCGCTGGCGGTCCTCTCCCATCCGGACGGCGACATCGGCCTCATCGGCTACGAGATGGCGCTGCTCGTCGACCGCGCGGGCGCCGTGCTCACGCCGGACCTCCGCGCCGAACTCCAGGGCAGCCTGCTGCACTGAACAGGACCACCCCGCCCACCCCGCACCGTCCGGCCGCTGCGCCCCCACCGGCCCCTCGGACGGCACGACTGACCCACTGCTGTCCAGCCCGGAGGATTCATGACCCCGCCCAACCACCCTCATGATCCGTACGCCGATCCGTACGGCGACGAGGGCGACCAGCCGTTGGTGCGCCCGTACGCCATGACGGGCGGCCGTACCAGGCCGCGGTACCAGCTCGCCATCGAGGCGCTGATCAGCACGACGGCCGATCCGGCGGCGCTGATGGGGCTGCTCCCCGAGCACCAGCGCATCTGCCACCTGTGCCGTGAGGTCAAGTCGGTGGCCGAGGTGTCGGCCCTGCTCTCCATGCCGCTCGGGGTGGCCCGGATCCTCGTCGCGGACCTGGCCGAGGCCGGACTCGTCGCGATCCACCAGCCCGGTGGCGACGAGAGCAACGGCGGCGCGCCGGACGTAACACTGCTCGAAAGGGTGCTCAGTGGACTTCGCAAGCTCTGAGGCGGGGCGGGCGACCACCTCCGCGAAGATTGTGGTGGCCGGCGGCTTCGGCGTGGGCAAGACCACGTTCGTCGGCGCCGTGTCGGAGATCAACCCGCTGCGCACCGAAGCCGTCATGACATCCGCGTCCGCGGGCATCGACGACCTCACCCACACCGGCGACAAGACCACCACCACCGTCGCCATGGACTTCGGCCGCATCACCCTCGACCAGGACCTCATCCTCTACCTGTTCGGCACCCCCGGACAGGACCGCTTCTGGTTCATGTGGGACGACCTCGTCCGCGGCGCCATCGGCGCCATCGTCCTCGTCGACACCCGCCGCCTCGCCGACTGCTTCCCCGCCGTCGACTACTTCGAGAACAGCGGACTCCCCTTCGTCATCGCCCTCAACGGCTTCGACGGACAACAGCCCTACCAGCCCGACGAAGTCCGCGAAGCCCTCCAGATCGGCCCCGACACCCCCATCATCACCACCGACGCCCGCCACCGCGCCGACGCCAAATCCGCCCTCATCACCCTCGTGGAACACGCACTCATGGCCCGCCTGCGGTAGGGCGCCCCGGCCGTACTCCCGCGGTACCCAAGTCGGCAGTGCCCCGCGGAAGTTGCCGCAGGAGTACCGGTGTCGGCTGTGTCCTTTGACACGGCCGGCACCGGTGTTCATAACGTTTCGACAGAGAAATGTGACGACACGGCCACGCGTCGCGGTCGATCGATCTCGCTGTGCTCACAAAGCCCCCGCCTTCTGCCCCGCCTCGCTCTTTATGACCGTTTTATTCAGGGCTTACATCACGTGTAATCAGCGCTTTCCGATGTTTGGAAGAGCGCAGGCCGACATGCTGGAATGCCTGAACTGCCCAATGGTCGTAGACGTACTAGGGCCTGGAGTCACCCGCGGCACGACGTCAGTGCCGGCGCCGAGAGGTTGTTGGTCGAGTGAGGCGAAGCAAGAACAGTCCCGAGCCGTCGGCGCGGGACAACTTCACCCCGCCGCCGCGCGGGGCAGCACCCGCGAACACGTCCGGCCCGGAGCACGTGGCCACTCCTCCGGCCGACGGCAGCCGTCTCTCCCCGCGCAACTGGCGTGTACCCACTCGACTGAACGCCATTCTGCTCATTCCCGTGCTCGTGGGTCTGGTCATGGGCGGCTTCCAGGTGAAGAGCTCCATCGACACCTGGCGGGAGGCCGAGGACGCCGAGAGCACCGCCCGCCTCGTACAGGCCTCCCTGTCCTACGCGGACGCCCTCTACAACGAACGTGACATCACCGCCGCGCCCCTGCTGCAGGGCAAGGGCCAGGACGACGAGACGGTCACCAAGGCCCGCGCGGCGACCGACGAGGCCGCCGACGCCTTCGACGCCGCCACGCGGCAGATGCCCTCGAAGGCCGGCCTGGAGCGCCGTCTGTCGCTGTTCCGCGACGTCGAGCCCGACCTCGAGACGCTGCGTGCGAACGCCTACACCTCGAAGCTCACCGGTGTGCAGACCGAGGAGGGATACCTCCAGGTCGCGCACCCCCTGATCGAGTTCGCCAACGAGCTCAGCCTCGGCACCGGCAACGTCACCAGCTACGGCCGTACGGTCTACGCGATGTCGCTCACCAAGTCGGCGCTGTCGCTCGAGCGTTCCATCGGCATGCACATGCTGATCAAGCCGGGCCCCGGTGCCGGCAGCCTCGCCAGCCAGCGCGTCGCGCTCTCCAGCTACGCCTACCTGGAGAACATCGGCGTCCAGGAGTACCTCGGCGGCGGCACCGAGGCCGACGCGCGGCGGCTCGAGGAGGAAGAGGCCAAGGTCGAGTCCGACGGTGCGGCGCTGGCCGAGCAGGCCCGGGCCGAGGCCGCCGCGAAGGGCGAGGAGTACACCGCCCCGCCGTCCGACGCCAAGGACATGGTCGCGGCACTGGCCGCGCTCGACTCCACCGAGCCCGGCGCCCGCACCGCGCTCGCCGAGGACGGCATCACCGCGCAGAACTGGTGGGCGGTCAACACGCTGAAGTTCGACGCCTACCGCGCGATCGAGTCCGACATGGCCGACGCGGCCGTGACGGACGCCGCGACCGTCGCCGACGACGCCCGGACGGACGCGATCGTCACCGGCGCGATCGTCGTGATCGCCCTGCTCGCCGCCTTCTTCGTCGCCGGGCGCATGGCCCGCCAGATGAGCCGCTCCATGCACCGGCTGCGCACCGCCGCCTTCGGCGTCGCCGAGCAGCGCCTGCCGATGCTGGTCGACCAGCTCTCGCGCACCGACCCCGGTCGCGTGGACACCCGCGTCGAGCCCATCCCGATCCACACCAGGGACGAGATCGGCGAGGTCGCCCGCGCCTTCGACCAGGTGCACCGCGAGGCCGTCCGGCTCGCCGCCGAGCAGGCCATGCTGCGGGGCAACATCAACGCGATCTTCACCAACCTCTCCCGCCGCAACCAGTCGCTGATCGAGGGTCAGCTGACCCTGATCACCGACCTGGAGAACAACGAGGCGGACCCGGACCAGCTGGAGAACCTCTTCCGGCTCGACCACCTCGCGACCCGTATGCGCCGCAACGGCGAGAACCTCCTCGTCCTCGCGGGCGAGGAGCCGGGCCGCCGCTGGGACCAGCCGGTGCCGCTGGTCGACGTGCTGCGCGCCGCCTCCTCCGAGGTGGAGCAGTACGAGCGCATCGAGCTCTCCGGCGTCCCCGAGGCCGAGATCCACGGCCGCGCCGTGACCGACCTCGTGCACCTGCTGGCCGAGCTGCTGGAGAACGCCACCACGTTCTCCTCCCCGCAGACCAAGGTGCGGGTGACGGCCACCCGGCTGCCCGACGGCCGCATCATGATCGAGATCCACGACAAGGGCATCGGCCTGACCGCCGAGGACTTCGCGGACATCAACCACCGGCTGGCCAACCCGCCCACCGTGGACGCCGCGATCTCCCAGCGCATGGGCCTGTTCGTGGTCGGCCGGCTGTCCGACCGGCACGGCATCCGGGTCCAGCTGCGCCCCTCCGGCGAGACGGCGGGCACCACCTCGCTGGTCATGCTCCCGGACGCCATCACCCACGGTGGCGGCGGCGAACAGCAGCCGCTCGCGGGCGAGTTCACGGTCTCGCAGATCATGCCCGAGCAGCCGGAGCAGCAGACGTACCCGGGCGCGGGTCCGGTGCGCACGGCCGCGGAGCTCGGCTTCGACGACAGCCGCTACGCCGAGGTGCCGGACGACGTCCGCGAGCTGGACCCCGTCGGCCGCTCCCTGATGCGCGAGAACCGCCGAGCGGCCCTGGAGGCCCAGACACAGACGGACCGTCCCGAACTCCCGGCGGACGGCACGCAGTTCCCCGAGGCGTCGCCGTACGGCGAGAACGGCTTCGAGACGACCGGTCGGACCTACGACACCGGCGGTCAGGCCTACGACACCGGCCGTACCGCCTACCCGGACCAGCAGACGGACTACGACCAGCAGACGGCGTACCAGGAGGCGCAGCAGCCCGCGTACGACGGCGCGTACTACCCGCCGAACGGCGGCGGGCCGCAGACCGAGTCCTTCCCCGCCTCCGCCGCGTACCCCGAGCCCGCCTATGCGGAGCCCGCGCAGGACGAGCGTGCCGGAGCGCACGCCGTCGCGCCGGAGCAGTACCCCACCGCACCGGAGCAGCCCTACCAGGGCGACTGGCCGCAGCAGGGCGGCTACCCGAACGATCACCACGCCGGCTACGCCGGATACGCTGCGGAACCGGAATCTTCGCAGGCCGCTGACGTGGCGGAGGCCGAGCGCGTAGGCTTCGACCGTCCGGGACCGGCTCCCTCCGCCGTGCACGAGCTGACCGACGCCGGGCTGCCCCGCCGCGGCGCTCCCGCGAACGGTGCCGCCGGCGGGCGGCAGCACGGGCCGCAGGAACCGGCGGCGACGGAGACGGGCGACGACTGGCGCTCCGCGAACGACGAGCGGTGGCAGCAGGCCTCCCAGCTCCGGAAGCCGAAGGCGGGCGGGGTGACCTCCTCCGGCCTGCCGCGGCGGGTGCCCAAGGCCAACCTGGTCGAGGGGGCCGCCGCGTCGACCCCGCAGGGCGGACCGCAGATCTCCCGCGCCCCCGAGGACGTCCGGGGCAGGCTGAGCAACCTGCGCCGGGGGGTCCAGCGGGGACGCAACGCAGGCAGTGAAACGAACGGCCAGGCCACAAGGAATGAACACAGTGGTCCTGACAGCACCTACGACCAGGAGCGTTAGTGTGAGCCCGATGAGCCAGGCGGCACAGAACCTGAACTGGTTGATCACCAACTTCGTGGACAACACCCCGGGGGTGTCCCACACGGTGGTGGTCTCCGCCGACGGACTCCTTCTGGCGATGTCCGAAGGCTTCCCCCGCGACCGCGCCGACCAGCTCGCGGCCGTCGCCTCCGGTCTGACCTCGCTGACCGCCGGCGCCTCGCGCATCTTCGAGGGCGGCAGCGTGAACCAGACGGTTGTGGAGATGGAGCGGGGATTCCTCTTCATCATGTCCATTTCCGACGGTTCGTCGCTCGCGGTCCTTGCTCATCCGGAAGCCGACATCGGCCTCATCGGGTACGAAATGGCACTTCTGGTGGACCGTGCCGGCACGGTCCTGACGCCCGATCTACGAGCGGAGCTCCAAGGAAGCCTTCTCAACTAACAGACAGGCGGTGCGTTTTGGCGTCCCGTGGCCGTAAGGTTTCGGGACGCGGCTTCCACAACGTTGGGGCACGGCACAGTCGGAGGAGGAGAAATCGTGGCAACACCCCCAGGCGGTTCGTCTTCGGGCAATTGGTCCTACGGCCCTGGCCAGGGCCAGGGCCAGGGTGACCAGCACCGGTACGACTTCCCCTCCGCACCCAGCCAGCACCGGCCGTACGCACACCCGGGCTCCCAGAATCCGGGGCCGTCGCCGTACGACCAGCCGCAGGCGCCGCGCATCCAGCCCGTGCAGCCGCAGCGCCGCACCCCTGAACCGGCGCCCGCAGGGGCGTCCAGCAATCCCCTGGTGCGCCCGTACGCCATGACGGGCGGCCGCACCAGGCCGCGGTACCAGCTCGCCATCGAGGCGCTGGTGCACACCATCGCGCAGCCGCACCAGATGCAGGGCCAGTTGCCCGAGCATCAGCGGATCTGCAACCTGTGCCGAGAGATCAAGTCGGTCGCCGAGATCTCGGCGCTGCTGACCATTCCCCTCGGCGTGGCCAGGATCCTCGTCGCCGACTTGGCGGAGGCGGGCCTGGTCGCCATCCATCAGCCCGGCGGCGACGAGAACGCCGGCGGCCAGCCAGACGTGACACTGCTCGAAAGGGTGCTCAGTGGACTTCGCAAGCTCTAGCGGAGGGCCGGTTTCTCCTAGTCGCTCCACCACCTCCGCGAAGATCGTGGTGGCCGGCGGCTTCGGCGTGGGCAAGACCACGTTCGTCGGCGCCGTGTCGGAGATCAACCCGCTGCGCACCGAAGCCGTCATGACATCCGCGTCCGCGGGCATCGACGACCTCACCCACACCGGCGACAAGACCACCACCACCGTCGCCATGGACTTCGGCCGCATCACCCTCGACCAGGACCTCATCCTCTACCTGTTCGGCACCCCCGGACAGGACCGCTTCTGGTTCATGTGGGACGACCTCGTCCGCGGCGCCATCGGCGCCATCGTCCTCGTCGACACCCGCCGCCTCGCCGACTGCTTCCCCGCCGTCGACTACTTCGAGAACAGCGGACTCCCCTTCGTCATCGCCCTCAACGGCTTCGACGGACAACAGCCCTACCAGCCCGACGAAGTCCGCGAAGCCCTCCAGATCGGCCCCGACACCCCCATCATCACCACCGACGCCCGCCACCGCGCCGACGCCAAATCCGCCCTCATCACCCTCGTGGAACACGCACTCATGGCCCGCCTGCGGTAGCGCCGCGCTGCTGGGGCCGGATTCCATCTGCGGGTGCGTCGTGGCTTGTCGCGGCAGTTCCCCGCGACCCTTCCTGGGGCGCGGGGAACTGCGGGAACGGCGAAGGGGCCCCCTCCACATCGGAGGGGGCCCCTTCAGTTCGTACGGTGAGGCTCAGCGCCAGCTGTGCGGCGCCCGGAAGCCGGGCTCGCGTTCCAGGCGGCGCCAGCCGGCGCGGACGCGGCCGCGGTGGGCCGGGGCGGTGTCGGCGGGGCGGGCGGCGGCGCGGGCCATGAGGAGGGCCGTCAGGGCGGCGACCTCCTCGGGCTCGGCGTGGCCCTTCTCGACGCGGATGTCGGGGATGCTCATGGGTGTCGGTCTCCGTGTCTCAAGGTGTCCGCTGGGTCACTGCGGGGGGTTGCCGTGCTTGCGGGAGGGCAGGTCCGCGTGCTTGCTGTGCAGCATGGCCAGGGACCTGGCGAGGACCTCTCGGGTCTCGGCCGGGTCGATGACGTCGTCCACGAGGCCGCGCTCGGCCGCGTAGTACGGGTGCATCAGCTCGGACTTGTACTCCTTGACCATGCGGGTGCGCATCGCCTCGGGGTCCTCGGCGCCGGCGATCTGCCGGCGGAAGATCACGTTGGCCGCGCCCTCGGCGCCCATCACGGCGATCTCGTTCGTCGGCCAGGCGAGGGTGAGGTCCGCCCCGATGGACTGGCTGTCCATGACGATGTACGCACCTCCGTACGCCTTGCGCAGGATCAGCGAGATCCGCGGCACGGTGGCGTTGCAGTAGGCGTACAGCAACTTGGCACCGTGGCGGATGATGCCGCCATGCTCCTGGTCGACACCGGGAAGGAAGCCCGGAACGTCCAGGAAAGTGACGATCGGGATATTGAAAGCGTCACACATCTGGACGAAGCGCGCAGCTTTTTCACTCGCCTCGATGTCCAGGACGCCCGCGAGCACCTGCGGCTGGTTGGCGACGATGCCGACCACCTGGCCGTCGATGCGCGCCAGCGCGCAGATGATGTTGCGGGCCCAGCGCTCGTGGACCTCGAGGTACTCGCCGTCGTCGACGATCTCCTCGATGACCTTGGCCATGTCGTACGGGCGGTTGCCGTCCGCCGGGACCAGGTCGAGCAGCACGTCCGAGCGGCGGTCCGTGGGGTCGGCCGTCTCCACCCGGGGCGGGTTCTCCCGGTTGTTCTGCGGGAGGAGCGAGAGGAGGTAGCGCACCTCTGCGATGCAGGTCTCCTCGTCGTCGTACGCGAAGTGGCAGACGCCGGAGGTCTCGGCGTGGACGTCGGCGCCGCCCAGGCCGTTCTGGGTGATCTCCTCACCGGTGACCGCCTTGACGACGTCCGGGCCGGTGATGAACATCTGCGAGGTCTCGCGGACCATGAAGACGAAGTCCGTCAGGGCGGGGCTGTACGCCGCGCCGCCCGCGCACGGGCCCAGCATCACGCTTATCTGCGGGATGACGCCGGAGGCCTTGGTGTTGCGCTGGAAGATGCCGCCGTAGCCGGCGAGCGCCGAGACGCCCTCCTGGATACGGGCGCCCGCGCCGTCGTTGAGGGAGACCAGCGGCGCGCCCGCCGCGATGGCCATGTCCATGATCTTGTGGATCTTCGAGGCGTGGGCCTCGCCCAGCGCGCCGCCGAAGATGCGGAAGTCGTGGGCGTAGACGAAGACCGTGCGGCCCTCCACGGTGCCCCAGCCCGTGATCACACCGTCCGTGTACGGCCTCTTGGCTTCCAGGCCGAACCCGGTCGCCCGGTGCCGGCGCAGCTGCTCGACCTCCTGGAACGACCCCGGGTCCAGCAGCAGCTCGATCCGCTCCCGCGCGGTGAGCTTCCCCTTGGCGTGCTGCGCCGCGGTGGCCTTTTCGCTCGGGCCGGCCAGCGCCTGCGCACGGATCTCGTGGAGTTCGGCCACACGCCCGCGAGCGTCTGTCGGCTCGCCCGGCGCCTCATCCAAAACGGTCATGTAGCGACCTTACGAAGCGGACCATGAAAAGCTCGCCGTCGACTCCGTACAGTCTCCGACCCGTTTTCCTGGTACCACCGGACAGAACCGTGCTGGAATGCAGCCGATCCGACTGCTCACAGCCGGTGCGGCTTGTGGGGGTCGCACAAAACGGCTAGCTGAGAGACACCTCACATCGGCCGGTCGCGCATACCTCCCCCGGAGTGACGCGCAGGTGCAGCCGCCGGCCCGTGCCGAGGACCTCGACCGACGGGTCCGCACGCACGACGTCCCGTACGGGGTGGTCCCAGAGGACCTCGAACGGCTCCCCCGTGCGCGGTGGTTCGCTCACGCACAGCGTAGCGGCACGTCCCCGGTGCCGTACGAGCACGCTCGCGGGCGCGGTGACGGTGAGCGGGCCCGCCGTGCCGGGGCCGAAGAAGTTCGCGGCCGTGAGGCCGAGCGGGCGGACGTGGACGGCCTGGCGGCGGGCGTCGTTGGCGAGGACGGTCAGCCGGCCCCGGTCGGCCGCGCGGGCGGCGACCTGCTCCCGGGAGGCGCCGGGCATCAGGACGTACACGTACGACGCCGCCTCCGGGTCCGTGCCGTGGTCCAGCCAGAGGGTCTGCCAGCGGCGGGTGCGGCGCTCGGTGCTCCCGCCGGTGTTGATGCCGGACCAGGCGCCGGTGCGGTCCTCGCGGAGCGTGCGCAGGTCGCCGCCCGCCGGGAGGATCCAGCCGCCGTGGCCCGCCAGGTGGGCCCAGCCGCGCCGGAGGGTGAGCTCCCGTTCGCCGCCCTCGCCGAGGTTGCGGTTGTCGACGACGGTCTCGACCGGCACGCCGTCCGCACAGGTGATGCCGGCGCCCAGGCAGACGACCGAGTCCGCGAGGCAGAACCACGACTTACGGGCCTCGAGCGTGGAGCCCAGTCCCTTCAGGTGCTGGCCGATCGCCGCGTACTCGCCGTCCGTGGTGCCGCCGACCCAGCGCGTGCCGGGCCTGGGCTCGCCCCACTCCCCGCCCTCCTTGTCGGCGAGCCGCCGGGTGGAGACGGTGGTGCCGGGCAGCCGGTACCAGTCGACGGTCGGCCAGAACCAGTCCGTGTACTGATCGGCCCGGTCGGCGGGCTCCCCGGTCGGCCACCACAGCGTCATGCCCGCCCCCGTGTGCCAGCCGCGCGGGTTCTCGCCGTTGCCGCACTCGTAGTGCGCGATCCGGTCGGAGGCCATGGCGATGTTCAGGACGAAGCCGGGGCGGCGGTGGACGGCCCGGTCCATGGCGGCGAACAGGTGGTGGCCGACGGGGTCGGCGGCGGGCGGCACCGGGGAGCCGGCGACCGCGTGCAGCCGGGCCAGGTCCGCGACGCCGAACTGCGGGGCGGTGAGGACCGGCGACACCGTGTCCCGCTCGGTCCAGCCCTTGATCCGCCCGTACCAGCGCCTCCGCTCGGCCTCGCTCGCGCTCTGGGCCAGCAGCGCGATCGCCGCGATGAGGCCCTGTCCGTGGAAGTGGTCGGAGCGCATGATCCCCTGGTCGTCACCCTTGAGGAGACCCCGGCTGATGGCGCGTCCGTTGACGGAGTCCATCACCAGGCCGTCGTGGAGGAGCGGTGCGTAGGCGCGCTCCACGCTGTCGAGCACGAGTCGCCGGTTCGGGTCGGTGACCTCCCAGTCCGACCCGGCGAGCAGCGCGAGGAGCCGCCCGAGGCCGTCGAGCAGGACCTGCCCGTACGTCCCCGAGTAGGCGACCCACGTGTGCTGGACGAACGAGCCGTCGGCGTACAGCCCGTCCCCGCGGGTGACGTACGGGAAGACCGGGGAGAGGGCGTCGCGGGCCAGCGCGATCTTCTCGGGGGCGCGGCCGAGGACGCCGCGCAGGGCGACCGAGCGGCAGAGGTCGACGCGGTTGGCGCCGGTGGAGGTGCCCGAGTAGTCGCGGAGCAGCGCGTCGGGGACGAAGTGGTCGACGGCCGCGCACGCCGCCGCCCGCCGGTCGTCCGTCAGGTGGTCGTGCAGGGCGGCCGTGATGTCCATGAGGAGGCGAGGGCTGCCGATCTGCCATTCCCACCAGTTGCCGTACCGGGTGGTGGAGGGGTTGTAGACGGTCGCGGAGAGGTGGTCGAGCCCGCGGAGGACGTCCGCGAGGAGGCCGGCGTCGGCGGTGAGTCCGGTGCCCTCCTGGACGTACGCCTGGGTCATCGTCCACAGGCGGCCGTAGCTGCGGGTGATGCCGGCGGGCGGGTCGAAGGGGTGGCCGGGCCAGAGGGAGGTGGGGGTGGGGGCCATCGTGGCGCGGTGCTCACGGGCGCGCTCGCCGGTCTCGCGCAGGCGGGAGGCGTACGGTTCGGCGGCCGGGTCGTAGCCGGTGCCGAGGGCGAGACCGAGCCAGCGGCGCCGGAGGGTGTCGTACGGGTCGTCGTCGGCGGCGGTGGCGGCGCCTGCCGTGAGGGCCGCGGCGTGGGCCGCTCCCAGGGCCGCCGTGAGCAGGACGGCGCGACGGGTGGGAGCGGGCGGACGGACGCGGCGCTGCGGGGTGTCCGGGGTCATGGTCATGGCGTCTACCACCGGAGGACGCGTAACGGAACTCGCCAAGAATGTTGAATATTGAACGACATAGGGCTACGGTGGGCCACGTCCGAAAAGTTTAACTTTGAACATTCCCGCTCGGCGCCCACACCCGAGCCCCCACCCAAGGAGCACCCCATGGGCATCTTCGGCCGCAGGAACACCGCCGGCGCCGGCACCACCACGGCCCCGGCGACCACCGCCCCGGTCAGCCCCGGCCTCGCCGCGCTGACCGGCGACTACACGATCGACCCCGCCCACTCGACGATCGGCTTCACGGCCCGCCACGCCATGGTCACCAACGTCAAGGGGAGCTTCCGGGACTTCTCCGGGACGCTGCACCTGGACGGCACCGACCCGGCGAGCTCCACGGCCTCCCTCGACGTCACGATGGACAGCATCGACACGGGTTCCGCCGACCGCGACGGGCACCTGAAGAGCGCGGACTTCTTCAACACGGACGAGTTCCCGGCGATGACGTTCCGCTCGACGAAGGCGGAGGCCCTGGGCGGCGACGACTACCGCGTCACGGGTGACCTCACCATCCTCGGCACGACGAAGCCGCTGACGATCGACCTGGAGTTCAACGGCTCCGCGAGGGACCCGTTCGGCAACGAGCGCGTCGGCTTCGAGGGCAAGGCGGAGATCCTCCGCTCCGAGTGGGGCCTGACCTGGAACGCGGCCCTGGAGACCGGCGGCGTCCTCGTCTCGGACAGGATCAAGCTGGTCTTCGACATCTCGGCGATCAGGAACGCGGGCTGAACCCGCCGGGGGCCGCATCCGGCCCCGGCCCGCCGAGCGCGCCCGTCCTCCGACCCCTGCCGGAGGGCGGGCGTCGTCAGAACCCCCCGCCGAAGTCCCCGCCGCCCCCGCCGAAGTCCCCTCCGCCGCCGAAGTCCCCGCCGCCCCCGAAGCCCCCGCCGAAGCCGCCCGTGAAGTCGTCGGTGCCGAAGTCCGCGCCCGAGACGTCCCCTCCCTCGTAGCCGCCGCCGAAGTCGCCGTATCCGGCGCCGTAGTCGGCCGCGTACGACGGGGTGGCCATCAAGCCGCCGAGCATCGTGCCGACCAGCAGCCCGGGCAGGATGCCGCCGCCGAAGTAACCGCCGGCCCAGGGGCCGTACGCCGGGCCCGCCTCCCAGTACGGGCGGCGGCCGTACCCCGTGTCCACCTCGCGGACCGCCGGGTCCAGGCCCTCCTCCAGGCGCACCCGGTCCGCGGCGCACACCGGCACCTCGCGCGGCGCGCCGGTCGCGGGCGCCCAGGTGACGTCGGCCACCGACGGGCCGTGCCGCGGGTCGAAGAAGCAGGGGGCGCGGCGCTCGGGCAGCGGCCGGCCCTCACGGCGGGCGGCCAGCAGGGCGAGCGAGAACCGGCCGTCCTCCAGCGCCTGGGTGACCGCGCGCACGTCCTCCGGCCGCCGGGCGGCGGCCATCAGCGACTTCGCCTGCTCGTAGGCGTTCAGGGCGCGTTCGTAGTCGGCGCGCATGGCGTCGTCCGCGCCGGGCTCGGCGGGATGGAAGTCGAGCCGGTCCAGTTCCTCGCCGAACGCCGTGATGTCCTCGTCCACGACGACGCGCAGCTTCTGAAGCGCCTCCCGCTGTTCCCGCTCCCGCCTGCGGCGGCTCCGGCGGACCAGCGCGTACGCGCCGGCGCCGCCCACCACCAGCACCCCGCCCACGGTGGCCAGGGCGCCCACGTCCACGCCGGTGCCGCCCCCGCCGCCCCAGCTGTCGGGGGCCGAGCCGTGGAGATTGCTGCGCAGCGCGTCGTCGACGAAGTCGTTGAGCTGGGTCTTGGCGTCGCCCGCTCCCTGGGCCGCGGACCGGAGGTTCTGCACACCCTGGTGCGAGAGGACACTGCTGTCGGCCTGGGCGTCGAACCGGTCGCCGAGACGGATGCCGTACAGGCCGGTGATGCCGGTCTCGGTGCGCAGGTCGGCGAAGATGCCCTGGGACGGCTGGTCGGCCGGGAGCACCGCCACGAAGACCGGTTCGTCCGCGTCCCTGATCCTGTCGGAGAGCGCGTCGGCGTCGGCCTCGGACAGCTGGTCGGAGGCGGCCGGGTCGACGTACACGGGATTCTTGCGCAGCGCCTCGGCGACCGTGGTGAGATCGGTGGCCGCGTGGGCGCCGGGCGCACCGACGACCAGGGCCGAGAACACCGCCAGCGCCGCGGCGAGCGGAGCGATCAGCAGACGGACGACACCTCGCGACAGGACAGCCCTCATACTTCGACGCTACCTCGCCGGGCGCACGAAACGGCGGGCGCGGCAGCACGGAACACGAGCGCCGTACCCCCGGAGCCGCCGCCACGGCGAGGGTTCCGGCGGGCCGGGCCGGTCCGCCGGAACTCCTGCCGGGGTGCCGGCCCTACTCCGCCGGCTCCACCCGGGCCCGCAGCAGCCCGTACGTGTACGCGTCCTCCAGCGCCTGCCAGGACGCGGCGATCACGTTGTCGGCGACGCCGACCGTGGACCACTCGCCCGCACCGTCGGAGGTGGAGATCAGCACCCGGGTCGTGGACCGGGTGCCGCCCCGGCCCTCCAGGATGCGGACCTTGTAGTCGACCAGCTCGAATTTCGCGAGCTGCGGGTAGATCCGCTCCAGGGCGACGCGCAGGGCGCGGTCGAGGGCGTTGACCGGGCCGTTGCCCTCCGCGGTGGCGACGATGCGCTCACTCTTGGCCCACAGCTTGACCGTGGCCTCGTTGGCGTGGCTGCCGTCGGGGCGGTCCTCGACGATGGCGCGCCAGGACTCGGTGCGGAAGTAGCTCAGCGGCCGGCCCGCCACCTCCGCGCGCAGCAGCAGCTCGAAGGAGGCGTCGGCGGCCTCGTACGTGTAGCCCTTGAGCTCCCGCTCCTTGACCCGCGCGACGACCCGGCCGACGAGTTCTCGGTCGTCGCCCAGGTCGACGCCGAGCTCCTTGCCCTTGAGCTCGACCGAGGCGCGGCCCGCCATGTCGGAGACCAGCATGCGCATGGTGTTGCCGACCCGCTCCGGGTCGATGTGCTGGTACAGGTCCGGGTCGACCTTGATCGCGGAGGCGTGCAGCCCGGCCTTGTGGGCAAAGGCGGAGAGGCCGACGTAGGGCTGGTGCGTGGACGGGGTGAGGTTGACCACCTCGGCGATGGCGTGCGAGATCCGGGTCATCTCGCGCAGCTTGCCCTCGGGCAGCACCTTCTTGCCGTACTTCAGCTCCAGGGCGGCGACGACCGGGAAGAGGTTGGAGTTGCCGACGCGCTCGCCGTAGCCGTTGGCGGTGCACTGGACGTGGGTGGCGCCCGCGTCGACGGCGGCGAGGGTGTTGGCGACGGCGCAGCCGGTGTCGTCCTGGGCGTGGATGCCGAGGCGGGCGCCCGTGTCGGCGAGGACGGTCGCGACCACTGCCTGGACCTGGGCCGGGAGCATGCCGCCGTTGGTGTCGCAGAGCACCACCACGTCGGCGCCGGCCTCGGCGGCGGTCCGGACGACCGCCTTCGCGTACTCCGGGTTCGCGCGGTAGCCGTCGAAGAAGTGCTCGCAGTCGACGAACACCCGGCGGCCCTCAGCGACCAGGTGGGAGACGGTGTCCCGGATCATCTCCAGGTTCTCGTCGAGCGTGGTGCGCAGGGCCAGCTCCACGTGCCGGTCGTGGGACTTGGCGACCAGGGTGATCACCGGTGCGCCGGACGCGAGGAGGGCCTTGACCTGGGGGTCCTCGTTCGCCTTGCCGCCGGCCCGGCGGGTGGCGCCGAAGGCGACGAGCTGGGCGTGCTGGAAGCGGATCTCCTGCTGGGCGCGGGCGAAGAACTCGGTGTCGCGCGGGTTGGCGCCGGGCCAGCCGCCCTCGATGAAGCCCACGCCGAAGTCGTCCAGGTGCCGTGCGACGGCCAGCTTGTCCGCGACCGTGAGGTTGATGCCCTCACGCTGCGCACCGTCGCGCAGGGTGGTGTCGAAGACGTGGAACGAATCGTCGAGCTCGCTGGTTTCGGTCATGGTTGTCTCGGCTCCTGTACTGGATCCCGTAGTGGATCTCGGTTTACCGGAATGACCGGCTCCGCCCTCCTCCGATGATCCCTTGCGCTCTTCCCCCGGCTGCCGGTGGGCCCGGGAAAACGAAAAACCCCTCGCGGGTGCGAGAGGTCTGCGCGCGGGTCGAGACGACGGCGTCCGCCCGTACGTGGTGGTACCGGGCGGTCACTGCGGACCGGCGCGCCTGCTGCCAATAATCATGGCGAACGAAAGCACGGGGGGAGTCTGGCACAGACCGCCCCCGTGCTCATCGCCGTCTCAGGATTCGAGCGTCGAATTCCGCCACGGCACGGCGGCGCCCCCGGAGGGGCGCAGGTGACGGCCGTGTCTCAGGCGAGCCGCCGCATCCAGCCGTGCCCGTCCTCCGCGGTGCCCCGCTGGATGTCGAGGAGCTTCTCGCGGAGCCGGAGGGTGACCTCGCCGGGCTCGCCGCCCGACTGCCGCCACTCGGCGCCCGAGGTGCGCTTGACCCTGCCGACCGGGGTGATGACGGCCGCCGTGCCGCAGGCGAAGACCTCCGTCAGGGTGCCGTTCTCGGCGTCGCGCTGCCACTGGTCGATGGAGACACGGCCCTCCTCGGCGGTGTAGCCGAGGTCACGGGCGACCGTGAGCAGCGAGTCACGGGTGACGCCCTCCAGGATGGAGCCGGTGAGCGTCGGGGTGACGATGCGGTCGCCGTACACGAAGTACAGGTTCATGCCGCCCAGTTCCTCGACCCACTGGTGCTCGACGGCGTCGAGGTAGCAGACCTGGTCGCAGCCCTGTTCGGCGGCCTCGGCCTGGGCGAGCAGGGAAGCCGCGTAGTTGCCGCCGGTCTTGGCGTCGCCCATGCCGCCGGGGACGGCGCGCACCCGGTCCTCGGAGACGAAGATGGAGACCGGCTTCACGCCGCCCGGGAAATAGGCGCCCGCCGGGGAGGCGATCACGATGAACAGGTACTCGTTGGCGGGCCGCACCCCGAGGCCGACCTCGGCCGCGAACATGAACGGGCGCAGGTAGAGGGACTCCTCGCCGCCGTGCGGGGGCACCCACGCCTGGTCCTGCTTGACGAGGGCGTGACATGCCTCGATGAACGTCTCGACCGGCAGCTCGGGCATCGCGAGGCGCCGGGCGGAGCGCTGGAAACGCTCGGCGTTCTTCTCGGGGCGGAAGGTGGCGACGGTGCCGTCGGGCTGGCGGTACGCCTTGAGCCCCTCGAAGATCTCCTGGGCGTAGTGCAGGGTCATGTTGGCCGGATCGATGGAGAGCGGGCCGTACGGCACGAGCTGGCCGTCGTGCCAGCCGCGGCCCTCGGTCCACCGCACCGTCACCATGTGGTCGGTGAAGTGGCGGCCGAACCCGGGGTTGGCCAGGATCGCCTCGCGCTCCGCGTCGGAGAGCGGGTGGGCCGAGGGCTTGAGTTCGATCGTGGGCGTCGTCATCAGTGGTTGTCCTTCACCGGTCGTCGTGACGGGCCGCGCTCACGCCCGTACTGCCAGTGGTCAGTGCTAGGACGTCCGAGCATTCTCTCAATCCGCGGCTCTGCGTCCGATTATCGCAAGCAGCGGGCTTTGTGGTGGTTCCCCCCTCCTCCAGCGCAGCGAGGGACCAGGAGAGGAGGGGTGTGAGCGCGGCCCTCGGGGTTGCCCAGGGGGATTGATGGTGTCACCCGGCGAGGGCAGGGAAAAGCCGCCGGGTGCGGAAAATGCGACCCGGCGGCTTCGGGAGAGCGGGAGAAGCGCGGCGGGCGTCAGCCGGCTACGCGTACGGCGAGGGCGTCGCCGATCTCGTCCGTGGTGCGGGCGGGCCTGCCCGCGCGGTCGGCGAGGTCCGCGGAGACGGCGTCCTCGATCCGGCCGGCCTCGGCGTCGTGGCCGAGGTGGCGCAGCAGCAGGGCGACGGACAGGACCGTGGCGGTGGGGTCGGCCTTGCCCTGCCCGGCGATGTCCGGGGCCGAGCCGTGGACCGGCTCGAACATCGACGGGAACTCGCCGGAGGGGTTGATGTTCCCGCTCGCGGCGACGCCGATGCCGCCGGAGACGGCCGCGGCGAGGTCGGTGATGATGTCGCCGAAGAGGTTGTCGGTGACGATTACGTCGAAGCGCTCGGGCTGCGTGACGAGGTAGATCGTCGCCGCGTCCACGTGCATGTACTCGGTGGTGACCTCGGGGTACTCCGCGGCCACCCTGTTGAAGACGTTCGTCCACAGGTGGCCCGCGAAGGTCAGCACGTTGTTCTTGTGGATCAGCGCGAGCTTCTTGCGGGGGCGGGCCTGGGCGCGGGCGAAGGCGTCCCGGACCACGCGCTCGACACCGAAGGCCGTGTTCACGGAGACCTCGGTGGCGACCTCGTGCTCGGTGCCCTTGCGGATCGTGCCGCCGTTGCCGGTGTACGGGCCCTCGGTGCCCTCGCGGACCACGACGAAGTCGATCTCCGGCTGGCCGGCCAGCGGGGTCTCGACGCCCGGGAGCAGCTTCGAGGGGCGCAGGTTCACGTGGTGGTCGAAGGCGAAGCGGAGCTTGAGCAGGAAGCCGCGCTCCAGGACGCCGGACGGCACCGACGGGTCGCCGATCGCGCCGAGCAGGATGGCGTCGTGCTGCTTGAGCTGCTCCAGGTCGGCGTCGGTGAGGGTCTCACCGGTGGCGTGGTAGCGCCGGGCGCCGAAGTCGTACTCCTTGGTCTCCAGCTTCACGTCCTGCGGCAGGGCGGCGGTCAGGACCTTCAGGCCCTGGGCCACGACCTCCTGACCGATGCCGTCACCGGGGATCACTGCGAGACTGAGGATGCGAGAGCTCACCGACATGTGCAGCACCGTACTCCTCGTCCCATGGGATGACACACGGTGTCCGCGATGTGGACCTCACCCCGGCGGGCTACGGCGGATTCACCCGTGCGCCAGTCGCGGCAGGGGCCGTCACGGCGCGGTGTGCCGCTGACGGCGGGGACGCGGCCGGCGGGCTGCTGACCGGCCGCTCGGGACCACCGCCGGCCCGGCCGCGAGCCGCGCCCCGCCGTGGCGACCGCCCGGGTGCCCGGCCCGTCCGTCGTCCCCTTCGGGCGCCGGCCGGCCTTCGGCGCCGATCCGCGGACGCAGATGCGGATCGCCTGGCAGGTGCCGTCCGCGGTGCGGAGACCGTACGTGCGCGTCGGGACGGAGCCGTGGAGCCGAGCGCGCGGACCGGGGCCGAGTCCGGGACCTGCACGCCCCGTCGCTGTCGCCAGGGCTGCCCGCGGTGGAGCAGTACCACCTGCACGCGGCCCTCGACCGTCTGCGGCCCGGCACGACGTACTGCTACGGCGTCGGCCACGAGGGCTTCGACCCGGCCGGCCGCCCGGAGAGGCTCGGCTCCTTCCGCACGGCGCCCGCACGGCCCGAGCCGTGCGCCCTCACCGCCTTCGGCGACCAGGGCGTCGGCTACGACGCGCTCGCCGGCGACCGGGCGATCCCGGGGCAGAACCCCGCCTTCCGCCTCCACGCGGGCGACATCTGCTGCGCCGGCACCTCTCCGGCCACGGCGCGGCGTCCGACGTGTACGACGCGCGCGTGTGGGACCGGTTCCTCGCCCGGACCGAGTCGGCCGCGAGGACCGTGCCGTGGATGGTGACGACCGGCAACCACGACATGGAGGCCCGGTGCTCGCCGAACGGCTACGGCGGCCAGTCGGCGCGCTGGACCCTGCCGGACAACGGCCCCGACCCGCGCCGGGCGTGTACTCGTTCGTGCACGGCCACGTCGTCGTGGTCTTCCTCCACCACTGCGCGTACTCGACGACGGTGGCGCGCGTCGGACGGCGGGGTGGGCAGGCGGGTGCCGGCCGGCGGCTACAGCTTCCCCGACGGCGTGGAGGACAGCTACGAGGGCCATGCCGCCGGCCGCGAGTCGGTGCGGACGTACCACTGGACGAGGCCGGTGAGCGCACCCCGGAGACGGTGGAGTGGTCCCGGGTGCGCTACACCGGGTTCTCGTTCCCGTCCGTCCTGGCCGAGCCGGGCCCGGCCGCCCGGCCGGCGGTGTCGGCGCAGGACGGGACGCGGATCGACCACTTCGAGGTGCGGCGGGGCAGGTGACGCGGCGTCGGACACCGCCGGCCCCGTGGCTCCCCGGGTCGGGTCCTCACGGCCCCTCAGTGGCCCGTCTCGCCGCCGTTGTCCCTGCGGTCGAGGGCGCGCTGCAGCGCGGCGGCGGCGTTCTTGCGGTCGGATTCGCCGGCCCGGGAGATGTGACGGACACGGCGGCGGGCGGTCGTCTCGGCCATGGGTGATCGACTCCTTCGGATGTCCGGGAGGGAGTACGGCAGAAGAGGTGACGAGCCTCCCCCACGGCCCCGTGCGGGCGTGAGCGGCGCCCCGTGGGGCGGGGAGCCGCGCGGCGGGGATCACCCGCCGGGGAGCTCCGGCTCGCGACCGTCATGCGCTTGATCCAGCGAGACGTTCGACTCCTACAAACGTAGGGGACGGCGCAGTGCCTGTCTCCACAATTACTCGGGCTTCCTACTATCTGAGACGGCGCGTCGGGTCACAGCACCGTCCGCACGGCCTCCGCGAAGCCCTGCGGGTCCTCCACCCACGGGTGGTGCCCGGCGTCCGGCAGCACCACCCTGCGCACCCGCGGCAGGGCTTCCACCAGCGAGTCCACCGCCGGGCGCGGCCGGATGTCCCGGGCCCCGTCGACGACGACCACCGGGACGTCGAGCGCCCGGCAGGCGGCGTACAGCTCCGGGGTGCCCGCGACACGCCTCGTCTCCGCGCCGAAGGCCGCGTTGCAGGCGCGGTTGGCCGGGAACCAGGGATCGGCCATGTGCCGGGCGTGCTCCGGGGCCCGCTCGCCGTCCACGAACTCCGCGGTCCACCGCAGCACCGCGCGCTCCCGCTCCTCCCGCGCGGACAGTCCCGTACGGCCCTCCAGCTCGCGCCAGCGGGCGAGCCGTCCAGGGTGTTCGCCGAGGCGGGCGAGGAGGTTCTCCTTGTAGGCGCCGTGCCAGTCCCCGACCGGTCCGATGCCGGTGCCGGCCACGTACACCAGTGCCGCGACCCGCTCGGGGTGGGCCAGCGTGTAGGCGAGCGCCAGCCAGGCACCCCACGAGTGGCCGAGCAGCACCGTCCGCTCCAGCCCGAAGTGCTCCCGTACGGCGTCCAGGTCGGCCACGAACCGCTCGGTCGTCCACGGTCCGGCGCAGGGCTGTGAGCGTCCGCAGCCGCGCTGGTCCCAGCGGTGGACCACGGCCCGGTCCGCGAGGAGCGCGGCCACGTCCCCGAACATGTCCCACAGTCCGGGTCCGCCGTGGCAGAGCACCAGCGGCACACCGCGGCCCGTCCTGCTCGCCCACAGCCGTACGCCGTCGTCGGCCGCCACGGTCACCGTCTCGCCGTCCGTCATCGTCATGACAGCAGTGTGCGGGGCCGGACGCCGCCCCGGGAGGCGGCGTCCGGCCCGTACCCGCGGACGGGAGGTCAGCCCATGTGCGGGTAGGTGTAGTCGGTCGGCGGGACCAGCGTCTCCTTGATGGCGCGGGTGAGCGTCCAGCGCATCAGGTTCTGCGGGGCGCCCGCCTTGTCGTTGGTGCCCGAGGCACGGCCGCCGCCGAAGGGCTGCTGGCCGACCACGGCGCCCGTGGACTTGTCGTTGATGTAGAAGTTGCCGGCCGCGTAGCGCAGCTTCTCCATCGTGTACGCGGCCGCCGCGCGGTCACCGGCGATGACGGAACCGGTGAGCGCGTAGTCGGACGCCGACTCCATCTGGTCGAGCATCTCGTCGTAGCGGTCGTCCTCGTACACGTACACGGCGAGGACCGGGCCGAAGTACTCGGTGGTGAAGACCTCGTTCTCCGGGTCGGTGCACTCGATGACGGTCGGGCGCACGAAGTACCCCACCGAGTCGTCGTACGTGCCGCCCGCGACGATCGTGCAGGTCGGGTCGGCCTTGGCGCGGTCGATGGCGGCCTTGTTCTTCGCGAACGCCCGCTCGTCGATGACCGCGCCGATGAAGTTCGACAGGTCGGTGACGTCGCCCATGGCGATGCCGTCGACCTCGGCGGCGAACTCCTCCTTGAAGCCGGAGTTCCAGATGGAGGCCGGGATGTAGGCGCGGGAGGTGGCGCTGCACTTCTGGCCCTGGTACTCGAAGGCGCCGCGGGTCAGGGCGGTCTTCAGCACCGCGCGGTCCGCCGACGGGTGGGCGACGACGAAGTCCTTGCCGCCGGTCTCGCCGACCAGACGCGGGTAGGTGCGGTACTTCTCGATGTTGTTGCCGACCGTCTTCCACAGGTGCTGGAAGGTCCTGGTCGAGCCGGTGAAGTGGATGCCGGCCAGGTCGCGGTGGTTCAGGGCGACCTCGGAGACCTCGATGCCGTCACCGGTGACCAGGTTGATGACGCCCTTGGGCAGGCCCGCCTCCTCCAGCAGCCGCATCGTCAGCACGGCGGCGTGGGTCTGCGTCGGGGACGGCTTCCACACGACGACGTTGCCCATGAGCGCGGGCGCGGTCGGCAGGTTGGCGGCGATGGCCGTGAAGTTGAACGGCGTGATCGCGTAGACGAAGCCCTCCAGCGGGCGGTGGTCCAGACGGTTCCAGACACCCGGGGCGTTGGCCGGGGGCTGCTCGGCGAGGATCTGCCGGGCGTAGGAGACGTTGAACCGCCAGAAGTCGGCCAGCTCGCAGGGGGTGTCGATCTCGGCCTGCTGGGCGGTCTTGGACTGGCCGAGCATGGTGGAGGCGGCCAGGGTCTCGCGCCACGGGCCGGAGAGCAGCTCGGCGGCGCGCAGGATGATCGCCGCGCGGTCGTCGAAGGACATCGCGCGCCAGGCCGGGGCCGCGGCGAGGGCGGCGTCGATGGCGTCCTTCGCGTCCTGCTGGGTGGCGTTCGCGTAGGTGCCGAGGCGGGCCTTGTGGTTGTGCGGCTGCACGACGTCGAAGCGCTCGCCGCCGCCCATCCGCCGCTCGCCGCCGATGGTGCAGGGCAGGTCGACCGGGTTCTCGGCCAGCTCCTTGAGCTTGGCCTCGAGGCGGGCGCGCTCGGGCGAGCCGGGGGCGTAGCCGTGCACCGGCTCGTTGACGGGGGTGGGGACCTGGGTGACAGCGTCCATGGTTTCCGTGTCTCCTTACTGAGCGGTGGTGAGCGGTGGGGTCGGACTCAGCCCTTGCTGACCATCGAGCGGACGAAGAACTGCAGGTTGGCGGGCTTCTCCGCGAGGCGGCGCATGAAGTAGCCGTACCAGTCGGTGCCGTAGGCGGTGTAGACGCGCATGCGGTGGCCCTCGGCGGCCAGCCGCAGGTGCTCGTCGCCGCGGATGCCGTACAGCATCTGGAACTCGTACTCGGCGGGCTTGCGCCCGGCGCGCCGGGCCAGTTCCTGGGCGATGGTGATCAGGCGCGGGTCGTGGGACCCGATCATCGGGTAGCCCTCGCCCTCCATCAGGACCTTGAGGATGCGGACGTACGCCTTGTCGATCTCGTGCTTCTGCTGGTACGCGACGGAGGCGGGCTCCTTGTACGCGCCCTTCACCAGACGTACGCGGCTGCCGTTCGCGGCGAGGCGGCGGGCGTCGTCCTCGGTGCGGAACAGGTACGCCTGGATGACGCAGCCGGTCTGCGGGAAGTCCTTCCGCAGCTCCTCGTGCACGGCGAACATCGAGTCGAGCGTGGTGTGGTCCTCCGCGTCCAGCGTGACTGTGGTGCCGATGGCGGCGGCGGCCTCGACGACCGGGCGGACGTTGGCGAAGGCGAGCTCGTGCCCTCCGGGCAGCGCCTGGCCGAACATCGACAGCTTGACCGACATCTCGGCGCGCGTGCCGAGCTCCAGCTCCGCCAGCCGGCCGATCAGCTCCAGATACGCGTCGCGGGCCGCGGTCGCCTGCTCCGGGGTGGTGATGTCCTCGCCGACCACGTCCATGGTGACCTCCAGGCCGTTGCCGGTCAGGTCACGGATGACGGGAATGATGTCGTCGACGCTCTCCCCCGGGATGAAGCGGTCGACGACGGGCCTGGTCACCGGCGCCGCCGAGATCAGACGACGCATCCGGTCGCTGCGCGACGCGGCGAGAATCACGGGACCCAGCACGGGGCACCTCCACAACATCCAGCCGAAGGCCGTCGACCCGGTGTTTCGGGTACGGCACGGAGAACCACCGTGAAACCTAAGGATGACTCCGAACGTCTGCCATCGACAGCTGTCACGCATCCGTGCCCTGGATCTCAGACAGATGTATGAAGCCCGTACGAATCTGCGGCAGAATGCCCGGGTGACGGACGTTTTCGATGATGCCCGAGGAGCGGGCGCGAGCCGGGCGAACCGAGGGGACTACCAGGAGCTGGTCGACGAGATCTCCGGGCTGCTGGGCGCGCCGGCGACGCTGGAGAACCGCGACTTCGAGCTGATCGCCTTCGGCGCGTACGACAGCGAGGGCGAGCTCGACGAGTCGGCGCTGGACCCGGTGCGCACCCGTTCGATCCTGACCCGGCGTTCGACGGCGGCGGTACGGGAGTGGTTCGAGGGCTTCGGCATCACCCGGGCGACGGGCCCGGTACGGATTCCGCCGACCCCGGAGGCCGGGGTGCACCGCGGCCGCGTCTGCCTCCCCGTGCGCCACCGGGGGATCGTCCTCGGGTACGTGTGGCTGCTGGACGGCGAGCCGGGCCCCACCGGCGCCCAGCTCGCGGCCGCGATGGAGGTCGCCTCCCGGATCGGTGCCCTGCTGGCGGACGAGGTGCAGGCGGGTTCCGACCTGACCCGTGAGCTGCGCGCGGTGCTGACGGCGGAGCCGGGCTGGCAGCGGGAGGCGGCGCTCGCCCGGTTCCGCACGGCGCTCGGCCCGCGCGCGGACGGCGTGCACACGGTGGTGTGCGTGGCCCCGTGGCCGTACGCCGACCCGGCCGACGCCCCGTCGGTGCGCACCGTTCCGGGGGCCACCGCCCTGTGCACGGTGCCGTGGGACGGCGCCACGGCGGCTCCGGACGCCGGGCAGGGGCTGGCCCTGCTGGTGCGGCTGCGGTCGGCGGACGTCCTCCAGCCGGCGCACACGGCGGCGGCCCGGCTGCTGGAGCGTGCGGCGGGCGCGGGGCGCACGGCGGCCGGTGTGGCGGGCGCCCGCACCGGACTGGCCGAGCTGGGCACCGCCTGGCGGGAGGCGTCGGCGGCGGCCCGCGCCGCGCTGGCCGAGCCCCGGCTCGGACCGGTCGCCGAGTGGGACGCGATCGGTCCGTACCGCCTCCTCACCGCACTGCCGCGCGAGGCGGCGCGGGACCGCGCCGTGAGCGCCCTGCTGTCCCCCGTCCACCGCGAACTCGCCCGCACCGCGGAACTGTTCCTGGACCGCGCGGGCCAGGCCGGCCGCACGGCGACGGAGCTGGGCATCCACCGGCAGACCCTGTACTACCGGCTCTCCCGTGTGGAACAGCTCACGGGGCTGGACCTGGACGACGGCGAGGACCGGCTGCTGCTGCACATGGCGCTGAAGGGGGCGCGGCTCGGGGAGGCCCCGCGGCGCTGACGCCTACTCCCCCGCCCGCTCCGCGGGCCTCTCCCCCGCCGCGGCCCGGCGCAGCCCTTCCGTGAGCGCCTCCGCGTCGGGCGCGCCCGCCGGGTTGAAGGTCCACTGCGCGACGAGACCGAGCAGCAGGGTGGAGTAGAAGCGGCCGAGGGTGTCCACGGTCTCCTCCGGGACGTCCTCCTCCCGGCCGCCCATGAACACCGTCACCAGACCCCGGTCGCTGCCCCGCTGGGCCAGCGCCAGGTGGTCGCGCAGCTCGGGCAGACGGTCGCCCATGGTGAGGGCCTCCATGCTGAGGCGCCACAGGGAGTCGGGCTCCTTCATGGTCGCGATGATGTTCGTCCACACCTCCCGGAACCGCTCGATGCTTCCGGGTGCGGACGCGAGTTCCGCCGTCCCTCCGCCGTCGAAGGCGTCGGAGAGCTCCCCGACCATCGCCACGTACGCCTGGGCGAGGAGCGCGTCCTTCGAGCCGTAGTGGTAGCCGATCGACGCCAGGTTCGTGCCCGACTCCTTGACGATGTCGCGCGCGGTCGTCCGGGCGAAGCCCTTCTGGAGCAGGCAGCGCTTCGCGCCTTCGAGCAGATCCTCACGGTGTCCCATGCGGGCCAGCGTAGTGGCGTCCGTACGGCCGTCCCATACGAGCGTCAGAGACGGTCGTCTTATACGTAGTACTAGACGGCCGTATAAGACGTGCGTACAGTCCCCGCCATGACAACAGAACCCGCCCACCCGGGCCGCGCCGGACGTCGCGAATGGACCGCCCTGTGCGTGCTGATGCTGCCTCTGCTGCTGGTGTCGATGGATGTCTCGGTGCTCTACTTCGCGGTCCCGGCCATCAGCGCCGATCTGGCCCCGACCGGCACCCAGCAGTTGTGGATCTTCGACATCTACGCCTTCGTACTGGCCGGACTGCTGATGACGACGGGCGCGCTCGGCGACCGCATCGGCCGCCGCCGGCTGCTGCTGATCGGCGCGGCCGCGTTCGGCGCGGCGTCACTGGTGGCCGCGTACGCGCGCAGCGCCGAGACCCTCATCGCGGCCCGCGCGCTCCTCGGCGTCGGCGGGGCCACACTGATGCCGTCGACCATGGCGCTGGTCCGCACGATGTTCAGGGATCCCGGTCAGCGGGCCCAGGCGATCGGCGTGTGGTCGGCCGTGATGACGGGGGGCGTGGCGCTCGGCTCCGTGCTGAGCGGCGTCCTCGTCGAGCACTTCTGGTGGGGCTCGGTGTTCCTCGTCAACCTGCCCGCCATGGCGCTGTTGCTGGTCCTCGCCCCGGTCCTGCTGCCCGAGTCGCGCCATCCGCGGCCGGGCCGCTTCGATCTGCCGAGCGTGCCGCTGTCGATGGCGGCGGTCCTGCCGGTGATCTACGGCCTGAAGGAGATACCGTCCGGGGGCTGGCACGCGCGGTACGTCGCGGCGGTGGCGGTGGGCCTGCTGTTCGCCGCCCTGTTCGTCCACCGGCAGCGCACGGCGGCGGCCCCGATGATCCCGGTGTCCCTGTTCCGCGCCCGAGGCTTTCCGCCGGCCGTGGCTCTCAACCTGATCGCGGCCTTCGCGATGATGGGGTCGGCCTACTTCACCACCCAGTACCTGCAGTCCGTGCTCGGCAAGAGCGCACTGGAGGCCGCGCTGTGGTCGCTCGTGCCCTCCGTCCCCATCGGCGTGACGGCTCCGCTGGCCGCCCACCTGGTGCAGCGGGGTGTGCACCGCGTGCATGTGGTGGCGGCGGGCTTCGCGGTCGCGGCATGCGGCTACACGCTGCTGGCACTCATCGGCACGGACTCGCTGTGGCTCGTCCTGGCGGGCGCGGGCATCCTCGCGGCGGGCGTCGTGACGGTGCTGTCCCAGCTCACGGACCTGGCCCTGGGCGCGACACCGGCCGAGAGAGCGGGCACGGCGTCGTCGGTCCTGGAGACCGGCCAGGAGTTCGGCGGCGCACTGGGCATGGCGGCCCTCGGCTCCATCGGCACCGCGGTGTACCACCGCGCGGTGCCGCCCTCGGCGCCCGCACCCGCCCAGGAGACCCTCGGCGGCGCGCTGGCGGCGGCACGGGAGATGCCGGCCGCGGCGGGCGACGCCCTGGTGGCGGCGGCGCGGGAGGCGTTCACGGACGGGATGCGCGGTGCGGCGGCCGCCGGGGCAGTGATCCTCGTGGGTGCCGCGGCACTGGCGGCCGCGTTCCTGCGCCGTACGGGCGCCGGGGGAACTCCTGTCCCCATGGGACAAGAGAAGGTATAACCTTCAACTACGTTGGCTGATGCGGGGGTACTGCCGCGGTGGGAATCTGAGCAGAACCACTCAAAGAGGAGATTGAGATGAAGGCCGTCCAATACCGGGCAATCGGCTCCGCTCCCGAGGTCGTCACCGTTCCCGACCCCGAGCCCGGCCCGGGCCAGGTGCTGCTGAAGGTGACCGCCGCCGGCGTGTGCCACTCGGACATCGCCGTGATGAGCTGGTCGAAGGAGGAACTCCCCTACGAGCTGCCGCTCACCCTCGGCCACGAGGGGGTCGGCACCGTCGAGGCCGTCGGCGAGGGCGTGACCGGCCTCGCGACCGGCACCTCCGTCGCCGTCTACGGCCCGTGGGGCTGCGGCTCCTGCGTCAAGTGCGCCCAGGGCAAGGAGAACTACTGCCTGCGCGCCGGTGAGCTGAACATCAACCCGCCCGGCCTCGGCCGCCCCGGCGCCATCGCCGAGTACCTGCTGATCGACGACCCGCGCCACCTGGTGCCGATCGGCGACCTCGACCCGGTCAAGACCGTGCCGCTGACCGACGCCGGCCTCACCCCGTACCACGCGATCAAGCGCTCCCTGCCGCGGCTCGGCGCGGGCAGCACCGCCGTCGTCATCGGCACGGGCGGCCTCGGTCACGTGGGCATCCAGCTGCTGCGCGCCATGACCTCCGCCCGTGTCATCGCGCTGGACGTCAGCGAGGAGAAGCTCGCGCTGGCCCGGCGGGTCGGCGCGCACGAGACCGTCCTCTCCGACGAGAAGGCCGCCGGCAGAGTCCGGGAACTCACCGGCGGCCTCGGCGCCCAGGCCGTGTTCGACTTCGTCGGCGCGAACAGCACCCTCGCCACGGCCGCCGCCTGCGCCGCGGTCGAGAGCGACCTGAACCTGGTCGGCATCGCCGGCGGCACCATGCCCATCGGCTTCGGGCAGCCCGCCTACGAGGTCTCCGTCAACTCGTCCTACTGGGGCAGCCGCAGCGAGCTGTTCGAGGTCATCGAGCTGGCCCGGACCGGCGTGCTGGACGTGCACACCGAGACCTTCTCGCTCGACGAGGCGCCGCGCGCCTACGAGCTGCTGCACGAGGGCAAGATCAACGGTCGTGCGGTCATCCTGCCGAACGGCTGAGGACGCCACGGAGGACGCCCGCGGGGGACCCACACGGCCGGGGTCCGGCACCGTCGTCGACGGTGCCGGACCCCGGCCGTGGAACCGGAAGCGTCCGGTCA
Source organism: Streptomyces ruber (assembly GCF_014648075.1). Classification (GTDB taxonomy): domain Bacteria; phylum Actinomycetota; class Actinomycetes; order Streptomycetales; family Streptomycetaceae; genus Streptomyces; species Streptomyces ruber. The sequence goes on along the minus strand of NZ_BMQK01000011.1, from coordinate 79,207 downwards.
GGTCAGGTTGACCGCGCGGGCCGAGGTGGCGCCGATCTCCTCGGCGACCTCCGTCAGCACCGGCTGCGGAACCGTGTCGTCCACGGTGAGGACGGCCAGCGCCTCGCCGCCCGCGGCGAGGCGGGCGACCTGCATGCCGGCGATGTTGATGCCGGCCTCGCCCAGGACGCGGCCCACCGTGCCGACGACACCGGGACGGTCGGCGTACTTCAGTACGACCATGTGGTCGGTGAGGGCCAGGTCCACGTCGTACTCGCCGATCCCGACGACCTTCTGGTGGTGCTTCGGGCCCGCCAGCGTGCCGGAGACCGAGACCTCCTCGCCGTCGGCGAGCGTGCCGCGCACGGTGACCACGTTGCGGTGGTCGGTGGCCTCGCTCGACGTGGTCAGCCGCACCTCGACACCGCGCTCCTGCGCGAACAGCGGGGCGTTGACGTAACTCACCGTCTCGTCCACCACGTCCTCGAAGACGCCCTTCAGCGCGGAGAGCTCCAGCACCTTCACGTCGTGCTGGGTGATCTCGCCGTACACCTCGACGTCGAGGCGGACCGCGACCTCTCCCGCGAGCGCGGTGAAGATCCGGCCGAGGCGCTCCGCGAGGGGCAGGCCCGGCTTGACGTCCTCGGCGATGACACCGCCCTGGACGTTCACCGCGTCCGGGACCAGCTCACCGGCGAGCGCGAGACGCACGGACCTGGCGACGGCGATACCCGCCTTCTCCTGCGCCTCGTCGGTGGAGGCGCCGAGGTGCGGGGTGCACACGACCTGGTCCAGCTCGAAGAGCGGGGAGTCGGTACAGGGCTCCTTGGCGTACACGTCGAGACCGGCGCCGGCGACGCGGCCCTCCTTGAGCGCCGAGTACAGCGCCTCCTCGTCGACGATCCCGCCGCGCGCGGCGTTGACGATGCGCACGTTCGGCTTGACCTTGTGCAGCGCGTCGTCGCCGATGAGACCGAGCGTCTCGGGGGTCTTCGGCAGGTGGACGGTGATGAAGTCGGAGACCTCGAGCAGCTCGTCCAGCGACAGCACCTTCACGCCCATCTGCGCGGCCCGCGCGGGCTGCACGTACGGGTCGTACGCCACGACCTTCATGCCGAACGCCGACATGCGCTGGGCGACCAGCGCGCCGATGCGGCCGAGGCCGACGACGCCGAGGGTCTTCTCCGCCAGCTCGACACCGGTGTACTTGCTGCGCTTCCACTCGCCGTTCTTCAGCGCCGTGTTCGCCTGCGGGATGTTCCGCGCGGTGGCGAGGATGAGGCCGCAGGCCAGCTCGGCGGCGGTGACGATGTTCGAGGTGGGGGCGTTGACGACCATCACCCCGGCCTTGGTGGCGGCGGAGACGTCGACGTTGTCCAGGCCGACGCCGGCTCGTGCGACGACCTTCAGCTTCTTCGCGGCGGCGATCGCCTCGGCGTCGACCTTGGTGGCCGAGCGGATCAGGATCGCGTCCACGTCGGCGATGGCCGGGAGCAGTTCGGCGCGGTCGGCTCCGTTGCAGTGCCGGATCTCGAAGTCCGGCCCGAGCGCGTCCACCGTGGCGGGCGACAGCTCTTCAGCGATGAGTACGACTGGTTTCGAGCTCACGTGGGTCCTCACAAGTCCATTGCGGACGGCCGTCCCGACGGCCGCAGGCGGAGGGATGGTGGCCGCGTGGAAGACGCACGACGCTGTGGGCCTGACGCGTATGTAGTGCAGCAGTGTAGTGGCGCCGCGGGCATCGTCCTGCGCCCTTGGGGAAGGATCACCCGTCCGCGTACGAACGGGGCGGACAACGCCGTGATCAGGGCGTTACCCAGGGTTCGACGAAGGGCCGGAGCGGCTGCCCCGGCCCTTGCGCCGACGGCGGATCACGCCTCTTCGTCGACCCAGCTCATCAGCTTGCGCAGCTCCTTGCCGGTGGTCTCGAGCAGGTGCTCGGAGTCCTGCTTCTTGTACTCGTTGTACTTCTTCAGACCGCCGTGGTACTCGTCCATCCAGTTACGGGCGAAGGTGCCGTCCTGGATCTCGGCGAGGACCTGCTTCATCTCGGCCTTGGTGGCGTCGGTGATGATGCGCGGGCCGGTGACGTAGTCGCCCCACTCGGCGGTCTCGGAGATCGACCAGCGCATCTTCTCCAGGCCGCCCTCGTACATGAGGTCGACGATCAGCTTCAGCTCGTGGAGGCACTCGAAGTAGGCGATCTCCGGCTGGTAGCCCGCCTCGGTCAGCGTCTCGAAGCCCGCCTTGACCAGCGCGGCCGTACCACCGCAGAGGACGGCCTGCTCACCGAAGAGGTCGGTCTCGGTCTCCTCGGCGAAGGTCGTCTTGATGACGCCGGCGCGGGTGCCGCCGATGCCCTTGGCGTACGACAGGGCGAGCGCGAAGGCGTTGCCGCTCGCGTCCTGCTCGACGGCGGCGATGCACGGGACGCCGCGGCCCTCCTCGTACTGGCGGCGCACCAGGTGGCCCGGGCCCTTGGGGGCGACCATGCAGACGTCGACGCCGGCCGGGGGCTTGATGAAGTCGAAGCGGATGTTCAGGCCGTGCCCGAAGAACAGCGCGTCGCCGTCCTCCAGGTTGTCCTTGATGTGCTCCTCGTAGACCGTCGCCTGGATCGGGTCCGGCACCAGGATCATGATGACGTCGGCCTCGGCGGCGGCCTCCGACGGGCTCACCACGCGCAGGCCCTGCTCCTCGGCCTTGGCCTTGGACTTCGAGCCCTCGTGCAGACCGACGCGGACGTCGACACCCGAGTCACGGAGCGACAGGGCGTGGGCGTGGCCCTGGCTGCCGTACCCGATGACCGCGACCTTGCGGCCCTGGATGATGGAAAGGTCTGCGTCGGCGTCGTAGAACAGCTCGGCCACTGTGGGTTCTCTCCTTGTGTACGGGTGTCGCGTCCCACCGTATGACGGTGGGGGGAGGGGAAGTCTCGGGGTCTCGGAATACGGGCGGGCGGCGAGCGGCCGGACCGCCCGTTTCCGGCCTTGTACGGTTATGCCTCGATGCCTGGTACGGCTACGCGGACCGGTCGAGCGCGCGCAGCGAGCGGTCGGTGATGGAGCGGGCGCCGCGGCCGATCGCGATCGTGCCGGACTGGACCAGCTCCTTGACGCCGAACGGCTCCAGCATCTTCAGCATGGCCTCCAGCTTGTCGGCCGAGCCGGTGGCCTCGATGGTGACGGCCTCCGGGGAGACGTCGACCGTCTTGGCGCGGAACAGCTGGACGATCTCCACGATCTGCGAGCGCGTCTCGTTGTCGGCGCGCACCTTCACCAGGACGAGCTCGCGCTGCACGGCGGCGCCCGGCTCCAGCTCGACGATCTTCAGCACGTTGACGAGCTTGTTGAGCTGCTTGGTGACCTGCTCCAGGGGCAGCTGCTCGATCACGTTCACCACGATGGTGATGCGGGAGATCTCGGGGTGCTCGGTGACGCCGACGGCGAGGGAGTCGATGTTGAAGCCGCGGCGGGAGAACAGCGCGGCGATCCGGGCGAGGATGCCCGGCGTGTTCTCCACCAGGACGGAGAGCGTGTGCTTGGACATGTGTGGTTGCTCTTTCCTGTCCGTCGTCGTCAGTCGTCCTGGCCGTCGCCGAAGTCGGGACGGACGTCCCGGGCGGCCAGGATCGAGTCGTTGGAGGTGCCGGCGGGGACCATCGGCCACACCATCGCGTCCTCGTGGACGATGAAGTCGATGACGACCGGGCGGTCGTTGATCGCGTTCGCCTCCTCGATGACCTTGTCCAGCTCGTCCGGGGACTCGCAGCGCAGCGCGTAGCAGCCCATGGCCTCGGCGAGCTTCACGAAGTCCGGGACGCGGGTGCCCCTGTTCGGCTCGGTCGCGCCCGGGCCGGAGTGCAGCACCGTGTTGGAGTAGCGCTGGTTGTAGAACAGGGTCTGCCACTGGCGGACCATCCCGAGGGCGCCGTTGTTGATGATGGCGACCTTGATGGGGATGTTGTTCAGGGCGCAGGTGGTGAGCTCCTGGTTGGTCATCTGGAAGCAGCCGTCGCCGTCGATCGCCCAGACGGTGCGGTCCGGCTGTCCGGCCTTGGCGCCCATGGCGGCCGGGAGCGAGTAGCCCATGGTCCCGGCGCCGCCGGAGTTGAGCCAGGTGGCGGGCTTGTCGTACTGGATGAAGTGGGCCGCCCACATCTGGTGCTGGCCGACGCCTGCCGTGAAGATCGTGTCCTCGGGGGCGAGCTGTCCGATGCGCTCGATGACCTGTTGCGGGGAGAGCGAGCCGTCGTGCGGCTGGTCGTAGCCGAGCGGGTAGGTCTCGCGCCACCGGTTGAGGTCGTTCCACCAGGCGGTGTAGTCGCCCCGGGAACCCTCGCCGTGCTCCTTCTGGACGGCCTGGACCAGGTCGGCGATGACCTCACGGGCGTCGCCGACGATCGGCACGTCGGCGGCGCGGTTCTTGCCGATCTCGGCCGGGTCGATGTCGGCGTGGACGACCTTGGCGTGCGGGGCGAAGCTGTCCAGCTTGCCGGTGACGCGGTCGTCGAAGCGGGCGCCGAGGGCGACGATCAGGTCGGCCTTCTGCAGCGCGGTGACGGCGGTGACGCTGCCGTGCATGCCCGGCATGCCCACGTGCAGCGGGTGGCTGTCGGGGAACGCGCCGAGCGCCATCAGGGTGGTGGTGACGGGCGCCCCGGTCAGTTCCGCGAGGACCTTCAGCTCGGCGGTGGCACCGGCCTTGAGGACGCCGCCGCCGACGTACAGCACCGGCCGTTTGGCGGAGGTGATCAGCTTGGCGGCCTCGCGGATCTGCTTGGCGTGCGGCTTGGTCACCGGGCGGTAGCCGGGCAGGTCCATGACCGGCGGCCAGGAGAAGGTGGTCTGCGCCTGGAGGGCGTCCTTGGCGATGTCGACCAGGACCGGGCCGGGGCGGCCGGTGGAGGCGATGTGAAAGGCCTCGGCGATCACCCGCGGGATGTCCGCGGGGTCGGTGACCAGGAAGTTGTGCTTGGTGATCGGCATGGTGATGCCGACGATGTCCGCCTCCTGGAAGGCGTCCGTGCCGATCGACGCGGAGGCGACCTGTCCGGTGATCGCGACCATCGGCACGGAGTCCATGTGGGCGTCGGCGATCGGCGTGACGAGGTTGGTCGCGCCGGGGCCCGACGTCGCCATGCAGACCCCGACCTTGCCGGTGGCCAGCGCGTAGCCCTCGGCGGCGTGGCCCGCGCCCTGCTCGTGGCGGACCAGCACGTGGCGCACCCGCCGCGAGTCCATCAGCGGGTCGTACGCCGGGAGGATGGCGCCTCCGGGAATGCCGAATACCGTGTCGGCGCCGACCTCCTCAAGCGAGCGGATCAGGGACTGCGCACCCGTGACGTGCTCGACGGATGCGGACTGTGGTCCTCCGGATCGGGGCCGCGGCTGCGGATGGTGGGCCCCGGTGGCCTGCTCGGTCATCGGCATTCTCTTCTCGATGCTGAAGGTTTTAGCGAGGGTTTTTGCGAGGTTTATCAGCTGTGCGACAGGTGCCCGTGCAACAAAAAACCCCTCGTGCCGTGAGGCAAGCGAGGGGAGCGCGTCGGTGCGGGCGCTGGGTGTGCCGGTTCGTCCTCCGGTCGTTCCCAGCTTCAGCCGACGCGCTGTCCAAGTACGAGAATTCGGGTGCGCATGGCACTGACCCTCCCCCCGCCGCACACCATGTGTCAAGTGGGTGGGACGGGAGTCTCATCATGTGAGCGCAGAGCCGTACCGCTCCCGTAGACGACGGGCACGCCACTCGGGTACACCCCCGTCCCCTTGCCCGCGTACGCGGGCTCCACCGGTCCATGGGGCACCGGGTAGTGCCCCGACGACAGCGCCCGGCGCAGCCGGTACTCGTCCAGCGGCGGCGAGAACGCGGCGCCCTGCCCATGGCTGCATCCCATCGCCCGCAGGGTGACGACCTGCTCGGGGCGGTCCACTCCGTCGGCCAAGGTCTGCAGCCCCAGGTCGCCCGCGATGCGGAGCAGCCCACTGGTGATCTTGTGCAGCCGCGGTGACTCCACGATGCCCTCGACCAGGCTGCGGTCGAGCTTGAGCAGGTCGACGGGGAGCCGCCACAGAGCCGTGACGGCCGCGTGGCCGCTGCCGAAGCCGTCCAGGGCGATGCGTACGCCGAGTCTCCGCAGCGCGTTCAGCCGGCGTTCCAGCTCGTCCAGGCAGGTTCTGGGCTCCGTGTCGGACAGCTCGACGATCAGCGCGCCCGGGGAGAGCCCGTACCGGGTCAGCAGCGCCTCGACGGAACCGAGCGGCAGCGAGCGGTCCAGCAGCCGGCGGGCGCTCATCCGCACGGCCACCGGGAGCGTCGCCCCACCGGCACTGCGCTCGGCGGCCTGCGCCACGGCCTCCTCGAGGACCCAGCGGTCCAGTTCGGCGGTCCGGTCGCCGCCCTCGGCGGCCCGCAGGAAGTCGGCCGGGGTGAAGAGCGCTCCCTGGGCGGAGCGCCAGCGGGGCTGTGCCTCGACCGATGTGATCCGGCCGTTCTCGAGGGCCACCACGGGCTGGTGCAGCAGTGTGAACTCGCCGTCGTGCAGGGCCGCGCGCAGCCGGCCGGCCAGCTCGGCCTTGCGGACGACGTCCTGCTGCATCTGCGGGACGTACAGCTCGACGCGCCCCTTGCCCGCGGCCTTGGCGCGGTACATGGCGAGGTCGGCGTTGCGCAGCAGTTCGCCCGCGTCGAGGCCCGCCTCGGCGAACGCGACACCGATGGACGCGGCCACCCGGACATCGTTGCCGTCGATGCGGTAGGGCTGCGAGAGGGTGACGCGGAGCCGGTCGGCGAGTTCGAGGATGTGCTGCTCGCGTGCGGCGCGGTCGCTGGTGCCGTCACCGACGACGAGGGCCGCGAACTCGTCGCCGCCGAGGCGGGCCGCGGTGTCGCCCTGCCGGACCGCCTCCTGGAGTCTGCGGGCGGCCTGGACGAGCAGCTCGTCCCCGGCCTGGTGTCCGATCGTGTCGTTGACGGCCTTGAAGCCGTCGAGGTCGATGAAGAGGACGGCCGTGCCGCGCAGGGCGGCGCCGCGGTCGGAGGCGCGGCGGCCGGACAGCGCCTGCTGCACGCGCTTGGTGAACAGCGCGCGGTTGGGCAGGTCGGTCAGCGGGTCGTGCTCGGCGTTGTGCTGGAGCTGCGCCTGGAGGCGCACTCTCTCGGTCACGTCCCGGCTGTTGAAGATGAGGCCGCCCTCGTGGCGGTTGACGGTGGACTCGACGTTGAGCCAGCCTCCCCCACTCTCGGCTTCGCCCGGGCGGGAGGTGCCCCCACCGCCGGACCTGAAGCGGCACTCGATGCGGGTGGTGGGTTCGTCGTGCGGTCCCGCGGCGAGGAAGCGGCGCACCTCGTGCAGCACGCGGCCCAGGTCCTCCGGGTGGATCAGCGCGGCGAGTTCGGTGCCGACGAGCTCCTGCGCGGGCCGCCCGTACACGCCTGCGGCGGCCGGGCTGACGTAGCGGAGGATGCCGTTGGGCGCGGCGATCATGATGACGTCGCTGGAGCCCTGCACCAGGGAGCGGAAGTGGTTCTCCTTCTGGGCGAGCTCCTGGGTGAGGGTGATGTTGTCGAGGAGCATGATGCCCTGGCGCACCACGAGGGCGAGCACGACGGTGCAGGCGGTGATCAGGACGACGCGGTCGACGCTGCGGCCGTCGAGGACGTTGTACAGGATGCCCAGCGTGCAGACGGCGGCGGCCAGGTACGGGGCGAGCGCGGTCAGCGATCCCGCGATGGGGCGCGCGGCCGGATAACGGCCGGGCTCCGTGCCCGTGCCCGGGAGGACCGCGTGCTCGCCCTGGGGGTCCTCGGGCCCCGCGCCGGGCGGGACGTCGTGGCGCCGGCCCGGGAGGTCCTCGCCCGGCACGCGCGCGTGCCGGTCGTCGCCCGGCTGTTCCTGCCCCTGCCGCCGGCCGACCCAGGGCGCGTAGGCGAGGAGGAGGGAGCCCGCGAACCAGCCGGCGTCCAGGAGCTGCCCGGAGCGGTAGCTGTCGTGGAGCAGGGGCGAGGTGAACAGGGCGTCGCACATGACGGTCAGCGCGAGGGCCGCGATCGCGGTGTTGACCGCGGAGCGGTTCACCGCCGAGCGCCGGAAGTGCAGTGCGAGCACCATGCTGACCAGGGCGATGTCGAGGAGCGGATAGGCGAGGGAGAGCGCGGTGTGCGCGACGTCGCCGCCCTCGTGCCGCGCGGTCCGCGCGAGCGCCAGGCTCCAGGACAGGGTCACCAGCGAGCCGCCGATCAGCCAGGCGTCCAGCGCGAGACAGACCCAGCCGTTCTTGGTCACGGGCCGCTTGGCGAGCACGAGCAGTCCCACGATGGCGGGCGGCGCGAAGCACAGGAAGAAGAGGTCGGCCAAGCTCGGGTCGGGCACGGGCCGGCCCAGTACGACCTCGTACCAGCCCCAGACCAGGTTGCCGAGCGACGCCATCGCGGAGGACAGTGCGAACAGGAGCCAGGCGGGCCGAAAGCGGCTGCGGGAGAGGCGCGCGTAGCGGAAGCAGGACACGGCCGCGGCGGCTCCGGCGGCGCTGAGCCCGAAGTCACCCATGATCAGGGCGAGTTGGCGGGACCCCCAGCCGAGCATGGACCCGATCGCGTAGCCCGCGCACACCAGCGCCAGGAGGACCTGCGCGCGCAGGCCCGTCCCGCTCGCACCGTCGCCCGCCGCCGCCCGGCCGGACAGCGGCGTCCCGGACAGCGACCGGGTCCGCAGCGTCGGATCGAGCATGGTGGCGGAGGACGGGCGGGGGCTCACCGGATCTCCCCGGTGAGAGCCGCTCCCGCATCCCGCCGGTCCCGGTGCGCCGGGTGCGTGTGCTTTCTACGGCCGCCGTGCCTGCGATGGTGATGGCCGTGACCGGCGTGGCCGCGTCTGCGCGTCGCGGTCAGCCAGGGTCGCCGTCGACGGCTCCGCCGCGTCGGATCGTTCGTCCATAGACCGTGCATCGCCCGTCGCCCCCCTCGCAGTCTTCTGTCCATCCCCGGCGCCGAACAGTGCGCGGCGCATCCCCTGCTCGGGACGATACACCAGTTTCGTCACTCAGGGACATAGCTTCTCTACGCTCAGTGACGGCCACGGGGTCGCGGGCACCGCCCGCGTCCGGGGAACTGCGGAGGGTACCGACGTGGAGCCGCGCGCAGGTCTAACGACCTGTCTCCAGGACCACGTTGCGCAGGGGCTCACGGTTCACGAACCGGTGCAACTGGTCCACCAGCAGGCGCTTCGCGCGCGGCAGGAACGCCGACGTCGGACCGCCGACATGGGGGCTGATCAGCACTCCCGGCGCATGCCACAGGGGGTGTCCCGCCGGCAGCGGCTCGGGATCGGTGACGTCCAGGGCCGCCGTGATGCGGCCGCTCCCCAGTTCCGCGAGGAGCGCGTCGGTGTCGACGACCGGGCCGCGGGCGACGTTGACGAGCAGCGCCCCATCCTTCATCCGGGCCAGGAAACCGGCATTGACCAGGCCACGCGTGGTCTCGGTGAGGGGCGTGGACAGGATGACGACGTCCGCCTCGGGCAGCAGTTGAGGCAGTCGGGTGAGTGGGTGCACCGATCCGCGCGCCGTGGTGCGCTCAGAGCGCGCGACGCGCGCCACCCGCTCCAGCTCGAAGGGTACGAGCCGGTCCTCGATGGCGGCGCCTATCGACCCGTACCCCACGATGAGCACGGACTTGTCGGCCAGCGCCGGACGGAACCCGCTCCGCCACTCCTCCCGGTCCTGCCCGCGCACGAAGTCGGGTACGCCGCGCAGGGAAGCGAGGATCAGCGTCAGGGTGAGTTCGGCCGTGCTCGCCTCATGCACCCCGCGCGCGTTGCACAGCCGTACGCCGGGGCGCAATTGCCCGAGCCCCGGCTGCACGTGGTCGACACCGGCGGAGAGCGTCTGCACGACCTGTACGGAGGTCAGCTCGGGCAGGGGCCGCTGGGAGATCTCGGGAGTCCTCATGTACGGCACCACGTAGAAGACGCAGTCGGCCGGGTCCCCCGGATACTCCTGCTCACCGTCCCAGTGCAGGTAGTCGAGCCCTTCGGGCAGCTTCTCGAACTCGTCCGCACGGTACGGCAGCCACACAACACCAGTCATGCCCAGGAGGCTACGCGAAGCCGTCACGGCCCCATTGGTTACTTTGGGGTGCCAGGGAAGGGAGGGTTCGGCCAGGTGGAGCGCAGGACGATCGGCGCGGCGGCGCTCGAGGTGGGGGCGATCGGCCTCGGTTGCATGCCGATGAGCTGGGCGTACTCGCGGTCGCGGCAGCGCGGTGACGAGTCGCTGCGGGCGGTGCACCGGGCCCTCGACCTCGGTGCCACCCTCCTGGACACGGCCGACATGTACGGCCCGTTCACCAACGAGCTGATGGTGGGCCGGGTGCTGAAGGAGCGCCGCGCGGAGGCCTTCGTGTCCACGAAGGTCGGTCTGCTGGTGGGCGACCAGCACATCGTGGCCAACGGCCGTCCCGGCTATGTGCGGCGCGCGTGCGACGCCTCGCTCCGCCGTCTGCAGACCGATGTCATCGATCTCTACCAGCTGCACCGCGAGGACCCGGAGGTGCCGGTCGAGGAGACGTGGGGCGCGATGGCGGAGCTGGTCCGGGCGGGCAAGGTGAGGGCGTTGGGACTGTGCGCGGTGGGAGCCGGCGCCGGGCGCCGCTCCGGCGTACGGCCGCACGACGCCACCGTGCGCCGGCTGGAGCGGGTGCAGCAGGTGTTCCCGGTGAGCGCGGTGCAGGCCGAACTGTCGGTGTGGTCCCCGGAGTCGCTCGGCACCCTCCTCCCCTGGTGCGCGGCCCGCGGTGTGGGCTTCCTGGCGGCGATGCCGCTGGGCAACGGCTACCTCACGGGCACGCTCAGACCGGGTGCCGGTTTCGAACCGGACGACCTGCGGGCCCGCCATCCCCGTTTCACCGCCGAGATGATGGCGGCCAACCAGCCGATCGTCGCCGGGCTGCGCCGGGTGGCCCGCCGCCACGGCGCCTCCGTGACACCCGCCCAGGTGGCCCTGGCCTGGACCCTCGCCCAGGGCCCGCACGTGGTCCCGGTGCCGGGCACCAAGCACGAGCGCTGGGCGGCGGAGAACGCCGCCGCGCACGAGGTGTACCTGACCGCGGACGACCTGACGGAGCTCGCGGGACTGCCCCCGGCACAGGGGTCGTGGGACTGACGGACCGGGTGTTGCGGGCATGGAATCATTCCGGTCCGCCGGACGTGGAACGTGTGAGGCACCCACGCCGCAGTGGGGCACTCACGGGGTACGGGCCGGTGACCTCCGCGTCGAAGGGATCGTGATCGTGCAACGTCGAGCAGTGACGGCCTTCCTGGCCGCGGCCGTGCTTCTGGTGACGGCCGGTTGTTCCGCAGGCGGGGGCGAGGAGGCGGGCGACGGCGCGAGCGCCGCTCCGGGCGGCACCCGGTCCGGGGCCTCGCCGTCCGGGCGGGCCACCGGGGACGCGCCGCCCGCGAAGGGCTCGGTGAAGGTCGTGCGCACGGTCGCCGAGGGCCTCGACTCGCCCTGGGGCCTGGCGCCGCTGCCCGGCGGCGGCCTGCTGGTGTCGTCCCGGGACGAGGGAACGATCGTCCTGGTCGACACGGAGACCGGCGAGAAGACGGAGGTCGGTGAGGTTCCCGGGGTCGCCGCCGCCGGCGAGGGCGGGCTGCTGGGCATCGCCGTCTCCCCCGAGTACACCTCGGACCACATGGTCTACGCGTACTTCACCTCGGGTTCGGACAACCGCATCGTGCGCATGCGGTACGACCCGGAGCAGCCGGAGGGCGAGCAGCTGAGCGCTCCCGACACGATCCTGCGCGGCATCCCCAAGGGCACGAACCACAACGGCGGCCGGCTGGCCTTCGGCCCGGACAAGATGCTGTACGCCAGCACCGGCGAGCGCTACGAGGGGCGGTTGGCGCAGGACAAGGAGTCCCTCGGCGGCAAGATCCTGCGCATGACGCCGGAGGGCGAGCCCGCGCCGGGCAATCCCTTCGACGACTCGCTGGTCTACTCCCTGGGCCACCGCAATGTGCAGGGTCTCGCCTGGGACGGCGAGCAGCGGCTGTGGGCCCCGGAGTTCGGCCAGGACACCTGGGACGAGCTGAACCTGATCGAGCCGGGCGGCAACTACGGCTGGCCGGACGCGGAGGGCAAGGCCGGCGAGTCGGGCTTCGTCGACCCGGTGGCCCAGTGGCGGGTGGCGGACGCGTCTCCCAGCGGTATCGCCTTCGCGCAGGGTTCGGTCTGGATGGCGGGGCTGCGCGGTGAGCGGCTGTGGCGCATCCCGCTCGAAAGCACGGAGGTCTCCGCCGACCCCCAGGCCTTTCTCACCGGGGAGTACGGACGCCTGCGTACGGTCGTCTCCGCGGGCGGCGACAGGCTCTGGCTGACCACCAGCGAGACGGACGGCCGGGGGTCGCCGGGCGACGGGGACGACAAGATTCTCGAACTGCAGGTGAAGTAGGGACAGCAGAGACATCAGGGACACCGGAGCCGCGGCCCGATCAGGAACAGGCGGGGACGGGCGCCCCGTCGGTCCCTCAGTCCTCGCTCCGGTCCCCCTCACCGCCTCCGTCCGGGTCGTCGGGTCCCGCCTCCTCGTGCGGGCGGGCGGCCGGCGGACGTATGACCGCCGTGCCGGAGTCCAGGTCTATGGGCCCGCGCCCGGGATCGCTGTCGCCGACGTCCTCGCGGGTCGTCTCCAGCCGGTTGCGTTCGTCGCTGGTGTGTTTGTGTCCGGGAGCGAACAGTTCCTCAAAGGCGTTGAACACGGGCACCTCCCCGGGCCGGTCTCCCGGCGCCACCGGTTCCTGCCCGCTCACGTCACGGGCCATGTCTCGTCAGCCGCAGGCTACGTCTCGTGCGTCAGGGCGTCCATCATGGCGGCCTTCCGCCGGTCCGTCAGGGCGTCCTGGAGAACATCCGCAACCGGTGTGCCATCGCCGCCGCCTCCCCGCGTCCCGAGACGCCCAGCTTGGCGAGGATGTTGGAGACGTGGACGCTGGCCGTCTTCGGTGAGATGAAGAGCTCCTCGGCTATCCCGCGGTTGCTGCGGCCCTCGGCGACCAGGCGGAGCACGTCCTGCTCACGGCCGGTCAGGCCGAGTGCCTCGACCGGGTCGGCGGCGGCGGGGGACGGCGTCCCCGGCGGGCGCGCGAGGGGCAGCCGGGCCCGCCGGGCGAGCCGTGCCACCTCGTCGGCGAGCGGCCGGGCACGGAGGTGGCCGGCGACGGCGGCGGCCTGCCTCAGCAGTTCCGCCGCGCGGTCGCGCCCCTCCTCGTCGGCGCCGCTCGCCGGCAGTGCCTCGGCCAGACGGTGGCGCACCCGGGCGAGGTCGTACGGACGCTCCAGCGGCTCGAAGGCGGTGACCGCCGCGGACCACGGCTCCGGCGCCGGCACGCCCCCGGCGCGGAGGAGCTCGGCGCGCACCCACGCCTCGTGGGCCCGCCACACGGGCGCGCCCGTGGGCAGCCGCCTGAGGACCGTGGCCACGCGTCCGAGGATCTCCGCCCGGCCCTCTTCGGCGGCCGGCAGCCCGCGGGCGTCGGCCTCCGCGGTGACGGCGGTGAGCAGCAGGGGCCAGGCGTAGCGCTGGGTGCCGGGCGGGAAACCGGTGTCGAGGGCACGTTGCAGCGCGGCCCGCGCTCCCGGGATGCGACCCTCGGCGGCGGCCACACCGATGGTCAGCCCGGTCAGCGGTATGGCGTACTGCGGCACGAGGTCGTGGGTGCCGTAGTGGCCGCGGGCGTCGGCGAGGAGGCGGGCTGCCTCGCCGGCGTCACCGCGGGCGAGCGCCAGGGAGGCGAGGTGGAGGCAGCCGCTGCCGCGCGGCTTGGCGCTCCGGGCGAGCGTCGCCGCCTTCGACGCGGACTCGACGGCCTCGTCCCAGCGGCCGAGCGCGAACAGCGACTCGGCGAGGTTGCTCCGGACGAAGGCCTCGGTCTCCGGCAGGCCCAGCCGCCGCGTGTGCTCCAGCCCCTCCCGCAGTACCTCGGCGGCCTCCCGGGCGCGGCCCACGCCGTCCAGGCACGACGGCAGGTTGACGTGACTGCGGCCGACGAGGGCGGTGAGGGACCGCTCGACCGCCTCGTCCCTGACCGCGTACATCGCGGCGAGCCCCTCCTCGACGTCACCGGCGTCGACCATCAGGCTGCCGAGCGTGAGGCGCGCGTTGAGCTCGGTGTCCCCGGCGCCCACCATGCGCGCGTACTCGACGGCGCGCTGGGCGTCCAGCAGTGCCTCGGGGCCGGGCGCGTGCACCATGGACCAGCCCGCGATCATGGTCAGCACCTCGGCGTGCACCCGCGACGGCGGCAGCCCGCGCACCAGTTCCTGGGCGGCGGCCAGCTCGGCCCAGCCGGCCGCCCGGGCGAGCGCGTCGTGCAACACGTGCAGTTCGTCGGCGCGGCCGACGAACACCGGGCTGACGGATCTGGTCCCCACACCGCCGAGCATCACACGCGGCACCGACATCCCGGCGCCGGACGGTGACGGGCGGCCCGTGCCCCTCATGCCGCGCGCGCGAAGCGCCGCCGGCGAGGTGGGCGGGCGGGGTACCGCCTCGGGGCGCTCCGTCCCGTCGGCGTCCCGCGCGCGGCACGGCGCGCCTCCCGGGCGAGCCGGTGACGCCCGGCCTCGCGGATCAGCTCGGCGGAGCGGATCCAGTGCAGCTCGTAGTCGAACATGTCTTCCCCCCTGGTGACGACGGACATCGCTCGGTGCGATGTCTGAACCCTCGTCCCGCAGGGGATTCCGCCGCATCGGGAGACTTCCGCATCTCCCGCGCGCGTGAAGGGCCTCAGAGCATCCGTACGGTGCGTACGGCCGGCCTGAGGACCTCAGATCAACTCGTCGTCGGCATCGAGAGCAGCACGTCGGAGTACTTCAGTGCGGCGAGCACCAGGCCGATGACGCCGAGCGAGACGCCCGCCCAGGCGACCGACTTGATCCACGGCGCCTGCGTCCGGTCCGGGGCGCCGAACGCGGGCCGGACCAGCACGACCACACCGACGACCAGCGCGACCAGCGCGAACACACCGGCGACCAGGGCGTTGGCGTTCCAGGAGTCGCCGTAGACCTGCTGGATCTGGGTGGCGACGCCCGCGTCGGCCGCGGTCTCCAGCTGGCCGAACAGCGACTCGCGCGCCTGCGCGACCGTACCGAGCCAGCTGCCGGACAGGGACACGATGCCGAGCCCGGCGGAGACGACGGCCGCGGCACCCTGGCCGACCCCGGCGGAGGCGGCGTTCCGGCTGCGCGCCCCCTCCGGCCCGTCGGCCCCCTGGCCGTCGGCCTCCTGGCCGTCGACCCCCGGTTCTGCGGCCTCGGGTTCTGCGGTCTCCTGGCCGGCGGTGGCCGTGGCCTCCTCGTCGGAGGTACCGGCGGGCGCCTCCGGGCTTTTCTCCACGGAGATCCCGGTGACGTCCCGCGCCGCCTCGCCGCTCCTCGTCTCGCCGCTCTTCGCCCCGGTGCCGGCCTCGGCGCCGGTGTCCTTGTCGTCCACTGTCTTCGTTCCCATGCCTCGCACCGTACGGACGTCGTCTGAGAAGTCCCTTAACGATCCTTGTGCACGGCACGCGCGCGTGCCGTACGCCACTCCGGTGCGAGTACCGACCACACCTCCATGTCCTGGCGCACGCCCCGGTACGGGTAGCTCTGCCGCAGCACGCCGTCACGGCTCATGCCCAGCCGCCGCGCCACGGCGATGCTGGGCTGGTTGGCGGACGACGCCTGCCACTCCACGCGGTGCACGCCGCGCTCGTCGACCAGCCAGTCGATGAGGACCCGCATGGCCCGGGTGATCAGTCCACGGCCCGTGGCGGCCGGTTCGAGCCAGCAGCCGACCTCGCAGACGCCGTGCGCAGCGTCGAAGATCCGCACGAGCACCCCGCCGACGAGCTTCCCGTCCAGCCACACGCCGTGCAGGCTGCCGGTGTCGGCGGCCCGTTTGTCGGCGTACGACTGGAGGAGCGCCCGCGCCGAGCCCACGTCGGTGGCCTGGGCGCCGAACGGGATGTGCGTCTGGACGAACTCGCGCCCGCGGTCGAGGTGCGCGAGGAACTCCTCGGCGTGCCAGGGCTCCAGGGGCCGCAGTTCCGCACCGTCGTCGCCCAGGGGTATGGCGTACATCCTGTTCCCGCTCCTTCACCAGCGCCCACCGGCGCCGAAGACGTCGGCCGGGGCCGTCCCCGGCGCGCCCCGGAATCCTGGCACGGGCGGAGACTTCGCCGCCCGGCTTTTCGCACGCGGTCGGACCGGGGGACGGCCGAGGGCGGCACACCGCACCCGGTGCACCGCCCTCGGCCGTACGGGACCTGCTCAGCCGTACGGGACCTGCTCAGCCCTCGCCGACGCCCAGCTTCTCCAGGATGAGCTCCTTGACGCGGGCCGCGTCGGCCTGGCCGCGCGTGGCCTTCATGACCGCGCCCACGAGGGCGCCGGCGGCCGCGACCTTGCCGCCGCGGATCTTGTCCGCGACGCCCGGGTTGCCGGCGATGGCCTCGTCGACGGCGGCGGTCAGCGCGCCCTCGTCGGAGACGACCTTCAGGCCGCGCTTCTCGACGACCTCGTCCGGGGTGCCCTCGCCCGCGAGGACGCCCTCGATGACCTGGCGGGCCAGCTTGTCGTTCAGGTCGCCGGAGGTCACCAGTGCGGTGACGCGCGCGACCTGCTCGGGCGTGATGGCCAGCTCGTCCAGGGTCCTGCCCGACTCGTTGGCGGAGCGGGCGAGTTCACCCATCCACCACTTGCGGGCGGAGGCCGCGTCGGCGCCCGCGTCGATCGTGGCGACGATCAGGTCCAGCGCACCGGCGTTGAGGATGGCCTGCATGTCCGTGCCGGAGATGCCCCACTCCTCGCGCAGCCGGTTGCGGCGGACGAGCGGCAGCTCGGGCAGGGCGGCGCGCAGTTCCTCGACCCACTCGCGGGCCGGGGCGACCGGCACCAGGTCGGGCTCCGGGAAGTACCGGTAGTCCTCGGCCTCCTCCTTCACGCGGCCCGAGGTCGTGGACCCGGTGTCCTCGTGGAAGTGGCGCGTCTCCTGGACGATCGTCCCGCCGCCGCTCAGCACGGCGGCGTGGCGCTGGATCTCGAAGCGCGCGGCGCGCTCGACGCTGCGCAGCGAGTTGACGTTCTTCGTCTCGCTCCGCGTGCCGAACTTCTCGCTGCCCTTCGGCATCAGCGACAGGTTCACGTCGCAGCGCATCTGGCCCATCTCCATACGGGCCTCGGAGACGCCGAGCGCGCGGATCAGCTCGCGCAGCTCCCGGACGTACGCCCGGGCGACCTCCGGCGCGCGCTCCCCGGCACCGACGATCGGCTTGGTGACGATCTCGATGAGCGGGATGCCCGCGCGGTTGTAGTCGAGCAGGGAGTGGGACGCGCCGTGGATCCGGCCGGTGGCACCGCCGACGTGCAGCGACTTGCCGGTGTCCTCCTCCATGTGGGCGCGCTCGATCTCCACGCGGAAGGTCTCGCCGTCCTCCAGCTGTACGTCGAGGTAGCCGTCGAAGGCGATCGGCTCGTCGTACTGGGAGGTCTGGAAGTTCTTCGGCATGTCCGGATAGAAGTAGTTCTTCCGGGCAAAACGGCACCATTCGGCGATCTCGCAGTTCAGCGCGAGGCCGATCTTGACGGCGGACTCGACGCCGGTCGCGTTGACGACCGGGAGCGCGCCGGGCAGGCCGAGGCAGGTCGGGCAGGTCTGGCTGTTCGGCTCGGCGCCGAGCGCGGTGGAACAGCCGCAGAACATCTTCGTCGCGGTGCCGAGTTCGACATGGACCTCGAGGCCCATGACGGGGTCGTACGACGCGAGCGCGTCCTCGTACGACACCAGGTCGGTGTCGGTCGTGGTGGTCACGGTGAAACTTCCCTCTCAGCCCAGCAGGACGTCGTCGTCGCCGAGGCGCTTCAGCTCGCGGTAGAGGATGGCGAGGTTGGTGACGACCGCTGCGCCGGTCACGACGGCGTCGACCAGCCGCAGCGTGTCGTTCTCGGAACGGGCCTTCTTGATCTGCTTGACCGCGCCGAACATGCCGAACGCCGACGTGGCCATCGACAGGTACAGACCGGACTTGGACGCCTTGAAGTCCTTGAACCCCTTGGCCTTGGACAGTGCACTCACAGCGACGGAGCCTCCTCGAGCAGCGGGTGTCCCCACTTTTCCACGAAGGCGGCCTCGACGGCCGCACCCACCTTGTACAGACGGTCGTCCTGCATCGCCGGGGCGATGATCTGGAGGCCCACCGGCAGCCCGTCCTCCGGCGCGAGGCCGCAGGGCAGGGACATGGCGGCGTTGCCGGCCAGGTTGGTCGGGATGGTGCACAGGTCCGCGAGGTACATCGCCATCGGGTCGTCGGCGCGCTCGCCGATCGGGAAGGCGGTGGTCGGGGTCGTCGGGGAGACGATCACGTCGACCTGCTCGAAGGCCTTCTCGAAGTCGCGCGTGATGAGCGTGCGGACCTTCTGGGCGGAGCCGTAGTACGCGTCGTAGTAGCCGGAGCTGAGCGCGTACGTGCCGAGCATGATGCGGCGCTTGACCTCGTCGCCGAAGCCCGCCTCACGGGTGAGCGAGGTGACCTCCTCGGCGGAGTGCGTGCCGTCGTCGCCGGTGCGGAGGCCGTAGCGCAGGCCGTCGAAGCGGGCGAGGTTGGAGGAGCACTCGGACGGGGCGATCAGGTAGTAGGCGGACAGCGCCAGGTCGAAGGACGGACAGTCCAGCTCGACGATCTCCGCGCCCAGCTCCTTCAGCAGCTCGACGGACTCGTCGAAGCGCTGGACGACGCCGGCCTGGTAGCCCTCGCCGCGGAACTGCTTGACGACGCCGACGCGCATCCCGGCCACCGAGCCGTTGCGCGCGGCCTCGACGACCGGCGGTACGGGTGCGTCGATGGAGGTGGAGTCGAGCGGGTCGTGACCGCCGATGACCTCGTGCAGGAGCGCCGCGTCCAGGACCGTACGGGCGCAGGGGCCGCCCTGGTCGAGGGAGGACGAGAAGGCGACCATGCCGTACCGGGAGACGCCGCCGTAGGTCGGCTTGACGCCGACCGTGCCGGTGACGGCGGCGGGCTGGCGGATGGAGCCGCCGGTGTCGGTGCCGATGGCGAGGGGGGCCTGGAAGGAGGCGAGGGCGGCGGAGGAGCCGCCGCCGGAGCCGCCGGGGATGCGGGTGAGGTCCCAGGGGTTGCCGGTCGGCCCGTAGGCGCTGTTCTCGGTGGAGGACCCCATGGCGAACTCGTCCATGTTGGTCTTGCCGAGGATGACGACGTCGGCGTCCTTGAGCTTCCTCGTCAGCGTCGCGTCGTACGGCGGGATCCAGCCCTCGAGCATCTTGGAACCGACCGTGGTGGGCACCCCGGCGGTGGTGAAGATGTCCTTGAGGGCGAGGGGCACGCCGGCGAGCGGGCCGAGCTTCTCGCCGCGCTCCCGCTTCTCGTCGACGGCGCGGGCCTGCGCGAGGGCGCCCTCGCGGTCGACGTGGAGGAAGGCGTGCACCTTCTCGTCGACGGCCTCGATCCGCGCCAGGTGGGCCTCGGTGACCTGGACGGCCGTGAGCTCGCCGGAGGCGATCTTCGCCGCGGTCTCCGCGGCGGTGAGCCTGATGATGCTGTTGCTGTCGGTCATGACGTGATCAGTCCTCCCCCAGGATCTGCGGCACCTTGAAACGCTGCTGCTCCTGGGCCGGGGCGCCGGACAGCGCCTGCTCGGGGGTGAGCGACGGACGGACCTCGTCCGCGCGCATGACGTTCGTCAGCGGCAGCGGGTGCGAGGTCGGCGGTACGTCTTGGTCGGCGACCTCGCTGACGCGGGCCACCGCGCCGATGATGTCGTCCAGCTGTCCCGCGAAGTGGTCGAGCTCTTCGGGCTTCAGCTCCAGACGCGCCAGCCGGGCGAGGTGGGAGACCTCCTCGCGCGTGATGCCAGGCATGCAGCGATCCTCTGGGGTGAGTGAGTGTGGTTTGCGCCCAATCCTAGGCTGCGGCCCGGCATGCCCGCGCACCGGTTTCTCCGGGGGCGGTCCTGGGGCGGTGACGGAGGGCTCCCGCGGCGCGTACGCCCCCTCGCCACCGTGGGTGACGGCTGGGCCCGGAGGCTGCGCGGCGGTTCCGGGGAGGGGGCGCCGGGGGCGGTTTCCGGCGAGGGTGTCCGGGAGGGGGCAGGGAGGGCTTGAGAGGCGGTCAGGGGGCGGGAGGCGGTCCAGGAGGTGGGCTTCGGATGCCGGTCCGGACAGACAATCCAGGGGGCGATCCCGGAAGGGGTACCGGGAGGCGATCCAGGCAGGGAAGCCAGGCAGCCATCCAGGTAGGGACCCCCGGGAAGGCGATCCAGGAAGGGAGCCCCGCAAGCCCGTCCGGCACGGCAACCCCGGGAAGGCGATCCAGGAAGGGAGCCCCGCAAGCCCGTCCGGCACGGCAACCCCGGGAAGGCGATCCAGGAAGGAAAGCCCGAAAACCCGTCCGGCACGGCAACCCCGGAAGCCGGTCGGGCAGGGACCTCGGTGAGCGGTCCCGGGAGGCTGCCTCGGAACCCGGCCCGGAGGGGAGGCCCGGGAAGGCGGCTCAGCCCGCCGTCTCCTCCGCCGTCGCCGCCGGCAGGGCCGCGGCCGGGCGTTGCCAGCCGCGGGAGCCGCGGGCTCGCAGCCACGCCGTCGTCTCCTCCGGCGGCATCGCGGCGGCGACCAGCCAGCCCTGGACCGCGTCGCAGCCGAGGTCGCGCAGCCGCTCCCAGGTCTCGTCGTCCTCGACGCCCTCCGCGACCACCAGCAGGCCCAGGGAGTGCGCGAGGTCGACGGTGCAGCGGACGATCTCCGCGTCCTCGGTGTCGACCGCGAGCCGGGCCACGAACGAGCGGTCGATCTTCAGCTCGCTCACCGGGAGGCGTCGCAGGTGCACCAGGGAGGAGTAGCCGGTGCCGAAGTCGTCCAGGGACATCTTCACGCCGTGTCCGGTCAGGCCGGCCAGGGTGTCGGCGGCCCGCTGCGGGTCCTCCAGGAGGACGTGCTCGGTTATCTCCAGCTGCAGCGCGCCCGCCGGGACGCCGTGCCGGGCGAGCCGGCCGGCGACCGCGCCCGCGAAGCCGGGGGTGTGCACGTCGCGCGGCGACACGTTCACCGCGACGGGGACGTGCAGCCCCTGGGCCCGCCACTTGGCGACCTGGCCGAGGGCCGTCTCCAGCACGTACTCCGTCAGGTGCGGCATCAGCCCGGAGGACTCGGCTATCGCTATGAACTCGTCCGGCGGCACCTTGCCGCGCTCGGGGTGCACCCACCGCACGAGCGCCTCCAGTCCGGCCACCTGCCCGTCGAAGCGGACCTTGGGCTGGTAGTGGAGGTCCACCTCGTGCGCGTCGAGGGCACGCCGGAGGTCACCCAGCAGCCCGAGGCGGTCCGGGGTGTTCGAGTCGCGCTTGGACTCGTACACCTCCACCCCCGTACGGTCGCGCTTCGCCTGGTACATCGCCACGTCCGCCCGGCGCAGCAGCCCCTCCGCGTCGAGCGCGTGGTCGGGGAAGACGGCCAGTCCGGCGCTGGCCTCCAGGACGAGGGTGAGCCCGTCGAGGTCCAGCGGCGAGCCGAGCGCGGAGACGAGGTTGCGCGCCACCCGGCTGGCGGACGTCGTGGAGTCGGCGATCGGCAGCAGGACGGCGAACTCGTCGCCGCCCAGGCGCGCGGCCTCCGCACCGCGCGGCAGCGCCAGCCGCAGCCGGTCGGCGATCTGGAGGAGCAGCCGGTCGCCCGCGAGATGTCCGAGCGTGTCGTTGACGGACCGGAAGCGGTCCATGTCGATCAGCATCAGGGCCGACCGGGCACCGAGCCGCTCCGCGTCGTCGAGCGCCGTCCAGGTCCGCTCCAGCAGCCACTGCCGGTTGGGCAGCCCGGTGAGCGGGTCGCGCAGCTGCTCCTCGGCGCGGACACGGGCGAAGTGCAGCGTGGAGTCGAGCGCGAGCAGGGGGATGGCGAACAGGGGCAGCAGGACCGGCTGCGCCACGGCCACCACGCAGATGAGCGGCGCGATGCCGAGCAGCGCGACCGCGAGGAGCCCCTGCCGGACCAGCGCGGTGCGGGCGATGGTGGGCACCCCGCCGCCGCGCGGCGCGTGCAGGTACCAGAGCAGACCGCGGGTGACCAGCAGGTAGGCGGCGGCGACCAGCACGACCTGGGGCGCCGCGTAGACGTTCCAGGTCTCGGGGTTCCAGGGCGACTCGACGGAGGGGACGCGCCCGAACGCGCCGAGCACCAGGGCCCCGGCGCCGATGCCGAGGATGTCCACCGCGCCGTGCAGCACGCCCCGCCGCCAGTGGCCCCGGCGGGCGGCGCCGACCAGGACGACGACGGTGAGGCTGACCATTCCGGCCGGCACCCAGCCGTACAGCAGCAGGACGGCGAGGACGAGGGCGGCGCCGGACCCGGTGCCGCCCCACCAGCGGGAGCGGCCCAGGGCGACGAGGTGGCCGACGACGACGCCGGCCAGCACCGCCAGCGCCCAGCCGGCCGCGCCGGACGGGAAGAGCGCGTGGTGGCCGCTGAACGCCCGGTAGAACCCGGCGCCCAGCACCGCGCCCGCCACGACGACGGCGGCGGCGGGCAACGCGGGCCACGACAGGTGCCGTTCGGCGTCATGGGGGTCATGGGGGTCGTGGAGATCATGGGGGCCGTGGGGGTCATGTCCCGCGGGCCCGCCGCGCTCGGCGTCGTGACCCGTGCCCGTGCCCGTCGTCGGCATGCCGCGCCCGGTGCCCCGGTGCGTGCGCTGCCAGGCGAGTGGTCCGTTCGTCACCGCGCCCCGCGCGTCCGCGTCCGCGCGCCCCGACGGCCGCCCTGCCCCTGCCCGTCGGCCGCTCAGCCATGCTCCGGGCAGCCGGCGCAGGCGCAGCCGCGAATCCGGGGCGGCGCTCTCGGTCGGTTCCATTCCCGTCCCTCTCACAGCCGGCGGTGCCCATGCAGCGCGGCCCGTTGCTCCTGACATACCTTCAACGGCACCGCGTCTGAAAACCCACCACGCGTCCGGGCACGGCAGGCGCACACCTCAACAGTAGGCCGCAGAAGGCTTCCACGGGCAGCGGTCGCCGACGGTTGCCCGAATGCGACCCGGCCACCCATATGCATCTGGTATGCGCCGAACGGGTGGCCTTCAACCGCTACTCCTCGGTCGGAAGTGCTGCTTCCGCGGCTGCTTCCGGCCCCTGTTCGAGCAGAACGGCGAAGCCCTCCTCGTTCAGCACAGGCACCTTGAGCTGCATCGCCTTGTCATATTTCGATCCAGGACTGTCACCCACAACAACGAAAGAAGTCTTTTTGGAGACGGAACCGGTCACTTTCGCTCCCCGGCTCTGCAGGGCCTCCTTCGCCCCGTCCCGTGTGTAGTGCTCCAGCGTGCCGGTGACGACGACGGTGAGCCCCTCCAGCGGACGCGGGCCCTCGTCCTCGCCGGAGCCCGTGTCCTCCAGGGACACCCCGGCGGCCTTCCACTTGCGGACGATCTCCCGGTGCCAGTCCTCGGCGAACCACTGCTTGAGGGCGGCGGCGATGATCGGCCCGACGCCGTCCGTGCCCGCGAGCTCCTCCTCGCTCGCCTGCTCGATGCGGTCGATGGACCGGAACTCGCGGGCGAGGGCCTGGGCCGCGACCGGGCCGACGTGGCGGATGGAGAGCCCGTTGAGGAACCGGGCGAGCGGGCGCTCCTTGGCCGCCTCGATGTTCCGCAGCAGGGCCAGCGCGTTCTTCTTCGGCTCGCCCTTCTGGTTGGCGAAGACCGTGGCGATCTTCTCCTCGCCGGTCTTGGGGTCGCGCTTGGGCAGGCCGCTGTCGGGGTCCAGGACGTACGCCCGGATGGGGAGCAGCTTCTCCACGGTGAGGTCGAACAGGTCGCCCTCGTCGACGAGCGGCGGGTCGGCGGGCTCCAGGGGACGGGTGAGCGCGGCGGCGGCGACGTCGCCGAAGTGCTCGATGTCGAGGCACTCCCGGCCCGCGAGATAGGAGAGCCGGCCCCGCAACTGGGCGGGGCACGCGCGGGCGTTGGGGCAGCGCAGGTCGACGTCGCCCTCCTTGGCCGGCTTGAGCGGCGTACCGCACTCGGGGCACTCCGACGGCATCACGAACGCGCGCTCGCTGCCGTCGCGCAGGTCGGCGACCGGTCCGAGGATCTCCGGAATCACGTCGCCGGCCTTGCGCAGCACCACCGTGTCACCGATGAGCACGCCCTTGGCCTTCACCACGTCCTGGTTGTGCAGCGTGGCGAACTCGACCTCGGAACCGGCCACCGTGACCGGTTCGACCTGGGCGTACGGCGTGACGCGGCCGGTACGGCCGACGGCCACCTTGATGTCGACGAGCTTGGTGTTGACCTCTTCCGGGGGGAACTTGTAGGCGATCGCCCACCGCGGTGCGCGTGCCGTGGAGCCGAGCCGCCCCTGCAGGCGGATCTCGTCGAGCTTGATGACGGCCCCGTCGATCTCGTGCTCCACGGAGTGACGGTGCTCGCCGAAGTACGCGATGAACTCCCTTATGCCGTCGAGGCCGTCGACCACGCGGTTGTGCCGGGCGGTCGGCAGGCCCCAGGAGTGCAGCAGCTCGTACGCCTCGGAGAGCCGGGTGAGGCCCGAGAAGCCCTCCAGGGCGCCGATGCCGTGGACCACCATGTGCAGCGGGCGGGTGGCGGTGACGCGCGGGTCCTTCTGGCGCAGTGAACCGGCCGCCGCGTTGCGCGGGTTGGCGAAGGGCTTGTCGCCCGCCTCCACCAGACGGGCGTTCAGCTCCTCGAACTTCTCCATCGGGAAGTAGACCTCGCCGCGGATCTCGACGAGGTCGGGGACGCTGTCGCCCTTGAGGCGGTCGGGGATCTCCGCGATCGTCCGGACGTTCGGCGTGATGTCCTCGCCGGTGCGGCCGTCGCCGCGGGTCGCCGCGCGCGTGAGGCGGCCGTGCTCGTAGGTGAGGTTGACCGCGAGGCCGTCGACCTTGAGCTCGCACAGGAAGTGGTACTCCTGCGAGCCCAGTTCCCTGGCGACGCGCTCGGTCCAGGCGGCCAGCTCGTCCTCGTTGAAGGTGTTGTCGAGGGACAGCATGCGCTCGCGGTGCGCGACCGCGGTGAACTCCGTCTGGTACGACCCGGCGACCTTCTGGGTCGGCGAGTCGGGCGTGCGCAGCTCCGGGTACTCCTCCTCCAGCGCCTCCAGGGAGCGCAGGAGGTCGTCGAACTCCGCGTCGCTGACGACGGGGGCGTCCTTCACGTAGTACCGGAAGCGGTGCTCCTCGACCTGCTCGGCGAGCTGTACGTGCTTCTGCCGTGCCTCGGCGGGTACCGCTGTGGACTCCGCTTGCTTGTCGCCGGCCACCGTGTTGTCCTCCCGTTACTCTGGGTTGTCCGCGAGGGATCTCGCCGCCCGGACGCAGTGGGCGAGCACCTGCCGCGCGTACTCCGGGGAGGCCCCCGCGAGTCCGCACGACGGAGTGACCGTGACCGCGTCCGCGAGAAGCCCCGGAGACAGCCCCAGCCTGCGCCACAGCGTCCTGACCCCCATGACGCTACCCGCAGGGTCCGACAACGGGCCGTCGGTGCCCGGCACGACACCCGCGAGGAGCCGGATGCCCGACTCCACCGCTTCCCCGATCACCTCGTCGTCACGTTCCGTGAGCAGGGAGACATCGAAGGAGACGGCGGTCGCGCCCGCCCGGCGCAGCAGCGCGAACGGGACGTCGGGCGCGCACGAGTGGACCACGACGGGACCGCCGTCGTGCACCCCCACGACGTCCCGGAGGGTGGCCTCGACGAGCTGCCGGTCCACGGCGCGGTGCGTGCGGTAGCCGCTCGCGGTCCGCACCTGTCCGCGCAGGACGGCGGTGAGGGAGGGTTCGTCGAGCTGGAGGACGAGCCGTGCGCCGGGGACGCGCCGCCGCACCTCGCCGAGGTGCAGCCGCAGCCCCTCGGCGAGCGAGGCGGCGAGGTCGCGGCAGGCGCCGGGGTCGGACAGGGCGGCCTCGCCGTTGCGCAGCTCCAGGGCGGCCGCGAGGGTCCAGGGCCCGACGGCCTGCACCTTCAGCGGCCCCTCGTACCCCTGCGTGAACTCCTCGAGCGCGTCGAGGTCCTCCCCGAGCCACGAACGCGCCCGCTTGGTGTCCCGGCCCGGCCGGTCCCCGATCCGCCATCCGCTGGGCTCCACGCGCGCGTACAGCTCGACGAGCATCCCCGCGGTCCGGCCGATCATGTCGGCACCGGGCCCGCGCGCGGGCAGCTCGGGCAGGTACGGCATTCCCGTCTCCGGCCCCTCGAAGGTGCCGGTCACGGTCTTGGCGGCCTCGCGCGCGTCCCCGCCGGGCATGGATCCGACCCCGGTGGCGGGCCCGAATCCGGACCCGCTGTTCTCATTCGCTGTGGAACTCACCCCGGAAGCGTACGTAACCCGGGAGCGTACGCAACGCCACGTGCGCGTCAGCGCCCCGGACGCACCGTCAGGTCGTTCACCTCGGCGTCCCTCGGCAGGTCCAGGGACATCAGGATGGTCGTGGCGACCGACTCGGGGTCGATCCACTCGGCGGGGTCGTACTCCTTGCCCTCCTGCCGGTGCACCTTGGCCTGCATGGGGCTCGCGGTGCGGCCCGGGTAGACGGAGGTGACCCGGACGCCGTTGCCGTGCTCCTCGTGCCGCAGCGCGTCCGCCAGGGCCTTGAGGCCGTGCTTGGTGGCGGCGTACGCGCCCCAGTCGCCGAAGGCGCGCAGCCCGGAGCCCGAGTTGACGAAGACGACCTGGCCGCGGGCCGTGCGGAGCTGGGGCAGGAAGTGGCGGGTCAGCTCGGCCGGCGCGATCAGGTTGACGTTCAGCTGCTGATGCCAGGACTTCGGGGTCAGGTCCCCGATCCGGCCGAGCTCGATGACGCCCGCGCTGTGGATCAGGGAGTCCACGCGGTCCGGGAGCGTCTGGTGCGAGAAGGCCCAGGAGAGCTTGTCGGGGTCCGCGAGGTCGCCCACCAGGGTCCTGGCGCCGGGGAACTCGGCCGCCAGCTCCTTGGCGCGGCCCGCGTCGCGCGCGTGCAGCCAGAGTTCGTCCCCGCGCGCGAGGAGCCGGCGGGCGACGGCCGCGCCGATGCCGGAGCCGGCTCCGGTGATCACATGTGTAGCCATGTCCGCCATGCTCGCACCACCGCGGGGAAAGGGCTCTTCCAGGGGTGACACCGCCAGGCCGCGCCAGGCTCCGCCCGGCGCGCCACCCTCCGCGCCACCCCTGGCGCGCCCCGCGCGCCTCACCGCACGCCGAACGACTCCTCCAGGTGGGCCAGCGCCCCCACCGGCTCCTCCGCGAAGAAGACCAGGTCGGCGAGGGGCCGCGGCAGGAAGCCCTCGTCCTCCATCCGCCGGAACTGCTCCTTGAGCCCGTCGTAGAACCCGGCCGTGTTCAGCAGCACCACCGGCATGTCCGTGTGCCCGTGCTTCTTCAGCTCCAGGATCTCGGTCGCCTCGTCGAGCGTGCCGGTGCCGCCGACCATGATGATGACCGCGTCGGCCTTCTCCAGCAGCAGCCGCTTGCGCTCGGCGAGGTCCTTCGCGACGACCATCTCGTCGACCCCCGGCCGCACCCGGTCCGACAGGAACTCGACGGAGACGCCCACCAGCCGCCCGCCCGCCTCGTGCACCCCGTCCGCGACGACCTTCATGAGCCCGACGTCGGACCCGCCCCACACCAGGGAGTGCCCGCCCTTGCCGATCAGCTTCGCGAGCTCGCGCGCGGGGCGGGTGTAGCGCTCGTCGAGATCGGCGGCGGAGAGGAAGACACAGATGTTCATGGGCATCACAGTACGGGGAAGAAGCCCGGCCCTCCCGGCGCTCACCTCTGCATGACCACTCGACACGGACACGAGATCACCATCGAGCCGAGCACCGAGCACGTGCACGTGGTGCGCGACGGCACGGTGCTCGCGGACAGCACCCGCCCCCTGGTTCTGCGCGAGACGGGCTGTCCCCCGCGCTATTACATCCCCGAGGGGGACGTACGCATGGATCTGCTCACCGCCTCCGACACCACCACGTACTGCCCGTTCAAGGGCACGGCGTCCTACTGGTCGGTGCCGGACGCGGCGGACGTCGTCTGGGCGTACCCCGAGCCCAAGGCGGAGGTCGCCGAGCTCCAGGGGCACTACTGCTTCTACGAGACCGAGGTGGTGGGCTAGGGGTCAGCCCGCGCCGACGGCCGCCCTCGCGCGCGTGGTGGACGCGATCGTCGCCGACCCCACCACGCGCGTGCCGTCGTACAGCACGATCGCCTGACCGGGGGCCACGCCCCGCACCGGTTCCGCGAAGGAGACGCGCAGCTCGCCGTCCACGAGCTCGGCGGTGACCTCGGTCTCGCCGCCGTGGGCGCGGAGCTGGGCCGTGTAGGTGCCGGGGCCGGAGGGCGCCGTGCCGCACCAGCGGGGCCTGATCGCGGTGAGGGCGGAGACGTCCAGGGACGCGGCCGGGCCGACCGTCACCGTGTTGTCCACCGGGGAGATGTCGAGGACGTAGCGCGGCTTGCCGTCGGGGGCCGGGGTGCCGATGCGCAGGCCCTTGCGCTGGCCGATGGTGTAGCCGTACGCGCCCTCGTGGGTGCCGATCTTCGTGCCGGACTCGTCGACGATGTCGCCCTCCGCCTTGCCGAGGCGGCGGGCCAGGAAGCCCTGGGTGTCGCCGTCGGCGATGAAGCAGATGTCGTGGGAGTCGGGCTTCTTGGCGACGGCGAGGCCCCGGCGCTCGGCCTCCGCGCGGATCTCCTCCTTGGTGGTGACCGTGTCGCCGAGCGGGAACATGGCGTGGGCGAGCTGCTTCTCGTCCAGCACGCCGAGGACGTACGACTGGTCCTTGGCCATGTCGGAGGCGCGGTGCAGCTCGCGCGTGCCGTCGGGCAGCGTGACGACCTGCGCGTAGTGGCCCGTGCAGACCGCGTCGAAGCCCAGGGCCAGCGCCTTGTCCAGGAGGGCGGCGAACTTGATCTTCTCGTTGCAGCGCAGGCACGGGTTCGGGGTGCGCCCCGCCTCGTACTCGGCGACGAAGTCGTCCACCACGTCCTCGCGGAAGCGCTCGGCGAGGTCCCACACGTAGAACGGGATGCCGATCACGTCCGCGGCGCGGCGCGCGTCGCGCGAGTCCTCGATGGTGCAGCAGCCGCGCGCCCCGGTGCGGAACGACTGCGGGTTCGCGGAGAGCGCGAGGTGCACACCGGTCACGTCGTGGCCCGCCTCCGCGGCTCGGGCGGCGGCGACGGCGGAGTCCACCCCGCCCGACATGGCGGCGAGGACGCGGAGGGGACGGGTGCGCTGCGAGGTCTCAGTCATAACTCCTCAAGAGTACGGGGCGCCGGGAACCGGAGGCCGCCCGTATCCGTTGATGCGTCCGTGGGGGAAAGAAAAGCTTCCAAGAACGGCGGGCGGCTGCTCGGGCGGCGCTCCCTGCTCATGGGCGGCGCGGCGGCCGCCGGTCTCGTCGTGCTCGCGCGCGAGGACCTGGTCCGGCTGTACTGGCAGGCGCCGGGCGCTCAGAAGCCGCGTACGGAGGGCGACGTCGACTTCACGAAGGCCAGCTGGGTGGCGGCGTCCCCGGCCAACTACCGGGCCGCGGACCGGCCCGACGACTACTCCATAGACATGGTGGTCATCCACATCACCCAGGGCAGCTTCGACAGCGCCGTGCAGGTGTTCCAGAACCCGGCGCACCGGGCGGCCGCGCACTACATCGTCCGCAGGGACGGTCACATCACCCAGATGATCCGCGAGCTGGACGTCGCGTACCACGCGGGCAACCGCGACTACAACGAGCGCAGCATCGGCATCGAGCACGAGGGCGTCGTGGAGGATCCGTCGGCCTTCACGGACGAGATGTACGCGGCGTCCGCCCAGCTCACGGCCCGGATATGCGCGCGGTACGACATCCCGGTCGACCGGCAGCACATCATCGGGCACGTGGAGGTGCCCGGCTCGGACCACACCTGCCCCGGCCCGCACTTCGACTGGGACCGGTACCTGCGGCTGGTGCGGGAGGCGCGGACGACCGAGGCCTGACGCCGTCCGCCTCGCCGGGCTAGCTGAGCCCCGCCATGCGCGCCCGCTCCACCGCCGGACCGATCGCCTTCGCCACCGCCTCCACGTCCTCCCGCGTGGAGGTGTGTCCGAGGGAGAAGCGGAGCGTGCCCCGGGCCAGGCCCGGGTCGGTGCCGGTGGCCAGGAGGACGTGGCTGGGCTGGGCGACGCCCGCCGAGCACGCGGAGCCGGTCGAGCACTCGATGCCCTGGGCGTCGAGGAGCAGCAGGAGGGAGTCGCCCTCGCAGCCCGGGAACAGGAAGTGGGCGTTGGCCGGGAGCCGCCCCTCGGAGGACGGGTCGCCGCCGAGGATCGCGTCCGGCACGGCCGCGCGGACCGCGGTGACCAGCTCGTCGCGCAGGTCCCCGATCTCCCGCGCGAACCGCTCGCGCCGCTCGGCGGCGAGGCGGCCGGCCACGGCGAAGGAGGCGACGGCCGGGACGTCGAGGGTGCCGGAGCGGACATGGCGCTCCTGGCCGCCGCCGTGCAGCACGGGCACGGGGCTGTACTCCCGGCCGAGGAGCAGCGCACCGATGCCGTACGGTCCGCCGATCTTGTGCGCGGAGACCGTCATGGCGGCGAGGCCGGAGGCGCCGAAGTCGAGGGGCAGCTGCCCGAAGGCCTGGACGGCGTCGGCGTGCAGCGGTACGCCGTACTCCGCCGCCACGTCGGCGAGTTCACGGACCGGCATGACGGTGCCGATCTCGTTGTTGGCCCACATGACCGTGGCGAGGGCGACGTCGTCGGGGTTGCGGGCGATGGCGGCGCGCAGGGCCTCGGGGTGCACCCGGCCGTACGGGTCGACGGGCAGGTACTCGACGGTGGCGCCCTCGTGCTCGCCGAGCCAGTCCACGGCGTCCAGCACGGCGTGGTGCTCGACGGGGCTCGCGAGCACACGGGTGCGGGCGGGGTCCGCGGCGCGGCGGGCCCAGTACAGGCCCTTCACGGCGAGGTTGTCGGCCTCCGTGCCGCCGGAGGTGAGGACCACCTCGCTGGGGCGGGCGCCGAGGGCCTCGGCGAGGGTCTCGCGGGCCTCCTCGACGGTCCGGCGGGCCCTGCGGCCGGCCGCGTGCAGCGAGGAGGCGTTGCCGGTGACACCGAGCTGGGCGGTCATCGCCTGTGCCGCCTCGGGGAGCATCGGGGTGGTCGCCGCGTGATCGAGGTAAGCCATGATGGCCCGATTCTACGGCGGTGCCCGGGACCTTCCTCGGCCGACATGGCGCCGGGCTCCGACGGACGCACGCGGTGCCGTGCGGCGCCCGGCCGGGCGGTGACGCACGACTGAGCGATGGCGCACGGCTGGGCGCCGGGCCGCGACGCGCGACCGGACGCGGAAGAAGCCGCGCGCCTCGGACCCGTCCGCACGCCTCGGACCGGGCGGTGGCTCACCGCTGGGCGCCGGGCCGCCGCGTACCGCGCCCCTTGCACCGGGCCGGACGCCGACGCCGTGCTCGCAGACACGGATCAGCCGCACGGCGACACCCCGCGACGCTCGCCCGGACGCGGACGAGGCCGCGCGCCGGCGCGCTCTCAGCCCAGCCGCACCCGCGCGAGCTGGCGCGACTGGGCGACCAGCCGGTCCGCGCTGTCCCAGACCTCGGCGTCCTCCTCCAGGAAGCCGCCGGCGAGGTTGCGGGTGGTGATCGCCACCCGCAGCGGACCGGGCGCCGGCCGGCACCGTACGTGCACCGTGAGCTCGACCGTCGGCACCCACCCGGACAGGCCCAGCTCGAAGGCGGTGGGCGGCAGCGCGTCCACCGCGAGCAGCAGCGAGAAGGGGTCCGCGTCCCGGCCGTCCGCGAGGCCGAACCACGCCCGCATCTCGCCCTTCCCGGAAGGGGCGCCGAGCGCCCAGCCGAGCGTCGACGGGTCGAGCTTGATCATCAGCCGGTCGGCGATGGGGGAGCTGCCCGAGGCCGGGGCGGGCCCGTCCTTCGGGCCGAAGCACTGCTCGACGGGCGGGATCGCGGGCGGCACGGCCGAGGTGCGGACGTCGTCGGGCAGGGCGTCCAGGTCGCCGTAGGAGGCGAGGACGCGGATGCGCTCCACCTCGTGGCCGGCCTCGTCCGTCTGGTAGAGGGACGCCTGGCCGGTGGACAGGGTGCGGCCGGTGCGGACCACGTCCGTGCGGACCACCGCGGGGCCCGGCCGGGACGCGGTCAGGTAGTGCGCGGTGATGGTGAACGGGTCGGAGTGCGGCAGGGCGTCCGCGAGGGCGCGGCCGAGGACGGCGAGGAGGTAGCCGCCGTTGACGGCCTCGGCGATCGTCCACCCGGCGGGCAGGTCGATGTCGTAGACGCCCTCGTCACGTCGGACCAGGGCCGTGTCACGATCGAACTCGCTGTCGCCGATGGTCGCCTGGGATGCCTGAACCATGGCGGTACCGTACAACAGAACTATTACTAAGCAGTAGCTTCGTAGTGCGGCATGTTGTCTGCGCGGTCGGAGTCGTCGGCGCGGTCGGAGTCGTCGGTCTCCTCCACCGTCACCGCCGTGGACCTGCGGTTCCACGCGCGCGGCGCCCGCCAGTGGTAGCGCAGCGCGAGCAGCCGCAGCACGAACGCCGTGACCACGGCCAGGCCGGAGGTGACGGCGTTCAGCGCGTCGAGACGGAGACAGACGGCGACCATGATGGCCCCCACCATGGCGGGCACGGCGTACAGGTCGCGGTCCCAGCGCAGCAGCGAGGGCACCTCGTTCGCGAGCACGTCACGGAGCACGCCGCCGCCGACGGCCGTCGCGAGTCCCAGCGCGGCCGAGGCGGTCAGGTTCAGCCCGTGGTCGTACGCCTTCACCGTGCCCGCAACGCAGAACAACCCGAGTCCCGCCGCGTCGAACACGTTCACCGCGGTCTCGATCCGCTGCACCTCCGGGTGCAGGAAGAAGACCAGGGCAGTGGCGAGGAGGGGGGTCAGGAAGTAGCCGAGGTCGGTGAAGGCGGCGGGCGGTACGGCGCCGATCATCAGGTCCCGGAACAGTCCCCCGCCCAGCGCGGTGACCTCGGCGAGGACGGCCATGCCGAACACGTCGAAGTTCTTGCGCACCGCCAGCAGCGCGCCGGAGATGGCGAACACGAAGATGCCGATCAGATCGATCGCGTGCTGGACCGAGGGGCTGAAGAGTGAGTGGAACACCTTCCAATGGTCACCCAAGAGCAAGCCCCCACCTTGCGAAACAAGGTGGGGGCTGCGTCACACCCGCATGGTCACTTGCCGTCCGACTCCGGAGCCTCGGCCTTCTCGGCGGCCTCCGCCTTCGCGGCAGGTTCCGTCTTCTCGGCGGCCTCCGCCTTCGCAGCAGCCTCCGCCTTCTCGACAGGCTCCGTCTTCTCGGCGACCTTCGCCTTCTCGACAGGCTCCGTCTTCTCGGCGGCCTCCGCCTTCTCGGCAGGTTCCGTCTTCTCGACAGGCTCCGTCTTCTCGGCGACCTTCGCCTTCGCGGCGGCCTCCGCCTTCTCGACAGGCTCCGTCTTCTCGACAGGCTCTGCCTGCGCGACAGACTCCACCGTCCCAGAAGACTCCGCCGTCCCAGCAGGCTCCGTCTTCGCGGAAGCGGTCGCGGACGCCTCGGGCACCAGCTCCGCCGCCTCCTTCGCCGCGGTCAGCAGCACGGTGTCCTGCGGGGCCTGGTCCTCGGCGTTCTCCGGGTGGTGGCAGGCCACCTGCCGGCCCGGTCTGACCTCCAGCAGCGGCGGCTCGGTGGTCTTGCAGATCTCCGTCGCCTTCCAGCACCGGGTGTGGAAGCGGCAGCCGCTCGGCGGCGCGATGGGCGAGGGCACGTCACCCTTGAGCAGGATGCGCTCGCTCTTCTGGTGCCGCCGCTTCGGGTCCGGGATCGGCACCGCCGACAGCAGCGCCTTGGTGTACGGGTGCATCGGCGCCTTGTACAGCTCGGCGCCGTCCGCCAGCTCCACGATCTTGCCCAGGTACATCACCGCGATGCGGTCCGAGACGTGCCGGACCACGGACAGGTCGTGCGCGATGATCACGTACGTCAGGCCGAGCTCGTCCTGGAGGTCGTCCATCAGGTTCACGACCTGCGCCTGGATGGACACGTCGAGCGCGGAGA
The DNA here is from genome assembly GCF_014648075.1 of Streptomyces ruber. GTDB lineage: Bacteria > Actinomycetota > Actinomycetes > Streptomycetales > Streptomycetaceae > Streptomyces > Streptomyces ruber. The sequence continues at coordinate 45,139 of NZ_BMQK01000011.1, read as the reverse complement.
CCGGCTCGTCGGCGACGACCATGCGGGGCTTGAGGGCCAGCGCGCGGGCGATGCCGATGCGCTGGCGCTGGCCGCCGGAGAACTCGTGCGGGTACCGGTTGTAGTGCTCCGGGCTCAGGCCCACCAGCTCCAGGAGGCGCTGGACCTCCTTCTTGACCCCGCCCTCGGGCTCCACGTTCTGCAGCCGGAACGGCGCGGAGACGATGGAGCCGATGGTGTGCCGCGGGTTCAGCGAGCCGTACGGGTCCTGGAAGATCATCTGGATGTCGCGGCGGAACGGCCGCATGCCGCCCGTGTCCAGGTGCGTGATGTCGGTGCCGTCGAACTCGACCTTCCCGCCCGACGGCTCCAGCAGCCGGGTGATCAGCCGGCCCATGGTCGACTTGCCGCAGCCGGACTCGCCGACGACACCGAGGGTCTCGCCGCGGCGTACCTCGAAGTCGATGCCGTCCACGGCCTTGACCGCCCCGGTCTGCCGCTGGAGCAGGCCCTTCTTGATGGGGAAGTGCTTGACCAGGCCCTCGACCTTGAGCAGCGGTTTGTCGTCGGTGTCGGTCACGGCCGTCGTCCCTGCCCGGGTGTCGGTGTCACTCACAGCTTCGGCACAATCTCTTCGTTCCAGATCCGCGTGCGGTCCTCCTGCGCCATGTGGCAGGCGGTGAAGTGCCGGCTGCCGACCTCGCGCAGTTCGGGGCGCTCCGTGCGGGTGATGTTGCCCTTGGGGACGTCGGCGTACGGGCAGCGCGGGTTGAAGGCGCAGCCCGAGGGGACGTTGATGAGGCTGGGCGGCGAGCCCTTGACCGGGATGAGCCGGTCGGTCTGCTCGCGGTCGATCCTGGGCATCGAACCGAGCAGGCCCCAGGTGTAGGGGTGCTGCGGCTCGTAGAAGATCCTGTCGACGGGCCCGCGCTCCACACAGCGTCCGCCGTACATCACGAGGATGTCGTCGGCGATCTCGGCGACCACGCCGAGGTCGTGCGTGATGATGATGACCGCGGAGCCGAACTCCTTCTGCAGGTCCCGGATGAGGTCGAGGATCTGCGCCTGCACGGTCACGTCGAGCGCGGTGGTCGGCTCGTCCGCGATCAGCAGCTCGGGGTTGTTGACCAGGGCCATGGCGATCATGGCGCGCTGGCGCATACCGCCGGAGAACTCGTGCGGGTAGCTGTCGACGCGCTTGTTCGGCTCGGGGATGCCGACGCGGTCCAGGAGCTCGACGGCGCGCTTGCGGGCGGTCTTCTTGGGGACGTCGTGGTGGACCCGGTACGCCTCCACGATCTGGTTGCCGACCGTGTAGTACGGGTGCATCGCGGACAGCGGGTCCTGGAAGATCATCGCCATCTCGCGGCCGCGCAGCCTGCGGACCTCGTCGGGGTCGGCCCCGACCAGTTCCTTGCCGTCGAGCCAGATCTCGCCCGACATCTGCACGTTCTTGCCGCGGGCGCCGAGCCGGTGCAGGCCCAGGATCGCCAGCGAGGTCACGGACTTGCCGGAGCCGGACTCGCCCACGATGCCGAGGGTCTGGCCCTTCTCCAGCTGGAAGGAGAGCCCGTCGACGGACTTGACCAGGCCGTCGTCGGTGGGGAAGTGCACTCGCAGGTCGCGCACGTCCAGGAACGCCTTGTGGTCGGCCGAGGCGGGCACGGGCTCACTGACGGCGGCGGCCCCGGTCTTGGTCTGGTCGGTCACGAGAGCCTCACGCGCGGGTCGACGGTGGCGTACAGCACGTCCACCACCAGGTTGCAGAGCACGACGAAGAAGGCGGCCAGCAGCGTGACGCCCAGGATCGGCGGCAGGTCGTTGTCGGTGATGGCCTGGACGGCGTACTGGCCGATGCCGGGCAGCGAGAAGACCGACTCGGTGATCACCGCGCCGCCGAGGAGAAGGCCGATGTCCATGCCGAAGACCGTAACAATCGGCGTGAGCGCGGCGCGCAGGCCGTGCTTCACGACGACCTTCCGCTCGCCCAGGCCCTTGGCCCGCGCGGTGCGGATGAAGTCCTCGTTCATGGTTTCGAGCATGCCGGACCGGGTGAGCCGCGCGTAGATCGCGGAGTAGAGCAGGGCCAGCGAGCACCAGGGGAGGAAGAGCGTGTTCGCCCACTGCGAGGGGTTCTCGGTGAACGGCACGTAGGTGCGGCCGAAGATCTCCAGCTGGTAGCTGAAGAGGAGGAGGGCCAGCTGACCGGTGAAGAACATGGGGAGCGAGACGCCGGCGAGCGCCACGCCCATCGCGGAGCGGTCGAAGATCGAGCCGGGCTTCAGCGCGGAGATCACACCGGTGATGACACCGGAGACGAGCCACAGCACCGCGGCACCCGCGGCAAGCGAGATGGTCACCGGGAGGCGGTCGACGAGCTGGGGCCAGACCTCGATGTGCTGCTTGAAGGAGTAGCCGAAGCAGGGCATATCACACTGGACGGTGGTGGGCCCGGTGTTGTAGGTGGCGCCTGCGACGATCCCCTTGATGAACTGCCAGTACTGCTCGTAGACCGGCTTGTCGAGCCCGAGGTTGGCCTTGACCGCCGCGATGTCCTCGGGCGAGGGGCTCTTGCCGATGTACTGGGCGGCCAGTTGGTCGGGGGTCTGCCCGGCCAGTTTCGGCAGCACGAAGAAGATGCCGAAGGTGACCGCGGTGACGACCAGCAGCAGGACCACTGCCGCGATCGCCCGGCGGATGATGTACGAGATCACGGGGACCGGCGCCGGCGCCCGCGGGTTGTGCGACCCGCGGGCGCCAATGCCTTCACCTGCCTTCCGGGGCTACTTCTTGGTGGTACCGAGGTTGAGGTAGTCGTACTGACCGCTGAAGGCCGCCGACGAGACCACGTTGGTGGCGTGCGGCGAGCGGTACAGCAGAACCTTGAAGTAGGTCAGCGGCACGATGACGGCCTCGTCCATCGCCTTCTGGTCGATCTGGGTGTAGAGCTTCTCGCGCTCGGCCTTGTCCTCGGTCTGGATCGACTTGTTCAGGAGGTCGTTGATCTCCTTGTTGTCGACGTAGGACAGGTTGGTGTTGCCGGACGCGCCGATCGCGGCACCGTTGAGGATGTTGTTCAGGAAGCCGTAGCCGCTGGGCCAGTCGGCGCCCCACTGCATCATCATCAGGCCGACGTTGTTGTCCTCGGTGAACTTCTGCACACCCGCGTAGTCGGTGAAGTACTTGCCCGACGGGTACTGCTTGATCGACGCCTCGATGCCGACCTTCTTCAGCGAGTCCACGATCGCGGTGGCCGCGTCGACCTCACCCGGGCGGTCGCTGCGCGCGGTGATGTTGGTCTTGATGGTCTCCTCGCCGCAGGCCTTCAGCTGCTCCTTGGCCTTGGCGACGTCGCCCTTGTTGCCCTCGGAGGCGTAGGCGTCGGCCTTCTCGTAGCCGGTGACGTCCGGCGGGGTCACGGTGGTGGCGATGTCACCGCGGACCGGGCCGCCCATCGCGGTCTGCACGGAGACCTTGTCGACGGCGTACTGGACGGCCTTGCGGCACTCGACCTTGTCGAACGGCTTGACCTTGGTGTTGATCGCCATGTAGACGAGGCGGCCGCCGTAGGTGTTGTCGGTGGCGGCCTTGGCGTCCTCGGACTTCAGCACCTGGGCCTGGGTCGACGCCTGGACGCCGGTGCCGGCCAGGTCGGCGATGATCGCGCCGGACTGGATGTCCTTGTCGATCGTCTCCGGGTTCTGCTTCAGCTTGACGACGATCTTGTCCGGGTACTGCTTGCGCAGCGGGTCCGTCTTCTCGTCCCACTTGTCGTTGCGGACCAGGACGGCCTGCTTGCCCTGCTCGTAGCTCTCGAACTTGTACGAACCCGAGGAGATGATCTTCTTCTCGTACTCGACGCCCGTGTCCTTGGCCTTGGGCACCGGAGCCGTCTGCAGCATCGCCGCCAGGTAGTCGAACTCCTGGAACGGCTGGTTCAGCTTGAAGACGATCGTGCGGTCGTCCGGCGTCTGGATGGACTCCAGACCCTTGTCGCTCTTGTCCTTGTACGGGCCCTCGTACTTGTCGCCGCCCTCCAGGTAGTTCTGGAAGTAGTTCGGGCCGAGGGAGAGCGTGTCCCGCGCGAAGTTGGACCGCTCGACGGCGTACTTGACGTCCGCGGACTTGATCGGGGTGCCGTCCTCGTAGACGAGGCCCTCGCGCAGCTTGTACGTCCAGGTCTTGCCGCCGTCGCTGGGCACGCCCGCGCTCTCGGCGAGGTCCGGGACCAGTTCGCTGCCCGCGGTGCCGGCGCCCGGCTTGTACGTCATCAGCGAACGCGCGTAGAGGCGGCCGAAGTTCCACATGTACCCGTAGTACGTGTTGCCCGGGTCGAAGGAGTCCGGCACGTCGGACATCGCGTAGGTGACCGTGCCGCCCTTCTCGGTGGAGGCGTTGACGACACCCTTGGTCGCCGCGTCGGCCCCGGCAGCCTTCGTCCCGCTGTCCCCGTTGTCCTCGGCCTTGCTGCAGCCCGACAGCACGAGACTGGCGCTGCCTATGGCCGCGGCGACGGCGATTACTGACCTTCGCATGGTGGGTGGATTCCTCTTCGTAGGTTGGACACGTTGGCTGGACGCGGCACCGGCCGCGACCGCAGACGTCAGCGGCTGCGGGGGTCGAGGGCGTCCCTCAGGCCGTCACCCAGGAGGTTGAAGGCCAGGACGGTGATGAAGATGGCGAGACCGGGAACGATCATGTACTGCGGGTCGACCTCGAAGAAGTCGACGGCCTGGTTGAGCATCCCGCCCCACGAGGCCTGCGGCGGCTGGATGCCGACACCGAGGAAGCTGAGCGAGGCCTCGAAAATGATGTTGGTCGGGATCAGCAGCGTCGAGTAGACGATGATCGGCGCGACCAGGTTCGGCAGCAGTTCCTTGAAGAGGATGTACGGGCCCTTGGCGCCCAGGCCCAGGGAGGCGTCCACGAACTCGCGCTGGCGCAGGGCCATCGTCTGTCCGCGGACGATACGGCCCATGTACGGCCAGTTGAAGAAGCCGATGACGAAGATCAGCACCAGGAGGTGGAGCGGCAGTCCGTTGAGGCCGAACGCGCCGCCCTGCAGGGTCGCCGAGATGGCGATGGCGAAGAGCAGCAGCGGGAAGGCGAGGAAGGTGTCCATCAGGCGGCTGATGATCGTGTCGACCCGGCCGCCGTAGTAGCCCGCGATCAGGCCCAGCACGGTGCCGATCGCGTTGGACAGGAGCGTCGCGCCGAAGGCGACGACGAGGGAGACCCAGGAGCCCTCCAGGATGCGGGCGAGGATGTCGCGCCCGAACTTCGGCTCGACGCCGAGCGGGTGCTCCCAGCTCATGCCGCCGAAGTCGCCCTTGGGGAGGGTGGTGCTGGGGTCGATGAGGTCCTGGTGGAACTCGTTCGGGTCGAGGCCGAGCAACGCCTGGAGCGGGCGGGAGAGCACGGCTGTGAGGATCAGCAGGGCGACAACGATGCCACCCGCCATCGCCAGCTTGTCGCGCTTGAAGCGGGTCCAGGCGATCTGCCCGAGGGACCGGCCCTCGATCTTCTTGGCCTCGACGCCCGCCAGGACGGCTTCGGGCTGGGCCTCGGCCTGCGATCCCGTGGTCTCGATCGGTGCCGTCACAAGTGCCTTGCCCCTTCTCGCCGGTGGTCACCGGCTTACTGCACGCCGCTGTACGGCCTGGCTCTCTGTTGCCGCGCAGTGCCCTTGGATGATGCCCCGGGATGCCGGGACATGCCTGCGCCAGTCGATGTCTCCCCCGAGACTCGCGCTCGGGTCGCAAGGACCCCACGCCATGATGGGCGAGTCTTCAGGGCCGTCACGATCACCCGCCAGATGTGACGGGGAAAGTATGCACAACCGTGATGCTGTGCTGGGTTTTCCGTTATCCGGACGCGGATGAACGGGGGTCGGACACGGGGCAGTTGGGGCGCAAGGGGTTGTCTGTCACATTTACCCGCGTAGATCCGGACATCGCATCACCAAAGGTCCGGAGGATCTGTGGAGGCACTGTGAAACGGTGTCAGGGAATGAGATCGCGGCGGGTACGCGGGGTGGACGCGGCTCGGTGCGCGGGGCGGACCCGGCGCCATGCGCGGGGCACGCGGTCCTGGGACGCCACGCCGGCGCGCGGCTCGGTGCGCGGCACGGTCAGCGGCCGGAGCGCGTGGGTCAGGGGCCGGCGCGGAGAGCGTCGCGGTCCGGTGCGCGGGCGCGGGAGTTCCGCGCGGGGCGGAGAAGGTCCCGGGAGTCGGGTCAGTACGCGCCCGGGTAGCCGTAGCCTCCGCCGGCCGGGGCCTGGGCGGGGGCCGCGTGGGCCTCGCGGTCGTAGAAGGGGCGGGCGTTGGCGCGCAGCCACATCGCCACCGGGTCGTCGCCGTCGGACATCGCGACCGTCGAGACGGGCAGCCCGTCCGGTACGGCACCGATGGACTGCTGCATCATCGCGCGGACGGAGTCGACGGCGGCCGGCGAGGTGTCGTACACGTCGAGCCCGATGGCCAGGTACGGCGCGCCGAGCGCGGGCTGCACCCAGGCGCGGCGCAGCGAGCGGACCGCCGGGGTGCGGTGGGCGTTCTGCGTGAGCAGGGCGTAGAACTGCGGGATCTCGATGCCGGGCTCGGCGAGCCGGAGCGGGCCCGCGGGCTGCCGGTCCAGGCCCGTGGCGATGCGGCGCAGATCGGGCCAGGGGATGCCGACGCCGCCGCCCGGCGCGTGCGGGTTCAGCCACAGGCCGTAGTGGTCGGGGTAGAGGGTGCGGGCCACGTCGAGGCCGTCGACCACCTCGTAGGAGCGGTTCCAGCCGCTGGCGGAGAGCTCCTGGGCGGAGGTGACGCAGGGCGCGTAGCTGTGCCCGTCCACCTCCATGTTCCCGTACTGGGCGTCCGGGGAGCCGGCCTGGCCGTGCCACAGCAGCATCCAGACCTGGCCGGACGCGGGGGTCGCGAGGACGCGCAGGAGTGCCTCGTAGGCGTCGTAACGCCCGGGCGTCACCTGGCGCAGCATGTGCTCGACCTGCCCGGCCGCGGCCGTGCCCGACGCGCTCACCCTCTACCGCCCCTTCGCCACACCATCACGTAGAAACCCGCCGGACACGGCCGAGGTGACGCGTCCGGCGCTCCGCCGGGAGTCGTCGACACCCCGGCCGAGCCATTCTGCATCGCCCGGGCACGCTCCCGGGTTCCCCGGTTCCGGCGCACGGCCTCGTCCCTCCGAGCCATGAAACCAGGGTAATCGTCCATTCTGACAGCGACTTGACGCACGTCGCGGGAGGTATCCACCCACTGGTGCGACGGGGTACCGGCGCGTCGGCGACGTGCGCCGGGCCGTGCGATGACCGTGCGGGCGCGCGCGCACCGGCACACGCGCCGGTACGCGCCGTGCGGACCGCTGCCCGCGGATCAGTACCCGTGCTGGTAGAAGGGCCGCACCCGCTCGCGCATCCAGTCGCCCACCGGATCCTGCGCCACGTCGAGGAAGACCATGTTCACCGGGTACTTCACCGCGGTCCGGCCCAGCGCGCGGCCCACCGCGTCCAGCGGTACGGCGCGGTCCACCTCCCAGGAGGCCAGTTCGACACCGACGAACATCACCGGATCGGCGGTCTCGACGGCCGCCAGGCAGCGGCGGGCGGAGAGCACCGCACCGGTCGCGGCGAACTCCGCCGAGGCAGCGGCGAGGAAGTCCACCGGGTCGTCCTGCCAGTCCGGCTCGAACAGCCGTACCCGCGCCCCGCCCTCAGCGCCGTCCAGTTCGCTGCGCCCGGCCCGGCAGAGCTCGGCCACGGCGGCCGGCGGCAGCGGCACGCCCACCGTGCCGTCCGGGTTCACCGCGATGCCGACCTGCGGCAGCAGACCGCGGGCGAACTCCACGGCGGGCGCGACCGTGAACGACATGTGGCTGCCGACGACCTGCCGGAACTGCTGCTCCGAGCTGAAGACCGGCACGTACACCTGCCCCTCCAGCTGCAGCGTGGGCAGGTCGAGGGGGCCGCTGTCGGGGCCGCCGCCCTCGGGCAGCGGGACCCAGAGGAAGCTGCGGGCGAGGACCTCCACGATCCGGCCGCCGGCACCCGGCTGCCCGAGCGACGCCGCGAGTACCTCCTCCAGTTCGTTGCCGGGCCATCCGCCGTGCCCCTGGGGGTGCGTCTGCGCCGGGAAGTCCGCCGCTGGGAAGTCCGCCGGGAAGTCCATCTGCCGCCTACCGCCTGCTCGTACCGCTGCTGTGGCTGAAAACCCTAATGGGCCACTCCGTCGTACGGGTACGGCCGGTCACCTCGTGAAGTCGATCCGCTTCAGCACCTCGGCCGCCTGCCGGTCCAGCACCACCGCGGAGCCGCAGCCCTCCGGCAGGCGCCCCTTCTCCACCGTGCGCAGCAGCCGGGACGTCACCGCGCGGTGCCGGGCGAAGGCGTAACGGGAGACCCCGCGCCCGCGCGCCCGCTGGCCCTCGCGCGCCTCGCCCGGGGTGACGTCGAGGAGCAGCAGGTGCAGGGTGCCGCCCCGGCGCCGCGCCTCCCGGGCGAGCCAGCCGCGCACCCAGCCCTGGGTGCCGCAGTCGTGCACGACGATGCCGGCGCCGGAGCGCAGGGCGCGGTGCAGGCCCGCGTAGTGGGCGAGCCGTACGAGGGGGCGGTAGACGGCGTACGGCAGGTGACGGGCCAGCCGGGCGTCGAAGCGGTCGCGGGTGTCCTGGGAGTCGATGCGCGCGCCGCGCACCGCGCGCCGCATGAGCGTCGACTTGCCGCTGCCGGGGAGGCCGGTGACGACGACGAGGTCGTGGGAGCCGAAGGAGAGCTGGTGGGGGCTGCGGCCCGAGCGTTCCCTCAGGTCGCGGACGACCGCCGGGGGGAACGGGGCGCTCGCTCCGAGCGCCTGGCCGGCCGGCTGCCCGGGCAGTGGGAGGCCGGTAGTCGTGGCGCACGCCGTGGTCCTGTTCACCGTGATCGTCCTCCCCATGGGTATGGGAACCCATCCCCGTCGAGTGTAAAGAGAAGGTAATGCGCGGTGTTTCCGATCCCGTCCCTGTACTGCCACAGCCCTGCTACAGGACGCTGTGTCCTCCTGGGGAGGCTGTCCAGAGGGTGTGCGGATTCCACTTTCCGGGCCGCGAGGGACCCCTCTGCCGCGACGCGCCGATGCGTGCAATGATGTGCCCGCCAACTGCATACCGGCCGCTTGAATCCGCGCGGGAGAGTTCCCGGTCAGCCGCTGTCCGCCGCTGTTCCCGGGACGCCGAAGGAGCAAGTCCCTCCCTTGAATCTCTCAGGCCCCGTTACCGCGCGGGCGAGGCACATCTGAAAAGCGGGCCGCCCCGGCGGTCCCACCCAAGGTGCAAGCCACGACGCGACCGACGGCGGTCGGCGTGTCGGGGCGAACCTCTCAGGTTCCGATGACAGATGGGGAGGAACGTTTCTCGTCCCTCCCCCGTGCCCGCTCGCGCCCGCGCGGGGACCCCCGTCGCCCTGGGAGCACCCCCATGAGCAGCAGCCCCCTCCGCCGTACCGCGCTGGACGCCGTGCACCGCGCGCTCGGCGCCACGATGACCGACTTCGCCGGCTGGGACATGCCCCTGCGGTACGGCTCCGAGCGCGACGAGCACCTCGCCGTGCGCACCCGGGCCGGCCTGTTCGACCTCTCGCACATGGGCGAGATCACGGTGACCGGTCCGCAGGCCGCCGCCCTGCTGGACCACGCCCTGGTCGGCGACCTCGGCGCCGTGGCGGTCGGCCGCGCCCGCTACACGATGATCTGCCGCGAGGACGGCGGCATCCTCGACGACCTGATCGTGTACCGGCTGCGGGAGACCGAGTACATGGTGGTCGCCAACGCCTCCAACGCGCAGGTGGTGCTGGACGCGCTCACCGAGCGGTCCGCGGGCTTCGACGCCGAGGTGCGCGACGACCGCGACGCGTACGCGCTGCTCGCCGTACAGGGCCCGGAGTCCCCGGGCATCCTCAAGACCCTCACCGATGCCGACCTCGACAGCCTGAAGTACTACGCCGGCCTGCCCGGCACCGTCGGGGGCGTCCCCGCGCTGATCGCCCGCACCGGGTACACCGGCGAGGACGGCTTCGAGCTGTTCGTGGCCCCCGCCGACGCGGAGAAGCTGTGGCAGGCGCTCACCGACGCGGGCTCCGCCGCGGGCCTGGTGCCGTGCGGGCTGTCCTGCCGGGACACGCTGCGCCTGGAGGCGGGCATGCCGCTGTACGGGCACGAGCTGTCCACCGGGCTGACCCCGTTCGACGCGGGGCTCGGCCGGGTCGTGAAGTTCGGCAAGGAGGCGGACTTCGTGGGGCGCGCGGCGCTGGCCGAGGCCGCCGCCCGGGCCGAGCAGAACCCCCCGCGCGTGCTCGTCGGCCTGGTCGCCGAGGGCCGCCGCGTCCCGCGCGCGGGATACGCGGTCGTCGCGGGCGGCGAGGTGATCGGCGAGGTCACCTCCGGCGCGCCCTCCCCCACCCTCGGCCGGCCGATCGCCATGGCGTACGTCGACGCCGCGCACGCCGCACCCGGCACGGCAGGGGTCGGCGTCGACATCCGGGGCACCCACGAGCCGTACGAGGTCGTGGCGCTGCCGTTCTACCGGCGCCGGAAGTAGCCGGAAGCCGGCCGGAAGCAGCGAGAAGCAGCGAGAAGCAGCACCAGACGGCAGCGGCAGGAAGCGGGGACGCCCCCGGTCCGCTCTGTGACCTTTTGTGAGACCGGGCACATTTCCCCTGCTCACCTGCGCTTCCAGTAGTTCCCCAGGTCCGACCAGTACCCCGCGTACAGGAGAATTCAAGCCATGAGCAACCCCCAGCAGCTGCGCTACAGCAAGGAGCACGAGTGGCTGTCGGACGCCGAGGACGGCGTCGCGACGGTCGGCATCACCGAGTTCGCGGCCAACGCGCTCGGCGACGTCGTCTACGCCCAGCTCCCGGACGTGGGCTCCACGGTGACCGCGGGCGAGACCTGCGGCGAACTGGAGTCCACCAAGTCCGTCAGCGATCTCTACGCCCCGGTCACCGGTGAGGTCACCGAGATCAACGAGGACGTGGTCAGCGACCCGTCGCTGGTGAACTCCGCCCCCTTCGAGGGCGGCTGGCTGTTCAAGGTACGCGTCGCGGAGGAGCCGGAGGACCTGCTCACCGCGGACGAGTACGCCGCTTTCTCCGCCGGCTGAGAGGTCGTCCCGCACATGTCGCTCCTGAACACACCCCTGCACGAGCTGGACCCGGACGTCGCCGCCGCCGTCGACGCCGAGCTGCACCGCCAGCAGTCCACCCTGGAGATGATCGCCTCGGAGAACTTCGCTCCGGTGGCGGTCATGGAGGCCCAGGGCTCGGTGCTGACCAACAAGTACGCCGAGGGCTACCCGGGCCGCCGCTACTACGGCGGCTGCGAGCACGTCGACGTGGTCGAGCAGATCGCGATCGACCGCGTCAAGGAGCTCTTCGGCGCCGAGCACGCCAACGTCCAGCCGCACTCGGGCGCCCAGGCCAACGCGGCCGCGATGTTCGCGCTGCTCAAGCCCGGTGACACGATCATGGGCCTGAACCTCGCGCACGGCGGGCACCTGACCCACGGCATGAAGATCAACTTCTCCGGCAAGCTGTACGACGTGGTCGCGTACCACGTGGACGACGCCACCGGTCAGGTCGACATGGCCGAGGTGGAGCGGCTCGCCAAGGAGTCCCGTCCGAAGCTGATCGTGGCCGGCTGGTCGGCGTACCCGCGGCAGCTCGACTTCGCCGCCTTCCGCCGGATCGCGGACGAGGTCGGCGCGTACCTCATGGTCGACATGGCGCACTTCGCCGGTCTGGTGGCGGCGGGCCTGCACCCGAACCCGGTGCCGCACGCCCACGTCGTGACGACCACCACGCACAAGACGCTGGGCGGCCCGCGCGGTGGCGTCATCCTCAGCACGGCCGAGCTCGCCAAGAAGATCAACTCGGCGGTCTTCCCCGGTCAGCAGGGCGGTCCGCTGGAGCACGTGATCGCGGGCAAGGCGGTCGCGTTCAAGGTCGCCGCCTCGGAGGAGTTCAAGGACCGTCAGCGGCGGACCCTGGACGGCGCCCGCATCCTGGCCGAGCGGCTGGTCGCGGACGACGTCCGCGAGCACGGCGTCTCCGTCCTGTCCGGCGGCACCGACGTGCACCTGGTCCTCGTCGACCTGCGCGAGAGCGAGCTGGACGGGCAGCAGGCCGAGGACCGCCTCCACGAGGTCGGCATCACGGTCAACCGCAACGCGGTGCCCAACGACCCGCGGCCGCCGATGGTGACCTCGGGCCTGCGCATCGGCACGCCGGCGCTCGCCACCCGCGGCTTCACCGCCGAGGACTTCGCCGAGGTCGCCGACGTCATCGCGGAGGCGCTGAAGGCGCCCTCTCCCTTCGGGGCCGCCGACGCGGCGGCCCTGCGGACCCGGGTGACGGCGCTCGCGGAGAAGCACCCGCTCTACGCCGGCCCGGCCAAGTAGCCGCACCACCTCCCTCGGGGTGCCCCGCCCGCTCCCGGCGGGCGGGGCACCCCGTCACCTGCACCACCCTTTCCTAGGAGTTCCCGTGGCCATCTCGGTCTTCGACCTGTTCTCGGTCGGCATCGGCCCGTCGAGTTCGCACACGGTCGGCCCGATGCGCGCCGCACGCATGTTCGCCCGCCGCCTGCGGAACGAGGGGCTGCTCCCCTCGGCCGCCCGGGTGCGCGCGGAGCTGTACGGCTCCCTCGGCGCGACCGGCCACGGCCACGGCACCCCCAAGGCGGTCCTGCTCGGCCTCATGGGCGACTCGCCGCGCACGGTGGACGTGGAGACGGCGGACGAGCGGGTGGAGCGGATCAGGGAGACGGGGCGGATCGCCCTGCTGGGCGACCACGAGAGTCCCTTCGCCTACGACGACGACCTGGTCCTGCACCGCCGCGAGACGCTCCCCTACCACGCCAACGGCATGACCCTGTGGGCGTACGACGCGCAGGGCGCCGAACTCCTGACGAAGACGTACTACTCGGTGGGCGGCGGCTTCGTCGTGGACGAGGACGCGGTGGGGGCGGACCGCATCGTGCTCGACGACACGGCGCTGAAGTACCCCTTCCGCACGGGCGACGAGCTGCTGCGCCTCACCAAGGAGACGGGCCTGTCCATCTCCTCCCTCATGCTGGAGAACGAGCGCGCCTGGCGCACCGAGGAGGAGATACGCGCCGGGCTGCTGGAGATCTGGCGGGTGATGCGGGAGTGCGTGGCCCGCGGCATGTCGCGCGAGGGCATCCTGCCGGGCGGCCTGCGGGTCCGCCGCCGCGCGGCCGTCACGGCGCGCCAGCTCCGCGCCGAGGGCGACGCGGCGGCCCGCGCCATGGAGTGGATCACCCTGTACGCGATGGCCGTGAACGAGGAGAACGCGGCGGGCGGCCGGGTGGTGACGGCGCCGACCAACGGCGCCGCGGGCATCATCCCCGCCGTCCTGCACTACTACATGGACTTCGTGCCGGGCGCGGACGAGGACGGCGTGGTCCGCTTCCTGCTGGCCGCCGGCGCGATCGGCATGCTCTTCAAGGAGAACGCCTCGATCTCCGGCGCGGAGGTCGGCTGCCAGGGCGAGGTCGGCTCGGCCTGCTCGATGGCGGCGGGCGCCCTGGCCGAGGTGCTGGGCGGCACCCCCGAGCAGGTGGAGAACGCCGCCGAGATCGGCATGGAGCACAACCTCGGCCTCACCTGCGACCCCGTGGGCGGCCTGGTCCAGATCCCGTGCATCGAGCGCAACGGCATGGCCGCGGTCAAGGCGGTCACGGCGGCCCGCATGGCGATGCGCGGCGACGGCACCCACAAGGTGTCCCTGGACAAGGTCATCAAGACGATGAAGGACACGGGCGCGGACATGTCGGTGAAGTACAAGGAGACGGCGCGGGGCGGGCTCGCGGTGAACATCATCGAGTGCTGAGAGGCCGTACCGGGAATCGCACCGGGCGACTTTGAATGATTTAGGGGCCCTCTTCCGTACGACAACGTACACATCGCCCAATGCACAGCGCAGAGGAGTTCCCCCCGCATGCTCCGCGGCATAGATGTCAGTTCGTACCAGCCCCATTCCTACGGCACCGACGGCCTGCACTTCGTCTTCGTCAAGGCGACGGAGGGCCGGTCGTACGTCAACCCGAAGCTCGCCGCGCAGACGAAGACCGCCCGTGACGCGGACTGTGTCGTCGGCTTCTACCACTTCCTGTGGCCCGGCAACATCGACGCCCAGGCCGAGTACTTCGTCGCCAAGGCCCCGGAGCGGGCCGGTGACGTCCTGGCCCTCGACTGGGAGACGACGGGCAGCGGCACGCACGCGAGCAACGCGGAGAAGGACCGCTTCATCCGGAAGGTCAAGGCGCTGCGGCCGGACCACAAGGTCGTGCTCTACTGCAACCGCGACTTCTGGCTGAACCGGGACACCACCTCGTACGCCGGTGACGGTCTCTGGATCGCCGACTACGTGAGCGCCGGCAAGCCCCGCATCCGAGCCGCCTGGGTCTTCCACCAGTACACCGACAACCCGGTGGACAAGAACGTCGGCAACTTCCCCAGCGAGGCGGCGCTGCGGCAGTGGGCCGGGGCCGCCTGAACCGACCGCCCATCCGACGGAGCCGGTTCCGCGTGCCGCTCTCGCGCGCCAGACTGAGCAGGTCTGCACGATGCGGTCCGCCCGCCGTCGCGCGGCTGCCCGTACCGATCCGGCCGGACGGGCCGCACCGGCTCCTCGGCGTGGCGTGGTCTCCCGGAGGTGATCGGGCTCCACGGTGATCGTCACCGGACCACGCTCACGCCGTTCCGATGCGGTCGATGAGGGGGCGGGCCCCATGACGGAGACCGATCCGGTGGAGACGGCCTGGCGAATCCACGCGGCGCTGGCCGACTGGACGGGGAAGGTGGACGCGAAGGCCGGTTTCGCGCTCACCCTGGAGTCGGCGCTCCTGGGTGCGGTGGTCGCTCTGTCCGGGCCCGGACACCGCCCGGGGCGGCTGGAGGGCACGGCACCCGCGGTGCTGTTCTGGTCGGGTGTGGCGCTGCTCGCACTCGCTGCCCTGGCGTCCGTGTCCGTGGTCAGCCCGAGACTGCAACCGCGGCATGAGCGCGATGCGGACCAGCACTTCGTGTACTTCGGCGATGTACGGCACTGGGACCCCGAGCACCTCGCCGAGAAGCTGACGACCACCTCTCCGCTGATGTCCCTGGCCTGTCAGCTGGTGGAGATGAGCCGGATCGCCTGGGCGAAGCACCAGCGGGTGCGGCAGTCACTCGTGCTCGCCGTCGCGGGTGTGATCGTCACCGCACTCGCCTGGCTGCTGGGTTGAGGTCATGGGTGACCGTCCCGTCCCCTTCTGGGAAGCGCTCGCCCCGGCCGACCGCACGGTGCTGCTGCGTTCGGCGGCCCAGAGGTCCGTGCCCGCGGGCCGGCAACTGCTGGCCCAGGGGGAAGACTCGGACCATCTGATCGTGTTGTTGCGCGGCTGGGTCAAGGTGGTGGCACAGTCCCCGTCCGGCTACCGCGCCCTGCTCGCCCTGCGCGGTCCGGGCGAACTCCTCGGCGAACAGGCCGGTCTCGACCGGCGGTGCCGCTCGGCCTCACTGCTCACCGCCACCACGGTCGAGGTACTGCACGTGACGGCGGCCCGCTTCCTCGGCCTCGTCCGGTCCCGGCCGAGCCTCGCCACCGCGCTCGAGCAGACCCTGTCCCAGCGCCTGCGCGAAGCCGATGTCCAGCGCACCGGGATCACCGAGCCCGTGCCCGCCCGGCTCGCCGCCCTACTGCTCGACCTGGCCGAACGCTGCGGCCACCCGGAGCCCGACGGCACCGGCCGCCGTATCGCCCTGTCCCTCTCCCAGGACGATCTGGCGGGCCTGCTGCTCACCTCGCGGCGCACGGTGAGCCGGGTGCTGGAGCAGTGGCGTTCGGCAGGCTGGGTGGTCACGGGGCGACAGTCACTGCTGGTGCGCTCCGCGGAGCGGCTGAAGGAGCAGGTCTACGAGGGCTGATCACCTGCATCCGGAGCGGCGCGGGGATCAGCAGGGCTCGTAATGCACACCGTCCCAGGGCGCCCCGTGGATCCGGTAGCCGTCCTGGTAGGTCAGCTGGTACGTCACCCTCCAGTCGCCGCAGGTGTCGTTCGGCCGGGCGGCCGGCCCGTATCCGGGGGACTGGCGGCTGCGGAAACTGAGCGTGGCGAGGGTGTGTTCACCGGAGGTGTCCAGGGCGCCCAGGACGAGGTCGCTGTCCTTGGTGGTGGACATGGCCTTCTTCCACTGGTCACGGCCGGCCTGTGACTCCAGGCGGTAGACAGGGGAGGCGGGGTCGTAAAAGCTCAGCGCCGTGTCGTAGTCGCGGGTGTTGACGGCGCCGAAGAAACGGGCGAACGTTTCGGCCACCTCCCGGGCCTCCGGATGGCCGGCCACCCGCGCATAGTCCACGGCGGCGCCGGGAGCTCCGGCCAGGGGCGACGGTGACTCGTCGGTCTTCTTCGAGCCGGCGCCCGGGCCGCTCGCCGATGTCGTGGTGCTGTGCGGGCCGCCGCCGGCCCCGGGCGCCGGGGAGCCGTCGGGGCCGCCCGCCGAGGCAAGCAGGCGGGTCACGTGGTGACCGAGCAGGACGAGCAGGACCACCTGCACGGCCACCAGTGCGGCGACCACACGGCCGGCGCCCGCGGTCCCACGGCCGGGAGTGGTGACACCCGGCGCCGCCGGGCCGGCTTCCCCCTGCGGGCGCGGGGCGCCGGCGGCGGTCGCGTACGAGCCGGTCCACCGCCGGGGGCCGGCCGGGCTCCGCCGCACCGTCCACCGGTCGCCCACCGTTTCCAGCACGGACAGCCAGTCGGCCGGCGTGGGCCGCCGGTGCGGCTCCTCGCTCAGACTTCGCGCTGCCAGGGCCGCGAGTTCGGCCGACACGCCGCGCAGCGGCCCGACGTCCCCGCTGTCCTGACTGCGGTTGAAGATCCGCAGGGCGACCAGTCCCAACTTCAGGGAGTCGGAGGCCACGGTGGCCTTCTCCTCTTCCTCCGGTACCTCCCATCCGGTGGTCTCGACCTGCGTCAGCACGTCCCTGCCCCGGTAGCGCATCGAGTCGCAGTCGATCAGCAGGCACCTGCCCCGTCCGGCCGGCGTGAACACGATGTTCTTCGGGGAGAGGTCGCCCACCGTCACCCCCTGCCGGTGCAACCGGTCGAGCGTTCGCGCCAGGTCGGTCAGGAGCCGCAGCCGCTGTCCGTCGTCCACCTGCAGCCCGATCTTCGCCGTGTAGGCGTCGTCGTTGAGCAGGAACTCCAGGCCTCGCGGTGTCGTCCGCCCCAGCCGGGGGCTGGTGAACTCGAACGCACCGGTCACCCGGCGCATCAGGAAGCCGACCACCTTCGTGTCCGGGTTCGCCGACGGTGGCAGGGCCGTCGGCGGGCTGCCCTCGTAGACCAGGGCGGCCGGCCAGGCCAGCCGTGGTTCCAGGAAGGCGCGGTCCCGGTCGCGGAGCAGGTCGAGGAAGCCGCACATGTCGTGGAGCACGTCGGTGTCGAACGCCACTTTGTACCGTTTGTAGGCCAGGCGCATCCCTCGGAGCCCGTCCGGCGGCCGGGCCAGGCCGTGGACGACACCCTGTCCCCCGTCGCCCAGCCGGTCCAGCCGGTCTTCACCGAGCTGGTCGGACCGGACCCAGAGCACCCTCATCTCCCGCACCGGGGCCCCTCGCTCCGCGGCCACAGGGCCACCAGCGTCCGGTCGTCGTCGAAGGTCTCCCGGGAGAAGTCGAGGAGGTGCGCGAAGCGCACCGGCGGGACGGGGCGGCGCAGTTCGCTCGCGAACAGCCGGGCCACATCGCCCCGTCCGTCGCCCACGGCATCGCCGAAACCGTCGGTGCCGACCAGCAGTGTGGTGCCGGGGGCCAGGGAACGGCGGAGCGGGAGGATGCCGTCGGGGACGTAGGGCAGCGACTGCACGGCCGAGGAGACCAGACCGTCGGTCCCGGCCCGCTTCCCGCCGGCCAGCGGGCGGAGCCGCTCGTGCCCGAGCGTCCAGATTCCGGAGTCCCCCACCGAGACGAGCGTGATCTCCACTCCGCCCGGGCCGGGGGTGGCCGCTCCCGCGGCCAGGGTGGTCGCCAGCAGTCCTGCGGTCTCCTCCACATCCGCATCCCGCGCACGCGTCAGCCGGCCGGCCTGTTCGCGCAGCTGCCAGTGGACCGTGGACAGCAGTCTCCTCCAGTCCGTGACGAAGCCACCGCCCGCCCGCACCTGGGCCAGCATCTCCTCGACCGCGCACCGGCAGGCCAGCTGCGCGCCGATGTGCGGCTGCCGCGCCTCCGACACACCGTCCGCGACGGCGAACACCACGGTGCCCGTGCACTCGTCCCAGCCGGCTGCGGCGTCGTCCTCACGCGGACGGCCGTCGTACCGGTGCTGGTACCCGCGTACCGACGCCAGCCGCAGATCGACCGCGTCCGTCGACCAGCCGTCGCACACCGTGTCGGGACGGTACGACAGGCCCGTGGGCGGCCGGGGCTCGAACGCCGGTCCGGCGGTGCCGACGACCAGCGTGCCCCAGGGACAGCCGCCCGCCTCCTCCTCCACCGGCCCGGAAGGGGGCGGCACGGGCACGCCCGCCTCCCGTTGCTCACCGGGACGCCGGTGGCGGTGCGCCGCCACGTCAGATCACATCGATCGCGACGGTGAAGCCCTCCGGCTTCTCCACCTCCAGTACCGGGTGCGCCGAGTCGAGCGACCGGCCGGATGCGATCACACTCGCGGTGAGGGCGGCGCAGAACTTCGCGATGACCGCACCCACGTCGGCACCCTTCTCGGCGACGAAGCCGAACTCCGGCCGGGTGGCGACCTCGTCGATCGTGCGTGCGTCGGCGTCGACGATGCCGCAGGCGATCACGTTCGGCGCGGCGAGGGTCGTGTTGCGGTCGGTGAGCCGTCGGTGCGCGTCCTTCCAGTCCTCGTCGGGGTTGGGCCGGCCGTCGCTGAGGAGGAACACGGCGGGCCGGTGCACCTGGTACCCCTCCGCCTTCAGGCTGCGCACGTCGGCCGGGATCCGGTCGATCAGGTCCTCGAAGGCGGCGAGGTAGCTGGTCCTGCCGCGGGGCGTCAGGAGCGGGAACTCGTCGGTGCCGCGCAGGTCGGCCAGGTGGACCCGCTCGACCACGTCGTCCGAGAAGCCCAGCACCGAGAAACGCACCTTGGCCGCGGCCATCGGCTCGCCCAGCAAGGTCCGGTGCAGCGACCTGAGCCCGTCGTTGAGGTCGTCGATGAGGTCGGTCATCGAGCCGGACTCGTCGGCGAGGACGTAGATGGGGAGCACATGCCCCCGGTTGCTGTCCGTCATCGTCATTCCGTTCTGTCCCCCTGTGTCCCCCTGACGCGTGTCAGGAGGTTCGGTCCATGAGCCGTACTGCGCCGGTCGGTGCAGTCGGTGACGGTGCGTCGGTACGACACTCAGGTGTCACTCGTGTCCTCCCCCGGCCGCCGGCCGGAAGCCGTCCGGCGGGACGATCGTGAAGGTCGCCTCGCCGCCGGCGAGGCGCCGCCCGTAGCCGACCACGCTCTCGCAGAGGAACGCGGCGAGGGTCCGGGTGGCCACGGCGGCGTCCTGGTGGGCGGCGGCCACGAACGCGAACTCGGGGAACGTCGCCACGGCGCGGACGGCCGGCGGCTGCGCCCGGCCGAGCCCCAGGGCCACCATCCGGGGCGCCGCCGGGTTGACGGACCGGTCGGTCAGCTCCTGGCAGGCGGCCTGCCAGGCGTTCCCCTCCTCGGGCACGCCGCCCGTGAGGAAGTAGACGACCGGCCGCAGCACCTGCGCACTCTCGGTCCTGACCACGGTGGCGTCCTGTCCGACGAGCGACCTCAGCGTGCGGAAGGCCCGGCCGTACGAAAGCCCGCGCCGGGTGACGAGGCTGGGGGCCGGCGTACCGGGGCCGACCCTGGCCAGGGGCAGCCGCACTTCCGTGGTGTCGGCCATGCCGAGCACGCACAGCCGGAGGACGGCCGAGACGTCGGGTTCGCCGGAGAGCGTGGCGTGCAGGTTCTGCAGGCCCCGCTGGAGCTCGTCGAGGTACTCGCGGCCCAGCGACTCGTCCAGCACGAGGTAGATCAGCGCGGTACCGGGGAACCGGGTGGACGCCGCGGTCTCTCCGGGACCGGCCTTCGTGGCAGTGGGCTGCTGCGGTCCAGGGACGGGTTCCTCGGAATACGGGGCGGGTACGTGCGGTGCCGACGTCCCGGGGGCGTCCCAGGGGCGGGCGCCGGAGAGCTGAGGCGTCGCGGCGGAGGCGGTGCGCCCGTCGCCCCCGGTGGCGCGGTCCATCGTGCCGGTCAGCTGCTCGCGCATCCGGTCCAGGTCACCGGCCCGTACCAGGTCCTTCTCCGCCATCACCCGGAACAGGTCGAGCGCGCGCTCGTGTTTGTGCTCGGTGGTGGCGGCGCGGACCTCCTCCAGCCGCCGGGCCATGTCGAAGGCGACCGCCGCGTCGTGCGGGTGGGTGACCAAGTAGTGCCGGATCAGCCCCTCGCTGGTGGTGAGCGTGCCGGCCAGCGCTTTGGCCTGCCGGGCCGCGCTCACGACAGCGAACTCGTCCTGCAGCGCGTCCAGTTCGCCCTTCCGTACGACGTCCGCCCTGTTCGGCGTGTGCTCGGCCTTGCCGAGCTCCTCGCGTCGGCGGGCTCCGATCAGGGACTGCAGATAGGACAGGGAGGCGGCGTCGGGCCGCACCGACACCCGGCAGTCGTACACCCGCAGCCCCACGTCGAGGACGTCCGGCAGCTCGGCGCACAACACCTCGAGGCGGCGCTCAAGGGCGAAGGAGTCCTCTATGGGGAAGTCCCGTCCGACGCCGTGGAACCGGCTGAGGAACCAGCCGCGCACCTTCGGCAGCGCGTCCGGCACGCCGGACCGCACCCAGGCCTCGGCACCCTGCCAGCCGGCGACACGGACCGAGAAGGAGACCCGCACCTCGAAGCAGTGCACGCCGTCGGCGGAGACCAGCGGGTCGGGGGAGAGGACGCCGGCACACCGCCTCGGACGCATGTCGACCTCGAAGCGGGTGCGGTACCTGGACAGGAGCTGCCGCACGGGGTTCAGCGGCCGGCCCCCGAAGCAGGCCACCTCACCGCTCGCGGTGGCGTAGACGACGGCGACGTACGGCAGCGTCTCCCTGACCGGGCCCACAGCCATGCGGGGCACCGGTGAGCGATGGACGATCAACGACAGCGGCTGGGTCACCGGGCACCTCCGGACCGGGCGGGTGCGGCGTTCTCGGAGCCACGCAGGGCTTCAGCGAGGACCGCCGCCGAGCGGGGCAGGTGACGGAGGTGGTCCGGCTCGGTCCAGCGCACGGTGTACCACCGCAGGAGCCGGCCGGCGCGTGGGCTGCGCGCGGCCACGTCCTCTGCCAGAAAGCGGACCAGCTCATCGAGGAGGAGGGGGTCGTTCTCCGCCTGCGCCGCCCAGCGTTCCAGCACGGCCGCCGCCAAGTCGGCGTGCTGTTCGCCGCCCAGCGCCTCGGACCACAGGTAGCCGAGCAGCCGACGTTGCTCGCCTCCCGGATCGCTGTCCGCGGCGAGCTGGAGCAGGGAGGGACGGTTGCACCGCGGCGTGGTGCCTGCCGTGGCCGGTTCCTCGACGTCGACGAGGCTGTCGGCAAGTCTCAGGAAGATCAGATGGCCCTGGGGCCGGCTGCTCGGTTCGTGCACCATCTCGGCGACCGCTCGCAGCACCGCCGGCGCGTGCTCCGCCACGTCGTCCGCCACCAGATCGGCGCAGGCATCACCGATGGCGACGGCCACCTGCACGTGGTTCACGGTGGCGAGCCTGGTCAGGGCCTGGAGTGCGGTGCCGAGGTCGGCGCCGCCCAGGCACGAACCGTACGCTCGGGCGGCGGCGGCCTGCTCCTGCCAGCGCCCGCTCGTGTACCAATAGCCCACAAGGTCGCGCACACCGGACAGCAGCCGGCGGTAGCGGGCGCACACGCTGAGGGCGTAGGCGATGGCCTCGCGCCGCCGGTTTCCGTTGCGCTCGTGGACGATCCATCCGGGGAAGACCCGGTAGACGATGTGGTCGAACGACGCGGCGGCGATCAGGCCCAGCGCGGTGCCGGCGAAGCTGCGCACCCTCAGCAGGGGCGAGTCCACCAGCTCGGCCAGCCAGTCGACGAGTTCCCGCTGCACGCGGTATTCGGACCAGACGTGCTGGATGATCCGCCGGGGGTAGTCGCGGTCGCGGTACTCGGCGACGGTGCAGGGCACCCAGCCGTGGTGGTCCCAGACCATCCTGTCGACGGTGCGGAAGCGCAACTGCTCGGCGAGCGACCGGCCGGACCGGGCGAACGGGTCCTGGCGCAGCGGTACGGGCCCTTGCTCGACGCTGGTGGCGAGGACGCCCCGCTCGGTCCTGAACCGCTCCAGCAGGCGCGAGGCGGCCATCGCCACGTCCTCCCGCGGCAGGCCGTTGAGGGCGGCGAGGGCGACGGCGTGGGTGCGCAGCACCGTGTCGCCGAGTCCCTCGAACCACTCCTCGGGGGGTTCGCCGCCCGTCCTGTCCATCCGGGTGCGGACCCGGTCCAGGTCGAGGCCGAGGTCGCCGCCGGCACGGTACTCGTGCGCGAGGACCTCCGCGAGCCGGGCGGCATCGCGGCAGGCGGCACCGGCGAGCAGCTCGTCGGCGAGACCGGCGACACCGTCCGCGGCGAGGACCCGCTCGGCCTCCTCCTCGCCGAGCCGGTGTGCCAGGTGCGCGGCCAGCACGGCGTCCAGCGCGTCGGGCCGGGCGACACGCTGGACGTACTCGCCCACGGAGTGGTCCAGTTCGGCGTCCGGCCCGGCGATCAGCACCACGTGGGCGTCGGCCCGCTCCAGCAGGTCCTCGAGGCCCGTCAGGTGGGAGCCGCGCAGCTCACCGAGGTCGCGGGGGTCGTCCAGCAGGAGACCGGCACCTTCGTCGAACCGGCTCGGGTCGGTCGAGCCGGTCAGTTCGGCCACCGAGTCCAGCTGGTAGTAGGCGCGGGCGCCGGCGGCGATCAGCAGCCGTACGGCGGCCGTGGTCTTCCCCGCGCCGCCCGGCCCGCGCAGCACGACCGAACGACGGTGCCAGGCGTCGGCCTGGATGTCCTCCCAGCGAGGCGGAGGCTGGAAGGCGTGCCGTGCGGACTCGATCACACCGTCGGGCAGGGTCCGCAGGATGGGTTGTTGGCCCTCGGTGTGAAAGACGAACTTGTCGCCCTGGACGTGGTCGCCGCCGATGTTCGTCCAGGCCTCGCGCAGCAGTTCGGCGCGGATGCTCCCCTCGCCGGGCCGAGCGGTGTCGTCTCCGGCGCCGGGGCCCGCAGCGGCACCGGCACCGGCGGACCCGGACGGTCCCGCCTTCTGGGCGCCGCGGCCGTCCGAAGCGGGCTTGTCCCCGGTTCCCGGCGGTGCGGGCGTCCGCCCGGGCGGTGAGTCCTGCGGGGCGGGGCCCGGTGGAGGCGGCGCCGCGGGCGGGGACGGGGAAGGGGGCGGACCGGACTCGGCGGGCGTACTCATGAGCCGTTTCCGGGGGCGGCCCGGCGGTACTCGGCGGCGCCGTCGGGCGCCTGCGAGTGGTGGTGCACGTTCTTGTCGCCCCGTACGTAGTCACCGGCGACGCCCAGGGCCTCGTGCGCGACCACGACCTGGCCGCCCGTCACCTGCTGGATGTGCGCTGTGGGCGGCGGTGCCTGGCTTGCGGCGCTCCCGCCGCCCACAGTTCCCGCGCCGCCGCACGTGCCGGAGGCTTCCCCCGGCCTTCCGGGATCACGTGGCGGCTCCCCCGCACGCGCGGGAAGTCCGGGCGGTGCCGGATAGCCGGGCACGGTGACCCAGCCCCGGCGCGGTTCGTCGTGCTTGGTGACGAAGTCGGCGGGCAGGTAGGCCGCCGGGTCGATGCCCGGGTACCGGCCGAGCACGACCGACCGGTGGATCTCCTCGGACACCACCAGGACCAGATGGGCCCGGCCCGCCCGGGCGAGCACCCGCTTGACCGGCCCGGCGTCCACCAGACGGGCCAGGTCGTTGATGGCGCTGCCGGTCCACCGCTCGCCCCGCTGGATCACCAGCCCCTGGTGGAGCCCGACCCGCAGCCGCATCCGGTGGTCCTCGTTGTACTTGCCGCGGTGCTCCGCCAGCGCGTCCTCCAGCCCGCGCACCAGTTCCCTCAGCAGCCGGGTGGGGCTGGTCCCGATGGGTACGAGGAGGAGCATGCCGTCCCCGCGGTCCTGCACGGCGCACCGGTCGAGGCCGAGACCGGCGCGGGACAGCGCGAACGCGATCACCTGGTAGAGCTCTTCGTGCAGTGTCGCCTGAGCGGTCTCCGGGCGCTGGCTGTAGTCCTCGATGTCGAGGAGAACGATCCAGTGGCTCAGGGGATCCGGCGCCACCATCGGCGACCTCCTGTGCTCCGGCAGGAGCCGCTTGCCCCCGCGACTCCCTGGATAGGAGCCGCGGCCGACGGTGTCTACGCCAACTGGCGCACACTGTGGCGCATCCGACTTCTCCCCCAGGCACCGGGACGCTCATGCCTCCGGGCACCTGGGATGCCGCACGGCCACCGGCGATGCCCGCCCGGGTCGCTCCCGGTGGCGCCTTCCCCTCATCGCGGTTCCCCCGCACCGTCACCGCCCGGCGGAACCGCACCGGACGGTGACGGACACGGGTGTCGTGGACGCGCGGCGCGGGGGCGCCCGGTCAGGGTCCCCCGGGTCGGCGGCCGGCCGGAACCCCGGTTATCCCCGGAACTCCGGCTTCCGTTCCGGCGACGCGTCCGCCAGCGCCTTGGTGACATCCTCGACGCCGCCCCGCAGGCCGTAGACCGGGGTGTCGGGCTGCTGGCGCCAGGACTCGTCCAGCGGGCCCGCGTCCACGGTGTCGAAGCCGAGTTCCTCGATGAGGGCGCGGACGCGGGCCTTCGCCGCCTCGTCGTCGCCGGCCACCGGGACGGCCAGGCGGTCGGGCGCGCCCTCGGGGCGGTGGCGGTCCAGGATGTCCTGGGCGTAGGTGCCGTTGAACGCCTTGACGACCGTGTGGCCGAGCTGCTGGGCGACGTACTGGCTCTCCGTCAGGCCCTCGTCCTCGATGCCGGCGATCCGGCCGTCCCGCTGCTTCGGGTAGTAGTTGTTCGTGTCGATGACGGCCACGTCCTCCGCCGCCCCGGCGAGGAGGCCGGACGGCAGGCCGGCGATCGCCTTCATGGGGATCGTGACGACGACGACCTCGGCTCCGCGGGCCGCCTCCTCGACGGGCACGGGGGTCGCCCCCGTCTCCTCGGCGAGGCCGGTGAGCGTGTGCGGTCCCCGCGAGTTGGCGACGGAGACCTCGTGACCGAGGGCCGCGAGCCGCCGGGTGAGGTTGCCGCCGATGTTGCCCGCGCCGATGATGCCGATCTTCATGGCTGACCCTTCCTGGTGGTGGCTGTGCCGGTCGGCACCAACCCCCGGGGTCGGCCGGGTATTCCGGGGGGCGGCCCCGCGTCACCGCGGCGGCGCCCCTCCGGCCAGGACTCACGTGCCGACGGGGCTCACTTGCTCAGGTGGAACCAGAACTCGTCGAACGACAGCAGCTTGTCGCCGTCGAGGTCACGGGAGGCTATGAGGGCCTCGGCCACCGACTCGGTGACGTTCCAGTCGCCCTGCTGGGCGAGGGCGGTCTTGAACTCGGCGGGGGTGATGAACCCGTCGCCGTCCGTGTCGATCCGGTCGAAATGCCTGCGTGCTTCCTCGATGTCCGCCACCGGTCCACCCCTCGTCTCGTGCTTCGCTGTCGTACTGCCGCAGGTCAGACTAACCGTCGGCCCGGGCCCGCAGTGCGGCGACCACCCAGGCGAACTCCTCCCGGTGGGCGGGCGGGGGGCAGGTGCCGCGTACCGTGACCAGCGGTTCGCGGTAGCGGGCGACCCGTTCGTCGAAGGCGGCCCGCAGCCGCTCCGGTACGGCGGTCCGGTCGCCGTCGCCCGGCAGGTCCCGCGGCACCTCGTCGGCCCCGGGAAGGCCGACGTGGCCGTGCCGTGCACCCGCTCACGGATGTCCGGGTCCACGGCGTCCAGCCCGTCGAACATCTCCTCGACGAACTCGGCCGCGAGCTGCGCGGCCGTCGTCTCCCCGGAAAGGACACGGCGTACGTCGTCCAGGCCGGGCCCCAGCTCGCGCAGGATGCCGATCAGCTCCGGACGGGCCACGGAGGCGGTGCCGTACAGGCGGTGGCCACCCGCGGAACGGGCCGCCGACGGTGAGGAGTGCGGTGCCGTCGTCGTTCACGCTCGTGAGTCCGGGCCTTCCAGCGGGTGCAGACCCAGGAGCACGTGGCCGATGCCGTCCCCCCTAACGGAAGACGCCCGTGTGGCCGAGCGAGTAGCGGCCCGGCTGCGGGTAGACCGCGAGGCCGTGCGGGCCGCTGCCGACGGGGATGCGGGCGAGCTGCCTGCCGGTGCGGGTGTCGATCGCGTACACCTCGGCGTCGTACCGGCCGGACAGCCACAGGACCTTGCCGTCGGCTGAGACACCGCCCATGTCGGGGCTGCCGCCGTCGGGCAGGCGCCACTTCTTGGTGAGCCGGTCGCGGCGGAAGTCGAAGACGGACACGCTGCCCTCGCCGCGGTTGGAGATGTACATCTCGCGGCTGTCGCGGCTGACGTACAGGCCGTGGCAGCCCTTCCCGGTGGGCAGCAGCTTCGGGGTGCCGAACTTCTCGCCGTCCTCGGCGTCGAGCACCCACATGCCGTGGGCCGTCATGTCGGCGACGTAGAACCGCCTGCCGTCCGGGGAGAGCTTCACGTCCTGCGGCATGGCGCCCTCCAGGGGCAGCTTCTGCCGGGCGACGACCTTCATCCGCTCGGTGTCGACCTTGAGCAGCTCGCCGCTGAACTCGCAGGAGACCACGAAGTACCGGCCGTCGCGGGAGAAGTCGGCGTGGTTGACGCCGTAGCAGGCGACCGGCTCGGTCCGGACGCGCCGCATGGTGTGCGCGTCACGGAAGACCAGCTCGCGGTCGAGGGAGGCCATGACGACGGCGTACTTGCCGTGCGGGGTGAAGTAGAGGTTGTACGGGTCGTGGACCCGGACCGGCCTGCCCGCCCGGCCCGTCCTCGGGTCGAGGGGGGTGAGGGTGTGGCCGCGGTTGTTGTTCACCCACAGGGTCTTCAGATCCCAGGACGGCACGACGTGCTGCGGCTGGCGGCCGACCCGGATCGTCTCGATCACCTTGTACGTCTCCGGGTCGATGACGGAGACGGTGTCGGACTCGGAGTTGGGGACGTAGACACGGGACGGGAAGTCCTCGACCACCGGGGAGAGCCGGTTCGGGCGGTCGGCGGCGTAGACGTCCGCCGGGTCGAGGACCTCGGGCATGCCGGGCAGGCCGCGCACGGCCGGTGCGCGCCCGGACTCCCGGGCGGCCCGGGCGGTCGTCCGGGACTCCCCGGCCCGGTCGTCGGGACCGGTGCCGCAGGCGGCGGGGGCGGCGAGTGCGGTGGCGGCGGTGGCGGCGAGCAGGGCGCGCCGGACGGTCGAGGTCACCCTCACCATCCAAGGCCGTCATGTGCGGTGGTGCGACCGCTGCTCCGGCATATGGCGCACCGGTCCCGCCGTACGGCGCTCCGGGCGCCCGGAGTGCTCAGCGGTCCGCCACGCGCATCTCGAACCAGGTCGTCTTGCCGCGCGGCAGCAGGTCGACGCCCCAGCGGTCGGAGAGCTTGTCGACGAGGAAGAGGCCGCGGCCGCTGACGTCCGTCTCCTGGACCGGCATCAGGCAGGGCAGGCCCCGCGAGGGGTCGCGGATCTCGACGCGGATCCAGCCGCGGCGGTGGCGCATGCGGAGGCCGAAGACGCGGGCGCCGGTGTGCCGGACGGCGTTGCCGACGAGCTCGGAGACGAGGAGGACCGCGTCCTCGGTCATCCTGGGCGTGAGGCCCCACTGACGCAGCAGCACGACCTGGGCCAGCCGTCGCGCGGCGGCCGCGGACTCGGGCCGGGACGGCAGCGGGACCTCGGCCTCCGTGGGGTCGCCGAGCAGTTCCAGGGTGCTCAGCGCCTGTTCGTCCTCGACCGCAGGCGACCAGCGCGCCGCGGTCGCACGTCCGTGCTGCCGCGGCTGTTCGATACCCTCCAGCCCCGCCATGCCCCCATCATGGCCGCCCAGGACGCCGTCCGGGGCCGTTCCGGAGGAATGGACCCTCCGGAACGGCTCGTTCCGGAGACCGGGCGCGGCATATGCCACCGGCAGAGAACATCCCATAAAAGCATCGGTGAACTGCGGCGATTCCGGACCTTCCGGTGAACGGCAAGCACATGGCGCGTTGCGGACTTAAGGCTGGCTTAAGGTTCGCCCAAACCCCTCTTTCGGGGGAGCCGGGCAAGGCATGGCGTCAATCCTGGGCCCGCGGGATCCGGCCGGAGAGTGACGCCGCCCGCCCCGTACGGTCTTGCGCGCGGAAGTCCGACGGTGCTCTCAGACGAACTTCGCCTTGCCCGGGCCCTCCTCCACGAAGCTGCGCATCCCGCGCTCGCGGTCCTCCGTGGCGAACAGGCCCGCGAAGAGGTTGCGTTCGATCGTGAGTCCGGTCTCGAGATCGGTCCCCAGCCCGGCGTCGATCGCCTCCTTGGCCGCGCGCAGGGCGATCGCGGGCCCCCGTGCCAGCTCGGCCGCCCATGCGTGGGCCTGCGCGTACACCTCCCCGGCGGGGACCACCCGGTCGACCAGGCCGAGGGCGAGCGCCTCGGCGGCGCCGACGACGCGCCCCGTGAAGACGAGGTCCTTGGCCTTCGACGGGCCGATCAGCCGCGCCAGCCGCTGGGTGCCGCCCGCGCCCGGGATCAGGCCCAGCTTGATCTCCGGCTGCCCGAGTCCGGCGTCCTCTGCGGCGATGCGGTAGTCGGCGCACAGCGCCAGTTCGCAGCCGCCGCCCAGCGCGTACCCGTTGACGGCGGCGACGACCGGCTTGGGGATACGGGCCACGGCGCTGAAGGAGTCCTGCAACGCCCGGGAGCGCCCGACCATCGCCGCGTGGTCCATGGCCCGCATCTCCTTGATGTCCGCGCCGGCCGCGAACACCTTCTCGCCGCCGTGGAGCACGACCGCGCGCACGTCGTCGCGGCGCGCGGCCTCCTCGGCGAGTTCCCTGAGACGGTCCTGGGTGGCGATGTCCAGAGCGTTCATCGGCGGCCGGTCGAGACGGAGGGTGCCGACGCCTTCGGCGACTTCGAGAT
This sequence comes from Streptomyces ruber, assembly GCF_014648075.1. GTDB lineage: Bacteria > Actinomycetota > Actinomycetes > Streptomycetales > Streptomycetaceae > Streptomyces > Streptomyces ruber. The sequence continues at coordinate 15,983 of NZ_BMQK01000011.1, read as the reverse complement.
GCACAGTCATGGGGGCAGGTTAACGGTCACTAACGACAACGGCCCCGGTGCGTCGCGTCACAGCGGCGCACCGGAACCGCGCCGGGAGCCGTGCCGGGAGCCGCGCCGGTCACGCCTTCCACTTCTCCCACGGCATGTTCCAGCCGTTGAGCCCGTTGTCGGGGGCGACGGTCGCGTCGTCGGAGTTCCGCACGATCACCACGTCGCCGATCATCGAGTTGTCGTAGAACCAGGCGGCCGCGGTCGTGCTGTCGTAGCCGCCCCGCACGTCGCGCAGGCCTATGCAGCCGTGACTGGCGTTGTAGTAGCCGAAGGCGCCGCTCCAGTAGTTGCCGTGGATGAAGGTGCCGGAGGTGGTCAGGCGCATGGCGTGCGGGACGTCCGGTATGTCGTACTCGCCGGCGTAGCCGACCGTGGCGCCGTTCATCCGGGTCACCTTGTAGCGCTCGCTGACGACCATCTGCCCGTTCCAGGTCTCGTAGCCCGGTGCGCCCGTGGTGACGGGGAGGGTCCTGAGGACCTTGCCGTCGCGCTCGACGACCATCTCCTTGGTGCCGGCGTCGACGGTGGATATCTGGCTGCGGCCTATCGTGAAGGAGACCCGCTCGGTCTGCGTCCCGTAGACACCGGGCCGGCCCTCCAGGCCGTCGAAGTCCAGGCCGACGGTCACCTTGGTCCCGGGCTTCCAGTAACGCTCGGGGCGGAAGTCGATGCGGTCGTCGCCGAACCAGTGGCCCGCGACCTCGACCGCCGGCCGGGTCTGTACCGTGATCGCCCTCTCCACCTTCGCGGGATCGCTGATGGCGCTGTCGAAGCGCAGCGAGAACGGCATGCCCACGCCGACCGTGGAACCGTCCTCGGGGGTGAAGGTGGTCTCGAAGGTCTTCTTCGGGGTGAGGGTGGTGAACGTGGACCTCGCGGTGGCCCGGCGGCCGTCGGCGTCCTCCGCCACGGCCTGGACGCTGTACTCGGTGGCCGACTTGAGGTGACCGGACGGCGTCCAGGCGGCGCCCTCGCCCGTGACCCGGCCCTTCACCTCGGTTCCCCCGGCGTCCCGTACCCGCACCTCGGTCAGCCTGCCCTCGGCCGCGGAGATCTTCAGGGCGCCGGTGGTGTTCACGCCGTCGGCGCCGTTCTTCGGGGCTATCGTCACGACGGCCCTGGAGGTCTCGTCGCCGCCCTTGTCGTCGTCCCCGGAGCACGCGGTCGCCGCGAGCAGCAGGACGCCCAGCAGCAGCGCCAGGACCCCGCGACGCCTCCCCCCGCGTGCCGGTGCCGCCCGGTCCCCCGGTTTCCGGGCGTCAACCGACGCCCCCGCTATCGGTCGCCCGTTCACGTTCGCGTCTCCCCTCGCACGGCCCGGCCCGGCACGTACCGCCCCCTGATCCCTACCGTTGATGCGGCGTTATATCGGGCTACGTCAGGGCGCCGCCCGCTTTCCACTGCTTCCATCCCATGTTCCACCCTCCGAGCCCGTTGTCTGGAGCGACCTTTTTGTCATTGCTGTTGACGACTTCGACCACGTCCCCGACGAGGCTGCGGTCGAAGAACCAGCCCGCCGGGGTGCCGGAACTGCCCCCCTTCACGTCGAGCAGGCCGACACAGCCATGGCTGACATTGGTGTTGCCGAACGCGTCCGGCGCCCAGTAGTTGCCGTGCAGGAAGGTGCCGGAGGCGGTGAGCCGCATGGCGTGCGGGACGTCCGGGATGTCGTACTCGCCCTTGCCGTCGGCCCGCTTGAAGCCGACCGTGGCACCGTTCATCCGGGTCATCTCGAGCATCTCGGTGACCACCATCCTCCCGTTGTACGTGGTGGTCCTCGGCGCCCCGGCCGTGATGGGCAGGGTGGCGAGGAGCGCGTCGCCGCGGCGCACCCGCATGGTGTGGGCCGCCGCGTCGACGACGCTGGTCTGGTGGCGTCCGACGGTGAACGAGACCGTCCTGTGCTGCAGTCCGTACACGCCGGGCGCGCCCTCGACGTCGCGCAGCCGCAGGCCGACGGTGACCCGGGTGCCCGGTTCCCAGTAGCGCTCGGGCCGGAAGTCCAGGCGTCTCGCGCCGAACCAGTGGGGCCGGACGTCCACGGCGGGCCGGGCGGTGACCCGGACGGCCCGCTCGACGGCCGCCCGGTCGGTGATGTCCCGGCTGAACTCCAGGGAGACGATCATTCCGGTGCCGACGGTGGACCGGTGTTCCGGCACGGCGTAGGCGACGAAGCGCTTGTCGGGCACGTACGTCGTGAAGGTGGTGTGCCGCGCCGAGCGGCGGCCGTGCGCGTCGAGGGCGACGGCGTCCACGGTGTACCGGGCGGCGAGCGCCAGCCGTCCGGACCCGGCGGGCCGCCAGGCCGTGCCGTCGCGGGACAGGCTGCCCGGGACGGGGGTCTCCTGCGCGTCCTGGTCCTTGACGACCTTCACGGACTCCAGCCGGCCCTCCGGCACCCGAACCTCGAAGCGCGCGTCGGCGCGGACGCCCGCACTGCGGTCCCGCGGTGTGACACGGATGACGTCCCCGGGCCCGCCGGCGGGCCCGTCCGGCACACAGCCGGCGGCCAGGAGTCCCGCCCATGTCAGTACGGCCGCCAGCACGGCCCCGGCGCGCCCCGCGCGCGTGTGCAGATGCTTCACGTGCGGCCCAACGACGGTGTGTGCTCCCGGGAAACGTGAGTGCGAGCCACGCCCTGGGCAGAACACTGGGGAGGACGACACGACGGCGGGCCGCGTCCGCGCACGAGCCGCGGGGGACGCGCCGCTACGCCGCCGCGTGTGCCCGCACCTTCGTGTCTGCCGCTGAGCCGCAGGAGGCCGTCAGATGTCGAGCCCGCCCGAGCAGGAGGCAGTCCGGCAGGAGGCAGCCCGGCAGGCGGCGGCCGCGGCCGCCGCGTCGAACGGGGGCCGGCGCACGGCGGCCCCCGCGGCACCGGTGCCCGTCCTGCCGGGCACGCCCACACCGCTCGGAGCGCGGTTCCGGGTGAGCGCGGACGGGGTCGCGGGCACCAACTTCGCGCTGTGGGCGGGCGGTGCGCAGGCGGTGGAGCTGTGCCTGTTCACCGCCGACGGCGCGGAGCGGCGGCTGCCCCTGGCCGAGCAGACGCACCAGATCTGGCACGGCTTCGTGCCCGGGGTGCTGCCCGGGCAGCGGTACGGCTACCGCGTGCACGGCCGCTGGGACCCGTGGACCGGCGCCCGCTGGAACCCGGCGAAGCTCCTCCTCGACCCGTACGCGCGCGCGGTGGACGGGGAGTTCGCCCTGCCGCCCGAGGTGTACGGGCACGTGCGGGACTGGCCCGAGCAGCACGTGGCGGACACGGTGCGCGACGAACGCGACTCGGCGCCGTATCTCCCCAAGGGCGTCGTCGTCCACGACGACGCACCCGACGACGAGTGGACCGACGACCGGCGCCCGAAGACGCCGTGGGCCGACTCGGTGATATACGAGCTGCACGTGCGCGGCTTCACGAAGCTGCACCCGGGTGTCCCCGAGGAGCTGCGCGGCACGTACGCCGGTCTCGCGCACCCGGCGGCGGTCGAGCACCTGACGCGGCTGGGCGTGACGGCCGTCGAGCTGCTCCCGGTGCACCAGTTCGCCCACGAGGACCACCTGCTGCGGCGGGGCCTGCGCAACCACTGGGGCTACAACTCGATCGGCTACTTCGCCCCGCACGCGGCGTACGCGGCCTCGGGGACCGCCGGACAGCAGGTCGGCGAGTTCCGCCGGATGGTGCGGGCGCTGCACGCGGCCGGCATCGAGGTCATCCTCGACGTGGTCTACAACCACACCGCGGAGGCGGGCGAGCTCGGGCCGACGCTGTCCCTGCGCGGCATCGACAACCGCGGCTACTACCGCCTCCAGGAGGACCCCCGCCGGTACGCGGACTACACGGGCTGCGGCAACACCCTGCACGTGGTGCAGCCGCACGTGCTGCGCCTGATCACGGACTCGCTCCGGTACTGGGTGACGGAGATGGGCGTGGACGGCTTCCGTTTCGACCTGGCCGCCGCGCTGGCCCGTTCCATGCACGACGTCGACATGCTCTCCCCGTTCCTCGCGGTGATCGCGCAGGACCCGGTGCTGCGCCGGGTGAAGCTGATCGCGGAGCCCTGGGACGTGGGCTCGGGCGGCTACCAGGTGGGCGCCTTCCCGCCGCTGTGGACGGAGTGGAACGACCGCTACCGCGACACCGTGCGGGACTTCTGGCGCGGCGCGCTGCCGGACGTACGGGAGATGGGGTACCGGCTGTCGGGGTCGAGCGACCTGTACGCGTGGGGCGGGCGGCGCCCCTACGCGTCGGTCAACTTCGTCACCGCGCACGACGGCTTCACCCTGCGCGACCTGGTGTCCTACGAGCGCAAGCACAACGAGGCGAACGGCGAGGGCAACCGGGACGGCACGAACGACAACCGCTCCTGGAACTGCGGCGCCGAGGGCGGGACCGACGACCCGCACATCACCGCGCTGCGGCGCCGTCAGCTGCGGAACCTGCTGACGACCCTGCTGCTGTCGACGGGCGTGCCGATGCTGGTCGCGGGCGACGAGATGGGCCGCACCCAGGGCGGCAACAACAACGCGTACTGCCAGGACAACGAGACCGGCTGGGTGGACTGGTCACTGCTCGACGACCCGGGCTGGCGGGCGCTGTACGACCTGACGGCCCGGCTGATCGCGCTGCGCCACGCGCATCCGGTGCTGCGCCGGCGCGCGTTCTTCTCCGGCCGGCCGCACTCCGCGGACGGGCTGCGGGACCTGGCGTGGTTCACGGCGCGGGGCGAGGAGATGACGGAAGGGGACTGGTACGCGCCCGCCGCCACCGTGGGCATGTACCTCTCCGGCCGCGACATACCCGGGCGGAACGAGCGGGGCGAGGAGGTGCTGGACGACAGCTTCCTGGCCGTCCTGCACGCCGGGGAGCGGCCGGTGCGGTTCGTGCTGCCCGGGGCGCCCTGGGCCGGGGAGTACGAGGTGGTGGTCGACACCTCGTACGAGGAGCAGCGGGAGGCGCCGGAGGAGGTGCACCGGGCCGGGACGGCGGTCACCGTGCCGGGACGGACCGTGCTGCTGTTGCGGGCGCGTTGAGACCGACGCGTCGAGGCCGGTGTGCCGAGGCCGGTGTGCCGAGGCCGGCGCGTCGACGCCCCCGCACCGAAAACCCGGTGGGCAGTGCCGGTGCCGGTCCGTAGGCTCCCCCGTGATGTCCACGACACCCGCACTCGCCGACGACCGCTCCACCGTTCGCATCCTGCTGCGCCTGTGGCCGTACGTGCGGCCGGTGCGCACCAGGCTCCTCGTCGCCGCCGTCGTGGCGGTGCTCGCCTCCTGCATCGGGCTGGTGATCCCGCTCGTCCTCAAATGGCTGGTGGACGGGCCGGTCGCCGGGCGCGACCCGCAGGGCGTGTGGCTCGGGGCGCTGTACCTGCTGCTGCTCGGACTCGCCGAGGCGGGACTGTTCGGGCTGCGGCGGTGGCTGGTGGCGCGGCCGCTGGCCGGCGTGGAGGCCCGGATGCGGGCGGACCTGTACGGGCACCTGCAGCGCGTCCCGGTGGCCTTCCACGACCGCTGGGCGTCGGGACAGCTGCTGTCGCGGGCCACCACCGACCTGATGCTGATGCGTCTGTTCCTCGCCTTCCCTCTGACGTTCCTGCTGGTCAACGGCGTGACGATCATCGTGGGCGTGATCATCATGCTGCTCCAGGACTGGATGCTCGGCCTGGTGATCCTGGGCCCGGCCGTCCCCGTGATCATCACCTGTGTCGTCTTCGAGCGGCGGTACGCCCTCGTCGCGCGGCGCGCGCAGGACCAGGTGGGCGATCTGACGACGGTCGTCGAGGAGAACGTCCTCGGCATCCGGATCATCAAGGGCTTCGGACGGCACCGCAGCCAGGCGCGGGCCTTCCGGCAGATGGTCCGGACCCTGCGCGGGACCGAACTGCACAAGGCGCGGCTGCTCGCGTCGATCTGGGCCGTGATGACGACACTGCCCGAACTCGCCATCGGCGCGGCCCTCGTGGTCGGCACCGTGCAGGTGGCCGACGGCGACCTGTCGGCGGGCACGCTGGTGGCCTTCCTGTCCACGGCCCTCGCCCTGCGCTGGCCCGTGGACTCCATCGGGTTCCTGCTCGCGATGACGCAGGAGGCGGCGACCGCGACGGAACGTTACTTCGAGGTGATGGACGCGGAGCCGGAGTCGGAGACGGTCACGGCCGGCACCTCCACCGCCCCGGGCCACGAGGACGACGGGCTGCGCTTCCACGCCGTACGGTTCCGCCACCCCGACGCCGACGAGGACGCGCCGTACGTCCTCGACCACATCGACCTGCACATACGCCACGGCGAGTCGATGGCCCTGGTCGGCGCCACCGGCAGCGGCAAGACCACGCTCACCGCGCTCGTCCCCCGGCTGCACGAGGTGACCGCCGGCCGGATCACGCTCGACGGCGAGGACATCACGGCGATGTCCCGCGCGGAGCTGCGCGCCAAGGTGGCCGTCGCCTTCGAGGAGCCGACCCTCTTCTCCGCCAGCGTCGGCGAGAACGTGCTGATGGGCGCCGACGGCGACGCGGGCCCGGCGGAGCTGGACCGGGCGCTGGCCGTCGCCCAGGCCGGCTTCGCGCACGACCTGCCCGAGGGCACCGGCACCCAGGTCGGCGAGCAGGGACTGAGCCTGTCCGGCGGTCAGCGGCAGCGGCTGGCACTGGCCCGCGCGGTCGTCGGCCGCCCCCGCTTCCTCGTCCTGGACGACCCGCTGTCCGCCCTGGACGTGCACACCGAGGCGCTGGTCGAGACCGCCCTGCGGCGGGTGCTCGCGGAGACGACCGCCCTGATCGTGGCGCACCGCCCGTCCACGGTGCTGCTCGCCGACCGCGTCGCCCTGCTCTCCGGCGGCCGCATCGCCGCCGTCGGCACCCATCACGAACTGCTGCGCACCAACGCCGAGTACGCCTGGCTGATGTCGGGCGCGGACCGCACCGGCGACGAGGAGCCCGGCGCCGCCCTCGGGAGCACCGGCGCCATGGAGGAGGCCCACCGATGACGACGCCCACGACACCGGCGCCGGCACCGGCACCGGCCGCCACCGGCCAGGACGCCCCGGACGTCACCCCGGCCGCGCACGGCACCGGCGACCACTTCGACCAGGACGTCCTGCCCACACCACCGGGGGCCACGGCCGCGCTGCTGCGCTCGCTGCTGGTTCCGATGAAGGCCCGCGTCGCCCTGACCACGACCCTGCTGCTGTTCCAGCAGGCGGCGGTGCAGGCGGGTCCGCTGCTCGTCGCGTACGCCATCGACAGCGCCGTGCCCGCGCTGCGGCGGGACGACCTCGGCCCGCTGGCCCTGGTCGCCGCCGGCTACCTGCTGTGCGCGCTGGCGTCCGGCGCGCTCCAGTACCTGTTCATCCGCGTCGCCGGCCGGGTCAGCCAGGACGTGCTCCTCGACCTGCGCGGCCGGATCTTCCGGCACGCCCAGGCGCTGAGCGTCGACTTCCACGAGCGCTACACCTCGGGCCGGCTCATCTCCCGCTCCACCACCGACGTCGAGTCCCTGCGCGAACTGCTGGACGAGGGGCTGCAGGAGCTCGTCACCGTCGTCCTGTCGTTCGTCTACATCACGGCGATGCTGCTCTGGCTGGACCTCGGCCTCGGCGCGGCCGCGCTGGCCTCCCTCGTCCCGCTCTCCCTGCTGGTACGGCTCTACCAGCGGCGCGCGGTGAAGGTGTACCGGCTGCGCTCGACCGCCGTCGCCGCCGTCATCGTGAAGTTCGTGGAGACGATGAACGGCATCCGCCCGGTGCGCGCCTTCCGCCGCGAGGCCGCCAACGAGGCGGAGTTCGGCACGCTGAACCACCGGCACGAGCGCCGGAACGGCGACGCGATCCTGGAGATGGCCCGCTATGTGGCCGGCTCCCGGCTGGTCGCCAACACGGCGGTCGCGGCCATCGTGCTGTGGGGCGCCTACCGGGTGGCCGACGGCGGCCTGGCCCTCGGCGTGCTGGCGGCCGCGGTGCTGTACCTGCGCCGGCTGTACGACCCGATCGACCGGCTCGCCATGTTCCTGAACTCGTACCAGTCGGCGGCGGCCTCGCTGGAGAAGATCGCCGGACTGCTGGCCCAGACCCCGTCCGTGCCGGAGCCCGAGGCACCCCGGAGCCTGCCCGCCCCGCGGTCCGGGCAGCCGGGCCGCGAGGTCGTCTTCGACGGCGTCCGGTTCGCCTACCGCACCGGCGGCGAGGTGCTGCCCCGCTTCGACCTCACCCTGCCGGCCGGGCAGACGGTCGCGGTCGTCGGCTCGACGGGCGCGGGCAAGTCCACCCTCGCCAAGCTGCTCGCCCGCTTCTACGACCCCACCGAGGGTCGGGTCCTGCTCGACGGCGTCGACCTGCGCGACCTCGCGACGCCGGAGCTGCGGCGCGGTGTCGTCATGGTCACCCAGGAGTCGTTCCTGTTCTCGGGCACGGTCGCCGAGAACATCGCCATCGGCCGCCCCGACGCGACCCGCGAGGAGATCGAGGAGGCGTCGAAGGCGATCGGCGCGCACGAGTTCATCAGCGCGCTGCCCGACGGTTACGACACCGACGTGCGCAAGCGGGGCGGGCGCATCTCCGCGGGGCAGCGGCAGCTGGTGGCGTTCGCGCGGGCGCTGCTGGCCGATCCGGCCGTGCTCATCCTCGACGAGGCGACCAGCTCGCTGGACATTCCCGGGGAACGGGCCGTGCAGCGCGCGATGCTGACCGTGCTCAAGGGACGGACGGCGGTCGTCATCGCCCACCGCCTGTCGACCGTGGAGACGGCCGACCGGGTGCTCGTGATGGAGCACGGACGCGTCGTGGAGGACGGCTCTCCGGCCGACCTCGTCGCGGGCACGGCGGGCACCGGCCGGTACGCGGACCTGCACCGGGCCTGGCGGGACAGCCTGGCCTGAAGCCGCCGCACCGGCCCGGCCGACCCGGCCCGGGGTCACTCGTACACGAACTCCGTACGGTCCGGGTGCAGGACCAGTTCCACGGGCGGGCGGCCGTCCCAGGTGTGGCCGGGGCCGTGGTGGCTGCGGGACTCGTAGTGCCAGGCCACGTTCCCGGCGATCAGGTGGCCCACCGCCGTCAGGTACCGGTCCAGGTCGCCGTACCGCTCGTGGTCCCGGTGGCGGGCGCGCAGGGTCCGGCAGACGCGGGTGTACTCGTCGACGGCGGCCGCGACACGGCGCAGCAGGACGTCGACGGCGGCCTGCACCGTCAGCCCCTGGTGCCGCATCAGGGAGAGCGGCAGGTTCAGGCCGTCGCCGGTCAGCAGTTCCCTGCGCAGCGAGAACAGGTCGTCGACAAGGACCATGTGCGTGCCCGCGACGCGCCACAGCCCGGCCAGGTCCGCGTCCCGTTCCGTCAGGTCGGTCAGGTCGACGCCGAGGCCGTGCTCCAGGGGCACCATGACCGTCTCGCCGCCGGTGGAGATGCGGCGCAGCGGGAAGCACACGTCGGGGTGGACGGTGTGGCCGCCGGCCCGGAGCGAGCTCTCCATGACGAGGGCCTCCGCCCGGCGCCGGTGGGCGCGCGCGTACCGGCGGCGGAGCCCGGCGCTCATCGATCCGGTCAGCTCGGCCCATGCCTCCTTGTACGCGGTGGCGTACGGACTGGTGTCGTCGCCCGTGCCGTCGAGCATCCGCAGGAAGTCGTCGCGGGTCTCCCATTCGGGCCCGGCGGGGTCCGCGAAGGCGGACAGCAGGGTGTGCAGCCGGCTGACGGGCGCGAGCGACGCGGGGTCGGCGGTGGGGTGGCACCAGCACACCCAGCGGGGGACGCGCCGGTCCAGGAACGTTTCCCTGCGCGGTCCGCCGGTGAACGCGGCGGAGTGTGCGAGCCAGGTGTGCTCGGCCTCGGTCACCGCGGCGTGGGCGGGGTGCAGTCTCGCCCGTCCGGGGTACGGGAGGGTGCCGATGCGGATGCGCGTCCCGGAAGCCAGTGCCGTCTCACGGATGGGCCGGGTGATCATTGTTCTCTCCCTGCTCGCCTCGGTGCCGGTACAGCGTGAGCGTGGCACTCCGGCGGCGGTGACCAGCAGGGCGGCCGACGCGGCGCCCGGGGCGTGGGCGCGGCTCGTCACCCCGGGGCGTACCTCCGTCCACGCCGATGCGGTGCGTCTGTACCCTTTGGTCCCCTTGCACCCGAGGCGCACGCCTGTCCGGCGCTCGTACAACCCCGGCTGCCGCCCTAGGCTTCGGTCCCATGTCCCACACGGATGGCCGACCCCCACACGGCCCCTTCGAAGCCGGTTCCGCACCCTCCCTCTCCTCCCCCTCCCCCTCCTCCCCGGACGGTCCCTTCCCCGACGGCCCCTTCACCTACGAACACGTGGGCGCGACCCTGTCCGGTCACTGCCCGCCCGGTTTCCACCCCCTCCAGGTCCGCACCCGCATCGGCGAGGGCACGGACGTCTTCACACGCGCGTCCGACGCGCTGCTGACCTGGGAGCTGCACCGGGCGATCGGCGTGGGGCTCGAGGCCGGCGCCCCCGGGGCCGCGCCCGGGGTCGACGTCACGGTCACGCTCGCCGGTCTGATCAAGGCGCCGTGCCGGGTGGTGTGGACACTGGCCGAGCCCCGCCGCCGGGGCTGGGCGTACGGCACCCTCCAGGGCCATCCCGAGTGCGGCGAGGAGTCCTTCGTGGTCGCCCGCACGGGCGACGGGTCGGTCTGGCTGACGGTGACGGCGTTCAGCCGCCCGGCCAAGTGGTACGCCCGCGCGGGCGGCGCGGCGACCCGGGGCCTGCAGCACGCGTACGCACGCCGGTGCGGAGCGGTGCTGCGCAGGCTGTGCACGGACGTCCAGGGCTGACGCCCCGACGGAGGGGCGCGCCCCTGTGCGGCGCGCCCCTCGTCGGTTGTCTGCGGGTCCGTCATGGCTGGTCGCACAGTCCCCCGCGCCCTTGGGGGCGCTCCCCGTCAGCGCATGAGTACTCCGCCTCCCTCGCCCGTCTCCTCCGACGGCACCGCCAGCAGCCCGAGTTCCGCCGCCGACGCCAGCAGCGGGTGGGCCGGCAGGACGCGGACGGTGTACCCGAACGGGCCGGTGCGGTCCAGGGACAGCGGGCCCTCGTACACGTACCGCCCCTCCGCGTCCGGGCCGCCCGTCGGCTTCAGCGGGACGCACTCCGCGTCCGCGATGCGGTCCTCCGCGTCCACCCGGCCCGACACCGCCTGCACCTCGACGTCGTCGGGGGCCAGCCCGCCGAGCCGGACGAGCACCCGCAGCGACAGCGTGGTGCCGAGCTCCGCCGTGGTGGTCACCGCCGAGGTCTCCACGTGGTCGACCGCGACGTCGTGCCAGGCGCCGCGCACCCGGGTTTTCCACTCCGCCAGGTCCCGGGCCGCGTCCGGGGTCATCGCGCGGTGGGACCGGGCCGCGGGCGCGTACAGGCGCTCCACGTACTCGCGGACCATCCGGCCGGCCAGCACCTTGGGGCCGAGGTGGGTCAGCGTCTGGCGGACCATCTCGATCCAGCGGTCGGGCAGCCCGCCCGGCCCGCGCTCGTAGAAGCGCGGCGCCACCCGCTTCTCCAGCAGGTCGTACAGGGCGGAGGCCTCCAGGTCGTCGCGGCGGTCCTCGTCCGTCGCCTGGCCGTCGGCCGTGGGGATCGCCCAGCCGAAGTCGGGCCGGAACCATTCCTCCCACCAGCCGTCCAGCACGGACAGGTTGAGGCAGCCGTTGAGGGCCGCCTTCATCCCGCTGGTCCCGCACGCCTCCAGCGGCCGGAGCGGGTTGTTCAGCCAGACGTCGCAGCCGGGGTACAGCTTCTGGGCCATCGCCATGCCGTAGTCCGGCAGGAAGACCAGCCGGTGGCGTACGCGCGGGTCGTCCGCGTACCGGACCAGCTCCTGCACCAGCCGCTTGCCGCCGTCGTCCGCCGGGTGGGCCTTGCCCGCCACCACGATCTGCACCGGCCGCTCGGGGTGGAGGAGCAGGTCCATCAGCCGGTCCCGGTCGCGGAGCATCAGGGTGAGCCGCTTGTACGACGGGACGCGGCGCGCGAACCCGATGGTCAGCACGTCCGGGTCGAGCACGCCGTCGATCCAGCCGAGCTCCGCCGTGCCCGCGCCGCGCTGCCGCCACGACGCGTACAGCCGCCGCCGCACCTCGTCCACCAGCTGCTCGCGCAGGGACCGCCTGAGCTCCCAGATCTCCTGGTCGGGGATGTCCGCGACGGAGTCCCAGCGTTCCGAGCCGCCGACCGTCAGCGCGTCCTCGGTGCGCTGCACGCCGATCTGCCGCGCGCCGAGGCGGAACACCTCGGGGGCCACCCAGGTGGGCGCGTGGACGCCGTTGGTGACGGAGGTGATCGGCACCTCGTCCGGGTCGAAGCCCGGCCACAGTCCCGCGAACATCTCCCGGCTGACCTGGCCGTGCAGCAGCGAGACGCCGTTCGCCCGCTGGCCGAGCCTGAGGCCCATCACGGCCATGTTGAACAGGTTGGGCTCGCCGCCGGGGTAGGTCTCCAGGCCGAGCCGGAGGATGCGTTCGACGTCGATGCGGGGCAGTTCCGCGTCGGGGCCGAAGTGGCGGGCGACCAGTTCGCGGTCGAAGCGGTCGATGCCGGCGGGGACGGGCGTGTGGGTGGTGAAGACCGTGCCCGCCCGCACCGCCTCCAGGCCCGCGTCGAAGTCCAGCCCCCGGTCGCACAGCTCGGCGATGCGCTCCAGGCCGAGGAAGCCGGCGTGGCCCTCGTTGGTGTGGAAGACCTCGGGCTCCGGGTGGCCGGTGAGCCGGCAGTACGTCCGGACCGCCCGCACACCTCCTATGCCGAGCAGCATCTCCTGCAGCAGCCGGTGTTCGCTGCCGCCGCCGTACAGCCGGTCGGTGACGCCCCGTTCGCCGAGGTCGTTCTCCTCGACGTCCGAGTCGAGCAGCAGCAGCGGGACGCGGCCGACCTGGGCCTGCCAGATCCGCGCCCGCATGCCGTGCCCGCCGGGCAGCGCGAGGGAGACCTGCGCGGGCGAGCCGTCGGTCTCCCGCAGCGGCACCAGCGGCAGCTCGTTGGGGTCCAGGACCGGGTAGTGCTCCTGCTGCCAGCCGTCCCGCGACAGCGACTGGCGGAAGTAACCGTGCCGGTAGAGCAGGCCGACGCCGATGAGCGGCACACCGAGGTCGCTGGCCGCCTTCAGGTGGTCGCCGGCGAGGATGCCGAGACCACCGGAGTACTGCGGCAGCGCCGCGGTGATGCCGAACTCGGGCGAGAAGTACGCGACGGCGGCGGGGAGGCCGCCGGGCTGGGCCTGGTACCAGCGGTCCCCGCCCACGTAGTCCCGCAGGTCGTCGGCGGCGGCGGCCAGGCGCCGCAGGAACCGCCGGTCCTCGGCGAGCTCCGCGAGACGGTCGGCGGGGACGCTGCCGAGGAGCCGCACGGGGTCGCCGCCGGACGCGGCCCAGCGCTCGGGATCGACGGACTGGAAGAGATCACGGGTCTCCGCGTGCCAGGACCAGCGCAGATTGCGCGCCAGCTCGCTGAGCGGGTGAAGGGCTGCGGGGAGGACGGGTCGTACGGTGAACCTGCGAATCGCCTTCACTTAAGCTTCCACCTTCATGGAGGACGTGCGCGGCCGAGGGACCCACACCGCTGTGGCGCCCCTTCGTCGTCACCCCCGACCGTAGCGGCGTGAGCGCCCGAACAACCACGGCGCATCCGTGTCCCGCACTCCCGTCCGGCCGGATTTCCGTTCGCGATTCGTCCTGATGTCGCCGCAGCCTTCACAGGGCTCTCACCAGGGATATGGCCGATTCCGCCCCGCCAAGCGGCCTTGTGGGGCCTCACAGCGCACGAGAGGCTGCCCAGTGGCGTACCGGCCGTTTTGACCGGAGTCCGGTGAAAAGCGGTATCGGTGCGCCGAGTTGAGGAGGGGAACTCACCATATGACCAAGACCGGAAACCGGCGCCGACGCTGGGCGGGGAGCCTGACGGCGCTCGTCACGGCCGCGGCGCTTTCGGCCATCACTCCGCCGGCGTACGCCGCGCCCCTGGGGCGGATACTCGGCGCCGGCGAACCCGGATCCGTGAGCGGTAGTTACATCGTGACGCTCAAGGGCGGAACAACGGCCCGTTCGGCGGCCGGCCAGGGCATCGCCAAGGAATACGGAGCGAAAATAGGCCATACCTACAGCTCCGTACTGAACGGCTATTCCGTGGAAACCGGGGAGCGGCAGGCCCGGGAACTCGCGGCGGACTCCCGCGTCGACTCCGTCGTGCAGGACACCCGGGTGGCCTACGACGGAACCCAGCAGAACCCGCCCTCGTGGGGTCTCGACCGGATCGACCAGCCGGCCCTGCCCCTGGACCGGAGCTACACTGCGCCGGAGCCGGAGGGCGAGGGCGTCACCGTCTACGTCATCGACACCGGCATCCGGACCACCCACAAGGATTTCGGCGGCCGGGCGAGCAGCGGCTGGGACTTCGTCGAGAACGACGCCGTGGCCCAGGACGGCCACGGACACGGCACCCATGTGGCGGGCACCGTCGCCGGCACCACGTACGGCGTCGCCAAGAAGGCGCGGGTCGTCGGCGTGCGCGTGCTCGACGACGCGGGATCGGGCACCACCGCCCAGGTCATCGCCGGCATCGACTGGGTGACCCGGCACGCGCACAAGCCCGCCGTGGCCAACCTGAGCCTCGGCGGCTTCGCCAACGCCCAGCTCGACGCGGCCGTACGCACCTCGATCGCGTCCGGGGTCACCTACGCAGTGGCCGCCGGCAACGACGGTCTCGCCGCCGGGCTCTCTTCACCCGCCCGTGTCAAGGAGGCGATCACGGTCGGCGCCACCGACGACGGGGACCGGCGCGCCGCCTTCTCCAACTGGGGGCGGTCCCTGGACGTGTTCGCGCCGGGCGTGTCGGTCACGTCCGCGTGGAACAGCGACGACACCGCCCGGGCCACCCACGACGGCACGTCCATGGCGACGCCGCACGTCGCGGGCGCCGCCGCGCTGTACCTGGCCCACCATCCGGGCGACACACCGGCCCAGGTGAGCAGGTCACTGGTGAAAGCCGCCGTTTCGGGGAAGGTGACAGGTCGTGGCATCGGATCGCCCGACCGGCTGCTTCAGGTGAACAGCCCGTAAAACCATGAGATTTCCGCGTATAACGGGGTAGGCGACACCGGTCTCGTCCGTACGGACGAGGCCGGTCTTGTGTGTAGACATACGCGTGAGTAGTTAACAAAGTGCCGGAATGCCCATCCGCATAGGGTGGGAAGGCTTCTCCGGTACGCCCCCTGGTGTCATCTCCTCACACCCCCTCCGCCTACGACATTGACGCGGACAGGAGCGGTCATGCCCGCCACGCACCACTCGTCAGTACCTTCGACGACCAGCACCACCCCGGGGCCGCGTGTGCCCCGGGCGAGTGCCGGCCCGCCCGCCGCCGCGGCGCCGGACCTGCCACTGATCGGCCGGATACCTGTACTGGACGTCCGGCCGGCGGTCCATCAAGGGCGCCGTCCGGCGAAGGCGGTGGTGGGCGAGGAGTTCGAGATCTCGGCGACCGTGTTCCGGGAGGGGCACGACGCGGTCGCGGCCAACGTGGTCCTGACGGACGCCAAGGGGCGAACGGGGCCGTGGACGCCGATGCGGGAGCTGGCGCCCGGCACCGACCGCTGGGGCGCCACCGTCTCGCTGCCGCACGCGGGCCGGTGGACCTTCCGCGTGGAGGCGTGGGGCGACCCGGTCACCACCTGGCGGCACCACGCCCGGATCAAGATCCCCGCCGGGATCGACACGGAGCTCGTCCTGGAGGAGGGCGCGCTGCTGCATCAGCGCGCCGTCGACGGGGTGCCGAAGCGCGGGCGCGAGCGGAAGGTCCTGCGGGCCGCGGTGGAGGCACTGCGGGACACGGAGCGCCCGGTCGCGGCCCGGCTCGCGGCGGCGCTGGCGCCGGAGGTGGACGGGGTGCTGGCCCGGTATCCGCTGCGGGAGCTGGTCACCGCCTCGGCGGAGCTGCCGCTGGTGGTGGAGC
>NZ_BMQK01000010.1 GCF_014648075.1 Streptomyces ruber | reverse complement strand
TGGCCAGGGTGGCGGCGGCCTGCGGTTCGGCCCGTACCCGGGGGCCGATCAGCCGGCGCAGCAGGGCGTGCGTGTCCCCGGTGGGCAGCAGGCCGAGGACGAGGCGGTGGGCGCCGTCCAGGGCGACCAGGCCGGGCAGGGCGTCGCGGCTGGTGACCACGGTCAGGCAGGTGGGGGTGCCGGGCAGCAGCGGCCGGACCTGTTCCGCGGTGGCCGCGTTGTCCAGGACGACCAGCACATGCCGGCCGGCCAGTTCACTGCGGTACCGGGCCGCCCGGTCCGCCTCCTTCAGGGGGATGTCCTTCCCGGGCAGGCCGAGCGCGGTCAGCAGGCGGGCCAGCGCGT
Organism: Streptomyces ruber; assembly: GCF_014648075.1. Taxonomy (GTDB): domain Bacteria; phylum Actinomycetota; class Actinomycetes; order Streptomycetales; family Streptomycetaceae; genus Streptomyces; species Streptomyces ruber. Next base: position 273,840 of record NZ_BMQK01000010.1, on the reverse strand, counting down.
CCCCCGCGGGCATCGGCTGCTCGGGGTCGTAGCCGCGCAGGTTCAGGTACAGCTGCCCGTCGGGGAAGGCCGGGCGGGCCCGGTGGGCCCAGTGCACGGCCAGCGCGGTCTTGCCCACCCCCGGGGCACCGGAGATCAGGCAGATCGGCGCCGCCGTGGACGCCGTGTCCGCGGCCGTCAGCCGGTCCAGCCATGCCAACTGCCGTTCGCGGCCCGTGAATGCGGCCACGTCACCGGGCAGCAGGAACGGCACGGGCGGGGGCGCCGGACCGGTGTCCGCCGCGGGGGCGGGGCCGTCGGTGGGTACGGCTCGTTCCGGGCGCCGGGGCGCGGGGCCGGGCGCGCCGCCCGGCTCCTCGTACGGCGGCCTCCCGACCCCCTCGTACGTGGCCGGCGTCCCGGCCCGCCGTCCCGACCGCCGGAGGGCCAGCGTCCACTGGGCGCGCAGCCTCTTCCGCGAGGGGTGTTCGCGCACCAGGCCGGCCAGCTCGGCCACCACGTCCGCGTGCCGGCCCAGTGCCAGATCGACTGCGACGCGCTCCTCCAGCACGTCCAGCCGGTGCTCCGTCAACCGTTCCCGCTCGCGGTCCAGCAGCGGACCGGAGAGCCCCTCGCAGAACGGGCCCCGCCACAGCCCGAGCGCCCCGTGCAGTGCCCCGGCCGCCGTGGGCAGATCGCCGGCGGCCCGGGCCGCCCGCCCCCGCTCGACCCGCTCGGCGTACCTGGTCACGTCCAGCCGGCCGGGCGGAACCGTCAGCGTGTACGCGGTCCCGGTCCGGCTCAGCAGGCGGGACGGGGCGTCGGCCGGCCGGCCGGGCTCCAGTGCCCGGAGCAGTCCGAGGACATGCCGCCGCACCAGGTCCACCGCGTGTTCCGGAGCCACCGACCCCCACAGCACGTCGACGAGCTCCTCCTGCGGCACAGGCCGGTCCGCGTGCAGCAGCAGCGTCGCCAGCAGCACCTGCCGCTGCACCGGTCCGATGTCCAGCTGCGTCCCGTTCCGCCACACCCGCAGCGGGCCGAGCACCTCGAAGCGCAGGGTCCGGGACGCCAAGTGATCGTCCATCACCGCCTCCCCCGGGCGAGGCAACCAACCTAACCCGCACGGCGCCCCGCGGGCACCCACTCGACGGCTGACCGCGTCCGCGGAACCGGTCCGGCGCGTGGAGGAGACGAGCAGACCGGCGGTGGCGCTGCGCGGGGGCGCCCGGCTGCGCCGGGACGGCGACCGGCTGACGCCGGGCGGCACCCCGGCCGGCGGCGTGGTCTTCCGGCGCGGCGCGGAGCCGGAGGAGATGCGCACCGGTCACGACCTCAGCGGCCTGCTCACCGACCGCGCCCGCTTCGACAGCCGCTGACCGGTGCGCACGACGGCCCGCGCGGACCTCATGTCCACGCGGGCCGGAGGGGCCGGGTCAGCAGGCCTCGCGCACGTACGCGTCGTCGCCGGGTGCGGTGACGTCCAGGTCGCGCAGGACGACGGCGAGGCGGTCGCCGAACTCCGAGCACGTCTTGTCGAAGGCGTCCTTCCGGTACTCGATCACGATGACGTCGTCGCCGAAGCCCTCGGTGTAGTCGCCGCACTCGTCCCACTCGCCGCACTCCTCGGCGACGGCGAAGTCGAGGCCGGTCTCGTCGCGCGCGGTGGAGAAGGCGGGGGTGTTCTTCTGCCCGATCGCCAGGCCCCGGTCGTGGGCGTGCTCGGAGAGCAGCCGGACGAACGCCTTGGCGTCGTCCTCGCCGAGCAGGTCGCCGAAGCGGGTGAAGGTGTCGAGGTTGTCGGGTTCGACGGCGTCGTAGCCCTTGTCGGCGCAGGTGTCGATCATGGCGTTGACCTTGGCGGCGATGCTCTTCCGCCGGTCCTCGGTGCGGATGTCGAGGATCGCCTCGCCCCAGTCGTCGTCGTAGACGACGTCGCCGTTCCCGTCTCTCAGCAGCAGGTCGCCCCACTCCTTCTCGGCTCCCGGCTGGGCCTGGAAGGCGTTGACGTAACAGATGTTGTACAGGCCGTCCGCCGGGTCCGCGGTGTGGTCGCGGGTGACGACCTCGACGTCGGACGCCGGGGTGTAGGGCGCGCCGATCTGGTAGTCGAAGACGGCGCCGGCCGGCGGCGGTTCGACGGTGGCGGTGGGCGCCGCGCTCGCGCTCGGACCGCAGGCGACGAGCAGGGCGCCGACGACCGCGGTGGCCGAGGCCGTCGCCACGAAGGCGACGGGCCTGCGGGCACGGGCGTGCTGGGTGTGGTGCATGAGTGAGCTCCGTGGGGTGAGGGCACGACCCCGCCTCGGACACCGCGTCGGTGCGGCCGTCCTGGCGACTGTGTCCGGACTTGCGGTGCGTGGACCGCGCTACCGGCTGGGCGTACCTCTGGCGTCTGGTGCTCGGTCCTGACGCAGCAGGGAGTAAACCGAGCAGCTCGCGTCATGTCAACCGAGGGCCGCCGGGTCAGTCGAACGGGGTCAGGAAATGCTTCGGGGACAGCGCGCGGTCCACGATCCGGGTGTCGCCGAGCCAGCCGTAGAAGCCCTGTCCGAACCGCTCGTCGAACTGGGTGGCGCCGAGCGTGAACGGCTTGCCGAGCGTGGCGATGCCGGTCGACCGCTGGGTGGGGTTGCGGGCGATCCTCGAGCCGTCGACGTACACGACGGTGCGGCGGCCGTCGTTGACCACGGCGACGTGCGTCCAGCGGCCCACCGGCAGGGCGTGGCTCCAGGAGGTGGGATCGGCGTCCTGCCGCTCGGGATAGACGACGTACTGCAGGAAGCGCTCCGAGGACACGTTGAGGCTGCACGTCGGTTCCAGCGGGGACCAGCCGGTGGTCTTGCCTGCGTCCCGGTTGCGGCCCTGCCAGCTGAAGACGCCCATCCAGGCGTGGTCGCCCTCGAACGGCTCGGGCAGCTTGATGTACGTCTCGATGGTGTAGCCGCGCAGGAACTTCTCGCTGTTCAGCGGCGCGCGCGGGCCCGTGGTGAGAATGGCGCCGCGGTCGGGGTTCTTGCCGCCGTCGAAGCGGAGGCTGGCGTGCGCGGGCTGGCCGGGGTGGTGGTCGGCGGAGAAGGTGAGCGCCTGCCGGTCGCCGGCGCCGACACGGCCGACGGTGAGGTCGTTGCCGTTGCCGGACAGGTCGCGGACGACGGTGCCGTCCGGCACCGGTGCGCCGGCCGCGGGCATGGTGGCGCCGGAGGCGTCGAACCGCCAGTACGCGACCGTGCCGCGCGGCATCACGGCCGCGGCGGGGCGCGGCTTCGGCGGTACGGCGGGGGAGAAGCCGCGGAACCGGTCCGCGAAGTCGACGGCGAGGCTGAACCGGTCGACGGGGCCGGTCAGTTCGACGGTCTCCGCCTCCAGCGGTGTCCGGTCGTCCGCGTCGCGGGAGAGGAACCAGGGGGAGAAGGTCTCGACGTCGATGACGTTCCGGACGAGGTCGAAGTGGTAGAGGCGGATCATGCCGGCGCCGCCGTAGTAGCGGTCCTGGTAGTTGGTGATGTGCAGGTGGACGTCGTTCCCGGCGTCGTTGGTCAGCACGGTGCGGCCGGGCGGCCAGTAGTGCCCGCCGAGCGCCAGGAAGATCTGGTCGTTGCCGCGGACGAGCCCGTCCCACAGGCGCGTGCCGTTGTCCGACAGGTGCGCGGTGCCGTCGTCCTCGGCCCACACCAGGTCGTGGGTGGTGAGGACGGCGGGCACGGTGGGGTGGGCGTCGAGCACGCCCTGCGCCCAGCGCAGGCCCGCGTCGGACACCCGCCAGTCCAGCGCGAGGACCAGCCACTCACGGCCCGCCGCGCGCAGCAGGTGGTAGCTGTTGTAGCCGTCGGGGGAGGCACCGCCGAAGGTGCCGGCGGAGCGGAACCGGCGCGGGCCGAAGGAGTCGAGGTACGGGCTGTCGCCGCGCTGGTCGTCGCCGGAGGCGATGTCGTGGTTGCCGGCCAGCACGCTGTAGGGGACCCGGCCGTCGAGCAGGCCGAAGGTGTCGGCGGCCAGCTCGATCTCGTCCTTCGTCCCGTGCTCGGTGATGTCGCCGAGGTGCGTCATGAAGGCGACGTTGGCCTCCTCGCGCTGGTGCACGAGGTACTCGAACGTCGCCCGCAGCGGCTCCGGGTCGGCGCTGTCGGCGTCGAACAGGTACTGCGTGTCCGGCAGCACCGCGAGCGCGAAGCGCGGCGAGCCGGCGTCGAAACGGCCCGGCCGGGACGACGCGCCGGCGGCCCGCGCGGGCGCGGCACCGGCGGCGAGGGCGGAGGCGGTGACCGTACCGGCGGCCGGGACGGCCACGGCGGCCCGCAGCAGCCGGCGTCTGTCGGGGTGATGGGGCTGTGCCGCACTCATGGCTGCTCCTGGGATCGCGTGGGACGAAGAGGCTGCAGCGAACTGTCGTGAAGGTCCATGACCACACCGGGACGCCGAGCTGAACGGCGCTCGACGGATGGCGGGCGTCCGGTGCGGCCCGGCGGGCTGAGAGGATGGCGCGGACCGTGACCGAGGAGGGGGAAGAAGCATGATCGTGGTCGTCCTGTCCGTTGTGCTCGCAGCCGTCGCCGGGGGATGCGTCTGCGTGGTGTGGGCGAGCCGGGGCGGCCCGCGCTGGGTCCGTGCCGTGTCCTTCGCGACGCTGACGGCGGGCGAGCTGGTGCGTCGCGCGCCACGCGTCCGCGCGCCACGCGTCCGCGCGACGCGCGGCGGCGGGGACGACGGGTAGCACGGCCAGGTCCCGCTCCTCTCGCACACGACCCGGGCGTCCGGTGGGCGTCCGGGTGACCGCGGGCGCGGTCGGGGTCCGGTGTCCGTGTCCGGTGCCGGCGTTCGCGCGCGCAAGGCCCTGACCGGCCCCGGTCGCACCCCACGGCCCGTCGTCCGCCGCCCGGCGAGTACCGGACGGTACTCGCCGGTCACCCCGGCGGAGCCGCCCCGCTCACACGCTGAGCGCCGTCCGTACGGTCTGCTCGGCGTCGCCCCCGCCCTCGCCGGAGGAGGTCACCCGGCCCGTCTCCAGGACGTAGTAGTGCTGCGCGGCCCGCAGGGCGAAGCCGACGTGCTGTTCGACGAGGAGGACGGACAGGCCGCCGCGCCGGGTCAGGGCGAGGACCGTCTCCTCGATCTCCGCGACGACGGAGGGCTGGATGCCCTCGGTCGGCTCGTCGAGCAGCAGCAGCCTCGGGCGGGTGACCAGGGCCCGGGCGATGGCGAGTTGCTGCCGCTGGCCGCCGGAGAGGAGGCCGGCCCGGCGGCCGGACAGCTCGCGCAGGACCGGGAACAGGTCCAGGGCCTCGGCGACGGCCGCCCTGCCGCCGGTGCGGCCGTCGGCGACGAGCCGGAGGTTCTCCGCGGTGGTCAGGTGCGGGAACGCCTGCTGGCCCTGCGGCACGTACGCCATGCCCCTGGCCACCCGCTGGTGCGGAGCCAGACGCGTGATGTCCTCGCCGTCCAGCAGGACGCTCCCGGCCATCGGCCGGATCAGCCCCATGGCGGTCCGCAACAGGGTGCTCTTGCCCGCACCGTTGTGCCCGAGGACGGCCGCGACGCCGTCCTCGGGCACGGCGACGGTCACCCCGTGCAGCACGGTCGTGCGGTCGTAACCGGCCCGTACGGCGGCGATCTCCAGCATGCGTGTCACGCCTCCTCGGCGACGGGTACGGCCACCGGCTCGGGCGCGGCCGCCCGGCCCAGATAGACCTCCTGCACCCTGGCGTCGGCCTGGACCTCCGCGACCGTGCCCTGCTTGAGCACCTTGCCGGCGTGCAGGACGCTGACGCTGCGGGCGTAGGAGCGCATGAAGTCCATGTCGTGCTCGATGACGACGACCGTACGGTCCTCGCCGACCCGCCGCAGCAGCTCGCCGGTGGCCTCGCGCTCGTCGTGGCTCATCCCGGCGACCGGCTCGTCGAGCAGCAGCAGCCGCACGTCCTGGACGAGCAGCATGCCGATCTCCAGCCACTGCTTCTGGCCGTGGGCCAGCACACCCGCCGGGCGGTCCCGCAGACCGGCGAGACCGATGGTCTCCAGGGCATGTGCCACCGCCTCGGGCACCCCCCTGCGGCGGCGGAGCAGGGTGAGCGGTCCGCGCCCGGCGCCCGCGGCGATGTCGAGGTTCTGCAGGACGGTCAACTGCTCGAAGACCGTGGCCGTCTGGAACGTACGGCCGATGCCCCGGCGGGCGATCCGGTGCACGGGCCTGCCCAGCAGCTCCTCGCCCGCGAAGCGGACCGACCCGGTGGCCCTCACCAGGCCGGTGACCGCGTCGACCAGGGTGGTCTTGCCGGCGCCGTTCGGGCCGATGAGGAAGCGCAGGTCACCGGGGGGAACGTCGAGGTCCACACCGTCGACGGCCCGGAAGCCGTCGAACGTCACCCGCAGGTCGCGGACGGTCAGTCCGGCGCCGCTCATGCCGTCTCTCCCTTCGTCGGGGCCGGGGCCGGGGCCGTACGGGTACGGCGTGCGCGCAGGGCGGTCACCACGGAGGCCAGTCCACCGGGCAGGAAACCCACCGCCACGACGAACAGCAGCCCCTGGAGGTACGTCCACGCGGCCGGGAAGGCGTCGGAGAGCGAGCTCTGCGCCCAGGCCACGGCGACCGCGCCGAGCACCGCGCCCACCAGGCTGGCCCGGCCGCCGACCGCCGCGCCGATGACGAAGCCGATGGACGGCACGATCCCGATCAGCGCCGGGGAGATGATGCCGACCGCCGGGACGAACAGGGCGCCCGCCAGCCCCGCCGTGCCGGCCGCGACGACGTACGCGACGAGCTTGACGGCCGCCGGGTCGTAGCCGAGGAAGCGCACCCGCTCCTCGGCGTCCCGGACGGCGACCAGGAGTTCGCCGTAACGGCTGACGAACAGCTGACGGGCGGCGGCCATCAGCAGCAGGAGGACGCCGGCGACGACGAAGTACACCGTCCGCTGGTTGACCGGGTCGCTCAGGTCGTAGCCGAAGAAGCCACGGATGTCGGTGAGGCCGTTGGTGCCGCCGGTGGTGGTCTGCTGGCCGACCAGCCAGATGGACAGGGCGGCGGCGAGGGCCTGGCTGAGGATCGCGAAGTAGGCGCCCCTGACGCGCCGCCGGAAGACGAAGTAGCCGAGCAGCGCGGCGACCGCCATGGGCAGCAGCACGGTCGCGGCGAGCGCGAACACCGGGTTCGCGAAGGGCCGCCACCACCAGGGCAGGGCGTCGCCCGAGCCGTACAGCAGCATGAAGTCGGGCAGCGTCTCGCCGGCCGCGGCGGCGTCGGCGAGCTTGAGGTGCATGGCCATGGCGTAGCCGCCGAGCCCGAAGAAGACGCCCTGGCCGAGGACGAGCAGGCCGCCCCGGCCCCAGGCGAGGCTCACCCCGACCGCCACGATCGCGTAGCACAGGTACTTCGCGAGGAGGCTGATGCGGAAGTCGGACAGGACGAGCGGGGCGACGCCGAACAGCAGGACGGCGCCGAGGAGGAACGCGCCGGGCACGCGGAAGCGGGCCGACGGGGACGGCGGCGGCGTGGCGACGGCGGGCGTCGGGGCCGGGGGCGGGGCGGTGGTCGTCATACGAGGCTCCGGGTACGCAGTGTGTACAGGCCCTGGGGGCGCCACTGGAGGAAGGCGACGACGGCCACGAGCACGACGACCTTGGCCACGCTGGTCGTCGTCGAGTACTCCAGCACCGCCTGGAGCACGCCCAGCGCGAAGGCCGTGACGACGGCGCCCCTGAGCCGGCCGATGCCGCCGGCGACGACCACGAGGAAGGCGTCGACGATGTAGTTGGTGCCCATCGTCGGGCCGATCGGGCCGACCAGGGTGAGCGCGACGCCGGCGACGCCCGCGAGGCCCGAGCCGATGAAGAAGGCCGTGCGGTCGACGCGGCCGGTGGCGATGCCGGACACCTCGGCCAGCTCGCGGTTCTGCACGACGGCCCGGACGCGGCGGCCGAGCGGTGTCAGCCGCAGCATCAGGGTGAGCCCGAGGACGCAGGCCAGGGCGAGGCCGAGGATGAACAGCCGGTTGGTGGTGAGGACGACGCCCGCGACCGAGACGTTCCCGGTCAGCGTGTCCGGCGCGGTGGTGTGCACGTTGGGGGCGCCGAAGAGGTCACGGGCCAGCTGCTGGAGCATCAGGGCGACGCCCCAGGTGACCAGCAGCGTGTCCAGCGGCCGGGTGTACAGGCGCCGGATCAGCAGCCACTCGAGCAGCGCGCCCAGGCCCCCGGCGACCAGGAAGGCCAGCGGCAGGGCGAGGAGCAGGGGGACACCGGCGCCGCCGACGGCCTGCTGCAGCACGTACGTGGTGTAGGCGCCGGTCATGATGAACTCGCCGTGCGCCATGTTGATCACGCCCATCTGACCGAAGGTGAGGGTCAGGCCGAGCGCGATGAGCAGGAGGACGGCGCCGATGCTGATGCCGGTGAAGGACTGGTTGAGGATGACCGTCATGGAGCGGCTCCGGGTCGGGGACGACAGGTGCGGGCGGCGGGACGGCCTGGTCAGGAGAGGCCGGAGGCCCAGGTGTAGTCCTTCAGGAACGGGTCCGGCCTGACCGGGCCGCCCGAGTTCCAGACCTCCTCGATGAGGCCGTCCGCGCCGACCTTGCCGATCCGGGCCGTCTTGTACACGTGCTGGCTCGCGCCGTCGACGGTGACCCTGCCCTCGGGCGCGTCGAACGCGACGCCGTCGGAGGCCGCCCTGACCGCGGCGGCGTCGAACGAGCCCGCCTTCTCGACCATCGCCGCCCACAGGTGGACGGAGAGGTAGGCGGCCTCCATCGGGTCGCTGGTCGGCTTGTCCGCGCCGTACGCGGCCCGGTACGCCTTCACGAACGCGGCGTTGGCCGCGCCCGGGGTGGTCTGGTAGTAGTTCCAGGCGGTCAGCTGGCCCTCGAGGTACTGCGTGCCGATGCTCTTCACCTCCTCCTCCGCGATGGACACCGACAGCACCGGCATGCTCCCCGCCGTCAGGCCACCGGACTTGTACTCCTTGAAGAAGGCCACGTTGCTGTCGCCGTTGAGGGTGTTGAACACGGCGTCGGGGCCGGCGTTCCTGACCTTGTTGACGATCGTGCTGAACTCCGTGGAGCCGAGCGGGGCGTACTCCTCGCCCAGCACCTCCATGCCGTTGGCCTTCGCGTACGCCTTGATGATCTTGTTGGCGGTGCGCGGGAAGACGTAGTCGCTGCCGACGAGGCAGAGCCTGGTCAGGCCCCGTTCCCTCAGATAGTCGAGGGCGGGCACGATCTGCTGGTTGGTGGTGGCGCCGACGTAGAAGATGTACGGCGACTGCTCCAGCCCCTCGTACTGCACGGGGTAGAAGAGCAGCGATCTGTGCCGTTCGAAGACCGGCTTGACGGCCTTGCGGCTGGCGGAGGTCCAGCAGCCGAAGGTGGCGACGACCCTGTCGTCCGTGATGAGGGCCTCCGCCTTCTCGGCGAACGTCGGCCAGTCGGAGGCGCCGTCCTGGCTGACCGGCTCCAGCTTCCTGCCCAGCACCCCGCCCGCGGCGTTGACCTCCCCGACGGCGAGCAGCAGCGAGTTGTGGACCGTGACCTCGCTGATGGCCATGGTGCCCGAGAGCGAGTTGAGCAGCCCCACCTTGACCGTGTCGCCGGAGGTGTCCGCCTTCGTGCCGGAGAAGGACGACGTGTCGCTGCCGACCTTGGCGCCGCACGCGCTGAGGGCGGCGGACGCGCCGAGGGCCGACGCGCCGGCCAGCAGGCCGCGCCTGCTGATGCCGAGACCTGACATGCGGAACCTCCTTGCCCACATGGGCCGTAGCCGTCCCGGGGCGTGTGCGGGCCGGTCGCCGGAGTGCGCTCACAGCCTGCGAGGGAACTGTTTCGGAGGCGTTTCCGCGTAATTGAGGGACAGTTGCCGCACCCGCCCGCGCCGGCCGGGCGGTCGAGCGGTCCGGGAGCGGGGCGAACGGGGCGCGGCGGTGCGTGTGGCAGCGCTGCGCCCGTCCTCGTCGGCCCGTCCTCGTCGGCCTGTCGCCGTCGGCCTGTCGCCGTCGGACCCGCCGCAGGAGCCGGAGCTGCGGCTGCGGGCCGTTGCGCGTCCACGGCCGGACGCCGCCCGCGGGCTCGCGGGAGCCCCCGGGCACCGGCCGCTCGACCGGGGGGCCTCGACCGGGAGGTCAAGCGGGCGTGTGAAGGCCGGCACCGTCAGTCGAAGTAGGACTCCAGCGTGCCGCGGCGCCGGACGTCGAGGGTCGCGCAGTGGAAGGAGCCGCCGAACGGCGCGTAGTGCAGCAGGTCGCACGGGATCGGCTCGAAGCCCCAGCTCTCCAGCGCGCGGAGCATGCCGGTGTGGTGCCGCTCCGCGATCACCCGCTTCTCGTCGACCATGAGCACGTTCATGCTGAGCCACTTGCCGCACATCGAGGTGATCCTGAGCAGCCGTTCGCCGATCGGGTCGGGCTCGGGGGCGATCAGGACGTCCCAGGAGCTCAGCACGTCGGGCAGGTGGTCGACATCGATGTACTCGGGGTTGACCAGCACCTTGCCGGGGGCGAGCAGGACGAACGTGGTGTCGATGTGCATGGGTGTGCGGCAGCGGCTGGCGATCTCGTGGATGCGGAAGCCCGGCCCGAGGTGGCGGCGCAGCCAGTCGATGCCCATCCCGTTGGTGACGTTGCTCCGGGTGACGAAGAGGTCGCGCCCCGCCCGTACGAAATCCGCCGCGTCGAACACCGGCTCGAACTCGGTGAGAACGTAGCGCAGGGGCTCGCCGGCCTTCGGGACACGGAAACCGGCGTCGAACAGTTCGTCGGTCAGCTGCGGTTTGGGGGCCGCCGTCCAGCGCGCGCCGCGCCGGAAGTAGTCCTTGAGGATCGAGCGGTAGGAGTGGGTCTCGAAGTACCGGCACGGCCAGGCCATCGGGGTCTCGATGATCTCGTCGCCGATGACGAGCATGCTGTCGCGCGGACACGTGTTGCAGAAGCCGCGGGACGACCAGTCGGGCGTGCCGAAGCGGCGTCCGTGGTCCACCGCGTCCGGGCGCCTGACCGTGATGCCGAGGGACTCCAGCAGGGCGACGAAGCGATCGAGCTCCTGCCGGGCCCGCTCGACCAGCAGCCGCGGATACCTGGTGCCGGCGGCGAGCCCCTGCAGGCGGGCCGCCCACGGTGGCATGTTGCAGGCCACGACCGGATGCCTGGAGGGGATCGTCGCGCCGTCGAGACGCCCGACGACGATCTCCTCCAGCGGGTCCCACTCGTTGTACGAGCCGACCGGCGACACGAGCGGTTCCGCGGCCGGTCGCGCGGCGGTGTCGGTGCGGGCCTCGGGCGCCGGCATCACACGCGCTCCGCGGCCCGCGCACACGCCCCGCCGCCCATCGGCGCCGTCACGGCGCCCGTCCTCCGTACCATCGCCATGTCGCTCGCTTCCGATCGATTGCGGACACAATCAGCGCACGCAGTAGTCAGTACGTTACTCAAAGCGGCGCGGCAAGGTCTGTGTCGCGACATGTCCGGAAGACAGAGGGGCGGGTGGGATGCCGTGCCCCGGGACGCGTCACGGTCCCCCGGCCGGTCACCGTGACGCGCCCCGCGGGGTCACGGGCCGCGGATCAGAGACCCGCGGCCGCTCGGAGGGCGTCCACGCGGTCGGTGCGCTCCCAGGTGAAGTCGGGGAGCTCGCGGCCGAAGTGGCCGTACGCCGCCGTCTGCGCGTAGATCGGACGCAGCAGGTCGAGGTCGCGGATGATCGCGGCCGGGCGCAGGTCGAACACCTCGGCGACGGCCCGCTCGATGCGCTCCGGGTCCACCGCCGCGGTGCCGAAGGTCTCGACGAACAGACCGACCGGCTCGGCCTTGCCGATGGCGTACGCCACCTGCACCTCGCACCGCCGGGCGAGTCCCGCCGCCACCACGTTCTTGGCGACCCAGCGCATCGCGTACGCCGCCGAGCGGTCGACCTTGGACGGGTCCTTGCCGGAGAAGGCGCCGCCGCCGTGCCGGGCCATGCCGCCGTACGTGTCGATGATGATCTTGCGGCCGGTCAGGCCCGCGTCGCCCATCGGGCCGCCGATCTCGAAGCGGCCGGTGGGGTTGACCAGCAGGCGGTAGCCCTCGGTGTCCAGCTCGATCCCCTCGTCCGCCAAGGCGCCGATCACCGGTTCCACCACGAACCGGCGGATGTCGGGGGCGAGGAGCGAGTCGAGGTCGATGTCCGAGGCGTGCTGGGAGGAGACCACCACGGTGTCCAGACGGACGGCCCGGTTGTCGTGGTACTCGACGGTGACCTGGGTCTTGCCGTCCGGGCGCAGGTAGGGGACGGTGCCGTCCTTGCGGACCTCGCTCAGCCGCTTGGACAGCCGGTGCGCGAGGGTGATGGGCAGCGGCATGAGCTGCGGGGTCTCGTCGGAGGCGTAGCCGAACATCAGGCCCTGGTCGCCGGCGCCCTGGCCGCTGAGCTCGTCGGCCTCCGCGCCGTCGACACCCTCCACGCGCCGCTCGTAGGCGCTGTCCACGCCCTGGGCGATGTCGGGCGACTGGGAGCCGATGGCCACCGACACGCCGCAGGAGGCGCCGTCGAAGCCCTTCTTCGACGAGTCGTAGCCGATCTCCAGGATCTTGTCGCGGACGAGCGCCGCGATCGGGGCGTAGGCCGTGGTGCTCACCTCGCCGGCCACGTGCACCAGGCCGGTGGTGACGAGTGTCTCGACGGCCACGCGTGCGGTCGGGTCCTCCTTCAGCAGGGCGTCGAGGATCGTGTCGCTGATCTGGTCGGCGATCTTGTCGGGGTGGCCCTCGGTCACGGACTCCGAGGTGAACAGGCGTGTCTTCATCGTGTGCTCTCCGAGGCTGATGGTGGTCGGGCATCGTCGTGCCCGGTGGGTGGGTGCCGGTGTGCCGGTGTGTCGTGGTGGTCGGGGTGTGGCCGTACGGCGGCCCGCTGACGGCTCGTGGGAGCCGTCGGCCGAGAAGCGGTCGGAGCGGCCGGAGGGAGTGGAAGGGGAGCGGGCCGGGCAGGGCGGCGGGGGTTCATCCGGGCACGGCCGTGCCCGGAGCGGTCCGGGGGGCGGGGGACCGGCGGCGGGCGGGTTCGGCCACGGCGGTCAGCACCAGGCCGTCGTCGGCCAGCCAGCGGCCCGCCAGTTCGCCGCCCGGGCCGGTCACCGCGGCGACCGCGGGCGGCAACGGCACCAGCAGCCGGGCCGTGAAGGTGCCGCGCACCCCGCCGGCCGGGTCCGGTTCCCAGGACAGCCGCAGGTGCGCGTCCCCGAACCCCAGCATCCGGCCGGCCAGCGGGAACCACGCCTTGTACACCGACTCCTTGGCGCTGAAGAGCAGCCGGCCCCAGGGCACGGCGGGCTGTTCCCGCGCCAGCCGGTCCAGGGCCGCACGCTCCTGCGGCAGGGACACCGCCTCGAGGACGCCTCCGGGCGGAGGGAGGGCCGGCTCGGCGTCGATGCCGAGCGCCGCCAGGTCGGTGTCCCGGGCGACGGCCGCCACCCGGTAGCCGTCACAGTGGGAGATCGCGCCGACGACTCCGGCGGGCCACCCGGGGGCACCCCGTGTGCCCGGCAGCAGCGGAGCGGGCGCATGGCCCAGCGCGGCCAGGGCGAGCCGGGCGCACCGCCTTCCGGTGGCGAACTCCCGTCTCCGCTTCTCCACCGCTCTCGCCACCACCGCCTCCTCCTCGGGAAAGAGCGGGGGCGCGGTCAGCTCACCGCGTACCTCACCGACCGCCACCTCGTGCGGCAGCAGCCGGCGCATCAGCGGTCGCACGGTGTGCCCGGTCGAGGAAAAGGTGTGTCCGTCATTACCACCATCTCCACCAGTGACAGTAAGGGGCCGGTCCCCGAGCTTTATGCCATCCGCGCATCCGCTCGATCAACGTGTCACCTGCCCGGAAGGCGAAGGCTTGGGGAAAAGCCCAGAGTTCGGCCGCCGGGGGCACCGGTGGTCCGGCAGGCGGGACGACCGGAGGACGGGAGCGGGGCCTCTGGGGAATTCCCTAGTCCCACCGGCGCGGACGATCTTTTGGGAATTCCCCAGTGGTGCCTCGCCTAGCATCCGGGCATGACGTTGATCCCCGCGGTCGACACATCTGTGGTCAACACACTCGTGGTCATTACACCTGTGTTGGAAGTGCCTGTGTTGCACGTACCTGTGTGCAAAGCGCCTGCGTGCAAAGCGCCTGTGTGCAAGGCACCCGTTCTCGATTTACCGGAAGGATGTGTGAAGTGACAGGTACGTGCACTACACGCATTCGCTGTCGTCTCCAGGAGCCGGTGTGAACCGGCCCGCCACCGCGAGCGGACCGGGTCGTGCGGTGCTCTTCCCGGGCCAGGGCTCCCAGCGCCGGGGAATGGGTGCCGACCTGTTCGGCCGCTTCCCCGAACTGGTCTCCCTGGCCGGTGACGTGCTCGGCTACGACCTGCCGCGCCTGTGCCTGGAGGACCCCGACGGCAGGCTCGACGACACGCGGTACACCCAGCCCGCCCTCTACGTCGTCAACGCGCTGTCCCACCTGGCCTCCGTGGAGGACGGCGAGCCGGTGGGCGAGTACTTCCTGGGGCACAGCCTCGGTGAGTACAACGCCCTGCTCGCGGCGGGTGCGTTCGACTTCGAGACCGGTCTGCGGCTGGTCGCCCGGCGGGGCGAGCTGATGGCCCGTGAGCGCGGCGGCGCCATGCTCGCGGTGGTCGGCCTGCCGGAGACCGCGCTCCGGGAGTTCCTGGCCGGGCAGGACCTGGGGCGGCTCGACGTCGCGAACCTCAACACACCGACGCAGACCGTGCTGTCCGGGCCCGTCGAGGACATCGAACGCGCCCGGCGGTCGCTGGACGACCGGCGGGTGCGCACCTCCCGGCTGCGCGTGTCGGCCGCGTTCCACTCGCGGTACATGGAGCCGGCGCGCGCGGAGTTCCGGGCGTTCCTGAAGGGTTACCGGTTCGCCCCGCTGCGCGCGACGGTGATCGCTAACTTCACGGCGCGGCCGTACGCCGACGACGAGATCGCGCAGGTGCTGAGCGCCCAGATCGCCGGGCCGGTGCGCTGGGTGGAGAGCGTCCGGCACCTGCTGCGGCTGACACCGGCGGAGAACTGCCGTGAGGCCGGCGGCGGCCGGGTCCTCACCCGCATGCTGGAGCAGATCGACGCGGCCGGTACGGAGCCCGGATCCGGCAAGGCGGCAGGTGCCACGGCCGGGACCGCGCGGCGGCCCGCCCCGCAGGCGCCCGCGCGCCGCCCCCGGCTGGTCTGTGTCGCCTACGCGGGCGGCGACGAGCGCGCCTACGCCGGGCTCGCCGAGCACTGCCCGGACGTCGAGGTGGTCACCCTCGAACGCCCCGGGCGCGGCAGGCGGATGTCCGAGCCGCTGCTGCGGGACGCCGGTGCCCTCGCCGACGACCTGTTCCGGCAGGTCCGCGACCGGCGCGAGCACCTCGACGGGCCGTACGCGCTCTACGGGCACAGCCTGGGCGCACGGCTGGCGTTCCTGCTGTGCCGCCGGCTGCGGGACGAGGGCCTGCCCGCGCCACGGCACCTGTTCGTGTCCGGCGAGTGCGCGCCCGCGCTGCCCAGCCGGGAGCGCGACACCTGGAGGCTGCCCACCGACGCCTTCTGGGACCACCTGAAGCAACTGGGGGGCATCCCGCCGGAACTCTTCGACCACCAGGACCTCATGCGGTTCTACGAGCGCATCCTGCGCGCCGACTTCGAGGCGCTGGGCTCGTACACGCACCAGGAGCGGGAGCCCCTCGACACACCCGTCACCGTGATCACCGGGTACGACGAGTGGTTCACGGAGGACGACATCCGCGCGTGGCAGGCCGAGACCAGCTACCCCCTGACCACGCACCGCTTCCCGGGCGGCCACTTCTTCATCAAGGAGCACTGGGCCGGACTGGCCCGGATCGTGGTCTCCGGTCTGCGCGCCGACGCCGGCCGCTGAGACGCCGGCCGGAACCCGCCCGACCCCGCGCACCTCCCTCACGCCCGCACACCCCACAGGCCGCCGTGCCGCGGCGAGACGCACCCATGCCCGAAAGGCAGCGCAAGCAATGATCAAGGACGAGCTGAAGCGTTACATGGAGGACCGGTTCCTCTTCGCCTTCGACGAGGAGATCACCGAGGACACCGACCTGTTCAAGGCCGGGATCCTCGACTCCTTCGGCTACATCGAGCTGATGACCCACGTCGAGGAGACCTACGGCGTGAAGTTCGGCGAGGAGGAGCTGCTGAGCAACGTCATGGTCTCCCTGTCGAGCATCACCGCCTTCGTGACCGCCGCGGTCCGGAACACCGCCGGGAGCAGGTGACGGCATGTGCGGGATCGCGGGTTTCCACGGCGGCCAGCTGCCGCCCCCGTCCTACGACGACGTGATGCGCGGCATGCTCGCCCAGATCGAGCACCGCGGTCCCGACGAGGCGAGCTGCTTCCTCGGTGACGGACTGGCCATGGGGACGGTCCGGCTGAGCATCATCGACCTCGCCACCGGATCGCAGCCCCTCGGCAGCGCGGACGGCCGCTACTGGCTCTGCTACAACGGCGAGCTGTACAACTACATCGAGCTGCGCGAGGAGCTGAAGCGGCGCGGATTCGCCTTCCGCACCGAGTCGGACACCGAGGTCGTGCTCAACGCCTGGATCGCCTGGGGCCGCGACTGCCTGCCCCGGTTCAACGGCGCGTTCGCCTTCGCCGTCCACGACACGGTCACCGGTGAACTGCACCTGGTCCGCGACCGCTTCGGCAAGCGGCCCCTCTACATGGCGCGGCACGACGGCGCCTGGCTGTTCGCCTCCGAGATGAAGGCGTTCCTCGCCTACCCCGGCTTCGAGTTCGCCTTCGACCCCGACCAGCTCGCGTCGATCTTCGCGACCTGGGCGCCGCTGCCCCACCAGAGCGGCTACCGGGGGATCGAGCAGCTCCCCAACGGCTCCTGGGCGACCCTGCGCGGCGACCACGTCGAACGGGGGCGCTGGGCGGGCCTGGAGCTCCGCGGAGAGCCGGGGCCCGCCACCGAGGACGAGGCGATCGAGGCCGTGCGCGCCGAACTCGACCGCGCGGTGGCCGTACGGCTGCGCAGCGACGTGGAGGTCGGCGTGTACGCCTCCGGCGGGCTCGACTCCTCGATCGTCGCCCACCTCGCGGCCCGGCACACGGGCCGCCGGCTGCGCACGTTCTCCGTGCAGTTCGAGGACGCCGAGTTCGACGAGTCCGCCGAGCAGGCCGAGATCGTCGACCGCCTGGGCACCGAGCACACGGCCGTCCGCGTGTCCGACACCGACGTCGTCGACGCCTTCCCCGAGGCCGTACGGCACGCGGAGGTCCCCGCCTTCCGCACCGCCTTCGTCCCCATGTACCTGCTGGCCGAGGAGGTCCGCCGGCAGGGCGTCAAGGTGGTGCTCAGCGGCGAGGGCGCCGACGAGGCCTTCCTCGGCTACGGCATCTTCAAGGACACCCGGCTCCTCGCCTCCTGGAACGACCTGGACGAGGCCACCCGGCTGCGCCGCATGGGCCAGCTCCACCCCTACCTGCGGCACTTCAACGGCGAGGACGGGCACCGCCGCATGCTGGGCCTCTACCAGCAGTTCACCGAGGAGCGCCTGCCCGGGCTGTTCTCCCACCAGATGCGCTTCCAGAACGGCCGCTTCGCCGCCCGGCTGCTCAAGAACCCCGGCGACCCGTTCGCCGCGGTCCGGCGCCTCGTCGCCGAGGAACCCGGCTACGGCGAACTGACCCCGGTGCAGAAGGCGCAGTGGCTGGAGTACCACACCCTCCTCGCCGGCTACCTGCTGTCGACGCAGGGCGAACGCATGGCGCTGGCCCACGGGGTGGAGAACCGCTGCCCCTTCCTCGACCCCGCGGTGGTCCGCCTGGCCGCCTCGGTCAACCTCCGCTTCGACGACGGCTTCGACGAGAAGTACCTGCTCAAGCGCGCCTACGCCGACGTCCTGCCCGAACGCGTCGTCGCCAAGGGCAAGTTCCCCTACCGCGCGCCCGACAGCGCCGCGTTCGTCCGGTCCCGCCCGGACCACCGCGACCTGCTCCTCGACCAGGACACCCTCGACGACATCGGCGTACTGGAGCCGCGCTTCGTCCGCGCCTTCGTGAACCGGGTCTTCGACAGCCCGCCCGAGCGCATCGGCACCAAGGAGAACCAGGCCTTCGTCCTGCTGTCCTCACTGGTCTGGCTGCACCACTGGTACGTGAAGCGCGCCGGCGCCGAACGCGCGCCGAAGGACCTTCCCCTGAACGTCGTCGACCGGCGCAGCGACAGCGCCCTGTCGGTCTGATCCGGCCCCGACGCGGCCCGATACGGAGAGCGGCACCATGCACGAGGCGGACATGTCTTCCAGCAGCGACACCACTTCCAGCAGCGACACCACTTCCAGCAGCACCACCGGTACGAACGAGCGCGACATCGCCGTCGTCGGCGCCTCCCTGCGCCTGCCGCGGGCGGACACGATGGACGAGTTCTGGGACCACCTGGCCGAGGGCCGCTCGCTGATCGGCGAGGTGCCGGCCAAGCGGTGGCGCAAGGAGGAGTACGCGGGCGACCCGCGGCGCGAGTTCAACAGGACCAGCAGCGTCTGGGGCGGCTTCGTCGACGACATCGACTGCTTCGACGCGGAGTTCTTCCGGCTGTCGCCGCGCGAGGTGCGGTCCATGGACCCGCAGCAGCGCCTGGCCCTCGAACTGAGCTGGCACGCGCTGGAGGACGCCGGGTACCGCGCCGACCGGCTGGCGGGCTCGCGCACCGGTGTGTTCATGGGCGTGTGCCACTGGGACTACGCCGAGCTGATCGAACAGCAGGTCGCGGAGATCGACGCCTACTACCCCACGGGCACCGCCTACGCGATCATCGCCAACCGCGTCTCCCACCACTTCGACTTCCGCGGCCCCAGCGTCGTCAACGACACCGCGTGCGCCAGCTCGCTGGTCTCCGTCCAGCAGGCGGTGCAGGCCCTGCTCGCCGGGGACTGCGACTACGCGCTCGCGGGCGGCGTCAACCTGGTTTGGTCGCCGCGCCACTTCGTCGCCTTCAGCAAGGCGGGCATGCTCTCCCGCGACGGCCGCTCCCGGGCCTTCGACGCCGACGCCGGCGGGTACGTGCGCGGCGAGGGCGGGGGCGTGCTGCTGCTCCGGCGCGCCGCGGACGCCGTACGCGACGGCGACCCCGTCCACGCGCTCGTCAAGGGCGTCGGCAGCAACCACGGCGGACGGACGTCGTCGCTGACGGTGACCAACCCGGCCGCGCAGGCCGAACTGATCGCCGACGTCTACCGCCGGGCCGGCGTCGCGCCGGAGACGGTGAGCTACATCGAGGCGCACGGCACGGGCACGCGGATCGGCGACCCCATCGAGGTGCGCGGGCTCAAGCAGGCCTTCGCCGAGCTGCGGGACGGCGACGGCGGCGACACGGCAGGACCGTCTTCCGCGCACCGGTGCGGCA
Source organism: Streptomyces ruber (assembly GCF_014648075.1). GTDB lineage: Bacteria > Actinomycetota > Actinomycetes > Streptomycetales > Streptomycetaceae > Streptomyces > Streptomyces ruber. Next base: position 254,478 of record NZ_BMQK01000010.1, on the reverse strand, counting down.
TCGGCTCGGTGAAGACGAACATCGGTCACCTGGAGGGCGCCGCGGGCGTCGCGGGCATCCTCAAGGTCATCGCCTCGATGCGCCACCGCAAGCTGCCGGAGACGGTCGGCTTCCGGCGCCTCAACCCGCTGATCAAGCTCGACGACAGCCCCTTCCACATCGTGGACCGGCTGACGGACTGGGACACCGGCGACGCGTCCGCCCCCCTGCGCGCGGGCGTCAGCTCCTTCGGGTTCGGCGGCACCAACGCCCACGTACTGCTGGAGTCGCCGCCGCGCACCGGGGCCGGGTCCGCCCGGGCCGCCGGTGCCGAGCCGGCGGAGCAGTGGCTGCCGGTGTCCGCGCGCGACACGGAGCGCCTGCGGGCGACCTGCGGCTCCCTCGCGCGCTGGGCGCGCGCACGGCTCGCCGAGGACACGCCGCCGGACCTGGCCGACATCGCGCACACCCTGCGCGAGGGCCGGGTGCCGATGCGCGAGCGCGTCGTCTTCCGGGCCGCCGGCCTGGCGGCGTGGGCCGAGCAGCTGGAGCGCTTCGCGTCCGACGGCGAGCTCCCCGAGGAGGCCCCGCGCGGCCGCGCGGAGGCCGACGCCGACAGCGCGGCGCACGGCGTGCTGGACGCCGAGGACCTCGTCGCGCTGGGCGCGCGCTGGCTGGAGGAGGGCCGGTTCGCCAAGTTCGCGGCGGCCTGGGCCCGGGGACTGCCGGTGGACTGGTCGCAGTGGCCGGGCGAGGGCCGGCGCCTGCACCTGCCGGGGTACGCCTTCGCCCGCACCCCGCACTGGTTCGAGGCGACCGCCCCGGCGGCGGCGACCCGGCAGCCGGCCACGGACACGGACACGGAGCCCGACCCGCCGCTCGGCGAGGGCCGGCGGGCGGACGACGGACAGTGGCGCTTCCCGCTGCGCTTCGACGCCGGCCACGGCTTCGTCCGCGACCATGTGGTGGGCGGCGAGCGGATCGTGCCGGGTGTGATGGTCCTGGAGCTGGTCACCGCCGCGGCCCGGCGGATCGCCGCCGACGCGGGCCGTCCGGACGCACGGCCGCGCGTCCGCAACGCGGTGTGGGTCCGCCCGCTGAAGGTCGACGGATCCGGACTCCGCGCCGAACTGCGCCTGGACGCCGACGGCGACTACACGGTCGTCGACGCGTCCGGCACGACCTGCGCCCGCGGCCGTGTCGAGGAGGCCGGCCTCACCGAGGAGCAGGCCGACCTCACCGCCCTGCGCGACGCGTGCCCCCGCGCCCTCGATCCCGCGGCGGGCTACGCCGCCCTCCGCGCCGGCGGCGTCGAGCACGGCGCCGCCCTGCGCGGTCTCGACGCCGTGTACGCGGGACCGGACGGCGTCCTGGCACGGCTGGTGCTGCCCGCCGCGGGCGCCCCGTCCGGAGTCACCCTGCAGCCGGCGATCCTCGACTCCGCCCTGCAGGCGGCGCTCGCCGTCGGCGCGGGCGGTGACGGTGCGGGCGGTGACGGTGCGGGCGGTGACGGTGCGGGCGGTGACGGTGCGGGCGGTCACGGCTGGCGGCGGCCGACGGCGCCCGAAGTGCCGTTCGCCCTGGACACGCTGGAGGCACACGCGGCGACGACCCCGGTGACATGGGCGTGGCTGCGGCCCGGCGCCGGCCACCGCCCGGACCTGCCCAGGCTCGACGTGGACCTGTACGACGAGACCGGACGGCTGTGCGTACGGCTGCGCGGGTACACCGCGCGCCCGCTGGCGTCCGCGGCGTCCGCCCCGTCGGCGTCCGCCCCGCAGGAGACCCTCCCCTCCCGGGCCGCGGCGGACGGCACGCTCATCGAGGTCACCCGTGTCTGGCGCGAGGCACCGGCCGCCGCCGCCCCGTCCCGCCCGGCCGCCCCGCTCGTCGTCCTCAACGCGGCCCTCGACGAGGCGTACGTCCCGGACGTCGCCGCCCGGCTCGGCGCCGACATCCTGCCCCTCCCGCACGCCCCGTCACCGCAGGACGCGGACGCCGACCTGGCCACCGCCACCAAAGCCGCCTTCGACGCCTGCTACGCGCACCTGCGCACCCTCCTCGGCAACCGCGGCTCCACCGGCCGGCACGTCCTGGTCGTCGCGCCCGGCGCGCCGGACTCACCGGTGTACGCCCCCCTCGCCGCCCTGCTGAAGAGCGCCGGGCAGGAGGACCCGTCCCTGCGCGGCAGGCTGGTGCTCGTCGACGGTCTCGACCCGGGCGACGGCGCCCGCTTCGAGCGCGTCGTCCGCGCGGAGGCGGCGGCCGACGACGGCGCGGAGTCCGCCTGGGACGCCCGGGACCGGCGCACGCGCTGCACGACCGCCGAACTGGACGGTGCCACGGACGGCGGGGAGACCCTGCTGCGCGAGGGCGGCGTGTACTGGATCACCGGCGGCGCCGGCGGTATCGGCAGGCTGCTGGCCGAACGCCTGGTGCGGCGGTACGGCGCCACCGTCGTCCTCGGCGGCAGGTCGCCGCGGAGCGCCGACGCCGACCGGTTGCGCGCCGAACTCGCCGGTCTGCCGGGCGAGGTCGTCCACCGGCCGGCGGACGTCACCGACGCGGACAGCGTGCGGGACGCCGTCGCCGGTATCCGCGCACGGTTCGGGCGGCTCGACGGCGTGTTCCACGCCGCGGGCGTCCTGGACGACGGGTACCTCGTGGCCAAGCCGCCCGCGCGGACCGCCGCGGTGCTGGCGCCCAAGGTCGACGGCACGGCGCACATCGAGGCCGCGACCCGTGACGCGGGCCTGGACTTCCTGATGCTGTTCGGCTCCGTGGCCGGCGCGTTCGGCAACGCCGCGCAGACCGACTACGCCGCGGCCAACGCCTTCCTCGGCTCCTTCGCCGTGACCCACCCGGACGAGGACCGTGTGCTGCGCGTCGTGGAGTGGCCGCTGTGGGCGGAGGGCGGCATGCGCGTGGACGGCGCCAGCCTCGCGTACCTGCGCAAGCGCACCGGCACCGTCCCGCTGCCCACCGAGGCCGGCCTCGACGCGCTGGAGCGCGCCCTGCGCACCGGGGGGACCGTGCGCCGTGCGGTGCTCTTCGGGGACGAGGCGAAGCTGCGCGGGTACGCCGGGCTGGACGAGGCCGCCGGCGCCGCCCCCACGACGCCCGCCCCCGCGCCCGTCACCGCTGCCGGTGCGGAACTCGGCGAGCGGGAGCTGCGCACCCGGACCCAGGACTACCTGCGGCAGGTGTTCGCCGAGGTCACCCTCCAGGACCCGGACACCATCCGGGCCGACGAGCAGCTGGAGCAGTACGGCATCGACTCCATCGCCATCGTCGACGTCACCAGCCGGCTGGAGGACGACTTCGGTTCGCTGCCGAAGACGCTGTTCTTCGAGTACGTCGACCTGCGGGGCGTGGCGGACTACTTCGTCGCGGAGCACCGCGCCCGCCTCCAGGAACTGCTGGCCCCGGCCGCACCGGCCCCGGCCGAGCCGACGCCCGTGACGGCCGTCGGGACACCCGCCGCCGACCGACCGACCACCACCCCTCAGGCCACCGAGGCCACCGAGGCCACCGAGGTCGCCGGGGTCGCCGGGGTCGCCGGGCGTACGACGGTCGCGCCGGTCACCGCCACCCCGCGCACCCCCGCCGACCCCGGCCACCACGACATCGCCGTCGTCGGCATGGCCGGGCGCTACCCCGGCGCCGACACCCTGGAGGAGTTCTGGGAGCTGCTCAGCGAGGGCCGCCACAGCTTCGAGCCGGTGCCGGAGGACCGCTGGCGGCACAGCGACCTCCACCACGACGAGCGCGACGTGCTCGGCAAGACGGTGGTCCGCACCGGCACCTTCCTGCGGGACATCGACGCCTTCGACCCCCGCTACTTCTCCATCTCCCAGCGCGACGCCGAACTCCTCTCGCCGGAGGTCCGCCTGTTCCTCCAGGCGGGCGTCACGGCGCTGGAGGACGCCGGCTACTCGAAGGAGACGCTGCGCCGCCGCTACGACGGCGACGTCGGCGTCCTGGTCGGCTCGATGAACAACAGCTACGCGCTGTACGGCTTCCAGAACATGCTCCAGCGCGGCTCGGTGACCAGCGGCAGCGAGATCGGCGTGATCGCCAACATGCTGTCGTACCACTACGGGTTCACCGGACCGTCCGTCTTCCTCGACGCCATGTGCGCCTCGTCCTCGGCCTGTGTGCACCAGGCGGTGCGCATGCTGCGCGAGGGGGAGTGCCGCATGATGGTCGTGGGCGGCCTCAACCTGATGCTGCACCCGTACGACCTGATCGCCACTTCGCAGGCGCACTTCACGTCGAAGTCGGCCGAGGTCGTGCGCAGTTACGGCGTCGGCGCCGACGGCACCGTCCTCGGCGAGGGCGTGGGCGCCGTCGTGCTGAAGCCGCTCGCCGAGGCCGTCGCCGACGGCGACCACGTCTACGGTGTGATCAAGGGCACCGGCATGACCAACGCCGGTGTGCGCAACGGCTTCACCGTGCCCAGCCCGCGCCAGCAGGCGAGGGCCATCGAGAAGGCGCTGGACGACGCGGGCGTCGACGCCCGCACCATCAGCTACCTGGAGGGCCACGGCTCGGCCACGGCACTGGGCGACCCCATCGAGATCAAGGGCGCGAGCCAGGCCTTCGCCCGGGACACGAAGGACACCGGGTTCTGCGCCCTCGGCTCGGTCAAGTCGAACGTCGCGCACCTGCTGTCCGGCTCCGGCCTGGTCGGGCTGACCAAGGTGCTGCTGCAGCTCAAACACCGCACCCTGGTGCCGTCCCTGCACTCCGAGACCACCAACCCGTCCATCGACTTCGGCACGACCCCGTTCACGGTCCAGCGGAACCTGGAGGAGTGGCGTCGGCCGCGCGTCCCGGTGGCGGGCGGCGGCACGGCCGAGGCACCGCTCAGGGCGGGCGTCACCTCGATCGGCGCGGGCGGCGCGAACGTCCACATCGTCGTCGAGGAGCACACCGGCCCGGTCACCGCCGCGCCCGACAGCGGCCGCCCGCAGCTGCTGGTCCTCTCCGCCATGACGCCCGCCGTCCTCGGCACCGTCCTGGGCGACCTGCACGCCTACGTCCGCGACACGGCGCCCTCCCTGGACGCCCTCGCGTACGGCCTGCAGACCGGCAAGAACGAACTGCCGTGCCGGCTCGCCTTCGTGGCCGCGGACACGGCGGAGGCCACGCGCCTGCTGGAGCGCCTCAGCGCCCTCGACTGGACGGCGGGGACGACGGCCGCACCGGTGCTCCCCGACGGCGTGCACTACACCGCGAGCGTCCTGCGGAGGCGGCGCGCCGCCGACCCCGCCGCCGTCGAACAGGCCCTGGACGGCAGGCGGCTCGACGACCTCGCGGCGTACTGGACCGGGGGCGCCGCCCTCGACTGGGACCGCCTGTGGCCCGCGGGTACCCGCCCGGCCAAGCTGTCCCTGCCCGCGTACCCCTTCGAGAAGGTGCGCTGCTGGTACCCCGGCCACGAGGACGCGCCCAGCGTGCTCAACCCCCTGGCCTTCGCCCGGCGCGCCCACCCGTGGATCGGCACCAACCACTCCGACCTGCGCGGGGTCCGCCACGCCCTGACCCTGCGCGGTGACGAACTCCTCGACTACGTGCACACCTCCGGCCGTACCCGCCGCTACGTCACCCTGGCGCTGGTGGACGCGGCGGCCGCCTTCGCCGAGCTGGCCGGGCTCGGCGCGGGGCCCTTCCGCGTCGAGAACGCGCGGTGGGGCGCGCTGCCCGCTCCCGCCGACGACCCGGTGGAGCTGGAGTGGCGGCTCGGCACGGCCGACGCCGACGGCCGGTACCGCGTCGAGCTGTGGCAGGTCGGCGCCGGCGAGGAGCGGCCCACGCTCCGCTTCCACGCCGACGTGGTGGCCGCCGCACCGGAGCCCCGGGAGGCACCGCTGCCCGGCCTCGCACAGCTGCCCGCGACGCTGGACGGCGAGGCGTTCTACGCCCGGCTCGCCGAGGCCGGCGTCGACGCCCACCCGTACGTGCGCTCCGTGGCGGGCGCCACCGTCCTGGACGGCGGCCGCCTGCTGCTGCGGATCGGGGAGCCGGACCGGTGCCAGGACCCGCACAAGCGGCGCGTGCGCCTGCCTGCCTGGCTGCTCACCGGCCTCACCCAGGGCGTGATGTACCTGCACGCGACGGCGGACCCGGCCGCGGCGGCAGGGCAGGGCGCCGCCGGTGACCTCGCACCGTCCGCCCTCGGCTCGCTCCACGGCCAGGACCTCACCCGTACCCGGGCGGTGGTCGTCGACCGGGAGCTGCACGGTGAGTCGTGGCGGATCGGGGCGACGCTCCTCGACGACCGGGGAGAGGTGCTGGGGCGGCTGACCGACGTGCTCTTCGGCGCCCGTCCGCTGTCCGGGGCCCTGGGCACCGAGGGCGCCCCGGCGGCGGCACCCACGCCGGCCGCCCCGACGTCCACGACGACTGCGGCGCCCATGACGACTGCGGCGCCCACGACGACCGTGCCGCCCGCCCCGACGTCCACGACGACTGCGGCGTCCATGACGACCGTGGCGCCCACGACGACCGTGCCGCCCGCGGCGATCCCGGTGACCGGTCCGCCCGCGACGACCGCGGCGCCCGGCGAGAGCGGTGCGCTGGTGGAGACGCTGCGCCGGATCGTCGCCGACCTGCTCAAGTTCGACCTGGCGGAGATCGACGCCGACACGCAGTTCTCCGCCTACGGCTTCGAGTCGATCGCGCTGGCCGGCCTCGCCACGGAGGTCAACGCCTCGCTCGGCACGGACATCACCCCCACGCTCTTCTTCGAGTGCCCCGACATCCGCAGCCTGAGCGAGTACCTGACCGAGCAGTACGGCGACCGCCTGCGGGGCACCCCGGAACCGCAGCCCCCCGTCGAGCCGGTGCGGGTCTCCGCACCGGTCGCCGGGCCCGCGCCGGAGCACGAGGACCGGAACGCGGTCGCCATCGTCGGTGCCGCCGGACGCTTCCCCGGTGCGGGCGACCTGGAGGAGTTCTGGGCCCGGCTGCGCGAGGGCGCCGATCTGGTCGGGCCCTATCCCGGGGACCGCTTCGACGGCGGGTACGCCGAGACCGTACGGCGGGCGGACTTCCCCAAGTGGGCGGGGCGCCTGGACGACGTGGACCGTTTCGACGCCGACTTCTTCCATCTCTCGCGCCTGGAGGCCGAGTTGATGGACCCGCAGCAGCGGCTCGCCCTGGAGACCGTGTGGGCCGCGCTGGAGGACGGCGGTTACGCCCCCGCCCGGCTGCCGGAGAACACCGGCGTCTTCTTCGGCGTGTCGGGCAACGACTACCACCACCTGCTCAACGCCTCCGGCGTCGCCCCGGACGGCTACACCGCCACCGGCAACGCCCACTCGATCCTGGCCAACCGGATCTCGTTCCTGCTGGACGTGCACGGGCCCAGCGAGCCGGTCGACACCGCCTGCTCCAGCTCCCTGGTCGCACTGCACCGCGCCGTGGAGAGCATTCGCGGCGGACGGTGCGACATGGCCATCGCCGGTGGCGTCAACCTGCTGCTCAGCGTGGACACCTTCGTCTCCACGCAGGAGTCCGGCATGCTCAGCCCCGACGGCCGCTGCAAGACCTTCTCCGAGCGGGCCGACGGTTACGTACGCGGCGAAGGCGTCGCCGCGGTGCTGCTCAAGCCGCTGGAGCAGGCGCGGCGCGACGGCGACGCCATCTGGGGCGTCGTCATCGGCAGCGCCGAGAACCACGGCGGGCGCGCGGGCTCGCTCACCGCGCCCAACGGCCGCGCCCAGGCCGCGCTGATCGAGTCGGCCATGCAGGGCATCGACCCGGACAGCATCGGTTACGTCGAGGCCCACGGCACCGGTACGCGACTCGGCGACCCGGTGGAGGTCAACGCGCTGCACCGGGCGTACCGCACCCTGCGCGAGGCCCGGGACGCGCGGACGGCCGGCACCGCCCCGGCGCCGGCGACCGGCCGCGCCCCGGCGTGCGCGCTCGGCTCGGTGAAGACCAACATCGGCCACCTGGAGGCCGCGGCCGGACTCGCCGGTGTGCTCAAGGTGCTGCTCGCCATGCGCCACGGCGAGCTGCCGCCGACGCTGCACTGCGCGGACCTCAACCCGCTCCTGCCCCTGGACGAGGGCGGCTTCGAGGTGGTGCGCGAACTGCGGCCCTGGCACGGGCGCGTGGACGCCGAGGGCCGGACCCTGCCGCTGCGCGCCGGCGTCAGCAGCTTCGGCTTCGGCGGGGCCAACGCCCACGTCGTCCTCGAGGCACCGCCCGCGGCGCTCCCGGTGGCCCCGTCCCCGGCCGAGCCGCAGGCCGTCGTGCTGTCCGCCCCCGACGGGACACGGCTGCGCGCCCAGGCCCGGCGCCTGGCCGACCACCTGGACCGGGCCCTGAGCGAGGGCCGCGCGCCGGACCCCGCCGACCTGGCGTTCACCCTGCAGGCGGGCCGCGCGCCCCTGGAGGAGCGGCTGGCCTTCGTCGCCCGCGACGTCGACGGGATCCGCGACGTACTGCGCCGGTTCGCGGACGGCGACACTCCCGGCACCGCGTCCGTACCGTGGCACACGGGCAGCCTGCGCCGCTCCCGCGGCACCGGCGTGCAGCGCGACCCGCAGCCGGCGCCCGACGTCGCGCGGGCGCTGCGCGAACGGCGGCTGGACGACGTCGCGGCCGCGTGGTGCCGGGGCGAGACCGTCGACTGGCGGCTGCTGCACCCCGGAGGGCGGCGACGGGTCGTCCGCCTGCCCGGCCACCTCTTCGCCCGCGAGCGGTACTGGGTACCGGCCCCCTCCCGTGGACAGGCCGCACCCGTACCGGTTCCGCCGGCACCGGTTCCGCCCGCTCCCGCCGCACCCGTACCGGCGGCACCCGCGGAATCCTCCTTCGATTCCCACGCCTACGCGGCGGCGCTCGACGCGGTGCTCGACGACCGCGCCGGCCTGGACGCCCTCAACCGGTCCTGATCCGGTCCCGAGCCCCTCTCTCCTGGACGGAAGCACTTCATGGACACCACATCCCCCACACCGGGGTCACCGCAGTCACCGGGATCCCCCGCCGACCGGAACGTCCTGCTCACGCCGCGCTGGCACGACCGGCCCCGCACCGGGCGGACCGCACCGCCCGCGGGCACCAGGCGCCTGGTCGTCCTCTGCGACCTCGACGAGGCGCGGGAGAAGGCCGTGCGCGACCGTCTGCGCGGCGTGTCCTTCGCCCGCGTGGACAGCGCGGGCGACGGCCCGGCGGCGGCCTTCGAGCGGGCGGCCACCCGCCTCTTCGGCGAACTGCAGCGGCTCCTCGGGCAGCCGCACCGCGAGCGGCGCGTCGTGCAGATCGTCTGTCCGTCGGACCGGCCGCACGGCTACGCGGGCCTGCTCGGCATGGTGCGCACCGCCGCCCTGGAGGACCCGGCCGTGTCCGGGCAGATCGTCGAGTTCGACCGGTGGCCGGCGGCCGAGGAGCTGGTCCGGGCGCTGGAGACCGAGTACGGCGCCGAGGACACGCACGTGCGCTACGCCGACGGACGCCGGCAGGTGCCCACGTGGGAGCCCGCCACACGGCCCACGGCACCGCCCGCCGCCCCGACGTGGCGGCACGGCGGCGTGTACCTCGTCACCGGGGGCGCGGGCGGCATCGGACGGCTGCTCGCCGCCCACGTCGCGCGGCACGCCCCCGGCGCCCGGCTCGTGCTGTGCGGGCGCACCGCGCCGGACCACGTCGACCTGCGGGGGCTCGGCGCGGCGGAGTACCTGCGCGCCGACGTCACCGACGCCGCCGCGGTGGCGGACGCGGTCGAGGACGTGGTACGGCGGCACGGCAGGCTCGACGGCATCGTCCACGCGGCCGGGCTGCTGCGGGACGGGTACGTCGTGCGCGGCACCCACCGCGATCTGCAGCGGGTGCTGGCGCCCAAGGTCGCGGGGCTGGTGAACCTGGACGCGGCCAGCGCCCACCTGCGACTGGACTTCCTCGTGGCGTTCTCCTCCGGCTGCGGCGTGCTCGGCAACGCCGGGCAGGCCGGCTACGCCGCCGCCAACGGTTTCATGGACGCCTACCTGGCCCACCGGCGGCAGCTCGTGGCGGCCGGGCGGCGGCACGGCCGCAGCCTCTCCGTCGGCTGGCCGCTGTGGCGCGAGGGCGGCATGACCGCCGACCCGGACGACGTCCCGGAGCTCACCGAGCGCTTCGGTCACCCGCTGGACACGGCCACCGCCCTGCGCGCCCTGGACGACGCCCTGCGCCTGGACGCCCCGCACGTGCTGGTCGCCGACCGGCAGGGGGCCGGTCCGGGGCACGGCGAGGACGCGGGACATGGTGAGGGGGCAGCGGACGGCGTGGAGGCAGCGGACGGCGGCCTGCGGGCGCGTGTGCTGACGGAGGTCAAGAACCTGCTCGCGGCCACGCTGCGGCTGGACGCGTCCCGGCTGGACGCCACCGCGCCGCTGGACGCGTTCGGCATCGACTCGCTGGCGGTCACGCGCCTGAACCGCCGCCTGGAGCAGTGGTTCGGCGCGCTGCCCAAGTCGCTGCTGTACCAGTACCCGACGCTGTCGGAGCTGGCCGGGTACCTGGCCGATGAGCACCCCGAGGGCTGCCGTCGCTGGCTGTACGGACCGGACACCACCCCGGCGGCCCCGGCCCCGGCCCCGGCTGCCGCTGCCGAGCGTCCCCGGCCCGCGCCCGCCACCGGGAGCACCGAGCCGCGTCCGGCGCTCCCGGCCGACGAGCCCATCGCCGTCATCGGCCTCAGCGGCCGGTACCCCGACGCCCCCGACGTCGCCACGTTCTGGCGCAACCTGCGCGCCGGACGCCACAGCGTGCGCGAGATCCCGGCCGACCGCTGGCCGCTGGACGGCTTCTACGAGCCCGACGCCCAGCGCGCCGTACGGCAGGGCGCCAGCTACAGCAAGTGGGGCGCGTTCCTGGACGACTTCGACCGCTTCGACAACGCGTTCTTCGGCATCGCGCCGCGCACCGCCGCCGACCTGGACCCGCAGGAGCGGCTGTTCGTCGAGTCCGCCTGGGCCGTGCTGGAGGACGCCGGGTACACGCCCCGCCGGCTGGCCGAACAGCACGGTTCGCGCGTGGGCGTCTTCGCCGGCATCACCAAGACCGGCTTCGACCGCCACCGTCCCGCCGGGGCCGACGGCGACCTGCCGCCCGCGCCCCGCACCTCCTTCGCGTCGCTCGCCAACCGCGTCTCCTACCTGCTGGACCTGCGCGGCCCGAGCATGCCGGTCGACACCATGTGCTCCGCCTCCCTCACCGCCGTGCACGAGGCCTGCGAGCAACTGCGCCGCGGCGCCTGCGAACTGGCCATCGCCGGTGGCGTGAACCTGTACCTGCACCCGTCCACGTACGTCGACCTGTGCCGTTCGCGCATGCTCGCCTCCGGCGACCACTGCCGCAGCTTCGGCGCCGGCGGCGACGGCTTCGTACCGGGCGAGGGCGTGGGCACCGTCCTGCTCAAGCCGCTGTCGCGGGCGGAGGCCGACGGCGACCCGATCCACGCGGTGATCCTCGGCTCCGGCGTCAACCACGGCGGCCGCAGCAACGGCTACACGGTGCCCAACCCGCGCGCCCAGGCCGCCCTGGTCCGCGAGGCGCTGGAGCGGGCGGGCGTGTCCCCGGCCGACGTCGGCTACATCGAGGCCCACGGCACCGGCACCCGGCTCGGCGACCCGATCGAGATCGACGGTCTGACGCAGGCCTTCGCGGACCCCGCGCGGGGTGACGCGGCCGGCCGGCCGGCGTGCGCCATCGGCTCGGTGAAGACGAACATCGGCCACCTGGAGGCCGCCGCGGGCATCGCCGGCCTGACCAAGGCCGTGCTCCAGCTCCGCCACGGCGAGCTGGTGCCGAGCCTGCACGCCGACCCGCCGAACCCGGAGATCGACTTCGCCGCGACGCCGTTCACCGTGCAGACGGAACGCGCGCCGTGGCCGCGTCCCGCCGACGGCCGCCCGCGCGTGGCCGGCGTGTCCTCCTTCGGAGCGGGCGGGGCCAACGCGCACGTCGTCCTCGCCGAGTACCGGCCCTCGGCCTCCGTGTCCGTGGAGAACCGGCCCTCCGCCGACGGCCGTCCCGTCCCGCTGCCGCTGTCCGCCCGTACGCAGGACGCGCTGCGGGCCCGCGCCGAGCAGCTCGCCGCCTGGCTCGACGCGGCGGAGGAGCCCGTCGACCTGCGGGCCGTCGCCGCCACCCTCCAGACCGGCCGCGAGGAGATGGACGAGCGGGTGTGCTTCGTCGCCGCGACGGCGGGGGAGTGGCGCGCGCAGTTGGACGCCTTCCTCGCCGGGGACCAGGACGGGTCCTGGCGCCGGGGCCGGGTGCGGGCGACCGGGGAGACCCGGGCCGCCCTCGCGGGCAGGCCCGAGGTGCGCCGGCTGGTCGAGGAGTGGACGGCGCGGGGCGAGTGGGAGCGGCTGGCGGCGTTCTGGGCCAAGGGCATGCCGCTGGACTGGACGCTGCTGTACGAGGGCGGCCGGGTCCCGGCACGGCTGCATCTGCCGACGTACCCGTTCGCGGGGCCGCGCTACTGGTTCGGTCCCGCGACGTCCGCCACCCCCTCCGCGGAGAGCATCCCCGCTCCCACCGCTGCCCGGATCGACGCGGACCAGGTCGAGCGGATCGTCCTGACGACGGTCGCCGAGGCCCTCCAGATGCCCGCCGACGAGATCGACCGCCGCCGTCCGTTCGCCGACCTGGGACTCGACTCCATCCTCGGCGTCAACGTGGTCGACACGCTGAACGAGACGCTGGGCACCGCCCTGGAGACCACCGACCTCTTCGACCACGGCTCGGTCGAGCGGATGCACCGCTTCGTCGTGGAGACGTACGGCGACACCCTGCGCCGGCCGGCCGACGCGGGCCCGGCCGGACCGGCGGCCCGTGCGAACGGCGACGGCCACGCCGGCGGCAGCGGCGACGCGGACGCCGACGAGCCCGTCGCCGTCGTCGGTCTCGCCGCCCGCTTCGCCGACGCGCCCGACGCGCGCGCCCTGTGGCGGCACGTCGTCGCCGGTGACGACCTCGTCGGCCCGGTGACCCGGTGGGACCTCGACCGCGTCGCGCCCGGGGTCCGGTGCCGCGAGGGCAGCTTCGTCGACGGCATCGACCTGTTCGACCCGGTGTTCTTCGGTATCTCGGGCGTCGAGGCGGCCGCCATGGACCCGCAGCAGCGGATCTTCCTGGAGGAGTGCTGGAACGCGCTGGAGGACGCCGGGTACACCGGTGAGCGGCTGCGCAGCCGGCGGTGCGGCGTCTACGTCGGCTGTTACGCCGGCGACTACCACGAACACCTCGGCGGGGACGCCCCCGCGCAGGGACTGTGGGGCACGATGGGCTCGGTGGTGGCCTCCCGGATCGCCTACCACCTCGACCTGACGGGCCCCGCGCTCACCGTCGACACCTCCTGCTCCAGCTCCCTGGTCGCCCTGCACCTGGCCTGCCGCGACCTGCGGTCCGGCGCCGCCGACACGGCACTGGCGGGCGGCGTGTTCATCCAGACCACCCCGCGGCTGTACCCCGCGGCCGACCGCGCCGGGATGCTGTCCCCGACCGGCCGGTGCCGCAGCTTCGACGCGGACGCCGACGGCTTCGTCCCCGGCGAGGGCGCCGGTGTCGTGGTGCTCAAGCGGCTCTCCGACGCCGAACGCGACGGCGACCACGTCTACGGTGTGATCCGCGGCTCCGGCATCAACCAGGACGGCACCACCAACGGCATCACCGCTCCCAGCGCGGCCTCGCAGGAGCGGCTGCTGCGCGCGGTGCACGAGGAGAGCGGCGTCGTCCCGGGCGGCATCCAGTACGTCGAGGCGCACGGCACCGGCACCCCGCTCGGCGACCCCATCGAGTTCCGTGCCCTCAGCCGCGTGTTCGAGGGCGCCCCGGTGGGCGGCTGCGCGCTCGGCTCGATCAAGACCAACCTGGGGCACACCCAGTTCGCCGCGGGCATCGCCGGAGTCGTCAAGGCCCTGCTCGCGCTGCACCACCGGCAGTTGCCGCCCACCCCGCTGTTCCGCGCCCCCAACCCGGGCATCGCCCTGGAGGGCAGCCCGTTCCGCGTCGACACCGAACTCCGCGACTGGCCCGCGCCCGCGCACGGGCCGCGCCGCGCGGCCGTCAGCTCCTTCGGCGCCAGCGGCACCAACGCGCACGTCGTCCTGGAGGAGTACCCGGTCCGCGCCGACGGACCGGCCCCCGCCCCCATCGGCACCGAGCACGCCTTCCTGCTGTCCGCCCGCACCCCCGGGGCGCTGCGCGCCGCGGCGCGACGGCTGCTGGACCACATCGGCGCCGAACCCGACCTGCCCGCCGGCGCGGTGGCCCACACGCTGGCCGCGGGCCGCGCCCACTTCGGCCACCGGCTGGCGGTGGTCGCGACGGACCTGCCGGCCCTCGCCACCCGCCTGCGGGCCTGGCTCGCCGGCAACGGCGGCGACGCCGTACTGGAGGGCGAGGTCCCCGGCACGACGGCGCCCGCCACCGCCGAGGCGCCGTCCGCGCCGGCCGCCCTGGCGCGTGCCTACGTCGAGGGCCGGGCCGAGCGGTTCACCGCCGCCTTCCCGCCCGCCTCGCGCCGCGTGGTGCCGCTGCCGACGTACCCGTTCGAGCGGGAGAGCTACTGGGCCGACGGCTCGTCGGCGCCCCCGCCCGCCGCGGACGTCACCGGTGGGCCGGCGGCCGCCCACCGCTGGCCGCTCACCGGCGGCGAGTTCTTCCTGGCCGACCACCACGTCGGCGGCCGTGCGGTGCTGCCCGCCGTGGTGACGCTGGAGGCGGTGCGCCGTGCGGTGACCGGGACCGGGCCCTTCGCACCGTTCGGCCTGCGCGACGTCGTCTGGCCGGCGCCCTTCCCCGTCGAGGCGGCGGCCGGTGCCGAACTGCGCGTCGAACTCGACACCGGCCGTGGCGCCTTCCGCGTACGGCGGTCCGGCGCCGGCCCGCGCGAGGCGCACGCCCAGGGACGCGCCGTGACCTCCGCCGAGCCGCCGGCCGGCGGCCGGATGCGGCCCGAGGAGCTGCGCGCCCGCTGCACGCGGTACACCCTGACCCGGCAGCAGTGCTACACGGCCCTCGGCGCCGTCGGCATCCGGCACGGGGAGCGGCTGCGCGCGCTGGACTCCCTGGCCGTCGGCGACGGCGAGGTCCTCGCGCGGCTGGTACTGCCCGCAACCGCCGACGACGGCACCCTCGCCCTGCACCCGTCGATGCTCGACGCCGCCGTCCAGGCGGTGGTGGGCCTGTACGGCGACGAGACCGGCGCCCTGGACGAGCGTCCCGGCGCCCCGGCCCTGCCGTTCGCGGTGGACACGGTCGACGTCCTCGCCCCGACCACCGACCGCATGTGGGCGCACCTGCGCCACAGCGACGGCTTCGCCCCGTCCGCGGGACGCGGCGTCGTCAAGGCGGACATCGACGTGTACGACGACGAGGGACGCCTGTGCGTCCGGATGCGCGGCTACACCTCGCGCCGCGTCGCCCAGCCCTCGGCGACGGCGACGGGCACGGGCACGGACACGGTGACGGGCACGGGCACGGGCACGGGCACGGCGACGGGCACGGGCACGGGCACGGCGACGGGCACGGGCACGGGCACGGCCACGGCGACGGCGACGGGCACGGCGACGGGCACGGGCACGGACACGGCCACGGCGACGGCCACGGACACGGCGACGGGCACGGAGCCCGAGGCGCCGCGCGCCCAGCTGCTGGCCCCCGTCTGGGACGCGCTGCCGGCCGGGGACGACGCCCCCGTCTGGCCCGCCCCCGCGACCCGGCTGCTGCTCCTCGGCGGCACCCCGGAGGAGCAGGCCGAGGTGCGCCGCCGCTACCCGGACACCACCGTGCTCGACCCGCGCGACGCGATGTCGGCCGAGCGGCTCGCCGCACTGCTCCCGGACGGCGTCGAGCACGCCGTGTGGCTGGCTCCGGACGCGCGGGGCACGGACCGGTCCGACAGCGGGACGGACACCGTCCTGACGGCCTTCCGCCTCGTCAAGGCGCTGCTCGCGGACGGCGCCGACGCCCGCGAACTGGGCCTGACCGCGATCACCCGCCAGACGCGCCGCGTCCCCGGCATCGGTGACGGCCACGGGGACGGTGACGGCGGCACGGCGGTGGACCCGACGCACGCGGGCGTCCACGGCCTGTTCGGCACGGTCGCCAAGGAGTACCCGCACTGGCGGGTCCGGGTGGCCGATGTGGCCGCGGGCGTCCCCGTCCCCTGGAACGAGGTGCTCGCCCTGCCCGCCGACCCGCGCGGCGAGGCACTGGCGCACCGGAACGGCGAGTGGTACCGGCAGCGCCTGCTGGAGCTGACGGAACCGGACACCGGCACGGACACCGACGCCGGTGAGGCGACGCTGCGGCCCGGTGACGTCGTGGTCGCCATCGGCGGCGCCGGCGGCATCGGCACGGTGTGGACCGAGCACGTGATGCGCCGTCACGGCGCCCGCGTCGTCTGGGTGGGCCGCCGCCCGCTGGACGACGACATCGAGGCGCGCCGCACCGCGCTGGCCGCCCACGGCCCGCGCCCGGACTACGTGCGCGCCGACGCCACCGACCCGGCCGCGCTGCGCGCCGCCTGTGAGGAGATCGTGCGGCGCCACGGTCCGGTGCGCGCGGTCCTGCACACGGCCATCGTCCTGGGCGACCGGAGCCTGGCCCGCATGGACGAGGACGGCTTCCGCACGACGTACGCCGCCAAGGCCGACGTGACGGTCAACCTCGCTGACGCCTTCGGCGGCCAGCCGCTCCGCTTCGTCGCGTTCTTCTCCTCCATGCAGGCCTTCTTCAAGGCGCCCGGACAGGCCAACTACGCGGCCGGCTGCACCTTCTCCGACGCGTACGCGGAGCACCTGGCCACCCGCCTCGCCTGCCCGGTCAAGGTCATGAACTGGGGTTACTGGGCGGGCGTCGGCATCGTCACCGCCGACGCCTACCAGCGCCGTATGACCAGGGCGGGCCTGGCCTCCATCGAGCCGGACGAGGGCATGGCCGCGTACGACGCGCTGCTGTCCTCCCCGTACCCGCAGCTCGCCCTGCTGAAGGCCACGGACGCGCGGAGCATCGACGGCCTGTACGGCGACGACGCCCTGGAACGGCTCCCCGCCCGCACGCCCTCCCTGATCGGCGCCCTCCGCGAGGGGCGGCCCGACCGCGGCGCCGAGATCGAGCGGCTGCGCGTCGCGGCCGACGGACACGCCGGCTCCATGCACGACGCGCTGATCCGCGTCACCTGGGCCCTGCTGCGGTCGCTGGGGCTCTTCGGCGACGCGCGGGCCGCCACCGCCGCCGAGTGGCGGGCCGTCGGCGGCATCATCGACGCCTACGAGCGCTGGACGGCGCACACGCTGCACGCCCTGGCCGGGGCCGGGTACCTGCGGCACGACGGCGCCGGCCGGTACGCGGCGGCCGACCCCGCACCCCGGGCCGTGGACCTCGACGCCGCCTGGCGGGAGTGGGACGCCGCCCGCGCGGTGTGGGACGCGCAGGAGGCCAAGCGCGCCCAGGCCGTCCTCGTCGACACGACGCTGCGCGCCCTGACCGACATCCTCACCGGCCGCCGTCCGGCGACCGACGTGATGTTCCCGGGCTCCTCGCTCAAGCTCGTCGAGTCCGTCTACAAGAACAACCCCGTCGCCGACTACTTCAACGACGTCCTCGCCGACACCCTCGTGGACTACCTGCGCCGCAGGCTCGCCGCCGACCCGTCGGCCCGGCTGCGCATCCTGGAGGTGGGCGCCGGTACCGGCGGCACCAGCGCGGTCGTCTTCCGCCGGCTGTCGCCGTGGCGCGACCACGTCGAGACCTACTGCTACACGGACCTGTCCAAGGCCTTCCTGCTGCACGCGCGCAGGGAGTACGCGGAGCTGGCGCCGTACCTGGACGAGCGGCTGCTGAACATCGAGCGGCCGCTCGCCGGACAGCCCGTGCGGCCCGGTGACTTCGACGTCGTGATCGCCACCAACGTCCTGCACGCCACCCGCAACATCCGCACCACCCTGCGCAACGTCAAGGCGGCCCTGCGCCCCCACGGCGTCCTGCTCCTCAACGAGCTCAGCGACAACGTCTTCTTCAGTCACCTCACCTTCGGCCTGCTGGAGGGCTGGTGGCGGTACGACGACCCCGCGCCCCGCATCGCGGGCTCGCCCGGCCTCGCGCCCGCCGACTGGCAGCGCGTCCTGGGCGAGACCGGCCTGCGCCACGCCTTCGTCGCCGCCGAGGGCGCGGACGACCTGGGACAGCAGGTGATCGTGGCGGAGAGCGACGGCACGATCCGCCAGCCGCGGCCGGAGGGGGCCACGGCGTTCCGGGGGACCGCTCCGGCCCCGGTGCCGGCCCCGGCCGCGTCGGTCCCGGCCCCGGCTGCTTCGGCGACGGCCCCCACGGCGGCCGTCGCGCCCGCTCCGGCGCCCGCCGCCGGCACCGCCGCCGACACCGCCGACCGGGACGCGCGGCTGCGCGACCTGGCCCGCGACTTCTTCCGCGGGCTGGTCGCCGACACGCTGCGCCTGCCGCTCACGGACATCAAGGCCGACGTGCCGCTGGAGCGCTACGGCATCGACTCCATCCTCGTCGTGCAGCTCACCGACGCGGTCCGCAAGGTCCTGCGGAACGTGGGCAGCACCCTGTTCTTCGAGGTGCGGACCGTCGACGGCCTGGTGGACCACTTCCTGCGCACCCAGCCGCGGGAGCTGGCCGAGCTCGTCGGCGCGGACCGGACGGAGCCCACGACCGAGCCCGGAATGCAGCAGCCCGAGCCCGAGCCCGAGGATCGACCCGGACCCGAGCCCGAGCCCGAGGATCGACCCGGACCCGAGCCCGAGCCCGTGGCCGCTCGCGCTGCCGAGGCTGTCGAGAACGACACGGCCATCGCCGTCGTCGGTATGTCCGGCCGCTACCCCGGCGCCCGCGACCTGGACGCCTTCTGGGAGAACCTCCTCGCGGGCCGCGACAGCGTCACGGAGATCCCCGTCGAACGCTGGGACCACGACCGCTTCTACGACCCGCGCCGCGGCGTGCCCGGCCGGACGTACACCAAGTGGGGCGGGTTCCTCGACGGCATCGACGAGTTCGACCCGCTGTTCTTCGGTATCGCGCCCAGCGTCGCCTCCACGATGGACCCGCAGGAACGCCTGTTCCTCCAGTGCGCCTACGAGACCCTGGAGGACGCGGGTTACACCCGCGACGGACTGCGCGCCGCCGCACGGCGCCGCGCGGACCGGGACGCCGGTGACATCGGCGTGTTCGTCGGCGCCATGTACAGCGAGTACCAGCTCTACGGGGCGGAGAGCATCGCCCGCGGCGAGAACGTCGTCGTACCGGGCAGCCTGGCGTCCGTCGCCAACCAGGTGTCGTACTTCTTCGACGCGAGCGGCCCCAGCGTGGCGGTCGACACGATGTGCGCCTCGGCGCTGACCGCCATCCACCTCGCCTGCGCCGCGATCCGCCGCGGCGAGTGCGCGGCGGCCGTGGCCGGCGGCGTCAACGTGTCGGTGCACCCGAGCAAGTACCTGATGCTCGGCCAGGGCCGGTTCGCGTCCAGCGACGGCCGGTGCCGCAGCTTCGGCGAGGGCGGCGACGGCTTCGTGCCCGGCGAGGGCGTGGGCGCGGTGCTGCTGCGCCCCCTCGCGGACGCCGTCGCCGACGGCGACCGCATCCTCGGCGTGATCCGCGGCACCGCCGTGAACCACGGCGGACGCCCCCACGGCTTCACCGTCCCCAACCCGAACGCGCAGGCCGCGGTCATCCGCACCGCCTGGCGGCAGGCCGGCATCGACCCGCGCGACATCGGTTACGTCGAGGCGCACGGCACCGGCACCCCGCTCGGCGACCCCATCGAGATCGCCGGACTCAAGGCCGCCTTCGCCGAGTTCACCGACGACCGCGGCTTCTGCGCGCTCGGCTCCGCCAAGTCGAACATCGGCCACCTGGAGAGCGCGGCCGGTGTCGCGGGCCTGGCCAAGGTGCTGCTGCAGATGCGGCACGGCCGCCTCGTGCCCTCCCTGCACGCCGAACGCACCAACCCGGACATCGACTTCGCCGACACCCCCTTCGTCCTGCAACGCGAGGCCGCGCCCTGGCCCCGCCCGCAGGGCCGTCCCCGGCTCGCCGCCGTCTCCGCCTTCGGCGCCGGCGGCTCCAACGCCCACCTCGTCGTGGAGGAGTACCTCATGCCCGACCCGGCCCCACGGCGGCGCTCGGGATCCGCCGTCGCGGTCCTCTCCGCCCGGGACACGGACCGTCTGCGCGCCTCGGCGTCACGCCTGTCCGACGCCCTGCGCTCCGGAGACTGGACCGACGACGACCTCGCCGACATCGCGTACACGCTCCAGACCGGCCGTGAGGCGATGGACGCCCGGTTCGCGGTGGTCGCCGACGACCTGGCCGCCCTGCTGACGGCGCTGGACGCGTGCGCGTCCGGCGGTCCGCTGCCCGCCGGCGCCCACCTCCGGGAGAACGCCGGACGCGGCGACGTGGCGGCCGTGTTCGCGGACGACGAGGACTTCCGGGACACCGTGACCCGCTGGGTGCGGCGCGGGAAGCTCGCGTCGCTGGCCGAGGCGTGGACCCACGGCCTCACCGTCGACTGGACGCTGCTGTACGGCGACGGACCGGCCCCGCGCCGGGTGGGCCTGCCGACGTACCCGTTCGCCCGCGAGCGGTACTGGTACACGGACGTGCTGCCCGAGCCGGCCCAGCGGACGGCCGCACCCGCGCCGACCCCGGCACCGGCTCCGACCCCGGCACCGGCTCCGACCTCGGCTCCGACTCCGACTCCGACTCCGACTCCGACTCCGGCACCGGCTCCGACTCCGGCACCGACTCCGACCCCGACCCCGGCACCGACTCCGACCCCGGCACCGGCTCCGGCACCGAAGACGCCGGAGCTCGCCGCCCCGGCCGCCGGGCACGGCGGCGACCTGCCCGCGGGCGACCTCACCCTCGTACCCGTCTGGGAACCGGTGCGCCGCCCCGGGCCCGCGCCCGCCGACGCGCGCGCCGGCCGCATGCTCGCGGTGAACCTGCCGCAGGAGACCGTCGACGCGCTGCGTACCCGCCACGCGCGGGTCGTCACGCTCGACACCGCGGACCGGACGATCGAGGAACTCCGTGCGGAACTGGCCGCGCTCGGCGCCCCGGACCAGGTGATCGCCCGCTTCCCCACCCCCGCCACCGGCGCCCGCGGTGACGCCCTGCGCCGGGCCTTCCGCTTCGGCAGGGCGCTCCTCGCGACCGGCGCCGGCGAGCGCCCGCTGGAACTGACGCTGCTGACCCGCCACGCCTTCGACCCGGCCGGCACGGCCGCCGTCGACCCCGAGCAGGCGTCCCTGCACGGCCTGTTCGGCGGACTGGCCAAGGAGTGCCCGCAGTGGCGGGTACGGGCCGCCGACCTGGCCGACGGCGAGAACCCCGACCCGAGCGAGGTGCTCTCCCTCCCGGCCGGCCACCGGGCGCACCCGCTCGCCCGCCGCGGCGGACAGTGGCTGCACCGGCGCCTCATCGCCGTCGACGACGACACCACGCCCGCGGCGGACGCCACCCGCTTCCGCAACGACGGCGTGTACGTGCTGATCGGCGGCGCGGGCGACCTCGGCGTGCAGCTCAGCGAGCACCTCGTACGGCGGTACGGCGCCCGCGTCGTGTGGGTCGGCCGCCGCGCGGAGGACGCCGCCGTCCGCGAGAGGGCGGCCCGCGTCGCCGCGGGCGGCGGGCACGCCCCGCTGTACCTGTCCGCCGACGCCACCGACCGCGACGCCCTGGCCCGGGTGCGCGACGAGGTCTCGCGGCGGTACGGCCGCGTCGACGGCGTGGTGCACCTGGCCATGGTGTTCACGCACACCCCGCTGTCCGCGATGGACGAGGGCGAACTCGAGGCCGTGCGCGCCGCGAAGGCCGACCCGTGCGCGCACCTCGCCGAGGTGTTCGCCGGTCACCACCTCGACTTCGTGCTGCTGGTGTCCTCGCTGGTCTCCTTCATCCGCAACGCCCACCAGGCGCACTACGCCGCGGCCTGCGCCGCCCAGGACGCGAGCGCTCCGGCGCTGCGCGCGGCGCTCGGCTGCCCGGTCAAGGTCGTCAACTGGGGCTACTGGGGCAACACACCCACCGAGCACCTGCGCGAACTCGCCGCACTGGGCCTGGCGCCGATCGAGCCCGCGACCGCGATGACCGCGCTGGAACGCCTCCTGGCCGGCCCGCTCGACCAGGTCGGCTTCATGCGCACCTCCCGCCCGCTGCCCGTCGAGGGCGCCCTGACGGGGGAGACCCTGAGCACGCTGCCCGTCGAACCGGTCCCGCACCACGGGACGGCCGGGCTCCCGCTGCCGCCCGAGCTGGCCGCGTACGGCACCGGGCCCGTCCCCCGGGAGATCGACGCCTACCTGGGCCGCTGTCTCGCCGCCGAACTGCGCCGCATGGGCCTCGACGAGCCAGGCCGCAAGGACGAGTGGACGGCGCGGGCGGGCCTCGACGCCCGTCTCGGCGCCTGGCTCACCGCCACGCTGCGCGCCCTGGGCGAGCAGGGGCTGATCGGCGCCGACGGCCGCTGGGCGCCCGGCGCCCCGACGGGCGACGAGGCGGACGCCCGCCGCGCCGACGTGGTCCGCGCAGGCCGCCGCTGGACCGAGGCCAACGACGACCTGCGCGCCCCGCTGGCCCTGCTCGGCGAGACGCTTCCCGCGCTGGCCGACGTCCTGCTCGGCCGCCGCGCGGCCACCGACGTGCTCTTCCCCGGCGGCAGCTTCGCGCTGGTCGAGGGCGTCTACCGGGACAACCGCGTGGCCGGGCACTTCAACGCGGTGCTCGCCGACCAGGTGGCGGCGTACCTGCGCGCACGCCGCCGGACCGGCCCGCACGCCCCGCTGCGCGTCCTGGAGATCGGCGCCGGCACCGGCGGCACCACCGTGCCGGTCCTCGACCGCCTGGAGCGCGAGGGCCTGACCCCCGACGAGTACTGCTTCACCGACCTCTCGCAGGCCTTCCTGCAGAACGCGCAGGACACCTTCGGCGCGCACCGCGGCTCGCTCGCCTACCGCGTCCTCGACATCGGCAGGGCGCCGCAGGACCAGGGTTTCGGCAGCGGCGAGTACGACGTCGTCATCGCGGCGAACGTGCTGCACGCGACGCCCGACATCCGCCCGACCCTGCGCCACGCCAAGTCCCTGCTGCGCGGCGGCGGACTGCTCGCGCTCAACGAGATCAGCGGCTTCTACCTCGTCAACCACCTCACCTTCGGCCTGCTCGACGGCTGGTGGAGCCACGACGACACCGAACTGCGCGTCCCGGGCAGCCCGGCGCTGCCGCCGGAGAGCTGGCAGCGGGTGCTGGAGCAGGAGGGCTTCACCGCGATCCGCCACCCGGCGGAGACGGGGCTGGTGCTGGGCCAGCAGATCGTGACGGCCGTCAGCGACGGTGTCGTCCGCCGTCCTCGCGGAGCGGCCGGTGCGCCGGCGCCGCTCCCGGCCGCACCCGCACCACGTACGGAGGAACCCGCTCCGGTGGCGGTGGCGGACATCGTCCTGGAGGCCCTCTCCGCCGCCCTGCGCATGCCGGCCGAACGGATCGACACCGAGCGGGCGTTCGCCGACTACGGACTGGACTCCATCGTGGGCGCCAAGTTCGTCCAGCGGCTGAACGAGGCCCTCGGGCTCGACCTGGCGACCACGGTCATCTTCGACCACCGCAGCGTGGAGCAGCTCGCCGCGCACATCACCGAGGAGCACCGGCCCACTCCGCCGTCGGCGGCCCCGGCGACTCCGGTGGCCGCGACTCCGGTGGTCGCGACTCCGGTGGCCGCGGGACCTGTCGACGTACAGCCGCAGCCGCAGCCGCAGCCGCAGCCGCAGCCAAAGCCGCAGCCGCAGCCGCCGGCCGGAGTCGTCCGCGAACCCATCGCCATCGTCGGCATCAGCGGCCGTTTCGCGCAGTCCGACGACGTCGACGCCCTGTGGGAGCACCTGGCCGCGGGCCACGACCTGGTCGGGCCCATCGAGCGCTGGGACCTCTCCGCCGTCGGCGAGGACGAACTGTCCTGCCGCGCGGGCAGCTTCCTCGACGGCATCGACCGGTTCGACGCCCGGTTCTTCAACATGACCGGCCTGGAGGCCACGTACACCGACCCGCAGCAGCGCCTGTTCCTGGAGCAGGCATGGACCGCCCTGGAGAACGCCGGCCACGTCGGCGCCTCCCTCGCCGGTCTGCGCGCCGGCGTCTACGTCGGCTGCACCGGCGGCGACTACACCCAGTGGTTCGACGAGGCGCCGCCCGCGCAGGCGGTCTGGGGCAACGCGCCGTCCGTCGTCCCCGCGCGCATCGCCTACCACCTCGACCTGCACGGCCCCGCCGTCGCGGTGGACACGGCCTGCTCCAGCTCCCTGGTCGCCGTCCACCTGGCCTGCCAGGGACTGTGGACCGGCGAGACCGACCTGGCCGTGGCCGGCGGTGTCAGCGTCTACTCCACCCCGCAGACCCACCTGAACGCCGGCCGGGCCGGCATGCTCTCGCCGACGGGCCGCTGCCACACCTTCGACTCCCGCGCCGACGGCTTCGTGCCCGGCGAGGGCGTGGGCGTGGTGGTCCTGCGGCGCCTGTCCGACGCGCTCGCCGACGGCGACCACATCCACGCCGTCATCCGCGGCTCCGGGCTGAACCAGGACGGCGCCACCAACGGCATCACCGCCCCCAGCGCCCTGTCGCAGGAGCGGCTGATCCGCCAGGTGTACGACGACTTCGGCGTCGACCCCGCCGCCATCGGCATGGTCGAGGCGCACGGCACCGGCACCCAGCTCGGCGACCCGATCGAGTTCGACGCCCTGCGCAGGGCGTACGGGCCCGCCGGCGGACCCGCCTCCTGCGCCCTGGGCTCCGTGAAGACCAACCTCGGCCACACCACCTCGGCCGCGGGCGTGGCGAGCCTGCTGAAGATCGTGCTGTCGATGCGGCACGGGCAGATCCCGCCGTCGCTGCACCACCGCGAGCCCAACCCCGCCGTCCGGCTCGCCGGCAGCCCCTTCTACGTCAACACCGAGCTGCGGCCCTGGCGGCCCGACGCCCGCGGCCTGCGGACGGCGGCGCTGAGCTCCTTCGGCTTCAGCGGCACCAACGCCCACCTCGTCGTGGAGAGCGCACCGGAGCCGGCCGTACGCGGCGGCGGCCGCGGGACCGACGGCCGTCCGTACCTGTTCGTGCTGTCCGCGCCGCAGCCCGAGTCGCTGCGCCGCCGGGCCGCCGACCTGCTGGCCCACCTGCGCCGCACGCCCGACGCGGCGCCCGGTGACATCGCCTTCACCCTGGCGCTCGGCCGGCGCCACTTCGCGCACCGCGCGGCCTTCGTCGCCACCGGCGGCGAGGAGCTGGCGCGGCGGCTGGAGGACTGGCTGGCGGGTGCGGACGACGGACCGGCGCCGTCCACCGCGTACGACATCACCTCGCTGGAGGACGCCCGCGGCCGCTACCTCGACGGCGGCACGGTCGACTTCGGCCCGCTGTTCGCCGGGCTCGACGTCCGGCGCGTCCCGCTGCCGACCGAGCCGTTCCGGCGCAAGCGGTACTGGGTCGAGTCCTCCAGGCGGCCGGACCGCCCGTCCGGGACCGCCCGGTCCCGCACGCAGCCGGTCACCGAGCCGGTCACCGAGCCGGTCACCGAGTCGGTCACCGAGCCGGTCGCGGCGCCCGACGCCGTCGCCCGGCCCGTCCGCGACCCGCGGCAGACCACCATGGACAACCTGCTCACCGACCTGCTCCAGGTGCAGCTCGGCGCCGCCGGACTCGACCTGCGCGCGCCCTTCACCCGGGACGAGGCCGTGGCCCGCACCGGCGCGCAGGGCGTCCTCGTCCGCTGGCTGAACGCCTCCCTGGACCGGCTGGTCCGCGAAGGGCGGCTGCGCCGGCCGGGCGAGCGGTTCGTGGCCGACACGGTGGCGGACCCGGCGGACACCTGGCAGGCGTGGGAGCGCGCCGTGCCCGCCTGGCGCGACGACGAGGGTCTGAACGCCCAGGCCCGCCTCGCCGAGGCCATGCTGCGCGCGCTGCCCGGCATCCTCGCGGGCCGCACGGCCGCCACCGACGTGATGTTCCCCGACGGCTCGCTCGCCCAGGTCGAGACCCTGTACCGGAACAACCACGTCGCCGACTGGTTCAACCGCCTGGTGGCCGACGCGCTGGTGGCCCGGATCGAGGAACGGCTCGCCGCCGACCCCGGCGCCCGGCTGCGGATCGTCGAGATCGGCGCGGGCACCGGAGGCACCAGCGCCACCCTCTTCCCGCGCCTGCGCCCCTACGCGGCGCACATCGACGAGTACCTCTACACCGACCTGTCCAAGGCGTTCCTGCTGCACGCCCGCGAGAACTACGGCCCCGGCAACCCGTACCTGAGGTACGGCATCCTCGACATCAGCCGTGCGCCGCGGGAGCAGGGCCTCGAGCCCGGCCGGTACGACGTCGCCGTCGCCACCAACGTGCTGCACGCGACCGCCGACATCCGCACCACCCTGCGCAACGTGCGCTCCCTCCTGGGCGACGACGGCGTCCTGCTGCTCAACGAGATCAGCGACGACCACGTCTTCGCCCACCTCACCTTCGGCCTGCTCGAAGGCTGGTGGCTGTACCGGGACGACGAGCTGCGCATGCCCGGCAGCCCGGCGCTGTACCCGGACACGTGGCGGCGGGTGCTGCGCGAGGAGGGCTTCGGCGAGGTGACGCTGCCCGCCGCGGACGCCCTCGACCTCGGCCAGCAGGTGCTGGTGGCGCGGGCGGCCGCGACGGCGCCGGCGCCCGCCCCGGCGCCCGCCCCGGCCCCAGCGCCGGAGACGGCGCCCGCGACCGACGCCGCCGCACTGCGCACGGCCGTGGGGGAGAGGCTGCTCGCGGAGTTCTGCCGCGCGCTGATGATGGAGCCCGAGGAGATCGACCCGCAGGCGTCCTTCTCCGACTTCGGGGTGGACTCCCTGCTCGGCGTGAAGCTCGTCGGTGAGATCAACCGCGCCTTCGGCCTCGACCTGGCGACGACCACCCTGTTCGAGCACAGCACCCTCGACCGGCTGACGGAGTACCTGGTCACCCGGTACGCCGCCGAGGTGGGCGCGGCCCTGCCGGCCACGGCCGCCGAGCCCGCCGCGCCCGTGTCCGCGCCGGTGGCGCCGTCCGTCGCCGCCACGGCCGAGCCGGGGAACCGGCCGCCGGAGGAGGACGACGCCATCGCCGTCATCGGCATCGCCGCCCGGTACGCCCAGTCGCCCGACGCCGAGTCGCTGTGGGCCCACCTCGCCGCCGGTGACGACCTGGTCACCCCGGCGAACCGCTGGGACCTGACCCGGACCCTGGGCGAGGACGCCGGACCCCAGTACGGCAGCTTCCTGGACGACATCGCCCGCTTCGACGCCGCCTTCTTCCGCATCTCCGGCAAGGAGGCCACGTACACCGACCCCCAGCAGCGCATCTTCCTGGAGGAGTGCTGGCACGCGCTGGAGGACGCGGGCTACGCGGGCGAGCGCCTGGACGGGCGGGACACCGGCGTGTACGTCGGCGCCTTCCCCGGCGACTACCACGAACTCATCGGCCGGGACGCGCCGCCGCAGACGATGTGGGGCAACATGGCCTCGGTCATCGCCTCCCGCATCTCCTACTTCCTGGACCTCCAGGGCCCCGCGGAGTCGGTCGACACGGCCTGCTCCAGCTCCCTGGTGGCCATCCATCACGCCTGCCAGGACCTGCGCCTCGGCACCACCTCCATGGCGCTGGCCGGCGGTGTGTTCGTGCAGTCCACGCCGCGCCTGTACCAGTACGGGACGCGCGCGGGCATGCTGTCGCCGAGCGGCCGCTGCCACACCTTCGACTCCCGCGCCGACGGGTTCGTGCCCGGTGAGGGCGCCGGCGTCGTCGTCCTCAAGCGGCTCGCCGACGCCCTGCGCGACGGCGACCACGTGTACGGCGTCGTCCGCGCCTCCGGAGTGAACCAGGACGGCACGACCAACGGCATCACCGCGCCGAGCGCCACCTCGCAGGAGCGCCTGCTGCGTGGCGTCCACACCGCCGCCGGGGTGGATCCGGCGAGCATCCAGTTCGTCGAGGCGCACGGCACCGGCACCCCGCTGGGCGACCCCATCGAGTTCGAGGCGCTGCGCCAGGCGTTCGGCGACGCGCCCGAGGGCGGCTGCGCCCTGGGAGCGGTCAAGACCAACCTCGGGCACACCCAGTTCGCCGCGGGCGTCGCCGGAGTGGTCAAGGTGCTCCTCGCGCTGCGCCACCGGCAGCTCCCGCCGTCCCTGCACTTCGACGAGGCCAACCCGGCCATCACGCTGGAGGGCAGCCCGTTCTACGTCAACACGGAGCTGCGGCCCTGGACGGCCCCGCACGACGGCCCGCGCCGCGCCGGCGTCAGCTCGTTCGGCGCCAGCGGCACCAACGCCCACGTACTGATCGAGGAGGCCCCCGCACCGCACCGCCCCCGGCGCGCGGACCGGGACGCCTGGCTGCTCGTCCTGTCCGGGCACACCGAGGCCGCCCGCCGGGCCCAGGCCGAGCGCCTGCTGGCGTACGCCGAGGCGCACGAGGACCTCGACCTGGGCGACGTGGCGTACACCCTGGCCACCGGCCGCCGCCACTGCGCCCACCGGCTCGCCTGCGTGGCCGCCGACCGCGCGCAGTGGATCGGGCAGCTGCGGACCTGGCTCCGCGACGGCGAGGCCGAGGGTGTCCGCACCGGGGAGCCGGCCGACCGGCGCCGCCGCCCGGACCTCGCCGCGCCCACCGCCGAAGACGGCGGTCCCGCGGCCCTGACCGAACTGGCCGAGGCGTACGTACGGGGAGCCACGCCCCCGCTCGCCGGCCTGTTCGCCGGCACCGGCCGCCGTACGGTCCCGTTGCCGGGCTACCCCTTCGGCGGCGACCGGCACTGGGTCGCGCCCGCGTCCGCCCCCGCCCCCGCCGTCGGCGGCGACCGCGCCACGGTCCACCGCACCGAGCTGACCGGCGCCGAGTTCTTCCTCGCCGACCACCGGGTGCAGGGCACCCCGGTGCTGCCGGGCGTGGCCTACCTGGAACTGGCCCGCGCCGCCGCGGAGTCCGAGGGGCTCACGTCCTCCGGCTCCTCCGGCCTGGTGCTGCGCAACGTCGTCTGGGCGCGCCCCGCCCGGATCACCGGGCCCACCACGGTCGAGACCGTCCTGCGCGCCCGTGCGGACGGCGGCCACACCTACGAGGTCGCCACCGTCCAGGACGACGGCGGACGCCTGACGCACGGGCAGGGACGCGTCGACCGCGCACCGGCACCGGCGCCCGAGCGCCTCGACATCGACGCGCTCCGCGCCCGCTGCGACGCGCGGAGCCTGGACCACGACGCCTGCTACCGCCTCTTCACCCGCATGGGCATGGACTACGGCCCCGCCCTGCGCGGCGTGCAGCGGCTCGACGCCGGACCCGGTCTCGTCGTCGCCCGCGTCCGCGTGCCGCAGGCCGCCGGGAACACCGGGACCGCCGGAGACACAGCGGGCTGGACCCTCCACCCGTCCGTCCTCGACGCGGCGGTGCAGGCGACCGTCGGCCTCGCCCTGACCGACCGCGACGGCAGCGGCGGTGACGGTGACGACGTACCGGCCGCCCTGCCCTTCGCCCTCGACGAGGTACGGGTGCACGCTCCGGCCCCGGCGAGCGGCTGGGCGGTGGCCCGGCCCTCCGCGGACGACCGCGGGGGAGCCGTACGCCGCGTCGACATCGACCTGTGCGACGACTCCGGGCAGGTGTGCGTACGCCTCCTCGGCTTCCAGGCCCGCGTCCTGACCGGCACCGGCCAGGACGGGCGGAACACGAACGCCCCCGGCGCCGACGGCTCCCTCGTCCTCATGCACGTCGACTGGCAGCCCGCCGAACCGGCGGCGGTGACGCAGCAGCGGTTCGCCCGGCACGAGGTCCTGCTGGCCGGCCTCGACACGGTCGACCCGGAGGCCCTGGCGTCCACGCTCGGCCACCCCTGCACGGCCCTCCCGGCCCCCGCCGGTGACCCGGCACTCCGTTACACGGCCCGCGCCGAGGAGCTGCTGGCGCGCCTCCGCCAGGCGGTGACCGCCACCCGCGACGGCCGTGTCCTCGTCCAGCTCGTCGTTCCCGCGCACGGGGACGACCGGCTGACCGGCGGCCTCGGCGGCATGCTGCGGTCCGCCCGGCAGGAGCACCCCAAGCTGCTCACCCAGCTGATCGAGGTGGACACCCCGGCCGACGCCGGCGCGCTGGCCGCGACCCTGCGCCGGGAGGCCGCCGACCCGGCGACCGAGTCCGTACGCCACACCGGTGGCCGGCGCCTGGTGCCGACGTGGCGGTCCCTGGAGGACACCGCCGCTGCCGCCGGACGGCCCGGACACCCCTGGCAGCCGGGCGGCGTCTACCTCGTCACCGGCGGGGCCGGCGGCCTCGGCGCCCTGTTCGCCCGCGCGATCGCGCGGCAGGCTCCGGGTGCCACCCTGGTGCTGTGCGGCCGTTCGCCCCTCGGCTCCCGGCAGCGGGACCTGGTGGACGAGCTGAACCGGGCGGGCGTCCTCGCCCACTACCGGTCGCTGGACGTGAGCCGGCGTGACGACGCCTTCCGGCTCGTACGGGAGACCGTCGCCGAACACGGCCGTCTCGACGGCATCCTGCACACCGCGGGCCTGCTCCGGGACGGTTACCTCGCGCAGAAGACCGCCGAGGACGTGCGGGAGGTGTTCGCGGCGAAGGTCGCGGGTCTCGTCCACCTCGACGAGGCCGGCGCCGACCTCCCGCTGGACTGGTTCATCGGGTTCTCCTCGCTGTCGGCGTTCGGGAACCCGGGCCAGGCCGACTACGCGGCCGCCAACGCCTTCATGGACGCGTACGCGGCACGCCGTGCCGAACAGGTGGCGCGGGGCGAACGCCACGGCCGCACCCTCGTGGTGGGCTGGCCCCTGTGGGCCGACGGCGGCATGACCGTCGACGAGGCGACCGCTCGCGGCCTGCGCGAGCGGACCGGCATGCTGCCGATGCCCGCCCGTGAGGGCGTGGAGGCACTCTGCCGCGCCTACGGCACCGGCCTGCCGCACGTGATGGCGGTCTACGGCGACCGCGCCCGCATCGACGCGACGCTGCTCGCCCCGGCGCGGAGGGAGACGGCAGCCGACCCCGCGGCTCCGGCTCCGGCT
The DNA here is from genome assembly GCF_014648075.1 of Streptomyces ruber. GTDB lineage: Bacteria > Actinomycetota > Actinomycetes > Streptomycetales > Streptomycetaceae > Streptomyces > Streptomyces ruber. Next base: position 223,399 of record NZ_BMQK01000010.1, on the reverse strand, counting down.
CCGGCTCCGGAAGCGGCCGTACCGGACCGGGCGACCGCGCGGAGGACACTGCTGCGCACCCTGATCACCCAGGTGTCGGAACTCCTGGAGGTGCCCGCCGACGACATCGACGGTGCCGTGGAGATGAGCGAGTACGGCTTCGACTCGATCTCCCTCACGGAGTTCGCGACCACCCTCAACGACACTTACGGCCTGTCGCTGGCGCCCACCCTGTTCTTCGAGTACCCGACGCTGGGGGAGGTCGCGGACCACCTCCTCGACGAGCACGGCGACCAGGTCGCGCCCGCTCCGGAACCGGCCGCCGTCCCCGTCCTCGTACAGGAACCGGTGCCGGAACCGGAACCGGAACCGGTGCCGGAACCGGCACCGGCACCGTCCGCCGCGGCCGACGCCTCGGACGAACCCATAGCCGTGATCGGCATCAGCTGCCGCTTCCCGCTGGCCGACGACCTCACCGAGTTCTGGCGCAACCTCAGCGAGGGCCGCGACTGCATCCGTGAGGTCCCCGCGGACCGCTGGGACTGGCGGGCCCACTACGGCGACCCCGTCAAGGAGCCGAACACCACCGACGTCAGGTTCGGCGGCTTCATGGACGGCGTCGGGGACTTCGACCCGATGTTCTTCGGCATCTCGCCGAAGGAGGCCGAGATGATGGACCCCCAGCAGCGGCTGCTGATGCTCCACGTCTGGAAGGCCCTGGAGGACGCCGGGTACGCCGCCGAAGCGGTCGCCGGCAGTGACATGGCCCTGTTCGTCGGCACCACCAACACCGGCTACGGCAACCTGATCGCCCGCCACGTGCCCGTCGTCGAGGGGTACTCCGCCACCGGTTCCGTCTCCTCCATGGGGCCGAACCGGATGAGCAACTTCCTGGACGTGCACGGTCCGAGCGAGCCGGTCGAGACCGCCTGCTCCAGCTCCCTGGTCGCCCTGCACCGCGCCGTGCAGGCGCTCCGCGACGGCCAGTCCGGACTCGCCGTCGCCGGCGGCGTCCAGACGATGCCCAGCGTCGACGGTCACATCAGTTTCTCCAAGGCGGGGATGCTGGCGGTGGACGGCCGGTGCAAGACGTTCTCGGACGCCGCGGACGGTTATGTGCGGGGTGAGGGCGTGGGGATGCTGGTGCTGAAGCGGCTGGCGGAGGCCGAGCGGGACGGGGATCACGTGTACGGGGTGATCCGGGCGACGGCTGAGAACCACGGTGGCCGGGCGAACTCGCTGACCTCGCCGAATCCGCGGGCGCAGGCGGCGTTGATCCGGCGGGCGTGGGCGCGGGCGGGGATCGATCCGCGGACGGTGGGTTACATCGAGGCGCACGGCACGGGCACGTCGCTGGGTGATCCGGTGGAGGTGAACGGGCTGAAGGCGGCGTTCGCGGAGCTGTACGCGGCCCACGGGGCGTCCGTCACGGGTGCGCATGTGGGTCTGGGTTCGGTGAAGACGAACATCGGGCATCTGGAGCTGGCGGCCGGGGTGGCCGGTGTGATCAAGGTGTTGTTGCAGATGCGGCACCGCACGCTGGTGGCGTCGTTGCACTGCGAGCGGGTCAATCCGTACATCGAGCTGGAGGGCAGCCCGTTCTATCTGGTGCGGGAGCGGCAGGAGTGGGCGGCGCCGCGGGACGCGGAGGGACGTGAGCTGCCCCGCCGCGCCGGCGTCAGCTCCTTCGGTCTCGGCGGGGTGAACGCCCACGTGGTGCTGGAGGAGTACGTCCCTCCCACCCCGGCCACGACACCCACGGCCCCCTCGGCCGCGCTGCCCGTCGTGCTCTCGGCGCGCAACGCCGACGTCCTGCGCGACCTGGCCGCCCGGTGGGTGACGGCGCTCGAACGCGGCGACCTCCGCGACAGCGACCTGCCGTCGGTCGCGTACACCTCGCAGACCGGGCGCACCGCGATGGCGGAGCGGCTGGCCTGCCTGGCCTCGACCGTCGACGAGCTGCGCCGGCACCTGGTGTCCTGGCTGCGCGGCGGCACCGGCCCGGACGTGTTCACCGGGCGGGTCCGGCGCGGTCAGGACGTGCCGGACGACGCCCCCGGGACGGCCGCCCCGGCCGACGGCGCCGGCCGCGAGGAGTGGGCGCCCGTGCTCACGGCCTGGGTGAACGGCGGGCGCGTCGACTGGGAGGGCCGGTGGACCGGCTCCCGGCCGCCGCGGCGCGTGTCGCTGCCCACCTACCCCTTCCAGCTGCGGCGCTACTGGATCGACACCACCGGCTCCGCACAGGACGGGACGCGCGGGACGCAGCCGGTGCTGCACCCGCTGCTGCACACCAACACCTCGGACCTGAGCGGGCAGCGGTACACCACGCACTTCACCGGCCGTGAGCCCCTGCTGTCGGGCCACCGGGTCGGCGGGGTGCCGGTGCTGCCGGGCGCGGCCCAGCTGGAGATGGCCCGCGCCGCCGCCCGCCTCGCGGCCGGCGGGGACGAGGACACCTGGGCGCTCGGCCAGGTGGTCTGGGCCCGGCCGCTGACCGTGGAGCGGCCGACGGACGTCGACCTCACCCTCGCGGCGCAGCCGGACGGCGACCTCACCTACGAGGTGCGCACCCGTGACGCCCACGGCGAACCCGTCGTCCACGGCCACGGGCGCCTGCGCCGCCGTACCGCCGGCGCCGCCGGGGAACGGCTCGACGTACCGGCCCTGCTCGACCGGTGCGACGGCGAGGTGCTGGGGGCCGAGGCCTTCTACGAGCGCCATGCGCGCGGGGGCCTGGACTACGGGCCCGCGCTGCGGGCGGTGCGCCGCCTGCACGCCGGGTCCGGACTGGCGGTGGCACGCCTGCAACTGTCCCCGGCGCCACGGCCGCACGGCGACGGTGACGGCGAGGCGTACGTGCTGCACCCGGGCCTGCTCGACGCCGCCCTCCAGACGACCGTGGGACTGTTCCCGGACACCGCCGCCACGGGAGGCACGGCCACGGGAGAGACCGGCACGGGAGACACCGGCACCGCTCTGCCGTTCGCCCTCGGCGAGCTGGAGGTGCTGCGTGCCCTTCCCGCCTCGGGGTGGGCGGTCGCCCGGTTCGCCGCCGACGACCGGCCCGGTCCGGTACGGCGCCTGGACGTCGACGTGTGCGACGACGACGGCCGGGTGTGCGTGCGGCTGCGCGGCTTCAGCGCCCGTACGGCCACGCCGGGCACCCGGCGGACCCCCGAACCGACACCGGTCCCCGTGCCGGTGCCGGAACCCGGTGCGGACGGCGACGCGGAGCTGCTGCGCCTGATCGACGCAGTGTCCCGGCAGAACCTCACCGCGGAGGACTTCAAGCGGAGTCTGACGAGTCTGCGGGGGCCGAACGGCCTCAACGGCTCGAACGGATCGAACGGCCTGAACGGCCTGAACGGAGCCAGCAAGTGAGTACATCCATCGCATCACTCGACGAACTGCACGCCGGCATCCGCCAGGGACGCATCGGCCAGGACGAGGCGCTCCGCCTGATCCGCGCGTGGCGGCAGGAGCCGCAGGAGCCGCGAGAGCGGCAGGAGCGGCCGGCGGCCGGCCCCGGGAACGGAGCCGACACCCAGGACCTGCGGGACCAGGTGTCCGACATCGTGCTGACCGAGGTCGCGGCGCTGCTGAAGGTCGACGCACGGGAACTGGACCCGGACGTCGAGCTCAGCGAGTACGGCCTCGACTCCATCGTCATGAGCCAGCTGGCGAACCAGCTCAACGAGGCCCTGGGCCTGGAGCTGATGCCGACCGTGCTCTTCGAGCACCCCACCCTGCGCGCCTTCTCCACCCACCTGGTCGAGGACCACGGACCGGCCGTCGCGGCCCGCCTGGGCCCCACCCGGACACCGGCCGCGGCTCCGCCCCCGCCCCCGTCCCCGTCTACGCCTCCGCAGCCGACCCCACCCCCGGCCCTGCCCGCCGTCCCGGACCGTACCGGCGACCCCATCGCCGTCATCGGTATGAGCGCCCGCTTCCCGCAGGCCGAGGACGTCGACGCCTTCTGGCGCAACCTCAGCGAGGGGCGCGACTGCATCACGGAGATCCCGGAGGACCGCTGGGACTGGCGGGCCCACTACGGCGACCCGAAGCGCGACCGGGGCCGCACCGACGTCAAGTACGGCGGCTTCATCGACGGCGTGGCCGACTTCGACCCGATGTTCTTCGGCATCTCGCCGAAGGAGGCCCTGCTGATGGACCCTCAGCAGCGGCTGCTCATGCTGTACGTGTGGAAGGCGTTGGAGGACGCCGGGTACGCCGCCGACTCCCTGGCGGGCAGTGACCTCGGCCTGTTCGTCGGCACCACCAACACCGGCTACAGCAACCTGGTCGAACGTACCGGCGGCGCGGTCGAGAGCGTCTCCTCCACCGGCGGCGTCCCGTCGGTCGGCCCGAACCGGATGAGCTACTTCCTGGACGTGCACGGTCCGAGCGAGCCGGTCGAGACCGCCTGCTCCAGCTCCCTGGTCGCCCTGCACCGCGCCGTCGCCGCCATCGAACGCGGCGAGTGCGGTATGGCGGTCGTCGGCGGGGTCAACACCATCGTCGTCCCCGACGGTCACATCAGTTTCTCCAAGGCGGGGATGCTGGCGGTGGACGGCCGGTGCAAGACGTTCTCGGACGCCGCGGACGGTTATGTGCGGGGTGAGGGCGTGGGGATGCTGGTGCTGAAGCGGCTGGCGGAGGCCGAGCGGGACGGGGATCACGTGTACGGGGTGATCCGGGCGACGAGCGAGAACCACGGTGGCCGGGCGAACTCGCTGACCTCGCCGAATCCGCGGGCGCAGGCGGCGCTGGTCCGGCGGGCGTGGGCGCGGGCGGGGATCGATCCGCGGACGGTGGGTTACATCGAGGCGCACGGCACGGGCACGTCGCTGGGTGATCCGGTGGAGGTGAACGGGCTGAAGGCGGCGTTCGCGGAGCTGTACGCGGCCCACGGGGCGTCCGTCACGGGTGCGCATGTGGGTCTGGGTTCGGTGAAGACGAACATCGGGCATCTGGAGCTGGCGGCCGGGGTGGCCGGTGTGATCAAGGTGCTGTTGCAGATGCGGCACCGCACGCTGGTGGCGTCGCTGCACTGCGAGCGGGTCAATCCGTACATCGAGCTGGAGGGCAGCCCGTTCTATCTGGTGCGGGAGCGGCAGGAGTGGGCGGCGCCGCGGGACGCGGAGGGACGTGAGCTGCCCCGCCGCGCCGGCGTCAGCTCCTTCGGCTTCGGCGGGGTGAACGCCCACGTCGTCCTGGAGGAGTACGTCCCGCCCACCCCCGCCGGACCGGACCCGGCGGACCGCGAACCCGTGGCGGTCCTGCTCTCGGCGGCGGACCCCGAGACCCTGCGCACCCGGGTACGGGACCTGGTCGCCTGGATCGACGCGGGCCACGTCGGCGCGGACGACCTCGCCGCGCTCGCCCACACCCTCCAGGTGGGACGCGTCGCGATGGAGGAGCGGCTGGGCCTGGTCACCGACTCGCTCACCGACCTGCGCGCCCGCCTCGCCTCCTTCCTGGACGACGGCCGCGCCCAGGGCGTCCACGTCGGACGGGCCGGCCGCCAGGAGGCATGGGCCACGCTCACCGCGGACGAGGACACCGCCCGCGCCATCGACGGCTGGATCGCCCGCGGCAACCTCAACCGGCTGGTCAGACTGTGGACCACGGGCTGCGACTTCGACTGGCGGCGCCTGTACGCGGGACGCCGGCCCCGTCGCATCCCCCTGCCCGCCTACTCCTTCCGCCTGCGGCGCTACTGGGTCGCCGACCGGGCGGGCGGCGCCGGGGAGGAGCCGAAGGGGAACGAGCGGTCGCGCCGTCTCGACGGGCGGGAGCCGTACCTGACCGACCACCGCGTGTTCGACGTCCCCACCGTGCCGGGCGCCGCCCATGTGGAGTTCGTCCGCGACGCGCTCACCCGCTCGGTGCCGGACGCGCCCGCCGGCGGCGTACGCCTGCGGGACGTGACCTGGCTGCGTCCGCTGCGGGTGACCGCGCCGCACACCCTGCGCATCGCTCTCCGGCCCATCGCCGGCGGCGGTGGAACGGTCCGGGCGTTCGAGGTGCGCTCCGACGACACGGACGGGGTGTACGCCCAGGGCACCGCGGAGCTCGACCCGGCCCTGCGCGAGGTCCCCGCCGAGACGCACGACATCGACGCCCTGCGCGCCGGCTGCCCGCAGCGGCGCGACGCCGCCGAGTGCTACGGACTGTTCGCGCGCATGGGCCTGGACTACGGCCCCGCGCTGCGCGCGATCGAGACCCTGCACCACGGGCCGGACGGGGCGCTGGCACGGCTGCGGCTGCCCGCGGAAGCCGCCGGGCTGACGGTCGACCCGAGCATGCTCGACGGTGCGCTGCAGGCCACCCTGGGCGTGCTGCTGAGCGAACGGGAACACGACCGCGGAACCGGGGAGTTCGCGGCGGCCCTGCCCTTCACGGTGCGCGAGGTGCAGGTGCTCCGCCCCACCCCGGCGACGGGCTGGGCCGTGGTGCGCCGTGCCGACGACGACCGCGGCCCCGCCGCGTCCCTGCGCCGGCTCGACGTCGACCTCTGCGACGACCGGGGCACGGTGTGCGTGCGCCTGCTGGGCTTCAGCACCCGTACCGTGCGCACGGAGGCGCGGGAGCCGGAGAAGACACGGGAGCCGCAGGAGACATCCGCGATGCTGATCCGGGTGGACTGGCAGGACGCGGAGGACACCACGGCGGAGGAGGCATGCACCGGGAAGCGGCACGTCGTCCTGTGCGAGCTGGAACCGTCCGACGCCGCCGTCCCGGCGCTGGCCAGAGCCCTGGACGGGACGTGTGAGTCCTGGCAGGCGGACGGGGACGTCGCGGCCCGCTACACGGAGTACGCCCGGCGGCTGCTCACGTTGCTCCGCGACCTCGCCCGTGACTCCGCGCGCGGGACACGGCTGGTGCAGGTGGTCACCCCCGCGGACACCCCCTGGCTGGCCGGGCTGAGCGGCATGCTCCGCACCGCCCGCGCCGAACACCCGCAGCTGCTCACCCAGTTGATCGAGACCGACGGGCGGCCCACCGTCGAGGGCCTGGCCGACTCACTGCGCCGTGCGGGAGCCGACCCGGCCGAGGAGGCCGTACGCGTCCGCCGGGGACGCCGTCGGGTGCCGCGCTGGCGTGAACTCCCGGCACCGGACCGGACCGCGGCGCTGCCGTGGCGCGACGGCGGGGTCTACCTGCTGACGGGCGGCGCCGGGGGTCTCGGCGCCGCGGTGGCCCGGGACATCGCCCGGCGGGTCGCGCACCCCGTCCTGGTGCTGTGCGGCCGCAGCCCGGCCGGTGCGGCCCACGACGGACTCCTCGCCGACCTGCGCGCGTCGGGCGCCACCGCCGAGTACCGCGTGCTGGACGTCGCCGACCGCGACGCCGTCCTGGAGACCGTACGCGCCGTCGAGACCGCGCACGGGGCGCTGAACGGCGTCGTCCACGCGGCGGGCGTGCTGCGCGACGGGTATCTCGCGGCCAAGTCCGCGGAGGACCTGCGCGAGGTGCTCGCCGCGAAGGTCGACGGGCTGCTCCACCTCGACGAGGCGAGCGCCGCGTCGGAGCTGGACTGCTTCATCGGCTTCTCCTCCATGGCCGCGTTCGGCAACGCGGGCCAGGCCGACTACGCCGCCGCCAACGCCTTCATGGACGCCTTCGCCGCGCACCGCGCCGGTCTGGCCGAGCGGGGAGACCGCCCGGGACGCACCCTCGCGGTGAACTGGCCGCTGTGGCAGGAGGGAGGCATGCGGGCCGGCGCCCGGGCCGTGACCCTCATGGAACAGGCGGGCCTGCGGCCCCTGGACACCGCCACGGGACTCGACGCCCTGTACCGCGCCTGGGCGGCCGGACAGCCCAACGTCATCGTGGCGCACGGAGACCACGCACGGATACGCGAGCAGTTCCTCCCGGCCACGGACACGGCCACGGCCACGGCTCCGGTCCCGGCCTCGAACAGCGAGCCGGCCGCGGACCGTCTCGCCGCGCTCCTCGCCGACGTGCTGGAACTCGACCCGGCCGAGCTGAAGCGGGACGTCCCGCTGCGCCGGTACGGCTTCGACTCCATCTTCCAGGTCCAGTTCCTCACCCGCGCGCAGAGCGAGATCGACCCCGAGCTCACGCTCGAGGTCCTCGCCGACAGCGAGACGCTGCAGGACCTCGTCGAGGCGATCGGCGGCGCAGGTGACGGTGACGCCCGGCCCGCGACGGAACCCGAGTCCGAGTCCGGGCCTGCGTCCGCACCCGAACCCGAACCCGAGCCCGGACCGGGACATGAACCGGAGTCGGAGGACGCCTCCTCCGTCCTCGTCCGTATGAACGGCGTCACGGACGGCCGGCCGGTCTTCTGGGTCCACGACGGCAACGGCGGCGTCGGCGGCTACGCCCCGCTCGCGGCCCGCTCCCGGCGCCCCTTCTACGGCATCGTGCCCAAGGGCTGGACGGGCTCGGGGGACATCCTGGTCGGCCAGGAGGCCATGGCCCGGCACTACGTCGCGGCCATCCGCTCCGTACAGCCCGAAGGCCCCTACGACATCGGCGGGTTCTCGCTGGGCGGCCTGTTCGCCTACGAGATGGTGCGCGAACTCCAGGCGCAGGGGCAGGACGTGTCCTCGTTCGTCATGCTGGACACGCTCGACGGCACCGCCACCAACCGGGCCAACGCCCTGGTGCTCGGCGGCCGTGACGACGCCGACGCACGGGCCAAGACCAGCCTGTTCCGCGCGGTCAACCTCGTCCTCGGGGACAACCGGCTGACCGGGCCCGGCGAGGCGTCCCCGATCCTGCGCCGCGACGAGGTCGACACGACGCTGGGCCGGGAGGAGTTCCTCGACTCCCTGATCGAGGCGGCCCTGGCCCGCGGCGTCGACCGTACCGAGGCCCGGCTGCGTGCGCGGGTGCACCAGCTGGCGCGCTACTTCGACGCCGTGCAGGGCGAGACCTACGCGGTGCGGCCGCTGCCCCGCCCGGACGAGGTGCCCTGCCACTACGTGCGCAACAAGGGCGGCGAGTTCTTCGGCGAGTACGAGGAGTACATGGTGCTGTTCCCCGCGTCCGGCCTGCCGCCCGTGGACGGGACCGAGTACTGGCGGGAGTGGGAGCGGAACATCGGGGACTTCACGGTGACGGACGTCGACACCGTGACGCACTCGGACGTGCTGGCCGCCCCGCACGCCCTGGAGAAGGTGCTGGAACTGTGCGACACGCTCTACGCGCCGGACGACCCGCGACCGTCCACCGTCACCTCCGCCTCCACCGCCGACACCGTGACCGACCCCGAGCTGTCCCTCCAGGGAGGCCGCTGACATGCAGGCAAGCGACATGCGGGCAAGGGACATGAAGGCCGTCGTCTTCCCCGGTCAGGGCGCCCAGTCCCGCGGCATGGGGCGCGACCTCCTCGACGCCTTCCCCGAGTCCGTCGGGCAGGCGTCGGACATCCTGGGGTACGACCTGCGGCGGCTGTGCCTGGAGGACCCCGACCGGCTGCTCAACCGCACCGAGTACACCCAGCCGGCCCTGTTCGTGGTCGGCGCCCTCGCCCACCGCCGGTGGCGGGAGGAGAACGGGGACGCGGCGGCGTTCTTCGCCGGGCACAGCCTGGGGGAGTACTGCGCCCTGCACGCCGCCGGCGCCTTCGACTTCGCGACCGGGGTCCGGCTGGTCCAGCGGCGCGGGCAGCTGATGGCGCGGGCCCGCGGCGGCGGCATGGTCGCCGTGGTCGGGATCGACGAGGACCGTCTGCGCGAGCTGCTGGGGGAGGGCGGCTTCACCACGCTCGCCGTGGCCAACCACAACACCCCCACCCAGCACGTGCTGTCCGGAGAGGCCGGGACCGTCGGCGCGCTGGAGACGTTCCTGGAGGACCGCCGGGTGCGCTGTGTGCGGCTGAAGGTGTCCGGCGCCTTCCACTCGCCGCTGATGCGCCCGGCGCAGGAGGAGTTCGCCGCCTACCTGCGGGCCTTCCGCCTGGGCGACCCGCGGGTGCCGGTCATCGCCAACGCCACCGCACGCCCGTATCCCGCCGGCCGGACGGCGGAGCTGCTCACCACGCAGATCACCGGCTCCGTACGGTGGACCGAGAGCGTGCACCACCTGCTGGACCAGGGCGTGACCGAGTTCGTCGAACTGGGCGGCAGCGTCGTCGGCCGCCTGGTCGACCAGATCCGCACCGCACCGCGCCCCGCGGCACGAGCATCCGCATCCGCCCCGGCATCCCAGCCCGTCCCGGCACCTGAACCCGCCCCGGCACCCGCACCCACCCCGACACCCCGGCCCGCCCCGGCACCTGGTTCCACCCCAGCGCCCGATCCCACCCCAACCCCCCGGCCCACCGCCTCCTTCCGCCCCGAAGACCTCGGCAGTGCCGTCTTCCGGCGTCGGCTGGGCCTGCGCTACGCGTACGTCGGCGGCGGCATGTACCGGGGCATCGCGTCGCCGGACATGGTGGTGGCCCTCGGCCGCCGCGGCATGCTCGGTTTCCTCGGTACGGGCGGGTCGTCGCCCGCGGACGTCGAGGAGGCGGTGCGCACCGTACGGGCACGGCTGGGGGACGGGCAGCCGTTCGGCGTCAACCTGCTCGCCGACCACGACGACCCCGCCGCCGAGCGGGCGATGGTCGAGATGCTGCTGCGGCAGCGGGTGACGGTCGTCGAGGCGTCGGCGTTCATCCGGATGACCCCGGCCCTGGTCCTGTACCGGGCCCGCGGTCTGCGGCGCGGCGCGGACGGGGCGCCGGTGTGCGACCACCGGGTGGTCGCGAAGGTGTCCCGCCCGGAGGTGGCGCAGGCGTTCATGTCACCCGCGCCGGACGCCGTGCTCGAACGGCTGGTGCGGGAGGGCGCCCTGGGCGCGGAGCAGGCGGAGCTCGCACGGCGGGTGCCGATGAGCCACGACATCACGGTCGAGGCCGACTCGGGCGGGCACACCGACGGCGGCGTCGCCACGGTGATGATGCCCGCCATGCGCGGACTGCGCGCGGAGGCGCAGCGGCGCCACGGCTACACCGAGCCCGTCTGCCTGGGCCTGGCGGGCGGCCTCGGCACGCCCGAGGCGGTCGCGGCGGCGTTCATGCTCGGCGCCGACTACGTGCTCACCGGCTCGGTCAACCAGTGCACGGTGGAGGCGGCGACCAGCGACGCGGTCAAGGACATGCTCCAGGGCATCGACATCCACGACACCGAGTACGCCCCGGCCGGCGACATGTTCGAAATGGGTGCCAAGGTGCAGGTGCTGCGCAAGGGGGTGTTCTTCCCGACCCGTGCCAACAAGCTGTTCTCGCTCTACAGCCACTACGACGGTGTGGAGGACCTCCCGGACAGGACCCGTGACCTGCTGGAGCGCACCTACTTCCGCAGGAGCCTCGCGGAGGTGTGGGAGGAGACCCGGGCCCACCTCCGCGCACGGGGCAGGCAGGACGTCCTGGACCGGGCCGGGAAGAACCCGAAACTGCGGATGGCGCTGCTCTTCCGCTGGTACTTCGCGTACACGGCACGGCTGGCGCTGCACGGCGGGGACGACCGGACCAACTACCAGATCCACACCGGCCCGGCGCTCGGCTCGTTCAACCAGTGGGCCAAGGGCACCGACCTCGAGTCGTGGCGGCGGCGCCACGTCGACGAGATCGGCCTGAGGCTGCTGCAGGGCGCGGCCGCGCACATGGACGCCATGTACCGGCACTGGCACGGGACACCGTCCAGCACGGCCGGGACGCCGCTGCCGAGGACACCCGAACCCGCGCACACCGGCACACCGTGACCGTCACGCCGGCACGTACGCACCACGGCCCCCGCCGATCCCGCCGGCGGGGGCCGTGGTGCGTACGCGGTGCCTAGCAGCCGGCGTCGCAGTCGTCCCGGGTCGTGTCGGCGGTCTCGGAGGCGCGTACGCCGGTCAGCGTGGTCGCCAGGGAGTGCCAGATGTGGGCCGCCAGGTCCAGGTTCTTGGAGTCGGCGGCCTGTTGTCCCACCTCCTGCAGGATGGCGATCCCGTCGTCGATGCGGCCGTCCAGGATCGTCAGCTGCCCCTTCAGCACCGTCAGGCGTACCCGGTCGCGGTAGGACAGGCGGAGGCCCTTGTCCGACAGCAGGGCGGTGCAGCGGGCCCGGGCGTCGTCCAGCTCCCCCTTGTGGAACGCCAGGTGTGCCTGCAGGGCATGGAGTTCCTGGACCTGCAGCGGCGTGCCGATCAGCTCGATGACGGACTCGGCCTCGCCCAGCCAGTGTTCGGCCGCGTCCACGCGGGCGGGGGCCATCTGCAGCGCGGCGGCGGCCGCCGCCGCCCGCAGCCTCGTCCACAGGGTCAGGTCGTCCTTGCCGTCGAGGAGGTCGAGCGCCTTGTCGAGCTTGGCCTGGGCGGCGGTGTGGTCCCCCTGGCGGTTGCTGACCATGGCGGCGGTCCAGAGGGCCTCGGCCGCCTGCGACGGAGCGGCGGCCGGCAGCAGTTCCCGCTCCAGTTCCTCGACGTGCCGACCGGCCGCCTCCATGCTGCCGATCTCCGTCTCGATGCTGATCAGCACCATGAGCGCGGCCATCGTGTCGGCCACGGACAAGGACCCGTCGCGGGCGATGGCGAGCGCCTGCACGGCCGCCGGCTCCGCCTTCTGCATCTTGCCCAGCGCGCGCAGGCACCGGGCGTACTGCATGTACGCCCGGGCGCGGAGCTCCGGCGAGTCCAGCAGGTCGCTCAGCTCGATGATCTCCAGGAGCTGGCCGAGCTCCCGCTCGTGGTCGCCGTTGCGCCGGTTGATGCGGCTGAGCAGCCAGAGGGCCTGCCAGCGGGCGGCGGGGTCCTCTCGTTCGTCGTCCTCGAGCGCGCGGGCCAGGGCGTCGGCGCTGTCCGTGCTGGAGGGCGCCGACAGCGCGCCGGCCAGTACCTCGGTGAGCGAGCCGTCCGTGGGACGGGTCAGGACGGACACATCGACGCCGAGCCGCTCCGCGAGGTAGGCGACGGCCCGTTCGGTGGGCCGGCGCTCCCCGGACTCCAGGCGTGACAGGTATCCCGTGGACATGCCCTCGCCCACCACATGGGCCTGGCTCAGGCCTCGCTCCAGCCTGAGTCGCCTCAACCGGCGGCCGAAGTGCGGCTGGTCAAGCATTCCCACCTCTTGTCCTCTGGCGTCTCCGGCACTCCTTCGTTCCGGGCTGTCGGCCAGCCAGGGTGCGGAAGTTGCCCCCACTTTACGGAAGTCGGGGCAACCCTGGCAACTGACTTACGACAGCTGGCGACCTCGATCACGGTGCGGTACTTGTACCCTCAGTTGCTTATGCCTGTCTTCGCAGGTCGGAGCCGTCCGGACGCTTGGCAACCCTCTTGGCAAGGTCTTGATCATTTAAGGCAAACTCTTGTCAGGCAGGTTGCCTACCTTTACTCTTCAAGGGCCGACCCTGATCCCATCTCACCTGGTTTCTTGGAGGTATTCGTGCTCGGCCACGTTCATTCCGGCTGGCAGCGCAGGCTCACCGCGCGGGCAGCGGCAGTCGTCCTGACGGGAGTGTTCGCGACCGCGGTGACGGCCCTGGTCTCGCCGGCGACCGGCATGGCGTCCCTCGGCAGATCGGTCGCCGTCCCGTACGGACAGTGGGACGGCTCCGCCGCGGCCGTCAACCAGGAGATCGAATGGCCCTAGCGACACGGCTCACCCGGGCGCGCCGGGCGAACGCGGCGCACGGCACACGGTCGGCCACGGCCCCGGTGTCGTGACGTGACGGAGAAACCCCTCCCGGGGCCTCGTACGGGGCGCCCGGGAGCCGGGACGGTTCCACAGAGCAACAGCACCTCGGTGCTCCCCCGTGCAGACAGCACCTCGGTGCTCCCGTACAAAAGGAAAGACGGTATGTCCGTGGTGACCGCGAAGAGTACCGACGCTTCGACCAGCAAGGGAATTCCGAATGCCGTCCCGGTTTCCGGCGTCCGCCGGAACGGCGCGGAGGGCAGGCCGCACAGACGCACTTTCACGGCACACGTGTCTCCTGGTGACCTCACCATCGCGGCGTCGGAGCCGGAATTCGCGCACCGATTCGGCTGTACACCGGCCGAGATGTACGGCCGTGGCATCCACGAATTCCTCCCCACCATGTCGCTCCCGGCCCTGAGAAAACGGTTCGCCGGTCTTTCCGAGGGCCGTTCCGACCGTTTCACGGAGCGGGTGATCGGCCGGGACAGGGCCGGTCGCACCTTCTCGGCCGAACTGACCGGGATATCGGTCAAGGGCACGGCCGGGAAGCCGGTCGGCATCGTCGTCCTGCTCCGCCCGGACGACGACACCGGCGGGACGGTCACGGTCGACGCCGAGCCGGCCGTGTCGGTACGGCGGACGCTCAGCAAGCTCGACGCGCAGGTGCTGGAGGGCGTCGCGAGCGGCGCCTCCACCGTGCAGCTCGCCACCCGCCTCTACATGAGCCGCCAGGGCGTGGAGTACCGCGTCGGCCTGCTGCTGCGGAAGTTCCAGGCGCCCAACCGTCCCGCACTCGTGGCGCGCGCGCACGGTGCGGGCCTGCTGACGGTGGGGCAGTGGCCGCCGCGCGTACCGCCGGAGCTGATCGCGTAACGACCGCCGTACACCCACATGTTCGTCCCGCGGGGACCGTGGCGCCGCACATCGCCACGGCCCCCGCGGGACGAACAGTTCTCGTATGCGCGCAAGGAGCCCGTCGCGGCAGCGCGGCCACGACGAGACGCCCGTGCCGCCGGCGCCGGACGACCTCGCGGGTCGTCGCGGGCACCGGCGGCACGGGCGCCTTGCGCACCGTCAGGCGGCAGCGGGCTGCCAGGCCTCCTGGAAGCGGCGGCGGGCACGGTGCAGGCGGGACCGTACGGTCCCCACGGGCAGGTCGAGGGTCTCCGCCATCTCCTCCTCGTTCAGCCCGTACGCGCGCAGGGTGAGGACCTGGCGGTGCGCGTCGGACAGCCGGCCGAGCACGTCGCTGATGTACACGGCATCGAGCGGATTGGTCTTCTGCTCCGTGTCCACCTGGGAGTACGCCGTCTCCGCGCCGAACCGTTTCGCGGTGCGCACGGCCTCACGGACGGTCACCGAACGCACCCAGCCGTGGAACGCCGCCGGTTCGCGCAGCGTGCCCAGGCCCCGGTAGATGGCGAGGAGCGCCTCCTGCGTGGCGTCGGCCGCGTCGTCCCGGGCGACGGACCGGCAGATACGGGTGACATAGGGCGCGATGCCGACGAGCAGGCTGTTCATCGCCTGCTCGTCGCCCGCCTGGGCCCGGGCGAGCAGCGCCGGGAACGAGGGGATGTCACTGACGGTGTTCATGTGGCGGGAACACTCCTCATGGCAGCTGGTGGGGCAGGTGCGCCGGACCGGGGCCGGCGCTCAGCTCGCGTCCGCGAGTACGCCCGCGGGTTCGGCGGTGCCCGCGAAGGCGAGCAGTCCGTCGAGGACGTCGTCGCGGAACGCCCGCATGAAGGACGGGCTGAAGCATGCGGTGAAGTGCGGGAACTCGATGGCGAGGCGGCCCTCGAAGGAGACGACGCAGGCCATGACGGGGCTGCGGCCCGCCTGGGGGAAGTACTGCTCACGCCCGGGCACCAGCCGGACGTCGGTCGCCCGCAGCCCCTCGGGGAGCCGCGGGCCGGGGACGACGCCCATGTTGGTGACGATGACGGTGCCCGTCTGGAGCGCCGGATTCCGGGGGATCTCCGGCGTGATCCGCATTTCCCGGAAGTGGTCGCCGCGCGTGATGAAGTCGTTGATCCGGGCGTGCACGGAACGCGCCAGGGCCAGCGGTTCCGTCTCCTCCGACACCTCCACGGTCTGCAGGTGGGTGGTGACGGCGGCCACCATGACGGAGGCGGGAACCGGGGAGGCCAGGCGCGACCGCAGGTCGACGGGTGACAGGCAGCCCAGTGTCCGGGGGCCGTTGCCCTCCAGCCGGCGGCGGGCCGTCATCAGGACCGCGGCGCTCACCAGGGCGTGGACGGACACGCCCGCCCGGCGGGCGCTCTCCCGCAGGCGGGTGGTGGCTTCCAGGCCGAGTGTCAGCCGGCGCACCTCGATGTGTCCCTCGTCCGCCGCCGGGCGGGGCACGTCGTAGGAGACCAGCTCGACCGGGTGCCGCCTCGCCTCCTCGCTGCGACGCTCCAGGTACGCCGCGATGTCGGCCTCGTCCGCGGGGGGCAGGGAAAGGCTGACCGGACGGGGCCACGGGGAGACGGCCACCGGGGGCTCCGCGCCCCGTTCGACGATCGCCCGGTAACGCTCCCAGAGGGTGTTGTGCAGGGCGATGGCGCTGTGTCCGTCGGTGATCGTGTGGTCCACCAGCAGGACGAGCAGGTGACGGTCGCCGTCCGGCTCGCTGACGAGCGCCGCGCGGGCCAGCGGACCGCCGACCGGCAGCGGGGTGTTCAGCTCGGCCGCGTAGGCCTCCTCCAGATCGCCGGTCCGCACGCTCAGCCGCGGCCTGTCGTCCTCTCCGAGGAGCCGCAGCGCGAACCCCGTGCCGTCCGGCACGATCCGGGCCCGCAGTGTCGGCTGCCCGGCCGTGACGGTGTCGAACGCCGTCGACAGCGCCGCCACGTCGACGGGTCCGCGCAGGGCGCAGGAGAGCACGGCTCTGCTTCTCTGGCCCACATAGAGCGTCTCGACCGGACACAGCTCACGTTGCATGCCGTCAGTCATCTTCTCGCCAACCAATTTCCGTACCCGAGGCGGTGAACCGTCGTCACCGCCGGCCGTCCGAAGAAACCCGGTGTTGTCCGGAAGAGTGCATCGCCGGGAGCCGTCGAATCCAACGAAGGACGGCTTCGGACCGCGAATCGCGTACTTTCCCTAGAACTCGCCCCGGTCCGCCGCGCATGCTTCAGGGGAATTCCCTGAATACTGTTCCTGCCGGACAGGCGGGCTTGACCGGTCGTTTCCGGTCCCTCAACGTAAAGAGCCGTCGGAACCGGCAACAGGGCCGAACGACCCCGAGCAGTGCACTTGTTCCCCTCCTGTGCACGCCGGCCCCGGAATCACGCTGACCGGACCGGCCGGGACCGACGAACGCACCCGTCCGACCCGACCGGACATCCCCCCGACCGTGTGATCACGGCTTGCCACGTGAGGGTTCTGCCATGCCACTCCACGAGGACGACAGTCGACCGCTGACCGGGGCCCAGGAGGGCCTCTGGTACGCCCAGCGCCTCGCCCCGGACAGCGCCGCCTACAACACCGGAGAGGCGGTGGAGATCCACGGTGCCCTGGACACCGGCCTGTTCGAGGCGGCCCTGCGGCGCACCGTCGGTGAGGCCGACACGTTCGCCCTGCGCTTCTTCGACACGGACGACGGTCCCCGGTGCCGCCCGGCACCGGACGCGGACGACTGGCCGCTGCACCGCGTCGACGTCAGCGGCGCGGACGACCCGGAGGCCGCCGCGTGGCAGTGGATCAGGAGTGACCTCGCGACCCCCCTGGACGTGGACAAGGGCCCGCTGTTCTCGCACGCCCTGCTCACCCTCGCGGCCGACCGGCACATCTGGTTCCTGAAGGCCCACCACATCCTGCTCGACGGCTACAGCTACAAGCTCCTCGGGCGCCGGCTCGCCGACACGTACAATGCGTCGGCCGCGGGCGGGCAGCCGGCCCCCTCCGTCTTCGCGCCGGTCAGCCGGCTCCGGGCGGACGAGGCCGCCTACCTCGCCTCCGAGCGGTACGAGCGTGACCGCGCCCACTGGGCCGGGCGCCTGGCCGGACTGCCCTCCGAGCCCGCCCGTCTGACGCGCCGGACGGCCGCCCCCGCCGCCCCGTTCCTGCGCCGCACCCTGGACCTCGCCCCCGCCGAGGCCGAGGCCCTCGCGGCGGCCGCGGCCCGACTCGGGGTCACCCGCACCGATCTCCTGACCGCCGCCGTCCTCGCGTTCCTGCACCGCATGACCGGCGCCGACGACCTGGTCCTCGGCCTGGCCACCATGAGCCGCCCCGGCAGCGCCGCGCTGCGCACCCCGGGCACCGCCTCCGACGTCCTGCCGCTGCGCGTGCCCGCCGCATCCGGCACGTCCGTCGGCGACCTCGCCCGGGCGGCCGCGGACGAGCTCAAGGCGCTGCGGCGGCACCAGCGGTACCGGGGCGAGTTCATCCGCCGCGACCTCGGCCTGCTGGGCACGGGCCGCCGGCTGTACGGGCCGGTCCTCAACATCGTCCCGTTCACCGAGGACCTGACCTTCGGCGGCCACCCCGCCACCTGGCACCACCTGTCCGGCGGCGCCGTCGAGGACCTGCAGATATCCGTACGGCCCGCGACCGAGCCCGGCGGACTGTGGCTGGCCCTCGACGCCAACCCCGCCCTGTACGAGGAGGACGAACTCGCCCTCCACCGCGACCGGTTCCGCCTGCTGCTGCGCCGGCTGACGACCGCGGCGCCGGAACTGCCGCTGCACGACCTGGACCTGCTGCTGCCGGGCGAGCGTCCCGAGGACGCGCCCGCGCGCACCTTCCCGGTCGCCGGGACCCTCACGGAGCTGTTCGAGCGGCGGGCCGCCGCGGTGCCGGAGCGGACCGCCGTGTCGGGCGGGGCCGGAAGCCTCACCTACGCGGAGCTGAACGCCCGGGCCAACCGCCTGGCCCGGCTGCTGGCCGAGCGGGGCGCCGGACCCGGCCGGGTGGTGGCGCTCGCCCTGCGCCGGGACGTGCCCCTGCTGCCCGCCCTGCTGGCCGTGCTCAAGACGGGTGCCGCCTACCTCCCGCTGGACACCGGCCACCCGGCCGAGCGGCTGCGGCTGGTCGTGGCGGACGCGCGGCCCGTCCTCCTCGTCACCGACGACGACCCCGCGGACCTGCTGCCCGGCACCGCCGTCCCCGTGGTCCGCCTCGGCGACCCGCAGGTCGAGCGGGACCTCGCCGGCCGGCCGGCGGGCGACCTCACCGACGCCGAGCGCGGCGGGCCGACGAGCCCGTCCGACATCGCGTACGTCATCCACACCTCGGGCTCCACGGGACGCCCCAAGGGCGTACCGGTGCCGCACGCCAACGTGGTCCGGCTCTTCGCCGCGGCCGAGGAGCACTTCACCTTCGGCCCGGACGACGTGTGGACCCTGTTCCACTCCTACGCCTTCGACTTCTCGGTCTGGGAGATCTGGGGCGCCCTCCTGCACGGCGGCCGCCTCGTCGTCGTGCCGTACGCCGTCAGCCGTTCGCCCCGCGACTTCCTCGGCCTGCTGCACCGCGAGGGCGTCACCGTCCTCAACCAGACGCCGTCCGCCTTCGAGCAGCTGATCGACGCGGACACGGAACGGGCGGCCGCCGGCGAGGACCCCGCCCGGCCCCCGGCCGGTGCCCTGCGGTACGTGATCTTCGGTGGGGAGGCGCTGCGCCCCGAGCGGCTGCGCCCGTGGGCCGACCGGTACGGCCTGGACGCGCCCGCCCTGGTGAACATGTACGGCATCACCGAGACCACCGTGCACGTCACCCACCACCGCCTCACCCGCGCCGACCTGGACGACCCGCGCCGGGGCAGCGTCGTCGGCACGCCGCTCGCGGACCTGCGCGTGTACCTGCTGGACCCGGCGGGACGTCCGGTGCCGACCGGTGCCACCGGTGAGATCCACGTGGCCGGACCCGGGGTGGCCGCCGGATACCTGAACCGGCCCGACCTCACCGCCGAACGGTTCCCCGACGACCCCCACGGGCCGCCCGGCAGCCGGATGTACCGCTCCGGCGACCTGGCGCGGCGCCGCGCCGACGGCACGCTGGAACACCTCGGGCGCGCCGACGCGCAGGTGCAGCTGCGGGGCTTCCGCATCGAGCCCGGGGAGATCGAGGCCGTCCTCGCCTCCCACCCGCGGGTCGCCCGCGCCGCGGTCGTCGTCCGCCGCGCCGACAACGGCGCGCAGCAGCTCGTCGCGTACACGGTCGCCGCCGGAGGCACCCCGCCGTCCACCGCCGAGCTGCGCGCCCACGCCGCCACCCGCCTGCCCGAGCACATGGTCCCGGCCGCCTGCGTCGCCGTCGGCGCGCTGCCGCTGACCGCCAACGGCAAGCTCGACGTCCAGGCCCTGCCCGCACCCGACTTCGCCGCCGCCGCGGCGGCCGGCACCCGCCCCGCCACCGGGTCGCAGGCCCTGCTCTGCCGGCTGTTCGAGGACGTGCTGCACCTGCCCGGCGACTCCGTGGGCGTCGACGCCGACTTCTTCGGCCTGGGCGGCGACTCCCTCCTCGCCACCCGTCTGCTGGCCCGCCTGCGCGCGGAGACCGGCGCCGAGGTGCCCATCACCGCCCTGTTCGACGGCCCGACACCGGCCGCGCTCGCCGGACGGCTCGCCGCGCAGGACGGCACGGCCGGTCCGCTGCCCGCCCTGGGCGACGTCGTCCGGCCGGACCGCGTACCGCTGTCCTTCTCCCAGGAACGCATGTGGTTCCTGAACCGGCTCGACGACGGGGCGGCGACGTACAACATCCCGCTCGTCGTCCCGCTGCGCGCCCCCGTCGACACCGAGGCGCTGCACGCGGCCCTCGGCGACGTCACCGACCGGCACGAGAGCCTGCGGACGGTGTTCGCCGAGCACGACGGCGTGCCGTACCAGCACATCCTGCCGCCGGGGGAGCGGCACCCGGAACTGCACCGCGTGGACTGCCCCGCCGAGGAGACCGGCGCCCACGTCGCCGCGGCCCTGCGGCACCGCTTCGACCTGACCCGCGACCTCCCGCTCACCGCCTCGCTGTTCGGCACCGGACCGGAGTACACGCTGGTGCTCGTGCTGCACCACAGCGCGGCCGACGGCTGGTCGCTGCGCCCCTTCGCCGACGACCTGGGCACCGCCTACGCGGCACGCCGCGCGGGCCGGGCGCCGCGGTGGAGCGCGCTGCCCGTGCAGTACGCCGACCACGCCGTGTGGCAGCGCGCGCTGCTCGCCCCCGAGCCGGAGGGACCGGGACGCCTGGAGCGGCTGACGGCCCACTGGCGCACGGCGCTGGCGGACCTGCCCGAGGAATGCACCCTGCCCGGCGACCGGCCACGCCCCGCGGCCGCGCGCGGCGCCGGAGCCCACGTCACCGCGACGGTGGACGCGGCGCTGCACAAGGCACTGCTGGACCTCGCGGACCGCGAGGGCGCCAGCCTGTTCATGGTGCTGCACGCTGCGGTCAGCGCCCTGCTCACCCGGTGCGGCGCGGGCGAGGACGTCGTCCTCGGCACTCCGGTCGCGGGCCGCTCCGAACCCGCTCTCGACGACGTGATCGGCCTGCTCACCAACACGCTGGTGCTGCGCGCCGACACCTCCGGCGACCCGGCCTTCCGCGCCCTCCTCGCCCGGCTGCGCACCTCGGACCTGAGCGCCCTGGACCACCAGGACCTGCCCTTCGACCGGCTGGTGGAAGAGCTCAACCCGCCCCGGCACCCGTCCCGGCACCCGCTCTTCCAGGTCATGCTGGCCCTGCAGAACAACGAGCGGGCCGTGCTCCGCCTAGACGGACAGGAGGTGCCGCTGCGGCCCACCGCCACCGGCACCGCCAAGTTCGACCTCTTCGTCGACGTCCTGGAGCGCTACGACGACGCGGGCGCGCCCGACGGTCTCGACCTGCACGTCGAGTACGCGACCGACCTGTACGACACCGCGACGGCCGAGGCGTTCGCCCAGGCCCTGCACCAGGTCCTCGGGGCCGTGTCCGCCGACCCCGACGTCCGCGTCCGCGCCCTTCCCGCACCGCCGGCGCCGTTCGGGCGGACGCCCGGCACGGCCGCCGCCACGACGGACACCGACGCCGCCGAGGCGGAGCGCACGGCGCTGTCCGTCCCCGGCATCCGCGACGCGGCCGCCCTGCCGGGCCCCGACGGCGGCCCCCTGCACCTGTACGTCGTGCCCGGCCGCGCGGACGCCGCCGAACGCGTCGAGCAGCTCCTCGGCTCCGCGGGCCGCGGCACGGTCCGTGTCACCGCGGTCGGCATCCTGCCCCGCACCGCCGACGGCACCCTCGACACCGAGGCCCTGGGCTCCCTGCCCCTCGTCGACGGCGTCGCCGCGGACGCCTGGCAGCGGCGTCTCGCCCGCGTCCCCGGCGTCACCGAGGTCCGGGTCACGGTGGAGAACGTGCCCGAGGAGCCGGCCCGCCGCCACGTCGGCACCCCCCGCCGTGCCGCCGGACAGACCCCGGCCGAACACGCCGGCACGGCACCCGCCACCGCCGTCCCGGCGCTGAGCGAGGGGGCGGAGCTGGCCGAACCGCCGGTCTCCGGCTGGGCGCAGGCGCTGCTGCGCGCCGCGGAGAGCCCGCACGGCGAGGTCGTGCACGTGCACGCGGACGGCAGCGAGAACCGGCGCAGTTACGCGTCCCTCGTCACCGAGGCCTCCCAGGTCCTCGCGGGACTGCGGAAGGCCGGACTGCGCCCCGGGGACCAGGTCATCCTCCAGTGCGACGAGAGCGAGGACTTCCTCGCCGCGCTGTGGGGCTGCATCCTCGGCGGCTTCGTCGCCGTCCCGCTGACCGTCCCCGCCTCCTACACCACCTCCTCGGCGGCGCTGGCCAAGCTGGAGGGCATCTGGAGGATGCTCGGCCGGCCCTGGATCGTGTGCTCGCGGGGCAAGGAGGCGGGCCTGCGCGACCTCGCGGCCCGGCACGACTGGCCCGGACTGCGGCTGACCACGGCCGACGCCCTGCGCGAGGCGCCCGAGGACCGCGACTGGTACGAGGCGCGGCCGGACGACCTCCTGCTGATGCTGATGACCTCGGGCAGCACCGGCCTGCCCAAGGCCGTGCGGCAGAGCCACCACGCCGTGCTGACCCGGTCCGCCGCGACCGCGCAGCTCAACGGGCTCGGCGAGCAGGACGTCACGCTGAACTGGATCCCGCTCGACCACGTCACCGGCGTGGTGATGTTCCACCTGCGCGACGTGTTCCTCGGCTGCCGCCAGATCCACGCGCCGACCTCCTGGATCCTGGAGGACCCGGTGCGCTGGATGGACCTCGCCGACCGGCACCGCACCACCGTCACCTGGGCGCCCAACTTCGCCTTCGGGCTGCTGGCCGAGCAGGCCGACCGCTTCCGCGACCGCACCTGGGACCTGTCGCCGGTACGGCTGGTGATGAACGCGGGCGAGGTCGTCGTGGCCTCCGCCGCGCGCCGCTTCCTGCGCGCGCTGAAGCCCTTCGGCCTGCCCCAGGACGTGATGCACCCCGGCTGGGGCATGTCGGAGACGTGCTCGGTGGTCACCGACGCCGTGCTGCCCGGCGAACCGGACGGCTCCGACGAGTCGTTCGTCAGCTGCGGCCGTCCCTACCCCGGGTTCGCCATGCGCGTCGTCGGCGAGGACGGCACGGTGCTCGCCGAGGGCGACATCGGCCGGTTCCAGGTCCGCGGCGCCTCCGTGACGAGCGGCTACCACGACAACCCGGGGGCGAACGCCGAGGCGTTCACCGAGGACGGCTGGTTCGACACCGGGGACCTGGCGTTCCTGCGCGACGGCGAGCTGTACATCACCGGCCGCGCCAAGGACGTCATCATCGTCAACGGCGTCAACCACTACAGCCACGAGATCGAGGCCTGCGTCGAGGAACTCCCCGCCGTCGTACGGAGCTACAACGCCGCCGTCGCGGTGCGCTCCGACCCGTCGGCGGTCACCGACGAGCTCGCGCTGTTCTGCCGTCTCGCCCCGGGCCAGGACACGGCCGCCGCGCTGCGCGAGATCGCCGGCAAGGTGACCCGGGAGATCGGCGTCAGCCCCGCCTTCGTCATCCCCGTCGCCGCGGACGCCATACCGAAGACCGAGATCGGCAAGATCCAGCGCACCAAGCTGCGCAAGAGCTTCGAGGCGGGCGACTTCGACGAGGCGGTCCGCGAGGCCCAGCTCCTGATGGGCACCGCCGCCACCCTGCCCGACTGGTTCCTGCGCCCGGTGTGGCAGCGGGCCGAGCGGCACCGTCCGCGCCCGGCGGCGGCCGGACGGCACACCCTCGTCCTGGCCGGCGGCGACCCGCGCACCCACGAGCTCGCCGGGCGCCTCGCCGAGCGGGTACGGGCCGACGGCGGACTGTGCACGCTGGTCACCGACGCACCGGCGTACGAGCGGACGGACGCCGCGCGGTACGGGATCCGCCCCGCGGAGGAGGCCGACCACACGGCACTGCTGCGACAGTTGGACGCCGACCGGCGCCCGGTCAACGCCGTCGTGCACCTGGGCGCGCTGCACACCACCGTGACCTCGCCCCTGGACGACGCCGGCACCGGCACCCTCCTCGCGCTCGCCCGTGCCCTCGCCGCCCGGCCCGGACGGCAGCGGCCCGTCGACCTGCTGTACGTGACGGCGGGCGCCCAGGCGGTCGTGCCCGGGGACGACGCCTCCCCGGCGCACGCCGTGGCCGGCGCCCTGCTGAAGTCGCTGGGGGAGGAGTTCACCTGGCTGCGCGGGGTGCACCTCGACCTCGCGCCCGGATCGGCCGGAGCGCCCGGAGCCCCCGACAGCCCCGCCGGCTCCGAGGACCCCGTACCCGTGCTGCTGGCCGAATCGGCGGACCCGTCGGCCGACGCCGAGGTCGCCCGGCGCGGCGGACACCGCCACGTACGCCGCCTGGCCCCGCTGCCCGACCGGCCGGCCCGCGCCGAACTCCCCGACTCCGACGGGTTCCACCTGGTCAGCGGCGGTCTGGGCGGCGTCGGCAGCGAGGTCGCGGCGCATCTGCTCAAGACGCCCGGCACCCGGCTGCTGCTGCTCGGCCGCACCCCGCTGCCCGCCGAGGACACCTGGCCGCGGCACCTGGCCGAGCAGGGCCCCGAAGCCGCCCGCATCGAGGCGCTGCGACGGCTGCGGGCCCTCGGGGAGGTCCGGTACGCGAGCGCCGACGTCACCGACGAGGACCAGGTGCGCGCCGCGGTGGACACGGCCGCCCGGACCTGGGGCGTACCCCTGGTGTCGGTGCTGCACCTGGCGGGTGTCCGCGACGAGAGGCCGGTGCGGGAACTGGATCCCGCGTCCTGGCGCCGGGCCCTCGCGGCCAAGGTGGACGGCGCGTGGACGCTGCACCGTGTCGCCGCCGACCACCCGGTGACCTCCTTCACCACCTTCTCCTCGGTGAACGGCTACTTCGGCGGCGCCATGAACGCCGCCTACGCCGCCGCCAACGCCTTCCTCGACGCCCTCGCGCTGCACCGCCGGGGCCGGGGGCTGCCCGCGCAGAGCCTGGCCTGGAGCATGTGGCGGGAGCGCGGCATGAGCCGTGGCTACCGGCTCGCCGCGCTCGGCGAGGCCCGCGGCTACCGGGTGCTCGACACGGCTGCCGCACTGCGCTCCTTCGACCTGGCCCGCACCGTCGCCGAGCCGCACCTGCTGATCGGCGCCGACCGCGGCGCCCCCTGGGTGCGCAGCCATGTCGAGGGCCCGGTACGGCAGTTGCGGCGGCCGGCCGCACGCGTCGCCCTGGAGGAGGGCACCGACCTGGGCGCCCTGTACGGTGCGGCGGCCGACGCCGCCCGGGCGTGCGGCCTCGCGGACGGCTGGGTGCTGCGCTCTGCCGGTTCCGCCGCGCGGCAGGCCGACCCGGACGCCGGGGAGCGGCTGCGGCGCACGGAGAGCGAACTGGCCCGGCTGTGGTGCGAGGTGCTGGGCCGCGACCGGGTGGGCCGGGACGACAACTTCTTCGACCTCGGCGGCAACTCCCTCCTCCTGGTCACCGCGCAGACCGCGGTCAACAGGACCTTCGGCTGCGAGCTGTCCGTCGTCGACCTGTTCGCCCACCCCACCGTGCGCGACCTCGCCCGGCACCTCACCACGCGGACCGGCGCCGCGCCGGGTGCCGGGACCGACACACCGTACGAGAAGCCCGACACCGGGCCGAGCGCTCTGCAGAAGGCCAAGGAACAAGCACAGCGACAGCGCGCGGCCCGCGCACGCCGCTCCGCGCGGCACGGAAAGGACCGGGGCCATGCATGACTTCACCGACCCGCTGGACGAGCAGGACACACCGGTGATCGAGGAGGACGAGGAGGTACCCGCCGTCGCCGTGATCGGCATGGCGGGCCGCTTCCCCGGCGCGGACGACCTGGACGCCTTCTGGGACAACCTGGCGGCCGGCCGGGAGTCGGTGCGGCCCGTGACCGACGAGGAGTTCCTCGCCGCGGGCGGTGACCCGCGCGACCTGAAGGACCCCGGCCTGGTCCGCATGGCGTCGGTCGTCGACGGCATCGACCGCTTCGACTCCGGGTTCTTCGGCTACAGCCCCGCCGAGGCCGCCGTGGTGGACCCCCAGCAGCGGCTGCTGCTGGAGACGGCCCACCACGCCCTGGAGGACGCCCGCTGCCTCGGCTCCGGGCGCGAGGGCACGGTCGGTGTGTACGCGGGCAGCGGCGACAGCCGCTACTACCCGGGCCATGTCCACCCGCGCTTCGCCGGGCAGCCCGGGTCGGTGGCCCTCGTGCACGCGGCCACCGCCAACTCCCTCGGCACGCTCGCCACCCGCGTCTCCTACGAACTGGGCCTGACCGGCCCGAGCGTGTCCCTGCAGACGGCCTGTTCCACCGCGCTGGTCGCCGTGCACACCGCCTGCCAGGACCTGCTCGACCACCGCTGCGACACCGCGCTCGCCGCCGCCGTCTCCCTCAACCCCTCGGCGATGCTCGGCTACCGGTACGTGCCCGACGGCCCCTTCTCGCCCGACGGTCACTGCCGCGCGTTCGCCGCGGACGCGGCCGGCACCTCCTCCGGCGACGGCGTCGGGGCGGTGGTCCTCAAGCGCCTGGAGGACGCCCTCGCCGACGGCGACCGCATCCGCGCCGTCATCCGGGGCAGCGCCGTCAACAACGACGGGCGCCGCAAGGTGGGCTTCACCGCGCCCAGCTCGGCCGGGCAGACCGAGGTGATCCTCGCGGCACAGGCGCAGGCGCTGGTCGACGCCGGCACCATCGGTCTGGTCGAGGCGCACGGCACCGCCACCAAACTCGGCGACCCCATCGAGGTCTCGGCGCTGACCGAGGCGTTCCGGCAGAGCACCGACCGCCGCGGGTTCTGCGCCCTGGGCTCGGTGAAGACCAACATCGGCCATCTGGGAGCGGCCGCCGGCATCGCCGGCTTCATCAAGGCCGTCCTGGCCCTGGAACACCGGCAGATCCCGCCGAACCTGCACTTCGACAAGCCCAACCCGCTGATCGACTTCGCCACCGGGCCGTTCCGGGTGCCCACCGCCCTGGAGGAGTGGCAGGCGGACGGCCACCCCCGACGGGCCGCGGTGAGCGCTTTCGGCATCGGCGGCACCAACGCCCACGTGATCCTGGAGGAGGCACCGCGGACCGCACCCGCCCCGCCCCGCGCGCCCGAGGACGGAAGCCGTCTGGTGCTGCCGCTGTCCGCGCGCACCGCCGGTGCCCTGCGCGGCCAGGCGGAGGCCGTCGCCCGCCACCTCGAACGCCGGCCGGAGCTGCGCCTGGACGACCTCGCGCACTCCCTGCGCACGGACCGGCCCGCGCTGCGCCACCGCCTGGCGGTCACGGCCGCCTCCCGCGAGGAGGCCCTGACCGCCCTGCGCACCGCCGTGCCCGCCACACCGCCCCTGACCGACGAACCCGCCCGGGTGGCGTTCCTGCTGCCGGGCGGCGGCACCCAGTACCCCGGCATGGGAGCGGAGCTCTACCGCGGGCACGGCGTCTACCGCGACGTCGTCGACGAGTGCGCGCGCATCCTGCGGCCCGCCCTCGGCGCCGACGTCCGCGACGCCCTGTTCGAGCAGCCGGAACCCGAGAATACCGCCGCGTTCATGAGCCTGGTGGTGACCGAGTACGCGCTCGCCCGCACCCTGATGGAGGCGGGGGTGCGCCCCGACGCGCTCATCGGCCACTCCCTCGGCGAGTACACCGCGGCCTGCCTGGCCGGCGTCCTGGACCTGGAGGACATGCTGCCCCTGGTCACCGAGCGGATGCGGCTCATCGCCTCCGCGGGCGGCGCGACCGTCGGGGTGGCGGCGCCGGCCGGGGACGTGACGCCGCTGCTGGACGAGGAGCTGTCCCTGACCGCGGTGAACGGGCCCGCCGCGTGCACCGTCGCCGGACACGCCGACGCGGTCGCACGGTTCGAGGCGGAACTCGAGCGCCGGGGCGTCCCCTTCCGCCGGCTGCGCATCCCCGCCGCGGCCCACTCCCACGTCCTGGACCCGGTCCTCGCGACGTTCGAGAGCCATCTGCGCACCGTGACACTGCGCCCGCCGCGCATCCCGTACGTCACCAACGTCACCGGCACCTGGACCACCGACGAGCAGGCCACGTCCGTCCGGCACTGGATCGACCACACGCGCAACACCGTCCGCTTCACCGACGGCGTCACGGCCCTGTGGGAGCGCCTCGCCCCCGTCCTCGTGGAGATCGGGCCGGGCGACACGATGACCAAGCTCGCCACCGCCCAGCTCGCGGAGCACGCACCGGTCACGGTGACCACCATGCGGCACGCCAAGGCCGACGCCCCGGACGGCTTCGTCCTCGCCGAGGCCCTGGGCCGGCTGTGGAGCGCGGGCGTGGACGCCGCGCTCCCGCCGGTGCCGGGCGAGCCCCGCAGCGTCCCGCTGCCCGGGTACGCCTTCGAACGGCACCGGCACTGGATCGACGCCCCCGGCGCCCGCACGGAGCCCGGGACGGCGGCCGCCCCCGAAGCGGCGGGCCCGGTCACGGCGCTCGCCCCGCGGCCCCGCCTCACGACCGAGCACGTGGCCCCGCGCACCGACCGAGAACGGGCCGTGGCCGAACTGTGGGAGGAGACCCTCGGCATCGGCGGCATCGGCGTCCTCGACAACTTCTTCGACCTCGGCGGCGACTCGATGCGCGCCGTCCTGCTGACGGGCCGGCTGCGCCAGACCGGAGTGCTCGACGTGCCCGCCGCGGCCCTGCTCGCCGCCCCCACGGTCGCGGGGCTGCTCGAGGCGGCCGACAAGAACGAAGGCGCCAGCGCGGACCCCGCGAGCCGCCCGCCGGCCGCGCTCGGCCCCCTGCTGCCGCTGCGCGCCGAGGGCGGCGCCACGCCGCTGTTCTGCATCCACCCCGGAGCGGGCGTGTCCTGGCGTTACACGGGCCTGCTGCCCCACCTGGGCGGCGACCAGCCCGTGTACGGCATCCAGGCCGCGGGCCTCGACGGCACCTCGCCGCCGGCCCCGGACGCCGCCTCCATGGTCGCCCACTACGTCGACCTCGTCCGCGAGGTGCAGCCGCACGGTCCGTACCGGCTGCTGGGCTGGTCGTACGGCGGGTTCGTGGCGCACGCGATGGCCTGCGCGCTGCAGGAGAGCGGCGAGCGGGTGGAGATGCTCGCGATGCTCGACGCACCCCAGCCGCACGGCACCGCCCACGACCCCGACGGGGCCGAACAGCAGGTGGCGGCCCTCCTGACGAAGGTGGCGGGCCTGGACGCCGGGCCGGCCACCGACGTGCCGGACGTCGGCGCGGTCCTGGACCGCATCGAGGCGAACGCCGCGGCCGACCCCACGAGTTCCCCCGTCACCCGCGCCGAGGCGGCGGCGATCGCCGAGGTCATGCGCAACAACCTGCGCATCGCGCCGCAGTTCGCCCCCGGCGTCTACCACGGGGACGTGCTGTTCTTCAGCGCCGAGGAGGAGACCGGGGAGGAGGCCGCGGAAGGGCCCGCGGGCTCCGGTGACCTCGCGGTGATGCCCGGCAAGGCCGACGCCTGGCGGCCCCACGTCGACGGCACCCTCCAGGACCACCGGGTGCCGTGCAGCCACTACGAGATGACCGAACCGGACCCCATCGCCCGCATCGGCGCGGTCGTCGCCAAGGCGCTGCGGCCGAGCTCCGCCTGACCGTCCCCACCACTGTCACGAGAGGCCACCCGTGAACGCGATCGCGACCGCGACCAAGAACCTGTACGAACTCGGCGACGCCCCGCCCCTCGGCACCGCGCCCAAGCAGATGTACGCCTCCCTCATCCGCCGGGAGCGCTACGGGCAGCCCGTCGACGCCTTCCGCACCGAGGTGGTGGACGTCCCGCCGGTCGGCCGCGGCCAGGTGCTCGTCAAGGTGATGGCGGCCGGCATCAACTACAACAACGTGTGGGCGGCGCTGGGCGAACCGCTCGACGTGATCGGCGCGCGTCAGAAGCAGGGCGCCACCGAGGACTTCCACATCGGCGGCTCCGACCTGTCCGGCATCGTGTGGGCCGTCGGCGAGGACGCACGGGGCGTGCGGCTCGGCGACGAGGTCGTCGTCCTCGCCAACCGGTGGGACGAGAAGGCGGAGGACATCCGTCTCGGCGCCGACCCGGCCTTCTCCGGCACCCAGCGCGTGTGGGGGTACGAGGAGAACTACGGTTCCTTCGCGCAGTTCGCGGTCGTCGACGACTACATGCTCCACCCGAAGCCGAAGCGGCTGTCCTGGGCGGCGGCCTCCTGCTACATGGCGACCGCGGCGACCGCCTACCGCCAGCTGTTCGGCTGGGAACCGCACACGGTCCGGCCCGGCGACCCGGTGCTGATCTGGGGCGGCGCGGGCGGTCTCGGCTGCATCGCCATCCAGCTCGTGAAACACGTCGGCGGCATACCGGTGGCGGTCGTCTCCAGCGAGGAGCGCGGCGAGTACTGCGTGAAGCTCGGCGCCAAGGGGTGGATCGACCGGCGCGGGTTCGACCACTGGGGCCGGCTGCCGGACACCTCCGACGAGGAGGCGACGGGCCGCTGGCTGGAGGGGGCGCGCGCCTTCGGCCGGCGCTTCTGGGAGGTGCTCGGCGAGCGCCGCAGCCCGCGCATCGTGCTGGAGCACTCGGGGGCGGACACCATCCCGACGTCCATGTACCTGTGCGACAACGGCGGCATGGTCGTCATCTGCGGCGGCACCACCGGCTACAACGGCGACGTGGACCTGCGCTTCCTGTGGATGCGCCAGAAGCGCCTGCAGGGCTCCCACGTCGCGAGCGTCCGCGAGGCCCGCGAGATCACCCGGCTGATCGACCAGGGGCACATCGACCCCTGCCTGTCCCGGACGTTCGGCTTCGAGGAGATCGGCCTGGCCCACCAGCTCATCCACGACAACCGGCACCCGGCGGGGAACATGGCGGTGCTGGTGAACGCGCAGGAGTGACGGTACGGGGGGTGACCGCCAGGGCGGTTGCCCCCTACGCGTCCCCGCGCGGACACGGGACGTGTCCCGGCCGGGCCGGCAGCAGCGGCGGGGAGCCCGGCCGGGCGGGCCGACCGCTGACGCCGCGGCCGGCCCGTCACCTGTCTGACGGTCCTGGGACTGCCGCACACGCGGACGCGTCCGGACCGGGCGGGAACAGCGGCAGGCCGCCCGGCCGGTGACTCGAGCCGCCGCCGTGACGGCATCGTCGTGGCGGCGGCTCCGGCGTGGGCGGCCCGGGGCCGGAGCGGGGCCGGAGCGGCCGTCGCGCACCCCGGCCGGGCGCGGCGGCGTGCTCCCGGCGTCCGTACATCCACACACGGACACGGTCCCGGCCGGCCACCACACGCATGTGGTGGCCGGCCAGGACCGTGAGAAGCGGGACGCTACACCCGGAGCAGCTTCTTGACGATCTTGCCGGCCGGGTTGCGCGGCACCCGCTCGATGAACTCGATCCGCCGCGGGCGCTTGTACGGCGCGAGCAGCTCCTTGACGTGGGCGAGGAGCCGCGCCGCGTCGGTGTCGCCGTCCTCCTCCGTCACCACGTACGCCAGCGGCACCTCCCCGTAGTCCTCGTCGGGCATGCCGACGACCGCGGCGTCCCGGACCGCCGGATGGGTCAGCAGGGCGCGTTCGATCTCCGAGGGGTAGACGTTCTGGCCGGCCCGGATGATGACGTCCTTGGTCCGGTCCACGAGGTGGATGCGGCCCGCCTCGTCGACGAAGCCCAGGTCACCCGTCCTGATCCAGCCGTCGAGGGTGATCTCGCGGGTGGCCTCGGGGTCGTTCCAGTAGCCCTGCATGACGCCCGGACCGCGCACGACGACCTCACCGATCTCCCCGCGGGGCAGCTCGGCGCCGCTCCCGTCCACCGTGCGGGCCGACATGCCGGGCACCACGCGCCCGCAGGGGATGCGGGCGGTGACGTCGCCCGGCGCGGGGTGCTCGTCGGGGCCGAGGGTGACGAAGGGTCCGCCGACCTCGGTCATGCCGTACACCTGGCGGAAGCCGCAGCCGAGCCGTTCCACGGCCTCCGCGTACACGTCCAGGGGCATCGGGGCCGCGCCGTACAGGATCTCCCGCAGCGAGGACAGGTCCGTGGTACGGGAACCCTTCGCCTGGAGGAGGAAGCGCAGCATCTGCGGCACCAGCCACATGTGCGTGGCCCTATGGCGTTCCACCGCGGTGAGGGCGCGCTGCGGGGTGAAGCCGGGCATCAGCACCACCGTGGCACCGGCGGCCAGGTAGGTCAGCGACACCACCATGCTGCCGTGGTACAGCGGGCAGCAGTTGACCATCACGATGTCGTCGGCGGGGCGGGCCATGACCAGCCAGCCGAGGGCGATGGCGCGGAACGACCCGGAGTCGACGGTGACGCCCTTGGCCCGCCCGGTGGTCGCCGAGGTGTGCAGGACGGCGATCGGGTCGGTGTCGGTGATGTCGGGCAGCTCCCGCTCGGAGGCGATCGTGCCCAGCGCCTCGAACGCGGGCTTGTCCAGCGCCATCCGGACCTTCACCGACGGCGGCAGCGTCGGGTGCCGGTCCAGCAGGTCGGACTCGCCGAGGACGGCCACCGCGCCGACGCGTTCCATGATGTCGGCGACCTCGGGCACGGCCAGGCTGTGGTTCAGGGGAACGAACAGCGCGCCGAGCCGGGCGAGCGCGAAGTAGCTCTCCAGGACCTCGATACGGTCCTTGGAGAGCACCGCGACCCGGTCACCCCGCTCGATGCCCAGATCGGCGAGACCGTGCGCGAGCTCCACGGTGCGGTCGTGGAACTCGGCCCAGGTGACGCTGCGGTGCTCGTCCACCAGCGCGGCCCGGTCCGGGAAGCACTGGCGGTTGCGTTCCAGCAGCTGCGTCAGCCACATCACACACCGCCGGCGGCACCGGCGACGGAACGCTCGGCGACGAACCGCTCGTAGTCGGCGATCGTGTGCAGGGACTCCATGTCCTCCGCGGTGATCTCCACTCCGAGCCGCTGCTCGACGAGCAGGACGAGACGCACGAGATCGCCGGAGTCGATCCCGCTGGAGGCGAGGTCGACGTCGTCGCCGACGGCCTCCGCGTACTCGGCCGTACCGGTGAGTTCGACCAGCAACTCCCTGATGGTGCTCATGGGTTCCCCTTTCGCTGCGGCGTGCCGGCCGCCGTGCGGGTGCGGTGTGTCACCCGAACCAGAGGAGCGCGGGGCGCTCCGCACTCCCCGGCACACCGGAAAAGATCGAGTGATCCATGTCACGTCGCCGTTCTCGTGCGGGCGGGGATAGCGGGACCGGCGCACGGCCTCTTTCCGGGAGACGGATCCGAACGCCGAGGGGTGATGCGGCATGAGCGCACAGCAGGCCACTGCCGGGGCGCCGACCACGGAGCGGGACGAGATGGAGGAACTGCAGGCGCACTTCGACGCCCTCATCGCCGCCGGCGAGACGATCGAACCGCGCGACTGGATGCCCGACGGCTACCGCCGCATGCTGCTCCGCCAGCTCGCCCAGCACGCCCACTCCGAGATCATCGGCATGCAGCCGGAGGGCGCCTGGCTGACCCGGGCCCCGTCCCTGCACCGCAAGTCGGTGCTCATCGCCAAGGTGCAGGACGAGGCGGGCCACGGCCTCTACCTGTACTCGGCGGCCGAGACGCTGGGCGTGGACCGCGCCGACCTGCTGGACGCCCTGCACCGGGGACAGCAGCGCTTCGCGGCGACCTTCAACCACCCCGCGCTCACCTGGGCGGACACCGGCGCCGTCGCCTGGCTGACGGACGGCGCGGCCGTGATCAACCAGGCGCCCATGACCCGCATCTCGTACGGCCCGTACGCCCGTGCCATGCGCCGCGTCTGCCTGGAGGAGGCCTTCCACGTGCGCGAGGGGTACGACCTGATGCGCGCGCTGTGCGAGGGCACCGAGGAGCAGAAGCGGATGGCCCAGGACGCGGTGGACCGCTGGTGGCTGCCCGCCGTCGCGCTGATGTTCGGCCCGCCGGACACCACGACGGGCGGGGCCGACGCGCGCACCGCCGCGATCGGCGCCTCGGTCTCCCGCCGCGCCATGGCCTGGGGCATCAAGCGCCACACCAACGACGAGCTGCGCCAGCGCTTCGTCGACGCCGTCGTCCCGCAGGCCGAACGGCTCGGGCTGACCCTGCCGGACCCGGCGATCCGCTGGAACGAGGAGCGCGGCCACTACGACTTCACCCCGGTCGACTGGGAGGTGTACCGCAGGGCGCTCGGCGAGAACACGCACTGGGCCCGGCAGCGCGTCGCGCACCGCCGCGCCGCGCACGAGGACGGCGCCTGGGTACGGGAGGCGGCCGCCGCGTACGCCGCCCGCGAGGAGGCCGCCGGCCGGACGGAGGAGCACGCATGAGCAGTACCAGCACCAGCACGAGCACCAGCACGAGCACGAGCACGAGCACGAGCACGGTCACGGAACGGGGGGAGGGCGCCCCGGCGTCCTGGGAGGTCTTCCTGCGGCCCCGCCGGGGCCTGGCGCACCAGCACGTGGGTTCCGTACGGGCCGACGACGCGGCCATGGCCCTCGGCCGCGCCCGCGACCTGTACATCCGCCGGGGCGATCCGCTGTCGCTGTGGGTGGTCCGCTCGGACTCCGTGCACGCGGTGTCCCCCGACGAGCGCGACCCCTACTTCAGCAACGCCCGGCACAAGCCGTACCGGTACCCGGAGCAGTTCGCCCCGCTGACCGTGGAGGGAGCCGACGGTGACCCTCACCAGTGACACGGCGCCCGCCGTCCCGGAAGCCCTCCGCACCGACCCGGACCTCGCCGTCCAGCTGCTGCGGCTCGGCGACGACGCGCTCGTCCTCGGGCAGCGGCTGTGCCAGTGGATCACGCGGGCCCCGACGATCGAGGAGGACCTGGCGCTGTCCAACATCGCCCTGGACCTCGTCGGTCACGCCCGCACCCTGCTCACGCTCGCCGGCCGGCGCGACGGGACCGGCCGCACGGAGGACGACCTCGCGTTCACCCGCTCGGACCGCGAGTTCACCAACGCCCTCCTGACGGAACTGCCGAACGGGGACTTCGCCGTGACGGTGGCCCGGCAGCTCGCGTACACGCACTACGCGGTCCTGTACTACGAGGCCCTGGCCGGCTGCGCGGACCCGGAGCCGGCCGGGTTCGGGGCGCGGGCCGCCAAGGAGGTGGCCTTCCACCGGCTGCACGCCGACAACTGGACGCTGCGGCTGGGGCTCGGCACGCCCGAGAGCGCCCGGCGCATGCAAGCGGGCCTGGACCGGGTGTGGCCGTACACCGCCGAGCTGTTCGACGAGGACGACGTGCTGCGCCGTCTCGTCGCGGCCGGGACGGTGCCCTCACCGGGCCCGCTGCGCACGCTGTGGGAGCAGGAGGTGACCGACGTGGTCACCCGCGCCGGACTGACCGTGCCCGCACCGGGCTGGGAGGCCCGCGGCGGCCGCACCGGCCTGCACACCGAGGAGTTCGGCCCCCTCGTCGCCGAACTCCAGTCGGTGCACCGCCAGTTCCCCGGAGGCACCTGGTGAACGCGCCGACGCGGACGGAGGAGCGCCGCTCCCCGGCGGACGTGCGGGCGCGGGTGGAGGCCGTGCCGGACCCGGAGCTGCCGATGATCGGCCTCGGCGACCTCGGCGTGGTCCACTCCGTCGCCCCGGGCGCCGACGGGGTGCTCGAGGTGGAGATCACGCCGACGTTCCTGGGCTGCCCGGCGCTGCCCGCCATCACCGCCGCCGTCCAGGAGGTCCTCGCCGCCTGCGGGCACCCCGACGGGCGCGTACGCACGGTCCTGTCGCCGCCCTGGACGACGGACCGCATCACCCCGGCCGGACGGGAGAGGCTGGCGGCCCACGGCATCGCCCCGCCGGTCCCCGCCGCGCCCGCCGCACCGGGCGGACCCGTCCCCGTCGAACTGGGCGGCGTGCCCTGCCCGCACTGCGGATCGCGGGCCACCCGGCCGCACAGCACCTTCGGCGCGACCCGCTGCCAGTCGGTGCGGCGCTGCACGGCGTGCCGTGAGACGTTCCCCCACCTGACCGCGCTGTGAGGCCCACCGTGAACACCGCCACCACCCTCACCACCGCGCCCCCGGCACGGCGCACCGGCTGGCACCGGCTGGAGGTCACCGAGGTGCGCCCGCTGACCGGGGACGCGGTCGCGGTCACCCTGGACGTCCCCGCCGGCCTGCGCGACACCTTCGCCCACCGGCCCGGCCAGCACGTCGTCGTACGGCACCGGCGCGCCGGCGGCGAACTGCGCCGCAGCTACTCGGTGTGCCCCCCGCCGGCCGACCCGGCCGCGTTCCGCCTGGTGATCAAGCGCGGCGGCCCCGACGGTTTCGGCGCCCACGCCACGACCGTCCTCGCCCCGGGCGACCTCCTCGAACTCTCCCCGCCCACCGGCGCCTTCGCGCTGCCGGACCTCCCCGGCGCACACCACGTGCTCGTCGCGGGCGGCTCCGGCATCACCCCGCTGGCCGCGATGGCGGCGGCCGTGCTGCGCGAGGACCCCGCCTGCCGCGTCTCCCTGCTGCACGCGGTGCCCACGGCGGCGGGCGCCCTGCTGGCCGACGAACTCACCGACCTCAAGGACACCCACCTCGACCGGTTCACCGCGCTGCACGTCCTCACCCGCGAGGACCGCGGCAGCGACCTGGTCAGCGGACGCGTCGACGCCCCGCGGCTGCGGCGGCTGCTCACCGCGCTGGACGCCCGCCCCGGACCCGCCACGACGTACGCCCTGTGCGGTCCGGCCGGCCTGGTCACCGCGGTCCGGCGGACGCTGACCGGGTGGGGCGCCGATCCGGCGGCCGTCCGCACGGAGCTGTTCACCACCGACGGCGCACCGGGCGACGCGCCGCCCGAGCCCGGGACCGGCGAGCCGGTGCGGACGGCGGGGAAGACCCGCGTCGGGCCCCGCATCACCGCGCTGCTCGACGGACGCCGCAGCGACGTCACCGCGCGGCCCGGGGACGAGGTGCTCCTCGACACGCTGCTGCGGGCCCGCCCCGACGTCCCGTACGCCTGCCGCGACGGCATCTGCGGCAGCTGCCGCGCCAGGGTGCTGTCCGGCGAGGTGGCGCTGAGCCACCAGTACGCCCTCGACACCGACGACATCGACGCCGGTTACACGCTCGTCTGCCGGGCCCGCCCGCGCAGCGCCGAGGTCACGCTCGACTTCGACGCGTGACCCACCGACCCGACAAGGAGAAGACCATGACCACCGAGCAGACGGAGAGCACCGGCAAGCGGCACCAGGGGAAGACCGCCCTGGTCACCGGCGGCAGCCGCGGCATCGGCCAGGCCGTCAGCCGGCGCCTGGCCCGGGAGGGCGCCCTGGTGGCGGTGCACTACGGGCACGACGGGGCGGCGGCCGAGCGGACGGTCAAGGAGATCGAGGCCGAGGGCGGACGGGCCTTCGCCGTCCGGGCGGAACTCGGCGTGCCCGGTGACGCCGACACGCTGTGGGAGGCCTACGACCGGGCCCTCGCCGAGCAGAACGCCGGCCCCGGCCTGGACATCCTCGTCAACAACGCGGGCATCACCCTGCCGCGCCCCTTCGCGGACGTCGCCGAGGAGGACTACGACCGGGTGTTCGCGATCAACACCAGGGCGCCCTTCTTCATCATCCAGCGCGGCCTCGGCCGGCTGCGCGACGGCGGCCGGATCGTGAATATCTCCTCGGCGGTCACCCGCATCGCCTTCCCCCCGATCGTCGCCTACAGCATGACCAAGGTGGCCCTGGACTACCTCACCCTGACCCTCGCCCAGGTACTCGGCCCCCGCGGCATCACCGTGAACAGCGTCGCGCCCGGATACACCGAGACGGAGATCAACCCCACGCTCAGGATCCCCGAGATCCGGCAGAAGTACGCGTCCGCCTCCGTCTTCGACCGGCTGGGGCAGCCGGCCGACATCGCCGACGTCGTGTCCTTCGTGGCCAGTGACGACGCCCGCTGGGTGACCGGCCAGTGGATCGACGCCTCCGGCGGCGTCCACCTCGGGGTCTGACCCCCGTCAGCCGACGACACACCCCGTTCCCGGCCGACGGCAGCACAAGGAGATGTCATGAACAACAGCACGTCCGCCCTCGCCGAGCCGGCCGCGGACGACGCCCTGACCCGGCCCTTCCACGGCCCGAGCCCCTACGACGAGTACGTGCACGCGTCCGTCCTCAACTCGCTCCAGCAGCCCCTCACCGAGGCCGCGGACGAGATGGGCTTCCTCGTCACCACCCAGGTGCAGGAACTGTGGTTCACGCTGATCGTGCACGAGTGGCGGTCGGCCGGGCGGGCGCTGGCCGGCGACGACCTGGACGAGGCCCTGGCCGCGCTCACCCGCAGCCGCCGCGCCCACACCGCCCTGAACGCCTCCTGGCAGCCCATCGCCGAGCTGACGCCCGGTCAGTTCAACGGCTTCCGGGCCGCCTTCGGCAAGGCGTCCGGCTTCCAGTCGGCGATGTACCGGCACATGGAGTTCCTGCTCGGCGACAAGGACACCAGAATGCTCGACCTGCACCGGGGCGACCCCGTCGTGCACGACGCGCTGAACGAGACGTACCACGCCCCGTCCCTCTACGACGAGGTGCTCCGCTTCCTGCACCGGCGGGGCCTGCCGGTGCCCGAACACGTCCGCAACCGGGACGTGGCCGGCCCGTACGTCCCGGATCCCGGCGTGGTCGAGGTGTGGCGGCAGATCTACGCCGGCTCGCCCTTCCACCCGCTGCTCGGCCTGGGGGAGGCGCTCACCGGCATCGCGGAACTGGTCGCGCGCTGGCGCTTCGACCACGTCATGGTCGTACGCCGGGCGATGGGCGCCAAACCCGGCAGCGCCGGTTCCGCCGGACTCGCCTGGCTGGAGAAGCGCGCGGCCCGCCCGGTCTTCCCCGAGCTGTGGGAGGCCCGCGGTGCCGTCTAGGGTCATCTCCGCGTTCGCCGCCGAGGAGGAGCGGCGGGTCCTGAGCCTGCGGCCGGTGCTGGCCCCGGCACACGACAGCTACGGCGACCACCCCCACCAGACCTACGACGCCTGGCCGTCCACCGACCCGGACGCGCCACTGGTGATCCTGCTGCACGGCGGGTACTGGCGCTACGACCGGATGCACCTCACGCCCTTCGCCGCCTGGCTGTCCGGGCAGGGCTTCGACGTCCTGCTCCCCGGCTTCCGCAGGTCCGGCGGCGCGGGCGGCTACCCGGAGACGTTCGACGACGTGGCGAGGATCGTCGACACCCTGCCGCAGGGCCGGCCGTACGTCCTGGCCGGGCACTGCTCGGGCGGCCACCTGGCCCTGTGGTGCGCGGCCCGGGGACTGCTGCCCGCCGGTTCGCGCTGGCACACGCGCTCCCTGCCGACGGCCGTGCTCGCGCTCGCGCCGCTCACCGACCTCACCGCCACCCGGCGCGACGGCCTCAGCGACGGGGCGGCCCTCCAGCTCCTCGGCGGCGAGGAGGCGTTCGAGGAGCGCCTGGCCGCGGTCGACCCGCTCACCCTGCTGCGCGGCGCGGGCACGACCGGGGTGCCCACCGTGCTGCTGCACGGGGCCGCCGACGAGGAGGTGCCGCTCACCCAGTTCGCCGACTACGCGGCCGTCCACCGCGACCTGCGCACGGTCGTGCTGCCCGGCACGGGCCACTACACGCTCATCGAGCCCGGCGCGCCCGGCGCGCAGGCCGTCGCCGACACCCTCCGGGACATGACGGCGGGCTTCGGCCCCCGGCGCCCGGCGCGGGCGGTCAGGGAGGCGGTGCCGTCATGACGACGACCACCGTCCCCGCCCCGCTCGGCGAGGAGGCCGCGCGGCTCGACGCCGACGACCCCCTGGCCCACCTCCGCGAACGGTTCCTGCTCCCCGAGGGCCTGGTCTACCTCGACGGCAACTCCCTCGGCCCCCTGCCCGCCGCGGTGCCGCCGGTCCTCACCGACGCCGTGCACCGGCAGTGGGGCGCCGACCTGATCAGGTCGTGGAACACGCACGGCTGGTGGGACGCGCCCCTGAGGGTCGGCGACGCCGTCGGCCGCCTCATCGGGGCCGCACCCGGGCAGACGGTGGCGGGGGACTCCACGAGCGTGCAGCTGTTCACCGCGCTCACCGCCGCCGCCGCGCTGCGGCCCGGCCGGCCGCTGCTGGTCACCGACCCCGGTCACTTCCCCACCGACCGGTACCTGGCGGAGTCGGTGGCCGGCCGCGAGGGACTCGAGGTACGGCGGGTCTCCCCGCCCGACCTCGAAGCGTTCCTCGCGGCGGAGGGCGACCGGGTCGCCGTGGTCAGCTATTCGCCCGTCGACTACCGCACCGGCGAGCTGTACGACATGGCGGCGCTGACCGGCGCCGCGCACCGGGCGGGCGCCCTGGTCCTGTGGGACCTGTGCCACGCCGCGGGCGCCTTCCCGCTGCGCGTCGACGACCTCGGCGTCGACCTCGCCGTCGGCTGCGGATACAAGTTCCTCTCCGGCGGCCCGGGCGCCCCCGCGTTCCTGTACGTGGCCCGCCGCCACCACGGGGACCTCGTCACCCCGCTGACCGGCTGGACCGGCCACGCCGACCCGTTCGCCATGGCCGCGGACTACACCCCGGCACCCGGCATAGCCCGGGCCCGCATCGGCACCCCGCCGGTCCTGTCCCTGCTCGCCCTGGAAGCGGCACTCACCGCCTTCGAGGGCGTCGACCTGGCCGAGGTGCGGAAGAAGAGCCTGTCCCTGACGGGCCTGTTCCTCCGCTGCGCCGACGAACTGCTGGCACCTCTGGGCTTCGAGGCCGTGACACCGTCCGACCCGGCGCGCCGCGGCAGCCAGGCAGCCCTGCGCCACCCCCACGCCTACGGGCTGGTGCAGGCCCTCGCGGACCAGGGAGTGATCGCCGACATGCGCGCCCCCGACCTCCTGCGCTTCGGCGTGAACGCCCTGTACACCACGCACCGGGACATGGTCACGGCGGCCGTGCGGCTGCGGGACGTCGTGCGCACGGCCGCCTACGACCCGGCGCCGCAGCCGACGGGCCGGGTGGTCTGAGGAGCGTGCAGCCCGGGTCCCGGCCGGCGGTGGCCGGGTGCCGCACCACGGCGTCGAACAGACGGCCCTGGGTGTTGTGCGCCGACCGCTCCGGCTGGGTGCGTCCGGTGCCGTCGGTGGCCCGGGCCGGCAGCTCCACCGAGCCGGGCGGGCCCGGGGTCCAGCCGGTCTCCCGGCGCACCCGGACACCCGGCCGGGGCGTGTCGCGCAGCCGGGCCGGCCGCCAGCTCGGCCGCAGTCGGCGCTGACGTCCACCCGGCGCACGGTCCCGGCACCGCTCCGGGAACGGCCGTGCAGCACGGTGGGCCGGCCCGCGGTGAACGCGGCCGGCCAGGGCAGCTCGAAGGCGCTCTTCACCGTCTGCCGGGTGAGCGGCGCGCTGCCATCGGGGGGACACGCGGTCCTTCCGCCATGTCCGCCGTTCCGGGTACAGCGTCTCCGCAGCGACGAGGACCGGAGTCCGGCGCCGCCTCAGAACTCCTCGTGCGTCTCCGGGTCCCCGCCCAGGCGCCGCCGGGTGCGGTCGGCGACGGCCCGTACCTCGTCGGCGTCCAGCTCGAAGCCGAACACGTCGAGGTTCTGCCGCTGCCGCTCCGGGCTCGCCGACTTCGGGACGGGTACGGCGCCCAGCTGCACGTGCCAGCGCAGCACGACCTGCCCGGGTGTCACCCCGTGCGCCTCGGCGATCCGGCCGATCGCGGGGTCCTCCAGCAGGTCGCCGCCCCGGCCGAGCGGGCTCCAGCTCTCGGTGACGATGCCCTTGTCCGCGTGGAAGGCGCGCAGCTCGTCCTGGGGGAGGAGCGGGTGCAGCTCGATCTGGTTGACGGCGGGCAGGACGCCGGTCTCCTTCTCCAGCCGGTCGATGTGCCCGGGGGTGAAGTTGGAGACGCCGATGGACCGGACGAGGCCGTCCTCGCGCAGCTTGACCATGGCCTTCCAGGAGTCGACGTAACGGTCGACGCGGGGCAGCGGCCAGTGGATCAGGTACAGGTCGACGTAGTCGAGGCCGAGCCGCCGGCGGGACTCCTCGAAGGACGCGAGCGTCTCCTCGTAGCCGTGGTGGCGGCCCGGCAGCTTCGTCGTCACCACGATCTCCTCGCGGGCGACACCGGCACGGGCGACACCGCGGCCGACACCGGTCTCGTTGCGGTAGTCGGCCGCGGTGTCGACGAGCCGGTACCCCAGCTCCAGGGCCTCGGCGACCGCCTGCTCGGCCTGGCCGTCGTCCATCGGCCAGGTGCCGAGGCCGATGCCGGGGAGCTTCCTGCCGTCGTTGAGCGTGTGCACCGGAATGCTGGTCACGGTCTGCCCTTCCCGTTCGAGTGTGGCGTACGAGCAGTGCGGGTTCCCACTCGGCGCGGCCGGGAACGGGGCCGCCGCGTTCACGCGGTGCGGGTCACCGTGAGGCGCACGCTTCCGGCGTTGGTGCCGTAGAACCCCCAGGCGTCGTTGGCGAACGCGTACAGGTACCCGCCCCTGTCCACCTCCACACGGGCGGTGGCCCGCCTGCCGACGGCGATGCGCTGGTGCGGTGCGGAGCCGTTCCCGTTGGCGACCACAGCCACGAGGGACATCCACGGCAGGTCGTCCTCCCGGCGCAGTCGGAGGAGCGTACCGAGGAGGCGCAGCCCCTCGCCGAGGGGGTTGAAGCGGGCCCGTCCCGTCGTGCCTTCCGGGCCCGACCAGACCAGCGCGTCCCGCCACTCGCCCTCGGCGGTGAACTCGTAGTCACCGGGTGCGAGGTAGAGCCCGGTCGCGTTCCAGGGGCTGCGGGCGGACACCTCGGCCGTCTCCTCGTCGCCCACCCCCAGCACCCGGCCGGGGCGGTAGGGCGGGCTGGTGAGGATCTTGCCCAGTCGGCGCTCGTACGCGGACGCGTGCACCGTGCCGGTCCGCGCCCCGGCGTCGATCAGCGGGACCGCCCGCGGCCGGGTCGCGAAGAACGGCTGGAGCAGCGGGCCGATCAGCGGGTCGTACAGCGGCGCCAGCAGACGGAAGGAGCTGCGCTCGTCCTCGTGCAGTACGTCCCTGGCGTCGGGCGTGATCTGCGTCAGCATGGCCTTGTCGAAGCCGAGCCCGGCCGCCCGCGCCGCCTCGGCCATCCAGAGCAGCGCGCCGTCGCTCAGGCCCGTCTCGGGGTGACCGCCGCCGACATCCATGTGGCTCCCCGGGAACCACGCCTGCAGGAGGTCCTGCCGCGGCCCCTTCTGGCTCTCGTCCCAGAGCGCGGGCGTGAACGGGCCCCGGTGCTCGTCCAGGGCCACCGCGTGCCGCGCGTACGGGATGCGCGGGTCCAGCTGCGTGTTGTGGAACGCGTACCGCCCGGGGGCGCCCCCCAGGTCGAGGGAACCGAGGTTGTCCGGGATGCCGAGCGAGCCGACCGTGTCCCACACCCCGATGAAGTGCACGGGGAACGGCGCGGCGGCGGTGCGCGGGTCGTACAGGAAGTCGAGTCCGTCGCGCCAGGACGAGTCGCGCCGGGACCGGCGGTATCCCTCGTCGTACACGCGCCGGACGGTGGTCCGGATGCCGGTGTCGTCCCGGCCCCCGAGGTCCGGCAG
This sequence comes from Streptomyces ruber, assembly GCF_014648075.1. Taxonomy (GTDB): domain Bacteria; phylum Actinomycetota; class Actinomycetes; order Streptomycetales; family Streptomycetaceae; genus Streptomyces; species Streptomyces ruber. The sequence goes on along the minus strand of NZ_BMQK01000010.1, from coordinate 179,872 downwards.
GCCGCAGGTCGCGATCATGCCGGCGAGGCTGCGCACGGTGTAGGCGCCCCGGCTGAAGCCGAACAGCGCGATCCGGTCGCCGGGTTCGTACCTGGTGGTCAGCCAGCGGTACACGTCCTGTATGTCGTAGGACAGGCCCGCCCCGGCGATCCCGCCGTGCAGCCAGGCCCGCAGCCCGCCCCTCGTGCCCACGCCCGACTGGTAGACGGCGGGCTGCTCGTTGCCCTCGGCGTCCGTCGTGTCGAGCGCGTTGTACAGCCGGAAGACGTTGGTCACGGACGGCTGTGTCGAGGTGTTCCACGTACCGTCACAACACACGACCAGGCAGCGCATGACGACCCCCTTCGGGAGGAGCCGGACGAAAGTGGCGGCTCGCAGCGTGACCGTACCCGGTACGCCGTCGCCGTCGGCGGGATTTCCCGGCCGGGCGGAGGCCCGGCCGGGCTCGAACGCGGCCCCGGCGGCCGCCTCCGCCGGTGGCCCGCCCGGGACCGGCCGCGGCCGCCCGGCAGGTGTGACAGGGGAACGCCCCGCCCGGACGTCGGGTGTTGCGGCGTTCATTAGCACCCGAGGCACCGTGGCGGGGCGCCGAGGGGACGGGGCGGGGCGGGCGGGTTCGCGCCGTTCGGTTATGGCGTCATCGGTGCGCCCGGGTCCCGCGGCTCCTCGGCCGGCCGGACCCGGACCACGCGGATGCCCCGGTCGGTGAAGGCCGACACCTGGCCGGGGCCCGCCGCCTCGTGGGTGACCAGGGTCCAGCCGGGGGGCAGGGCGGCCCAGGCGTGGAACGGCGCGCGGCCCAGTTTCTCCGCGTGGGCCAGCACGTAGACGTGGGCCGCCCGGCGGGCCATCAGCTCCTTCAGACGGGTCTGGCGCAGGTCCGCCTCGTTGATCCCGCCGTCCGCCGTGACGCCGTCCGCGGAGAGGAAGACCCGGTCGAAGGTCATCCGCTCCAGCGCCGCCTCGGTCAGCGGGCCCACGAACGCCTGGCTGAGCGGGCGGAGCGTGCCGCCCAGGCACTCCACGTGGACGGTCTCGACGTCCGCCAGTTCGTGCAGCGCCGTCAGCCCGGTGGTCGCCACGGTGAGGTCCTTCGCGGTGCGCAGCTCGTGCGCGAGGGCGCCCACCGTCGACCCGGCGTCCAGCAGGATCGTCTCGCCCGGCTGCACCTGTGCCGCCGCCCACCGGGCGATCGCCCGCTTCTGCTCGTACGCCTCACCGGTGCGCTGCCGCAGCGAGGCCTCCGGGTGGGCGGCCAGCGCCATCGCGCCGCCGTACGTCCGGGCGAGACGGCCGTCGGCGGTCAGCCGGGCCAGGTCGCGGCGGATCGTGGAGGCGGTCACGCCGAAGCGCTGCGACAGTTCCTCGACGCTCGCCAGGCCGGTGGTGGTGGCGAGGTGCAGGATCTCCTCGCGCCGGGCCTGGGATGCGGTGGGCGGCATCAAGTGTCCTTCTGTGTCTGCGGGTTCAGCGGGCGGTGGACATGTCGGCGGCCTGCCGCAGCGCCTCGAGCATGCTACCGGCCTCGGCCTTTCCGGTCCCGGCGATGTCGAACGCGGTGCCGTGGTCGACGGAGGTGCGGATCACCGGCAGACCGACGGTCAGGTTGACGCCCGCCTCGATGCCGAGCACCTTCACCGGGCCGTGGCCCTGGTCGTGGTACATCGCCACGATGAGGTCGTAGTCGCCGCGGGAGGCCAGGAAGAACGCGGTGTCGGCGGGCAGCGGGCCGCGGGCGTCGACGCCCGCGGCGCGGAGCTTCTCCAGCGCGGGGACGATCTTCTCCTCCTCCTCGCCGTAGCCGAACAGCCCGTTCTCGCCCGCGTGCGGGTTGATGCCGCACACGCCGATGACCGGATTCGGGTTGCCGGCCCGGACCAGGGCCTCGTGGCCGCGGCGCACGGTCCGCTCGACCAGTCCCGGTTCGATGCGGTTGACCGCGTCGATCAGACCGATGTGCGTGGTGACGTGGATGACCTTCACCTTCTCGGTGGACAGCATCATCGACACCTCCTCGACGCCGGTGAGGTGGGCGAGGAGTTCGGTGTGGCCGGGGTACATGTGCCCGGCGGCGTGCAGCGCCTCCTTGTTGAGCGGGGCGGTGCAGATGCCGTCGATCTCACCGGCCACCGCCAGCTCGGCGGCCCGCCTGACGTACTCGTACGCCGCGTTGCCCGCCACCGGGGACAGCTTGCCGAAGGGCAGGTCCTCGGGGAGCAGGCCGAGGTCGATCACGTTGACGCGGCCGGAGGTGAACTCGGCCTCCGCCGGGGCGTCGACGGCGACGATCTCGCACGTGACGCCGAGGATCGCGGCGGCCTTCCGCAGCCGTGCGGCGTCGCCGATCACCACGGGGCGGCAGCGGCCGAGCGTGACCGGGTCCAGCACGGCCGGGACGATGACCTCCGGTCCGATGCCGGCGCCGTCGCCCATGGTGAGGCCGATGAGGGGGAGGGGCTGCTGCGGGTTCACGGTGTGACTCCTTGGCTCGAGGATGCGGACGCGGTCGGGGACGCGGGGGAGGCGGGGGAGGCCGGGGACACGGGGGACGGGGACGGGAGGTGCGGCCGTAGTGCGGTGGCGATGCGGTGGAGCGAGTCGGGGCCGCCGAAGCTGCCGGGGCGGGTGACGACCGACCGGCCGTCGGCGGTACGGGAGTGGACGGCGCCGTGGTGGATCTCGCCGACCGGGCGCAGCGAGGTGATCCCCGTGGCGTCCAGCACCCGGCGGGCGGTCTCGCCGCCGGTGAGGACCAGGTCGGGGGCCCCGTCCAGGGCCGCGACGGTGCGCGCGAGGCCGGCCACGAGGCGCCGCGCCGTCCCGGGCCGGATGCCGCCGGACCCGTCGATGGAGAGGACGGTGACGCCGTCGGAGGTGAGCGGCGGCAGCGGCACGGGCGCCGCGTCGGTCAACTCCTCGGGTGCCAGGGGAAGATGGTGCGCGCCGAGCGCCTTCAGTCGCGCGATCTGCGCAACGATGCCGGGCTCAGCGCTCCCGGCGACGACGAGCAGGGGCCGATCGGTGGCGCCGGTGTCCGCCTCCGGGGCCGTGGTCCCGATACGCCGGCCCAGGGCGGCGGCCAGGCCGCCGCTGCCCGACAGCCGGTACTCCGGCCCCAGCAGCAGCGCGGCGCCGACGATCAGGTCCAGGTCCGTGTCGGTCTCGGCGTCGCACACCGGGTGCCGTCCGCGCGCGGCCACCGCGGCGAGCTCGCCGGCCAGGGCCCGGGGCCCCCGCCGTACGGCGTCGAGCGGCACCCCGGCCGTGGGCAGCGGGGCGAGGGCCTCGGCGACGGAACGGGGCGCCGCCCGTTCCTCCGCGCGCCACGCGCCGCTCTCGTGCAGCGGTACGCCGTCCACGTGGACCACGCCCCCGCGCACCACCCGCCCGGCGACGGGCAGGGCCATGGCGGTGACGACGGCCCGGGCGCCCTCCGCGTACGCGACCGCCTCGGCCCCCACGTTCCCGCGCAGCAGCGAGTCGGACTTCTTGTACCAGGTCACACCGTCCGGCCGGCCGGCCGACGCGGTCCGTACGGCCTCGGCGGCGGCCGCGCCCGGCACATGACGCGAGTCGAGGTCCACCACCACGGCCTCCCCGTCACCGGCGGACGGCGCCTGCGCGGGGTCCAGCGCCAGCAGGACCGGCAGCCGCAGCAGCGCGGCCGCCTCCGCGGCGCCCGACAGGTCGTCGGCGAGCGCCATGACCGGTGGCACGCCCTTGTGAGGGCTCACGGAAACCTCCTCAGACCGGACCCCGTACGCGATGGCCGGGCGCGGTGATGCGCCGAACCCCGAACGCGGAGGAGCCACGGTCGTCGGCCGCGGCGCCGATGCGCTCGATGATGGCACAGGCTGCGCGATTCGCGCGAGGGGTATTGCGCATAACGCGCAACCATGCGAGCGTTCCTCCACGCGACAACGGCCGTCGCCCACCACCCGCCGGGCGGGCGGCGTCCGGCACGGCCCCCGTACCGGAAGGAACCACTCGTGAGCACCGGCACCGGCACTCGCCCCGGCCCGCAGGGGACGGAACTCCCGCCTCTCCCGATCCCGCTGTCCCGCCTCGTCCTGGGCACCATGACGTTCGGCGACACCGTCGACCGCGCGGGCGCGGCGGACATGCTGGACGCGGCCCTCGACGCGGGGATCACCGGCGTCGACACCGCCAACGGCTACGCGGGCGGCGAGAGCGAGCGCATCCTCGCCGAGTTGCTCCCCGGCCGCCGCGACCGGATCGTCCTCGCCACCAAGGCCGGCATCCCCCACCCGGACCAGGGCGAGCACGCCCCGCTCTCCCCGGCGGGCCTGCGCGCGGCGCTGGACGGCAGCCTGAAGCGGCTCGGCACCGACCACGTCGACCTCTTCTACCTGCACCAGCCGGACCGCCGTACGCCCTTGGCCGACACCCTGGCCGCGGTCGCCGAGTTCGCCGCCGAGGGGAAGATCCGCGCGCTCGGCGTCTCCAACCACGCCGCCTGGCAGATCGCGGAGCTGACCCGCACCGCCGACGAGACCGGCGCCCCGCGCCCCGTGATCGCGCAGCAGCTGCACAACCTCCTCGCCCGCCGGATCGAGGAGGAGTACACCGAGTACGCGGCCGTCAGCGGGCTGCGCACCATGGTCTACAACCCGCTCGGCGGCGGCCTGCTCACCGGCCGGCACCGCTTCGACGCCGACCCCGCCACCGGCCGCTTCGGCGACTCCAGGCTCGCCGCGATGTACAGGCAGCGGTACTGGAACGAGGACCTGTTCGCCGCGGTGGCGCAGCTCACCGCGATCGCCGAGGGCGCGGGTGTCCCGCTCACCGAACTCGCCCTGCGCTGGCTCCTGGACCGGCCCTCCACCGACGCGCTGCTCCTCGGCGGTTCCAAGGTGGAGCACCTGCGCGCCAACATCGCCGCCGCCCAGGCGGGTCCGCTCCCCGCCGACGTGACCGAGGCCTGCGACGCCGTCGGCGCCGCCCTGCGCGGCCCCATGCCCGCCTACAACCGCTGACCGCCGAGCCGCTGACCGCCGAGCCGCGAACCCGTACCCTCCGGAGGAACCCCCGTCATGACCACCGCCGCGGAATTCACCACCGCCCTGCGCAACCGGCAGCGCCTCATCGGCTACTGGTCGCTGCTCGACTCGCCCGTCGCCGCCGAGCGCCTGGCCCGCATCGGCTACGACTACCTCGCCTTCGACGCCCAGCACGGCCTCTTCGGCTACCAGGGCCTGCTCAACAACCTGATCGCCACCGACACCCGCGGCTCCACCGCCGTCGGCATGGTCCGCGTCGAGGCCAACGACCTCACCTGTATAGGCCGCGCCCTGGACGCCGGGGCCGCCGCCGTCATCGTGCCGCTCATCGACAATGCCCGGGACGCCGCCGACGCCGTCGCCGCCGTGCGCTACCCGCCGCACGGCCGCCGCTCCTACGGCCCCATGCGCGCCCAGCTCCGCATCGGCCCGAACCCGGCCGACACCCACGAGCAGACCGCCGTCCTCGCGATGATCGAGACGGCCGACGGGCTCGCCGACGTCGAGGAGATCTGCGCCACCCCCGGCCTCGACGGCATCTACGTCGGCCCGTCCGACCTGCGCCTCGCCATCGGCGGCAGGACCTCCACCGACCCGGACGTGACGGAGGAGTTCGAGGCGGCCCTCACCCGGATCCGCAAGGCCGCCGAGGCCGCCGGGATCGCCGCCGGCATCCACACCGCCGACGGCGCGAGCGCCGCCCGCCGCCTCGCCGAGGGCTACACCTTCGCCACCGTCTCCGCCGACGTCGTCCACCTCCAGCAGGTCGCCACCGCGCACCTCGAGGCAGCCCGGGGCACCGCGTCATGACCACTCCGCACCCGAGCGAGCGGGGCCGCACCACGCTCATCACCACGCCCACCTTCGCGCGGCACGCGGCCGAACCGTGGCAACTCCTCGCCGACGGCGGCGCCGGCCCGCTCCGTCCGTACGAGGAGACCGCGCTCCCGACCACCGAACTGCCCCGCTGGATCGCCGACGCCGACGCCCTCATCGCCGGCATGGACCCCGTCACCGCCGAGGTGATGGATGCCGCCCCACGCCTGAAGGTGATCGCCAAGCACGGCGTCGGCACCGACACCATCGACCTCGACGCGGCCCGCGAACGCGGCATCCCCGTGGTGTGCGCGCCGGGCTCCAACTCCCGTGCCGTCGCCGAGTACGCCTTCGGGCTCATCCTGGACGCGACCCGCCGCATCACCGCCTCGCACACGGCCGTCATGGCGGGCGGCTGGCCCAAGCACTTCGGGCCCGAACTGCACGGCAAGACCCTCGGCGTGGTCGGCTTCGGCCGGATCGGCCGCCTCGTCGCGGGCTACGCCCAGGCCTTCGGGATGCGCGTCCTGGCCCACGACCCGTACGTGCCCGGTGACGCCGTGACCGTCACGGGTGCCGAACCGGCGGACCTGGACACGCTGTTGGGCCGCGCCGACGTCGTCACCCTGCACCTGCCGCCCGCCGGCGAGCCGCTGCTGACCGCCGCCCGCCTCGCCACCATGAAGCGGGGCGCCGTACTGGTCAACGCGGCCCGGGGCGACCTCGTCGACGACACCGCGCTCGCCGAGGCGCTGCACTCCGGCCACCTGGCCGCCGCCGCCCTGGACGCCTTCGCGGCCGAACCCCTCCCGCACGGCCACCCCCTGCGCACGGCACCAGGAGTCACCCTCACCTCCCACATGGCCGCCTGCACTCCGGAGGCCAACCGCGCGATGGGCCTGATGGTCGCCGAGGACGTACTCCGCGTCCTGGCCGGCCAGGCTCCGGTCAACCCCGCGTAAGCCGCCGCCGCGGCGCGGAACCGACCGGCCCGTACGCACCCGCGTCGCGGTCCGGCCCACCCCGGCCGGCCCCGCCCGAACCACGGCGCGGCCGGACCCGGCCCGCGCGGCGGCTCACCGGCTCACCCCGGCCGGCCCGCCCGAGTCATGGCGGGGGCCGGTCCGGCTCGTGCGGCGGGCTCGCCGGGTGCAACCGGTCGGCGAGCCCGAGCGACGGCGCGGCCGAACTCGGCCCGCGCGGCGGCTCACCGGCTCACCCCGGCCGGCCCGCCCGAGTCATGGCGGGGGCCGGTCCGGCTCGTGCGGTGGGCTCGCCGGGTGTGACCGGTCGGCGAGCCCGAGCGACGGCGCGGGCGAACCCGGCCCGCGCGGCGGCTCACCGGCTCACCCCGGCCGGCCCGCCCGAGTCATGGCGGGGGCCGGTCCGGCCCGTGCGGTGGGCTCGCCGGGTGTGACCGGTCGGCGAGCCCGAGCGACGGCGCGGGCGAACCCGGCCCGCGCGGCGGCTCACCGAGCGGGACCGACCGGCCCGCCCGAACCACGGCGCGGGCCGACCCGGCCCGCGCCCAGCCCTCCGGTGGACCCCCGGGCCCACATGCAGCAACGCCGCCACACCCCCGTACAGCCGCACGCAGTGCCCCCCTTCCGCTCCGGCGACGGCGCCGGATCCAGCAAAGGAACACCGCCCATGTCGACCATCGACTCCACGCCCTCCGCGGCGCCGGCGCAGGCCGATCCGTACGCCCTGCGTCCCGAGGACGCCCGGCCGGCCCCCGCCTCCTTCCGTGACCGGCTGCGCCACCTCGGCCCCGGCTTCGTGCTGTCCGCCGCCGTGGTCGGCTCCGGAGAGCTGATCACCACCACCGCGCTCGGCGCCAAGGCCGGGTTCGCCCTGCTGTGGCTGGTGATCGTGTCGACCGGCGTCAAGGTCTGGGTCCAGATGGAACTCGCCCGCTGGACCATCCTCAACGGCCGCACCGCCCTGGAGGGCTACCGCGAGGTCGGCCCCCGCGTCGGCCGCCTGGGCTGGATCAACTGGCTGTGGATCGGCATGGACTTCGCCAAGATGTTCCAGCGCGGCGGCATCATCGGCGGTACGGCCGCCGCGTGCTCCGTGCTCTGGCCGGTCATCGGCGAACCGCTCAGCGCCGGTTCGCTCGCGCTGTGGGCCCTCGTCGTCACCCTGGCCGCGGTCCTGCTGCTCCAGTCCGGCAAGTACGGCCTGGTGGAACGCGCCTGCGTGGTCTCCGTCATCGTCTTCACCCTGATCACCGTGAGCCTCGCGGTGGGCCTGCCGGCCACCGAGTTCGGCTTCGGCTCCGCCGAACTGGGCAGCGGCTTCAGCTTCGAGATCCCGGCCGGCACCATCGGCATCGCCCTCGCCGTCTTCGGCATCACCGGTGTCGGCGCCGACGAGATGACGACGTACACCTACTGGTGCATGGAGAAGGGCTACGCCCGCTGGACCGGCCCCGACGACGGCACCGAGGAGCGCGCCCGCCGCGCCGAGGGCTGGATCAAGGTCATGCGCCTCGACGTGCTGGCCGGACTGGCCGTGTGCGTCGTGTGCACCCTGTCCTTCTACGTCATCGGCGCGGCCGTGCTGCACCCGCAGGGCCTGGTGCCCGAGGGCAACGAGATGATCACCACGCTGTCGCGCATCTACACCGACACCATGGGCCCCTGGGCCGAGTACCTCTTCCTGGTCGGCGCGATCGCCGTGCTCTTCTCCACCCTGATCGGCTCCACCGCCTCCGTGCCCCGCCTGTGGACCAACACCCTCGGCATGCTCGGCGTCGTCAAGTGGGAGGACGTCAACAGCCGCACCCGCGCCATCCGCATCCTCACCTGGACCCTGCCGCTGGTGTGGGCCTGCTTCTTCCTGTACGTCCAGTCCCCGGTCCTGATGGTGCAGATCGGCGGCATCGGCGGCGGCATCTTCCTGCTGGCCGTGGTCGTCGCCGTGTGGAAGCTGCGCTACACCGGCGTGCCGGAGCGTTTCCGCTCCAGCCCCTGGATGACCGTGGCGCTGGTCGTCAGCAGCGTCGCCATCCTGTGCGTCGGCGTGTACGGCGTGCTCGACACGCTGGGAGTGGTGGCATCCGAATGAACCGTTTCCTCCAGCGAGACTCACCCGGACCGAGCCGGCGCACCCTGCTCCGCGGCACCGCCCTCGCCGGGGCCGGAGCGGCCCTCGGCCCCCTCCCGCCTGCGCCGGCCCGACCGGCACCCCCGGGCCCGGCACCCTCACCCTCGGCCTGAACCGCTCGCTGGTCAGCCTCGGCAACGAGCTCAACCAGTTCGAGGCCGCCGTCACCGTGCAGCGCGCGGTGCGGCAGGCGCTCACGTACATCGGCCCCGGACTGCGGCCCGAGCCGATGCTCGCCGACCGCTTCGAGATGACCGAGCCGACCGCCTGGACGGTGCGCCTGCGCGAGGGCGTGCGCCACTCCGACGGCCGGCCGGTCACCGTCGAGGACGTCGGCACCGCACTGCGGACGCACGCCGAGGTCAGCGGCTCCTTCCTGATGGGGCTGTTCCCCGAGGTCCCCGAGGTCCCCGAGGTCCCCGAGGTCCCCGAGGTGGAGCCGGTGGACGGGCGCACCTTCCGGCTGCGCACCGAGCGCCCCGTGCCGATCCTCCGATCGGGTGCACCGCTCGGTCTCCCGGGACGAGGGCGAGACCTGGTCGGTGCCCGGGCCGACCACCGCCCCCGACAACAACTCCTCCCTCCAGTACGTGCCCCTCCCCGACGGCCGCCTCGCCATGGTGCACAACCACGCGAGCGCGGCCGACGCGACCGGGCGCCGCGCCTCCCTCCACGACGAGATCGAGGACGCCGCGGGGTCCGCCCCCGCCACGGGTGACGACCTCGCCTTCTGGGGCGCCCCCGCGCCCCCTCACGCTGTCCCTCTCCCCGGACTCCGGTGCCACCTGGCCCGTCCGTCACGACCTGGTCACCGGTGACGGCCACTGCCTCACCAACAACTCCCGCGAGGGCCTCAACCGCGAACTCTCCTACCCCACGCTCACCCGGAGCCCCGACGGTGCCCTGCACATCGCCTACACCGACCACCGCCGGACGATCCGTCACATCCGCCTCGCTCCGGAGTGGCTGGACCGGCACCTGACCGAGGGCTGACACGCACGGGACGGCCGAGGCAGAGTGGTGGTCACCATCGTGCGGCACGCAGGGAACGGGGGAACCATGACGGACGGCGCATTCAGGCATCGCGGCCCGGACGGGGCCGGGCCGGTGCACGTCACCGTGTGGGACGACGGCGCTCCCGGGGCCCCGCCCGTCGTCCTGGTCCACGGAATCCTGACCTGGGGCGACGACGAGCGCTACGGCTTCGCGGCGCAGCGCCCGCTGGCGGACCGGTACCGGCTGCTGGTGATGGACCGCAGGGGGTACGGGCGCAGTCCGGACGTCGCGCGCAGCGACTGGTCGGCCGACGCCGAGGACGTCATCGGTCTCCTCGGCACCGGCGCCCACCTGGTGGGACACGCGTACGGCGGGGTCAGTGCCATGGCGGCCGCCGTGCGCCGTCCCGACCTGGTCCGCTCGCTCACCCTGATCCAGCCCGGCGCGCTGCGGCCGGCCGAACGCCACCCGGTCGTGGCGGAGGCGCTGGCACGGGCCCGGGCGGCCACCGCGGCGCTGCCCGCCGGCCTCACGCCCGAGGAGTTCCTGCGGGGCGCCACCGGGTCGGTCGGGATGCCGGTACCGGAGCCGACACCGGCGCGGCTGCGCGCCGCGGCCACCACCATGGCCGAACGCCCCTGCTGGGACGCGGACATCCCGCTCGGCCCGCTGGCCGACGCGCCCTTCCCGAAGCTGATGGTCTCGGGCGACTGGGAGGGGGCGCCCGAGCCGTACCGGAAGCTCGCCGGCGAGCCGCTGGTGGCCTGCGCGGGTCACATCGCCGAGGTCATCGGCGCCGCTCACCTGGTGGTGCCCGGCTACTACCCGCACACGCAGCAGCCGGAGCGGGTCAACGCCGCGCTGCGGGACCTGTGGGGCCGTGCCCGGGACAGGACCTAGCGGGGCATGTAGGCGCGGGCCGCGGTGACGAGGGCGCCGACGCCGGTGGTGAGCGTGGGTTCGACGACGGGCGCGAAGGAGGGGGAGTGGTTCGAGGGCAGGCCGCGGGTGACGTCCGCGAGAGCCGCGGGATCGTTCCCGGCGTCCGCGAAGGGCCGGGGGTCGGCGCCGCCGAGGAGCCAGTAGACGCAGGGCGCGCCCGCGGCGGAGGCGAGGATGCCGACGTCCTCGCTGCCGGTGACGGGGCCGGGGTCGACGATCGGGAGCCCGGGGCCGGGGCCGTCGGTGAGGGCGCGTGCGACGAAGGCCGCGGCCTCGGGGTCGTTGACCACGGCGGGGAAGGACTGGGTGAGGGTGATGTCCGGGTCGCGGGGCGCCGCCGAGGCCGCGGCCTCGGCCCGGACGACGCGTTCGACCGCGGCGAGGACGGTCTCCCGTACGACCGTGTCGAAGGTGCGGACGCTCAGGCGCAGTTCGGCCCGGTCCGCGATGACGTTCCCGCGGGTGCCGGCGTGCAGGGAGCCCACGGTCAGAACGGCCGTGGAGGAGCCGGGCACCTCGCGGGAGACGATGCCCTGCAGCCGCATCACGGTGGCTGCCGCCATGACGACGGGGTCGACCGTCGCCTCGGGACGCGATCCGTGCCCGCCCCGCCCGTGGAGCACGACGGACAGGGAGTCGGAGGCCGCGAAGGCCGCCCCCGGGTGCAGCCCGAGGGTTCCGGCCGGCAGGGGTGCGACGTGCTGGCCCAGGACGACGTCGGGCCGGCCGAAGCGTTCGTACAGGCCGTCGTCGACCATGGCCCGGGCGCCGTCGCCGGTCTCCTCGGCCGGCTGGAAGACCAGCAGTGCGGTGCCCCGCCAGGAGGACCGGTGCGCCGCCAGTTCGGCGGCCGCGCCCAGGAGGCAGGTGACGTGCATGTCGTGGCCGCAGGCGTGCATGAGGGGCACCTCCGCGCCGTCGGCGTCGGTGCCGCGGGCGGTGCTGGCGTAGGGCAGGCCGGTGCGCTCCTGCACCGGCAGGGCGTCCATGTCGGCGCGCAGCAGGACGGTGGGCCCGTCGCCGTTGCGCAGCACCCCCACGACGCCGGTGCGTCCGACCGCGGTGGTGGTGTCGTACCCCAGTGCGCGCAGCCGGCCGGCGACGAGCGCGGCGGTGCGGGTCTCCTGGAACGCGAGTTCGGGGTGGGAGTGGAGGTCGCGGTAGACCGACGCGAGGCCGGGCAGGCCGGGCAGGCCGGGCAGGTCCGTCTCGGTGCTGGGTGCCGCCATCGTGTGTGCTCCGTTCTGTGCTGATCCACCGCTCTTGCGGACAAATGCTGTCATGACGCCGGAGTGGCCGAAGATGCGGGTGTGCCGCGTCCGGACCGGTCGCGCAAAGACGCAGGTGATCACCCGTGCGCGTGCGGGCCGCGGAAAGCGCAAGATCCCACTTCCGGACATTGATCGCGACGAGCGGAGACAAGTCCTCCGTGGGGCTGTCAGCATCGACGAACCGCACGACCGACCTCACGGCTCACCCCCCACCGTGGCCAAAGGAGCATGAGTGACGAGCGACAGGCGCCCCCTCAGATCTTCGTTATCCCCCGCCCGCACCCCGCTGCGGCGCCGGCGCGCCGCGGCGGGCGCGCTGGCCGTCACCGCCGCGCTGTTCGCGGCGGTCCTCCCGGCCCAGGGCGCGTACGCCGGGCCGGACGCCGACGCGACGGACGCGGCGCGGATCACCGCCGAGCCGAGACCGGGGGCGATGCCCGCCCCGCTCACCCCCGCCCAGCGCGACGGCCTGCTGAGGTCCGCGACGAACGCCCGCGGCGCCACCGCCGACGCGCTCGGCCTGGGCCCCCGGGAGACGCTGACGCCCCGGGACGTCGTCAAGGACGCGGACGGCACGGTGCACACCCGGTACGAGCGCACGTACGCCGGGCTCCCCGTCGTCGGCGGCGACCTGGTGGTCCACCAGCGCGCCGGGACCCGGACCGTCACGAAGGCGACGGACGCGGAGATCACCGTACCCACCACCAAGGCCACGGTCCCGGCGGCGACGGCCGAGAAGTCCGCGCTGCGGACCGCCGACGCCGGGGGCACGCTGAGGACCGAGGCGGAGGGAGCGCCCCGGCTGATCGTCTGGGCGGCCGCCGGAACGCCCGTCCTGGCCTGGGAGTCCGTCGTCACCGGCGTCCTGGAGGACGGCACACCGAGCGAGCTGCACGTCGTCACCGACGCCGCCAGCGGCAAGACGCTCCGCGAGTTCGACGACGTCAAGGCCGGTGTGGGCCACGGCCGGTTCAGCGGCGAGGTCGACATCGCCACCACCCGGCGCGCCGGCCGGTACGAGCTGTACGACACCGGGCGCAACCACAGGACGTACGACCTGGCGCACAGGACGACCGGCACCGGCACCCCGGTCACCGACGCCGACGACGTCTGGGGCGACGGCACGCACGGCCACGCCCAGACCGCCGCCGTGGACGCCGCCTACGGTGCCCAGACGACCTGGGACTTCTACCACGACCGGTTCGGCCGCAACGGCATCGCGGGCGACGGCCGCCAGGCGTACTCCCGTGTCCACTTCGGCGACGAGTACGGCAACGCCCTGTGGGGCCACCAGGGCTGCTTCTGCATGACCTACGGCGACGGCGAGGACAACGCCAACCCGCTGACCGCCCTCGACGTCGCCGCCCACGAGATGACCCACGGCGTCACCGAGGCCACCGCGAACCTCATCTACAGCGGTGAGTCCGGCGGCCTGAACGAGGCCACCAGCGACATCATGGCCGCGGCGGTGGAGTTCTTCGCCGGCAACCCGAACGACACCCCCGACTACGAGGTCGGGGAGCGGATCGACATCAACGGCGACGGCACACCGCTGCGGTACATGGACCAGCCGTCCAAGGACGGGTTCTCCCAGGACTACTGGTCGTCCACCACCGACAAGGTCGACGTCCACTTCTCCTCCGGCGTGGCGAACCACTTCTTCTACCTGCTCGCCGAGGGCAGCGGGGCCAAGACGGTCAACGGCGTCGCCTACGACAGCCCGACCTACGACGGCCTCCCCGTGACCGGCATCGGCATCGGGAACGCCACCGACATCTGGTTCCGGGCGCTGAGCACGTACATGACGTCCAGCACGGACTACGCCGGGGCCCGCGAGGCGACCCTCCGGGCCGCCGCCGACCTGTTCGGCCGGTCCAGCGAGGTGTACGAGTCCGTGGGCAACGCCTGGGCCGCCGTGAACGTCGGCCCGCGCTTCGTCAACCACATCGCGCTCACCGCGCCGGGCGGCCAGGAGGCCGCCGTCGGCCAGCCGGCCTCGGCCCGCATCACCGCGAGCACCAGCCGGGCCGCCGACCTGACCTACTCGGCGACCGGGCTGCCCGACGGCCTGTCCATCGACGCCGCCACCGGCGTGATCTCCGGCATCCCGGCCGAGGAGGGCGACTTCACCCCCACGGTCACGGTGGGCGTCGAGGGACGGACGGACACGAACACCGCGACGTTCTCCTACACCGTCATCCCCTCCGGCGGCGACTTCTTCGTCAACCCCGCGGACGTGCCCGTCCCGGACGCCGGCGACCCGGTGGAGGTCCCGCTGATCGTGACCGGCCGCACCGGCAACGCGCCGAGCGACCTCCAGGTCACCGTGGACATCGTCCACCCCTACCGCGGCGACCTGGTGATCGACCTGGTCGCGCCGGACGGCACGACGTACCGGCTGAGGGACTACGGCTCCGACCCGTCCGGCGACATCCACACGACGTACACCGTGGACGCCTCGTCGGCCCCGGCCGACGGCACGTGGAAGCTGCGCGTACGGGACGTGTACAAACTGGACGTCGGCTACGTCGACAGCTGGAAGCTGACGTTCTGACACGTTCCGACGCACTCGGACGTTCACGGTCCGCCGCCGGGCATCCCGCCCGGCGGCGGACCGGCGCCGTGCGGGGCCTGCACCACGGCGCGGGCGCCGCGGGGGCGGCGCGCCAGGTGATGTCGTTGAGGCACCTTTCCTCGCTGCCGCCGGGCCGGGAGCCGCGCCCGCGCGGCGCGTCGCCCGCCGGGGGTGTGCCGCAGCCGGCGGGGTGACCGAAGCCGCCGGCGAACTCGTCGGCCGCAAGCCGTTGTCACGAAGCGGCACGTCACCGCGTGCCGCGCACCGCCGTGCCGGGCGTCGTGGGCGGAGGCCGCCGACGGGAACCACCGGTGTCCGACCGGCTGCCCCGGCTGCCGTCCGCGAGGCGGGCCACGGACGGTTGCCGCGGGACGCGCGGTCCGTGCCGTCGGGTCGACGCCCCGTCAAGTACCCGCCGGGGCGCCGGTCAGCGCCCCGGTGCCCCCGCTCGCAGACCGTCCATGATCAGGTCGAGGAGGCGGGTGGCGGCGGGCTCCCAGTCGCCGCGCGGATCGATCTGCCAGAGGCCGCCGATGGCGAGGAGGAAGTCGTCCCCGGTCACTCCGGGACGGATGGTGCCGGCCTCCTCGGCGGCGCGGAGCAGGAGTTCGGCCGCGTCGATCACCGGGGTGTGCCCCGGTTTCGCCGGGCTCCCCGGCGCGCTGGTGGCCTGGCGGATCGCGTCCGCCAGACCGGCCTTGGCCATGGCGAACCGGGCGAGGTGGTCCATCCACTCGCGCAGCGCCCGGTCGGGCTCCCGGCACTCCAGCAACTGGGCCGCGCTGTCGGCCACCTGCTGCATCTCGTGGCGGTAGATCTCCAGGACCAGTGCCTCACGGTTGGGGAAGTTGCGGTAGAACGTGCCCTGCCCGACGCCCGCCTTCCTGGCGATCACGCTGAGCGGGGCCTGGGAGCAGCGGGTGAGTTCGGCCAGGGCCACTTCCAGGATGCGCTCGCGGTTGCGCTGCGCGTCCGAGCGCAGGGGTGTGTCGTTCATCTGCTGCACCCGCCCTCCTCCCGGACCCGTGGCCGGAAGTGCTTGTTGCTAAGCGGACAACTGTCCGTTAGGTTTCCTCGTAATGGACAGCTGTCCGGTTGAGCTGATCGTATCGGAACCCGGAACCGGCGACGACAGTCGGCGGCCACCGGCCGCGACCGGTGCGCCCACGCACCCTCCCCCGACTATCCCCCGAACCGGTTCACGGCACACGGCACACCGCACCGACTTCCTGCGTTCCTCGCACACCCCACCTCGTTCCGGATACGGATACGCGAAAGAGAAGCGATCATGGCCCCATCCCCCTCTCCCTCCTCGACGCCGACGCGGAGCACCCTCACGCTGCGCGTCAACGGCGAGGAGCACACCCTGTCCGTCGACCACCGCACCACCCTGCTCGACGCCCTGCGCGAGCGACTCGATCTGACCGGTACCAAGAAGGGCTGCGACCAGGGACAGTGCGGTGCCTGCACCGTCCTGCTCGACGGGCGCCGGGCCGTCTCCTGTCTGCAGCTCGCCGTGGCGGCGGAAGGGCGCGAGGTCACCACCATCGAGGGCATGGCGGAGGACGACCGGCTGCACCCGGTGCAGCAGGCCTTCCTCGACCTCGACGGCTACCAGTGCGGCTACTGCACACCGGGGCAGATATGTTCCGCGGTCGCCGTGATCGAGGAGCACGCGGCGGGCTGGCCGAGCGCCGTCACCGAGGACGTCCGGCCGGAGGCGGGGCCACCGCCGCTGACCGCCGAGGAGATCCGGGAGCGGATGAGCGGGAACCTGTGCCGGTGCGGCGCGTACGTCTCGATCGTCCAGGCGGTCGCCCGGGCGGCCGGGACCGGAGCCGGACGACCGGCCGAGGGCGCCGAGAGCACGGAGGCGGCCGCATGAGGGAGTTCGGGTACCAGCGCGCCACCGACGTCTCCGGCGCGGTCGCCCTGCTCGACGCCGATCCGCACGCGCGCTTCCTCGGTGGCGGCACCAACCTCGTCGACCTGATGAAGAGCGGCGTCGAACGGCCCGCCCGCCTCGTCGACGTGACGGCCTTACCTCTGGACCGGATCGAGCCGACGGACGACGGCGGCCTGCGCATCGGCGCCACCGTCACCAACAGCGACCTCGCCGCCCACCCGCTGGTCCGGCACCGTTACCCGGCGCTGACGCAGGCCGTGCTGGCGGGCGCCTCCGGACAGCTGCGCAACATGGCCACCGTCGGCGGGAACCTCCTGCAGCGCACCCGCTGCGCCTACTTCACCGACGTGACCGGCCCGTGCAACAAACGCGAACCCGGCAGCGGCTGCCCCGCCGCCCGGGGCGAGCACCACAACCACGCGATCCTGGGCGCCTCCGACCACTGCGTGGCCGTCCACCCCTCGGACATGGGCGTGGCGCTGACGGCCTTCGACGCGGTCGTCTCGTACGAGACCGCCGACGGACCGGGCGAACTGCCGCTCGCCGACTTCTACCTGCCGGTGGGCGACACCCCGCACCGGGAGACCGCCCTGCCGCCGGGCGCGCTGATCACCGGCGTCACCCTGCCGCCCGTCCCGGCCGCCGCCCACTCGCGGTACCGGAAGGTGCGCGAGCGCGCCAGTTACGCGTTCGCCATCGGGTCGGTCGCCGCCGCGCTCGACGTCCGGGACGGTGTCGTCCGCGACGCGCGCCTCGCCCTCGGCGCGGTCGCCTCCCGGCCCTGGCGGGCCCGGGCGGCCGAGCGGGTGCTGACCGGCGCGGCGGCCGACGCCGCGACCTTCGGCGCCGCCGCGGACGCCGAACTCGCGGCGGCCAGGCCGCTGCCCCGCAACGGATACAAGGTGACCCTCATGCGCAACCTCATCGTGGCCGTGCTGACCGAACTGGCCGGACCGACGCGACCGGCCGGACCCGCCCAGGAGGCCGCGCGATGACCACGACGACCACGAGCACCCGCACACCCGCGGAGCCGAAGGGTTCCGTCGGATCCGCCCACACCCGCGTGGAGGGCCGGGACAAGGTCACCGGCACGGCCCGTTACGCGGGGGACATCCCCTTCGCCGACCTCGCGTACGGCTGGCTGGTGCTGTCCACCGTGGCCCGCGGCCGCGTCAGCTCGGTGGAGACCGCTCCCGTGCTGGAGATGCCGGGCGTGCTGGAGGTCCTGCACCACGGCAACGCCCCGCGCGTCGACCGCGACTTCAACGGCCTGATGGGCGTCCCGCCGGACCCGACCACCGGCCTCTTCCAGGACGACCGGGTGCCGCACATGGGCTGGCCGGTGGCGCTGGTCGTCGCCGAGACGCCGGAACAGGCTCGTGAGGCCGCCGAGACGCTCGTCGTGAACTACGAGGCGGAGCCGCACGACGTCGACTTCTCCGGCGCCCGCCCGGACGCGTACGCCCTCGACGGGCACATGCCTGCGGTGACGGAGAAGGGCGACCTGGAGGAGCAGCTCGCCGCGTCCGCCGTCGTCGTGGACGCCGAGTACACCACGCCCGAAGAGCACCACAGCATGATGGAGCCGCACGCGGCGACCGCCCGCTGGGACGGCGGCCGGCTCGACGTCCTCGACTCCAACCAGGGCGCCACCTGGGTGCAGAACGACCTCGCGAAGCTGTTCTCCCTCGACCCGGGCGCGGTGCGCGTCCGCTCCGAGCACATCGGCGGCGGCTTCGGCAGCAAGGGCCTGCGCGCGCACCAGGTGGCCGCCGTGATGGCCGCGACGGTCCTCCAGCGGCCCGTCCGGGTGACCATGACACGCCGTCAGATGTTCTCGCTCGCCGGGTACCGCAGCCCCACCACGCAGCGGGTCAGGCTCGGCGCCGACGCGGACGGGCGGCTGCGGGCGCTGGAGCACGACTCCCTCAACCTCACCTCCTCGGTGCACGAGTACGTGGAGCCGAGCGCCGGAGTGGCCCGGGTGATGTACGACGCCGACGCCCACCGCACGGTCAACCGGGTCGTACGGCTCGACGTGCCGACCCCGACGTGGATGCGCGCGCCGGGCGAGGCGCCGGGGTCGTTCGCGCTGGAGTCGGCGCTCGACGAACTCGCCGAGAAGTGCGGTATCGACCCGATCGAGCTGCGCGTGCGCAACGACCCCGAGCGCGGCCCGGTGTCCGGACTGCCCTTCGCCGGCCGCAACCTGGTCGCCTGCTTCCGGGAGGGCGCGCGCAGGTTCGGCTGGGCGGACCGGGATCCGCGCCCCGGCCTGCGCCGTGACGGGCGCTGGCTGCTGGGCACCGGCACGGCGGCGGCCTCCTTCTTCGCGGGAGCCGGACCGTCCACGGCGCGGGTGACGGCGGAGGCGGACGGCACCTTCACGGTGCGGATCGCCGCCTCCGACCTGGGCACCGGGGCCCGGACGGCGCTCGCCCTGGTCGCCGCCGACGCGCTCGGCGTGCCGGCGGACCGCATCCGCATGCACATCGGCGACAGCGACTTCGGGCCGGCGATGATCGCCGGCGGCTCGATGGGCACCCGCTCCTGGGCCTGGGCCATCACGGCCGCGGCCGGCGAACTGCGCGAGCGGCTCGCCCTGAGCGGGGACGTCCCGCCCGAGGGCATCACGGTACGGTCCGACACCACCGAGGCGGTGCGCGCCCTCGCGCAGAAGGAACGGCACTCCTTCGGCGCCCAGTTCGCCGAGGTCGCCGTGGACCCGGCCACCGGCGAGGTGCGCGTACGGCGCATGCTCGGCATCTTCGCGGCGGGCCGGATCATCAACCCGCTCACCGCCCGCAGCCAGCTCGTCGGCGGCATGATCTGGGGCATCTCCATGGCGCTGCACGAGGAGGCGGTCCGGGACAGCGGCTCGGGCGGTCTCGTCGGCGCCGACCTCGCGGGCTACCACGTCGCCGCCAACGCCGACGTGGCGCTCGTCGAGGCGGACTGGATCGACGACCCGGACCCGGAGGACCCGGTCGGCATCAAGGGCATCGGGGAGGTCGGCATCGTGGGCGCCGCGGCGGCGATCGCGAACGCCGTGTGGCACGCGACCGGGGTACGCCACCGGCACCTGCCGATCCGCCCCGACCGCGTCCTGCTGGCGGGCACGGCGACCGGTACGGACACGGGAGGAGGAGCGGATGCTTGACCTCGCCGAGGAGCTGCACCGCTGGGCGGAGGAGGGCCGCGCGTTCGCCGTCGCCACCGTCGTCGCCGTCGGGGGCAGCGCGCCGCGCGACCCCGGCGCCGCCCTCGCCGTCGACAGCGAGGGCACGGCCATCGGCTCGGTCTCCGGCGGCTGTGTCGAGGGAGCGGTGTACGACCTCTGCGTGCAGGCCCTCAGCGACGGCGAGACGGTCGTCGAACGGTTCGGCTACAGCGACGAGGACGCCTTCGCGGTGGGTCTGACCTGCGGTGGCGTCATCGACGTCATGGTCACTCCGGTTGCCGTGGACGCCCCCGGACGGCCGGTGTGGGCCGCCGCGCTGGCCTCCGCCGCCCGGGGCGAGGCGGTGGCCGTGGCCCGGGTGGTGCGCGGCCCGGCGGAACTGCTGGGCAGGGGACTGCTCGTCCGCCCCGACGGGTCGTACGAGGGCGGGAGCGGGGACGGTCTCGGCGGCCACGAGGAACTGGACCGGACGGCGGTGGCCGAGGCCCGGGCCCTGCTGGAGGCCGGCCGCACCGGCACGGTGGACCTGTCGGAGGACGGTTCGCACTGCCCCGGCGGTCTCACGCTGCTGGTCGAGTCGAACGTGCCACCGCCCCGCATGATCGTATTCGGGGCGATCGACTTCGCGACGGCGCTCGTGCGCGCGGGCAAGTTCCTCGGTTACCACGTGACCGTGTGCGACGCCCGTCCCGTCTTCGCCACGCGGGTCCGCTTCCCCGAGGCCGACGACATCGTGGTCGACTGGCCGCACCGCTACCTGCTGCGCACCGCGACGGACGCGCGCACGGTGCTCTGCGTGCTGACCCACGACGTCAAGTTCGACGTGCCTCTGCTGATGGCGGCCCTGCGGATGCCCGTCGCCTTCGTCGGCGCCATGGGCTCCCGCCGCACCCACGAGGACCGTGACCGGCGGCTGCGCGCTGCGGGCCTGACCGAACGGGAGCTGGCGCGGCTCAGGTCCCCGATCGGCCTCGACCTCGGGGCCCGTACGCCCGAGGAGACCGCCCTGTCGATCGCGGCGGAGATCGTCGCCGCCCGGCGGGGCGGCACGGGGGCCCCGCTGACGGGCCTGGCCACCCCGATCCACCCCGGCGGCAGGGAGAACTGGAACCGCGGCGTGGCGGCCTGACGAGCCGCCGGGCGGGCCGTCTCAGGACGACCGCCCGGCGGTCTTCTCGTGCCCCACCGTCCGCAGGTGTTCGCGCAGCCGCTCCGCCGCCTCCTCGCGCCGGTCCGCCAGCAGGAGGTCGGCGGTCTCGGCGTGCCGTCCGGCGCGTCAACGGCGTGGGCGTCTGCTTCCGCGCTGCGGGGGTCTGCGTGCACTCGTCCAGCACCCCGGGCCCGGAGGACCGGCCGTGCCCGGAGTCGCCGAAGCCGCCGAAGGGCACCGCGACGTGGATGGTCTTGTACGCGTTGATCCAAAAGGTGCCGGCCTGCACCGAGCGCGCCACGTGGTGGGCCCGGGAGACGTCGCCGGTCCACACCGCGCCGGCCAGGCCGAAGTCCGTGGCGTTGGCCCGGGCGATCGCCTCCGCCTCGGCGTCGAAGGCGTCGGCGCCGGCCGGCGTCCGCCGGCCGGCGCGCCGTGGGTGAGCGGTGACGGCAGCTCCGTACCGGTGACCCGGCGGCCGCCGCCCGCCAGCCCGGTCTCGATCAGCGAGGTCAACCGGTATCCCGCAATTCTGGTTGCGGGAAGAGTCGTATGTTCCACGGAAGTGAAGAGACGACGTGAAAAGACGACGGACGCCCGCGTCGTCCGGAGACGACGCGGGCGTCCGTGGGAAGGCCGTGACGGCCGGGGATCAGCCCCGCTGCCCCCTGAAGGCGTCCAGAATGCGCTCCGCCGCCAGCGTGGCCGTCAGCTCACCGTCCCTGACCTGTCGCTCCAGGCCGGGCGTGAGGGACCGTACCGCCGGGTCGGCGTGCAGGCGGCCCAGCAGTTCGTCGCGGACCATGGTCCAGGTCCAGTCGACCTGCTGCTCGCGGCGCCGCTCGGCGAGGCGCCCGCTGGAGTCCAGGAGCGTGCGGTGCTGTTCCAGCCGCTCCCAGACCGTGTCCAGGCCGGTCGACTCGCGGGCGCTGCAACTGAGCACGGGCGGCGTCCAGAAGGCGTCCTTGCCGTGCATCAGCCGCAGCGCGCCCGCCAGTTCACGGGCGGCGGCGCGGGCGTCGCGTTCGTGCGGGCCGTCCGCCTTGTTGACGGCGATCACGTCGGCCAGCTCCAGGACGCCCTTCTTGATGCCCTGCAACTGGTCCCCGGTGCGGGCCAGGGAGAGCAGCAGGAAGGAGTCGACCATGTTCGCGACGGCCGTCTCGGACTGGCCGACACCCACCGTCTCCACCAGCACCACGTCGTAACCCGCGGCCTCCATCACCACGATCGACTCACGGGTCGCCTTGGTGACACCGCCGAGCGTGCCGGCGGTGGGGGAGGGGCGCACGAACGCCGCCGGGTCGACGGCGAGGCGCTCCATACGGGTCTTGTCGCCGAGGATCGAACCGCCGGTCCGGCTGGAGGACGGGTCGACGGCGAGGACGGCCACCCGGTGCCCGAGTCCGGTCAGCATCGTGCCGAAGGCGTCGATGAACGTCGACTTGCCCACGCCCGGCACACCGCTGACCCCGATCCGCCGGGCCTTCCCGCTGTGCGGCAGCAGCTCGGTCAGCAACTCCTGCGCCAGCGCCCGGTGCTGGGGCCGGGTCGACTCCACCAGCGTGATGGCGCGGGCGACGAGCGCTCTCCTGCCGTCGAGGACGCCCTTGACGTACGTGTCGAGATCGATGGCCACGGACGTCACCGGCTCACAGTGCGTCGTGGCCGAGATCGGCCGCCAGCCGCGTCACCAGGTCGTACGCCGCCTCGGGGATCACCGTGCCGGGCGGGAACACCGCCGTCGCGCCCATCTCCAGCAGCGTCGGCACGTCCTGCGGCGGGATCACGCCGCCGACCACGATCATCACGTCCTCGCGGCCCTCCTCGGCCAGCGCCTCGCGCAGCGCGGGCACGAGGGTGAGGTGCCCGGCGGCCAGCGACGACACCCCGACGATGTGCACGTCCGCCTCGACCGCCTGCCGGGCCACCTCGGCCGGGGTCTGGAACAGCGGGCCGACGTCCACGTCGAAGCCGAGGTCGGCGAAGGCGGTGGCGATCACCTTCTGACCGCGGTCGTGGCCGTCCTGGCCCATCTTGGCGACCAGGATGCGCGGCCGGCGGCCCTCGGCCTCGGCGAACGCGTCCACCAGGGTCCGGGTGCGGTCCACGTGCGGGGACTCGCCTGCTTCGTTGCGGTACACACCGGAGATCGTACGGATCTGGCCCGCGTGCCGCCCGTACACCTTCTCCAGGGCGTGACTGATCTCGCCGACGGTCGCCTTCGCCCGGGCCGCGTCCACCGCGAGCTCCAGCAGGTTGCCCTCGCCGCCGGCCGCCCGGGTCAGCGCGTCGAGCGCGTCCTGGCAGGCCGTCTCGTCCCGCTCGGCGCGCAGCCGCCGCAGCTTCTCGATCTGCTGCGCGCGCACCGAGGAGTTGTCGACCTTGAGCACCTCGATCTGCTCGTCGGTGTCGACCCGGTACTTGTTCACGCCGATCACCGGCTGCCGTCCGGAGTCGATACGGGCCTGGGTGCGGGCCGCGGCCTCCTCCACGCGCAGCTTGGGGATGCCCGCGTCGATGGCCTGCGCCATGCCGCCCGCCCGCTCGACCTCCTGGATGTGCTGCCAGGCGCGGCGCGCGAGGTCGTACGTCAGCCGCTCCACGTACGCGCTGCCGCCCCACGGGTCGATCACCCGGGTCGTGCCGGACTCCTGCTGGATCAGCAGCTGGGTGTTGCGGGCGATGCGCGCGGAGAAGTCGGTGGGCAGCGCGAGCGCCTCGTCGAGCGCGTTGGTGTGCAGCGACTGGGTGTGGCCCTGGGTGGCCGCCATCGCCTCCACACACGTGCGCGTGACGTTGTTGAACACGTCCTGCGCGGTCAGCGACCAGCCGGAGGTCTGGGAATGGGTGCGCAGCGACAGCGACTTGGTGTTCTGCGGGTCGAACTGCTTCACCAGCTTCGCCCACAGCAGCCGGGCCGCGCGCAGCTTGGCGATCTCCATGAAGAAGTTCATGCCGATCGCCCAGAAGAACGACAGCCGCGGCGCGAACGCGTCCACGTCGAGCCCCGCGTCCCGGCCGGCCCGGATGTACTCCACGCCGTCGGCGAGGGTGTACGCCAGCTCCAGGTCGGCCGTCGCGCCCGCCTCCTGGATGTGGTAGCCGGAGATGGAGATGGAGTTGTAGCGGGGCATCCGCCGCGAGGTGAAGGCGAAGATGTCGGAGATGATCCGCATCGACGGCTTCGGCGGGTAGATGTAGGTGTTGCGGACCATGAACTCCTTGAGGATGTCGTTCTGGATGGTCCCGGCGAGCTTCTCCGGCGGTACGCCCTGCTCCTCGGCCGCCACGATGTACAGCGCGAGCACCGGCAGCACGGCGCCGTTCATCGTCATCGACACCGTCATCCGGTCCAGCGGGATGCCGTCGAAGAGCTGCCGCATGTCGAGGATCGAGTCGATGGCCACGCCCGCCATGCCGACGTCACCGGTCACCCGCGGGTGGTCGCTGTCGTAACCGCGGTGCGTGGGCAGGTCGAAGGCGACCGACAGGCCCTTCTGGCCGGCCGCCAGGTTGCGGCGGTAGAAGGCGTTGGACTCCTCCGCCGTGGAGAAGCCCGCGTACTGCCGGATCGTCCACGGCTGGTTGACGTACATCGTCGGGTACGGGCCGCGCAGGTACGGCGCGATGCCCGGATAGGTCTCCAGGAAGTCCAGGCCCTCCAGGTCCTGCCCGGTGTAGAGCGGCTTGACCGTGATGCCCTCGGGCGTCTCCCAGAGCAGGTCGTCACCGCCGGCGGCCCGCTTCAGGGCCGCACGCCACTCGTCGGCACCGGTACCGGGGGCCGGGGTCCCCAGCTCGATCGCCGAGAAGTCGGGGATGGACATTCAGGACACTCCCATGCGGTCGAGCGTGGCGGTCAGGACGCCCACGGCGTCGCAGCCCGCGAAGACGTAGGTGTCGACATCCGCGTACGGCCCGGGGCGGCCGGCCAGGAACACGTGCTTCGCGCCCGCCGCCCGCAGGGCCCGGACGGTGGCCTCGGCCTGCTCCTCGTACACCGTGTCACTGGAGCACAGGCACGCCTCCCGCGCGCCGCTCTCCTCGAACGTGCCCTCGGTGACGGGCTCGACGCCGCCCGCCTGGAAGAGGTTGGCGGCGAAGCCGAGGCGGGCGGTGTGGGCGGCGGCCGGGCCGAGCGCGGCCAGGTACACCCGGGGCCGGGCGCCGGTCGCGGCGAGGTGGGCGTCGGAGCGGGCGCGCAGCGCCTCGAACGCCTCGTCGCGCCGCACCCGGGGCAGCCCCCCGGACGGCGGTTCGGGCGCGGGCTCGCGGACCACCGGCTTCTCGGCCAGGTGCGGGAACTCGCTGACCCCGGTGACCGGCTCCCGCCGCCTCGCGAGCTTCGCGCTGCGCGCGGACCAGGTCTCGGCCAGCCGCTCGCGGACCGCGCCGGACCGCAGGGCCGCCGCCTGTCCGCCCGCCCGCTCGATCTCCTGGAGGAAAGCCCAGGCGGCGTGGGCGAGTTCGTCGGTCAGCCGCTCCACGTACCAGGAACCGCCCGCCGGGTCGATCACCCGGGACAGGTGCGACTCCTCGATGAGGACGGTGGAGGTGTTGCGCGCGATACGGCGCGCGAACGCGTCCGGCAGCCCGAGCGCGTGGTCGAACGGCAGCACGGTCACGGCGTCGGCGCCGCCCACCCCGGCGGCCAGCGTGGCGACCGTGGTGCGCAGCATGTTCACCCACGGGTCGCGGCGCGTCATCATCACCGGTGAGGTCACCGCGTGCTGGAGCTGCGCGCCCGCCCGCGGCGCCCCCGAGGCCTCGGCGACCCGGGCCCACAGCCGGCGCGCCGCGCGCAGCTTGGCGATCGTCAGGAACTGGTCGGCGGTGGCCGCGTACCGGAACTCCAGCTGCGCACAGGCCCGTTCGACGTCCAGCCCGGCCTCCGTCAGCTCACGCAGACAGGCCACCCCCGTGGCCAGCGAGCACCCCAGCTCCTGCGCCGCCGAACCGCCGGCCTCGTGGTACGGCAGGGCGTCCACGGTCAGCGCCCGCAGCCCCGGGTACCGCTCGGCGCACAGCCCGGCCAGCTCGGCCACGGGCGCGAAGTCGTACGGCCGTCCGGTGCGGGCCTCGTGGCCCAGCGGGTCGGCGCCCAGGTTGCCGCGCACCGCGTCCGCGGCGACGCCCCGCTCCTCGTACAGCCGCAGCAGCCGGCGCGCCGCCGCCTCGGTCTCCTCGCCCGCGTCCAGGACGACGGGGGCCAGGTCGAGGTGGACGCCCTCGAGAGCGCGGTCGAGTTCCGGGACGGGGATGCCGGTGGACGCGCCGACGGTCAGCCACAGGGAGGTGACGCCGTTCTCCAGGTCGCCGAGGACCGCGCCGGCGTCCGCGACCGTGTGGCGCTGGCGCACGTCCCAGCCGCCGACTGTGTTCCCCTCGGCCCGGCCGCCGCGCACGAAGGGCGCGAAGCCGGGCAGGCCGGGATCGGGAGCGCCGTCCCGCGCGGTGTACAGGGGACGGGTGCGCAACCCGTCCTCCAGCGCGGTGGACAGGGCGTGCTCGGACTCCGGGGCCGCAACTTCCCTTCCGGACCTGCGCAGCACACCCGCCACCAGGTGTTGCCACTGCTCATGCGTCGCGTCGGGGAAGTCGGATGCCAGGGAGAGTCCGTCGGAGGGCGGGACCGTCATGCTCGGATGTTAGGGCAGGTCAACCGAAGAGCAGCAGAGGGTGGGGCTGTGACCTTGTTCTCTTCCGGACTCCTCTGGGTACGGCAGCATCCGGAATGATCGTCCGAGACAGGGAGACGTACGGATGACCGGCAACGGCGAGCCCGTCCTGCTGCACACCGTGGGCCGCGCCGCCCACATCGTCCTCAACCGCCCGAAGGCCCTCAACGCCCTGAACCACGAGATGGTCCGCCGTATCGACGCGGCGCTCACCGCCTGGGAGCGGGACCCGGCCGTCGGGACCGTCGTCCTCACCGGCGCGGGCGAGCGCGGGCTGTGCGCGGGCGGCGACATGCGGGCCGTCCACGACGACGTCCGCGACGGCGACGGCACCGCCTCCGCCGCGTTCTGGCGCGACGAGTACCGCCTCAATGCCCGTATCGCCCGGTACCCCAAGCCGTACGTCGCCGTGATGGACGGCATCGTGATGGGCGGCGGGGTCGGCCTCTCCGCGCACGGCGGCGTCCGCGTCGTCACCGAGCGGTCCCGGATCGCCATGCCCGAGACCGGCATCGGCTTCGTCCCCGACGTCGGCGGCACCCACCTGCTCGGCCGGGCCCCCGGCGAACTGGGCACCCACCTCGCGCTGACGGGCGCGCAGATCGGCGCCGCCGACGCCCTGCTGTGCGGCCTCGCCGACCACCACCTGCCGAGCGCCTCCCTCCCGCGCTTCGTCGCCGACCTCGCCGACCTGCCCGTACCGGAGGCCCTCCGCCGCCACGCGCAGCCGCCGCCCGCCGGAGAACTGGCCGGGCAGCGGGAGTGGATCGACGCCTGCTACACGGCCGGCACGGTCGAGGAGACCGTCCAACGGCTGCTCAGCCACGGCGACCCGGCCGCGAAGGAGGCCGCCGAGACCCTGCTCGGCAGGTCGCCCACCGCGCTGAAGGTCACCCTGACCGCGCTCCGCCGCGCCCGGCGGCTCGGCACCCTGGAGGCGGTCCTCGACCAGGAGTACCGGATCTCGTGCGCGGCGCTGGCCACGGCCGACCTGGTGGAGGGCGTGCGCGCCCAGCTCGTCGACAAGGACCGCGCCCCGCGCTGGTCGCCCGCCACCCTGGCCGAGGTCACCGACGCGGACGTCGAGCGCTTCTTCGCGCCCCTCGGGGAGCGCGAACTCGGCCTCGGGACCCCCTGAGCCTCCGCGCGGCAGCCTGCTCAGCGGCGGACTGCCCCCGCACACCGGCCCCCCGGAGGCCGAGGGCCGGCCGGTCGCGTACGACCGCAGGGGCCTCACCCGGCTGCGCGCGACCGTGCGGCTCGTCGTGCAGGCCCCGGACGACCGGCTCTTCGCCGCCTCCGGCCTGCACACCGGCCCCGCCCCCGCGGCCCTGTCCCGCACCGACCTCCTCCACCGGGCCGGACCGCGCCTGCCGTGGGGCGTCGCGGCCGCCCGGCCGCCGCGCGCACAGGGGCTACTGAGCGCCGGGGTGACGTGCGAAGGCGGCGAGCACGCCCGCCGCCAGCGCGGACCGCTCGACCATGCCGCTCAGCGTCACGTGCTCGTCGCGGGCGTGCGCGCCGCCGCCCACCGCGCCGAGTCCGTCGAGCACCGGAGTGCCCGCGGCGAGGATGAAGTTGCCGTCGCTGGCACCGCCCACGGCGGTCTCCCGCAGGTCGAGACCGAGCGGCGCGGCACAGGCGCGGGCGACGGCGAAGAGCTGTCCGACGCCCTCCGTGCGTTCGAAGACCGGGCGGTTCCAGCCGCCGTCCAGCTTCAGGACGGTCCGGGTGTCGACCGGGGCGAGGGCGGCCAGCGCGGCGTCGATCCGGTCGCGTTCGGCGCCGGTCGCGACCCGGACGTCCAGGTGGGCCACCGCCTCACCGGCCGTGACGTTGGGGCGGGTACCGCCGCGCAGCACGCCGACGTTGACGGTCGTCCCGGCCGCCGGCGCGGCCAGCGCCTCCAGCGCGAGCACCTGCCGGGCCATCTCGTTGACCGCGCTCGCCCCGCGGGCCGGGTCGAGACCCGCGTGGGCCTCCTCGCCCCGCACGGTCAGCGAGAACAGCCCGACGCCCTTGCGGGTCGTCTTCACCGCGCCGTCGGCACTCGCCTCGAAGACCAGCGCCGCCCGGGACGTCCGGGCCTCCGCCACGATGTCGTCGCTGGACGCCCGGCTGCCGGTCTCCTCGTCGCCGTTGAGCAGCAGGGTGCAGGCGGGGACGGGCAGTCCCAGTGCCGTCAGCGCGCGCAACGCCCACACCGCCTGGACGAGCCCCGCCTTCATGTCGAAGACCCCCGGGCCGCTGATGCGGTCGCCCTCGCGCCGGTACGGCCACTCCTGCAGCGTCCCGGTGGACCAGACGGTGTCGTAGTGGCCGACGAGCAGCACGGGGGCGGCGGTCGACGGGCTGGTGCCGGCGTAACGGCGGATCAGGATGTCGCCGGCGCAGTCCCGTTCGCGTACCTCCTCGCTCGCGGGAGCGCCGAGCGCGGCGTCCAGCCAGTCGCGCACCCAGCCGAGGCAGGCGGTGAGGCGGGCCTTGTCGTCGCTGGAGCTCTCCAGTGACGTGTAGGCGGCCAGGTCGGCGGCCATCGCGTCGCGGTGGTCCGCCAGCCAGTCGCGGACGGCGACGGCCTGGGCGCCGGTGAGCGCGGGGCCGGTGGGCAGTGCCCCGGGTCCGCCGTCCGCCGCGGGCGCCGTGCCCGCGGCGGCCAGGGCGTCCAGCGCGTCCAGCCGGGCCTCGGACATGCCCGACGGGTCGCGCTCCAGCTCCCGCAGGCCGGCCAGTACGGCGCGCAGCACGGGGGTGTCGAGACCCGCCCGCAGCGACCGCTCGACGACCGGTGCGTAGTGCGTCGTCACCTCCACCGGACGGCGGCGCACGGCCAGGTCCCGCCAGATGCCGCTGCGGTCCTTCGGCTGGGTGCGGAGCCAGGCGGTCAGCCGGTCGCACGCGGCGTCGCGCGCCGCCGGGTCGCCGGGCCGGAACGCGGGCGCGTCGAAGGCGTCGAACGCCTCGAGCCGTACGCCCTCCGCGTCGGCCGCGGCGTACACCTCGGCGGCCAGCGCGTACATGGCGGCCCGGTGCCGGTCGATCAGGTCGGCCATGGGCGCGTCGGCCAGCGCGGTCGCGGAGAGCATCGCGCCGAAGGCGGCCTTGGCCCACAGGTACCCCTCGACGTTGCCGGAGACCCGCGCGGGCCCCCACGCCCGGAGGTCGGCGACGAGATCCCGGACCCGTTCGGAGACCGGGGCGCCGCCCGGTTCGCCGATGACGAACGCCCCGGGGCCGCCGTCGCGCACCACCCCGGGTCCGACGACGTCGGCGAAGATGTTGACGAACGCGGCGACGGTCCGGTCCGCGCCGACGTGCCGCGCGATCAGCTCCTCGTTGAAGCCGTTCTGCACCGAGACGACGTAGCCGTCCGGGGCGAGACGGGGCGCGATCCAGCGCATGGCCGCCTCGGTCGCCTGCGCCTTGACGCTGAGCAGTACGCGGCGCGGCGGCGGCCCCCGGAAGCCGTCGGGCGTCGTCGCGTCGAGGCGCACGCTGTCGCGTTCCCCGCCGCGCAGGATGGTCAGCCCGCCGGCCCGGATCGCGGCCACGTGGTCCGCGTCGGTGTCGACGACGGTCACCGGGTGCCCGGCCGCCGCGAGGGCGTGGGCCAGGGTGCCGCCGATCGCTCCGGCGCCGACCACGGTGTAGGCGTCGCCCTTCATGAGGTGTGTCCCTTCGTGCGGTCCGGGTGTGTGCCCGGGGTGTGGGGGGAGGGGCCGTGAGCGGCCGCGCCCGCGGCTGTGCCGGTGTCCGCGGCGGCCGTGCCGCGGGTGTCCGCGCCGCCTGTGCCGTTCTCCGCGACATTCGCGCGCGTGTGCGCAACACTGCTGTTCAGTCGCGTTGTGCTGTCCGCATCACCGTCCGCGCCGGACGTCCCGGCCGCGGAGGTGTCCGGCGGCCACAGCCGTGGCAGGTGTGCCGCTCCGGTGCCGCTGCCGCCGTCCACCCGGAGGACCTCCCCGGTCACCCAGGACGCCTCCGGACCCGCGATCCACAGCACCGCCCGCGCGATGTCCGCCGGGGTGCCCGGGCGGCCGAGGGGATTGACGGAGACGGCGGCGGCGTAGGTGTCGCTGACCGGGTTGCAGTCGCTGTCCACCGCGACGAAGCCGGGGCTGACGGCGTTGACGCGGATGCCGAGCGGCCCGAACTCCAGCGCCGCCGCCCGGGTGGCCATCTCCAGCGCCGCCTTGGACGCGGCGTACGGGCCGCCTCCGGGCCGGGCGCGCAGCGCGGCGCCCGAGGAGATGTTGACCACGGAGGCGGGCCGCCCGGCCGCGGTCGCGAGACGGGCCAGTGCGGCCGTCGCGAGGACCGGGGCGCGGGTGTTGAGCGCGAGGACCCGGTCCCAGGCGGCGGCCGTGACGTCGGCCATGTCCAGCGACGGGTAGATGCCCGCCGCGTTCACCAGGACGTCCACCGGCCCGTGCGCGCGCCAGCTGTCCGCCACGGCGGCCGCCGGGCCGTCGGCGCAGGACAGGTCGAGGACGAGGTGCCGTGCGCCGAGGGTGTCCGCGACCGCCGCGAGCCGGTCGCCGTCGACGTCCACCAGCGTCAGCCGGGCCCCCGCCCGGGCGAAGTGCTCGGCGACGGCGCGTCCGATGCCGCTCGCGGCGCCGGTGACCACCGCGTGTGCCGTGTCTGCCGCGTGTGCCGTCGAGGTCATCAGGCGAACTCCTTGTCCTTCGTCTCGGGCATGGTCAGGTAGACGACCAGCGAGAGCAGCGCGGCCCCGGAGACGTACAGCCAGAGCTTGTCGGCGTGCCCGGCGTCGCTCATCCAGGTCGTCACGTAGGGGGCCGTGCCGCCGAAGAGGGCAACGGCCAGCGCGTACGGCAGCGCGATGCCGGTGGCCCGTACCTCCGGCGGGAACTGCTCGGCCATGATGACGGCGCAGTTGGCGGAGTAGCCGAGGATCAGCAGCATGCCGGTGAGCTGGACGAGGAACAGGACGGCGAAGCTGTCGTTCAGCAGGTGCAGCATCGGCCAGGCCAGCAGGACGAAGCCGATCGCGAACCCGGCCATGGTGGGTCTGCGTCCCAGCCGGTCGGAGAGCAGGCCCGCGAAGGGCAGCAGCACGACGAAGACGACGAGACACAGGGTCTGGGAGAGGAGCGCCTTCTCCAGCGGGATGCCCGTGGTGAGGTTGGCGTACGTGGGGAGGTAGTTGACCCAGATGTAGTAGGTCAGCGTGCCCGCGACCGTGATGCCGGCGACACGCAGCGCGGCGGCGGGGTGCTCGCGGAACATGGCGACGAGCGGGTTCCTCGGCGCCCTGCCCGCGGCCTTGGTCTCGGTGAACGACGCGGTGTCCTCGACGCTGACCCGCAGCCACAGCCCGACCAGGCCGAGCAGCCCGCCGACGACGAAGGCGACCCGCCAGCCCCACGCGTGCAGGGCGTCCTCGCCGAGCAGCGAGGTGAACACCGTGCCGAGCAGGGAGGCGATCAGCACGCCGCCCGCCACGGACACCTGCTGCCAGGAACCGGCGAAGGCCCGCCGTCCGGAGGCGGCCGACTCGACCAGGAACGCCGAGGACGAACCGAACTCGCCGCCCGCCGAGAAGCCCTGGATGAGCCGCGCGACCAGCAGGATCGCCGGTGCTGCGAGGCCGATCGTGTCGTAGCCGGGGGTGAAGGCGATGAGGAAGCCGGCACCGGCCATCAGGCCGATGGTGAGGGTCAGTCCCTTCTTGCGGCCCTTGCGGTCGGCATAGGCGCCGAGGACCGCGGCGCCCACCGGCCGCATCACGAAGCCGACGGCGAAGACGGCGAGGGTGGAGAGCAGGGCGGCGGCGCCGTCGCTCTTCGGGAAGAACACGTCGGCGATGATCGCCGCGAAGATGGAGTAGAGCGCCCAGTCGACCCACTCGACGGTGTTGCCCACGGTGCCGGCGATGATGGCCTTGCGCTGGCCGGGCGTCAGCTTGTGGGACGGTGCCGTGTCGGATGCGGCGGTGGCTGTCTTCACGAGGGGACTCCTCGCTTCCTGGAGAGCAGGGGACGGGAACGGACCACGGCGTGCGGGGCCGGCGGTGGGGAAGGGGGAAGGCGCGGCGCGGGGGTGCGGTGCGGCCGCCGGAGAAGCGCCCGGGTGCGGGCGTACGAGGAAGGGGGAGCGGCCGGGCGCCCGAGCGCGGGCGCCGTCGGGCCGCGGTGATCAGTTCGCGGTGATCAGTTCGCGGCGAGCTGCGCGCGGCAGTGCTCGGCGATGTCGCGATGGGTGGCGAACCACACACCCTCGTGCCCGGCGATGTGCCCGAGCAGCTCGTCGAGGACGGTCAGCCGGGAGCGGTGCCCGATGATGTGCGGGTGCAGCGTGAGCTGGAACAGCCCGCCCGCGGCGTACGCGGCGGCGAACTCGTCCTGCCAGATGCGCAGCACGTCCCGCGGCGCGATGTACGGGCGGAGGGAGCCGAAGCGCTCCATCATGAAGTACGGCGCGTCGTCGCGGATCCACTCCACCGGGATCTCCACCACACCCGTCGCCTCACCGTTCTCGACCAGCTCGTACGGCTCGTCGTCGGCCATCAGCGAGGAGTCGTAGAGCAGCCCCATCTCCCGGGTGATGGAGAGGGTGTGCGGCGAGAAGTCCCAGCTGGGGGTGCGGATGCCGACGGGACGTACGCCGCTGATCCGCTCCAGGGTGTCGGCGGAGCGGAGCTGGAGCTCGCGCTCGGTGTCCGCGCCGAGCTGGGTGTTGCGCTCGTGGATCCAGCCGTGGACGGCCAGCTCGTGCCCGGCCGCCGTGTACGCCCTGGCCTCCTGCGGGCGCAGCAGCGCGCACACCGCGGGCATGAAGAAGCTGGCCGGGACGCGGTGGTGCGCCAGCAGGTCCAGGATCTTCGGCACGGCCACCCGGGCTCCGTACTCGCCTTGGGCCATCTGCGCCGGGCTGGTCCGGCCGTCGCGCAGGGCGGGCGTCTCGTGGTCCGAGTCGAAGGACACCGCCACCGCGCAGCGGGCGCCGCCCGGCCAGCTGTCCGGTGCCAGGGAGCGGCCGGCCCGCACCCGGCCGACGTGTCCGCGCCAGGTCTGTTCGTCCCACTCCCACGGTTGCTGTTCGCCGTGCGTCATCGAGGTTCGTCCTTTCCGTGAGGTCCGTGAGGTCTGTGAGGTCCTTGAGGTCCGTGAGGAAGCCGTGCTCCGGGCGGGGGCTCCGTCGCTCACGCGCCGCGCCGGGCGGCACCGCCCGTGTACTGGCCGGTCTTGTGTGGCCGGGCGGTGGTGGTCAATAGTGGCCATCTCCCGTTCACCTAGCCGGGGAATCGATGGATAACGCCACAGACGGCATCGGTGTGAAGGATTCCGCCGATGAGCTCGACGAAACGGACCTGGCGATCGCCCACGCCCTCCAGATCGCGCCACGCGCCTCCTGGACGGCGGTGGGCGAGGTGCTGGGCCTCAGCGCGGTGACGGCCGCCCGCCGCTGGGGGCGGATCTCGCAGCGGGGGACGGCCTGGGTGACGGCCACGGGCAGTCCCGCCCTGTGGCGCTCGCTGTGCAACGCGTTCGTCGACGTCGACTGCGAGCCCGCGGAGCGGGGCCGGGTCGCCCTGGCCCTGGCCCGGGACCCGCGGACGAAGTCCGTGATGGAGGTGGCCGGCGGGCGGGACATCCACGTCAACGTCATCGCCCACGACCTGCCGGCGCTGTCCCGGTTCGTTCTCGGGCACGTGAGCGGCCTGCCTGGCGTCGTACGGGTCAACACCCAGGTCAACACCCGCATCCTGACCGCGGGGAACGACTGGCGGCTGGACGCGCTGTCCCGCGCGCAGCAGTCGCGTCTGCAGTCACTGGCCGACGGGACCGCGCCGCGCACGGCCGTCCCCGGCCCGCTGGGGCAGCCGGACCGGGAGCTGCTGCTGGCCCTCGCGGTGGACGGCCGGCTCCCCGTCACGGACCTGGCCGAGCGCCTCGGCACCAGTCAGACCTCGGTGCGCCGCCGTCTGGCCCGGCTGGAGCGGTCGGGCGCGGTGGCCTTCCGCAGCGAGATCGCCCAGCACCTCACGGGGTGGCCGGTGACATCGCTCCTGTGGGGGCGGGTCCCGGTCGCCCGGCGCCGCCAGGTCTGCGAACGGCTGGGGCGGATGCCGGACGTACGGCTGCTGACCGCGACGAGCGGCGAGACGAACGTGTTCCTCTCGGCGTGGCTGCACTCCGTCGACAGCGTCCTCGACCTGGAGGACCGGATCGGCGCGGAGTGCCCGGAGCTGGAGATCGCCGAGCACGGCATCGTCCTGCGCACGGTGAAGCGGCAGGGCTGGATCCTGGACGGGCTGGGGCGCCGCAGGGAGTGCGTGCCCATCGACCCCTGGTGCGATCTGCCGGAGCCGTCCGTCACCTGACCACGGCCGACGGGCCCGGCACGTACGGAAGGCATGGCTCTTCCTGCTCGCCGCTCTGCGACGCGACCGGGAGGTGCCGCGGGCGGCCACCGCCTGACACTCCGTCAGACCGCATCGGGCGGCGCGGTGTTCACTCCGCGCCGGGCGCCCGGTCCGCCGTCCGGGCGAGCGTCGTGTCGACGAACGCCTGGCCGGCGGAGGTGAGCGGACCCCCGCGGTGGACCAGCCACTGGGCGATCCGCTCCGGCGGGGCGAAGCGGTGGACGGCGGCGCCCGCGCGCCGCGCGAGGCCGGCCCAGCCGTCCGGCATCAGCGCCGCGCCGACGCCTTCGAGCACCATCGGCAGGACGATGCCGCGGTCCGCCACCTCGGCGGCCACCGTCAGCTCCCCGACGGTGGCCGACAGGCGCTCGAACAGGTCCCGTACGGCCGTGTTCGGCCCGGTGGTGACGAAGCGCATCCCGCGCAGTTCCTCCGGCCGCACGGTCCCGCCGCCGGCCGGTCCCGTGCCCGGCGGGGACACCAGCAGGAACTCCTCGTCCCGCAGGTAGTGGGCGGTCAGCCCGTGCCCGGTGGGCCGGGCGGCGCTGCCGCAGACGCCCGCCTCGCAGCGGCCCTGCGCCACCATGGCGACCACCTCGGCCGCCGACGCGGCCGAGGAGACGCTGACCGTGACCCCGGGATGCCTCTCCCGCAGCTCGGCGACGATGCCCACGACCGGCTGCAGACCGGAGGACGAGGTGGCCGCGACGTCGACCCGGCCGACCGGCCCCTCGCCGAGCGCGCGGGCCGCCGCGCGCAGCGCCTGGAGGTCCCGCAGGACCAGCCGTGCCCGCTCCGCCAGCGCCTCGCCCGCGGCGCTGGGCACGGCCCGGCGGCCCACCCGGTGGAAGAGGGTGACGCCGAGGTCGCGCTCCAGGTTGCCGACCGCCCGGGAGAGCGAGGGCTGGGCGACGCGCAGCGCCCGGGCGGCGGCGGTGAAGCCGCCGTGCTCGACGATCGCCACGAAGTACTCGAGCTGGCGGCGTTCCATGCGCTGTCCCCCCGACGGTTCCACTGACGGTCACTCATAGACGAACTCGCAGCCGTACTCATAGCCGCTCGCTATCTGAACGGTGTCATACATGTCTTGGACGCACCGAGCCCGGTCCGGTTTACTCGCGCCATGTTCACCACTCGGCCCACGCTGCAGGGCACCTTCGGCATGGCATCGTCCACCCACTGGCTGGCCTCCTCCGCCGCCATGGCCGTCCTGGAGGACGACGGCAACGCCTTCGACGCGGCCGTGGCGGCGGCCTTCGTGCTGCACGTCGTGGAACCGCACCTCAACGGCCCCGCGGGCGAGGTGCCGATCATCCTCGCCCCGGCCGGGGCCGGGCCGCGGGTCCTGTGCGGACAGGGACCGGCGCCGGCCGGGGCGGACATCGCCCACTACACCTCGCTCGGCCTGGAGCTCGTCCCCGGCACCGGACCGCTGGCCGCCGCCGTGCCCGGCGCGTTCGACGCCTGGATGCTGCTGCTGCGCGACCACGGCACCAAGTCCCTGGCCGACGTCCTGAAGTACGCCGTCGGCTACGCCGAGCACGGGCACCCGGTGGTCGAGCGGGTCGGCGGCACGGTCGAGACGGTCCGGGAACTGTTCGAGACGGAGTGGACCACCTCGGCCGAGGTCTACCTCCCCGGCGGCCGCTCCCCGGCACCCGGCTCCCTCCTGCGGAATCCCGCGCTGGCGGCGACCTGGCAGCGGCTGCTCGCCGAGGCGCGGGCCGCCGTCCCCGACGGCGCCGGTACGGGGCGCCGGGAGGCGGAGATCGAGGCCGCGCGCCGGGTGTGGCGGGAGGGCTTCATAGCCGAGGCGCTCGCCGGCTTCGCCGCCCGGCCCGTCATGGACACCTCCGGCGAACGGCACGCGGGCACCCTCACCGGCGACGACCTCGCCGGGTACGCCGCGCACTACGAGGAACCGGTCACCCACGAGTGGAACGGCTGGACCGTGGCCAAGGCGGGACCCTGGAGCCAGGGCCCGGCCCTGCTCCAGCAACTCGCCCTGCTGGACGACGACTTCGGGACGCCGGGCAGCGGGACGGAGTACGGGGGCGCCGACTACGTGCACACCCTCGTGGAGGGCACCAAGCTCGCGATGGCCGACCGCGAGGCCTGGTACGGCGACGCCGAGGACGCCGACGTACCGCTGCGGACCCTGCTGTCGCCGCAGTACAACGCTCAGCGGCGCGACCTGGTCGACGCCGGGCGCGCGTCGTACGTCCTGCGGCCCGGCAGCCCCGACGGGCGTACGCCCCGGCTGCCCAAGGCCGCCTCGGGGGAGGGGGACACGACCGTGCCCGCGGCCCCGGGAGCGGGGGAGCCGACCGTGGCCCGGGACGGCGCCACCCGTGGCGACACCTGCCACCTCGACGTCGTGGACCGCTGGGGCAACATGATCTCCGCGACGCCCAGCGGCGGCTGGCTCCAGTCCAACCCCGTCATACCCGGCCTCGGCTTCCCGCTGGGCACCCGGCTGCAGATGACCTGGCTGGAGCCCGGTCTGCCGAACTCCCTCAGCCCCGGCCGCCGGCCGCGCACCACCCTGACCCCCTCCCTGGCGCTGCGCGACGGGGTTCCCGTCCTCGCCTTCGGCACTCCCGGCGGCGATCAGCAGGACCAGTGGAGCCTGCATTTCCTGCTCGCCGTGGCGCTGCGCGAGAAATTCCGCGGCGGTTACGACCTGCAGGGTGCGATCGACGCCCCGAACTGGCACACGGAAGGATTTCCCTCCTCCTTTTACCCGCGCGCCATGAATCCCGGGGCGATCACTGTGGAATCCCGTATCGGTGAGCGGGTGGTCGCGGAACTGCGCCGCCGCGGGCATCGTGTCACGGTCGGAGATGCCTGGTCGGAGGGGCGGCTGTGCGCGGTGGCCCGGGACCCGGAGACGGGTGTGCTGTCGGCCGCGGCGAATCCGCGCATGATGCAGGGATATGCCGTCGGACGGTAGTCGGCGGAACCGGCGGAGCCGGCGGAAACAATCCAATGCCCATGTATTAATGCGGGCGAAATAGTTCACGGGGGCTTCTGGGATAGCGTACGGGAAATCCTGGCGAAGGAGTCGTGCGCCGAATTGGAGCCCCCGTGAAGTTGTCGAAGTGCCTGAATATCGTGTCCGCCCTCCTGGCCGCCGCCGTCCTTACGGGATGCGTCCCCGTCCAGACCGTCACCCAGGCCGACCGCCGCGCCGACGCCTACGGCACACCGGTCGGGGACCAGCCGGTCCGCTCCGGCGGCCGGCTGACGATGGGGCTGTCCTCCGAACCGGACCGCCTCGACCCCACCACCTCCAGCTCCCTCTACACCCGCTACGTGATGAGCGCGGTCTGCGAGAAGCTGTACGACATCGACGCCGGGGGCCGCATCGTCCCCCAACTGGCCGCCGCCCTCCCGGACATCAGCGCCGACGGCCGCACCGTGACCATCCCGGTCCGCACCGGGATCACCTTCGCGGACGGCACCCCGTTCGACGCCGCCGCCGTCCGCACCAGCCTGGAGCGCCACCTCACCCTCCCCGCCTCGCAGCGCTCCTCCGAGATGGGCCCGGTCAGCAGTGTCGAGGCGCCCGACGCGCGTACGGTCGTGATCCGTCACGAGACGCCCTTCGCGCCCCTGACCGCCGCCCTCGCCGACCGCGCCGGCATGATCATGTCGCCGAAGGCGCTGGCCGCGGCGGGCGAGGACTTCGGCGACCACCCGGTGTGCGTCGGCCCGTTCAAGTTCGTCGAGCGCGTCCCCCAGACCTCCATCACGGTCACCCGTGACCCGCTCTACTACGACGCCGACGACGTCCGCCTCGACGGCATCACCTACCGGATCATGACGGACGCCAACATCCGCGCCGCCAACCTGCGGTCCGGTGACATCCAGGTCGCCGACGCCATCTCACCGCAGGACGTGGACGCCCTGCGGAAGGAGAAGGACCTCACCCTGCTCCAGTCCGGCTCGCTCGGCCACACCGGCGTCACCATCAACACCGGCAACGTCGACGGCGTGGGCGAGCCCACCGGGCGCATCGACACCCCCATCGCGAGCGACCGCAGGGTACGGGAGGCCTTCGCCGCCGCCGTGGACCGGAAGACCCTCGCCGACACGGCCTTCAACAACTGGTTCGAGACGGCCTGCTCACCGGTCGCCCCGCAGAGCACGTACGCCTCCGACGCGAGCGGTCACTGTCCCGCGTACGACCCCGCCCGCTCCCGCCGCCTCCTCGCCGAGGCGGGCGTGGACACCCCGTACCGCGTCACGATGCAGGTCGCCAACTCCCAGGACCAGCTCCGCTACGCGCAGGCCCTGCGGGCCAGCGTCGCCGAGGGCGGCTTCGACCTGCGCATCGTGCCCGTCGAGTACGCGACCCTCCTCGACATCCAGAAGCGCGGCACCTTCGAGGTGCTGCTGCTCGGCTGGTCCGGCCGCATCGACCCGGACGCCAACACCTCCCGCTTCCTGGCCACCGGCTCCTCGGCCAACTACGGCGGCTTCTCCTCGAAGGAGCTGGACGACCTGCTCGCCCGCGCCTCCCGCAGCACCGACGCCGCCGAACGCGGCGACCTGTACGGCCGGGCCGTCGAGGTGATCCAGCGCGAGAACCCCATCGTCTACACCTACCGCCAGCGCTACCTGACCGCCGTCTCCACCTCCGTGGCCGGCGTCCAGGTCTACTCCGACGGCGTCGTCCGGCTCGGCAGGGCCGCGTACCGCGCGTCCGGAACGGAGGACTGACCCGCATGCTCCGCTACCTGGGGAACCGGCTCTGGCAGTCGGCCCTCACCCTCCTGCTCGCCTCCGTCGTCGTCTTCGGCGGCGTCCGCGCGCTGCCCGGCGACCCGGCGACCACCATGGCGGGCGAGGAGGCCGACCCCGCCACCGTCGCGGCCGTCCGCGCCGAACTCGGCCTGGACCAGCCGCTGGTGGTGCAGTACGGGAAGTTCCTCACCAGCGCACTGACCGGGGACTTCGGCGACTCCGTGCGCACCGGTACGCCCGTCGCCGACCTGATCGGCGCCACCCTGCCGGTGACCGTCCAGCTCGCCCTGTACGCCATGGCCATAGCCGTCCTGCTCGGCACGACGGGCGGCGTGCTGGCCGCCGTCTTCCGCGGGCGCTGGCCGGAGTGGGCCGCGAACGCCTTCTCCCTCACCGCCCTGTCCGTGCCGACCTTCTGGCTCGGCATCCTCGCCGTCCTCTACCTGGCGGTGCACCTCGGCTGGTTCCCCGCCTCCGGTTACGTCTCCCCGCTCGACGACCCGCTGCGCGGCCTGCACCACCTCACCCTGCCCGCGCTGATCCTGGGGCTCGCGCACTCCGCCGTCGTCCAGCGCCAGACCCGGGGATCCATGGTCGGCACCCTCACCGCCGACTTCGTGCGCACCGCCCGCGCCAAGGGCCTCGGCGGGCGCGCGGTCGTCTTCCGGTACGGGCTGCGCAACAGCCTGGTCGTCGTCGTGACCGTCGTCGGCCTGGAACTGGGCGGCCTGATCGGCGGCGCCGTCGTCACCGAGCGGATCTTCACGCTGCCCGGCGTCGGCAAGCTCACCCTCGACGCGGTGTTCACCCGCGACTACCCGGTCGTCCAGGCCGTGGTCCTGGTGATCACCGGCGCCTACATCGTCATCAACCTGCTCGTCGACGTCCTCTACACGCTGATCGACCCGCGCATACGAGTCTCAGGGGGCACCCGATGACCACCGCGACGACACAAGAACCGCTCACCCCGGGCGGCACCACCACGGCCCCCGCCGTGCACGGCCGGTCGCGCGGCCGCGTCCCGCGCAGGCTGCTCCGCGACCCGATGGGCGTCGCCGGCGCCGTGCTCCTGCTGATCGTGCTGGTCGCCGGGGTGTTCGCCCCGTGGCTCGCGCCGTACCCGCCCACCGAGGTGCACTTCCGCACCCCGTTCCAGCAGCCCGCCACCGTCGGCTTCGCGCTGGGCACCGACGACCTCGGCCGCGACATCCTCTCCCGCGTGCTGCACGGCGCCCGCGCCTCGCTCCAGGTGGGCGCGCTGGCGGTGCTGCTGGCCGTGGCGGTCGGCGTGCCGCTCGGACTGCTCGCCGGGTACTGGCGGTGGCTGGACGCCCTGGTGTCCCGGCTCGCCGACCTGATGCTCGCCTTCCCGTTCCTGATCCTCGCCGTCGGCCTCGCCGCCATCAACGGCGGCGGCCTGGCCAACGCGGCCGTCGCCATCGGCATCGCCCACATCCCCGCCATGATCCGCGTCGTCCGCGCCGAGACGCTGCGGCTGGCCGACGCCGACTTCGTGCTCGCCGCACACGCCATGGACGCCGGGCCGGTCCGTGTCCTCGGCCGGCACGTCCTGCCCAACGCGCTGCCCGCGATCATCGTCCAGGCGACGGTCATCATGCCCGC
The DNA here is from genome assembly GCF_014648075.1 of Streptomyces ruber. Taxonomy (GTDB): domain Bacteria; phylum Actinomycetota; class Actinomycetes; order Streptomycetales; family Streptomycetaceae; genus Streptomyces; species Streptomyces ruber. The sequence continues at coordinate 138,458 of NZ_BMQK01000010.1, read as the reverse complement.
GGCGGTGCTCGGCGAGGCGGTCCTCTCCTTCCTCGGCCTCGGCATCCAGCCGCCCGACCCGAGCCTCGGCATCATGCTCTCCGACGCCCAGAACTACCTGATGCGCACCCCGTGGCCCGGCGTCTTCCCCGGCATCGCGATCGCCCTGATCTGCCTGGGCTTCAACCTCTTCGGCGACGCCCTGCGCGACGCCCTCGACCCCCGCACGAAGCCTTCCGGAGGCCGCCGATGACGACGACGCCCGCACCCGCCGACGAGGCGGCCGGCCCGCTGCTGCACATCGAGAACCTGCACGTGGCCTTCGGCGGCAACCCCGCCGTACGCGGCGCCGACCTCACCGTCGCGCCGGGCGAACGCGTGGCCGTGGTCGGCCAGTCCGGCTCCGGCAAGTCGACCCTCGCCCACGCCGTCATGGGGCTGCTGCCCGGCTCCGCCCGCATCACGGACGGCACGATCCGGCTCGCCGGCGAGGACATCACGCACGCCCCCGAGAAGCGGCTGCGGGACCTGCGCGGGCGCGTGGTCGGCCTCGTTCCGCAGGACCCCATGACCAACCTCAACCCGGTCGCCAAGGTGGGCCGCCAGGTCGCCGAGACCCTCCGCACCCACGGCCTGGCCGACCGCCGCACGGCCGCCGCCCGCGCCGTGGAACTCCTCGCCCAGGCGGGCCTGCCCGAGCCGGAGCGGCGCGCCCGGCAGTACCCGCACGAACTCTCCGGCGGCCAGCGCCAGCGCGTACTGATCGCGATCGGCCTGGCCTGCCGCCCGCACCTGCTGATCGCGGACGAGCCGACCTCGGCGCTGGACGTGACGGTCCAGCAGCAGATCCTCGACCACCTCCAGACCCTCACCGACGAACTGGGCACCGCCCTCCTGCTCATCACCCACGACCTGGGCCTGGCCGCCGAACGGGCCGACCGGGTCCTGGTGATGTCACAGGGCGAGGTGGCCGAGTCCGGGCCCGCCCGCCGGGTCCTCACCGACCCCGCCCACGAGTACACCCGCCGGCTGGTGGCGGCGGCCCCGTCCCTCCGCGCCGAGTTCCGCCCCCGCACGCCCGCCCCGGCCGCGGAGCCCCTCCTCCAGGTCGAGGGGGTGACCAAGGAGTACCGGCTCAAGCGGGGCGCCGCCCCCTTCAAGGCGGTGGACGGCGTCTCGTTCACGGTGGCCAGGGGCCGTACCACCGCGGTGGTGGGCGAGTCCGGCTCGGGCAAGACGACGACGGCCCGCATGGTCCTGGGCCTGCTCCCGCCGACCGGCGGCGCCATCACCCTGGACGGCACACCGGTCGCGGGTCCCGGGGCGGTCCGGGGCTCCGGCCGCCGGGCGGTCCGCCGCGCCATGCAGCCGGTCTTCCAGGACCCGTACGCCTCCCTGGACCCGATGTTCACGGTCGAGCAACTCATCGCCGAACCCCTGACGGTCTTCGGCGTGGGCGACGCGGCCGCACGGCGCTCCCGGGTGACGGACCTCCTGGACCAGGTGGCCCTCCCCGCCGACACGGCTCACCGCCACCCGAACGAGCTCTCCGGTGGGCAGCGGCAGCGCGTCGCCATCGCCCGGGCCCTGGCGCTCTCCCCGTCCCTGGTCGTCTGCGACGAGCCCGTCTCCGCCCTCGACGTCCTCGTCCAGCAGCAGGTCCTCACCCTCCTCCGCACCCTGCAGGACGACCTGGGCGTCAGTTACCTCTTCATCTCCCACGACCTCGCCGTGGTCCGGGAGGTCGCCCACGAGGTGGTCGTGATGAAGGAGGGGCGGGTGGTCGAGCAGGGGGCGGTGGAGAAGGTGCTCGGCGCACCGGAACACCCTTACACGCGGAAGTTGTCGGGTGCCGTTCCGGGAGCGACGGTGGGAGTGTCGTAGGGGGGCGCACACGATGGCCGTACCGGTGTCCGCAGAGAAGGAGCGCCGCGATGACCGTACGCGTCAGTTCGACCGTCATGACCCATCCGCTGCGCAGGAGGCAGGCCGAGGCGCTGGCGGCCCGGCTCGGCCTCGGCGGCCTGTCGGTGGACCCGGACCCGGACGCCGCCCCCTCGGTGCTGCGGACGGCGCTGGTGGCCTGGGCCGCCGTGCCGTCCTGGGCCACCCACCACCTCGTGGTCCAGGACGACGTGGCCGCGCCCGAGGGCCTGCTCGGCCTCGTGACCGACTGTGCGGCCCGGTTCCCGGACGAGGTCCTGGTCTTCTACACGAACTGGCACGCACGCAACGGCGCCCTGTCCCGGCTCGCCGCGCTGGCGGGGGCCGGCTGGGCGCGGGCCGTACCGGAGGAGTTCACGCCGACGCTGGCGGTCTGTCTGCCGGCCGGCCGGGCGGCCGCGTTCCGGCGGTACGCCCGGGGCCGCCGTTCGGAACGCCACGACGACGAGGTCATGGCCGCCTTCCTCCGCCGGGAGGGCCGGGCGGCCCTGCTGGCCGTCCCGGGCGTCGTGGAGCACATCGGCACCAGCAGCATCAACGGGCACACCACCCAGGGCGTCCGGCGGGCCGCCTGCCCGGCGGACCTGGCGGACGCCCGCCCGCTGCTCCGCCACGGGTGGGTGCTGGAGGAGTGGGGCTGGCTGCCGCACCTGCGCGACGGAGTGGGCTGCGTGCGGCCGGCCGGGCAGGAGCACGCCCCCGATCCGCGGCGCCCGCACGGCTGGCGGGAGGCGCTGCCCGGCACCGGCCTCACCGAGGCGCAGGTGCGCGGCGCGGCGCGGCGCCACCGCCCGGCGGCTGCCGCGGCCGAGGTCGGGCGGCTGTTCGGACAGGACTTCGCCGCCGAGCTGTGGACCCACTGCCTGCTGCTGGGCCGGCGGGCCGCGGACGTCACCCGGCCGTACGCGGCGGGCGAGGCGGCCGGGGCCGAGCGGGTCCACCAGCGGCTGCGGGCCGCCGCCCTGTCCACCGTGGGGCCCGCGGGCCTGCCGCCCGAGCGGCGCCCCGAGGTGGGCCCGGCTCAGGCGGAACTGCTGGCGGCGTACGCCGGGAGCGCGGTCAGCCGCGCGCTTCCGGCGCCCGGTCCGGCCCACGTCCCCCGTCGCGCACGTCGTGCGTGACCCAGACGGCCGGCTCCCAGTAGGAACCCCGGTCCCGGCCGTGGTCGATGTGCACGGTGGCGAGCCCGCCGGGGAAGACGTACGCCCCGTCGTCGGGGAACGCCATGCCGGTCCACGCCTCCCAGTCGGCCACCGTGCCGGTGATCCGTGACGAGCGCGCGACCGCGGCCGCGACGACGCCGCCGCAGCCCACCTGGACGCGGACCCACGGGTCGAAGGGGGAGCCGTCGGCCCGGGTCCACGTCGCGTACCGCTCGATGGGAACGAGGGGGTACCGGTCCTTGCGGGTGGGACGGACCGGCACGATCACGTGCGACAGACCGCCGGCGCGCGCCAGTGCCGTCATCTGGCGCAGGAGCACACGGGAGAGCCCCCTGCCCTGGTGCGCGCGGGGGATCTCGATGCCGAGGGCGCACAGCGCGTCCGGCGGGGTCCCGGCGTCGTGCGCGCGGAAGGCCCGCGCCATCGAGTCGTCGAGTCCGGCGCCCAGGCCCCCGGGCGTGCCGTCCCAGGGGCGCGGGACGGAGCGGCCCGCGCCGAGGATGTCGTCCGCCTCCTCGTCGTACAGGGCGAACTGGTGGTCCGGGAACTCCTCGAACAGCCGTGTCCAGTAAGCGCTGTTGACGTCGCCGTGCAGGTTGTACTCCGGTACCACCCCGGCGAACACCTCGGGCACGCGGTCCCACAGCGCGGGCCGTTCGGAGTGGCGCACCACGGTCACGGACATGCGGCCTCCCACACGATCACGAGCGGTACGCCGTCCCACGCGGCACGCGCGGCGTCGGCGACGTACTCCTCGTAACCCCCGGGCGCCAGCCGCCCGTTGAAGACGGGCTCGTGGCAGGCCCGTACGGTCAGTCCGGCCGCGGCGAAGGCGTCGACGTACCGGCCGGGCAGGTGCACGTGGTTGCGCACGAACGCCAGCCGGCCGGGGCCGTCCGCGAAGAGGCACTGGCCCTGCAGCAGGACCACGAAGGGGTGCATGTCCGAGACGACGACCCGGCCGCCCGGGCGGACGACCCGCGCCAGTTCGCCGATGGGCGGCGACAGGTCGGGCAGATGGGTCAGCGCGAGGGAGCAGACGGCGAGGTCGACGGAGTCGTCGTCGAGCGGCAGCTCCTCCAGCCGGCCCTCGCGGTACTCGGCGTCGGGGGCGTTCCGGCGGGCGTGCGCGAGCATCTCGGGGGACTGGTCCACGCCGACGGTGCGGTGGCCGCGTGCGGTCAGGGCCGCCGTCTGCCGTCCCGTGCCGCAGGCCGCGTCGAGGGCGGTGCCCACCGGTCCCCGGTCGAGCAGCGCGTGCACGACCGGCTCCTCGACCTCGATGAAGGCGCTCGGCAGGGAGTCGTAACCGGCGGACCACGCCGCGTACCCGTCCCGCGGACCGACCTCGCGCACGGCCGCCCCTTCGTCGGGCAGCGCTCCGCCCCGCCCCGAGGCGAACTCACGGATCTCGGCCACCCTCTCCGTCAGGAACTTCCCCTCCCCGTGCAGGGCGTGCCGCAGCAGTGCCAGGCCCTCGATGCCCAGGACCAGTTCCCGCACCCGGAATTCACCGTTCATCGGTCACCTCGTGGAGAGTGGACTGCGTGATAGAGGGATATCTGGGCCGGGAGAGCGTCACGGCGGGCCGGGTACTGACCCTGCACGTCTCGACCGACGCCCCCGCTTTCCGCGTGCGTTTCCACCGGCTGGGCCGGGAGCTGACCTTCATGGCCCGGACACCGCCGTTTCCCGGAGTTCCCGGCTCCGCGCCACCGCACCCCGACGGTGTCGCCGCCCACGCGTCGCCCGCCGTGGACTGGAACTGGCCCGCGTACGAGGTACGGATTCCGCGGGACTGGCCGCCGGGGGTGTATCTCGCGCACCTCGTCGAATGCGGAGGCCGTCGCACCGAACCGGTACCGCTGCTGGACGCGGCCGGCATCGAGGGGTACGAACGGGAGTTCTTCGTCGTCAGGCCGCGGGACCCCGGCCGGCGGGCCCGCATCCTGTACAAGAAGTCGACGTTCACACGGCACGCCTACAACCGGTCCGACCGAGCGGACCTGGAGCGGGCCAGCAGCCTGTACGACCACCCCGTCCACCAGGAGGCGCGGGACGGACAGCGCGCGGGCCACCGGCTGAGCATGCACCGGCCGGGCGGTGTCATCGACCTCGCGTACTGGGACGCGCCGTTCATCGCCTGGCTGGAGCGGAACGGATACGACGTCGAGTACTGCACCGACCTCGACCTGCACGCCGACCCGGGCCTGCTCGATCCGTACCACCTGCTGCTCAGCGTCGGCCACGACGAGTACTGGAGCGCGGCGATGCGCGCCCACGTGGCCGCCTTCGTGCGCGGCGGCGGGAACGTGGCCTTCCTCAGCGCGAACACCTGCTGGTGGCGGATCCACCTCACCGACGGCGACACCGCGTTCGTCTCGGACACCGACCACCGGGTGGGGGAGACGTACCCCCATCTGCCCGCGACCGACCTGTGGTGGCCGGCCCCGCCCGACGGCGTCGGCGAACCCGAGAACACCCTGACCGGAGTGAGCTTCAGGAACGGCGGCATGTGGCCCGGGCCCTGGCCGGGGGACCGGCCGCTGGGCGGGTACACGGTGCAGCACGCCGGCCACTGGGTCTACGAGGGCACCGGCCTGCGCGACGGGACGCACGGCGGCACCCCGGACGCCCTCGGCGCCGGGACGCCGCTCGTCGGGTACGAGTGCGACGGCGCCGCCTTCGCCCGTGACGCCGCGGGCACGGCGTACGCCACCGGCGTGGACGGCACCCCGGAGTCCTTCCTCATCCTCGGCCTCCACTTCCTGGAACCGGTGCACGAGGACCTCCACCACCCGCTGCCGGGACACTGGAACTGCCCGGCCCGCGAACCGGCCGTCACCAGCCCCCGCGCCGCCACCATGGGCATCCACACGGCGGGCGGCACCGTGTTCACGGCCGGTACGACCGACTGGCCGGTGGTGTGCGGCCGGGAGCTGGACGCCGGGGTCGTCCGCGTGACCCGCAACGTGCTCGACCGGCTCGCGCACCGCACTACAGCAGACCGGTGAGGGCCCGCAGCGTCGCGATCCGTACGACGCCCTCCGGCAGGGGCGGGGCCGGGCCGTCGACGGCGCGGTCGGGACGCCGCAGGTGCGCGGCCCGCATCCCCGCGCGCACGGGGCCGGCCACGTCCGTCTCCCACATGTCGCCCACGAACAGCGCCTGTTCCGGCCGCAGCCCGCAGCGGTCCAGCACCGTCCGGTAGATCCGGGGGTGGGGCTTGCGCGCCCCGGCGCGGGCCGAGCCGACCACCACGTCCACCGCACCGGCCAGACCGACCCGCCCGACGACGTCCTCCAGGTCCCAGAACCAGTTGGAGCACACGGCCACCACCAGACCCCGCCCGCGCAGCGCGCCGAGGGCGTCGGGCACGTCCTCGAAGAGCGCCAGGCGGAGGTCCTTGGACACCCGGTCCAGCTCCACGGCGACACCGTTAACCTCCTCCTCCGGAACACCGCAGGCCCGCGCCCGGCGCCGGAGCCGGTCCAGCTCCCAGGCCCGGTACGCCCGCTCGCTGCCGGAGTGGGCGAGGTGCAGCGCGCCGTCCGGCGGACCGGCGGCCCACTGGTCGCCCCACCGTGCGGCGGCCTCGGTGAGGCCCCGGCGGAGGAGGACCGACCGGTGGCTGGGCGGCCAGGGCGGCACCATCCGCACGAGCGTGCCGTAGAAGTCGAGGACCACGCCCCGGACGCCGTCCGGACACCGTGGCGTCATGCCGCCCGGCCCTCCTCAGTAACGCCCGTGACGGCGGGGGAAGTAGTCCTCCAGCGTGCCCTCGCGTTCGATGTCGACGGTGGCACAGTGCAGGCCGCCGCCGAACGGTCCCACCGCGCGGAACGGCACGGGCACCACCTCGAACCCGAGGGAGACGAGCTGGTCGGCGAGCCTGACCTCCTTCTCCTCGACGCACAGGGTGCGCGGGTCCAGGTTGAGCACGTTCCCCGCCAGCCAGGGACTGCAGTACGACAGCTTCGGCGGGTGGTCCCAGCTGGCGGGCTGCACCGCCTCGACGATCTCCCAGTCGTTCCGCCGGAAGAACTCCATCAGCTCGGCGTCGGCGAGCCGTTCACCGCAGTGCAGCACCAGGCCGGGCCGCAGCGGCACCCAGGTGGCGTCGATGTGCAGGGGGTGGGTGTTGGTCGAGGTCACCGCGTGCACCCGGTGTTCCGGGAAGTGGCGCTTCAGCCACCGGTGACCGCTGCGGTTGGTGACGAACGACAGCTGGACGAAGAGGTCCCTGCCGAAGCGGGCGACATCGGCCGCGTCGAACAGCGGCTCGGCCTCGGTCAGCACGAGGTCGTGGGCGCGCACGCGCGCGAGCTGCTCCTCGGTGCTCAGCGTGGGATAGGTGTCCCAGAAGCCGGCGTGGTAACTGGCGTCCGTGAGGCGCGGTTTGGGCGCCGCCTCCCAGCGCATGTCCTCGTCCGCGTCGAACAGCGCCTGCAGGACCGGCCGGTAGCACAGGTACTCGAACCACCGGCTGCGGTACGACATGGTGGCTTCGAGGATCTCGTTGCCGACCGTGAGGAGCAGGTCCCGGGGCGGCATGCAGCCCGACATCGAGGGGTGCGTCCAGTCGGGTGTCGCCACCTCCCGGGTGAAGTCCAGGGGCGTCGGGCGGTCGACCCGGATGCCCCGTCCGCGCAGCAGCTCGGCGAAGTCGTCCAGTTGCGCGTCCGCCTCGGCGGTCATGCCGGCCGGCATGGGGCCGTACGTCCCGAGGGGGAAACCGTCGTCGGGGAAGTCCCGCCGCACCGCGGGCTCGGGCGCCTGGACCACCGTCCCGGTCGCCCGGCCCACGATGACGTGCCGCAGCGGGTCCCAGCCGTTCCACGCATTCACCTTCACGGGCCGCGCGCCGGATTCCGCAGCCGTCTTCCCGTTCCTGGCCATGCGGCCACACCCTTCGCTGGGGGATGCGGGCCATCCGGGCGAGCGTGGGGCGGCGGGACGGCGCCGTCAAGGGGCGCCGCCGGTGCGTCGCATTCGTTCGCGTCAATTCCCCGGCCGTCCCGCTGGCCGAAAGGAATACTTACGGATGGTCGCTCTTCCCGCCGCCCGGTAGCCGTCTGGTACAGAGGTAAGGAACTCTGTTCCAGACGGTCCGTTCGCCGTGGACGGAGGGCGACCATGGTGGAGCTTCTGCCACGTTTCTCCGCGGCCCTCGGAGTGGTCGTCCTGCTGGCGGTGACGGCCGCCTGCGGCCCGGGCGGCCGGGGGGACGGACGCGCGGGAGCGGACGGTCTGACGGTCTGGCTCACCGTGGACGCGCGGGAGAGCTGGCCCGGTCTGGTGGAGTCGGCCGACGCGCGTTTCGCCGAGCGGTTCCCCGGCACCGAGGTGCGGATCCAGTACCAGCAGTGGGGCAGCAAGAACCAGAAACTGGACGCCGCGCTCGCGGGCGACGACGCGCCCGACGTGGTGGAGATGGGGAACAGTGAAGTCACCAACTACATCGTCAACGGCGCTTTCGCTCCCCTGGACCCGCGCGCGTTCGACCGCTCCGGGGAGTGGCTCGACGCGCTCGCGGCGCCCTGCCGGGCGGACGGCAGGACGTACTGCGTCCCCTACTACGCGGGCGCCCGGGTGGGCATCTACCGCACGGACCTGCTGGAGAAGGCCGGCAGCGACCACGCGCCCCGCAGCTACCCCGAACTGATCGCCGACCTGGACCGGCTGAAGAAGGAGTTCGGCACCGCGGACAAGCGTTTCTCCGCCCTCTACCTGCCGGGCCGCGACTGGTACACGGCGATGGCCTTCGTGAAGGACGCGGGCGGCGAGCTCGCGGCCGAGCGGAACGGCCGCTGGCACGGCACGCTGTCCTCGCCCCGCTCCGTCGCCGGTCTGAAGACCTGGAAGCACCTGGTCGACACCTACTACGTGGACGACCGTTCCAAGGACAACGCCGACCAGCCCGCGGTGGCGGGCCAGGGCCGCGCGGGCATGTTCTACGGCAACACGTGGGAGGCCGAGGCGGCCACCGATCCCCGGTCCGGCGGCAATCCCGCCCTCCGCGGCCGCTTCGGCACCTTCGTCTTCCCCGGGCCGTCGGGCCGGCCGCTGCCCCCGTTCCTCGGCGGCTCCACGCTCGCCGTCCCCGTCAGGTCCCGCCGGCAGGAGCTGGCGGCCCAGTGGATCGCCGTCTTCACCGACCGCGTCTCGCAGCGGCGGCTCATCGCCGCCGACACCCTGCCCAACAACACCGTCCAGCTGCGCGACGTCCCGGCGGACGGCATCAACGGCCCGGCCGCGCGGGCCGCCGGACGGGGCTGGGTCACCCCGCCCGCCCCCGGCTGGGCGGCCGTGGAGAAGACCGGTGTCCTCCAGGAGATGCTCCAGGACATCGCGCTCGGGAAGCAGCCGGTGGACCGGGCCGCCCGGGACGCGGACCGCAGGATCGACGCCGTGATCCAGCGGAACTGACAGCCGCGCCCGGCACCGGGCGGCCCCGCACGCCGTACGCGCGGGAGTGGACCGAACCGAGGGAGTCGCCGCCATGGACACCGCACCCGCGCGGGACAGCGCACCGCCGCGGACCACGGCCGCGGACGCGCGGCGCGGCGCACCCGCGTCCCGGCGGCCGGTCCTGCCCTACCTGCTGATCGCCCCCACCGTGCTCGCCCTCGCCGTCGTGCTCGGCTACCCGCTCGCCGGTCTCCTCCTGCTGTCCTTCCAGGACATGACCCGCAGGGAGCTGTTCAGCGGCGCCGCACCGCCCTGGGCGGGTGCGGACAACTACCGGACCGTCCTCACCGACGGGTTCTTCTGGGAGGTCCTCGCCCGCACCCTGCTGTTCACGCTCGTCTGCGTGGGCGTCACCATGGCGCTGGCCGTGCCCGTCGCCCTGCTGATGCGCCGGGTGGACCCGTGGCTGCGGGCGGTCATGGCCGGGGTGCTGGTGGCGGTGTGGGCCATGCCGGTCATGGTGGCGGCGTCCGTCTTCCGCTGGCTGTCCGACGCGGACGACGGCGTCCTCAACTGGCTCCTCGGCCTGCTGCCCGGGGTGGACCTCGACAAGCACAACTGGTTCTACGACCCCTGGCAGGGCTTCGCCGTCATCGCGGGCGTCGTCGTGTGGGGCGCGCTGCCGTTCGCCGTCCTCACCCTGGAGGCGGCGCTCACCCAGGTGCCCCGGGAACTGGCGGAGGCTGCCGTGCTGGACGGCGCGAACGCCCGCCAGCTGTTCCGGCACGTCACCCTCCCCGTGATCAGGCCGGCCCTGGTGCTGGTGACGGCCCTGCTCGCGATCGGATGCACCGGCGTGTTCAACGAGATATGGCTGCTGCGCGGCGGCCGGCCCGAGTCCGACTACTACCTGCTCGGCGTCTACTCGTTCATCGAGTCCTTCGCCGTCAACCGCTACAGCACCGGGGCGGCCATCTCCGTGATCACGGTACTGCTGCTGCTGGGCGGCGCGGTGGTGTACGTACGGCGGCTCCGCGCCCTCGGGGAGATCGAGTGACCGCCGCGCGGCCCGTCCGCGGGCGCCGCACGGCCCACGCGCTCGGGCTGCTCTTCAGCGCGGTGATGGCCTTCCCCGTGTACTGGATGCTCCTCACCGCCTTCCGCCCGGCCACGGAGATCCACCGCAGCCCCCCGGCCCTCTGGCCCGGACACCTCACCCTGGAACACTTCCGCCGGGCCGTCGAGACGCCGGCCTTCTGGTCCAGCGTCCGCGCCAGCGCCCTCGTGGGCGCCGGCACCGTGGTGCTCGCCCTGCTCATCGGCACCCTCGCCGCGTATGCCGTCGCGCGGTTCTCCTTCACCGGCCGCAGGGTCTTCGTGGTCACGGTGCTGTGCGTCCAGATGCTCCCCCTCGTCGGCCTGATCATCCCGGTGTACCTGCTGCTCAGCGACGTCGGCCTCACGGACAGCCTGACCGGTGTGATCCTCACCTACCTGGTCTTCACCCTGCCGTTCACGGTCTGGCTGCTGCGGAGCTTCGTCGCCGGGATCCCGGTGGAGCTGGAGGAGGCGGCGATGGTCGACGGGTGCACCCGGCTCGGCGCCTTCCGGCGGGTCGGCCTCCCCCTCCTCGCCCCCGGCCTGGTGGCCACCTCCCTGTACGCCCTGGTGCAGGCGTGGAACGAGTACGTCCTCGCCTACGTACTGCTGTCCAGCAACGACAAGCAGACGCTCAGCGTCTGGCTCGTGTCCTTCCAGACCGGTTTCGGCACCGACTACGGCGGCCTGATGGCGGGGGCCACGCTCACCGCGCTGCCCGTCGTGGTCTTCTTCGTCCTCGTCCAGCGCAAGGTGGCCGCGGGGCTCGCGGCCGGAGCCGTGAAGGGGTGATCACCCGGACCGGACACGTCGTCCTCGTACGATGCAGGAGGTCACTGTGGTGCACGACCGTATGGATCTGGTGTCCAAGCTGTACCAGCCCTCGGGATGGCCGAGGGTGCTCGAAGCGGCCTCGGGAACGCCCTCCGGCGGCCCCCTGGTGGTGGACCTCGACCCCACCACCTTCTGCGACCTGGCCTGCCCCGAGTGCATCAGCGGCAAGCTGCTGAACCAGGGGCGGTTCACGCCGGAGCGGCTGGCCGGGCTCGCCGCGGAACTGGTGGACATGTCCGTCCGGGGCGTGGTGCTCATCGGCGGCGGCGAGCCGCTGGCCCACCGGGGCACCCGCACGGTGCTGCGCGTCCTGGGCGAGGCGGGCATCGCCATCGGCGTCGTCAGCAACGGCACCCTGATCAGGGAGAGCCTCGAGGAGCTGGCGGAGTACGCCACGTGGGTGCGCGTCTCCGTGGACGCCGCCACCAGCGAGACGTACCGGCTCTTCCGGCCCGACCGCAGGGGCCGCAGCGTCTTCGACAAGGTCATCGGGAACATGCGCCTGCTGGCCGAGGCGAAACGGGGCGCCCTCGGCTACTCCTTCCTGGTGATGACGCGGCAGGAACCCGACGGCCGCGTCCTGAGCAACCACCACGAGGTGCTGCGGGGCGCGGAACTGGCCCGCGACATCGGCTGCGACTACTTCGAGACCAAGGCCATGTTCGACGACCGGCACCACATCGTGCAGGTGCCGGAGACGGTCCTGGCCTCGGTCGACGCCCAGCTGCGCGAGGCGGCCCGGTGGGCGGACGACACCTTCGAGATCGTGGACTCCTCGACGCTGACGGCGCTGCGCTCCCACGTCGGCCCCGTCCAGCCGAAGGAGTACCACCGCTGCCGGGTGGCGGAACTGCGCACCCTGGTGACCCCCTCCGGGGTGTACGTCTGCGCGTACCACCGGGGCGACCCGGCCGCCCGGCTCGGTGACGCGGTGACCGACGGGCTGGCGGACATCTGGCGCACCTCGGACCGGGGCATCGTCGACCCGAGCCGGGACTGCCCCTTCCACTGCGCGCGCCACCCCTCCAACCTGGCCCTGCACCGGATCGGCCCGGACACGGCGGCGCCGTCCGAAGACGACTACGACCCCTTCATCTAGCGCTCCGGCGGGCGGGGCGGCGCGCCACCGGAGTACGAGCCGGCCGGTTCCGGCACGGCCGTCTCCGGGGCGGGGCCCGTGGCCGCCCGGGTGAGGATCACCCGGGCGCCGGGGAAGTCGGAGCGGAGGGCGAGCCGCAGCCTCCGGGCGAGCTCGTGCCGTCCGGCCGCCGGGCACACGCCGACCAGCGCGCCGCCCCCGCCCGCGCCGCTCAGTTTCAGGGGCAGGCCGACGGAGCGCAGGGCCCGCTCCCGCAGCGCCTCTAGCAGGGGAGTGGACATGCCCTGCAGGTCCCGCATGGCGGCGTGGGCCCGGCTCATCGCGGCACGCAGCGCCGGCAGGTCGTGCGCGCACAGGGCCTGCCACACCGCCGCCGACGCCGCGTCGGCCCGTACCCGGTACGCGGCCGGCCGCGGATCGCCGGCGGCCACCCGCGCGCGTAGGGCGCGGATGTGGCCGCGGGTGTCCTTCCGCGTGGCCGAGTCGACCACCACGACGCACCAGTCACGGGGGAACACCCGCCGCTCCAGGACACCCGGCAGCCCCACGGGGCGTCCCCGCAGCAGCAGCGCCTCGCCCGCGAGGACGGCGAGCTGGTCCATACCGCCGCCGTGGAAGCGGGCGAACTCGAACTCGTAAGCCCACTGTGCGAGGGTGTGCGCCGGAACGCCCGGCGCCGGGACGCACGCGTCGGTGAACGCCCGGAACAGCCCCACGATCAGGGCCGTCGAGGACGACAGGCCGCTCGCGGCGGGGACGTCGCTGCGCACCGTCACGGCGGGCGGCGTCACGGCGAGGCCGGGCAGCCGCCCGCGCAGGAAGGCCCAGACGGCGGCGGGCCAGTCACCCGGGGCGGCGGCGCCGTCCGGGCGCCGGGCGGCGGGCGGCGGGACCGTCACGGTGGTCGTCAGGTCCAGCGCGACACCGACCGACCGTCCCCCCAGCCAGTCCAGGTCCTCGCCCGACAGGCAGGCCCGGCAGGGCACGACCGCACGGACGCCCCCCGTGGCGCTCACCTCGCCTGGAACCGTCCGGTGGCGCGGTACTCCCGGAACATCGCGAGGACCGCGGAGGTGGGCGGGTGCAGCGGCCGGGGCGGGTCGTCGATGCCGTGGAAGGCCGCCCGCACCACCTCGTCCCGGTCCGGGGAGAGCTCCCCGGACCAGCGGCCGGCCGTGAAGCACAGGGCGAAGCAGTGGGTGACGTCCCCGTTGGGGTAGGTGAGCGTGTGGACGCCGGGGTCCGAGAGGGAACCGAACGCGGTCAGGTCGGCGCGGTCGACCCGCAGCCCGGTCTCCTCCGCGAGCTCCCGCACCGCCGCGTCGGCGAAGTCACCGTCCTCCTCGCACGCACCGGCGGGCAGTTCCCACACCCCCGAGTCGGCCCGCTGCTGGAAGAGGACGCGGCCTTCGTCGTCCCGCAGCAGCACCTGGGCACCCGGGACGAGCAGCAGCCGGCTGCCCACGACCCGGCGCAGCGACCAGACGTACGACCCGACGTAACCCACCTGCACCTCACCCTTCGCGGCACGAGCCCCGTCGTACGGCACCGGGGCCGCCCGCGGCACCGGCCCGCCCGCGGCCCAGGCTGTCACGCGGCGGACTCGGCCAGCCAGCTCGGCAGGGCCCGCGGCGTGGCGGCCAGCCAGCGCACGTACTGCGTCACGCCCTCACGGACCCCGATGCGCGGTGTCCACCGCAGGAGTTCCCGGGACCGGTCCGTCGCGGCGTAGCCGCCGAGCGGGTCGCCCTCGGGGCGGTCGCCGGTGATGCAGCGGGCCTCGGGGAAGTGCGCGGCGACGAGTCCGGCCACCTCCCGCACCGAGGTCGGCGTGCCGGTACCGACGTTGACGGTCCGGCCGGCCATCCGCTCCTCGACCAGCGCCAGGGCGGTCGCGGCGGCCACGTCGTCCACGTGCACCAGGTCACGGACCTGGACGCCACCGCCGTTCAGCCGCATCGGCCGGCCGAGCCGGGCCTGCATGGACAGCCAGGCCACCATCCACGAATGGCTGCCGGGCTTGGGTACCTGCGGGGCGCCGTACACCGAGAAGTACCGCAGCACGGCGTGCTCGGGTCCGCCCGGCCCGCCCAGCAGCAGCCGGGTCTGGTGCTCCGCCCAGAGCTTGGAGTTGGCGTACACGGACAACGGGCGCAGCGGCTGGTCCTCGTGGAACTCCTGCGGGCCCTCCGCGCCCGGGCGGCCGTCGCCGTACACCGCCGCCGAGGACGCGAACACCAGCCGCCGGACCCGGGAGGCGGCGGTCTCCTCCAGTACCACCTGCGTGCCCTGGAGGTTGGACCGGAAGGCCTCGCCGGGCCTCCTGGTGCACGCGGCCACGTCGGCGCACGCCGCCAGGTGCACCACGTAGTCCGCGCCGCCGAGGAGCCGGCGCACCACGTCGCGCTCGCAGACGTCGTCCACCACCAGGTCCGCGCCGAGCCGGTCGACCCCGAACAGGGTGTGTGCCGCCTCCGGGTACGCGTCCATCCGGTCCAGGACGGTGACCGCGGCCCCGGCGCGGCACAGCAGCGCCGTGAGCCGGCTGCCGACGAGGCCGCCGCCCCCGGTGACCACGACCCGGGCGTCGCGCAGTTCCGCCAGCCGGCGATCGGTCTCCGCGCGGGGATCGGCGTGCGCGGAACGGGAATGCGAAAGGGGATCCGAAGGGAAATCCGAAAGAAGATCCGAGGGAAAGGCCGTCCTGTCGTCGGGTTCGACGCCGACGAGATGCGGGGCCTCAGACATGGGTTCCTCCCCGTGTTCGTGCGAACACCCGCGCCCGGGGACCAGCATGTCGACGGCGGCGCGACGGCACCAGAGCCTTTTTCCGGCGGTCTTGCGGCACGGACACGGCCGCCGTACTGTCCGGTTCCGCACGAGGCCGTCATTGCCCGGACAACCCGACTCCGCGGAGGTCCTGTGTTCCGTCATCGGCTGAGCGGCGCCGTGATGACCCATCCGAAACGCCTCCGGGCCGCGGAGGAACTGGCGGCGGGCGCGCCCGAGGGGGCGCTGCGGGTCGTCATGGACCCGGACCCCGCCGGACGGCCGTCCGTCCTGCGTACCGCGCTGGCGGCATGGTCGGCCGTCGAGGAGGGCGCCACCCATCACCTGGTCGTCCAGGACGACATGAGGCTGTCCGGGACGTTCTTCGAGCGGGTGCTGGAGGCGATCGGGGAAATGCCCGATGCGGCATTGGCGCTGTTCGCCCTGTGGGACTCCCGTAATGGCGCGGCGGTTCGTCTCGGCGCGCTGAGCGGAGCGCGCTGGGTGGGTGCCGTCAACGAGTATTTCCCCTGCGTCGCCATTGTTCTTCCGCGTCATGTCGCCGCCGGATTCGTGGAATACGGAAGGCGCCGGCTCGACGGCTGGCCCGACGACATTCTGATGTACCGCTATCTGAGCGACCGGGGAGTTCCGGCCTATGTCTCGGTCCCCAGTCTCGCCGAGCACGAGGACCACGGGAGCATCTCGGGCAACGGGTTCCGCGGGCCGCGCCGTTCGGTGTGTTTCCTCTCCTCGGACCCGCCCGGCCGGGAGGACGCCAGGCTGACGGGCCTGCGGGTGGTCCCGTTCTTCAAACACGGTGTCGCCCAGTGCGCCGTCCGCCACCCGGGGCCCGGACCACGCCGCTGGCTGCACCTCGACTGCGAGCGGTACCTCGACGGGGAGGGCGTACGCGCCGGAAGCGGCCGACCGGCCATCGTGCGATTGGCCGAAGCCGCGGAACCCGGTGCCGCCCGGGGGACCTGGCTGACCGCCTTCACCATGGGCCTCGTGCACGAGCGTGAGGCGCGGCTCCGCGGCTCCCCGTACGCGGACGGCGCCGCTCCGCCCGACCCGGCGGTGCTCGCCGAATGCCTGGCGACGGTGGGGCCCGGCGGCATCAGCCACACCTGTACCGAGGAGCGGATCGCGCAGCGCCGTGCGGAACTGGCCCGGATCGCCCACGCGGGGGTCGAAGCGGGCCGGGAAGCGGCCGTCCGCCGGCGCGCGGGCCGCCGTCCCCGGTCCCGCCGCGTCGGGGTGCTGCACGGTGCGACGCCCCTCGGGGAACATCTCGTGCGGGGCCTGACGGACCGCGGACACCGGGTCACCGCCCTCGGCGGCCCGGTACCCCGCGTGCCCGCGGGACTCGACGCCGTGGTCGACCTGGGAGGCCTCGTGGGCCGTACGACGGGCGGTGGTCCGGCCGTGCGCATCCGGGACGGCGCCGACGGCGTACCGCGGACCGCCGGCGGCGCCCGCACCCTGTACGTCGGTGACGTGTACGGCCCCGGCTGTCCGCGTGACTCGCGCATCGGCCGCATGGTCTGGGAGGCGCTGCGCGGCCGCCCGCTGGTCCTCGGGGACCGGCCCGCCGGGCCGGTGCGTCCGCTGCACGTGAACGACCTCGCGGACGCCGTGTCACAGGTGTTGCGGACACCGCCCCGGGAGCGCGCCCTGTTCCTCGGCTCCGCGCCCCGCACGCCCGCCGAACTGGCGGAGGCGGTACGGAAGGCCGTCCGGCCGGTACCCGTCGAGGCCGGGCGGGCACCGGCGGCGTCCCCCGGGCCCGTGGTCCCGGAACCGGCCGCGCCCCCGCTGCCCGGCTGGCGCCCCGCCACCGGGCTGCTCTTCGGCCTGCACACGTTCGCCCAGTGGCTGGCGTACGAAGGCGTCCGGCTGGCTCCGGACGACGGGGACGAGGGAGGCATGTCAGGGAGTTCAGGGGGGTAGGTTAGCCTCGCCTTACTGAGGCGTTATCTTTCTCCCATGGCGAAGAATCACCGGCTCATGCCGCAGGACCCGCGCATGTTCCGCGCCGAGGTCCTGCGCACCGGACGTGTCTCTCCCTCCATACAGCGCCTCACCGTCACCGGGGCGGAGCTCGCCGACTTCCCGTGGCGGGGCTACGACCACTGGTTCCGGCTGTTCCTGCGGCTGCCCCACCAACGTCGCCTGCGGCTTCCCGAGTTCACCGGGTCCCGCTGGTGGCATCCCTTCCTGGCCATCCCCGACGGGGAGCGGCCGCACTGCGCGAACTACACGGTCGCCGACTTCCGCCCGGAGGCGGCGGAGATGGACATCGACTTCGTCGTGCACCGCGGGCCCACGGGCGAGCTCGAGGGCAGGGCCGCGATCTGGGCGTGCCGTGCCCGCCCCGGTGACCTGCTCGCCGTGCTGGACCAGGGCATCCTGTTCGACTGCCCCCAGGACGCCTCCGAGGTCCTGGTCGTGGCCGACGAGACCGGTCTCCCGGCCACCGCCGGCATCATGCGCTCCCTGCCGCGCGGCACGGTGGGCCGGCTCATCCAGGAGGTGCCCACGGCCGACGACCGGCGCGACCTCGACGCACCGCCCGGTGTGAGCGTCACCTGGGTCGTGCGCGAGGACAGGGACTCCGTCCCCGGCGTCGCGGCGCTGCGCGAGCTGCGTCGGCACACCCGTGCCGACGCGTCCGGTTACGCCTTCGTCGTCGGGGAGTCCACCCTGGCCACGGAGGGACGCCGGCACCTGAACCGGATAGGCCTGGCGAAGGACCGCATCACCTTCTCCGGCTTCTGGAAGCACGAGAGGCACGAAGCCCTGCAGCCCGCCTGACCCGGGAACACGGCCCGCCGTCCGCCGCCCGCTCCCCGCCCATCGCCCGGAAACCTGCGCAATGTTGATCGGAACGGCGACATAATGAACAAGTATTGACATGCGTATGACAGTGCGCGCAGAGTCGAGGACCGACAGTGCCGTCGGCCGTCCATCGAGGAGCGTCGCCGCCATGTCCGAACTCCCCGCCGTCTCACGCCGTTCGCTCCTGGGCGGAGCCGTCGCCTCCGGGGCGCTGGCGGCCGGTGCCGCCGGGCCGGCGGGCGCCGCGCCGGCGGCGGCCGGACGGGTGCCGCGCCGCGAACCGGGCCAGAGGCCGATGACCGGTGTGCCGTTCGACGTCCACAGGACCGTCCGCGTCGGTGTGATCGGACTCGGCAACCGGGGCATGGGCATGCTCACCGGCTGGGCGGCCGTGCCGGGCTGCACGGTGACGGCCGTGTGCGACGTCCGCGCCGACCGCGCCCGGCGCGCCGCCGACCTGCTGGTCGGCAAGGGCGCGCCCCGGCCGCGCGAGTTCGGCGGCTCCGCCGGCTCCTACCGGCGGATGCTGCGGCACGACGACATCGACCTGGTGTACGTCGCCACGCCCTGGGAGTTCCACCACCGGCACGGCCGGGCGGCGCTGCTGAGCGGCCGGCACGCCATGGTGGAACTCCCCGTCGCGACCGAGCTGCGCGAACTGTGGGACCTCGTCGACACCTCCGAGCGCACCCGCAGGCACCTGATGCTCGCCGAGAACTGCTCCTACGGCCGCAACGAGCTGGCGATGCTGCGGATGGCACACGCCGGCCTGTTCGGCGACCTCACCGACGGCCACGGCGGCTACCTCCACGACCTGCGCGAACTGCTCTTCTCCGACACGTACTACACCGACTCCTGGCGCAGGCTCTGGCACACCCGCAGCACGGCGTCGCTCTACCCCATGCACGGGCTGGCGCCGATCGCGGCGGCCATGGACATCAACCGCGGCGACCGGCTGACCACCCTGCGCGCCACCGCGACCGCCCCCAGAGGACTGGCCGACTACCGGGAGCGCTTCGTCCCCGGGGACCATACCTCGTGGCGGGAGACCTACATCAACGGCGACCTCGTCACCTGTCTGATCGAGACGGCGAAGGGCCGCACCATCCGCGCGGAGCACGACGTGAGCGCGCCCCGGCCCTACAGCCGGATCAACACCCTCGCCGGCAGCCGGGGCATCGTCGAGGACTACGCGGGCACCGGGCCGACCGGCGCCCGCGTCTACCTCGAACCCGACCACACCGGGCACACCTGGCACGACTTCGGCCGCTACCGCCAGGAGCACGACCACTGGCTGTGGCGGAAGGTCGGCGACGACGCGGCGGGCAACGGCGGCCACGGCGGCATGGACTACGTCCTGCAATGGCGTACGGTCCAGTCGATGCGCGCCGGGCTGGTACCGGACATCGACGTCTACGACTCGGCGACGTGGTGCGCTCCGGTCCCGTTGAGCGCCGCGTCCCTCGCCGCGGGCGGCCGGCCGGTCGAGGTGCCCGACTTCACCCGGGGCGACTGGCGCGAGCACAGGCCCGGGCTCGACTCGCCGGGCACCGAGATGCCGCCGCCCGCCGGATGACGCCGGACGCCCGACACGGTCGGCTCAGGACGCCGTCATCAGGACGCCGTGATCAGGACGCCGCGGTCTTCTCCGCCAGCTTCTGGAACTCGCCGAGGTCGTAGTTGGCGAGCGTCGAGTCCAGGTTGGTGAGCGCGCCGAGGCGCTCGACGAAGCCCTTGGGGTCGTACTCGATCTGCAGCGTCACCCGGCTCGCCGTGTCGCTCAGCCGGTGGAAGGTGACCACACCCGCGTGGTCGACGCCCTCCACGGTGCGCCAGGCGATGCGGTTCTCCGGGACGACCTCGGTGAGCTCGGCGACGAAGTTCTTGTCCGCGCCCGGCAGTTGCAGCTGCCAGGCGAAGCGCCGGTCGTCCATCCTCTCCACCAGGCGCACGTGGCTCAGGAAGGACGGCCAGCGCGTCACATCGCTCCAGAGGTTCCAGGCGACGGCCACGGGCGCCTCGATGTCGACGGTCTCCACGAGGGATGCGGACACGTGGTACCCCTTTCCTAACGTTTCCCGGTCCTCTCCGACCGGTGGTGGAAAGCGGATACCCCCGCCTCGACGGCGCACACGGCGCACACGGTGCGCTCGTGTCCGGCGTCGTCACACGGAAGCGGTGTCCGTCCCGGCGGCACCCCCGTCGCCGCGTCCGCCCACGACCTTGCCCGGGTTGAACAGCCAGAGCGGGTCGAGGGTGTCCTTGACGGCCCGCTGCACCGCGCAGACCGCGGGTCCGAGTTCACGCTCCATGCCGGCGCGCTTGAGCAGACCGACACCGTGCTCGCCGGTCACCGTGCCCCCCAGCGCGACGGCCTCGACCAGCAGCTCCTCGAACGCCGCCTGGGCGGCCACCCGGGCCTCCTCGTCGCCGGGCGGTGTGATCAGCAGCGGGTGCAGGTTGCCGTCACCGGCGTGCGCGATGGTGGCGATCCGTACGCCGTGCCGCCGGCCGATCTCCTCTGTGCGGGCGAGCATGGCGGGCACCGCGGAACGCGGCACGCACACGTCCTCGGTGAGGACCGGACCGAGCCGTTCGAGCGCCGGGTACGCCAGCCGCCGCGCCTCGAACAGCGCCTCCGCCTCGGCCGCGTCGGTGGACCGCTCCGCCCACACCGCGCCGGCCTCGGCGAACACCTCGGCCACCGCGGCGGCCTCGTCCTCCCCGGCCTGCCCGGGCGCGTCCAGGCGCGCCAGGAGCAGCGCGGCGGTGCCGGCCTCGATGCCGAGGTGCTTCCAGTTCTCCACCGCTTCGAGGCACGCCCGGTCGAGCAGTTCCAGGGCGACGGGGGTGAGGCCGCGCCGGGTGCACAGGGCGACGGCCTCTCCGGCGGCCACCAGGCTGTCGAAGGCGCCGACGACCGTGTGCGGGGTGGTGCGCGGGGCGGGCCGCAGCCGCAGGGTGATCTCGGTGACCACGCCGAGCGTGCCCTCGGCGCCGACCACCAGCCCCGTCAGGTCGTACCCGCTGACCCCCTTGGTCGTGCGCCGGCCGACCCGGACGGCCGTGCCGTACGGGCCCGCGGGGCCGCCCATCACGACCTCCAGGCCGAGCACGTAGTCGCGGGTGACGCCGTACTTCAGGCAGCACAGGCCGCCCGCGTTCGTCGACACGTTGCCGCCGATGGTCGACCAGGGGGCGCTGGCCGGGTCCGGCGGGTACCACAGGCCGTGCTCGGCGACCGCGGCCTTGAGGTCGTTGTTGAC
The DNA here is from genome assembly GCF_014648075.1 of Streptomyces ruber. Taxonomy (GTDB): domain Bacteria; phylum Actinomycetota; class Actinomycetes; order Streptomycetales; family Streptomycetaceae; genus Streptomyces; species Streptomyces ruber. The sequence continues at coordinate 117,054 of NZ_BMQK01000010.1, read as the reverse complement.
CACACCGGGCTGGACGACGGCGGTCAGGTTCTCGGTGTCGATCTCCAGGACGCGGTTCATCCTGGAGAGGTCCAGGACGAGGCAGCCGTCGATGGCGTTGGCGCCGCCGGACAGGCCGGTGCCGGCGCCGCGGGGCACCACGGGAACGCCGAGCGCGGCGCACGCGCGGACGGCGGCCTGCACCTCCGCGGTGGACGTGGCGCGCAGCGCGGCGAGCGCGCGGCCGGCCGGGGCCCACTCGGCGTCGTCGGCGCCGAGGGCGGCCAGAACGTCGGGATCGGTGATCAGCGTGCTGTCCGGAAGCGCTGCGGCCAGGGCTTCCCGGGTGTCGGCGGCGGTCGTGATGGCGTCCCTCCTTCTTCCTCCCCGAGACTAACTGTCCGGTATGCGGGCGGACAGGTGGGTGCAGCGCACCCAGGATTCACCCGTCCTGGCACCCGGCCCGCGAGCCGCCGAGACTCGTTGCCGCGGGCCGGGTTCTCCGGGCTCCGCGATCACCTTGTGCTCCACCGGGAGGAACAGAGATCATGACGAACACGAACAAAGTGGTGGCCATCACCGGCGCGAGCAGCGGCATCGGGGAGGCGACCGCGCGCCGGCTCGCCGCCGACGGCCACCGGCTGCTCCTCGGCGCCCGGCGCACCGACCGCCTCGGAGCGCTCACCGAGGAGATCACCGCGGCGGGCGGCACCGCGGCGTACCGCCGGCTGGACGTCACGGACGCGGCCGACGTCCGGGCCTTCGTCTCCGACACCCAGCAGCGCTACGGCCGGGTGGACGTCCTCGTCAACAACGCCGGGGTGATGCCGCTCTCGCCGCTGGAGGCGCTGAGGACCGACGAATGGGACCGCATGCTCGACGTGAACGTGCGGGGCGTGCTGCACGGCATCGCCGCCGCGCTGCCCGTCATGCGGGCCCAGGGCGGCGGGCACTTCGTCAACATCGCCTCCGTCGGGGCGTACGAGGTGTCCCCGACCGCCGCCGTCTACTGCGCCACCAAGTTCGCGGTCCGCGCGATATCGGAGGGGCTGCGCCAGGAGTCCGGCGGCGACATCCGCGTCAGTCTCGTCTCGCCCGGGGTGACCGAGTCCGAGCTGGCCGACAGCATCTCCGACCCTGCCGCCCAGGAGGCCATGAGGACCTACCGCGCCGTGGCGCTGCCCGCCTCCGCCATCGCGGACGCCATCGCCTACGCGGTGTCCCAGCCGGCCGAGGTCGACGTCAACGAGATCGTCGTACGCCCGGCCGCGAGCGCCCAGTGAACCGCTGATGTCCGGAGTGGTCGTGGAAATAGCCGACTACGACCCCGCGTGGCCGTCCCGTGCCGAGGCCGCGATCACGGAGCTGCTGGACGCGCTGCCCGAAGTCCTGGGGGACATCGAGCACATCGGCTCCACCGCGGTGACCGGCCTGGCGGCCAAGCCGGTCATCGACCTGATGGCGGCGGCCGGCGAACTCGCCGTGGCGGAGGCCCGGGAAGGGACGCTGACCGGCCTGGGCTACCGGCGGCACCTCGACGGCATGACCGACCGGCTGCTGTACGTCCGTGAGGCCGGCGGCCGCCGGACGCACATCCTGCACGTGGTCACCGCGGAGAGCCGGCCCCTCCGCAACCAGCGCATCCTGCGGGACCACCTGCGTGCGCACCCACGGGACGCGGCCCGGTACGCCGAACTGAAGCGGGCCCTCGTCGCGGCCGGCACCGCGCCCGCTGACTACTCGCGTGCCAAGACCGGGCTGATCCAGGAGCTCACCGACCGCGCCCGTTCACGGCTGGGCCTGCCGCCGGTGCCCGTCCGGGAGAAGTGAGCTGCCGCCCGCCGCGGTCGGACCGCCCCGGCGGGCGGCACCCGCGGTGATCCGGTCCCGGGCCTCCTCCCGCACGGTCTCCAGCAGGAACGTGCGCCGGGGCGGAGGCCGGCGGACATGGGACCCACCTTCCTGCTACGGAGCCGATGGAGCCACGGGAGACGTCCCACGCGTACCACGCCGGTCCGGCGGCCCGCCTCAGGCCGGGTACGCGTGTGTCTGGGCCGCCTTGACCGTCGCCCACACCTCGGCTCCCGGGTGGAGGCCGAGTTCGGCCGCGGCCACCGTCGTCAGGTCCGCGGTGAGGCGCAGCCCGCCGGTGAGATCGGCGCGGATCTGGTCGCCGTGCGCCTCCATCCCGGTCACCTCGCACCGCCACTGGTTGCGGGCGCTGGAGGCGGCCGGGCGTTCGCGGTGCAGGGTCACGGCGCCCGGCGGGAACGCGACGAAGACCGGGCCCGTGAGGTCCTCGGTGGTCACGATCACGGGACCGGTGCCGGTACCGGTGCCGTCGTCCGAGCCGTCGACGTGGACCGTGTGGCCGTCGGCCCGGCCCTGGTAGAGGTTCAGCCCGACCAGGTGGGCGATGTAGTCGGTGCGCGGGCGGCGGGCGACGTCGCCCGGGGTGCCCTCCTGGACGACGTGGCCGTGCTCGATCACGACGAGGCGGTCGGCCAGCACCATGGCGTCCAGGGGGTCGTGCGTGACGAGGACCGCGACGGCCTCGAAGTCGGCCAGGTGGCGGCGGAGCTGCGCGCGTACGTCGAGGCGGGTACGGGCGTCGAGGGCGGCCAGCGGCTCGTCCAGGAGCAGCAGCCTGGGCCGGGTGGCCAGGGCGCGGGCCAGGGCGACGCGCTGCGCCTGGCCGCCGGAGAGCTTCCGGGGCTTGGCGCCCGCGTGGTCGGCGAGGCCCATGCGCTCCAGCAGCGCGGCGGCCAGGGCGCGGGCCTCCGCCTTGGTCGCGCCGTGGCAGCGCGGTCCGAAGGCCACGTTGTCGAGGGCGCTCAGGTGCGGGAAGAGCAGGTAGTCCTGGAAGACCACGCCGACCGGACGGGACTCGGGCGGCGTGCGGTCCAGCAGACGGCCGTCGAGCCCCAGGCGGCCGCCGTCGAGCGGGACGAGCCCGGCGAGCGCGCGCAGGGCCGTGGTCTTCCCGGCGCCGTTGGGGCCGAGCAGCGCCACCACGTCACCGGGCGCGGCCCTCAGGGCCACGTCGAGACGGAAGGCGCCGCGGTCCACGACGAGGTGTGCGTCGAGGCCCTCGGCGGCCGGGGTCCCCCCGGCGGCAGTGCCGGGGACGGTGCCGTCGGGTGGGGTCTTCCCGGTGTGGGTCATGAGGCGGTCATCCAACGGTCGCGCAGCCCCGCGAGGACCGCGATCGACACGGTCAGCAGCACCAGGCTGAGGGCGATGGCCGCCTCGGGGTCGCTCTGCAGGGCGAGGTAGACGGCGAGCGGCATGGTCTGGGTACGGCCGGGGAAGTTGCCGGCGAAGGTGATCGTGGCCCCGAACTCGCCGAGCGCGCGGGCCCAGGCCAGGACGGCGCCCGCGGCGATGCCGGGCGCGATCAGCGGCAGCGTGACCCGGCGGAACGCGGTGAGACGGGAGGCGCCCAGGGTGGTGGCCGCCTCCTCGTACCGCGGGTCGGCGGCGCGCAGCGTGCCCTCGACGCTGATGACCAGGAACGGCATGGCGACGAACGCCTCGGCCAGGACGACCCCCGCCGTGGTGAACGGGATGGTGATGCCGAACCAGGAGTCCAGCCACTGGCCGACGACGCCGTTGCGGCCGAGCGCCATCAGCAGCGCCACACCGCCCACCACCGGCGGCAGGACGAGCGGCAGGGTGACGAGGGCCCGGACGAGGCCGCGGCCGGGGAACTCCACGCGGGCGAGCAGCCAGGCCAGCGGAATCCCGAGGACCAGGCTCACGGCGGTGGCGGCCGTGGCGCAGACCAGGGAGAGCCGGAGCGCCTGCCAGACCTCCGGGCTGGTGAGCTGGTCCGGGAGGTCGCCCCAGGGGGTCCGGATCAGCAGGGCGACCAGCGGCAGCACCAGGAACGCCAGCCCCAGCAGGGCGGGAACGAGCAGCGGGAGCGGCGCGCCGCGGCCGGCTCTCCTCCGGGCGCGGGGTGTGAGGTGCGGGGCGGTCACGGCTTGCGGAACCCGGCCTCGGTCAGCACCCTCTGGCCCTCGTCGGACCGCACCAGCTCGATGAACGCCTTGGCCGCCGCGGTGTTGGGGGCGTCCTTGAGCAGGGTGATCGGGTAGTCGTTGACGGCGTCGGCCGACTCGGGGAACGTGACGCCCGCCACCTTGTCACCCGCCGCGCGCACGTCGGTCCTGTAGACCACCGCCGCGTCGGCCTCCTTCAGCTCCACCTTCGTCAGGGCGCTTTTGACGTCCTGCTCGTAGGAGACCGGGGTGAGCTCCAGGCCGCCGGCCTCCAGCGCCTTCTGCGCGGCCGCGCCGCACGGCACCTTCTCGTCGCACAGCACGACCTTCAGGCCGGAGCCGGTGAGGTCCTTCAGGGAGGAGATGCCGTCCGGGTTGCCCGGCAGGGTGGCGATCTCCAGCTCGTTGCGGACGAAGGCGGCGGGGGTGCCGTCCGCCAGCCCCGCGTCCGTGACGATCTTCATCGTCCTGGTGCTGGCCGCGGCGAACACGTCGGCGGGGGCGCCGCTCGTGATGCCGGAGGCGAGGGAGTCGCTGCCGCCGAAGTTGAAGGTCACCTCCGTGCCCGGGTGCCGCTCCTCGAACTCCTCGCCCAGCGTCGTGAAGCTCTCCTCCAGCGAGGCCGCGGCGAACACGGTGACCGTGCCGGACGGCTCACGGGAGGAGGACGCCGAGGCGGAGGAGCCGGACGAGAGGCCGCCGGAGTCCGAGGAGGAGCAGGCGGTCAGGGCCAGCAGTGCGGCCGCCCCCGCAGCGGCCACCGGGACGGTGCGGCGGGTCCGGCGGATGTGACGGGTCATCACGGGGCTGTGACTCCTCTGCGTCGTACGAACACGTGCGAAGACCTGCGGCGCTACGGCCGCTCGACGACCACGTTGGTCGACTTGATCACGGCGACCGCCGGGACACCGGGCTCCAGCTTCAGTTCCTCCGCCGACTCGCGGCTGATCAGGGACACCACGCGGAACGGTCCGGCCTGGATCTCCACCTGCGCCGACACATCACCGAGGACGACCTCGGTGACGATGCCGGTGAGCCGGTTGCGGGCCGAGGACACGCCCTTCTCCCGCTCCGTGCGGTGCAGCTGCCGGGCGTAGTCGGCGAGCGCCGGGCCGGGGATGATCCGGTGTCCCTGCTCGTCGCGCTCGGCGGCGAGCCTCCCGCCGTCGACCAGGCGCCTCACGGTGTCGGCGCTGATGCCGAGCAGAGCGGCCGCGTCCCTCATCCGATAGGTGTGCATGCGCTGATCATACTGCCGCAGTTGCGAGGAGGACCGACCCTGTCACATCGCATCGGCCAGGATATTCGTGCGATGTTCTGGCATGTGCGTTCGCCCATGAGGCGGTCCCCGCCCGGCTCCCCGCTCGACCGCGCCGGCGCACGGTCGGCGCTGCCTCGGGACGGCTGCGACGCGATACGAAGGGACGGCGGCCACCCCGCGGCGGACCGGGTTCCGTACCGACCGAGGTGGCCGGCGATGGCCCGGCGACTGTGAGGTCCAGCTCGCGCATGCGCCGCTCCACGGCCGCCTTCTCCCGCTCCGGGACGGACCGCACATCCGCGCACCGGTCGAACCCCGGCTGCTCGCCACGGGCGCACGGCAGCACCTTGCGGATCACCCCGGTGGTCAGACCCGCGTCCAGCGCGGCGCGGATCTGCCGCACGGTGGTCACCGCGGCCTCATGACGTTCTTCGCGGTGCACCGCAACGGCCGGCCCGCGACCGCCGAGAAGCCGGCGCCGCTCGCCTTCGCGGGGTACGACCGCTTCACCGCCCCGCAGGTACGTGAGGGGCGGGTCCCGGGCACTGCCCGACGACCGGGTGCGGTCCTTCCTGCGGGCGGCGCCGGCGGCCGGTCCGGCCGCCGGCCCGCTGACGGCCACGGTGTACTCGCCGGCCGGACCGCTCACCGCACCGTGACCCCGCACGCCCGACGCGGGACGCCGCGCGTGGTGTCCCGCGTCACCTCACGTCGTCACTCCGGCCACGCCGAGTGCTCGACGGCGTCGACGAAGTCGTCCCGGCGGAACCCCTGGGAGAAGCGCTCCAGCACGTCGGCGTTGATGGTCCCGTAGGTCGTCTCCGGCCGGGGGGCCATGCCCTCGGTGAAGGCCCGGAGGATGTTCTTCTTGAAGTCCGGCCGCGGATGCAGCCGGATGATCTCGGCCCTCTCGGCCTCGCCGATGTCGTCGTACCCGAGGCCCAGGACGTCGTACACGACCCCGGTGTGGACGAGCGCGACCTCCGGCTCCATGAACTCGGTGACGCCCCGGGTGGTGTGCAGCGCGATGGACGTCCAGACTCGCCGGACGCTGTCCTCGGGGACGTCGTGGCTCCGCAGGAACCGGCGTGCCTCGTCCGCGCCGTCCACTTCGAAGCGCCTGCCGCTGGAGCGGTACGGTTCGCCCAGCCCCACGTCGTGGAACATCGCGCCGACGTAGAGGAGTTCCGGGTCGAAGCTCAGCCCCCGGTTCCGCCCCAGGAGGCTGCCGAACCAGAAGACACGGCGCGAGTGGTGGTAGATCAGGTCCGGCGTCGTGTCCCGGATCAGCTCGGTGGCCGCGCGGGCGATTCCGGTGTCGGGAACGCGGACGCCCGCCACGGTCGGTTCGGTGGTGGCCATGTCACTCCCTTCTCGTCCTGCTCGTCCTTCTCGTCCTGCTCGTCCGGTCGCCGCCCTGCCGGTCGCCGGGGCTGGTGAGCGTGCGGTCCACGACGCCGTTCGGGTACTGCCGGCGGGTGCTCCCCAGGGTGCGTGCCTCGCGCCGGGGCGATCACGTGGTAGCGGTCCGCCAGGGCCGGGACGAGGCTGCGGAACACGGGCGAGCCGGTCGGGAAGCCGTGCAGGAGCGGGACGGCCGGTGCGCCGTCCGGTCCGGCCTCCCGGTGGAAGGCACTCTGTCCGTCGGCGCCGACGGTGCGGTGGTGCACGACCGGAGTCATCTGATCTCCCAGGGCCGGGTCTCAGTGGCGACGGGTCTCGGGTACGGCGGCTCCGAGCACGTACCGTACTGGCCGCCGCCGCGGGGCGCACGGGCGGTACTGAGCCACCGGGGATGCCGGGAATGCCGCACCGGGCGGCCTTGTTGCACACCACGTCCGGAGTGCCCGGGTCGACGACCCGGGCGGCCGTGACGGAAGGAGCACCTCATGGCACGCAGCACCACACGCCCCGTCGTCAGGATGAGGTCGACGGCCGGCACCGGAGTCACCTACGTGACCCGCAAGAACCGCCTGAACGACCCCGACCGGCTCGTCCTGCGCAAGTACGACCCGGTGGCCGGCGAGCACGTCCTCTTCCGCGAAGAGCGATGACCGTTCGCTGACCCCCCCAGAGGAGATCACGATGAAGGTGCGCACGTCGGTGCGCTCGTTGAAGGCCAGGCCCGGTGCCCAGGTGGTGCGCCGGCGCGGCGTCACGTATGTGATCAACAAGAAGGACCCGCGCTTCAAGGCCCGCCAGGGCTGACGCGCCGCCCGACCACGCCCGGACGGCCCGGTACCGCACCCGCGGTGCCGGGCCGTCCGGCGTTCGGCCTCCGGTGAGCACGGCGCCCCGCGAGCTGTTCGTGGACACCCCGTGCACCACACGCACGCCATGAGGAAGTCGCTGCGCCGGATCTGTGCCGCTGTCGCGGCCGCCGCCGCGCTCGCGCTGCCGGCCCTGACCGGTGTCCGAGTGACCGGCGCCGCCGTCCCCGCCGGCGTCACCCCGGACTTCTCCGCGGGCCGGGCCGCCGGAACGGTCGCGGCGCCCCCGCCCCTCCGGGGCTCCGTGCTCACCGGCCGCACCGTCGCCGACGGCCTCTGCGTCCGGTACGCGTCCGGTACGCGTCCGCTTCCGGAAAACCGCCCAACTGGCTCGGGGAAACTCGAGTGTTGATAGTTTCAATGAAGTTTGAGAAGATCGCTTGCAGTCGGGAAACCCCACGGGGTCGGCAAGCGGGACCCGAAGGCCAACGGGTCGGTAACTTACCAGCCGGTTCACTCTTTGCCCAGTGGCTGAACGGCGACCTGGTGACGCGGCACGCTTTTGACGGGACATGAAGACAGATATCGAAGCGGATGACCGCTGAGGTGATCCGCCGTCTGTCGCAACAGAAAGAACCTATGAATGCTGAAGAAAGCGCGCTCCGGCGCAGAAGCAGCTCCCGTGGCGGTCGTCCCCACCGCGGGAGGGCCGATCGTGACCGCCTTCGGTTTCGGTACGCGGGAGAGATAGGAATTCCGCGGGCCGGCGAAGCACGATCACCTCTTCTGTGTCATGGAGGGCGTTTATCTTGGCATTACCCAGCTTAACGCGGATAACCTGGCACGACCTGGAGTTCCGGGTGCGTGCCGAGGACCACGGGGTCCTCGACTACGTCGAGAGCCAGCACCGGCTCGCCCGTGCGGAGCCGGGCCCGGCCGGCACGCGGATCGACATCGCAGCCGTCAGCTCCCCGTCCCGGCTCGGGGAACTCGCCGCGCGGCCGGCGACCGAGCACCGTGAGTCCTACGCGGGCTGGTGGTACGGCTGCCATCGGCGGGAGGACGGAGCGTTCGTCCTCGTCTCGGGGGAGGGGCACGAGTTCTCGCACGCCCTGATCACCGCGGACTTCCTCGCCTGGGAGATCATCGCCGCGCACGAGCACGAGCTGGGCCTCGTCGTCACCCGCACCATGCGGGAACTGGTGCGCGAACATTTCGTCCGTCGCGGTGCACTCATGCTGCACGGCGCGGCGGCCGTCCTGCCCGACGGGACCGGGGTGGTCCTCGCCGGTCCCTCCGGCGCCGGCAAGACCTCGGCCTCCGTCCAGCTCGCCCGCTCGGGCGGCTACTGCGTCGCCACCGACCGGTGCCTGCTGCTGGCCGACGGCCCGGCATGGGTCGTGGTCGGGCTGCCCCTGTCCACCCGCCTCACCCAGGAGGCGGCGGCCGGCCTCGGTATCGAGCCCGGCGAGAAGAGCCGGCTCATCAGACACGGCGAGGCGGCCGTCCGCAGACCGGACCCCAAGAACAAGATCTCGCTCAGCAACGAGGAGATGCGGCGCCTGGCCGGCGTCGAGTTCGTGGCCTCCGCGCGCATCGACGGGCTGGTGCTGCTCGAGAACACCGGCGCCGACGCACCCCACTCCAGCCCGGTCCCCGGCGCGGACGCCGTCGCCGCTCTGGCCGAGCACATCCTCGTACCCGACACGGCGTACCGCGGCCGGTGGCTGTCCGCCGACCCGAGTCCCGAACCGGCCGGTGACGTCAAGGGCAGGATCGGTGAACTGGCCGCCGCCGTGCCCGCCCGCCGGGGCGCGTGGACACCGGCCACCTATGGCAGAGACGTTCTGGCGGCCTGGCTCGCCCCACGCGCCGGTGCCGAGACGACAGGAGACCCCTCGTGACGACCACCCCGCAGATCCGTCACAGTGCCCGGGCGCTGCTGCTGGACGAGGACGGCAGGCTCCTGCTGTTCTCCAGCGTGGACGACGACAACGGCGAAACGTTCTGGTATCCGGTGGGCGGCGGCATCAAGGACGGGGAGACCCCCGAGGAGGCCCTGCGCCGGGAGGTCGAGGAGGAGACCGGCCGCACGGAGTTCGAGATCGGCCCCCAGATCTGGTACCGGAAGGCCATCGCCTCCTGGGGAGGCAACACCTACGACTGCCGCGAGCGGATCTACCTCTGCCGCGTCTCCCACTTCCGGATCGACACCAGCGGCTTCAGCCAGGGCGAGATCGACACCGTCTCCGGTCACCGCTGGTGGACGCTGGACGAGCTGGACGCCACCACGGACCGGCTGGTACCGGCCGACCTGGCGCCCCGGCTGCGCGCCGTGCTCACCGACGGTGCCCCCGCAGAGCCCGACGTCGTCGGTGCCTGAGCACGGAAGCGGAGGTACCGGCACATGAAGGGACTTCGAGGACGTCCCGCCCTGGTGACCGGCGGCGCCCAGGGCATCGGCAGGGCGGTCGCCGAGCGCCTCGCCGAGGAGGGCGCCCGAGTCATGATCATGGACACGAACGAGGAGCTCGGAACGTCCACGGCCGCGGAACTGGCGCGGCGCGCGGGGGCCGGGCACATCGGCTTCGTGCGCGGCGACATCTCCGACGAGGACGACGTGGTGGCCGCGGTGGAGGCGGCGCGGGCCGCGTTCGGCGGCGTCGAACTGCTCGTGAACTGCGCCGCCGCGTTCATCACGCGCGGGATCGAGGCCACCGTCGAGGAGTGGCGGCGCGTCACGGACGTCAACATCATGGGTCACGCCCTGATGGTCAAACACACCGCGCCCCTGATGGAGGCCGCGGGCGGCGGGAGCGTCGTCAACGTCTCCTCGATCTCCGCGCACATCGCACAGCCCCGGTCCGTCACCTACAGCGCCACCAAGGCCGCCATCATCGGCATGACCCGGTGCATGGCCACCGACCTGGCCGGTGCGGGGATCCGGGTGAACGCGGTGAGCCCGGGGACGGTCTGGAGCGACAACCTCGCGCGCCGCTACCAGGAGAAGTACGGCGTGTCGCGCGAGGAGGCGGACGCCCGCCCGGACATCGGCGGCCGGCACATGCTGCACCGCACCGCCGACCCGGAGGAGATCGCCTCCACCGTCGCCTTCCTGCTCTCCTCGGAGGCCGGATTCGTGACCGGTGAGAACCTCATGGTCGACGCCGGGCTCACCGCGATGTGACACCGCCGTGCCGTGGAGGGGACCCTCCACGGCACCGTGTCGCGCCCGTCGCGCGGGGCCGCCTCCGTTGCGGACGCGGCCTTTTCCTCGCCCCGCCGTTTCCGGCGTCCCCGCTGTCAAAGATTCAGTAAAGCCCCGGCTGTCCGACGGCCGTCTCCCATTTTTGCCGAAGCTTTTCTTTGTGCGGGACTTTTTCGTGCTGCCTGTTCGCCGTGCGAGCGGTGAACAGGTCCGTCGGCATGCGCGCCGCTTCCCGCGCTTTCCTTTCCTCGGCTCCTTTCCCTGCGTATTTTCGCGGACATGCGCGAGACGTCCGGATTCGGTGCCGTAAAGCAAGTGTAAAAAGGTGTCACGCGCGCCGATGTGGCCGTCAGTGAAACTCGGCGATACTGAGCGGTGGATAAACGAAGTCCCCTGATATACGTTTGCCTGCAACCGGGCGAACATTGCTGGCTCAGTTCCACTGTTCGCGCCGATCCCCGGCCGCGTGAGCTGCCTCAACGCTGCGTGAGATGCCTCAGCACGCCGAGTAAGCCGAGTAATTCGTATCGACCGTCAGGTATACGTCCGGAGGGATACCCTTGAGTAACAACGCGATCAGGGTCGCGCTGGCCGGCGTCGGTTCCTGCGCCTCCAGTTTCGTGCAGTCCGTGGTCCTGGACCGGGAACGGCCCGGCCCCGCCAACGGTGTGATGCACGAGTACATCGGTGGTCACCGCCTCGGCGACGTGGAGTTCGTCGCGGCCTTCGACGTCGACGGTCTGAAGGTGGGCCTGGACCTCTCCGAGGCCGTGTACGCGGGCCGCACCGCCGCCGTCCGCCACGTGGACGTGCCGCACCTGGGCGTCACCGTCCAGGCCGGCCCGCTGCTCGACGGACTCGACGGCGCGCTCGGCGACGCCGTCGGCGCCCACGCCGACACCGCCGGCGCGACCCCGGAGTCGCTGGCCGCCGCCCTGGCCGCCACGCGGCCCGACGTCGTGGTCTGCCTGCTGCCCACCGGCTCCACCGAGGCCGTCCAGACGTACGCCAGGGCCGCCGCCGAGGCGGGCGCGAGCTTCGTCAACGCCACCCCCGAACCGGTCGCCAACGACCCCGTCCTGGCCGCCCTGTTCGCCGAGCGCGGCGCCGCACTCCTCGGCGACGACCTGCGCAGCCACCTCGGCGCCACCACCCTGCACACCGCCCTGATCGAGCTCTTCCAGAGCCGCGGTGTCGAGGTCAAGGACAACTACCAGCTCAACGTCGGCGGCAACACCGACTTCCTGAACCTCTCCGACCCGGCCAGGTCCCGCTCGAAGCAGGTCTCCAAGCGCAAGGCCCTCGCCAACGCCGGCATCGACTCCCGCGAGGTCGCCGCGGGCCCCAACGGCTTCGTCAAGCACCTCGGCGACCGCAAGGTGTGCTTCCTGCGCATCGAGGGCGAGAGCATCATCGGCGCCCCCGTGCACATGGAGATACGCCTGGAGGTCGAGGACAGCCCCAACGCCGCCGCCGTGCTGGCCAACGCCGTCCGCACCGCGCACAGCGCCGCCCGCCAGGGCATGGTCGGCATCATCGACCCCGTCTGCGCCTTCCTGTTCAAGAGCCCGAAGGCGGGGGCCAGGGAGTCCGAGGCGCTGCACGACTTCCAGGCCTTCGTGCGCAAGGCGGGCGAGCACCACGCCCTGCAGGCGGTCGACGGGAATGCCTGACCCCGCCACCTGGCTGCCCGAGCACGACCCCGCCGTCGCCCGCGTCCTCGACGGAAGCTACGGTCTCGGCACCCACCGGGCGTGGTTCCTGAACCGGGAGAGCGTCAACACCGTGTGGCGCGTGACCACTTCGCACGGGGAGTACGCGCTCAAGCGGCTCGGGCGGGACGTCGCCCCGCAGTGGCTGGCCTTCGAACACGCGGCCCTGCCCCGGCTGGCCGCCGCGGGCATCCCGGTCGCGGCTCCCGTGCCGACGGTGGAGGGAGGCAGCTCGGCCGTCCAGGACGGCTCCGTCTGGCAACTGCGGCCCTGGCGGGAGGGCCGGGCCTTCGACTCGGCCCGGCCGGGCGACATCGAACAGGCCGGTGCCTTCCTGTCGGCGCTGCACCGCGTCCCGGTCGAGGGACTGCCCGCGGACGGCCAGAGCTCCACCCGCAACCTGGAGTTCTGGCTCACCACCGAGCGGCCCCCGCACGCGGCACTGGACGAGGTCGACGAGATCGCCGCCCCGTACGTCAGCGCCGCCGTGCGCGCCGACGCCCGGCGCGCCTACGCGGCGGTGCTGCGCCGGGCCCGCACCGAACTCGCCGGGTACGGCGACCTCCCCGAGGTCCTCACCCACGGCGAGGTCGCGGGATCCAACCTGCTGTACTCCGACGGCGGGGAGCTGACCTGCGTCCTCGACTGGGACGCGCTGCAACTGCGCTCCCGCGTCTACGACGTGGCCCGGGCGCTGCTGTTCCTGCCCCGCAAGGCCCGCGGCAGCTTCCAGGTCCTGCCCGACCGGGCCCGGGCCGTCCTCGCCGCCGCGACGGCGCACGAGCCGCTCACACCGGCCGAACTCGGCTCCCTCGTCCCGGTGCTGGAGCTGAACTTCGTCCCGTCACCCGGCTACCTCCGGCAGGTCGCCCGACGCGCTCCGGGCATCCTGGAGTGGTACCTCGGCTGGCGGGCCGAGGGCGCCGCAGCGGTCCGCGGCATCCTCTCCGACGTCGTCGCCACGGCCCCGCAGGGAACCCCACGATGACGCGGTACGTGTGCCGCACCTCCGGGCACGCGGTGGCCCTGGACGTCGGTCCCGACGCCGCCGCGTACGTCCGGGAGCTGCTCGCCCCGTACGTCCGGGTCGCTCCCGCGCCCGGCGGACCCGACGCCGCCCGCTGGCGGATCGGGATCGCGGACCGGGAGCGGCCGGCGGGGGAGGAGGTGGTCATCACCAGCGCCACCGAACCCCCCACCCGGCTCCGGTACGACGGAACGGCCCGCGAGGTGCTGTTCGACCCGGCGATGCCGCGCGACTTCCTGTGGCACAACCTGGTCCGGTTCACCCGCATCCTGCTGCGGCTGGCGCACACGGAGGACCCGGAGGTCTTCCTGCACGCGGGGCTGGTCGCCCGGGACGACGGACGCGGCGCGCTCGTGCTGGGCGCGAAACGGGCGGGGAAGACCTCCACCGTCCTGTCCGCCCTGCGCCACGGGCTGAGCTTCGTCGGCAACGACGACGTCTCCGTCCGTGCGGCCGCCGGCGCCGGAGGGTGGACCGGGCGCGGCTGGCCCCGCCGGGTCTCCGTGCGCGGCGACACCTTCGCCGCCGTCGGACTGCCCGGCGACACCGGCCGCCTGCTGCACCCGGCGGAACTGCGCGACCTCACGGGCGGCCCCCCGCTGCTGGCCGAGGCGCCGGTACGGGCCCTGGTCTTCCCCCGGTTCCACCCCGAACCCGGTGTCGTGCCCCTCCGCCCCGAGGAGACCCTGGCCCGGCTCGCGGCCAACGAGCTGTCCACCGCGGTCAAGCACGTCGACTTCCTGCTGCCGTTCTTCGACCCCGTCCCGTCGTCCGTCCGGCAGGGCCTCCTCGCCCGCATGGCGGCGGAGGTGCCCGGTTTCGAACTGCGGCAGGACTTCTCCGCGCTGCACGAGGGAGCCGCCGCGCTGACCCGGCTCCTGGACGACGAACCCTCCGTATCACCGGCACCAACCGCACCAGCCGCACCAGTCGAAAGGCGAGGCACGTGAGCACGACCGGCAGCAGGGTGTGGGTGGTCGGCCCCTCGGGCGCGGGCAAGAGCACCGTCGCCCGCGCCCTCGCCGAGGCGCGGGGCCTCCCGCACTACGAGCTGGACGCCATGTTCTGGGCCGCGGGCTGGCGGCGGCGCCCCGAGGGCGAGTTCCTCGCCGACGTCGCCGCCCTGGACCGTACCGCCGGCTGGATCGCCGACGGCCAGTACGGCGCGGCCCACCCGGTGCTGGAGGAGCTCGCCGACACCGTCGTCTGGGTCGACCCGCCGCGGAGCGCCACCACGGCCCGGCTGCTGCGCCGCACCCTGCGACGGCTGCGCACCCGGGAGGAGCTGTGGAACGGCAACCGCGAACGCCCCGGCAGCGCCGTGCAGCTCCTGCTCTGGGCCCACCGGGAGTTCCCCGTGGTCCGGCGCACCAACACCGCACTGTTCGCCCGCATGCAGGCCCGCGCCGTGCCGTGCCTGCGGCTGCGGACCCCGCAAGACATCCAGGAACTGCTCAGGAAGGAACAGGCATGACGCGACTGGCGCTCCTCGGCGGAGAGCCCCTGCTGACCCCGGCCGAGCGGCCCAGGTGGCCGCACATCACCGAGGAGGACATCGAGGCGGTCACCGCGCTGCTCCGGCGCGGGGAGATCACCTACAACGGCAGCGAGGGCGAGGTCCAGGCCCTGGAGAACGGCTACCGGGAGCGCCTCGGCGCGGCCCACGCCCTCGCCGTCAACTCGGGCACCTCCGCCCTGCACTCGGCCTTCTTCGGCCTGGACCTGCGCCCCGGCGACGAGGTCATCGCCCCGGCCTACACCTTCCTCGCCACCGCCATGCCGGTCTTCACCTGCAACGGCGTCCCCGTCCTCGCCGACGTGGACCCCGACACCGGCATCCTCGACCCGGACGGGCTCGCCGCCCACCTGACGCCGCGCACCAGGGCCGTCGTGGTCACCCACCTCATGGGCTTCCCCGCCGACATGGAGCGCATCACCGCCTTCGCCCGCGAGCACGGCCTCGCGGTCGTCGAGGACTGCTCCCAGGCGCACGGCGCGGAGTGCTCGGGGCGGCCGGTCGGCCGCCACGGCGATGTCGCCGCCTTCAGCCTCCAGGCCAAGAAGCAGGTCGCGGCGGGTGAGGGCGGCGTCCTCGTCACCGACGACCGCAGGATCTACGAGCGCGCGGTGATGCTCGGCCACTGCATCGACCGCGGCGAGGAGGACGTCACCAGCGAGGAGTACGGCGCCTACGGCCGGACCGGCTTCGGCCTCAACTACCGCATCCACCCCGTCGGCGCGGCCCTCGCCCGGGGGGCCCTCTCCCGGCTCGACACCGTGCTCACCGGCCGCGAGCGGAACTACGGCCGGCTCGGCGCCCTCCTGGAGGACATCCCCGGCATCACCCCGCCGGTGCGGCAGAAGCACGTCGACCGCGTCGCCCACTACGTCAGCTACCAGCCCCTCTACGTCGCCGAGGAGCTCGGCGGTCTCCCGATCGACGTCTTCACGGCCGCCGTCAGGGCCGAGGGCGTGCCGCTGACCCGGCCCACCTCGCCCCCGCTGCACCGCGAGGCCGCCTTCCGCAGCCCCGACTGGCACTCCGGCACGTATCACCCCGGGGACAACACCTACCGCGTCTACCGGGGCGACGAGTTCCCGGGCGTCGACGCCTACATCGCCCGCGCGCTGCGGCTGCCCACGTACTCCGACGAGCGCCCCGGCCTGATGGACGCCTGGGCCGAGGGCATCCGCAAGGTCGTCACCCACGCCGAGGAACTGCGCGACCGGCACGCCGCCGGCGCCCTCGCCGGGTAGCGGCTCGGTCTCAGGGCCCGCGCCGGCCCGGTACGCCCGACCGCGTACCGGGCCGGCACGCACCACCGCTCCACGCACCGCCCCGACATGGAGGAAGTTCTCTTGTCCGTCGATCACAGCTCCCGCTCCATGCTCGCGCGCGGTCTCGGTGTCCTCCGCGCCTTCCGGCCCGGCGAGCCGGAACTCCCGCTCTCCGAGATCGCCCGCCGGGCCGACATGCCCAAGGCGACGGCCCACCGCATCATCACCGAACTGGTCAAGGAGGGCATGCTGGAGCGCGGCGAGAAGGGACTCAGGCTCGGCATGGGCCTGTTCATGCTGGGGGCCCGGGTACCTCGCCAGCTCATGCTCCGCACCGTCGCCTTCCCGCACGCCGAACAGCTGCACCGCCTCACCCACGGCAGCGCGTTCGTCTTCCTCGCCGACCCCACCGGGACGGACGCCGCCCTCGTGGACGCCGTGCGGCGCGCCCACGGACCCGGCCGCGGGCTGGGCATGGAGGAGACCCGGGTCGCCGACCGGGCCGCCACCAGGGTCTTCCGCGCCTTCGGCGCCGAGGAGGACACCACGGCCCACCGCGACGTGCGGGTCCGGGAGGCCGAGCCGGCCCGTGTGCGGCAGCAGGGCTTCGCGGTCGTCCGCGGCGTGACCGGCGTGGTCGGGGTCGCCGCCCCGGTGCCGACGGCGGCCGGCGCGGCCGCCGGGGCCCTGGCCGTCGCGGGGCCGCAGGCCGGGCTCGACGTGGGCCTGGCCGCCGCGCACCTCAAGGCCGCGTGCGCCGCCGTCTCCCGCGCCCTGCGGCGCAACCCCGAACCGGTACCGGCTTTCTGACAGCACGTCAGTCGCCGTCGGCCCTCCTGGCGACGAACAGCGAGGGCAGCAGCCTGCCCGCGAGGTACTCCTCCCGGGCCGCGGTCAGGGTGTCCCGGATCAGGTCCGCCGACGTACCGCCGTAGATGTTCGCGACGCTCCCGCGGAAGATGCGCACCACCTTCAGCCGGTCGGCGAGCAGTGCCACGGCCCAGTCGGTCAGGTCCTCCCGCCGCACGTCCGCGAAGCCGGCCCGGGTCAGCTGGTCCGTCCGGGCGGCCAGCGGCGTGGTGAAGAAGACGCCGCGCGGATGCACCGCGCGGAACGCCTCCGAGGGCTCCGCGCCGTCCGGCGTGAGGCTCACCTCCTCGGTGAGCACCAGCAGGCCGTCCGGCCGCAGCAGCCGCGCCGCCTCGCGCAGCACGGCGCCCGGGTCGGGGAAGTGCGGCATCGAGCCCGTGACCAGCACCAGGTCGAGCGAGGCGGCGGGGAGGGGCACCGCGGTGGCGGAGGCGCACAGCTCCGTCATCGTGGTGCGGCCCTGCGCGCGGCTGATCCGGGCGCTGACCGCGCAGTGCTCGGCGACGAGATCCACGCCGTAGGAGCGCCGCACCTCGACGCCCGCGGCGGCGAGCCTGTCCACGGTGTAGCGCAGCGCGCCGCCGAAGCCGCTGCCCAGCTCGCACAGGTCCACCGCACGGCCGGAGCCGAGGCGGGCGACGACGGCGCGGACCACCGCGTCGCAGCCCTGCGGGCCGAAGTGGCCCATCTGGTCCAGGCCCAGGAGCCCGTCGGGCCCCTCCTCGCCGGTGAACTCCACGATGGCCCGCTCGGTGTTCTCCCAGTCGTGCAGCGCCGGGAACAGGTCGCGGTGGTAGCGGTACTGGACGCCGGTCTGGTCGGGCGTCCCGTGCGTCTCCCGCGTCCTGTGTGTCTCGCTTCCGGCCGGGGCGCCGGGCTCCGCGCTCATCTCGTACTCCTCGCGTTCGCGTTGCTGCTGGGGCCCGGCCCGGACGATCGCGGAGCCGGGCCGGAGGGTCAGGGCCGGGCCGCGGCGGCCGGTGTGCGGAACTCGTCGGGCACCGCCGCGCAGACGGCGTCCAGGAGGGCCAGCGCCTCCTCGGCGTCCTCGTCCGTGGCGACCAGCGGCGGCAGCAGCCGCAGCACCTCGGGGCGGCCCAGACAGGGGGAGACCACCAGGCCCCGGCGGCCGAGCTCCATCAGTACCTCGCCCGCCGCGGCCCGCGTCGCGAACTCCACGCCCCACAGCAGCCCTCGGCCGCGCACCGTGGTGACCAGGCCGGAGTGGCGGTCCGCCAGCCGGGTCAGGCCGGCGCCGAAGAGCTCCGCCAGGCGTTCGCCGCGCGGGGCGAGCTCCTCCACCGCCCGCAGCGCCGCCACACCGGCGGCGGCACCGAGCGGGTGCCCGGAGAAGGTGGTCGTGTGCACGAACGGGTCCGCGGCCAGCGGCGCGTACAGCTCCGGTGTCGCCACCATGGCGGACACCGGCTGCACCCCGCCGCCCAGCGCCTTGCCGAGCAGTACGGCGTCCGGCTCGATCCCGAGGCCGGTGCTGACCAGCCGGGGGCCGCAGCGGCGCAGTCCGGTCTGGATCTCGTCGGCGATCACGAACGCACCGTGCGCGCGGGCCGCGCCGGCCAGTGCCCGCAGGAACGCGGGGTCCAGGGGCCGTACGCCGCCCTCGCCCTGCACGGGCTCGACCAGGACGGCGGCCACCTCCTCGCCCTCGAAGGCGCCCGGTACCGCCGAGACGTCCGCGGGGATGTGGGTCACCCCGCCGAGGAGCGGCTCCAGGAACTCGCGGTAGCGGGCGTTCCAGGTCGCGGCCAGCGCGCCCATGGACTTGCCGTGGTAGGCGCCCTCGACGGCGATCACCCGGTGGCGGCCGGTGGCCCGGCGGGCCAGCTTCAGGGCCGCCTCCACCGCGTCGCTGCCGTTCAGCCCCAGCCACACCTTGGTCAGGCGGCCCGGGTCGGCCCAGCCGGCCAGTGCCCCGGCGAGCGCGGCGGTGGCCCGGTTGCCGAGGACCCGGCTGGACACCGGCATCGCGTCCAGCTCGTCGCGCACCGCCGCCACCACGGCCGGGTGGCGCTGGCCCAGCAGGGTCACCGCGTAACTGCCGAAGTCGAGCGCGGTGCGGCCGTCGGACAGGTGCACCCGCGCGCCCTCGCCCCGCGTCTCCACGGCGCCGGAGCCGTTCATGCCGTAGACGAGGGCCAGCTGCGGCGAGAGGTGCCGGCGGATCGCGGTGAGCGTCCGGCGGGCTGTCCCGTCCGGTCCGTCGCCGGTGTTCGCGGTCATGTGTCGGGGCCGTCCTCTTCCGTGGTCCGGCGGTCGCGGACCGCACGACGCGGTGCCCTCGGCGGGAGTGCCGCCGGCCGGCGGGGCGGACGGTCCGCAGCTGTCGGGACACGGTTCTAGTCTCCCGCGCACGCCGCCGGGAAGCGGTGTTCCGGCTGCCGGAACGCGCGTTGAACCGGAACGGCGTGCTTGACAGGGTGACCAGCGTCGCCGTCCGTATCCGAAAGGTGCACCGACGCATGGAGACCACTTCCCCGGGCGCTGTGGCGTTCCCCGAACCGGACGTCCTGGACCGGCGCCTCGCCGCCTTCCTCGACCTGCGCGGGCTGAGCAAGGACGCCGTGCTCAAGGAGGCCGACCAGGGCATGGGGACGCCGGCCCTCGCGGTGGCCGCCGGGTCGGTGCTCGCGGGCTTCGGCAACGTGCGCAGCGACCTCGACCTCCTGGTGCTCGTCGAGAACGAGAACCTCAAGCGCTTCCCCATCCAGTCCCACGAGCACGGCACACTGATCGACGTCGGCATCCGCCGGGCGAGCACCGTCCGGGACAGCACCGCCGCGCTGACCGCGAAACCGTGGCCGCGCTTCGAGAGCGTCACCGAGGACGCCTGGAACCACCGGCGCCGCACCCTCAGCACCGCATCCCGGCTCGCCCTCGGACTGCCCCTCGCGGTCGTCGAGCCCTGGGACGAGTGGCATGCGGGGCTGCGCGGACCGTGGCTCCAGGACGTCCTGCGCGAGTGGTGGGTCGTGGAGGCCCACCGGCTCGCACAGGCCGCCCGCTGGCTGCTCGGCGCCAAGCCGCTGACGGCCGCGATCCGGGCCCGCGAGGCGGTCGTCGCCGCCCTGAACGCCCGCGCGGCCGAGGGCGGTCAGCTGTACTTCGCCGCCAAGTGGGCGGGCGAGAAGCTCAAGGTGCTCGGCGACCACGAGAACCTGCGGCTGCTCCGCACCGTCCTCACGCCCGCCGATCCCCGCGAGCGGGTGCCGTTCTGCCTCGACGCCGTCGAACGGCTCGTCGGCCCCGCCGCGCCGCTGCACACCGTGCTGCGCTGGGCCACCGGCGCCGGGACCATGGAGCTGGACGACCGCACGGTCGTGGACCGCTGGCAGCTGCGGGCCCTGGAGGTACGGCGGCTCGGCCTGCCGCCCGCCGGCGGCGACGGCGTCGTCTGGTCGGGGCCGGCCGGCACCCCGCCCCCCGAGGATCTGCTTCCGCTCTTCGTGCACAACATGGTGTGGCTCGGTGTCGCCCACCCGGCTCCGGAGGTTCCCGCGTGACGCATTCCCCCACGACCGTGACCGGCCGGACGGCCACCGGTCCCGCCGACGACCCCGCCGACCTGCGTCGGCTGCTCACCTTCCGCGGCCACGGCGCCGCCCGCCTCCTGCTGGGCTGCCGGGCCCGCCTGGAGGACGTCGAGGGCGCCGTCGCCGGCGGACAGAGCGAGGTCGCCGTCCTCATGGCGTACGACCTGCTCCAGCTGTCGCTGTCGATCCGCGGGCTGCGCACCGGCGGCGAGCTGATGTACGGCCACGACGAGGCCGCCTTCGACCCGTTCGCCGGGCTGCCCGCCGAGGAGGCCGAGGCCGCGAACGCGCTCGCCGCCGAGGGCCTGGACGCGGCCGGCGAACGCGGCGAGAAGTGGCTCCAGCGGCTGCGCGACCACCTCGCGGAGACCGAGGCACAGCTCGGGTACACCGAACCGCTGCCCGACGTCCGGTCCGGCAGCGGCATGATGAAGGGCTTCAGACTCGCCCGTACCTGGCAGCCGTTGCTGGACCGCGTGGGCCTTCCCCCGCTGCTGCCGGACGCCTGGACGCGCCGTGCCGACTGAACCACGGCCGGTCCGCGACCCGGACCGGCCACCGGCCCTCTCCGTACGCGGGGCCGGCAAGAGCTACGGCGGTACGATCGCGCTCGACCACGTCGACCTGGAGATCGCCCAGGGCACGATCGTGGGCCTGCTGGGCCACAACGGCGCGGGCAAGACCACGCTGATGTCCCTGGTCGCGGGCCTGCTGCGGCCGGACGCCGGGGAGATCGAGGTGCTGGGCCACTCCGTGACGCGGCATCCGCGCCGGGCCCGCCGCGAACTCGGCCTGGCACCGCAGGAACTGGGTGTCTACCCACCGCTGACGGTACGTCAGAACCTGCGGTTCTTCGCCGAGCTGGCCGGTCTGCGCGGCAAGGAGGCCCGGCGGCGCACCGAGGAGGTCGCCGAGCCCCTCGCGCTCACCGGACTGATGGACCGCCCCGCATCCCGGCTCTCCGGCGGCCAGCAGCGCCGCGTGCACACCGCGATGGCGCTGATCCACCGGCCGAGGCTGGTCCTCCTCGACGAGCCCACCGCGGGTGTCGACGTGGAGACCCGGGCCCGCCTCGTCGCCCACGTACGGGAGCTGGCCGCGCAGGGCACCGCCGTCTGCTACTCCACGCACTACCTCCCCGAGATCGAGGACCTCGGCGCGGACGTGGCCGTTCTGCACCGGGGGCGCGTCATCGCCCGCGGCTCCGTCGACGAACTGGTCCGGCGGCACGGCGACAGCGCCGTGGAACTGGTCTTCTCCGGCGAGCCCCCCGCACTCGACCTGCCCTGGCCGGTGACCCGGCAGGGCGACACGCTCCTCGTCCGGGTGGCACAGCCCCACCTGGTCACGGCCCAAGTGCTGGCCGCCCTGGGTGACGCCGCCGCCCGGCTGTCCACCCTGCGCGTCGTCCGGCCCAGCCTGGACAGCGTCTTCCTGAGGCTCACCGGGGGGCAGCACGGCGACAAGGGGGAGGACAGCGCAAGCACGGACGGGATCACGGACAGGACCGAGGCGGGACAGCATGCGTGACGGGGCACTGGTACGGATCACCGCCCTCGTCCGGCAGGACGTCCGGCTGCTGCTGCGCGACCCCGCGCCCCTGGTGGTCCGCACGGTCATGCCGCTGCTCATCATGGGCTTCATGCAGCCGCTGTTCCGCGCCGCCCTGCGGGCCGGCGGCGAGGCCACCGACGCCAACGGCGCCGAACAGGGCGTCCCCGGCATGGCGGTGATGTTCCTCTTCTTCCTGGTGAACGTCGTCGGCTTCGCCATGTTCCGCGAGCACGGCTGGAACACCTGGGACCGGCTGCGCGCGAGCACCGCCCGCCCGGTCGAGCTGCTGGCCGCGCGCATCGTCGTGCCGCTGGCCGCCGCGGTGCTCCAGCTCGCCGTCATCTTCGGGGCCGGGGGAGCACTGTTCGACCTGCGGGTGACGGGTTCCCCCCTCGCCCTGGTGGTGGTGGCGCTGCCGCTGGCGCTCTGCGTGGTCATGGTGGGCATGGCGCTGGTCGCGCTGTGCCGTACGATCTCCCAGCTCAGCGTCATCGCCAACATCCTGGCCCTGGTCTTCGCGGGACTCGGCGGCGCGCTGACCCCCCAGTCGGCGATGCCGGACTGGGCGGGACCCCTCGCCCCCGCCGTACCCAGCTACTGGGCGATGCGCGGCTTCAACGAGGTCATCCTCCGTGGCGGCGGGGTCGCGGACGTCCTGCTCCCGGCGGGTGTCCTCTGCCTCTTCGCGGCCGGCCTCACCGTCGTCACCCTCGTCTTCTTCCGGGCCGACCACCGCAAACTCTCCTGGTCCTGAGCGGTACGCCGCCGGATCCCGGACGCCATCAGAGAGGACACCCATGTCCGCGCTCGTCGTCTTCGACTGTTTCGACACCCTGGTCACCTCCCGGCCGCTGCCGGGTCCCGAGCAGTTCACCGTGGTCCTCGCCGACGCACTCGAGCTGGACACCAGGTCCGCGGGCGCGGTCGTGCACACCGTGTACGGCACCTTGTTCGAGGTCATGACCGACCCCGGCGCCCCGCAGCCCGCGACCCTGGACCTGATGGAGGGCGCGCTGCGCGCCCGGGGCGCCGTCCGGGAGCGGACGGCGGTGGAGGGGGCCCTGTGGCGGGCCCTCGGCTGCGCCGACCCCGACCAGTACGTCCTGTGCGCGCCGGTCGCGGAGGCCGCGCGCCGGGCCCACGCGGCGGGCCACACGCTCCGGCTGCTGTCCAACTGCTACCTGCCCGGCAACCTGATGTGGGACCTGCTGCGCCGGACCGGGGCGCCCGAGGTCTTCGACCGGGGACTGTTCACCGCCGACGGCGGCCCGAAGAAGCCCGACGTCCGCGCGTTCCAGCGGATCGGGGAGGGCGACTTCGAGCGCCGGGTGATGGTCGGCGACTCGGCCGAACTCGACCTCGTACCCGCCGCGGCCCTCGGCTGGGACACCGTCCGCGTGACGCCGGGCGCCCCCGTGCCGGACGCCTTCTTCACCCTGCTCGACCTGTGACGACGGGCGGGGCGAGCCTCGTGCCGGACCGGTGACGACCGGCACGGCCGCACCCGCGCGATCTCGCGTTCCGCACAAAGAAACACCCGCTGAACAAGGCCGTCCGCGCTGCCTAGAGTCGATCCGTCACGTCGCGCCGGGCACGCGGACCACCGGGCCGGCCGGTCCGTGACGGGCGAAGGGAGAAGCATGGGCACGGCTGCCGAGGACACGGCAGGACACCCCGACGACGACGGCGGCGTGCCGCCGCACCGGGCTCTGCTGGACGCCGGCTGGAGCACGGCGTGGACGCCGCCCCGGCCCCGCGAGGGAGCCACCGGCACCGAACGCATCAGGGACCTCGCCGCCGGCGGATACGCCGCGCTGCCGATCCCCGAGGACCTCGGCGGCGCCGGCGCGGACCTGGCCGGGACGGCCGCCGCGCAGCGCGCGCTCGGCAGGGTCGACCCCTCCGCCGCGGTCGCCCTGAACATGCACGCCTTCACGGTGGGCCTGATGGTCGACTACTTCAAGCGGCACCGCGACACCACCTGGATGCTGCTGGAGGGCATCGCACGCTCCGGCGCCCTGGTGGCGTCCGCGTTCGCGGAGCCCGGCGGCAGCCCCAACTTCATGACCAGCCGCTCCGAGGCCGTGCAGACCGGGAAGGGCTACCGCGTCAGCGGCGTCAAGTACCCCTGCTCGCTGGCCACCACGGCCACCCTGGTCTGCCTGACGGCCCGCGTCACCGGCACCGACGAGACCATCCTCGCCCTGATCCCGAGCAGTTCGCCCGGTCTGGACGCCGAGGGGGAGTGGCCCTCGCTCGGCATGCGGGAGTCCGACACCGCCCGGCTGGTCCTGCGGGACGTCGAGGTCGACGACCGGCTCGTCTTCCACCGCGGCCCCGCCGACGTCATCGACGAGAACGTCACCTCCGGCATGGCCTGGTTCTCGGTGCTGCTGACCGCCACGTACCACGGTGTCCTCAGCGGCCTGCTGGACACGGCCTACCACGGTGTCACCGTCTCGCGGCGCTTCGGCCCGCGCACCGCCCTGCTCGGCCGCGCCACCCGCGAACTGCTCACCCTCGGCAGCGCCTGCCGCCAGCTCGCCGCGGACATCGACAGCGGCGCCCTCGGCGGAGAGGCGGCCATGGCCGCCGCGGTGGGCCTGCGCGCCACCCTCAGCGACACCCGCGACCGGGTGGTGTCCCTCCTCACCCCGGTCGTCGGCAGCCGCCTGTACGGGCGCGGACAGGAGGCGGCCGGGCTCGCGCTCGACTCGCTCGCCGCCCACCACCACCCGCCGTCCCTCCTGGTCTGCGACGAGGTCGTCGGCAGCTTCGGCACGGGGCGCGAGATCACCTTCGACCCGGCCGACTGAGCCCCGCCCCTGCCGCCGGGCGCCACCGGAACCCGCCCGCGGGCACCACACAAGGAGACACACCACCATGCCGCATGTCGAGGTCAACCTGCCGATCAAGGCCCCGGCGGCCGAGGCCTGGACGGCCGTCACCCGCCTCGAGGACTACGCCGCCTACATGGAGAACGTCGAGTCGGTCACCGTGATCGGCGAGACCGACACCGGGGCCCGCACCAGTGAGTGGTCCGTCCTGCTCAAGGGCTCGGTCCTGGAGTGGATCGAGGCCGACACCCTCGACCACGACAACAGGGTCATGTCCTTCGACCAGGTCTCCGGGGACCTCGACGTCTTCAACGGGTACTGGCGGGTCGAGGACACCGGCGACGGCACCTCGGTCGTCACCTTCGTCGTCGACTTCGAGATCGGCATCCCGCTCCTCGCCGACATGCTCAACCCCGTCGCCACCAAGGCCCTGCGGGAGAACGCCGAGCACATGCTGCACGCCATCGAGCGGCGGATCACGGCGGTCTCGTGACCGCGCCCGCGAGGATCCTGGTCACCGGCGCCACGGGAGCCGTCGGCAGCGCGGTCATGCGTGCGCTGCGGGCGGCCGGCCACACGCCGCACGGCGTCAGCCGCCGCGGCGGCGAGGGCACCGGCCACTCCGCCTGGCACATCGGCGCGGAGGACCCGCCGCCGGAGCTGCGCGGCCCCTGGGACGCCGTCGTCCACTGCGCCGCCGACACCCGCTGGAACCTCCCCGACGAGGAGGCCGAGGGCGCCAACGTGGTCCCGCTGCGCGCGGTGCTCGCCCTGGCCGGCCCCGGCACGCACTTCGTCCACCTCTCCTCGTCCTTCGTCACGGGCCTGGAGGGCGACATCACCTCGCCCTCGCGCGACGCCTACCGCAACTCCTACGAGTGGTCCAAGGCGCACGCCGAGCGCATCGTCCACGCCGAACGGGACGGCGCCGACATCGTGCGCTTCCCGATCGTCATGGGCGCCCGGGCGGACGGCGCGCTCGACCGCTACAGCGGCTTCTTCTGGCTGCCCGCCGCCATGTGCAACGGCGCCGTGCCCGCGCTCGTCGCGGAGGAGAAGGGCCTGCTGGACATGGTCAGCACCGACGACGTCGCCGGGCACGTGGCCCGGCTGCTCGCCTCGGGACCGCCGGACGGGCACCGGCTGTCCGTGCTCGGCCGGGGCGACGGCGCCCAGCGGGTCGGCGACGCCTTCGACACCGTCCTCGAGGCCCTGAACGACTGGCGCGCCGAGCACGACGTGACCCCGCTGGACCGGCTGCCCTACGTGACCCCCCAGCAGTGGAACCGCTTCTACCTGCCGTTCGCCGAGGAGTACCTGGACCGGGCGCAGCTGCTGAAGGTGACCGCCTTCCGCGCCTACCAGGGCTACCTGTCGGTGACCGACCCCTTCGACATCACCGTCCAGGTCCCGGACACGCGGGACGTGCTGTACCGGTCGATCCGGCGCTGGGCCGAGACCCACGAGGCCTCCGCCCGCCGGGTGCCGCGCCCCTGGCGCGCCTGACCCGCTCCCCTCCATCAGGTCAATCAGGAAGAGATGGCCATGCTGTCGATCGAACGAGACTCCCGCACCGTCGAGGACCTCCCCTACGAGCTGGTCGAGCGCAAGGGTGTGGGCCACCCCGACACCATGTGCGACGCCATGGCGGAGCGCATGTCCCGCTACTACTCCCAGCACTGCCTGAAGGAGTTCGGCGGCGTCGCCCACCACTGGTTCGACAAGGTCACGCTGTACGGCGGCGGCGCCGACGTCGACTTCGGGCGGGGCGAGATCACCTCCCCGTACCGCGTCAAGGTGTTCGGCAAGGGCGCCTACCGCGTCGGCTCCACCGAGATACCGGTGCACGACATCATGTTCCGCGCCGCCGCCGACGTCCTCTCCGAGGTCACCACCGGCTTCGATCCCGAGCGTCACCTGGTGATCGAGCTCGGCATCGTGGACCACCAGGGCTCGGGCCGCGGCGTCTCCCGCTACCAGCCGGCCTCCGCCGCCGACCTGGTGCCGCTGCGCGCCCCCGGACTCGTCTCCAACGACACCAACCTGCTGCACGGCTACGCCCCGCTGTCGCGGCTGGAGACAGTGGTGCTCGGCCTGGAGAACCTCGTCAACGGCGCCGACTTCAAGAAGCGCCACGCCGACACCGGCTGGGACGTCAAGGTCTTCGGCAGCCGCCGCCACAACACGTTCAGCCTCGTCGTCAACATGCCGTTCCTCGCGGCCCACATCGAGACGATGGACCAGTACTGGGCCCGCAAGTCCGTCATCCAGCAGGAGCTGGAGGCGTACGTGGCCTCGCTCGGCATCCAGGACGTCCAGATGCTGATGAACGCCACCGACCGCAACGGCCGCCCGTACCTCACCGCGATCGGCTCCGTCGCCGACACCGGTGACGTCGGTGTCGTCGGCCGCGGCAACCGTGTCAACGGCCTCATCACCCCGATGCGCCCGATGAGCATCGAGGCGCCCGCAGGCAAGAACCCGCTCGACCACACCGGCAAGATCTACAACGTGATGGCCATGCGGCTGGCCCGGGAGGTCCACGAGCAGTTCGGCGGCCCCTCCCAGGTGCACATCTTCACCTCGAAGGAAGCCCCGCTGGAGGCCCCGGACGAGGTCGTCGTCACCTCCCCGGACGCGGACGAGACCGCGCTGAAGGAGCTGGTGGACAAGACGGTCGCGAGCTCCGGCGACCTGACGGCGGAACTGATCGAGACGGGCATCACCCTGTGGTGACACCCGAAGAGGTACGTGCCCTGCCGGCCGCGGCGCTGGACACCCGGCGCCGCGCCGACAGCGGCCGGCCCCCGGCACCGGCGCCCGAGGGCGGCAGTCACGTGGCCGTCGTCGTCAAGCCCGAGGTCATGACGGCCCCGCACGCCGCCGGCATGCTGGCGGCGGCGGTCGGGGCCCTCGGCCGCCAGGGGGTGTCCGTCCTGCGCTGCGCGGTGGTCCCGGCCGCGGACTTCGCCGCCCGCGGCGACCTGCTGCTGCACTACCCCCGCCTGCACCGGGTGGCCGCCGACGGCGTCGCCGCGCTGACCTCCGGTGCCCGCGGCGCACTCGACGCGCTGCGGGACCGCACGGGCGTCCGCGACGTCCTCCCGGCCTACGTGGCGATGGCCCACGGCGACCTGTCGCCGCGCGCGCTGGAGGACCGCTGCCGGGAGGCGGGCATCCACAAGCTCGGCTCCGGCTCGTACGCCTCCGTCACCGAGGTGGGCGGCCGGCCGGCGGTGGTCCTCAACGGCTTCCTCCCGGCGCTGGACCAGGGCTACCGCACCCCGGACGCCCTGGTCGGCCTCCTGGAGTGCCACAGCGGACGCCCCGTGGCGGAGCTGCGCGACGAGGTCCTCGGCGAACTGCACCCGTTCCGCGCCGCACCCGGTTCCCTGCGCGGCACCCTGGGGGCCCTCGCCCGCGAGCACGGCACCGTCCTCTCCGAGGGGCGCAACGCCGTGCACCTGTCCGCGGGACACCTGGAGGGCATGTTCCAGAACTGGCGGTACTTCGCGGCCAAGGACGGCGACGGCCTGGACCGTACGCCCCTGGGGCGCACCCTGGCCCGGGCGGGCGTGGACCTGGAGGCGGCGGCCGCGCTCGCCACCGACCCCGGCGTCACCGACGGCACCGGGCGGACGCTGTCACCGCACGGAGCCACCGAGAACCTGGACCGCGAAGAGGTCGTCCGCCTCGTCGCGGAGTGGACCACGAAGAGGGAGTTGGCAGGATGAGGGGCCGGGAACGTGGACTCGCCGGACGCACCGCGATGGTGACCGGCGGCGCACAGGGCATCGGGGCCGCGGTCGTCGAGCGCCTGTGCTCCGAGGGCTGCCGGGTCCTGGTCTACGACAGGAGCGAGGAGCACGGCCGGGCCGCGGTCGCGAAGTGGACCGCCGAGGGGTACCGGGTCCGGCTCGCGGTGGGCGACGTCATGGACACCGCGGCCGTCAGGGCCGCCCTCGCGGACCTCCCCGAGGACTGGGACCGGCCGACCCTGCTGGTCAACCTGGCCGCCGGGTTCGTCTTCAAGGGCCTGGAGGCGACCGCCGAGGACTGGCGCGGCGCGCTCGACCCGACGATCGTCGGACTCTCGCTCGTCACCCGCGAGTTCGTGGCGGGCCTGCCGGAGCGCGACGCCGACGCGGCCGTCGTCAACATGGCCTCGATCTCGGCGCACATCTCGCAGAGCGGCTACCTGACGTACAACACGGGGAAGGCCGCCGTGCTCGGCTTCACCCGGTGCACGGCCGAGGAACTGGCCCCGCGCGGCATCCGCGTCAACTCGGTCAGCCCGGGCACCGTCTGGAACGCCAACAACGAGCGCTTCCACCGCGAAGCCCTGGGCCTCACCCGCGCGACGGCCGAGGCGGCACCCGAACACGGCGGCAAGTTCCTGCTGAAGCGGTTCGCCGACCCCGAGGAGATCGCGGCGCCGATCGCGTTCCTGCTCTCCGGCGAGGCGAGCTTCATCACCGGCACCGACCTGCCCGTCGACGGCGGATACCTGGCGGTGTGAACCGGTGATCGACCTCCACACGCACCACGAACGGTGCGCGCACGCCACCGGTTCGCTGCGCGACTACGTCACGGCGGCGCTCGACAAGGGCGTCAAGGTGCTCGGCCTGTCCGACCACACGCCCATGTTCGCGGAGGAGGCCGACCACGCGCTGCCCCCCGTGGCGATGCCCAAGTCGGAGTTCCCCTCGTACATCGCCGAGGCCCTGGCGCTGAAGGAGGAGTTCGCCCGCAGCATCGAGATCCTCGTCTCCACCGAGGCGGACTTCTTCCGGGGCCGGATGGACCCGTACTCCAGGGAACTGGCCGGGTACCCGCTGGACTACGTCATCGGCTCCGTCCACATGTTCGAGGGCCGGGACATCTTCGACACCACCCGCTGGGAGACCGTCGAGGACAGCGAGGCCGAACTGGCCGCGGTCAAGGGGCGGTACTTCCGTGCGGTGGCGGAGTGCGCGCGCTCGGGGCTCTTCCAGGTGATGGGGCACGTGGACGCGCTCAAGGGCAACCACCCGAAGCTGGGCACCGTCCCCGCGCCGGCCGCGGCCGACGAGATGCTCCGGGCGATCCGCGACGCCGGTGCCGTGATGGAGGTCAACACCTCGGGCAACACCAAGGCGCACGGCGGCTGGTACCCGGAGCACGACCTCCTCGAGCGCGCCCACCACTTCGGCGTGCCCCTCACCTTCGCCTCCGACGCGCACGTCCCCGAGCGCGTCTGCGACCAGTACCCGGAGGTGGTGCGCGTGCTGCACGACATCGGCTTCCGCACCTGGACGGTGTTCCGCCGCGGCACGCCCCGCACCGTCCCCCTGGCCTGACCGCCGGCTCAGACCGGGGTGACCACGTACTCCCCGTCCGCCCTGACCCGGAACACGGCGACCGCCCTCTCCGGGCGGCGCACGGCGAGCGGAGCGCCCCCGCCCGTGCGCACGGCGACCGGCGCGGCGGTGCGCAGGCGTACGGTGCCGTCCTGACGTGCCGTCAGGGCCGCCCGGCGCAGCGCACCGCCCTTCCGACAGACCTGCACCGTTTCAGCAGCTGTCGGTCACGGGACCGTAGTGAGCGGTTCCGCGCAACGCCACACTCGTGCAACCAACAGATCCCGTCAGAACCGCACCACTTGGCCGGCCCCTTGCCCCTGGCGAGCCCGCGCGCAGGAGCGGACAATGACGGCAGCGCGGCAGCCACCACCGCCTACCGGTCGTCGTAGGAGGCAGCGATGCGTCAGACCAGTCTCGCCGGGGAGTCGACCGACTACGTCAAGGCCCGCGAGGAGCTGCGCGAGGCCGAGATCGAGCTGATGCGCCATCGGGAACGGGTGGCCGATCTGCGTCGTCATCTGCCGCCGGGCCCCGTCGTCGACGACTACGAGTTCGAGGAAGGGCCCGCGGACCTGGACGCCGGTGACGAGCCGGTACGGACCGTCCGGCTGAGCGAGCTGTTCACCCGGCCCGAGCGCGATCTGGTCGTCTACCACTTCATGTACGGCAAGCGGCAGACCCGTCCCTGCCCCATGTGCACGATGTGGATCGACGGTTTCAACGGCATCGCCCGGCACGTGGCCCAGAACGTGGACCTCGTGATCGTCGCCGCGGCCGACCCGCCCGCACTCCGCGCGCACGCCCGGGACCGGGGGTGGACCAACCTGCGCCTGCTCAGCGCCGGAGCGAGCACCTTCAAGTACGACCTGGGCAGCGAGGACGCCGAGGGCAACCAGGACTCGACGGTGTCGGTGTTCACCCGGGACGGCGACGGACCGGTGCGCCACTTCTACTCGGCGCACCCGAGGATGTCCGAGGACATCGGTCAGCGGGGCATCGACCTGCTCACCCCGGTGTGGCACATCCTCGACCTCACCCGCCGGGGCCGTGGCGACTGGAACGCGGCGCTGAGCTACTAGGCACCGTCTCCGGGTGGGGCCCGGCCTGCCGGACCCCACACCGACCACGGCCGAGGGCTGTGGCCGGCCTCGGCCTCAGGGCGTCACGCGGCCGGCGGTGGGCACGCGGGGCGTCTCGTCGGGCAGGGCGCGGAGCCGGCGTGCGGGCAGTGGCGCACCGGGGTCCCGGGAGTTCTCGCCCATCGGGGCGCGGCCGGATCGGAACGCCTCGGCGGCTTCGGCTCTGCCGGACCTGCAGGCGTCGGGGCCGGCGGAGTACGGCACCGCGGGGGCGAACGTCTCCGGCTCGAACCGCAGGCTCCCGCTCAGGGGACCGACACCGGCCGTGTCGACAGCGGGCCGGCCGATCGGGTCCGCGGCGGACGCCTTGGCCCGGAGGCTGTCGCCGGCGACCGGCAGGGCAGTGCGCTCGTCACCCGTCGCGCCGCGACGGGCAGTAGTTGACGGTGTGAGGCACGGTCTCGCCGGCCGGATCGGCGGCCGGGAACTGCCGGAGGGCTGCGAGCGGGACGCCGGCAGTTCCCGGTCACCCGCTCCGGCGGCCTCCGCGGGCGTTGCGGCGCGGGCGCGGCCCGCCGCAGCGGTGCCGGGACAGGCGCGATCCACCGTCGCTTCCCGACGGAGGACGGCCTGTTCACCACGGTGGACGTGCCGGAGTGAGGCCTTCGCCGCCGCATCCTGCTGCCGTCACTACATCCTTCGACGGACAGGACCGGCGACGACATCGCCCGGTGCGACGATGTGCCGTCCCGGGGCCGCGTGGTGTCGTTGGCGTGACAGCCGGGGCGGAACGGCCCAGGGGGAGCGCGATGGGTACGGAGCGTGGAGTCATGTCCTTCAGGGCACTGTCCTTCAAGTCCTTCAGGTCTTTCAGGACACTGCTGGGGATCACCTTGGTCGCCGTCGGGGCGGTGCTCGCCCTGTTCTTCCGGGACCTGGAGTTCCTGTGGTTCCGCGGAGGGCCCCTCGGGCTCGTGCTGGTGCTCCTCGGCGTGCTGGACCTGGCCGAGTCCTCGATCGTGTCCCGGCGACGGAACGGCGCGCGGAACTGACCCGGCACCGCGGAAGAGCACGGCGGCGGCCCCCTTGGCGGCGCGCGTGTACGTGGCGTCCGGACGTGTCCCCGGTCGGGTGGGCGTGCCCGCCGTAGGTGTCCGGCCGGCCCCGCATCCGGCCGGGTCCGGTCCTCACAGTCCGGGGAGGCCCTGTACCGACTGGGCGAGCTGTCCGACCGCGGTGACGAGCGGGGCCACCGGCTCGACGAGGGCAGTGAGCCGCTCCAGGGTGCGCTGCAGCACCGTGGGCGGTGTCGCGGGGGCCGCGAGTTCCTCGCGCAGGCGGCTCAGCTCCTGCGCCGTGCCCTCGGGATCGCCGAGCTCCGCGCGGTGCGCGTCCAGCAACTGCTCGACGCGCCCGATGAGTTCGGCCGTCCGCTCGTTGTCCCGGGGCTGGAAGGAGACCGATCCGGAGAACGCCTGAGCCCGATCTCCGACCGCCTGGTTGCCCACGTAGTGGGTGCCTCCGCTGATCATGATCCCGTTGTTGACCGGAGGGTCCTGTCGCCCGTCGTCGCGCATGGTGGATGTCCCTTCACGTGGTGGAACCGCCGGCCGGGCTCGGGGCGGCCGCTCCGGACTGCTGCGGGAGGTTCTGCGTGGCGGTCGCGCCCGTGCCGATCGCCTGGTTGCCGATGATGCTCGTCCCGCCCTGCTGGATGACACCCTGGTTGAGGATGGTCTGCTGCTGGGCGCGGAAGTCGGCGGTGTCGTAGCCGTGCGAGTCGAGGAACTCGCGCATGGCGGCCAGGGTGTGGCGCTCCACCATCAACGTGATCTCGTCGGCGTCCACGACCTGGAAGTAGTTGTGGTACTCGGGACTCAGCGCCATCTCCCGGATGCTCACCCGGGCGCCGTGGTCGTAGAGCGGGTCCTGCCGCATGGCCTTGAGCTCGTCCACCGTCCTCCGGCGGTGGCGGGCGTCGAGGCTCGCGTGGCGGCGGACCCGGAACGGTGCGCCGAAGAGCGCCCTGCCCGTGTGGCCGAGAGCGTCCATCAGCAGCCCTCGCCTGGCCTCCGGGGTGAGGTCGCCGCGCAACCGGTCCACGGAATGGTAGGCGCCATGGACGGGGCCGAGCACATGCACGTCGATGTGCAGGTGCAGCGTCCTGCCGGTGGTCGCGAAGTGCAGGAGCACACTGGGCACCACGTCACCGCCCCACAGCGGCACGTGAACGGCCAGACAGTGGCGGGCCGTGCCGGTCGGGCGGAGCATGATCTGCTCGACCGTCTCGGCGGACAGCCGGACGGCCGGGGTGCGCCGTGAGGTGCCGGCGAACCGCTCGTCGCCCTTGACGGTCGTGCCGTTCACGAAGATCCGGTCCTCGACGACGAGGGAGCCGAGGGCCCCCGCACCGGCCTCGGCCGTGTCGCCGGCGGCACCGTGGGCGGCCGCCGCCTGGAGTCGCTCGCGTACGTGGCCGACGAGTTCGGTGACGGTGAAGGGCCGCGGCGCGGCCGGGCGGGCCTTCGTGCCGACGGGATCGTCGGCCGGCAGCAGGGGCACGGTGAGCAGCCACTTGGAGCGGGTCTCCGAGTAGCCGATCCAGGGGGTGTATCCGCTGTAGACCGTGACGTTCCCCTCCTGCGCCTCGGCGACGGCCGCGATCCGGTCGGCGATCCACTGCGGGCGGGGCCGACCGGGGCGGGCCGACCGCATCCGGCCGAACGTCCCGCGGGTCAGGGTGGTGCGCAGCAGCCGGTCGATGCCGAGGTCGTGGCGCACGACCGTGGCGTACGCGAACGCCAGCGCGCAGAGGGCGGCGAGCGCGGCCGGTACGCCGGCCAGGTAGGCGCCGAACAGCCAGCTCACGAAGGCGGGCATGGGCACCGACGAGACGACGGCGCCGATGTAGAAGGCGAGCAGCACCGCGAACCCGGCCGTGATCCCGGTCTTCACCAGGGCCCTGCGTTCGGGGTGGGTCCGGCCGCGCACGGCCAGGCTCGGCCGCACGCCGGCGCTCCGGGTGATGTTGAGGAGCACCATGGCGAGGACGAGCCACAGCGGTGCGGTGAGGGCCAGGAGGACGAAGGCCCCCGTCAGGTGCAGATCGCGCCGGTGCCGGATCTCCCGGGCGTTCAGGCAGTGGTCCACCACCGCCTTCAGGTCGACGCCGGGTGAGGGGGCGACGGCGCCGGCCTCGTCGGCCAGGACCTCCTCGACCACGCGGTCGGCGAAGCCCTCGTCGGTGTAGGCCGCGGCGCACAGATAGCGGGTGACGTCACCCGGTGCGCTCCCGACCGGCATGGGTCTCTGTACGGTGGTCGGTACGGTCTGCATGCCGATCCTCCCCCTCTCCTGCGGTGCGACGAGGCCGTGGCCCTGTGGACGGACGTGGCGGCGCGCGGTCCGGCCGTTCCGGCCGGCTCCGGCGGTGAGCAGCGCGAGCAGCAGGCCGACGGCCAGGCCGAAGACGAGAGCCGACCGCACGAGGGGTCCCAGCACCTCGCCGGAGAACCTCCAGTCCGCGGCGTCGGGATCGACCAGGTCGGGCGCGGCCCACAACAGCAGGTTCACGAGCACCGACGCCAGCACACCGCCGAGGACGCAGCGGAGCCACCTCGGCACGCGGGCCGGCAGCCGCGACGGGAGGAGGACGATCCCCGCGAACAGCAGCAAGGTCATGAGGTCGGCGGCGACCAGGTGGTGGACGCCGTCGTAGTACCGGGGGGAGTACTGCCATGAGGGCATGAACGTCGCCCGGACGAACATGGCCGTCTTCTCGTCGGAGAAGAGCCAGGTGTGGTGGTCGAGGTAGTAGTCGAAAAGGAGCCGCTGCACCCAGGGGCTGCCCACGACGACCAGCAGCGCCAGCAGCACGAAGCTGCCGCGTGAGGCCGCTGACGCGCGTGGCACGCCGCGATGTGAAGACAACATTGGGGTCCCCCGTCCCCGGAACGCTGCATCAGTGGCCGCACTGTACGACGACACCACCGCACACCACGAGCGCCGATCCGGACACATCCACAACTCCCGCCCAAAGTGCGGTCAGCGTTCCGGTGCGGGGCGGTACGGGCCGTGGGGTGATCCTGGCGCCCGCCACGCAGCGGCGCGGTAAGGAACCAGCAGGTGGAAACACTCCTGCACACCTTCGGACACGGCACCGCGGCCCGCGAGCGGATCGTCGGCCTGCTGCGGGACGCCGGTGTCGAGGCGGTCGTGGACGTGCGCACCGCCCCGGGGAGCCGCCGCGACCCCGACATGCTGCGGGACCGGCTGGCCGGGTGGCTGCCGGACAGCGGGATCGCCTACCGGTGGGAACCCGCGCTCGGCGGGTTCCGCAGGCCGGCCGCCGGCAGCCCGGACACCTTCTGGCGCAACGACTCCTTCCGCGGCTACGCCGGTCACACCCGTTCCCCGGAGTTCGTCACCGCGATGCGGCAACTGCTGGCGGAGGCGGCGCGCGCCCGTACGGCGGTCATGTGCAGCGAAGCGGTCCGGTGGCGCTGCCACCGGCGCCTCGTCGCGGACTACGCGGTGCTCGCCCGCGGGGTGCCGGCCTGTCACCTGATGCACGACGGCCGGGTCGTCTCCCATGTGCCGACCGTCGGTGCGCGACTGCGCGAGGACGGGCTCCTCGTCTACGACGCCGCGCCCGCACGCTGAACTCGCCCGCACTGAACCGACACGCACTTTGAACTCTCCGATGACAAAGTATGGACATGTCAAGCGGAAGTCCCCTACCTTGACGGCGGAACTAACAGCCATACCGGCGGAACCGGCGGCCACACCGGCGGAACCGCGGTCACCCGCACGAGACCGGAGCGATATCCGGCACGGTCCGGTCCCCACGACCCGGAGGACCAATGCACCAACGCCTGTTCTCGCGTGCCCGAAGACACCTCGTCGTCCTGCTGGCGTCGAGCATCCTCACCGGCGGCCTCTGGGCCGCCCCGGCGGTCTCGGCCGCTCCCGCCGACGCGCAGGACATCCCTCCCCAGGAGCCCGGCATCACCCTGCGCGTGTTCGACGTGCAGACGCCGTTGGACAAGCTGTGCACCCTGAAGCCGGGGCAGACCCCCAACCACGACGCGCTGAGGCCGACGGTCGACTGGTCGACGTCCGAGGACTTCGGCGGATTCGACGACCACTTCGTGGCGGAGGCGTCCGGCTACCTGGTCGCGCCGCGCGACGGCAGCTACGTGTTCCGCCTGACCAGCGACGACGGCTCACGCCTGACCATCGACGGCACCACGGTGATCGACCACGACGGGCTGCACGGCGCGGAGCCCAAGGACGGTACGGTCCACCTCACCGCGGGCTCGCACCCGCTGCGCATCGACCACTTCGAACGCGACGGCGGGCAGCAGCTGCAGCTCTCCTGGCGGCCGCCCGGCGAGAGCGGCTTCACCGTCGTACCGCAGGAGGCACTGAGCACCGACGCCGGTGTCGTCCGGGTGACGGCACCGGGCCGCAAGGAGTGCGAGGCGAGCGGCGACACCCCGGGCGACGGGCTGCCGCTGACCGACGTACGCCCCGACCTCACCCTCACCGACCTGCGTCCTGACGGTTTCCAGCCGCAGGTCAGCGGCATGGACTGGCTGCCCGACGGGCGGCTCGCGATCAGCACGTGGGGCGGCACCGACAACGTTGCCGGAGAGGTGTACCTGCTCGACAACGTCACCGGCGCGACCAGCCGGGACAAGGTCACCGTCAAGAAGGTGGCGAGCGGGCTGCGCGAGCCGATGGGCATCAAGTACGTCGACGGTTCCCTGTACGTCTCGCAGAAGCACGAGCTGACCCGGCTCGTCGACCGGGACGGCGACGAGGTGACCGACGAGTACCGCACGGTCGCCACCTGGCCGTACAGCGGGAACTTCCACGAGTTCGCGTTCGGCCTGCTCTACCGCGACGGCCACTTCTACGTGAACCTCTCCGTCGCCATCGACCTCGGCGGCGCGACCACCACCCCGCAGCCCGCGCCCGGCCGCGGCGTCACGTACAAGGTGAACCGGAAGACCGGGAAGATCAGCCCGATCGCGGGCGGACTGCGGACCCCCAACGGCATCGGCTGGGGACCGGACGGCAGCCTCTTCGCCACCGACAACCAGGGCGGCTGGCTCCCCTCGTCGAAGCTCGTGCAGATCAAGCAGGACCGCTTCTTCAACCACTACACGGAGCCCGCGGGAACCTTCGACGACCGCCCCGTCACCGAACCGGTGCTGTGGCTGCCGCAGAACGAGATCGGCAACTCCCCCTCCACC
This sequence comes from Streptomyces ruber, assembly GCF_014648075.1. Taxonomy (GTDB): domain Bacteria; phylum Actinomycetota; class Actinomycetes; order Streptomycetales; family Streptomycetaceae; genus Streptomyces; species Streptomyces ruber. The sequence goes on along the minus strand of NZ_BMQK01000010.1, from coordinate 79,382 downwards.
CCGCTGCTCCTGGAGAAGGGACAGTTCGCGGGGCAGATGCTGATCGGTGACGTCACCTACGGCGGTCTCCAGCGCGCCTACCTGGAGAAGGTGAAGGGGCAGTACCAGGGCGCCGTCTTCCGGCACACGCAGGGCCTGGAGGCCGGTGTCAACCGCATCTCCCTCGGCCCCGACGGCGCGATCTACGCGGGCGGCCTCGGCGCCGACGGCAACTGGGGTCAGGAGGGCAAGCTCAAGTACGGCCTGCAGAAGCTGACACCCAACGGTGGCAACACCTTCGACATCAGGACCATGCGCGCCGTACCGGGCGGCTTCGACCTGACGTACACGCAGCCGGTCTCCGAGGAGACCGCCGCGCAGCTCGCCGAGCGCTACCGGGCCGAACAGTGGCGCTACACACCGACCGCCGACTACGGAGGTCCGAAGATCGCGCAGGAGCAGCTCGCCGTGCGCTCGGCGACGCTCTCGAAGGACGGCCGCACCGTCCGGCTGCGGCTGGACGGCCTGAAGCCGGACCGCGTGGTGCACGTGCGCTCCCCGCGCCCCTTCGAGTCCGCCTCCGGTGAGACGCTGTGGAACACCGAGGCCTGGTACACGCTCAACGAGATGCCCGGCAAGCAGCCGCCCGCCGCGACCCTGTACGAGGCCGAGGAGGCGCGCCTGACCGGAACGGCCGGGGTCGACACCGACCACACCGGCTACTCCGGCAGCGGGTTCGTCGACCGGTACGCGACCGAGGGCGAGGTGGGCACGACGTTCGACGTGACGGTGCCGAAGCCGGGCACCTACGACGTGAACCTCCGCTACTCCAACGGGCCGGACCCGTTCCAGGGCACCAAGTCTCTCTCCCTGTACGCCAACGGGAAGAAGCTCCGGCAGACACATCTCCCCTCCACCGGCGACTGGGAGACCTGGTCCACCCGGACCGAGCGCCTGACCCTGCGCGCCGGGCACAACACCATCTCCTACCGGTACGACCCCGGCGACACCGGTCACGTCAACCTCGACCTGATCACCGTCCGTCCCCGCGGCGCGCGGGTCGCCCTGTTCGACGGGACCGGGGCCTCGCAGGCTCAGTGGCAGCACACGGACGGGCGGCGCGTGACGTGGCCGCTCGCCGACGCGAAGTCGATGGAGGTGTGCTGCGGTGACATCCGTACCAAGGAGGCCTACCAGGACTTCAGGCTGCACGTGGAGTTCCGCGTCCCGCTGCTGCCCCCGGAGGTGACCGGGCAGGACCGCGGCAACAGCGGCATCTTCCTCCAGGACCGCTACGAGCTCCAGATCCTCGACTCCTACGGTGACACCACCCTGGACACCAACGAGGCCGGGGCGATCTACCTGAAGAAGGCGCCCGACGTCAACGCGGCGAGGGCGCCGGAGACCTGGCAGACGTACGACATCGTCTTCCGCGCGGCCCGCTACGACGACAGTGGCAACAAGACGGCCGACGCCCGGGTGACGGTGGTGTGGAACGGCAAGAAGGTCCACGACGACATCGCCCTCGACGGCCCCACCGCGTCCGGCCGGTCCGAGACACCGGCCGCGGGAGCGATCCGGTTGCAGGACCACGGGAACAAGGTCCGCTTCCGCAACATCCAGGTACAGCCGCTGACGTGAGCTGACCCCTGGTCATGGCACATGTCCGGGTCCGGCACCCAGAGGGTGCCGGACTCCGGCCGGCAGCGGTAGGCCGGGCGCCTCCGGCCGACCGTGGACGTACCGGCCGGCAGCACGGCCGAGGCGCACCTGCCGCTGGTCGGCGGTGCGGCCCCGGCACCCGAAGGGGCGCGGAAGCCGCGCGTCGACGGGGACGAGGCCGTGTACGCGGTGGGCTCCGGCCGCTGCACGTTCCGTTCGGCTTGCTGAGGAGGCTCCCTGAGGGCCGGGGGCCGGCATCAGGACCCGTCGCCCACCGGCACGGGCAGCGGCAGCGGCAGCGGGTCCCGGCCGGTCCCGGCCCGGGCCTCGGCGACCGCACGCTGCCGGGGCCTGCCGTCCACACCGGCACGCCGGCCCGGCCCCCGGCCGTCTGGGGCGGACTGCGCACCGCCCTGATCCGCCCCGACGGGCACGTGGTCGGGCAGTGACCAACAAGCGAACGGCCGACCGTCTCGAACCGGGCACCGTGATCCGGGCCGCGCTGGAACGCCTGGACGAGAAGGGTCTGGAGGCGCTGTCCCCCCGGGCGGTCGCCGCCCGGCTCGGCGTACGGATGAACACGGTGCTGTGGCACGTGAAGACCAAGGCCCGGATGCTGGAGCTCATGGCCGACGCGGTCCTCGGCGAGGTCCCGCTGGACGACCTGCCCTCCGCGCCGGCCGAGCGCGCCCGCGAACTGGCCCGCCGGGTGCGCCGTGCCCTGCTGCCCACCGCGACGGCGCCGCACTCGTCGTCGGCACCCACGTCGCCGAACCCCACACCCCGCGCTTCTCGGAGACGCTCGTCACCGCGCTCCTGGAGACCGGGCTGAGCGAGCGCGACGCCGCCCGGACCACGTGGACGCTCCTGTACTTCACCTTCGGCCTCACCCAGGAGGAACGGGCGGCGGCCCACCAGCCCCTCGGCGACCGCCTGGCGGACGCGGTCACGGGCACGGCCCACCCCGCCCTCCACCGCGTCCGCGACCACCTGGCCCCCGGCTCCTTCGACGGGCGCTTCGAGTACGGACTGACCGTGATCCCCGGCCGGCAGCGGTGACGGAGGGAGCCGGGAGCCGGGCGGCCCTACCGGGCGGCTCCCGGCTCCCGGCTCTCGGCCGTGACCTTCAGGGCGCGTTCCATGAACTGCTGGGGTGCCGGTGGCAGGGTGCGGGAGGCGAGCCAGGCGATGCCGATGTCGCGGGTGGCGTGGACGTCGGTCATCTGGAGGTAGCGGACGGGGAGGTCCGGGCCGGCCTCCGGGTCCGTGGCGCGGGACGAGGCGGGGATCAGGGAGACCCCGAGGCCGGCCGCGACCAGGCCGCGCAGGGTCTCGACCTCCTCGCCCTCGAAGCCGACCAGCGGGGAGAAGCCCGCCTGGTGGCACAGCGTCTCGGTGACGTTGCGGAGGCCGTAGCCCGGTTTGAGCACGATGAACGGCTCCTCGGCGACCTCGGCCAGGCGGACCCGGCGGCGCCGGGCCATGTGATGGCGGGTGGGGACGGCGAGCCACAGGGGTTCCACCAGCAGCCGGCGCCAGGTGATCAGGGGGTGACCGGGGTCCTTGCTGGTGATGATGAGGTCCGCGGTGGAGTCGAGCAGGTGCTGGGCCAGACCGATCTCGCCCGCCTGGTGGAGGTCGAACCGGACCTGTGGTGAGGACTCCCGGAAGTCGGTGACCAGCCTGGGCACGAGCCAGGTGCCCAGGGTGTGCAGGAAGGCCAGGGAGACGACGCCCGCGTCCGGGTCGACGACCTCGGCCACGGCCCGCAGCCCGCGGTCGTAGCTGTCGAGCACGGCGTCGACGTACTCCTTGAACACCCGTCCCGCCGGATTGAGCCGGAGGACCCGGCCGACGCGCTGGAAGAGCTCCGCGCCGACCTCCTCCTCCAGCCGGTTCAGGGCCCGCGACAGGGCGGGCTGGGTGATGCCGGCTTCCGCCGCGGCATCGGTCACCGTGGCTCCCTCGGCCACGGCCTGGAACGACCGGAGCACCTGCAGGTCCATTCTTCTACTCTCGCTTCGCACGGGTCGACGGGCTTGCGGACGCGGCGTGCGCGGCCGCGGGGGAGACGGCGCCGAGAGCCCGCGCCGTCACGGCGTCGCACAGCTGTTCCGCCGTGGTGACGGTCTCCTCCCAGTCCGGCAGCCGCCGGCCCGGCGCGCCCGGTTCGCGGCGGGCGTGGGCGGCGGCCCTGCGCGCCTCGGCCAGCTGCCGGTAGGCGGTGCGGCGCAGGGCCTGGCGCTGTGCGGCGGTGACGCCGGGGGAGAGGTCGCGGTAGCGGAGGGCGGCGGCCACCGCCGCCTCGGTCTGGACGGTGGCGCGGCTGCCGGCGGAGTCCGGCCAGACCGCGAAGTGGACCACGAGGACGATGGCGGCGGCGAGCGCGGTGTCCAGGACGCGCGGCAGGTACAGCGCCCGGTCGTCACCGAGCAGCTCGACGAGGACGAACACGACGGCGGTCAGCCCCGTCGTGGCCAGCGCGTAGTGGTGGCGCACGCCGACGGCCATCAGCGCGCCGAAGACCGCCACGACGCCGATCAGGGCGTACGTGCCGTGCACCGCCAGCGACACCGCGGCCATGGCGGCCACGCCGGCCACCGTGCCGGTGCAGCGGTGCAGCGCCCGGCCGAACACCGGACCGAAGTCCGGCTTGTACACGAAGGCCACGGTCATGGGCAGCCAGTAGCTGCGCGGTCCGTGCAGGATCTCGGCGCACGCCTGCGCGGCGAGTACGCAGACCGCGAGCAGGACGGCGTACCGGAGCCGGGCCGGCCGGCCCGGTCCCGTTGGGGCCGGGACGTGCAGGGCGACGTCGTCGATCCGTTCCGCGTCGGCGGCCGTCGCGCACACGTGGGCGAGGGCGCGCAGGCCCGAAGTGTCCGGCTCCGGACCGGTGGGGACGGGCGGGCCGGGCGCGGTCCCGGCGTCGCGCTCCGGCAGCAGGCGTGCGGCCATCGACAGCGGTACGTCCGTCACGGCCGCGGGGAGCGGGCGCGCCTCCCACAGCAGTGTGGTCACCGCCTCGGCCAGCCGGACGGCGACGCCGAACGCCCTGAGCAGACCGCCGACCTGCGGGTCCGGCTCTCCCCGGCGGCCGGGGCCCAGGTAGCGGCCCATCATCTGGTGGGCGCTGTCGAGGGCGTCCGTGAGCCGTCGCCGGGCGTCGGTGGCACCGGGCGTACCGGCCGCCGCCAGCGCCGCGGACGCGGCACGGTACACGGTCAGCAGGGCGGCCCGCTCGACGTGGTGCCGACGCCACAGCCAGGGGGTCGCGGACAGGACGAGGAGGAGGGCGACCCCGGCGAGGAGGGCGAGCGGGGCGTGCCACCAGGGACCCGGTACCGGAATGCCGCCGCCGATCGTGACGCCGAGCAGGAGGTGCATACCGGCCACCGACCACACCCGTCCGCGCAGGCTGACCACGCCGCCGGCCAGCGCGGCCACGACCAGGCAGAGCGTCACGGCCGAGGCGTGCCCGCTGCGCAGGGCGACCTCGCCGGCGGCCAGGCCGAGCGCGGCCGCCAGGCCCAGCGCGGCGAACCGCCGCACCCGGGCCCGGTAGGGGTCGGAGCCGTCCTGGCCCACCCCCCACAGCGCGCCGATCGCCGCGATGACGGAGAGGGTCACCCACCCGGTGAGCATGCCGGCGAGGAGCGGCACGGTGAGCGCGGCGGCCCCGCGCAGCGCGGCCGCCCAGGGCAGCGCGAGGAGCCGGGGCCGGACGGTGTCACGCAACCGGCGCAGGCGGTGCGGCGGTGCGGGCGCGGGCCCTTCCCGTTCACGGTCCGGGCGACCGTGCGCTGCCGATGTCATACGGCTGTCTGCCTTCCACGGTGCGATGACGGGGTGCGACGAGGTGGTGCGACGAGGTGGTGCGACGAGGTGGTGCGACGAGGTGGTGCGACGACGGAACGGCTCCGGGGTTCCAGGGTCGCGGTCCGGACGCCCGTACGCCTGCCGACGGGGCCGGGGCCCCGCGGCAGGCGGTGTCGGGCGGGTGACGGGATCAGCCGACCAGGTTGATGATCACCGGGAGGGTGATGAACGACAGGATCAGACTGACGACGACGGCGGAGCCGATGGTCTCCTCGTCCGCCTTGTCGCCGTACTTGGAGGCGAACATCAGCGGCACGGGGGAGACCGGGAAGGCGAGGATCAGCGCGGCCTGCGCGGCGGCCTCCGAGGAGGTCAGGGCCTTGCCCACGGAGTAGAGCAGCAGGGGCAGGACCACCACGCTGATGAGCGAGATGACCCAGACGCGCGGGTGCAGGCGCGGGCGGCCGACCTTCGCGACGGAGAGTCCGACGTAGAGCAGCGCGGCCGAGGAGGCGGCGCCGGCCAGCAGGGTCAGCGAGGAGCCGACGACCTCCGGGACACCGACACCGGTGACGGAGAGGACCAGACCGAGCAGCGGACCCCAGACGAAGGGCTCGCGCAGCTGGTGCAGGACGGTCTGCAGGGCCGAGGTCCGGGGCGGCTCGGGGAGGTCGTCGGCCGTCGTGACCGCGGGGGCGACCGCCACGGCCGTGCCCCCGCCGCCCGCGGTGGCCATCGCGTGCTTGGGCCTCGTGGCGCCGGCGGACAGCGACCGCGCCTCGGTGCGCAGCGCCGTGCGGTCCGGCAGGCCGAGCATGACGAGGACGACCGGGTCGAGGATGACGTTGACGAGGATGCCGCCGACGGCGATCGGGATGGCGGCCTGCGCGGCGCCGAAGAGACCGGTGAGGATCGAGGTGCCCATGAAGGCGTACTGCGGCTGCACACAGGCCAGCGCGAGCAGGGCGGCGCGCTTGAGGGGAGTGCGGGCCGCGTAGCGGAGGACGGCGAACAGCACGGCGTACACGGCGAGGAAGCCCAGCGCCAGCAGGCCCGCCAGGGGCAGCTTCTCGACCAGGGTGTGGCGCGGCGTCCTCCAGATGCTCAGCAGCAGGGAGGCGGGCAGCGCGAGCTGCATGGTCAGGTCGCGCAGCGCCTGAGTCCCGCTCGCGTCGAACAGCCTGAGCCGTCCGGTGCCGTAACCGACCAGGATGATGACGAAGACCGGCACCACGATGGTGACGATATGGGAGAAACTCACAACTATGTCAATTCTTTAGAGCTGAGCTGGTGAAGGTGGCTCGGCCGTGGCCCGCTGTCGGTCGGTCTGTCAGCCGTCGAGCCGGATCGGGGCTGTCGCACCCCCGGATCCGGCTCGGCGTCGTGGCATCGGCGGCACGGACGGACGACGCGGTCGAGCGGGCTCGGCGGCTGCCGTCGTCCTGGTCGGCCGCCGAGAGGTGTCGTGGGGGAGTGCTGCTCCGGTGGGCCTGCCGGCCCTTACCGCAACGAGGCGGTCAGACGGCCTCGATCGGGGGGTAGACCGGGTGCCACATGGCGGCGCGGACGCGCTCCTCGACGGTGGCGTCCGTGCCGTCGGGCTGTTCACGGGCGACGCCGTCCTGGACGGCGGCGCGGGCGACGGCGACCGCCACGTCCACCGTGGTCTCCCGCAGCCGGGCGATGGGCGGCAGGATGGGCGCGCCGGGGACACTGGCGTCGGTGTGCCGGGCGACGGCGTGCGCGACGGCGGAGAGCATGCCGTCGGTGATGCGGTCGGCGCCGGCGACGATGGCGCCGAGGCCCAGGCCGGGGAAGACGAGGGCGTTGTTGGCCTGCGCGATCGTGTAGGTGGTGCCCTCGTGCTCGACCGGCTCGAAGGGGCTGCCGGTGGCGATCAGGGCGCGGCCGTCGGTCCAGGCGAGCAGGTCGGCGGGGACCGCCTCGGCCAGCCGGGTCGGGTTCGACATGGCCATGATGATCGGGCGCTCGGTGTCCGCGGCCATGGTCCGGACGATCTCCTCGGTGAAGGAGCCGCCCTGGCCGGAGGTGCCGATCAGGATGGTGGGGCGGGCCTGCTTGACGACCTCGGCGAGCGGGATGCCGCCGACCTCGTCGTCGTGACGCCAGTCCGCGACCTCGGCGGCGGGGCGGGCGTAGCGGATCTGGAAGTCACGCATGCCCTGCTGGCCCTGGGTGAGCAGGCCGTGCCGGTCGACGGCCCAGACCCGGGCGGTGGCCTCCTCGGGGGAGAGGCCCTCGATGACGAGCGCGTCGCGGAGCTGGTCGGCGACGCCGATGCCGGCGGTGCCGGCACCGAAGATCACGATGCGGTGGTCGGTCAGCGGGACGCCGGTGGCCCGGACGCCGCCCAGGACGGCGGCGAGGTTCACGGCGCCGGTGCCCTGGATGTCGTCGTTCCAGGTGAAGACCTTGTCGCGGTAGGCGTCCAGGATGCGGCGGGCGTTGGCCGGACCGAGGTCCTCCCAGTGCAGCAGGGCCTTCGGGAACAGCCGGCTGGTGATGCCGATGTACGACTCGATGAAGGAGTCGTACGTGACCTGGTCGACGCGCTCGTGATGGTTGCCCAGGTACAGCGGGTCGTCGAGGAGCTCCTTGCGGTTGGTGCCGACGTCCAGCATGACCGCGAGGGTGCGGCTCGGGTCGATGCCGGCGGCCGCGGTGTAGACGGCGAGCTTGCCGACCGCGATGTCGATGCCGCCCACGCCCCAGTCACCGATGCCGAGGAGCGCCTCGCCGTCGGTGACGACGACGAGGTCCACGTCGTCCGGGCCCAGACCGGTGGCGAGCAGGGAGCGCTCGATGTCCTCGGGCGCGTCGACCGACAGGTAGACACCGGCGGGGCGGCGGTACTCGTAGCTGTAACGCTCGATCGCGGTGCCGACGGTGGGGGTGTAGACGATGGGCAGCATCTCGGCGAGGTGCTCACCGAGCAGCCGGTAGAACAGGACGCGGTTGCGGTCGTGCAGAGCCGTGAGGTAGACGTTCTTGGCCAGGTCGGTGGGCTGCGCCCGGTACTGCTGGTAGGCGCGCGCCGCCTGCTGGTCCTGGGTGAGCACCTGCGGCGGCACGAGACCGGTGAGACCGAGTGCCCGCCGCTCCTCCTGGGTGAAGGCGGTGCCGCGGTTCAGGAGGGGATCGGCCAGCACGGCGCGTCCCCGGGCCCTCGTCTCCAGCCGCCCCTCCGCGGGGTTCCACTTGGTCTCCATCACCGACTCCTGTCTGGTCTCCGTGAATTCCAAGTGATCAGGGTCGGCCGCGGCCAGGCATGATTCCAATGCCTCAGTTACACAGTTTTCATGAATGCGGGTCATCGAATATCGATGACCTGCGCCTTTTGCCAAAATGAGCAAAAATCCGCCGGTCGGCGGTGTGACAGAGCTCGCAGATTGAAGTCCTGGCATTACCTCCGCGCATGTTCGCCAATCCAACAAGGCATTGGACACATGGCCTTTTCGCCTGCGAGGCTCCCGGATGTCGGCTCGCTCGGCGTTCCCCATAACTTTACTTCGTGAATGTGTTCACATTCACAAGAAGGGAAGTGCTCGTCATGTCTCCCGAGACGATCGCCCGCTGGCAGTTCGGGATCACGACCGTCTACCACTACCTGTTCGTGCCCTTGACGATCAGCCTCGCCGGCATCACCGCCGGCCTGGAGACCGCGTGGGTGCGCACGCGGAAGGAGAAGTACTTCCACGCCACGAAGTTCTGGGGGAAGCTCTTCCTGATCAACATGGCGATGGGCGTGGTCACCGGCATCGTCCAGGAGTTCCAGTTCGGCATGGACTGGTCCGCCTACTCCCGCTTCGTGGGCGACGTCTTCGGCGTCCCGCTGGCCATGGAGGCGATCATCGCCTTCTTCTTCGAGTCCACGTTCATCGGCCTGTGGATCTTCGGCTGGGACCGGCTCCCGCGCCGCGTGCACTGCTTCTGCATCTGGATGGTGTCCCTCGGCACGATCCTGTCGGCGTACTTCATCCTGGCCGCCAACTCCTGGATGCAGCACCCGGTCGGTTACGTGCTGGACCACGGCCGGGCGCGGCTGACCGACTTCCCCGCGGTGCTGTTCCAGCCCCTGCAGGTGCTGGCCGGCCTGCACGCGGTCACGGCCTCGTTCATCACCGGCGGTGCGCTCGTGACCGGCATCTCCGCCTGGCACCTGCTGCGCGCCCGGCGCAGGGAGAACGCGGGCACGGTGACCGTTGTGGACCGCAAGCGGGTCGCGGTGATGCGGACCTCGCTGCGGGTCGGCCTCGGCGTCCTCGCGGTGGCCGGCCTCGCCACCCTCATCGACGCGGACAGCCTCGGCCAGCTGCTGATCGACGAACAGCCGCTGAAGATGGCCGCGGGGGAGGGGCTGTGGAACACGGTGGCCAACGCGCCGTTCTCGGTCTTCGCCCTCATGGACGCGGCCAAGCACACCAACGTCGTCGACCTCGACATCCCGTACGTGCTGTCGTTCCTGGCGCACCACAGCCTCACCGCTCCCGTGACCGGCATCAACGACGCGGCCTCGGCGATGGCGGCGCAGTACGGCGGCACGGCCGGCGACTACCTGCCGAACATCACGCTCACGTACTGGTCCTACCGCGCCATGATCCTGTTCGGGATGACCTCCTTCGCGGTGGGCGTGGCCGGACTGTGGCTCACCCGCAACCGCCGGATGATCAACCCGGCCCATGTGACGGAGCCGGAGGAGGTGCCGCACCTGATGCTGACGCCGAACCGGCCCCTCGGCCCGTTCCTCACCAGGTGGGCCTGGCGCGTCATGATCCTGACGATGCTCTTCCCGCTGGTCTCCAACTCCTTCGGCTGGATCTTCACCGAGACGGGCCGCCAGCCCTGGGTGGTCTACGGACTGCTGCGCACCTCGGACGCGGTGTCGCCGGGGGTGTCCGCCGCCACGATGCTCACCACACTGATCGGCTTCACCGCGCTCTACGCGGTCCTCGCCGTCATCGAGGTCGGACTGATGGTCACCTACGCCAAGGCCGGGCCGCACCTCGAGGAGCAGCCGCCCGGGCGTGACCCGAGGCTGCGCGGCCCGTCCGCCGCCGAGGACGACGACAAGACCCTCACCTTCGCCTACTGACCGGCTGTAGGGACGTATCCGTCATGCATCTGAACGATTTCTGGTTCCTGCTCATCGCCTTCTTCTGGACGGGCTACTTCGTCCTGGAGGGCTTCGACTTCGGCGTCGGCGTGCTCACCCGGCTGCTGGCCCGCGACGAGCGCGAGCGCCGGGTGCTCATCAACACCATCGGTCCCGTCTGGGACGCCAACGAGGTGTGGATGATCGCGGCCGGTGCCGCCACCTTCGCCGCCTTCCCCGGCTGGTACGCCACCCTGTTCAGCGGCTTCGACCTGGTGCTGTTCGCCATCCTGGTCTGCCTGATCGTCCGGGCGGTGGCCTTCGAGTACCGCGCCAAGCGCGACGGCGCCCGCTGGAAGCGCAACTGGGAGCACGCCATTTTCTGGACCTCCCTGCTCACCCCGCTGCTGTGGGGCGTGGTCTTCGCCAACATCGTGCACGGTGTCGCCATCGACCACCGGCACGTCTACACCGGCGGCCTCGCGGGGCTCTTCCACGGCTACGCCCTGCTCGGCGCGCTGACCCTGCTGATCGTCTTCACCGTGCACGGCGCGGTCTTCGCCGCGCTGAAGACGACCGGTGACATCCGCGCCCGGGCCCGCACCCTCGCCGTCCGGCTCGGGCTGGTGGCCGCGCTGCCCGCGGCCGCCTTCCTCATCTGGACCCAGGCGGACCGCGGCAACGCCCGCAGCCTGATCACCGTGGTCATCGCCCTGGCCGCCTGGCTCACCGCCCTGGCCTGCACCAGGGCGGGCCGCGAGGGCTGGGCGTTCACCTGCTCCGCCGTCACCGTCGCGGCGACCGCGGCGACGCTCTTCCTGACCCTGTACCCCGACGTCATGCCGTCCACGACGAACCCGGCGTTCAGCCTGACGGTCACAGGCGCGTCGTCCTCCGCGTACACGCTGGGGATCATGACCTGGATGAGCGCCTTCTTCGCTCCGCTGGTCGTCGCCTACCAGGCGTGGACGTACTGGGTGTTCCGCCGGCGCCTCGGCACCCACCACATCCCGCCGTCCACCTCCCACGGGCACACTCACCCCGATCACACCGAAGAAACCGCCATGCCTGTCGCCCCCGCCCCCGACCGTCCCCGCATCCTCGTCGCCGGTGGCGGCTACGTGGGCCTCTACACCGCGATGCGCCTGCTGAAGAAGCTGCGCCACGGCGAGGCCACCGTCACCGTCGTGGACCCGCGCCCGTACATGACCTACCTGCCGTTCCTGCCCGAGGCGGCCGCCGGCAACGTGGCCCCGCGCAACCTGGTCGCGCCGCTGCGCCCCGTCCTTGCGGGCGCGGAGGTGGTGACCGGCCACGTGATCTCGGTGGACCAGGCGGAGAAGACCGCCCACGTGCGCACGGCGGCGGGCGACACCTTCGAGCTGGACTTCGACCAGCTCGTCGTCGCGCTCGGGTCCGTCTCCCGCACCTTCCCGATCCCCGGTCTGGCCGAGCACGGCATCGGCATGAAGTCCGTGGAGGAGGCCATCAGCCTGCGCAACCACGTCATGGCGCAGCTCGACCGCGCCGACTCCACCTCCGACGAGGCCGTCAAGCGCAAAGCCCTCACCTTCGTCTTCGTCGGTGGCGGCTTCGCCGGTGTCGAGACCGTCGCCGAGGTCGAGGACATGGCCCGGGACGCCGCACGGACCTACGCCCACGTCGACCGCGAGGACATGCGCTTCGTCCTGGTCGAGGCCGCCGGCCGCATCCTCCCCGAGATGGGCCCCGACCTCGGCGGGTGGACCATGGAGAAGCTGCAGCAGCGCGGCATCGAGGTGTACCTGGAGACCTCGATGACGTCGTGCGTCGACCAGCACGTGGTGCTGGCGAACGGGGTCCGGACGGACGCCTCCACCATCGTGTGGACGGCCGGGGTGCGCCCCAGCCCGGCCCTGGCCCACTTCGGTCTGCCGCTGGGGCCGCGCGGTCACGTCGACACCCTGCCCACGCTCCAGGTCGCCGGGTTCGAGCACGTCTGGGCGGCGGGCGACAACGCCCAGGTACCCGACCTCGCCGTGGGGGAGGGCGCCTGGTGCGCGCCGAACGCGCAGCACGCCGTGCGCCAGGCGCCGGTCCTCGCCGACAACGTGCTCGCCGCGCTGCGCGGCAGGCCGCTGAAGGAGTACCGGCACAAGAACCTCGGCGCGGTGGCCGGCCTCGGCCTGCACAAGGGCGTGGCGATCCTCTTCGGCAGGGTCAAGCTCAAGGGCCGTACGGCCTGGTGGTTCCACCGGCTGTACCACGGCAGCCGGGTCCCGACCCTGAACCGCAAGGTCCGGGTGTTCGCGGACTGGACCCTGGCGTCCCTCCTCAAGCGGGAGACCGTCGGTCTGATCGAGCTGGAGAGCCCCCGCGACCCGTTCACCGAGGCGGCCGCGCCGTCTGCGGGCGTGCCCGCCACGGGGGCCGCACGTCCCACCGTGTGATCGACACAGCGGTACGGGGCCGTGCGCAGCCGTACGGCCCCGAACTCCCGCGCACGGTGTCAGATCACGCGGAAGAGGTCGGCGGCGGAGTGGACGTCGGTGAGGTCCTCGACGAGACGGAGGTTGTCGCCCAGGGCCTCCAGGCGTCACCAGCAGCGTCCGCACCACGTCGGCCCGCTCGTAGAAGCGGTCCGACAACTCGCCGATGACCGCCCGCAGTCTCCGGCGGTGTCCTGCGCGTCCTGCGTGCTCCGGGTGTCCGGTGCGTCCTGCGCGTCCATGTGCAACTCCTCGCCTGCGGCGTCCTCCCCTGGGGCCCCGGCGGAGTGACAAGTCAGCCGAGGGCGACAACGGCGGCGGCGCCTGTGGGCCGCCCCGTGACGGGGCGGCCCACAGGCGCCGGGGACCCGGCGTCCGGTGGTCGCGGATGCCGGCCTGATCAGGAGGCGTTGGCCGAGGCGGGAGCGGCCTCGCCGTCGTCCAGGGAGACGTCCTTGGTCTCCTTGCCGAGGAGGAGCGCGGCCAGCGTCAGTACGGCCATCGCGGAGAGGTACACGCCGACCAGCCACGGTGAGCCGTCACCGGCCTCCCACAGCGCCACCGCGATGAACGGGGCGACCGCCGCCCCGAGGATCGAGCTGACGTTGTACGAGATGCCGGACCCGGTGTAGCGCACGCTCGTCGGGAAGAGCTCGGGCAGCAGCGCGCCCATCGGCCCGAACGTCATGCCCATCAGGGTGAAGCCGAGCACCAGCCACAGCACCACGCCGAGCGTGCCCAGACCGATCAGGGGCACCCACACCAGTCCGAAGACCAGGATCGCGGCGGTGATCCAGATCAGGGTGGTGCGCCGCCCGTACTTGTCGGCGAGCGGACCGGAGACGAGGGTGAACACGGCGAAGAACAGCACGCCGAAGATCATCATGAGGACGAAGGTGGTGTAGCTGTAGCCCAGGCCGGGCACGTCGGCGTCCTTCGCGGTGCGTCCGTAGCTCAGCGAGAACGTGGTCATGAGGTAGAAGAGCACGTACGTCGCCAGCATGAAGAAGGTGCCGAGGACCAGCTGCCTCCAGTGGCTGCGGACCACGGTGGCCAGCGGCAGCTTCCGCACCTTCCCGGTCTCCTGGGTCTTGGCGAAGACCGCGGACTCCACGAGCCGCGACCGCACCCACAGGCCGATGACGACCATCACGGCGGAGAACAGGAACGGGATGCGCCAGCCCCAGCTGGTGAAGGCGTCGGAGGGCTGCGTGGGGTCGGCGCCCGCCCCGGACGGCAGCAGCGCTCCGATGATCAGGAACAGGCCGTTGCCGATGATGAAGCCCAGCGGGGCGCCGAGCTGCGGGAAGGTGCCGTACAGGGCGCGCTTGCCCTTGGGGGCGTTCTCGGTGGCGACCAGCGCGGCACCGCTCCACTCGCCGCCGAGCGCGAAGCCCTGCGCGAGCCGCATCAGCACGAGCAGGGCGGTGGCGACCCAGCCGACCTGCGCGTAGGTGGGCAGGACGCCGATGAGGAACGTGGCGATGCCCATGGTCAGCAGCGAGACCACCAGGGTCCGCTTGCGGCCGAGCCGGTCGCCGAGGTGCCCGAAGACCACGGCCCCGATCGGGCGGGCGACCATCGCGGCGCCGAACACCGCGAACGACGACAGCAGGGCCGTGGTCGGGTCGCCGCTCGGGAAGAACAGATTGGGGAAGACCAGGACGGCGGCGGTCGCGTAGATGTAGAAGTCGTAGAACTCGATCGTCGTGCCGATGAGGCTGGCGATGAGGACGCGGGACCGCGAGTTGACGGGTGCCTGGGCTGGGCCGGTGGCTGGGGCTGGGGCTGGTGCGGACATTGCTCGGTCTTCCTCGCCGAAAGAGTGTGCGAACTGTACTGGCACGGTAACAATCTCAAGCATCTTATTTCCCGGAAAGTTCATTCCGGTATGTGAGACAGCCGGTGGCGGCCGCCCCACTGTACGAGCTGGCCTTCCCGTCCACCGCGACGACCGCGTCGCCGCACCTCGCCCGCCGGGGTGCCCTCGTGCTCCGGCATGACCGGCGCCGGTCTCGCGGGCCACCGTCTCGCAGCAGCCGGTGCCTCCCCTGTGCCCGACGATCCGGAGAAGGCCACGAGGCGATGAACGGCCTCGTCGGCTGCGGGGCCGCGCCGCTGCGCCTGCCCCTGGGGCCGGACGCCTACGACGACGTACGGGCGTCCGTCGCCGTCGGGCTCGCCGAGCGCGACGCGCACCGTGAGGTCGCGCTCTCCGTCGCCGGGGACCGGCTCGGCCGACCGACGGCCGCGGAGTCCCACACCCTCCGCAGATCCTCGGGGCCGCGATAGTGCACGCCGGTCATCCCCAGGGCGACGGCGGCCTCGACGTTCTCCGTCCGGTCGTCGACGAACAGGCACCGCTCGGCGTCGGTCCCCGCGCGCGCGGCAGCGATCTCGTAGATCGCGGGGTCCGGCTTGGCCACCCCCACCCGCGCACTGCTGACGACATGGTGCGCGAGACCGGTCAGCCCCAGTGACTCCAGGTCGCTCTCCACCCACAGCGGCGCGTTGGTCACCAGGACGAGCGGCATGTGCTCCCGTATCCGGCGCAGCAGGGCGACCACCACGGCGTCGGCCCGGGACGGCGCCTCGGCCAGAGCCGTCGCCAGCTCGCGGGCCCGGGGCTCCGCTACCGGCTCGCCGAGGTCGCCGAGGCGTCCGAGTTCCAGCGCGACGGCCTCCACCCACTCCTCCTTGCCGATCAGACCGAGGAGCAGCGGCAGGTCGGTCTCCGGCGTGTAGGCCACCCTCGTGGTCGTCCCCTCGGCCAGTCCCGCCTCGCGCTCCAGCGCCGTCAGCAGCGTCAGGTCGTAGAACCGGATGACGTTGTCGAGGTCGCACAGCACCGCGTCGAAGGGCCTCTCACCGGGCCCGGTAACCGTCATGGCCCGAGCTTGGCACAGTGATCGGCGGCCCGGCCCGGCGTGGTGCCGGCTCAGCCGGACGAGCCCCGCCGGCCTCCCCGGCCGATCACCGGACCCGCCGTCACCTTCGGCGGTCGGGGCGTCACTCCGTGACAGAGCAGCGGGATGGACGCGATCTCCTCTTCACGGCGGTGGCTCCTGTCCGTGGCGGCGGGTGCGGTGACCGGGCCGGCCGTCACGGACAGGGCCGGTTCCCAGAGGCATCCGGAAGGGCGGGAGTGGAGCGGCCCGTGGACGCGGGAGTCGAGGGCGGCGGTGGTGCGCGCCATGCCCGAGGCGGTGGCGTGGGCGCGGGCGGCCAGATGGCCGTTCGGGGCGGTGCTGGTCGCCCTGGACGGCGGAGCGGTGGCGGCGGGCGCCGCCAACAGCGCGGAGGACGGGGACATGACGGCCCACGCGGAGATGAACCTCCTGCGGGAGGCCGCGGCGAGGGGCGTGCGGTTGCGGGACCACGCGGTGGTCAGCACGGCCGAGCCCTGCCCGATGTGCGCGGGCGCCCTGCTGTGGGCCGGTGTTCCCGCCGTCGCGTTCGGAACGGCCGGCGCCCGGCTGACGGCCCTGGGGGTGCCGCAGATCGACTTGTCCTTCGAGTCGGTCGCGCGCCGGTCGTCGGTGGGACCCCGGCCCGCTGTGGCGCGCGGTGTACGCGCGGACCTCACCGACCCCCTGTACGAGGAGCTGGCCCGGCTGTGGCGGGGGGCGGGTGGCTCCTGAGACGCGGGACGTACTGGCCGGAAACGATCCCCACTTGGTGCAGACCATTGACAGTCGCACCAGGGTCGCTGTCATATATGGCCGTCGCTTGGCGAGAGCGCTCTCGGAAAGCGGTCGAGCGCCGGAACAGGCTTGTCATGCTCAGTCCATTCTCGGTGTGAAGGCGCTTCCTCCGGGAGGCAGGGCGTGACGCCGACGCGGGTCCCTTCCCCCACCTCAACCCCTCACCCCCCACCTCAACCCCTCACCCCCCACCACGCAGCCGACGGAGGAGTTGTGCGCAGAATCCTGTCCGCTCTGGCCGCCGTGACCGCCGTCGCGGCGGCCCTGCCGGCACTGATCGCGCCGCAGACCGACGCGCGGCCCCGGACCGACACGGTCACGGTCACGAGCGCGACGCTCGACGACGCCGTACCGGCCGCGGCGAGCGCGGTCGACCACACGGTGACGTTCGTCAACGACACCGGCAGGAAGATCTGGGTCGGCAGCACCGTCAACGCCGACGGCTCCAGGAACTTCGGCTCCCTGCCGATCCTCGAGCCCGGCCGCTCGGCGACGATCACCATCCCCGAGACGGCGGACCCCGGTCACTGGCGCGGCAAGTTCTTCGCGCGCATGGGGTGCAGCGGAGTCTCCGGCAGCACCTTCCACTGCGAGCTCGGCGACTGCGGTGCGTTCGCCGACCACTGCGCCCCGAACACCGGCGAACAGCCGGTCAGCCTCGCGGAGTTCAACTTCGACAGCAGGGACGCCCTGGCCACCTGGTACAACGTGAGCCACGTCAACGCCTTCTCGGTGCCGATCACCATCGTCCCCACCGGCGTGACCGGCTCCGGCGGCGGCTGCGGCACCATGGGCTGCAGCCGGAACCTGCTGCCCCTGTGCCCCGCCGGCAACCTGACGCGATGGGCCGACGGCACGCCGAAGCTGTGCACCAACCCGAACCGGGACGCCAGGACGCCCTACAGCGACATGATCGCCGCCAACTGCCCGAAGGCGTACGGCTGGTCGAAGCACGACACCGAGCCGGGCAACCAGGTCATGCAGCAGTGCAGCCGCTGCAGCGGCTTCACCGTCACCTTCCACCGCGGCTCCTGAACGGACGGGGTACACACCATGCGCAGGAGGAACGTACTCACCGCACTGCTGGCGGCACCGGCCGCGCTCACGGCCGTGGGCCGGGCCGCGGCGGCCACGCCGGCGACCGGCGCCGCGGCGGCCACGCCCGCAACCGGCGCCGCCGCCGTGCGGAAGAAGGGCGTCAGCGCCTGGAGCTTCAGCGGGGTCGGCCAGGCGCTCGCCGACTCCCGGTCCGGCTGGTTCTACACCTGGTCCTCCGACCGGTTCGGGATCACCGCGCCGGCCGGCGTCGAGTTCGTCCCCATGATCTGGGGACCGGCCTCGGTGACCGACACCGAGCTGAACCGGGCCAGGCAGCAGGGCACCACCCTCCTCGGCTTCAACGAGCCCGACCACCCGGGGCAGGCGACCATGACCGTGGAGCACGCGCTCGACCTGTGGCCCCGGCTGCAGTCGACCGGCCTGCGGCTCGGCGCGCCCGGAGTGGCCACCGGGGCGGACCGCGCCGGGAGCTGGCTCGACCGCTTCCTGCAGGGCGCCGCCGCCCGCGGCCACCGGGTCGACTTCATCCCCGTGCACTGGTACGGCGCCGACTTCGACGCCACGCGGGCCACCAGCCAGCTGCGCGGCTACCTCCAGGCCACCTACGACCGCCACCGCAAGCCGCTCTGGCTCACCGAGTACGCGCTGATCGACTGGTCGTCCGGCACGGCGAGGTATCCCACCCAGACCCAGCAGGCGGCGTTCGTCCAGCAGTCGACCGCCATGCTCCAGTCACTGCCGTACGTCGAGCGGTACGCCTGGTTCACGCTCTCCACCAGCCGCGGCGACGGCACCGGTCTGTACGACGGCACGACCGCCACGCAGGTGGGCGCCGCCTACCGCACGGTGGGCTGAGCCCCGGCCGTCCCCCTCCCCCCGGGAGCTCCCCGGCACCCGACACCCGAAAAGGCATCAGCGACATGTTCCGTACGCTCCCCCTCGCCCGCCTGGCCGTCGGCGTCACCGCGCTTCCCCGGTCGTCCGCGTCGACGACAGCGGCACCTTCCAGCACATCCCGGAGGTGCCCGAGTGCCTCGCCCTGACCGACGGCGCTCTTAGCGGCTCGGCGGGGTCATCGACCCCGACCAGGGACACATCGAGATGACCGGGGAAGCGCTGCCGTGACGCGAGCGGCCGGCGGTCACACGGACCGGATGTGACCCGCCCGCACGACGCGCCGAGGGCGGCGCGGCCCACCGGGACGAGACGAAAGGACACGACATGACACTCACCCGGCGTCTGACGGCGGTCCTGGTCGGCGCCGCCGCCTCGGCGGTGACGCTCACGGCCGCGCCCGCGTCGGCGGCCACCCCCGCCGAGATGCGCGCGGCCGTGATCAGTCTGACCAACGCCGAACGGTCCAGGGCGGGCTGTCCGGCGCTCCAGGGCAGCCCCGCCCTCGACACGGCCGCGCAGCGGCACGCGCAGGACATGGCGGACCACGACTTCTTCGGGCACGACGGCTCCGACGGCAGCACCATGGTGAGCAGGGCCGAGGCGGCCGGCTACACCGGCTGGCGGGCGCTCGCGGAGAACGTGGCCGCGGGCCGGCCGACCGCCGCCGACGTGGTGCGGGGCTGGATGGACTCCCCGGGCCACCGGGCGAACATCCTCGATTGTTCGCTCAAGCACATAGGCGTCGGCTACGCGTACGGAGCGGGCACCACCTACGGCCACTACTGGACGCAGGACTTCGGCACGAGGTGAGGACCGGCTCGGCTCCGGGACGTCGCTCACCGCGGGGCGAGCGGGGTCCCGGAGCCGACGCGGGTCAGCTTCTCGGCGTTGCGGACGCAGCAGACGCCGGTGATGCGGTCGTCCTCGACCCGGAACGTCATGATGCGTCGATCTCGCCGTCCAGCCGTCCAGCCGTCCAGCCGTCCAGCCGTCCAGCCGTCCAGCCGTACGACGAGCGCCGGGCCGCCGTTGGCCACGGTGGGGGGAGGGCGAGCGTGGCTCTCGTCCTGCCGGTGCCGCCGATGATGTACCGGACCACCTTGTCGGTGCCGACGATCGGCCGCAGCGCGGCCCGCCCGACACCGCCGCCGTCGTTCACGAGGACGACCTCGGGGGCGAGTACGTCGAGGAGGCCCTGCGGGTCCCGGGTCTCCAGCGTGCGCCGGAACGCGTCCACGGCCGCCCGGGCCCGGCTCGCGGAGACCACCTCCCGGGGCGGCGGGCCTCGACGTGCTGCCGGGCGCGGCGGGCGATCTGGCGGACGGCCGCGGGGCTCCTGCCGACGGCGGCCACGATGTCGTCGTGGCCGCCGTCGAACACCTCGCGCAGCACCAAGACGGCGCGTTCGGTCGGCGGCAGTGTCTCGAGGACGAGCACCAGCGCCATCGACACACTCTCGGCGAGCTCGACGTCCTGGGCCACGTCCGGTGCGGTGAGCAGCGGGAGGGGCCCGGTCCCAGGACACCGCTCGGCCGAGCGCTGTGACAGCGTGTGGGGGCACGTCACTCCACGAGCGCCGCGGCGCGCGGTTCTCGCCGGCCGCGGTCGTCAGCCGGTCGCTCCCGGCATGGGGACGACGTCGGTGGTGTCCACGGCGCGGCGGACTGCCCCGGCGAGCCCGACGGCGTCGCCGACGGCCCAGAAGTGGACGAAGAACAGGCGTGGTTCGTCCGTCAGGTGGTGATGGTGGACCTCGACGAGGTCGATGTCGCCGCGCCGCAGCGCCACGAGGGCCGGATGGACCTCGTCGGCGGTCATCGCCAGGTCACCGCTGAGGGCGGCCCGTCCGCCGCCGAGCGGCTGGAAGCTGGCGGAGGTGGTGGAGCCCAGCCCCGCGGGCAGGGCCAGACGGCCGTCGGTGACGGTCTCCCGGCGGACGTAGGTGGACTTGTAGACCTCACCGTCATGGACGCCCTCGACGCCCATGGCGGCGTCGATGGCGGCGGTGTCCAGGGCGACGGGCCGAGCCCGGCGGGAGGGCCGGCCGGGCGGCGGCGTGCCGGTGCGGTCGAACGCGGCGCGCAGTCCGTGGGCGAGGGCGACCGGATCGTGGCCGTGGGCGTGCAGATGGACCCACCAGACGTCCGGCCGGTGGGCGAGCAGGTGCTTGTGGACGGCGGTCTGCCGGATGCCGTGTTCCTGCGCGACGTCGACGAAGGACTGCAGTTCCCGTTCGGTGACCACCGCGTCGCCCATCAGGAGCGTGCTGCGGTCGGCGTACCGGACGAAGGCCAGGTGCGTGCCCAGGGCGAGGGCGGGGTCGATCCGGACGCCGTGGGAGAAGACCGTGAGGTCCCGGCGGGGGAGGGCCGTGTGGTACATGAACCGCCTCATGTCGCCTGGCCGGCCGAGGGCCTCGGCCACCTCCGCCCAGTCCGCCGACCGGGTCCTCACCGGTTCCACCGGGGTGCGGCCCTCCGGCCCGGCGGGGAGGGCCCGGGCGTCGGCGGGCGTCCCGGTGGACACCGGTGCCAGGGCCGCCGCGGCCAGCACGCGGCGCCGGGACGCGGTGAACCGGGGGCGGTGCTCCTGCGGTCGCTCGTCAGCCATGTCACGTACCTCCTGGCGCGATCGAAGCACGGGGAGCCGTGGGGAACCGCCCTGGAATCGCGTGGGCCGACGATCCACGCCGTCACATACCACCATGTGGACCACAGAGCCCATGAGCCGGCCGGCGCCGGCCGGCGCGCGGCGGACTGCTGTCGGCCTCGGTTCCTTCCCCACCTTTTCCGGCCTCTTCCGGGCACTTTCGCGCGCGGTGTTGTGGTCGTCCACCCTGCTGGCGCTAAGCTAATGATCAGGCCCGGATGCTGCATCCCCCGTCGGCATCCGGGTCCTTTTCATGCCCGCGTTCCGTGCCCGCATCCCGTGCCCACGCGCCGGAGGCCGGGCGGGTCCGCCGGATCACGTCCGCCGGGCCGGGGCGCCGTTCGCGCCTCCCCTCCACCCAGCCCCGCGTCGCTGCGGTCCCGCGTCTGCCCGATGAGGCGGAAGGGGCTTGTGCGTACGATGTTCCTGTGTGGAAAATCGATTTAACAGTGGCGTAGGGTGATCGCGTGACTCGTTCACGTCAGGCCCGGTGAGGAGCGCGATGGGTGACGGAGCAGCCGAGCGCGAGCCGCGGACACTCGCCGAGAAGGTCGAGTACCTGATCAGGAACGCCTTTCCCCCGGGTGAGGCACCGTGGGGGAGCCGGGCGTCGGACCGCGCCGTCGCCGACGCCGTCAACGAGTTCCACCGGCGGAAGGTCATCTCGCACGTCACCCTGGGCAAGATGCGGTCGGGCGAGACCAGCCCGGACACCGGCGAGCCGTACGTCCCGGGGCAGCCGATCATCGACGCGGTCGCCCAGTTCTTCGACGTGGACCCGCTGTTCTTCGAGGACCAGCGAGAGGTGGCGCAACGGGTCATCGAGTCGCTGAACTTCCTGCGCGCCGTCCACCGCGGGGACGTCCAGGGCATCGCCGGCCGGGGGGTGACCACGGGGCTGTCGGCCGAACTCCTCGCCTACCTCAGCGAGGTGACCGCGGAGCTCACCGACGACGACACCACAACGCCGTAGGTGTCCGTCGTAGCCGTACAGCGTGTCCGAATCCCGCGCCATCCCCACCGAGGTGTCCATGTCCTCCCTGCGACGGCTGCGCAAGCAGTGCGAGCAAGACCTGGACGGCTTCCCCGTCCCGAAGCCGTTCGGCATCCCCGCGCTGGTCCGTGCGATGGAAGACCGGCTCGGCCGGCGTATCGTCCTGCGGCCCATGCCGCCCGCGCTCACCGCGCCCGGCTCCGCCTGCGGCCTCCGCGTCAAGCTGGGCGGCGAGGTGAGCCTCGTCCTGTTCCCCCTGCGCGGCACACCGTTCCACCAGGAACACGTCCTCCTGCACGAACTCGTCCACGAGTGGTTCGACCACGGTGGCACCGTCAGCCCCGAGGAGTTCCGGCGGATGACCCCGCACCTGGGGACGAACCTGATAGGCCGCTTCCTCCGCGACGTCCCCATGGCGGCCCGCACCGACTACGAGTCGGAGCAGGAACTCGCCACCGAGATCTCCGCGGGCATCATCCGTGACCGCGCCGCTCGCGACAGCCGGGCCACCGACGACCTGGTCGGCCGGCTGACGGAGAGCCTGTCCCACCCCCTTGCCCCACGCAGGCGCTGGAGGAGGAACCCGTGAGCGCCGCACCCTACGTCGTCGCCGTCCTGTTCTGGGCGGGCGCCCTGTGGCGTCTGCCCTCGGCCCTCTGGGGCGACCACCGCCGCCGCGCCCTGTGGGGCATGGTCGTCGCCTTCGCCGCGGTCTGGACGCTGAAGACACCGCTCGTGGACTACGGCCTCGACCACAGCGGCGTCAACGACCTGTCCAGTGTCGTCAAGCACGTCATCGCGATCGGCGGGATCTACTCCCTGCTCAGCTATGTCCTCGCGGTGTACGGCAGCCAGGACGAGTCCTCCGGCGAGCGCTACGTCCGCGTCTCCCGGGCCGTGTCCAGGGTGGCGCTGAAGACGTCCGTCGCCACCGCCGTCGCCCTGGTCCTGCTGTTCGCGTTCGCCATCGACCGCGACGAGCCCACCGAGCACTTCGTCACCGGCCACGCCGGCCAGCCCGGCATGACCGCCTACATGACGCTCGTCTACCTCTACATGGCGGGCGCCTCGGCCGTCGCCGCCTACCAGTGGGGCAGCGCCGTCCGCCGCACGACGAGCACCCTCATGCGCGTCGCGCTCGGCATGATGTGCGCCTCCATGGGCCTGGGCGTCCTGTACGCCCTGCTCCGTACCGCGTACGTCTTCTACGCAACGGCCGTCACCCCGGCCGACCACATCGCCGAACTGCAGGAGACCGTCACCGAGGCCGTGTCGACCGCCCTGTTCCCGCTGCTGCTGCTCGGCCTGTCGGTGCCGGCCGGCCGGACGCTCGTCGACCGTGTCCGCGCGTTCACCGCCCTCTCCCGCCTGCGGCCGCTGTGGCGCGACCTCGCCGTCGCCGTCCCCGCGAAGATCATGGTCAAGCCCGTACGGACGAGGCTGGGCCCGCTGTCCGGGCCGGTCGACCACGTCCGCGACGTCTTCCGCCCGGACCAGCCCGTCGACGACCGGCTGGCCCGCTGGGTCACCGAGATCCGCGACGCCCTCGCGGAGCTGCAGTACTACGCCCCGGCCGACCTCTTCGACCGCGCCGCGGAGTACGCGCGGCAGCACACCGCCGACGGGAACACCGCGGCGGCGGCAGAGGCCTGCTGGACGAGGGCGGCCCTCACGCACAGGACGCGCGGCGACGCCCCCGGCCGTGTCCCCGCCCCCTTCACCTCGGCGTCCGGCGGCGACTACGACGGTGAGGTCCTCTGGCTGCAGCAGGTCGCCGCCCACTACCGCCACGCCGACGCGGCCGTCCGCGAACTCGTCACCGACCCCCGGGAGGCCGCCGTATGAGCGCCGCGTCCGCCGACCTCGACGTCCACATAATCCTCCGGCGGGGCGGGGACGTCCTGCTCGCCCTGCGGAGCGGCGCCGCGTACGGGAGCGGCGAGTGGGCGCTGCCCTGCGGCAAGGTCGACCCCGGGGAGTCCGTCGTGGACGCCGCCGTGCGCGAGGCCCACGAGGAACTCGGCATCACCCTCGCCCCGGCCGACCTGGTCGTCGGACAGACCGTCCACGCCCGGCACGGCACCACCGACCACCTCGGCGTCTTCTTCGAGGCCGGCACCTGGACGGGCACCCCGGTCAACCGGGAGCCCGACAAGTGCGCGGAGCTCCGCTGGTTCCCCCTCACCGGGATGCCGGCGCCGCTCATGGACTATGCCGCCGCGGGCCTGCGCGGGTACCTCGCCGCACCGGGCGGGCTGAGCGTCTTCGGCGGCGGTCTCGGGCCCCTGACGGTGAGCCCGGCGACCACGGCGTCCGCGACGCGGCACCACGCGTCCGGCCGATGAGCCGCGGGCCGGCTCCAGCCCCCACGGGGGTGGGGCAGGCGCCGGTCCGCACACCGAAGGGCCCCGGGTGCACCGCCCGGGGCCCTTCGGGCAGCCCGCCGCGAGCGGCGGCAGCGGCGGCCGTCCCCGGCCGGAGAAGGCGTCGGGGGCAGGGCACCTAGACTGGAGCGGCGCGGGTACGGCGGCGATGACCGGCGCGGAACGGAGAGGACTGTGGCGGCAGACGCCGGTGAATTCGGGGATCCGCCTGCCGAGGTGCTGGCCGAGGCGGCCGCCGCGTTCGGTCTGCTGGCCTCGTCGGCACGGCTGCACATCATGTGGGCGCTGGCGCAGGGCGAGAGCGACGTGAGCCACCTCGCGGACCGGGTGGGCGGGGCGCTGCCCGCGGTCAGCCAGCACCTGACGAAGCTGAAGCTGGCCGGCCTGGTGCGCTCCCGCCGCGAAGGACGGCGCCAGGTCTACTTCGTGGACGACCCCGACATCGTGACCGTGGTGCGGCTGATGGTGGGCCAGCTCGCCGTGCGGGCCGAGGAGGCGTCCGCCCCGGTGCGCCGGCTGCGCGGGACCACCGGTGCGTAGGAGCGCCACGGCGCCGGGGCACGGGGCCGGAGCACTCGTCCGCGGGGCCGTGCCGGGGCCGGGAGAAGTCCCGGCCGGCCGTACGGGGCCGGACGTGCCGACCGTGCTGCAGGTGCTGCGGCAGCTGGGCACCGGCCCGCGGGGACTGACCGCGGCGCAGGCCGAGGAGCGGCTGGCACGGTACGGGCCCAACGTCCTCCCGGCGCGCCGCGATCCGTCCTGGGTGTTCTTCTTCGCTCGGGGCCTCAAGGACCCGTTCACGGCGGTACTGCTCTGCCTCGGGCTGGTGTCGGCGGCCGTCGCCTCCTGGGGCACCGCCTGCGTGACCCTGCTGCTCGTCGTGGTCAGCTGTGCGCTGCGCGCCTCCGGGGAGCACCGGGCCGGCCGGTCCATGGCCGCCCTGCGCGGCCTCGTCCCCACCACCGCCACCGTGCTGCGCCGCGCCGGGAAGGACGCCGCGCCGGTGAGCCGGGAGATCCCCGTGGACGAACTGGTCCCCGGCGACGTGATCCGCCTCGGCCCGGGCGACCTGGTCCCGGCCGACGTACGGCTGCTGCGCGCGCACGGACTGACCGTGCACCAGGCGCCGCTCACCGGTGAGTCGGCGCCCGTCGCGAAGGACGCGGCCGACCCGCCGGGTACCGGCTCCGGCGGCGCGGCCGACCGCCCCCAGCTCTGTTTCCAGGGCAGCAGTGTCGCCTCCGGCAGCGGCACGGCGGTCGTCGTCGCCACCGGCGCGCGGACCCGGTTCGCGGCGGCACACGGGCGACCCGCCGCACGGCGCGAGGCGAGCGCCTTCGACCGCTCGGTGCGCGGCATCTCCTGGATCCTGATCCGGTTCGTGCTGCTGATGCCGCCGCTGGTGCTGATGGCGGGCGCCGCGCTGCGCGGGCGCGGGCTGGAGACGCTGCCCTTCGCCGTGGCGGTCGCGGTCGGACTGACTCCGGAGATGCTGCCGGTCGTCGTCACCACCTGCCTGGCCCGCGGCGCGTCGTTCCTGGCCCGCGCCCACGGAGTGATCGTCAGACGGCTCCCGGCACTGCACGACCTGGGCGCCGTCGACGTCCTGTGCCTGGACAAGACCGGCACCCTCACCCAGGACCGCCCCGTCGTCCACCGCGCCCTCGGCCCGGAGGGCGAGGACGACCCCGGCGTGCTCCGGTGGGCCGCCGTGAACGCCTGGTGGACCCTCCAGCTCGCCGATCCGCCCGCTCCCGACCCCCTGGACGAGGCGATCCTCGACGCGGCCGACGCGGACGACCTCCTGGCGTACGACGGGACGGCCGCCCTGCCCTTCGACCCGGTGCGCCGCCTGGCCACCGCGGTCGTCCGTACGCCGGGCCGGCCGGGCACGCGCACACTGGTCGTCAAGGGAGCCGTCGAGGCCGTCCTGGAACGCTGCGCGCTGACCGAGGACCGGCGTGAACTGCTGCTGGCCCGCGCCGCCGGGCACGCGGGCGGCGGCCTGCGCGTGCTGGCCGTCGCCACCGCCGAACGTCCCGCCGGCGTCCGTGACCGCACCCCGGCCGACGAACGCGGTCTGACCTTCCGGGGGCTCGTCACCCTCCGCGACGGGCTCGCCCCCAGCGCCGCCGACGCCCTGGCGGCCTTCGCCGACCGGGGCATCACGGTCAAGGTCCTCACCGGCGACCACCCGGGCATCGCCGTACGCGCCTGCCGTGACCTCGGTGTTCCCGTCGGTCCCGACGAGGTCCTCACCGCCGACAGGATCGACGGCCTGAGCGACGCCGAACTGACCGAGGCGACCCGCCGCACGACCGTCTTCGCCCGCTGCGCCCCCGAGCACAAGGCCAGGATCACCGCCGCGCTGCGGTCCGGCGGGCACACCGTCGGCTTCCTCGGCGACGGCGTCAACGACCTGCCCGCGCTGCGCGCCGCCGACGTGGGCATCGCCCCCCGCGGAGCCGTGACCGTCGTCAGGGAGAGCGCCGACGTGGTCCTCGCCGAGAAGGACCTCACCGCGATCGACGCCGCCCTCACCGCGGGACGGCACTCCGGCGGCAACATCGCCACCTACCTGCGCGTCACCCTGTCGTCCAACCTCGGCAACGTCATCGCGATGCTGGCGGCCGGTCTCCTCCTGCCGTTCCTGCCCATGCTCCCGGCCCAGGTCCTGGCGCAGAACCTGAGCTTCGACGCGGCCCAGCTCGCCTTCGCCCACGACCGCCCGCACCCGGCGGTGCTGCGCCGCCCGACCGTGCTGAACCCCCGCGGCCTGCTGCGCTTCATCACCGGGTTCGGTGTGCTCAACGCCGCCGCCGACCTGGCCACCCTCGCCGTCCTCGGTTACGCCCTGCACGGCCCCGACGCCCTGGACGACGAGGCGGTGTTCCACTCCGGCTGGTTCACCGAGAACCTGCTCACCCAGGCCCTGGTGATGGTGCTGCTGCGCACCGGACGGCGCGGTGCCGAGGGCCGTACGCCGGGCCCGATCGGCTGGGCCGCGGCCGCGCTGGCCGCCGTCGGCCTGCTGCTGCCGCTCTCACCCGTGGGCCCGGTACTCGGCCTGACCGCGCTGCCCGCCGCGTACTACCCGCTGTTCGCGGCCGTGCTCGTGCTCTACGCCGCGATGCTCCGGGCCGCCGGGGCGCGCTACGAGCGACGCCGCGTGGCGCGCGGGGCGGCGTGACCGGCGTCGTCCCCACGGCACGGCGTCATCCGTACGACAGGTCGGCGCACAGGTCGTCGTCGGCGGAGCGGGCACCGTCCGCGACCGAGGTGGGCAGGGCGGTCGGAGCCGGCGAGGCGGAGTCGTCGTCCGCGGCGTAGGACTCGCCCAGGACCACGCCGAGACCGGTGCCGCCGACGGACCGGAGACCGGCTCCGGGGAAGAGCCGGGCGACCGTCCTCGCCTCGGACTCCCGGCCCGCGCCGTACTCGATCACGGTGGTGGCGTGGTCCTGGCTGCTCGCGTTCGCGGTGCCGGTGACGGTGAAGCCGTGCCCGGTGAGCGACGACGCGGCGCGGGAGGCCAGCCCCGGCCGGGTGGTGCCGTTGTAGACGGCGACCTCGATGCCGTCGCCGGAGACATCCCCCCGCGCGTCGGGCGACGCGGAGGCGGACGCCGTCGCGGTCCTCCCGCCGCCGGCGTCCGTTCCGTCGACGGTGCGGTCGGCCCTGAGCGCGGCCCACAGCTGGTCGGCGTCGGGCTGGACGACGGCGATGCGGTTGCCCTCGTACCGCCAGGGGAGCGTGACGAACTTGGTGTCGTGCAGGTCGATGTCCTTCAGCGACATGGCGAAGGAGATCAGCTTGTCCGCCGTGCCCAGCCCCGGATCGACGGTCATCGACCTGGTGGCGGCGTCGGCGAGCGGCAGCAGCCTGGCCGGTGTGAGCCCGTCGCTCCTGATCTTCGCGAGCAGGCTGGCGACGAAGGCCTGCTGGCGTTTGATGCGGCCGATGTCGGAGCCGTCGCCGATGCCGTGCCGGATGCGGACGTAGTTCAGTGCGTCCTGACCGGAGACGGTCTGCTCGCCCTGGTGGAACAGCAGCTTGCCGCGCGTGCGGCGGTTGGGGTCGAGGTCCTGCTCGTACACGTCGCCGGGCACGCAGACCCGCACCCCGCCCACGACCTCCGTCAGCGCCGCGAAGCCCTTGAAGTCGACGACGACGGTGTGGTCGACGCGGAGCCCGGTGAGCTCCTCCACCGTGTTCTGGGTGCAGGCGGGGTTGCCCTCGGGGCGCTGCCCGACCGAGAAGGCCGCGTTGAACTGCGCACCGGTCCGGGTCCGGGTCCAGGACCCGTCGGGCAGCCGGCACGGCGGGATGGTGACCAGGGTGTCGCGGGGCACGGAGACGGCTGTGGCGTGCTGGTGGTCGGCGTGGACGTGCAGGAGGAACGCGGTGTCGGAGCGGCCGACGTCGTCCTTGCTGCCGCCGCCGAGCGCGTCGTTGCCGTCGGTCCGCGCGTCCGAGCCGATGACCAGGACGTTCTCACCCTTGGAGGAGGCGGCGTCGGGACGGTTCCTGGACAGGCCGTCGCCGTCGAAGGTGGTGACGTTGCCGCTGAGCCTGAGGTAGATCCAGCCGAGGCCGGCGGTGCCGAGCACCGTGACGGCCAGCGCGACGAGAAGCACCGTGCGCAGAGGGCCGCGCCTGCCGCGCCGTGCGGTGCGGCCGCCGCGCGCTCCGCCACGGCGCGGAGGTGCCGCCCGGCGCCGGCGGCGCGTGGGGGTGGCTGGATCGCTGGTGGTGGTCATGGGCGCCCCTCATCCGTCCGACTCGTACGGAGGGGACGAACCGACCCTCCCCACAGTTGTACAGTTGCGCAATATAGCAACCATCATGGTGGCGGACGGGCCCGCGGGGTGTGCCGCCGCCCGGAGCGAAGGGGCGGCGAAATGCTGCGCAACGGACTGGAGCCCTGGCACCTGCTGATCGTGGCGATCGTGGTCATCGTGCTGTTCGGGTCGAAGAAGCTGCCGGAGGCGGCGCGCGGGCTGGGCAGGTCGGTGCGCATCCTCAGGAGCGAGGCCCGGGCCATGAAGGAGGACGACGCGGCACCGGGCCGCCCCGGTGACGGCGGCGACCCGGCGCGCTGAGTTCCGCGCGGCCGCCGTCAGGGGCTGGCCACGTCGAAGCCGTACCGCAGCGGTTCGGTCTCCACGTGCGGGTCGCGGCGGTAGACGTACACCGCCTCCACGCGCACACCGTCCGGTGTGGTGTCCGTCGGGCACGGGCAGGTCACCTGGAGCACCCAGGGGCGGCCGGTGACCTTCGTGCGCGCTCCGTCCGCGGGCCCTCCGTCGAGCACCGCGGTCTCCCGCTTCATCGCATCGGTGTTCATCACCAGCACAGCTTATGGGTTGCGCAAGTGCGCAACTGTGGCGGTAGGGTCGATGTCGCTTCCGGGGCCAAGTGTCCCCGCGGGCAGCTCACAGTCGGGACAGTCGGGAGGACGAACCATGGGAATCACCCTGGCCAAGGGTGGCAACGTGTCGCTGAGCAAGGAGGCGCCGGGCCTGAGCGCCGTCCGGGTCGGCCTCGGCTGGGACGTGCGCACCACCACCGGCGCCGACCACGACCTGGACGCCTCCGCCCTGCTCTGCGACGCGTCCGGCAAGGTCGTCTCCGACCGGCACTTCGTCTTCTACAACAACCTGCGGAGCCCGGACGGCTCGGTGGAGCACACCGGTGACAACCTGACCGGTGAGGGCGAGGGCGACGACGAGTCGATCGAGGTGGACCTGGCCGCGGTGCCGGCCGAGGTCGCGAAGATCGTGTTCCCGGTCTCCATCCACGAGGCCGACGCGCGCGGACAGAGCTTCGGCCAGGTGCGCAACGCCTTCATCCGGGTGGTGAACCAGGCGGACGACCGGGAGATCGCCCGCTACGACCTCTCCGAGGACGCCTCCACGGAGACCGCGATGGTCTTCGGCGAGCTGTACCGGTACGGCGGCGAGTGGAAGTTCCGCGCGGTCGGCCAGGGGTACGCCTCCGGCCTGCGCGGCATCGCCGCCGACTACGGCGTCGACGTCTGACACCCGGCTCCGCGCACCATTCGTGACCGGGCCGGCCCGCGACGCGGGCCGGCCCGGCGGGTCAGGACGGGACGGGCTGCTGAGCCGCGGTCCGGCGGCGGTTCCGGGCGCGCTGGACCAGCAGACCGGTGACGCCGAGTGCGAGCACGAGGTACAGGACGATCGTGATCGGGCTCGACACCAGCACCGTCGGGTCGCCCTCGGTGACCTGATCCTGGCCGACGTGAAGGGGCACGGCCCAGCCGCCGCACGGCTGGCCTCCGTCCTCCGTGCCGCCTTCCGCGACGCCGCGCCGGACGAGGCCGACCTCGTCCGTCTCGCCCGCACCCTCGACACACGTCTGCACGCCCACCTGGAAGCGGAGGACTTCGTCCCCCTCCTCCTCGCCGACCTGCGCCCGGGCGAGGTCCGGCTGGTCAACTGCGGCCACCCGCCCCCCTGCGGGTCGGCCGCCGTCTCGCCCCGCCGGCGCCGCCCCACCCGTCACCGCCCCTGGGACTGGCCCCCGACCCCCGGATGCACCGCGCGCAACTCACCCCGCATCAACGGTTGTTGCCGCACACCGACGGCCTCGCCGAGGCCCGCGCCGCCGATGACACGTTCTTCCCCCTCGACCGGCACGCCCTGGCCGCGCTGAACGCGCCCGCCCTCGACGAAGCCCTCGACCGCCTCCTGCAACTGCTCCACGGGCACACCGGACGCACCACTCAGGCCGACGACCTCACCTGCTCCTCCTCCAGCCGGACCCCGCCGCCCGCACCGCCCCGGTCGGCAGGCCCGGCCGGCCCCGCTCCACGCCGTTCTGATGCGCTGATTGCACACCGTTCGCCGTTCGAGAAGTGCCTCGGAATACAAACGGGCAGCCGCGGTTCAGTACGGACTGAAGTCACATACGACCGCTCGACGGGCAAAGGGCCGACCACCGATGCGGCCGGCCCTTCCGGGGGCGCCGCTCCTAGCCGCCGCAGTTGCACGGATTGCCGCTCTGACAGCCACACCCGCACGCCGGGCCGCAGGTGCAGTCCATGCCGCAGGTCTGAGGTGCAGGAATGTTGCTCATCAGGCCAGTCTCCCTGTTCTTCGAGTTCTGTGGAAAAGCCGACTACTCGACTCAGGGAATACCCGCTTCCGTTCCCTGGTAAGGACTGATTCCGGTCAGACCGTCAGCCCGTCGCACCTCACCGAATTCCCGGAGAACATCCGGCCCGCCCTTTCCTGCCGCAGCACTGGGGGAATTCTGTAGCGTAGCTGCGGGCGGGATGCCGGCCGGGGTGGAGGAGCGGCAGACTGGAAAGGAGAAGGGAACAGGCAGAAGGAGGCGCCATGACCGCCACCGCGCACACTCCGCACGCCGACCACCCGCACCGGCACGGCGAAGGCTGCGGTCACGTGGAAGTGCCGCACAGCGACCACGTCGACTACGTCCACGACGGGCACCTGCACCGGATGCACGGGGACCACACCGACGAATGCGAGACCGCCGGTCACACCGCCCACGAACCCCACCGTCACGAACACCGCGTCGGGTGCGGTCATGTCGCGGTGCCGCACGGAGACCACATGGACTACGTCCACGAGGGGCACCGCCACGCCGCCCATGAGGGGCACTGGGACGACCACTGACGACGGCGGGCCCGCGCCGGTCCGTGCGCGGGCCCGTCCCGTCGTGGTCCTCGGGCGGCGGTCCCGTACGCGGCGGTCCCGTACACGGCGGTCCCGTACACGGCGGTCCCGCACGACAATCAAATAACTTGACAATCATTTTCAGCTGATGGGAGATTGTGGCCGCAGAGGCGGAACGCACGCCGTTCCCCGAGTTCGAGAGGCCGGTCACATGTCCCCGCCCGCGACCACCCCGCCGTCGGAAGCCGTCGACGGCGTCGACGGCTCGGCGCCGGACGGGCCGACGCACCCTGCCGGCCCGGCGGATGCCCGCGGCCGGCCCGGCTCCCGTACGGGAACGGCGCTGACGTGCGCTCTGCTGGCCGTACTCCTCGCCGTGTCCGTCCTCCTGGCCATCGGCATGGGCTCCGCCGTGATCGCACCGGGTGACACCGCCCGGTACTTGTGGGCCGCGCTCAGCGGCGGCCGTATCGCGGCGGACGAGGTGACCGCCTATCAGATCGTCTGGCAGATCCGCACCCCGCGCGTCCTGCTGGCGGCATTGGTGGGAGCGGGGCTGAGCGCCGTCGGCGTCGCCGTCCAGGCGATGGTGCGCAACGCCCTGGCCGACCCCTTCGTGCTGGGCGTCTCCTCGGGCGCCTCCGTGGGCGCGGTCGCCGTCACGGTCACGGGCGGACTGGCGGCACTGGGCGTCCACGCGATGTCCGTCGGCGCCTTCGTCGGCGCGCTGGCGGCGTCCCTGCTGGTGTACGCCGCCGCGGCCGGCCGGGGTGGCCTGTCGCCGCTGCGCCTCGTGCTGACCGGGGTGGCCATGTCGCTGGGGTTCCAGGCGCTGATGAGCGTGATCGTCTACCTGGCCCCCGACAGCGAGGCCACCAGCACGGTCCTGTACTGGACGATGGGCAGCTTCGGCGCCGCCACCTGGGGCGCGCTCCCCGTGGTCACCGCGGTCGTGCTGCTGGGCGTGGTGCTGCTGCACCGGCGCAGCCGCGTACTGGACGTCATGGCCCTCGGCGACGAGACCGCCGCGAGTCTGGGTGTCGACCCGGACCGGCACCGCAAGGAGCTTCTCGTGGTCGCGTCGCTGGTCACCGGTGCCATGGTCGCCACCAGCGGTGCCATCGGCTTCGTCGGACTGGTCGTGCCGCACCTGGTGCGTATGGCGGTCGGCGCCGGCCACGCCCGGGTCCTGGCCGTCGCCCCCCTGGCCGGTGCGGTCTTCATGGTGTGGGCCGACCTGGTCTCCCGGACCCTCGTCGCCCCGCGCGAGCTGCCCCTGGGAGTCATCACCGCGCTCGTCGGAGTGCCGGTGTTCATCCTCCTGATGCGGCGCAGAGCCTACCTGTTCGGAGGAGGCTGACATGGACCTCGAACTCGACGCGCTGTCGGTGGTGACCGACGGCAGGGCACTGGTGCGGGACCTGTCCCTCCAGGTGGCCGACGGGCAGGTGGTGGGCCTGGTCGGGCCCAACGGGAGCGGGAAATCGACCGCCCTCAGGTGTGTGTACCGGGCGTTGCGTCCCACCTCCGGCGTCGTACGGGTGGGAGGTGACGACCTGTCGCGACTGACGATGCGTCAGAGCTCGCGCGCCGTCGCGGCCCTCACCCAGGACGGAACCGTCGACCTCGACTTCACCGTGGAGGAGGTCGTCGCGCTGGGGCGCACCCCGCACCTGCGGGGCAACCAGCCGCTCGGCCGCCGCGAACGGGAGCTGTGCGAACGGGCGATGCGGCGGATGGACGTCCACCACCTCGCCCGGCGGGGCGTCCTCACCCTGTCGGGCGGCGAGCGTCAACGCGTCCTGGTCGCCCGGGCGATGGTCCAGGAGCCCCGGGTCCTCGTGCTGGACGAACCGACCAACCACCTCGACATACGGCACCAGGTGGAACTGCTCTCCCTGCTGCGCGGTTCGGGTCTCACGGTCCTGGTCGTGCTGCACGACCTCAACCTGGCCGCCGCCGCGTGCGACCGGCTGGCGGTCCTCTCCCAGGGGCGCCTGGTGGCCACCGGCACGCCCAAGGACATCCTGACCGCGGAACTGGTCCGCGAGGTGTTCGGCGTCGACGCCGACGTCGTGCCGCACCCCCTGACCGGCGATCCGCAGCTGCTGTACTCGCTGTCCCCTTCTCCCTCCCCCGCTCCGCCGAACGGAAGAGCCGCATCATGCCCGTGACCCGCATCCCGAACGCCGCACGAAGAGGAACCGCACTCGGGTCCGCGCTGGCGGCCGTCCTGCTGATCGGCGGCTGCGGCGCCGAGGTCGGCCCGGACGCGGAGGCCGGGGCGTCCGCGCCGCCGAGGAAGGTCACCGTCGACCGGTGCGGCGAGCCGGTCACCTACACGACACCGCGGCGAGCCGTCGCCTACGAGGGCGGCAGCGCCGACAAGCTCTTCAGCCTCGGCCTGACCGACCACGTCCTGGGCTATGTCATGCCCCCGGCGAACCCGCCCGTCACCGAGTCGCCGTGGGCGGCCGAGTACGCCCGGGTCGAGATGCTCAGTGACGACCTCCTCAACAAGGAACTCGTCGTGGACGCCCGCGCCGACCTCGTCGTCGCCGGCTGGAACTCGGGCTTCAGCGACCAGCGCGGCATCACACCCGAGATCCTCGACAAGCTCGGCATCCAGAGCTTCATGCACACCGAGAGCTGCTTCAACTACCCAGGGCACCCCCAGAGGGTCACCCCCTTCGAAGCCCTCTACTCCGACCTCGAGCGGCTCGGGAAGATCTTCGGGGTGGAGGAGCGGGCCGAGGAGGTCGTGGAAGGTCTCCGGCGGCGGGCGGAGGCCGTGGCCGCGCGGGCCCCCGAGGGCGACCCGGTGCCGGTCTTCCTCTACGACTCGGGCACGGACCAGCCGTTCACCGCCGGCAGCCAGGTCCCGCCGAACGACATCATCGGGACGGCCGGCGGCAGGAACGTCTTCGGCGGCCTCGACGAGCGGTGGACACAGGTGAGCTGGGAGGCCGTCACCGAGGCCGAGCCCGAGGTCGTCATCATCCTCGACTACGGTGACCAGCCCGCCCAGGAGAAGATCGACTTCCTGCGGAAGTCGCCGCGCACCAGCAGGCTGCCCGCCGTCGAGAAGAACAACTTCTTCGTCCTCGACTACAACGAGGGCATCAGCGGGCCGCGCAACATCGACGGCCTGGAGAAGTTCGCCGAGTACCTGCGCACGCTGAAGGACTGAGCGCGGCGGCGCCCGGGCCCACCGGTCACCCAGTGGGCCCGTCGGCCGGTGCCTACAGCGAGGCCCCGGACGGCGCCGGGGAGCGGTTCCAGTCCATGCGGGACCACGGCAGGACGAGCTCGTCCGGCGTCATGACCTCGCGCGGCGCGAGGTCCTCGATACGGGCCGCGTCCCGGTGCCGGGCGAAGACGGTGTCCACGTACCGGTGGCCGGTGTCGGCGGCGATGAACACGACCGTCCGGCCGGGACTCCGCCCGCGCTCCCAGCGGGCGGTCAGGTAGGCGGCGCCGGTGGACAGGCCGGCGAACACCGCGTGCCGGCGCAGCAGGTCGACGCTGCCGGTGAGGGCGGCGTCGAAGGCGACCCAGTGCAGCGTGTCGTACAGGTCGTGGCGGACGTTGCCGAACGGTATGGAGCTGCCGATCCCGGCGATGATGATGTCCGGGTCGGTGACGTGCTCGCTGCCGAAGGTGACGCTGCCGTACGGCTGGACGCCGACGAGCCGGGTGCCGGGTCTGTGGCGCCGCAGACAGTGGGCGAGGGCGCCGGTGGACGCCCCGGAGCCGACGCCGCCGACGAGGGTCAGCCCGCCGGCGCCGGTCTCCTCGTGGACGCGGTCGGCGACGGCCCGGTAGCCGAGGTAGTGGATGTCGTCGTGGTACTGGCGCATCCAGTGGTAGCCGGGGTGTTCGCGCAGGATCTCCTGGACGCGGGCGACCCGGCGTTTCTGGTCGAGTTTCAGGTCGCTGCTCGGCTCCATCTGCTCCAGGTGGGCGCCCAGTACCGCGAGTTGTGTGCGCAGGGTGTGGTCGACGGTGGTGGAGCCGACGATGTGACAGCGCATGCCGTAGCGGTGACAGGCGAGGGCGAGCCCGTAGGCGTAGATGCCGCTGGAGCTGTCGACGAGGGTGTCACCGCGCCGTACGGCGCCGGTGTCGAGCAGGTGCCGTACCGCCGCCAGGGCGGAGACGACCTTCATGGTCTCGAAGCGCAGACAGACGAGTCCGTCGTCGAGACGTATCAGGTCCGGTCGGCCGATCGCTTCGGAGATGTGCTCGTCCATGCGGGGACTCCTCGCGGGGGAAGCCGGTGGGGGCGCCGGCTCGGGAAGGTGGTGAAGGTCCTGGTGAACGGGATGCCGTCGGCGGCCAGGGCGTGCAGGCAGCGGCGCAGCCGGCGGTCGAGACCGGGAGCGGCGGGGGCGAAGAGGATGCCGGCGACATTGCCGCTGTGGGCGATCTGCACGCCCGTGGCGCCCGCGTGCCCGGCGATCGCGGTGAGACGGGCGAACTCCTCCTGGGGGTGGGTGCGCTGGTTGAGGCGGGCGCTGTCCGTGGCGACCCGGCCGAGCAGTTCGGGGTCGGCGTCGGCGACGGCCCGGCGGAGCATGCGGCGCAGACGCTCGTAGGCGGCCAGGTCCCGTTCGTGGTGGGCGCGTCCGGGCAGGGACAGCGTGTCCACGGGGGCGCCGCCGCCCAGGGTGCAGCCCACGACGACGGCGGGCGGCAGGGCGGCGCCCATGACTTCCAGGACGCGTCCCTCGCGCTGGGCGAAGAGCAGCGGACGGCGGTCGAGCATCAGCGGGTCGCAGGCCCCCTCCGCCTCCACCGCCAGCCGGGCGATCGTCCCCGGCGGCAGGCGCAGGCCGTAGGAGTCGGCGACCGCCCGCACCGTGGCGATGACGTCACTGCTGGAGGACCCCATGCCCAGCCCCACCGGCACGTCACCGCTGAGCCGCAGCTCCCCGCCGCACGGCTCCTCCCGGCGGCGGGCGGCGCACTCCCGCACGGTGAGCACGGCCGCGCGCCGCGCCTTCGTACGGCCGGCGGGCGCCACCGTGACCTCGTCGGGCGGGGCGCCGGGCCGGCGTACGAAGGCGGCGTGCGTGCCCGGGCCGGTCATCGGCAGGGTGACGAGGCCGTGGCAGGGGCGTCGCCGCTCGTCGAGGAAGACGCCCTGCAGGATCTCGCCGTGGTGGCAGGCGGCGTGCCCGTGCCCGGTGCGGACGGTGTCGTGCGGAGGGGTACGGGACACGGTGCTCTCACGGGTGCCGGCCGTCATGAGCGGCTCGCGGCGCGGTAGCGGTACAGGGTGGTGGGTTCGGCGCTGAACTGGGAGAAGGGGAACGGCTCCGCGGACAGCGCGGTCACGCCCGCGCCGAGGAAGGCCCGCGCCACCGCGCTGCCGGTCTGCGCGTAGACCACCAGGGGCACGCCGCGTTCGCGGCAGCGCGTCACGATGGTGTCGAAGGTGCCGTTGCCCAGGGTCATGCCGGTGGCGACCACGGCCTCGGCGCGTTCGAGCACCTCGTGCATGTCGTCGGTGACCGGGTCGCCCCACTGGGTGGCGCGCAGGTTGAGGTCGCACGGCAGGGGTCTGCCGCCGCGTTCGCGGATCGCCGCGACGAGCGGGTTGACCACGCCGATCAGGGCGACCTCGGCCCCCTCCCGGATGTCCAGCAGCCCGGCGACGGCCGCGTCCCGGGCTCTCGCGCGGACCTCGGGCGGGCCGGCGGGCAGGACGACCGGTTCGGCCTCCGTCGCCTCCCGGTGCGGCCGTGACGCGGCGAGGCAGGCGTCGAGCGCCGCGATCCTCAAGGGGCGCGGGGCCGCACGCAGCAGCGCGCCGAGGGAACTTCCCGAGGCGTCACGGCAGACGGCCGGATCCAACTCACCCGCCTCGAAGGCACAGGCGCCGAAGGACCCGCCCAGGCGGACCAGGACGTACTGGTTGAGGTAGGTGGTGTCCCCGCCCGCCAGCCGGGTGCCGTGGTGGAGCCAGAACACACTGGTCGCCACCAGGTCGTCGGGGCACGGGCCGTGTTCTCCGGCCAGTACGGCGGCCAGCAGGTCGTCGGTGTTCTTCATGCCCGCCCTCCGAGGGTGAACCGGAACAGGAAGGTGAGCACGCCGTCCCGCCAGTCGTGCAGGTGCTCGACCTCGGGGTGGAAGCCGTGGTCCAGGGCGTGCCGGACGACGGCGCGCAGATCGGCGGTGTTGGAGACGATGACGCGCACCTCGCCGTCGGGGGCCAGCAGGTCCCTCCGTGCGAGCTGCGCGAAGAAGGTGCCCAGCAGGGACGCCCCCACGCAGACGTTGCGTACGACGTCGGGGTCGTCGCTGACGGTCCGGCTGACGGCGGGCGGGTTGAAGGTGACGGTGTCCAGCCGTACCCCGTCCGGCAGTCCCGCGAAGACGTCGCCGACGACGGGCACGAGCGTGGTGTCCGGGGACTCGCCGACCAGGCGCCGGTAGTGGCGGACGGTGGTCGCCACGCTCTCCGGGTGGACGTCGATCGCGTAGATCTCCCGGGCGCCGCGGACTCCGGCCGCCACGGCCTCGACGCCGAGGCCGACGCCCATGGCGGCGTAGCGGCGGCCCCGCACCTCGATGCGGCCGTCGAGCAGCCGCTCGTGGATGATG
The DNA here is from genome assembly GCF_014648075.1 of Streptomyces ruber. Taxonomy (GTDB): domain Bacteria; phylum Actinomycetota; class Actinomycetes; order Streptomycetales; family Streptomycetaceae; genus Streptomyces; species Streptomyces ruber. The sequence continues at coordinate 40,378 of NZ_BMQK01000010.1, read as the reverse complement.
CGGCTGGTGCCGCCAGGTATGAAGACGCCGGGCGGGACGTCGAAGGTCCAGCCGTTCCATATGTAGGTGCGGGTGGTGTGCAGGTCGGCGCCGGGCCGGTTGAGGGCGATGATCTGTTCGGCGGGCAGGGGCGGCGGAAGCTGGTCGAGCAGGGCAGGTCCGGTGGCCGTCCGGTCCACTAGGGCTCCTTGGTCTCGTACGTCGCAAGCGTGTGTGCCGACGGCTACTCTAGCGATAATGATTTTCATTAATCTAGTCGTCGCCGGTATCAGCGAGCCCACGAGCGACGGGAGTTGTCCCACGTGTCGACACCATCCGCATCCACCGCAGTACTCGAACCCCCTCCCGTGAAGCGGCGGTCCGTCCTGCTGGACGCGGCCTTCCTGCGGCTGTGGTCGGGGGCCACGGCGTCGGGTCTGGCCACCTGGGCGCTGCCGTTCGTCCTCGGCCTCGCCGTGCTCGACCGCACACTCACCGCCGTCGACCTCGGTCTGCTGCTCGCCGCCCGCACCGTGGGATTCCTCGCGGCGGTGCCCGTGGCGGGCGTGCTGGCGGACCGGCACTCCCGCCGGGGCGTCGTGCTGTGGGCGGGGCTGTCCGCGGGCGCCGCGGCCCCTCTGCTCGCCGCCGGGCTCGGCCGTTCGGTCTGGCTGACGGCGGCGGCCGCCGCCGTGGCCGGTGCGGGACAGGGCGCCTGCCGGCCGGCCTTCCAGGCGCTGACCGCCGAGGTCGTCGACGAGGACCGCAGGCAGCAGGCGAACGCCGCCATGACCCTGGCGGTCCGGGTCACCACCCTCGCGGGCCCCTCGCTGACCGCCCTGCTCGCCGTGTTCCTCGGCGTCCGGGCGCTGCTGCTGGGCATCGGCCTGCTCTGGCTCGTCGCCGCACTCGTCCCCGGACGCGGTGCCGGGAAGAGTGCCGCCGACCGTGCCGCCGCCCGGGCCGACGCGGGTGCCGGGGAGGGCTCCGCCGGTGCGGTCACCGGCAGGTCCCGGCTGCTGACCGAGTTCGCCGACGGCATCCGTGAGGCCCGCAGGCACCCGTGGTTCCTCGCCGGCCTGGCCGCGCTGACGGCCGTCATCGCCACCGGCTACTCCGCCACCGGTGTCGCCCTGCCCCTGGTCAGCCGGGACGAGTACGGCACCGAGGCGGTGCTCGCCGGCGCGCTGACCGCCTACACCGTCGGAGCTCTCGCGGGGGCCCTGATCGTCGCCCGCCTGCGTCCCCGTTCCCCGGGGCGGGCCGCGCTGGCAGGGCTCGCCGCCTACGGGTTCGCCCCCCTCAGCCTGGTGTTCCCCGTCCACCCCGGCGTGGTGCTGGCCGCCTACGCCGTCGCCGGGATCGGCATCGAACTGTTCAACGTGCCCTGGTTCACCGCCACCCAGCGCGAGGTCGCCCCCGACAAGCTCGCCCGGGTCTCCTCGCTGGACTTCCTGTTCTCCTACGGCCTCGCACCCGTCGGCCTGGCCCTCATCGCCCCGGCCATCGACGCCTTCGGACCCCGGTCGGTCCTCGCGGTCTGCGCGGCGGTCTGCTTCGCGGCGCCGGCCGCCGCCGCGCTCGCGCCCGGCGCCCGGCACTTCTCCCGCGAGGATCCCCGGTAGTTTTGGTGGTGCGCACCCGGCGCGGGCCGCTCCACCGGGGCCGCCGTCACGTCACAGGCTGTCCGTCCGGCACCGGCTGTCCGTCACCGGCCGTCCGGTCCATGGCGCGGGCCAGGCTCGCCGGGCGCATGTCCGTCCAGTTCTCCTCGATGAAGGAGAGACAGGCGTCCCGGGAACCGGCCGGACGCGCCACGTGCCATCCGTCGGGCACCGGTGCGAACTCCGGCCACAGCGAGTGCTGGTTCTCCTCGTTCACCAGGACGAGGTACGTGCCGTTCGGGTCGTCGAAGGGGTTCGTCATGCGAGTCAACTCCGTGGTCACAGCGGGTGATTCGTGGGGTCAGCGGGCCGTGCCGTCGTCCGGCGCCGTGACGCCCGCGCAGGTGGCGGCCGGGCTCCTGTCCTTGGCGAGGAAGATGGTCTGCGCCATCATCCGGTAGCCCGACATCCCCTCGCGCAGGGTCTCGATGGACTCCTCCGGGTGCACCGAGTCGATCACCGCGTTCGGGCCCACCGCGTTGAACTGGTGCGAGACGCCGCGCGGTATCTGCATGTCCACCCAGGAGTTCGGCGGCACGATCACGTTGTGCCGGTCCCGGTGCACCCCCGGCGGTGTGCCGGGCAGCGCGTCGGTGAAGGCGGTCAGCGGCCCGGTCCAGCCCGGCGCCGCGGGCCGCACGGTGATCGGGGACAGGCTGGACACCCGGATCGTGGTGTCCGGGCCGGTCATCATGCGGACGAACCGCAGCCCGGTGTGCAGGTGCATGCGGGAACAGATGTCGCGCTCGGTGGTGTCGTAGAAGTCCATCAGGTAGCGGTCGGCGAAGTAGCCCTCGAAGGGCGGCTCCAGCATGAAGACGTCCCCTTCCTCGAACTCCTGCGCCTGCTTCAGCTCCCCGGCCGGGGTGGGGTGCGCCCGCTCCTCGCGGTGTGCCGACCGGACCAGCCCGGCGAGGGCCTCGACCACGGTCATGGCGACGTCCGGCGGCAGTCGCACCACCGGGGTGAGCCGGTTGCGGCCCGGGTCCCGGTGCCGGCGGAGGTCGAGGATCTCGTCCTCGTGGTCGGGGGACCGCTTCATGCGGCCGGTCGTCGTCTCGGTGGTGTCGTGGCTCATCCGGTCGCTCCCGAAAGGTCGTCAGATGTCGGCGTCGGCGTCGGCGTCGGTGCCGGTGTCCGTGTCGGGTGTGGCATCAGTGTTCGTACGGTGCGGAATCCGGGCGCCGTGCCCACAGCACGCCGCCCAGGTCGTGGCGTCCGGCGCGCAGCACCGAGCAGCCCGCGGTCGCGCTCCCGCCCTCGCGCCGCCGGGCCAGCCACGCCCAGCGGTCCGTCCGGACGCCCGGCACGGCACCGCCGAGGAAGGACAGCAGCGGGCCCAGCGGCCAGCCGGGGCCGTCGGCCGCGGGCCCGTGCGGGAGCACGAGCAGCGAGCCGTCGCCGAAGCGGGCCTCGGTCCCCAGGGACACCGGCGGCCCGTCGAACCCGTGGCGGGCCGCCACGTCCGCGGCGAGTTCGGTGTGGAGCGCCAGGGGCCACTCGGTGAGCAGTGTGCGCAGCCACCGTTCCCTGGCCGGGGACAGCTCCGCCTCGGCCGCGCGGTGCCAGTGCTCCCGCAGGAAGTCGAAGGCGCCGAACACGGCCTCCTCGCCGCCCGTACCCGGTACGGGGCGGCCGTCGGCCTGCGCGGCCAGCGCCCGCAGGGCGGGGTCCTCGGCGCCCGAGCGCAGCAGCTCCTGTGCGGTGGCCGCCGCGCGGCGCAGCAGCCGTTCGTACCGGGCGGGGGCGGCCCGGCGCGCGCCGAGGACCCGGCCCATCGCCCTGCGCTGCGGCTTGCCGGTGGACGTCGCCCGGAACCCGCCGAACTGGACCACCGCGGGGCGCAGCGGCGCCCGCTCGTACAGGTCGCGCACGGCGGAGACCGGCTGGTCGGTGGCGACCAGCCCGATGTCCTGGCCGAGCGCGGGTTCGTCCACCGCGACCGCCGCGAACCGGCCGGTGAGGCCCGCCCGGCGCCAGCCGCGTTCGACGTCGAGCGGGTAGTGCTTCTCGCCGCCCCGGTTGATGCGCTCACCGGCGCGGCCGCGCAGGACCAGCAGGCCGTCGCGGAGTTCGCCCAGGTCGCCGGTGCGCAGCCAGCCGTCCTCCGTGACGGTGGCGGCGGTGGTGCGCGGATCCTGCCAGTAACCGGTCATCAGGTCCGGCGTCCTGATCCACACCTCACCGGCCTCCAGCCGCAGTTCGGTGTCCGGCAGCGGTGCCCCGACCGGCGGCGTGTGTTCCAGGTACTGGTCGCGGAAGCCGGCGTCGTCGAGCAGGGGCATGGTGAAGCTGAAGTTGACGGCCTCGGTCAGCCCGTAGCCCTGCCGCAGGCGGGGGCCGTACCGGCGGTGGAAGCGGCGGGCGAGGTCGCTGGTCAGCGGGGCGGCCGCGGTGATCAGGTACTCCAGGCCGTCCGGCCAGTCGGGGCCGGCCTCCAGCAGGTCCGCCAGCAGGGCGGGCACGATGGAGGCGGTCCTGGCCCCGGCGGCGTCCAGCGCGGCGAAGTAGCCGGCCGGGTCGAAGGCGGCCTGCAGGGTCAGCGGCGCGCCGGTGAGGTAGGTGCCGATCAGGGACATGACGAGCGCGTTGCAGTGGTACAGCGGCAGGCAGGTGCCGTGCGGCCGGTCCGGCGCGATGCCGTGCAGTGCCGCCGTTCTGGTGGCGTTGCCCTGTACGGCCCGCCGGCCGAGCATGACCCCTTTCTGCGGGCCGGTGGAGCCCGAGGTGAACATGATGAGGGCGAGGTCGTCCGCAGCCGTGTCCGCGTGCACGTCGGGCAGGCCGGTGCGGTGCACACCGTGGACGTCCACCAGGGCCGTCGCGGAGACGCGTCCGGCGATGTCCGCCACCTCCCGGCCGGTGGCGCGCGGGTGCAGCGGGACCGCGACGAGCCGCAGGTCGAAGCAGGTGAGCAGGGTGTCCGCCAGCCGGGGGCCGGTGGGCAGCCGGACCACCACCCGGGCGCCCGGCGGCAGTCCGGCGAGAGCACCGGAGCCGAAGCCGCCGTCGGAGTCGGTGCCGGTGCCGGCGTCTGTGCTGGTCAACGCAGTCTCCTCAGGCAGTCACGGAGCAGGCCCCCGACCTCGTCCACGTGCTGCGGCTGCATCACCTGGTGGTGCAGCGCCCCGACGTGACCGACCGTCAGGACACCTCCGACGAAGGGCCGCCACAGCTCGTGGTGCGGGACGCGGCGCGGCGCGTCGGCGTCCGCGGCCGCCTCGATGTACGTGGTGTCGCCGGGACAACGGGGCGGCCGGTAGGCCCGCGCGAGCCTGTCGTTGTGGCGCGACACCGTGATGACACGGTCGATGTCGTCCGGGGTGAACCGGGCGAACAGGCTCCCCTCCCGGTGCAGCAGGGCCGAGACGGTGCCGAAGTCCAGGTCGGCATCGGTGAACCGCCGGTCGTCGAGGCCCGCGGCCGTCAGCAGCACCCGCAGGACGCGCCGGTCGTCGACGGGCCGTCCCGGTCCGGCCGCGGTGCCCGCGACCGTGTCCACCAGGAACAGGGCCCCGGCCGGCTCGCCGAGTTCACGCAGCCGGACCGCCATCGCGTGCGCCACCAGTCCGCCGAAGGACCAGCCGACCAGGTGGTACGGCCCGCCCGGACGGACCGACCGCAGCAGCTCCAGGTACCGCTCGGCCGTCTCCTCGACGGAGCCGGGCAGATCGGTCACCCCGCCGGGGCCCTCGGCCTGGATGCCGTACACCGGGTGGTCGCGGTCGATGTGCCGCAGCAGCCCCGAGTACAGCCAGCTGATCCCGCTGAGCGGGTGGACGCAGAACACCGGTGCCGCCGTGCCGCCGGTCCGGAAGGGCACGAGGTGCGCGGAAGCGTCGTGCGACGGCGCGCGGTCCCGGTCCAGCAGCCGGCTCAGCGCGGCGGGCGTGGCCGTCTCGAAGACGTCGCGGATCGTGGGTTCCAGGCCGAGAACGGTCCGTATCCGGTCGGTCAGCCGGGCCGCCAGCAGCGAGTGCCCGCCCAGTTCGAAGAAGTGGTCGTGCGGACCGACCCGGGGCATGTCCAGCACCTCGGCGAAGAGCCGGCACATCAGGTCCTCGCGCAGGTTCCCCGGCGGCCGCGCGTCGACCGCGGCGGCCCAGTCCGGCACGGGCAGCCGGTCGCGCAGCAGCTTCCCGTTGGCGCCGAGGGGGAGCCGGTCCAGCGCGAGCAGACGTGCGGGCACCATGTAGTCCGGCAGGTGCCGGGCCAGGTGCGCGCCCACCGAGCGCAGGTCGGCGTCCGCGGGGACGACGTAGCCGACCAGCCGGCGGTCGTCGGCGCCGCGGTCGTGCACGGCCACCGCGGCCGCGTCGACGTCCTCGTGCATCGTCAGTACGGCCTCGATCTCGCCGGGCTCGACGCGGTGACCGCGGATCTTCACCTGGTCGTCGGTCCGGCCGTGGAAGCGCAAGGCCCCGTCGGCGGTCCAGGACGCGAGGTCGCCGGTGCGGTACATCCGGTGTCCCGCCGGGCCGAAGGGGTCGGCGACGAACCGGGTCGCGGTCGGTCCGGGCCGGTGCAGATAGCCCGTGGCCACGCCCGCGCCGGCCACGTACAGCTCGCCGGTCACACCCGGCGGCACCGGCCGCAGCCCGGCGTCCAGCACGTAACACCGTGTGTTCCACAGCGGACGTCCGAGCGGCACCGTGGCCGTCGCCACGGGGCCGGTGACCGGGTGCACGGTGGACCACACCGTGGTCTCGGTCGGGCCGTAGCAGGCCAGCAGCGACGCGGTGAGACCGGCCAGTTCCCCGGCCGTCCGTGCCGGTACCGCCTCGCCACCGACGACCGCGCGGACGTGCCGCAGCCGGTCCGGGCGCCGGGCCACGAGGGCCTGCCACAGCGACGGGGTCGCCTGCATCACGGTGACCCCGTGCCGGTCGAGCAGCGCGGCCAGCTCGTCGGGGTCGCGCAGCGCGTCCCGGTCGGCGATCACCGTCGCGGCCCCGGTGACCAGCGGGACGTACAGCTCGGGCACGGACATGTCGAAGCTCGCGGGCGCGGCGGCCAGCACCCGGTCCGCCGCGCCGACCGCGAGCCCCTCGCGCAGGGCGAGCACCAGGTTCGTCAGCGCGGCATGCGGGACGACGACGCCCTTCGGCCGTCCGGTGGAGCCCGAGGTGTACGTCACGTACGCCGTGTCCTCGGGCACGGGCGCCGGTTCCGCCGGTCCGGCGGCGACGGTGAGCCCGTCGTCGCCGGACCTCAGCACCAGCAGTGGACGGGCGTCCGCCAGCAGGGCCGCGATCCGCCGCGGCGGCAGCGCGGGGTCGACCGGCAGGTACGCGGCGCCGAGCGACTGGACCGCGAGGAACGCGGCGGGCAGGTCGGGGCCCCGCCCGAGCTGTACGGCGACCAGGCTGCCGGGACCGGCCCCGCGGGCGCGGAGCTCCGTCGCGACGCGGTCCGCCCGCGCGGCCAGCTCCCGGTAGCCGAGCACGGTGTCCCCGTGCAGCACGGCGGGTGCGTCGGGGGTGCGGAGCGCCTGTGCCTCGAACAGTGCGCCGACGGTGGTGCCGGGCACGTCGTGCGCGGTGTCGTTCCAGCGGGCGGTCAGCTGCTCGTGCTCGCCGGGGACGAGGACCGGGAGGTCGGCGATCCTGCGGTGCGGTTCCGCCGCCACCGCGTGCAGCAGCCGTTCCAGCCGGACGAGCAGCAGACGGGCGGAGGTGGGGGTGAACAGTTCGGTGTCGTACTCCAGCTCGCCGTCGACACCGTCCTCCGACCCGTGCTCCGTGTGCCGCTGCCACAGGCTGAACAGCAGGTCCATACGGGAGGCGCCGCCGTGCGAGGCGACCGGTTCGACCCGCAGTCCGGGCAGGTCGAAGTCGGCGGACGGGGTGTCCTGGAAGGCCAGCATCACCTGGAACACGGGGTGGGCGGAGAGCGAGCGCGGCGGGTTGACCGCCTCGACCACCTGCTCGAACGGCACCTCCTGGTGGGCGAAGGCGTCGAGGTCGGTGGCGCGCACCCGCTCCAGCAGCTCGGTGAACGTCGGGTTGCCGCCGAGGTCGGTGCGGAGTACCACCGTGTTGACGAAGCAGCCCACCGTGTCGTCCAGCGACGCGTCGTGGCGCCCCGCCACCGGTGTGCCGACGGGGACGTCCGCACCGGCGCCGAGCCGTGACAGCAGGGTCGCGACGGCGGCGTGCACCACCATGAACAGGCTGGTCCCGGTGGACCGGGCGAGCCGGGTCAGCCGCGCGTGCAGCCCGGCGTCCAGCGAGAACCCGACGGTCTCCCCGCGGTGCGCGGACACCGGCGGTCTGGGGTGGTCGGTGGGCAGCGGCAGCACCTCCGGGACGCCGCGCAGCTTCTCCGTCCAGTACGCGATCTGTTCGCGGAGGTCGCGTTCGCGCTGCCGGAGCGCGTAGTCGGCGTAACGCACGGGCCGGCCGGGCCACCGCGGGGCCCCGCCCGCGACGCGCGCCCGGTAGGCGGTGGACAGGTCGCGGGCCAACGGGGCCAGCGACCAGCCGTCCGCGGCGATGTGGTGCAGCAGGATGAGCAGGACGTGCCGGTCGGGCGCGGTCTCGAAGAGCGTGACCCGGACCGGGAGTTCGGTGCCGAGGTCGAAGACGTGCGCGGCCGCGTCGGCGAGCAGGCCGGGCAGCTCGGTCTCCGAGGTGGTCACCGCCTCGAACGACAGCTCCTCCGCCGTGCCGATGTGCTGGTACGGCTCGCCGTCGGCCTCCATGACGGTGGTGCGCAGACTCTCGTGCCGGACGAGCACGTCGCCGAGGGCCGCGCGCAGCTCCCCGGCCGACAGGGGGCCGGTCAGCCGGACCGCGAAGGACATGTTGTACACGGAGTTGGGCCCGGCGAACCGGTTGAAGAACCACAGTCTGCGCTGCGCGGGGGAGAGCGGGATCCGCTCCGGGCGGGCCGGCACGACGAGCCCGGCGCGCGGCGCGCCGGCCGGCTTCTCCGGCAGGTGCCGCGCCAGGTCGGCGACGACGGGCGCGTCGAACAGCGTGCGGATGCCCAGCTCGTGACCGGTCTCCGCGCGCACCCGGTTGATCAGCCGGGTGGCCAGCAGCGAGTGCCCGCCCAGGTCGAAGAAACTGTCCTCCGCGCCGACCTCCGGAATACCCAGCGTCTCGGCGAACAGCGCGCACAGCAGCCGTTCCCGCTCGTCCGCGGGCGGGCGGCTCACCGGCAGCGCGGTCTCCGGGCGCGGCAGCGCCCTGCGGTCCAGCTTGCCGTTGCCGGTCAGCGGGATCTCGTCGACCGGCAGGACGAAGGCGGGCACCATGTGCGCGGGCAGCACCGTGCGGGCGTACTCGCGCAACCCGGCGGGTGTCGTGTCCCCGGTCATCACGGTGTAGCAGAGCAGTCTGCCTCCGTCGGCGTCGGTGTCGGCGAGCACCACGGCCCGCTCCACGTCGGGGTGCCGTTCGAGGACCCGCTCGATCTCCCCGGGTTCGATCCGGTAGCCGCGGATCTTCACCTGCTGGTCCGTGCGGCCCAGGTACTCGAGCGTGCCGTCGGCCCGCTGCCGCGCGAGGTCACCGGAGCGGTACATCCGGGCGCCGGGCGCGCCGAAGGGGTCGGCGACGAAACGGCTCGCGGTGAGCCCGGGCCGCCCCAGATACCCCCGGGTCACTCCGGGGCCCGCCACGTGGATCTCGCCGGGGCAGCCCGGCGGCACCGGCCGCAGCGCGTGGTCCAGCAGGCGCAGCCGCAGATCGGGCAGCGCGGTGCCGATGACACCGGCGGTCTCGTCGGGGTCGGTCAGCTCGGCGTACGTCGAGTGCACGGTGGTCTCGGTGATCCCGTACATGTTGACGAGCCGCGGGCGGCCGGGGCCGTGCCAGGAGCGGATGCGGGACGGCTCCAGCGCCTCACCGGCGAACACGACGACCCGCAGCGCGGGCAGCCCGCCCGGTTCCGCCTCCGCCTCGGCCCGCATCAGCTGGTAGAACGCCGACGGGGTCTGGCTCAGCGCGGTGACCCGCTCCCGGGCGAGCAGTGCGAGGAGCTCCCGCGGCGACCTGGCGACGTCGTCCGGTACGACCACCAGGCGGCCGCCGCGGCCCAGCGCCGTCCACAGCTCCCACACCGACACGTCGAAGGCGTACGAGTGGAACAGCGTGTGCACGTCGTCGGCACCGAAACCGAACCGGGCGTCGGTCACCGCGAGCAGCCGCACGACGTTGTGGTGCGACACCACGACACCCTTGGGGGTCCCGGTGGAGCCGGACGTGTAGATCACGTAGGCGGTGCTGTGCGGGTCCACGGCCACACCGAGGTCGTCGGCCGGGGCGGGCGGGCGGGAGCCGGCCGGGTCGTCGGTGCCGTCGAGCACGAGCTGCGGGTGCGGCACCGGGAGCGGCGCGCCCGTCACGACGAGTACGGGTCCGGCCGCGGCCAGCACCTGCCGCACCCGCTCCTCGGGGTGCGCCGGGTCCAGGGGCAGATAGCTGGCCCCCGACTTCAGTACGGCCAGCACCGCGACCACCAGGTCGACGGAGCGTTCGAGCACGAGGGCCACCAGGCGTTCCGGCCCGGCGCCGCGTGCGACGAGCAGCCGGGCGAGGCGGTTCGCCCGCGCGTTGAGCTCCTGGTACGACAGCGTGGTGGTCCCGCAGGTGAGGGCCGGGGCCGCCGGCCGCCGGCGCACCTGCGCCTCGAACAGCGCGGGAAGTGTGGACGGAGTGCCCGGCGCGGGCTCCGCCGCGGCCTGAGCCGGGGTCTCCCGCTCGTCGGGCAGCAGCAGGTCGAGCTGCCCCAGCCGCGCCTCGGGACGCCCGGTGATGCGGTCCAGCAGGGCGCCGAGACGGTCGAGCAGACGGCGGGCCGCCTCCTCGCCGAACAGGTCGGTGCTGTAGTCCAGGCGCAGCCGCAGCCGGCCGCCCGGTACGGCGACGAGCGTCAGCGGGTAGTGCGTGCCGTCCCGCCCCTGCATCTCCCGCAGTTCCAGACCGGGCACGAGGCCGCGCAGTCCGTCCTCCCCGACCGGGTAGTTCTCGAACACCACGACCGTGTCGAACAGTTCGGCGTGCCCGGCGATCGACTGCAGCCGGGTCAGGTCGGCGTGCTGGTGGTCCAGCAGGGCCGACTGCTGGGCGCGCAGCTCCCCGAGGATCTCGGCGACCGACCGGCGCGGATCGAGACGGACCCGCACCGGAACGGTGTTGATCAGCAGGCCGACGATGCGTTCCGCACCGGGCAGTTCCGCCGGCCGGCCGGAGACCGTCGCGCCGAACACCACGTCGTCCCGCCCGGTCAGCGCGCCGATCAGGACCGCCCACGCCAGTTGCACGACGATGTTGGCCGTCAGCCCGTACCGCCGTGCCACGGCGTCGATCCGCGCGCTCGTGGCCTCGGCCGGCTCGGCCGTGAGCCGGCTGCGGGCCGCGGCCGAACCGCGCCGTCCCGGCCCGCCGACCAGCGTCGGACCGTCCACGGAGGACAGCAGCGCGCGCCAGGCGGCCTCGTCCGCGCGGGAGTCCCTGGTGGCCAGCCAGTCGAGGAAGTCGCGGTACGGCGGCGCGGGCGGCAGCGGGTGACCGGCGTACAGCGCGAACAGCTCCCTGATCAGGATCGGCATGGACCAGCCGTCCAGCAGGAGATGGTGCGTGGTCAGCACGAACGTGTGCCGCCCACCGTCCCGGTGGGGGAGCAGGGCCGCGCGGACCAGGGGAGGGGTGGCGAGGTCGAAACGCCGTCTGCGGTCGTGCTCCAGGAAGCGTTCGAGGTCCTCGTGCGCGGGCAGCTCCCGCCACTCCACGGCGGCGTCCGGGACGACGACCTGCACGGGGCGCCCGGACGGGTTCTGCCGGACGCCCGCGGAGAGCTGGGGGTGGCGCCGCAGCAGGCGGTGCAGCGCGTCGCGCAGCGCCACGGCGTCCAGGGTGCCGCCGAGTTCGAGGACGAACTGGACGAGGTACGGGTCGGCGCCGTCGTGGTCGTAGAGGGAGTGGAACAGCAGCCCCTGCGCGAGCGGGGGCAGGGGCAGCTCACCGGTCGCCCGGGCGCGCGCTCGCCGTGTCAGCGCCTCCAGCACCTCGAACCACCGCCGCGCGAGGCCGGCCACCCGTGCCTCGTCGAGCAGCCCGCCCGGCCAGGACCAGTGCGCCACCAGCCGGGGACCGTCCGGGGAGTCGGCGACCAGGGCGTCCAGTTCCACGGGGTGGCTCATCGCCAGACCGCCGCCGGTGGGCGCGCCGAGCCCCGCGGCGTCGGCCCGCACGGCCCAGTCCTCGTCGCCTCCCACGTCGAAGCGGCCCAGGTAGTTGAACGCGAACTGCGGCGCCGGCCGGGCGGCCAGCACCGGCCCGCTCTGCGGGTTGAGGTGGCGCAGCAGCCCGTGGGCCAGCCCCGCGCGCGAGCCGTCCCGCACACAGGACCGCACCATGGCCACCGCCCCGTCCAGCACGGTCGGGTCGGTACGGGCGTCCGCCCAGGAGCACCCCGGATCGAGCACCACGGGGAACAGCGTGGTGAACCAGCCGACCGTACGGGACAGGTCCAGGTTGCCGGCGAACTCCTCGCGGCCGTGCCCCTCCAGGTCCACGAGGAGCGTGTCCGGTCCCTCCCGCCAGTCGGCGGCGGCCAGGGCGAACGCGGTCAGCAGCAGGTCGTGCACCGAGCAGTCGAAGGCCGCGGTCGCGTCGGTCACCAGACGCCCGGTGAGCGCGGCGGGCAGGGTGACGGAGTGCCGGCGGCGGGTGTCCTCGGTGTCCACCGCGCCGTCCAGCGCACGGCCGGCGACCGGGGGGTCCTCGGGCGCGTCCCGCCACCGGGGGAACTCCGCGAGCACGGACGGGTGGTGCGCGTGCTGGACCAGTGCCCTCGCCCACTGGGGGAAGGAGGTCCCCGTCGGCTGCAGCCGCGGGACGCGTCCCAGCCGTACGGCCTCCCAGGCAACCCGCAGGTCCTCCTGGAGGATGCGCCAGGAGACACCGTCGACGGCGAGGTGGTGCACGGTGAGGGTGAGCTCGCCCCGCTCCGCCGGCCCGGCGTCGCGCCAGCTCGCGTGCACGACGCGCCCCTGTCCGGGGGTGAGCACGGTGTCCGGGTGGTTCAGCTCGACCGTGGCCCGGGGCAGCACCGTGAGCATCCACAGCCCGTCCACGACGGTGAGCGAGAGCCGCAGCATGCCGTGGTGGTCGACCAGCGCCTGCACCACCGCGCGGACCTGCGCCGCGGTGATGCCCGCCGGGGTGCGCACCGTCAGCGACTGGACGAAGCCGTCGACCGTGCCGCCGCGCCCGCGCAGCCAGTGCATGACGGGCGTCAGCGGGACCGTGGGGTCGTCCGCGTCGCCCAGCGCCACCCGGTGCTCCCGGTCCGTCCCCGCGTCGGCGCCGACGGCGGCGGCCAGGGCGGAGACGGTGGGGGTGCGGAACACGTCCGGCGTGGTGACGGACAGCCCGGCCCGCTGCGCCGCGCCGGCGAGCTGGATCGCCTTGATGCTGTCGCCGCCGAGCCGGAAGAAGTCCCGGTCGAGGGGAACGCTGTCCAGGCCGAGGATCCGGCCGAACAGCTCGGCCAGCCGGCGCTCCGCGGCGGTGCGGGGGCTGCCGGCCGCGTCGGTGCTCCCGGCGCCCGCGGCGGTCCCGGTGTCCGGTGCGGGCAGCGCCGCCCGGTCGAGCTTGCCGTTGCGGGTCAGCGGCAGCCGGTCCACCGCCACCACGGCGGACGGCACCATGTACGGGGGCAGCCGGTCCGCCAGGGCGTCGAGCAGCGCCGTCGTGCCGCCCGACGTGGCCACGTAGGACACCAGTCGCCGCACCCCTGGCCGGTCCTCGCGCAGGACCGTCGCGGCCTGCCGCACGCCGGGCTCGGCCAGCAGCGCGGCGTCCACCTCGCCCGTCTCGATCCGGTAGCCGCGCAGCTTGACCTGTCCGTCGCCGCGCCCGACGAACTCCAGCCGTCCGTCGCGGTTCCAGCGGGCGAGGTCGCCCGTACGGTACACACGGGCGCCCGGCGGCCCGTACGGATCGGCCACGAAGCGCTCGGCGGTCGCGGCGGCCCGGCCGAGGTAGCCGCGTGCCACACCGGCGCCCCCCACGTACAGCTCTCCCACCACGCCGGGCGGTACCGGCCGCAGCGCGTCGTCGAGCAGCAGCACCCGCTTGCCGTCCAGCGGCGCACCGATGGGAACGGGCCCGGTGTCCTCCGGCGGCTCCGCCACGGCGAACCTGGTCGCGAAGACCGTGGTCTCGGTCGGCCCGTAGCCGTTGACGACGGTCAGCTCCGGCAGCGCGGCGCGTACGGCGCGCACCGCGGCGGGGGACACCACGTCGCCGCCGGTCCAGATCTGCCGCAGCCCGCCGAGGCAGCCGGGGTCGTCCGCGGCGACGGCGTCGAACAGCCCGGCGGTCAGCCACAGTCCGGTGACGCCGGTGTCGGCGGTGATCCGGGACAGTGCGGCCGGGTCCAGCCGTCCCGGCGGGGCGACGACCACCTCGCCACCGGTCAGCAACGGCACCCACAGCTCCAGGCTGAACGCGTCGAAGGCGTGCGGTGAGTGCAGCAGCACCCGGTCCGCGCCGCCCTCGGTCCACCACCGGTCGGCGGCGAGCCCGGCGAGGTCGCCCTGGGTGATCGCGACCCCCTTGGGCCGCCCCGTGGACCCGGAGGTGAACATGACGCACGCCAGCGTCTCCGGCGCGATCCCGGGTGTCACGGCCTCCGCGGTGCCGCGCGCGTGGACGTCCAGTCGCCGCACACCGAGGTCACGCGCCCGCGCGACGACCGGATCGCCCTCGGTCCCGCGCTCGGTGATCAGCAGCCGGGCGCCCGCGTCGGACAGCACGGCCTCCTGCCGGGCGGGCGCGTCCTCGCGCTGCAGGGGGACGTACGCCGCGCCGGCCTTCAGCACGCCGAGCGCCGCGACGACCAGGTCCACCGACCGGTCGAGCAGCAGCGCGACGGTCCGCTCCGGGCCCGCGCCCGCCGCGGCGACCTCGGCCGCCAGCGCCGTGCTGCGCGCGTCGAGTTCGCGGTAGGTCAGCCGCTCACCGGTCGCGGCCGAGCGCACCGCGTACGCGTCGGGGGAGCGGCGCACCCGCTCGGCGAACCGGCCGACGGCCGTACCGGTGCGCGGGACCGGCACGGCGCGGCCCGTGCCCAGCGCCGCGCTGTGCCGGCGCTCGCCCGAGGTGGTCGCCGCCAGCCGTGCCAGCGGGGTGTCCCGGCCGGCCTCCGTCATCTGCCGCAGCACGTGGAGGAACCGGCCGGCGACGTCGCGCAGCAACTCCTCGCTGTGGTTGGCGGGATTGGCGTCGAAGTCGAGGCGCAGCCCGCCGTCCCCGCGGTCGTACGCGACGATCGAGAGGTCCTCCGACGGCGGCGCCTGCAGGTTGTGGACGGTCGCCGTCACCCGGCCGAACCGCAGCGGCCGGCCGAACCGCTGGATGTTCAGCACCGGACCGAAGAACCTCCGGCCACCGTCGCCCTCGGTGCCTTGCGAAGGTCCCAGCTCGCGTCGCAGGTGTTCACCCCGGTACCGCTGGTGCCGGCGCACCAGCCGCAGTTCCCCGGCGACCTGGTCGAGCAGCTCACCGACGGTGGCCGCCGGGTCGGCGTGCAGCCGCAGCGGGAGGACGTTGGCCGTCATCGCGGGCACGGCCCGGGCGAGTCCGGGCGCACGGCCGGCGACCGGCAGGCTCAGTACGACGTCGCGGCTGCCGGTCACGGCGTGCAGGTAGACCGCGGTCACCGCGGTGAGCAGCCGGGTCCAGCGGTGCCCGAGCCGTTCCGCACCGGCCCGCAGCCTCGCGAACTCCTCCTCGGACAGCGTTCTGGTCAGCCGCAGCGAACGGTCCGAGGCCGGGGCCGGACGCGTGCCCAGGCTGAGGAAGTCCGGCCGCCCCGCCAGCCGGTCCCGCCACCAGTCCCGGTCCGCGGCGTGTTCGGCGGAGTCCCGGTAGGCGGCCTCGGCGCGCACCAGGGAATCGAGTCCGCCCCAGCCGCTCCCCGGAACGGCACGGCCGTCCAGCAGACAGCCGTAGACCTCGGCGACGCGCTCGGCGAACAGCGCCATGCCCGCGCCGTCCAGGGCGATGTGGTGGACGCGGTGGAAGAGCAGCGAGCGGTCGTCGGCGACGCGCAGCACGGCGCCGAGGAACAACGGCCCGTCGTCGCTGCCCCCGGCCGCGGCCGTCCGGGCCCGCATCCACTCCAGTGCGGCGGCGTCCGGATCGGGTGCCTCCCGGAGGTCGACCACCTCGGCGGTGTGCTCCGTACCGGGCACGAGCCGTTGCACGGGCGAGGAGTCAGCCGTCCCGGAGACACGGACGTTGACCGCCTCGCAGTCGGCCGCGGTCCGGGTGACCGCGGCGGCCAGGAGGCCGGTGTCGACGGCGCCGTCGAGGACGAGGTACTCCGCCTGCTGGTAGGCGCCGGGCCGGGCGAGACCGGCGCGTTCCGCGAGCCAGATGCCGAGCTGGGCGTCGGAGAGCTGCAGGGCCTTGCCGTTTTCGGGCATGAGAAGAAGCATCCCCATCGGTCATGCCGACGTTGCGTCGGCGACTGCCGTCGGATGTGGCGGGTCGGTACCGGGAATCGACCGTTCCATCGAAACACGGAAGGCAATGGGAGAGTAAAGGGCGGGCAATATGAGCAATGTCACGATTATGTGACGCGGGGTCAGGAACCCTGGTGGGCAAGACGCTCTGCCGGTCCGAGCGGAACGCTCCTCACCTGGCCGGGTAAAGCACAGGCCACGGTGATTTCACGGCAGTGGCTGCACTCGTGGAATGTGTGAAAGGCCGTCGAGGACGGTCGTCGGTGAGACGGTGAAGCCCGTGGCACGGGATCCCGTCGGCCCGGGTGTGCGTCAGGCGTGGAGGACGGTCATCTTCAGGCCGACGTCCGGGACCGGCAGCGGCGTGCGGACGGCCGGCGCGTCGACCCGGCCCCCGGGCAGGGCGCGCGCCTCGTCACAGTCCAGGTGGAGGGTGCGGACGCGGGCGTCGGGACGGCGGCTGCGCAGATCCCGATTCGGCACGGTCGACGCCCTGTTCGCCAACGCCGGCGTCAACGGCTTCGCGCCGTTCGAGGCCGCCGGTGAGGAGCTCTGCGACCAGTTGACGGCCGTCGACGCCAAGGGTGCGTACTTCACGGTGCACAAGCCCGCTCCGCTGCTGGCCGAGGGTGGCGCCGTGGTGCTGACCACCTCCGTCGCGAACGTGCTGGGCCTGCCCGCGCTCGGCGCCTACGCCGCCGCCGAGGCGGCCGGGCGCTCGATGCCCCGCGGTCCGGCCCGCGAGCTGCTCCCGCGGGGATCCGCGTCGACGCGGTCGGCCCCGGCCCGATCGACTCCGGCATCCTGGAGGCGCCGATGCCCCGGGAGGCCGCGGAGCGGGCGAAGGTGCAGACGGCCGCGGAGAACCCCGTGCTGCGCCTGGACACCTCCGCCGAGGTCGCCAGGGCCGTGGCCTTCCTCGCCTTCGAGGCCACCTTCACCACCGGCGCCGAACTCGCCGTCGACGGCGGCGGTTCCATGCTCTGACCCCCCTCCGTGCTGCTCGCCGGCCGCCGGCGAGCAGGTGCGCCGGTCGTGTCGTGTGCAGGCTGTCGTATACGGGAAATATGGCAAAATGGGCATACCGGATGGGTTTGCTCGGCGTTGGTGAAGTTTTTGACCGTGGCCGATCTCGCGCGGTCGATGCCGTTCTCTGCCGGGAGCGCGGCAGGTGCGCGGTCATCAGCGGTTATCGCACATGCAAAGTCCGGCCGAAAAGCCGGGGGTCGCGCCGGCGTTTCGATGTTACGGCCGCGTTGACCCGGGCGGGTCCTCCGGCGGAGGCTCGAGATGTTAGGTGCTCGATACAACTGGTTTGCTCGGCGGCTCCTGGGCGGGCCCCGAGGCGGACCGGACGCAGGAGGTACGCATGTGCGGCATCACCGGCTGGGTCTCCTTCGACCGCGATCTGCGCGCCGAGACCGCGACACTCGACGCGATGACCGAGACGATGGCCTGCCGCGGCCCGGACGACCGCGGCACCTGGGCCGAGGGGCCCGCCGCGCTCGGACACCGCAGGCTGGCGATCATCGACCTGCCCGGCGGCCGTCAGCCGATGACGGCCGACACCCCGCGGGGCACGGTCGCGCTCGTCTACTCGGGCGAGGCCTACAACTTCACCGAGCTGCGCGGTGAACTCGGCCAGCGCGGCCACCGCTTCACCACCGACTCCGACACCGAGGTCGTCCTGCGCGGCTACCTCGAATGGGGCGAGGCCGTCGCCGAGCGCCTCAACGGCATGTACGCCTTCGCGGTCTGGGACGGCCGCGCGGACAAGCTCGTCATGATCCGCGACCGCATGGGCATCAAGCCCTTCTACTACGCCCCGACCTCCGACGGCGTGCTCTTCGGCTCCGAGCCCAAGGCGGTCCTCGCCAACCCGCTGGCCCGCCGCCGGGTCACGCTCGACGGCCTGCGGGAACTCTTCACCATGATCAAGACGCCGGGCCACGCCGTGTGGGACGGCATGCGCGAGGTCGAGCCCGGCACCGTCGTCACCGTGGACCGCCAGGGCCTGCGTACCCGGCGCTACTGGGAGCTGGAGACCCTGCCGCACACCGACGACCGCGACACCACCGTCGCGACGGTCCGTTCGCTGCTGGACGACATCGTGCGCCGGCAGCTCGTCGCGGACGTCCCGCGCTGCACCCTGCTCTCCGGCGGACTCGACTCCTCCGCCATGACCGCGATCGCCGCCCGGCAGCTCGCCGAGCACGGCGAGAAGGTCCGCAGCTTCGCCGTGGACTTCGTCGGGCAGACGGAGAACTTCGTCGCCGACGAGCTGCGCGGCACACCCGACACCCCGTTCGTGCACGACGTGGCCCGCTCGGCTGGCACCGACCACCAGGACATCGTCCTGGACTCCCAGGCCCTGGCCGACCCCGAGGTGCGGGCGAGGACCGTCAGGGCGCGCGACCTGCCCATGGGGTTCGGGGACATGGACGCCTCGCTGTACCTGCTGTTCCGGGCGATCCGCGAACACTCCACGGTCGCCCTGTCCGGTGAGTCCGCCGACGAGGTGTTCGGCGGCTACCTCCAGTTCTTCGACGAGGAGGCGCGGAACGCCGACACCTTCCCGTGGCTGGTGCGGTCCGGCCGGGACTTCGGTGAGGACGCCGACCTGCTGCGCCCCGAACTGACCAAGGAGCTCGACCTGCCGTCGTACGTGGCCGACGGCTACCGCGCCGCCGTCTCCGGTGTCCGGCGGCTGGACGGCGAGAGCGACTTCGAGTACCGGATGCGGCGCATCTGCCACCTCCACCTGACCCGGTTCGTGCGCATCCTGCTCGACCGCAAGGACCGCGCCAGCATGGCCGTCGGCCTGGAGGTCCGGGTGCCCTTCTGCGACCACCGGCTCGTCGGTTACGTCTACAACGCGCCCTGGTCCCTGAAGTCCTTCGACGGCCGGGAGAAGAGCCTGCTCAGGGAGGCCACCGCGGACGTACTGCCGCGGTCCGTCTACGACCGGGTCAAGAGCCCCTACCCGTCCACGCAGGACCCGAAGTACGCCGCCGCCCTCCAGGAGCAGACCCGGGAGCTGCTGTCCCGGCCCGACCACCCGGTGTTCGGCCTCGTCGACCGGTACCGGGTCCGGCGGGCGGCGGAGCGCGACACCCCGATGAACACACAGGCCGCGCGGCGCGGTCTGGAGCGGACCCTCGACCTGGCGGTCTGGCTGGACCTCTACCGACCGGAGATCTCGCTCCGCTGACCCGGTCCGTGGGCGGGGCCGGGGGAACCGTCATACCCTCGCGCATCACGGAGAGTGCGCGAGGGTATGACGGTTGCGTGGCTGCCCGCATGCTCCTGTGATCCGCCACATGCTTCCGTAAGGCAAACGTAAGGCAAACGGAAAAACCGCGTCACTGCCGTATGGCGGAACGGAGTTGTCCGCACTGCGAAGACGCCCGGTGTTGCAGCAAAGACCGGAAGGACAAGATGCTGCGCGTGCGTCTCCGGGTTCCTCGTCGGAGGACGTGCGTGCGGTGACGCCTGGAGTCACGCTCAGTCACGGGTCGACCGCCCGTCACGGCGGCAGTCGACTGTCACGCACCACGCCCCACACCGGAGACTCCCATGCGGACGCTCACCTCCCCCGTGCCGTCGCAGCCCCCGACGGACGCCGTCATCGCGGTGAATCCGCTGCACCGCCCCTCGCCGCGTCTCACCGCCGCGGCCGGCCGGGCAGGCGCCCTCGGCGTGCTCGAACTGCCCGGGCGGCCGCGTGAGGCCGCCGGCCTCCTGGACCGCACCGCCCGCTGGTCCGCCGGCCGCCCCTTCGGAGTGCGCGTCCGTCCCGGCTGCCCACTCGGCCCCGAGGACCTCGCGGGCCTGCCCGCGAGCGCGGGCACCGTCCTGCTCGCCGACCCCGAGCGGAACACCGCCGACTTCCCGGGCCGCCGGGTCCTCGTCGAGGTCACCGGACCGGCCGGGGCCGCCGCCGCGGTCCGCGACGGCGCCGCGGGACTGCTGCTGCGCGGCAGCGAGTGCGGCGGCCGGGCCGGCGAGCTGAGCACCTTCGTCCTGCTGCAGAAGGTGCTCGCCGACCCGGAGATCACCGTCCCGGTCTGGGCCTGGGGCGGCATCGGCCCGCGCACCGCCGCCGCGGCCGTGGCCGGCGGCGCCGCGGGCGTCGTGCTCGACATCCAGCTCGCGCTGCTCGACGAGGCCGAACCGGACGCCGAAACCGCCGAGGCGCTCGGCTCGCTCGACGGCTCCGAGAGCGTCCTCGTCGACGGGGTGCGCCTCCTGCGCCGCCGCGGGCCGCAGGCCCCCGAGCCGCCCGCCGACCGGGCCGCCGCGCTCCGCGCCCTCACCGCCGCCGACCCCGCGCGGCGCCTCCTGCCCGTCGGCCAGGACGGCCACCTCGCCGCCTCCTTCGCCGCCCGCTCCACCACCGTCGCCGAGGCGGTCCGCAGGATCCGCGACGCCATGACGCGTACCGGTGCCGACGCCGCCACCGCGGCCGCCGCACTCACCGAGGGCTCCGCCGGGGCCCGCGCGCTCGGCACCCGCCTCCCGGTCGCCCAGGGCCCGATGACCCGGGTCAGCGACGAACCCGCCTTCGCCGCCGAGGTGGCCGCCGAGGGCGCGCTGCCCTTCCTCGCCCTGGCCCTCGCCGACGGCGCGCGCACCCGCGCCATGCTGGAGCGCACCCGGGACACACTGCCCGACGGCACCCCCTGGGGCGTGGGCGTCCTCGGCTTCGCGGACGAGCGGGTCAAGGAGGCCCAGCTCGCCGTCGTACGGGAACTGCGGCCCAGCCACGCGATCATCGCGGGCGGCCGTCCCGCGCAGGCCGCCGCCCTGGAGGCGGAGGGCATCCCGGCGTTCCTGCACGTGCCCTCGCCCGGGCTGCTGCGGCAGTTCCTCGCCGCGGGCGCCCGCCGGTTCGTCCTCGAGGGCGCCGAGTGCGGCGGTCACATCGGCCCCCGCAACAGCTTCCCCCTTTGGGAGGCGCAGACCGAGGTGCTGTGCGAGTGGCTCACCGAACAGGGTCCCGCGGCGGCCGCGGAGCTGACCGTGCTCTTCGCGGGCGGTGTCCACGACGCCCGGTCCGCCGCCATGGCCGCGACCGTCGCCGCCCCGCTGACCGAGGCGGGCGCGGGCTTCGGCGTACTGATGGGGACCGCCTATCTGTTCACCGCCGAGGCGGTCGGCACGGGCGCCATCCGGCCGCTCTTCCAGCGGCGGGTCCTCGCCGCCGAGCGCACCGATCTCCTGGAGACCGCGCCCGGCCACGCCACCCGCTGCGCCGCCGGCGACGTCACCCGCGACTTCGCCGCGCTGCGCGCGGAACTCACCGCCCGGGGCGTGCCGGACCGCGAGATCCGGGACCGCCTGGAGCGCTTCACCGTCGGCCGGCTCCGTATCGCCGCCAAGGGCGTCGAGCGGGTCGGCGACGCACTGCGCACGGTGGACGAGGACCGCCAGAGCGCCGCGGGCATGTTCATGGCCGGCGAGGTCAGCGTGCTGCGCACGAGGACCACCACGATCGCCGCCCTGCACCGGGACGTCACCGAGGGCGCCGCCGCCCACCTCGCCGAGCGCGCCGCCGCGGGCGTCCCCGCCGCAGAGGAGGCACCCGCGCCGCTGCGCATCGCCGTGGTCGGCATGGCCGCGATGTTCCCCGGCGCCCACGACCTCGGCGAGTTCTGGGCCAACGTGGTCGCCGGCACCGACAGCGTCACCGAGGTGCCCGCCGACCGCTGGGACCAGGAGCTCTACTACGCCCCGGACGGCGACGGCGGACACACCCCGTCCCGCTGGGGCGGTTTCCTGCCGCGCATCCCCTTCGACCCCCTGCGCCACGGCATCCCGCCCGCCTCGCTGCCCAGCATCGAACCCGTACAGCTGCTCGCCCTGGAGGCGGCCCGCCGCGCGCTCGCCGACGCCGGGTACGAGAGACCGGACGCCGACCACCGCCGCACCTCGGTGATCTTCGGCGCCGAGGCGGGCAGCGACCTCGCCAACGCCACCACCCTGCGCGCCGTACTGCCCGCCTACCTGGGCGCCCTGCCGCCGGAGCTGGCGGAGCAGCTGCCGGAGCTGACCGAGGACTCCTTCCCCGGCATGCTCGCCAACGTCATCGCCGGGCGCATCGCCAACCGGCTCGACCTCGGCGGTGCCAACTACACCGTCGACGCGGCCTGCGCCTCCTCGCTCACCGCCGTGGACGCCGCCTGCAAGGAACTCACCACCGGCACCAGCGACCTGGTGCTGTGCGGCGGCGCCGACCTGCACAACGGCATCAACGACTACCTGCTCTTCTCCTCGGTGCACGCGCTCTCGCCCTCCGGCCGCTCCGCCCCCTTCGACGCGAGCGCCGACGGCATCGCCCTCGGCGAGGGCGTCGCCTGCGTGGCGCTCAAGCGCCTGGCCGACGCCGAACGCGACGGCGACCGGATCTACGCCGTCATCGACGGCGTCGGCAGCGCCGGCGACGGCCGCGCCCTCGGCCTGACCGCGCCCGCACCCGGGGGCCAGCGCGCCGCCCTGACCCGCGCCTACGCGAACGCCCGGGTCTCCCCGGCCGAGGTCGGTCTGATCGAGGCCCACGGCACCGGCACCGTCGTCGGCGACCGCACCGAACTCGCCACCCTGACGGAGGTGTTCGCCGAGCACGGTGCGGCCCCCGGCTCCTGCGCCATCGGATCGGTCAAATCACAGATAGGGCACACCAAGTGCGCCGCGGGACTCGCCGGGCTGATCAAGACCACCCTCGCGCTGTACCACGGCGTCAAGCCGCCCACCCTGCACCTGAGCGACCCCGGCCCGGCCCGGGACGCGACGGCCGGCCCCTTCGTCTTCCACACCTCCGCCGCCCCCTGGACCGCCGGACCGGCCGGCCGGATCGCGGGCGTCAGCGCCTTCGGCTTCGGCGGCACCAACTTCCACGTCGTCCTGCGCGCTTACGACCAGGCGCCCGCCGCGCACGCCCTCGACGTCTGGCCGGCCGAGCTGTTCACCTTCCGCGGCCGTGACGAGGAGGCCGCCGCCGAGGCGGTCCGCGCCCTCCTGACCCTGATCGAGCGGGACGGCGGCCGCAGCCGGCTGCGCGACTTCGCCCGGCACGCCGCGCAGCGCGCCGACCGGGCCGGGGCACGCGGCGAGCCCGTACGCGTCGCGGTCGTCGCCCCCACCCTGCAGGAGCTGCCCGGGCTGCTGCGCCGCGCCGCCGAGGGCGAGGACGCCCCCGCCGACGGCATCCATCTCGCGCGCGCCGTACCGCGGGAGGTCCGCGACGGACGGCTCGCGCTGCTCTTCCCCGGCCAGGGCAGCCAGCGCCCCGGAATGCTCGCGCCGCTGTTCGTCGCCTTCCCCGAGCTCCACCGCCACCTCCACCTCGGCGCCCGCTGGGCCGACATGCTCTTCCCGCCCGCCGCGTTCGACGACGGGACCGCCGCCCGCGCCCGGGCCCGGATCACCGACACCGCCGTGGCACAGCCCGCCCTCGGCATCACCGCGCTCGCCGTCACCGAACTGCTCGGCCGTCTCGGCGTGCGCCCCGCGATGGCCGGCGGGCACAGCTACGGCGAACTCGCCGCGCTCGCCGCGGCCGGCGTGCTCACCCCCGACGAACTGCTCGCCGCCAGCGCCGCCCGCGCCCGGGCCGTACTCGGCCGGGTCCCAAAGGGCGACGCGGGCACCATGGCCGCGATCGGCGCCCCCGCCGAACGCGTCGAGGAGGTGCTGCGGCTCGCGGGGCTGGACCGCGACGTGGTGGCCGCCAACCACAACTCGCCCGCCCAGACGGTCGTCTCGGGCCCGGGCGAGGCGGTCGCCGCGGCGGTCACGCACCTGAGGGACGCCGGGTGCACCGCCCGGCCGCTCGATGTGGCCTGCGCCTTCCACAGTCCGCTGCTCGCCGGCGCGGACGAGGACTTCGGCGCCCACCTCGCCGCCCTCGACCTGCCCGCCCCGGCCTTCCCGGTCTGGGCCAACCGCACCGCGGCCCCCTACCCGCGGGACGCCGAGGGCATCCGCGCCGAACTCGCCGCCCAGATCGGCTCACCGGTCCGCTTCGCCGAGCAGATCGAGGCGATGTACGCGGCCGGGGCCAGGGTCTTCGTCGAGGCCGGACCCGGTCGGGTGCTGAGCCGGCTGGTGGCCGACGTGCTGGGGGACCGGCCCCACCGCACCGTCCCCCTGGAGGACGGCCGCGACGCCGGACTGCCCGGCTTCCTCACCGCGCTCGCCCGGCTCGCCGTCGGCGGCGCCGAGCTGCGCACCCGGCCCCTGTTCACCGGCCGTGACACCGCCGACCCGGCCACCGCCACCGCCGTCCGGCGGGCCGGCTTCACCGTCGACGGCCATCTGCTGCGCCGCGCCGACGGCACCTTCCCCCCACACGCACTGCGTCCCGCCCGACCCGTGACGGAGTCCACCGTGTCCGACCCCCAGCACCCCTCCGTACCGGCCGCCGGTCCCGAAGCGCTGATCGCGGAATTCCTCCGCGGCAGCCGGGAGATGGTGTCCGCCCAGCGCGACGTCCTCCTCTCCTACCTGGGAGCGCCGCCCGAACCGCCCGCCGGTACGGAGCAGATGACCGCGCAGGTGACACCTGCGGCGCATACGGCCCCCGCGGCGGCGCACAGCGCCCCGGTCACCATGCCGTCGCCGGCCACCGCGCCGACCGTGCCCGCCGCCCCGGGCCTCCCGGTCCTGGACACCGTCCTCGACGTGGTCGCCGAGCGCACCGGCTACCCGGTGGACATGCTGGAGCCGGACCTGGACCTGGAGGCCGACCTCGGCATCGACTCCATCAAACGCACCGAGATCGCCGGTGAGCTCGGCGCCCGCCTCGTGCCGGACACCGCCGGGGCCGAGATCGAGGCGCTCAGCGGCGCCCGTACCGTCGCCGAGCTCGGCCAACTCCTCGAAGCCGCCCTCGGCTCGGGCCCCGCGCCCGCCGCGGCCCTCGCTCCGGTCTCCGGTTCCGCTCCGGTGCGTGGCACCGCTGCCGTCCTGGGTTCCGCTCCGGTCTCCGGTTCCGCTCCGGTGCGTGGCACCGCTGCCGTCCTGGGTTCCGCTCCGGTCTCCGGTTCCGCTCCGGTCCGCGGCACCGCTGCCGTCTCGGGTCCCGCTCCGGTCCCCGATGCCTCCCGGGTCTCCGGCCCCGCTCCCGCGTCCGGTTCCACCGCCGTCGACGGACCGCAGCCCGTGATCACCGCCCCGCGGCGGCTGGTCTTCGCCGAACGCGTCCTGGAGCCGGTCACCGCAACGCCCGAGCCCGGCGGCCGGGTACAGCTGATAGGCGGCGGCGAGACCGCCGACGAGCTGGCCGCGCTGCTGGCGGAGGCCGGCATCGAGGCCGAACTTCTTCCGGACGGCCCCGGCGGTCCCGAACGCCCCGGCGGTCCCGGCGGCTCCGGCGGCCCCGAGGGCGAACTGCCCGCCGCGGGCGCCGAGACGGTGGTGCACCTGACGCCGCTGGACGCCGGCGGCCCCGTGCTGCCCGCCGCCTTCCCGCTCTACCGGTCGATCCTCGCGGCGGGCCCGCGCCGCCTGCTCGCCGCCGACCGGCGGGGCGCCGGGGAACCCAGCGGACTGCGCGGCTTCTTCCGCTCGGTGGCCCGCGAGTACCCCGGGATCCGCGCCACCCTGGCCGAACTCCCGGACGGCGCGGGCGCCGCCGAGGCCGCCCGCGCCCTCTTCGCCGAACTCGCCGCCCCCGAGGACGAGCCGGTGGTGCTCCTCGACGCCGGCGGCCGACGCCGCGCCCTCCGGCTGCGGCCCGCCCCGCTCGGCGCGATCGCCACCAGCGGCGCGGGACCGGCCGGTGACGGCGCCGCCGTGGCCGAGGCCGCCGGGCTCGACCACGAGTCGGTGGTCCTCCTGGTGGGCGGCGCCCGGGGCATCACCGCCCGCTTCGCCCGTACCCTCGCCTCCGCCGCCCGCTGCCGCCTGGTCCTCTTCGGACGCACCCCGGAACCCTCGGCGGCCGAGGACCCGGCCACGGCCGGGGCCACCGACCGCGCCGCACTGCGCGGCGCCCTGCTCGCCGCGCAGCTCACCACCACCCCCGCCGCGACCGAGCGCCGCGTCTCCGCGCTGCTCGCCGAGCGCGAGGTCCGCGCCACTCTCGCCGACCTGCGCGAACTGGGCGGCGAGGCCGAGTACCGGCGGGTGGACGTGCTGGACGCCGAGGCGGTCGACGCCGCCGTCAAGCAGGTGTACGCCCGGTACGGACGGCTCGACGGCATCGTCCACGCGGCCGGGATCATCGAGGACAGGCTGATCGCGGAGAAGAGCCCGGAGTCCTTCGCCCGCGTCTTCGCCACCAAGGCCGACGGTGCCCGCACCGTCCTCGACGCGGTGGACCGGCTGCCGGTGAGCCCGCGCTTCGCGGTCCTCTTCGGCTCCCTCGCCGCCGCCCTCGGCAACCGCGGCCAGAGCGACTACGCGAGCGCCAACGACGCCCTGGAGGAGCTGGGCCGCCGCTGGTCCGGCGCCGAGCGGCGCGGCCTGACCGTGCACTGGGGCCCCTGGGCGGCCGCCGAGAGCGGCGGCGGCATGGTCGGCGCGGAGCTGATGCGCTCCTACGCGGCACGCGGCATCGGGCTGATCGACCCGGACGAGGGCCCGCTCAGCCTGCTGCGCGAACTCGCCCACGGCGCCCCGGACGAGCACACCGTCGTCTACACCGCCTCCGGGTGGTGAGCCCGGTGACGTCCGACGCCATGCCCGTACCTCCCCCCGCCGGGCCGGGGGCGCGGCAGCAGCCGGCCGCCGTCGTCGGCATGGAGGTCCTCCTCCCCGGCGCCCCCGACCTGGCCACCTACTGGCACAACATCGCGCACGGCGTGGACTCGGTCACCGAGGTGCCCGCCGACCGCTGGGACCCGCTGTTCCACGACCCGTCCGCCCGGGCCGCCGGCCGGTACAGCGACCGCTTCTACTGCCGCCGCGGCGGGTTCGTGGACGGCGGCGCCGAGTTCGACCCGGTCCGTTTCGGGATGATGCCCAAGTCGGTGCCCGGCACCGACCCGGACCAGCTCATCGCGCTCGACGTGGCGTACCGCGCCCTCCTGGACGCGGGAGGCGGGTCGGTGCTGCCCGCCCGCCGCGAACGGGCCGGCGTCGTGCTCGGCCGCGGCGGCTACCTCACGCCGGGCCTGGTCCGCCTCGACCAGCGGGTGCGCACCGCCAACCAGCTCGTGCACACCCTGCGCGAGCTGGCCCCGCAGCTCGGCGAGGCGCAACTGGAGGCGGTACGCGCCGGGTTCTGCGAACGGCTGGGGCCCGAGGAACCGGAGTCCGCGATCGGCCTGGTGCCCAACCTGGTCGCCTCCCGCATCGCCAACCGGCTCGACCTGCGCGGACCCGCGTACACCGTGGACGCGGCCTGCGCCTCCTCGCTGGTCGCCGTCGACCACGCGGTGCGCGAACTCGCCTCCGGGCGCTGCGACGTGATGCTCGCGGGCGGGGTGCACCACTGCCACGACCTCACCCTGTGGAGCGTCTTCACGCAGCTGGGCGCGCTCTCCCCGAGCGAGCGCAGCCGCCCGCTGCACCGGGACGCGGACGGCGTCCTGATCGGCGAGGGCACCGGCGTGGTCGTCCTCAAGCGGCTCGCGGACGCCCAGCGCGACGGCGACCGGATCTACGCGGTGCTCCGCGGCACCGGAGTGGCCGGTGACGGCCGCTCCGCGAGCCTGTTCACCCCCCACCCGGGCGGCCAGATCCGTGCCGTGCGCCAGGCGTGGCGGGCCGCCGGGCTCGACCCGCGCGCCGCCGACGCGCTGCAGCTCCTGGAGGCCCACGGCACCGCCACCGCCGCGGGCGACCGCGCCGAACTCGCGACGGTGGCCGAGGTGTTCGGCTCCGCGGGCTCCGCGGGCTCCGCGGGCTCCGCGGGATGTGCGGATCCTGCGGGGCGTGCGGTCATCGGCTCGGTCAAGTCGCAGATCGGGCACACCATGCCGGCCGCCGGGGCGGCCGGTCTGATCAAGGCCGTGCTCGCCCTGCACCACGGGACGCTCCCGCCCACCCTGCACTGCGACGACCCCAACCCGGCACTCGCGGAGACGCGGTTCACCACACTGGCCACGGCCCGCCCCTGGGACGAGCCGGCCGGCGGTGCCCCGCGCCGGGCCGCCGTCAACGCCTTCGGCTTCGGCGGCATCAACGCGCACGTCGTCCTCGAACAGCCCGCGGCGGCGGCCCGTGCCCGCCGCCCGCGGGTGACCGTCGCCGAACCGGAGCGCGTGCTGCGCCTCGCCGCCGGGAGTCCTGAGGAACTGGCCGCTCAACTCGCCGCCGAGGACGGCGCGGTGCTCGCCGCGGGCCTGCCGGGGATCGGCGTGGCCGACGCGCGCCCGGTACGGCTCGGCATCGTCGACCCCACCGCCCGCCGGCTGCGGGTGGCCCGCAAGGCGGTCGCCAGGGGCGAACCCTGGCGCGGCCGCAACGACGTGTGGTTCACCCCGCGCCCGGTGCTCGGCCGGGCCGGCGGGCGCACCGCCTTCGTCTTCCCCGGACTGGAGGCCGAGTTCACCCCGAGGGTGGACGAACTCGCCGCCCGCCTCGGCCTGGACTGGTCCCACGACGGGGCCACCCGGGTCGGCGACGTGGGCCGGCACGGTGCCGCCGTCTTCCGGCTGGGCCGCCTGCTCGACACCGCGCTCCGCAGCCTGGACGTGGTGCCCGACGCCGTGGCGGGCCACAGCGTGGGGGAGTGGACCGCGATGGCGGCGGCCGGGGTGCACGCCCCGGAGGAGGTGGACGCCTTCCTGGCCGGCTTCGACCCGGACGCGCTGCGCGTGCCCGGCGTGGCCTACGCCGTCCTCGGCACCGCCGCCGACCAGGTCCTGCACCGGCTCGCCGGCCGTGAGGACGTCGTCCTCAGCCACGACAACGCCCCCGGTCAGTCGATGATCTGCGGCCCCGAGGAGGCCGTCGCCGGACTGGTCGGCGCCTTCCGCGCCGAGGGCGTCATCGCGCAGGTGCTGCCCTTCCGCTCCGGCTTCCACACCCCGATGCTCGCCCCGTACCTGGACCCGATCCGCGAGGCGGCCGACCGGTACGGCGTGCACGTCCCCCACACGCCCCTGTGGTCGGCGACCACCGCCGCGCCCTTCCCCGCCGCACCGGAGGCGGTCCGTGACCTGTTCGTACGCCACCTCCTCGAACCGGTCCGCTTCCGCGAGCTGATCCTCCGGATGTACGCGGCGGGCTTCCGCGCCTTCCTCACCCTGGGCGCGGGCCGGCTGGGCTCCCTCGTCGACAACACCCTCGAGGGCCGGGACCGCCTGGTGGTCCCCGCGCACTCCACCTCCCGCGACGGCCTCGCCCAGCTCCGCCGGGTGACGACCGCCCTGTGGACCGAGGGCGCCGCTCCGGACGTCACGCCGCTCGACCCCCCGGCCACCACGGCGGGGCCGGCCGCCCGCCCGGTGCGCGGCGCCGGGACGAGGCTCGACCTCGGCGGCGCCTTGATCAGCCTCTCCGCCACCGCCGGCGCCACCGGACGCGCCCTGCTCGCCGTTCCGACGGCGGACGCCGCTGCGGGAGCCCCGCACTCCGACGCCCTCGGCCGACTCGGCCGCGCCGCCCGGGGCGACCCCATGGCCGCGGAGCTCGCCGCGCTGCTCACCGACACCGCCGCGGTCGCCGGGGAACTCCTGGACGCGACGCGCCGGGCCCCGCGCACCCCGCGCCGGGGACTTCGTGTCCCGGCCCACGGGCTGCCAGGTACCCGGCGGCCCACAGCCGCAGTGCCGCCCCGGCCCGCCGGTCCCCGGGCCACGGCCCCCCTCACCCCCGTGCCCCCCACCCTCCGCATCGACGTCGAGAAGATGCCCCACCTCCTCGACCACTGCTTCTTCCGGCAGCGTCCGGGCTGGCCCGACGACGCCGACCGGTGGCCGGTCGTGCCCGCGACCACCGTCATCGACCACCTGATGCGCATCGCGGAGCAGGCCGTGCCGGGACAGCGGGTGGTGGCCGTGCACCAGGTGCGGCTGCGGAGGTGGATCGAGGCCGTGCCCGCGTCCGAGGTGCCGGTCGAGGTGCGCCGCCTCGGGGCGGACCGGATCGAGGTCCGGCTCACCGGTTTCGCGGGCGCCGTGCTCCAGCTCGCCGAACGGCCCGGAACGCCGCCCGCCGTGTGGCCGGCCGACCCGGCCGGTGAGCGCGTTCCGGAG
The DNA here is from genome assembly GCF_014648075.1 of Streptomyces ruber. Taxonomy (GTDB): domain Bacteria; phylum Actinomycetota; class Actinomycetes; order Streptomycetales; family Streptomycetaceae; genus Streptomyces; species Streptomyces ruber. The sequence goes on along the minus strand of NZ_BMQK01000010.1, from coordinate 10,103 downwards.
CTGACCGCCGAGCAGCTCTACACCGAGCGCTGGATGTTCCACGGCCCCCGCTTCCGGGGCGTCACCGAACTGACCGCGCTCGGCGAACGCCACGTACGCGGTGTGCTCACCGTCCCCGGAGCGCCCGGCGCGCTGCTCGACAACGCCGGCCAGCTCCTCGGCTACTGGGTCATGAGCACCCTCACCGAGCGCACCACCGTCTTCCCGGTCGGTATGGCCCGTATCGGCCTCTACGGCCCCGAACCGGCCGCCGGCACCGCCCTGGACTGCCACATCCGGATCCGCGAGGTCACCCCGACCACGGTCACCGCCGACATGCAGCTCGTCCACGAGGGCCGGGTCCGGGCCGAGTGCACCGGCTGGACCGACCGCCGTTTCGACACCGATCCCGGTATCCGCGCGGTGGACCGCTTCCCCGGCCGCTGCACCCTCTCCGAGACGCGCCCCGAGGGCTGGACACTCGTCCACGAGCGCTGGCGCGACCCCGCCACCCGCGAGCTGATCATGCGCAACATGCTCGGCGGCGCCGAACGCGAGCGCTACGGGAGCCAGTCCCCGGCCCGCAGGCGCCGCCACCTGCTCGGCCGGATCGCCGCCAAGGACGCGGTGCGCCGCCTGCTGTGGGCGGAGGGGGAGGGGGACATCTACCCGGCCGAGATCGCCCTGCACAACGACGCCGACGGCCGCCCGGTCGTCACCGGCGTACACGGCCGCGACATCGGCCCCGGTCTCACCGTCTCCCTCGCGCACAGCGCCGAGGCAGCCGTCGCGCTGGCCCGACGCGGCCCCTGCGGCATCGACCTCGAAGAGGTCACCGCCCGGTCCGCCGCCGCCGTCGCGGCGGCCTGCGGCTCCGAGGAGCGCGAGCTCCTCGCCCGTGCCGTCGCCGCGGGCGACGAGGGCGAAGACGTGTGGTTCACCCGTTTCTGGGCGGCCAAGGAAGCCGTCGCCAAGGAGCGCGGCACCGGACTGGGCGGACGGCCCCGGGACTACCGCGTCATCTCCGCCCGCCCGGACCTGCTGCGGGTCGAACACGCGGGTCGTGTCCGGGAGGTGCGCTGCCGTCAGGCGGCGGCCCCCGCGGGGCTGCCCGAACGGATCTACGTCGTCGCCTGGACCGAGGGCGACGCCGAGCCAGTCGGCCACACAGGAGGACCGGCATGACCACTGAGGCGACGACCACCACGCCCCGCGACGCCGACGGGAACACCGTGCTCGCGCGGATCGTCACGGTGCTGCGCGAGCTGCCCGACGCGGGCCTCGAGGACGCCGAGATCGGCCGCGACACCCTCTTCCACGACGAGCTGGAGCTGGAGAGCATCGACCTGGTCACCCTCTCGGGCACCCTGCGCGAAATCTACGGAGACCGCGTCAACCTCGCCCTCTTCATCGCGGACCTGGAACTCGACGAGATCATCGCGCTGACCGTGGGACAGCTCGCCGACCACGTCACCGCCTCGCTCCGCGCGACCGCCGCGGAGGGCTGAGCGGATGGCGAAGATACGCACCGGCGACATCACCACCCACGTGCAGCAGCTGGCCGCGGGCGCGGTGGGCGGCGCGGTCCCCGAGGGCGAACCCCCGGTGGTCGTCCTCGTGCACGGCCTGCTCACCGACTCCCTCGCCAGTCACTACTTCACCCTGGGCCCCGCGCTCTCCGCGGCGGGCATGGACACGGTGATGTACGACCTGCGCGGGCACGGCCGCACCGACCGGCCCGCCACCGGCTACCGCCTGGAGAACTTCGTCGAGGACCTGGCACTGCTCCTGGACGGCCTCGGCGAGCACCGCCCGGTGCACCTGGCCGGCAACTCCTTCGGCGGCACCGTCGCCGCGGGGTTCGCCGCCTGGCACCCGGGCCGCACCGCCACCGTCACCATGATCGAGGGGGAGCCGCCGGTGGCCGCGTGGGCCGGCCGCATCGGGGACGGCCTCGCGCACGCCCGCCGCGAGCTGGTCCACGAGGAGGCCATCGACTGGATCAGGGAGCGCCACGGGGCGCACACCGCCCGTCTCTCCCGTGCGGCGGGACGCATCCTCGCGACCACCACGCTGGCCGAGGACGTCCCGGCGGGGCGGCTCATCGCGGACGACCTGTCGGCGCTGCGCCGCCCGCTGTTCGCCCTCTTCGGCGGCGACTCGGGACTCGCCGCCCAGGCGCCGGAGCTGGAGGCCAGGCTGACGGAGTGCCGCACCGCGGTCCTTCCCGGCCAGGGCCACTCGGTCCTCGTCGAGCAGCCCGCCCGCATCCGCGACCTCGTCCTGGACTGGGTGCGCGAGCACCACGCGCGCCGGTCCCGCACCCCGGCCGGGGCGGTGGGATGAGCCGCTTCCTGCTCGTCGTCCCGCCCCTGACCGGGCACATCGGCCCGCTGGTCGGAGTGGCGGCCGAGCTGACCCGGCGCGGCCACGAGACCCTGTGGTGCGGGTGCGCCGACCGCGTCCGCGCCGTGGCCGGGCCCGCCGCCGCGGTCCACCCGGCCGCCCTGCCCGGGACCGGCGCCCCGGTCCGCCCGCCGGGCCTGACGGGACCGGCCGCCTTCCGTTTCCTCTGGGAGGACTTCCTCGTCCCGCTCGCCGAGGCGATGGCGCCCGCCGTGGAGGACGCGGTGCGGGCCTTCCGCCCGGACGCCGTCGTCACCGACCAGCACGCGGTGGCCGGCGCCCTGGTCTGCGAACGCCTCGGCGTGCCGTACCTCACCTCGGCCAGCACCTCGGCGGAGCTCGTCGGCCCGCTGGACGGACTGCCCAAGGTGGCCGCCTGGCTGACCGGCCGGCTGACCTCGCTGCGGGAGGCGACAGGGGACCCGGCCGCCGCGTACGATCCGCGCTTCTCCCCGTACGGCACCCTGGCCTTCACCGGCCGGGAGCTCCTCGGCGACGCGCCCCTGCCCTCGGACCGGGTGCACCTGGTCGGCCCGGTCGTCACCGACCGGCCGCGGGACACCGGCTTCCCCTGGGACACCCTGGACCCCTCCCGCGAGCTGGTCCTCGTCTCGCTCGGCACCGCCAACACCGACGCCGGAGCCCGCTTCCTCCACGAGGCCGCGAAGGCGCTCGCCCTGCTCGCCGACCGTGTGCAGGGCGTCGTCGCGGACCCCGGCGGCCACCTCACCGCCCCGCCGGCCGGCGTCCTGGTCCGCCCGTACGTGCCTCAGATCCAACTCCTCGGCCGTGCGCGGGCGGTGATCGGCCACGGCGGTCACAACACCGTCTGCGAGAGCCTCTGGCACGGGCTGCCGATGGTCCTCGCCCCGATCCGCGACGACCAGCCGATCGTGGCCCGCCAGGTGGTCGAGGCGGGCGCCGGCGTCCGGGTGCGCTTCGGGCGGGTGGACGCGGCCGGGCTCGCCGAGGCGCTGACCACGATCCTGGACGACGCCGGCGGGCACCGTACCGCCGCGGCGGCCATCGGCAGGTCGCTGCGCGCCGCGGGCGGCCGGCACGCCGCCGCCGACCTCCTCGAACAGCTCGTCCCCCCGCGCCCGGCGGCCTCCGCGGGCCGCTGAGCGCGTGGCATCCCCGGGCCACCGTGGAACGCCTGCTGTACACAGCCCGACCGGCTTCGCCCGCAGCCACAGGAGGCCCGGGCCCCCGCCCGCGCCCGACGGTCCGCCGTCTCCCGGTGACCACCCGCTGCGAGCGCTGCTCCGGCGGCCCGGCCGTACCGGTTCGTCCCCCTCGGCTCGTTCCTCCTCGTCCGCGCCGCCGACGCCGCGGAGCAGGCGGGCAACCGTCGCGGTGCCCGGCCCGGTCCGGCGGGTGGGCGGGGTGCCCCCTACGGGTTGCGGGACAGCGCCGCGTCGACCGTGGCGGGTGCGTAGAGCACGTCCGTGACCGCGCCGGCCGCGCCGACCGTACCCGCGCGGGACCGGAGGCGGGAGGTGGTGACGGTGAGTTCGCGGGTGGCCAGGGGCAGGGAGCGGCGGTAGGTGATCTCGCGGACGCCGGCCAGCAGGTGGTCGCCGGCGTAGGCCAGTTCGCCGCCGATGACGAGACTGGAGGGGTTGAGGAGGCTCACGGTGTCGGCCAGGGCGCGGCCGATGAGCCGGCCGGACTGCCGCACGAGGCGGACGGCGTCCGGGTGCCCGTCCCGGATCAGGCTCACGACCCCGGCGGTCGTGTCGACCCGGTGGCCCAGTTCCCGCAGGTCGCGGACGAGGGCCCAGCCGGAGGCGTAGGCCTCCAGGCAGCCGGTGAGCCCGCAGCGGCACACGAGCGCGTCGGGGGCGTTCTCGTCGACGCCGGGGGCGGGGCTGTGCCCGATGTCGCCGGCCGCGCCGCCGGCACCGCGGTGCAGCCGGCGGCCGAGCACCAGTCCCGCGCCGATGCCGGTGCCCAGTTTGATGAAGACGAGGTGTTCCTCGCCGGCGTGGGCGGTGCGGTACTCGCCGAGCGCCATCAGGTTGGTGTCGTTGTCGGTGAGGACGGGGCAGTCGTAGCGGCCGGCGAAGTAGTCGGGGACGCGGTAGCCGTCCCAGCCGGTCATGATCGGGGGACTGACGATGCGGCCGGTCTCCGCCTCCACCGGCCCCGGCACACCGATGCCGATGCCGCGCACCCGGTCGGCGGTGTGCCCGGCGGCGGCGAGCAGGTCGCGGAAGTCGTCCGCGACGCGGTCCAGGACCGGGGCCGGTCCGAGCCCGACGTCGTCGGTGCGCTCGCGGCCGTCGAGGACGCGGCCGGCCAGGTCGGTCACGGCGGTGCGGACATGGGCGCCGCCGATGTCGGCGACGAGCAGCACGCCGCCGTCCCGGCGCAGCCGGAAGGACTGCGCGCGGCGGCCCCCCGTGGCGCCTCCGGTGCCGGCCTCCTCCACGTAGCCCGCCTCGGTCAGCGCCTCGAGGCGGGTGGCCATGGTCGAACGGGACAGGCCGGTGGCGGCCATCAGCTCGGCGCGGGTCGTGGCCCGTCCGCTGCGGATCAGGTCCAGTACGGCGCCGGGGCCGGTGGGGTGAGGGGCGCCCTCGGGGATGCGCGCGTTCGGTGACACCGGGCCTTCCTGCCTCCTGACCGACTCCTGCTGACGGGTGACGCGTGGCCGTCCCTCCGGGTTCGCCAGGGGCGGCGCCCTTACCTTACCGCGCCATCTGCGGGAGGCGACGGCATCTTTTGCTTTACTGCTACGCAGAAGTTGTTGCATAGTGAAGCAAGAAAGCACTCGATGGTGAGGAAGAAGCGTTCCATGAGCAGCACCACCACTCCGCAGACCCCGGACAACCCCCTCGGCGTGCACGCCCTCGTGTGGACCGGCGACTGGACCCCGGAAGGCGCCCGGCTCGCCGCCCGGCAGAGCAGGGCCGCCGGGTACGACCTGGTCGAGATCTCCCTGCACGACATGGACGTGGTCGACGTCCGGGCCACTCGCGCCGCCCTCGCCGAACACGGTCTGGACGTCGCCTGCTCGCGCGGCCTCGCCTTCGACGCCGACGTCTCCTCCGACGACCCGGACACGGCCCGGCGCGGCGAGGAACTGCTCAGCCGCGCCCTCCACCTGGCCGGCGACCTCGGCGCGGGCTACTTCTGCGGCGTGCTGTACAGCGCCCTCGGCAAGTACGCGGGCCCGCCGACCGCGCGCGGCCGCGAGCACGCGGTGCGGGCGCTGCGGCGGCTCGCCGCACAGGCCGCCGACCGCGGCATCACCCTCGGCATGGAGGTCGTCAACCGCTACGAGTCCAACCTGGTCAACACCGCCCGCCAGGCCCTCGACCTGATCGACGAGGTCGGCGCGGACAACGTCAAGGTCCACCTGGACACCTACCACATGAACATCGAGGAGCAGGACTTCACCCGCCCCGTCCTCGACTGCGGCGACCGCCTCGGCTACGTCCACGTCGGCGACTCGCACCGCGGCTACCTCGGTTCCGGCACCATCGACTTCCAGCAGTTCTTCCACGCGCTCGGCACCATCGGCTACACCGGCCCGATCACCTTCGAGTCCTTCTCCTCGGCCGTCGTCGCCCCCGGTCTCTCCAACGACCTGGCCGTGTGGCGCAACCTGTGGTCCGACGGGCCCGACCTGGCCGCCCACGCCCGCTCCTTCATGGCCGGCCAGCTGAAGGCGGCACGCGCGGGCCTGGCCGGCTGACCGGTCCGCGCCGCCTCCCACCACCGGCCGGCGCGGCCGTCCGCACGGCCCACGGCCACGACCACGAAGAAGCACGCCCACCATGACTCCCCAGGAACTCCTCACCCGCGCCGAGGCGCTGGCCGCGACGGGTGAGCGCCACATCCTCGGTATCGCCGGTCCCCCCGGCGCGGGCAAGACGACCCTCGCCCGCCACCTCGTCGACGCCCTCGGCCCCGGACGCGCCGTCCTCGTCCCCATGGACGGCTTCCACCTCGCCGACGTCGAACTGGCCCGGCTCGGCCGCGCCGACCGCAAGGGCGCCCCCGACACCTTCGACGCGCACGGCTACACGGCCCTGCTGCGCCGGCTGCGCGACCCGGGACCCGACGGCCCGCACACCGTCTACGCGCCCGGCTTCGACCGCACCCTGGAGCAGCCGCTGGCCGGCGCCGTACCGGTGCCCCCCGACGTCCCCCTGGTCATCACCGAGGGCAACTACCTGCTGCTCGACGAACCCGCCTGGCGCCCGGTGCGCCCGCTGCTGGACGCCTGCTGGTGGGTGGAGCTCGACCCGGACGAACGGGTGCGCCGTCTGGTCGCCCGCCACGAGCTGTTCGGCAAGAGCCCCGAACACGCCCGCGCCTTCGTCCTCGGCTCCGACGAGGCCAACGCCCGCCGGGTCGCGGCCGGCGCCGGCCGCGCCGACCTCGTCGTCCGGTTCGCGCCCGGCGAGGCGCCCGTTCCCGGCGCGGCGGAGGTGGGCCCGTGACCGGCACCCTGGACCTCGACCTCGTCGACTGGTTCCTGCTCGCCGTCTACTTCGCCGCCATCATCGCGATCGGCGTCTACACCAAGCGCGCCGTCACCACCAGCGGCGACTTCTTCCTCGCGGGCCGCTCCATGCCTGCCTGGATCACGGGCCTGGCGTTCATCTCCGCCAACCTCGGCGCGCTGGAGATCATCGGCGGCGCGGCCAACGGCGCCCAGTACGGCGCGGCCGCCGTCCACTTCTACTGGCTGGGCGCGATCCCCGCGATGGTGTTCCTCGGCGTCGTGATGATGCCGTTCTACTACTCCTCGCGCGTGCACAGCGTCTCCGAGTACCTGCGGCGCCGCTTCAACAGCCAGACCCACCTGCTCAACAGCGTCGTCTTCGCGGTCGCCCAGGTGATGCTGGCCGGTGTCAACCTCTTCGCGCTCGCGCTGATCATCAAGCTGCTGATCGGCTGGCCGCTGTGGCTGTCCATCGTCCTGTCGGCCGTCTTCGTCCTCGTCTACATCACGCTCGGCGGACTGGCCGGCGCGATCTACGGCGAGGTGCTGCAGTTCTTCGTCATCCTCGCCGGACTCGTCCCGATCGTGTGGATCGCGCTGCACATGGTCGGCGGCTTCGACGGACTGCGCGACGGCATCGCCGGCATCGACGACAACCTGCTCAAGACCTGGCAGGGCACGGAGGTCGGCGGGTGGTCCAACCCGCTCGGCGACTGGATCGGCCTCGCCATGGGCGAGGGCTTCGTCCTCGCCTTCGGCTACTGGACCACCAACTTCGCCGAGGTGCAGCGCTCGCTCGCGGCCAAGGACCTCAACGCCGCCCGCCGCACCCCCATCATCGCGGCCTTCCCCAAGATGCTGCTGCCGCTGGTCACCGTGGTGCCCGGCATGGCCGCCCTGCTGCTGATCCCCCAGCTGGGACAGGACGGCGGACCGACGTACAACGACGTCATCCCCGAACTGATGCAGCGCTACCTGCCCAACGGCGTCCTCGGCATCGCCCTCACCGGCCTCCTCGCGGCGTTCATGGCGGGCATGGCCGCCAACATCTCCGGCTTCAACACCGTGTTCACGTACGACATCTGGCGGCCGTACGTCGTCAAGGGCCGCAGCGACCGCTACTACCTGAACGCGGGCCGCGTCGCGACGGTCGCCGCCATCGCCCTCTCGGTCGGTACGGCCTTCATCGCCTCGAACTACAGCAACATCCAGAACTACCTGCAGATGTTGTTCTCGTTCTTCAACTCGCCCCTGTTCGCCACCTTCCTGCTGGCGATGTTCTGGCGGCGGGTGACACCGTGGGCCGGCTTCTGGGGCATGCTCTCGGGCACCGCCGCCGCGGCCGCCGCCCACTTCACCGCGGGCCACCTCGCGTTCTTCTACCCGGGCGGCGACATGAGCGCCGAGATGAACGCCCAGATGGCCAACTTCTACGGGGCCGGCTTCGCGTTCGTCGTGGACGTGATCGTCACCGTCGCCGTCACCCTGTTCACCCGGCCCAAGCCGGAGTCCGAACTGCGCGGCCTGGTGTGGGGCCTGCCCGACCCCGACTCGCCGGACGCCCACGAGGCGGGGCGGCGCCAGCCCTGGTGGCGCTCCCCGGTGGTGCTCGGCTCCGTCGTCCTCGTCTGCACCCTCGCCCTGAGCGTCTGGCTGGTGACGGCGGTATGAGCACCGGCACCGCCCGTACCGTCCACCAGCACCCCCTCGTCCGAAGGAGGCGGTCCGCATGACCAGCCGACGCGCCGGGTTCGACGTGCGCATCCTCATCGCCGGCCTGCTCGGTCTCTACGGCGTCGTCCTCACCCTGGTCGGCGTCACCGACTCCGAGGCCGACCTCGCCAAGGCCGACGGGCTGCGCGTGAACCTCTGGATCGGCATCGCCCTGCTCGTGGTGGCCGCCGCCTTCGGCCTGTGGGCACGCCTGCGCCCGCTGACGGCGGAGCACGCGGCACCGGGCCCCGACGAGGGCGGCGACGGCACCGGCCGCTGAACCGGGAGGCCCCGCCGGCTCGCCGCGGGTACGTCCCCGCGGCGAGCGGCGCGCCGGGCCGGCGCCGCTTGAGTGACTGGGGAACAGGTTGCCGTGCGGGAGGCAGGCGGTGGGGTGGCGAGCCGGTCTCTCCCCTCCTCCCCGTACGGCGGCGACGTCGTCCGCGGCGGCACGGTCGACGACACGCCGGGACCGGCCGCGGCCACCACGCCCGTGATCTCTGTCCGGGCACGACCGGGAAACGGGCGCCGGGCCAGTGGCCCCGCAGCAGATCCAGATCCGTGTGACAGACACCGCACGCGGTGATCCCGACGAGGACCTCGCCCGTCCCTGCTCGGATACCTCGCGTTCGGTGACGGTGAGCGGCGCGCCGGCCGCCGTGGCGATGGCCGTGAGCATGGGCGGACCTCGATTCTGTCGCCGGGCACAGCCGGCAGCACCGTTGTCCGCTGTCGCGGACCGGTCCGGCGAGGTCACCTCCGGGGACGCGTGGCACGTGCGGGCCTTTTCAGTCGTCCGAGCCGGCCCCGGACCGACGCGCCCACCCGGCCTGTTCATCCGCTCGTCGCCCGGAGGTGGTGCCGAGGACGTCTACGAGGGCATCACCCAGGGAGATTCGGAAAACGAGCGGCACCCGGGCCGCCGGAGAGGCGGGCACCGGAGAGCCGGAACGGAGAAGAGGAACCATGGGCGGTTTCGTGGTGGGCGTGCTCGCGCGGGTCGGAATGGCGTTCGCCGAGGCGATCGTCGCGCACTTCGCGCGGGAGCTGTACACCTACCTGCGCTCGCGGCACGCCGCCGCTGCGGCGGCCTGACGCGAGGTGGCGGCTCCGGCTCGCGCCTCACGATTCCGCCGCCACCCGCCTCAACCGCTCACGCGGCCACTGGCGTTCCGGGGAGCGCTCGGTGCGCGGATGCCGGAACATGGCCAGTGCCGGCTTCGGTGACTCCGTGGCCAGTGGTACCTCGCGCAGGCCGAGGGCCGGTCCCAGCGGGTCGAAGAGGCGGCGCCGGGTCAGGGTGATCCGGTCGGTCCGGGACATCGAGGTCCACGACGGCACGCACCATCCGCTGTCCGTGGTGGCGCGCCAGGACGGCACGGAGCTGTCGCCGCGCGTGGACCATCGCCCGGACCGCTTCACCGGGGCGGAGGCGTGTCAGCGGGCGGCCGGCACGGGGCCCACGGGGGTGTCCCCGCGGAGGGTGATGCGGTGCATGACGCGGTGCTGTTCGCCGTAGTCGCGGTTGGCGTAGTGGGACGTGCTG
>NZ_BMQK01000009.1 GCF_014648075.1 Streptomyces ruber | reverse complement strand
CCGTCGCCGCCGCCAGTTCCCGCAGCAGCGCCAGCGTCTCGTCGGTGACCAGATGCTTGGAGTAGTCCAGGTGCAGATCACCGACCCGCAGCGTGTATCCGGTACCGCGTCCGGGGTCGGCCGCGAACAGGTCGCGCAGCTGGACCTCGCCCAGCTCCTCCCGGTGCTTGGCGAGCGCCGCCCACTCGGGCGTCTGGTGCAACCCGGCACGGCTTCCTGCGTTCATATCCGGTCTTCCGCCTTCTTTCGTTCCGTCCTGCGTGCGTATCCCGACGATACGTCCGCCGTCGGCGCCGCTCGCGCTGCGGCACGGACAGTACGAAGAACGCGGCCGGGCACCGTTCCATGCCCGGCCGGATCACAACTTCTAGATCTCGCCCCTCAGTTTGGCGAGCGCCTCGGCGAGGATCGCCTCGCCGTCCGCGTCGCTGCGTCGCTCCCGCACGTACGCGAGGTGCGTCTTGTACGGTTCGGTGCGCGGCGGGTCCGGAGGATTGTCCCGGTCCTGCCCCGCCGGAAAGCCGCAGCGCGGGCAGTCCCAGGTATCGGGAACCTGCGCGTCGCTGGCGAAACTCGGCTGGGTCTCGTGCCCGTTGGAGCACCAGAAGGAGATGCGCAGCCGGGGAGCGGACTCGCCGCGCTCGGCTTCGCCCATCGGCCCCGCCCCGACCCGGCTTCCTCGGATCGCGTTGCCACTTGCCACGGTCGTAACTCCCTGCGTGATGGTGCCGCGAAGCGAGTCGGCGTGACGCTTCGCCGCGAGCGCCTCAGTCTACGTAAGGCCCAACGCGCGTCCAGTGATTGGAGTTACACCCCGCCTGCCAGACGCAAGCCCCATGATAGGCCGCGCCGTTGGGCGCGTACCGACCATGGGGCTTTACGTGCGGAATGCTGCGTCTGTGACGTACTGATGTACTGGCGTGCCGCGTTTCGGTCAGTTGTTGACCTTCATCAGCAGGGCGAGAACGATAATGCACGCGAACCACAGCAGACCGACCACCACGGTGATCCGGTCGAGGTTCCGCTCGGCGACCGAGGAGCCTCCGACGGACGACTGCATGCCGCCGCCGAACATGTCGGAGAGGCCGCCGCCCTTCCCCTTGTGCATCAGCACCAGCAGCATCAGCAACAGGCTGAAGACGATCAGGGCGATCGAGAACCCCATAACCACGGCTGGACCAACTTCCTCGGACTGTTAGGGACGACGGGGGCCGGGTGACTCGCCACCGGGCCCCCGCAAGGGTACGACGAATCGCCTCTAGCGCATACTCACTGGTCGCGTGACCGTGGCATCACTGATCGCGGAAGCGCACGATCCTGACGAACTCGTCGGCGTCCAGCGAGGCGCCGCCGACCAGGGCGCCGTCGATGTCGGGCTGCGCCATGATCTCGGCGACGTTCCCGGACTTCACGGAGCCGCCGTACTGGATGCGGATCTTGTCGGCCACGTCCTGCGAGTACAGCTCGGCGAGCTTGCCGCGGATGGCCCCGCAGACCTCCTGGGCGTCCTCGGCGCCGCAGACCTTGCCGGTGCCGATCGCCCAGACGGGCTCGTACGCGATCACGACGGTCTCGGCCTGCTCGGCCGGGACGTCCTTCAGGCCGCCCTCGACCTGGGCGAGCGTGTGCGTGACGTGGTTGCCTGCGTCACGGACCTCCAGCTCCTCGCCGACGCACAGGATCGGGGTGAGGCCGTGCTTGTAGGCGGCCTTGACCTTGGCGTTGCAGATCTCGTCGGTCTCGGCGTGGTACTGCCGGCGCTCGGAGTGCCCGACCGCCACGTACGTGCACTTCAGCTTGGCGAGCATCGAGCCGGAGATCTCGCCGGTGTAGGCGCCGGAGTCGTGGGCCGAGAGGTCCTGGGCGCCGTACTTGATCTTCAGTTTGTCGCCGTCGACCAGGGTCTGCACCGAGCGCAGATCGGTGAACGGCGGCAGGACGGCGACCTCGGTGGCCTCGTAGTCCTTGTCCGCGAGGGCGAAGGCGAGCTTCTGGACGTGGGCGATGGCCTCGAGGTGGTTGAGGTTCATCTTCCAGTTGCCCGCCATGATCGGCGTGCGGCCCTGTTCGGGAGTGGTCATCGAGGGTCAGTCCTCCAGTGCGGCGAGGCCGGGGAGCGTCTTGCCCTCGAGGTATTCGAGGGAGGCGCCGCCGCCGGTCGAGATGTGGCCGAACGCGTTCTCGTCGAAGCCCAGGATGCGCACGGCCGCGGCGGAGTCTCCGCCGCCGACGACCGAGAAGGCCGGGGAGTCGACGAGGGCCTGGGCGACCGCCCGGGTGCCCTCGGCGTAGTCGGGGTGCTCGAAGACGCCCATGGGGCCGTTCCAGAAGACGGTGGCCGCGTCGGCGATCCTCGAGGCGTACAGCTTGCGGGTCTCGGGGCCGATGTCCAGGCCCATCTGGTCGGCGGGGATGGCGTCCGCGGCGACGGTGCGGGGGTCCGAGGGGGCCTTGGTCTTCAGGTCCGGGAACTCGGCGGAGGTCACCACGTCGACGGGGAGGACCAGCTCGACGCCGTTCTTCTCCGCCCGCTCGATGTACTCCCGGACGGCCGGGAGCTGGTCCTGCTGGAGGAGGGAGGCGCCGACCTCGTGGCCCTTGGCCGCGAGGAAGGTGAAGACCATGCCGCCGCCGACGAGGATGCGGTCCGCCTTGCCGAGCAGCTGGTCGATGACGGCCAGCTTGTCGGAGACCTTGGAACCGCCGAGGACCACGGCGTAGGGCCGCTCGACGTCCTCGGTGAGCTTCTTCAGCACGCCGACCTCGGTGGTGATGAGGTACCCGGCGTAGTGCGGCAGCCGGGCCGGGAGGTCGAACACCGAGGCGTGCTTGCGGTGCACGGCGCCGAAGCCGTCGCCCACGTACACGTCGGCGAGGGCGGCGAGCCGCTCCGCGAAGGCGGCGCGCTCGGCGTCCTCCTTGGCGGTCTCGCCGGCGTTGAAGCGCAGGTTCTCGATGACCGCGACCTGTCCGTCGGTCAGAGAGGCGACGGTGGACGTGGCGGACTCGCCGACGGTGTCGGTCGCGAACGCGACGTCGGTGCCGAGCAGTTCGCCGAGCCGCGCGGCGGCCGGGGCGAGCGAGAAGGCCGGGTCCGGGGCGCCCTTGGGGCGGCCCAGGTGGGAGGCGACGACCACGCGCGCGCCCGCCTCGGCCAGCGCCTTGACGGTGGGCACGACCGCGCGGATGCGGCCGTCGTCGGTGATGGTGGTGCCGTCGAGCGGCACGTTGAGGTCGGCGCGGACGAAGACCCGCTTGCCCGCCACTCCGTCGGCGAGGAGTTCGTCGATCGTCTTCATAGGGGTTCTCCTGGAAGGGCTCTGAGTATGTCCGCGGACACCGGGACCGTCGGGACCATCACATGGACATCGCACACGGGGAACGACGACGGCGACCGACCGGGTACGCGGGGCTGCGGCGGTGGGCCGCACGCCAGGCGGCGCAGGGCCCGGGGGCGCTTCTCACGCCACCCGAGCCCTGCGCTCACCTCGAGGTGCCTGCCTGGCTGCTCAGAGCTGGCCGCCGACGAAGACCGTGAGGTCGACGAGGCGGTTGGAGTAGCCCCACTCGTTGTCGTACCAGCCGACGATCTTGACCTGCTTGCCCTGGGTCATCGTCAGGGACGAGTCGAAGGTGCAGGAGGCCGGCCAGTTGACGATGTCCGAGGAGACGATCGGGTCCTCGGTGTACTCGAGGATGCCCTTGAGCTGCCCCTCGGCGGCCTTCTGGAACGCGGCGTTGATCTCGTCCTTGGTGACCTCGCGGTCGAGCTCGACGACGAGGTCGGTGACCGAGCCGGTCGGGACCGGGACGCGCATCGCGATGCCGTCCAGCTTGCCCTCGAGCTGCGGGAGGACCAGGGCGGTGGCCTTGGCGGCACCGGTGGTCGTCGGAATGATGTTCTCGGCGGCGGCACGGGCGCGGCGCAGGTCCTTGTGCGGGAAGTCAAGGATGCGCTGGTCGTTCGTGTACGCGTGCACCGTGGTCATCATGCCCTTGACGATGCCGAAGTTCTCGTCGAGGACCTTCGCCATCGGCGCCACACAGTTGGTGGTGCAGGAGGCGTTGGAGATGACGTGGTGGTTGGCCGCGTCGTACTTGTCCTGGTTGACGCCCATCACGATGGTGATGTCCTCGTCCTTGGCCGGAGCCGAGATGAGGACCTTCTTGGCGCCGCCCGCGATGTGCTTCTCGGCGTCGGCCTTCTTGGTGAAGATGCCGGTGGACTCGATCACGATGTCGACGCCCAGCTCGCCCCACGGGATGTCGGCGGGGTTGCGCTCGGACAGCACCTTGATGGTGTGGCCGTCGACGGTGATGGTGTCCTCGGTGTGCGACACCTCGGCCTTGAGGCGGCCCAGGATGGTGTCGTACTTCAGCAGGTGCGCCGTGGTCGCGGTGTCACCCAGGTCGTTGACAGCCACGACCTCGATGTCCGCACCCTGCTCCAGCAGCGCGCGGAAGTAGTTACGCCCGATGCGGCCGAAGCCGTTGATGCCTACGCGGATCGTCACGAACCGATCTCCTCGTTGGTACGCCGACCGTCGATGCCGGCGAGCTGTATGGGATGTCCCCGACCGCATACGACCCTACCTCCCTGGGCCCCCGGTGGTGACATTGAGATGGCCCATACCCGGCGGGGCGATTCATACCCGTCGGTAGGGGTACGGGCCGCCCCGTCCACGGTGCACCGATGACAGGGAGTGATCGCCCCGGGGACGGTTGACGACGACCGCCGGCGCCCGCGGGCGCCGGGGCGGTCAGCCTGCCAGGTTGTCGGCCAGTTCCTCGGAGAGGTTGGCCTCCGTGCCGGGGATGCCGAGGTCGGCGGCCCGCTTGTCGGCCATGGCCAGGAGCCGGCGGATACGGCCCGCGACGGCGTCCTTGGTCAGTGGCGGGTCGGCGAGCGCGCCCAGCTCCTCCAGGGAGGCCTGCTTGTGCTCCATGCGCAGCCGTCCGGCCGCCGCGAGGTGCTCGGGAACCTCGTCGGCGAGGATCTCCAGGGCGCGCTGCACCCGGGCACCGGCGGCGACGGCCGCGCGCGCGGAGCGGCGCAGGTTCGCGTCGTCGAAGTTGGCGAGCCGGTTGGCGGTGGCGCGGACCTCGCGGCGCATCCGCCGCTCCTCCCAGGCCAGCACGGAGTCGTGGGCGCCGAGCCGGGTGAGCAGGGCGCCGATGGCGTCCCCGTCCCGGACGACGACCCGGTCCACGCCGCGCACCTCGCGGGCCTTCGCGGCGATCGACAGCCGGCGGGCGGCGCCGACCAGCGCGAGCGCGGCCTCGGGACCGGGGCAGGTCACCTCCAGGGAGGAGGAGCGGCCCGGTTCGGTGAGCGAGCCGTGCGCCAGGAAGGCGCCGCGCCAGGCCGCCTCCGCGTCGCAGGTGGCCCCGGAGACCACCTGCGGGGGCAGGCCGCGGATCGGGCGGCCCCGGCCGTCGACGAGCCCGGTCTGGCGGGCCAGCTGGTCACCGCCGGCGACCACGCGCACGACGTAGCGGGAGCCGCGGCGCAGTCCTCCGGGCGCCATGACGATCAGTTCGGAGCTGTGGCCGAAGATCTCCAGGATGTCCCGCTTGAGCCGGCGGGCCGCCGACGCCGTGTCCAGCTCCGCCTCGATCACGATGCGGCCGCTCACCAGGTGCAGCCCGCCCGCGAACCGAAGGATCGCCGAGACCTCCGCCTTTCTGCAGCAGGTCCGGGTGACGGGTAGCCGGGAGATCTCGTCCTTCACCGCTGCCGTCATCGCCATGGGCCGATCCTTCCATGCATCCGAAAAATACGGTCGTACGCGGCGGCCAACAGCTCCGGGTCGTGCCGCGGGGTTCCGTCGGTCCTGGCCACCGGCGCCAGCTCGACCGCCGCTCCGAACCTCTTGGCGGCCTCGGTGAGCGACTCGCGGTCGGGCACGGCGGCCGTGTCGGCCAGCACCACGTCCAGGGCGAGTTTAGGGGCGTGTCGTGCCAAAACCTCCAAATGACGCTGCGGGGAGAACCCTTCGGTTTCTCCGGGCTGCGGGGCGAGGTTCAGGGACAGCACGCGGCGCGCCTTGGTGGCCGTGAGGGCGTCCAGCAGCTCGGGCACGAGCAGGTGGGGCATGACCGAGGAGAACCAGGAGCCGGGACCGATGACCACCCAGTCCGCGTCGAGGACCGCCGCGACGGCCTCGGGGACGGCGGGCGGGTCGTGCGGCACCAGGTGCACGGACTGCACCTCGCCGGGCGTGAGGGCGACGGTCGCCTGTCCCCGTACGGTGTCGATGTCGTCCGGGCGGTCCGGGTCGTGTCCCCTGACCAGCGCCTGCAGCTCCAGGGGTACGGCGGACATGGGGAGCACCCGGCCGTGCGCGCCGAGCAGCCTGCCGACCAGGTCGAGTGCCTGGACGTGGTCGCCGAGCTGTTCCCACAGGGCGACGATCAGCACGTTGCCCACCGCGTGGCCGTGCAGGTCGCCCTCGCTCTGGAAGCGGTGCTGGATGACCCGCGCCCAGGTCTGGCCCCAGTCGTCGTCGCCGCACAGCGCGGCCAGCGCCTTGCGCAGGTCGCCGGGCGGCAGCACGCCCAGCTCGTCGCGGAGGCGCCCGCTGGAGCCGCCGTCGTCGGCCACGGTGACGACGGCGGTGAGGTCGCCGGTGATCCGGCGCAGGGCGGCCAGCGAGGCGGACAGGCCCATGCCGCCGCCGAGCGCGACGACCTTGGGCTGGGCGCCGCGGCGGCGCGGGCGGCCGCCCCGTGTCTCGCGCGGCTCACGTGCCTCCGCTGGTCTGCCGCCGCGGCCCCCGCGGCCTTCTGGGGCGGCCCTGCGCAGCCGGCTCAGCCGCAACGTGCGTCCGGTCATTCGCGGCCCAGGTCCCGGTGCACGACCACGGTCTCCACGCCCTGGGAGGACAGCCGGGCGGCGAGCTTCTCGGCGGTGGCGACGGAGCGGTGCTTGCCGCCGGTGCAGCCGACCGCGACGGTCACGTAGCGCTTGCCCTCGCGGCGGTACCCGGCGGCGATGAGCTGGAGCAGCTCGGAGTAGCGGTCGAGGAACTCCTTGGCGCCGGGCTGGTTGTAGACGTACGACGACACCTCCTCGTTGAGGCCGGTGTACGGGCGCAGCTCGGGGACCCAGTGCGGGTTGGGCAGGAACCGCATGTCCACGACCAGGTCGGCGTCGACCGGGAGGCCGTACTTGAAGCCGAAGGACATGACGGTGGCCCGCAGCTCGGGCTCCTCCTCGCCGGCGAACTGGGCGTCCATCTTGGCGCGCAGCTCGTGCACGTTGAGGCTGGAGGTGTCGATCACCAGGTCGGCGTCGCCGCGCAGCTCGCGCAGCAGTTCCCGCTCGGCGGCGATGCCGTCGACGATGCGGCCGTCGCCCTGGAGGGGGTGCGGGCGGCGCACGGACTCGAAACGGCGCACCAGGGCGTCGTCGGAGGACTCCAGGAAGACGATCCGCCGGGTGACGTGCCGGGCCTCCAGGTCGGCGAGGGACTCGCGGAGGTTGTCGAAGAAGCGGCGGCCGCGGACGTCGACGACGACCGCGATCCGCGCCACGTTGCCCTGGGAGCGGGCGCCGAGCTCCACCATGGTGGGGATCAGCGCGGGCGGCAGGTTGTCGACGACGAACCAGCCGAGGTCCTCCAGGCACTTGGCCGCGGTGGACCGGCCGGCGCCGGACATGCCGGAGATGATCACCAGCTCGGGGATGGCCGTGTCGGGGACCCCGGCCGTTTCGATGCCCGTACTCACCTGTGCCCCGTCTTCCTGTGCCGCCGGATGCGGCGGACCGTGACCATCCGCCTCCTCGCGCGTGGTCTCGTGCCGCCCTACCGTGCGCTCGTCGTCGCGCTCGTCGTGTCCGGTCATCTCTCCTGCCCCCGTCGTTCGTCCGACAGCCCCGCGGATACGGGGTGCTCAGTGGGACGCGTCTCTGCCCTCGTCCCCTCGCCGCCGCCCGAGAGGCCCACCGCCCCACCGGGCTCCTCGCCGCCCGAGGCGCGAGCCACCGGCCGGGGCCCCTCGCCGCCCGGGACACTCCCAGCCGCACCGGCACCCTCGCCGCCCGGGAGACCGGTCGGCGATCCTGCTCCCTCGCCGTCCGCAGGACCCGAAGTTGCCGTCCCGGGCTCGTCCTCCGCCCCACCGGGCTCCTCGCCGCCCGAGGCGCGAGCCACCGGCCGGGGCCCCTCGCCGCCGTCCGCCGCGGAGTCCTCCGCCGTTGTGAAGCCCTCGCCGCCCGGGAGACCGGTCGGCGATCCTGCTCCCTCGCCGTCCGCAGGACCCGAAGTTGCCGTCCAGGGCTCGTCCTCGTCGTCGAGGATCTCTCCGGTCGCCGTGTTCACGGCGGGTGCCGGCGGGGTCGCCCGGGCCAGGGCCACGGCGATGGTTTCCGCCGTCTTCCGGCCTATGCCGGGGACCTCGCAGATCTGTTCGATCGTCGCCGTGCGCAGTCTCTTCACCGAGCCGAAGTGCTTGAGCAGCGCCTGCTTGCGGGTCTCGCCGAGGCCCGGCACGTCGTCCAGGGGCCCCGAGCGGATGCGCTTGGAGCGCTTGGTGCGCTGGTAGGTGATCGCGAAGCGGTGGGCCTCGTCGCGGACGCGCTGCAGCAGGTACAGGCCCTCACTGGACCGGGGCAGGACCACCGGGTCGTCCTCATCCGGGACCCACACCTCCTCCAGGCGCTTGGCCAGTCCGCACACCGCGATGTCGTCGATGCCCAGCTCGTCGAGGGCCCGGCGGGCGGCGGCGACCTGGGGCTGCCCGCCGTCCACGACGACGAGCTGCGGCGGGTAGGCGAAACGCCTGGGACGGCCGTCCTCGTCCTTGAGCCGTCCCTCGGTGTCGTCCGGCTCCGCGCCCTCCGTCCACTCGCCCGTCCTCTCCTTCTCCACGAGGTACCGCTTGAAGCGGCGGGTGATCACCTCGTGCATGGAGCGGACGTCGTCCTGGCCCTCGAAGCCCTTGATCTGGAAGCGCCGGTACTCGCTCTTGCGGGCCAGCCCGTCCTCGAAAACGACCATGGACGCCACCACGTCCTCGCCCTGGAGGTGCGAGATGTCGTAGCACTCGATCCGCAGGGGCGCGCCGTCCAGGCCGAGCGCGTCGGCGATCTCCTCCAGGGCGCGCGAGCGGGTGGTCAGGTCGGAGGCACGCTTGGTCTTGTGCAGCACGAGCGCCTGCTGGGCGTTCCGCTGCACGGTCTCCATCAGGGCCCTCTTGTCACCGCGCTGCGGGATGCGCAGCGACACGCCGGCGCCGCGGCGGCCCGTCAGCCACTCCTGAACGGGCTCCACGGGGTCGGGCAGCGCCGGGACGAGGACCTCCTTGGGGACGGAGTCGCCGGTCTCCTCCCCGTACAGCTGCTGGAGGGCGTGTTCGACGAGGCCGCTCATGGTGACCGCCTCCACCTTGTCGGTCACCCAGCCCCGCTGGCCGCGCACGCGCCCGCCGCGGACGTGGAAGATCTGCACGGCCGCCTCGAGCTCGTCCTCGGCCACCGCGATCAGGTCGGCGTCGGTCGCGTCGGCGAGCACGACCGCGTTCTTCTCCATGGCCTTCTTCAGGGCGCCGATGTCGTCGCGCAGGCGGGCCGCCCGCTCGTACTCCATCTCCTCGGCCGCCTCCGCCATCCGCCGCTCCAGGCGGCGGAGGTAGGTGCCGGTGCGGCCGGCCATGAAGTCGCAGAACTCCTCGGCCAGTTCCCAGTGGTCGTCGGCGGAGATCCGCTCGACGCAGGGGGCGGAGCACTTGCCGATGTAGCCCAGCAGGCAGGGGCGGCCGGTGCGGGCGGCGTTCTTGAAGACGCCGGCCGAGCAGGTGCGCACGGGGAAGACGCGCAGCAGCAGGTCGACGGTGTCGCGGATCGCCCACGCGTGCGCGTACGGGCCGAAGTAGCGCACGCCCTTCTTCTTGTGGCCCCGCATGACCTGCACGCGCGGGTACTGCTCGTTCATGGTGACCGCGAGGTAGGGGTAGCTCTTGTCGTCGCGGTACTTGACGTTGAACCGGGGGTCGAATTCCTTGATCCAGGAGTACTCCAGCTGGAGCGCCTCCACCTCCGTGGACACCACCGTCCACTCCACGGACGCGGCCGTGGTGACCATGGAACGGGTGCGCGGGTGGAGGTTCGCCAGGTCCTGGAAGTAGTTCGCCAGGCGCTGGCGCAGGCTCTTCGCCTTTCCGACGTAGATCACCCGGCGGTGCTCGTCACGGAACTTGTACACCCCGGGCGAGTCCGGGATCTCTCCCGGCTTGGGGCGGTAGCTGGAGGGGTCGGCCATGTCAGACACCCTACTGGCGGTGACCGACATCGCGGCGGCCCTGTGGACAGTGGCCCGGCACCCTCACGGAGCGTACTGATCCGCGCACCCGGGCGCCCCCGTGCACGGGCGGACGACACGCCGTGTTTTGGCCGTCATCATCCGCCTCTCCGGACCGCTGACGGAGGCTCCCGGGGAGCCCGCCGCCGCCGGCCCGGACCGCGGCTTCCTGCACAAGTAAGTGTTGTCGGCCCACGCGGCACACCCTTCCCCGCAGTGCGGAGCACGGCGGCCGGCCCCGTGCGGAGTGAGGCCGGTGTTGCGCTGCCGGTGTTGTCGGCTCCTGGTCAACACGCTTCAATGCGGGATGACTTGGGGCCGCCCACCGCCCCCCGCGAGGGGCGTGCCCGGGCTCGCGGACGCTGTGGCGGCACCCCGGTCGACCCGCGCGAACGGTCTGACCAGCCATCGCACTCCACACAGAGAGGCCTCTGCATGCGGCACGGCACGGAGCACGCGGACGTCGGTACGGCGGGCACGGCAGGTACGGCGGAGTTGGCGACGGCCCTGCGAGGCGGCCCCTTCCATGTCGCGCTGCGGGCCGCGATCGCCGCCCGGGGGCTACCGCTGCAGCGCGTCCAGCACCATCTGTCGCGCTACGGGGTCAGGGTCGGCGTGACCAGCCTGAGCTACTGGCAGCAGGGCGCCCGGCGCCCGCAGCGCCCCGAGTCGCTGCGGGCGGTCCGCGCCCTGGAGGAGATCCTCCACCTGCCCGACGAGTCGCTGATCCGCCTGCTCGCCGGGCACGGGGAGCGCTCCTCGCCGGAACGTTCCGCCGGTCGCTCGTACCGCTCCGTGGTGGCGGCCACAGGCGTACTGGAGCGGCTCCTGGGGGAGCTGGACGCGTCGCCGGACGGCGGGCTGCAGACCATCGGCCACCACGAGCGGGTGCGTATCGGCAGCCGCCGCGAACTGCTGGCGCGTGAGTCGCACCACATCGTGCGCGCCCACCGGGACGGCGTGGACCGCTACGTGGCCGTGCACCACGGCGATCCCGGGTGCGCGCCCGAGCGCATGGCGGTGCGCGCCCTGGAGAACTGCCGCACCGGGCGGGTGCTCCGGCACCACGACACCGGGGTGCTCGTCGCCGAGCTGCTCTTCGACGTGCGGCTGCGCATCGGCGACACGTTCCTCTTCCGGTACGCCGTCGAGGACGGAACGGCCGGCGCGTCACGCGAGTACGTCCGCGGGTTCGGCTGCACGGGCGGGCAGTACGCGCTCCAGATCCGCTTCGACGAGCACGCCCTGCCGGCCCGCTGCCACCGGTTCACCCAGCACACGGCGGCGGCCCCGCGCAGCGGCCACCGGGAGCTCACGCTGAGCGCCCGGCACCGTTCGGTGCACCTCGTCGAGCCACGTGTGCGCTCGGGGATCCTGGGCATCGGGTGGGACTGGGAGTGACTCGGGCGCGTCCCGGGACGTAAACGCTTGCGCAAACGTTTACCCGGACGGTCCGCATGCGGTACGTTCCGCCCGGACAGCTGATCGTTCACGAAGAGGAGCGCCGTGCCCACCATGGTCGACGTCGCACGGCACGCGGGCGTGTCCGTGGCGACCGTCTCCCATGTCCTGAACAACACGCGCGCGGTGCGCCCCGAGACCCGGCGGCTGGTCGAGGACGCCATCGAGAAGCTCGGCTACACGCACAACACGCTGGCCCGTTCCCTGGTGACCTCGCGGACCCGGTCCATCGGGCTCGCGGTGTCGGCGGTCGGCAACCCGTACTTCACGGAGATCCTCCAGGGAGTCGAGGCGGGTGCCCTGGAGCACGGTTACGGCCTGCTGATCGCCGACCCGCACGACGACCCGGAGCACGAGCGGAAGGCCGTCCGGCTGCTGCACGAGCGCCGCGTGGACGGTGTGATCGCCGCGCCCTCCGCGCAGCCGGCCGGGCTGCTGCGCTATCTGGCCCGGCACCGGGTGCCGGCCGTGTTCCTGGACCGGCTGGTCCCGGCGCCGCCGGATGGTGATCCATTTCCCTTCGACCAGGTGTCGAGCGAGAACACCGGTCCCACCGCCCGGCTGGTCACCCACCTCGCCGGACTCGGCCACCGGCGCATCGCCATGGTCGCGGGCCTGCCGGGGCTGAGCACCACCGAGGAACGGATCGCGGGCTACCGCCTCGGGCTGGCGGAGGCGGGGCTGCCCTCCCCCGGCGACTCCTCCGACGGTTCCCCCGGCGGTCTCCTCGTGCACGGCGACTCCGACGCGGAGACGGCCCGGCGGGCCACCCTCGGGCTGTTCGACGGCCCGGCGCCCCCGACCGCGCTCGTCACCGGCAACAACGCCATGACGATCGGCGCCCTGCGCGCCCTCGGCGAGCTGGGCCTGTCCGTACCGGACGACGTGGCGCTGTGCTGTTTCGACGACTTCGCCTGGGCCGACCTGTTCCGGCCGCGGCTCACCGCGATCGCCCAGCCCAGCAAGGAGATCGGCGCACAGGCCGTACGGCTGCTCCTGGACCGGCTGGACGCTCCCGGGCGTGCCGCCCGTACCGTGCGGCTGCCCTGCGCGTTCGTCCACCGCACCTCGTGCGGTTGCCCGGAGGATCCCGCCGGGACCGGCGGCGGATCCGCCCGGATCGCACAGCCCCAGCACACCCAGCACACCCAGCACAGCCAGCACAGCCAGCACAGCCAGCAGCACACCGAAAGGACCGTCCCGTGATCGTCGTCGCCGGTGAGGCACTGATCGACCTGGTACCGCGAGAGGCGGGCGCGCTCGCGGACCTGCGCCCGGCACGGGGCGGCGGCCCCTACAACACGGCCGTCGCGCTGGGCCGGCTCGGCTCGCCCACGGCCTTCTTCTCCCGTGTCTCGCGCGACGCGTTCGGCGAGGCGCTGCTGGAGGGCCTGGGCGCGGCCGGCGTCGACGTGTCCTCCGTGCAGCGCGGCCCCGAGCCGACGACCCTCGCCGCGGCCTCGATCGGCGAGGGCGGCTCGGCCGCGTACTCCTTCTACGTCGAGGGCACGGCGGACCGGCTCTTCGAGGTGCCCGCCCGGCTGCCGGAGGGCACCCGGGCGGTCTCCTTCGGCACCTGCTCGCTCGTGCTGGAACCCGGTGCGAGCGCGTACGAGGAGCTGATGCGGAGCGCTGCCGCGCAGGGCGTCTTCACCGCCCTCGACCCGAACATCCGGGCCGGCCTGATCCCGGACGCGGACGCCTACCGGGCCCGGTTCAGGAGCTGGCTGCCGTCGGTGTCGCTGCTGAAGCTCTCCGAGGAGGACGCGGAGTGGCTGGGCGGGACGCCGCGCGAGTGGCTGGCGGCGGGGCCCTCGGCCGTCGTGATCACGCAGGGCGGCGACGGGCTGACCGCCTTCACCCGTGACGGCTCCGTCCATCCGGTGCCCGGGGAGAAGGTGGAGGTGGTGGACACCATCGGCGCCGGGGACACGGTCAACGCGGCCCTCCTGCACGGTCTGGCCGTACGCGACGCCCTCTCCCCCGCGGCCCTGTCCGCCCTGACTCCCGAGGACTGGACCGGCCTCCTGCGCTTCGCCGCCCGCGCGGCCGCGATCACCTGCTCACGGGCGGGCGCGGAACCGCCGTACGCGGCGGAACTGGCGGACGGGGACGAGCCGGAGCACCGGGCGGGCTGAGGACTGCTTCGGCCGCTTCCCGCATCCGGCCGCTTCCCGCACACCGCCGTCCCTCGCACTCGGCGTGCACCACGCGGGCGCGCCCCGGCCGTCGGCCGTCCGGCCGGGTCGAGCGGCGTCCCGTACACGAGGCGCGGCCGGTCGGCCCAGGGTGGGCGAGCAGGCGGGGCCGCCGCCGGAGGGGCGGCCGACGAGAGCGGCCGGCCGACGAACGCGAGAACGAACGTGCGGCGCCCCGCGGGATCTCCCGCGGGGCGCCGCACGTTCACCGGTCTCTCCTCGTTTCGGTCGTCGCGTCAGGCCTTGGACGCGCGTGCCGTCTTCTTCGCCGGGGCCTTCTTGCCGGCCGCGGCGCCGGCGGCGGTGGTCCTGGCCGTCGCCGTCCGCTTCGCCGTCGACCTGGCGGCGACCGTCTTCCGGGCCGCCTTGCCCGGGGCCTTCACCGGGCCGGCGTCGCTGACGCGGTCGGCGCCCAGGATCTCCCGCAGGAACTTGCCGGTGTGGCTGGTGGGAACCCCGGCGACCTGCTCCGGCGTGCCCTCGGCGACGACGAGACCGCCACCGCTGCCGCCCTCGGGACCCATGTCGACGATCCAGTCCGCGGTCTTGATCACGTCGAGGTTGTGCTCGATGACGATGACCGTGTTGCCCTTGTCGACCAGGCCGGACAGCACCTGGATGAGCTTGCTGATGTCCTCGAAGTGCAGACCGGTGGTCGGCTCGTCGAGCACGTACACCGTGCGCCCGGTGGAGCGCTTCTGCAGCTCGCTCGCCAGCTTGACGCGCTGCGCCTCGCCGCCGGACAGCGTCGTGGCGGGCTGGCCGAGCCGGACGTAGCCGAGGCCGACGTCGGTGAGCGTCTTCAGGTGGCGGGAGATGCCGGGCACGGCCTCGAAGAAGTCGAGGGCCTGCTCGATGGGCATGTCCAGGACCTCGGCGATGGACTTGCCCTTGTAGTGGACCTCCAGCGTCTCCCGGTTGTAGCGCGCCCCGTGGCAGACCTCGCAGGGGACGTACACGTCCGGCAGGAAGTTCATCTCGATCTTGATGGTGCCGTCGCCGGAGCAGTTCTCGCAGCGGCCGCCCTTGACGTTGAAGGAGAAGCGGCCGGGCTGGTAGCCCCGCACCTTCGCCTCGGTGGTCTCCGCGAACAGCTTGCGGACGTGGTCGAAGACGCCGGTGTACGTCGCCGGGTTGGACCGCGGGGTGCGCCCGATGGGCGACTGGTCGACGTGGACGACCTTGTCCACGAGGTCGTCGCCGTCCACGCGCGTGTGCCGGCCGGGCACGCTGCGGGCGCCGTTCAGCTCGCGGGCCAGGTGGGTGTACAGGATGTCGTTGACCAGCGTCGACTTGCCGGAGCCCGACACGCCGGTGACGGCCGTGAGCACGCCCAGCGGGAACGACACGTCGACGTTCTGCAGGTTGTTCTCGCGGGCGCCGTGCACGGTGAGGGCGCGGCCGGGCTCGACCGGGCGGCGGACGTCCGGGATGCCGATCGCCTTCTTGCCGGCCAGGTACTGACCGGTCATCGAGTCGTCGTTGTCCAGCAGCTCCTTGTAGGTGCCGCTGTGCACGACCTCGCCGCCGTGCTCACCGGCGCCGGGGCCGATGTCCACGACCCAGTCGGCGACCTTGATCGTGTCCTCGTCGTGCTCGACGACGATGAGCGTGTTGCCCATGTCGCGGAGCCGGACCAGGGTCTCGATCAGCCGGTGGTTGTCGCGCTGGTGCAGGCCGATGGACGGCTCGTCGAGCACGTAGAGCACGCCGACCAGGCCGGAGCCGATCTGGGTGGCCAGCCGGATGCGCTGGGCCTCGCCGCCGGAGAGGGTGCCGGCCGCGCGGTTCAGCGACAGGTAGTCCAGGCCGACGTCGACCAGGAAGCGCAGCCGCTCGTTGACCTCCTTGAGCACCCGCTCGGCGATCTTCTTGTCACGCGCGTCGAGCGTCAGCTCGCCCAGGAAGTCCGCGCAGTCGCTGATGGACATCGCGGAGACCTCGGCGATGGACTTCCCCATGACCGTGACCGCGAGGACGATCGGCTTCAGGCGCGTGCCCTCACAGGTGGGGCAGGGCACCTCGCGCATGTAGCCCTCGAAGCGCTCACGGCTGGTGTCGCTCTCGGCCTCGCTGTGCCGCCGCTTCACGAACGGGACGGCGCCCTCGAAGGCCGTGGTGTACGCGCGCTCGCGCCCGTAGCGGTTGCGGTAGCGGACCTCGACCTGCGTCTTGTGGCCGTACAGCAGCGCCTTCTTGGCGCGCTGCGGGAGACCGGCCCAGGGGATGTCGGTCCGGAAGCCCAGCGCCTCGGCGAGGGCCCCGATCAGACGGGCGAAGTAGTCCTTGGTGTGCCCGTGCGACCAGGGGTGGATCGCGCCCTCGTCGAGCGACTTCTCCTCGTCGGGGACGATCAGCTCCGGGTCGACCTCCATGCGCGTGCCGATGCCGGAGCAGTCGGGGCAGGCGCCGAAGGGCGAGTTGAAGGAGAAGGAGCGGGGCTCCAGCTCTTCGAAGGACAGGTCGTCGTACGGGCAGTACAGGTGCTCCGAGAACATGCGCTCGCGCTCGGGGTCGTCCTCGGGGAGGTCGACGAAGTCGAGCACGACCATGCCCCCGGACAGACCGAGCGCGGTCTCCACGGAGTCGGTGAGGCGGCGCTTGGCGGAGTCCTTGACCGTGAGGCGGTCGACGACCACCTCGATGGTGTGCTTCTCCTGCTTCTTCAGCGTCGGCGGCTCGGTGAGCTGGACCGTCCGCCCGTCCACCCGCGCGCGGGAGTAGCCCTTGGTCTGCAGGTCGGCGAAGAGTTCGACGAACTCGCCCTTGCGCTCGCGCACCAGCGGCGACAGCACCTGGAAGCGGCTGCCCTCCGGCAGCTCCAGCACCCGGTCGACGATGGCCTGCGGCGACTGCCGCGAGATCGGACGGCGGCACTCGGGGCAGTGCGGCTTGCCGATGCGCGCGAACAGCAGGCGCAGGTAGTCGTAGACCTCGGTGATCGTGCCGACCGTCGAGCGCGGGTTGCGGGAGGTCGACTTCTGGTCTATCGAGACGGCCGGGGAGAGGCCCTCGATGAAGTCGACGTCCGGCTTGTCCATCTGCCCGAGGAACTGCCGGGCGTACGAGGACAGCGACTCCACGTACCTGCGCTGGCCCTCGGCGAAGATGGTGTCGAAGGCCAGCGAGGACTTGCCCGACCCGGACAGACCCGTGAAGACGATGAGCGAGTCGCGTGGCAGGTCGAGCGAGACGTTCTTCAGATTGTGCTCGCGCGCGCCACG
This sequence comes from Streptomyces ruber, assembly GCF_014648075.1. Taxonomy (GTDB): domain Bacteria; phylum Actinomycetota; class Actinomycetes; order Streptomycetales; family Streptomycetaceae; genus Streptomyces; species Streptomyces ruber. The sequence continues at coordinate 267,576 of NZ_BMQK01000009.1, read as the reverse complement.
GACGATGAGACGGTCGGCCACGCCGGTCCGCACCTTTCTTGAGTGAAGTGACAGGGGCGGGGCCCCCGTCGATCCCAGACTAGGGGGAGCCACTGACAGCGCCGGTCCTGTTCCCCCGTTCACAACAAACCCGGGCCTTCCAGCATGCCCGACGCCGCACCCGAGCTTATAGCACGTACATTCGATTTACGGGTGTTCCACGCCGCCTGCCGGCCTTCTTCACCTGTTCGAGTGACGAGGCTAGGGTCGGGCCCCATGATGGATCACGCGCGTGACCTGGCATCTGTACATGACGCCACCGAGCGGCTCCTCACCGCAGCCGCCGCACTGGACGACGCCGCTGTGACGCAGGAGTCACGTCTGCCCGGCTGGACCCGCGGCCATGTCCTCGCCCACCTCGCCCGCAACGCGGACGCCCTCGTGAACGTCTTCGAGGGGCGCCCCATGTACGCCTCCGCGGACGTCCGCGACAGCGACATCGAGCGGGACGCGCCACGCCCCCTGGACGTCCAGCTCGCCGACGTACGCGACAGCGCGGCCCGCTTCCAGGACGCGGCGGCCGCGGTCCAGGACTGGTCGCGCACCTTGGAACTGCGCAACGGGGTGAAGGACGCCGCGTCCCGGGTGCCCTTCCGGCGGTGGATCGAGGTGGAGCTGCACCACGTGGACCTCGGGATCGGCTACGCGCTGGAGGACCTGCCCGAGGAGTTCACGGTACGGGAGATCGGCTTCCTCGCCGACCGCTTCGCCGGGCACCCGGAGGTGCCGGGCACCCGTGTGACCGACGGCACGCGCGCGTGGATCACGGGAACGACGGGGACGGCCGACGCGCCCCGGGTCACGGTGACCGGCCCGGCGCCCGAGCTGCTCGGCTGGCTCTCGGGACGCCGCGACGGCACCGGGCTCGGCGTCTCGGGCGGCCCGCTGCCGTCGCTGCCCCCGCTGTAGGACACCGCGCGCCGGTCCGGTGCGGTGCCGGCCCGCTCCCCGCCCCCTCCGCCCCCGGACCGCGCCCTAGACTGACCGTCATGACGTACAGCGGAGCGGTGAAGGTCGGCGGCCCGGCGGACGTGCACGAACTGCAGGACCTGATGATCTCCAAGGTCGCGGTCGGCCCGATGGACAACAACGCGTACCTCCTGCGCTGCCGGGCCACGGACGAGCAACTGCTGATCGACGCGGCGAACGACGCGGACACGCTGCTCACGCTGATCGGTGACGACGGCATCACGTCCGTCGTCACCACCCACCAGCACGGTGACCACTGGCAGGCGCTGGCCGAGGTCGTGGCGGCCACGGGCGCGCGGACGTACGCGGGACGCGACGACGCCGGCGGCATCCCGGTGCCGACCGACGTCCTGGTCGACGACGGCGACACCATCAGCGTGGGGCACGTCCGGCTGACCGCGCGCCACCTGGTGGGTCACACGCCCGGCTCCATCGTCCTCGTCTACGACGACCCGCACGGGCACCCGCACGTGTTCACGGGCGACTGCCTCTTCCCGGGCGGGGTGGGCAACACCCGCAAGGACCCGAAGGCCTTCGCCAGTCTGATCCACGACGTCGAGACGAAGATCTTCGACGCGCTCCCGGACGAGACCTGGGTCTACCCTGGCCACGGCAACGACACGACGCTGGGCGTGGAGCGCCCGCAGCTGCCGGAGTGGCGCGCACGGGGCTGGTGAACCCCCGCGCGCGGGACCTGTCCGGGAGTTCACGGACCGGGAGTTCGCGGACCTGGAGTTCACGGGACGGGAGTTCACGGACCGGGAGTTCACGGACCGGGAGTTCACGAAAATGCAACGCCCGTTCCCATCATGCGGACGATTGCCTAATTGACCTCGACAGACCGGTCACCGCGCTGCCACTCTCCCGCCATGCCTCTCGCCGCTGGAGCACTCCGCACCCCGCGCGCGCCGCGCCGCGCCCTGTCCGCCGCCGTCGCGCTGTTCGCCGTCACCGCCGGCTGCGCCCCGCAGCCGGAGGAGAGCGCCTCCGGCTCCCCGCAGGAGACGTGCGCCGAGGGGCGGTTGGCGACGGAGACCACCGGCAAGCTGACCGTCGCCACCGACGAGCCCGCCTACGAGCCCTGGTTCAAGGACGGTGACCCGGCGGGCGGCGAGGGCTTCGAGTCGGCCGTCGCGTACGCCGTGGCCGAGGAGCTCGGCTACGGCAGGGACGACGTCGTCTGGCGAACCGTGCCCTTCAACAAGGCCTTCGCACCCGGCGAGAAGTCCTTCGACTTCGACATCAACCAGGTGTCGATCAGCGAGGAACGCAAGAAGGCGGTGGACTTCTCCTCCGGCTACTACGACGTCCGCCAGGCCGTCGTCGCGCTGAAGGACTCCCCGGCGGCGAAGGCGACGGGCGTCGACGGACTGAAGGGCCTGAAGCTGGGCGCCCAGGTCGGCACCACCAGCCTCGACTACATCGACGACCTGGTGCGGCCGGACCAGGAGGCCGCCGCCTTCGCCAAGAACGACCAGGCGAAGTCGGCGCTGCGGAACGGCCAGGTGGACGCCATCGTGGTCGACCTGCCGACCGCCTTCTACATCACCTCGGCGGAAGTGACGGACGCGAGGATCGTCGGGCAGTTCGAGAACCGCGGCGGCGCGGTCGAGCAGTTCGGTCTCGTCCTCGACAAGGGCAGCCCCCTCACCCCGTGCGTGACGGACGCCGTGGACGCCCTGCGCGAGGACGGCACCCTGGCGGCGATCGAGAAGCAGTGGCTGTCCGACGCCGTCGACGCCCCGGTGCTGCGGTGACGGTCACCAAGGGGGAGCCCGCGCGGGACGACACGGAGGACCCGTACGTCCCCTCCGCGCGGCGGACCGAGCGGGAGGCGTACAAGCGTGCCCGCGCCCGCCGGGCGACCGCCGTGGCCGCGCTGTCGACCCTCGTCACGGGCGTCGTCCTGTACCTCCTCGTCGTCAACGCGCCGGGCTGGCCGCGCACCAAGGAGACGTTCTTCGACCGGGGATACGCGCGCGAGGCGTTCCCGGTGGTCCTCCGGGGGCTGTGGCTCAACCTCCGGCTGCTGCTGGTGTGCGGCGCCGCGGTGCTCGTCCTCGGCATGCTGCTGGCGGTCGCGCGCACGCTGCGCGGCCCCGTCTTCTTCCCGCTGCGCGCACTGGCCGCCGCGTACACGGACTTCTTCCGCGGGCTGCCCCTGATCATCAACCTGATGATCGTCGTCCTGGGTGTCCCCGCGCTGCGGCTGACGGGCGTCACGGTCGACCCGGTGCTGCTGGGCGGCGCGGCGCTGACGCTGACGTACTCGGCGTACGTGGCGGAGGTGTTCCGCGCGGGAATCGAGTCCGTGCACCCCTCGCAGCGGGCGGCGGCGCGCTCGCTGGGGCTGACCAACCGGCAGGCGCTGCGGCACGTGGTGCTGCCGCAGGCGGTGCGCCGCCAGGTGCCGCCCCTGCTGAACGACCTGGTGTCGCTGCAGAAGGACACCGGGCTGGTGTCGATCGGCGGCGCGGTGGACGCGGTCCGCGCGGCGGACATCATCGTGGGCCGCAGCCTCAACTACACGCCGTACATCGTCGCCGGACTGGTCTTCGTGGCGCTGACCATTCCGATGACCCGTTTCACGGACTGGGTGACGGCCCGGACGGCCCGTCGGCGCGCCCAGGGAGGAGCCCTGTGAGCCGTGTGAGCGACGCGCCCGTGCTGCGCATGGAGTCCGTCCGCAAGACGTTCGGCTCCACGGTCGTGCTGCGCGACGTCGGCCTGGAGGTCGCCCCGCACACCGTGACGGCGCTGATCGGTGCCTCCGGCTCCGGCAAGTCGACGCTGCTGCGGTGCGCCAACCTGCTGGAGGAGATCGACGACGGGGCGATCTGGCTGGACGGAGAGGAGATCACCGATCCGCGGGTCGACCAGGACGCGGTGCGCCGCCGGATCGGCGTGGTCTTCCAGGCGTACAACCTCTTCCCGCACATGACCGTGCTGGAGAACGTCACGCTCGCCCCGCGCCGCGTGCACGGGGTGCCCCGCGCGGAGGCCGAGGAGCGCGCGCGGGAACTGCTCGGCCGGCTGGGCCTCGGCGGCAAGGCGGAGGAGTACCCGGACCGGCTCAGCGGCGGTCAGCAGCAACGGGCCGCGATCGTCCGCGCGTTGGCCGTGCGGCCCCGGCTGCTGCTCCTGGACGAGATCACCGCCGCCCTCGACCCGGAACTGGTGGGCGAGGTCCTCGCCGTCGTCCGGGGCCTGAAGGACGAGGGCATGACCATGGTGCTGGCCACGCACGAGATGGGGTTCGCGCGCGAGATCGCGGACCAGGTGTGCTTCCTCGACGCGGGTGCGGTCGTGGAACGCGGCACCGCCGAGGAGGTGTTCGGCAACCCCCGGCAGGAGCGCACCCGGCGCTTCCTGCGGCGCGTCGTCGGCACCGACGCGGGGCGGCCGTAGTCCCGGGACGGGAGTTGTCCGGGGCCCGGGGCCCCCGGACCGCCTCAGGCCTCGGCCTGCCCCGTTCCCGCCAGGGCCGCGACGCGTTCCACGGCGAACACGTACCCCTGCACCCCGCACCCCGCGATGACCCCGTCGGCGCGGAGCGAGACGTACGAGTGGTGCCGGAACTGCTCGCGCCGGTGGATGTTGGAGATGTGCACCTCCAGCACGGGCAGGCCGTCGCAGGCGTTGAGCGCGTCGAGGATCGCCACGGACGTGTGCGAGTAGGCGCCGGGGTTGATCACGATGCCGGCGTGGCTCAGCCGCGCCTCCTGGATCCAGTCGACCAGTTCGCCCTCGTGGTTGGACTGCCGGAAGTCGATCGTGCCCCCGTGCGCGGCGGCCGCCCCGACGCACAGCGCCTCGACGTCGGCGAGCGTGTCCGAGCCGTAGATCTCGGGCTGGCGTTGGCCCAGGAGGTTCAGGTTGGGCCCGTTGAGGACCATGATCGGGGCGTTGGCGAGGGTGCGGGGCACGATTCCTCCGGTCCGGTCGGTCGGCTGGTCCGCACGGGTACGGCCCGGCGGCTCGAACTCGGTTTATCACGATGCGCCGACGTCACTACCGTGCGCCCCCGTAACCAGTGGTTACTCAGGGTAGTTTTCGCGGCATGCAGCCAGCACACTCCGTGAGAACACCGTCCATGCTGCGGCTCGCGTGCGCCTCGCTCGCCGGGACGGCCATCGAGTTCTACGACTTCTTCGTGTACGGCACCGCCGCCGCGCTGGTCCTCGGGCCGCTGTTCTTCCCCACGGTCTCGCCGACGGCGGGCACGCTCGCGGCCTTCGCGACCTTCGGCGCCGGGTTCGTGGCCCGCCCCCTGGGCTCGGTGCTCTTCGGGCACATCGGGGACCGGCACGGGCGGCGGCCGGTGCTCGTCGCCTCCCTGCTGCTCACGGGCGGGGCGACGGTCGCCGTGGGCTGCGTGCCGACGTACGACACGATCGGTCTCGCCGCTCCGGCGCTCCTGCTGGGTCTGCGCTTCCTGCAGGGGCTGGGCCTCGGCGGGGAGTGGGGCGGTGCCGTGCTGCTGACGGCCGAGCACGCGCCGGCCGAGCGGCGCGGACTGTGGTCGAGCTTTCCGCAGATCGGTCCGGCGGTGGGGTTCCTGCTGGCCAACGGCGTGATGCTGGTCCTGTCGGCGGTGCTGTCGGACGCGCAGTTCGCGTCCTGGGGCTGGCGGGTGCCCTTCTGGGCGGCCGGCGTGCTCGCCGTGGCCGGTCTGTGGCTGCGCTCCTCGCTCACCGAGAGCCCGCAGTTCCTGGGGATCGACGACCACGCGCGCGTGCCGCTCGCCGCGGTGGTGCGGGACCACTGGCGGCTGGTGCTGCTGACGGCCGGGGCGCTGTCGGTCGGGTACGCCGTGTTCTACACGGTGACGACATGGTCCCTCGCCTACGCGACCGAGCACCTGGGGGTGGGCCGTACCGTCATGCTGGCGTGCGTCATGGCCGCCGTGCTGGTGAAGGGGGCGCTGACGCCGGTGGTGGCCCATCTGGGCGACCGGTTCGGCCGGCGGCCGCTGTGCCTGATCGGCAGCGCGGCCTGCGCCCTGTGGATGTTCCCACTGATCGGCCTGCTGGCGACCGGTGAGCCGCTGCTGATGTTCCTCGGCTTCCTGGTGGCGGTGCTCGCGTTCATCACCATGTTCGCCGTCATCTCCGCGTACCTGCCGGAGCTGTACGAGCCCCGGGTGCGCTGCACGGGCGCCGCCGTGGGCTACAACCTGGGCGGGGTGCTCGGCGGGGCACTCACGCCGATCGTGGCGACGGCCCTGGCCCAGGGCGAACGGGTGCCCTGGGGGGTGGCCGCGTATCTGACGGGCGTCGCGCTGCTGAGTCTGGGCTGCTTCGCGCTGCTGCCGGAGACCCGGCCGGTCCGGCCGGTGACGGCGGGGGCGGAGGCCACGGTGGGGTGAGCGAGGCGGCGGAGCCGGTGGCGCAGCCGGGGCGACGGGCCCCCGGAAGGCGCGTCACGGATTGGCGGCCAGTTCCAGGAACGCCAGGAACAGCACCAGGTGCACACCGCCCTGGAGCGGTGTCGCCCGCCCGGGAGCCACCGTGAGGACACCCACCACGACGGTCAGCGCGAGCAGCACCATATGGGTGGCGCCGAGACCGAGGACGAGCGGTCCGGAGAGCCAGACGGACGCGAGGGCGACCGCCGGAATGGTCAGGCCGATGCTGGCCATCGCGGAGCCGAGCGCGAGGTTCAGACTGGTCTGCACCCGGTCGCGGCGGGCCGCGCGCAGCGCCGCGATGGTCTCCGGGAGCAGCACGAGCAGAGCGATGACCACACCGACGACGGCGTGCGGCAGCCCGGCCGCCGAGACGCCCGACTCGATGGTCGGCGAGACGCCCTTGGCGAGACCCACCACGCCCACGAGCGCCAGTCCGAGCAGGCCGAGGCTGACCATGGCGGTGCGGGTGGTCGGCGCTTCGGCGTGCTCGTCCTCGGTGATCACCTCGCCGTGCTGGGTGAGCGGCAGGAAGTAGTCGCGGTGGCGCACGGTCTGGGTGGTCACGAAGAGCCCGTACAGGAGCAGCGAGGCCAGCGCGGCGAAGATGAGCTGGAAGGTGGTGAACTCGGGACCCGGCGCGCTGGTGGTGAAGGTGGGGACCACTAGGCAGAGCGTGGCGAGTGTGGCGACCGTTCCGAGGGCGGCGCCGGTGCCCTCGGCGTTGAACACCGCGACTCGGTGGCGGAGCGAGGCCACGAGGAGGCTCAGACCCACGATGCCGTTGCAGGTGATCATCACGGCCGCGAAGACCGTGTCACGGGCGAGGGTCGCGCTCTTGTCCCCGCCGTCGATCATCAGCGTGACGATCAGAGCGACCTCGATGATCGTGACGGCGACGGCCAGGACCAGCGAGCCGAAGGGTTCGCCCACGCGGTGCGCGACGACCTCGGCGTGGTGGACGGCGGCCAGGACGGCCCCGGCGAGCACCAGCGTGACCAGGGCCACCACCAGGCCCGGCAGGTCTCGCCCCCAGGTGAGGACCAGCAGGATGACTGCGGCCACCGGGGTGACCGTCGTCCATTGCAGCACACGCGATCCAAGGCGAACGACCATGCGATGATCTTCGCACATACGGCCGTACTCCCGCATTCCGGTCCTCGTGGGACGTTCTCCGCATTCGGGAAGGAACGGGCGAGCACCGGGAGCGGTGGACGGCGCGTGCCGTTCACCGCTCCCGGTGCCGGGATCGGTCAGCGAGGAGGCGTCAGGCCTCGATGCTGTCCTTGTCCTTCGAGCCGGCGTCGGTCTTCCGCTGCTCGGCCTCCGCCTGCTTCTTGGAGGCGATCAGGCTGGTGATCGTGGTGATGACCAGGACACCGCAGATCACGCCGAGCGAGACCGGAATGGTGATCTCGGGAACGTGGACGCCGGACTCGTGCAGCGCGTGCAGCACCAGCTTGACGCCGATGAAGCCGAGGATCACGGACAGGCCGTAGGAGAGGTGGACCAGCTTCTTCAGCAGACCACCGATGAGGAAGTACAGCTGGCGCAGACCCATCAGGGCGAACGCGTTGGCCGTGAAGACGATGTACGGGTCCTGGGTCAGGCCGAAGATCGCCGGGATGGAGTCGAGCGCGAAGAGGATGTCGGTCGAGCCGATCGCGAGCATCACGACCAGCATCGGCGTCATGACGCGCTTGCCGTTCTGCTCGATCCACAGCTTGGTTCCGTGGTACCGGTCGGCCACACCGAAGCGGCGCTCGATCGTCTTGAGGAGCTTGTTCTCCTCCCACTCCTCCTCGTCCTCGTCGGCACGGGCCTCCTGGATGAGCTTCCACGCGGTGTAGATGAGGAAGGCACCGAAGATGTAGAAGACCCAGGAGAAGCTGGAGATGATCGCGGCGCCCGCGGCGATGAATATCGCGCGGAGCACCAGGGCCACCAGTACGCCGACGAGCAGCACGCGCTGCTGGTACTGCGTGGGCACGGCGAACTTCGCCATGATCAGGACGAAGACGAAGAGGTTGTCGACACTCAGCGACTTCTCGGTGATGTAACCGGCGAAGAACTCTCCGGAGGCCTGGCCGTCACCGAAGACGGCGAGACCGAGTCCGAAGATCGCGGCGAGGACGATCCAGACGATCGTCCAGATACCGGCTTCCTTGATGGATACGTCATGGGGCTTGCGGCCGATGAAGAAATCGACCGAGATCAGGGCGATGAGGCCCGCGATCGTCAGGACCCACAGGGTCGTGGAAACTTCCACTGCTGCGCCTCCGGCAGTACTAAACGGCAATGTCAGCGTCGTCGCTACCGGAGGTCTCTTCCACCCGGGGCACCGGTGACGCGGACGCGCCTGGAGCCGCCGGGCCGACGCCCCGGGACCCGGCTCGATCACTCGCGCCTGATCCGTATTGACGGGGTCGCCGCAGGGCAGGGAGTACTCCCCTCCGTGCGGTAGAGAGTACCCGAATTACCAAGGAAAGGTAAAGGAGTCAGTAAAGGGGATACCAAGTGCGCTGCTCACAGCCGCACCCGAGCCGGGCAGGCGTCGCTCCGACACTCGCCCCACGAGTCGGAGCGAGTCCGGGAGCGGCAGGTTCCGCCCCGGCCCCCGGACCGGCTCGGCCACCCTCGCCTTCGTCCCCGAGCCCTGCTACAGCACCGGCAGGATCGCCGGCATCAGGTCCTGGAAGGTGCGGCCGTCGGCCGGGACGCCGAGGGCGGTCATCTGCCAGCCGCTGCCCGTGCGGTGCACCTTGGCCATGAGCTGGGCGGTGTACGCGCCGCCGCCCGCGAGCGTGTACCGGGCGAGCTCCTGGCCGTTGGTCTCGTCGACCAGGCGGCAGAACGCGTTCTCCACCTCCTGGAAGGTCTGGCCGGTGAAGGAGTTCACGGTGAACACGATCTGGTCGATGTGGACCGGGACGCGCTCGAGGTCGACGAGGACGGCCTCGTCGTCGCCGCCCCGGCCGACCCCGCCGACGAGGTTGTCACCGGTGTGCCGGACGGAACCGTCGTCGCTGACGAGGTGGCGGAAGAAGACGACGTCGACGGGCTGCTTGTCCGCGAACAGCACGGCGGAGGCGTCGAGGTCGATCTGCCGGGTGCGGGAGCCGAACAGTCCGCGCCGGGGAGCGGCCTGCCAGCCCAGCCCCATGCGCACCGCGGTCAGCGTGCCCCCGTCGTTCTTCCGCAGGCTGATCGCCTGCCCCTTGGTCATGTTGACCGTCACGCCGTTCCCCTCTCGGGCTTCTCCCCTGTTGCCGCGGAACCCGCGGTTGCCCGCACCCTACGGTTCCGCGTCGGCAGCGCCGAAGCCCGGACCGCGCATTGTGCCGGTCCTGCAACACGGCGCGTCCGTCCCCCGCCGGGCCGACCGGGCCCGGCGGGCGGGGGCGTCAGGCCAGGCCCGCCTCCTTCATCTGGCGCAGTTCCTTCTTCATCTCGGAGACCTCGTCGCGCAGCCGGGCGGCGACCTCGAACTGGAGCTCGGCGGCTGCCGCGCGCATGCGCTCCGTCATCTGCTCGATCTGCTCGGCGAGCGCCGCGGCCGGGCGGTCGGTCGGCACGGTCCGGGCGGCCTTGCCCTTGGCCGCCTTGGTGCCCTTGTCCGCCTTGCCCAGGGAGGGCACCGGGGCCTTGGCGCCCTTGCCGTCCTTGAGGTTGCGGTAGCCGGTGCCGAGCAGCTGCTCGGTGTCCACGTCCTCGCGGGCGATCTGCGCCACGATGTCGTTGATCTTCTTGCGCAGCGGCTGCGGGTCGATGCCGTTCGCCGTGTTGTACGCGATCTGCTTCTCCCGGCGGCGGTTGGTCTCGTCGATGGCCCGCTCCATCGCCGGAGTGATCTTGTCGGCGTACATGTGGACCTGGCCGGAGACGTTGCGCGCGGCGCGGCCGATGGTCTGGATGAGGGAGGTCCCGGAGCGCAGGAAGCCCTCCTTGTCGGCGTCGAGGATCGCCACCAGGGACACCTCGGGCAGGTCGAGCCCCTCCCTGAGCAGGTTGATGCCGACCAGGACGTCGTACTCACCGGCGCGCAGTTCGCGCAGCAGCTCGACGCGGCGCAGGGTGTCGACGTCGCTGTGCAGGTAGCGGACCTGGATGCCGAGCTCGACGAAGTAGTCCGTGAGGTCCTCGGCCATCTTCTTGGTGAGCGTGGTGACGAGGACGCGTTCGTCCTTCTCGGTGCGCTTGCGGATCTCGTGCACCAGGTCGTCGATCTGGCCCTCGGTGGGCTTGACCACGACCTCGGGGTCGACCAGGCCGGTGGGGCGGATGATCTGCTCGACGTGGCCGTCCGCGCGCGAGAGCTCGTACTGCCCTGGGGTCGCGGACAGGTACACGGTCTGGCCGATGCGCTCCGAGAACTCCTCCCACTTCAGCGGGCGGTTGTCCAGCGCGGAGGGCAGCCGGAAGCCGTGGTCGACGAGGGTGCGCTTGCGGGAGGCGTCGCCCTCGTACATCGCGCCGATCTGCGGGACGGTGACGTGCGACTCGTCGATGACGAGGAGGAAGTCCTCGGGGAAGTAGTCCAGCAGCGTGTTCGGCGGCGAGCCGGGCGAGCGGCCGTCGAAGTGCATCGAGTAGTTCTCCACGCCGGAGCAGGTGCCGATCTGGCGGAGCATCTCGATGTCGTACGTGGTGCGCATGCGCAGCCGCTGGGCCTCCAGCAGCTTGCCCTGGCGTTCCAGCTCGGCCAGGCGCTCGGTGAGCTCCTTCTCGATGTCGTTCACCGCGCGCTCCAGGCGCTCGGGGCCCGCGACGTAGTGGGACGCCGGGAAGACGTAGAGCTGCCGGTCGTCGCTGATGACCTCGCCGGTGAGCGGGTGCAGGGTGGAGAGGGCCTCGATCTCGTCGCCGAACATCTCGATGCGGACGGCGAGCTCCTCGTACACCGGGAAGATCTCGATGGTGTCGCCGCGGACGCGGAAGGTGCCGCGGGTGAACGCCATGTCGTTGCGCGTGTACTGGATGTCGACGAAGCGGCGCAGCAGGTCGTCGCGGTCGATCTCGTCACCGACCCGGAGGGGGACCATCCGGTCCACGTACTCCTGCGGCGTACCGAGGCCGTAGATGCAGGAGACGGAGGCGACCACGACGACGTCGCGACGGGTGAGCAGCGAGTTGGTCGCGGAGTGGCGCAGCCGCTCCACCTCCTCGTTGATCGAGGAGTCCTTCTCGATGTACGTGTCCGACTGGGGGACGTACGCCTCGGGCTGGTAGTAGTCGTAGTACGAGACGAAGTATTCGACGGCGTTGTTCGGCAACAGCTCGCGGAACTCGTTCGCCAGCTGGGCGGCCAGTGTCTTGTTCGGCGCCATCACGAGGGTGGGGCGCTGAAGCTTCTCGATCATCCACGCGGTGGTGGCGGACTTGCCGGTGCCGGTCGCGCCCAGCAGGACGACGTCCTTCTCACCTGCTTCGACGCGCCGGGCGAGCTCGGCGATGGCCGTCGGCTGGTCACCGCTCGGCTGGTAGGGGCTGACGACCTCGAAGGGCGCCCCCGTGCGTTCGATCTCTGTTACGGGCCGCATGGCATCAACCGTACGACCCCGCACTGACAACGGGCCGCGTTCACCAGTTCTGCGGGGTGCGGGAGCCCGGGTGCCGGGGCTGGCGGTGGTACCGGCGGGCCCGGACGACCTCGCGTCCGCCCGGGTGCGAGGAGGTGGCGTGGGCCGGGATGCCGGGGCGGGGGGCCTCGGCGTCCCAGTCGATCCGGCCCGTGACCATCCGCGGGTCGAACATCACGACGGCGCCGGCGAGGCAGAGGAGCAGGAGCGGGCCGATCAGCATCGGCCCGAGCAGGGCTCCGGCCGACTCGCCGGCCGGGGTGCCGTCCGTGTCGTGGAGGTGGACGGTGAGGGCCGCCATGCCCGTGTAGTGCATACCGGTGACCGCGAGCCCCATGACGACACTGGCGCCGACGCTCCACAGGAAGCCGCGGACCTGTCCGGCCGCCCAGAGGGCGGCGATCGCGGCCACGACGGCTATGACGACCGAGGCGCCGACGGTGAGGGTGTTGTACCTCAGCTCGCCGTTGAGCCGCATTCCGGCCATTCCCAGGTAGTGCATCGAGGCCACGCCCAGCCCCGTGATCGTGCCCCCGGTGAACAGGGCCGTGCCCTTCGCGCCCCGGTGACCGACGATGAAGATCCCGATGCCGACCATGACGACGGCGACGGCGAGGCTCGCGAACGTCGTCGGCGCGTCGTAGTGGACGGGCGTCTCCCTGACCTGGAAACCCGTCATCGCGATGAAGTGCATGGTCCATATGCCCGAGCCGATCGCCGCGGAGCCCATGGCGAGCCAGCCGGCCCGCCGGGAGCGGGTCCCGAGCATCGATCTCATCGTGCAGCGCAGACCGAGCGCGCCGCCGAGGCAGGCCATGAGAAAGGCCACCACTGGTGTGACGAGTCCGTAACTGAGGCCGTCGACCGTGCCCTGCATTCGCGGCTGCCCTTCCCGCCTGTCGTATCCGTTGATCCGGTGAAATGTCCCGCACCAGACCGCGGCAACGGTCGTGGCTGAAGCAGAGAGTATGACCCTGCCGGAATGGTCGAACGATATTCCGGCAAAGAAACACGGAGCTGCCCCACTTGTGCGGTGGCCGTGAGCACGCTCGGGCAGCACCATCGGACCGTGGCCGTCCTGCACCCTTCCTGCCCCTGCCCCCTGACACTCCGCTGTCACTCTTGAGCAGTCCGCGAGTACCTATGCGAGGAGTACGCATGCACGTGCGTTCCGTTGCCGCCCTGGCCTCCGCGTGTGCGGGAGTGATCACCGCCCTCCTGCTGCCCCCTGCCGCCGCCCACGCGGTCCCCGAGACCGACCGCCCGGTCGTCGTGGCGCACCGCGGGGCCTCCGCCTACGCGCCCGAGAACACTCTGGCAGCCGTCGACAAGGCCGCCGGCATGGGCTTCGACTGGGTCGAGAACGACGTCCAGCGCACCAGGGACGGCGAGCTCGTCGTGGTCCACGACGCGTCCCTCGCGCGGACCACGGACGTGGAGGAGCTCTACCCCGGCCGGTCGCCGTGGAACGTGCGGGACTTCACCGCCGCGGAGATCGCGCGCCTGGACGCGGGCAGCTGGTTCGACTCCCGGTACGCGGGCGCGCGCGTGCCGACCCTGGAGCAGTACGTGCGGCGTGTGACGCGCAACCACCAGAAGCTCGTGCTGGAGATCAAGAATCCCGAGCTCTACCCGGGCATCGAGCGGCAGACGCTCAAGGTGCTGTCCAACGAGGGCTGGCTCAGCCCCTGGCGCCTGCGGTCCGGGCTCGTCGTGCAGAGCTTCAGCGCGGACAGCGTGCGCACGGTGCACGAGCTGCGCCCGGGCGTGCGGACCGGTTTCCTGGGCGCCCCCGCGGTCGCCGACCTGCCGGAGTACGCGACGTTCGCCGACCAGATCAACGCGCCGTACAAGACGCTCTCCCGCGCCTACGTCGCCGCCGTCCACGCGCACGACGGACCCCACGACGATCCGCTGCGCACACTCACCTGGACCGTGGACGACGCGGCGAGCGCCCGTCGGGTCGCCGGGTACGGCGTGGACGGCATCATCACGAACGTCCCCGACGTCGTCCGCGAGGCGACGGGCGGCCGGTGAGGCGGCGTTGTCAGTGGCCCGCCGTACGGTGGGGCGCATGAACAGCCATGGGCAGGACGGGCGGCGGCTCGTGTGGGCCGTCGTCGGCACGGACATCGGTCCGCTGCTGCTGGCCGCGACGGGCGACGGCCTGGTGAGCGTGGCGTTCCACGCCACGGACGCGGTCCGCGCGAAGACCCTGGACCGGCTCGCCGCCCGGCTCGGCACCGAGCCGGCCGAGGCCCCGGACGCACCGCTGCTGGCCGAGGCGATACGTCAGGTCGCGGCGTACCTCGCGGGCGGGCGCCGTGACTTCGAGCTGCCGCTGGACTGGTCGCTGAGCTCCGGCTTCAACCGCCGGGTGCTGCGCGAGCTGGCGACCGGCGTCCCGTACGGCACGGTCGTGCACTACGGCGAGCTGGCCGGCCGGGTGGGGCAGCCGGGCGCGGCCCAGGCGGTGGGCATCGCCATGGGGTCCAATCCGCTGCCGGTCGTGGTGCCGTGCCACCGGGTCGTGGAGAGCGACGGCGGGATCGGCGGTTTCGGGGGAGGCCTGGAGACCAAGCGGAAGCTGCTGGCCCTGGAAGGGGTGCTTCCAGAACCTCTGTTCTAGAACCCGTTGAGATCCGGCGAGTACCGCTGGAGCTCCGGACGGACGACAGGAGGCAGGCACGTGGTGCTGGTGGTGTCCGAAGAGGTACGGGAGGCGCTCGACGCCCGCCGTCCCGTGGTGGCCCTGGAGTCCACGATCATCGCGCACGGGCTGCCCCGCCCGCGCAACCTGCGGGTGGCGCTGGAGCTGGAGGAGACCGTACGGCGGGAGGGCGCCGTACCGGCGACCGTCGCCGTGCTCGACGGAAGACCTCATGTCGGCCTGGACGGGGCCCGGTTGGAGCGGGTCGCGGACGAGGCCGGCATGCGCAAGCTGGGCCACCGGGACCTGCCGCTCGCGGTGGCGACCTGTGCGAGCGGCGCGACGACCGTGTCGGCGACCGCGCTGCTGGCGGCGCACGCGGGCGTACGGGTGTTCGCGACGGGCGGGCTCGGCGGGGTGCACCGCGCGTGGACGGAGACGCAGGACGAGTCGGCCGATCTGGGACTGCTGGCGCGCACGCGCGTCACGGTGGTCTGCGCGGGCGTGAAGTCGGTCTTGGACGTGCCGGCGACGCTGCAGCGGCTGGAGACGCTCGGGGTCGCGGTCGCCGGATACGACACCGAGCGCTTCCCCGGCTTCTACCTGTCCGACTCGGGGCACCCGGTGGACTGGACGCTCCGTTCGCCCCGGGAGGTCGCCGACGTCATGCGCGCGCAGGACGTGCTCGGCGGGCCGGGGTCGGCGCTGATCGTCGCCAATCCCGTGCCCGAGGAGGAGCAGCTCGCCCCGGAGCTGCACGCACGCGTGCTGGCGGACGCGCTGCGCGCCTGCGCGGCGGAGGGCGTCTCCGGTCAGGCGGTCACACCGTTCCTGCTGGACCACCTGGTGCGGCACACCGACGGCGCGTCGCTGGAGGCCAACCTGGCGGCGGTGCGCGGCAACGTGCGGCTGGCGGGGCGGATCGCCGCGGCCTGGGCCGAGGGATGAGCGCGCCCGGGAGTGCCCTGCTCGTCGTCGGGGACGTCGTGACGGACGTCGTGGCCCGGCACCGCGGGCCGCTCGCGCCGGGCACCGACACGGCCGCCGCGGTCCGGACGCTCCCGGGCGGCGCGGGCGCCAACGTGGCCTGCTGGGCGGCGTACCGGGGAGTCGCGGACGTACGGCTGCTCGGGCGGGTCGGCGCGGACGCTGCGGCGTGGCACGAGAGGGAGCTGCGGGCCGCGGGGGTGCGGCCCCGCCTGGTGGTCGACGCGCGGGCACCGACGGCGACGGTGATCTGCCTGGTGGACACGGGCGCCTCGGCCGAGCGCACGTTCCTCACCGACAGCGGCGCCGCGCTGCGGCTCGCCCCCGGTGACTGGTCGGACTCCCTGCTCGACGGGGCGGGACGGCTGCATCTGTCGGGCTACCTGTTCTTCTCCGAGCCGGGCCGGGCGCTCGTGGCGGTGGCCCTGGACGCGGCACGCGCGCGTGGGGTGCCGGTGACTGTGGACCCGGCGTCGGCGGGGTTCCTCGCCCTGCTGGGGGCCGACCGCTACCTGGGGCTCGTCCGGGGCGTCGACGTGCTGCTGCCGAGCCGTGCCGAGGCGCACCTGCTGACCGGACTGCCCGACCCGGCGGACGCGGCGGCCGAGTTGAGCCGCCACGTGCCCCTGGTGGTCGCCAAGCAGGGCGCCGACGGGGCGCTGGTCGCCCGCGCGGGCGCCGTCCGGACGCGCGTTCCCGCGGCCTCCGCCGAGCCGCTCGACACCACGGGCGCGGGTGACGCCTTCACCGGAGGGTTCCTCGCCGCGCTGCTCGCGGGCGCGGAGACGGAGGAGGCCGTGGCCGAGGGGTGCGCGGCGGGGGCGCTGGCGGTGGCGAGGGTGGGCGGACGGCCGCTCTCGCCGTCCGAGCCGTCCGAGCGATCCGCCTGACTCAGGGGGCGGCACGGACGGCGGCGGCGCAGACGGCGAGGAACAGCCGAGGCAGGTGGCCCCCACCGCCCCGCCCGTCTCACCCGTCTCACTCCTTCCTCCCCCAGGCGGAGATCATCGGCGCCGTGGCCACGTCCAGGCCGCCGGAGGCCACGGTCGCGAGATGGCGGTCGATGTCCTCCTCGGTGGCGAGACGCGACGCGACGAGTTCCGCCCGGACCTGACGGATCGTCGCCGACTCCAGGGCGGCGCACGCGGGCGCGGCGACCGGGAAGTACGCCTCGGCCCGCACACCGCGCAGGCCGCCCTCGCGGAGCAGGCGCGGAAGGCTGCGGCCGTACGCGAGGTCGACGCCGCGCCTGGTGAGCAGGGTGCGGAA
This sequence comes from Streptomyces ruber, assembly GCF_014648075.1. Taxonomy (GTDB): domain Bacteria; phylum Actinomycetota; class Actinomycetes; order Streptomycetales; family Streptomycetaceae; genus Streptomyces; species Streptomyces ruber. The sequence continues at coordinate 250,676 of NZ_BMQK01000009.1, read as the reverse complement.
CGCCTGGCGCAGCCGGTTCGCCAGCTGCTGTTCGGGCCCGTGCTCGTCGGGACAGGCCAGCGGCTGGAGGGCCGGGTCGGCGTCCTCCACCAGCAGCCGTCCGCCGGGGCGCAGGGCCCTGATCATCGAGCGCACCGCCCGCTGCCGGTCCGTCACGTGCACGAGGGCGAGCCGGGCGTGCACCAGGTCGAAGCCCTCCCCCGGCGGATCGTCCGCGCCCACGTCGTGCACGTGCGCCTCGACGGGCGGGCGGGCGACCGGGGCCATCCACGAGGTGTCGGCGCCGGTCGCCAGGACCCTGCCCGTCGGGCCGACCTTCTTGGCCAGCCAGGAGATGACGGAGGTGCCGCCCGCGCCGACCTCCCAGCAGCGCCAGCCGGACCCGAGCCCGAAGCCCTCGATGTGCCGGAACGTCGTGGGATCGAAGAGAGGCGCGAAGGCGTCGAGGCGCGCGCCCGCCTCCGTCGCCGTGAGGCCCTGCCGGTGACCGAGAAGATGTCCATTTGTTCGCATCATGGAGCGATCATCCCATTAGACCGGCTTGCCCGGTTCGCGCGACGCTCCCACAGCCCCGGTCAGCGGGCCGGCCCCCACAGCCCCGGTCAGCGGGCCGGCCCCCGGCGGACAGCGGGTCAGCGCGTGGCGCTCTCCGCGTACACGCTCTCGGCCCAGTGCGCGATCTGGTCGTCCGGCAGGTGCCGGGCCAGGTCCGCCTCGCTGATCATGCCGACGAGACGCTTGTCCCGGATCACCGGCAGCCGGCGGATCTGGTGCCCCGTCATCTCCTCCAGCACCTCGCTGACGTCGGCGTCCGCGTCGATCCAGCGCGGCGTGCCCTTGGCCATCTGCCCGGCCGTGACCCGCGCCGGGTCGTGCCCCAGGGCCACGCACCCGACGACGATGTCCCGGTCGGTGAGGATGCCGCAGAGGCGTTCGTTCTCGTCGCTGATGGGCAGGGCGCCCACGCCCAGCTCGCGCATGAGCTGGGCGGCGCGGTCCAGGGTCTCGTGCGCGGGGATCCACTGCGCGCCCCGGTGCATGATCTCTCCGGCGGTGGTCATGGCGTACCTCCCGGTACCGGACGGCCGGCGCGGCGCGGGACGCACCGCGTGTCCCGGCCTCCCACATTCTCGCCGCATCGCCGGGACGGCGCACCCCCGGGCGACGCCGTCCTCATCGGTTCCGGGACGCGCCGCCGGAGGTGCCGGACCCGCCGGACCCGTTCCAGGCGGGGTGCCGCGGATCGTCGGCGCGTACGAGGACGTCCGCCGTGGCGGCCGGGTCGGTCTCGGCCTCGTAGCGCTCGTGGGCGGGCAGCGTCCAGTGCTCGGCCTGTGGGGTACGGCGGCGCAGGGCGCCCCGGGAGAGGCCGATGTGGACGGTCAGGTCGAAGGGGAACCAGTGCTTCAGCAGGAGCGGGCCGTGCAGCAGCAGCACCCCGCCGGGCGGCAGTTCGGCGTACGGACTGCGGGTGGCGCGGTCGGTGACGGGGTCCCACAGGTCGGGCAGGACCCGGCCGGTCCCGCCGGGTTCGAGCGGGCCGAAGACCTCGCGCCACAGGGCGGGGACGTCGAACCAGCCGTCGTAGTACGCCTCCACGTCCTCGTGCCCGTACTCGAACCGGAGGGACGCGGGCCGCAGGAAGCCCCCGGTGCCGACGACCAGCGAGGGGCGCCCGCGCAGCCGCAGCGCCTCGGACACGCGCCGGGCGAGGTCGCCGGGGCGGGCGGCCGGGGCTCCGTCGAACGCGACGCGCGGCCGGCTGCCGCCGTCGTCCGGTTCCAGGTCGAGCAGGCGGTCGGCGAGAACATCGCCGAGCCGTTCCCAGGTGATCGCTTCGAGTCGCACACGGCCCATGATGGATCACCGCCCATGATGGATCACCGCCCATGATGAACGACGGGCCGCTCCGGGGAATGAACCGCCCATGACAGCGTCCTCGGCTCCCCCGCCCGGTACCGGGCTCCTCGTCATCCAGGCGGTCAGGAAGAAGCACTGCGCCGAGTGCCGGAGCGGGCCGTTGCCGTTGCTGGTGCTGGAGGGCGGTGTGCCGCGCTGCCTGGACTGTGCCGACCTCGGGCACCTGGTCTTCCTGCCGCGGGGCGACACGGCGCTGACGCGCAGGTCGCGGGAGGAGAGCACGCTGTCCGCCGTGGTCGTGCGGTTCGACCGGCGCCGGAGCCGGTACGAGCGGCAGGGCGTCCTCGTCGAGGAGGCGGCGCTCGCCCGCGCCGAGCGGCGCTGCCTCCTCGACGAGGAGGCCCGGCGCCGGCGCCGGCTGCGGGACGCCGAGCGGCGGGCGGCGGAGGACGTGCGGTTCACGGACGCGTTCGCGGCCGAGATCCGGCGGCTGTTCCCCGGCTGCCCCGACGAGCGGGCGCGGGCGGTCGCCGCGCACGCCTCCCTGCGCGGCAGCGGCCGGGTGGGACGGAGCGCCGCGGGGCGGGCGCTGTCCGAGGCCGCGGTGGTCTCGGCGGTCGCCGCGTCCGTACGGCACGTGGACACGCCGTACGACCAGCTGCTGATGAGCGGAGTCCCCCGGCCCGAGGCGCGCCGGCGGATCGCGGGGCTGGTGGACGAGACGCTGGGCCGGTGGCGGGCGGCGGGGTGAGGACGGCCGCGCCGAGCACGCATGTACCCGCCCGCGCCTCGCGGCCATGGTGCACGCGCGCCTGAGGTACTTCACTGGTGCGCGGGGAACGACGGGAGGGATACGGGGGTGGACATGATCGACGGACCGTACTTCGTGCTGACGGTGCTGGGTGTCCTGGGGACGGGGCTGGTGGCGGGGGTGTTCTGCGGGTTCTCGACGTTCGTGATGAAGGGGCTGGCCGCGCTGCCGCCCGCGCAGGGCATGACCGCGATGCGGGCGGTCAACGTCGCCGCGCTGACGCCCGCCTTCATGACTCTGTTCATGGGGACGACGGTGCTGTGCGCCGTACTGACCGTGACGACGTTCGTGCGGTGGCCGGACGAGGGGGCGGTGGAGGTACTGCTGGGCAGCGCGCTCCACCTGTTCGGGAGCTTCGGGGTCACGGCCGCCGCGAACGTGCCGCGCAACGAGGCGCTGGCGAGGCTGGAGCCGGGCACCCCGGAGGCCGACGCGTACTGGCGGACGTACGTCGGCGAGTGGACGGCGTGGAACCACGTCCGCACCGTCGCCTCGGCCGCCGCGGCGCTCTTCTACGTGCTGGCCCTGACCTGACGGGCCTGCCGCGCCGCGGCAGGCCCGTCACGGCACGGGCGCGCGGTGGCCGCCCCGGCGGACCACCGCGCGACGTGTCAGGGCTTGCGTCCCACCGCCGCGTACCCGGGGACCACGTCGTCGTCCTGCCCGGGCACCGGATCGCCCAGTTCGGGGTGCCAGTCGACGACCAGCGACACACCGGGATCGACGAGTTCGAGGTTCTCGAAGAAGCGGCCGACCTCGTCCCGCGAACGCAGGGCGAGGGTGATGCCGCCGGCCTTGTACGTCTCGGTCGCCTCCTTCGACTTCTGCGGCGTGAAGTCCGCCGAGGCGTGGGACACCACCAGGTGGCTGCCGGAGGGCAGCTCGGACATCAGCCGGTCCACCAGCTCGTAGGCGCCGTCCTCGTCGGTGACGAAGTGCAGCAGCGCGACGAGCGAGAGGGCCACGGGCTCCCGGAAGTCCAGCACCTTCCGGGCCTGCTCGATGATGCTGTCCGGTTGCCGCACGTCGGCCTGCACGTACTCGGTCACACCCTCGGGGGTGCCCCGCAGCAGGGCGGCCGCGTGGGCCAGCACGATCGGATCGTTGTCGCAGTAGACCACGCGGGCGTCGGGCACGACCCGCTGGGCGATCTGGTGCAGGTTGGGCTCGGTCGGGATGCCCGTGCCGATGTCCAGGAACTGCCGCACCCCGTTCTCGGCCAGCCAGCGCGTGGCGCGGTGCATGAAGGCGCGGTTGACCTGGGCCAGCACCTTGGCGCGCGGCTCCAGGGCCATGATCTTGCGGCCCAGTTCCTCGTCGACCGGGTAGTTGTCCTTGCCGCCGAGGTACCAGTCGTACGTCCGCGCCGGATGCGGTCTGCTCGTGTCGAGGTTCAGGGGGCCCTGCCCGGTCATGAGGAACTCCGTAAGTCTGTGCGATACATGACGGTCGATTCGACCATTCCCACACTCAAGTCGGTGCTGATTCAACAAAGTTGACCGAAACGTCGGCGTGTCGGCCGACGGGACGAGGACCTCACGGCAACAGCGGTCCTCACGACAGCAGGAAGTCGGCCGCCCCCGCCTTCGCCCCCTGGATGAACGCGGTCATCTCGTCGGTGGTGTAGATCAGCGCGGGCCCGTCCGGGTCGGTGGACTGGCGCACGGCGATCCTGCCGTCGGCGAGCTTCATCGCTTCCAGGCAGTTGCCGCCGTTGCCGCCGCTCCACGGCTTGTGCCAGCCCTCGCTGCCCAGGTCACGGGCGGGCATGCCGTTGTAGACGAGGGAGCGGGGAGTGTGCGACTGCGGCTCGGGGTGGTTCATCAGTGCTCCTTGCGGAGATCCTGGAGGATCTCCTTCGTGCGTTGTGCTGTGGCGGCCTGTGCCGCCATGCGGTCCATGACCTCCAGGTGGGTGGCCACCTCGGTGCGCGCGTCGAGATAGACGGCGCCGGTCAGGTACTCGCTGTAGACCATGTCGGGGAGTTCCGGCACGGCGAATCGGAACAGCACGAAGGGGCCGTACGTACCGGGGTGCGGACCTCGGTCGAACGCCGCCAACTGGAGCGTCACGTTGGGCAGCTCGGTCGCCTCCAGCAACCTTTCGAGCTGGGCTCGCATGATCTCGGGGCCGCCCACCGGACGGCGCAGCGCGGTCTCGTCCATCACGAACCACAGCCGGGGCGCGTCCTCGCGGGTGAGCAGCTCCTGGCGCTGCATGCGCAGGTCGACGTAACGGTCGATGTCGTCGGGCCGGGTCTGGCCGATGGCGCCGGCCTTCAGGACACCCCGGGCGTAGTCCTCCGTCTGGAGCAGCCCGGGAACGAAGTGGGGGTCGTACGAGCGGACGAGGCTCGCCGCTCCCTCCAGGCTGACGTACATCGAGAACCAGCCCGGCAGGATGTCGTGGTAACGCTGCCACCAGCCGGGTCTGTTGGCCTCCTCGGCCAGCCGGACGAAGGACTCGGCCTCCTCGTCGGCGACGCCGTAGGCCTTCAGCAGGAGCTGGAGGTACGGAATCTTGAGGGCCACCTCGGCCGTCTCCATACGGCGCACGGTGGCGGCCGTGACGCGCAGGACGCGGGCGGCGTCCTCGCGTTTGAGCCCCGCCCGTTCCCGCAGGTCCAGCAGGCGCCGGCCGAGCACGACCTGGCCGACCGTCGGCGCGGACCGTGGTTCGCTCATCCCGTCCCTCCTCCTGGCCCCGCCGGTACGGGCGCTCCCGTCCCCGGCACCACGCCGTCAGCGCTCCCGACACAGCCCTGCGGCGCCCGTCCGAAGCCCTGGCCGCTTCCCGTACGTGTTCGCTCGATCACGCACGGAACCGGTGGCGAGGGCTCAACTGGCGCCGCAGGACGTGCTGTTGACAGCAGTGTGCCATGGCCGTTCAGAGAGTCATACAGCACTCTGCAATTTTCAGAGTGACACTTGCCAAGTGTTCTCGGCGGGGAGATAGTGGCAAGCGTGATTCCGCCCGCGTCCTTAGGAACAGAAGCCGTCCCGGACCGGTTCGCGCCCGGCACGGAAGCCGGAGTGCGCCCCGACCGCGGCAGGAGAAGCGGCGTGCGCGCCGAGGCGGCCGACGAGCGTCGGTTCCGCTTCGAACTGGCCGCGCACCCGAGCTCCGTCGCCCGGGCCCGGCGGCTGACGCGGGCACGGCTGTCCGGCTGGGCGCTGTGCGAGGACACCTGCGACACGGCCACCCTGGTCGTCTCGGAACTGGTCACCAACGCGATCGTGCACGCCGCCGGTGAGCGGGTCGTGTGCGAGCTGCACGACGGTGACGACCGCGTCCGGATCGCCGTGCGCGACGAAGGCTGCGCCCCCGGCACCGCGCTCCCCTCACCCCGGCGGCCCGAGGAGGAGCACGGCAGAGGTCTGCTCCTCGTCGAGGCCGTGTGCCGCGCGTGGGGCACCCAGGAGGCGGGACCGGGCCTGCTGGTCTGGGTGGACCTGCCCCGGGGCACCCGGGACACCCGCGCCCACACGGTCCAGGACACCCGGGCACTCGTCCCGGCGCAGACGTCCCGGTCCGCACACGCGGCCCGGCCCGCGCAGGCTCCTTTGCATGAGAAGCCCTCCCGGACCGCGGAGCACGCATGGCCCGACGGCGCCCGGCCGCATCCGGCGGACGGCACCGCCACGCACACCGCGGTCCGGTCCGACCTGGGCTGGAGCGCGAAGAAGCCGCCGACGGAGGACCGGGGCAACGGGACGCGCACGCCGCGCGAGACGGGGGCGGAGTGGAAGTGAGGCCATCGGCCGGGGCGTACCCGGCGAGCCGTACGGCCCCGGTGGTGTGCCTGGACACCCTGATCCGCCTGCGCCGCGGCCAGCGCGCGCCCGAGCCGCCCCGGCGGCTGCCGCTGCCCGCCGGCATGACGGCGCCCATGGGCTGCGACGCCGTCGCGATCCCCGCGGACCTGGGCCCGGAGCTCATGGCGCGGCTGCCGCGCGTGGGGTGTGTGTACGCCGACGACACGCACTGGTGGTGGCTGCTGCCCGCCGACTCCGACTACGCCCTGCGGTGGCCCGCGTCCGCCCGTTACAGCGCGGGTGCGTTCCTGCCGGGCGCGCCGGCTGTTCCGGCCCTCGTCCACCGGCCGGCCGGGACGATCCCCTACACCCCGCCGATTCCGCTCTACCTGGCGCTGTGCCGGGTGACGGGGACGACGCCCGTCTGGTCCGAGCCGCTCAGCGCGTGACTCGGGGCGGCTGCGACCGGACGGTCGTCGCACCACCGGTCGCCCCCCGCCCCCTCACCCCCCACCGCTTCGCACAGCCGTACGAGATTACGCGCCCGGCGCACTCCCGGCCGTCCCGCGCGAGACGGACACGCGCCCTGGCCGCCCGGTGTCCGCCCCGCAATAGTGGCCTCCTCCATGACCAGGGAACCTGACCAGGGAGAGGCCGATGGCGGGCAAGGGGCAGGACGCGGACCGATCCGGCACGGGCGCACCACGCCGGAAGCGCGCGCGACGGGACCGCACACCGGAGCCCTCCGACTCGGAAGTGCTGCTCTTCGGCGGCCCGCTGCGGTACGACATGGGCTGGTCCCAGCACCAGGGCGCGTTCCTGGAACTGAACTTCCGCGCGATGCTGCGGCGGCTGCCGTCGATGCTGGCGGTCTGCTTCCGGCTCGCCTGGCAGGCCGACCGGCGGGCCGCCCGCACCGTGCTGGCCGCCGAGATCGGACAGGGCCTGGCCCAGGCGGTGAGCCTGCTGGCCGTCAACGCCGTACTGGCCCGGCTGATCGCCGACGGCCCGATCGAGGACCGGCTGCGGGACGCGGTGCCCGCGCTCGTCGCGGTCGCCGTCGTGATGACGCTCGCCGCACTGCTGCGCGCCGCCTCCACGTACGCCACCGGACGGCTGGAGCCGCGCGTGGAGCGGGTGGCGACCGAGCGGTACCTGGAGTGCGCGGCGGCCGTGGAGCTGGCGGCGATCGAGGACCACACCTTCCACAAGCTGCTCGACACCGCGAAGTGGGGCGCCCAGTCCGCCCGCCGCATGATCACGTACTCCGCGCGCGTGGTGAACGCGTTGATCTCGCTCGTCGCCGCGGCCGGCGTGCTGACGGTGCTGCACCCGGCGCTGCTCCCGCTGCTGATCACCATGACCCTGCCCAGCGCCTGGAGTGCGCTGACGATCGCCCGGCGCCGTTACACGTCCTTCCACGCCTGGGTGCAGCACTCGCGCGCGGGACAGCTGATCGCCAGGTTGCTCACCCAGCCGGAGTCCGCGCCCGAGATCCGGGTGCACGGGGTCGGTCCGTTCCTGCTGCGCCACTTCCGCGCGATGTCGGAGACGGCGGAGGCCGAGCAGGCCCGGCTGGCCGACCTCGCGGCCCGTACCGGACTGATCGCGGCCGCCTGGACGGGGCTGGCCACGGTGGCGACGTACGCGACCCTCGGTGGTCTGCTGCTGGCCGGCACCATGGCGCTCTCCGTGGCGGCCACGGCGGTGCTCGCGATCCGCACGGGGTCGGCGAGCCTCAACACCCTCGTCCTGGAGGTCAACTCCCTGCACGAGGAGGCCCTCTTCGTCGGCGACATGCAGCGCCTGTACGCGGAGGCGGACGAGCGTGCGATCCCAGTGGGCGGTGACCCGCTGCCCGCGGAACCGGACGAGATCCGGCTGGAGAACGTCACGTTCACCTACCCGGGGAACTCCCCGGGCAAGGCGGCCCGCCCCGCGCTCTCCGACGTCACCCTGAGCGTGCCCCTCGGCAGGATCGTCGCGCTCGTCGGGGAGAACGGATCGGGCAAGACGACGCTGGTCAAACTGCTCGCCGGACTGTACCGGCCGGACAGCGGCCGCATCCTGTGGGACGGCGTGGACGCGGCGGACGTGGACCGGCGGGAACTCGCCGAGCGGATCGCGATGGTGGCCCAGGACTTCAAGCGGTGGCCGTTCACCGCCCGCGTCAACGTGGCGGTCGGCCGCCCCTCGGCGCCCCTGACCGACGAACGGATCGCCGCCGCGGTCGCCGAGGCCGGGGCCCAGGACATGCTGGCCGACCTGCCGAACGGCCTGGACACGCTGCTGGCCCGCGAGTTCAGCGGCGGGCACCAGCTGTCGGGCGGCCAGTGGCAGCGGCTGGGGATCGCCCGGGCCGCGTACCGGCGGGGGCAGATCCTGATCGTGGACGAGCCTACGGCCGCGCTCGACGCCCGGGCGGAGCTGGAGGTGTTCGAGAGGATCCGCGCGCTGGCGGGCACCGGTCAGACGGTCATCCTCATCACGCACCGGCTGGCGTCGGTCCGCCACGCCGACCTGGTGCACGTCCTGGACCGGGGCCGCCTGGTGGAGTCGGGCACGCCGGAGGAGCTCCTCGCCAAGGGCGGCGTCTACGCGGAGCTGTACGCGCTGCAGGCGGAGCAGTTCACGGCGAAGGTACCGGCCAGGCCGAGGGAACCGGCCGGAGCGAGGGGACCGGCCGAAGCGAAGAAACCGACCGGAGCGAAGGAACCGGCCGAATTGAAGGAACCGACCGGAGCGAAAGAACCGGCCGGAGCAGAGGAACCGGCCGAATCGAAGGAACCGACCGGAGCGAAGGTGTCGGCCGGGGAGGCCGGCTGAGCCGCCGAGCGCGCCCCGACGGACTCACTCGGCGGCCTCCGCCCCGCGGACGATCACCAGGAACGTGTCCGAGGCGATGTCCATGACGACCTCCGCGGCCTGACCCTCCAGGCGGCGCGCCTGCGCGAACTCCTCCGCCGGCCAGGACCCCCGCGGTCCACCGGCGGGGAACCGCTCCAACACCGTTCTCCCGTTCACCCTCCACCTCCCTGTCGTGGTGCGTCGACGACGTGCGTTCATAGAGTTAAACGCCCACGACGGGGTGAACGGCTCGCGAAGTGACGGTACTGAGACCTAGCCGACACGCGGCCACCACCATGTGTCACACAGCGTCAGTCCTCGTACTCGTCGTGGTAACGGATCCGGGGGCTGCCGGCCGGAGCGCCCAGCTCCGACGCGCGCCCCCTGGGTTCCTCCCACTCCTCCTGCCGCCCCAGTGCGGTGAGGTCGAGCAGGCTCGTCGTGGAACCCAGCCCGTCCAGGCCGCGCCCGAACGTCGAGTACGTGTGGAAGACCCGGTCGCGGTCCCGCAGGAAACAGCTCAGCCCCGGCCGTTCGACGGGCTCGCCCCCGGCCCCCTCGGACGACACCTGGAAGTCCTGGTTGAAGTCGCTGTCGTACGACGAGTACCAGGGCATCGTCCACCCCATCCGGGCCTTGAACGGCAGGATGCGGGTGTACGGGGCGCGGGAGATCGCCGCGAACTCGGTGCCCCGCGCGCGCAGATGGGCGAGATGGCCGACCTGGTCGAGGAACGCCGAGCAGCTGCGGCAGCCCGCCTCCCACTCCGGCGCGAACATGAAGTGGTACACCACGAGCTGGTACCGCCCACGGAAGAGGTCGAGCAGGGTCGCCTTGCCGTCGCCGCCCTCGAAGACGTACTCCTTGTCGATCTCGACCATGGGCAGCCGCCGCCGCTCGGCGTTCAGCGCGTCACGCGCGCGCGTGGCGGCTTTCTCCTTCACCAGCAGCTCCTCGCGCGCGGCGCGCCACTCGTCGCGTGGGACGATCCGCGGAAGTGTCATCGGTCCTCCGGTCTCCCGGTCCTTCTGGGACACGGTCTTCTTCGGGGTGGACCGGGCTCGGGAGCGGAACTCATCGGTGGGCGCGACTTTTTTTCCGGGTCCGGTTCCCCGGCGTCGATCGCCCGACGCGCTCGACGCCGATTGCTCGACGCGTGCGGCGGGGCTTCTCACTCCGGTGCCCTGTCGTACGACTGGATGCGCCCGCCGTGGCCGCGGTCGACCAGTGCGGGCAGGCGTTCACCCAGTTCCCGCACGGTCGCGGGCACGTCGACGGTGAGCAGCTCACGGTCGCGCATGAGGACGCGGCCGTCGACGACCGTCGTGCGGACGTCCCCCGCGCGGACGCTGTGCACGAGGGTGGCGGCGAGGTCGTGGACGGGCTGGGTGTGCGGTCCGGTGAGGTCCACGAGGGCGATGTCGGCGCGCCGGCCGGGAGCGAGGCCACCGATGCGGTCGCCCAGTCCGACGGCCCGTGCGCTCTGCGACGTCGCGTGGTGCAGCGCCTGCCGGGAGGTCAGCCATCGGGGGTCGCCCTCGGCCGCCTTCTGCACCAGCGAGGTGAGCGCCATCGCCTCCCACACGTCGAGGGAGTTGTTCGAGGCGGCCCCGTCCGTGGCGAGCCCGACCGGGACTCCGATGCCGCGCAGGGCCCGTACGGGAGTGGTCGGCCAGGCGAACTTCAGGTACGTGCGGGGCGCGGTCGCGACGGCGACGGGTCCACCGGCCCGCTCCAGCGCGGGCAGATCGCGCTCCAGGACGCCCGTCCCGTGCGCGATCAGTGTTCCCTCCGGAACGTCGAGGAGCCCGGTGCGCTCCAGCACCCCGACGGGTGTGGCACCGTGCCGGGCGAGGCTGTTGTCGGTCTGGGCGCGGCTCTCCGCGGCGTGCAGGTGGACGGGCAGTCCGTGCTCGCGGGCGAGAGCGGCGGTGGCGGCGAGATCGGCCTCGTCGACGGTGTACGGGGCGTGCGGGGCGAGCGCGGTGGTGATACGGCCGCCCGCCGCGCCCCGGTAGCGCAGGGCGAACTCCACCGACCTCGCCCGTCCCTCCTCCCCCTGCGAGGAGAAGAACGCCTCCCCCAGATGCGCCCGCAGACCGCTCTCGGCGACGACGGCGGCGACCCGGTCCATCGCGAAGTAGTGGTCGGCGAAGCACGTCACCCCACCGCGGATCATCTCGGCGCAGGCGAGCCGCGCGCCCAGCTCCACGTCCCGCGGTGTGAGACCCGCCTCGATCGGCCACACCACGTCGTCGAACCACTCCTCGGCCGGCAGGTCCTCCGCGACACCGCGCAGGGCCACCATCGCCGCGTGCGTATGGCAGTTGATCAGCCCGGGCACGGCGACCTGCCCGCGGGCGTCGATGCGCTCGGCGGCGGCGGACGGGACGCGGACGTCCCCGGCCGGGCCGACGAAGTCGATCACTCCGTCCCGTACGACGAGGGCGGCGTTCTCGACGAATTCGATCCGCTCCTCGTCGTCCCGCACGGCTTCGTGCACGAGGACGGTGCAACCGGTGATGACGAGATCGGCGGGCCGCTGCGGCTGCCGCGTCGTCCCGGGGCCGGGGAGCGTCATGCGGTCACGGTACGACGGGGCCGGGTCCCCGGGAAGGCGAACCAGGGAGCGAGCAGGAGCAGTAACGATCCTCGGCCCGCCCGGCCCCCAACCGGTCACTCACACGGCCGGACGCAGGCCCGCGGTGTTCCCCGGCTCCTCCCGGCCGCCGCCCGGGCCGATCCGCCGGCACCGCTCCGCGAGCTCCTCCAGCAGGGCGTCGATCCGCCGGGTGTACGCGGGCACGAGCCGCCCCTCGTCATCGAGGTGGACGGCGCACGCGGTGGTGGTGTCGACGAGGTGTTCGAGTGTCGTGGCGACGTCGGCCGCGCCCTCCGCCCGCCGGGCCAGGGCGGGCAGCTCGGCGGCGGCGAGGTCGATCGCCGCGCGGGCCCCGGCCAGCGCACGGTAAGCCTCGCGGCGCAGCCGCCACCGCCGCGCGCGGTCGTCGAGCACGCTCGACGGGCTCGACGGGCTCGACGGGGAGAACGGAGGCATTGGGCCCAGCCGGCCCGACGCGCCCGACGCGCCCGACGCGCCGAGGACATGGTCGAGGTAGGCGTACGCGGCGTCCGTCGCCCGCTCCAGCCGGGAGCGCACGCCCCCGCCGCGCTGCCCGGGCACCGGCAGATGGCCGACGAGCAGCACGATCGCGCAGGCCAGCAGCGTCTCGCCGATACGGCTCCAGGCGGCCTCCGGGGCGCCGCCCAGTTCCACCAGGGCGAGCACGAGCACGGTGGCGACCGCGGTGATGGCGGCGAAGTGCCGCAGCGCGACGGGGATCAGCGCGCCGCTGACGGCGACGAGCGCGACAAGTCCGGCGGGCTGCGGCAGCGCGGCGGCCAGCGTCGCGAAGAGGGCTGCGCCGAACACGGTGCCGGCGGCCCGGCACAGCACCCGCGAGACGAGCGGCCCGAGGTCGGGCTTGACCAGGAACACGGCCGTGACGGGCATCCAGTACCAGTGCGCGTGATGCAGCGCGTGCGCCGCCGCGGCACTCGCCCCGTACGACAGGGCGACCCGTATCCCGTACTCCCGTCCACCGGGGCCGAGGGAGACGCGCACGAAGTCCCCGGCGGTCCGGTACCGGCGGTGCAGCCCGTGCGGTGCCCCGTGGTGCGGTCCGTCACCCGGCCGGTCGAACACCTCGGCGGCCCGCAGCAGGGCGTCGTCCAGGGCCCGCAGCCCGGGCGCGTGGCGGGACGGCGCGGGCAGGGGGCCGGTGTGACCGCCCGCCCGTACGGCGGCGGCGAGACGCCGCGGCCCCTCCGCCGCCCGTCCCGGCAGGGCGTCCCCGGCCCAGGCGAGCGCGGTCGCCGCCTCGGCCAGCGGAAGTACGGCGGCGTACTGGGCGTGCAGCCGCCGCTCGGCCGCGGACCGCGCGTACCGCCGCAGCCGTGGCCCGGCGAGCGCGTCCTGCGCCTGGTCGAGCGCGGCGGTCAGCGCGGCCCGCCGGGCGGGGGCCCGCGGCGTACCGGTGGCGTCGAGCAGCGCGGCGACCGCGTCGTACACGGCGGCGACGGCGACCCGCTCCCCGTCGAACCGGTAGTCGGCCCGCAGGGCGGACCTGAGCTTCCCGGCACCGACCTGGGGCGCGGGCAGCACCAGCGCCAGCAACAGCAGCCACGCACCACCGCAGGCGAACGCGAGCGCCCGTGCCCACCCGGGGTCGTCCGCCGGCATCCCGGCCCCGAGGGCGACGGCGACGAGCACCTGCGTCCCGGCCGCGGAGGCCACGCGCCCGGCGGCACTGACGCTCCCGGCGACCAGCCCGACCAGGGTGAGCAGCACGGTGAGCCCGAGGGCGCCGACGTACTCCTCCGCGTAGGTACCGACGGCGATGCCCGCCCCGCCCACGAGAACCGGCACCCCGATCCGCACGACCGCCGACCGCCGGCTGCCCGGCCGGTCACTGAGCCCGGCCAGCATGGCCCCGATCGCGGCCATGGCCCCGAGGGACACCTGGCCGAGCAGGAGGGCCACGAGCACGAGCGGCCCGGCGGTCAGCGCTCCGCGCACGACCGCGCTCCAGGGGACCGGGCCGCGCTGGGCACGCAGGGCGTGGGTGAGCCAGGAAGGAAGGGAGGCGCTTCGGGACACAGGGCTCCTGTCGACCGATCGAGGGCGGGTGAGCTCTCGGGCGACGGTGGCCGGGCTGTGTGTTCTGGCGTCAACGGTAGTTCGGACAGGTACGGGAACGCGAACGGAGGTGTTTCGTGGGTGTGACGACTCGTGTCGCGGGTGTGGCGACTCGTGTCGCGGACGTCTGCTGCTGCAGCCGCTCGGGACTTCCACGCGTGAACGCGACGCACGGCAACCTTGCGCTCCCCGGCGACCACTACGAGCCGAAAGGCGTGTTCCCGAACATCCTGAGGAATTGATCCGTGGCATCCCGCTCCCACCGCAGTGCGCCCCGCGCAGGGCGACGCACCGCCCTCGTCCCCACGATCGTCGTGGCGGCCGCGGTGCTCGTCGTATCGCTGGTCGTGGCCTTCCGTCCCGGCCAGGAGGCCGACACCGTGCAGGCGAAGGACGCACCCGTGGCCGGCAGCCGGGTGAGCGCCTCCCCGACGGCCACCGAGCCGGAACCCGAGGCGGGACCGACGCGATCCACGACGGCCTCCCCCACGGCGTCCCCGGCCGGGACGCCCGCCACCGCCACTCCCTCGGCACGGCCGCCGTCCGAGGGCGCCCCCGGACCCACCCGCCACCGAGCGGCGGCATCCGCCTCCGCACCGCTCGCCGGCCGGATCGAGCCAGGCGTCACCTACGACGGAGTCGCCACCCACTACGACGCCGCGGACGGCGACGGCGCCTGCTCGTACGGCCCGAGCCCGGACCTCATGATCGCGGCGATGAACACCACCGACTACGAGATGTCCAAGGCGTGCGGGGCGTACGTCCTCGTCCGTGCCGCGAGCGGCGCCTCAGTCACCGTGCGGATCACCAACGAGTGCCCTGCCCCCTGCGCCCCCGGGCAGATCGACCTCAGCCGGCAGGCGTTCGCCGAGCTGGCCGCCCTCTCCGCCGGAGAGATCGACATCACCTGGAGCCTGCTGAGCCCCGGCACCTCCGACACGATCTCGATTCGCTACAAGACCGGCTCCACCCAGTACTGGTGCGGCGTCCAGGCCCTCGGCCACCGCAACCCGCTGGCCCGCCTGGAGGTCGGCACCGGCAGCGGCTGGCGGCAGCTCACCCGTACCGAGTACAACTACTTCCTCTCCCCCGACGGCACCGGCTGCGGCGGTCCGCTCCGGCTCACCGACATCCACGGCGAGCAGCTGACCGTCGAGGGCATCGCCGTACGCCCGGACACCGTCCAGCCGACCGGTGTCCAGTTCGGCCGGCAGTGACGCGAGCAGGACCGATCACCCGCGCCGGGAACGCATCGGGGCCGCGGACCGCGCATCACGTGGAACACCACGCCGGTTCAAGGCGAGGCTGTCGGGTCGAGAGAGGAACGAGCGGTGAACGAGGACGTCGTCCAGGCATGGGACCGCATCACTGGCTGGCTCCGTACGCACGCACCGGTCTCCTACGCCGGCATCAGGCCGCCGGTCGACCCGGCCGCCCTCGATGCCGCCGGGGCCGAGTCGGGCGTCAGGCTGCCTCCCGCCCTCGCCACGCTGCTGACGCGGTGCGACGGGACGGTGGAGCCCTCGGCCCCGGACCGCGATCCCGACGAGTACGACCCCGGTCTGTTCCTCGCCCAGCGTCATCTGCTGCCGCTCGAGGCGATCGCGGTGGTACGGGGCAGCGGGAGGCAGGCCGAGGGGTATTGGGGCCCGTGGGTCCCCTTCGCTGTCGCGGACTATTCCCTCGCTCCGTGGGACGGCCTGGCAGTGGATGCCGACGGCCGCCTCGCCGTGTTCGGCCAGGGCGGTGGTGAGCCGCCGTGCGGCCGCTCACCACCCCGGGGTACGGATCCCTCGCCGAGTTCCTGCACTCGGTGGCCGAAGCCCTCATCCGGGGCACCGGCCCGCTGACGTCCGAGGCCGTTCCCGGGTTCCACCGGGGTGCGCTGGTGTGGGGCCCGCTGCCCGGGAACGGTGCGCCCTGGACGTCGGCGCACCCGGGGAACGGCTGACCGCCGTGGCCCGGTCACCTACGGCTCCGGCGGCCCCCACACCCGCCCCTTCACCACCGGCCGCGCATAACTCCCCGCCCGGCTCGTCCGCAGTCCCAGCGCGACCAGCGACTCGGCGAGCCGTACGGCCGCGCCCACCCCGTCGACGACCGGGAGTCCCAGTTCCTCCCCCAGCGTCCGCTGCAGTCCCGTCATGCCTGCGCAGCCCAGCACCAGCACCTCCGCACCCGCCCGCCGGGCCCGCTCGGCGGCCGCCAGGAACGCCGCCTCCGTGCGGTCCGTGTCGCCGAGGTCGAGGACGCCGAGGCCCGTGCCCACCACGGCCGCGCAGTTGCGGGCCACCCCCGCCGTCTCCAGGCTGTCCTCGATCTGGCCGCACGACCGCTCCAGGGTGGTGACGACGCCGTAGCGGCGGCCCAGCAGGCAGGCCAGGTGGGCCGCCGCCTCCGTGATGTCGACGACCGGCACGTCCACCAGTTCCCGTACGCCCTCGCGGCCGTGCTCGCCGAAGCCGGCCAGGACGACCGCGTCGTAGGGCGGGCCGTCGTACGTCCGCAGCGTGTCGAGCACCGCCGCGGCCGACAGGTAGCTGTCGAGCCAGCCCTCCGCGGACTCGACGCCCCACGCGGGCGTCAGCCCGGTCACGGTGGTGCCCGGGCTCGCGGCGGACCGGGCGCCTCGTACGATCTCCTCCGTCATCGTCCGCGTGGTGTTGCAGTTGGTGACGAGTATGCGTACGGTCCGCACGGCTCTCAGGCCTCCCTCCCCGTCGTCGCCGTGCGTTCGGCGCGGCACAGCACCGCGTACAGTCCGGCCGCCAGGGCGGTTCCGATGAACCACGAGTACGGCGCCACGGCGCTGAAGGCCGGCACCAGGGCGAGCACGGCCGCGATCGCCGCCGAGGGGAGGAAGGCCCACAGGGCCCTGGGATTCACGCCTCGGCGGTAGTGGTAGCGGGACCCGGGCTCGGCGCTGAAGAGCCGGTCGACGTCGGCGTGGCCGCGCTTGACCCAGTAGTAGTCGACCATGATCACGCCGAACAGGGGGCCGAGGAAGGCGCCGAGGCCGCCGAGGAAGTAGTTGACGACGGTGGGATTGGAGAAGAGGTTCCAGGGGGTGACCAGCAGCGCCGCCACCGTGCTGATCATGCCGCCGACCTTGAAGGTGATCCGCTGCGGCCAGACGTTGGCCAGGTCGTACGCCGGCGAGACGAAGTTGGCGACGATGTTGACGCCCATGGTGGCGACGGCGAACGTCAGCGCGCCCACCACCAGCACCCAGGTGGTGCCGATCTCGGCGACCAGGTGGGCGGGCTCGGTGATCTCCTTGCCGAACACCTCGTAGGCGCCCGCGGTGACGACGACCGACAGGACCACGAAGGCCGTGGAGTTGACCGGCAGTCCCCAGAAGTTGCCGCGGCGGACGGTGCGGTAGTCGGGCGCGAAGCGGGAGAAGTCGCAGAAGTTGAGCATCAGCGTGCCGTAGGTGGCGAGGATGAGACCGACCGCGCCGAACCACTGGCGCCACTGCTCGCCCACGGAGACGGGGTGCGGCGTACTGGTGAGGGAGATCGTCCAGTCGGCCTCGGCGAGGATCCAGACCGCCAGCGCGATCATCACGATCCAGATCGCCGGGCCGCAGAAGTCCTGGAACTTCCGCACCGACTCCATGCCCCGGCTGATGATCGCGGCCTGTACCAGCCAGAGCGCGACGAAGGAGAGCCAGCCGAGCGGGTCGAGTCCGAGGAAGGACCCGTGTGTCCAGGACGTGAGACCCGGCCAGGCAGCCAGCAGCATCACGTTGACGGCGACGGAGGCCAGGTAGGTCTGGATGCCGTACCACATGATGGCGATGACGGCCCTGATCAGCGCCGGGATGTTGGCGCCCCAGACACCGAAGGCGATCCGGCTGACGACCGGGAAGGGCACGCCGGTGCGCTGACCGATCCGCCCCATCATGTTCATGCCAATGTAGATGATCACGAACCCGGCGAGCAGGGACGTGAAGACCTGCCACACGTTCATGCCGAGGAAGAGCAGTCCGGCGGCGAAGGTGTAGTTGCCGAGGTTGTGGACGTCGGACATCCACAGCGCGAAGAGGTCGAAGACCTTCCAGGTGCGCTTGCCCGCGGGCGCGGGCGCGAGGTCCTCGTTGGTGAGGCGGGGGTCGGGGACGAACGCTGCTGCGCCGGCGACCTCGGCACGGTCGGCGAGGGACACGGGACCTCCAGAGCCAGTCGATCCGCTATGGCATGGCTGCGGTACGGGTTTGGTATACCAAACTGTCGCCATGCTCCTCCGGTCGATCGTCCGGAGCGATGTCGCCGCTGTTACCGCTCCGTAAATCGCCGTCGGCGTCGGGGAACCCCTGTCGGAGACCACTGTCGGCAGAAGGCCGTCGGCAGACCGCTGTCGGCAGACCGCTGTCGGCACACGGCCGTCGGCAGAAGGCTGTCGGAGTCGGCGAAGATGGGACCATGGCGAAGATGGAACCCCTGGGCGCCGTGCGCGAGCACGTCCTCGCGAGCCTGCGGCGGGACATCATCGCGGGCCGGCTCCGCCCCGGCGACCGGCTCGTCGAGCGCGAACTCGCCGAGCGCTTCGGCGTGTCGCGCGTTCCGGTCCGGGAGGCGATCCGCGCCCTGGTGACCGAGGGCTTCGTCCTGTTCGAGACACCGCGCCGCACGGTCGTACGCCGGCTGACCCCGGCCGACGTCAAGGAGCTGTTCGAACTGCGCGAGGCGCTGGAGGTGTACGCGGCGGGCCTGGCCGCGTCACGGGCGACGGCGCGGGACCTGACGGAACTGCGGGACCTGCTGCGGGACGCGGCGCGTGCCACCGAGGCCGGGGACGCCGAAGCGATCACCGACGCCAACACCCGTTTCCACGACCGCATCCTGTCTCTCGCGGGCAACAGCCTGCTGATCTCGGTGATGGACCCCGTGGACGGCCGCCTGCGCTGGCTGACCCGGCAGAACGAGGAGTGGCCACAGCTCCTCGTGGAGCACCGGGAGCTGTACGAGGCGATCGCCTCCGGCGACCCGGACCGGGCACGCGCGCACGCGCTCGACCATGTACGGGCCAACTACCGGTCGACGGTACGTCACCTGTTCGGGGAGCCCGGGTCCCCCTGAGCGCGCCCGTGCCCTCCGATGGACAGGTCACCGACCGTGTGGGCCTGGATCACGGTGCCGTGCTGCACGCCGCCGCTGATGACGTTGTGGACGGCCTCCCGGGCCGTCCCGTCGGCCGGGGGCACCAGCTCGTCCAGCAGGGCGCGGAGCTCGGCCGCCGCCTGCGGATCGGCGCGCAACGCGCGGCGCAGCCGGATCCGCCACTCGTCGTGGACGTCCGCAGCGGTCTCCTCGTCGTCGGCGTCCCGCGCGGCGACGAGCTCGGCGCGGGAGGTGTCGAGTTCCGCCCGGACGGCTTCTTCCCTGCCTTCCCCGCCTTCCCCGCTTTCCCCGCCTTGTCCGCCTTGTTCGCCTTGTTCGACTTCCTCACCGTTCCGGCGCCGGGCGAAGAAGGTGACGACACGGTCGCGCGCCTGCTCCCACCCGTCCGTCACCATCTGCGTCACCAGCGCGGTCGCCCCCGCCACGGCCAGGTTCGTCAACTCTGGTTCCATGCAGCCCCCTTGGTCTCGCGCGGTCCGACCACCACACCACGGTAGCGCCGGGTCACGAAATTCGGATGCGCCCGAGTGACCGAGTACGCAGGATCGGTTCGGTGTCCCGGCAGTCGTTCCCGGACCCCGGATCCAGACCCACACCCAGTCCCAGACCGAGTTCCAGCCCCAGGAGCAGCACGAATGATCCAGCGCGTCACCTCCCCCGCCCTCTTCCCGCCCCCCACCTACTCCCACGCCTCCGTCGTCGAGGCGGGCACGAAGCTGGCCTTCCTGGCCGGTTCCGTTCCGCTCGACGCCGACGGGAAGCTCGTCGGCGAGGGCGATCCCGTACGTCAGGCCGAGCAGGCGCTCGGGAACCTCGGGGAGCAACTGCGCGCGGTGGGCAGCGGCTTCGAGCACGTGGTGTCGACCGACGTGTACGTGGTGTCCGGCGACCCCGCGGTCCTCGCCCGCGTCTGGGAGGTCGTGGAGGCCAGCGGGCTGAGCCTCGGTCCGCACTCCTCGACCCTGCTCGGCGTGGCCTGTCTCGGCTACCCGGGCCAGCTCGTGGAGGTCACGGCGACCGCGGTGGTTCCGGAGTAGCCGCGGGGCCGTCGGCACGGGGTGAGGCCGGACCCGACTCCGGTCCCGGGTCCGACTCCGGTCCCGGCTCCGGTCCCGGTCCCGGGTCCGACTCCGGTCCCGGTCCCGGGTCCGGCTTTGGCTCCGGTTCCGGCTCCGGCCTGGTGGCCAGCCCCGCCGCCCCGGCCGCCGTGCGCAGCACGTCCCGCAGCATCGCGGGGGTGAGCCGCCCGGTGAAGGTGTTGCGCTGGCTGACGTGGAAGCAGCCGAACAGCTCCAGCAGGCGCGGCTCGCCGTCCAGCGTGACGTGCGCCCCGTGCGCGAAGGCGGGCCGGGGCCGCGGCACCTGCCATCCCGCACCGGCCAGGGCGGGCAGCGCGGCCTGCCATCCGAACGCCCCGAGCACGACGACGGCCCGTACCGTCGGCCGCAGCAGTCCCAACTCAGTGACCAGCCACGACCGGCAGGTGTCCCGCTCCTGCGGGGTCGGCTTGTTGGCGGGCGGCGCGCAGTGCACGGGCGAGGTGATCCGCACGCCGTACAGCTCCAGCCCGTCGTCGGCGCTCACCGCGGTTCCGCGCGACGCCAGGCCGATGTCGTGCAGCGCCGCGTACAGCACGTCCCCCGACCGGTCGCCGGTGAACATGCGGCCGGTGCGGTTCCCGCCGTGCGCGGCCGGTGCGAGCCCGAGGATCACCAGGGGCGCGTCGGCGGGACCGAAGCCCGGCACCGGCCGTCCCCAGTACGTCCAGTCGGCGAAGGCGGCGCGCTTCGTCCGGGCCACCTCCTCGCGCCACTCGACCAGCCGCGGGCACGCCCGGCATCCGGTGATCCGCTCGTCGAGTTCCGCCAGGCTGCCGGTCGGACTGCCGGCCAGACTGCCGGTCGGACTGCTGTCCATGTCGTCCACGGTACGACCCGGTGCGGCCCGGTGATCGCCGGACCGGCACACGGGTTGCCGGAACCCGCCCACCGTCGGGCTAAGGTCGGAGGCATGGCTCCTGCAGAAGACGACGCGGTGGCAGCCGCCGAAGCCGCCCGCCCGGGGAACGGCGAATCCGTGCGCATCGACAGCTGGATCTGGTCCGTGCGTCTCGTCAAGACCCGCTCGCTGGGCGCGACCGCCTGCCGGGGCGGCCACGTCCGGGTGAACGGTGAACGCGTCAAGCCCGCCTACGCGGTCCGCGTCGGCGACGAGGTACGGCTGCGCCACGCGGGACGGGAACGGATCGTCGTCGTCAAGCGGCTGATCCGCAAGCGGGTCGGCGCCCCGGTCGCGGTCCAGTGCTACGTCGACAACAGTCCGCCGCCCCCGCCCCGTGAGGCCGTCGCCCCCGCCGGCATCCGCGACCGCGGCGCGGGCCGCCCCACCAAGCGCGACCGCCGTGAGATGGAACGCCTGCGGGGCCTCGCCGCCTCCGCGGCCGAGGCCCGGGACGCCCGCGAACGCTGAGGCGACAAGGACGGAGGAGCGCCCGGGCGAGATCCCGTCCGGGTCCATGCGGCCACCAAGACGCCCCGGGTCGACGACCGACCCGGGGCGGACGGCCCCGCGGCACCGTCACACGTCGGTCACCCGTCGAAACGCGCCGCTTCCAGGTACTCCGGGTTCGGATCGAGCGCGGCCGCGAGGCGGAAGTGCCGCTTGGCCTGGTCGGGGCGGTTCTGCCGCTGGTAGGTGCGCGCCAGCGCGAAGTGCGCGTACGCGTTGTCGGGCTCACGCTCCAGGACGATCGTGAACTCCAGTTCGGCGGGCCGCAGTTGCGCCGCCGCGAAAAAGGCCCGGGCGCGCAGCAGCCGGGCGGCCGTGTTCTCGGGGTGCGCGGCGATGACCGGGTCGAGCAGCTTCACCGCGCCACGCGGGTCCTTCGCCGCCAGCAGTTGTTCGGCCGCGCGGTAGTCGATGACGTTCGTCTCCGGCGTACGTCCGCTGGTTCCGCTGTGTTCGGGCACGGCTGAGTCCTTCCCTTGCTGCACCGCTTCAACGCCGCCGCGTCGGAACGCTATTCCTGGGACTGGCGTGCCCTGCGTTCCAGCTCGGTCCACACCTCCCGTACCCGCCGCTCGAGGTCCTCCAGCGGGACGTCGTTGTCGATCACGATGTCGGCGATCTCCCGCCGCTGCTCGCGGGTGGCCTGGGCGGCCATCCGCGCACGGGCGTCCTCCGGGGTCATACCGCGCAGCCGTACCAGGCGGTCGAGCTGGGTCTCGGGCGCCACGTCCACGACGACCACGAGGTCGTGGAGGGGGGCGAGCCCGTTCTCCGTCAGAAGGGGGACGTCGTGGACGACGACGGCGTCCGCGGCGGCCGCGCTCTCCAGTTCCTGGGAGCGGGAGCGCACCAGGGGGTGCACGATCGCGTTCAGCGTGGCGAGCTTCTCGGGGTCGGCGAACACCACCGCGCCCAGCTTCGGCCGGTCGAGGCTGCCGTCCTCGGCGAGGATCTCCTCGCCGAAGGCGTCGACGACCGCCGCGAGTCCGGGGGTGCCGGGCTCGACGACCTCCCGCGCGATGCGGTCCGCGTCCACCAGTACGGCCCCGCACTCGACGAGCAGCCGCGACACCTCGCTCTTGCCGGCTCCGATACCCCCGGTCAGGCCCACTCTCAGCATGGCCGGAAGCTTAGGGCCTGCCACTGACGTCGCCGGGAAGGGGGCGGGGGGATTCCCCCCGGGCCCCACCGCGGGCCTGGACGCCCCGGTTCAGCCCTCGCCCTCCCGCTCCGCCAGGAACTTCTCGAACTCGCGCCCGATCTCGTCCGCGGACGGGATGTCGACGGGCTCGGCCAGCATGTTGCCGCGCGTCTCGGCGCCGGCCGCGGCGTCGTACTGGTGCTCCAGGCCCTGGACGAGGGCGACGAGCTCCTCGTCGCCCTCCTGGATCTGCCGGTCGATCTCGGTCTGGGTGCGGTACGCCTGCGTGCGGAGCGCGTGGGCGACGCCGGGGAGCACCAGTCCGGTCGCGCCCGTGATCGCCTCCAGCACGGTCAGGGCGGCGTCCGGGTACGCGGAGCGGGCGATGTAGTGCGGCACGTGCGCGGCGACGCCGAGGACGTCGTGGCCGGCCTCCATCAGGCGGTACTCGACGAGGCCCTCCGCGCTGCCGGGCACCTGCGCCTCCTCGAAGGGGCCGCGGTGGCCCGGCACCAGCTCGGTGCGGTTGCCGTGCGGGGTCAGTCCCACCGGGCGGGTGTGCGGGACGCCCATGGGGATGCCGTGGAAGTTCACGGACAGGCGCACCCCGAGCCGCTCCACGATCTGCAGCACGGCGGCGGCGAAGCGTTCCCACTCGACGTCCGGCTCGGGGCCGGACAGCAGCAGGAAGGGCGCCCCGGTGGCGTCCTGGACGAGCCGCACGTCCAGGGTGGGCTCCTCGTAGCCGGTCCAGCGGTCGCGCTTGAACGTCAGCAGCGGGCGGCGGGCGCGGTAGTCGACGAGCCGGTCGTGGTCGAAACGGGCGACGACCTGGTGGGGCAGCGAGTCGAGGAGCTGGTCGACGATCTGGTCGCCGGTCTCGCCCGCGTCGATGTATCCGTCGAAGTGGTAGAGCATGACCAGTCCGGCCGACTCCTGGGCCAGCGCCATGTCGACGACGCTCAGGCCTTTCGGCTCCCATGCGTACAAACCCTGCGGATCAAGCACTGTGACCGCTCCTCCTCATGTCCGTCACGCACAACGCCGCATGGGGCGTGAGCATTCCCCACCGTCGCGGCCGGAACCCGTCCGCTCCCCGCGGATACGCCGAAGGCCCGCATCCGGGTGGATGCGGGCCTTCGGTCGAGCTACTGCCGGCCGGTGGTCGGGCGACTACCGGTCAGCGGTGGAGCGTTCCTCCGTGCGGAGTTCAGCTCTGGCCGCCGGCGAGCTTCTCGCGGAGCGCGGCCAGGGCCTCGTCCGAGGCGAGGGCGCCGGAGTTGTCGCCACCCTCGGAGGAGTACGAACCGCCGCCGGACGCGGCCGGAGCGGCGGCCTCGCCACCCTCGGCAGCGGCCTGCTCGTCCGCCTCGCGGGACTTGATGACCTGCGCCTGGTGCTGCTCGAAGCGCGTCTGCGCCTCGGCGTACTGGCGCTCCCACTCCTCGCGCTGCTTCTCGTAACCCTCGAGCCAGTCGTTGGTCTCGGGGTCGAAGCCCTCGGGGTAGATGTAGTTGCCCTGGTCGTCGTAGGACGCGGCCATGCCGTACAGGGTCGGGTCGAACTCGACCGCCGTCGGGTCGGCTCCGAAGGACTCGTTGGCCTGCTTGAGGGACAGCGAGATCCGGCGACGCTCCAGGTCGATGTCGATGACCTTGACGAAGATCTCGTCGTTGACCTGGACGACCTGCTCCGGGATCTCCACGTGGCGCTCGGCCAGCTCGGAGATGTGGACCAGACCCTCGATGCCCTCGTCCACGCGGACGAACGCACCGAACGGAACCAGCTTCGTGACCTTGCCGGGCACGACCTGGCCGATCTGGTGGGTGCGGGCGAACTGCTGCCACGGGTCTTCCTGGGTCGCCTTCAGCGACAGGGAGACGCGCTCGCGGTCCATGTCGACGTCGAGGACCTCGACGGTGACCTCCTGGCCGACCTCGACGACCTCGGAGGGGTGGTCGATGTGCTTCCAGGACAGCTCGGAGACGTGGACCAGACCGTCGACGCCACCCAGGTCCACGAAGGCACCGAAGTTGACGATCGAGGAGACCACACCGGAGCGGACCTGACCCTTCTGGAGGGTCGTGAGGAACGTCTGGCGGACCTCGGACTGGGTCTGCTCCAGCCAGGCACGGCGGGACAGGACCACGTTGTTGCGGTTCTTGTCCAGCTCGATGATCTTGGCCTCGAGCTCCTTGCCGACGTACGGCTGCAGGTCGCGGACGCGGCGCATCTCGACCAGGGAGGCGGGGAGGAAGCCACGGAGGCCGATGTCGAGGATGAGACCACCCTTGACGACCTCGATGACGGTACCGGTGACGATGCCGTCCTCTTCCTTGATCTTCTCGATGGTGCCCCAGGCACGCTCGTACTGGGCGCGCTTCTTCGAGAGGATCAGGCGGCCTTCCTTGTCCTCCTTCTGGAGGACCAGGGCCTCGATCTCGTCGCCGACGGCCACGACCTCGTTCGGGTCGACGTCGTGCTTGATCGAGAGCTCGCGGCTCGGGATGACACCTTCGGTCTTGTAACCGATGTCGAGCAGGACCTCGTCCCGGTCGACCTTCACGATGACGCCGTCGACGATGTCGCCGTCGTTGAAGTACTTGATCGTCTCGTCGATCGCGGCGAGGAAGGCTTCCTCGTTACCGATGTCGTTGACCGCTACCTGCGGCGTGGTGGCGGTGGTCTCGGTGCTGCTCGTCATGTGGGAAAGGGCTCCGGTACGGACATTGAAGTCGTAGGTACTGCTTACGCCGGGAGCCCGTTTCGCTCTGCAGAAGCCGGACAGCCTAGGAAGCGCCTCACCTGGACTTCCGGTGGCGGCGCCTCGACAACCGAGGGGACATACAACAGATGCGAGCGCAGCCTGCTACGTCTGAGGTGCGCAGGCCCGCAGCGCAACTTGTAGCATACGGGGGCAGCCGGACAGGGTCAATGCGCGAAGGCGCACACCCGGGGCGGATCGCCTCATAACCGGCACAAGAACACACGCGACGCCGCCCGCCTGCCGTGCCCGGACGGCGTTCCGCCGCCCCACGGGCCCGGGACGCCCCCTCCGCGACACTACCGGCACGGGATCGGAAGAGTACGACGAGGGAGCCGATCATCCAAGAGCCCGAGGTCTTCCACGCATCCGGGGCGCCCGGGGCCGCCGAGCCCGAGGCGACACGCCGCGAGGCGGGGGTCACGGAGAGTTCCCGCGCCAACCGCGGCTGGTGGGACCGGAACGCCGACGAGTACCAGGTCGAACACGGCACCTTCCTCGGGGACGACCGCTTCGTGTGGGGTCCCGAGGGACTGGACGAGGTGGAGGCGGAGCTGCTCGGGCCGCCGGAGGACCTCGGCGGCAAGGACGTGCTGGAGATCGGCGCCGGAGCGGCCCAGTGCTCGCGCTGGCTGGCCGCCCAGGGCGCCCGCCCGGTCGCCCTGGACCTGTCCCACCGGCAGCTCCAGCACGCGCTGCGGATCGGCGGGACGTTCCCCCTCGTCCAGGCCGACGCGGCGGCGCTGCCCTTCGCGGACGCCTCCTTCGACCTGGCGTGCTCGGCGTACGGGGCGCTGCCCTTCGTGGCCGACCCGGTGCTGGTGCTGCGGGAGGTGCGCCGGGTGCTGCGTCCCGGCGGCCGTCTCGTCTTCTCGGTGACCCACCCGATCCGCTGGGCGTTCCCCGACGAACCCGGCCCCGAGGGACTGAGCGTCTCGGGGTCGTACTTCGACCGCACGCCCTACGTCGAGCAGGACGAGAGCGGCCGCGCGGTGTACGTCGAGCACCACAGGACGCTCGGAGACCGCGTCCGGGACGTCGTGGCGGCGGGCTTCCGCCTGGCGGACCTGGTCGAGCCGGAGTGGCCCGCCTGGAACAGCTCCGAGTGGGGCGGCTGGTCCCCGCTGCGCGGCGCCCTGATCCCGGGAACGGCGATCTTCGTGTGCGAGCGGGACTGACGGCGGCGAGGGCGGTGGCGGGGAGACTGGGGGCGTGATCCGTTACGACGCCCTGGACCAGTTGCCGGTACGCGGTGCCCTGCCCGCCCTGAACGACGCGCTGGACGCGCACGGTGCCGCCGTGCTGGTGGCGCCGCCGGGCACCGGCAAGACCACGCTGGTGCCGCTGGTGCTGGCGGGACTCGTCGGTGACGGCCCGGCGCGGCGTGTCGTCGTCGCCGAGCCCCGGCGCATCGCCGCGCGGGCGGCGGCGCGGCGGATGGCGTGGCTGCTCGGGGAGCGGGTCGGGGAGAGCGTCGGGTTCAGTGTGCGCGGTGAGCGCGTGGTGGGACCACGCGTGCGCGTGGAGGTCGTGACGACCGGTGTGCTGCTGCAGCGGCTGCAGCGGGACCAGGAGCTGGCCGGCGTCGACGTCGTCGTGCTGGACGAGTGCCACGAGCGGCACCTGGACGCGGACATGGTGGCGGCGTTCGTCCTGGACGTACGGGCCGCGCTCCGCCCGGAGCTGCGTCTGGTCGCCGCGTCCGCCACGACCGACGCGGAAGGGTGGGCCCGGCTGCTGGGGGACGTGCCGGTGGTCGCGGCGGAGGGCGTCTCGCACCCGGTGGAGGTGGTGTGGGCGCCGCCCGCGCGCGGGGTCCGTCCCCCGCACGGCATGCGGGTGGACCCGGCGCTGCTCGCGCACGTGGCGTCGGTGGTGCGGCGGGCGCTGGCCGAGCGGGAGGGCGACGTGCTGTGCTTCCTGCCCGGCGTCGGCGAGATCGCGCGCGTGGCCGGGCAGCTGGGCGACCTGGGCGACGTCGAGGTGCTCCAGGTGCACGGGCGGGCGCCGGCGGCCGTGCAGGACGCGGTGCTGTCCCCGGGGACCCGCCGCCGGGTGGTGCTGGCCACGTCGGTGGCCGAGTCGTCGCTGACGGTCCCCGGCGTGCGGACCGTCGTGGACAGCGGGCTCGCGCGCGAGCCGCGGGTGGACCACGCGCGCGGGCTGAGCGCGCTGACGACCGTACGGGCCTCGCAGGCGGCCGGACGGCAGCGGGCGGGGCGGGCCGGGCGGGAGGCCCCGGGCACCGTGTACCGCTGCTGGGCGGAGGCCGAGGACGCCCGTCTGCCGCGCTTTCCGGCGCCGGAGGTGCAACTGGCCGACCTGACCGCGTTCGCCCTCCAGGCGGCCTGCTGGGGCGACCCGGACGCCTCCGGGCTGGCGCTCCTCGACCCGCCGCCGGGCGGGGCGATGGCGGCGGCGCGGAAGGTGCTGGAGGCCGTCGGCGCGGTGGACCCCGCGGGCCGGCCGACGCGGCGCGGCGCACGGATGGCGCGGCTGGGCCTGCACCCCCGGCTGGCCCGTGCCCTGCTCGACGCGGCCGAACGGGTCGGCGCGGAGCGGGCGGCGGAGGTCGTGGCGCTGCTGAGCGAGGAGCCGCCCCGGGAGTACGGCGACGATCTCGCCGCGGCGTGGCGGGCCGCCCGGCGCGGCGGCGACGCCTACGCGCAGCGCTGGCGCACGGAGGCGCGGCGGCTGCGGTCCGCGGTCGGCGAGGCGGGGCCCGCCGCGGGCCCCCGGGACGGCGGCGGGAGCGACCGGGACGACCGGGACGACCGGGCCGTCGGGCTGGTGGCCGCGCTCGCGTTCCCCGAGCGGGTGGCGCGGGCACGGGGCGGGTCGTACCTGATGGTCTCCGGGACGCGGGCCGAGCTCGCCGAGGGGTCCGGGCTGCGCGGGTCCCCGTGGCTGGCCGTCGCCGTCGCCGACCGGCCCGTCGGCGCGGGGCACGCGCGCGTGCGGCTCGCCGCGGCGGTCGACGAGGAGGTGGCCCGGCAGGCGGCGGCGCCCCTGGCGGCGGCGGGCGAGGAGGTGCGGTGGGCCGGCGGGGACGTGGTCGCGCGGCGCGTCGAACGGCTCGGCGCCGTGGAGCTCACGGTGCGGCCGCTGGACGACGCCGATCCCCGGCTCGTACGGGAGGCGCTGCTGGCGGGGCTGCGGGAGGAGGGGTTCGGGCTGCTGCGGTGGTCGGGGGACGCGGAGCGGCTGCGGCAGCGGCTCGCGTTCCTGCGGGCGCACCTCGGCGACCCCTGGCCCGACGTCCGTGACGACGCCCTGCACGCGCGCGTGGACGACTGGCTGGAGCCGGAGCTGGGCCGGGCCCGGCGCCGGGCCGACCTGGCGCGCGTCGACGCCGGGGAGGCGCTGAGGCGGCTGCTGCCGTGGGCCGGGGGCGAGGCGGCACGGCTGGACGAGCTCGCGCCCGAGCGGATCGTGGTACCGAGCGGGTCCGCGGTCCGGGTCGACTACTCCGACCCCGGACGGCCGGTGCTGGCGGTGAAGCTGCAGGAGATGTTCGGGCTTCAGGAGTCACCCGTGCTCGCCGGGATTCCCGTGCTCGTGCACCTGCTCTCCCCCGCCGGCCGGCCGGCCGCCGTCACCGCCGATCTCGCCTCCTTCTGGCGGGACGGCTACCGGGCGGTGCGGGCCGAGCTGCGCGGGCGGTACCCGAAGCACCCGTGGCCGGAGGACCCGGCGGCCGCGGCACCGACCCGGCACACGAACGCGCGCCTCAGGCGTTGACCCGCCCGGTCCACCGGGCGGGCCCGCCGCTCCGTTCGCTCACTCCGTGGAGCTCGCCGACGGACCGGGGGACGCCTCCGGCGTCTCCGGTCCGGGCGAGGTCTCCGGGTCGGCCGACGCCTCGGCCTTCGTCACGGTCAGGGCGACCGTGCGCGTCGCGCCGCCCGCGGTGGTGACGCGGAGCCAGAACGTGCCCGTGGTGTCGCCCGCGTACAGCTTCGGCAGCTTCAGCTTGCCGTCCCCGTCGGTTCTCAGGCCCTTCAGGGTGCGCACGGGGTTGCCGTCGGCGTCCTCGAAGTAGGGGCCCTCGTCGTTCTCGGAGGAGTCGAGCAGTCCCTTGACCAGAGTCGCGGAGGCAGCCACCTTGTCCGCGGCGGCGCCCCGGTAGGTGGCCTTCAGCTCGACCTGCTCCGCGAACTCGCCGCCGGCCACGCAGGTCAGCGGGGTCGAGTCGGTGCGGACGAGGAAGTCGGCGGTGCGCTCGGTGACGGTCGCCCCGAAGTCGAGGGCGGGCACCGAGCGGCCCACGACGGTCGCCCGCACCGTGAACTCGCCGGTCTCCGCACCCGCCCGGAGCCGGGGCGCGGTCGCGACGCCCGAGGCGCCCGTGACGACGGTGGCGACGGTCTCGCCGCCCTCGAAGGCGGCGTCGGTGTCCCCGACGACGGTGAAGCGGATGCGCACCTTCCCTACGGCCTCGCCGTCCTTCGTCTCGGCACGGACACCGATCCTCCCGGTGAACGCGTCGCCCGCCCGCGCGGTGAGCTCCGCGGTGCCCGCGTCCTTGAGGTGGTGCACCGTGTCGGTCGGGGTTCCGGGAGGCGTCGTCGGGGGCGTGGTGGGAGGTGTCGTCGGCGGCTGGGTGGCGGGCGGCGGGGTCGTCGGGGGCGGGGTCGTGGCGGGCGGCTTCCCGGTTCCCGGGCCCTGCTCCGGCGGCGGCGTCCCCTGCGACGGGGGGCCCGCCGCGGGGGGCGTCGTGCCGGTGCCGGGCGTGCCGGAGCCGCGCCCGGGGGCGTCGTCGCTCTCCCGCCGGGGCAGCGTGCCCGTGCCGTCGGGGATCTCGTGGGTGCCCTTGCGGTAGTACTCCAGCCACGACAGGACCGTGTTGAGGTAGTCGGTCGAGTTGTTGTAGCTGAGGATCGCCTTCCTGAGGTCCGCCCGGTCGGACAGGTCCCAGCTGAACCGGCACAGGTAGTGGCCGGCGGCGAGGGCCGCGTCGTAGATGTTGTTCGGGTCCGAGACGCCGTCGCCGTTGCCGTCGCGGCCGGCCCACGCCCAGGTGGACGGGATGAACTGCATCGGACCGACGGCACGGTCGTACGTGCTGTCGCCGTCGTACGCGCCGCCGTCGGTGTCGCTGATGTTCGCGAAGCCGTTGCCGTTGAGCTGCGGGCCGAGGATCTTGCCGATCGTCGTGCCGTCGGCGGCGACGCGGCCGCCCCGGGCCTGCCCGGACTCGACCTTGCCGATGGCGGCGAGGAGCTGCCAGGGCAGGTTGCAGCCCGGCTTGGCGTCGCGCAGGGCCGCCTCGGCCTTCTTGTAGGCGTCGAGGACGGTCGCGGGGATGCCGCGCTCACCGCCCGCGACGCTCGACGTCTCGCCGTCGGCCCCCGTGCTGGGAGTGGCGGTGGGACTGTCGAGGGGCGGGAGGTCCGTGTAGTAGCGCGAGTTGCCGGTCGCGGTGTCGTCCGCGTTCCCGTCGGGCGAGGGCGCGTCGGCGGCCTGTCCGCCGGAGCCGTCTATGGTCACTGCGGGGGCCTGGGATGCGGCCAGTGCCGCGACCGCGACCGCGACCACGGCGGTGTTCGCCGCTCCCTTGCGCAGCCTTTTCCCGAATTGCGCCGCCATTGAGTGAGCCCTCCCCGAGGACGATCGCCCGCGCGTTCTACCGGTGACCCACGAGACCCTACGACAACTTGCTGTGCGCGGGCACCCGTTCGCGCCCGGTATTCACCGATTGGCCATATACGAAACGCCCGCCCCATGCGCCCCCGGAGCACCGGCCGACGCGTCGCGCATACTGGCGGCACCGATCAGCGGCCTGCTCGACCGGCCAACGCCTGCCGCAGGAGGAGAACTTGCCTTTCACGCTCAGCCACGCGGCCGCCGTGCTGCCCGCCCTCCGGGGCGACGGCAGCGGACGCGGCCGACTGGTGCCGTCGCTGCTCGTGGCCGGTTCGATGGCGCCCGACATGACCTACTACGCCGCGAGCGCGGTGCCCGGGGCGATGGAGTTCGGCACCTTCACGCACTCCCTCGCGGGCGTCCTCACCTTCGACGTCCTCGTGGCCCTGGCCCTGGCGGGCGGGTGGCTGTTCCTGCGCGAGCCGCTGGTGGCGCTGCTGCCCCGGGCACGGCAGGGGCGGGTGGCGTCGCTGGTGCGCTGCGGGGCGCCGCGGCCGCCGCGGCGCCCCTCCACGGTGGTGTGGTGGTACGTCTCCGCCGCGCTCGGCGGGCTCACGCACGTCTTCCTGGACGCGTTCACCCACCTCCACGGGTGGGGGGCGCGGGTGTTCCCCGTCCTGCTGCAGGACTTCGCGGGGCAGCCGCTGTTCTGGTACCTGCAGTACGGCGGCTCCGCCGTGGCGGCGGTCGTGCTCGCCGTATACGTGGTGCTCGCCCTGCGCCGGCAGCCGCCCGTGCCACCCGTGGGGTCCGCGGGACCCGTCGGGGTGCCCGTGCTCTCCGCGGCCGACCGGTGGGTGGCCGTGGCCGTGATCGGGGGGTGCGCCCTGGTGGCCGCCGCGCACCGGGTGAACCGGTGGTGGGCGTACTGGGGTTCGATCGCCAAGCCCTACGAGATCATCCCGACCCTCTGCTTCGGAGCGGGCGCGGGACTCGCGGTCGGGGTGGTGCTGTACGGGGCGGGCGTGCGGATGTGGCGTCCCGCTCCGGCATCGGTACCGCGGCGGGACGACGCGCCCGTTCCCCGGTAGCGCACGCGTCCCGGTGGCGCACGCGTCCCGGTAGCGCACGCGTCCCGGTGGCGCACGCGTCCCGGTAGCGCACGCGTCCCGGTGGCGCACGCGTCCCAGTGGCGCACGTGCCCTCAGGGACGCGCGGCCGCCCGTGAGTCCGCGGCCTCGCGGGTCGCGGCCGCGGCGCGGGCCTGGTCCCGGGCGGACCGGAGCGGGGCGGACTCGGCCGGCACACGGGCCGTGCTGGCATCGGGCGCGTACGCGGACATCGGTCCGTGTCCGGCCGGCAACAGGAAGCCGAGGGTCGTCGCGGTACGGCAGCGAAGCGTGCGTATACCCATGCCCGCATCCTCACGCCACGCCCCCGCCGGAGGCGCCCCCGCGGGGGCCGTACGGGTGAGGCACCCGCCCGGGACCTCCGGCGGGGGACGCCCCGCCCCCGTGGGCGGGGGCGCCGCCCACCCCGGAGGCCGCCGTACGCCCGGCGACGACCGGTACGGCGCTCAGTGCGCGGCCGACTCCCAGTCCCGGCCGTGGCCCACCGAGACGTCCAGCGGGGCCCTCAGCCGGACGGCGCCGGCCATCTCGCGGCGGACCAGCTCCTCGGCCCGCTCCCGCTCGCCGGGCGCCACCTCCAGCACGATCTCGTCATGGACCTGGAGCAGTATGCGAGAGGCCAGACCGGCCTCGCGCAGGGCCCGCTCGACGTTCAGCATGGCGATCTTGACGATGTCGGCCGCCGTGCCCTGGATCGGCGCGTTCAGCGCCATGCGCTCGGCCATCTCACGGCGCTGCCGGTTGTCGCTGTTCAGGTCGGGCAGGTAACGGCGCCGGCCGAACAGCGTCTCGGTGTACCCCGTCGCCCGCGCCTCGTCGACCACGCGCCGCAGATAGTCCCGTACCCCGCCGAAACGCTCGAAGTAGTTCTCCATCAGCGCCCGGGCCTCACCCGCGTCGATGTTCAGCTGCTGGGACAGACCGAACGCCGACAGACCGTACGCCAGGCCGTACGACATCGCCTTGGTCTTGCGGCGCATCTCGGCGTCCACCGCGTCGCGCCCGACCGCGAACACGTGCGAGGCGACCGTGGTGTGCAGGTCCTCGCCCGAGGTGAACGCCTCGATCAGACCCTCGTCCTCGGAGAGGTGCGCCATCACCCGCAGCTCGATCTGGCTGTAGTCCGCGGTCAGCAGCGACTCGTACCCCTCGCCGACCACGAAACCGCGGCGGATCGCCCTGCCCTCGTCCGTGCGGACCGGGATGTTCTGGAGGTTCGGGTCCTGGGAGGAGAGACGGCCCGTCGCGGCGACCGTCTGGTTGAAGGTGGTGTGGATCCGGCCGTCCGCCGCGATCGTCTTGATCAGGCCCTCGACGGTGACCCGCAGCTTCGCCTGCTCGCGGTGGCGGAGCATGATGACCGGCAGCTCGTTGTCCGTCTGGCCCGCGAGCCAGGCGAGGGCGTCCGCGTCCGTGGTGTAGCCGGTCTTGGTGCGCTTGGTCTTCGGAAGGCCCAGCTCACCGAAGAGGACCTCCTGGAGCTGCTTGGGCGAGCCCAGGTTGAACTCGTGCCCCGCCGCCGCGTGCGCCTCCTTCACGGCCTGCTGCACGGCGCCCGCGAACAGCTGCTCCATGCCCTCCAGGTGCGCCCGGTCCGCCGCGATGCCGTCACGCTCCATCCGGGCCAGCAGCGCGGAGGTGGGCAGCTCCACGTCGCGCAGCAGGTCCGCCGCGCCGACCTCCTTGAGCCGCTCCTCGAACGCCTCCCCCAGGTCGAGGATCGCGCGGGCCTGCACCATCAGCGCCTCGGCCTCGGCGCCGTCGTCCGCGCCGAAGGCGAGCTGCCCGTCGGCCGCGGCGGCGGGAGCCAGCTCCCGGCCCAGGTACTCCAGGGACAGCGCGTCCAGGTCGAAGGAGCGGCGGCCCGGCTTGACCAGGTAGGCCGCGAGCGCGGTGTCCATCACCACGCCCTCGACGGCGCTCCAGCCGTGCTCGGGGAAGACCCGCATCGCGGCCTTCGCGTCGTGCAGCACCTTCGGACGACGCGGATCGGCGAGCCAGGCCGCCCACGCGCGGTCGTCGGCCTCGTCCAGCTCCGCCGGGTCGAACCAGGCCGCCGTCCCGTCCGCCGCGGCCAGCGCCACCTCGGTCACCGAGCCGGTGCCGAGCGCCCAGGCACCGACCATGGCCACACCCAGGACCGCCGCGCCGTGCCCCTCCAGCCACGGCGCCAGCTCCCCGGAACCGAGCACCGTGCCGTCGATCTCGACGCCCGCGACGGCCACCGGGTCGGCCTCCGCCTCCACCGCGCCCGGGTCGACGGCCAGCAGCCGCTCCCGCAGCGACGGGTTGCGGATCTCCAGCGTGTCAAGGACCATCGCGACGGCCTTGCGGTCGTACGGCGCCCGCTCCAGGTCGGCGACCCCCTTGGGCAGCTCGACCGAGCGCACCATCTCCGTCAGCCGGCGGTTGAGCTTCACCGACTCCAGGTGGTCACGCAGGTTCTGGCCGGCCTTGCCCTTGACCTCCTCCACCCGCTCCACCAGCTCCGCGAACGAACCGAACTGGTTGATCCACTTCGCGGCGGTCTTCTCACCGACCCCCGGGATGCCCGGCAGGTTGTCCGACGGGTCACCGCGCAGCGCCGCGAAGTCCGGGTACTGCGCCGGCGTCAGCCCGTACTTCTCGACGACCTTCTCCGGGGTGTACCGCGTGAGCTCCGAGACGCCCTTCGTCGGGTACAGCACCGTCGTGTTCTCGGTGACCAGCTGGAAGGAGTCCCGGTCACCGGTGACGATCAGCACTTCGAAGCCCTCGGCCTCGGCCTGCGTGGCGAGCGTGGCGATGACGTCGTCCGCCTCGAACCCCTCGACCGCGAAACGGGCCGCGCCCATCGCGTCGAGCAGCTCCCCGATCAGCTCGACCTGCCCCTTGAACTCGTCCGGGGTCTTGGAGCGGTTCGCCTTGTACTCGGTGAACTCCTCCGAGCGCCACGTCTTGCGGGACACGTCGAACGCCACCGCGAAGTGCGTCGGCGCCTCGTCACGCAGCGTGTTCGCCAGCATCGACGCGAAACCGTAGATCGCGTTCGTCGTCTGGCCCGTCGCGGTGGTGAAGTTCTCCGCGGGCAGCGCGAAGAACGCGCGGTACGCCAGCGAGTGCCCGTCCATGAGCATCAGCCGGGGACGGCCGCCGCCGGGGGTCTTCTCGGTCTGCTTCGATGCTTTCTCTGCCACGTCCCCGATCCTGCCACGAGCCACTGACAGTCCGCGTCCGCCGGACCGCACGGCCCCCGCGGCCCCCGCCCCCACCGGCCGCCGCAGCGGGCACCCGGGGGTTGCCCCGGCCCCCGGGATGATCGAACACTGTCGGCACCCCGTGCGAGTATGCGGGGCAACGAACGGAGCAAGGGGAACAACGATGGCCAGCAAACCGCCCATGGGAGACCCGGTCCAGGACGCGCCGGAGGTCGCCGGTCCGAAGCACGCCGCGGCGGGCCTGCCGGCCATCGGACACACGCTGCGGATAGCCCAGCAGCAGATGGGCGTGAAACGCACCGCGCTCACCCTGCTGCGCGTCAACCAGAAGAACGGCTTCGACTGCCCCGGCTGCGCCTGGCCCGAGGGCGACAAGCGGCACACCGCCGAGTTCTGCGAGAACGGCGCCAAGGCGGTCGCCGAGGAGGCCACCCTGCGCCGGGTCACCCCCGACTTCTTCGCCGCGCACTCCGTCACCGACCTCGCGACCCGCAGCGGCTACTGGCTGGGCCAGCAGGGCCGGCTCACCCACCCCATGTACCTGCCGGAGGGCGCCGACCACTACGAGCCGGTGACCTGGGACCGCGCCTTCGACATCATCGCCGAGGAGCTGAACGCCCTCGCCAGCCCCGACGAGGCCCTCTTCTACACCTCCGGCCGCACCAGCAACGAAGCGGCGTTCCTGTACCAGCTCTTCGCCCGCGAGTTCGGCACCAACAACCTGCCGGACTGCTCCAACATGTGCCACGAGTCCTCCGGCTCCGCCCTCACCGAGACGATCGGCATCGGCAAGGGCAGCGTCCTGCTGGAGGACCTGTACAAGGCCGACCTGATCGTGGTGGCCGGACAGAACCCCGGCACCAACCACCCGCGCATGCTCTCCGCCCTGGAGAAGGCCAAGGCGGGCGGCGCGAAGATCATCAGCGTCAACCCGCTGCCCGAGGCCGGCCTGGAACGGTTCAAGAACCCGCAGACCCCCCACGGCATGCTGAGGGGCACCGCGCTCACCGACCTGTTCCTGCAGATCCGCATCGGCGGCGACCAAGCCCTCTTCCGCCTGCTCAACAAGCTGATCCTGGAGACCGAGGGCGCCGTCGACGAGGAGTTCGTGCGCGAACACACCCACGGCTACGAGGAGTTCGCCGCCGCCGCGCGGGACGCCGACTGGGACGAGACCCTCGCCGCCACCGGCCTCACCCGGGAGCAGATCGAGGAGACCCTGCGCATGGTGCTCGCCTCGAAGCGCACCATCGTCTGCTGGGCCATGGGCCTCACCCAGCACAAGCACTCCGTGCCCACCATCCGCGAGGTCGTCAACTTCCTGCTGCTGCGCGGCAACATCGGCCGCCCCGGCGCGGGCGTCTGCCCCGTCCGCGGCCACTCCAACGTGCAGGGCGACCGCACCATGGGCATCTTCGAACGGCCCGCGCCCGCCTTCCTCGACGCCCTGGAGAAGGAGTTCGGCTTCGCCCCGCCGCGCGGGCACGGCTACGACGTCGTACGGGCCATCGAGGCCATGCGCGACGACAAGGCGAAGGTGTTCTTCGCGATGGGCGGCAACTTCGTCTCCGCCTCCCCCGACACCGACGCCACCGAGGCGGCCATGCGCCGCGCCCGGCTGACGGTGCACGTGTCGACGAAGCTCAACCGCTCCCACGCGGTCACGGGCGCGCGTGCGCTGATCCTGCCCACCCTCGGCCGCACCGAGCGCGACCTCCAGGTCAGCGGCGAACAGGTCGTGACCGTCGAGGACTCCATGGGCATGGTGCACGCCTCGCGCGGACGCCTGAAGCCCGCGAGCGAGCACCTGCTGTCCGAACCCGCCATCGTGGCCCGGCTGGCCCGCCGCGTCCTCGGCGAGGACAGCCGCACGCCCTGGGAGGAGTTCGAGAAGGACTACGCGACGATCCGCGACCGCATCGCGCGCGTGGTGCCCGGCTTCGAGGACTTCAACGCGCGCGTCGCCCGCCCCGGCGGCTTCGCGCTCCCCCACGCCCCGCGCGACGAGCGCCGCTTCCCCACGGCCACCGGCAAGGCCAACTTCACGGCCGCACCGGTGGAGTACCCGGAGCTCCCCGCGGGCCGCCTGCTGCTGCAGACGCTGCGCTCCCACGACCAGTACAACACCACCATCTACGGCCTGGACGACCGCTACCGGGGCATCAGGAACGGGCGCCGTGTCGTGCTCGTCAACCCCGAGGACGCGGCGGAGCTGGACCTCGCGGACGGCAGTTACGTCGACCTGGTCGGCGAGTGGAAGGACGGCGTCGAACGGCGGGCGCCCGGCTTCCGCGTCGTGCACTACCCGACGGCCCGCGGCTGCGCGGCCTCGTACTACCCGGAGACCAACGTCCTGGTGCCGCTGGACTCGACGGCCGACATCAGCAACACCCCGGCCAGCAAGTCCGTCGTGGTACGTCTGGAACAATCGGCGACCGACTGAGCGTTTGCTCAGCCGACTGGAAGCCGATCTGCTGGACGACGAACGGAGCCGGGCCTTATGGGCGAGCAGCACACCGCGAAGTTCCCGCAAGAGGTCATCGACGAGTACGCCGCGCTCGGCGTCGACCTGGTGGCCCTGTTCTCCGCCGGACATCTCGGCACCCGCATGGGCGTGGAGATCAAGGAGGCGTCCGCGGACCGCGTCGTCGGCACCATGCCGGTGGAGGGCAACACCCAGCCGTACGGGCTCCTGCACGGCGGCGCGTCCGCCGTGCTCGCCGAGACCCTCGGCTCGGTCGGCGCCATGCTGCACGGCGGCAGCTCCAAGCTCGCCGTCGGCGTCGACCTCAACTGCACCCACCACCGCGCCGCACGGTCCGGCCTGGTCACCGGCGTGGCCACCCCCCTGCACCGGGGGCGCTCCACGGCCACGTACGAGATCGTGATCAGCGACGAGCAGGACCGGCGGGTGTGCACCGCCCGGCTCACCTGCATGCTGCGGGACGCCCGCGCGGAGGGCTGACGCCTCCTCGCCCGCTCCGCCCTGTGCCCCCGGACTTCCGTCCGGGGGCACAGCTGTCTCCCGGGCCGCTGCCTCCGGCATCCGGCACGCACTGAGCGCTCCGTGCCCCGGCACCCCGTCCGCAGGCCCGCCGTGGCTGGGCAGGCGGTTCCCCGCGCCCTGCGGGGCGCCGCCCGGCCGCACCGCATCCGGCCGGGGGCGCCTGGCGTGGGGACACGGCAACGGCAGGAGCCTCACTGCCCGGAGCGGCGTTCCCGGGCCGTCGGCGGAGCCACGGTGCGCCGTCGTCACCGCCCGTCACGGCCGGCGGAGAAGCGTGTGCGCGGGTCGTGGGTCCGCCGGGCGTCCCTGGCGAGAGGGCCGGGCAGTGAGCGGGGCCGGTCCCGTCGAGCCGGGTGAGGGCACGCGCGCGTGGGACGCCGGCCGGGGGGTACCGCCCGGGCGGGGGCCGTCCCGCGAGCGCCTCGCGGGACTGTATGCACATCATCGTCGCGCGGTGCTCGCCGGCGCCGCGGCTGCCGTCTCCCTCGCCGCCGACGGTTCCCTCCACACCACGCGCGAGGAAGCGCCCGAGCCGCTCGCGATCGCCCCGTCACAGGTCGTCCGGGTGACATACCTGGGAGCGGAATATCTTCCTCCGCCCACTCCGACCAGGGAATTCAGTTTCGCAGTGAAGATCACCGCTCACCCCGGCCCGCCCGTCACCGTCACGGATATTCCACAGCCGTACTCCGCCATTTCCCTGACCACGGCACCCCGACCGCCTTTCTCGGCCGAGGCCGGTTCCGGCCACAGGACAGTGATCACCATGCATGTCACGGATTGCACTCACGTGCCACGGAATGCCGGACTCCCTTTCCTGGACGTAACTCTGCGTAATGCGCACGTAATACAGAACCACAGCTTCATCCTCGGCGAGCGGTACGCACGGGACGTCTCAAGGTCCATCGGAGCCCTCTGCGCCAACGACACAGAGTCATCAGCGAAACCCCAGGACACTGCTGAATTCACCCCCGCACACCCTGCGGGTTCTCACTATTCGGACCGGGCGAATCAACCGGAATTCCATCGTTCCCCCCACCGAGTACCGCTCTGCATTACGTCGTGTCATAACAAGAGAGTCACAGCCTCTGTCAGACTCTCCTCCACGTTCCCTGCACACGCTTAGAGTCACGGCCAGTCACCGCGCCGTCGGATTCGAATCATTTTCGGCCCAGCGCATGACTCGGACCCTTCCGCCAGGACGGGCCGTGCCAGGGAAAGGACTGATCGTGCGTCAACGTTCACTCATCGCCATCACCGCCGCGCTGGCGGCGGGAGCGCTCACCCTCACCGCCTGCGGCTCACGCGACGAGAACGGCGGCGGCTCGGACACCAGCGGTGGCACCACCGTCGTCATCGGCGTCGACGCCCCGCTGACCGGCGACCTGTCCGCCATGGGCCTCGGCATCAAGAACTCCGCGGACCTCGCCGCCAAGACCGCCAACGAGGAGAAGTACGTCGAAGGCATCTCCTTCGAGATCGAGGCCCTCGACGACCAGGGACAGCCCTCCGCCGGCCAGCAGAACGCCACCAAGTTCGTCGCCGACGACGACGTCCTCGGCGTCGTCGGCCCCCTGAACTCCTCCGTCGGCGAGTCCATGCAGAAGGTCTTCGACGACGCGAAGCTCGTCCAGGTCTCCCCCGCAAACACCGGCCCCGGTCTCACCCAGGGCCCCAAGTGGCAGACCGAGAAGGTCCGCACCTACAAGTCCTACTTCCGCACGGCCACCACGGACGCCATCCAGGGCCCGTTCGCCGCCCAGTACATCTACAACAAGGCGAAGAAGACCAAGGTTTTCGTCATCGACGACAAGAAGACCTACGGCGCCGGTCTCGCCGCCACCTTCACCGACGAGTTCAAGAAGCTCGGCGGCGACGTCGTCGGCACCGAGCACATCGACCCCGACACCAAGGACTTCTCCGCCGTCGCCACCAAGGTCAAGAACTCCGGCGCCGACGTCGTCTACTACGGCGGCGAGTACCCGCAGGCCGGCCCGCTCAGCAAGCAGATCAAGGCCTCCGGCGCCAAGATCCCGCTCATCGGCGGCGACGGCATCTACGACCCGACCTTCATCGAACTCGCCGGCAACGACGGCACCGGCGACCTCGCCACCTCCGTCGGCGCCCCCGTCGAGGACCTCCCCTCCGCCAAGGACTTCGTCGCCGACTACAAGGCGGCGGGCTACAAGGAGGAGTACAGCGCCTACGGCGGCTACTCCTACGACTCCGCCTGGGCCATCATCGAAGCCGTCAAGAAGGTCGTCGAGGACAACGACGGCAAGCTCCCCGACGACGCCCGCGAACAGGTCACCGCGGCCATGCAGAACGTCTCCTTCGACGGCGTGACCGGCAAGGTCTCCTTCGACGAGTTCGGCGACACCACCAACAAGCAGCTCACCGTCTACTCCGTCAAGAACGGCGAGTGGGCCCCGGTCGAGTCCGGTACCTACACCGGCTGACCCACACCGCACCACGCACACCGAGCCGCGCGGGGCGCCGCACCATCAGCGCCCCGCGCGCTCGCGTGAGCACCGCTCCACCGCCCACACGCCCCCCTTCCGGTCACATCCCTCGACTATCCGAAATCTCGGAGGACATGCGGTGAACGAACTGCCGCAGCAGCTGGTCAACGGCCTGCTACTGGGATCCATGTACGGGCTGGTCGCCATCGGCTACACGATGGTCTATGGCATCGTCCAGCTCATCAACTTCGCCCACGGTGAGATCTTCATGGTGGGCGGCTTCGGCGCCCTCACCATCTACCTCTACGTGCTCCCCGACGGCACGTCCATGGTGATAGCGCTCCCCCTGATGATCCTCGGCGGCATCATCGCCGCCGTCCTCGTCGCCATCGGAGCGGAACGGTTCGCCTACCGCCCCCTGCGCGGAGCACCACGCCTCGCCCCCCTCATCACCGCCATCGGCCTCTCCCTCGCCCTCCAGCAGGCCGTCTGGGCCTGGTACCCCGACGCCCGCTCCGCCGTCACCTTCCCCCACATCGACGGCGGCCCCTTCGAGATCGGCAGCGTCACCATCCAGACCGGCGACCTCTTCCTCATCGTCGCCGCCCCCGTCAGCATGGCGATCCTGGCCTACTTCGTCATGAAGACCCGCACCGGCCGCGGCATGCAGGCCACCGCCCAGGACCCCGACACCGCCAAACTCAT
Source organism: Streptomyces ruber (assembly GCF_014648075.1). Classification (GTDB taxonomy): domain Bacteria; phylum Actinomycetota; class Actinomycetes; order Streptomycetales; family Streptomycetaceae; genus Streptomyces; species Streptomyces ruber. The sequence continues at coordinate 209,078 of NZ_BMQK01000009.1, read as the reverse complement.
GGGCATCAACACCGACCGCATCATCGTGGTCGCCTTCGCCCTCGGCGCCGCCTTCGCCGCCGTCGGAGCCGTCGCCTACGGCCTCAAGTACGGCGAGGTCCAGTTCCGCATGGGCTTCATCCTCGGCCTCAAGGCCTTCACCGCCGCCGTCCTCGGCGGCATCGGCAACATCTACGGCGCCATGCTCGGCGGCCTCGTCCTCGGCGTCGCCGAAGCCCTGTCCACCGCCTACATCAGCGACATCCCCGGCATGGACCAGTTCGGCAGCCAGTCCTGGGCCAACGTCTGGGCCTTCGTACTCCTCATCCTCGTGCTCCTCTTCAGGCCCCAGGGCCTGCTCGGCGAGCGCGTCGCGGACAGGGCGTGACACCGATGACCACCACACACACCACCGCACCCGAAGCCCCGCGCGCCAACACCACGGACCAGCCCTACAGCCTCATCGGCATCCCCCCGCACATCGGCCGCGCCCTCGCCACCGCCGGCGGCGCCCTCGCCGTCGTCTCCACCTTCCTCGCCTGGACCTGGACCGCCGAATTCCCCGGCGACCTCACCGTCTACGGCTACCCCGGCGGCCTCCAGGTCCTCGTCCTCGTCGGCGGCGCCCTCACCACCCTCTTCGGCCTCGCCTCCTACGGCGTCAAGGGCCTGCGCTGGCTCACCCCCGCAGGCGCCGACAGCGCCCTCAAACTCGCCGCCCTCGGCACCTTCGCCACCGCCTGGTACACGATCATCGCGATCAGCGTCACCCTCGGCGGCCTCGTCAACCTCGAACCCGGCGGCTACGTCGTCGCCGCCGCCGGACTCGCCGCCGCACTCGGCGCCCTCTCCCTGCCCTACCAGCGGCCCGCACCCGACCCCGCCGACCCCGACGACACCGGCTGGGAGAAGTTCCGCCACGACACCCGCACCGCCCTCGGCGTCTTCAAGGCCGGCTTCGCCACAGGTACCCCCACCCCGGCACGCAAGCTCCCCGCCTACGCCGAAATCCTGGTCATCGTCGCCGCCCTCGCCATCGGCCTCATCGTCTTCACCTACGGCATCGGCACCGAGTACGACGAACTCTTCATCGGCTTCCTCATCACCACCGGCTTCGGCTTCGGCGCACTCGCCAAGGCCGGACTCGTCCAGCGACTCACCGCGATCACCGCCGAACACCGCAACGTCACCCTCGTCGGAGCCTTCGTCGCGGCCGCCGCCTTCCCCTTCACCCAGTCCGACGACCAGTACGCCAGCATCGGCGTCTACATCCTGATCTTCGCCACCGTCGCCCTCGGCCTCAACATCGTCGTCGGCCTCGCCGGACTCCTCGACCTCGGCTACGTCGCCTTCCTCGGCGTCGGCGCCTACGCCGCCGCCATGGTCTCCGGCTCCCCCCTCTCCCCCTTCGACATCCACCTGCCGTTCTGGGCCTCCGCCCTCGTCGGCGCCGCCGTCGCCATGGTCTTCGGCGTCATCATCGGCGCCCCCACCCTCCGCCTGCGCGGCGACTACCTCGCCATCGTCACCCTCGGCTTCGGCGAGATCTTCCGCATCGCCGTCCTCAACATGGACGGAACCTCCGGACCCGACCTCACCAACGGCTCCCAGGGCATCCCCTCCATCCCCAACCTCAGCATCCTCGGCTTCGACTTCGGCGAGGAACACAGCATCGCCGGCTTCACCATCGGCCGATTCGCCAACTACTTCCTGCTGATGCTCCTCATCACGCTCGTCGTGGTGATCGTCTTCCGGCGCAGCAGCGACTCCCGCATCGGCCGCGCCTGGATCGCCATCCGAGAGGACGAGACAGCCGCCCTCGCCATGGGCATCAACGGCTTCCGCGTCAAACTCATCGCCTTCGCCCTCGGCGCCACCCTCGCCGGCCTCGCCGGCACCGTCCAGGCACACGTCACCTACACCGTGACCCCCGAGCAGTACCAGTTCGCCCACGCCGTCCCACCCAACTCGGCCTTCCTGCTCGCCGCGGTCGTCCTCGGCGGCATGGGGACCATCAGCGGACCCCTCGTCGGCGCCGCCCTGCTCTACCTCATCCCCGAGAAACTCCAGTTCCTCGGCGAGTTCCAGCTCTTCGCCTTCGGCGTGGCCCTCGTCCTCCTCATGCGCTTCCGCCCCGAAGGCCTCATCCCGAACCGGCGCCGCCAACTCGAATTCCACGAGGAAAAGGCGGAAGCACCCACAGTCCTCAGCAAGGCAGGGGCCTGACCACCATGACCACCGACACCACCACCCAGGGCACCGCCCCCGCCACCGCCCCCGGCGACACCGTCCTCGACGCACGCGGCGTCACCATGCGCTTCGGCGGCCTCACCGCCGTACGGAACGTCGACCTGCACGTCAACAGCGGCGAGATCGTCGGCCTCATCGGCCCCAACGGCGCCGGCAAGACCACCTTCTTCAACTGCCTCACCGGCCTCTACATCCCCACCGAGGGCGAGGTCCGCTACAAGGGCCAGGTCCTGCCACCGAAGTCCTTCAAGGTGACGGCAGCCGGCATCGCCCGCACCTTCCAGAACATCCGCCTCTTCGCCAACATGACCGTCCTGGAGAACGTACTGGTCGGCCGCCACACCAGGACGAAAGAAGGCCTGTGGTCGGCGCTCCTGCGCGGCCCCGGCTTCCACAAGGCCGAAGCCGCGTCGCGCGCCCGCGCCATGGAACTCCTGGAATTCGTCGGCCTCGCGGAGAAGGCTGAGCATCTCGCCCGCAATCTGCCGTACGGCGAGCAGCGCAAACTGGAGATCGCCCGAGCACTGGCCAGCGAACCCGGCCTGCTCCTCCTCGACGAGCCCACCGCGGGCATGAACCCCCAGGAGACGCGAGCGACGGAAGAACTCGTCTTCGCCATCCGCGACCAGGGCATCGCCGTCCTCGTCATCGAGCACGACATGCGCTTCATCTTCAACCTCTGCGACCGCGTCGCCGTCCTCGTCCAGGGCGAGAAGCTGGTCGAGGGCGACAGCGCCACCGTCCAGGGCGACGAACGCGTCGTCGCCGCGTACCTCGGCGAACCCTTCGAGGACGCACCCGGCGACGAAGAGGTCGCGGAGGTCGAGGCCGCCGAAGCACAGGCCACGCCCGGCAAGGAGAACGACCGATGACCGCACTGCTCGAAGTCGAGGACCTCCGGGTCGCCTACGGCAAGATCGAAGCCGTCAAGGGCATCTCCTTCAAGGTCGACGCCGGCGAGGTCGTCACCCTCATCGGCACCAACGGCGCCGGCAAGACCACCACACTGCGCACCCTCTCGGGCCTGCTGAAGCCCGTCGGCGGCCAGATCAGGTTCGACGGCAGGTCACTGAAGAAGACCCCCGCCCACAAGATCGTCTCCCTGGGGCTCGCCCACTCCCCCGAGGGCCGGCACATCTTCCCCCGCATGACCATCGAGGACAACCTCCGCCTCGGCGCCTTCCTGCGCAGCGACAGGACCGGCATCGAGAAGGACATCCAGCGCGCCTACGACCTGTTCCCGATCCTCGGAGAGCGCAGGAAGCAGGCCGCCGGTACGTTGTCGGGTGGTGAGCAGCAGATGCTCGCCATGGGCCGCGCGCTGATGTCCCAGCCGAAGCTGCTCATGCTCGACGAACCCTCCATGGGCCTCTCGCCGATCATGATGCAGAAGATCATGGCCACCATCGCCGAGCTGAAGTCCCAGGGCACCACCATCCTGCTCGTCGAGCAGAACGCCCAGGCCGCCCTGTCGCTCGCCGACCACGGGCACGTCATGGAGATCGGCAAGATCGTACTCACGGGCACGGGGCAGGACCTGCTGCACGACGAGTCGGTACGGAAGGCGTACCTCGGCGAGGACTGAGCCCGCGCCGCGCCGCGCGTACGACGAGGCCCGCACCCCGGGAAGGGGTGCGGGCCTCGGTGCGTACCGGAAGGCGCTCAGCCCTTGTCCGACTTGGCCGCCTTCTTCTCCTTGGCGTCCTCGATGACCGCCTCCGCGACCTGCTGCATCGACATCCGCCGGTCCATCGACGTCTTCTGGATCCACCGGAACGCCGCCGGCTCCGTCAGCCCGTACTCCGTCTGCAGCACCGACTTCGCCCGGTCCACCAGCTTCCGCGTCTCCAGGCGCTGCGAGAGGTCCGCGACCTCCTTCTCCAGCTCCTTCAGCTCCGTGAACCGCGACACCGCCATCTCGATCGCCGGCACCACGTCGCTCTTGCTGAACGGCTTCACGAGGTACGCCATCGCCCCCGCGTCCCGGGCCCGCTCCACCAGGTCGCGCTGCGAGAAGGCGGTCAGCATCAGCACCGGGGCGATACGCTCCTCGGCGATCTTCTCCGCCGCCGAGATGCCGTCCAGCTTCGGCATCTTCACATCGAGGATGACCAGGTCCGGCTTGTGCTCCCGGGCGAGCTCGACGGCCTGCTCACCGTCGCCGGCCTCACCCACGACCGTGTAGCCCTCCTCCTCGAGCATCTCCTTGAGGTCGAGACGGATCAGCGCCTCGTCCTCGGCGATGACGACGCGGGTGGTGAGGGGAGGCACGTGCGACTTGTCGTCGTCGGGCGCGTCGACGGGCTGGGGCGTCTCGGGGGTGGTCACGTGGGCTCCTTGTTCAGGGCAGGGTGCTGCTCCCAAGAGCCTACCTAGCTGGGGTAAGGTGGTGACACGGCGGGTGACCGTCAACCTTCGTTTTGAAGGATGCCCCGGTAGCCCAGTGGTAGAGGCCCGGTGCTCAAACCACCGCCAGCGTGGGTTCGAATCCCACCCGGGGCACTTTTCCTTCGATTCCATGGTTACGACGGGAAAAGCGGACGGCCACGTTCTCGCGAACTTCGCGGATCTCCCGCGCGTGTCGGCGATCGCTGACCCCAGAGTGTCCACATGTACGACGTGCGCACGCGCAAGCGAGCATTGGCGCTGGTGGCTCAAGGCCGCAGTCTCAACTCCGTCAGCAAGGAAACGGGCATCTCCCGGGCGGCGATCCGTTCGTGGCAGATACGCGTCGAACCCTCGCAACCAGGCCGGGCGAATCCCTGCGAGCGATGCGACGACCTGCCCCGGTCCCCCGCCGAGCCGTCCACCTACGCCTACGTTCTGGGCCTGTACCTCGGCGACGGGTGCATCAGCACCCTCAAGCGAGGCGTGTACTTCCTCCGCATCGCCTGCGCCGACGCCTGGCCGGGCCTGATCGCGGCCTGCGAAGACGCCGTGCAGCTACTGCGCCCGGACAACAAGGTGTTCCGCGTACAGCGCCAGGGTTGTCAGTACGTCACCTGTTACAGCAAGCACTGGCCCTGCTTGTTCCCGCAACACGGACCTGGCAAGAAGCACAAGCGCCGCATCGCCCTCGAGCCCTGGCAGCAAGGAATTGTCGATGCCCATCCCTGGGAGTTCATCCGCGGACTGATCCACTCCGACGGTTGCCGCATCACCAACTGGACCACGCGACTCATCGGCGGTGAGCGCAAGCGCTACGAGTACCCGCGGTACTTCTTCACCAACAAGTCGGACGACATCCGGATGTTGTTCACCGACGCCCTCGACAGGGTCGGCGTCGAGTGGACGACCCTCACCCGGAACAGCAGCCCGATCAACATCTCCATCGCCCGCAAAGCCTCAGTAGCCCTCATGGACGTCCACGTGGGCCCTAAGCACTGAGCGTGGCGTACACGATCAGGTTGTCCACCGTGTGTCCCTCGGCGTCGAAGGCGCCGTCGCACGTGATCAGCCGCAGGGCCCGGTCGCCGGTCGGGCCGTAGACCTTCTGGGAGGGGAAGGCGTCCTTCCGCACCGTCTCGGTGGCCGTGACGGTGAAGTGGGCCTTCGTACCGTCGCCGCCCTCGACCGCGATGTCCGCACCCTTGCGGATCTTCTTCAGGTCCCAGAAGACGGCCTCGCCGAAGCGCGTCTCGTTGTGGCCGATGAGGACCGCCGCTCCGGGCTCGCCGGGGACGCTGCTGCCGGTGTACCAGCCGGTCGTCATCCCTTGGTCGGCGGGCGGGACCTCGACGGTGCGGTCCTCGTTGAGACCGAGTTCCATGATCGGGCTGGAGATGCCGAGGGAGGGGATGGTCACGTGGGTGGGGGCCGTCGGGCCGGCGGGCTCGGTCCGTTGCCGGTTCGGGGTGTGCTGCGGGGCAGCGGTGCTGTCCGCCGTAGGGCTGGACGAGCAGCCTGCCAGCGCTACGAGGGCGGCGCAGACGAGGGCCACCGACGTGGTGCGGGTGGTGCGGAACACGAGAACTCCAGACAGGGCGGGGCGCCCGGCCCGTCGTGGTGGGCCGGGCGCCGCTGAGACAGGTCAGCCGTTGCGCTGCGCGCCCGCGCGGCGGCGCAGTACGTACGTGCCCGCGCCCGCGAGCAGGACGGTGCCGGCGGCCGTGCCGTAGAGGGCGGTGTTGCCGTTCGGCTCCGAGGCCGGGCGCTCGCCGGCGGCGACGCCGCCGCGCGGGATCTCGCCCTCTTCCGGTGCCCGGGTGGGTTCGGGCTTGGCCGGGGTGCGGTCGGCGCCGTCCTCGGCGTTCTCCTCGGGGGCCACGGTGGGCTCGGGCTTGGCCTCGGTGGCCTGCTCGGGGGCCGCGGTGGGCGCCCGCTCGGCCTCGGCGGCCTCGGACGGCGCCTCGGTCGCCGCGCGCGTCGGCTCGTCGGTGGCGAGGGCGGCGGTGGCGGGGGCGAGCACCGCGCCGGTCACGCCGAGGGCGACCACAGCGGCGCGGAGGGACAGTCGGTGGGACAGGGACATGGGGGACGACTCCAGTTCCGGCCCGTTCCTCGATGATGCGTCGTGCGTGCTGCGGGCCATGTCCCACACCCTGGCCGGGAGTTGTGAGGAATCTGTCAGACCGCCGTCAGATCACCGTGTTCCTTCGTCGGCGTCGTCGGCGTCGTCCGCGTCGGCGGGCGGTTCGGCGGTCGGCAGGCGGAGGGTGAAGACAGAGCCCTTCCCCTCGGTGCTGGTGGCGCTCACCGTTCCGCCGTGTGCCTCGGCCAGCTTCCTGACGATGGCGAGGCCGAGTCCGCTGCCTCCGGTGCGGCGGTTGCGGGACTTCTCGGCGCGCCAGAAGCGGTCGAAGACGTACGGGAGGTCGGTGGCCGCGATGCCGGTGCCGGTGTCGGTGACGTCGATGACGGTGTGCTGTCCGTCCGGGGTGGTGTGGGCGTGGAGGGTGACCCTGCCTCCCGTCGGGGTGTGGCGGACGGCGTTGGAGACGAGGTTGCCGATGGCCTGGCGGAGTCGTACCGGGTCGGCCGTCAGGGTGGCCGGTGCGGCCGGTGCACGCGCGATCACCTCCAATGCGACCCCTGCCGTGTCCGCCCCCGCCTGGTGGGCCGCGGCGACCTGGGTGAGGAGGTCGTCGACCACGACCGGCTCGCGGTGGAGCCGTAGCGCGCCCGCATCGGCGGCGGCGAGGTCCTGGAGGTCGTCGATGATGTGCTGGAGCTGGACCGCTTCGTCGTGGAGCGAGGAGACGAAGGCGGGGTCGGGGGTGGCCAGGCCGTCCTGGGCCGCTTCGAGCCAGCCGCGGATGTTGCTCAAAGGCGTACGCAGCTCGTGGGCGACGTCGCTGACCATGGCCTTGCGTTGTTCTTCGAGGCGGGCGCGGTGGGCGGTCATGTCGTTGAAGGCGGCGGCGAGGCGGCCGATCTCGTTGTCCTCGGCGACGGGTACGGTCTCGGGTTCTTCGCCGTCGCGCATGCGCTGGGCGGCGCCGGTGAGGGCGTGGAGGGGGCGCACGAGGCGGGCTCCGGCGAGGAGTGAGGCGCCGACGGTGAGGGCGAGGACGATGGCGGCGACTCCGGCGATGCGTGCGGTGTTGGCCGGGGTGAGGTCGTAGGCGGGGGTGGCGGTGGTGCCGCCGGGGTCGGTGATGAAGAGCAGGGCGGGTGAGGCGACGTAGGAGCCGAGTTGTTCGCGGCGGGCGCTGTCGACGCAGGAGGCGGCGGCGCGGTCGGCTTCGCTGTCGGGCACGGCGGCTTCGGGAGGCAGGGAGGGGGCGGGGACGGGGACGGGGACGGTGGTCGGGATGCGTTCGGCTGCGGTGGGGGCCTCGGTCGGCGAGGTGTCGTAGCCGTCCGTGCCGGCCCGGGGCCAGGAGAAGTCCAGGTTGAGCCGGATGCCGGGGCGGTCCTGACGGTCGAGGCAGGCGTCGACCAGGTGGTTCAGGTCGTCGAGGGCTTGTTGTTCGGTGGTCGTGGGCCGGTCCAGTGCGCCTGTGTGGCAGCGGGTGTCCTGGGAGGTGGTGGTCTGGGTGCCCACGAGCTGGACACGGGGGCGTCCGCTGGGTGTCCGGACGACGTCGGCGGCGATGCCGATGCGGTTGAGGCAGGCGACGTTCTCGTCGGCGGCCTTGCGCAGTGCTTTCTGTTCGGTGGTGGGGAGCAGGAAGGGGCCGACGGCGCGGGGGTCGATGCGGTTGGCCGTGCCGGACGAGGCTTCGGTGAGGGCGGTGTCGACCGACAGGGGGTCCACGACCGCCGATGCCTGTGGGGGGAGGGTCGGTGGGGTGCTGTGGTCCCCGGAGTCGGCGAGGGGCTGTCGGTTCTGGGTGGTGAGGACGATGCGGCGTTCGGACTGTTGTGCCAGGTTCCGTACGGTCTGCTGGACGTCGTCCCAGCGGGGGTGGGTGGCGGCGTAGCCGAGCAGGGTGTTGTAGATGCGGGCGTCGGCGGTGAGGTCGCGTCCTTGTTGTTGCTTGATGGCGCCGGAGGTGGTCTGGGAGGCGAGCCATGCGGTGGCGGTGACCGAGCAGGCGGCGACCGCCGCGGACATGAAGAGGAGGCGGCCGAGGAGGCTCTTGCGGAGGGGCAGCCGGGTGCGTCGTCCGCGGGTGCGCTGTCCGCGGGTGCGGTCACGGCTTCGCACGGCGCGTGCCCTTTCCCGGGTCCGCCATCTTGTAGCCGACGCCGAACACGGTGAGCAGCCGGACGGGTTTGCGTGGATCGGGTTCGATCTTCTTGCGCAGGTTGGAGATGTGCATGTCGACGGTGCGGTTGCCGATGTAGCGGTCGAAGCCGTGGAGTTCTTCGAGGAGGCGTTGTCTGGTGAAGACGCGTCCGGGTTCGGTGGCGAGGGCGGTGAGGAGGCGGAACTCGCCGGGGGTGCAGTCGATGTTCCTGCCGTCGGCGGTCACTTCGTGGCGGGCGGTGTCGATGAGGAGGGTGCCGACCGAGAGGGTGGTGTCCGGGTCGGGGGCGGGGTGTGTGTGGTGCCGGGTGCGGCGCAGCAGGGTCCGTACGCGGGCCATGAGTTCGCGGGGGCTGTACGGCTTGGTCATGTAGTCGTCGGCGCCGAGGTCGAGGCCGAGCAGCAGGTCGTCCTCGGTGCTGCGGGCGGTGAGCATGAGGACGGGGAGGTCGCGGTGTTCGGCGCGGAGGACGCGGATGACGTCGAGGCCGTCGGCCCTGGGCATCATGACGTCGAGGACGAGGAGGTCGGGGGTGCGGTGCCGGACGTGTTCGAGGGCGGTGAGGCCGTCTCCGACGACGGTGACCGTGTGGCCCTCGTGTTCGAGGTAGCGGCGTATGAGTTCGGCCTGTTTTTCGTCGTCTTCGGCGACGATGACGTGTGCGCACACGCGATTGATCGTATGGGAGTGCGAGAAGGGGCCCCTCGGTGGTGAGGGGCCCCTGGTCGTGCTGGTCGGTCGGCTGGGGCTAGCGGAGGCTTTCGCCCTCGCCGATGTGGTGCACGCGCACCATGTTGGTGCCGCCGGGGACTCCGGGTGGGGAGCCGGCGGTGATGACGACCATGTCGCCCTTGACGCAGCGGCCGTAGCGCAGGAGCAGTTCGTCCACCTGGCTGACCATGGCGTCCGTGGAGTTCACGGGCGGGCCGAGGAAGGTCTCCACGCCCCAGGTGAGGCTGAGCTGGGAGCGGGTGGCCGGTTCGGGGGTGAAGGCCAGCAGGGGGATGGGTGAGCGGTAGCGGGAGAGGCGGCGGACGGTGTCGCCGGACTGGGTGAAGGCGACGAGGTACTTGGCGTCGAGGAAGTCGCCGATCTCGGCGGCGGCGCGGGCGACGGCGCCGCCCTGGGTGCGGGGTTTGTTGGTGTCGGTGAGGGGCGGCAGTCCCTTGGCGAGGATGTCCTCTTCCGCGGCCTCGACGATGCGGGCCATGGTGCGGACGGTCTCGATGGGGTGTTTGCCGACGCTGGTCTCGCCGGAGAGCATGACGGCGTCGGTGCCGTCGATGACCGCGTTGGCGACGTCGGAGGCTTCGGCTCGGGTGGGGCGGGAGTTCTCGATCATCGAGTCGAGCATCTGGGTGGCGACGATGACCGGTTTGGCGTTGCGTTTGGCCAGTGTGACGGCGCGCTTCTGGACGATCGGGACTTGTTCGAGGGGCATTTCGACGCCGAGGTCGCCGCGGGCGACCATGATGCCGTCGAAGGCGGCGACGATGTCGTCGATGTTGTCGACTGCCTGGGGCTTCTCGACCTTGGCGATGACGGGGAGGCGGCGACCCTCCTCGTCCATGATCCGGTGGACGTCCTCGATGTCGCGTCCGCTGCGGACGAAGGACAGCGCTATGACGTCGAAGCCGGTGCGGACGGCCCAGCGTAGGTCGGCCTCGTCCTTGTCGGAGAGGGCGGGGACGGAGACGGCGACGCCGGGGAGGTTGAGTCCCTTGTGGTCGGAGACGAAGCCTCCCTCGACGACCCTGGTGTGGACGCGGGGGCCGTCGACGCCGGTGACCTCGAGGGTGACCTTGCCGTCGTCGACGAGGATGCGCTCACCGGTGGTGACGTCGTCGGCGAGGCCGGAGTAGGTGGTTCCGCAGGTGTGGCGGTCGCCCTCGCGGTCCGGCTCGACCGTGATGGTGAAGGAGTCGCCGCGTTCGAGGAGTACGGGGCCCTCCAGGAAGCGGCCGAGTCGGATCTTCGGGCCCTGGAGGTCGGCGAGGAGGCCGACGCTGCGGCCGGTCTCGTCGGCGGCCTTGCGCACACGCTGGTAGCGGTCCTCGTGCTCGGCGTGCTCGCCGTGGCTGAGGTTGAAGCGGGCGACATCCATTCCGGCGTCGACCAGTGCCTTGATCTGGTCGTACGAGTCGGTGGCCGGCCCGAGAGTACAGACGATCTTTGCTCGGCGCATGGTTCGACCCTAGGGCTTACCGTCGGGTAGAACCTTGGTCGGGAATGACTACTCAACGGCCTTTGGATGAGCGGTTGTTGACAAGGTTTTGAGTGTGCGGACGGGCGCTCCGATGAGCGCACGAGGGGTCGGGCATCCGTCGCTCACAGCCGTGGGGGGGCCATGGTGAACCGGGCGTTGATCTGTGCCTGGACGTGCTGTCGCTGCGGTTCGAGGTCGAGGGGGGCCGCGGTGTCCTCGACCGGCGCTCCGTAGGCCATGGAGCGCATGGCGCCGACGACCACGGGCGCTTCGGGGGGCGCGTCGGCTCCGACGTCGGCGAGTTCCACGAGGGCGGTGAGGGTGGTGTCGAGGGCCTCGGCGTACTCGCGGGCGCGCTGGACGGCTTCGCGGACCGCTTGGGTGCGGGCGCGGCGGTGGGCGGGTGAGTCGGGGCGCAGGGCCCACCAGGGGCCGTCGACGCGGGTGAGGTCGAGGTCGGCGAGGCGGGTGGTGAGTTCGCCGAGGGCGGTGAAGTCGGTGAGTTCGGCGGTGAGGTGGACGCGGCCGTGGTAGGCGGTGACGCGTTCGCCGCGGCTGTGCTTGGCGTGTTCGGGGGCGATGGTGAAGGCGCCGGTCTCCAGTCGTTCCACGGCTTCCCCGTAGGACTTGACGAGGTCCAGGACGGTGGCGTTGCGGCGGGTGAGGTCGTCGAGGGCGGTGCGGCGGTCCTTGCCGCGGGCGCTGACGGTGATGGCGATGCGGGCGATCTCGGGATCGACTTCGAGGTGGGCCTCGCCGCGGACGGCTATGCGGGGGGCGTCGGGGGTGCCGTAGGGGGCGGGGTGGCGGGTGTCCGCGGTGGGTGCCGGGTGTGCTTGCGGTTCCTGGGGCAGCGAGGTCATACGCCCCACTGTGTCACCGGCGGCCCGGTCCGTGATCCCCCTGGTCACCAGATCGCAACCTGGGAGGTCTGTTGCCGCCGGTGCCGCGCGGGTCAGAATCTACGCGCGTAATCGAAAGTACCCACTGGTCGTCCGAGGAGTACCCGTCATGCCGTTGAACCGCCGCAGGTTTCTGGAGAGGTCCGCCGCGACCGGTGCGGGCGTCGCGCTGGCCGGCGGGGTAGCGGCGCCGGCCGCCGAGGCGCACGGCAGGGGCGGCGGCCACGGTCACCGGCCGAAGCGGTACGCGCTGACCGTGATGGGCACGACGGACCTGCACGGCAATGTCTTCAACTGGGACTACTTCAAGGACGCGGAGTACGCGGACGACGCGGGCAACGCCAAGGGCCTGGCCCGGGTGGCGACGCTGATCGAGCAGGTCCGCAAGGAGAAGGGCCGCCGCAACACCCTCCTCCTGGACGCGGGCGACACGATCCAGGGCACGCCGCTGACGTACTACTTCGCGAAGGTGGAGCCGATCACCGCGAAGGGCGGCCCGAAGCACCCGATGGCGCAGGCGATGAACGCCATCGGGTACGACGCGGTGGCGCTCGGGAACCACGAGTTCAACTACGGCATCGAGACGCTGCGGAAGTTCGAGGACCAGTGCGACTTCCCGCTGCTGGGCGCGAACGCGGTGGACGCGAAGACGCTGAAGCCGGCCTTCCCGCCGTACTTCATGAAGAAGTTCCACGTGCCGGGCGCGCCGCCGGTGAAGGTCGCCGTGCTCGGCCTGACCAACCCGGGCATCGCGATCTGGGACAAGGCGTATGTGCAGGGCAGGCTGAAGTTCCCCGGTCTGGAGGAGCAGGCGGCGAAGTGGGTGCCGAAGCTCCGTTCCATGGGCGCGGACGTGGTCGTGGTGTCGGCGCACTCGGGTTCGTCGGGCACGTCGTCGTACGGTGACCAGCTCCCGTACGTGGAGAACGCGGCGGCGAACGTGGCGAAGCAGGTCCCCGGCATCGACGCGATCCTGGTCGGTCACGCGCACACGGAGATCGAGGAACTGCTGGTCACCAATGACAGGACGGGGAAGACCGTCGTGCTGTCGGAGCCGCTGTGCTACGCGGAGCGGCTGACCCTGTTCGACTTCGAGCTGGTCCTGGAGAAGGGCCGCTGGCGGGTCGAGTCGGTGAAGGCGTCGCTGCGGAACTCGAACTCGGTCCCCGACGACGAGCGCATCACCCGGCTGCTGGAGGACGAGCACGCGAAGGTCGTCGCTTACGTCAACCAGGTCGTCGGTACGGCGACGGAGAAGCTGACGACGGTCGACGCGCGGTACAAGGACGCGCCGATCATCGACCTGATCAACAAGGTGCAGGAGGACGTGGTCCGGGCGGCGCTCGCGGGCACGGAGTACGCGGCGCTGCCGGTGCTGTCGCAGGCGTCGCCGTTCTCGCGGACGTCCGAGATCCCGGCGGGCGAGGTGACGATCCGGGACCTGTCGAGCCTGTACGTGTACGACAACACGCTGGTCGCGAAGGTGATGACGGGTGCGCAGGTGCGGGCGTACCTGGAGTTCTCGGCGGAGTACTACGTGCGGACGGCGGCGGGTGCGGCCGTGGACGTGGACGCGCTGACGAACGCGGGCGGCCGTCCGGACTACAACTACGACTATGTGTCGGGTGTGCAGTACGACATCGACATCGCGCAGCCGGCGGGGTCGCGGATCAAGAACCTGTCCTACGGCGGTGCGCCGCTGGACGACGCGCAGCGGTTCGTGTTCGCGGTGAACAACTACCGGGCGAACGGTGGTGGCGCGTTCCCGCACGTGGCGTCGGCGACGGAGGTGTGGTCGGAGTCCACGGAGATCCGGACGCGGATCGCGGAGTGGGTGACGGAGAAGGGTGTGCTGGACCCGAAGGACTTCGCGTCGGTGGACTGGCGGCTGACGCGGGACGGGACGCCGGTGTTCTAGAAGTCCTGCCGCACCGTTCTCCCGGAACCGCACCGTTCTCCCGGAACCACACTGTTCCCTGGGGACCGCGCCGTTCTCCGTGCTGTTCTCGTCGGGCCCGTACGTCGCTGGGGCCCCGGTTCTCCGGGGCCCCGGTTTCTTGCGCCGTCCGTCCCGTGTCACCTCTCCACGAGCGGGAGCAGTGTGCGTGGCCGGCGGGCCGACGGCACCTGGAGGGCCTGGTGCTGGGCGAGGCCGAAGGTGGTGAAGGCGGTGCGGTCGGGCAGCGGGTAGGGGTTCTTCCCGGTGAGGTGGTTGAGGATGGTGGCGCTGCGCCAGGCGGCGAGGCCGAGGTCGGGGGTGCCGACACCGTGGGCGTGGAGGCCCGCGTTCTGGACGTGGACGGAGCCGGTCACGGCGGGGTCGAGGACGAGGCGGAAGCGGTCGTCGACGCAGGGACGCTCGGAGTTGTCGCGCCGGATGTAGGGCTCGAGTCCGGCGATCATGCGGTCGAGGGGGCGTTCGCGGTAGCCGGTGGCGAGGACGACGGCATCGGTGCTGAGGCGGGAGCGGGTGCCCTGCTGGATGTGTTCGAGGTGGAGTTCGATGCGGGTGCTGGCGATGCGTCCCGCGGTGCGGACGAGGACACCAGGGGTGAGGACGGCGTCGGGCCAGCCGCCGTGCAGGGTGCGGCGGTAGAGCTCGTCGTGAATGGCGGCGAGGGTGTCGGCGCCGATGCCTTTGTGGAGTTGCCACTGCGCGGCGACGAGCCGGTCGCGAGTCGATTCGGCGAGGGCGTGGAAGTAGCGGGTGTAGTCGGGGGTGAAGTGTTCCAGGCCGAGCTTGGAGTACTCCATGGGAGCGAAGGCGTCGGTGCGGGCGAGCCAGTGGATGCGTTCGTGTCCGACGGGGCGTGCCTGGAGCAGGTCGAGGAAGATCTCGGCGCCGGACTGGCCCGCGCCGACCACGGTGATGTGGTGGGCGGCGAGGAGGCGGTCGCGTTCGCGGAGGTAGTCGGCGGCGTGGATGACGGGGACGCCGCGTGCTTCGACGAGTGGTTTGAGGGGGTCGGGCACGTGGGGGGCGGTGCCGACGCCGAGGGCGACGTTCCGGGCGTAGGTACGGCCGAGGGCGGCGGCCTCGCCGGAGCTGTCGAGCCGGGTGTGGTCGATCTCGAACAGGTCGTGGTCGGGGTTCCAGCGCACGGCGTCGACCTGGTGGGCGAAGCGCAGTCCGGGGATGTTCTCGCTGACCCAGCGGCAGTAGGCGTCGTACTCGGCGCGCTGGATGTGGAAGCGCTCGGCGAAGTAGAAGGGGAAGAGCCGGTCGCGGGTCTTGAGGTAGTTGAGGAACGACCAGGGGTTCGCGGGGTCGGCGAGGGTGACGAGGTCGGCCATGAACGGCACTTGCAGGGTGGTGCCGTCGATGAGCAGGCCGGGGTGCCAGTCGAAGGCGGGGCGCTGTTCGTAGAAGACGGCGTCGAAGTCGGTGAGGGGATGGGCGAGGGCGGCGAGGGAGAGGTTGAACGGGCCGATGCCGATGCCCACCAGATCGCGGGGGTTCTCGGGCTCCTGGGGTGGGGGTGTGTTCACGGGGCCTCCGGGCGCACGGCGGTCGGGGTGTTCCAGGGGTCGCGCGCCGTGGTGCGGCGCGCCCTGAGAGCACAACGATCGGACCCGAAAGCGGGTACTGCCGTGCGGAGGAAATGTGTAGGCAGGGCTGAAGTTCTGCTCGGGGTACGGGAGTTGCCTCCGGGGGTGTCCTGGGCGCCGGTGGCCCACGGGGCCGGTGAGTGCTCGGGCCGGTCCGTGCGTGCCCGTGTCCCGGGGGCGCACGGACCGGCCGTCCCTCAGGCGTGGGTGTCGCGTACCCGGGCCGCGCGTCGCAGGTCGTCGAGCTGGTCGGTGAGCTTGCGGCGCAGGGCGGGGATCGGGTCGGCCTCGCGCAGGCAGGTGTCGCCGAGGCGGAAGGTGTCGGCGTCGACGGCGTACGCGGGGAAGGCCCAGCGGCCGGCCGCCTCGGCGATGGCGGGGCCGCGGCGGGCGGCGACGGCGACCGCGTCGGTCCAGTACCGCTCGACGTAGTCGTGGAGCAGGTCGCTCTGCTCGGGCTGCCAGAAGCCCTGGGCGGTGGCCGTGAACAGGTAGTTGGACAGGTCGTCGGAGGTGAACATGGCCTCCCAGGCGCGGCGTTTGGCGTCCGGGTCGGGCAGGGCGGCCCGGCAGCGTGCGGCGCCCTCCTGGCCGGTGGCGCTGGGGTCGCGGGCGAGTTCGGCGTCGATGGCGGCCTCGTCGGTGGCGCCGAGGACGGCGAGCCGGGTGAGGATGCGCCAGCGCAGCTCGGGGTCGAGTTCGGGGCCGCCGGGGACGGTGCCGTCGGTGAGCCAGGAGGCGATGGTGTCGGGGTGGGCGGCGACGTCGATGGCGTGGCGTACGGCGGTCAGGCGCAGTCCGGGGTGGGAGCCGTCCTCGGTGCGGCGGATGAGGTCGCGGCACAGGTCGGTGAGGGTGGCGAGGGCGGCGGGCCGGGCTGTGGGGGTGAGGAGGCGGTCGGCGATCTGGGCGGAGGCGAAGGACAGGACGCCTTGGACGAGGGCCAGGTCGGTCTCGTGCGGGAGGTGGGTGCGGGCGGTCTCCAGGTAGTCGGTGGGCGGGAGGTCGCCGTCGCGTACGGCGTCCCTGAGGGCGTTCCAGACGACGGCGCGGGTGAGGGGTTCGGGGAGTCCGGAGAGGCGGTCGCGGACGGTGGTGAGGGAGTCCGGGTCGAAGCGGATCTTGGCGTAGGTGAGGTCGCCGTCGTTGAGGAGGACGAGGGCGGGGCGGGGGCCGGCGGAGCCGAGGACCATGTCACCGGTGGCAGGGATGTCCACGTCCATGCGATCGCGCAGGGTCAGGCGGCTCGGGTGGTTCGGGTCGTGGTCGTAGAGGCCGATGGTGATGTGGTGGGGGCGGCTGCCGTCCGCGTGGCGGAGGTTCACGTTCCAGTTCCCGTCGTCCCTCGTGCCGGTCTCGGGGACGAGGGTGTCGACGCCCGTGGTGCGCAGCCAGGAGTCCGCCCAGGCGTGGACGTCGCGGTCGGTGGTGGCGGCGAGGGAGTCGATGAAGTCGGCGAGGGTGGCATTGCCGAAGCGGTGGCGGGCGAAGTGGGTGTTGATGCCGGCGAGGAAGTCCTTCTCGCCGAGCCAGGCGACGAGCTGGCGCAGTGCGGAGGCGCCCTTGGCGTAGGAGATGCCGTCGAAGTTGAGGAGGGCGGAGGCGGTGTCGTCGACGGCTTCGGGTGCGACGGGGTGGGTGGAGGGGCGCTGGTCGGCGTCGTAGCCCCAGGCCTTGCGGGCGACGCCGAAGTCGACCCAGGTGTCGGTGAAGCGGGTGGCTTCGGTGAGGGTCTGGTAGCCCATGTACTCGGCGAAGGACTCGTTCAGCCAGATGTCGTCCCACCACTGGAGGGTGACGAGGTCGCCGAACCACATGTGGGCCATCTCGTGGGCGATGACCATGGCGCGGGTCTGGCGTTCGGTGTCGGTGACGGCGGAGCGGAAGACGAACTCGTCGCGGAAGGTGACGAGGCCGGGGTTCTCCATGGCGCCGGCGTTGAACTCGGGGACGAATGCCTGGTCGTAGGAGTCGAAGGGGTACGGCTCCTCGAACTTCTCGTGGTAGCGGTCGTAGCAGGCGCGGGTGATGTCGAGGATCTCGTCGGCGTCGGCGTCGAGGTGGGGGGCGAGGGAGCGGCGGCAGTGGATGCCGAAGGGGAGGCCGCGGTGTTCGGTGGTGACGGAGTGCCAGGGGCCGGCGGCGACGGCGACGAGGTAGGTGGAGATGAGGGGGGTGGTGGCGGCGCGCCAGGTGCCGTCGCCGAGGTGTTCGGTGATGCCGTTGGCGAGGACGGTCCAGCCGTCGGGGGCGGTGACGGTGAGGTCGAAGACGGCCTTGAGGTCGGGCTGGTCGAAGGCCGGGAAGACGCGCTGGACGTCGTCGAGGAAGAGCTGGGTGTAGACGTAGGTCTCGCCGTCGGTGGGGTCGGTGAAGCGGTGCATGCCCTCGCCGGTGCGGGAGTAGCGCATGGCGGCGTCGACGCGGAGTTCGTGCTCGCCCTCGGTGAGGCCGGTGAGCGGCAGCCTGTTCCCGTCGAGGGCGGTGGGGTCGATGGGGTCGCCGTCGAGCGTGGCGGAGCGCAGTTCGGCGGGCTTCAGCTCGACGAAGGTGTCCGTGGTGTCCTGACCGTCGCGCACGGTGAAGCGGATGAGGGTGCGGGAGTCGAAGGTGTCGTCGCCGCGGGTGAGGTCGAGATCGATCTCGTAGCGGTGGACGTCGAGGAGCCGGGCACGGGTCTGCGCTTCGTCGCGCGTCAGTACGGACATGAGGGACATGCTGCCCGATGCCGCTGACGAGGCCCAGGGGTGGGCCGCTCCGGGGGCGCGCCGGTGGCCTGCTCCTTGCCGGTGCTCGGGGGTCTTCGCGGTCCCGCGCACGTGCGTTCCGGTGCCGGGTTCGGGTGCTCGGGTGCCGCGGTCAGGTGCGGTCGGGGGCCGCGATCTGTTTCGCGCGGTCGGGTTCCGGGCCGGTCGTGCGGCCCTTGTGCTGGGCGGGCACCCGGTTCTCGGGGGGTGGGAGGCCGGGGTCCGGTGGGTGTTCGTGCACGCGGGCGCGGAGTTCGCGCACCTCGCGCTCCAGGGCGTCGGTGCGCCGGTAGGCGTCGTACAGGTAGCGGACCTTGGTCCGCAGCGACCAGGGGTCGGTGGGTTTCATGACCAGGTCGGCGACGCCCAGCTGGAAGGCGGTGGAGGCGAGTTCGGCGTCCATTCCGAACCCGGTGAGCAGGACGATGGGGATGTGCTGGGTCTGCTCCAGGCGGCGCATGTAGCGGACGACGTCGAGACCGCTGACGCCGGGCATGCGCACGTCGAGGAGGAGCAGTCCGACCTGGCCGCGCAGGACTTCCTTGAGCGCCGCGTCGCCGCTGGTCGCGCGGGTGAGGCGGTAGCCCAGTGGGGCCAGGGCGCTTTCCAGGGCGTACAGGGTGTCCTCATGGTCGTCGACGATGAGGATCTTCGCGTTCGATGGCATGGCCCGACGTCCCCTCGCTCGGACACCATCGGCACGGGCCCGCGCTCGGCGCGCGTGCCCACGACTCGACTGGGAGTCCTCGAAGGATCCCTCTTGGCGGGCCCGGTGTCACTCCCCCTTGCCGGACGCGCCGTTGACAGTGTCGTCCGCGATGCGCTCGTGGTGGCGGATCACCTCGGCGATGATGAAGTTGAGCAGTTTCTCGGCGAACGCCGGGTCGAGCTTGGCGCTCTCGGCGAGCCGGCGCAGGCGGGCGATCTGCTGGGTCTCGCGGGCGGGGTCGGCGGGTGGCAGCCGGTGTTCGGCCTTGAGGTGGCCGACGCGCTGGGTGCACTTGAAGCGTTCGGCGAGCATGTGGACGACGGCGGCGTCGATGTTGTCGATGCTGTCCCGCAGCCGGGTGAGCTCGGCGCGGACGGCCGGGTCGACGTCACTGGTTGCGGCACCGGAATTGCTGGTGGTCATGGTGGTCACCCTACGTGGGGCGGGGTGATCGGCTCATGGGTGTCCGAGGTGCGGAACGGTGGCCCGCGGCGGGCCCGGCGTCGCGGGTCAGGGGGCGGTCAGCGACTTGTGGAAGTACACGTCGCAGTGCCGGCCGGGGACGCCTTCGCTGCGGCCGGTCTCGCGGTAGCCGTGCTTGCGGTAGAAGTCCGGGGCCTGGAAGGTGTACGAGGAGAGGGTCATGTCGGTGCAGCCGCGCCGTACGGCCTCCTGCTCGGCCGCCTTCAGGACGCGGCTGCCCCAGCCGGCGCCGCGGAGGTCCTCCCGTATCCACAGCATCTCGACGGTGCACAGGGTGCCCCAGACGGAACCGGTGAGTCCGCCGGCCAGGCGGCCGTGCGCGTCGGTCAGCCGTACGGAGAAGTCCTCCCAGTTTCCGGCGCCGGTGACACGGGAGTTGAAGGCGTCGAGTTCGTCGCCGAGCCGCCGTTCCAGCTCGTCGTCCTCGCCGCCGATGCGCAGGGTCGCGGTGCGGGCTCGGTGCTGCTCGGTGGCCATGGGGCGGAGTATCGCAGGCGGCGGGTGTCCGGCCGAGCGTTTTTTGCGCGGACCGGGGGCGGATCGCCGCCCGGTGGCGGGCCTGGCCGTCCTAGAGTGGTTCCGGGTCGAGTCGAGGCGTCGTGGGGGTGCGGACGTGACCAACGGCGGACCGGTTCAGCACGGCTACCCGCATCTGGACAGGGTGCGGGCGTCGATCACCGCGCTGTACAAGCGGCTGTCGTACGACACGGTGCAGACCTTCGCGACCAGTGTGGCGCCCGTCGACGTGGCCTTCGCCGACACCGACGACCTGCATCTGGGCGCCCAGCGGGTGGCGCGCGAGATGGTGCGGCACTACCGGCTGCCGGACGCCCGGATGATCATCGGTTTCCGGGAGATGACGCACGCGGCCAACGTGGAGCTGGCCGCGGGTCCCGAGTACTTCATCGAGCTCAACGACCGTTTCCGCGTCCACCGGCGGGACATCGGCGCGGCTCTGGCCCATGAGGTCATGCACGTGTACCTGCACCGTCTCGGTCTGTCCTTCCCCGGCACCCGGGACAACGAGATCCTCACGGACACGGCGGCGACGTACCTGGGGGCGGGCTGGCTGCTGCTGGACGCGTACCGGGAGGACGGGGCCTCCTCGCAGAAGCTGGGGTACCTCACTCCGGAGGAGTTCGGCTACGTCCTCGCCAAGCGGGCGCTCCTCTTCGGGGAGGACCCGTCGGTGTGGTTCACCAGCCCGCAGGCGTACACGGCGTACACCAAGGGCGCGGCCCGGGCCCGCCGTGACGCGGAGCAGCCGCCGCTGACGGCGGCGGGCTGGGCGGGCCGCCGCCGCTACGCGAGGGACCGCCGTCATGCCCAGGACCTCGGCCCGGGTCACCGTGCGCCGGGGCCGGAGGTTCCGTACACGTTCACGCCCGACGGCCGGGGACCGTTGCGCGTGTCTTTCCCCTGTCCCACGTGCCACCAGCGCATCAGGGTTCCGGTCCGTGGCCGGGTCCGCGCCCGTTGCGGGTTGTGCCGGACGGTGCTGGAGTGCGACACGTGACACGGATGCGGGGCACCGGGGATCAGTGCGGGTGGTCGCCGCCCGTGAGCTCCTGGTGTTGCTGGAGCTCCCGGTATTCCTGAGGGGTCGGTTTCGCCACTCGGGCGGCCGTGCCGTACATGGCGCGGGCGAGGCGGGCGCGCAGCCGTTCGGTGGTGGTGACGCGGCGGGTGACGCCGTTCCCGTCGACGCGCGGGCCGGGGTCGTACGGTTCGGGCTGCTCGTGCTGGGTGAGGACGAACATGCGGGCCTGTGAGAGGGGCTCGTGGATCTCGACGTACTCGCCGTGCGGGAGCCGTTTGATCGTGCCGCTCTCCAGGCCGTGCAGCACCTTGTCGCGGTCCCGGCGCTGCAGGCCGAGGCAGATCCGCTTGGTGACGATGAAGGCGATCACCGGCACCACGAAGAAGCCGATGCGCACGAACCAGGTGACGGCGTTGATCGACAGGCGGAAGCGCAGCGCGATGATGTCGTTGCCGCCGCCGATCAGCGCGACCACGTACATGCTCAGCCAGGCGACGCCCAGCCCGGTGCGGACGGGGTGGTTGCGGGGCCGGTCCAGGATGTGGTGCTCGCGCCGGTCGCCGGTGATCCACGCCTCGACGAACGGGTAGACGGCGATGGCGAGCATCACGAGCGGGAAGAGCGTGAAGGGGATGAGGACGCCCAGGGCGAGGGTGTGGCCGAAGAGGTTGATCTCCCATCCCGGCATCGCCCGGATCAGTCCCTCGGAGAAGCCCAGGTACCAGTCGGGCTGGGCGCCGGTCGTCACCTGGTCGGGCCGGTAGGGGCCGTACGCCCAGACGGGGTTGACGGTGGCGACCGCCGCCATCAGGGTCAGCACGCCGAAGACGAGGAAGAAGAAGCCGCCGGCCTTGGCCATGTAGACGGGCAGGAGGGGCATGCCGACGACGTTCCGCCCGGTCCGTCCGGGGCCGGGGTACTGGGTGTGCTTGTGGTAGACGACCAGGATCAGGTGGGCGACGATCAGGGCCAGCATGATGCCGGGCAGCAGGAGGATGTGGATCGGGTAGAGCCGCGCGATGATCTCGCCCCCGGGGAACTCGCCGCCGAAGAGGCCGAACGCCAGGTAGGTGCCCACGACGGGGATCGACAGGATGGCGCCCTGCGCGAAACGGAGGCCGGTGCCGGAGAGCAGGTCGTCGGGGAGCGAGTAGCCGGTCAGGCCGGTGATCATGCCGAGCATCAGCAGGGTCCAGCCGAACAGCCAGTTGATCTCGCGGGGTTTGCGGAAGGCGCCGGTGAAGAACACCCGCATCATGTGGACGATCATTCCGGCGACGAAGACGAGCGCGGCCCAGTGGTGGAGCTGCCGGATCAGCAGGCCGCCGCGCAGGTCGAAGCTGATGTCGAGCGCGGACTCGTACGCGCGGGTCATGACGATGCCGTTGAGCGGCTGGTAGGAGCCGTCGTAGACGACCTCGGCGCTGCTCGGCTCGAAGAAGAGGGTGAGGTAGACGCCGGTCAGGATCAGGACGAGGAAGCTGTAGAGGCAGATCTCGCCGAGCATGAAGGACCAGTGGTCGGGGAAGACCTTGCGCATCTGGGCCTTGGCGAGGGTGTAGGCGCCGAGCCGGCCGTCGGCCCAGTCCGCGATCCGTTCGCCCCTGGCCTCGCGGACCGCGGGAACCGCCCTGCCGCCGCTGCTCCCGCCGCTGCCCTCGGTGCCGCCGCCGACCCTGCCCCTGCCCTTGCCCTTGCCCGAACGTGCGCCGACCATCGCGTCGCCCTCCCCGGTGGCTCACCTCAGAGTGGCACGCGCGCTCCCGCTCGCCAACGGGTCCGGTTCGGCCTTCACCGTACGATGCCCTTCTCCCGCGCCGCCGCCAGCCACTCGGGGAAGCCGTCCAGCAGCCGGTCGTACAGTTCGCGGTCGGGG
Organism: Streptomyces ruber; assembly: GCF_014648075.1. Lineage (GTDB taxonomy): Bacteria > Actinomycetota > Actinomycetes > Streptomycetales > Streptomycetaceae > Streptomyces > Streptomyces ruber. The sequence continues at coordinate 186,202 of NZ_BMQK01000009.1, read as the reverse complement.
ACGCGGCGCGGGTCCTCGCCCGCGTGGAAGAAGCCGGCGTTGTCCACGGCGCGCCGCTCGGGCACGGGGAGTTCGTCGAGGCGGCGCAGGAAGTCGAACTGCCTGCTGTCCGGGTCGCCGAACCCGACGAACTGCCAGAACAGCGGCAGCCTGGCCGCCTTGCACAGGTACCGTTCGGCGGCGGGCCTGCTGACCGGTCCGCCGTCCGTCTGGAAGACGACCAGGGCGGGGTCCTCGGCGCCGCTGTCGAGGTAGTGGTCGATGACGGCGTCCATGGCCAGGTGGTAGCTGGTCTTCCCCATGTGCCCGAGGCCCGCCACGATCCGCTCGATGCGGCCCTGGTGACCGGCGAGCTCGATGTCCGTGACCGCGTCTATGTCCGTGGAGAAGAAGACCACGGGGACACTCCCGTCGTCGTCGAGGTGCGCGGACAGCCCGAGGACGCGGTCGGCGAGGGCCTGCACGCTGCCGTCCTTGTAGTACGGACGCATCGAGCCGCTGTGGTCGACGACGAGGTACACGGCGGCCCGCTGTCCGTCCAGCCCGTTGCGCGCGAGGGAGTCCCCGGCGGTCTTGTAGAGGCTGACGAGCGCGGGCGCGGTCTCCTGGACCTTGCTGAGGCTGATCGCGGGCATGCGGGAGTTCCCCTTCGGGCGCGGCGGGCGGTGAGGGAGTGCCGAGGGTAGCCGCTCCGCGATCATGGACCGGCCGCAGGGGGCGTCACAGGGGGCTCATAGCTCACGTAAGGTTGCACTCGCTCCTTCACGTGCCCTGCACTTAACCTGTGCGCCATGAAACGCGCCGGTTGTCTCCTGCTCGCGGCCGCCCCTGTTGCCATCACGGCGGTGGTCTACCTGTTCACTCCCGGATCTTCCGACGCGGACGCCCCGGGGAACCGGGCGTCCGCGTCCGCCCCGTCCCCGGGGGCCGAGAACGCGAAGGTACGGGCCGAGGACGAGGGCACCGCCGACGACGAGGCGATAGCCGACGCGCCGCCCGGTCTCGCCGCCCCGGACAAGAAGGAGCTGGCGCACAAGCTGGTCGCGACGGCCCGCGACTCGACACTGGACTGGCGCACCACGTACGGGCTGATCGAGGACGTGGGCGACGGACGCGGCTACACCGCGGGCATCGTCGGCTTCTGCACCGGCACGCACGATCTGCTCGCCCTGGTCGAGCGCTACACGAAGGCCCACCCGGACAACGGGCTCGCCGCGTACCTCCCCGCGCTCCGCGAGGTGGACGGCACCGACTCCCACGAGGGGCTGGATCCCGGTTTCACCGCGGCGTGGCGGGCGGAGTCGCAGGTGCCGGCGTTCCGCGAGGCCCAGGAGACCGAGCGTGACGACGTGTACTTCGACCCCGCGGTGCGGCTCGCGAAGCTCGACGGCCTCGGCACCCTCGGCCAGTTCATCTACTACGACGCGATGGTCCTGCACGGCCCCGGCACCGACGCCGACAGCTTCTACGGCCTGCGCGAGCACGCTCTGGACGAGGCGAAGCCCCCCGCGCAGGGCGGCGACGAGAAGGCCTACCTGAACGCCTTCCTCGACGTCCGCCGCGAGGCCATGCGGACCGAGGCGACCAGCCGCGACACCTCCCGCATCGACACCGCCCAGCGGCGGTTCCTCGACGCCGGGAACATGGAGCTGAGCACGCCGCTCGTGTGGGCCGTGTACGGGGAGACGTACCGGGTGCCGTGACGCCCGGCCGCCCGGGAGAACGCGCGGCGCCCGCCCTGCGTCCGGTCGGGGACATGAGGGTGGGCGCCGCGGTGTTCCCCGTACGCCTTTGTACGGGACGTATCCGGGCCGTTCGTCAGACCGTCAGCGCGCGGTCCGTCGGGCGGATCGGGGCCGGCAGGTCGCTCGCGCCGTTGAGGAACCGGTCGACCCCGCGGGCGGCCGAGCGGCCCTCCGCGATGGCCCACACGATGAGCGACTGACCGCGGCCCGCGTCACCGGCGACGAACACGCCGGGCACGTTGGTCTGGAAGTCGGCGTCGCGGGCGATGTTGCCGCGCGCGTCGAGCTCCAGGCCGAACTGCTCGACCAGGCCGTTGTCCTGGTCGGTGCCGGTGAAGCCCATGGCGAGGGTGACCAGCTGGGCGGGGATCCTCCGCTCGGTGCCCGGCTTCGGGGTCAGCCTGCCCTCGACGAACTCCACCTCGGTCAGGTGCAGCCACTGGACGTTGCCGTCCTCGTCGCCCTCGAAGTGGGTGGTGGACGCCGAGTAGATGCGCTCGCCGCCCTCCTCGTGCGCGGAGGTGACCTTGTAGAGCATCGGGAACGTCGGCCAGGGCTGGTTCGCGTTCCGCTCCTCGCCCGGGCGCGGCATGATCTCCAGCTGGGTGACGGAGGCGGCGCCCTGGCGGTGGGCGGTGCCCACGCAGTCGGCGCCGGTGTCACCGCCGCCGATCACGACGACGTGCTTGCCCTTCGCCGAGATCGGGGAGGTGACGTAGTCGCCCTCCTGCACCTTGTTCGACAGGGGCAGGTACTCCATCGCCTGGTGGATGCCCTTGAGGTCGCGGCCCGGGACGGGCAGGTCGCGGGCGGTGGTGGCGCCGGCCGCGACGACCACGGCGTCGTAGCGCCGGCGCAGCGCCGCCGCGTCGATGTCCCGGCCGATCTCCACACCGGTGCGGAACTTGGTGCCCTCCGCGCGCATCTGTTCGATACGGCGGTTGATGTGCCGCTTCTCCATCTTGAACTCGGGGATGCCGTACCGGAGGAGGCCTCCGATGCGGTCCGCGCGCTCGTAGACGGCGACGGTGTGGCCGGCCCGGGTGAGCTGCTGGGCGGCGGCGAGGCCCGCCGGGCCGGAACCGATCACCGCGACGGTCTTGCCGGAGAGGCGCTCGGGGATCTGCGGCCGGACGTCACCGCTGTCCCACGCCTTGTCGATGATCGAGACCTCGACGTTCTTGATGGTGACCGGGGGCTGGTTGATGCCGAGCACGCACGCCGACTCGCACGGGGCGGGGCACAGACGGCCCGTGAACTCCGGGAAGTTGTTCGTGGCGTGCAGCCGCTCGGAGGCGGCGCTCCAGTCCTCGCGGTAGGCGTAGTCGTTCCACTCGGGGATCAGGTTGCCGAGCGGACAGCCGTTGTGGCAGAACGGGATGCCGCAGTCCATGCAGCGGCTGGCCTGCTTGCTGATGATCGGCAGCAGGGAGCCGGGGACGTAGACCTCGTTCCAGTCCTTGACGCGCTCCTCAACGGGACGGGTCCTGGCGACCTCGCGCCCGTGGTTGAGAAAGCCCTTGGGATCAGCCATTGGTCGCCGCCTCCATCATCTTCTCGGTGATCTCGTGCTCGGGGAGACCGGCTCGCTCGGCGGCGTCCTTGGCGGCGAGCACTGCCTTGTACGTGCTGGGGATGATCTTGCTGAAGCGGTTCACGGCGGTGTCCCACTCGGCCAGGAGCTTCTCGGCCACGGTCGAGCCGGTCTCCTCCTGGTGGCGGCGCACCACGTCGTGCAGCCACTGCTTGTCCGCGTCGTCGAGGGCCTCGATCGCGCCCACGTTGCCGGCGTTGACGTTGTCGCGGTTCAGGTCGATCACGTAGGCGATGCCGCCCGACATGCCCGCCGCGAAGTTGCGGCCCGTCTCGCCGAGCACGACCGCGTGACCGCCGGTCATGTACTCGCAGCCGTGGTCGCCCACGCCCTCGGAGACGACCGTCGCACCGGAGTTGCGGACGCAGAACCGCTCGCCGGTACGGCCGCGCAGGAACAGCTCGCCGCCGGTCGCGCCGTACGCGATGGTGTTGCCCGCGATGGTCGAGTACTCGGCGAGGTGGTCGGCGCCCCGGTCCGGGCGGACGACGACGCGGCCGCCGGACAGGCCCTTGCCGACGTAGTCGTTGGCGTCGCCCTCCAGGCGGAGGGTCACACCGCGCGGCAGGAACGCGCCGAACGACTGGCCCGCCGAGCCGGTGAAGGTGATGTCGATGGTGTCGTCGGGCAGGCCCGCGCCGCCGAACTTCTTCGTCACCTCGTGGCCGAGCATGGTGCCGACCGTGCGGTTGATGTTGCGGATCGGAACCTGGGCGCGGACCGGCTGGGCGTCCTCCGCGGCGGTCGCGGCGAGGGCGTCGGCGGCGAGCTTGATCAGCTCGTTGTCGAGCGCCTTCTCCAGACCGTGGTCCTGCGCGACGAGCTGGTGGCGCACGGCGCCCTCGGGCAGGGCGGGCACGTGGAACAGCGGCTCCAGGTCCAGGCCCTGCGCCTTCCAGTGGTCGACCGCGCGGGTCACGTCGAGGGCCTCGGCGTGGCCGACGGCCTCCTCGATGGAGCGGAAGCCCAGCTCGGCGAGGAGCTCGCGGACCTCCTCGGCGATGAACCGGAAGAAGTTGACGATGTACTCGGCCTTGCCGGAGAACCGCTCGCGCAGCACCGGGTTCTGGGTGGCGATGCCGACCGGGCAGGTGTCCAGGTGGCACACGCGCATCATCACGCAGCCGGAGACGACGAGCGGCGCGGTCGCGAAACCGAACTCCTCGGCGCCGAGCAGCGCGGCGACGACGACGTCGCGGCCGGTCTTCAGCTGGCCGTCGGTCTGCACGACGATGCGGTCGCGCAGGCCGTTGAGCAGCAGCGTCTGCTGGGTCTCGGCGAGACCGAGCTCCCAGGGACCGCCCGCGTGCTTCAGCGACGTCAGCGGGGACGCGCCCGTACCGCCGTCGTGACCCGAGATCAGGACCACGTCCGCGTGGGCCTTGGACACACCCGCGGCCACGGTCCCGACGCCGACCTCGGAGACCAGCTTCACGTGGATGCGGGCCTTCGGGTTGGCGTTCTTCAGGTCGTGGATCAGCTGCGCCAGGTCCTCGATGGAGTAGATGTCGTGGTGCGGCGGCGGCGAGATGAGGCCGACGCCCGGCGTCGAGTGCCGGGTCTTCGCCACCCACGGGTACACCTTGTGCCCGGGCAGCTGGCCGCCCTCGCCGGGCTTGGCGCCCTGGGCCATCTTGATCTGGATGTCGTCGGCGTTGACCAGGTACTCGCTCGTGACGCCGAAGCGGCCGGAGGCGACCTGCTTGATGCTGGAGCGGCGCGCCGGGTCGTACAGGCGCTCCGGGTCCTCGCCGCCCTCACCGGTGTTGGACTTGCCGCCCAACTCGTTCATCGCGATGGCGAGGGTCTCGTGCGCCTCGCGGGAGATGGAGCCGTACGACATGGCGCCGGTGGAGAACCGCTTGACGATCTCCGAGACCGGCTCGACCTCCTCGATGGGGATCGAGGGGCGGTCCGACTTGAAGCCGAACAGGCCGCGCAGCGTCATCAGCCGCTTGGACTGCTCGTTCACGCGGTCCGTGTACTGCTTGAAGATGTCGTAGCGGCCGGAGCGCGTGGAGTGCTGGAGGCGGAAGACCGTCTCCGGGTCGAACAGGTGCGGTTCGCCCTCGCGGCGCCACTGGTACTCGCCGCCGATCTCCAGCGCGCGGTGCGCCGGGGCGATGCCGGTGACCGGGTAGGCCTTGGCGTGGCGGGCGGCGACCTCCTGGGCGATGACGTCGATGCCGACGCCGCCGATCTTGGTGGCGGTGCCGTTGAAGTACTTCTCCACGAAGGCCTCGTCCAGGCCGACGGCCTCGAAGACCTGGGCGCCGCGATAGGAGGCGACGGTGGAGATGCCCATCTTGGACATGACCTTCAGGACGCCCTTGCCGAGGGCGTGGATCAGGTTGCGGATGGCCTGCTCGGCCTCGATGCCGGGGAGGAAGGTGCCCGCGCGCACCAGGTCCTCGACGGTCTCCATCGCCAGGTACGGGTTGACCGCGGCGGCGCCGAAGCCGATGAGGAGCGCCACGTGGTGCACCTCGCGGACGTCGCCCGCCTCGACCAGCAGACCCACCTGGGTGCGCTGCTTGGTGCGGATGAGGTGGTGGTGGACGGCCGCGGTGAGCAGCAGCGACGGGATCGGCGCGTGCTCGGCGTCGGAGTGGCGGTCGGAGAGGACGATCAGCCGGGCGCCGTTGTCGATGGCGGCGTCGGCCTCGGCGCAGATCTCGTCGATGCGCGCGGCGAGGGCGTCGCCGCCGCCGGAGACCCGGTAGAGGCCGGAGAGAGTCGCGGCCTTCATGCCGGGCATGTCGCCGTCGGCGTTGATGTGGATGAGCTTGGCCAGCTCGTCGTTGTCGATCACCGGGAAGGGCAGGGTGACGCTGCGACAGGACGCGGCGGTCGGCTCCAGGAGGTTGCCCTGCGGGCCCAGCGAGGAGCGCAGCGAGGTGACGAGCTCTTCGCGGATGGCGTCCAGCGGCGGGTTGGTGACCTGCGCGAACAGCTGGGTGAAGTAGTCGAAGAGCAGGCGGGGGCGCGAGGACAGCGCGGCGATGGGCGAGTCGGTGCCCATGGAGCCGATGGGTTCGGCGCCGGCCTTGGCCATCGGCGCGAGGATGACGCGCAGCTCCTCCTCGGTGTAACCGAAGGTCTGCTGGCGGCGGGTGACCGAGGCGTGCGTGTGCACGATGTGCTCGCGCTCGGGCAGGTGGGACAGCTCGATCTCGCCGGCTTCCAGCCACTCCTGGTAGGGGTGCTCGGCGGCGAGGGCGGCCTTGATCTCGTCGTCCTCGATGATGCGGTGCTCGGCGGTGTCGACGAGGAACATGCGGCCGGGCTGGAGGCGGCCCTTGCGGACGACCTTGGCGGGGTCGATGTCGAGGACGCCGACCTCGGAGCCGAGGACGACGAGGCCGTCGTCGGTGACCCAGTAGCGGCCGGGGCGCAGGCCGTTGCGGTCGAGGACGGCGCCGACCTGGGTGCCGTCGGTGAAGGTGACGCAGGCGGGACCGTCCCAGGGCTCCATCATCGTGGCGTGGTACTGGTAGAAGGCGCGCCGGGCCGGGTCCATGGAGTCGTGGTTCTCCCACGCCTCCGGGATCATCATCAGCACGGAGTGCGGCAGGGAGCGGCCGCCGAGGTGGAGCAGTTCCAGGACCTCGTCGAAGGAGGCGGAGTCGGAGGCGCCGGGCGTGCAGATCGGGAAGATCCGCTCCAGGTTCTCCGCCGGACCGAACAGGTCCGACATCAGCTGGGACTCGCGGGCGCGCATCCAGTTGCGGTTGCCCATGACCGTGTTGATCTCGCCATTGTGGGCGACGAAACGGTACGGGTGTGCGAGCGGCCAGCTGGGGAACGTGTTGGTCGAGAAGCGGGAGTGGACGAGGGCGATCGCGGAGGCGAAGCGGCGGTCGGACAGGTCCGGGAAGAAGGGCTCCAGCTGACCGGTGGTGAGCATCCCCTTGTAGACGATGGTCCGCGCGGAGAGCGACGGGAAGTACACACCGGCCTCGCGCTCGGCGCGCTTGCGCAGCACGAACGCCTTGCGGTCCAGGTCGAGGCCCTTGCTCGTGTGGTCGGTGACGAAGACCTGGCGGAAGGCGGGCATCGTGGAGCGGGCGGTGGCGCCGAGCAGGTCGGGGGCGACCGGCACCTCGCGCCAGCCGAGGACGGTCAGGCCCTCCTCGGCGGCGACGGCGTCGATGCGGGCGGCGGCGCCGGCGGTGTCGTCCTCGGGCAGGAAGGCGATGCCGGCCGCGTAACCGCCGGCCTCGGGGAGATCGAATCCGGCCACCTCGCGGAAGAAGGCGTCCGGCATCTGCGAGAGAATGCCTGCACCGTCCCCCGAGTCGGGCTCGGATCCGGTGGCGCCCCGGTGCTCGAGGTTGCGGAGAACCGTGAGCGCCTGCTCGACCAGCGCATGGCTCGCCTCCCCGGTGAGGGTGGCGACGAAGCCGACGCCGCAGGCGTCGTGCTCATTACGGGGGTCGTACATACCCTGCGCAGCAGGGCGAGCATCCATGAAGGACCAGTTCCGGTCATTCGCGGAGTGCTGGGACGGCTGGCGCGGCGTACGCATCGGCTCTCCCGTCGTCGTCTGTGTGGCTGGGGATGCCTCCCAGGCTGTGCGCGGCTCTGGGGGCGCAGGTGCCGAGGGACGACGCTGGCCCTCTGCGCGGAGTGCAAAATTTCGTGCAGGTTACATGATGGAACCGTTCTCGGGAACTGGATTCTGCGTTCCGTCATGCGGACGCCTCGGGTGCGGGGTGCGGATGCCTCGCACGGCGGCGGAGTGAAGGCTGCCGACCGGGCAGATCCGTGCCCGTCGGCCCTGGTCGCGGGGGGCTTCGTCGCTCTCCGCGAGGGTGCGCGAGGGCGTCGTTGCCCGAAGCGCTTACGGCTCATGCCCAGCCGTCAATCAGTTGAAACCAGCTGGTAATGAGTGCGACCACGGCTACTTATGCGGTCCCTCGCATAGGTAGCCGGTCGATTCACTATACGGCCGCACCGAACAGGTTGCCCAGGGCATACGTCACAGCAGCGGCCGCACCACCCAGAGCCAACTGCCGCAGCCCGCTGTACCACCAGGACCGTGCCGTCACCTTGGCCACCACCGCACCGCAGCCGAAGAGTCCGGCGAGGGCGAGGAGCACGGCGGGCCACAGCGCGGTGGCACCGAGCAGGTACGGCAGGACGGGCAGCAGGGCACCGAGGGCGAAGGAGCCGAAGGAGGAGACGGCGGCCACGACGGGCGAGGGCAGGTCACCGGGGTCGATGCCCAGCTCCTCCCGCGCGTGGATCTCCAGTGCCTGCTCGGGGTCGCGCGAGAGCTGCCGGGCGACCTCACGGGCGAGGCCGGGCTCGACGCCCCGGGCCTCGTACAGCGCGGCCAGCTCGCGCTCCTCGTCCACCGGATGCTTGCGCAGCTCCGCGCGCTCGACGTCGAGTTCCGCCTCGACGAGTTCGCGCTGGGAGGCCACCGAGGTGTACTCGCCGGCGGCCATGGAGAAGGCACCGGCGGCCAGTCCGGCGAGACCCGCGACGACCACGGCCTCCCGGCTCGCCGAACCGCCCGCGACACCCGTCATCAGGGCCAGGTTGGAGACCAGCCCGTCCATGGCGCCGAAGACGGCGGGGCGCAGCCAGCCGCCGTTGACGTCCCGGTGCGTGTGGTTGTCGCGGTGCGCCTCGTGCAGGGGCGCCTCGGTTTCGATGATGGCCATGGGAGGACCTCCGCCCGCCTCGATCCGGACTTGACTCGGACTCGGTTTGGACTGATTCCAAACTCCGACGCATTCGAAGATACGCCTCGCGGAGATCGCCCGCCAGCAAGGAAGGCCGTGCTTACCTGCGGTTCTGTCCCGCCGAAGGGGCCCGCGGGCGGAGCCCGGCAGGTGCCGCCGCGGCGGCGAGAGCCGTCGCGCGCCCTTTCGCACACAGGTCCGCGGCCGGTGTCGACCGAGTGAATACCGGCGGTTGCAGGGGGCCGACCGGGTGGGTGGTGTGGCAAAGATCCGATGAGCCGATCAACCTCCCCGCGGGAGACCGTCCGTGGGACTCGACCGGCTCGTCGCTCGCAGAGAGGCAAGGCATCGCATGGCTTTCATCGCCGGCACTCCCCCGCTCCCGGCCCCGGTACCGAACCCGGTCCCCGTTCCGGTCACGGCCCCGTGCCCGCTTCCGCTCCCGGCGGCCGAGGGCCCCACCGGGCTCCGTGAGCGGGCGCGCGGCGCGCTGCTCGGACTCGCGGTCGGGGACGCCCTCGGCGCGCCCGCCGAGAACATGAAACCGTCCCGGATCCGGGCGCGCTGGGGCCGGATCACGGGCTTCGTCGCCGAGCACCCGTGCGGCACGGACGACACCGAGTACGCGATCTTCTCGGGGCTGCTGCTGGCCCGGCACGGTTCGGCGCTCACCGTCGCCCATGCCGAGGCGGCCTGGCACGAGTACATCGCCGACCTGGACGAGGGCGCGTTCCGGGGCGCGGGATTCAGCGAGCGCGGCACGCTGGAGAACCTGCGCCGGGGCCTTGCGGCACCGGCCTCGGCGCAGCACCGGCACGCGTGGAGCGACGGCCTGGCCATACGGGCGGCGCCGTTCGGGGTGTTCGCGGCGGGCCGGCCCGCGGAGGCGGCCCGCCTGGTGGCCGTCGACGGCGCGGTCAGCCACGACGGCGAGGGCATCCACGGCGGGCGGGCGGTGGCGGCGGGGGTGGCCACGGCGATGACGGGCGCCCCGACGGCCGCGGTGGTCGCCTCGGCCCTGGCGGTGGTCCCGGACGACTCGTGGACGGCCCGCTCGCTGCGCCGCGCCGTGGCGGTCGCCCACCGAGGGGAACGCGCCGTCCGTTCCGCCGTGGTGATCGGCGGCTATCCGTGGGCGGATCTCGCACCGGAGGCCGTGGCCCTGGCCTTCGGCGCGTACGCGGCGGCCGACGGCGACTTCGTGGACTCCGTGCTCACGGCCGTGAACATGGGGCGCGACGCGGACACGACGGCGGCCGTGGCGGGTGCGCTGGCCGGCGCCTCGCGGGGCGTCTCGTCCGTCCCGCCGAAGTGGGCGTCGGCGATCGGGCCGGCCCGCGGCACCTGCCTGCCCTCGATGGCGGGCCACCACGTACTGGACGTCGCGGACCTGCTCGTACCCGAGGAGACCGTCCGCCACACCCCGGCCTCGCCGCCCCGCCCCCCGACGGACACCGTCCCGGCACCGGATGCCGACGCGTACCTCCCGGCCGCGGACAACGAAGGGGTACGGCCATGAGGGCGGCCCGCGGAAACCGTACGGGGATCGTCGCCGACGGGCAGCCCGCCACGGCCACCGGCGACGGCGCGGCCGGCCGCCGGGTCGAGGGACTCCTCCTCGGTCTCGCCGCCGGGGACGCCGCCGGCTGGCCCGCCGCCCGGCACCGGGCGGCCCGGATGCCCCGGTGGACCCGGCGCCTCACCCGCGAACTGGACACGTTCGCCGAGCGGAACGCGACCACCACCCTCCCCGTGCCCATCGCCCTCAACCAGCCTCCGGAGCCGCTCATGCTCGGCCCCTCCGACGACGCGGAGTGGGCGGCGCTCACGGCACAGGCCGTGCTGCGGGCCGCGGACGGCGGCGCGCCCGGCGGCAGCGGCGGGACCTGCCGCGTGCGGGCCGCGCTCGACCGGTCGTGGCACGCCCTGGCGCGTGAGGTCGCCGTGCCCGCCGAACGGGCGCCCGAGAGCGACCCCGCCGTGCCACCGCTGCGCGCCCGCATCTCCGTACGGGCCGGGCTCGGCAACCTCGCCACCGGGCTGCGCCCGCCCGCCACGGGCCACGACAACCCGCACCACTTCGACGACGCGGCCTGCGTACGGGCCTGCGTGCTCGCCGTCGCGCACCCCGGCGACCCCGGACGCGCCGCCGCGCTCGCCGAGTTCGACGCCCGGTACACGCAGGACGGCGACGGCGTGCACGGCGCCCGCGCCATGGCCGCCGCCCTCGCGCTCGCCCTGACCGGCGCCGACGTGGACGCGTGCACCGCCGCCGCACTCGCCGAACTCCCCGGGGAGACGGAGATCGGCCGCAACGCCCGGCACGCGCTGGCCCTCGCCCGCACCCACGGGGAGGGCGGTACCTCCAGCGCCTTCGCCCTCGTACCCCTGCTGGAGCACCAGATCGTCGACCACGTCTACAGCTACGGCATCGCGGCCGCCGAGACCGTGCCCGTGGCGCTCGCCCTGGCCACCGCCGCGCGCGGCCGGATCGCCGAGGCCGTGCCCGCCGCCGTCTGTCTGTCCCGGGTCGCCGACTCCGCGCCGGCCCTCACCGGCGCCCTGACCGGGGCGCTCGGCGGGGGCGCCGCCGTCCCCGCCCCCTGGCGGGACGCCTGCCGCGTCCTGTCGGGCTGCGCCCTGCCCCGCCTCACCGGCACGGATCTCGTACACCTCGCCGAACTGCTCACTGCGGCGGAACTGCCCCTCCCGGAGTCCCCCCAGGTGAATGATTCCGGACATGACTGACACTCTGGAGACTCCGGAAGATCCGCAAGAAATGGAAGAAGTCGAAGAAGCAGGAGAAGCACGAGAAGCAGAGGGAGCAGGGGAAGCAGAGGGAGCGGGGGAAGCAGGGGAAGTCCGGGGAGAGGCGCCGGAGAACCCCACGCTGGCGGAGCGGATCACCGGTGCCCTGGTCGGCGCCGCGGTCGGCGACGCTCTCGGCGGCCCCGTCGAGGGCTACTCCCCCGAGCAGATCGCCGCACGCCACGGCGGCCGGATCACCGGCGTCGTCGGCCCCTGGCACGGCGACGAGTGGCGCACCGCCCGCCCCCTCGCCCCGTACCACAAGGGCGACGGGCACGTCACCGACGACACCTTGATGACCCACGCGCTGATCCGCGTGTACGCCACGGTCCGCGACCACCTCGACGCGTACGCCGTCGCCGGGCACCTGGTTCCCGACCTGATGACGACGCCGCGCTGGATCCCCGAGCTGGAGGCGGAGGCGCTGCCGTTGCAGCGGATCTTCCTCGCCGAGAAGTGGCTGGTGACACGGCTGCACTACGGTCACGTCGACCCCCGCGAGGCGGGCGTCGGCAATGTCGTGAACTGCGGTGCCGCGATGTACATGGCCCCCGTCGGCCTGGTCAACGCGGCGAACCCGGAGGGCGCGTACGCCGAGGCCCTCGACATCGCCGGCGCCCATCAGTCGTCGTACGGCAGGGAGGCCGCCGGGGTGTTCGCGGCGGCCGTGGCGGCGGCGTGCGCGCCGGGGGCCACCCCGGACTCGGTGGTCGCGACCTGTCTCGCCCTCGCCAAGGACGGGACGCGCGCCGCGATCGAGTCGGTCTGCGAGACGGCCGCCCGCTGCACGGACGTCGAGTCGGCGCTGCGGCCGCTGCGCGAGGCGGTGGCCCCGTACGACACGGTGGGCGCCGACTACCGGGCCCCGTCGCTGGGCGCCCGCCGTCCCTCCCGGGTGCACGCGATCGAGGAGCTGCCCGTCGCGCTCGGCATGCTGGTGGTGGCGGGCGGCGAGTACCGGCACGCCGTGCTCGGCGCGGTGAACTACGGGCGCGACTGCGACTCGATCGCCACCATGGCGGGCGCCCTCGCGGGCGCGCTCGGCTCCGGGGTGCCGTCCGGCTGGGCGGAGCGGGTCGCGGCGGCCAGCCGGCTCGACCTGCGCGCCCCGGCCGCGGTCCTCACCGGGGTCGCCCGCGAGATCCACGCCCGGGACGTGGTCCGCCGCCGCGCCCACGAGACGGCCTTCGCAACGCTGGCGGGCCCGCGGTGACCGGCCTCCGACTGACCTGGGTGCAGCCGGAGGACCTCCTCGGTCACGAGCTGCGGCAGGCGGCCCTGGACGGCCGCGAACCGTCGGCGATCGCCGCGCGGTGGGCCGCGGCGGGCGGCCCGGCGGCCCCCGAACGCGCGGGCGCCTCGCCGCAGACCGTGTCGCCGTACCTGCGGCTGCTCGCCGAGGACCTGCTGGACGAACTGGCGGACCTGCCCAGCGCGCTGAGCGAACGGGAACCGACGGAGCCCGCGGCGATCAGGGCCCTGTGCCCGCAGTGGCCGGCCCGTGACCCGTCCGCGGCGGCTCCGTCGTCCGCTCCTTCTCCGGAGGCGCTGGAGGCCGCCTGGCTCGGGCGCGCCGTCGGCTGCCTCCTCGGCAAGCCCGTCGAGAAGCTGCCCCTGGAGGGCATCCGCCGGCTCGCCCGGGCCACCGGCAACTGGCCCCTGCGGACCTGGTTCACCGGGCGCGGCCTTCCCACGGACCTCGCGGCGGCGTATCCCTGGAACCGGCGCTCGGCCGCCGGCTGCCTCGCCGAGAACATCGACGGCATGCCGGAGGACGACGACCTCAACTACCCCCTGCTGAACCTCCTGTTGCTGCAACGCCACGGCCCCGGCTTCACCACCGACGACGTGGCCCGCGTCTGGCTCGACGAACTGCCCGCGGGCCGCACCTTCACCGCCGAGCGCGTCGCCTACCGCAACCTGCTCTCCGGCATCACGCCGCCGCGCACGGCCCGCCACCGCAACCCGTTCCGTGAGTGGATCGGCGCCCTGATCCGCGCCGACGTGCACGGCTGGACGAACCCCGGTGACCCCGCGGCCGCGGCGGAACAGGCGCACCGGGACGCCGTCCTCACCCACACGGCGAACGGCGTGTACGCGGCGATGTTCATGGCGGCCGTCATCGCCGAGGCCGCCGGCGGCGCCCACGACGTGCACCACTGCCTGGGCACCGGCCTGCGGGTCGTCCCGGCGGGCTCCCGGCTGGCCCGGGCGGTGCGGCACGCCGTCGGACTGGCCGGGGAGCACCGGGACTTCGACACGGTCGTCGACGTGCTGCACGCCGCCCACGCCGGCCACCACTGGGTGCACGCGATCCCCAACACCGCCCTGATCGCCGCCGCCCTCACCCACGCCGACGGCGACTTCACCGGCTCCGTCTGCCGGGCCGTCTCGGGCGGCTGGGACACCGACTCGAACGGGGCGGCGGCGGGCAGTGTCGCCGGTCTGCTCGCCGGTTCCCCCGCCGCCCTCGACGAGCGGTGGACCCAGCCCCTGAAGAACCGGCTCGCCACCTCCGTCGCCGACTTCGACGGCATCGGCTTCGACGCCCTCGCCCAGCTCACCCTCCGGGAGATCCGCCAGCCATGACGAACCCCGTGCCCGCGCCCGCCCCGCTGACCGGTCTGCGCGTCCTCGACCTCGCGACCCTCTTCGCCGGCCCCCTCGCCGCCACCCTGCTCGGCGACTTCGGCGCCGAGGTCGTCAAGATCGAGCATCCCCGCCGGCCCGACCCGTCCCGCTCGCACGGCCCGTCCAAGGACGGGGTGGGCCTGTGGTGGAAGCTCCTCGGCCGCAACAAGCGCACGACGACCCTCGACCTGTCGGCGCCGGGCGGCCGTACGACCCTGTTGCGGCTCGCCGGGACGGCCGACGTGATCGTCGAGAACTTCCGGCCCGGCACCCTGGAGAAATGGGGTCTGGGCTGGCCGGAGCTGTCCGCCGCCAACCCCCGTCTGGTCCTCGCCCGGATCACCGGCTTCGGCCAGTACGGCCCGCACGCGCACCGCCCCGGCTTCGGCACCCTCGCCGAGGCCCTGAGCGGCTTCGCCGCGATCACCGGGGAGCCGGACGGCCCGCCGGTCCTCCCGCCGTTCGGCCTCGCCGACGCGATCGCGGGCCTGACCACGGCGTACGCGGTGATGACGGCCCTCGCCGCCCGGGACCGCACGGGGCGGGGCCAGGTGATCGACACGGCGCTGATCGAGCCGATCCTCACCGCGCTGGGCCCGCAGCCCCTCTGGTACGACCAGCTGGAGTACGTCCAGCCGCGCACCGGCAACCGCTCCCCGAACATCGCGCCCCGCAACACCTACCGCACCGCGGACGGCTCCTGGGTGGCGGTCTCCACCTCCGCCCAGTCCGTCGCGGAACGGGTGATGCGGCTGGTGGGACGGCCCGAACTGATCGCCGAGCCCTGGTTCGCGACGGGCACGGGCCGCGCCCGCAACGCGGACGTGCTCGACGAGGCGGTGGGCGCGTGGATCGCCCGCCGCACCCGTGAGGAGGTGGTCGACGCGTTCGAGAAGGCCGAGGCCGCGGTGGCGCCCGTGCAGGACGTACGGGACGTGATGGCGGACCCGCAGTACCGGGCGCTCGACACGATCACCACCGTCGACGATCCCGAACTCGGCCCCCTGCGCATGCAGAACGTGCTCTTCCGGCTGTCCGCCACGCCCGGCGCGATCCGCTGGGCGGGCCGGCCGCACGGCGCGGACACGGACGCGGTGCTGGCCGAGCTGGGCCTGACGGAGGCGGAGATCGCGGACCTGCGCGCGGAGGGCGCCCTGTGACCTTCTTGACCTGGCTGTACGTCCCCGGGGACCGCCCGGAGGTGGTGGCCAAGGCCCTCGCCTGTGGTGCCGATGTGGTCATCGTGGACCTGGAGGACGCCGTGGCCCCGCACCGCAAGGAGTACGCCCGCGCGGCCACGGCGGAGCTCCTCGCCGAACCGCCCCCGGTCCCGGTCCACGTCCGGATGAACGCCCCGCGCACCCCGCTCGCGGACGCGGACCTCGCGGCGCTGGCCCCCCTGCCCGGCCTGTCGGCCCTGCGGCTGCCCAAGGTGACGTCCGCCGCGGAGGTCGTGGCCGTTGCGGAGCGGTCCGCGCCCGTTCACCTGTACGCGCTCCTGGAGACGGCCCTCGGTGTCGAGCGGGCCCACGCGATCGCCACCTCCCATCCGGCGCTGAGGGGCATCGCGCTCGGTGAGGCGGATCTCCGCGCGGACCTGGGCGTACGGGCCGACGCGGGCCTCGACTGGCCCCGTTCCCGTGTCGTCGTGGCCTCCCGCGCGGCGTCCCTGCCGCCGCCGGTCCAGTCGGTGCACCCCGACACCAGGGACCTGGACGGCCTGGCCCGTTCCTGCGTCCACGGCCGTGACCTGGGGTTCCTGGGCCGCGCCGCCCTCCATCCCCGGCAGCTTCCGGTGATCGAGGAGGCGTACCTGCCGACCGCTCGGGAGATCGACCGGGCGGAGGAGGTGGTGCGGGCCGCCGCCGTCGAACCGGGCGCCCAGGCCCTGGCGGACGGCCGGTTCGTCGACACGGCGGTGGTGGCCGCGGCCCACCGCACCCTGTCACTGGCCCGCCGCGGCAGGTGAACCGTACGCGCAAGGGCGCCGTGCACGAGGCACGGCGCCCTTTGGTGTCCCTGCGGACCGCCCGTCGGCTCAGCTCTTCTCGGCCGACTCGGACCTCGCTTCTCCGGGCTTCACGGGCTCCACTGGCTCCACGGGCTTTGCGTCGGCCGCCTTCTTCTCCGGGTTCGCCGGAGCCCCGTCCTTCCCGGCCTCGTCGTCGGCGGCGCCGTCGCCGGAGGCACCGGCGGCAGCCGGTTCGACGACCTCCTCGCGGCCGGGCCGCTTCCGTGCCGACAGCACGATGTAGAGCACGGCGAGCAGGAAGACGAAGATCGCCGTCCAGTTGTTCAGGCGGAGGCCGAGGATGTGGTGGGCGTCGTCGACGCGCATGTACTCGATCCAGAAGCGGCCCGCGCAGTAGGCCGCGACGTACAGGGCGAACGCCCGGCCGTGGCCCAGCCGGAAGCGGCGGTCCGCCCAGATGACGAGCAGCGCGACGCCGATGCACCACAGGGACTCGTACAGGAACGTCGGGTGGTACGTGCCCGGCACCCGGCCGCCCGTGGAGGAGGTGATCTCCACCGCCCACGGCAGATCGGTGGGCCGTCCGTACAGCTCCTGGTTGAACCAGTTGCCCCAGCGCCCGATCGCCTGGGCAAGGGCGATGCCGGGGGCGACGGCGTCGGCGTACGCGGGGAGCGGGATGCCGCGGCGGCGGGCGCCGATCCACGCGCCGACCGCCCCGAGCGCGATGGCGCCCCAGATGCCGAGGCCGCCCTCCCAGACCTTGAAGGCGTCCACCCAGTCACGGCCCTCGCTGAAGTACAGCTCGTAGTCCGTGACGACGTGGTACAGCCGGCCGCCGACGAGGCCGAACGGCACGGCCCAGACCGCGATGTCGGCCACCGTGCCGGACTGCCCGCCGCGGGCGATCCAGCGCTTGTTGCCGAGCCAGACGGCCACGAAGACGCCGATGATGATGCAGAACGCGTAGCCGCGCAGCGGAACGGGGCCCAGATTCAGCACACCGCTCGACGGGCTCGGGATGGAGGCAAGCTCAACAAGGTCCATGGCAAGGACGACGCTACCGTGCCGGGCGGGCACGGCGGCAATCCCCCCGGCTACGGCTCCATAACGCCACGTCCGGTGTCCCGCGGCCCGGGCGGCACACGGGTCTCAGGCCTTGTTCGCCGCCTCCACCATCCGCTTCAGCTTCGCCGGGCTCATCGACCGGTCCGCGGAGATGTTCGTCCCGCCGAGGAGGACCGTCGGGGTGCCGGGGAAGTCGCCCTTCTCGAAGGCCGCGTTCGACTTCGCGACCCAGCCCTCGCGCGCGCCGCTGCGGACGCAACGGCGGAAGGACTCGGTGTCCAGTCCGTCGACCCGGCCCGCCAGCTCGACGAGCCTGCTGGTCCTGGCGAAGGCGTCGTCCGCCTCCCTGGGCTGGTTGCGGTAGAGCACGTCGTGGTAGTCCCGGAACCTGCCCGCGTCCTGGGCGCACGCGGCGGCGCCCGCCGCCTTGCGGGAGCCGCTGCCGCCCATGTTGCCGTCGATGAGCGTCACCAGGCGGTACTCGACCTTGAGTTTCCCGGAGTCCGTCAGCTCGTGGATCGTCGGGCGGTAGACGTCCTCGAAGGACTTGCACGCCGGGCAGCGGAAGTCCTCCCACACCGTGAGGGTGGCCTTGGCGCCGTCCTCGCCGACGGGGATCGCGAGTCCGTCCGCGCCGCCGGTCCGGGCGGGGGCAGCGACCGGCCCGGACGCCGCGCCGCCGTCCTTGCCGGCGTTCGCCGCGATCACGCCGACCGCCGCGGTCAGCCCCAGGACGCCGAGCGCCGTCGCACCCACGATCAGGGCGCGCCGGCGCTTCTCCGCGGCCTGCTGCTTCGCTCGCTCCGCCGCCAGCCGCTCCCGGGCGGTGCGCTTCCTCTCAGGGTTCTTCTCGCTCACGTCCGGCAGAACGAACCGGGGAGGCGCAGCGCGCCTCCCCGGTGCCAGGTCCACCCGTTCGAGTGAGCGGGTGACCGGTGTCAGACCGTCCCGCGGACGCCCTTCGCGAGCTCGCCCGCCAGCGCCCGTACGGCCGCGAGGCCCGCCGCCTCGTCCGGCGCGTCCAGCATCCGCTTCACGAACGCCGAACCGACGATCACGCCGTCGGCGAACCCGGCGACCTCGGCGGCCTGGGCGGCGTTCGAGACGCCGAGGCCGACGCAGACGGGCAGGTCGGTGGTGGCGCGGGTGCGCCGCACCAGCTCCTTGGCCTGTCCGCCCACCGACTCGCGGGTGCCGGTGACGCCCATCAGGGAGGCCGCGTACACGAAGCCGGAGCCCGCCGCGGTGATCTCGGCGAGCCGGGCGTCCCTGCTGCTGGGCGCGACGACGAAGACGGTGGCGAGGCCCTGCTTGTCGGCGTGCTCCCGCCACAGCGCCGACTCCTGCACGGGCAGGTCGGGCAGGATGCAGCCCGCGCCGCCCGCCTCGGCCAGCTCGGCGGTGAAGCGCTCGACGCCGTAGCGGTCGATGGGGTTCCAGTACGTCATGACGAGGACGGGCTTGCCGGTGGCCTCGTGGGCCTCGCGGACCGTGCGCATCACGTCCGCGATCCTGACGCCGCCGCGCAGGGCGATGTCGTCGGCGGTCTGGATGACGGGCCCGTCGAGCACGGGGTCGCTGTGCGGCAGGCCGACCTCGACGACGTCGGCGCCGCCGTCGAAGACGGCCTTGATCGCGTCGATGCCGCCGTCGACGGTCGGGAACCCGGCGGGCAGGTAGGCGATGAGGGCGGACCGTCCCTCGGCCTTCGCGGCGGCCAGGGTGTCGTTCAACAGCTGCACGTTGCCGCTCACTTGGCGTCCCCCTCGATCTCCGCGGCCTCTCCGGCCTCGTCCGCCGCGACGGCGGCGTCGGTGTCGTACAGCCCGAAGTAGCGGGCCGCCGTGTCCATGTCCTTGTCGCCGCGCCCGGACAGGTTGACGACGATCAGGCCGTCCGGGCCCAGCTCCTTGCCGACCTCCAGGGCACCGGCGAGGGCGTGGGCGCTCTCGATGGCCGGGATGATGCCCTCGGTGCGCGACAGCAGGCGCAGTGCCTGCATCGCGGCGTCGTCGGTGACCGCGCGGTACTCGGCGCGGCCGCTGTCCTTGAGGTGGGCGTGCTCGGGGCCGATGCCCGGGTAGTCCAGGCCGGCCGAGATGGAGTACGGCTCGGTGATCTGCCCCTCGTCGTCCTGGAGGACGTACGACCGCGAGCCGTGCAGGATGCCGGGCTCGCCCGCGGTGAGGGTGGCCGCGTGCTCGCCGGTCTCCACGCCGTGCCCGGCGGGTTCGCAGCCGATGAGGCGTACGGAGGTGTCGGGGACGAACGCGTGGAAGAGACCGATCGCGTTGGAGCCGCCGCCCACGCAGGCGACGGCGGCGTCGGGCAGCCGTCCGGCGCGCTCCAGGAGCTGGCGGCGGGCCTCGACGCCGATGACGCGGTGGAAGTCGCGGACCATGGCGGGGAAGGGGTGCGGTCCGGCGACGGTGCCGAAGAGGTAGTGGGTGCGGTCCACGTTGGCGACCCAGTCGCGGAACGCCTCGTTGATGGCGTCCTTCAGGGTGCGGCTGCCGGACTTCACGGCGATGACCTCGGCGCCGAGCATGCGCATGCGCGCCACGTTGAGGGCCTGGCGCTGGGTGTCGATCTCGCCCATGTAGATGGTGCAGTCGAGGCCGAAGAGCGCGCAGGCGGTGGCGGTCGCGACGCCGTGCTGGCCGGCGCCGGTCTCCGCGATGACGCGGGTCTTGCCCATGCGCTTGGTGAGCAGGGCCTGGCCCAGCACGTTGTTGATCTTGTGGGATCCGGTGTGGTTGAGGTCCTCGCGCTTGAGGAACACCCGGGCGCCCCCGGCGTGCCCGGCGAACCGCGGCACCTCGGTGAGCGCGCTGGGCCGCCCGGTGTAGTTCACGAGCAGGTCGTCGAGCTCGCGGGCGAACTCCGGGTCGGCCTTGGCCTTGTCGTACTCCGCGGCGACCTCGTCCACGGCGGCGACGAGGGCCTCCGGGATGAACTTGCCGCCGTAGGCGCCGAAGTAGCCCTCGGCGCTGGGCACCCGGCCATCGGGGTCGGGAATGAAGAACTCGCTTGACATGCGGTTACCTCACAGGGGCGTGGGCCCCGGTCGAACGTCGGACAGGGACCGTCGGACGGTGTGCGTCGGACAGTAAGCACTGTGGTCACACGCGCGGGGTGGGCGACGGCGCCGCCGGGGCACGGAGCCCACGGGCACACGATCGCGGTCGGCGTACGGCGCCGCTTCGGCGAGGTGGCGCCGACGCCGGACCTGACCCGCTGGGCCGGGCCCCTGCCGGGCGGCGGCCCCGCCGGGTCGGCACCCACGCCGGGCCGTGGCCCGCCGGGACGGTACCCACGCCGGAACGCCGGTCTCCGTGGCCGCGGCAAGCATTCGGGCCCGCGGCCGGCCCCCGGACCCGCCATTGTCGTTCCGGCCGCCGGTTCGGTCGCGCCGCAACGGTGAGGAGCGCCGGCGGCCCGGACCGGCCGTGCGGAACGACCGGCACCGGTCCACCGCCCGGCGGTGCGGCCGTGCGGCCGCTCCGTCGGCTCAGCCCACCCGCGGAGTGATCGCGCGCGCGAGCCCGGGCCATCGCATCCCGTTCACCTGGCCCGGCTCGTCGCCGATGACGTAGCGCACGCGGCGTCCGTGCACGCGCCGCGCGGGCGCCCGGCAGCCGCGCGGACGGCAGCCGCGGGCGAGACGGGCGTACGGGTCCGCCGCGACGGTCCGCGCGCAGCCGGCGGCGCCGGAGGAGCGGCTGCTCACCCGGCGCCTGAGGCGGACGCGGCGGACCGTCATCGCGGGGTCAGTCCCTGCCCTGCCGCAGCGCGGGATGCTCCCCCGCGGCGACCAGGTCCGACACGGCCGTCCTCGGGTCGCGGCCGGTGACCAGGGACTCGCCGACGAGCACCGCGTCGGCGCCCGCGTTGGCGTACGCGATCAGGTCGTGCGGGCCGCGGACGCCGGACTCGGCGACCTTGACGAGGTGCGCGGGGATCTCGGGGGCGATCCGCTCGAACGTGGAGCGGTCGACCTCCAGGGTCTTCAGGTTGCGCGCGTTGACGCCGATGACCTTGGCGCCCGCGTCCACCGCCCGCTCGACCTCCTCCTCGTCGTGCACCTCGACGAGCGGGGTGAGCCCGATGGACTCGGCGCGCTCGATCAGCGACTCCAGCGCCGGCTGCTCCAGCGCCGCGACGATCAGCAGGGCGAGGTCGGCGCCGTGCGCCCGGGCCTCCCACAGCTGGTAGGAGGTGACGATGAAGTCCTTGCGCAGGACGGGGATGTCGACCCGGGCGCGGACGGCCTCCAGGTCGGCGAGGGAGCCGCCGAAGCGGCGCTGTTCGGTGAGGACGGAGATCACGGCGGCGCCGCCGGCCTCGTAGTCCGCCGCCAGTCCCGCCGGGTCGGCGATCGCGGCCAGCGCGCCCTTGGACGGGCTGGAGCGCTTGACCTCGCAGATCACCTTGACGCCGTCGCCGCGGAGCGCCGCGGCCCCGTCCTTGGCCGCCGGGGCCTTCGCCGCGCGCTCCTTGAGCTCGTCGAGGCCGACGCGCGCCTGCCGCTCGGCGAGGTCCGCGCGGACTCCGTCGATGATCTCGTCGAGCACACTCACGCGAGCGGCCCCCTTCCTGACGGTGGGCGTTTTTGACGGTGGTCACTGCGATGGTATCCGGAGGAGGGCGTAGGCCTCGCATCCGGTTGACGCCGGTCCCACTACCTGGACGTCCGTCATTCGATCAAGGATGGAGCCAGCCACCGAACGGCAGGTTCCGGACAACGGTGAAGACCGTCACCAGCGTACCCAGCGACCACAGCGTCACGGGCGCGAGCTCGACGCGCAGCGGCCGGCCGCGGACCCGGTGGGTCACCCAGACGGTCCACACCACGGCGAAGCCGAGGAAGGCGAGCACGGCCACCGCGTTGGCCGTCAGGGCGGTGGCGAGGTCGCCGTGCGCGAAGGCGTGGGCGGCGCGCAGTCCGCCGCAGCCCGGGCAGTACAGGCCGGTGAGGTTCAGCAGCGGGCAGACCGGGTAGTGGCCGGGTTCGTTCGGGTCCACGGCCGCGACGTACGCGAACGCCCCGGTCACGGCCGCGAGCACGCCCCCGGGCACGGCCAGCCTCCTGAGCCGGGCCCCGGCGCCGCCCGCTGTCGCCGTCCCCCGGCTGTCGTCGTTCACACCACGCATTGTGCCCGGCGCGGGGCGCAGGCGCGCGCGAGGGGCGGCCCGGCACCGCTGCCGGGACCCGCCCCTCGTGCGCGGCCGTACGGGGCCCCGTCCTCGCGAGGCCGCCGTACGGGTGTCAGCTCTTGGCGCCCGCCGGCTCGCCGTCGCCCGCCATCTTGTGCACCGGGTGGGCCTCCTTGGACTGTCCGAGGCCCATCAGGCGCATGATCCCGCCGACGACACCGCCGAGGAGGACGACGGCCATGCTGGCCCAGAAGCCCACCGGGTGGGCCGCCACCATGAAGGTGCCGGCGGCGCAGAAACCGATGAAGGCGATGATGACACCGGTCCAGGCGGCCGGGGTGTGACCGTGGCTGCTGCCGTGGCTGCTGCCCGCCATGACTTGCTCCTCGTGGGTGTGTGGTGCGATGCGTGTGAGTCGTACGCTCGCCGTCCATTGTCCCGTACGCGCGCGTGGGAGGCGCGGTCGGGGTCGTCCCCGCGGCCTACGTGCCCGTCGGGTCCTCGCCGCGGTCCAGTGCCTTCCACAGCTCCTCGGGTCGCTCGGGGTCCACCGCCCGGGCCTTGCGCGGGCGGGGCGTCCCGTCGCGCTCGTAGCGGCCGGACATCGCGGGCCACAGCCTGCCGTATCTCAGCGCGAGCAGCCCGGCCAGCAGGAGCAGTGCGCCGCCGGCGGCCGCCACGTACGGCCAGGCGGTGTGGCTGAGCGCGTGGACGGTGGCGGAGGCGTCGCCGGACGCCTGTGCGGCCTTCTCGTCGAGCGCGGCCCGGTCGGAGGCGCCGAGCAGCGCGGCGGCGATCGTCCCGGCGCCGGAGAGCGCGAGCAGCGCCGCCACCAGGACCCGTCCGGCTCTGCGGACGGCGAAGACGGCGACGAGCGCGGCCAGGCCGACTATGGCGAGGGCGGCGGGCACGCCGGTGACGTCGCTGCCCTGGGCCGTGAGCGGGAAGTCGCCGCCCGCGACCGTCGCGGTCGCCGCCGACCAGCGCTGCCGGGAGGCGAGCAGCGCGACGGCGGCGCCGAGCGCGCCGGCCAGCAGCGCGACGGCGAGGCTGCGCCGGCCGGGGCGGGGGGACGCGGTCTGGGAACGGGGGTGAGGTGCTGCGGTCACGTCTCCACTATCGCCTGAACCCCGGACGTTTCGTCACCCGGGGTTCACCGGCGGCTCGCCCCCGGTCCGTCCCCGATGGTCAGCCGCCCTGCGCGAGCCGGTTCGCGCTGTGGACCGCGCGGAGCACCGCCGCCGCCTTGTTGCGGCACTCGGTGTCCTCGGCCACGGGGTCGGAGTCGGCGACGACGCCCGCGCCCGCCTGCACGTACGCGGTGCCGTCGCGCAGCAGGGCGGTACGGATGGCGATGGCGGTGTCGGAGTCGCCCGCGAAGTCCAGGTAGCCGACGCAGCCGCCGTACAGGCCGCGGCGGGACGGCTCCAGCTCGTCGATGATCTGCATGGCGCGGGGCTTCGGCGCGCCGGAGAGCGTGCCGGCCGGGAAGCAGGCGGTCAGCACGTCGAAGGCGGTACGGCCCGCGCCGACCCGGCCGGTCACGGTGGACACGATGTGCATCACGTGCGAGTACCGCTCGATGGACATGAAGTCGACGACCTCGACGGAGCCGGGTTCGCAGACCCGTCCGAGGTCGTTGCGGCCGAGGTCGACGAGCATGAGGTGCTCGGCGCGCTCCTTGGGGTCGGCGAGCAGCTCGTCGGCGAGGGCCTGGTCCTCCTGCGGGGTCGCGCCGCGCGGCCGGGTGCCCGCGATGGGGTGCACCATCGCCCGTCCGTCCTCGACCTTGACCAGGGCCTCGGGGGACGAGCCGACGACGTCGAAGCCGTCGAAGCGGAGGAGGTACATGTACGGGGACGGGTTGGTGGCCCGCAGCACCCGGTAGACGTCGAGCGCGCTCGCGGTGCAGGGCGTCTCGAAGCGCTGGGAGGGCACGACCTGGAAGGCCTCGCCCGCGCGGATGCGCTCCTTGACGTCCTCGACGGCGGCCCGGAAGTCGGGGCCGCCCCAGCGGGCGGTGTACTCCGGCAGCTCGGAGGGCGGGAGGACGGCGGGGGGCTGGGCGACGGGGCGGGAGAGGTCGGTCTCCATGGCGTCGAGGCGGGCGACCGCGTCCGCGTACGCCTCGTCGACGCCGGTGTCGAGGTCGTTGTGGTTGATGGCGTTGGCGATGAGCAGCACCGTGCCGTCCCAGTGGTCCAGGACGGCGAGGTCGCTGGTGAGCAGCATGGTCAGCTCGGGGAGCCGCAGCTCGTCGTGGTCGCCGGGGCCGATGTTCTCCAGGCGGCGCACGATGTCGTAGCCGAGGTAGCCGACCATGCCGCCGGTGAAGGGCGGCAGGCCGGGGGCGAGGTCGCGGGGGGTGTGCAGGGCCTCGACGGTGGCGCGCAGCGCGGTGAGCGGGTCGCCGCCGGTGGGGACGCCGACGGGCGGGGTGCCGAGCCAGTGGGCCTGTCCGTCGCGCTCGGTGAGGGTGGCGGCGCTGCGGACGCCGACGAAGGAGTAGCGGGACCACGACCGGCCGTTCTCCGCGGACTCCAGCAGGAAGGTGCCGGGGCGTTCGGCGGCGAGCTTGCGGTACAGCCCGACCGGTGTGTCGCCGTCGGCGAGGAGCTTGCGGACGACGGGAATGACCCGTCGGTCGCCGGCCAGCTTGCGGAACGTCTCAAGGTCCATGGCGGTCATGGCGGTCGACCCTACTGATCGCACGCGGGTGCGGCGGAGGCGGCGTCCTGTCCGGGGGTCTCCTGGCCGCCGGCGGTGAACAGCACGTCGGCGTCGAAGCAGGTGCGGGCGCCGGTGTGGCAGGCGGCGCCCACCTGGTCGACCTTGACCAGGACGGTGTCGGCGTCGCAGTCCAGGGCGACGGACTTCACCCACTGGAAGTGGCCGGAGGTGTCGCCCTTCACCCAGTACTCCCGGCGGCTGCGCGACCAGTACGTGCAGCGGCCGGTGGTGAGCGTGCGGTGCAGTGCCTCGTCGTCCATCCAGCCGAGCATGAGCACCTCACCGGTGTCGTACTGCTGGGCGATGGCGGGGAGCAGCCCGTCGGCGCTGCGCTTGAGACGCGCGGCGATCGCGGGGTCCAGGCCGCTGGGGGTGCGGGGCGGGGGCGTGCTGGTCATGGGTGCCATTGTGCCGCGCCGTGCGGGCCGCGCCGCGCGCCTGTCCACGGGCCGGACCGCGCGCCGCACCGGCTGCGCGCCGTGGGCGGTTTCGCGCCGACGCGCGTACTGCGCTGGGCCCGCCCGCCGCCCGGTCGTAGGCTGGCTCCATGTCGACCCATGCCAAGCGTGAACGACTTCTCCTCGCCGACCTGTTGGAGGCCGTGGGCCCCGACGCGCCGACCCTGTGCGAGGGCTGGCGCACGCGTGATCTCGCCGCGCACGTGGCGGTCCGCGAGCGCCGCCCGGACGCCGCCGGGGGCGCCTTCGTCAAGCCGCTCGCGTCACGGCTGGAGAAGGTGATGGCGGAGTTCACCGCCAAGCCGTACGAGGAGCTGGTCCAGCTCGTCCGCACCGGTCCGCCGCGCTTCTCGCCGTTCTCCCTGAAGCAGATCGACGAGGCCGCGAACGTCGTCGAGTTCTACGTCCACACCGAGGACGTGCGCCGGGCCCAGCCCGACTTCACGCGGCGTGAGCTGGACCCGGTGTTCCAGGACGCGCTGTGGTCCCGGCTGGAGCGCATGGCCCGCCTGATGGGCCGCAGCGCCCCGACGGGCCTGGTGCTGCGCCGCCCGGACGGCCGCACGGTGGTCGCCCACAAGGGCACCCCGGTGGTCACGGTGACCGGCGAGCCGTCGGAACTGCTGCTGTTCCTGTACGGCCGCCAGCAGGCCGCCGACGTGGCGCTGGACGGCGACAAGGACGCGATCGCGAAGATCCACGAGAGCAAGCAGCTGGGCATCTGACCGACGCCGCCCGCCGGCACCGGACCGGGCCCCGGCCAGCCGAGGGGGGCTGCCCCGGGGTCCGGCCGCCGCTCCGGTGACCACGGCCCCCGACAGCCGGCAGGTCAGCGCGGCAGCTGTACCCGGCGCAGGTCCCGGACGCACAGGGGCAGTACGCCGCCCAGGGCGCACACCGCGGCGCTGACGGCGAAGACGGGGGCCGGGCCCCAGAGGCCGATCGCGGTGGCCGTCAGGGGGAGGCCGAGCGGGGCCAGGCCGAGGCTGACGATGCCGGCGACGGAGCTGACGCGGCCCAGGTAGGCGGGTGCGGACTGGGTCTGCAGCAGGGCGCCGCACAGGGCGCCGCTTAGGCCGGTGAGCAGTCCGACGAGCGCGGCCACGCCCGCGGCGGCCACCACGCCCGGCGCGTACGGGAGCGCGGCGATGGCGGCCGAGCCCAAGAGGACGGCCACCGGCATCACGATCCCGGCGTGCGGCAGGCTCCCGCGCACGGTCAGCAGCAGGGCCGCCACGCCCGCGCCGACGCCGAGCCCCGCGAGCACCCAGCCCATGCCGGACGCGCCCCAGCCCCGCTCCTGGGCGAGCAGGGTCACCCCGACGTTCATCGGGCCGACGAAGCCCAGGTCGCCGAGGGCGATGGCGGCCACCAGCGGGGCGAGGACACGGTGGCGCCGGATGTAGGTCAGGCCGTCCTTGAGGTCGCGCCACGCGGTGCCCCCGGCGCTCTGACCGTCGCCGGTCCGTTCGTCCCCGGGCAGGTCGGCGATGCGTACCCGGACGAGCAGCGGCACGGACACCGCTATCAGCAGCCCGGCCAGCCCGAACGCGGTGGCCGGTCCGCCCAGCGCCACGCCGAGACCGCCCAGCGGCGCGCCGACGACACTGGCGAAGCGGATCGCGAGGCCGCGCATCCCCTGTACCCGGGCGAGCTGTCCGGGCCCGGTGACACGTGCAGGCAGGGCGCCCACGGCCGGCATGAAGACGGCGTCGACCGTGCCGAAGACCAGGGAGAGCACCACCAGCGGCCACAGCCCGGGCTCGGTCGCGAACAGCAGGGCGGCCACCACCAGCACGGTCACGCAGCGCACCACGTCGCTGCCGATGACGACCCTGCGGGGGCCGAAGCGGTCGGCCAGCACTCCCCCGCCCAGCATCAGCAGGGCGCGCGGCAGGGCGCTCAGCGCCGTCACGACCCCTGCCTGCGCGGGCGTACCGGACTGGACGGCGGCCCAGGACAACGCGAGGTAGTAGATGTTGTCGCCGAGCATGGACGCGGTGTACGCGCCGAGCCAGCGCAGGACGTTGGGATCGCGGTGCGCGGGGCGCTCGGGGAGGACGGGGAACCCGGAGAGGACGGGGCGCTCCGTCGTGGCGGTTGTCGCCTCATGATCGGTCACCGGGCCTACGTTACGAGTCCGTGGCGGGCGCTCCCAACCGGCGCCGTCGGCACCGAAAAGCCCCGGCCGCGCGGCAACGGCCGGTGACACATGCCAGACGGAGCGTCACCGCACGGGGTGCCCCGCCGCCCGCAGCGTCCGCTTGACCTCGCCGATCCGCAGGTCGCCGAAGTGGAAGACCGACGCGGCCAGGACCGCGTCGGCCCCCGCGGCGACGGCCGGCGGGAAGTCGGTCAGCCTGCCCGCGCCGCCGGAGGCGATGACCGGAACGCGCACGTGCTTGCGGACGGCCTCGATCATCTCGATGTCGTAGCCGTCCTTGGTGCCGTCGGCGTCCATCGAGTTGAGCAGGATCTCGCCCGCGCCGAGCTCGGCGGCCCGGTGCGCCCACTCCACCGCGTCGATCCCGGTGCCCTTGCGGCCGCCGTGGGTGGTGACCTCGAAGGAGCCGGTCTCCGTGCGGCGGGCGTCGACGGAGAGCACGAGCACCTGGCGGCCGAAGCGTTCGGCGATCTCGCGGATCAGGTCGGGGCGGGCGATGGCGGCGGTGTTCACGCCGACCTTGTCCGCGCCGGCCCGCAGCAGCCTGTCCACGTCCTCGGCGGTGCGGACGCCGCCGCCGACGGTCAGCGGGATGAAGACCTGCTCGGCGGTGCGGCGCACCACGTCGTACGTGGTCTCGCGGTTGCCGGAGGACGCGGTGATGTCCAGGAACGTCAGCTCGTCGGCGCCCTCGGCGTCGTACACCTTGGCCATCTCGACGGGGTCGCCCGCGTCGCGGAGGTTCTGGAAGTTGACGCCCTTGACGACCCGGCCGTTGTCCACGTCCAGGCAGGGGATGACTCGGACCGCCAGGGTCATGGGTCCACGGCTCCTTACGAATACGGCTCTGCGGCCTTACGGCTCGGCTATGACTTGTCGGCTACGGCTTGTCCGGGGCCCGGTAGGCCTCCAGTTCCACTTCGACCAGGATGCGGGAGTCGATGAAGTTCTCCACGACCAGCAGGGTGGCCACCGGGCGCACCGCGTCGAAGAGCTCCTTGTGGGCCCGGCCCGCCTCGTCCACGTCCCTGAGGTGGGTCAGGTACATCCTCGTCCGCACCACCGACCGGGCGTCGAGCCCGAACTCCGCGATCGCCTCCAGCGCGTTGGTGAAGGCCACCTTGGCCTGTTCGTACGGGTCGCCCTCCCCGTACAGCACGTCGCCCTGGAGGGACGTCGTGCCCGCCACCAGCACGCGGTCGCCCGCCGCGACGGCGCGTGCGAAACCGAAGGACTCTTCCCAGGCACTACCGCTCTGCACGCGCCGTACGGCTTCGGAGGTCATGACACCGCATCCCTCTTCACAGTCTCACGCTTTCACGAGGTGGCCTCGAGGGCCTCTTCCAGGGTGAACGCCTTCGCGTACAGGGCCTTCCCGACGATGGCGCCCTCGACACCGTCGGGCACCAGGGAGGCGATGGCCCGCAGGTCGTCCAGCGAGGACACGCCGCCCGAGGCCACGACCGGACGGTCCGTCGCCGCGCAGACGTTCTTCAGGAGCTCCAGGTTGGGGCCCTGGAGCGTGCCGTCCTTGGCGATGTCCGTGACGACGTAGCGGGCGCAGCCCTCCTTGTTCAGGCGCTCCAGCGTCTCGTACAGGTCGCCGCCGTCGCGGGTCCAGCCGCGGCCGCGCAGGGTGGTGCCGCGGACGTCGAGGCCGACGGCGATCCTGTCGCCGTGCTCGGCGATGACCTTGGCGACCCACTCGGGGGTCTCCAGGGCGGCGGTGCCCAGGTTGACGCGGGTGCAGCCGGTGGCGAGGGCGGCGGCGAGGGTGTCGTCGTCGCGGATGCCGCCGGACAGCTCCACCTTGATGTCCATGGCCCCGGCGACCTCGGCGATCAGCTTCCGGTTGTCGCCGGTGCCGAACGCGGCGTCCAGGTCGACCAGGTGCAGCCACTCGGCGCCCGACCGCTGCCAGGCGAGGGCGGCCTCCAGCGGGGAGCCGTAGGAGGTCTCCGTGCCGGACTCGCCGTGCACGAGGCGGACGGCCTGGCCGTCACGGACGTCGACGGCGGGGAGGAGTTCGAGCTTGGCCATGGTCTACAGGGTTCCGATCCAGTTGGTGAGCAGCTGCGCTCCGGCGTCGCCGGACTTCTCGGGGTGGAACTGGGTGGCCCACAGGGCGCCGTTCTCGACGGCCGCCACGAACGGCTTGCCGTGCGTCGACCAGGTGACCTTGGGGGCGGTCAGGGCCGGGTTGTGCGACTCCAGCGTCCAGTCGTGGACGGCGTAGGAGTGCACGAAGTAGAAGCGTGCGTCCGGGTCGAGGCCCGCGAACAGCTCCGAACCGGCCGGGACGTCGACCGTGTTCCAGCCCATGTGGGGGACGACGTCGGCCTGGAGCGGGCCGACCGTGCCGGGCCACTCGTCGAGGCCCTCGGCCTCCTCGCCGTGCTCGATGCCGCGTGCGAAGAGGATCTGCATGCCGACGCAGATGCCCATCACGGGGCGTCCGCCGGCCAGCCGGCGCCCGACGACCCAGTCGCCGCGCGCCTCCTTCAGACCGCGCATGCAGGCGGCGAAGGCGCCGACGCCGGGCACCAGCAGGCCGTCGGCGTTCATGGCCTTGTCGTAGTCACGGGTGATCTCGACGTCGGCGCCGGCGCGCACGAGGGCGCGCTCGGCCGACCGGACGTTGCCGAAGCCGTAGTCGAAGACGACGACCTTCTTGCGAGTGCCACCAGCAGGTGTCGGGGTGCTCAATTCCACACCTCCAGCCTCAGGATGCCCGCGACCAGACACATCGCCGCGCCGATCGACAGCAGCACTATCAGGCTTGTGGGCATCTTCTGCTTGACGAACGAGATGATCCCGCCGATCAGGAACAGACCGACGACGATCAGGAGGGTCGACAGTCCGTTCACAGTGCGCCCTTCGTGGAGGGCAGGATGCCGGCCGCGCGCGGGTCGCGCTCGCTGGCGTACCGGAGCGCCCGGGCCAGCGCCTTGAACTGGCACTCCACGATGTGGTGGGCGTTGCGCCCGTACGGCACGTGGACGTGCAGCGCGATCTGGGCCTGGGCGACGAAGGACTCCAGTATGTGCCGGGTCATCGTCACGTCGTACTCGCCGATCATCGGCGCCATGTTCTCGGGCTCGGTGTGCACGAGGTAGGGGCGGCCGGAGAGGTCGACGGTGACCTGGGCGAGGGACTCGTCCAGCGGGACCGTGCAGTTGCCGAAGCGGTAGATGCCGACCTTGTCGCCGAGGGCCTGCCTGAAAGCGGCGCCGAGGGCGAGGGCGGTGTCCTCGATGGTGTGGTGCGAGTCGATGTGCAGGTCGCCCTCGGTCTTGACCGTGAGGTCGAAGAGGCCGTGACGGCCGAGCTGGTCGAGCATGTGGTCGTAGAAGCCGACGCCGGTGGCGATGTCGGTCCTGCCGGTGCCGTCGAGGTCGATCTCGACGAGCACCGAGGTCTCCTTGGTGGTGCGCTCCACGCGCCCTACGCGGCTCATGCCTGTCGCTCCTTCTTGAGTTCACGTACCGCGTCGAGGAACGCGTCGTTCTCGGCGGGGGTTCCGGCGGTGACCCGCAGCCACCCCGGCACCCCGTTGTCCCGGACCAGGACGCCCCGGTCGAGGATCGCGCGCCACGCCCGGTGGGCGCCGTCCGCGCCGTCGAACCGCCCGAACTGCACGAAGTTCGCGTCCGACTCGGTCACCTCGTAGCCGAGTCCGCGCAGCTCCGCGACCAGCCGGTCCCGCTCCGTCTTGAGCTGCTCGACGTAGCCGAGCAGCGTGTCGGTGTGCTCCAGGGCGGCCAGCGCGGTCGCCTGGGTGACGGCGGAGAGGTGGTACGGCAGCCGGACGAGCTGGACGGCGTCCACGACGGCCGGGTGCGCGGCGAGGTAGCCGAGACGCAGGCCCGCCGCGCCGAACGCCTTGGACATGGTCCGGGAGATCACGAGGTGCGGGCGGCCCGGCAGCAGCGGCAGCAGTGAGTCGCCGTGGCTGAACTCGACGTACGCCTCGTCCACGACCACCATCGACGGCTTCGCCGCCTGCGCGGCCTCGTACAGGGCGAGGATCGTCGCGCGCGGGACCGCGTTGCCGGTGGGGTTGTTCGGGGTGGTGATGAAGACGACGTCGGGGCGGTGCTCGGCGATCGCCTTCTCGGCCGCCTCGAGGTCGATGGTGAAGTCCTCGCCCCGCGGTCCGCTGATCCAGCCCGTGCCCGTGCCGCGCGCGATGAGCCCGTGCATCGAGTACGAGGGCTCGAAACCGATCGCGGTGCGGCCGGGTCCGCCGAAGGTCTGCAGCAGCTGCTGGATGACCTCGTTGGAGCCGTTGGCCGCCCAGACGTTCTCGGTGGCGACCGGGTGGCCGGCCGTCCGCGTCAGGTACTCGGCCAGCTTCGTGCGCAGCTCGACCGCGTCCCGGTCGGGGTAGCGGTTGAGGTCGCGGGCCGCCTCGCGCACCCGCTCGGCGATCCGTTCGACGAGCGGTTCGGGAAGCGGGTAGGGGTTCTCGTTGGTGTTCAGGCGTACGGGGACGTCCAGCTGCGGCGCGCCGTAGGGGGACTTGCCGCGCAGCTCGTCCCGTACGGGGAGGTCGTCGATGCGTACGTTCTTCACATCGGTCACGTCAGTCACGTTCGTCACTTGCCTTCCGGCACCTTCCACCCGAACCGTGCCTTGATCGCCGCCCCGTGCGCGGGCAGGTCCTCCGCCTCCGCCAGCGTGACCACGTGGTGCGCGACGTCCGCCAGCGCGTCCTTCGTGTAGTCGACGATGTGGATGCCGCGCAGGAAGGACTGGACGGACAGGCCGGAGGAGTGGCAGGCGCAGCCGCCGGTGGGCAGGACGTGGTTGGAGCCCGCCGCGTAGTCGCCGAGCGAGACCGGCGCCCAGGGGCCGACGAAGACCGCGCCCGCGTTGACGACGCGCTCGGCGAGCGCCGCCGCGTCGGCGGTCTGGATCTCCAGGTGCTCGGCGCCGTAGGCGTTGACGACCTTCAGGCCCTCCTCGACGCCGTCGACGAGGACGATCGCGGACTGCCGGCCGGCGAGGGCCGGGCGGATCCGGTCCTCGATGTGCTTGGTGGCCGCGACCTGCGGCTCCAGCTCCTTGGCGACCGCGTCGGCCAGGGTGACCGAGTCGGTGACGAGGACGGCGGCGGCGAGCGGGTCGTGCTCGGCCTGGCTGATCAGGTCGGAGGCGACGTGCGCCGGGTCGGCGGTGTCGTCGGCGAGGACCGCGATCTCGGTCGGGCCGGCCTCGGCGTCGATGCCGATGACGCCGGTGAAGTACCGCTTGGCGGCGGCGACCCAGATGTTGCCGGGGCCGGTGACCATGTTGGCGGGCGGGCAGGACTCGGTGCCGTACGCGAACATCGCGACCGCGGTCGCGCCGCCGGCCGCGTACACCTCGTCGACGCCGAGCAGCGCGCAGGCCGCGAGGATCGTCGGGTGCGGGAGGCCGTCGAACTCGGCCTGCGCGGGTGAGGCGAGCGCGATGGAGCCGACACCGGCCTCCTGCGCGGGCACCACGTTCATGATCACGGAGGACGGGTAGACCGACCGGCCGCCGGGCGCGTACAGCCCGACGCGCTCGACCGGCACCCACTTCTCGGTGACCGTGCCGCCGGGGACGACCTGCGTGGTGTGCGTGGAGCGGCGCTGCTCGCGGTGGACGGCGCGGGCGCGGCGGATCGACTCCTCCAGGGCCGCACGGACGGCCGGGTCGAGCTGCTCCAGCGCCTCGGTGAGGGCCTCGGCCGGGACCCGTACCGACGTGAGGCGGACGCCGTCGAACCGCTCGGCGTACTCGATCAGCGCCGCGTCGCCCCGATGATGCACGTCCTCGCAGATCGGGCGCACCTTGTCCAGGGCGGCCGCGACGTCGAAGTCGGCTCGGGGCAGCAGGTCGCGCAGGGCGGACCCCGACGGAAACTCCGTGAGGGCCTCGCCGCGCAGATCGATTCGGGAGATCACACGCCCAATTCTCTCAGACCCGTGCGGCGGGCCGTGCGCGCGTTCCAGTGGCTGATACACGACCGGCGGGGATCCGTGAAGATCGCCTTTACGTTTAGTGTTCAGGACGTCACTCAGCGGGCATGGGACGGGTGTGCGAACCCGCGGGTAGATGAGGCGGCCGGGCGGCGTGGGGAATCTGCGTCCGCCCGGGCGGCAGACGGGGTACGGGGCAGAAGGGACGCGAGCCGTGAGTGAAGGTGCAGACGTCCGGCCGGGGGATCCACCGGACGACCTGACCGCCGCCGAGATCGGGATGTGGCAGGCCTTCCGCAACGGCAGCGTGTACGACCTGCGCAGCGGCGACGCTGCGGTGGACGACCCGCACTCCGGGCACTTCTGGGGGCCGGAGCGCACCGTGCGGGCGCGCATCGTGTGCTGGCTGCTGCTGGACGGGCCGCCCGCCCTCGCGGGCCGGGTGTCGGCGCTGAAGCTGGTGGGCGTCCAGATCACGGGCCCCGTCGACCTGGCGGGCGGCACGGTCGTGCCGTACGTGGAGCTGAAGGGCTGCCGGTTCGAGCAGGAGGTGCGGCTGCCGGAGGCCCGGTTCACCACCGTGCGGCTGCTGGACTGCTCGCTGCCCCGGCTGGAGGCGGCCCGCGTGCACACCGAGGGCGACCTGCACCTGGCGCGCTGCCGGGTGCACAACGGGATACGGCTGACGGACGCGCACATCGGCACGGACCTGCTGCTCAACCAGGCCGTGGTCTACCGCGACCGGCGCGGCCGCTCGATCAACGGCGACGGTCTGACCGTCGGGCAGGACCTCCAGGCCGAGCTGCTGGAGTCGCACGGCGAGTTCAGTCTGCGCGGCGCCACGGTCGGCGTGTCGCTGAGCCTGCGCGGCTCCCGGCTGTCCAACCAGTACGGGCGCCTGGCGCTGAACGCCCCGCAGCTCACCGTGGAGCGCACGCTCTACCTCACCCCGGCGGCCCTCTCCACCCCGTACTACAGCGTCGGCATCACCCCGGCGCAGGGCACGCGCGTGCAGCGGTTCAGCTGCCAGGGCGGCATACGGCTCGACGACGGCCGGTTCGGCGACTCGGTCGACCTGGAACACGCCCGGTTCCTGCTCGCCGAGGACCAGGAGCTGTCGCTGCGCCGGGTGCAGGTGCCCGAGCTGCGTTTCCTGTGCGAGAGACCGGAGCGCGGCAGGGTCGTCCTGTCGGGCGCGCGGATCGTCAACCTGATGGACAGGGCCGACAGCTGGCCGGGCCCGGGCCGCATCCAGATGGGCGGCTTCACGTACGAGAACCTGGTGCCGCGCGGCCCGTTCCCGCTGGCCAGACGGCTGAACTGGGTGGCGGCCGCGACCGCCGAGTACAACCCGGAGCCGTACGAGCGGCTGGCCGCCGTGCTCCGCGCGGGCGGGGAGGACGAGGACGCTCGCGAGGTGCTCCTCACCAAGCAGCGCCACCGCCGCGAGAACCTGCCGCTCGCGGGCAAGCTGTGGGGCTACACCCAGGACTGGACGGTCGGGTACGGGTACCGGCCGGGCCGGGCCGCGGTGTGGATGGCGGTGCTGTGGGCGGCGACCTCGATCGCCTTCTCGCGCGCCGACCACCCGCCCATCAAGGGCGGCGAGCACCCGCCGTGGAACGCGTCCCTGTTCGCGCTGGACCTGCTGCTGCCGGTCGTGGACCTCGGGCAGGTGGGCTACTGGCAGCTGCACGGGGTGTGGCAGTGGCTGGCCGCCGTGGTGATCATGGTGGGCTGGATCCTGGCGACGGCGGTGGCGGCGGGGGCGACGAGGCTGCTGACCCGGAACTGACGGACGGGTGCGACCGTGACGACGGGCGGCGAGACCGTACCGAAGGACGGGTGCGACCGTGGTTGACCAGGGAGTTCCCGTGCGTCGCGGTGTCCCCTCCCGTCCACTCGGCGGGCGCGCCGGACGAACGTGTCCCGGTGACCATTAGGCTCTTGCGTCG
The DNA here is from genome assembly GCF_014648075.1 of Streptomyces ruber. GTDB lineage: Bacteria > Actinomycetota > Actinomycetes > Streptomycetales > Streptomycetaceae > Streptomyces > Streptomyces ruber. The sequence continues at coordinate 150,279 of NZ_BMQK01000009.1, read as the reverse complement.
TGACCACCGTCCGGCTGCCGCTCTTTCCCCTCGACTCGGTGCTGTTCCCGGGACTCGTGCTCCCGCTGAACGTCTTCGAGGAGCGCTATCGCGCCATGATGCGCGAGCTGCTGAAGACCCCCGAGTCCGCTCCCCGCCGGTTCGCCGTCGTCGCGATCCGCGACGGCCACGAGGTCGCGCCCAGCGCCCCCGGCATGCCGGACCCGACGGCCCTGCCCGAGCGCGGTCCGGCGGCGGGCTTCGGCGAGAACCCGCTGAAGGCGTTCCACGGGGTGGGCTGCGTCGCGGACGCGGCGACCGTCCGGGAGCGCGACAACGGGACGTTCGAGGTGCTGGCGACCGGCACGACCCGGGTGCGCCTGAAGTCGGTGGACGCGTCGGGTCCGTTCCTGACGGCCGAGCTGGAGGAACTCCCGGAGCAGCCGGGCGACGAGGCGGGGGCGCTGGCCGAGGGGGTGCTGCGCGCCTTCCGCCAGTACCAGAAGCGGCTGGCGGGCGCCCGGGAGCGGTCGCTGTCCACGGGGGCGGAGCTGCCGGACGAGCCGTCCGTGGTCTCGTACCTGGTGGCGGCGGCGATGATGCTCGACACCCCGACCAAGCAGCGCCTCCTCCAGGCCCCGGACACGGCCTCGCGCCTGCGCGACGAGCTGAGACTGCTGCGGGCGGAGGCAGCCATCATCCGCGGCCTGCCGTCGCTGCCGGCGGTGGAGCTGACCCGTGGTCCGACGAGCCTGAACTGAAGCGCGAACAGGGAGCCGATGGCCGGTGCCGAAGAAGCCGAAGAAGCAGCAGGAAGAAGGGGCGCGCGCAGCGCATGCGAAGAAGGGCGGTGGTGGGCGACGGGCGGGCGGCACGCCCGCGACGGTGGCCCTGACGGCCGCGGGCGTGACCTACCGGGTGCACTCCTACGACCACGACCCCGCCCACCCCTCGTACGGGGAGGAGGCGGCCGAGGCGCTCGGGGTGGCGCCGGAGCGGGTGTTCAAGACCCTCGTGGCGGACGTGGACGGCACGCTGACCGTGGCCGTGGTCCCGGTCACCCGCTCTCTCGACCTCAAGGCGTTGGCGTCGGCGGTCGGCCGCAAGCGCGCGGCGATGGCGGACCCGGCGCTCGCGGAACGCACCACCGGCTACGTCGTCGGCGGCATCTCACCGCTGGGCCAGCGCAAGAAGCTCCCCACGGTCGTGGACGTCTCGGCCGCGGAGCACCCGACGGTCTACGTCTCGGCCGGCCGCCGCGGCCTGGAGGTGGAGCTGTCCCCGGACGACCTCCTGAGGGCCGCGGACGCCCGCTCGGCGCCGATCGCCCGTGCGTGACCCCTCGACGGGCGCCCTGTCCTCGGTTATGTACACAGGACATGTCGAAGAGGACACGGAAACGCAAATGGCGCGTGCGGAAGAACCGCTCCAACCACGGCCGCCGGCCGGCGTGAGCCGGGTGCGGACCGCCGTGCGGCGCCGGTCGTGCCGTCAGGCGTCCCGGGCCGGCGGCGGTCCGTAGGGGCCGAGCTGGTGCTGCTGCCCGTACGGGTCGGGGTCCCGGGGGGCGAACAGCGCCGTCAGTCCCAGGTGGACCAGCAGCGTGGCGACCGGCCAGGCGAGCAGCGCGCCCTTCGCGCCCAGCTTGAGCGGCGCCGGGAAGGTCCTGCCCTCGCCGACCTGCCGGGCGTGGGCGACGACGTCCTGGGCGGGCCCGAGCCAGACGCCGAGCCGCCACGCGAGCAGCGAGCCCAGCAGCCCGCCGACGGTGAGCGCCAGCACCAACGGCACTCCCCCGCGCTTGCGCACCAGGAACACCACCAGCGCGCTCAGGGCTCCGAAGCCCAGCGCCAGCAGTGTGAACGTCCCGTCGACCCCGATGGCCTGCTCGCCCTCGGTGTCCCGCAGGTAGACCGCCGTACCGTCCGAGATCAGCGGGACGTTCGGCGCCAGCCACCACCACAGCAGGCCGAGCAGCGCTCCGACGACCGCCGTCGCGACCGTGACGACCGCGGCTTCCCTCAGCTCGGTCCTCATCCCGGGACCGTCCTGCCCGTCCTGACCGTCTTCGGCGTCCTTCCCGCCGTGTCCGTGCGCGACGTCGTGGCCGGCCGGACCCGCGGCCGGGGAACCCGGTGCGGCGTGCCAGGCGTGGGCGCGGCGGGAGGAGGGATCGTGCGGGGGCGGAGTCAGCGGTGCGGTCACCCTGACATCGTGCCAGGCCCGGCCGTGCGCCGCGTCATCGGACGGCGGCCCGGCGGTAGGCCCAGGTGGCGACCGCCAGTGAGATGACCCCGACGCCCGCGCACACCGCCAGGTCGCCGAGGACGAGCGCCCAGTCGGGGCCGGGCCCGAAGGTCCGCGCGAAGGCCTCGACCCCGTACGTGGAGGGCAGCAGGTCGCGGGCGAGCTGCACCACGGCGGGCATCCGCTCGGCGGGCAGCACCCCGAGGAGCAGCGCCGCCGACATGCCGAGCTGTCCGAGGAGGGTGGCGAGTTCGGGCCGGGGCGCGAGCAGCCCGAGGGCGGCCCCGAGTCCGGCGAGCGCGGCTCCGGCGAGCGGGATCACCGCGGCGAGCACCCACAGGTGGGTGAGCGGCAGCCCGAAGAGCACGCAGCCGAAGACGGCGGTCACGATCGTGCCGGGCACGGTGAAGGAGGCGTACGCGCCCGCCGCGCCCAGCACCACGGCGGCCGGCGGCACCGGCAGCGTGGCGTAGTGGTCGAGCCCGCCGCTCGACCGCAGCTGCCCGAAGTACTGGGCGAGCAGGTTGAGCGCGACGAAGGCCACCACGAGCACGGACGAGCCGGCGACGACGGCCTGCGCCTCGCTGCCGCCGTCCACGACGCCCCGCATCAGGATCATGATGCCGACCGACTGGAACGTGGCCACGAACAGGAGCGGGATCCGCGCGACCCGCGCGCGGGAGAGCTGGGCCCGGTAGACGGCGGCGAGCGACGGCCACAGCCGCGCCCGCGGCCCGAGCGCGGCCGGGGCCGCCGGGTCGCGCTCCGGCACGGCCAGGGTCTCGCCCGGCAGGAACTCCGCGGGTACGACACTCACGTCGAGCTGCTCCTTCTCGCTCCGGCCGTCGCACGGTCCCGTACGGCCGCGGCCGTCCGTGCGTTCACGCCGATCACGCCTTCACCAGTCCCTGCTGTGCGCCGCCGCCCAGCGCCAGGTACACGTCCTCCAGGCTCGGCGTGGCGAGCGTGAAGTCGTCGAGGGCCACGAAGGCGGCGCCGCCGGTGACGGTGGCGACCACGGCGCGGGCCTCCTCGGGGGCGAGCCGCAGCGTCCACCGGCGCCCGGACTCGTCGGCCCGCGAGCGCAGCGCGGCGACCTCGGGCACCTCCAGCGGTGCCCGCTCGCGCCACACCAGGTCCACGCGGACCTCGCCCGCCACCTTCTCCTTGAGTCCGGCCGGGGTGTCGCAGGCGATGACCCGTCCCTTGTCGAGCACGGCGACGCGGTCGAGCACGGTCTCCGCCTCGATGACGTTGTGGGTGACGAGCAGGACGGTCGTGCCGCGCTCGGCACGGCGCCGGTCGACGGCGGCCCAGACGGCCCGCCGGGCGACGGGGTCCATGCCGGTGGTCGGCTCGTCCAGCACCAGCAGGGGCCGCTCGCCCACCAGGGCGGCGGCGAAACAGGCCAGCCGCCGCTGCCCGCCGGACAGCTTCCGGATCGGCCGCGCGGCGAGCGGGGTCAGCCCCAGCTCGTCCAGTACGGCGTCCCGCTCCTCGCGCGCCCGGGTCACGTCGAGGCCGCGCAGCCGCCCGGTGGTCTCCGCGGCGAGCGACACGGTGAGGTCGTCCAGCGCGGTGGACTCCTGACCCAGGTAGGCGAGGATGCGCGCGGCCCGCTCGGGATGGCGCACGATGTCGTGGCCGAGGATGTCCACGGTGCCCTCGTCCGGGCGCATGAGCCCGGTGAGCTGCCGTACGAGTGTGGACTTCCCGGCGCCGTTGGGGCCGAGCAGCCCGAAGATCTCCCCGCGCCGGACCTGGAGCTCCACCGCGTCGTTGGCCTTGATCTCGGGCGTTGCCGGTGTTCCGCGCCGCCCTCGCGCCGCGGGGTAGGTCTTCGTCAGACCGCGCACCGCGCACACGACATCGCCGTGCCGGCTTCCCTGTCCCGCGCGCGTACTCACGAGGCACGAGACTACGGGGTGCCGGGCCCGGCCTCGCGTCCGGGTCGCCGTCCGGGGCCGGACGGGTCGTGGCACGGGACCGTGACGCGCCGGCCGGGACGGCCCCGGCCGACTCCGGGACGGCCGCGCTCACTCCCCGGCGGGGACGTTCTCCGGGGTGGTCCGTACGTCGATCTCGCGCCAGAAACCGGCCCGGATGGCGTAGCGGTCGTGCTCGTCGATCTGGTCGTCCTTGTGGGCCAGCAGTCCGAACCGGGCCGCGTACCGCAGCAGTTCGCCGTCGACCCGGTGCGGGATGCGCGGGTACATGCCGGAGAGCTTCTGCAGCTGCGCCCGGTCCGCGAGGCGTTCCACCCAGCGGCGCGCGAACACCTGGCCGACCTCGTACGGGTCGCCGCCGACCGTGGTGATGTCCTCCTCCCGGTCGGCCCAGCGCTGTTCGGCCGTGGTGAGCTGGGCCAGCGTCGGCATGGCGGCCGCGTCCGGCGTCTCGCCGACGACGCCGGGCCGGTCCACCCACCCCTTGTCGGAGGACCAGCGCAGCGTGGCGCTCGCCGGGGCCTGCGCGGCGGGGGCGGCGGGCGACCGCAGCGCGGCGAGGTCCTTCGGGGTGGGGACGCCGCCCTTGGCGGCGGGGACGCGTTCCTCGCTGCCGTTGCGCGAGGGCGCCGACGTCACGGGCCGCGGCCGCTCACCGTCCCGGTCCGTGGTGGCGAGCGCCGACTCGGGCAGCGGTGCGGAGAGGATGGCGGCGATCTCGGGCCGGGGCACGGGCGGTGGCGCGCACACCCCGCCGAACTCCTTGGGCCGTACGGCCTTGGTGATCCAGACCCGGTCCAGGACGCGCCGTTCGTCGGCCTCGGCGACGAGGTCCTCGGACTGGTTGTAGTCGCCGTCCGCGGCCTGCACGGCCCACAGGTGCACGGCCACCCCGTGCTCCTTGGCCGCCATCATGCCGGGCAGCAGGTCCCCGTCCCCGGTCACGAGGACCACGTCCGAGCAGGCCCGGTTGCGGGCGAGTTCGGTGAGTTCGGCGTGCATGGCCGCGTCCACGCCCTTCTGCGCCCACCGTCCGTCGCTGCGGGTCAGGGCACCCAGGCGGACGGTGACCCGGGGCATCACCCGCAGCCTGCGGTGCTCGGGCTGGGGCACGCGGTCGGGGGCGCCGTCGAACCAGTAGATGCGCAACAGGGGCTGCTGGGTGTCCGATTCGGCGCGCTCGCGGAGCCCTTGGATGAGGGCGGAGTGGTCCACGGTGATGCGGGAGCGCGAGGGTTCCCCGGCGAGGAGGCTGGCGGCGGCACCGAGCAGATATCCGGCGTCCACCAGGACGATGCAGCGGTCCACGCGATCCACCCTCTTTCCGGGAGGTTTGCTTCGGGCTTCCTTCGAGTCTGCCCGACCTCGCGAAGGTTAACGGCCGGAACTGGATCATCGGCGTGGCGCATCCGGAGCAGTCCACTCTCATCCATCCGGTAACGCACCGTATTTTTACGACATGCGAGGAGTGTCCGCCTATGTGAATCTGGTCGCGGCTTTGGCCCCTAGATCACCCACAGGAGGCGGATCACCATGGCCAAGAACAAGAACCGGAAACAGGGCAGCCCGCAGAGCCGGGCGGCCCGGTCCGAGCAGGCTCAGGAGCAGGTGGAGCGGATTCCGGGTGAGTCGGCGGAGTCGCCGCTGACACAGCCGCAGGGCAGCCCGGCGGAGGTCGCCCGCAAGCAGCAGAGGCGCTTCGGTCACAATTGAGGACCCCGCCGCGCAGGTTCTCCGCGTGCGCCTCCGTACCGCGCAAGCCTTTGCCGCGCCTTTGCGCGCGGGAGCCGGTGTCGGAATCCGGACGGACCGAACCCGGCCCGCCCCGGGCCCCCCGACACCGGCGTAACCCTCGGAACGCACAGTCGTCGTGACCGCCGGGCTCAGCCCGCCAGGCAGGACGGACCCAGCAGCACCTTCAGGTCACCGAAGAGCGCCGGGTCCGGCTTCACCCGGTGCCGGTCCAGACGCAGCACCGTCGTCTTGCGCGGGCCCTGGAGCCTGATCCGCACCTCGCTGTCGCCCCGGTGGTTGCCGAGGATCTCCCCGAGCCGGCTGACCATGGGCGGGGTGACCCGGGTCGCCGGGATGGTGAGCACGACCGGCGCGTTCGTCCCCGCGTTCGACAGGTCGGGGACCATCAGTTCCATCGCGACCAGCCGCGGCACGTCCTCGCGCTTGTCGAGGCGGCCCTTGACGAACACCACCGCGTCCTCGACGAGCTGGGTCGAGACGAGCTGGTACGTCGCGGGGAAGAACATGCACTCGAGGGAGCCGGCGAGATCCTCCACCGTGGCGATGGCCCAGGCGTTGCCCTGCTTGGTCATCTTGCGCTGCAGGCCGGAGATGATGCCGCCGATGGTCACCACCGCGCCGTCGCCGAAGTCCCCGCCGGTGAGCTGGGCGATGCCCGCGTCCGCCTTGTCGGACAGCACGTGCTCCAGGCCGAAGAGCGGGTGGTCGGAGACGTACAGACCGAGCATCTCGCGCTCCTGGGCGAGCAGGTAGGTCTTGTCCCACTCGTCGTCCGTGAACGTGACGTCCAGCCCGAAGCCGGGCTCGCTGCTCTCCTCCTCGCCCATGCCGCCGAAGAGGTCGAACTGGCCCTCGGCCTCCTTGCGCTTGACCGCGACCACGTTGTCGATCATCGGCTCGTACTGCGCCATCAGGCCCTTGCGGGTGTGCCCCATGGAGTCGAAGGCGCCGGCCTTGATCAGTGACTCCGTGGTGCGCTTGTTGCAGACGACCGCCTCGACCTTGTCCAGGTAGTCGGGGAAGGAGCTGTACTTCCCCTTGGCCTTGCGGCTGCGGATGATCGACTCGACGACGTTGGTGCCGACGTTGCGGACGGCGGAGAGGCCGAAGAGGATCACGTCGTCGCCCTGGGCGGCGAAGTTCGACTCGGACTCGTTGACGTTCGGCGGGAGCACCTTGATGCCCATGCGGCGGCACTCGTTGAGGTAGACGGCCGACTTGTCCTTGTCGTCCTTGACGGAGGTGAGGAGCGCGGCCATGTACTCGGCGGGGTAGTTCGCCTTCAGGTACGCGGTCCAGTACGAGACCAGGCCGTACGCGGCGGAGTGCGCCTTGTTGAAGGCGTAGCCGGCGAACGGGACCAGCACGTCCCACAGCGCCTGGATCGCCTCGTCGCTGTAGCCGTTCTTCTGGGCGCCCGCCTGGAAGATGGTGAAGTTCTTCGCCAGCTCCTCGGGCTTCTTCTTGCCCATCACGCGGCGGAGGATGTCGGCCTCGCCGAGCGAGTAGCCGGCGATGATCTGGGCGGCCTTCTGCACCTGCTCCTGGTAGACGATCAGGCCGTAGGTGACGTCCAGGACCTCCTTGAGGGGCTCCTCCAGCTCCGGGTGGATCGGGGTGATCTCCTGGCGGCCGTTCTTCCGCTCCGCGTAGTTGATGTGCGAGTTCATGCCCATCGGGCCCGGCCGGTACAGGGCCGAGACGGCGGAGATGTCCTCGAAGTTGTCGGGCTGCATCTGGCGGAGCAGCGAGCGCATCGGGCCGCCGTCGAACTGGAAGACACCGAGGGTGTCACCGCGGCAGAGCAGTTCGAAGGTCTTGGGGTCGTCCAGCGGGAGCGAGAGCATCTCCAGGTCGATGCCCTTGTTGGCCTTCACCATCTTGATGGCGTCGTCCATGATCGTGAGGTTGCGCAGGCCCAGGAAGTCCATCTTGAGCAGGCCGAGCGACTCGCACTGCGGGTAGTCCCACTGGGTGATCGTCACGCCGTCCGTGTGCCGCACCCAGATCGGGGCGTGGTCGACGATGGGCTCACTGGACATGATCACGCCGGCCGCGTGCACACCCATCTGGCGGACCAGGCCCTCGACGCCCTTGGCGGTGTCGATGACCTTCTTCACGTCCGGCTCGTTCTCGTACATCGAGCGGATCTCGCCGGCCTCGTTGTACCGGGGGTGCGAGGGGTTGGTGATGCCGTCGAGGTCGATGCCCTTGCCGAGGACGTCGGCGGGCATGGCCTTGGTGAGCCGGTCGCCCATCGCGTACGGGTAGCCGAGGACGCGCGCGGAGTCCTTGATCGCGTTCTTGGCCTTGATCTTGCCGTAGGTGCCGATCATGGCGACCTTGTCGGCGCCGTACTTCTCCGTCACGTACCGGATCACCTCGACGCGCCGGCGCTCGTCGAAGTCGATGTCGACGTCGGGCATGGAGACGCGCTCGGGGTTGAGGAACCGCTCGAAGATCAGACCGTGCGGGATCGGGTCGAGGTCGGTGATGCCCATGGCGTACGCGACGATCGAACCGGCCGCGGAGCCTCGCCCCGGACCCACCGCGATGCCGTTGTTCTTGGCCCACATGATGAAGTCGGCGACGACGAGGAAGTACCCCGGGAACCCCATCTGGATGATGACGTCCATCTCGTACTCGACCTGCTTCTGCCGGTCCTCGGGGATGCCGCCGGGGAAGCGGCGCTCCATGCCGCGGCGGACCTCCTCCTTGAACCAGGTGACCTCGGTGTAGCCCTCCGGGATGTCGAACTTCGGCATCAGGTCGCGCTTCTCGAACATCCCGGTGGTGTCGATCTGCTCGGCCACCAGGAGCGTGTTGCGGCAGCCCTCCTGCCAGGCGTCCGAGGAGTCGATGGCGTACATCTCGTCCGTGGACTTCAGGTAGTAGCCGGTGCCGTCGAACTTGAAGCGGTCGGGGTCGGAGAGGTTCTTGCCGGTCTGGATGCACAGCAGGGCGTCGTGGGCCGCGGCCTCGTGCGCGTACGTGTAGTGCGAGTCGTTCGTCACCAGCGGCGGGATGCCGAGCTTCTTGCCGATCTCCAGCAGGCCGTCGCGGACCCGGCGCTCGATCTCGATGCCGTGGTCCATCAGCTCCAGGAAGTAGCGGTCCTTGCCGAAGATGTCCTGGTACTCGGCGGCCGACTTCAGGGCCTCGTCGAACTGGCCGAGGCGCAGCCGGGTCTGGAGCTCGCCGGAGGGGCAGCCGGTGGAGGCGATGAGCCCCTCGGACCACTGGGAGATGGTCTCCTTGTCCATCCGGGGCCACTTCTGCAGCCAGCCCTCGGCGTACGCGTCGGAGGAGAGCTTGAAGAGGTTGTGCAGTCCCGTCTTGTTCGCCGCCCAGATCGTCTTGTGGGTGTAACCACCCGAACCGGAGACGTCGTCCCGCTTCTGGTGCGGCTGGCCCCACTGGATCTTGCGCTTGTTCCGCCGGGACTCGGGGGCGACGTACGCCTCGATGCCGATGATCGGGGTGACCCCGGCCTTCTTCGCGGAGTGGAAGAAGTCGTACGCCCCGTGGAGGTTGCCGTGGTCGGACATGGCGATGTGCGTCATGCCCATGTCGTTGCAGGCGTTGAACATGTCCTTCAGCCGCGCGGCACCGTCCAGCAGCGAGTACTGGGTGTGGACGTGCAGGTGCGTGAACGGCGGCTTCGACACGGCTTGGGCCTCCTGGTCAGCGGGTCGGCGGGCGCACCGCGGCGGGGCGCGCCGTGGTGCGGGGCGGGGGGTCCGGCGGGCTGCGGGCAGTCCGGGGGACAGCGAAGAAGTCTATGCCTCCCGGCAGGCACCCGACGGGGTCTCCCCGACACCGCGAGTCCCGCGCACGGCGTGTCCCGGCGTCGTCCGCGGATTCCTCCCGGGCGGAGTACGGTCCCGTCCGGGACCGCCGTCGGCGTGGCGCGGGCACTCGCGGGCGTCGCCGGTCGTTGGAGGCTGCGAAGGACTCGTCGCCCTCGGACGGCATCCCTGTTCCCCACGTCACACACCACCCGTACCAGGAGGCACCCAGCGATGCCGGTTCCGCAGCTCGACGCCGAGCGACGCGGCGAGCAGATCCTCGACGTGATCCACACCGCCTTCGGTGAGCTCCTGGCCGCCGATCCGGCCGCCTTCCGGGTGAAGTTCCGGAAGATGGCGGCCTCCGCGTTCGCCTTCTACCGCGGCACGGCGAGCCTCTTCTACCGAGACCTCGCAGACGGGGCGGACGGGGCGGACCGCGCCGGCGGACCGTACCTGGACGACCGCACCTCGCGCGTGTGGATCCACGGCGATCTCCACGCGGAGAACTTCGGCACCTACATGAACTCCCAGGGCCGGCTGGTCTTCAACGTCAACGACTTCGACGAGGCCTACGTCGGCCCCTTCACCTGGGACCTCAAGCGGTTCGCGGCCTCGGTCGCGCTGATCGGCTACGCCAAGGCGCTCAGTGACGAGCAGATCACCCGACTGGTACGGGTGTACGCGGAGGCGTACCGGGAGCGGATCCGCGCCCTCGCGACGGGCGCCAAGCACGACGAGGTCCCGCCGTTCACGCTCGACACCGCCGAGGGCCCGCTGCTGGAGGCGCTGCGCGTGGCCCGTTCGCTCACCCGCTTCGGGCTGCTGGAGACGATGACCGAGATCCGCGACTTCGAGCGCCGCTTCGCGCCCGGCGGCGGCTCCGTCGAGCTGGACGCGGCCACCCGCTACAAGGTGCTCGCGGCCTTCGACGGCTATCTGGAGACGCTGCCGGAGTCCTCGCTCGCCCGCCCGGACTCGTACCGGGTGAAGGACGTGGTCGGCCGCCGCGGCATCGGCATCGGGTCCGCGGGCCTGCCGTCGTACAACATCCTCCTGGAGGGCAACAGCGACGCCCTGGAGAACGACGTGGTGATCTACGTCAAGCAGGCCCAGACCCCGGCGGTCTCCCGCCACGTCACGGACCCCGCGATCCGGGAGTACTTCCTGCACGAGGGCCACCGCACGGTGATCTCGCAGCGCGCCCTCCAGGCGCACGCCGACCCGTGGCTCGGCTGGACCGAGCTGGACGGCGCCGGCCAGCTCGTCGCCGAGGTGTCGCCGTACGCGGTCGACCTGGACTGGAGCGACATCGACGACCCGGAGGAGATCGCGCTCGTCGTCGCCGATCTGGGCCGGGCCACCGCCGCGATGCACGCGGCGGCGGACGACCAGTCCGGCGAGTCCCTGGTGCCGTTCTCCACCGAACGGGCGATCGACGCGGCGATCGCGGCCGACGAGGACGGCTTCGCGCCCCTGCTGGTGGACTTCGCGCACGCCTACGGCGCACGCGCGCGCATGGACCACCAGATCTTCGTGGACCTGTTCCGCAACGGCCGGATCCCCGGTCTGTGACCGTCCGCGTCCCCCGTCCCACGGACCCCGCACCGGGACCCCGGCCCCTTTAGGGGTCTTTTACGCGGGCCCGTGGGACACTCGACAGCGTTATGGACATGTCCGGGACCCCAGTCAGAGCCGTGCGCGCGGCGCTGTTCACGGCGCTGGTCGTGACGCTCAGCACCGCGTCGCACGTCCTGCTGTCCGGGGTGCCGCTGCCGCTGCCCACGGTGGCCGCCATAGCCGCCGCCGTCTTCCTGATCGCGTACGCCCTGGCGGGCCGCGAGCGCGGCTTCGGACGGATCGCCGCCCTGCTGATCCCGCTGGAGCTGGCCGCCGACACCCTGTTCACCGCGGGCCAGCACGCCTGCTACGGCGCCACGGGCGGCCCCGTCGCGGGCCCGCTGCGCTCGATCGGGCTCGACGTGCTGTGCGCCGGTGACGTCGGCGCCCCGCTGGCCCGGATGACCGGCGACCCCTCCCCCGCGGCGGTGCTGCTCGCCGACGCCGACCCCGCCGCCGCCTGGCTGCTGCTCGCCACGCACGTCGGCGTGGGGCTGCTGGCGGCAGCCTGGCTGCGCCGCGGCGAGCGGGCGCTGGCCCAGCTGCTGGGCGCGACGGTCGCGGCGGGTTTCCGGCCGCTGCTGCTCGCGGTCGCCGCGGTCACGGTACGGCCGGCCCCGGCGCGCCGCCGGATGCCGCGCCCCGTGCGCCGCCCCGCCGCCGCGCGCACGCTGCTCCTCACGTACTCCCTGGGACGGCGCGGGCCGCCGTGCCCGGCCGCCGCTGCCGCCTGACCGGCGGGCACGGCGACCGAGCGCAGTTCCCCCCGACAAGCACCCCGCGCACGCCCTGTGCGCGTCCCCAGGGAGACCAGCATCATGAGCAAGAGGAACAGCCAGGCGGCGAAGACGGCGGCCCGGGAGCGGCTGCGCCAGGAGCGCGAGCGGCAGGCCAAGCGCGACAAGGCGAAGCGGCAGGCGATCGTCGCCGGCTCGATCGTCGCCGTCCTCGCGATAGCCGGCGGCATCGGCTACGCCGTCGTGCAGGGCAACCAGCCCACGAAGTGGGAGGCGGCGGCCGACGCCAAGGTGGTCGCCCCGGCCAACACCTCGGGCAAGGACGGCACCACCGTGGTGGTCGGCGACTCGGAGACCGACAACGTGGTCCACCTCTACGAGGACCCGCGCTGCCCGGGCTGCGCCAACTTCGAGCAGACCCTCGGCGAGGCCGTCAACAAGGGCATGGAGGACGGCAGCTACAAGCTCCAGTTCACCCTCGGCACCTTCCTCGACGGCAACCTCGGCGGCGAGGGCTCCAAGAACGCGCTGAGCGCGCTCGGCGCCGCCCTGAACGTCAGCCCCGAGGCGTTCATCGACTACAAGACCGCGCTGTACTCGGCGGAGTACCACCCCGAGGAGTCCACGGACGAGTTCGCCAAGAACGACTACCTGATCAAGGTGGCCGACACGGTGGACGAGCTGAAGGGCAACACCAAGTTCCAGGACGCGGTCGAGAAGGGCACGTACGACGCCTGGGCGATGCGGATGAGCAAGGCCTTCGACGACGCCGAGGGCGTCGACTCGACGCCCACCGTCAAGATCAACGACAAGAAGATCGAGATCCCGTCCGACGCCGCGGGCTGGGCGACGGCCCTGAAGGACGCGGGCGTCACCAAGTAGGCGCCGGTCCCGGTCGGGCGACGCGCGGCGGACGTGCGGGCGAACTCTTCGCGGTTCGCCCGCACGCGCCGTACGCAGCGCGCTCTCCGGCTGCCCGGAGAGCGGGACGATCAGTAGTGCGATCGGCCGTGACCCGTCGCATCGGACGCCTCACCGACTCCGCCGGCCACCCGGACGTCCCGGACGCCCCCGGCCCGGTCCTCCCCGCGCCGCGCCGCGCCGCCGTACGGTCGTCAAGGCGGCCGTGGCCGGAGCCGTCCTCGCGGCCCCGCCGGCCGCCGCGGTCCCGGCACAGGCCGCACCCGCCCACGCACCCGCCTTCCTGCACGGCGTCGCCTCCACCTACCGCCGGCCGCGCTTCGGGAAGCCGGCCGGCCTCTCCCTGCTCGACCTGCGTCGTTCCGCTCCCAGCAGGTGCCGGCCGGCGACGACCCCGACCGTACGGTGACGGGGCGGGCCCAGCTGGACCGGCTGAAGGCGGGCCCGTCGTCCGCGGACACGACCTGGCGGCTGGTCGGCAACCCGGTGATGATCCCGCCCTCTTCCCCCGCCGGTGGGACGACTACACCGACGACCGCCGCGAGATCCTCGTACGGCACCGTCACGGCCGCGGCCGCCGCGCTGATCCGCGCCACCAACCGGCACGTCCAGCGGGTCGGCACCGACCGGCACGGCTACGGCGTCCTGGACGTCACCGCCGAGCGCGCGCAGATGGCCCACTACGTGCTCTCCGACCGCACGCGGGCCGGCGCGACCTCGTCCCGGGCGCGCCCGTACCGTACGCGCAGCGGCACGCGGAAGGTGGAGCGGGTGTACGACCCGGTGGGCTGACCGGATCCTGTCCCACGGACTGTCACAGACTGCCGAGGAAGCCGAGCGCCACCTTCCAGGTGGCCTCGGCCGCCTCCTCGTCGTAGTCCGGCAGCTCCGGGTCGGTGTAGAGGTGCCCGGCGCCGCGGTAGCGGTGGACCTCCACGTCCGCGCCCGTCCGCCGCATCCGCAGGTACCACGCGCTCAGCCAGTCGTCCGGCTCGAACGGATCGGGCTCGGCGACGTGCAGCTGGACGGGCAGCTCGTCCACCGAGGCGTTCTCCGCGATGTCGGACGTGCCGTGCAGGAGCAGCAGCCCGCGGGCCTTGTCGTCGCCGAGCGCCAGCGTCTGCGCGACGGCCGCGCCGAGCGAGAACCCGGCATAGACCAGGCCCCGCTCCGAGTAGGGGGCCGCGGCCAGCACCGCCCGCCTGAGCAGCTCGTCCTTGCCGATGCCGTCGTTGAAGGCCTTGGCCTCCTCCATGTCATCGAAGGTGTGGCCCTCGAACAGGTCGGGCGTCCACACCTCGTGTCCCGCCGCGCGCAGCCGGTCGGCGGCGGTCCGCACGGCCGGGCGGGGGCCGTAGACCGAGTGGAAGAGCATGATGTTCATGGAGCCATGGTGCCAGCAGGCACCGGCATCCCGGCCGACGCCCGGACCTGATACCCGGACCTGACACCCGGACCCGACGCCCGGACCTGGCGCCTGTACCCACGTTCTCGCCGAGAACACAGGTTCATGACCGCCTGTGCCGGTTACGTTCGATGGCATGGAGAACGTACTGCGCCCACTGGTGGTGGTGGGCGGCGCGGTGCTGCTCACCCTGCTCATAGGGTGGGTCACCGACCGCCTGCTGCGCAAAGCGGACGAACGGCATCACGAGACCCCGCTGTGGGGTCTGCTGCGCCGCGCCCGCATCCCCTACCAGCTCGTCCTGTGCGTGGGCCTGCTCAGAGGCGCGTACGACCAGGTGATCAGGGACCCGAGGATCGAGGCCGCCGTCGGCCGGATCCTGACGCTGGTGCTGATCGGGTCCGTCGCCTGGCTGATGATCCGGATCGCGGCCGCGGTGGTCGAGACGTCCTACAGCCACTACGCGCGGGCCCACCGCGACCCCGCGCGGGTCCGCCGGGTGCGCACCCAGGTCTCGCTGATCATGCGGGTCGTCTCCGCGATCGTCGGCGTGGTGGCGGTGGCGGCCATGCTGCTGACGTTCCCCGCGATGCGCGCGGCCGGCGCCTCGCTGCTCGCCTCGGCGGGCATCATCGGCATCGTCGCCGGTGTGGCCGCGCAGTCGACGCTCGGCAACATGTTCGCCGGGTTCCAGATCGCCTTCGGCGACATGGTGCGCATCGGCGACACCGTGGTGGTGGACGGCGAGTGGGGCACGGTCGAGGAGGTCACGCTGACGTTCCTGACGGTGCGGACCTGGGACGAGCGCCGGCTCACCATGCCCGTCTCGTACTTCGTGTCCAAGCCCTTCGAGAACTGGTCGCGCGGCACCCCGCAGATGACCGGCATCGTCTTCTGGCACCTCGACCACTCGGCCCCCCTGGACGCGATGCGCGACAAGCTCCGCGACATCCTGCGCGCGTGTCCGGCCTGGGACGGCCGCGCCTACAACCTGGTCGTCACGGACACCACACCGAGCACCATGGAGGTGCGGGCCCTGATGACCGCGAAGGACGCGGACGACGTCTGGACGGTGCGGGTGGAGGTCCGCGAGCAGATGATCCGCTGGCTGGCCGACGAGCACCCGTACGCCCTGCCCCGCGTCAGCACGGCCGAGGCGGAGCTGCCGCCGGCGCGCTCGCCCGTCCGGCTCGACGGCAGGACCACCGGCCAGGACGGCCGGAACGGCGACGGCCCCGTCCGCTCCTACGGCCACGGGCGCGGCGCCGCCGCCCGCACCGCGTCCCGCGACCGCGCGTACGACTCCCCGCACGCGGGACCGGGCCGGAGCTGATGGAGCTCAGGCGAGAGCCGCGCGGGGGCCGCGCTGACCTGCCCCGGCCTCCCGCGCGGACCGCCCGCAGCGGGACGCTCGCCCCCGTTCCACGGCCGCGGACGTGACCCTCGCGGGCCGACCGCCCCACCGACACGCGCATAGCACCACGGACGGGACCGACGCCCCGCCGTGCCCCGGACGGGCACGACAGGCCGGCCGCACAGCACCGCGCATACGGACGCACCACGCCGCGGCAGGCACCGGGACCCCGAACGGGCCGACGGCCGCCCGCGCACGGCACCACAGGCACACGGCCACCCGCCGCCCCGGCGGACAGGCACGACACGTATCGCCCCCACACCCCCGCGCACGCGCGACGCACCGCGTCGCAGCGGTCAGCGCTGCCGGGCACCCGCCGTAGGGGCGGGGCCGGACCGCCGGGACCGGCCCGAGAGTTCCGTCAGCGCAGACTCCGTACATCCAGGTGCCGCAGCACCCGGTCCACGATCTCGGGGTCCGAGCCCGGTTCGCTGCGGGCCGACAGCACCTCGTGGCGGGCCGCGCTCAGCATCTCGCCCCGGATGCGCCGTGCCTTCTTCATCCGGCGGTCCCGCTCCTCGTGTCCCTCCTTGCGCACGTCCTGCCCGATGTCCGGACTGATCCGCGCGCCGATGTCGTAGGCCCGCTGGAGCAGTTTCTCGGAGAGCTCCTCGGGCAGGTCCTCCGCCGACCTCAGCTCCGCGAGCCGCCGTTTCGCGGCCCGGGCGGCCCGGATCGCGAGCTGCTTCTCGAACTCCTTCTCGGCCTCGGTGTCGGCCCGTACCCCCAGCCGCCCGACCAGCCACGGCAGTGTGAGCCCCTGGATCAGCAGCGTTCCCATGACGACCCCGAAGGCGATGAAGATCATCTCCTCCCGGCCCGGGAACGGCTCCCCGTTCTCCAGCTCCAGCGGAATCGCCAGCACCAGCGCCGCGGAGGCCACCCCCCGCATCCCGGACCACCACATCACCACGGTCTCCCGCCAGGTCAGCGGGATGTCCTCGTCGTGGTCCTCGTCCAGCCGGGCGTGCAGCCACCGGGTGAGCCAGGTCGCCGGCAGCAGCCACAGCAGCCGTACGAGGACGACGACGGCCAGGATCGCCAGGGCCCAGCCGGTCATCTCCTCCCACCGCCCCGACGCCGTCCTGATCGCGTTGTGCAGCTCCAGGCCGATCAGCCCGAACGCGACCCCGGTCACCAGCGTGTCCACCACGTCCCAGAACGTGTGCCCGGCGAGCCGGGTCATGACGTCGTCCGCGTCGGTGGCGTACTCGGAGAGGAACAGCGCCGTGGTGAGCACCGCGAGCACCCCGGACCCGTGCAGCTCCTCGGCCAGCACGTAGGAGACGTACGGCACGAGCAGGGTGAGCCCGACCTGGAGGGTGGCGTCGCCGAGGATGTTCAGCAGCCTGTTCGCGGCCCAGCCCAGGGCCAGGCCGAGGGCGACCGCGACGACGGCCGACAGCACCAGCTCGAGACCGGCCTCCGAGAGGGAGAACGTCCCGCTGACGGCGGCCGCGATCGCGACGTGGTACAGCACGATGGCCGTCACGTCGTTGAACAGCCCCTCGCCCTCCAGGATCGACACCAGCCGCCGCGGCAGCCCCAGCTTCGCCGCCACGGCCGTGGCGGCCACCGGGTCGGGCGGCGCGACGAGCGCGCCGAGCGCCACGGCGGCGGCGATCGGCAGCCACGGCACGATCGCGTGGGCGACGGCGGCCACGGCCGCCGTCGTCACGAAGACCAGCGCCACCGCCAGCAGGAAGATCGGCCGTTTGTTGGCCGCGAACTGCCGCCACGAGGTGCGGCGCACCGCCGCGTACAGCAGGGGCGGCAGCAGCGCGGGCAGGATGAGGTCGGGGGTGATGTCGACGTTGGGGACGAAGTCCGGCAGGGCGAGAACGATTCCGAGGATCGTCATCAGCACCGGCGCGGGCAGCCCCCACCGCTCTCCCAGCGGGACGCTCACCAGGGCCCCGAGCAGCAGGGCGAACAGCAGGGCCAACTGATCCACGGTCGTGCTCCGCAGGTCTAGACGATCAAGGACACCCCGAAGCCAGGGTGTCACGCGTCACCCCGTACGGCCCGGTCGTGCCCTCCGTGTGCCGCACACTCCGGCACCAACGGGGACCATCCTGCGGACCGCACTGCCCCGCATGCCCCGGTGAGCCCGCCTCACACCCGGCGTGTCCGGCC
Source organism: Streptomyces ruber (assembly GCF_014648075.1). Taxonomy (GTDB): domain Bacteria; phylum Actinomycetota; class Actinomycetes; order Streptomycetales; family Streptomycetaceae; genus Streptomyces; species Streptomyces ruber. The sequence continues at coordinate 132,331 of NZ_BMQK01000009.1, read as the reverse complement.
CCGCACCCGTTTCACCTGCGGGCCCGGCGGCCCGCAGGACCTCACAGGGAGCGCCGCATCGCCCGGTGCGGTATCCCGGCGTCGGGGAACTCCGGCCCGTACGCCACGTAGCCCAGCCGCTCGTAGAAACCCATCGCGTGCGTCTGCGCGTGCAGGTCGACCGCGGCCAGCCCCCGGGCCCGCGCCGCCTCCTCGACGGCCCGCACCAGAGCCGCGCCGACGCCCAGCCCGCGCGCCTCCCTGGTCACGGCGAGCCGCCCGAGCGACCCCACGGTCGCGTCGCCGCCCGTCTTCCCCGCGGCCGCCGCGCCGGACAGCAGCCGCCCGGCACCGAGGGGCGTCCCGTCGTCGCGGACGGCCAGTACGTGGACCGTGTCGGCGTCGGTGTCGTACGCGTCGTACTCCAGGTCCTCCGGGACGCCCTGCTCGGCGACGAAGACCTCCTTGCGCACCGCGAAGCACGCCTCGCGGTCGGCGATGTCCTCGGCCACACGCACCAGATAGGGGGTGCTCATCCGTACGTCTCCTCCCGCACCTGGTTCAGGGCCTTGCGCAGGTCCTCGGGGTAGTCGCTCCCGAACTCGACCCACCGCCCGTCCCCGGGGTGCTCGAAGCCGAGCCGCACGGCGTGCAGCCACTGGCGGGTGAGGCCGAGCCGCTTGGCGAGCGTGGGGTCCGCGCCGTACGTCAGGTCGCCCACGCACGGGTGCCGGTGGGCCGACATGTGGACGCGGATCTGGTGGGTGCGCCCGGTCTCCAGCTTCACGTCGAGCAGCGAGGCCGCGCGGAACGCCTCGATGAGGTCGTAGTGCGTGACGGACGGTTTGCCGTCGGCCGTGACCGCCCACTTGTAGTCGTGGTTCGGGTGCCGGCCGATGGGCGCGTCGATCGTGCCGCTCGTGGGGTCGGGGTGGCCCTGGACCAGTGTGTGGTAGCGCTTGTCGACCGTGCGCTCCTTGAACTGGCGCTTGAGGGACGTGTACGCGCGCTCCGACTTGGCCACGGCCATCAGCCCCGACGTGCCCACGTCGAGCCGGTGCACGATGCCCTGGCGCTCGGCGGCGCCCGAGGTGGAGATCCGGTAGCCCGCCGCGGCCAGCCCGCCGATCACGGTCGGTCCGGTCCAGCCGGGGCTCGGGTGGGCGGCCACGCCGACCGGCTTCATGATCACGACCACGTCGTCGTCGTCGTGCACGATCTCCATGCCTTCGACCGGCTCGGCGACGACCTGCACGGGCGCGGGCGCCTGCGGCATCTCGACCTCGAGCCAGGCCCCGCCGCTCACCCGCTCGGACTTGCCGACCACCGTGCCGTCGACCTGCACCTTGCCTGCCGCGGCCAGCTCCGCCGCCTTGGTGCGGGAGAACCCGAACATGCGGGAGATGGCGGCGTCGACGCGCTCGCCCTCCAGGCCGTCGGGCACGGGCAGGGTACGGATCTCGGGAGTTACGCTCACCCGTCGAGTATGCAGGACGGGTACGACAACGCCGTACGCGCGCCCCTGAGCAGGGCCTACGTCCGCTTCAGTCCTTGTGGACGGTGCCGTCCGGGTCGAGCCCGCGGAAGGACAGGAGCACGATGAGGACGCCTCCGCAGACGATCGCGGAGTCGGCGAGGTTGAATACCGCGAAGCCCTTGGGCGCGATGAAGTCCACCACCGCGCCCTGGAAGACGCCGGGCGCGCGGAAGATCCGGTCCGTCAGGTTGCCCAGCGCGCCGCCGAGCAGCAGCCCGAGCGCGACGGCCCAGGGCAGGCTGTACAGCTTGCGCGCGAGGCGGATGATCACCACGATCACGGACGCCGCGATCACCGTGAAGATGACGGTGAAGGCCTCGCCGAAGCCGAAGGCCGCGCCCGCGTTGCGGATCGCCACGAACCGCAGCCACTCCCCGACGATCTCGATCGGCGCGTGGTGCTCCAGCTTCGCGACCACGATCATCTTGCTGACCAGGTCCAGGGCGTACGCCAGTGCGGCGACCGCGAACAGCACGGCGATCCGCCGCTTGCCGCGGGGCCGCTCGGTCCCGTTCTCCGTGTCCGTACCGCCGTCCACGTCGGGCACCACTCCCGGAACCTGCGCCTGCGCGGACGCGGGCGCCTCACCCGCGTCCGCGGCCGGGGAGCCGTCGGAGCCGGTCGACCGCTCGCCGGCGGCCGGCCGTCCCCCGGACCGCTCCGCCCCGGCTCCCGCCGCGCCGGGGGTGTCCGGCGTACCGATGATGCGCTCCGCCTCTGCCACGTGAGTCCTTCGACTAGGTGCCTGACTGAGGACGAGAGTACGTCACGGTTCCCGCCGGGCACGTGCTCAGGAGGACTTCAGTAGCGGCGTTCCTGCTTCTGCTTGCACTCGACGCACAGGGTGGCCCGCGGGAAGGCCTGCATGCGCGCCTTCCCGATCGGTTCGCCGCAGTTCTCGCAGAGCCCGTAGGTGCCCGCGTCCAGCCGCTCCAGGGCCCGCTCGGTCTGTTCGAGCATCTCGCGCGAGTTCTGTGCCAGCGACATCTCGTGCTCGCGGGTGATGTTCTTGGCGCCGGTGTCGGCCTGGTCGTCGCCCGCGCCGTCGCCCGAGTCGCGCATCAGGCCCGCGAGGGCCCGTTCGGACGCGTCGAGCTCGGACCGCAGGCGCATCGCCTCGGACTGGAGTTCCGTGCGCGCCTCGACGACCTCCTCCGGGGTCCAGGGGTCCTCGCCGGGACGCACCGCGAGCTCGTCGGGTGCCGCCGCGCCGGCCCGTGCCTTGGGGACTGCCGTGGACTCGTTCGCCGCCGTGGCCGTACCGGGGCTCTTCTTCGCAACCACTGTGGTGGCTCCCGTCGTCTCCGCGGCCTGCGCCGCACCCGCCTTCTTGGCCGTGCTCTTCCGGTCCGCGCCCGCCGCCGGGGAGACCGTCCCGCCGGTGCCCTTCCGGGCGGCTCCCCTCCTGACGGCGGGTTTCCCCGCGGCGGTCTTCCGTGCCGCCGCGTTCCCACCGGCCGCCTCCTCGGCCGCCGGTCTTCCGGAGCCCTCCTCCCCGGCCGCCCTCCCCGAGGAGGCGCCGCGCGGAACCGTGCCCTTCGCGACCGGCCCCTTCCCGCCGCCGGCCTTCCGCGCACCCCCACCGGAGGTGCCGCCCCGCATGGCCGTCCCGGGCCTCCTCCCGGTGCTCGCCGCGCCTTCGTCCGCGGCCCCGCCGGAGGCTCCCGCGGCCGTGGAACCGCTCGACGCCGGCTGCTGTCCGGCGGTCTTCCTCGCCACCATGGCCGCGACCCCTTCACATATTGTGATCTTGTTCGCGAATCGTGCTGGGACGATAAATCGACTTGAGTGCCACGGCAACGGGGCGCACCGCCCCGATCCGCCCGCCCCCTCGAATGCGCCCGCGTGGTCCGTCGGCGTTGTGCCCAGCTTCCCGCCGGGTAATCCGCCGCACCGGGCGTCCCGGCATCCGGGCCGCGGCCGCCGGTCCATTCGGGTCACACGGCGGTGCACCCGGGAGACCGCGGCGGACGGCGCCGGCGGGTGCGCCCGCGGTCCGTCCGGACGCGGCCCGCCCGGGCGGCGCAAAACCGGTCGGCCGCTGCCCCCGGGGCGCCGTACACTGGGCGGAGCGAGAAGCGTGGATGGGGACGAGTAGCGCCGTGAGCGGCCATGAGCGACCCGGGGACGGTGGAAGCCCGGGGGCGAGCGCGACGTGAAGATCACCCCGGAGCCGCCGGAAGAAAGCCGGAGCGGGCCGAGCACGGGATGCCGGGCCGCCGCTCGGGTGAGTAGAACCGGTTTCGCGACCTCAATGAGGGGGCTCGTCGGTGTGTACGACGCACCGGGGAGCCAAGGAGGGTGGTACCGCGGGAGCGCGCCGGTCACGGCGCAGGCAGCAAGCAGGCTCTCGTCCCTCCGACGGAAGGCAGAAAGTCCGTTGGAGGAAGCCCGCCGATGACAGCGCCGACGTACCGCCAGGTACCCGCCCAGGTCGACCTGCCCGCCCTCGAGCACGCCGTGCTCGACTTCTGGCGCGAGCAGAAGATCTTCGCCAAGAGCCTCGAGCAGTCCGAGGGACGCCCCGAATGGGTGTTCTACGAGGGCCCGCCCACGGCCAACGGCATGCCCGGTGCCCACCACATCGAGGCCCGCGTCTTCAAGGACGTCTTCCCCCGCTTCCGCACCATGCGCGGCTACCACGTGGCCCGCAAGGCCGGCTGGGACTGCCACGGCCTCCCCGTCGAGCTGGCGGTCGAGAAGGAGCTCGGCTTCTCCGGCAAGCAGGACATCGAGCGGTACGGCATCGCCGAGTTCAACGCGAAGTGCCGCGAGTCCGTGACCCGCCACACCGACGCCTTCACCGAGCTCACGACCCGCATGGGTTACTGGGTCGACCTGGACGACGCCTACCGGACGATGGACCCCGAGTACGTGGAGTCCGTCTGGTGGTCGCTCAAGGAGATCTTCAACAAGGGACTGCTCGTCCAGGACCACCGCGTCGCCCCCTGGTGCCCGCGCTGCGGCACCGGCCTGTCCGACCACGAGCTGGCGCAGGGGTACGAGACCGTCGTCGACCCCTCGGTGTACGTCCGTTTCCCGCTCACCTCCGGTCCGCTCGCGGGCGAGGCCGCGCTCCTGGTGTGGACGACGACCCCGTGGACCCTGGTGTCCAACACCGCGGTCGCCGCGCACCCCGACGTCACCTACGTCGTCGCCACGGACGGCACGGAGAAGCTGGTCGTCGCCGAGCCGCTCGTGGCGAAGGCCCTCGGCGAGGGCTGGGAGCCCACCGGTCAGCGGTTCACCGGTGCCGAGATGGAGCGCTGGACGTATCAACGTCCGTTCGAGCTCGTGGAGTTCCCGGAGCCCGCCCACTACGTGGTGAACGCCGAGTACGTCACCACCGAGGACGGCACGGGTCTGGTCCACCAGTCCCCGGCCTTCGGTGAGGACGACCTCAAGGTCTGCCGCGCCTACGGCCTGCCCCTGGTGAACCCGGTCCGCCAGGACGGCACCTTCGCCGAGGACGTGCCCCTGGTCGGCGGCGTCTTCTTCAAGAAGGCGGACGAGAAGCTCACCGAGGACCTCGCGGACCGCGGCCTGCTCTTCAAGCACCTCCCGTACGAGCACAGCTACCCGCACTGCTGGCGCTGCCACACGGCCCTCCTGTACTACGCGCAGCCGTCCTGGTACATCCGCACCACGGCCGTCAAGGACCGTCTCCTCCAGGAGAACGAGAAGACCAACTGGTTCCCGGACTCGGTCAAGCACGGCCGCTTCGGCGACTGGCTGAACAACAACATCGACTGGGCCCTGTCCCGCAACCGCTACTGGGGCACCCCGCTGCCCGTCTGGCGCTGCGCGGAGGACCACCTCACCGTCATCGGCTCCCGCGCGGAGCTCACCGAGCTGACCGGCACCGACCAGTCGGGCCTCGACCCGCACCGCCCGTACATCGACGAGGTCACCTTCGCGTGCCCCGAGGACGGCTGCGGGCGGACGGCCACGCGCGTGCCGGAAGTGATCGACGCCTGGTACGACTCGGGCTCGATGCCGTTCGCGCAGTGGGGCTATCCGTACAAGAACAAGGAGCTCTTCGAGTCGCGCTACCCGGCGCAGTTCATCTCGGAGGCCATCGACCAGACCCGTGGCTGGTTCTACACGCTGATGGCGATCGGCACGCTCGTCTTCGACAAGTCGAGTTACGAGAACGTCGTCTGCCTCGGCCACATCCTCGCCGAGGACGGCCGCAAGATGTCCAAGCACCTGGGCAACATCCTGCAGCCGATCCCGCTCATGGACCAGCACGGCGCGGACGCGGTGCGCTGGTTCATGGCGGCCGGCGGCTCCCCCTGGGCGGCCCGCCGCGTCGGCCACGGCACGATCCAGGAGGTCGTCCGCAAGACGCTGCTGACCTACTGGAACACGGTCGCCTTCCAGGCCCTGTACGCGCGCACGTCCGGCTGGGCGCCCACCGAGGCGGACCCGGCCCCGGCCGACCGACCGCTGCTGGACCGCTGGCTGCTGTCCGAGCTGCACGCGCTCACCGACCAGGTCACGCAGGCCCTGGAGGCGTACGACACCCAGCGCGCCGGCAAGCTGCTGTCGGCGTTCGTCGACGACCTGTCCAACTGGTACGTGCGCCGCTCCCGCCGTCGCTTCTGGCAGGGCGACAAGGCCGCGCTGCGCACCCTGCACGAGGTCGTCACGACGGTCACCCAGCTGATGGCCCCGCTGACCCCGTTCATCACCGAGCGGGTCTGGCAGGACCTGATCGTGCCGGTCACCCCGGACGCGCCCGAGTCGGTGCACCTGTCCTCCTGGCCGGAGGCGGACCTCACCGCCGTCGACCCGGAGCTGTCGAAGCAGATGGTGCTGGTGCGCCGGCTGGTGGAGCTGGGCCGGGCCACGCGCGCGGAGTCCGGGGTCAAGACGCGTCAGCCGCTCTCGCGGGCGCTGATCGCGGCCACCGGCTTCGAGGCGCTCGACCCCGAGCTGCACACGCAGATCACGGAAGAGCTGAACGTCAGCTCGCTGGCGTCGCTGAGCGAGGTCGGCGGTTCGCTCGTCGACACCACGGCCAAGGCGAACTTCCGCGCGCTGGGCAAGCGGTTCGGCAAGCGCGTCCAGGACGTGGCCAAGGCCGTCTCGAACGCCGACGCGGCCGCGCTGTCCCTGGCCCTGCGCGAGGGCACGGCCTCGGTCGAGGTCGACGGCGAGACCATCACCCTCGCCCCGGACGAGGTGATCATCACGGAGACCCCGCGCGAGGGCTGGTCCGTGGCGTCCGACTCGGGCGCGACGGTCGCCCTGGACCTGGAGATCACCGAGGAGCTGCGCCGCGCGGGCCTCGCCCGGGACGCGATCCGGCTCATCCAGGAGGCCCGCAAGAACAGCGGCCTGGACGTGGCCGACCGGATCGCGCTGCGCTGGACCGCCACCGACCCGGCGGTGCTCGCCGCGCTGAGCGAGCACGCGGAACTCATCGCCGACGAGGTCCTCGCCACGGACTTCGCACAGGGCGAGGCGGACGGGACGTACGGGGAGCCGTTCACGGACGAGTCCCTGTCCCTGACCTTCCGGCTGCGCAAGGCGCTCCCGTAGGACGATCCGATTCCGGTGGTCACCGTACGCACGGGCGTGCGGTGACCACCGGCCGTCAGCAGCCGGTCGCGCGGTTCCCCGTTCTCTTTCGGGGCACCCGGCGCGATGCGAGGGCCCGGTCCCCCGAAAAGGGGACCGGGCCCTCGCATCGCCCGGCCGGTCCGCCGCTCCGGTCAACCCGCGTAAAAAGGGCGGGACCCCCGGATGATTCCGGGGGTCCCGCCCTGAGACTGCCGACGTGTGAGCCTCTACGGGAGGCGGGCCGTCAGTTGTCGTCCTCGTCGATGAGGAAGCCGCGCATCGGCGACGGAGCCTGGCCCATCGGGGACGGACCCTGCGGACGGACCGGCGCCATCGGCTGCGTCATCGCGGGCGACATCTGCTGCTGGCCACCGTAGGAGGGCGCGGCCGGGGACGGCGCGCCGCCCATCGACTGGTTGCCGCCGCCGTACGACGGGGCGCTCGCGCCGGCCGGAGCCATGGAGGGCGCCGGGGACGGCGGCAGGGAGGCCGTGGCCGGGGTGCGCGGCGGGGCGAGCGAGTCGTCCGACTGGGTCTCCAGCTGGCGCAGCTGGCTCTCCAGGTAGGACTTCAGCCGCGTACGGTACTCGCGCTCGAAGCCGCGCAGGTCCTCGACCTTGCGCTCCAGCGTGGCGCGGGCGGACTCCAGGGAGCCCATCGCGACGCGGTGCTTCTCCTGCGCGTCCCGCTCCAGGGCGTCGGCCTTGGCACGGGCGTCGCGCTCCAGGCCCTCGGCGCGGCTGCGGGCCTCACCGACGATCTTGTTGGCCTCGGAACGGGCCTCGGCGATCGCCTGGTCGGCGGTCTGCTGGGCCAGCGAGAGCACACGCGCGGCGCTGTCGCCGCCGGGGCCCTGACCGGGCTGCGGGAGACCGCCGCCCATCGGGCCGGGACCACCCATGGGACCGCCCATGGGGCCGCCCATCTGCTGCTGCATCGGGCCGCCCTGTCCCATCGGGCCACCCTGTCCCATCGGACCGCCCTGCCCCATCGGGCCGGGGCCCTGCGGGCCGCCCTGGCCGCCGGGGCCCGCGGGCAGCTGCGGCGCACCGCTCGGCAGCTGGGGCGGGCCACCCATGGGGCCGCCCATCTGCTGCTGCGGCGGGCCCGATATGCCGGCGGGGACGGGAGCACCCGGACCGCGCATGCCCTGCTGCTGGTCCTGGGGACCGCCGGGGCCCTGGGGGCCACCGGGGCCCTCCGGGGGCTTGCGCATGTTCTGCTGGTTCTGCGCGGCGGCACGCGTGGCGGCGGCCAGCTTGGCGCGCAGGTCCTCGTTCTCGCGCAGCAGTCGGGTCAGTTCGGCTTCGACCTCGTCGAGGAAGGCATCGACCTCGTCCTCGTCATAGCCTTCTCGGAGGCGGACGGTCGTGAACTGCTTGTTCCGCACGTCCTCGGGGGTCAACGGCATCTCTTCACCTCAACGTAGTCATCGGCAGTCGGCAAGACCGTACCGTCCACATTCACCTCGCGAGATTGCTCACGATGGAGATCAGGATGTAGACGATGATCATCAGTACGAAGAAGGACAGGTCAAGTGCCACGCCCCCGAGACGCAGCGGCGGGATGAACCGCCGCAAGAGCTTGAGCGGTGGATCCGTGACAGTGTAGGTGGCCTCCAGAACGACGACCATCGCCTTGCCGGGTTGCCATGAGCGGGCGAACTGGAAGACGTAGTCCATGACCAGCCGGAAGATCAGCACGATCAGGAAACACATCAGCGCGACGTACAGCACTTGCCAAACCACGCTCATGATCCGTGCTTCCCTCTCCCCTGTTTCCTACTGCTTGTCCTGTTGTGCGTCTCAGCTCTGGTTGAAGAACCCGCCCTCTGCGATGCGGGCCTTGTCCTCCGCCGTGACATCGACGTTAGCAGGCGACAACAGGAACACCTTCTGCGTCACCCGCTCGATGCTTCCGTGCAGACCGAAGACCAAACCGGCGGCAAAGTCGACAAGTCGCTTCGCGTCGGTGTCGTCCATCTCGGTCAGATTCATGATCACCGGGGTGCCCTCACGGAAGTGTTCCCCGATGGTACGGGCCTCGTTGTAGGTCCGCGGGTGCAGCGTGGTGATCCGGTAAGGCTCTCGTTCGGACACGACCTTGGGCATGATCACCGGTGCGTTCTTCTCCAGGCTCTGACGTTCTTGTGTGATGGACGCCACGGGCGCGATCCGGGCGGGTCGTGCCGGTTCCGCGGGCAGTGCGGCGGAATGCGCCACCGGCTCACGCTGCACGGTGGGTTGCACGACTCGTACCGATTCGTCCCGTGGAGGCTCGTGCGCCGGGTGCGACGCCTCGTGCCGCCTGCGGTCGCGCTCGGGCTCCGGATCGAGTTCGGGTTCGAAGTCGTCGTCGGGGTCGAATCCGCGGCCGTCGTACCCATCGTCCTCCACGAGGCCGAGGTAGACCGCCATCTTGCGCATCGCGCCGGCCATGCTCTGAGTCCTCCGCTCTGTGGTGGATCGACTGACGACTTGCCAAGTGCCCGCGATCCACGTGGTCGTATCCCCGCCTACCAGCGGTAATGACCATATTTTCTGCTGTGGTCCGACTTCTTGGCGACGTTACCCGAGCCTGGGGCGGACTCCGAGTACCGCGGTACCGACGCGCACATGTGTCGCCCCGGCGGCCACGGCCTCCTCGAGGTCCGCGCTCATCCCTGCCGAGACCATGTTCGCAGCCGGACGGCCGCTGCGCAGGGCAGTCGACAAATCCACCAACCGCTCGAACGCCGCGCGTTCGCGTCCGGCGTACTCACCGGTCAGCGGCGCCACGGTCATCAGACCGTCGAGCCGCAGTCCGGGCGAGTCCGTCACGAGAGACGCCAACTCCTCGATCCCGCCGGGCCCGACGCCCCCTCGGTCCCCCCGGCCGTCGGCCCCCGCGTCGAGCGCGACCTGGACGAGGCAGCCGATCTCGCGCCCGGCCCGGACCGCCTCCCTGGAGAGGGCCGTGACCAGCTTCGGCCGGTCCACGGACTGCACGACATCGGCGTACCGGACCACGGAGCGGACCTTGTTGGTCTGCAGCTGGCCCACGAAGTGCCAGGTGAGCGGCAGGTCCGCACACTCGGCGGCCTTCGGCGACGCGTCCTGGTCCTTGTTCTCGGCGACGTGCCGCACCCCGAGCTCCGAGAGGATGCGCACATCGCTCGCGGGGTAGGTCTTGGTGACCACGATCAGGGTCACCTCCTCGCGCCCCCGGCCCGCCGCCGCGCACGCCGCCGCGATGCGGTCCTCCACCTTCGCCAGGTTCTCGGCGAGTTCGGTCTTACGGTCCGTCATGCCCCATCAGTCCAGCCAGACATATCCCGCGAGTCGCCCGGTGGTGCGGTCGCGGCGGTACGAGAAGTGGTCGCCCGACTCGAACGTACACACCGGCGACTGCTCCCGGTCACGCACCCCGAGCCGGCTCAGCTGTGCGTGCACGCCGGCGCCCACGTCCACGGCCGGCGTACCCCAACTCGTCGTGGCGTGCGCCGCGGGCTCGACGGCGGACACCTCGGCGCGCATCGCCTCGGGCACCTCGTAGCAGCGGCCGCAGACGGCGGGGCCGGTGCGGGCCACGATGCGGGACGGCTCGGCGCCCAGTCCGATCATGGCACGGACGGCGGCGGGGACCACCCCGGCGACCATGCCGGGCCGCCCCGCGTGCACCGCTGCCACGACCCCGGCGACGGGGTCGGCGAGCAGCACGGGGACGCAGTCGGCGGTGAGCACGGCGAGGGCGAGGCCGCGCCGCGCGGTGACGAGCGCGTCGACGGACGGAACGGCTCCGGTTCCCCGGGAGCGCCACGGTCCGTCGACCACCGCGACGTCCGGTCCGTGCACCTGGTTCATCCAGACGACGTCGGCCGGGTCGAGGCCGAGCGACTTCGCGGCCAGCTCACGGTTGGTGCGGACGGCCTCCGGATCGTCCCCGACCGCCCCGCCGAGATTGAGCTGCTCGTACGGAGCGGCGCTCACCCCGCCCCACCGGTCGGTGAAGGCGAAGTGCGCGCCGCTCACGGAGGTCACCGCGTCGAGTGGCTGCCGCGTCACTTCAGGAAGTCCGGCACGTCCAGTTCCTCGGCCGCGCTGTCGGCGTACGTCCGCGACGGCGGGACCGGCGGGGAGACCGGGACCTCGTGGTGCTGCACCGGCTCCGGGGCGGGCTCCGGCTCCTCCTTCGGCGTCACGCTGCCGAGCGCGCCGAAGGCCGGGCGGCTCTCCCGTTCCACCCGCTCCACGGCGGGCCGTGCGGGGGGAGCGGGCTCCTCGCGCTTGACGGCGGCGGAGCCGAGGATGTTCTCCCGCTTCGCCGGGGGCTGGCCGCCGTCGAAGCCGGCGGCGATCACGGTGACCCGTACCTCGTCGCCGAGGGCGTCGTCGATGACGGCACCGAAGATGATGTTGGCCTCGGGGTGAGCGGCCTCGCTCACCAGCTGGGCGGCCTCGTTGATCTCGAAGAGACCGAGGTCGGAGCCGCCGGAGATGGAGAGCAGCACGCCCCGGGCGCCGTCGATGGACGCCTCCAGGAGCGGCGAGGAGATCGCCATCTCGGCGGCGGCCACCGCGCGGTCGTCGCCGCGGGCCGAGCCGATGCCCATCAGGGCCGATCCGGCCTCGGACATGACGGACTTCACGTCGGCGAAGTCGAGGTTGATGAGACCGGGCGTGGTGATGAGGTCGGTGATGCCCTGGACACCGGAGAGCAGAACCTGGTCGGCCGACTTGAAGGCGTCGAGGACCGACACCTGGCGGTCCGAGATGGACAGCAGCCGGTCGTTCGGGATGACGATGAGGGTGTCGACCTCTTCGCGGAGCTCGGCGATGCCGTCCTCGGCCTGGTTGGCGCGGCGCCGTCCCTCGAAGGTGAAGGGGCGCGTGACCACGCCGATGGTGAGGGCACCCAGCGAGCGGGCGATGTTGGCCACGACGGGCGCGCCGCCGGTGCCGGTGCCGCCGCCCTCACCCGCCGTCACGAAGACCATGTCGGCCCCCTTGAGGACCTCCTCGATCTCCTCGCGGTGGTCCTCGGCGGCCTTGCGCCCGACGGCCGGGTTGGCGCCGGCGCCGAGTCCGCGGGTGAGTTCACGGCCGACGTCGAGCTTGACGTCGGCGTCGCTCATCAACAGCGCCTGGGCGTCGGTGTTGATCGCGATGAACTCGACACCCTTGAGACCGACCTCGATCATTCGGTTGATGGCATTGACACCACCGCCGCCGACACCGATGACCTTGATGACTGCGAGGTAGTTCTGCGGTGCTGCCACGTCGAAGGCCTCTCGCCTCGATTTACGGGTCGTCACTTCGCGGTGGAGCGAGGTGACGACGGATGCCGATTGGGACGGTCCGTATCGCCGACCCGAACCCTAACGCTGAAGTTTAGGGTTACCAGTGTGCGTGCTCCTGGGACTCTTCCGAACAGGACACTAAGTCGACAAGTGGCGCACGTTCAACGAACACGCCGAACCTCCCGTTTTTCTTTTCACCCTATGTGATCAGCCATAGCGCTGCCCAACCAGGGTGCTGGCCTGCGCGGATGTGCGTCAACTCCCCGATGACGCAGGGGCGGTGGGAACACTCACGTCGAAGTGCCGCGCACGGGGCGCGGCTTTCATCAGCGCGGTCAGTGTGCGTGCCTTCGCGCGGCCCTTCTCACCGCTGCCCCACGCGACGGTCCGGCCGTCGGCGAGTTCCAGCGAGATGGAGTCGTAGGAACGGACCTTGACGACCTGCGTCTGCCCAGCCACCGCGTCCGGCATGTCCCCGGCGACACGGACGGCTTCCCGGACCAGCCGGTCGCTGTCGAAGCGGCGAGTGGCCGACGGCTGGGACGGCCGGGAAACGGCCAATTCCAGCGTCGGGACACCCTTGGGAGCACGCGGGACCGTGGCGTATCGCACGCCCTTCGCGTCCACTTCGACGTACTTGCCCGCATTCTCCGGCTCCTCGACAATCAGAACCGCCGTACGCTCGGTCACTTTCAGGTCGATTCCGTGGGGCCAGGAGCGGTCGACCGACACCGCGTCAATTCGCGGCAATTTCTGGCGCAAACGCGCCTCGATCGTATCGGTGTCGACGGAAATCAGCGGGGCGCCGAGCGGCACGTCCGCCGCCTCGCGGACCTGCTCCGGGGTCAGAACCCGTGTACCCGACACCGACACTGTCTCCGCGCGCAGCCACTGCGAGCCGTACAGCACCCAGAGGCAGCCCACCGCGACCAGCGCGAGGGCCAGGGCCGCGACGATGAGCGTGCCCGGGCGGGGCAGCCGCCTGCCGGGCGGGCCGGTCCCGAGCTCCTCGTCCGCCTCGTGCTCGGTGGTCGCCGTCGGTCCGGCCACGCGCCTTCCTTTCAGGGCTCGGTTCTCCCCCGGGGCACCCCGCCGGGGCGCCCCCGGCCGGTGTCGAGAGGCCGGCCGCGCTCAGCGCCGCGCGCCTCCGCGCGGCCGGCCTCTCGACACCGTCGCGCCCCTTCGGCTCACTCGCCGATGCTATTGGCGGCGGGAGGCGATCGCCTCGTACACCATGCCGACGAGCAGGTCGTCGGCGTCCCGGCGGCCGAACTCGCTGGCGGCGCGGGACATCTCGAACAGGCGGTGCGGGTCGGCGAGCACGGGCAGGACGTTGCCCTGCACCCATTCGGGCGTCAGTTCCGCGTCGTCGACCAGCAGTCCGCCGCCGGCCTTGACCACCGGCTGGGCGTTCAGCCGCTGTTCGCCGTTGCCGATGGGCAGCGGGACGTAGGCGGCCGGCAGCCCGACGGCGGAGAGTTCGGCGACGGTCATCGCGCCCGCGCGGCAGAGCATCATGTCGGCCGCGGCGTACGCGAGGTCCATCCGGTCCACGTACGGTACCGGGATGTAGGGCGGCATCCCGGGCATCTGGTGCACCTGCGGCAGTTCGTTCTTCGGGCCCACCGCGTGCAGGATCTGGATTCCGGCCTGCTGGAGGTACGGCGCGACCTGCTGGACCACCTCGTTGAGGCGGCGGGCGCCCTGCGAGCCGCCGGAGACGAGCAGGGTCGGGAGCTGGGGGTCGAGACCGAAGGCGGCCCGTGCCTCGGGGCGGACGGCGGCCCGGTCGAGGGTGGCGATGGAGCGGCGCAGCGGGATGCCGATGTAGCGGGCGTCGCGCAGCTTGCTGTCCGGGGTGGAGACGGCGACCCGGGCCGCGTACCGCGAGCCGATCTTGTTGGCCAGGCCCGGCCGGGCGTTCGCCTCGTGGATCACGATCGGCACGCCGAGGCGCTTGGCCGCGAGGTAGCCGGGGAGCGCCACGTAACCGCCGAAGCCGACGACCGCGTCCGCCTTGGTGCGCTCCAGGATCTGCTCGGTCGCCTTGATCGTGCCGCGCAGCCGTCCGGGCACGGTGATCAGCTCGGGCGTGGGCTTGCGCGGCAGGGGCACGGCGGGGATCAGCGCGAGTTCGTAGCCGCGCTCGGGGACGAGCCGGGTCTCCAGGCCGCGCTCCGTGCCCAGGGCCGTGATCCCCACGGTCGGGTCCTGCCTGCGCAGGGCGTCCGCGAGGGCGAGCGCGGGCTCGATGTGGCCGGCGGTTCCGCCACCGGCGAGGACGACATGCACCGAAATTCACCGCTCTCCGGACGAGCGCGCCGCCGAGGCACGCCGTCGCATCGTGTTCCATCTCCCGGGCCCCTGAGGGCCTCCAGCCCGCTTTTTACCAAAGCGAGGTTGACGCATCGCAAGCGCCGCCCGCGCAGCGGGCTCCTCGCGCGCGAACGCGATCAACAGCCCGATGGCGAACATGGTCGGCAGCAGGGCGGACCCCCCGTAGGAGAACAGCGGGAGCGGGACCCCGGCGATCGGCAGCAGACCGAGCACCGCACCGATGTTGATCACTGCCTGAGCGGTGATCCACGTGGTCACGCCTCCCGCGGCATACCTGACGAAGGGATCCTCCGTACGTCCGGCCACGCGGATACCCGCATAGCCTAGAGCCGCGAAGAGGGCGAGCACCGACAGCGTCCCCGCGAGGCCCAGTTCCTCACCGGTGACGGCGAAGATGAAGTCGGTGTGCGCTTCCGGGAGTTGACCCCATTTTTCCACACTCGCGCCGAGACCGGAGCCGAAGAGTCCGCCGGACGCGAGCGCGTAGATGCCGTGCACGGCCTGCCAGCAGGCGTCGTCCGGGCCGGGGTCCGTGGCGCCCAGGCAGGCGAGCCGGGACATGCGGTTGGGGCTGGTCCAGATGAGGACGGCGCCGATGACCACGGCGGCGGCCAGCACCCCGGCGAACAGCCGGGTCGGGGCGCCCGCCAGCCACAGCAGGCCGAACAGGATGGCCGTGAGGATGATGGCGGTGCCCATGTCGCCGCCGAGCATGATGAGCCCGAGCAGCATGAAGGCCACCGGGACCAGCGGCACGAGCATGTGCTTCCACTGGGTCAGCAGCCGCTTGTCCTGTTTGCGCGCGAGCAGGTCGGCGCCCCACAGCACCAGCGCGAGCTTGCCGAACTCGCTCGGCTGCAACTGGAACGGGCCGCCGAGGGAGAGCCAGTTCTGGTTGCCGTTGACCGCCATCCCTATCCCTGGCACCTGCACCAGCGCCATCAGGACGACCGAGACGGCCAGGATCGGGTAGGCCAGCGCCCGGTGCAGCCGTACCGGCATCCGGGAGGCGGCGAACAGCAGCGCGGTTCCTATCACCGCGGCCAGGAACTGCTTCTGGAAGAAGTACGACCCCGGCAGCGACAGCTGGAGCGCCTTGATCTGGGAGGCCGAGTAGACCATCACGAGGCCCAGCACGGTGATCAGCGCACTGCCGCCGAGGAGCACGTAGTAGGCGGTCAGCGGCCGGTCCCAGGTCTTCCGCGCGCGCGTGTGCAGCCGCCGCAGGGGGTTGTCGCGCGGGGGGCGCGGGACGGGGGGCCGCCGGGTGACGCGCTGGAGGGGCGGACGGCCGGCCCGGGTACGGGTGGTACGCGTCGTGCGGCTAGCGGCCATCGTGCGCCCTCCCCTCGCGGCGGGGTCCGTACGGTGCCGACACGCGTCCCTCCCGAAGGTCCCGTGCGCGCCCGGAGCGGCCCGGACCCGCCGCTCAGGCGCCCGCGGCGGCGAGTCCGCGGACGGCCTCCGCGAACGCGTCCCCGCGCTGGTTGTAGTTGACGAACATGTCCATGGAGGCGCAGGCCGGGGCCAGCAGCACCGTGTCGCCGGCGCCGGCGAGCCGCCGCGCCTCCCCGACCGCCGCGGACATCGCCCCAGTGTCGGTCCGGTCGAGGTCCACGACGGGCACCTCGGGCGCGTGTCGCGCCAGCGCCTCCCGGATCAGGCCACGATCGGCGCCGATCAGGACGACCCCCTTGAGCCGCTTCGCCGACCTCGTCACCAGTTCGTCGAAGGTCGCGCCCTTGGCGAGCCCGCCCGCGATCCACACGATCGACTCGTACGCCGCCAACGACGCCTCGGCCGCGTGGGGGTTGGTCGCCTTGGAGTCGTCGACGTAGGCGACCCCGTCCACGTCCGCCACGTGCGCGATGCGGTGGGCGTCCGGGGTGAAGGCCCGCAGGCCGTCCCGTACGGCCGTGGCGGGCACCCCGAAGGCGCGGGCCAGGGCGGCGGCCGCGAGGGCGTTGGCGATGTTGTGCGGGGCCGGCGGGTTCACGTCCGCGACCTCGGCGAGTTCCTGGGCGTTCTTGTGCCGGTTCTCGACGAAGGCGCGGTCGACCAGGATGCCGTCGACCACGCCGAGTTGGGACGGGCCGGGCGTGCCCAGGGTGAAGCCGATCGCCCGGCAGCCCTCCTCGACGTCCGCCTCGCGCACCAGGTCCTCGGTGGCCCTGTCGGCGGCGTTGTAGACGCAGGCGACCCGGTTGCCCTCGTAGATCCGGCCCTTGTCGGCGGCGTACGCCTCCATGGAGCCGTGCCAGTCGAGGTGGTCGGGGGCGAGGTTCAGGACGGCGGCGGAGTGGGCGCGCAGGGACGGCGTCCAGTGCAGCTGGTAGCTGGAGAGCTCGACGGCCAGGACGTCGTGCTCCTCCTCGCCGAGCACCACGTCGACGATCGGCGTGCCGATGTTGCCGACGGCCGCCGTGCGCAGGCCTGCGGCCCGCAGGATCGACGCGAGCATCCGCGTGGTCGTGGTCTTGCCGTTGGTGCCGGTGACCGCGAGCCAGGGCGCGGCGTCCGGGCCGCGCAGCCGCCAGGCGATCTCCACGTCCCCGACGACGTCCACGCCCGCCTCGGCGGCGGCGGCGAACAGCGGTGCCGTGGGCTTCCAGCCCGGCGAGGTGACGACCAGTTCGGTGCCCTCGGGCAGCGTGTCGGCGTCGCCGAGCCGTACGGCGATGCCCTCGGCGGTCTCCAGCGAGGCCGCGCGCTCGCGCAGGGCCTCCGAGTCGCCGCCGTCCACGACGGTGACCCGCGCGCCGAGGCCGGCCAGGGCGCGGGCGGCGCTGACGCCGCTCACGCCGAGGCCGGCGACGGTGATGCTCATGCCGTCCCAGGACGTCACTTCCCGGCCGCCCATCCCGCGTAGAAGATACCGAGACCGACGATCACACAGATGCCCTGGATGATCCAGAACCGGACCACCACAAGGACCTCGGACCACCCCTTGAGCTCGAAGTGGTGCTGGAGCGGTGCCATCCGGAACACGCGTTTGCCGGTCAGGCGGAACGAGCCGACCTGGATGACGACCGACATGGTGATCAGGACGAAGAGGCCGCCGAGGAGCGCGAGCAGCAGCTCGGTGCGGGAGCAGATCGCGAGACCCGCGAGCGCGCCGCCGAGGGCCAGCGAACCGGTGTCGCCCATGAAGATCTTGGCGGGCGACGTGTTCCACCACAGGAAGCCGAGGCAGGCACCCATCAGCGCGGAGGCGACGATCGCGAGGTCGAGGGGGTCTCGTACCTCGTAACAGGCGTCCGGGTTGATGAGCGTCTCCGCGTTGGCGCAGGACTCCTGGAACTGCCAGACGCCGATGAAGGTGTACGCGCCGAAGACGAGCACGGAGGCACCGGTGGCGAGACCGTCCAGACCGTCGGTCAGGTTCACGCCGTTCGACATGGCGAGAATCATGAACAGCGCCCAGACGACGAACAGCACCGGGCCGATGGACCAGCCGAAGTCCTGCACGAAGGAGAGCTTCGTGGAGGCCGGGGTGTTGCCGCGGTTGTCCGCGAACTGCAGCGACAGCACCGCGAAGGCGATACCGACGATCAGCTGTCCGGCCATCTTCGCCTTGGCCCGCAGACCGAGCGACCGCCGCTTGACGATCTTGATGTAGTCGTCGAGGAAGCCGACCAGGCCCATGCCCGCCATCAGGCCGAGGACCAGCAGACCCGAGAAGGTCGGCGAGGCGTCGGCCTCGGGGTCCAGGTAGACCGTGAGCAGCTTGGCCCCGAAGTAGGCGAGGATCGTCGCCAGGATGAAGGCGATACCACCCATGGTCGGCGTACCGCGCTTGCTGCCGTGCGTCCGCGGGCCGTCGTCGCGGATGTACTGGCCGTAGCCCTTGCGGGCGAGCAGCTTGATCAGCAGCGGGGTGCCGATCAGCGTCAGGAAGAGGCCGATGACTCCCGCGAACAGGATCTGCTTCATCATCGGGTGACGACCTCACCCTCGGCACCGGTCTCGAGCAGCGCCTGGGCGACGCTCTCCAACCCCACCGACCGGGACGCCTTCACGAGCACGACGTCCCCTGGGCGCAACTCGCTGCGCAACAGGTCGACCGCCGCCTGTGCGTCGGACACGTGCACCGACTCCTCACCCCACGAACCCTCGTTATATGCGCCCAGTTGCAGCCAGGACGCTTCCCTGCCCCCGACCGCGACGAGCTTGCTGACGTTGAGCCGGACGGCGAGCCGTCCGACCGCGTCGTGCTCGGCGAGCGCCTCGTCCCCGAGCTCGGCCATCTTGCCGAGCACCGCCCACGTACGGCCCCCCTGTGCCTGTGCGGCCTTGCCCATCGCGGCGAGCGCGCGCAGGGCGGCCCGCATGGACTCGGGGTTCGCGTTGTAGGCGTCGTTGACGACCGTCACGCCGTCCGGGCGCTCGGTGACCTCCATCCGCCAGCGGGAGAGGGAGCCCGCCCCGGAGAGCGCGGTGGCGATCTCGGTTGCGGACATGCCCAGCTCATGGGCGACGGCGGCCGCGGCGAGCGCGTTCGACACGTGGTGCTCACCGTACAGGCGCATCGTCACATCGCTTGCACCGGAGGGTGTGTGAAGCCTGAACGCGGGCTGTCCGCTGTCCGTGAGTCGCACGTTCTCGGCGCGTACGTCCGCTTCGTCGCCCTCCCCGAAGAGGAGCACCCGGGCCCTCGTCCGGGAGGCCATGGCGCGGACGAGGGGATCGTCGGCGTTCAGCACCGCGACGCCGCCCTCGTCCGCCGGCGGCAGGGCCTCCACCAGCTCGCCCTTGGCCTGGGCGATCTGCTCCCGGCCGCCGAACTCGCCGATGTGCGCGGTGCCGACGTTGAGGACCAGGCCGATCCGCGGGGGCGTGAGGTCCGTGAGGTAGCGGATGTGACCGATGCCTCGGGCGCCCATCTCCAGGACGAGGTAGCGGGTGTCCTCGCCGGCGCTGAGCGCGGTGAGCGGCAGGCCGATCTCGTTGTTGAGCGAGCCGGGCGTCCACACGGTCGGCGCCCGGTGCTGGAGCACCTGGGCGACGAGGTCCTTGGTGCTGGTCTTGCCGGCCGAGCCGGTGAGGGCGACGACGGTCGCGCCGAGCCGGGTGACGACGTGGCGCGCGAGGGCGCCGAGGGCCGCCTGGACGTCGTCCACGACGATCGCGGGGACACCGACGGGGCGGGACGCCAGCACGGCCGCCGCGCCCGCCTCCACGACGGAGGCGGCGAAGTCGTGGCCGTCCACGTGCTCCCCGGCGAAGGCGACGAAGAGGCTGCCGGGCACCGCCTCGCGGGAGTCCCGGACGACGGGTCCGGTGACGAGCGCCGACGGATCCGGTATGTCGTGCGTCTGCCCGCCGACGACTGCTGCGATCTCGGCGAGAGAGAGGGCGATCACAAGTTCATCCCTGGGTCTTCTGGATAGCTTCGCGAAGCACCTGGCGGTCGTCGAAGGGACGCACCACCCCGGCGATGTCCTGGCCCTGCTCGTGTCCCTTGCCCGCGACCAGCACGGTGTCCCCGGGCCGTGCCCGGGCCACGGCGGCGGCGATGGCGGCGGCCCGGTCCTCGAAGACCTGGACCTCGCCGCGCTCGTGCGCGGGGACGGACGCCGCGCCCTGGAGCATGGTGGCGAGGATCGCGAGGGGGTCCTCTGAGCGGGGGTTGTCGGAGGTCAGTACGGCGGTGTCGGCGTGCCGGGCCGCGGCGGCGCCCATCGGGCCGCGCTTGGTGGTGTCCCGGTCGCCGCCGCAGCCGAGCACGACGTGCAGGTCGCCCTCGGTGACCTTGCGGAGCGCCTTGAGCACCGACTCGACCGCGTCCGTCTTGTGCGCGTAGTCGACGACCGCCAGGTACGGCTGGCCGGCGTCCACGCGCTCCAGGCGGCCGGGCACGCCGGGCACCGCGGCGACGCCGTCGGCGGCGGTCTGCGGGTCCAGTCCGGCGGCGGCGAGGGCGGTGATCGCGGCCAGGGTGTTGGCGACGTTGAAGGGGCCCGGCAGCGGCGACCTGGCGGTGATCCGCTCGCCCCGGGGGCCGAGGACGGTGAACGTGGAGTCCAGCGGGCCGACGTGGACGTCCACGGCGCGCCAGTCGGCGTCGGGGTGGCCCTCGGCGGAGTAGGTGACGACGGGGACGCCGGCCTCCTTCACCAGCCGGCGGCCGTACTCGTCGTCGAGGTTCACCACGCCCTGTTCGCTGCGTTCCGGGGTGAAGAGCTGCGCCTTGGCCCGGAAGTAGTCCTCCATGCCGGAGTGGAACTCCATGTGCTCCGGGCTGAGGTTGGTGAAGACGGCGACGTCGAAGACGCAGCCGTCGACGCGGCCGAGGACGAGCGCGTGGCTGGAGACCTCCATGGCGACCGCCTCGACCCCGCGTTCGCGCATGACGGCGAACAGGGCCTGCAGGTCGGTGGCCTCGGGGGTGGTCCGCTCGGACTTGATGCGCTCGTCGCCGACGCGCATCTCCACGGTGCCGATCAGTCCGGTGGCGTGGGCCGTCCTGAGGCCGCCCTCGACCAGGTACGCGGTCGTGGTCTTGCCGGAGGTGCCGGTGATGCCGATCTGGAGGAGGTCGTTCCCGGGCCGGCCGTAGATCGTGGCCGCCAGTTCGCCCATCCGCGCGCGCGGGTCGTCCACGACGAGCACCGGCAGCCCGGTGGCGGCGGCGCGCTCGGCACCGGACGGGTCGGTGAGCACGGCGACCGCGCCGAGCCCGGCCGCCTGGGTCACGAAGTCGGCGCCGTGCAGACGGGCGCCGGGCAGGGCTGCGTACAGGTCACCGGGGCGCACGGCGCGCGAGTCATGGGTGATGCCCGTGACGTCGGCGGCCGCCCCCGGCGGCTCGGCACCCAGCTGACCGGCGAGTTCCGCGAGGGGTGCGGCGGAGACGTGCACCGGCCTGGGCGGTCCCGGGTAGGTCACGGATTCGCCGTTCTGGGTGGTTTGGGACTGATCAGCGTGTGGCACGGCGGTGAGCGTACCGGGCGCACCCCCGCCGGAGCGAAGTGAGGCGCCGGGCGGGGCGTCCGGCGGAGTGTGGTTCCCGGCGTCGGGAGTGATCGTTGTCACGGGCTGGTTCCTGGTGGGTTCTGTCCGGTGGTGCTGATCGGTCGTTCGGGTCCGTCTGACCAGGGGTTCGCTGATCAGGGCTTGAAGGTGACGGGCAGCCGCGCGGGTTCGGCGCCGGTGGGCGGGATCTGGAGGGTCTTCAGCGCGAACTGCATGACCTCCTTGTACACGGGGCCGCAGATCTGGCCGCCGAAGTAGCTGCCCTCGGTGGCGTTCTGGATGGCGCAGTAGACGGTGACGCGCGGCTCGTCGGCGGGCGCGAACCCGGCGAAGGACGAGGTGTAGCCGTGGTACTTGCCGGTGGCCGGATCCACTCTGTTCGCGGTGCCGGTCTTGCCCGCGACGCGGTAGCCGGGGATGCGCGCCTTGGTGCCGGTGCCCTCCTCGTCGTCGACGACGGACTCCAGCATCCGGGCGAGCGTCTTCGCCGTCTTCTCGCTCACGACCCGGGTCTTCCCGGGCTCGGGTGCGGGGGTGAAGCGGCCGTCGGGTCCCTTGGTACCGCGGACCAGGCTGGGTTCGACGCGTACGCCGCCGTTCGCGATGGTCGAGTAGACGGAGGCCGCCTGCATGGCGTTGATGGAGACGCCCTGGCCGAAAGGGATCGTGTACTGCTGGGAGGTGGACCAGTCCTCCGGGTCCGCGAGGATGCCCTTCGTCTCGCCGGGGAAGCCGAGCCCGGTGGCGCTGCCGATGCCGAACTTGCGCAGGTAGGAGTGGAGCACCTGGTTGGCCTCGGCCTGGGTGTCGCCGAGCTGGCCGGTGGCCAGGATGGTGCCGATGTTGCTGGACTTGGCGAGCACGCCGTTGAGGGTGAGGTACCAGGTCGGGTGGTCCACGTCGTCCTGGAACAGCCGGTCGCCGCGGTGCAGCCGGTTGGGCACGGTGACGCGGGTCATCGGGGTGGCGACGTTCTCCTCCAGCACGGCGGCCATCGACATGACCTTGGCGGTGGAGCCGGGCTCGAAGGCGTCCTGGAGGGCCGCGTTGCCCATCGCGTCCGAACTGGCTTTCGACAGGTCGTTGGGGTCGAAGCCGGGCGAGTTGGCCATGGCGAGGATCTGACCGGTCCGCGTGTCCTGGACTATCACGTACCCGCGGTCCGCCTTCGACTCCTCCACCTGCTCGGTGATGGCGTGCTGGGCGGCCCACTGGATGTCGCGGTCGATGGTCAGCTCCACGTCGGAGCCGGGCACCGCCGGCGTCTCGGTGGAGTCGGCGGTGGGCACCTGGCGGCCGCCGGACTGGGCGTAGCGGATCTTGCCTTCCCTGCCGGCCAGTTCCGCGTTCAGCTGCTGCTCGATGCCACCGCCGCCCTTGCCGTCGGCGCTGACCCAGCCGAGTATCCCGGCGGCCAGCTCGCCGTTCGGGTACACGCGCTTGCTGCTGGGGTCCTGGAAGACGCCGGCCAGCACGTTCACCGTGCCGGAGTCCTCCCTGGCCTTCTTCGCGAGCGCCGACTTCAGGTCGCTGATCTGCTTCCACACCTGCGGGGTCTGGCGGCGGGCGAGCAGCACGTACCGGGTGTTCCCGGTCCGCAGCTTCCCGGCGATCTCCTTCTGGTCCTGGCCGAGGATCGGCGCGAGGAGCGCGGCCGCCTGCTCGGGCGCGTCGGGAATCTCCGTCTCCTCGCGGGTGAACATCGTGGGGTCGGCCGTGATGTCGTTCGCGTCGACGCTGATCGCCAGGGCCACGCCGTCGCGGTCGGTGATCCCGCCGCGCTCGGCGGCCAAGGTGTGCACCACGTAGCGGTTCTGCTGGGCCTTGGCGGCGTACTCGCCGGCGTCGACGGCCTGCACCTGGAGCAGCCGTACGACGAAGGCGGTCATCACCAGCGCCAGGGCGAGGCTCACCAGGCGCAGCCGGGGGCGCGGGCTGCCGAGCCGGATGGTGCGCGGCGCCCCGGGCCGGGAGGCGGGGCGGGGGGTGCCGCGGGAGGTGCTGCGCGGAGTGCCGGGGCGGCGTGCGGGACGGGCGCCGGGGCCGGGACGGCGCCGGGCGTCCGGACGCGCGGGCCGGGCGGGTCCGGGCACACGGCGGCGCGGCGGTTCCCTGTCGGACACTGACGTCACCTGCCGGAGGTCGTGGACGGCTGTGCGGGCTGCGGGGACTGGGCGGGCGGCGGCGGGGCGGGCTCCGGGGTCGTGGCCGGTGGCTCGGCCGCGGGCGGTGACCCGGTCGCGGTGAGCTCCTCGCGCGCGAGGACGAGGGGGACGGCCGGGGAGCGCGCGCCGGCGGGACGCGGCACGCCCTTGACGGTGCCGTCGGGGTTCAGGAAGGCGGGGGCGCCGCCCGGGACCATGCCCAGCTCGCGCGCGCGGCGCTGCAGGGCGTCGGGGGCCGCGTAGGCGTCCACGTCCCGCTGGAGCGCCTGTTCCTCGTCGGTGAGGCTCTTGGTCTCCTCCTTGAGGTCGTCCAGGCGGAACGACCCCTCGCTGAGCGCGGAGTTCAGCACGAGCAGGCCGATGAGCCCACCGCCCAGGACGAGCACGACCAGGAGGACGAACGGGGTGCGCGCGGCCTGGCCGGACGCCGTGGGGAAGAGCCGCGCCAGCCGGGCGGCCCGCCCCCTCAGCTCGGGTTTCCTGCTCAAGGCCCCTCCCTGCCGGTCGACTCGCGCGCCTCGGTACCGCTGTCGCGCCTCACCTGGCGTCCTCGCCGCTCCCGGCGGACTCGCGGATGCGTTCCGCCCCCCGCAGCCGGGCGGGCGCCGCCCGCCGGTTCTCGGCGATCTCTTCCTCGGTGGGAAGTTCGGCACCGCGGGTGAGCAGCTTGAGCCGGGGCTGGTAGCGCTCGGGGACGACGGGCAGCCCGGGTGGCGCGGTGGTGGCGGCCCCGGCCGCGAACACCTGCTTGACCAGCCGGTCCTCCAGCGAGTGGTACGACAGGACGGCGATCCGGCCGCCGACCGCGAGGGCCGCCACCGCCGCGGGGACGGCCCGCTCCAGGACGGAGAGTTCGCCGTTGACCTCGATGCGCAGCGCCTGGAAGGTGCGCTTCGCGGGGTTGCCGCCGGTGCGCTTCGCGGCCTGCGGCAGGGCGTCGCGGATCAGCTCGACGAGCCGGGCGCTGTTGGTGAACGGCTCCTTCTCGCGCTCGCGCACGATCGCGGACACGATCCGCTTGGCCTGCTTCTCCTCGCCGTACGCGCGCAGGATCCGCACCAGTTCGCCGGCGGGGTAGGTGTTGAGCACCTCGGCGGCGCTCATCCCGGTCGTCTGGTCCATGCGCATGTCGAGCGGGGCGTCCTGGGCGTAGGCGAAGCCGCGGTCCGCCTCGTCGAGCTGCATGGAGGAGACTCCGAGGTCGAACAGGACGCCCTGCACGCGCGGGACGCCGAGGCGGTCGAGCACGTCGGGCAGTTCGTCGTAGACGGCGTGCACCAGGGTGGCGCGCTCCCCGTACGGCGCGAGGCGTTCGCCGGACAGGCGCAGCGCCTCCTTGTCGCGGTCGAGGGCGACGAGCCGGGCCTCCGGGAAGCGCTCGAGCAGCGCCTCGCTGTGGCCACCGAGCCCGAGGGTGCAGTCGACCACGACGGCACCGGGCTCCGTGAGGGCCGGGGCCAGCATGTCCAGGCAGCGCCGGAGCATGACGGGGACGTGGCGGCTGTTGCTCAAGGGGCCCTCTCAGGTCCGGCACGGCGTCACGCACCGCCGGGTCCCCGCCCTCGCCCGGCCGGCGCCGGGCGTGCCCCCGGTGCGGGGACGGCCTGCCGGCGCCGGTGGCGTCAGCCGGCCGGGAGCGGGAGGAGGCCGAGCCGTACGTACGCGCCGCGCACGTTTCGGAAGGGGCCGGACGGCCGCCGGCCCTGACATGTCAGTCCAGCAGGGGGA
This sequence comes from Streptomyces ruber, assembly GCF_014648075.1. Classification (GTDB taxonomy): domain Bacteria; phylum Actinomycetota; class Actinomycetes; order Streptomycetales; family Streptomycetaceae; genus Streptomyces; species Streptomyces ruber. Next base: position 106,764 of record NZ_BMQK01000009.1, on the reverse strand, counting down.
CCTCGCCTCCCGCTTCGCGTCACTTTAGTCCACGGTTTCGCGGGGTCAATCAACCGGCCTGCGCGTCGCGCTCCCGCCCGGCGGCGAACGGCGGAAGGGCCGGAATCACCCGTACGGCCGCGGCCCCGGGGCCCGTGTGGAGTACCTCACAACAAGTCCCGCCACTGTTCTTTGTCCGTGCTCACAGCGCGCTTGCGGGGCCGGTGACCAGTAACGTCTTAGGCATGACGACTTCCACACCAGTCCCCACCGGCCCCGAAGGCGCCATATCTCCCGAGGGCACCGTCACCGACCGGCTCGTCGAGGCGAACGAGCGGTACGCCTCCGCGTTCACCGACCCCGGGATGGACGCGCGTCCCGTCCTCCGGGTCGCGGTCGTGGCCTGTATGGACGCCCGCCTGGACCTGCACGCCGCGCTCGGCCTGGAGCTGGGCGACTGTCACACCATCCGTAACGCGGGCGGGGTCGTCACCGACGACGTGATCCGCTCCCTGACCATCAGCCAGCGGGCGCTCGGCACCCGCAGCGTGGTGTTGATCCACCACACCGGCTGCGGCCTGGAGTCCCTCACCGAGGAGTTCCGGCACGAGCTGGAGATGGAGATCGGCCAGCGCCCGTCGTGGGCGGTTGAGTCGTTCCGCGACGTGGACCAGGACGTGCGGCAGTCGATGCAGCGCGTGCGCACCTCGCCGTTCCTGCTGCACACCGACGACGTACGCGGCTTCGTCTTCGACGTGAAGACGGGGCTGCTGCGCGAGATCGACCCCGCGTAGCCCGTTTTCGTCACCCGGGCCGGGGCACTCGGACCCCTCGGTCACGCCGCCGTACCGGTTCTGCCACGCCCATAAGACCACGAGCCCGGCATATCGCGGGCAGTTGTCCACAGGCGAGTGACACGAATCGGTAACGGCGGCAAGAATGCGGGTGTGGCGTCACGCGGAACTTTTCGCGCGTGGTGTCCGTGTTCCGGGGTGGGCCGGTCCGCAACGCAGAGCGTCGGCCCGGGGAGTTGGGGTTCGCCCTGCTTCCGCACAGCCAGGGGAAGGGCCGAGGAGGGCCGGGTGACGACCTATGACGATCGAGCGAGCCTTACTGATCTGACCGCCACTGTGGATCGAGTCCGCAGTTCGGTCGAAGAGGTGATCGAGGGCAAGCCGGAGGTCGTACGGCTTTCGCTGACGGTGCTGCTCGCCGAGGGACATCTCCTCATCGAGGACGTGCCCGGCGTCGGCAAGACCATGCTGGCCAAGGCGCTGGCGCGATCCATCGACTGCTCGGTGCGGCGCATCCAGTTCACGCCCGACCTGCTGCCCTCGGACATCACCGGGGTGTCCATCTGGGACCAGCAGCGCCGGGACTTCGAGTTCAAGCCGGGAGCGATCTTCGCGCAGATCGTGATCGGCGACGAGATCAACCGCGCCTCGCCCAAGACGCAGTCCGCGCTGCTGGAGTCGATGGAGGAGCGCCAGGTCACCATCGACGGCCAGACCTACGAGCTGCCGAGCCCCTTCATGGTGGTGGCCACGCAGAACCCGGTCGAGATGGAGGGCACCTATCCGCTGCCGGAGGCGCAGCGCGACCGCTTCATGGCGCGGGTCTCCGTCGGCTACCCGAGCGCGGACGCCGAGCTGCGGATGCTGGACGTGCACGGCGGCGTCTCACCGCTGGAGGACATGCAGCCGGTGGCCCACGCCCACGAGGTGGTCAAGCTGGTCGAGGCCGTGCGCGGCGTGCACGTCGCCGAGCCGGTCCGGCGGTACGCGGTCGAACTGGTGGGCGCCACCCGCACCCACCCCGACCTGAGACTCGGCGCCTCGCCGCGCGCCACCCTGCACCTGCTGCGCGCGGCGAAGGCCTCCGCCGCCCTGAACGGCCGGGAGTACGCGCTGCCGGACGACGTGCAGGCGCTCGCCGTGCCCGTCCTGGCCCACCGTCTGCTGCCCACCGCCCAGGCCCAGTTGAACCGCCGGACGGCCGAGCAGGTCGTCCAGGAGATACTCCGGAACACACCCGTTCCCGCGGCCGCCCAGCCGCGGGACGGCTTCTCCGTGCACCACGGCACGTCCGCGTACGGCCGGCCGCCCCGGAGGCTGTGATGACCGCCGCGGTGCCGGTCCCCGACACGGAGCACGACACCGGCAAGGGCGGCCTGCGCACCACACTCGCCGGCCTCACCACCCGCGGCCGCTCCTTCCTGGCCGCCGGGGTGGCCGCCGCCGTCTGCGCCTACGTCCTCGGGCAGAGCGACCTGCTCCGTGTCGGCCTGCTGCTCGCCGTGCTGCCGGTGGTCTGCGCGATCGTGCTGCACCGCACCCGGCACCGCGTCGCGGGCACCCGCCGGCTGAGCCCCGCGCGCGTACCCGCGGGCGCCGAGGCCCGCGTCCACCTGCGGATGGAGAACGTCTCACGGCTGCCGACGGGGCTGCTGATGCTCCAGGACCGGGTGCCGTACGTCCTCGGTCCGCGTCCCCGCTTCGTCCTGGACCGGGTGGAGGCCGGCGGCCGCCGCGAGGTGTCCTACCGGGTGCGCTCGGACCTGCGGGGCCGCTATCCGCTGGGCCCGCTGCAGCTGCGTCTGGCCGACCCGTTCGGCATGTGCGAGCTGACCCGCTCCTTCTCGGCGTACGACACCCTGACGGTCGTCCCGCGCGTGGAGCCGCTGCCGCCGGTCCGCCTCAGCGGCGAGGCCAGGGGGTACGGGGACGGGCGGCAGCGCTCGGTGGCCCTCGCGGGCGAGGACGACGTGATCCCGCGCGGCTACCGGCACGGTGACGACCTGCGCAGGGTGCACTGGCGCTCCACCGCCCGCTACGGCGAGCTGATGGTGCGCCGCGAGGAACAGCCGCAGCGCGCGCGGAGCACGGTGCTGCTGGACACCCGGGGCGTCGCCTTCGAGGGCGCGGGCCCGGACTCCGCCTTCGAGTGGGCGGTCTCCGGCGCCGCGTCCGTCCTGGTGCACATGCTGGAGCGGGGTTTCTCCGTACGGCTGCTGACGGACACCGGCGACTCGGTGCCCGGCGAGGGCGCCGACGGGTTCGCGGGCGCGAGCCAGGAGTCGGCCGACGCGGCGGGCCTGATGATGGACACCCTCGCCGTGATCGACCACTCCGACGGTACGGGCCTGTCGCCCGCGTACGACGTGCTGCGCGGCGGGAACGAGGGCCTGCTGGTGGCCTTCCTCGGCGACCTGGACGAGGAGCAGGCAGCCGTGGTCGGCAGGATGCGCCGGCGCAGCGGCGGGGCGGTCGCCTTCCTGCTGGACAGCGAGGTGTGGGGACACGACCCGTCCGAGGTGCCCGCACCCGGCGCGGCGGGCCGGGGCGAGAAGACGGTACGGATGCTGCACGAGGCGGGCTGGACGGCCGTGAGCGTGCCGCGGGGCGCCTCGCTGCCGGACGTGTGGCGCCAGGCGGACCGGGAGCGGGCGACGGTGACCGCCCTGAGCGGCGCGGGCGCTACGGAGGGACGGTCATGAGCGGTCGGGCGAGGCTGGCGCTGTGCGCCTGGGCCGCCACGCTGATGGCGGCGTGCGCGCTGCTGCCGCTGGTGAGCGGCACCCTGTGGATCCTGCAGGCGGCGCTCCTGCTGTGCGCGCAGAGCGTGGTGGGCGTCCTGGCCCGCGGGGTGCCGCTGGCCCGTCCGCTGACCGTCGCGGCACAGGCGCTGGTGACGCTGCTGCTGCTGACGGCGGTCTTCGCCCGGGAACAGGCCGTCGCCTGGTTCGTCCCGGGCCCGCGGGCCTTCGACCACTTCCTCCGGCTGCTGGAGGCGGGCGCGGAGGACATAGGGCGGTACGCGATCCCGGCGCCGCTGTCCGGCGGCATCAAGCTGATGATCATCGGCGGGGTGCTGGCGATCGGCCTCGCGGTGGACGCCCTCGCGGTGACGTACCGCAGCGCGGCGCCCGCCGGGCTTCCGCTGCTCGCCCTGTACTCGGTCGCCGCGGGGCTGTCCGACGGCGCGGCGTGGCTGTGGTTCGTGGTCGCCGCCGCGGGCTACCTGATGCTGCTCCTCGCCGAGGGCCGGGAGCGGCTCTCCCAGTGGGGCCGGGTCTTCAGCGGCGCGTCGGGCGGCCCGGGGGCGCCGGCCGGCGGGGGCGCGGTCGCTCCGGTCCGTACCGGACGGCGCATCGGCGCGGTGGCGCTGGGTGCCGCGCTGGTGGTGCCGCTCGGTCTGCCCGCGCTGGACGGCGGGCTGCTGGACGGCACGGGCACCGGGGTGGGCGCGGGCCCCGGGGGCGGCGGCACGATCTCCGCGGTGAACCCTCTGGTGTCGCTGCGCGACAGCCTGAACGTGGACCAGGACCGCGAGGTCATGTCCTACCGCACCAACAGCGACGAGACCGACGACCTGTACCTGCGGATCGTCTCCCTGGACGATTTCGACGGCACGTCCTGGAAACCGGCCCAGCGGCGCATCGTGAACGTGCCGGACCCGTTCCCGTCCCCGGCCGGTCTCGGTCCCGACGTCAGGCGGACCGAGATCGACACCCGGATCTCGGCGGCGAAGGGCTACCAGCAGAACTGGCTGCCGATGCCGTACCCGGCCACGGGCGTGGACATCGACGGCGACTGGCGATTCGAGCCCGTGGGCCGCACCCTCGTCGGCGACCACGGGCAGGACACCGGGGGCCTGAGCTACGGCGTGCGGAGCATGATCGTGCAGCCGACCGCGGAGCAGCTCAGGAACGCGCCGGAGCCCGACGAGTCCATCAGGCGCCCGTTCACGCAGGTACCTCAGTCGCTGCCGCCCGTGGTGGCGCAGACGGCCCGTGACGTGACCGCGGACTCGGCGAACGACTACGAGCGGGCGGTCAAGCTCCAGGACTGGTTCGCGGTGAGCGGCGGCTTCACCTACGACACCGAGGTGCAGGTGGGCAGCGGTTCCTCCGCCATAGCCCGGTTCCTGAGGGACAAGGAGGGGTTCTGCATCCACTACTCCTTCGCGATGGCGGCGATGGCCCGCACGCTGGACATACCGGCGCGGGTCGCGGTGGGCTTCACCCCGGGCTCCCCGCAGGGGGACGGTTCGATGACGGTGGGCCTGCGGGACGCGCACGCGTGGCCGGAGCTGTACTTCGAGGGTGTGGGCTGGACCCGTTTCGAGCCGACCCCGAGCCGGGGGACGACCCCGTCGTACACGCAGACCGAGGCGCCGGGCAGCAGCAACCTGCCGGACGTGCCCCAGCCCACGCAGTCGGCGTCCAGCGCGCCGTCGGCCGCGCCCTCGTCGAGCGCGAGCTGCACGCCGCAGGAGGCGCGGCTGGAGCCGTGCGGGAGCGAGTCGCCGCAGGCCGGCGTGGGCGCGGGCGACGACGGCCCACGGCCGCCGGCCGTCGCGGCGTGGGCCCTCGGCGGCCTCGCGGTGGCGGCGCTGCCCCTGCTGCCCATGCTGTGGCGGATGCGGACCCGGGCCGTCCGGCTCGCGCCCCGCGGCCTGACGGGTGAGGGGCCGGCGGCCCACACCCTGGCGGTCTGGCAGGAAGTGATCGACACGGCGTGGGACCACGGGATCCCGCCGGACGAGTCGCGGACACCGCGGAAGGCCGCGGCGCGGATCGTACGGCTCGGCCGTCTGGACGAGCCGGCCGCGGCGGCGCTGCACCGCTTGGCCGGGGCGGTGGAGCAGGTCCTCTACGCCCCGCGCCCGCACCGGGCGCCGGGGCTCACCGAGGACGCCCGCAGCGTCGCGACGGCCCTGAGTGCGCAGGCCGGCCGGGGTACGCGGCTGCGGGCCCGGCTGGCCCCGCGGTCGGCCGTCCGCGTGCTCTGGGCGGCTTCGGCCCGCTATGCGGCGCTCAGGGCGGAGCTGTCGGCCCGCCGCCCGACGGTGCGCCGCCCGTTCGGCGCGAGCCGGAGCGGCTAGACGGTGGGTGGGCCGGTCGGCCGGTCGGTCGGCTGGCCGGCCGGCCGACAGAACCGCGCGGCGCGCTCGGTCACCGGGTCCGTCCGGGCGCTGCCCACCAGGGGCGGGGGTGCCTGTCCGGCCGGACGGACACCTCCGCCGAACCGCCCGGCCCGAGGACACTGCGCGTCTGCACGAGCCACGAGCCGAAGCACCCGGCCCACGCGATCGCGCCGTCAGCCGGGGTGGCGGTAACCGTCGGGCGCAAACGCACCACAGCCGCGTGTGAGGGGTGACCGACCAAGGTCGGTCACCCCTCACACGCGGCTGTGGTGCGGGCAGTCCGCGAAGCCTATTGACCCTGCTCGTCGCGGCGGCGCTGCCAGCGCTGTTCGATGCGGTCCATCATGGAGCGGCGCTGCCGTGGGCTGTTGCGGCTGCCGCCACCGGGAACGCCGGACGGCTGCTCACCCGGCTTGGGGGCCTTGCGCCAACCGGTCACGGCGAGCACCGCGCAGCCCAGCATGACGAGGAAGCCCACCACACTGACCCAGATCTGCTGTGCGACCATTCCGGCCATGAGAAGCGCGATACCCACCAGAAAGCCCGCGACCGCCTGGTAGACCCGTCGCCGGGTGTACGTACGCAGCCCGCTTCCCTCAAGCGCTGTCGCGAACTTGGGATCTTCGGCGTACAGCGCTCGCTCCATCTGCTCGAGCATTCGCTGCTCGTGCTCCGAGAGCGGCACGGAGTCCTCCTCATCGTGCGGTCGCCGGGGCGACCCGGGGGGTCCTCTTCAGGATAGGCAGGGAATCGCCCCCGTGAAACCCGCCCCTCTACGCCAATTCGCCAACCGTGACCCGTCATGGCACTCCGGTTCACTGAGGTGTGGATTCCCCAGCGACCGGCCCGTCATGCCGAACGGTCTCCCTCGATCATACGGCTCCGGACGCCCGATCGGAGGGGCTGTGGCGTACTCCATCTGCGGACGAGCCCCTGATCAGCGCTGCGCCGGCGCGGACGGGCCGAACCCCGGCCGTATCTCACGCCTCACCGAGCACGTGGAGCTGCGTGGCCACGGAGTGGAAGGCGGGCAGTTCGGCCGCCGCGGCCTCCAGCTTCAGCAGCGCGTCCATGGCGCCCGGCTCGGTGTCCACGAGCACGCCCGGGACCAGGTCGGCGAAGACCCGTACGCCGTGCACGGCGGCGACCGTGAGGCCCGCACCCTCGACGAGGGCGGTGAGCTGCTCGGCCGTGAAACGGTGCGGGACGGGGTCGCCCTCGCCCCAGCGTCCGTCCGGGTCGTCGAGCGCCCGCCTGGCCTCCGTGAAGTGCCCCGCGAGGGCCCGCGCCAGCACGGCTCCGCCGAGGCCCGCGGCGAGCAGGCTGAGCAGGCCCCCGGGGCGCAGCGCGGCGACCGCGTTGCCGAGGCCCTCGGCGGGGTCGTCCACGTACTCCAGGACCCCGTGGCACAGCACCGCGTCGTACCCGCCGCGCTCGACGACGTCGAAGAGGCCGTGCGCGTCTCCCTGCACGCCCCGTACCCGGTCGGCCACGCCGGCCTCGGCGGCGCGGCGCTCCAGCGCGAAGAGGGCGTTGGGGCTGGGGTCGACGACGGTGACGCGGTGCCCGAGGCGGGCCACGGGCACCGCGAAGTTGCCGCTGCCGCCGCCGGTGTCCAGCACGTCGAGGCCGCGGGCGCCGTGCGCCCCGTCCCCCGCGGCCTTGGCACGGCGGTCGAGCGCGTCCTTCAGGACCTCCCAGACCACGGCGGTACGGAGGGAGGCGCGGGGCCGGGAGGGGTCGGAGCGGAGCGACGTCGGTCGAGGGTGGGAGACGGGTGGGCGCATGGGGTCCGACACGGCAGTTGACTCCTCGGCGCGGCACCGCCTGCTGTGCGGCGGAGCGATGGAAATGCCTCCGCCCGTGCCGGGTGGCCGCGGCGGAGCGTACGGGTGTCCCACCCTAATGGGAAGCCGGGGAGCGCCCGTATCGCCGTCACGTCCCGCCTCATCCCGCGTCCGGTACGTCGCGCGGGTCCGGCGCGTCGGGCTTTCCGTCCTGCCGCGGCTGCGGCAGGACGGGCTGGAGTATGAGCATGCGCTCGACGATGCGGAGGAACATCGCCACGTCGCGGATCAGGTCGTCGGCGTCGCGGGCGCTCGCCGCGCCCCGGATGCCGGCCTCCGCGCGGGCGCGGCGCTGGGCCCCGGAGGCGAACAGGGCGCTCCATTCGGTCAGTTCGGGTGCGATCTCGGGGAGCACTTCCCAGGCGCTCCTGATGCGGGCCCGGCGTCGGGGGGTGGTCTCCGGGCGGCCACGTGCGGCGAGGACGGCGGCGGCGGTGCGCAGGGCGGCGAGGTGGGCCGTGGCGTACCGCTCGTTGGGAAGCTCCAGCCCGGTCGCCTCGTCCAGGCCGGAGCGCGCCTGGGTGAGCAGGTCGAGGGCGGCGGGCGGGGCCGTGGCCCGGCGGAGCACGGGGTGCACGTCGCCCGCCGGGCCGGTCAGTGAGGGGGCAGGGCCGGTGGCGCGGCGCCGGCGTGCGGCGGCTGCGTGGTGACTGGCCATGACGAACCTCCTGTCGTCTTCGTGACGGCACGCCCTGTATGGGCTTGCCGTATGTGCCCATCGTGGAGTACGGCACTGACAATCCGGTCTGACCTGGACTTTTGCTCCGTTCATAGGTTCGGAGTAGCTTTTGCACTGACCAGTCAGTGCAAAAAGTGAGCAGCAAGGGGGGACATGGACGGGCCTCACGAGCCGGCGGACGGCACCGGCGCCGGCACCCGCACCACCGGAGTCACCGTGGAGGCCGACGGACTCGGGCTGAAGGGGCCGCGCGGCCGGGTGTTCCGGAACATCGGGTTCCACGCGGAGGCGGGATCACTCATCGTCATTGAGGGTCCGTCAGGTTCCGGCCGTACATGCCTGCTGCTGGCGCTCACCGGCCGGATGAGGCCCACCGAGGGGCGTGCGAAGGTCGGCCCGCACCGGCTGCCCCGGCACATGGCGGCCGTACGCCGCGTCAGCGCGCTCGCCCACGTCCCCGGCGTCACCGATCTGGACCCCGCCCTGACCGTCGACGAGCACCTGCGCGAACGCGTGTTGCTGCAGCGGCGGTTCGGCGGATCGGTCCGGGGCGCGCTGCACGGACTGCTGCGGCTCCGGGGCGGCCGGGCTGCCGCGGCGGATCCACGGGTCGACGAGGCCCTGGCCGCCGCCGGACTCGACCGCGGGGCGCTGCCCAAGGGCGGCCGTACCGCCGTACGCGACCTCGGACGGCTGGAGGCGCTGCGGCTGTCCGTGGCGCTCGCGCTGATCGGCCGGCCGCTGCTCCTCGGCGTGGACGACACCGACCTGAAGCTCGCGGGCGCCGAACGGGCGGCGGCATGGTCCCTGCTGGCGTCCGTCGCCGCGGCCGGGACCACGGTGCTGGCGGTGTGCAGCGAGGCCCCTGAAGACGTCGGGGGCACCGGGAGCCCCCTTCACGTCCTGACCCTCCCGGACGGCGACGACGATCCGGCCCTCCCGGACGACGACGATCCGGCCCTTCCGGACGACGACGATCCGGCCCTTCCGGACGACGACAAGGAGACGGCGGATGCGCTCGCCGAAGCTGGCCGCACTTGAGCTCCGGCGGTTCGGCCGGGGCAGGCTCCCGCGCGCGGCGCTGGTCGCGCTCCTGCTGCTGCCGCTGCTGTACGGAGCCCTGTACCTGTGGTCCTTCTGGGACCCGTACGGCCGTCTGGACCGGGTGCCCGTGGCCCTGGTGAACGAGGACGAGGGGGCCACGGCGGACGGGGAGAGGCTGACGGCGGGCGACGACATCACCGAGCGGCTGCGCGACAGCGAGGTCTTCGACTGGCACGAGGTGAGCGCCGCCGACGCGCGCGCGGGCGTCGAGGACGGCAGGTACTACCTGTCGCTGACCGTGCCGCCGGACTTCAGCGAGCGGATCGCCTCCAGCTCCGGCGACAGTCCCGCGACCGGCGCCCTGCAGGTGCGGACGAACGACGCCAACAACTACATCGTCGGGCAGATCTCCCGGACGGTGTTCGCCGAGGTGCGCACCGCCGCGTCCACCAAGGCCTCGCGCTCGTTCCTGGACCGGATCTTCATCTCGTTCTCCGGCCTCCACGACGAGACGCGGAAGGCCGCCGAGGGGGCCGACGACCTCAAGGGCGGCATCGGGCAGGCCGAGCGGGGCTCCAGGGACCTCGCGGACGGGCTGGCGGACGCCAAGGAGGGCAGCGGGGACCTGTCGGCCGGGCTGACCAAGCTGGACAGCGGGGCCGGCGATCTGGAGAAGGGCTCCGCGCAGGTCGCGGCGGGCACCCAGGCGCTCGCCGACAAGGTCGGCGGCGCGGCGGACCAGGTTCGCCCCTTCCTCGCGGAGAACGGCCGGACCATCGCGGACACCGCGGACCTCGTGGCGGACGCGGCGGGCGGGATCCGCGAGCACCTCGACGCGTTCGTGAAGACCGCCCCAAAGGCGGCGAGCGGCACCCGCACGGCCGCCGAGACCCTCGACGAGATCCACGCCGGGCGCTGCGAGCGGCAGCCCGCACCCGACCCCGCCTGCGACGACCTGGAGAAGGCCAGGGACGCGGCGGCCGACGCCGCGGCGCTCGCCGCGGACGTGGACACCCTGGTGCGGAAGTACGACGGCGACATGAAGGCCCTCGACGAGGACCTCGCCGCGTTCGAACGGCAGGCCAGGGCCCTCGCCGAGGCGGCGCCCCACCTCTCCGAGGACCTCGACGACGCGGTGGCCGAGGTCGAGGCGCTCAACGAGGGCGCCGCGAAGGTCGCCCGGGGCGCGAAGACGCTGCACACCGGTCTCGGCACGGCACAGGAGGGCGCGGCGGACCTCGACACGGGGGTCGGCGAGCTCGCGACCGGCGCGACCGATCTCGAAGGGGGCCTGTACCGGCTGGCCGACGGCTCCGCGGAGCTCGCGGGCGGACTGCACGACGGCGTCGGCAGGATCCCCGACTACGACGAGGACGACCGCGACCGGCGCACCGAGGTGATGGCCGACCCGGTGCGGCTGGTCACCGGTGACCTGCACAAGGCACCCAACTACGGCACCGGCTTCGCCCCGTACTTCATCCCGCTGTCCCTGTGGGTGGGCGCGATGGTGGCGTACATGCTGATCCCGCCGCTCAACCGGCGCGCGCTCGCGGCGGGCGCCCCGGCGTGGCGGATCGCGCTGGCGGGCTGGCTGCCCGTGGTCGCCCTGGGGCTGCTCCAGGTGACCGCCCTGATGGCCGTGCTGCACTGGGCGGTGGGCCTGCGGATGGTCCGGGCGGCCGGGACGGTGGGCTTCCTGTTCCTGGTGACGGCGTGCTTCGCGGCGCTCGTGCAATGGCTGAACGCGCGCTTCGGGGCGGCGGGCCGCATCCTGGTGCTCGCGTTCCTGATGCTCCAGCTGACGTCCGCCGGCGGCACGTATCCCGTGCAGACCAGTCCGGGCTTCTTCAACGCGATCCACCCCTTCCTGCCGATGAGTCACGTCGTCGACGCCCTCAGGAGGCTCATCACGGGCGGGGGTACGGGACCGGTCTGGGAGGCGTGCGCGGTGCTCGCGGTCTTCACGGCGGCCGCCCTCGCGCTGACCACCCTGGCGGCCCGCCGCAGGCAGGTGTGGACCCTCGACCGGCTGCACCCGGAGCTGAGCCTGTGACCGCGCCGCCGCCGTCTGCTGTGAGAATCGACGCCATGGAACGCAAGCCCGACCCGGGGAGCGGCGGCAGCAGCCGTCGCGAGGCGACCCGGCAGAAGCTCTACGAGGCCGCCGTCACCCTCATCGCGGAACAGGGGTTCTCCGCCACCACGGTCGACGAGATCGCCGAGCGCGCGGGAGTCGCGAAGGGCACCGTCTACTACAACTTCGCCAGCAAGTCGGTCCTCTTCGAGGAGCTCCTCCGGCACGGCGTGGGCCTCCTCACCGCCTCCCTCCGCCAGGCTGCCGAGCGCACCGCCGAGGAGGGCGGGAGCAGGGTCGACGCCCTGGACGCGATGGTCCGCGCGGGGCTCGTGTTCATCGACCGCTACCCGGCCTTCACCCAGCTGTACGTGGCCGAGCTGTGGCGCACCAACCGGGCCTGGCAGTCCACGCTGCTGGTGGTGCGGCAGGAGGCGGTCGCGGTCGTCGAGGACGTGCTGCGCGCGGGCGTGGCCGGCGGTGAGTTCAGCGAGGAGCTCGACATCCCGCTGACCGCGGCCGCGCTGGTCGGCATGGTGCTGGTGGCCGCCCTGGACTGGCAGGCGTTCCAGCCGGAGCGCTCCCTGGACGACGTGCACGCGGCGCTGTCCCGGCTGCTCCAGGGGCGGGTGAGCGGCGGCCGCTGACGGAAACGCCGGTCCGTTGCGGCCCGTCCCCCGCGGGCCACCCCGAACCGGCGCTTCGCCGTACCCCCCGTTCCCCCCGGGTTCTCCCCGCTCCCCCGTGCGGTCTCCCCGGTCCCTCCGATCCCCCCGGTCTCCCCCGTGCCTCGCTCCCGCCGACTCGTCGGACTCACCGGCGGAAGGAGCGGTCAAGGGCGCGCACCGTTCCGCCGCCCCGTGTCGGCGGTGCCGGAGCCGCGCCCCTTTCCGTGCCCCCACTCTCTCGTCAGCGCAGGTCGGACCCCATCCGCGCGCGTACTCATCTCGTCGGCTAGGTACCCGTACCTAGATCTGCGCGCTCGCCCCCATGCCGGGCCGGGGGCGGCCGCCGCTCCCCGCCGGGGTCCCGGACGGGCTGTCGGCGGGGGCCGATAAAGTCGCGGCATGGCACGGATTGCGGTGATCGGAGCCGGGTTGGGGTCGATGGCGGCCGCCGCCCGGCTGGCCGTCGCGGGCCACCGGGTGGTGGTGTACGAGCGGTCGGAGACGTACGGCGGGGCCGTGGGCCGCTTCGAGCGGGACGGTTTCGCGTTCGACACCGGCCCCGGTCTGCTGCCGCTGCCCGCCGTCTACCGGGACCTGTTCCTGAAGACGGGCAAGCAGCCGCTGGAAGCCTGCGTCGACCTGGTCCAGGTGGACCCGGCCGCGCGGCACGTGTTCCCGGACGGCACGGACGTCCGGCTGCCGAACGCCTCGCGCGCGGGCGTGGTCGACGCGCTGAACACGGCGCTCGGCTCGGGGGCCGGCGACCGGTGGGGCGACTTCCTGGTGCGGGCGCGCGATGCCTGGGACCGGACCCGGCGGCCGCTCCTGGAGGAGCCCCTCTGGCCCGACTGGCAGGTGCTGGCCGAGCGCGAGCCGTACCCGGCCGTGCCGCACAAGCGGCTGCTGCGCACCCGGCGCGCGGGCACGCTCGCCGGGATCGCCGAGCTGGAGCTGCGCGACGACCGGCTGACCGCCCTGCTGGACAGCCACGCGCTCGCGTACGGCCTGGATCCCCGCACCACCCCGGCGAGCGCGGCCGTGCTGCCGTACATGGACCACGCCTTCGGCACCTGGTACGTGCGCGGCGGCATGCGGGAGCTGGCGCGGGCCGTGTACGAGCGGTGCCGGGCGCGCCGGGTGGAGTTCGTGTTCGGCGCCGAGGTCGTCCGGATCCTCGAGAAGGACGGGCGGGCCGCCGGGGTGGAGCTCGACGGGGGCACCTCCCAGGCTTCCGGCCCTGGGGGAGAAAGGGCCGAGGCGGACCACGTGGTGGCGGGCATACCCCCCGCGCGCGTGGCGTCGCTGACGGAGCACCCGCTGCAGGAGGACGGCGACGTACGGCCCGGCCGCGGGCCCGCGCCGGCCGGGCGGTTCACCGTGCTGCTGGCGCTGCGCGGCGCACCGGAGGCGGGAGCGGCGCACCGCACGGTCGTGCACACACCCGACCGCGTCGCGGAGCTCGACTTCCTCGGCGGTGCGGCCGGCACCGGCATCCCGGCGATGGCCGCGCCGCCGACGGTCACCGTGCTGCGCCCGGACGACCCGGCCCTGCGGCCGGACGGCGCGCACGAGTCGGTGGTCGTGTCGGCGGCGGCCCCGGCCACGGCCGGCTGGGCGGAACCCGGCCGGGCCGAGCGGTTCGCGGACCTCCTGGTCACGGCCGCGGAGACCGCCGTCCCGGGGCTGCGGGAGCGTCTCCTGTGGCGCGAGGTGCGCACCCCCGCCCGTACCGCGCACGAGACGGGCGCCGCGGACGGTGCCGTGCCGCCGCCCGCGTTCGCCGCGGCGGACGGCCGCTTCCTGCTCCCGGGCAACACCACCCGCCTGCCCGGCCTGTACCTGGCCGGCGGCTGGGCGCACCCGGGCGGCGGCCTGCCGCACGCGGGCATGTCGGGCGCGCTGGTCGCGGGGCTGATCGTGGAGGGGCCGGGCTTCCGGGGCTCGCAGTGAGCCGGGGCCCCGCGCGCGAGGGCTCCCGGTGACCCGTCAGTACCGGTACTGCTGCCCGTCGTACCCGTAGCCGTTCCCGGCGCCCTGCGCGTCGCCCTGGTACGGGTACGGCTGCTCCTGCGGCAGCCCGGTGCCGAACACGTCGGCCGGGTGGGCCGGTTCGGCCGGGTGGTCGGTGGTGCGCTGCTGCGGCACCCACACCCCGCCCGGCGGGGTCTCGCCGTACGTGCCGGTGCCGTACTGGTCCTGACCGTGGCCCTGCTGCGCGCCGTACGCCTGCGGGTCCGCGTAGCCGGTGCCGTACCCGCCGTCGTCGTAGCCCTGGGTCCCGGCGTACGGGTCGGAGTAAGCGGCGTACTGCTGCTGCTCGTGTCCCGCGGCGGAGTAGCCGTACTGCTGCTGGTCGTAGCCGTCGTAGCCGAAGGACTGGTCCTGGGAGTGCGCGGCGGCCGCGTAGGTCGGGTCGTTGGCGGCGGCGTACGCGGCGTCGGTGTAGACGCCGTAGGAGCCGGTCTCGTCCGGCAGGGGCTGCGGCGAGTACACCGCGGTGGCCTCGCCCTCGGACGGGGCGGGCCGCTGGGGGACGAACACGTCGTCGTCCTCGTCGAAACGGTTCCCCGGGCCGAAGGGGTCGTCCGGCTGCCCGGACCCGTCGGCCACGACGGTCTCCTCCAGATCGGAGACCTCCAGCGTCGGGTCCTGGTTCCGCGGCTCGTCGCGGCGGCGCCTGCTGCCGGACTCACCGCGGTTGCCGATGGCCCAGCCGGTGGAGAAGCCGCGGCGGAAGGACAGCGTCACGTACGTCTGCCCGACCGCGAACGCGACGGCGCCCAGCGCGATGACCACCACGGAGGGGATTAGGACGCCGACGACGACCCCGAGGAAGCCGCCGAAGGCGAGGAGCCGCCAGCGCAGCCGCGCCTTGTACTGCAGCAGCACCTCACCGAGCAACCACAACGCGACGATGCCGAACGCGATGTAGAGGACCGTCCAGCCCATGTACGCCCCTCTCCCTGCGGCCGCGGCCGCCCCAAGTCCCGTCGTACGCGGTCCAGGCGTCTAGGTCTGCCGCTGGTGGTGCAGACCGAGATTCTCGTAGATCTCGAGCGTGGCGGTGGAGTTGTTGAGCGTGATGAAGTGCAGTCCGGGCACACCTTCGGCCAGCAGCCTCGCGCAGAACTCCGTGGCGAACTCGATACCGATGGAGCGTACAGCGGCAGGATCGTCTTTTGCTGTGAGGATCCGCTCTTTCAAGGCGTCCGGGAAGGCGGCGTTGCTCAGCTTGGGCAACCGTTCCAGCATTTTCACACTTGTCACGGGCATCACTTCCGGAATGACCGGAGTTGTGCAGCCCGCCGCCTCCACGCTGTCCCGCAGCCGCAGGTACGACTCCGGGTGGAAGAACATCTGGGTGATCGCGTAGTCGGCGCCGGCGCGGCACTTGTCGACGAAGTGCGCGATGTCACTGTCCCGGTCGGCGGAGCGCGGGTGCGTCTCCGGGAAGGCTGCGACGCCCACGCAGAAGTCGCCGGACTCCTTGATCAGACGGACGAGTTCGGCGGCGTAGGTCAGTCCCCGGGGGTGCGGCACCCACTCGCCCATGGGGTCGCCGGGCGGGTCGCCGCGGACCGCGAGCATGTTGCGGATCCCGGCGTCCGCGTACTGGCCGATGATGTTGCGCAGCTCGGCCAGGGAGTGGTCGACGGCGGTGAGGTGGGCGACCGGGGTCAGCGTCGTGTCGGCGACGATCTGCTGGGTCTCCTTGACCGTGCCCGCGCGCGTGGAGCCGCCCGCGCCGTAGGTCACGGAGACGAAGTCGGGGGCGACCGCCTCGACCCTCCGGAGCGCGTTCCACAGGTTGCGCTCGCCCTTGGGCGTCTTCGGCGCCGAGAACTCGAAGGAGTACGTGGTCTTGCCGGACGCCAGTATGTCGCGCACGGTACGGGCGCGATCCGTCCTGGTGGAGGCGGTTCCTAGGGCCATACGGGCAGGTTAGCCAGGTGGGGGCGGCACCCCAACCACAGTCATCCTTTTTGTCCTGCTTGTCTAGGGTGTTGTCCACTCCTCGGACAAGAGAGCCCGCGTGGTGCGTCCCCGTACCACCCGCCCCGAAGGTCACACGGCGCGCAGACGCTTCGCGAACTCCGCGGCGGCCGCCTGCGGGTCGTCGGCCTCGGTGAGCGCGCGGACGACCACGACCCGGCGGGCGCCCGCGTCGAGGACCTCGTCGAGGTTGCCCAGGTCGATGCCGCCGATGGCGAACCACGGACGGTCGGTGCCGAGGGACGCGGTGTGACGGACCAGGCCGAGTCCGGGAGCCGGACGGCCGGGCTTGGTGGGGGTGGGCCAGCAGGGTCCCGTGCAGAAGTAGTCCACGCCCTCCTGGACGGCCGCCGCCTCGGCCTCCCCGGCCGCGTGGGTGGAGCGGCCGATCAGCACGCCGTCGCCCAGGATCGCGCGGGCGGCGGGCACGGGCAGGTCGCCCTGGCCGAGGTGCAGCACGTCCGGGCGGGCGGCGTGGGCCACGTCCGCGCGGTCGTTGACGGCGAGCAGCTTGCCGTGGCGGCGGCAGGCGTCCGCGAAGACCTCGAGGTGGTCGAGCTCCTCGGCGGCCTCCATGCCCTTGTCGCGCAGCTGCACGATGTCCACGCCGCCGGACAGGACCGCGTCCAGGAACTCCGGCAGGTCGCCCTGGCGCCTGCGGGCGTCCGTGCAGAGGTAGAGGCGGGCGTCGGCGAGCTGCCGTCGCGCGGCGTCGGACATGGTGGTGCTCCCCCGGGTGGAGGGCGTACGGGCGGGACCGGGCCGTCCCGTGGTCCGGCCCCGCCCGTACGCCGGACGGTGATGATCGGTTCAGACGGCGAGCGCCTGGGCGCGGCGCTTGACCTCCGTGCCGCGATTCTCGCTCAGCGCCTGGGCCGGCGTGCCGGGCAGGCTGTCGTCGGGAGTGAAGAGCCACTCCAGCATCTCTTCGTCCGTGAAGCCGTCGTCCCTCAGGAGCGTCAGGGTGCCCGACAGGCCCTTGACGACCTTGTCCCCGTCGATGAAGGCGGCGGGGACGTGCAGCGCGCGGTTCTCTCCCCGGCGTACGGCGATGAGCTGGCCCTCCTTGACCAGCTGCCGGACACGGGTCACCTCGACGCCGAGCTGCTCGGCGATGTCGGGCAGGGTCAGCCACGCGGGGACGAGAGCATCGATGTTCGCGTCAATCTCGGTCACGGCACCAGCCTGCCACGTCCCCGGCCGGGGTGACAGCCACGCACCCCCGGACCGCCGTCCTCGGAGCGGCCGTGACGTGCGAGGTCGCGGGCCCGTCGCCGGTGCCGCGGCCGTTCCGCCGGCTAGCGCGCGGCCGCCTTCATGGGCCTGGCCGGATCCGCCAGAAGGGTCCTGTCCAGCACGGTGCCCGCCTCGACGAGACGGCGGCCCTGGGCCAGGTCGCGGGGGCGGCCCACCGCCAGCAGGGCGACGAGCCGCTCCTCGCGGAGCCAGCAGACGGTCCAGGCGGCTCCCTCGGGATCGCCACGCCACACCGTCTCGTCGGCCGCCGCGTGGTGCCCCGCGTACTGCACGAACCGGCCGAACTGCTCCGACCAGAAGTACGGGACGGGGTCGTACGCCACGGGCGCCTCCCCGATGATGTCGGCCGCGACCGTCCGGGGTCCCTGGAGGGCGTTGTCCCAGTGGTGGATCAGCAGGCGCTCGCCGTACCGGCCCGAGGGGAAGGAGGCGCAGTCGCCGACCGCGTACACGTCCGGCACCGAGGCGCGCAGGTGCGCGTCGGCCACGATCTCCCCCCGCGCACCGAGCTCGATGCCCGAACCCGCCAGCCAGGCCGTCGCCGGGCGGGCGCCGACGCCCACGACCACCGCGCCGGCCGGCAGCCGGGAGCCGTCGTCCAGGACGACCGCCCCGGCCTCGACGCGCCGCACGCGCGCGTGGGTGCGCAGGGTCACCCCGCTGTCCGCGTACCAGCCGGTCATCGGGGCGGCCACCGCGGCGGGCAGGGCGCCCGCCAGCGGGCGGTCGGCGGCCTCGACGACCGTGACCGCGCAGCCCGCCTCCCGCGCGGCCGTCGCGAACTCCGCCCCGATCCAGCCCGCGCCCACCACGACGATGTCGTGCTGCCGGGCCAGGACGGGCCGCAGCCGCTCCGCGTCGTCCAGGGTGCGCAGCAGATGGACGCCGGGCACGCCCTCCGCGCCCGGCAGCCGGACCGGTTCCGCGCCGGTCGCGACGACCAATACGTCGTACGGGACGGGGCCCTCGGCGGTGTCGAGCTCGTGGTCGCCGGGGCGCACCCCGAGCACCTCGCGGCCGAGTCGCAGTTCGATGCCGAGCGCGTCGAAGTCGATGTCGAAGGCGGAGCCCTCGGCCTTGCCGAGCAGGACCGCCTTGGACAGCGGCGGCCGGTCGTACGGCTGGTGCGGCTCGGCGCCGATCAGCGTCACACCGCCGGTGAACCCCTGTTCGCGCAGGGCCACCGCGGTCTGCACCCCGGCCATGCCCGCGCCCACCACGACGACCCGTCCGGCCGTCCGGACCCGCGCCCGCGTCTGCTCGCTCACCTGGTCACCATAGTCCCTGACGGCCCGTCAGCCCGCAGCGGTGGGCCGTGAGCTGTTCCACACCGCGTTCCGCGCCGGTTTCCGGGGATTTCCCTGGAGATGCGAGGCGCTAGGGTGGCACCGTAGGACACTCGCGGGAGCCCGGACGCACCGGGCTGAGAGGGAGGCTGGCGGCCTCCGACCGTACGAACCTGATCCGGGTCATGCCGGCGAAGGGAGGGGCTGGACGCCCATGTCACGTACTCACGCACCGGAAGCCCACGCATCGGATGTCCTCGTCGTCGGGGGCGGGATCATCGGGCTGGTGACGGCCTGGCGGGCCGCGCAGCGCGGACTGGCCACGGCGGTGGTGGACCCGGCGCCCGGCGGCGGAGCCGCGCAGGTGGCGGCCGGGATGCTGGCCGCCGTCACGGAACTGCACTACGGCGAGGAGACCCTACTGGGTCTCAACCTGGAGTCGGCGCGCCGTTATCCGGCCTTCGCCGCCGAACTCGCCGAGGCGGCCGACCTGGACCTCGGCTACCGGCAGTGCGGCACCCTCGCGGTCGCCCTGGACGCCGACGACCGCGCCCACCTGCGGGAACTGCACGCCCTGCAGGTCCGCTCCGGTCTCGCCTCGGAATGGCTGAGCGGGCGCGAGTGCCGCCGCCTCGAACCGATGCTGGCCCCGGGGGTGCGCGGCGGGCTGCGGGTCGACGGCGACCACCAGATAGACCCCCGGCGCCTCGCCAGGGCCCTCGTGGTCGCGTGCGAGCGCGCCGGAGTCGTCTTCCACCGGGTGTGGGCCGAGGAGCTCACCGTCGTGCGGGAGCGGGCCACCGGGGTACGGACCGCCGACGGCACCGCCCTCTCCGCGGGGCAGGTCGTGCTCGCCGGCGGAAGCCTCAGCGGGCGGCTCGCGGGCATACCGGACGCCGTCCTGCCGCCCGTACGGCCGGTGAAGGGGCAGGTGGTGCGGCTGACCGTGCCACCGCGGTACGCGCCGTTCCTGAGCCGCACCGTGCGCGCCGTGGTCCGCGGCAGCCACGTCTACCTGGTGCCGCGCGAGAACGGCGAACTCGTCGTCGGCGCCACCAGCGAGGAGCTCGGCTGGGACACCACGGTGACCGCGGGCGGGGTGTACGAGCTGCTGCGGGACGCGCACGAGCTGGTGCCCGGCATCACGGAGCTGCCGCTCACCGAGACGCGCGCGGGGCTGCGGCCCGGCTCCCCCGACAACGCGCCCCTGCTCGGCCCGACCGGCCTCGACGGTCTCGTCCTCGCCACCGGCCACTACCGCAACGGCGTGCTCCTCACCCCGGTCACCGGCGACGTCCTGGCCCAGGTGCTCACCACCGGTGCCCTCCCCGACGTGGCCCGCGACTTCAGCCCCCGGCGCTTCGCCGCCGCACCCACGGACACCGCACGCCCGCACACCGCACTCTCGGAGCAGCCCGCATGAACATCTCGGTCAACGGCGAGTCCCGGGACATCGCCCCGGGCACCGCGCTGGACGCGCTGGTGAGCACCCTCACCGCCGCCCCCTCCGGTGTCGCCGCGGCCCTCAACGAAACCGTCGTCCCGCGCGCGCAGTGGCCGTCCACCGCCCTCTCCGAGGGAGACCGGGTCGAAGTCCTCACCGCAGTCCAAGGAGGCTGACCCATGGCCGACGATCCCTTCGTCCTCGGCGGTACGACCTACACGTCCCGGCTGATCATGGGCACGGGCGGCGCGCCCAGCCTGGACGTCATGGAGCGCGCCCTGGTGGCGTCCGGCACGGAGCTGACGACGGTCGCGATGCGCCGCGTGAACCCGGAGTCGCACGGCTCGGTCCTGTCCGTGCTCGACAAGCTGGGCATCCGCCTGCTGCCCAACACGGCGGGCTGCTTCACCGCGGGCGAGGCCGTGCTGACCGCCCGCCTCGCGCGCGAGGCCCTCGGCACCGACCTGGTGAAGCTGGAGGTCATCGCCGACGAGCGCACCCTGCTGCCCGACCCCGTCGAGCTGCTTGACGCCGCCGAGACCCTGGTCGACGACGGCTTCACGGTGCTGCCGTACACCAACGACGACCCGGTCCTCGCCCGGAAGCTGGAGGACGTCGGCTGCGCGGCGGTCATGCCGCTCGGCTCTCCCATCGGCTCGGGCCTCGGCATCCGCAACCCGCACAACTTCCAGCTGATCGTGGAGCACGCGAGCGTGCCGGTCATCCTGGACGCGGGCGCGGGCACCGCCTCCGACGTGGCGCTCGCGATGGAGCTGGGCTGCGCGGGCGTGATGCTCGCCTCGGCCGTGACCCGCGCCCAGGAGCCGGTGCTCATGGCGGAGGGCATGCGGCACGCGGTGGAGGCGGGCCGGCTCGCGTACCGGGCGGGCCGCATCCCGCGGCGCCACTTCGCCGAGGCGTCGTCCCCGGCGGAGGGCCGCGCGCGGTTCGACCCCGAGCGCCCCGCGTTCTGACCGCGCCCGCCGGGCGGACCCGTACTGCGGCCCGGGAAGCGGTTCCGGCTGCTCACCGCGCTCTCGGGGCCGTCGCGCGACAGTCACGACTTCGCTGCATTCCGTCCGTCCCGTCCCGGGGCCGGCCGGCCTGACAGTGGCGGCTCGTACACTCACCTGCGTGGACACGACCCTTGGAGATCCGCTGATCGGGCAGGTGCTCGACGGCCGCTACCGCATCGACGCGCGGATCGCGGTCGGCGGGATGGCCACGGTCTACCGGGCCGTGGACACCCGCCTCGACCGCGTCCTCGCGGTCAAGGTGATGCACCCGGCCCTGGCCGCCGACGGCACGTTCGTCGAGCGGTTCATCCGCGAGGCCAAGTCGGTGGCGCGGCTGGACCACCCGAACGTGGTGGGGGTCTTCGACCAGGGCACGGACGGCCGGTACGTCTACCTCGCGATGGAGTACGTCGCCGGATGCACCCTGCGTGACGTGCTGCGCGAGCGCGGCGCCCTCCAGCCCAGGGCCGCGCTGGACATCCTGGAACCGGTGCTCGCCGCCCTCGGTGCCGCGCACCGCGCCGGGTTCGTCCACCGGGACATGAAGCCGGAGAACGTCCTGATAGGGGACGACGGCCGGGTGAAGGTGGCCGACTTCGGTCTCGTCCGGGCGGTGGACACGGTCACCAGCTCGACGGGCGCCGTCCTCGGCACCGTCTCCTACCTCGCCCCGGAGCAGCTGGAGCACGGCACGGCGGACACCCGGGTCGACGTCTACGCGTGCGGGGTCGTCCTGTACGAGATGCTCACCGGCGCCAAGCCGCACTCCGGGAACTCCCCCGCCCAGGTGCTCTACCAGGCCCTGCACACGGCCGTGCCCGCGCCGTCGGCCGCGGTGCCGGGGCTGGCGCGGGAGCTGGACGAGCTGGTGGCGGCGGCGACCGCCCACGACCCCGGCTCGCGCCCGTACGACGCGGTGGAGCTGCTCGCCCGGACCCGCGAGGCGCGGGCGGGCCTGAGCGACGGGCAGCTGGACGCGGTGCCCCCACAGGCGATATCCGGGGGGACCGACAGCCACGGGCACCACGGGCACCACGACAATTCCGACGACCGCACCAGCGTCATCCCGCGCGCGCTGACCCTGCCGCAGACCGCACCGGCGGACGACGGCAGCGGGGGCGACGGGCTGAACCGTACGAGCCGGCTCCAGGCACCGCCCGCCGCGCCCCGGCGGCCCTCGGCGGCCCCGCGGCGCGGGCTGGTCGCGGTCGTCACCGGGGTCCTGCTGGTGCTCGGCGTGGGCGCGGGCGTCTGGTACATCAACTCCGGCCAGTTCACCAAGGTCCCGGCGGTGCTCGACCAGACCCAGGCCGACGCGCGGAAGCGGGTGGAGGACGCCGGACTGGCCGTCGAGATCGAGCGCGCGTACAGCGACACCGTCGACCGCGGCAAGGTCGTCCGCACCGACCCGGAGCCGAGCGCCCGGATACGGGACAACGGCACGGTGACGCTGACCATCTCCAGGGGCCCGGAGACCGCGAAGGTGCCCGACCTGGAGGGCGTCGGGCTCGACGAGGCCAGGGCCGAGCTGAAGGAGGCGGGCCTGGAGCCCGGCCTCGTGTCCCGCGCGTTCAGCGAGGACATCCCGAAGGGCTCCGTGATCTCCACGAAGCCGGAGGCGGGTACGGAGCGCCGCTCGGGCTCGGCGATCGCGCTGACCGTCAGCAAGGGCGCCCCGGTGGAGGTGCCGGACCTGACGGACTCCTCGGTGGAGGACGCCACCCGGCAGCTGGAGGACGCCGGCCTGAAGGTGAGGATCTCCGGGAAGCGCGTCCACTCCGAGGTCGACGAGGGCCGGGTCGCCGGGCAGTCGCCGGGCGAGGGCAAGGAGCTCGCCGAGGGCGACACGGTCACCCTGACGCTCTCCAAGGGCCCCGAGATGATCGAGGTCCCGGACGTCGTGGGCGACAGCGCGGACGAGGCGAAGCAGAAGCTGAAAGACGCGGGTTTCGAGGTGAAGGAGGACCGGGGACTGCTCGGGTTCTTCGACGACGAGGTCAAGGACCAGTCGGTCGACGGCGGCGACACGGCACCCAAGGGCTCGACCGTCACCATCAGAATCGGCTGACGGGCGCACCGCCGGCGGAGCACCGCACGGCGCGTGTCACCCTGGAAGGGTGAGCAGCACGCACCTTCGCAACCCCGTCGGCGGCCATGTCCCCGTGGCCGGCGGCCTGCACTCCGTCGGCCTCGCCTACGCCCGCGAGCTGAGGGCCGAGGCCGTCCAGGTCTTCGTCGCCAACCCGCGCGGCTGGGCCACGCCCGCGGGCAACCCGAAGCAGGACGAGGCGTTCCGCGCGGCCTGCGCGGAGCAGTCCGTCCCCGCGTACGTGCACGCCCCGTACCTGATCAACTTCGGCTCGCACACCGAGGCGACGGTGGAGAGGTCCGTCACGTCGCTCAGGCACTCGCTGCGCCGGGCCCGGGAGATCGGCGCCCTGGGCGTGGTCGTGCACACCGGCAGCGCCACCGGCGGACGGGAGCGTTCCGTGGCGCTCGCGCAGGTGCGTGAGCACATGCTGCCGCTGCTCGACGAGCTGACGCACGACGACGACCCGTACCTGCTGCTGGAGTCGACCGCGGGCCAGGGCGCCTCCCTGTGCTCGCGGACCTGGGACTTCGGCCCGTACTTCGAGGCGCTCGACGCCCACCCGAAGCTGGGTGTCTGCCTGGACACCTGCCACATCTTCGCCGCGGGCCACGACCTGACCGGGCCGAGCGGCATGCACCAGACGCTCGACCTGCTGGTGGGGACCGTCGGCGAGGGCCGGCTGAAGCTGATCCACGCCAACGACTCCAAGGACGTGGCGGGCGCCCACAAGGACCGGCACGAGAACATCGGCGCCGGTCACATCGGCGAGGACCCCTTCCGCGCGCTGATGACCCATCCCGCCACCGCGGGCGTGCCCCTGGTCATCGAGACGCCCGGCGGCCAGGCGGGACACGCAGCGGACGTGGAGCGGCTGAAGAAGCTCAGGGACGGCTGACTCACAGCCCGGGCCCGTCCCCGGCCTCCTCCTGGTACGAGTACCGCTGCTCCTTCCAGGGGTCGCCGACGTTGTGGTAGCCGCGTTCCTCCCAGAAGCCGCGGCGGTCGGCGGTCATGTACTCCACGCCGCGCACCCACTTGGGTCCCTTCCAGGCGTACAGATGGGGCACGATCAGCCGGAGCGGGAAGCCGTGCTCCGCGGTGAGCAGCTCGCCGTCCTTGTGGGTGGCGAAGATCGTGCGCTCGGACGCGAAGTCCGCGAGGCGGAGGTTGGAGCTGAACCCGTACTCGGCCCAGACCATCACATGGGTGACGTCCGGCGCGGGCGGCGCGATGTCCAGGATCGTACGGGCCGGGATGCCGCCCCACTCGGCGCCCACCATGCTGAACTTCGTCACGCAGTGCAGGTCCGCCGACACCGTGGAGTACGGCAGCGCCGTGAACTCCTCATGGGTCCAGCGGTGTTTCCCGCCGTCCGCGGTGGCGCCGAAGACCTGGAAGTCCCAGCGCTCGGGGCGGAACCTGGGAACGGGCCCGTAGTGGGTGACCGGCCAGCCACGCTGGAGGCGTTGTCCCGGGGGGAGCTGCGGACCCGCCGCGCCGTCCGGGGCGCGATCTGTGGAGGTACCAGCACCAGATTCGCGTTCCACCGGCTGACCCATGACTCCATCCTGACAGACACGGAACGGTGGAGATGACCCAGGTAGCTGTTATTTCAGGACAATTGGTACGAAGCGGACTAAGCATGCACTTACTTACTAAGTATGCACTTACTGGACGCCCCCGTACGGCGGTGCAATCATGCGGCGCAACCGGCCACTCTTCCCACGTCCGGAAGGAGCCTCTGCGATGCAGGGCGACCCCGAGGTCCTCGAGTTCCTCAACGAACAGCTGACCGCCGAGCTGACCGCGATCAACCAATACTTCCTGCATTCGAAGCTGCAGGACCACAAGGGCTGGACGAAACTCGCCAAGTACACGCGTGACGAGTCCTTCGAGGAGATGCGGCACGCCGAGCTGCTCACCGACCGCATCCTGCTCCTGGACGGCCTGCCCAACTACCAGCGGCTCTTCCACGTCCGCGTCGGGCAGACGGTGACGGAGATGTTCGAGGCGGACCGGCAGGTCGAGGCCGAGGCCATCGACCGGCTGCGGCGCGGTGTCGACGTGATGCGGCACAAGGGCGACATCACGTCCGCGAACATCTTCGAGGCGATCCTCGGCGACGAGGAGCACCACATCGACTACCTCGACACCCAGCTGGAGCTGATCGAGAAGCTCGGGGAGCCGCTGTACATCTCGACGGTCATCGAGCAGTCGCAGCCGGACAGGTCGGGCCCCGGGACCCACGGCTTCTCGGCCCCCTGAGGCCCGCACAGGCCGTACCCGCCCCGTGGACGGCCGCCGCCCGCCCGGCGGAGCGTTCAGGCCGCGTCGGGCAGCTCGGCGAGGGCGGACCCGCCCCGGTCGACCATCTCCCGGCGGGGGCACGCGCCACGGCCCAGCAGCGCCTGGATGCGCCTGACGCAGCCACCGCAGTCGGTGCCGGCCTTGCACGCGGAGGCGATCTGCCGGGGGGTGCAGGCGCCGGCTTCCGCGTGCTTCTTCACCTGCTCCTCGGTCACGCCGAAACAGCTGCACACGAACACGCTCTCCACCTCCCGACTCAAGGGTTCCGTCGTCGTGCCGTACCGATTGACCGGCGGCGTACGACCGAAGGCCCGAACTGATCGGTGAGGCAAACCTAACCTTACCCGCCACACAAGTGCCGCAAAAGCCGGAAGGGGCGCGGACCGTATGTGATCCGCGCCCCAGTGGACACTCCGGTAACAGATGACGTCCCTACTGATCCCGGTACATCTCGGCGACCAGGAACGCCAGGTCCAGCGACTGGCTGCGGTTGAGCCGCGGGTCGCAGGCCGTCTCGTACCGCTGGTGGAGATCGTCGACGAAGATCTCGTCGCCGCCGCCCACGCACTCGGTCACGTCGTCACCGGTCAGCTCCACGTGGATGCCGCCCGGGTGGGTGCCCAGCGCCTTGTGGACCTCGAAGAAGCCCTTGACCTCGTCGAGCACGTCGTCGAAGCGGCGGGTCTTGTGCCCCGAGGCCGCCTCGAAGGTGTTGCCGTGCATCGGGTCGGTCACCCAGGCCACGGTCGCGCCCGACGCGGTGACCTTCTCCACCAGCTCCGGCAGCTTGTCGCGGACCTTGTCGGCGCCCATCCGGACGATGAAGGTCAGCCGGCCGGGCTCGCGCTCGGGGTCCAGGCGCTCGATGTACTGCAGCGCCTCCTCGGCCGTCGTGGTCGGGCCGAGCTTGATGCCGATCGGGTTGCGGATCTTCGAGGCGAACTCGACGTGCGCGTGGTCCAGCTGCCGGGTGCGCTCACCGATCCACACCATGTGGCCGGAGACGTCGTACAGCTGCCCGGTGCGCGAGTCCACGCGGGTCAGCGCCGACTCGTAGTCGAGCAGCAGCGCCTCGTGGGAGGCATAGAACTCGACCGTCTGGAACTCGGCCGGGTCGGTGCCGCAGGCCCGCATGAAGTTCAGCGCGTTGTCGATCTCGCGCGCGAGCTGCTCGTAGCGCTGACCCGAGGGGGACGACTTCACGAAGTCCTGGTTCCAGGCGTGCACCTGCCGCAGGTCGGCGTAGCCGCCGGTGGTGAAGGCGCGCACCAGGTTCAGCGTCGAGGCGGACGCGTGGTACATCCGCTTCAGGCGCTCCGGGTCCGGGACCCGGGCCTCCTCGGTGAACTCGAAGCCGTTGACGGAGTCGCCGCGGTAGGTCGGCAGGGTCACCCCGTCGCGGGTCTCGGTCGGCTTGGAACGCGGCTTGGAGTACTGCCCGGCGATCCGGCCCACCTTCACGACCGGCACGGACGCCGCGTAGGTGAGGACGGCGCCCATCTGGAGCAGCGTCTTGAGCTTGGCCCGGATGTCCTCGGCGCCGACGGCGTCGAAGGCCTCCGCGCAGTCGCCGCCCTGAAGGAGGAACGCCTCACCTCTGGCGACGGCCGCCATCCGGGCACGCAGCTGATCGCACTCGCCGGCGAACACCAGCGGGGGATACGACTCCAGCTCGGCGATCACATGACGCAGAGCCTCGGGGTCGGGGTATTCCGGCTGCTGCGCCGCGGGCAGGTCTCGCCAGGTCGCCTGGGCGGCGACGGCTCGGGAATCAGCGTTCACGGTCACCCAGTACACATTACGGGGTCATGACGGGTCCCCCTTTCCCTGCTCATCACGTGAGACGCGGCCCGCCCGGCCGGCGGTCCGGCCGGGCGGCTCGATGGCGACGGCCGTATCCGGTAGGGTTCCGGTCATGTCCGCGCACTCGACCCCGCACCAGAACTGGTGGTGGACCGCTCACCCGGCGGCCCGCTGACTGCGCGTACCCACACGACTTCGCGAAGGCCGCCCGAGGGGCGGCCTTCGGTGTTTCCCCCGCCGGACCCGGCCGCTTCCTCCCCACCGAGAGGAACCGCCGTGCACCTGTCCGACCTGCTGGACGATCCCCGTCCCTTCGCCCTGCTGCACCGCCGCACCCCCGGCCACGACCAGGACGGCGTGGAGCTCCTGGTGGGCCCCGTCACCGCGTACGAGCGGCTCGCCGACCTCCCGGACGAGGGACTCGCCCTCGTGCCGTTCCGCCAGATCCGCGAGCGCGGCTTCGACGTCCGCGACGACGGCACACCGCTGGCCGCGCTCGTTCCCGAGGAGACCCACCGCATCCCGCTGGAGCGGGCGCTCGCCGAGCTGCCCGGTCACGAGGTCCGCGTCGAGGACGGCGGTTTCGACGTCAGCGACGAGGAGTACGCGGAGATCGTCGGCCGGGTGCTGCGCGAGGAGATCGGACGGGGCGAGGGCGCGAACTTCGTGATCCGGCGGACGTACGGGGCGCGAATCCCCCAGTTCGGCCGGGCCGACGCGCTGGCGCTGTTCCGGCGGCTGCTGGCGGGCGAGCGGGGCGCGTACTGGACGTTCGTGGTGCACACCGGGGACCGGACGCTGGTCGGGGCCAGCCCGGAGGTCCATGTGCGGATGTCCGGCGGGACGGTCGTGATGAACCCGGTCAGCGGGACCTACCGCTACCCGGACGGCGGGCCGACGCCCGGGCACCTGCTGGACTTCCTCGCCGACCGCAAGGAGATCGAGGAGCTCTCGATGGTCGTCGACGAGGAGCTCAAGATGATGTGCACGGTCGGCGACATGGGCGGGGTCGTGGTCGGCCCGCGGCTCAAGGAGATGGCCCACCTCGCGCACACCGAGTACGAGCTGCGCGGGCGGTCGTCACTGGACGCGCGGGACGTGCTGCGGGAGACCATGTTCGCGGCGACCGTCACCGGCTCGCCCGTGCAGAACGCCTGCCGGGTGATCGAACGGTACGAGCCCGTCGGCCGGGACGGTGCCGGGCGCGGGTACTACGCGGGCGCGCTGGCACTGCTCGGGCGGGACGAGGGCGGCGCCCAGACCCTCGACTCCCCCATCCTGATCCGTACCGCCGACATCGCCGCGGACGGGCGGCTGACGGTGGGGGTGGGTGCCACGCTGGTGCGCGGTTCGGACCCCGCGGGCGAGGTCGCCGAGACGCACGCCAAGGCGGCGGGCGTACTGGCCGCGCTGGGCGTACGGCCGGGGCGGCCGCGTGCGGAGGGGGCGCGGCCGCGGCTGGCGGACGACCCCCGGGTGCGGGCCGCGCTCGACGGGCGGCGGTCCTCGCTGGCGCCGTTCTGGCTGCGGATGCAGCGGCAGCCCGACCCGACCGCGGCGCTCACCGGGCACGCGTTCGTCGTGGACGGCGAGGACACCTTCACCGCGATGCTCGCGCACGTGCTGCGGTCGAGCGGCCTGGACGTCACCGTGCGGCGGTACGACGCGCCGGGGCTGCGCGCGGCGGTGCTCGGCCACGAGGGGCCGGTGGTGCTGGGGCCGGGGCCGGGCGACCCCTCCGACATGAGCGACCCCAAGATGCGGTTCCTGCGCGGGCTGGCCGCCGACGTCATAAGGGAACGCGCGGACCACGGGCACGGGGTCCTCGGCGTCTGCCTGGGCCATGAGCTGATCGCCGCGGAGCTGGGTCTCGACATCGTGCGCAAGGAGGTCCCGTACCAGGGGGCGCAGACGGAGATCGACCTGTTCGGGCGCACGGAGACCGTCGGCTTCTACAACAGCTACGTGGCCGTCTGCGACGACGCGACGGCGGAGGAGCTGGCGGCGCACGGGGTCGAGGTCAGCCGGAGCGCGACGGGCGAGGTGCACGCGCTGCGCGGCCCGGGCTTCGCGGGCGTGCAGTTCCACCCGGAGTCGGTGCTGTCCCTGCGCGGCGCGGCCGTCGTACGGGAGCTGACCGGGGAGCTGATCGGCACGCGCGCGTTCCCCCGGTAGGCGGGAACGCGCGCGCGAGACGGCCGGCCTCAGCCGAAGAAGACCCCGACCTCCTCGTACAGCTTCGGGTCGACCGTCTTCAGCTTCGCCGTGGCCTCCCGGATGGGGACGCGGACGATGTCCGTGCCGCGCAGGGCGACCATCTTGCCGAAGTCGCCGTCGTGGACGGCGTCGATCGCGTGCAGCCCGAAGCGCGTGGCGAGCCAGCGGTCGAAGGCGCTCGGGGTGCCGCCGCGCTGGACGTGGCCGAGGACGGTCGTCCGCGCCTCCTTGCCCGTGCGCTTCTCGATCTGCTTGGCCAGCCACTCGCCGACGCCGGACAGCCGGACGTGCCCGAAGGAGTCGAGGGACTCGTCCTTCAGCACCATGTCGCCGTCCCTGGGCACGGCCCCCTCGGCCACGACGACGATCGGCGCGTAGGAGGCCCGGAAGCGCGAGGTCACCCAGGCGCACACCTGGTCGACGTCGAAGCGCTGCTCGGGAATGAGGATGACGTTGGCGCCGCCGGCGAGGCCCGAGTGGAGGGCGATCCAGCCGGCGTGGCGGCCCATCACCTCGACGACGAGGACACGCATGTGGGACTCGGCCGTGGTGTGCAGCCGGTCGATCGCCTCCGTCGCGATGCCGACCGCCGTGTCGAAGCCGAACGTGTAGTCCGTGGCCGAGAGGTCGTTGTCGATGGTCTTGGGGACGCCGACGACGGGCACGCCGTACTCGTCGGTCAGCTCGGCGGCCACACCGAGCGTGTCCTCGCCGCCGATCGCGATGAGCGCCTCGACCTCCTGTTTGGCGAGGTTCTCCTTGATGCGGCGGATGCCGTCGTCCCGCTTGAGGGGGTTGGTGCGCGAGGAGCCGAGGATGGTGCCGCCGCGCGGCAGGATCCCGCGCACGGCGGGGATGTCGAGCCGCACGCTGTCGTTCTCGAGAGGACCGCGCCAGCCGTCCCGGAAGCCGACGAAGTCGTAGCCGTAACTCTGCACGCCCTTGCGGACGATGCCCCGGATGACGGCGTTGAGCCCGGGGCAGTCGCCGCCTCCGGTCAGTACTCCGACCCGCATGGTTTGTCCCTTCGCCATACGCGTGCCTGACGCGCGTCGCGGACGCACGGCACCTGACACCCGTCACGCTAATAGTGATCCAGGTCACCCGGGCATGGCGCGGAAGGTCAAACCGGAGGCAATACGGGCGAGTTGATCAAATGGACACCACCCTATGGGGTGAAACGCCCCGGTTTACGCCTCGTCGAGCCCTCTCTCTATGGCGTAGCGCACCAGCTCGACGCGGTTGTGCAGCTGGAGCTTGCCCAAGGTGTTCTGCACGTGGTTCTGCACCGTGCGGTGGGAGATCACCAGCCGCTCCGCGATCTGCTTGTAGCTCAGACCCTTGGCGACCAGGCGGAGCACCTCGGTCTCGCGGTCGGTGAGCCGGGGCGCGTCGGGCCCACCGCCCCCCGGGGCCGGGGCCGGTTCGGAGGCCAGGCGCCGGTACTCGCCGAGGACCAGGCCCGCGAGGCCCGGCGTGAAGACGGGGTCACCGGCGGCCGTCCGGCGCACCGCGTCGATCAGCTCCTCCGTCGAGGCCGACTTCAGCAGGTAACCGGTGGCCCCGGACTTCACCGCCTCCAGCACGTCCGCGTGCTCACCGCTGGCCGACAGGACGAGGACGCGCGGGCCCGGGTCCGCGCCCACCAGTTCCTTGCAGACCTGCACACCGGGCTTCACGGGCAGGTTCAGGTCCAGGACGAGGACGTCCGGCGCGGCGGCCCGGGCGCGGCGCACCGCCTGCTCGCCGTCGCCGGCGGTGGCGACCACCTCGAAGCCCGACTCGGCCAGGTCGCGGGCGACGGCGTCGCGCCACATCGGGTGGTCGTCGACCACCATGACCCGGATGTGGCCCGGGCGGCCGCCGCCCTGCCCGGCGTCCCGCCCGTCGCCCTGCCCCTCGTACGCCTCCTCGGCGCCGCCCGTCATCGCCGTACCGCCTTCGCCCCGGACCGTGCCACGCCCGTCCTTTCCGTCACGTCCGTTCCGCCTTCCCCCGTGTGCCGTCGGTGCCCTCGCGGGCCTTCGGTACCTTCAGTTCGACTTCCGTGCCCTGTCCCGGGATCGAGATCACCTCGGCCGTGCCGCCGACGTCCCGCAGCCGCCCCCGGATGGAGAGGGCGACACCGAGCCGCCCCTCGCCCTCGGCCTGCGCGAGCCGCCCCTCCGGGATGCCGGGGCCGTCGTCGCGCACGGTCACGATCACCTCGTCCGGCTCGTCCTCGACCAGGATCCACGCGCGCGCGTCCGCACCCGCGTGCCGGCCGACGTTGTCCAGGGCGGCCCCGACCGCGGCGGCCAGCTCACGCGCGGCGTGCGGGGCGAGCGGCACCGGGGCACCCGGCTCGGAGAGGGTGACCGTGGCACCGGCGTACCGGGTGAGCAGCGTCCGCAGGTCCACCGGGTCCCCGGCCCGCGCGCCGTCCTCGTCCGGCGCGTCGACCAGCCGGACCACCGCGCCCTCGGCCGCGTCCTCCGACGTACGGGACACGGGGACGAGCCCGCCCATGACCAGGCTGCGCAGCGCCACCTCCTGCTCGCCCGCCAGCCGGCCCAGCTCCGCCGCCTCACCGCCGAGCGCGGTCCCGCGGCGCTGCACCATGGCGAGTACCTGGAGCACGCTGTCGTGGATGTCGCGGGCCAACCGCTCCCGTTCCCTCGTCGCGGCCTCGATCTCCAGGGCGCGGGCGAGGGTGCGCTCGGAGGCGCGGGCGACCTCGACGACGTAGCCGATGCCGATGGAGGCGATGCAGACCAGCAGCACGTTGTGCACGGTGTCGCGGGTCACGTCGCCGCGCTCGGCCAGGTTGGCGACGGCGACCAGCGTGGAGGCGAAGGCGGCCCAGCGCCAGCCGCCCTTGATCGCGTACGCCAGCACGGCGCCCGCGGTCCAGATCGACGGCAGCGTGGGGCCGCCGGCCTCTATCCGGGACACGTCGTCGGCGACACGGGTGAGCAGGATGCCGGTGAGCGCGACGGTGAGGTCGGCGGCGAGGAACCGTCTGGTGCAGTTGGCGGCGTTCGCCACCTTGGGCAGGGTCGCCAGCGTCCACACGCACAGGACGGCGAAGTAGGCGATGGCCACCCAGGGGCGCACGAACCTGTCGTACGCGCTGACGAACAGGCCCGTCGCGTACACCAGGGTGAGGATGCGATAGCCGGTCAGCGCACGCCACAGCGGCTGCTCGACCGACATCCTCATGACTGTCTCGCGCTTGGGCACAAGGCTCACCCCCACCCCTCACGGACGCGTCTACGGACCGGAGCGTTCCTTCTCCGGCTCCGTCTCCCGCTTCTCGTGCGCCTTGTCTTCCCTGTCCGCCTTGCCTGCTTCCTTCTGTGCTTCCTTCTGGGCCTGCTTCTCCGCCTTCGCCGCCTCCGCGATCTGCCGCTTGGCGGCCGTCGCGTACATGTCGACGTACTCCTGGCCGGAGAGCTTCATGATCTCGTACATGACCTCGTCGGTCACCGCGCGCAGGATGAAGCGGTCCTGTTCCATGCCCTGGTAGCGGCGGAAGTCGAGGGGCTTGCCGATCCGGATGCCCGGGCGCATCAGCTTCGGGACGACCTTCCCGGGCGGCTGGATCTTCTCGGTGTCGATCATGGCGACCGGGATCACGGGGGCGCCGGTGGCGAGCGTCACGCGCGCGAGGCCGCCGGGCTTGCCCCGGTACAGCCGGCCGTCGGGCGAGCGCGTGCCCTCCGGGTAGATGCCGAACAGCTCACCGCGCTCCAGGACCTCGATGCCGCTCTTGATCGCCGCCTCGCCCGCGCCCCGCGTACCGGAGCGGTCCACCGGGAGCTGGCCGACCCCCTTGAAGAAGGCGGCGGTCATCCGGCCCTTGATGCCCGGCGTCGTGAAGTACTCGGCCTTCGCGATGAACGTCACCTTGCGGTCGAGGACCGCGGGCAGGAAGAACGAGTCGGAGAACGACAGGTGATTGCTCGCGAGGATCGCGGGGCCCTCGGCGGGGATGTTCTCCAGGCCTTCCACCCAGGGCCTGAAGGCGAGCCTCAACGGCCCCCCGATGCCCACCTTCATCGCGCCGTACAACAACCGAGTGCCTCCTGTGTCTGTCGATCAGACCTTAACCCGGAGCGCCGACACGGGGCTCCACGGGCCGATGCGCGGACCGCGTGGTACGGGTGCGGCGCGGTCGCCGAAGGCCGTCCCGAGTGGGCGAAACCCCTGGTCGGTGTCAGTGCGGTCGCGTACGGTGAAGTACGCCTCGAAAGCCCCACCTCACCGAACAGGAGACCGAACGTGCCGGTCCTTCCTGGAGCCGAGCCGTACCGCCACGAGGGCGGGGAGACCGGCGTCCTGCTCTGTCACGGCTTCACCGGTTCCCCCCAGCCGCTGCGCCCCTGGGCCGAACACCACGCCGAGCGCGGTCTGACCGTCTCGCTGCCGCTGCTGCCCGGGCACGGCACGCGCTGGGAGGACATGCAGCTCACGGGCTGGCAGGACTGGTACGCGGAGGTGGACCGCGAGCTGCGCTCCCTGCGCGAGCGCTGCGCGCGCGTGTTCGTCTGCGGGCTGTCCATGGGCGGCGCCCTGGCCCTGCGGCTGGCCGCGAAGCACGGGGACGGCGTCAGCGGGGTCGTCGTCGTCAATCCCGCGAACAAGGTGCACGGCCTGGCCGCGCACGCCCTTCCCGTGCTCCGTCACCTCGTCCCCACGACGAAGGGGATCACGAGCGACATCAGGAAGGAGGGCGGCGTCGAGGTCGGTTACGACCGGGTGCCGTCGCACGCGGCGCACTCGCTGCGCGCCTTCCTCCGGCTGGTCGACAAGGAGCTCCCGCAGGTCACCCAGCCGTTGCTGCTGCTGCACAGCACGCGGGACCACGTGGTGCCGCCCGTCGACTCGGCGCGCGTCCTGGGCCGGGTGTCGTCCAGGGACGTCCGGGAGGTGCTGCTGGAACAGAGCTACCACGTGGCGACGTTGGACAACGACGCGGACCTGATCTTCGAGGAGAGCCACGCGTTCATCGGCCGGCTCAGTGCCTCCCCCGGCGGCGCCGGCGAGGAGGCGACCGCGGCGCCGGCGAAACAGCAGGAAGGGACGGCCACTGGTGGCTGAGCACGACTCCGAGCGCGAGCCTGAGGAGAAGGCGGCGCCCGCCTCCTCTCCCGGTGACTCCGCTGGTACTCCGCCCGCCGGTACGCCCGCCGGCAGACCGCCGTCCGGGGACGGGGACAGAGACGGGAACGACGGGAACGACGGGAACGACGACAGGAACAGGAACAGGAACAGGAACAGGGACAGGGACAGGGACAGGGGCGGCGACGGGCAGAACGTGCCGTTCGACGAGGACGCCGCGTGGCGGGCCATCGTCGCCGGGTACGGGGAGGAGCCGCCGGACCCGCCCGGGACGAAGCCGTTCAAGTCCGTGGAGGACCTGGCCCTGCTCGAGGCGGGGTCCCCCGACGACGCCGCCCCCTCCGGCAACGCCGACGCCACCGACACCGGCGCCACCTCCGACGACGAGCAGGGCGGGCCGGCCACGACACGCCCCCTGGGCAGCTCCGTCGCCTTCGCCCCCGGCGTCGGGCCGCGCGACTACCGGCTGGCCGAGCCCGACGGGGACGGTCAGGGCACGAAGAGCGGGAAGGGCGGGGACGCCGAGGACGACGAGGGCCACTTCGTGCCGCCCGAGCCGCCGCCGCTGCCCGCCGCCGACACGACGGCCAGGTTCGCCTGGCTCGGAGTGATGGGCGGACCCCTCCTGCTGCTGCTCGCCGTGCTCCTGGGCTGGCACATGACCTGGTGGCTGGCCACGCTCGGCATCGGCGGCTTCCTCGGCGGCTTCGCCACGCTGGTGGTGCGTATGAAGGACGACGACGAGGAGAACGACGACCCGGGGCGCGGCGCGGTCGTCTGACTCAGGAGGCGGGCACCCTGAGCGCGGCCAGCACCGGCAGATGGTCGGTGGCCGCCCTCAGGTCCGCCTCCGTCACCCCGGGGTGGCCCACGGGCACCCCGCAGCCCAGGACCTCGATGCCCCGGGTGGCGAAGATCGCGTCGATCCGCTTCACGGGGTCCGTCGCCGTCGAGGTGTGCTCCCCGCCCCACGGAGCGGCCGCCCGGCAGTCCTGGAGCCCGGCGGCGAGGCGTCCGAAGCTCCGGCCGTCCGGGGTGTCGTTGATGTCGCCGCCCGCGACCGCGTGCTCCACGCCCATGCCGGCGAGCCGGTCGAGGAGCAGACCGGCCTGCTCGTACCGCTCGTCCTTCTGCAGGCTCAGATGCGTGCCGAGCACGCCGAGCCGGGCCCGGCCGAACCGTACGACCGCCGTGGCGAAGCCGCGCCGGTGCAGGCCGGGGGTGAGGGGCAGCAGCACGTCCTCCGTGCGTTCGACCGTCGCCCGCAGCGAGCACAGGAGGGCCGGTCCCGCGGCGGTGGCGCCGCCCGAGAGGACGACCAGTCCGGAGGCCGCCGCGAGCCGCGCCAGTTTCTTGCGCCAGCGGAAGAACCGGGGGGCCTCCGCGATCAGCACCAGGTCGGGGGCGCAGGCCGTGATCACCCGGGCCAGCGCGGCGGTGTCGTCCTGCATCGAGCGGATGTTGTAGCTCAGCACCCGTACGACGGCGGAGCCGTCCGCCTCGGTCCGGGAGCCGGGAAGCACCGTGGTGGTCGCCATGACGATCAAGATACGCCCGCGCCCGCCGTCCCCGGGACGGGGGCGGCGGGCGCGTACGAGGAGCCGTCGCTCTCACATGATCGGGTCGGGTTCCCTGGCCAGGTCCGCCGCGCCCACCAGTCCCGCCTCGTTGCCGAGCTGGGCGGCGATCACGTCGGCCACCGGGCGGAGGTGGCTGCCCACCAGCCAGCGCTTGTACGACTTGCGGATCGGGTCGAGGACCAGCTCGCCCTCGTCCGACAGGCCGCCGCCGACGATGAACGCGGACGGGTCGAACAGCGACGCCAGGTCGGCGAGGCCCGCACCGGCCCAGCGGGCCAGCTCGCGGTAGGAGTCGACGGCCACCGGGTCGCCCTGGCGCGCGGCCATGGAGATGTGCTTGCCCTCGATGCCCTCGGGGGAGCCGTCGCCCAGCGAGAGCAGTACCTCGGCGCGCTCCGGCGTGGCGTTCGCGCGCTGCTTGGCGTACCGCACGAGGGCGCGGCCGGAGGCGTACTGCTCCCAGCAGCCCTGCGAGCCGCAGCCGCACAGCAGACCGTCGGGCACCATCCGGATGTGGCCGAACTCGGCGGCCACGCCGAAGTGGCCGCGGCGCAGCTTGTTGCCGATGATGATGCCGCCGCCGAGGCCGGTGCCGAGCGTGATGCAGATGACGTTGCGGTGGCCCTTGCCCGCGCCGAACTTGTACTCGCCCCACGCGGCCGCGTTCGCGTCGTTCTCCACCACGACCGGCAGGCCGACGCGCGCCTCGACCTTCTCCTTGAGCGGCTCCTGCCGCCAGTCGATGTTGGGCGCGAAGTAGACCGTCGAGCGCTGCCGGTTCACGTAGCCGGCGGCGCCGATGCCGACACCGACGATCTCGTGGCCGGCCCGCGCGCCGTCGACGGCGGAGGCGATGGCGTCCACGATGCCCTCGGGGGTGCCCGGGGTCGGCACCTTGTGGGTCGAGAGGATGTTGCCTTCCTCGTCGACCACGCCGGCCGCGATCTTCGTGCCGCCGATGTCGACGCCGATGGTGAGTCCCATGAATCCCTCAGTTTCGGTCGAGCCCCGCTACGGCCAACCGTACCCGAGGGAACCGTCAGTCCACGTCGATGCGCTCACCGTGGCCGGGACCCTCACCCTCGTCCCGGCGGCCGGTGCCCCGGCCGGTCCAGCGCCGCTCCTGGGCCTGGACCGCCGAACGGTAGGCGGCGAGCAGTTCGGAGCCGGCCGCGGCCAGGTGGTCGAAGACCTGGGGGTTGCGCTCGATCACGGGTTCCACCGCGGCCTTCGCCTGGCGCACCACCTGGTTCACCATCTGCTGCGCCGTGCCCGAGGCGGCGGCGCCGAGCAGCGGCGACTGCAGCCCGGACAGCTTGTCGGCGACGGCGTCGACCAGTTTGCGCAGTTCCTCGGCGGCCGATCCCGGGGGCGGCCCGTACCGCTCGCGGCGCCGGGCCTTCTCCGCCGCGAGGTCCTCCTCGCAGGCCGTCGCCCAGGCGTCCGGATCGGCCGTGCGGGCGGCTCGCACCTCGTCGGCCGCCTTCTCGTGAGCGGCGTCGGACGGGGGGCGCTCTTCGCTCATGGCGGACTCCTGTGACTGGGATGCGTGCTTTCGACGGTACCCGAACGGCAGCGCCCGGTTCACCCCGCGCGCCCGTGGCGCGCGGTCGCCCGGCGTCTTCCGGACCCGTCCCTCCCCGGGGCGGGCGGCGGTTCAGCGGCCCTTCGGCCACAGCTCGGGGTCGGGTGCGAACCGGATGCGCAGCTCCCCCTCGCGCAGGGCCGCGCCCCGCACCGTGCACCGGCGCAGGGCCGAGGGCAGCGGGACGATGCGGCGGGTCCCCCCGGCGGTGACGACGATCTCGTCGCCGCGCCGGATCAGGTCGAGTTCCTCGCGTACCGCGCCGGGCAGCGGGATGTGCCAGACCAGGACGCCCTCGTCGGCGAGGGCGTCGGTGACGGGCCACGCGACCGGGGCGGGCGCGGGGACGGCGCCGGGCACCCCGAGCGCCGTGAGGTCGTCGCCGCCACGGGGGTCGCGACCGAGGTGGGCGACCTCGTGCACCGGCGGCGGCGCCGCCCGCCCGCTTCCGTACGTGTCCCGCCACTCCTCCAGGACCTTGCGCTGCTGGGCGACGGGCCCGGCGAGCCAGGTGTCGGGCGTGGCGGGCGGCAGCACACGGTTGGCGACCAGCGCGTCCGGACGCAGTCCGCGCAGGGCGAGGCCGGTCCGGGCGGCACGCACCTGGTCGGCACCGCCCGGGCCGGGCTCGGCGACCAGCCGTACGGTCGTGGCGGGTTCCTCCAGGACGGCCTGTACGGCGGCCAGTTCGGCGTCCCAGCGGGCGGCCGTCTCGTACAGCCACTCGGCGGGCATGGGGACGCCCGCGAGGCGGCCGAGCACGGGGCGCAGGGCGCGGGCGGCCTGCCGTTCCGGGGGCAGCAGCCGGCGCAGGTAGCGGCGCAGCTCCTCGGGGAGGGCGAGCAGGTCGAGGGCGTGCGGGGCCGGGGGCAGGTCGACGACGAGCAGGTCGTGGCGCCCGGCGAGGACGGTGTCGCGCAGGGCGCGCAGCAGGGCGAGCTCCCCGGCGCCGGGCAGGGGCGTGACCTCCTCGGCGTCGAGCCGGGAGGCGCCGAGCAGGTCGAGGACGGTGGCCGCCCGTTCCTGGAGGGCGACCAGGTCCTCCCGGAAGCCGTGCGCCGCGTCGGGGCGCCACGCGGTGAGCCCGGGCGCCGCCTCGACGGGCCGGTCCCCGGTGGGGACGCCGAGCGCGGCGCCGAGGCTGTCGGCGCGGTCGGCGCTGAGCACGAGGGTGCGGGTGCCGTCGCGGGCGGCGTCCAGCGCGGTGGCCGCCGCGACGGTCGTACGGCCGCTGCCGCCGGGACCGGTGATCAGGATGGAGCGCATGGGGGTGAACGCTACCCGCGCACCGCGGGCGGGGAGATCACCGTCCGGTGCGGGGGGATCACGGACCGGTGCGCGGGACCGTGCCGACGTGCGGCTCCGGCCGCTCGGGCGCGGCCGGCACCCGTGCGGGTGCGGCTCCCGCCGCTCGGGCGCGGCCGGCACCCGTACGACAGGATCCGCCGCGGCGCCCCGCGGACGGCGCGCCGGTCGCCACGGGGCCCGCCCCGGTCCGTCGGCCCGTTACTGCGCCCCGGCTCCGGCCGCCGCCTCGACCCTCTTCTTCAGGCCGGCCAGCGCGCGGTCGATGATGACCTTCTCCGCCTTGCGCTTGATCAGGCCGATCATGGGCATCTTGACGTCGACCGTGAGCCGGTAGGTGACCTCGGTGGCGTCGGGACCGGCCGGCCGGAGGAGGTACGAGCCGTCGAGCTGGCGCAGCATCTGGGACTTCACCAGGGTCCAGGAGACCTCGTGGGCGCCGGTCCAGGTGTAGGCGAGGACCTGGTCGTCCTTGATCGCGCCCGCGTCCATGACGAGGCGGACCTGCTCGGCGCGGCCCTGGTCGTCGGTCGCGAGGACCTCGGCGTCCTTCACCTCGCCGGTCCAGTCCGGGTAGCGGGCGAAGTCGGCGATCACGCCCATGACGTCGGCCGGTGCCGCCTCGATCGTGATGCTCGAACTGGTGTGTTCCGCCATCGCCGTGGCTCCTCCAGATGCGGTCCGGATCGAAGGTCGCCCCCGGCCGGCGGGGCCTGGCCCGGGGAGGGGGATCGTACGCACGTGTGTGCAGCGTGAAGGCTACCGCGCGCCCGCCGGAGCGTCGGCACCCGACCTGGGGTTCGTCCGGTTCACGGGGGTCGCCAGACACCCTCCTCCCGCTGCC
Source organism: Streptomyces ruber (assembly GCF_014648075.1). Lineage (GTDB taxonomy): Bacteria > Actinomycetota > Actinomycetes > Streptomycetales > Streptomycetaceae > Streptomyces > Streptomyces ruber. The sequence goes on along the minus strand of NZ_BMQK01000009.1, from coordinate 66,713 downwards.
GCCCCGCCCGCCCCTCTCACCACTCCAGCGCGTACGGCTTCCCGCTCGCCGCGAAGTGCCCGACGTTGACGCACTCGGTCGCCCCGATCCGCATCCGCCGTGCCAGCGGCTGGTGGACGTGACCGAAGAGGGAGTAGCGGGGCCGGGTGCGGCGGATGGCCTCCAGCAGGGCGCGGCTGCCGCGCTCGAAGCGCCGGGCGACCGTGTCGTACACAAGTTCCGGCACCTCGGGAGGGATGTGCGTGCAGAGCACGTCGACCTCGCCGACCGCCTCTATCTTCGCCGCGTACTCCTCGTCGCTGATCTCGAACGGGGTCCGCATCGGGGTGCGCAGGCCGCCGCCGACGAAGCCGAAGGTCCGGCCGCCGATCTCGACGCGCTGCCCGTCCAGGACGGTGGTGCCGGGACCGGCGTACTCGGGCCACAGGGCCGGCATGTCGACGTTGCCGTAGGTGGCGTACGTCGGGGTCGGGAAGGCCGCGAACAGTTCCGCGTACTGTCTGCGGACCGCCTTCTCGACGACCTCGGCCCGGTCGTCCTCGATGCCCGCCCACAGCCGGGCCCCGAAGTCGCAGGCCTCCTCGAAGCGGCGGGCGGTGCGCAGCTCCACGATCCGGTCGGCGTTCTCGACCCCGAAGAGATCGGGGAAGATGCCGCGCGAGTGGTCGGCGTAGTCGAGGAAGAGCATCAGGTCACCGAGGCAGACCAGGGCGTCGGCGCCCTCGCCCGCCCGGGCCAGGTCCGCCGCGTTGCCGTGCACGTCGCTGACCACGTGGACGCGCGTCCTGCGATGACCGCCGTTCGTGGGTGCCATGCCGATCAAGATAGGACGCATGGTGCGGATGTGAACAGAGGCGCCGGACCTGCGATTACTGGCCAGTCGTGAAGGCCGTGGACTACTGTGCGGCGGGGCACTCCCCACATGTGATGGAGAGAACATCTCGCCGAGACCCCCTGTCGCGGGGTCATACCGGCGGGTAACGTCCGGGCAGTCCGGTCCGTGCTCGGAATGTCCACAGAGGGTCCCGGAGCACCTGCCCGAGCCTTGGACCGCACCGTCGCAGCAACACAGAGTCGTGGCGCCGGCGCCCGAAGAGGAGCAGCAGTCTTGCGCGAGTTCAGCCTTCCGGCTTTGTACGAGGTCCCGACGGACGGCAACCTCACCGACATCGTCCGCAGAAACGCCGCGCAGCACCCGGACGTCGCCGTCGTCGCGCGCAGGACGGACGCCGGCTGGCAGGACGTCAGCGCCACCGCGTTCCTCGCCGAGGTGCGGGCCGCCGCCAAGGGCCTGATCGCCGCGGGCGTCGGGCCCGGTGACCGGGTCGGCCTGATGTCGCGCACCCGCTACGAGTGGACCCTGCTCGACTTCGCGATCTGGACCGCGGGCGGCGTGACGGTGCCGGTGTACGAGACGAGTTCGCCGGAGCAGGTGGAGTGGATCCTCGGCGACTCCGGCGCCACCGCCTGCGTGGTGGAGCTGCCGGCCCACGCGGAGGCCGTCGAGTCGGTGCGGGAGAGCCTGCCCGCCCTCAAGCACGTGTGGCAGTTCGAGGCCGGCGCGGTGGAGGAGCTCGGCCGGCTCGGCCAGGACGTCACCGACGCCACGGTCGACGAGCGCAGCTCGCTGGCGAAGGCCGACGACCCGGCGACCATCGTCTACACCTCCGGCACGACCGGCCGCCCCAAGGGCTGTGTGCTCACCCACCGCAGCTTCTTCGCCGAGTGCGGCAACATCGTGGAACGGCTGCGCCCGCTGTTCCGTACGGGAGAGTGCTCGGTCCTGCTCTTCCTGCCGCTCGCACACGTCTTCGGACGGCTGGTGCAGATCGCGCCGATGATGGCCCCGATCAAGCTGGGCTGCCTCCCGGACATCAAGAACCTCACCGACGAACTGGCCGCGTTCCGGCCCACGTTGATCCTCGGCGTGCCGCGGGTCTTCGAGAAGGTCTACAACGGGGCGCGCGCGAAGGCGCAGGCGGACGGCAAGGGGAAGATCTTCGATCTCGCGGCGGACACGGCGATCGCGTACAGCCGCGCGCTGGACACCCCCTCGGGTCCGTCCCTCGGCCTCAAGGTCAGGCGCTTCGTCTTCGACAAGCTCGTCTACGGCAAGCTGCGGGCCGTCCTCGGCGGCCGCGGCGAGTACGCCGTCTCCGGTGGCGCCCCGCTGGGCGAGCGCCTCGGCCACTTCTTCCGGGGCATCGGCTTCAAGGTCCTGGAGGGCTACGGCCTGACCGAGTCGTGCGCCGCCACCGCCTTCAACCCCTGGGACCGGATGAAGATCGGCACGGTGGGCCAGCCGCTGCCCGGCTCGGTGATCCGCATCGCGGACGACGGGGAGGTGCTGCTGCACGGCGAGCACCTGTTCAAGGAGTACTGGAACAACCCGGCCGCGACCGAGGAGGCGCTGAAGGACGGCTGGTTCCACACCGGTGACCTCGGCACCCTCGACGAGGACGGCTACCTCAGCATCACGGGCCGCAAGAAGGAGATCATCGTCACCGCGGGCGGCAAGAACGTCGCGCCCGCCGTGATCGAGGACCGTATCCGCGCCCACGCACTGGTCGCGGAGTGCATGGTGGTGGGCGACGGACGGCCGTTCGTGGGCGCGCTGGTCACCATCGACGAGGACTTCCTGGCCCGCTGGTGCGCCGAGCGGGGCAAGCCGGCCGGCTCCACCGCGGCGACGCTGTGCGAGGACCCGGACCTGCTGGCCGCGATCCAGTCGGCGGTCGACGACGGTAACGCCGCGGTGTCCAAGGCCGAGTCGGTGCGCAAGTTCCGCATCCTGACCTCCCAGTTCACCGAGGACTCGGGCCACCTCACGCCGTCGCTGAAGCTCAAGCGGAACGTGGTGGCGCGGGACTTCGCGGACGAGGTGGAGGCCCTGTACCGCAAGTGAGCGGTGCGGGCGGCTCTCAGAGCAGCTCTTCCAGCCGCTCCGCGAGCAGGTCCCAGCGCCACTTCTCCTCGACCCACTCGCGCCCCCGCTCCCCCATGCGGCGGCGCAGCTCGGGGTCGTCGAGGAGGGCGAGCACGCGCTCGGCGGTCTCCTCCTCGGAGCCGCCGCGCACCACCCAGCCGGTCTCGCCGTCCAGCACCGCGTCCGGCGCGCCGCCCGAGTCGCCCGCCACCACGGGCAGACCCGTCGCCGACGCCTCCAGGTACACGATGCCGAGGCCCTCGACGTCGAGGCCGCCCCGGCGGGTCCGGCAGGGCATGGCGAAGACGTCACCGGCGCCGTAGTGGGCGGGCAGCTCCGACCAGGGCACGGAGCCCGTGAACCGCACCGAGTCGGCGACCCCGGTCTCCCGCGCGAGCCTGCGCAGGTCGTCCTCGTACGGGCCGCCGCCCACGACGAGCAGCACCGTCTCCGGCTGCCGGGCGAGGATGCGCGGCATGGCCCGGATCAGCGTGTCCTGCCCCTTGCGCCGCACCAGCCGGGAGACGCAGACGACCACCGGACGGTCGGTGAGCCCGAGGCGGGCGCGGACCTCGTCGCCGCCCGAGCCGGGGTGGAAGGTCTTCTCGTCGACGCCGGGCGGGAGCTGGACCATGCGCGCGGCCGCGTCCGGGGTGAGCGCCGTGGCGATGCGGGAGCGCGTGTACTCGCCCAGGTAGGTGATCGTGTCGGTGGACTCCCCGATCCGGCCCAGCAGTTGCCGCGCGGCGGGCAGCTGCGCCCAGCCGGCCTCGTGCCCGTGGGTCGTGGCCACCAGCCGCTCCGCCCCGGCCCGGCGCAGCGCCGGTGCCATCAGGCCGAGCGGGGCCGCCGCCCCGAACCACACCGAGGTGCAGCCGTGTTCACGCAGCAGCGACACCGCGCGCCGGGTGGCCGCCGGGGTCGGCAGCAGCATGGTCGTCCGGTCGCGCACGACGGTGAAGGGCTGCTCGGCGTCGAAGGCGGCCGTCGCCTCCACGCCCTCCCGGCTCCGCTTCCAGGTGGAGGCGTACACGACGACCCGCTCGGGGTCCAGGCGCAGCGCCATGTTGTGCAGGAACGCCTGGATGCCACCGGGCCGGGGCGGGAAGTCGTTGGTCACGATCAGGGTCTTGTGCATCGCCGCCGACCTTAGCCGACCCGCAGCTCCCGGCCACGTCCGGCCGCGCTGCCAGCCCGCGCACAGCCGGGCGGGGGATAATGCCGTTCCACCCGCGACACCGAGGAACAGGGGCACACGTGGACACTGCGGGCATACGGCGCTCACCGGCCCTGCTGCTGGTGACGTGGGGCGCGACCAGACTGCTCCTGCTGCTCTTCGTCTTCAGGGTGCTCCTCTTCCCCGGCCCGGACGTCACCACCGACGTGCGGTCCATCTACCAGGGCTGGTACGAGGTCCTGAGCGCCGGCACGTACCCGCTGGACGACGTGACCTGGCAGTACCCGCCCGTCGCCGCGCTCCCGATCCTCTCCCCCGGACTGCTGCCGTTCCTGGACTACGCGGAGGCTTTCTTCGTCCTGGCCTGCCTCGCCGACCTGGCGGTCCTCGCGCTGCTGCTGCACGCGGGCCGGGGGCCGGGCCGGACCTGGCGCGGCGCCTGGGTGTGGGTGGTGGGCGTACCCCTGATCGGGCCCACCGTGTACGCCCGGTACGACGTGATGGTGACGGCGGTGGCGGTCGCGGCGCTCGTCGCCGGGGTGCGCCGCCCGCGTGTGATGGGCGCGCTGGTGGCGTTCGGCGCGCTGCTCAAGGTGTGGCCCGCGCTGCTCCTGCTGGGCGCCGCCCGGCTGCGGGCGTGGGTCTCGGCCGTGGTGACCGCCGTGGTGCTGGCGGCGCTGTGCGCGCTGGCGATGCCCGGCGCCTTCGCCTTCCTGACGTTCCAGCAGGACCGCGGGACGGAGGTGGAGTCCCTCGGCGCGCTGGTGTTCCACGTGGCCCGCTTCTTCGGCTGGGAGGGCCGGGTGGCCTACAACTACGGCTCGATGGAGTTCCTCGGCCCGTACGTCGACGTCGTGAGCCAGGCGGCCCTGCTGCTGAGCGCGCTCGGATTCGGCTGGCTGCTGCTGTGGCGGCTGCGGGCGCGGCACCTGACGGCGCACACGGTCGCGGAGGCGGCGTTCGTGGCGGTCCTGGTGTTCACGGTCACGAGCCGGGTGATCAGCCCGCAGTACATGGTGTGGCTGGTCGGGCTCGCCGCGGTGTGCCTGTGCTTCTCGGACAGCCGGATGACGCGGCCCGCGTGGCTCGTGGTGGCCGCGAGCCTGGTGACGGTGCTGGAGTTCCCCATCTGGTTCACGTGGGTGGTCACCAGCGACTGGCGGGGCGTCGCGCTGCTCTTCCTGCGCAACGGCCTCCTCGTCGCCGCCACGCTGCTCGCCGCGCGGGAGCTGTGGCGGGGCACGGTCGCCGTCCCGTCCCCGGCGCGCGTCCCCGGTCAGGCCACGCGCGCGAGGGAACCGCTCTCGTCCTGACCGCCCCGGCCGGCGCCGCTGTGCAGCGCCGGCTCAGCCCAGCTGCCGCCGCAGGTACTCCCGCCACTCCCCGGTGAACCGTTCCCGCGTCGTGCCGAGCACGTCCCGCAGCGCGGTCTCCACGGCTCCCGCCCGTTCCCCGTGGCCGCCCACGGCCCGGTAGAACTCGTTCAGACGGGCGTCGCCCCACCGTTCGGCGATCATCCGGCAGGCCAGCCAGCTGCCCTCGTAGGCCACCGCGAGCCCGGCCGCGTCCCCGCCGAAGGCGAAGTCCGCGTCGTCCGGCAGCCCGGCCGGCACCCGGCCCGCCCGCACCTCCCGCCGCAGTTCCGGCGCGATCCGGTCCGCGCCGCGTCCGGTGGACCGGTAGGCGGCCCAGTCGGCGTACCCCTCGGAGAGCCACAGCGGGGTGGCCGCGGTCGTGCGGGCGCGGGTGGCGACGTGGGTCGTCTCGTGGGTGAGGACCACCTGCCCGCCGAAGTCGCCGAGCAGGTCGTACGCGTCGGGGTTGACGATGACCCGGTCCGCGGGCGCCCTCGCGCGGCCGCCCGTCTCCCCCGTCGTCACCGCCGCGATGCCCCGGTACGAGGAGGCGGGCGCGCCGAGCAGTCCCGCCATCTCCTCCAGCGTCTCGGGCACCAGGACGACGACGCGGCCCGTCCAGTCGTCGCCCCAGGCGTCGCTCACCGCGGGCACGGCGCGGTCCGCGGCGTCGGCGTACGCGCGCAGCGCCGCCTCGGAGTGGCCGACCCCCAGCACGAGGCTGTACCGCCCGTCGACGGCCCGCACGGAGCCCTGCTCCCACAGCTGCTCGGCGGCGTCGTGGGCGGGCTCGTCGGAGGCGACGTACCAGGTGCCGTCGTCGTGGCTCAGGGTCAGGGCGCGGGCGGCGGTGACGGGCTCCCGGTCGTAGCCCCGGATCCGGTACCGCAGCTCCGCCTCGGCCGTCGCGCGGTCCCCCGAGCGCCGGAACCCGGTCAGCCGGTACGACCAGGATGCGAGCGGCAGTTGCCGCAGGTGTGCGAACTCGGCCATTCCGGTGGCGCGTTGGTCGGCGCCGGCGTCGGCCGCCGGCGCCTCCGTGGAGCGGTACGCCGTCTCGTCCCGTTCCAGGACCGCCTCGGAGCGCCGGTCGAGCACCCGCTGCACCTCGGTGCGGGCCGGGTCGGACGGCGCCGGGTCCCCGCCGCAGCCCACCACGAGCGCGCACACCAGGGCCGGCACCGCTCTTGTCACGCGCCTTCGCCCGGTCACGTCCCGATCGTACGGTGACCGCGCCCCGTTGTCGCAGGCCCGGGTGGTCCTCAGACCCGGGTGACACCCGCGATCGGCATCATGCCGACCGGGTCGGAGCGGACCGGGGCGCCCGGGTACGGCGCGTGGATCACCTGGCCGCCGCCCACGTACATCCCGACGTGGCTGGCGTCCGACCGGTAGATCACCAGGTCGCCGGGGAGCGCCTCGGACAGCGGCACCTGCCGGCCCGCGTGCTGCTGGGCCTGCGAGGTGCGCGGCAGCCCGATGCCGGCCCGGGCGTACGACCACTGCATCAGGCCCGAGCAGTCGAAGCCGTGGGGTCCGCTGGCGCCCCACATGTACGGCTTGCCGAGGGCGGAGCGGACGGCGGCGACGGCGGCGCCCGCGCGGCCGTTCGGGGCGACGGCGGCGGCGTCGCCGGCCGGGGGACCGGGCACCTCGTCGCGGCCGGCGCGGGAGGCCCGCGAGGCCCGGTCGTAGGCGGCGCGGTCGGCCTCGGTGAGGGAGTTGAGGAGCCGGCGGGCCTGCGCGAGCTTGCGCTCGACGCTGCGCTTGTGCCGGGCGACGGTACGGCGGCTGCGCTCCAGCTCCGCCAGCTTGCCGGTGGCCTCCTCGCGCTCCTGGGACAGGGTCCGCAGGGCCCGCTGCAGTTCGTCGAGCTCGTCCGCCTGGTGGGCGCTGATGCGGTCCAGGGTGGCGGCCTTGTCGAGGTAGTCGTCCGGGTCCTCGGAGAGCAGCAGGGCGAGGGAGGGGTCGAGCCCGCCGGAGCGGTACTGGGCGCCCGCGAGGAAGCCGATCGCCTCCCGCATGGTGTTGACGTGCTCCTGCTGGCGGGCGATCCGGTCCTGCGCGTCGCCGACCTGCCGACGCAGGGTGTCGGCGCGCTCGTCGGCCTTGTTGTACGCCTCGGTGGCCCGCTCGGCCTCCTCGTGGAGGCGCTCCACCTCGGCGCGGGTGTGGTCGGAGGGGGCGGCGGCGGCCGGGACGGCGGCGCCGAGGGCCGCGGCGGCGGACAGCGCGCAGAGGGCTGCGCTGATGCCCCGGTCGAACCCGGACGGGGCAAGGCGGCGGTGGGACCCCACGGGTAGCCGCACTCCCTTCGCTGTCGGACACGGACCGCTCCCCGACACCGTGAGGCAACCCTGTGTCGGGGAATCGCGCCAGACAGTAGCCGTACGTCTCGCGACGGCCAAAGACCCGGGTGGGTACGGAGCGTGACGCCCCGCCGGGGATCCAAGTGATCAGCGGGGCGTGGGGTCAGCTCGCGGCACCGGATTTCGCCCGTTCGGGCGGGTCGGTGCGGCGGCCGTGCGGGTCCCCCGCCGGGGGACCCGCCGCGTGCCGGACGTCAGATGCGGACGCCGAACTGGAAGGGCATGTTGTTGATCGACTCGTAGCGGACGACCGTGCCGGTGCGCGGGGCGTGCAGCACCTGGCCGTTGCCCGCGTAGAAGCCGACGTGGTGCAGGTCGCCGTAGAAGATGACCAGGTCGCCGACCTTGAGGTCGCTCTGCGAGTAGATGCGCGTGCCCGCGTTGGCCTGGGCCTGCGAGGTGCGCGGGATGGTCATCCCGGCCTGGGCGTAGGCCCAGGAGGTGAGACCGGAGCAGTCGAAGGAGCTGGGGCCGGAGGCGCCGTACACGTACGGCGAGCCGATCACGCTCTGCGCGGCCGCGTAGGCCGAGGAGGCGCGGCCGGAGGCGGGCGCGACGCTGCCGCCACTGCCGGTGCTGGTGTCGAGGGCGGCGCGCTCGCTGGCGCGGGTGGCCCGGGTCTCCTCCTCCTCGAGCGCCGCCTTCTCGGCCGCCGTCAGGGAGTTGAGGAGCTTCTGGGCCTCCGCGAGCTTGGCCTTGACCTCGTTCTTCTTCTTGCCCAGGGCCTCGCGGGTGTCGGCGAGGTCGTCGAGCTTGGCGGTGGCCTCCTCGCGCTGCTGGGCGAGCGCGCGCTGCTTGTCCTGGATCTTCTGCAGCTGGTCGACCTGCTGGGCGCTGAGCTGGTCGAGGGTGGACGCCTTGTCGAGGTAGTCGTCCGGGTCCGCGGAGAGGAACAGCTGCAGGGAGGAGTCGATGCCGCCGGAGCGGTACTGGGCGCTGGCCGCGAGACCGATGCCCTCGCGCAGCTGGTTGAGCTCGTCCTGGCCGCGGGCGACGTTGTCCTGGAGGGTGGAGATCTCCTTCTCGAGCTTCTCCTGCTTCTCCTTGGCGCCGTTGTACTTCTCGGTGGCCTGCTCGGCCTCCTCGTACAGCTTGTCGACCTTGGACTTGACCTCGTCCTTGCTCGGCTTCTCGCTCGGAGCGGCGTTGGCGGTCTGGGAACCCAGGGCCACGGCGGCGGCCGCGGCGGTGGTCAGCACGGTCACTCGTGCGCGGCTCGGCTGCTTGGGTCGACGATGGGACGCCACGGAGGCGAGCTCCTCTTCCTCCAGCCGCCTACCGGCACGCCGGCGGGCGGTGCCCCTCCGCCGTCACTCCCGATGAGTGATCACCCGAGCGGAGGTTCGACGCCAGACCCTAGTGACCTTCTTGTGATCAGTTCAAATCCTGTCGTGAAAAAAGTATGTGATGCTCGACATTCTTTACCCGGCAACTCACCGCTGGTGACGCCTCATTGACGTTGTGTCGCACGGGACGGGGGTCAATTCCGGCAATGTGTACGTACGTTGCCGTTGCGACCTAGGCCGCCCATGGGGGCGTACGAGACAGAAAGGTCTCAGCCTCGCGTGAAGCGCTTGAGGAGCACCGCCGACGCCACCGGACGGGCGCCCGCCCGGGCCACTCCGTCGGCCACCTCGCGGTCGGTGGAGGCGACGATGACCGGCCGTCCGGGCGGCTCGGCGCGCACCAGCTGGCGGATCAGCTCGTCCGCGGTGACACCGGGCTTGGAGAACAGCACCCGCACCCCGCGCGGCGGCGCGAGCAGCACCGGGGCGGCCAGCTCGGCGCCGTCGAAGACACAGGTCACCTCGGCACCCGTCTGCGCGGCGAGCTGCGAGAGCTGGCCGAGCAGCCTGAGGCGCTGCTTCTCCAGCGGCATCTGCGGATAGCCGGTCTTGGTGACGTTGTAGCCGTCGACGACGAGGTGCGCCTGCGGCAGCGCGAGCAGCTGGTCCAGGATCGCCGGGTCGTGCTCGGACAGCGCGCGGGCGGCGATGTCCTTCGGCGTCATCCGGCCCGGCTCGACCGCGTCCACGGTCTCGGCGGGCCGTACGGACACCGGCGGCAGCGCGAGCTCCCGCCGCAGCCCCTGCGCCGCGTCCAGCACGGTGTCCAGGAGCAGGCGTACGCGCATGTCCTCGACGCTGCGGCCCTCGCGGGCGGCCCGGCGGGCGGCCTCCAGGGCGGCCTCGGTCTCACCGAGACGCGCCTTGAGCCGACGGGTCTCGCTCTCGGCCGCGGACACCTGCGTCTGGCCCTCGGCGCGCACGGTCTCGATCTCGCTCTGCACCTTGCGCATCGCGGCCTCGCCGCGCTTGACGTCACTGAGGGCGGCGCGCAGCTTGCGGTGAAGCGATTCGGCTTCCTTCCTCACCGCCTCCAGCTCCGCGCGCAGCCGGTCGGTCTCGGTCCTGGCCTGCAGGCGGGCCCGGTCGAGCTCCTCGCGCAGCCGCTCCACCTCGGCGCGGCTCTCCTCGTCGGCGCGCTCGGCGTCCGCCCGCTGCGCCTCCTCGCCGGCGGCGGTGACCAGCTTGACCCAGCCGACGGGGCGCAGCACATAGGCCGCGGCCGCCACGTCCAGCGGATCCGCGGCCGGGGGCGGCGAGCCGGCGTCGAGGGCGCCGGCGAGCTCCGGCTGGGTGTCTCTGAGCCGCTCCCCGATGCGCTGCCTGAACAGCGCGTCGGTCTCCACGGCGACCGCCATGGCGTTCCCGGCGAACTTCGTCCGGCGATTCGGCGCGAACCGTGCGTACTGCCGCAGTTGCGCGGGCAGTTCCGCGACGGTCAGCCCGCCGAAACCGTCGGACACGATCTGCACGACGCGCTTGCGCACGCCCTCGGGCAGCGGACGGTCGAGCACCTCAGCGGCGCCGTCGCCCGGCTCCCCGCCTGCGCTCTGAACCATCCGTCGTCCCCAATACCTGTGCGAGACCCGCTCCCTTCAGGAGCCGGCACCCGGCCTGTCCACGAGTTCCACCTGATCCACGCCGTTGCACCAGCGGCAGCGCACCGACTCGATGGTCTCACTGACCACCTCGCGCTCCTCGACGTTCGGCTCTCCGGCGAGGTCGAGGTGCACGTACTCGACGACCTTCGAGGAGCGGGTCACGTCGAAGCGGGTCAGGTTGCCACAGAGGGTGCAGCGCCAGCGGGTCGTCGCGGTCGGCAGGGGAACCGTCATCGTGGCTGCTCTTCCTTCTTCCGGTCTGCGTGACGCACCGGCTTCCCTGGTGCGTGTGGCTCGTAACCCTACGGCCTGGGGGACACCCGACGCCCGTCCGTCCACAGCGGCGAGGCGGTCTGCGCGGTTCGGTCCCGTTACGTCATGATCTGTTCATGATCGGCAAGTGGAGCGCGGCGCGCGGCCGGGCGGGACGGGAACGGCCGGCGCAGTCGGCACAGTCGGCACCGGTGACGTACGGCCTGATCGTGGCGTGCTCGCTGGTCTTCGTGGCCGGCCCGGCGTCCGGTCTGAACCCCTCGTACGGCACCGGCGACGGGCTGCTCGCCGCGCAGCGGTCGTACTTCCGGCGCTGGGGGGTCGTGCCCGCGGAGCTGCTCACCGGGGACCCGGGCGCGCTGCTCACCCCCGTGACCGCGCTCTTCGTCCACGGCACCTGGCTGCACCTCCTCGGCAACATGCTGTTCCTGTACGTGTTCGGGGCGATGGCCGAGGAGCGGATGGGACGCCTCCAGTTCATCCTCTTCTACGTGGGCTGCGGCTGTCTCGCCCTGGTGGGGTTCGCCGCCGCCAACGCCGGCTCGTCGCAGACGCTGGTCGGCGCGTCGGGGGCGATCTCCGCGGTCCTCGGCGCGTTCCTGTACCTCTTCCCCGGAGCGCGGGTCACGAGCCTGTTCCCGTTCCTTTTCTTCCTGCCGCTGCGCTTTCCGGCCTGGGTGACGCTGCCGTTCTGGGTGGCCCTGCAGTGGGTGGCGGCGGGCCGGGAGGCGCGCGGGCCGGGGGTCGCGTACCTCGCGCACGTCGTGGGGTTCGGGCTGGGGTTCGCCTATGCGTGGGTGCGGTACGGGCGGGAGCCGGCCGTGCCCGCCGGCCCGGGCGGGGAACCGGCGGACGGGCCCCCGGCCGACGGGCCTCCGGCCGGGCGGCCCCGTCCCGGCGAAGCTGAGTAAGGTGAAAAAACCAGCGCCGTCCCCAGGGAGAGAACCAGCCGTGATCACCGCGATCGTGCTCATCAAGACCAGCGTCGACCGGATCCCCGAGATCGCCGAGTCGATCGCCGCGCTGGACTCCGTCAGCGAGGTGTTCTCGGTCACCGGCACGTACGACCTGATCGCCATGGTGCGGGTACGGGCCCACGACGACCTCGCCGAGATCATCCCCGGCCGGATCAGCAAGATCCCGGGCGTCGAGGCGACGGACACGCACGTCGCGTTCCGCACGTACTCCCAGCACGACCTGGAGGCCGCGTTCGCCATCGGCCTGGACAGCTGAGGGGGACGGGGCGGCCGCCGTCGGCGTGACGGCGCGCACCGCCGCGCGACGCGGTGCGGGGCAGCGGGGGCCGAGCTCCCTGACCGCCCGGCCCCGCGGGACCACGGCCCGGCCCGGCCCGGGCGGCGGCTGACGCCGGGCGGCCCACGGCGTCCTCCTGAGGCGCCCGCAGCGCGATGCGGTCCGGGGCGGTCCGGCGCCCGCACCGGCCTCGGCTCCGGCACCCGCGTCGCCCTGCGCCCGCGGTACGCCGGATGAAGAGTTCTTCATCTCCGGCTCATCCTGGGCGGCAGCCCGTCCGCGCAGGGTGGTTCCATGGCCTTCTCGCGCAGAATGGCGGCCCTGGCCGCCGTCGTGGTGATCCCGTTGGGTATCGCCGCGACCAGCTTCGCCCTCACCGACAGTCCCCAGTCACCGAAGATCCCGCCCCAGGTGGAGCTGGAGAGCGGCTCCCCCACGGCGACGCACCCCACCGGCCGGCCCACCCCGCCGCCGAGCGACGAGGTCGTGTCGCCGCCCGCCGTGACCGACAGCCCCGCCACAGACGACGATGACGACGACCGCGGCCAGGACGCGGGGGACGACGGACCCGGTGACGACGACGGACACGATGACGCACGCGACGACGGACACGACGGCCGGTCCGACGACGGCCCCGGCGGCGACGGCTGACGGCGGGCGCCGGCGGATCTCCGCCCGGGTCCGCATCCTGCTGTGGCTGCTGCTGGTGATGGCGGTCGCCCTCGCCTCCGTGGCCACCACCACCCGTTCGATACTGCTCCGGGAGACCGAGAACCGGATCAGCGGTCTGCTCGCCCAGGAGACCGGCGAGTTCAGCGCCTTCCAGAAGCAGGGCGTCGACCCGGGGACCGGCCGCGGGTTCACCGACCCGACCCGGCTGCTGGACGTCTTCCTGCAACGCCAGTACGCCGATCCGGACGAGGAGCTGCTCGGACTGGTGGGCCGGGCGGACGGCGCCCCCGCGCAGCGCATCCAGCCGCGCGACATCCCCGTCGCCGTGCCCCTGCACCGGGACGAGGACGCCCGGCGCCGCATCTTCGACTCGCCCGACCGAACCGGCACCCTGGACCGGCCGTCGGGCGGCGACGTCCGCTGGGCCAAGGTCCCCATCGCCCGGCCGGGCGGCGAGGCGGAGGCCGCGTTCGTCGTCGCCTTCCACCCGGGGCGCGAACAGCAGCGCGTGAACGACGTGTTCCGCGTGCTGCTCGCCATCTCCGGGGTGGCCCTGCTGGTGACCACCGGCATCGGCTGGGTGGTCGCCGGGCGGATCCTGCTGCCCGTACGGCTGGTGCGCACCGCCGCCGCCGAGATCACCGAGCAGGACCTCACCCGCCGTATCCCGGTGCGCGGCCGGGACGACGTGGCCGCGCTCGCCGAGACGTTCAACGCGATGCTCGACCGGCTGGAGCGGGCCTTCGCCGCCCAGCGCGAGTTCGTGGACGACGCGGGCCACGAACTGCGCACGCCGATCACCATCGTCCGCGGCCACCTGGAGGTCATGGGCGACGATCCGGCCGAGCGTGAGGAGACCGTCCGGCTGGTCACCGACGAGCTGGACCGGATGAGCCGCATCGTGGAGGACCTGCTGCTGCTCGCCAAGGCCGAACGCCCCGACTTCGTCACCCCCGAACCCGTCCAGCTCGCCGAACTCACCGCCGACGTCTACGTCAAGGCCCGCACCCTGGGCGAGCGCGACTGGCAGCTCGCCGGAACGGCCGACCTCGAGGTCCGGCTGGACCCGCAGCGCATCACCCAGGCGATGGTCCAGCTCGCGCAGAACGCCGTGCAGCACACCACGCCCGGGCAGACCATCCGCATCGGTTCCCGCGCCGACGGCACCCGCGTCGAGCTGTACGTCGCCGACTCCGGACCCGGGGTCCAGCCGCAGGACGCCGAGGTCATCTTCGAACGGTTCCGGCGCGGCACCGCCCGGCGCGGCGCCCGCGGCTCGGGCGCCGGGCTCGGACTGTCCATCGTCCGGGCGATCGCCGAGGCCCACGGCGGGCGGGTCCGCCTGCACGACACCGAGGGCGGCGGCGCCACCTTCGTACTCACCCTGGAAGAGGCACGCCCGTGAACCGCATCCTCATCGTGGAGGACGAGGACCGCATCGCGTCCTTCGTCGAGAAGGGCCTGCGCGCCAACGGCTTCACCACCACCGTGGTCGGTGACGGCGACGCGGCCTACGAGTACGCCGTCACCGGCGGCTTCGACCTGGTCCTGCTGGACATCGGGCTGCCCGGCCGCGACGGCTTCACCGTGCTGCGCGCGCTGCGCGAGGCGCGGGTGACGGTGCCCGTGATCGTGCTGACCGCGCGGGACTCCGTACGGGACACGGTGGCCGGCCTGGAGGGCGGCGCCGACGACTGGATGACCAAGCCGTTCCGCTTCGAGGAGCTGCTCGCCCGGGTGCGGCTGAGACTGCGTACGGCGGCCCGGGCGCCCGAGGTGACGGTGCTGCGGACCGGCGAGCTCAGCCTGGACCTGCGCACCCGCCGGGCCCGGGCGGGGACCCGGACGGTCGACCTGACCGCCCGTGAGTTCGTGCTCCTGGAGCTGTTCCTGCGGCATCCGGGGCAGGTCCTGTCCCGGGAGCAGATCCTGTCGCACGTGTGGGGGTACGACTTCGACCCCGGCTCCAACATCGTCGACGTGTACGTGCGCGCGCTGCGGAAGAAGCTGGGGCCGGAGCGGGTGGAGACGGTGCGCGGGATGGGGTACCGGCTGCCGGGGTGACCCGCTGCGGAGCTCGCGTGAAGTTTCCTTCATCCACGGCTCATCGACGGCTCACCGCCCCGATGAACCCTGGATGACGTGACCCTGAACCTGCGTTCCGCCCTCACCCTCTGCGCGGCCCTGTCCCTGTGCGCGCTGCTCGCCGTGCCCGGGAACTTCCCCGGGCTCGGCGCGGACGCCCGGCTCACGCTCGCCGTCTTCGCCCTGGCGACGTGTGCCTGGATCGGCACGCCGATCGACGACACGTACATCGCGCTCGGTGCCGGGCTGGCCCTGACGGTGACCGGGGTGATCAGCAGCGACACGCTGTTCGGCACCCTGGGCGACTCGACCGTGTGGCTGCTGATCTGCGCCTTCGTACTGGCGGCGGCGGTGACCCGGACGGGGCTCGCGGGGCGCGTGGCGGTGTTCCTGGTCGGCGGGGCGCGCACGGTGCGGCAGCTGACGCACCTGACGACGGCCGCGCTGGTGGTGACGGCGTTCGCGGTGCCCGCCACCTCGGGGCGGGCCGCCCTCGCGCTGCCGGTGTTCCTGGCCCTCGCCAAGGCCCTCGCCGACCGGAGACGACTGGTCGTGATGCTGGCGCTGCTGTTTCCGACCGTCATCCTCCTGTCGGCGGTGGCGACCCTGATCGGTGCGGGCGCGCATCTGATCACGGTGTCGGTGCTGTGGGAGGCGACCGGGACCCGGATCGGCTTCACGGAGTGGCTGCTGCTGGGGCTGCCGCTGGCCGTCGTCAGCTCCCACCTCGCCGCCGAGGCCGTACTGCTGACGACCACGCGGCGCGCGGACCGCGAGGGCCCGGTGCACATCACGCCCGAGCAGATCCAGGAGCACAGCGACCGCCCGGTCACCGGCGCCTGGTCGCAGGCGGAGACGCGGTGCGCGGCGCTGCTCGGCACGGTCGTGCTGCTGTGGTGCAGCGAGCCGCTGCACCAGGTGTCCCCCGCGGTGGTCGCGCTGATCGGCGCGGTCGTGGCGTCCTCTCCCGCCCTCGGCACCGTACGGCTGAAGGACGCGCTGAAGACCGTCCCCTGGTCGCTGCTGCTGTTCATGGCGGCGACGATGGCGATGGGCGTCGCGCTCGCCGACTCCGGCGCTGCGAAGTGGCTGGTGGGCGGGCTGCCCACGGGCGGTGTCCCCCCGGCGCTGTTCCTGACCGTCGTGATCGTCGTCAGCACGGCGGCCCACCTGGTGCTCCAGTCCCGTTCGGCGCGCTCCTCGGTGCTGGTCCCGCTGGTGGTCGCGGCCGCCGTGGGCGCCGGGGTCAACCCGGTCGCGGCCGCCCTCGCGTCCACCGCCGCCGCGGGCTTCTGCCACACCCTGCCGGCCTCCGCGAAGCCCGTCACGCTCTTCGCCGAGATCCCCGGCACCCCCACCTACACCCCGCGTGACCTGCTGCGGCTGTCCGCCGTCCTGGCGCCGCTCACGGCCGCCCTGGTCCTGCTCTTCGCCGTCGCGGTGTGGCCGCCGCTCGGCGTGCCCGTCGTCCGCTGACCCTCTGTTCGTCCTCCGTTGGGAGCCCGCCCATGTCGCACCCCAAGCTCACCCGTATCGCCGTCGCCCCCAGCGGGTTCAAGGAGTCCCTGTCCGCCCGGGCCGCCGCCGACGCCATCGCCGCCGGTGTCCGCCGGGTCGTGCCCGACGCCCGCGTCGACCTGATCCCGCTGGTGGACGGCGGCGAGGGCACGGCCGCCGCGCTGGCCGCCGCGACCGGGGGCCGGCTGGTCGCGCTCCCCGCCACGGGACCGGTAGGAGAACCCCTGGGCACCCACTTCGCGCTGCTCGGCGGCTCGAAGGACACCGCCGTGGTGGAGATGGCCGCGGTCGCGGGGCTCTCCCTCGTCCCGCGCGGCCTGCGCGACCCCGGTGCCACCACCACGTACGGCGTCGGCGAGCTGATCCGCGCCGCGCTCGGCACGGGCGTACGGCGGATCCTCGTCGGCTGCGGCGACTCGGGCACGTCCGACGGGGGCGCCGGCGCGCTGCAGGCCCTGGGTGCCCGGCTGCTGGACGCGGACGGCCGTGAACTGCCGCCGGGCGGCCGGGAGCTGGCCCGGCTGCACCGCGTCGACCCGTCCGGACTCGACCCCCGCCTCGCGGACGTCGAACTGCTCGTCGCCTGCAACCCGTACAACGTGCTGTGCGGCGAGCGCGGTGTCGCCCGGGTCTTCGGCCCGCAGAAGGGCGCGACGCCCGCGCAGGTGGAGGAGCTGTCGGCGGCCCTGGAGAACTGGGCGCGCGTCCTCACCCGCGACCTCCGCGTCACCGGCACCGATCTGCACCACGGCCCCGGCACCGGCGCCTCCGGCGGTCTGGGCGCGGGCCTCGCGGCGCTGGGCGCCCGCCTCCTCCCCCGCTTCGACGTGCTCCTGGACCACCTCGACCTGGACGCCCGGCTGGCCCGCGCCGACCTGGTCCTCACCGCCGAGGGCGCCCTGGACCACCAGACGCCCCGCGGCAAGGTCCCGGCCGAGGTGGCCCGCCGCGCCAAACTGTACGGACGGCCGGTGCTGGCCCTCGCGGGCACCCTGGGCGAGGGCGCCCACGACGTGCCCGGCGTGGACGCCTGCCACGGCATCCTGCCCGCCCCGATGGCCCTGGCGGAGGCCCTGCTCCGGGCCTCGGAGCTGCTCACCGACGCCACCGAGCGTGCCCTGCGGATGATCCTGCTGGGCGCCCGGCTACCGGCGCCCGCCGCGGCCCCGTTGCCCGCCCCGGCGACGGCTCACGCGGCGGTGTCGGGCACGCAGCGCCCGTTCTCCGTCCGGTAACCCCACTTCGCCCCGTCCCGCACGAGCTCGGCGACCGCGGCCGTGAACCGCTCCACGTGCTCGTCGGGCGTGCCCGCGCCGAAGCTGACCCGGATGGCGTTGAGTGACTTCTCGCCGGGCGCGGCCTCGGGCGCACCGCACTCCCCCTGCGCCTCCGGGCCGGTGCCGAGCAGCGTGCGCACCAGCGGGTGGGCGCAGAACAGACCGTCGCGTACGCCGATGCCGTACTCGGCGGAGAGCGCGGCGGCGAAGTGCGAGCTGTTCCAGCCCTCGACGACGAAGGAGAGGACGCCCACGCGCGGGGCGTCGTCACCGAAGAGCGACAGGACCCGCACCCCGGGGACCCCGGCAAGACCCGTGCGCACCTTCTCGATCAGGTGCCGCTCCCGGGCGACGAGACGGTCGAAGCCCTCCTCGGTGAGCGCCTTGCAGGCGGAGGCGACGGCGTGGGCGCCGATGACGTTCGGGGAGCCGGCCTCGTGGCGGGCGGCGCCGTCGTGCCACTCGACGTCCACGCCGCCGTCCGCGCGGCGGGAGACCGTGCGGGAGGCGCCGCCGCCCGCGAGGTAGGGCTCGGCCTCCCGCAGCCAGTCGGCGCGGCCGGCGAGGACCCCGGAGCCGAAGGGCGCGTACAGCTTGTGCCCGGAGAACGCCACCCAGTCGACGTCCAGGTCGCGCACGGACACCGGGTGGTGCGGAGCGAGCTGCGCGGCGTCCAGCACGATGCGCGCGCCGTGCGCGTGCGCGGCGGCGGCCAGCTCGCGCACCGGCCACAGCTCTCCGGTGACGTTGGAGGCGCCGGTGACGCACACCAGCGCGGGGCCCTGGGGATCGCGGGTGGCGAGGGCACCCTCCAGGGTGGCCACGGCCTCGTCCGGCGTGCGCGGGGCGTCCAGGTACGTCACCCGGGCGTCCCGCCAGGGCAGCAGCGAGGCGTGGTGCTCGGTCTCGAAGACGAACACCTGGCAGCCGGCGGGCAGCGCGGCGGCCAGCAGGTTCAGCGAGTCGGTGGTGGAGCGCGTGAAGACCAGCTCGTCGTCGGCCCGGCAGTCCAGGAACGCGGCGACCGTCGCCCGGGCGCTCTCGAACAGGTCGGTGGAGAGCTGCGAGAGGTAGCCGGCACCGCGGTGGACGCTGCCGTAGTACGGGGCGTACGCGGCGACGTCGTCCCACACCCGCTGCAGGGCCGGGGCGCTGGCGGCGTAGTCGAGCGCGGCGTAGGTGACCTCGCCGCCGGTGACCAGCGGGACGGTGACATCCCGGCCCAGAACGGGCAGCGGGGTACAAACGGCCGGGTCGGTGGCAGCGGTGGGGACAGACATGGCGAACTCCGGTGAGTGGCAGGCGAGATCACCGTGCGGACGGTGCGTCGACGACACGGGTGAAGGTGACAGAGGGGGTGCGGAGGCGGGGCTCTACGCCCTATCGCATTCGCTTGCTCACGGAAGGCTCCTCGACGACCAGGACCCCTGGTGACGCGAGGGGTCCGCGCTTGCCGCAGACCTCGCTGCCTACGGCCTGGTCCTCACCCGGGGCACCCCGCCACGGACGGAGGGTTGCCGGACAGCCGGCCGGGGCCTCATGGCTGTCGCTCATGACCTGGTACCGGAACGTACGCGAGATGATCGTCGTCCCGCAACCCGTGTCCGGATCGCGGGACGACATCGAGGGGGCACGCTACGCGTTGCTGGCGGCCACCCAGCGCTCCAGGGTCCGCTTCGCCGCGCCGGAGTCGAGGGACTCCGCGGCCCGGTCCATGCCCGCGCGGATCTGCTCCACCAGCGTGCCGCTGCCCGGCTCCAGGGCCACCAGGGCCGCCGCCGAGTTGAGCAGCACGGCGTCCCGTACGGGACCGGTCTCGCCGTCCAGCAGACGGAGCGCCACATCGGCGTTGTACGACGCGTCCGCGCCCCGCAGCGCCTGGACCGGTACGAGGTCGAGGCCCACGTCCCGCGGGTCGAAGGACTCCTCCGTCACCTTGCCGTCGCGCACCACCCAGACCCGGGACGTGGCCGTGGTGGTCAGCTCGTCCAGGCCGTCGTCGCCGCGGAAGACCAGGGAGGAGTGGCCGCGTTCGGCGAACACCCCCGCGATGATCGGCGCCATCCGCGGGTCGGCGACGCCCACCGCCTGCGCCTGGACCTGCGCCGGGTTGGACAGCGGGCCGAGGAAGTTGAACACCGTGCGAATGCCGAGCTGGCCGCGGGCGGCGGCCACGTGGCGCAGCGCCGGGTGGAACTTCACCGCGAAGCAGAAGGTGATCCCGGCCTCCTCGGCGACCTGCGCGACCCGCCGGGGGGTGAGGTTCAGATTGACGCCGAGCTTCTCCAGGACGTCCGAGGCCCCGGAGGCCGACGAGGCGGCCCGGTTGCCGTGCTTGACCACCTTGGCACCGGTGCCGGCGACGACGATCGACGACATGGTGGAGATGTTGACCGTCCTGGCGCCGTCACCGCCGGTGCCGACGATGTCCACCGTTCTCCCCGGCACCTGGATGACGTTGGCGTGCTCGTACATCGCCCGTACGCAGCCGGAGATCTCCTCGACGGTCTCGCCCTTGGCGCGCAGGGCCACCGCGAACCCGGCGATCTGCGCGTCCGTCGCCTCGCCGCGCATGATCAGGTCCATCGCCCAGGCGGTGTCGTCCGCGCTCAGGTCACGGCCGTCCATCAGCCCGTTCAGCACGGCGGGCCAGGAGCGGCCCGCCGCGGTGTCGCCTCCAGCGGGGGTCACAGCGCTCATCAGCCGCTCCTGGGTCGTGTCTTCTCCGGTACGTCGACGCCCCCACCCTATCCAGCCCGGGGCACGGCGAAGGGCCCCGTCCGTACACCGGACGGGGCCCCTGCCGTGGCGTGGCTGACGCAGTGATCAGTGGTGACCGTGGCCGCTCGTGATCTCCTTGTACTCCTCGACGGTCGGCTTGGCGATCTGGCTGTCCTCGCCGTAGTACCGCTTGCTCAGCTTGACGCGGAGCTTCTCGACGGGCGACACCTTGCGCTCGACGCCGTTCTCGTCGGTCGCGGGACCGATCTCGGCCGGCCGGTACTGCTCGTGCGCGGTGAGCGTGTACAGCTGCTCCTGGCTGAGCGGCTCGTGCACCTCGATGAACTCACCGTGCGGCAGGCGCTTGATGATGCCGGTCTCACGGCCGTGCAGCACCTTCTCGCGGTCCCGGCGCTGCAGGCCGAGGCAGATCCGCTTGGTGATGACGAACGCGACGACCGGGACGGCGAAGAACCCGATGCGGACGAACCAGGTGACCGCGTTGATCGACATGTGGAAGTGGGTGGCGATGAGGTCGTTGCCACCGCCGATCAGGCCCACCATGTACCAGCTCACCCAGGCGACACCGAAGGCGGTGCGGGTCGGCGCGTTGCGCGGGCGGTCCAGGATGTGGTGCTCGCGCTTGTCGCCGGTGATCCAGGACTCGATGAACGGGTAGAGGGCGATGATCGCCAGCACCAGGCCGAAGAGGACCAGCGGGATGAACACGCCCAGGACGAGCGTGTGACCCCAGAAGTTGATCTCCCAGCCGGGCATCGCGCGGACGAGGCCCTCGGCGAAGCCCATGTACCAGTCCGGCTGGGCGTTCGTGGACACCTGGTCGGGCCGGTACGGGCCGAGCGCCCAGATCGGGTTGATCGTGGCGATCGCCGCGATGGCCGCGATGACACCGAAGACCAGGAAGAAGAAGCCTCCGGCCTTGGCCATGTAGACCGGCAGCAGCGGCATGCCGACGACGTTGTTGTTGGTCTTGCCGGGACCCGCGTACTGCGTGTGCTTGTGGTAGAAGACCAGGATCAGGTGCGCCACCATCAGGCCGAGCATGATGCCCGGCAGCAGCAGGATGTGGATCGAGTAGAAGCGGGCCACGAAGTCGTCGCCCGGGAACTCGCCGCCGAACAGGAACATCGAGATGTACGTGCCGACGATCGGCACGGACAGGATCGCGCCCTGCGTGAAGCGGACACCGGTGCCGGAGAGCAGGTCGTCCGGGAGCGAGTAACCGGTGAAACCGGTGAACATGCCCAGGGCGAACAGCAGGAAGCCGAACAGCCAGTTGATCTCACGCGGCTTGCGGAACGCGCCGGTGAAGAAGACGCGCATCATGTGCACGAACATGCCGGCCAGGAAGATCAGCGCGGCCCAGTGGTGGATCTGCCGGATGAGCAGACCGCCCCGCACCTCGAAGCTGATGTCCAGCGTCGACTTGAAGGCCTCGCTCATCAGCTGGCCCTGCAGCGGCTCGTAGACGCCGTGGTACTCCACCTCGTTCATCGACGGGTGGAAGAACAGCGTCAGGTACACACCCGTGAGGATGATGATGATGAAGCTGTACATGCAGATCTCGCCCAGCATGAACGACCAGTGGTCGGGGAAGATCTTGCGCATGTTGGCCTTGGCCAGGGAGTAGATCCCGAGGCGGCCGTCGGCCCAGTCGGCGACGCGCTCGCCGGCCGGTGCCTTCCCGCGGGAGCGCGGGTCGGCGGCGGTGGTGTTCGTAGTGCTCATCCGCGCTCCCAGAAGGCAGGACCGACGGGCTCCTCGAAGTCGCCGAGCGCCTCGAGGTAACCCTCGTCGTTCACGCCGATGCGCAGCTGCGGCAGGGCGTGACCGGCCGGGCCGAAGATGACTCGGGCGCCGTCGGAGAGGTCGAAGGTGGACTGGTGGCAGGGGCAGAGGACGTGGTGCGTCTGCTGCTCGTACAGGGAGATCGGGCAACCGACGTGGGTGCAGATCTTCGAGTACGCGACGATGCCCTCGTGGGACCACTCGAGCTCGCGCTTGTCCTTGATGTCGTTCGGGTGGAGCCGAACGATCATCAGGGCCGCCTTGGCGATCTCGTTCATGTAGCCGTGCTCGTGCTTGTCCAGACCCTCCGGCTGAGCGAAGGTGAGCGAGCCGACGGCGATGTCCGAGGGGCGCATCGGCTCGTTCGTGTTCTGGTTGATGAGCAGCTCGCCCTTTTTCCACGCCGTGTGGCGCAGCTTGGTCCCCGGCGCCGGGCCGAGGCCGCCGAGCAGGAAGACGCCGGAGAGCGGCACCAGGGCCAGCGCGCCGAACATCGTGTTGCGGATCAGCGAGCGGCGGCCGAGCTGCGACTCCTTGGCACCCGCCCGGAAGTCGGCCATGACCTTGGCCTTGACCTCGGGCGACGCCTCGATCGGGTGACGCTCGTCGGCGACCTCCACGTCCGACATCAGCGTGCGGGCCCAGTGGACCGCGCCGGCGCCGATGCAGAACAGGGCGACGCCGAGCGTGCCGCCCAGCGCGAGGTTCAGGGCGCTGATGTGGCCGAGCGTCCAGACGTAGACGATCTTGTCGACCGGGA
Organism: Streptomyces ruber; assembly: GCF_014648075.1. Taxonomy (GTDB): domain Bacteria; phylum Actinomycetota; class Actinomycetes; order Streptomycetales; family Streptomycetaceae; genus Streptomyces; species Streptomyces ruber. Next base: position 43,570 of record NZ_BMQK01000009.1, on the reverse strand, counting down.
TCGTCAGGTACGCGACGATGAAGCCGACGGTGGCCAGCATCGAGAGCGTGAACAGCAGGGCTACCGTGCGCTCGGAGCGCTTGGCGGCCCGCTCGTCGATGTCCTGGATGCGGTGCTCGTGAGGCGGCAGGCCCGGGTCGGCGAACGGGTTCTTCTCGTCCGCCACGTCCACGGCGCCGTGCGCCTGGCCCTGCGCTGCGGGCAGGTTCTCTTCTGGAATGTCTTGGCTACTCATGACTTCTTGGCCTTTGCGGTCCGAGCGGCGACCCAGACGGCGACGGCGATCAGCGCGCCGAGACCGAAGACCCAGGCGAACAGGCCCTCGGCGACCGGACCGAAGCCGCCCAGCTCCATACCGCCGTGGCTCACGGTGTCATCGCTGTTGACCGCGTCGAGGTACGCGATGATGTCCTTCTTGTTCTTCTCCGACAGCGTCGTGTCGGGGAAGGACGGCATGTTCTGCGGGCCGGTCTGCATGGCCTCGTAGATGTGCTTCGGGTCGACGTCTTCGAGAGTCGGCGCGTACTTGCCCTTGGTCAGCGCACCGCCCTTGCCGGTGAAGTTGTGGCACTGCGCGCAGTTGGTGCGGAACAGCTCACCGCCGGCGGCGCTGTCGGCGCCCGCCGGGTCGTACTGCTCCTTGGTCGGAATCTCCGGACCGGCGCCCAGCGAGGCGACGTAGGCCGCGAGCTGGTCGATCTGGGCCTGCGTGTAGATGACCTTCTTGCGCGGGATCTGAGCGCCCGGCTGCTGGGCCGGCATGCGCCCGGTGCCCACCTGGAAGTCCACGGACGCGGCACCCACGCCCACGAGGCTCGGCCCGTCGGAGGTGCCCTGACCACCGGTGCCGTGGCAGCTGGCGCAGCCGACGGCGTAGAGCTTCTGGCCCTCTTCGATGGCCAGGGACTGGGCGGTGTCGTCGGCCTGCGCCTTTTCCGCGGGCGCGAAAACGGCGTACAGCCCCCCGGTGGCCGCCAGCGCGATGAGTAGGACGACGATCGCCGCCAGCGGATGGCGTCGTCGTGCGGAGAGCTTTTTCACGGATTACCCCGGTGTCAGGATCTTCTGCGTCGATGCTTCTGGTAGTGGATCGGTCCGTCGCGGCCTCGAGCGCACCGCCGACGGCGCCCGATTTACTTGATGATGTAGATCGTGGCGAAGAGGCCGATCCACACGACATCGACGAAGTGCCAGTAGTAGGACACGACGATGGCGGCGGTCGCCTGCTCGTGGGTGAACCTGCGGGCCGCGTAGGTGCGTCCCAGGACCAGCAGGAAGGCGATGAGACCACCCGTCACGTGCAGGCCGTGGAAGCCGGTGGTCAGGTAGAACACCGAGCCGTACGGGTCGGACGAGAGCGACAGGCCCTCGTGCTTGACCAGCTCCGTGTACTCGAAGATCTGACCGCCGATGAAGATCGCACCCATGATGAAGGTCACGACGAACCACATCCGGAGCTTCTTCACGTCCCCGCGCTCGGCGGCGAAGACGCCGAGCTGGCAGGTGAGCGAGGAGAGCACCAGGATCGTGGTGTTCGTCAGCGAGAACGGGAGGTTCAGGCTGTCGGCCTTCTCGCTCCAGAACTCCGGACCGGTCACCGATCGCAGGGTGAAGTACATCGCGAAGAGGGCCGCGAAGAACATCAGCTCGGAACTCAACCAGATGATGGTTCCGACACTGGTGAGGTTCGGTCGATTGACCGACGGGTGCGCGTGCCCGGTATCTACTGTCGTTGCTGTCGCCACGACCGACATTATGTCGGTCGCTTATCCCGCCCTCACTCCGGGGGGTGCCGTTCGGAGTGTCCGAGCCGCCTGCGCTGCCCGTTCGGCCCATCGAAGCCGTGTCGGAACCGGTGCTGACGGGGTGTTCGGAGGGGTAGCATCCGCGCATCGGTCCTGTTGCCGTTCCCGTAAGTCCCGTAGTCCGTACGTACGACGCCGACGTCCCGGAGGAAGCATGCAGCCGACCGCAACGGTGCTGGTCTACAGCGACGACTCGGGTACCCGTGAGCAGGTGCGGCTCGCGGCCGGGCGCAGGCCCGCCCCGGACGTCCCCGCCGTCGAGTTCGTCGAGTGCGCCACGCCGGCCGCCGTCGTGCGCGAGCTGGACAAGGGCGGTGTCGACGTCTGCGTCCTGGACGGCGAGGCCGTGCCCATGGGCGGCATGGGGGTGTGCCGTCAGATCAAGAACGAGATCTTCGCGTGCCCGCCGGTGCTGCTGCTGATCGGCCGCCCGCAGGACGCCTGGCTCGCCACGTGGAGCCTCGCGGACGCGGCGGTGACGCTGCCGGTGGAGCCGGTGGAGTTCGCGGACGCGCTCGCCGGCCTGCTGCGGCGCAGGGCCGCTGTGAGCGCCTGAGGGCCTCACGCGGACTGGGGGCGCAGTCTGGCACGGTCGTCCGGGCGGGGTGCGTCGGCGTCCGGCGCCAGGGCGCTGCCGGCGCGCCACCGCCGCCAGTCGAGGTTCCAGTCGCCGAAGCCGTTGCCGAAGGGCGTCATCGTCTCGCCGCCGGAGTTGACGACCTGGACGATGTCGCCCTCGCGCACGGTGTCGAAGAACCACTCGGCGTCGGAGGTGCTCATGCCGGTGCAGCCGTGGCTGACGTTGGCGCTGCCCTGGGAGCCCTGCGACCAGGGGGCCGCGTGCAGGTACTCGCCGCTCCAGGTCACCCGGGCGGCGTAGTACACGGGCAGGTCGTAGGAGTCGGAGCTGTCGCGCGGTATGCCGATGCTCTCCCCGCGCATCCGGACGAAGTACTCCTTGCCGAGGACCACCTTGACGCCGTTGCGGGTCTCGTAGCCGGGTTTGCCGGTGGTGACCGGGATCTCGTTGATCACCTCGCCGTCGCGGTAGACGGTCAGGCGGTGCGCGGCGGCGTCCGTGACGGCGATCAGCCGCTCGCCCGTGGTGAGCTTCAGCGGCTTGGCGCGGCCGCCGCGGAGGCGGTCGCCGATCCGCATGCCCTCCAGGTTGCTGCGGACGCGGATCGTGGCGTGCGTGGGCCAGTACTCCTCGGGGCGGTAGTGCAGCTCCTTGTCGTCCACCCAGTGCCAGGCGCCCTCCACGGCGGGCGTCGCGTCGACCTTCAGGGCGCGTTCGACGACGGCCCGGGCGGCCCTGGTCCGGACGGGGGCGCTGAGTTCGGCGACGACGGGCTGGCCGACGCCGTACCGGCCCGCCTTCGGGCCGAAGGTGACGTCCAGCCGGCCGGTGGTCCTCGGCCGTCCGGTGCGGAAGGTGCGCACCTCGTGCCCGCGCCGGCCGTCCTCGTCCTCGGTGCTCACCCGGACGGTGTAGCGGGCGTCGGCGGCGAGCGGGGAGGTGCTGTGCCAGCGGCCGCCGTCGGCCGCGAGTTCGCCCGCGACGTACCGTCCCGCCCCGTCCACGGCCGTGACGTCCGTGAGACGGCCGTCGCCGTCGGCGGTGATGTCCAGGGGCTTGTCCGGGTCGGCCCGTCCGCCGTCGCCGGTGGGGGTGCGGAACGAGACGTGGTCCGCCGCGTCGTACGGCGTGGCCGCGAGCGGATGGCCGTCGGCGCCACAGGCGGTGACGGCCGTCCCCAGGGCGGCCAGCAGCGCGGTGGTACCGACGACCGTGCGGTGACGCGGAGTGCGCTTCATGGCCTCACCGTAGGAAGGGCCGTCCGGCCGGGCGCGGCGGATGGCCCGTCCGGGGGAACGGGATGCGCCACAGGAGTGCAAAGGAGGGAGCCCGGACCTCCTCGGCGGAGTGTCCGGGCTCCCGTCACGCTCGGCGCGTGTTACTGGTTCTGGTTCTCACCGCGGTAGTACTCGAAGACCCAGCCCCACAGGCCGAACGCGAGGACGGGCAGCGAGAAGTACAGCAGCCACCAGCCGAAGACGACGCCCAGGAAGGCGAGCGCGCCACCGACGGCCAGGGACAGCGGCTGCCAGCTGTGCGGGCTGAAGAAGCCCAGCTCGCCGGCGTCGTCCGCGACGTCCGCCTCCTTGTTGTCCTGGGCACCCGTGTCGACCCGCTTGGCCGTGAAGGCCAGGTAGTAGCCGATCATGATGCTCAGGCCGAAGGCCAGGAAGAGCGCCGTGGTGCCGGCCGGCTCCTTCGACCACCAGCCGTACACGACGGCCATGATCAGGATGAAGGCGGCCAGCCAGATGAACATCTTGCCCTGGATCTTCACTTGCCGGCCTCCTTGCCGCCGACGAGGGCCTTCTCGTCACGCTCGACGTTCTCGAGCTGGTCGAGAGCGGCGATCTCGGGGTGGTGCAGGTCGAAGGCCGGGGATTCGCTGCGGATGCGCGGCAGCGTGGTGAAGTTGTGCCGCGGCGGCGGGCAGGAGGTCGCCCACTCGAGCGAACGGCCGTAGCCCCACGGGTCGTCGACCTCGACCTTCTTGCCGTACTTGGCCGTCTTCCACACGTTGTAGAAGAAGGGCAGGATCGACAGGCCGAGCACGAACGAGGCGATCGTGGAGATGGTGTTCAGCGCGGTGAAGCCGTCGGCCGCGAGGTAGTCCGCGTACCGGCGCGGCATGCCCTCGGCACCCAGCCAGTGCTGGACGAGGAACGTGCCGTGGAAGCCGATGAACAGCGTCCAGAAGGTGATCTTGCCGAGCCGCTCGTCGAGCATCTTGCCCGTCCACTTCGGCCACCAGAAGTGGAAGCCGGAGAACATCGCGAAGACGACGGTGCCGAAGACGACGTAGTGGAAGTGCGCCACCACGAAGTACGAGTCGGAGACGTGGAAGTCCATGGGCGGCGAGGCCAGGATGACACCGGTCAGACCACCGAAGGTGAAGGTGATCAGGAAGCCGGTCGCCCAGAGCATCGGTGTCTCGAAGGACAGCGAGCCCTTCCACATCGTGCCGATCCAGTTGAAGAACTTCACACCGGTCGGCACGGCGATCAGGAAGGTCATGAACGAGAAGAACGGCAGCAGTACGCCACCGGTCACGTACATGTGGTGCGCCCACACGGTCACCGACAGACCGGCGATGGAGATGGTCGCGGCGACCAGGCCCATGTAGCCGAACATCGGCTTGCGGGAGAAGACCGGGATGACCTCACTGACGATGCCGAAGAACGGCAGCGCGATGATGTACACCTCGGGGTGCCCGAAGAACCAGAACAGGTGCTGCCACAGCAGCGCGCCGCCGTTGGACGCGTCGAAGATGTGGGCACCGAACTTGCGGTCCGCCTCCAGGGCGAACAGGGCGGCGGCCAGGACCGGGAAGGCGAGCAGCACCAGCACGCTGGTCAGCAGCACGTTCCAGGTGAAGATCGACATGCGGAACATCGTCATGCCGGGGGCGCGCATGCAGATGATCGTGGTGATGAAGTTGACCGCACCGAGGATCGTGCCGAAGCCGGAGAGGGCCAGACCCATGATCCACATGTCGGCGCCGACACCCGGCGAGCGGACCGCGTCCGACAGCGGGGAGTAGGCGAACCAGCCGAAGTCGGCCGCGCCCTGCGGGGTGAGGAAGCCGCCCACCGCGATGAGCGAGCCGAAGGAGTACAGCCAGTAGGCGAACATGTTGAGCCGCGGGAACGCCACGTCGGGCGCGCCGATCTGCAGCGGCATGATCCAGTTCGCGAAGCCGGAGAACAGCGGGGTGGCGAACATCAGCAGCATGATCGTGCCATGCATGGTGAACGCCTGGTTGAACTGCTCGTTCGACATGATCTGCGTACCCGGGCGGGCGAGCTCGGCGCGCATGAAGAGCGCCATCAGGCCACCGATGCAGAAGAACGCGAACGAGGTGACCAGGTACAGCGTGCCGATCGTCTTGTGGTCCGTGGTGGTCAGCCACTTGATCACCTGGTTGCCGCGCTTCCGGTTCAGCGCCGGCTGCCCGTTCTCGTACGAGTCGGCCGCGGCACCCGGGGATGCGTTGAGGATGCTCACAGCTGGTTCGCCTCCCGGTTCTTCTCGTGTTCGGTCTGCTCGATGCCGGCCGGGGCGTAACCGGTCTGGCCCTTCTCCGCGAGCTCCTTGACGTGCTGCTCGTAGCGCTCTTCGGAGACGACCTTCACGTTGAACAGCATCCGGGAGTGGTCGACGCCGCACAGCTCGGCGCACTTGCCCAGGAAGGTGCCCTGCTTGTTCGGAGTCACCTGGAAGGCGTTGGTGTGGCCCGGGATGACGTCCTGCTTCATCAGGAACGGCACCACCCAGAAGGAGTGGATGACGTCACGCGAGGTGAGGACGAAGCGGACCGTCTTGCCCTCGGGGAGCCAGAGGGTCGGGCCGGGGTTACCGGTCTGCTCGTTCCTGGTGCCCGGGATGCCGCAGTCGTAGACGCCGCCCGCCTTCTCCGGGAAGTCGTCCTTGAACCGCTGCGGGATCGCGTCCAGGTTCTCGTCGGTCCTGGCGTCGCCGGTGGAACCGTCGACGTTCTCGATGTAGTTGAAGCACCAGCTCCACTGGAAGCCGACCACGTTCACCGTGACGTCGGGCTTCTTGGAGGTGTCGAGGAGCTCGGACTCGTCGCGCGCGGTGAAGTAGAAGAGCACCGAGACGATGATCAGCGGGACGACCGTGTACAGGGCCTCGATGGGCATGTTGTACCGGGTCTGCGGGGGGATCTCGACCTTCGTGCGGCTGCGCCGGTGGAAGAAAGCGCTCCACAGGATCAGGCCCCACACCAGCACGCCGATGGCGAGCGCGGCCGCCCAGGAACCCTGCCACAGGGAGAGGATCCTCGGAGCCTCTTCCGTGGTCGGGGTGGGCATACCAAGGCGGGGGAAGTCTTCCCAGTTGTACGAGCAACCGGTGGCTGTCGCCAGGACCAGGCCCGCGGTCAGTGCCTGCAGCAGCTTCCGCCGCATCGGGCGCCGCGGCGAGCGGTCGGAGCCGTTGGGACTCACGTAGCGCCTTCCCGAGAGTCTCGCCCGCGCGGTCGGCTGCGGCCTTCTCGCTGGTCGGTCGCCGCCCTGCGTCGGGCAGGGGTTTGGATGTTTATGCGGACCAAACCCTACTGGACGCCATTTGGGGTCGCGCGGGGAGGGTGCCCAACGCGCCGCCGGACACCCCGAAGGGGTGGAATGCCCGCCTCCGCCCCACGCCTGACGCCCCCTTGGCCACCGGCCGGCCCGACCGGTGCGCGGTCCGGCGGAGATAGCGTGGCGGGGTGTCCTACTTCGACGCCGCATCCTCCGCTCCGCTGCACCCCGTCGCGCGGCAGGCGCTGACCGCCTCGCTCGACGAGGGCTGGGCCGACCCCGCCCGCCTCTACCGGGAGGGGAGGAGAGCCCGGCTGCTGCTCGACGCGGCACGTGAGGCGGCCGCCGAGATGGTGGGATGCCGTCCGGACGAGCTGGTCTTCGACTCCTCGGGCACGCGCGCGGTGCACTCGGGGATCGCGGGCGCGCTCGCCGGGCGCCGCCGCACCGGCACCCATCTGCTCGTGTCGGCCGTCGAACACTCCTCCGTACTGCACGCGGCCGAGACCCATGAGGCCGGCGGCGGCACGGTCTCCCGGGTGCCGGTGGGCCGTACGGGTGCCGTCGACCCGTCCGGGTACGCCGCGGCGCTCCGTCCGGACACCGCGCTCGCCTGCCTGCAGTCGGCCAACCACGAGGTGGGCACCGAGCAGCCGGTCGCCGAGGTGGCCGGGGCGTGCCGCGCGGCGGGCGTGCCCCTGCTGGTGGACGCGGCGCAGTCGCTCGGCTGGGGGCGGGTGGACGGCGACTGGTCCCTGCTGACGGCCAGCGCCCACAAGTGGGGCGGACCGGCCGGTGTCGGACTGCTCGTCGTGCGCAAGGGGGTGCGGTTCGCGCCGCCCGGTCCGGCGGACGAGCGGGAGTCGGGCCGGGCCGCCGGGTTCCAGAACATCCCGGCGATCGTCGCGGCGGCGGCCTCGCTGCGGGCCGTACGGGCGGAGGCGGCCGCGGAGGCCGTACGGCTGCGCGAGTTGACGGACCGCATCCGGGCCCGGGTGCCGTCGCTGGTCCCGGACGTGGAGGTGGTCGGCGACCCGGCGCGCCGGCTCCCCGGCATCGTCACCTTCTCGTGTCTCTATGTCGACGGGGAGACCCTGCTGCACGAGCTGGACCGGGCCGGCTTCTCGGTGTCGTCCGGCTCCTCCTGCACCAGCAGCACCCTGACCCCCAGTCACGTACTGAAGGCCATGGGCGTGCTCAGTGAGGGCAACGTCCGCGTGTCGCTGCCGCCGGGAGCGGCGGAGGAGGACGTCGAGCGGTTCCTGTCGGTGCTGCCGGACGCGGTCGCGGCGGTGCGCGGGAAGCTCGGGGCGCCCGCCGCCGAACGGCCCGGGGCGGCCGTCCCCGGCGACTCCGGCAGCTCCGGCAGCTCGGGCGACTCGGGCGACTCGGGCGACGCTCTCGTCGTGGACTCCCTCGGCAAGCGGTGTCCGGTCCCGGTCATCGAACTGGCCAAGGTGATCGGCGATGTACCGCTGGGCGGCACGGTCCGCGTCCTGGCCGACGACGAGGCGGCCCGGCTCGACATCCCGGCGTGGTGCGAGATGCGGGGACAGGAGTACGTCGGGGAGGAGCCGGCGGACCGGGGCGCGGTGTACGTGGTCCGCCGACTGGCGTAGTCCCCGGCTCAGGCGAGGTGGAGCTGGACCTCGGCGGCCGCCTCGTCGCCGTACGCCTTGGTGAAGCGCTCCATGAAGTGGGTGCGGCGCAGCCGGTACTCCTGGGTGCCGACCGTCTCGATGACCAGCGTGGCGAGCATGCAGCCGACCTGGGCGGCGCGCTCCAGGGAGACGCCCCAGGCGAGACCGGAGAGGAAGCCGGCGCGGAACGCGTCACCGACGCCGGTCGGGTCGGCCTTGCGCTCCTCCTCCGGGGTGCCGACCTCGATCGGCGCCTCACCCGCGCGCTCGATGCGCACCCCCTGCGCGCCGAGGGTGGTCACGCGGTGGCCGACCCGGGAGAGGATCTCGGCGTCCGTCCAGCCGGTCTTCGACTCGATGAGCCCCTTCTCGTACTCGTTGGAGAAGAGGAAGGCCGCGCCGTCCAGCAGGATGCGGATCTCCTCGCCGTCCATGCGGGCGATCTGCTGCGAGAAGTCGGCGGCGAAGGGGATGGAGCGGGAGCGGCACTCCTCGGTGTGGCGCAGCATCGCCTCCGGGTCGTCCGCACCGATGACGACCAGGTCGAGGCCGCCCACGCGGTCCGCGACGGTCTTCAGCTCGATGAGGCGGGCCTCGCTCATGGCGCCGGTGTAGAAGGAGCCGATCTGGTTGTGGTCGGCGTCCGTGGTGCACACGAAGCGGGCCGTGTGCAGCGTCTCGGAGATGTGCACGGACTCGGTGTCGACGCCGTGCCGGTCCAGCCAGGCCCGGTACTCGTCGAAGTCGGCGCCCGCCGCGCCGACCAGGATCGGCCGGGCACCGAGCTGGCCCATGCCGAAGGCGATGTTCGCGCCGACACCTCCCCGGCGCACGTCGAGGGCGTCGACCAGGAAGGAGAGGGAGACCGTGTGCAGCTGGTCCGCGACGAACTGGTCGGCGAAGCGGCCGGGGAAGGTCATGAGGTGGTCGGTGGCGATGGAGCCGGAGACTGCGATACGCACGGCGAGGACACTCCTGCGAGGGGGAAAGGAGGTTGACAGTTCACGCTACCCGCTCGTCCGGACACCCAGAAGCAGACATAATTACTCGATAGTAGGCTTTTTCGGTGGCTCCGGCGCTGCTTACCTTCTCTTTATGAGGAAACCCGAGAACCAGAGCGCCCCACCGGACGGCGGACTCGCGGAGCTGCGCGGGGACTGCGCCCGGATGGTGCCGCACTGGACGGCACCCGAGCGGCCCGCTCCCCTGCCGGTGTCGCCGTCGCTGATCCACGGGGTGACCGTGCCGCCCGCGTCCGCCCGGCTGCTGGACGCGATGTCCGAGTACGGCGACTGAGCGGCTGAGCAGGGAACCGTACGCTCCCTGAAAGCGTCCCATCGCTGTCCCCCGTCGAGGGGACCCGGTTGTACGACCCCTCCGTGCCCCCCTCTTGCCAGGACCGGGTCACCAGGGACAGCTGTGGAGCCGAAGGAGCGATGCGGTGAACACCGAGCGACCCGAGCCCGAGGACTACGACGCGACGTCCGACGCCGCCGGCGGCACCCGGGGAGCGGAGGGTGCCGGCGGCTCGGAGCGTCCCGCGCGCGGCGAGGCCGGGTTCCCGGCCGGCTCGGGTCCGGGGACCGGGTCCCGGACACCCGCGGGGTCCGGCACAGGGCCGGACCCCGGGTCGTCCCCGGCCGCCGGCGCGTCCGCGGTTCCTGCGGCCGGGGGGAAGCGGCCGCGGCGGCGGCCCTCCACCGTGGTGGGGGCCGTGGCGGCCGCGGTGCTGCTCGCCGGGGGCGGTGGCGCGTATCTGGCCGCGACCGCCGACGGCCACACGGACGGCGGCCTCCGGGCCGAACGCGACCCCGGCGCAGGCGGCGCTCCCCCGCCGCTCGCCCTCGGCGGCCACGGCCGGGACACCGGCGGGGGCGTGGCCCCCGGCGAGCCCCACCCCGGCGGTGCCGCCTACCGCGCCGACGGCGACCTGCCCGGCGGTCCGGACTCCGCCCCCGTCTACCGCCCGGCCGGCGAGGTCACCTCCGCCGACGTGACCCGTCTCGCGCGGGCGCTCGGCGTCGAGGGCACGCCCCGGGCCGAGGGGCGGACCTGGCGGGTCGGCACCGTCAAGGACGGTTCGGGTCCCGTCCTCCGGGTGAACAGGCAGGCCCCCGGCACCTGGTCCTTCAGCCGCTACACGCCGGGCACCGACAACTGCGGCAAGCCGGACGTCTGCGCCCGGGGCAGCGCGAGCGGCGGCGCCCCGGTGAGCGAGGCCGCGGCGAAGGAGGCGGCCGCCCCGGTGCTGGAGGCCGTGGGCCAGGGCGCCGCCGAGCTCGACGCGGGCCAGGTGACGGGCGCCGTCCGGGTGGTGAACGCCGATCCCGAGGTCGGGGGTCTCCCCACGTACGGCTGGGCGACCGGCATCCAGGTCGGCGCGGACGGCCGGGTGGTCGGCGGCAGCGGCAACCTGAAGGCGCCGGAGAAGGACGACACGTACCCCGTGATCGACTCGCGGAAGGCGCTCGACCTGATGAACGAGCCGGGCCCCGTCGACGGCGGCGGACGCCAGGGCATCGGCGGCTGCGCCGGCCCCGTACCCCTGCGGGAGCGGGACGGGAGCCCGTGCCCGGCGCCGACCGTGGGGCCGGAGCCCGAGCCGCTGACCGTCGCGGGCGCCGTGTTCGGGCTCGCGGCACACCATGTGGACGGCGAGCAGGCGCTGGTGCCGTCCTGGCTGTTCGAGGTGCGTCCGAACGGGACGGGCCGGAACTTCACGGTGACGCATCCGGCCGTGGACCCCGCGTACCTGGCCGCGGCGGAGCCGGCCGAGCCGTCGCCCCGCGTCCCCGCCGAACCCGGAGGCGATGCGACGGCCGCGCCGCCGGCGGCGCGCGACGTGAAGATCGAGGGCTGGACGGCCGACGGCAGCGATCTGACGGTGAGCTTCTGGGGCGGGGTCTGCAGTCAGTACTCGGCGTCGGCGGACGAGGAGACCGGCCGGGTCACGGTCACGGCGACCGAGAAGCCGGCGCCGCCGGGCAAGGTGTGCATCACCATCGCCCGGGCCACCGAGCGGACGGTGCGCCTGGACGCGCCGCTCGGTGACCGCGAGGTCGTGGGCTCGGACGGGCGGCGGATACCGGAGGGCGACCTGGTCCCTCCCACGCCGCCGGACGGGGAGTAGGGACGGGAGCGACGGACAGCACGACGTGAAGGCGGCGTCCCCCGGAGGGGACGCCGCCTTCATTCGCGCACGCGCGCGGGTGGAGCCGCGGGCTCAGCTGAAGGAGTCGCCGCAGGCGCAGGAACCCGTCGCGTTCGGGTTGTCGATCGTGAAGCCCTGCTTCTCGATGGTGTCCACGAAGTCGATGGACGCGCCACCGAGGTACGGGGCGCTCATGCGGTCGGTGACGACCTTGACGCCGCCGAACTCCTTGACGACGTCGCCGTCGAGCGAGCGCTCGTCGAAGAAGAGCTGGTAACGCAGGCCGGAGCAGCCACCGGGCTGGACGGCGACGCGCAGGGCGAGGTCGTCCCGGCCTTCCTGGTCGAGCAGGGCCTTTACCTTGGCCGCGGCATCGTCGGTCAGGATGATGCCGTCGCTGACGGTGGTGGTCTCGTCCGATACGGACATCTACATCTCTCCCGGGTTGTACGGAGACTGCTTGCCGACGAGTGCAACCGGCCGGGCCGTGGATTCATTCCGGGCCGGACGGATTACCCCGCGCCCTTTCATGCTCGCACACGGGCCGCGGGCCGGACAGCGCCTCGTCAGGACCCCCCGCGGACGGGCGACGCGGGCTCCTGGGGATTCACGTCACATCGACGCTATGGCCATCGTCAAAGTGACGTGAAGCGGCTATCATAGATAGCGTCAGTTAGACGAAAAGGTCGGTCTCATGTCCCGCCGTCCCGCTCGCGGGGTCGCGAGCCGCAGAACAGAAAGGGTGCGTGTCGTGACCACCGCCCAGCCCCAGGAGCTCGACGTCCAGCCGACGCCCCTCGCCCTGCTGCTGCTCGGCCGCGAGGCCGATCCGCGGAGCGAGCGCGGTGTCGAGTGCCCCGGCGATCTGCCCTCGCCGTCCGACCCGGACCTGGTGGAGCGTGCCCGCGCGGCCAAGGAGAGGCTCGGGGACAAGGTCTTCGTGCTGGGCCACCACTACCAGCGCGACGAGGTCATCCAGTTCGCCGACGTGACCGGTGACTCGTTCAAGCTGGCCCGGGACGCGGCGGCGCGTCCGGAGGCCGAGTACATCGTGTTCTGCGGTGTCCACTTCATGGCGGAGTCCGCGGACATCCTGACCTCCGACGACCAGAAGGTGGTCCTGCCCGACCTGGCCGCGGGCTGCTCCATGGCCGACATGGCCACGGCCGAGCAGGTCGCCGAGTGCTGGGACGTGCTGACCGAGGCCGGGATCGCCGAGCAGGTCGTGCCCGTCTCGTACATGAACTCCTCGGCGGACATCAAGGCGTTCACCGGCAAGCACGGCGGCACGATCTGCACCTCGTCCAACGCGAAACGGGCGCTGGACTGGGCGTTCGAGCAGGGCGAGAAGGTGCTCTTCCTGCCCGACCAGCACCTGGGCCGCAACACCGCGGTGCGGGACATGGGCATGTCGCTGGAGGACTGCGTCGTCTACAACCCGCACCGGCCGAACGGCGGACTGACCGCCGAGCAGCTGCGCGCCGCCAAGATGATCCTGTGGCGGGGGCACTGCTCCGTGCACGGCCGCTTCTCGCTGGAGTCCGTGGAGGACGTACGGGCCCGGATCCCCGGTGTGAACGTGCTGGTCCACCCGGAGTGCAAGCACGAGGTGGTCGCCGCGGCCGACTACGTGGGCTCCACGGAGTACATCATCAAGGCGCTGGAGGCGGCCCCGGCCGGTTCCAAGTGGGCGATCGGCACCGAGCTGAACCTCGTCCGCCGCCTGGCGAACCGTTTCGCCCCCGAAGGCAAGGAGATCGTCTTCCTCGACCGCACGGTCTGCTTCTGCTCCACCATGAACCGCATCGACCTGCCGCACCTGGTCTGGGCGCTGGAATCCCTGGCAGAGGGCACCCTCGTCAACCGCATCGAGGTCGACAAGGAGACGGAGGCCTTCGCGAAGCTGGCCCTGGAGCGGATGCTGGCGCTGCCGTAGCGCCCCTGTCGAGGGGCGCGGAGCTGTGACATATGTGCGGCTCCGCCCGCGATGGGAGTCCCCCCTGTTCGAGCGGAGCCGAGAACTCGGGGGAGCGACGAGCCACGCGCACCCCGCGCAATGACAGGCACCCTGTCCGGCACCGCGAACGAAGAGGGCGCCCCTCGCACGAGGGGCGCCCTTCCGCCGTACGGGCCCGGCTCAGACCTTCGCCGGCTCCGGCTCCCCGGACTCCGCGGACGCGGAGTCCGCACCCGGGCCGCCGTCCTCCCGCTCCCGCTTCGCCGCCTTCTTCGCCGCCCGCCGCTCCTTGCGGAGCTCGACCATCGCGTAGAGGGTCGGGACCAGCAGCAGGGTCAGCAGGGTCGACGTGATCAGACCGCCGATCACCACCACCGCGAGCGGCTGGGAGATGAAGCCGCCCTCACCCGTGATGCCCAGGGCCATGGGGATCAGGGCGAAGATCGTCGCCAGGGCCGTCATCAGGATCGGGCGGAGGCGGTGCCGGCCGCCCTCCATGACGGCCTCCACCACGCCGTACCCCTGCGCCCGGTACTGGTTGATCAGGTCGATCAGGACGATCGCGTTGGTGACCACGATGCCGATCAGCATCAGCATGCCGATCATCGCGGGGACGCCCATCGGAGTGCCCGTGGCGATCAGCAGGCCGAGCGCGCCGGTCGCCGCGAACGGGATGGAGACCAGCAGGATCAGCGGCTGGATCAGGGACCGGAAGGTCGCCACCAGCAGCATGAACACGATCGCGATCGCCGCGAGCATCGCCAGGAAGAGGTTCATGAAGGCCTCGTCCTGTTCCTCGGTGACACCGCCGACGGTGGCGGTGGCGCCCGCGGGCAGGTCCAGCGCGTCGAGCTTCCTGGTGAGGTCCGCGCTCACCGCGCCCGTGTTGTCGCCCGTCGGGCTGGCCGTGACGGTCGCGGCCCGCTGACCGTCGATCCGGGTGATGGCCACCGGGCCGTCGACCAGCTCGACGTCCGCGATGTCGCCCAGCTTCACCGGGCCGAGGGGCAGCGCCCTCAGCTCGGCGAGCGTGTCGGCCGGCTTCGCCGACTTGATGACGATGTCGCGCTCGGTGTCGTCGAGGGTCGCCGTGCCGCTCGTCGTGCCGCGCACCGCCTGGCCGACGACCGCGCCGAGCGTCTGGTCGTCGAAGCCCGCCGCCGCGGCGTTCTCGTTGGCGCGCACCGATATCCGCGGCACGCTCTGCGAGAGGTCGCTGGTGACGTCGCCGACGTCGTCCAGCGACTCGACCGCCTCGCGCACCTGCTCCGACGCCTCGCGCAGCACGTCCGCGTCGGCCGCCTTCACGACGACGCTGAGGTCCTGGTTGCCGAAGCCGCCGTCGGCCGAGACCTTCGTCGTGCCGATGCCGGTGCCGGAGAGCTTGCCGAGGCCGTCCTCGACGCGCTTCTGGACGTCCTCGGCGGACGCGCCGTCCTCCAGCATCACCGTGTACGAGGCCATGTTGGTGTCCGTACCGCCGCCGAAGGCCGCCATGAAGCCGGACGAACCGACCGTGACCTGGTAGTCCTTGACGCCGTCCACCCCGTCGAGCACCTGCTCGACCTTCTGGGCGGCCTCGTCGGTCCTCGCCAGGCTGGTACCGGGCTGCAGCTCCTGGCTGATGTTCAGGACGCCCTGGTCGCCGGCGTCGAAGAGGTTCGTCTTCAGCAGCGGCGTCATGCCCAGCGTGCCGATGAGGACGACGACCGCGATCGCCACGCTCGCCAGCCGGCGGCGCGTCGCGAAGCGCAGCACCGGCAGATAGGCGCGCTGCAGACGGCTCTTCGCCTCCTTCTCCTCGGCCTTGCGGCGCGCCTCCTCGGCGTCCTCGGGCGTGCCCTTCGGCGCGCGCAGGAACCAGTACGACAGCACCGGCACGACCGTCAGCGAGACGAGGAGGGAGGCCAGCAGCGCCGCCGTCACCGTGAGGGAGAAGGACCCGAACAGCTCGCCCACCATGCCGCCGACCAGGCCGATCGGCAGGAAGACCGCGACCGTGGTGAGGGTGGAGGCGGTGATGGCGCCCGCCACCTCGCGGACGGCCTTGAGGATGGCCTCCTGGCGCTCCTCGCCGTAGCCGAGGTGGCGCTTGATGTTCTCCAGGACCACGATCGAGTCGTCGACGACCCGGCCGATGGCGATGGTCAGCGCGCCCAGCGTGAGCATGTTGAGAGAGAGGTCGCGGGTCCACAGCACGATCAGCGCGAGGACCACCGACAGCGGGATGGACACCGCCGTGACCAGCGTGGAGCGGATCGACGCCAGGAAGACGAGGATGATGACCACCGCGAAGACCAGGCCGAGCGCGCCCTCGGTCGTCAGGCCCTCGATGGACTTGGCGACCGCCGGGCCCTGGTCGCTGACGACGGTGACGGTCGCCCCGGGACCCAGGTCCTCGCGCATCCCGGGCAGCGCCTCCGCGACGGCGTCCGAGATGGCGACCGCGCTGCCGTCGCGGTCCATGGTGGCGGAGACGGCGAGGCTGGGCTTGCCGTTGGTCCGGGCCAGGGAGGTGGCCCGGGCCTCCTCCTCCTTGACGGTGGCGACGTCGCCGAGGCGTACGGGCTTCGCGTTCTCGCCCTCGCCGGTGACCATCAGGTTCTCGATCTGCTCGAGCGAGGTGAGACCGCCGCCGACCTGGACGGTGCGGTTGCCGCCGTTCTCGTCGAAGGAGCCGGCCGGGACGGTGGCGCCGCCCGCCTGGAGCGCCTGGCCGAGCGAGGCCGTGGTCAGGCCCGCCCGGGCGAGGGCGGCGTCGTCCGGGGTGACGGCGACCTGGAGGTCCCGTACACCGTCGACCGTCACCTGGCCGACGCCGTCGATGTCCTCCAGCGTGGGGACGACGGTCCGGTCGAGCCGGTCCGCGAAGGCCTGCTGGTCCTCGTCGGAGGTGACGGCGAGGACGACCGCCGGGAGGTCGTCCGTCGACCCGGCGACGACCTGCGGGTCGACGGTGTCCGGGAGCATGACCCGGACCCGGTTGACGGCCTGCTGGACGTTGGCGACGAGCGTGTCGGTGTCGGGGCCGTAGTCGAAGGACGCCATCACCACGGCCGTGCCCTCGGCCGCCGTGGAGGTGACACCGGTGATGCCGTCGACGCCTTCGAGGCTGTCCTCGAGGGGCTCGACGACCTGCTTCTCGACCACGTCCGGGGACGCGCCCTGGTACGGCGCCAGCACGGACACCATGGGCAGTTCGATGGTGGGCAGCAGCTGCTGCTTGAGCTGCGGTATCGCGATCGCACCGAAGACGATCGCAATGATCGACATCAGCCCTATGAGGGCCCGTTGCGCGAGGCTGAATCGGGACAGCCAGGACATGGGTCAGCGTCTCTCTTCTGTGGCCATAAGCGGAGAAGGGGCGCAGATGAGCGCCACGCATAACACCCTGCGCCATGGCCGGCCGCCGATCCGTCGCCCCTGGGTCCATTTCCATACGGGGTGCCTACTGCGGGCGCAGTAGGGAGGGAGCGGGTCCGGTCCACCCTTGGGCGTACCGGCCGACGAGACACCCTGTCAGGGATTCGTCAGGTGTCCGCCGGCCCGGACCTCACTCCGCGCGGGGGCGGACGAGCCCGGACTCGTACGCGATGACCACCAGCTGGGCGCGGTCCCGGGCGCCCAGTTTGGCCATGGCGCGGTTGACGTGCGTCTTCACCGTCAGCGGGCTGACTTCGAGCCGTTCGGCGATCTCGTCGTTGGAGTGTCCTCCGGCGACCTGGACGAGGACCTCGCGCTCCCGGCCGGTGAGGCTTCCCAGCCGCTCGGAACGGGCCGGATCGCGGCCGTCGTCCTCCGCCCAGCCCTCATGGGCGAGGAACCGGGCGATCAGTCCCTTGGTGGCGGCGGGCGACAGCAGCGCCTCGCCGCCCGCCGCGACCCGGATCGCGTTCAGCAGCTCGTCGGGCTCGGACCCCTTGCCGAGGAACCCGGAGGCGCCCGCGCGCAGCGACTGCACCACGTACTCGTCGACCTCGAAGGTCGTCAGCATCACCACGCGGACGTGGGCCAGCGCGGGGTCGGCGGTGATGAGCCGGGTGGCGGCGAGGCCGTCGGTGCCGGGCATGCGGATGTCCATCAGGACCACGTCCGCCCGCTCGGCACGCGCGAGCCGCACGGCCTCGGCGCCGTCCGACGCCTCCCCCACCACCTCCATGTCCGGCTCCGAGTCGACGAGCACGCGGAAGGCGCTGCGCAGCAGCGCCTGGTCGTCGGCGAGCAGAACACGGATGGTCATGCGTTTCCCCTCCGGGGCGGTGACGGTCTTCCGGGCGGCCGCGCCCGGACGGCGGTGACGCGGGTGGGCGGACGGACGGTACGGACGGTACGGACGGTACCCGCGTGCCCGGGCGAGGGGGCGGGGCCCCTCGCCCGGCGGGCGGCGGGCGGCGGGCGGCGTCCGGCAGGGCGCCACGACGCACGGACGAGGCACCGCGCTACGCGACACCGCGCGCGGCCCGTGCCGGTGGCCACCGGGGCTGCCGGGATTGCCGGGGCTGCCGGGACCGCCGGGGGGCGCGTGGCGCGGCATCGCACGCGCCCGTGCCGATGACCGCCGGGACCGCATGGCGCGGCACCGCGCGTGGCCCATGCCGGTGGCCGCCAGAACCGCCGGAGCCGCCGGAACCGCCGAGGTCGCCGAGGTCGCCGGGGGCCGCGCGGCGCGACACCGCACGCGCCCGTGCCGATGACCGCCGGGACCGCATGGCGCGGCACCGCGCGTGGCCCATGCCGGTAGCCACCGGAGCCGCCGGGACCACCGAGGTCATCGAGGTCACCGAAGTCACCGAGGTCGCCGGGGCCGCGCGGCGCGACACCGCACACGGCCCGTGCTGGTGACCACCGGCGCCAACGGAGCCACCTGGGCTTTCGGAATTGCCCGGGCTGCCGGGACCACCGGGGGCCGCGCGGCGCGACACCGCACGCGGCCCGTGCCGGTGACCGCCGGGGCCACCAAGGCCACCGGGACCGCCGGGACCGCGTGGTGGCACGCGGTGCCGCCCGTACCGCCGTCCCCCTCACGTCACCCCGTCATCACCCCGTCCCCGTCGCCCGTCACCCGGCCTCCGTCACCCCGTCCCCGTCACCCGGTCTCCGCCGCCGCAGCCGTGCGGCCGTCGAGGGGGAGGGTCGCGTGGACGCGGAAGCCGCCGCCGTAACGGGGGCCCGCGGTGCAGGTGCCGCCGAGGGCCGTGACCCGTTCGCGCATGCCGAGGAGGCCGTGGCCGCCGCCGTTCCCGTTCTCCGCGCGGGCGCCGTCGTCGGCGCGGCCGGTGGGTGCGCCCGTGCCGTCGTCGAGCACGGTGATCTCGATGCCCGGTCCGACGCGGACGATGCTGACCTGGGCCTTCGCCGCAGGGCCCGCGTGCTTGCGCACATTGGTGAGGGCCTCCTGGACGATGCGGTACGCGGCGAGGTCGACGGCGGCCGGGAGTTCGGTGCCGTGGTCGGCGCGGGCGACCTCGACGGGCAGGCCCGCGCTGCGGAAGGTGCCGGCGAGTTCGTCGAGGCGGGCGAGGCCCGGGGCGGGCTCGGTGGGTGCCTCGGGGTCGCCCGACTGGCGCAGCAGACCGACCGTGGCGCGGAGTTCGTCGAGCGCGGAGCGGCTGGCCTCGCGGACGTGGGCGAGGGCCTCCTTCGCCTGGTCGGGGCGCTTGTCCATGACGTGCGCGGCCACGCCCGCCTGGACGTTGACCAGCGCGATGTGGTGGGCGACGACGTCGTGCAGGTCCCGGGCGATCCGCAGACGCTCCTCGGCGACCCGGCGGCGGGCCTCCTCCTCCCGGGTGCGCTCGGCCCGGTCCGCCCGTTCCCTTATGGCGTCCACGAAGGCCCGGCGGCTGCGCACCGCGTCCCCGACCGCGGCGGCCATCCCGGTCCAGGCGAACAGGCCCAGGTTCTCCTGGGCGTACCAGGGCCGCGGGCCGAGGAGCATGGCGCCGCCCGTCAGGACGACCATGGTGAGCAGGCCGACCCGCCAGGTGGTCGGGCGGTCGGTGGCGGAGGCGACGGTGTAGAGCGCGACGACGGCGGACACCGCGATCGGGGCCCGGACGTCGTCGGTGGCGAACTCGGCGAGCGAGAGCGCGACGATCACGCCCAGCACGGCCACGGGCGAGCGACGGCGCAGCACGAGGGCCGCGGCGGCGAGGACCATGAGGGCCAGACTGACCGTATCGGGGGTCCTGGCGCCCCACTTCGCACCGGTCTCCGCGTGCGGGTCGACGAAGGAGCCGGCGACCATGCAGGCCAGGACGCCCGCCGCCAGGACGGCGTCCGGGGCCGACGGGTGCGCCCCGAGCCAGGACCTGACGCGCTGGAAGGTGGTCACGGTGGTTCACCGTACGGGGTCGCCGGAAGTGGCGGACCGCTGCCACCGGTACCGGACCGCACGGACGGACCGCCGCCACCGGTACCGGACCGCACGGACGGACCGCCGCCACCGGCACCGGACCGCACGGACCGGACCCGGACCGGGTTCAGCCAGGGATCAGCCCGTCGCCCCGCAGCAGCTCCCTGACCTCCTCCAGGGTCGCGTCCGGCGACGGCAGGATGAGCTCGGACGGCTCCAGCGAGTCGTCCGGCAGGGGGGTCCCCAGCTCGCGGACCTTGTCCAGGAGGGCGTGGAGCGTGCGGCGGAAGCCGGGGCCGTCACCGCGCTCCGTCTCCGTGAACAGTTCGTCGTCCAGGTCGTTCAGTTCGGCGAGGTGGCTGTCGGCCAGCCTCACCTGCCCCTCCCCCATGATCCGTACGATCATGTCGCCCTCCAGTCAGGCGTGGGAATCAATCTCGGGACCGGCCGGCTCGCGAGCGGTCACTGCTTGTCGAAACGCGGGGTCTCCTGCTGCTGGGACTGCGGCTGCGCCTGACCCTGGCCCGTGCCGCCCTCGATGGCCTGCTGTGCGGCGGACGTGCCCCCGGCCAGTTCGGCCTTCATGCGCTGCAGCTCCAGCTCCACATCCGTACCACCGGAGAGCCGGTCCAGCTCGGCCTGGATGTCGTCCTTGGTGCTTCCGGTGGGGTCGTCCAGGGCGCCGGAGGCGAGGAGCTCGTCGATGGCACCGGCGCGGGCCTGCATCTGCGCCGTCTTGTCCTCGGCCCGCTGGATGGCGAGACCGACGTCGCCCATCTCCTCGGAGATGCCGGAGAACGCCTCGCCGATGCGGGTCTGCGCCTGGGCCGCGGTGTAGGTCGCCTTGATGGTCTCCTTGCGGGTGCGGAAGGCGTCCACCTTGGCCTGGAGCCGCTGGGCCGCCAGGGTGAGCTTCTCCTCCTCGCCCTGGAGGGTGGCGTGCTGCGTCTCCAGGTCCGTCACCTGCTGCTGGAGCGCGGCACGGCGGGAGAGCGCCTCGCGGGCCAGGTCCTCACGGCCGAGCGCGAGCGCCTTGCGGCCCTGGTCCTCCAGCTTGGAGGACTGCGACTGCAGCTGGTTCAGCTGGAGCTCCAGACGCTTGCGCGAGGTCGCCACGTCGGCCACGCCGCGGCGCACCTTCTGCAGCAGCTCCAACTGCTTCTGATACGAGTAATCGAGGGTTTCGCGCGGGTCCTCGGCCCGGTCAAGGGCCTTGTTCGCCTTCGCGCGGAAGATCATCCCCATACGCTTCATGACACCGCTCATGGGCTTCGCGCGCCCCCTTCTGACCGACTTCAGCTCCAGCGACTGCAACAGAACCAACGGTACGGGTTCTGCATCCATTACCGCACTGTTCGGGGACCGATGCGCTCATCCCCAAGGACGACTGCGGACGGCACCGATCCGGCGTAGGGAGTAGGTGACTCCCGGGGTCGGGTGCGGGTGCGGGCTCGCGCACCCCTCGGGCGCCCGTCCCACGGACCGTCGTCGGCCTCCCCTTCCAGGCCGTGTTCAGGCCGTGTTCAGGCCCTTTTCAGGATGCTTTCTCCCCCTTTACAGACGTCTGGTGTTGCCGGATCGTTCCCCACCGGACTGGGGTCCATGCGGACACACCCCGTACCCTTGGGTTTTGTGTTCCGTAGCCGTGCCAAGGAAGAGAAGGCCCAGGCCGCCGCACAGGCGCCGGTGACCGACTCCAAGCAGACCCGCGACCCGCAGGCCCCCAAGGGCCGCCCCACGCCGAAGCGCAGTGAGGCCCGTACGCAGCGCCGCAGCGTGGCCAACACGCCGATGACGCGCAAGGAGGCGGCCAAGCGCAACCGCGACGAGCGGCGTGCCGCCATGGAGCGACAGCGGCAGGCGCTGGCGAGCGGCGACGAGCGGTACCTGCCGGTCCGCGACAAGGGCCCGGTGCGGAAGTACGCCCGCGACTTCGTGGACTCGCGGTTCGCCATCGCCGAGTGGTTCCTGCCGATGGCCGTGGTCATCCTGGTGCTGAGCATGGTGCAGGTGCCCGCGCTGCAGAACGTCGCGCTGCTGCTGTGGCTCTTCGTGATCGTCCTGATCGTGGTCGACTCGGTGGTCACCGGCATCCGGCTGAAGAAGCAGCTCGCCACCCGCTTCCCGAACGAGAACAAGCGCGGCGCCGTCGCCTACGCGCTGATGCGCACCCTTCAGATGCGTCGCCTCAGGCTGCCGAAGCCGCAGGTCAAGCGCGGAGAGCGGCCCTGAGCACAACCCCTTCTCCACATGGCGCGGCACCCACCGGGTCACCGGGGTGGGACGGGCTGCGCGAGGCGGTACGGCAGGAACTGGTGACCCGGCAGCTCGACGAGCAGATAGCCGGACGGTTCGCCGTCGGCCGGCGGCTGCGGGTGCTGGACGTCGGCATGGGCCGGGGCACGCAGGCCCTGCGGCTGGCCCGCGCCGGGCACGCGGTGACCGGCGTCGAGCGCGATCCGGAGCGGGTCGCCGCCGCCCGTGAGACGCTCGCCGCCGAGCCGGAGGGCGTCCGCGGCCGGGTCCGGGTCGTCGAGGGCGACGGCCGGGACACCGGGGTGCACTTCCTGCCGGGCAGCTTCGACGTGGTGCTGTGCCACGGTGTGCTGATGCACGTCGAGGAGCCGGACCCGCTGCTGGCGGGCCTGGCCCGGATGCTCGCCCACGGCGGGCTGCTGTCGCTGCTGGTGCGCAACGGCGACGTGTCCGCGCTGCGGTCGGCGCGCGCCGGGGACTGGGCGGGGACGCTGGCCGCGTTCGACGCTCCCGCGCACGCCCCCCGGGTCCCGGCGCCGCGCGAACCCGGGGAGTGCTCCGGCCGCCCCGGACCCGACGTGTGGGCGGACCGGCTGGGCGCGCTGACGGCCACCCTCGCGGGGATCGGGGCACCCCTGCACGCCTGGTACGGGGTGCGGGTCTTCACGGAACTGGCGGACGGCGGCGTACCGGCCCCGCGGGGCCCCGAGGACACGGACGCGCTGATCGCGGCGGAGGACCGGGCGGGCCGGACGGATCCCTATCGCCGGGTGGCGGCACTGCTGCACCTGTGCGGGGTGCGCGGCTGAAGCCCGCGGCGCGCGGGCCTGGATGCCCGTTCGGGCGCACATCTCACGCCGGGGCCGCCGTCACGCGGTGAGACTCGGGCCATGGACCTCTCCCGCGCCCGTCCGCCCACTCCCCCGGCCGCCGCCTCCGCCTCCGTACTCGCCGTACTCACCGTGCTCGCCGTGTCCGGCCTCGTGACCGTGTCCGGGTGTTCCGCCGGCGGGGCGCCCGCCGTGCGGGACGGCGCGACCACCACCCGGGCCGCCGTCCCCCGGGCGGCGAACCAGCTGGAGGAGGACTACCGCAAGGCGGTCGACGACGTGCTCCCCTCGGTCGTGCAGATCCAGGCGGACGACAGCCTGGGGTCGGGGGTGGTGTACGACGGCAAGGGGCA
Organism: Streptomyces ruber; assembly: GCF_014648075.1. Taxonomy (GTDB): domain Bacteria; phylum Actinomycetota; class Actinomycetes; order Streptomycetales; family Streptomycetaceae; genus Streptomyces; species Streptomyces ruber. Next base: position 20,102 of record NZ_BMQK01000009.1, on the reverse strand, counting down.
CATCGTCACGAACGCGCACGTGGTGGGCGACGCCCGGACGTTCCGCGTGACGACGGCGAACAGCGGGGACGTGGTGAGCGCGCGGCTCGTGTACGCGTACCCGGAGCAGGACCTCGCCGTGATCAGGCTGAACGAGGTGCCGAAGGGCCTGCGGGCGGCCTCCTTCGGGGACTCGTCGAAGGTCGGCGTGGGCCAGATCGTGCTCGCCATGGGGTCGCCGCTCGGGCTGTCGTCCAGCGTGACCCAGGGGATCGTGTCGGCCACCGGCCGGACGGTGACCGAGGGCGGCGCGGGCGGGGGCACGGGTGCGACCATCCCGAACATGGTGCAGACGTCCGCCGCGATCAATCCCGGCAACAGCGGCGGCGCCCTGGTGAACCTGGCCAGCCAGGTCGTCGGCATCCCCACGCTCGGCGCGACCGACCCGAACCTCGGCGAGGGCGCGGCGCCCGGCATCGGCTTCGCCATCCCCTCGTCCATGGTGCGGACGGTCGCCGACCAGATCATCAGGAGCGGCCGGGTCACCGACTCGGGCCGGGCCGCGCTCGGCATCACCGGCCGCACCCTCGTCGGCGGCGACTACCGCCCGGCCGGGGTGGCCGTCGTCACGGTCGACCGGGGCGGCCCGGCCGACCGGGCGGGCATCGAGGGCGGCGACGTCATCACCGGACTGGCCGGCACGGACGTCACCACCATGACCTCGCTCGCCGAGGCCCTGGCGGAACGGCGCCCGGGCGACCGGACGAGCATCACGTACCTGCGGGACGACGACGAGCGGACGGCCCGGGTGACGCTCGGGGAGCAGTAGCCGGGCGCCGGCGACTCCCTACGCCTCCTCCGCCGACCGCAGGCTCATCGGGCCGTAGATCTCCGTGGCGTCCTCGTACAGCCGGACCTGGTCGGCGCCGCCCTCGAGCAGGGCCTTCCAGTGCTCGCCGACCCAGGACTCGGCGTCCCCCTGCGTGGTCCACTCCTCGGGCTGCACCGCCGGCTGGACCTCCGTCCCGTCGGCCTTCTCGAACCGCCACGTCCATGCCGCCATGTGCGCCTCCGTACGTACCGGCCCGGCACCGGGGACGGTGCAGGGCAAGATCGGGCTCCTGCCCAGAGCCTAGTCGGACGCGCAAGACCTGCGGGGACGGTCCGGGACACGGGAAAATCAGCCGCGTGGAACTGACACTGCTCGGCACCGGCGCCCCCGCGGGGCTCCCCCGCCCCGACTGTCCCTGCGCGGCCTGCGCGACCGCCCAGGGCACCGACGCCCGCGCCGCGACCGCGCTGCTGGTGGACGGCACGCTGCTGCTCGACCTGACGCCCGGCGCCGCCCTCGCCGCCGCCCGCGCCGGGCACACCCTGGCCGGAGTGCGGCAGGTGCTGCTCTCGCACCCGCACGAAGGCCCCGCCGTGGAGGTCCCGGCGGGGCTGCCGCAGCCGGGGCGGGTGCCGGACGGGCGGGAGCTGGCGCTGATGAGCGGGCACCGGGTGCGGGCGCTGGCGCTGGACGCGCCGGGGACGGGGTACGCGGTGACGGCGCCGGACGGGCAGCGGCTGCTGTACCTCCCGCCGGGCACCGCGCCCGCCGGGCTGGAGGAGTGGCCGGCCGAGCCGTACGCCATGGTGCTGCTCGACGTCCTGGGGCGGCCGGACGCGCTGGCGCGGCTGCGGGCGGTGGGTGCGGCGGGTCCCACGACCGACGTCGTCGCCGTGCACATCGGCCACGAGGTGCCGCCGGGCGCCGAACTGCGCCGCCGCCTCGCGGCCGTGGGGGCGCGGGCCGTACCGGACGGCACGACGCTGGAGGTCGGCGCCTACGAGGAGGTCCCCGACGTGCCCCGGCGCACCCTCGTCCTGGGCGGCGCCCGGTCGGGGAAGTCGGTGGAGGCGGAGCGGCGGCTGGAGGCGTTCCCGGACGTGCTGTACGTGGCGACGGGCGGCGTGCGGGGCGGGGACGGCGAGTGGGCGGCCCGGGTCGCCGCGCACCGGGAGCGGCGGCCGGGTTCCTGGCGCACCGCCGAGACCTGCGACCTCGTGCCGCTGCTGAAGGAGGACGGGCCGCCGCTGCTCATCGACTGTCTGTCCCTGTGGCTGACCGACGCGATGGACGCCGTGGGCGCGTGGGACGACGCCGAGTGGGCCGACGGCGGCGAGCGCTCCCTGCGGGCACGCGTGCGCGACCTCACCGAGGCCGTGCGGCAGACCCGCCGCACCGTGGTGGCGGTGTCGAACGAGGTCGGCTCCGGCATCGTGCCCGCCACCGCCTCCGGGCGCCGCTACCGGGACGAACTCGGCCGCCTGAACGCGGCGTTCGCGGCCGAGTGCGAGCACGTGCTGCTCGTGGTGGCGGGCCAGGCGCTGCCGCTACGGGGCTGACGCGGTCCGGCGGGCGAGCACGCGGTACGCGTTGGAGAAGCGGGTACGGCGCAGCAGCGGGGCGAGCCCGTGGTCGAGGGCCGCGGCGGAGAGCAGCAGCGGGGCACAGGCCCGGGGCGGGACGGGCCGCCCGTGGGCGAGGGCCAGCCGGAGGGCGCCGGTGAGGTCGTACGGGACGTGCGGGCCGCGGCGGTCCGTGGCGACGACCGCGCAGCCGGCGGCCTCCAGTTCGGCCAGCACGTTGCGCAGCGGCAGCAGGTGCAGCCCGCCGCCGCCCGCCCGACGGCGGCCGAGCGGCGCGCCGAACGAGCGGCCCGGGTCCCAGAGTTCGACCAGGAGGTGGCCGCCGGGGCGCAGCAGGGCGGGCGCGGCGCGGAGCTCCGCGCGCGGGTCGGAGGTGTGTTCGAGGTGGTGCACCATGCTGACCACGTCGTAGCGGCCGCGCAGCCGCGCGACGATCTCCGGATCGGCCAGGGTGCCCTGGTGCGCCTCCTCCACCCGCCCGGCCGCGCGGGCCCGGGCGACGCGCGGGCTCGGGTCGAGCCCGTCGAAGCAGGTGTACGGGTGCACCTGTCCGGCCGCCGCCGGGAACGCGCCGTCCCCGGTGCCGACGTCGAGCCAGCTCTCGGGCTCGGCGGCGGGCGGCACCGTGCGGGCGGCGGCGCGGTGGCGCCGGGCGGGGGCGTCGTGGCCGCCGTGCGGGGGACGGGGCCGGGAGGCCGGGGCGGCGGGCCGGGGGGCGAGGAGGGTGTGGGCGCACTCCCGGCACTCGTCCACCACGAAGGACGCACGGACCCGGGTGCGCAGGCGGGACGAGCCGCACCAGGGACAGCCGCCGCGGCGCGGCTCGTGGGACGGTTCGGCGGTGGGCATGGGCGGCTCCCGAGGCATTCCGGCTGAAACCGGAACGTATGGGATGGCCATCGCGGGCGCAACGACACACATGTGCCGCGCCGTCCCACGCGCCGCCGATGTGACGCCTCTCCGTTCGATCGCGGCCGGTACTGTTCGGCGAATGAGCTCGCTGAATCTCGACGACTTCACCGATCTGATCGAGCGCCCCGACGGCGGTGTGCGCCGCGACGCCGAGGCGCGGCGGGAGAGGCTGACCGTGCCGCCGGGAGCGCTGGGGCGCCTGGACGACCTGGGCGAGTGGCTGGCGGCGGCGCAGTCCGCCGTGCCGGTGCGTCCGGTCACCCGCCCCCGGGTGGTGCTGTTCGCGGGCGACCACGGCATCGCCGCGCAGGACGTGTCCGCGCGGCCCGCGGGCACGGCGGCGCGGCTGGTGCGGGCGGTGCTGGACGGGGAGAGCCCGGTGGCGGTGCTGGCGCGGCGCCTGGACGTGCCGGTGCGCGTGGTCGACATGGCGCTGGACTGCCCGCCCGAGGAGCTGCCGGCCGAGGTCGTACGGCACCGGGTGCGGCGCGGTTCCGGGCGCATCGACGTCGAGGACGCGCTGACCCCCGAGGAGGCGGAGGCGGCGTTCCTGGCGGGCGTCGCGGTCGCCGACGAGGAGGCGGACTCGGGGACGGACCTGGTGGTGCTCGGCGACGTGAGCGTCGGCGGCACCACGGCGGCGGCCGTGCTCGTCGCCGCGCTGTGCGGGACCGACGCCTCGGTGGTGACCGGGCGGGGCGGGCGGCCCATCGACGACCTGGCCTGGATGCGCAAGTGCGCGGCCGTGCGGGACGCGCTGCGGCGGGCCCGCCCGGTCCTCGGCGACCAGCTCCGGCTGCTGGCGACGGTCGGCGGGGCCGATCTCGCCGCGACGACGGGCTTCCTGCTGCAGTGCGCGGTGCGCAAGACCCCGGTGATCCTCGACGGCGTGGTGTCGGCCGCCTGCGCGCTCGTCGCCCAGCGGGTCGCCTTCCGGGCCCCGGACTGGTGGCTGGCCGGTCAGCGCAGCGGTGAGCCGGCCCAGACCAAGGCGCTGGACCGGCTGGCGATCGAGCCGCTCCTCGACCACGGCGTGAGCGTCGGCGAGGGCACCGGCGCGCTGCTCGCCCTGCCCCTCGTCCAGGCGGCGGCCGCCCTGGCGGCGGAGCTCCCCGAGGTTCCCGAGGTCTCAGAGGCCCCCGAGGCCCCCGAGACCCCCGCGACCAAGAACGGCGGGGACGACGCGGGTACGGCACAGGACGCGCCCTCGGGCACCCCGAGCTAGGCCGGTAACCTGCGCCGATGCGCACCACCCCGCTCTCCCCCCTCGCCGACGGGCTCCGTTTCGCCTTCGGCACCCTCACCGTGCTGCCCGTCCCGCTGACCCGCTGGGACCGCGGGGCGGCACGCGCCGGGATGCTGTGCGCGCCCGTCGCCGGGCTGGTCGTCGGGCTCGGGGCCGCCGCGCTCGGGCTGCTGCTCCTCCTGATCGGGGTCTCTCCCCTGCTCGCGGCCGTGGCGAGCGTCGCCGTGCCCGCCGTGCTCACCCGCGGCCTGCACCTCGACGGACTCGCCGACACCGCCGACGGGCTGGGCAGCGGCAGGCCCGCCGACGAGGCGCTGCGCATCATGAAGCGCTCCGACATCGGCCCCTTCGGCGTGATCACCCTCGTCCTGGTGCTGCTCGCCCAGGTCGCCGCCCTCGCGCAGGCGTACGGCACGTCGTGGGCCCACGGCGCGCTCGCGGCCGTGGTCTCCGCGTCCGCGGCCCGGCTCGCGCTCACCCTGGCCGCGCGCGCCGGGGTGCCCGCGGCGCGGCCCGAAGGGCTGGGGGCGGCGGTCGCGGGGACGGTCCCCGCGCGGGAGGCGCTGCTCGTCGGCTGCGCGGTGACCGTGGCGGCGGCGGTCGCGGGCGCCCTCTGCGGACCGTACGCCGTCCCCTACGACGCGGTGCGGGCGGCCTTCGCGGTCGTACTCGCCTGCGGCTGCGCCGAGTTGGCGCTGCGGCACTGCCGGCGCCGCTTCGGCGGGGTGACGGGCGACGTGTTCGGCGCGCTGGCGGAGACCGCCGCGACGGCTGCGCTCGTCGTGCTGTCGGCGGGCTGACGGGGCACTCTCCCTGGTGGGAAGGCGCGGGCGCGCGGACCCGTTCCGGCGCGCAGGGCCTAGGCTCGTCCTTGGCAGCCTCCGGTTCCGGCGGTAACCGCCTGCTCCGCACGGTTCCGCCCGGCCCGGCCGGGACTGCCGCGTACGACGGATCTAGGGTCTTCCTCCAGGGCCGGTCGACCCCATCCGTTCGGCCACCGAAAACTCAATCGGAAGCGAGAATTCACCACCGTGACTGCTCTCACTCTCAGCACCGCCGCCGCGTCCGGCCTCAAGGCCGACGCGATCGTGGTCGGTGTCGCGAAGGGCTCTGCGTCTGATTCGGGCCCGGTCGTCGCACCGGGCGCCGAGGCCGTGGACAAGGCGTACGACGGCAAGCTGGCCGGTCTCCTGGAGACGCTCGGTGCCTCGGGCGCCGAGGGCGAGGTGACGAAGCTGCCCGCGCCGTCCGGCTTCAAGGCGCCGCTCGTGGTGGCGGTGGGCCTCGGTGCCGCGCCCGAGAAGGACGCCGCGTACGAGCCCGAGACGCTGCGCCGGGCGGCCGGTGCCGCGGCCCGCGCGCTGGCCGGTGCGAAGAAGGCCGGGTTCGCGCTGCCCGTCGACGGCGCCGGGGACGTCGCCGCGATCGGCGAGGGCGCACTGCTCGGCTCGTACGTCTTCGACGCGTACAAGGAGAGCGGCGAGCCCAAGGCCAAGAACGGCAAGGCGAACGGCAAGGCGAACGGCAAGGCGCCGCTCGGCGAGGTGACGCTGCTCGGCGCCAAGCCGCGCGACCGCGCCCACAAGGCCGCCGTCGAGCGCGCCGTCGCCGTGACGGAGGAGCTGAACCGGGCCCGCGACCTGATCAACACCCCGCCGAACGACCTGAACCCGGAGGCGTTCGCCGCGATCGCGCAGGCCGCCGGCAAGGAGCACGGCCTCAAGGTGCAGGTGCTCGACGAGAAGGCCCTGCTCAAGGGCGGCTACGGGGGCATCCTCGGGGTCGGCGCCGGCTCCGCGTCCCCGCCCCGCCTGGTCAAGGTGTCGTACACGTCCTCCAAGGCGAAGAAGCACCTGGCCTTCGTCGGCAAGGGCATCACGTACGACTCGGGCGGCATCTCGCTCAAGCCCGCCGGGCACAACGAGACGATGAAGTGCGACATGAGCGGTGCCGCCGCCGTGTTCGCCGCGGTCGTGGCCGCCGCGCGTCTCGGCCTGGAGGTGAACGTCACCGGGTACCTGGCGCTGGCGGAGAACATGCCGTCCGGCTCGGCCACCCGCCCCGGCGACGTGCTGCGCATGTACAGCGGCAAGACCGTCGAGGTCCTCAACACCGACGCCGAGGGCCGGCTGGTGCTGGCCGACGCGATCGCCAAGGCCTCCGAGGAGAAGCCGGACGCGATCGTGGACGTGGCCACGCTGACCGGTGCGATGATGCTGGCGCTCGGCAGCCGCACGTTCGGCGTCATGGCGAACGACGACGCGTTCCGCACCGCCGTGCACGAGGCCGCCGAGGAGGTCGGCGAGGCCGCCTGGCCGATGCCGCTGCCGGAGCACCTGCGCAAGGGCATGGACTCCGCCACCGCCGACATCGCGAACATGGGCGAGCGGATGGGCGGCGGCCTGGTGGCCGGCCTGTTCCTGCGCGAGTTCGTGGGCGAGGGCATCACCTGGGCACACCTCGACATCGCGGGCCCGGCCTTCAACGAGTCCGCCCCGTTCGGCTACACCCCGAAGGGCGGCACGGGCTCGGCGGTGCGCACCCTGGTGCGGCTGGCGGAGCTCACGGCGGCGGGCGACCTGGGCTAGCGGATCACTTGTCACACCGGCAACGGCCCCGGCGCCCACCGCTCCGGGGCCGTTCCGTCCCCGCGGCCGGCGGGCGGGACGCGAGTGGAACGTCTCACACTCGGGCCCCGCGTCTCGATTGGCGCCGACAAGTGCGAAGATGGGGCTCGGCAGGACAGGGCCCCCACCACAGGGCCGAAGCAAAGAGCGGCCGGACACCAGCCGCCGACCGGTCAGTGGAGACCGGCGCACGGCGCAATGCATGGAGGACGTGACGTGGCGAACGACGCCAGCACCGTTTTCGACCTAGTGATCCTCGGCGGCGGTAGCGGCGGTTACGCCGCGGCCCTGCGCGGGGCGCAGCTGGGCCTGGACGTCGCCCTGATCGAGAAGGGCAAGGTCGGCGGTACCTGCCTGCACAACGGCTGCATTCCGACCAAGGCCCTGCTGCACGCCGGCGAGATCGCCGACCAGGCCCGCGAGAGCGCGCAGTTCGGTGTGAAGGCCACCTTCGAGGGCATCGACATCGAGGCCGTCCACAAGTACAAGGACGACGTCATCTCCGGCCTGTACAAGGGCCTGCAGGGGCTGATCGCCTCCCGCAAGGTGACCTACATCGAGGGTGAGGGCCGCCTCTCCTCCCCCACCTCCGTCGACGTGAACGGCCAGCGTGTCCAGGGCCGCCACGTCCTGCTGGCGACCGGCTCCGTGCCGAAGTCCCTGCCGGGCCTCGACATCGACGGCGACCGGATCATCTCCTCGGACCACGCGCTGAAGCTGAACCGCGTCCCGCAGTCCGCGATCATCCTGGGCGGCGGCGTCATCGGCGTCGAGTTCGCCTCGGCGTGGAAGTCCTTCGGCACCGACGTCACGATCATCGAGGGCCTGAAGCACCTCGTCCCGGTCGAGGACGAGAACTCCTCGAAGCTCCTGGAGCGCGCCTTCCGCAAGCGCGGGATCAAGTTCAACCTCGGCACCTTCTTCGAGAAGGCCGAGTACACGCAGGACGGCGTCCGCGTGACCCTCGCCGACGGCAAGACCTTCGAGGCCGAGGTCCTCCTGGTCGCCATCGGCCGCGGCCCGGTCTCCCAGGGCCTCGGGTACGAGGAGGCCGGCGTCGCCATGGACCGCGGCTACGTCCTCGTCGACGAGTACATGCGCACCAACGTCCCGACGATCTCCGCCGTCGGCGACCTGGTGCCCACGCTGCAGCTCGCGCACGTCGGCTTCGCCGAGGGCATCCTCGTCGCGGAGCGGCTGGCCGGCCTGAACACCGTGCCGATCGACTACGACGGTGTGCCGCGCGTGACCTACTGCCACCCCGAGGTCGCCTCCGTCGGCATCACCGAGGCCAAGGCCAAGGAGATCTACGGTGCGGACAAGGTCGTCGCGCTGAAGTACAACCTGGCGGGCAACGGCCGCAGCAAGATCCTGAAGACCGCGGGCGAGATCAAGCTCGTCCAGGTCAAGGACGGTGCCGTGGTCGGCGTCCACATGGTCGGCGACCGCATGGGCGAGCAGGTCGGCGAGGCCCAGCTGATCTACAACTGGGAGGCGCTGCCCGCCGAGGTCGCCCAGCTCATCCACGCCCACCCGACGCAGAACGAGGCGCTCGGCGAGGCCCACCTGGCGCTGGCGGGCAAGCCGCTGCACTCGCACGACTGACCCTCGGTCGACGTATGCCGACGACCACACACAGACTTCAGAGCAATTCGTAAGGAGCACACGAAACCATGCCGGTTTCCGTAACCCTTCCGGCGCTCGGTGAGAGCGTCACCGAGGGCACCGTCACCCGCTGGCTGAAGGCCGAGGGTGAGCGCGTCGAGGCCGACGAGCCGCTGCTCGAGGTGTCGACCGACAAGGTCGACACCGAGATCCCCTCGCCCGCCGCCGGTGTCCTGGCCTCCATCAAGGTCGCCGAGGACGAGACCGTCGAGGTCGGCGCCGAGCTGGCCGTCATCGACGACGGCACGGGTGCCCCGGCCGAGACCCCCGCTCCCGCCGCCGAGTCCGCCCCGCAGGCCGAGGAGCAGGTCGCCCCGCCGGCCCCGGAGCCCACCGCGGCCGCGCAGCCCTCCACCCAGCAGGAGGCCCCCGCCCCGGCCCCGACCGCCGAGGCCGCCTCCGGCGGCGGCTCCGCCGAGGGCACGGACGTGGTCCTGCCCGCGCTCGGCGAGTCCGTCACCGAGGGCACCGTCACCCGCTGGCTCAAGGAGGTCGGCGAGTCCGTCGAGGCCGACGAGCCGCTGCTCGAGGTCTCCACGGACAAGGTCGACACCGAGATCCCGGCGCCCGCCTCCGGCGTGCTCCTGGAGATCGTGGTCGGCGAGGACGAGACCGCCGAGGTCGGCGCCAAGCTCGCCGTCATCGGCCAGCCGGGCGCCGCTCCGGCCGCTGCTCCCGCCGCCCCCGAGGCCCCGGCGCAGCCCGCCCAGGCCCCGGCGCAGGAGGCTCCCGCGGCTCCGGCGCCCGCCCCGGCGCAGGAGGCCCCTGCTCCGCAGGCGCCCACCACCCCGGCCCCGCAGCAGCAGGAGACCCCGGCTCCCGAGCCGGCTCCGGCCGCTCCGGCTCCGGCGCCCGCCCCGGCGGCTCCGGCCCAGGCCCCGGCCGCTCCGGCCGCCGGCCGGCCGGCCGACGACGGCGCGTACGTGACCCCGCTGGTGCGCAAGCTCGCCGCCGAGAACAGCGTCGACCTGTCCACCGTCAAGGGCACGGGCGTCGGCGGCCGTATCCGCAAGCAGGACGTGATCGCCGCCGCCGAGGCCGCCAAGGCCGCCCCGGCTCCGGCCGCCGCCCCCGCCGCCGCTGCCCCCGCAGCGAAGAAGGCCCCCGTCCTGGAGGCCTCCCCGCTGCGCGGCCAGACCGTGAAGATGCCGCGCATCCGCAAGGTCATCGGCGACAACATGGTCAAGGCCCTGACCGAGCAGGCCCAGCTCTCCTCGGTCGTCGAGGTCGACGTCACGCGGCTGATGAAGCTGCGCGCCCGGGCCAAGGACGCGTTCGCGGCCCGTGAGGGCGTCAAGCTCTCCCCGATGCCGTTCTTCGTGAAGGCCGCGGCCCAGGCGCTGAAGGCCCACCCGGCCATCAACGCCCGGATCAACGTCGAAGAGAACACCATCACCTACTTCGACACCGAGAACATCGGTATCGCGGTGGACTCCGAGAAGGGCCTGATGACCCCGGTCATCAAGAACGCCGGCGACCTCAACCTCGCCGGTATCGCCAAGGCCACGGCGGAGCTGGCGGGCAAGGTCCGCGCGAGCAGGATCAGCCCGGACGAGCTGGCCGGCGCGACCTTCACCATCAGCAACACCGGCTCGCGCGGCGCGCTGTTCGACACGATCATCGTGCCGCCGAACCAGGTCGCGATCCTCGGCATCGGCGCCACCGTGAAGCGCCCGGCCGTCATCGAGACGGAGGAGGGCACGGTCATCGGCGTCCGCGACATGACCTACCTGACGCTCTCCTACGACCACCGCCTGGTGGACGGTGCCGACGCGGCCCGCTACCTGACGGCCGTCAAGGCGATCCTGGAGGCCGGCGAGTTCGAGGTCGAGCTCGGCCTGTAACAGCCACCCAGGTACGTCCGTTCGTACGGTGCCCCGTCCGGAACCCTCCGGGCGGGGCACCGTCGTATCGACGGGGGCGTGTGCGGCTCGTCTCACCTGTGTCAAGACGCTCCCGTGCGCCCCTCCCCCGCGGTCGCGCGGCCGTATTGTCTAAAGGTCAACGCCCTGGGGCGGTGAGCCCCTACCCCAGGCCTAAGGAGCCCTCATGACCGCGCCCGTCATCCACTCGCTGCGCGAACAGATCCGCGAGCACATCGTGGAGGGGATCGTCAGCGGGCGCTGGAAGCCGGGCGAGCGGATCGTGGAGCGCCGGATCGCGACGGAGCTGGAGGTCAGCCAGACCCCCGTGCGCGAGGCGCTGCGGGAGCTGGAATCGCTGCGGCTCATCGAGTCGGCACCCAACAAGGGCGTACGGGTGCGGAACCTGACCGCGGCGGACCTGGAGGAGTCGTACCCGGTGCGGGCCGGTCTGGAGGCCATCGCGGCGGAGCTCGCGGCGGGCCGGCTGGCCGAGGACTGCGCGGCGCTGGAACCGCACGTCGCCGCGCTGTACGAGGCGGACCGCCTGGCGGACGGCACGGCACAGGTCCGGCACACGGTGGCGTTCCACCGCGAGCTGGTGCGGGCGGCCGGCAACTCCGTGCTGCTGCACACCTGGGAGGGCCTCGGCATCGAGGTGTTCACGGCCCTGTCCATCCGCTGGCTGGGCACGGTCCAGCAGTCGTACGCCGAGGAGCACGAGGAACTGGTGGCCGCGTTTCGCCGCCGCGACCCGCGCATCGCGGACCTGGTGAAGGCCCACGTCCTGGGCTGCGCTCCGCGCACGGGCAGCGAACCTTCGTAGTCGCGGTTCCCACCTGCGAAAACCTTGGATTCCCAGGGCACCCGGTGCCCTTTCCCAAGGCACCGGGTGCCGACTTTCTCGTGATCAAGAAGTTCTGCCCGTCAACCCTTTGATCGATCATCGATCAGGGGGTTACAGTCCTCGCTGGGCTTGCACCCGAGCCCTCGCCCTGTCCTGCCACGACATCGAGGGCACCCCCACCCCTTGCCGACGAGGGAACCCCCCTCCGCATCCGGAAGGCGGCGCAATGACCGACCCCAACGCTATCCGGCCGAGCTCGCTCGACCAGCTCCCCGACCGCGACCCGGAGGAGACCGCCGAATGGCAGGCCTCCCTGGACGCCGTCACCAAGGCCGCGGGGCCGCACCGCGCCGCGTACCTGATGCGCCGCACGCTGGAGCGCGCCGAGCAGGGCGGTCTGGCGCTGCCGAAGCTGCTGGAGACCGACTACCTCAACACCATCCCCACCGCCGCCGAGCCCGCCGTGCCCGGTGACGAGGCGATGGAGCAGCGGATCACCGCGTGGAACCGCTGGAACGCGGCCGCGATGGTGACCCGCGGCAGCAAGTACGGCGTCGGCGGCCACATCGCCACCTTCGCCTCCGCCGCATGGCTGTACGAGACGGGCTTCAACCACTTCTTCAAGGGCAAGGAGGGCGACGGCTCCGGCGACCAGCTGTACATCCAGGGCCACGCCTCCCCCGGCATCTACGCCCGCGCCTTCCTCGACGGCCGGCTGACCGAGCAGCACCTCGACAACTTCCGGCAGGAGGCCGGCGGCAACGGCCTGCCCTCCTACCCGCACCCGCGCCGCCTGCCCTGGCTGTGGGAGTTCCCGACGGTGTCGATGGGCCTCGGCCCGCTGTCGGCGATCTACCAGGCGCGCTTCAACCGCTACCTCACCAACCGCGGCATCAAGGACGTCTCCGCGTCGCACGTGTGGGCGTTCCTCGGCGACGGCGAGATGGACGAGCCCGAGTCGACGGCGGCCCTGGCACTCGCCTCCCGCGAGGGCCTGGACAACCTGACCTTCGTCATCAACTGCAACCTGCAGCGCCTCGACGGCCCGGTCCGCGCCAACTTCAAGATCGTGCAGGAGCTGGAGGCCCAGTTCCGCGGCGCCGGCTGGAACGTCGTCAAGACGCTGTGGGGCTCGGCCTGGGACGAGCTGTTCCAGCTCGACACCACGGGCGCGCTGGTCCGCCGCCTGCGTGAGGTACCGGACGCGCAGGTGCAGACGTACCAGACGCGCGACGCGGCCTACATCCGTGAGGACTTCTTCGGCAAGGACCCGGCGCTCGCCGAGATGGCGAAGCTGCTGAGCGACGACAAGATCCTCGAGTGTTTCCACTTCTCGCGCGGCGGTCACGAGGCCCGCAAGGTGTACGCGGCCTACAAGGCGGCCGTGGAGCACAAGGGCGCGCCGACCGTCATCCTCGCCCAGACCGTCAAGGGCCACACCCTCGGCACGGGCTTCGCGTCGAAGAACGCCAACCACCAGATGAAGAAACTGTCGGTGGACGAGTTCAAGACGATGCGTGACCTGCTCGACCTGCCCATCCCGGACAGCGCGTTCGTCGACGGCCAGGTGCCCTACGGCCACCCGGGCGCGAACTCCCCCGAGGTCCGCTACCTCCAGGAGCGCCGCGCGGCCCTCGGCGGCCCGGCCCCGGCCCGCCGCACGCACCCGGTGGCGCCCCTCCCGGCCCCCGCCGACAAGGCGTTCGCCGCCTTCGACAAGGGCTCCGGCTCGCAGAGCGTGGCGACCACCATGGCCTTCGTCCGCCTGGTCAAGGACCTGGTGCGGGACAAGGAGACCGGCAAGCGCTGGGTGCCGATCGTCCCCGACGAGGCGCGCACCTTCGGCATGGAGTCGCTCTTCCCGTCCCTCGGCATCTATTCGCCCAAGGGCCAGACGTACGAGCCGGTCGACCGCGACCAGCTGATGTACTACAAGGAGGCCGAGAACGGCCAGATCCTCAACGAGGGGATCACCGAGGCCGGTTCGATGGCCGACTTCATCGCCGCGTCGACGTCGTACGCGACGCACGGCGAGACGATGATCCCGTTCTACATCTTCTACTCGATGTTCGGCTGGCAGCGGACGGCCGACCAGATGTGGCAGCTCGGCGACCAGCTCGGCCGCGGCTTCCTCATCGGCGCGACGGCCGGCCGGACGACGCTGACCGGTGAGGGCCTCCAGCACGCCGACGGTCACACCCCGGTCATCGCGGCCACCAACCCGGCCTCGCTGACCTACGACCCGGCGTTCGCGTACGAGATCGCGACGATCGTCAAGGACGGTCTGCGCCGTATGTACGGCGAGGCCGCGCCCGGTGAGGACCAGGACGTCTTCTACTACCTCACCGTCTACAACGAGCCGCTGCCGCAGCCCGCGAAGCCGCAGGGCCTCGGCATCGACGAGGGCATCGTCAAGGGCCTGTACCGCTTCAACACGGCGGAGTCGGCGGGCGTGACCGTCCCGGCGAACGCCCCGCGCATCCAGCTGCTCGGCTCCGGCACGGCGATCCACTGGGCCCTCCAGGCGCAGAAGCTGCTCGCCGAGGAGTGGGGCGTGGCCGCCGACGTGTGGTCCGCGACCTCCTGGACGGAGCTGCGCCGGGACGCCATGGAGGCGGACGCGGCGCTGCTGCGGGGCGAGGAGCGGGTGCCGTACGTCCGCCAGGCCCTCCAGGGTGCCGAGGGTCCGGTGCTGGCCGTCTCCGACTACATGCGCCAGGTCCCGGACCAGATCGCGCAGTGGGTCGAGCAGGACTGGGCCTCGCTCGGCACGGACGGCTTCGGCCTCTCCGACACCCGTGACGCGGCCCGCCGCCACTTCGGCGTCGACGCCCAGTCCATCGTGGTCGCCGCCCTCGCCCAGCTCGCCCGCCGCGGCGAGGTCAAGGCGACGGCGGTGAAGGAGGCCCGGGAGCGCTACGGCCTGTAACGCGCCACGGGATCCGAGGTGATCCGCGAGCGAAGGGGTACGGCCGCCGCCGTACCCCTTCGCTGTCGGCGGGGCACTGCATCATGAGGGCATGCGTGCTGCCCGCCTCATCAAGATGGTGCTGCTCCTCCAGTCCCGCCCCTCCATGACCGCCGCCGAACTGGCCCGCGAGCTGGAGGTGTCCGAGCGCACGGTCACCCGGGACGCGAGCGCGCTGTCGGAGGCCGGGGTGCCCGTGTACGCGGACCGGGGCCGCGCCGGCGGATACCGGCTGATCGGCGGCTACCGCACCCGGCTGACCGGGCTCGCCCGCAGCGAGGCCGAGGCGCTGTTCCTGTCCGGCGTCCCGGGCGCCCTGCGCGAGATGGGCCTGGAGGACGCCGCCTCCGCCGCCCGGCTGAAGGTGTCCGCGGCCCTCCTGCCCTCCCTGCGGGACGCCCCGCGGACGGCGGCCCAGCGCTTCCACCTGGACGCGCCCGCCTGGTTCCAGGAGCCGGAGACCCCCGCCCTGCTGCCCGCCGTCGCGGACGCCGTGTGGGACGACCGGACGGTCACCGCCCGCTACCGACGGGGCCGGACCGAGGCCGAGCGCCTGCTGGAGCCGTACGGGCTCGTCCTCAAGGCCGGGGTCTGGTACCTGTGCGCGCGGGTGCCGGAACAGGGGCGTGAGCCGGACGCCTTCCGGGTGTACCGCGTGGACCGGTTCACGGCCGTCACCGCCCTCGACGACCGTTTCGCCCGCGACGAGGAGTTCGACCTGCCGCGGTTCTGGGAGGAGCGGGCCGTGGAGTTCGCGCGGTCCATCCTGCGCGCCGAGGTCGTGGCACGGCTCACCCCGGAGGGGATACGCAGACTGCAGTACGCCCTCGACCCCGAGTCGGCGCGCGAGGCGCTGGCGGCCGCCGGGGACGCGGACGAACGGGGCCGGGTGACGGTCACGCTCCCCGTCGAGTCCGAGGAGGTCGCGCACGCCCAGCTGACGGCGCTCGGACCGGAGGTGGAGGTGCTGGCCCCGCAGTCGCTGCGCGAGCGGTTCGCGCGGGACGCGGCGCGGCTGGCGGAACTGTACGGTCCGTACCCCTCATAACAATCCTTCGTACTCCAGGTGCGTCCCGCCCCGGCAGGGCCGATGCTGGTGCCGTGATGGACGAGACGGAGTTCTGGGAGCTGGTGGACTCGACCCGCGAGGCCGCCGAGGGCGATCCCGAGGAGCACGCCGACCTGCTCGTCGAGCGGCTCGTCCAGCTCGACCCGGACGCGGTGCTGGACTTCGCCCGGCACTTCGAGTGGCGGTACAACCGGGCGTACACCTGGGAGCTGTGGGGCGCCGCCGCCGTCCTGCTCGGCGGGGCGAGCGACGACGCCTTCGACTACTTCCGGTGCTGGCTGATCGGTCAGGGGCGCGAGGTGTTCGAGGGCGCCGTGCACGACCCGGACTCGCTCGCCGCGCTGCTGAGCGACTTCGACGAGGAGCTCGACGGGGACGGCGAGGAGCTCGGCTACGCGGCGGACGAGGCGTACGAGCAGCTCACCGGCACCGTCGCCCCGGATCTCGGGGTGTCCCCGGCGGGACCCGAGCCCGCGGGCACGCCCCTGGACTTCGAGGACGACGCCGCGCTCGCGGAGCGCTACCCCCGGCTCTGGGCGCGGTTCAGGTCCTGACGTTCAGGTCCTGACGTTCAGGTCCTGACGTTCAGGTCCTGACGTTCAAATCCTGACCGTTCCCGCGGCCCCGCCGTCCGTCACCGCCTGCCCTGGAGCCGTGCCGCCGTCTCCCTCATCCCGGGCAGCCGGTCCGCGAGGGCGGCGCCCGGGCAGCTCGTCATGTAGCCGTCGCGGTGGCCCGCGAGGGCCGGCAGCAGGGCGGAGGTGCCGGCGGCGTACCGGCTGCGGTCGTTGCTGGAGACCAGGCGGACGCGGGAGCGCGGGTCGACGTCGGCGAGGCCGAGCTTCCAGGCGGCGAGGGCGGCGATCGCGTCGGTCATCGCCCGGGGCACCTCCGCGCCCTCGGTGAAGGTGCCGATGGCCGCGACGCCCGCCGTGCGGTGGTTGAAGCCCTGGGTGTGGGCGCCGGTGACGGCCCGCTCGACGCCGCCCGCCCGGCCCTCGTAGATCGTGCCGCAGCGGTCGACGAGGAAGTTGTACCCGATGTCGTCCCACTCCCGGGCGCCGGTCTGGCCCGCGTACAGGTGGCGGATGATGTACGGCGCGTCCGCGCAGTCGTAGCCGTTCGGGCTGTCCGTGTGGTGCACGAAGACGGCGGTGACCCGGTCGTCGTACCGCGCGGGCGGCCGGCGCCCGTGGCGCGCGGCGTCGCCCAGCCAGCGGGACCGGGGCACGATCGGCGGCCGGGCGGCCGGGTGCGCGGCGGCGGCCCTGGCGGCCACGGTGCGGCCGGCCTCGTCCACCGCGCGGTCGACCCCGACGGCGCACAGCACCAGTCCGAGGGCGGCGGCCAGCCCGGGGAGGCAGCGGAGCGGCACGAGGAACGCGCTCGACCGCGGCAGCGGCGGCAGCTCCCGGAACAGGTCCGCCCAGGTGCGACTCCGCCCCCGCCGCCTTCGCCGCGGGCCTTCGCCGCGCGCCGGCCGGAAGACACGCATGGCACCACTCTGCCCCGGTTCGACACGTTCTGCGATGTGTGGCGTACCACCCGCTGGAACCAACATCCGGGCCCGGGACGTTCTCCTCTCCGATCGCCCCCGCGCGTACGGACGGACCGGTCGCTTCGCCTGACCCGCTCGGGCCGGGGTACCTGATCACGGGGTCCGTCCCGCTCGTACCAGGGCCCGACAGAAAGGCGGCTGGAGTGGACCTGCTCGACATCCTGCTGTTGCTGGTGATCCTGGCCTACGCGGCGTCCGGTTACCGGCGCGGCCTGGTGGCCGGCTGCGTCTCCCTGGCCGGGTTCGTGGGCGGTGCCGTCCTCGGTGTGTGGCTGCTGCCCTGGGTCATGGACCTGGTCGGAGTGACGCCGGGGAGGCCGGCCGCGACGGTCACGGCCGTGCTGACGGTGCTGGTCCCGGCCGTGGCCGCGCACGAGCTGGCGGGGCGCCTCGGCCTGCTGCTCCGCCGCGAGCTGGACCGCGGCCCGCTGCGGGTGGCCGACGGGGTGGGCGGGGCCGCGGCCAACACGCTCGCCGTCCTCGTCGTCGCCTGGGTCGCCGCGAGCGTGCTGGCCGCGTCCTCGACCCCGGCGATCACCCAGGCGATCCGCAACTCGACGCTGCTCGGCGCGGTGCAGGACACCATGCCGGACACCACGCCAGCCTGGTTCTCCCGGG
The DNA here is from genome assembly GCF_014648075.1 of Streptomyces ruber. Lineage (GTDB taxonomy): Bacteria > Actinomycetota > Actinomycetes > Streptomycetales > Streptomycetaceae > Streptomyces > Streptomyces ruber. The sequence continues at coordinate 2,336 of NZ_BMQK01000009.1, read as the reverse complement.
CCACCTCCGCGCTCACCGAGGCGGGCTTCCCGCAGGTCTTCAACCCGTTCGAGAACGAGCCGGCGGCGGGTGTCGCCGAGCCCTCCGGCGACAGCGTCACCGCCGCGGCGACGAACGCCGCCCAGCGCAGCAGCGTCAAGGTCGAGGGTTTCTCCGGCGCCCAGGGCCGCGAGGGCAGCGGCTTCGTCTACGCGCCCCAGCGGGTGATGACCAACGCCCACGTGGTGGCGGGCATCGACGAGCCGACCGTGCGCGTCGGCGGCGTGGGGCCCGCGCACGAGGCGCGGGTCGTCCTGTTCGACCCGCAGAAGGACGTCGCGGTGCTCTACGTCCCGTCGCTCGACGCCCCCGTGCTCCGCTTCGACGACACCGCCGAGCGCGGCGACGCCGCGGTGGTGGCCGGCTACCCGGAGGACGGCGGTCTCGACCTCCAGGCGGCCACGGTCGCGAGCCGCATCGACGCCACCGGCCAGAACATCTACAGCACGGAACAGGTCACCCGCGAGATCTACTCCGTCCGCTCCACCGTGCGCCCCGGCAACTCCGGCGGTCCGCTCCTCACCACGGACGGCGCGGTGTACGGCGTGGTGTTCGCCCGTTCCACCTCCGACAGCCGGACGGGTTACGTCCTGACGGCGGACGAGGTGGCACCCGAGGCGCGGCGGGCGAGCACCGCGACGGCCCCGGTGGACACGGGCGAGCTGATCGCGTCGTGAGCGGCACCATCGGTGCGACGGGTGCGACGGGTGCGCCCCCGGACGTCACAGACGCTGCCCCATGAGCACGTCGTCCACGTACTCCCCGTCGAGCAGGAACTCCCCCGGCAGCACCCCGTCCACCACGAATCCCTCGGACTCGTAGAGCCGGCGCGCCGGGGTGTTGTGCCCGAGGACGCGCAGGCTCAGCCGCCGCGCGCCCTGCCGCCGCGCCTCGTCCCGCGCGGCCCGCAGCAGCGCCCGGCCCACCCCGGCGCCCCGCGCCTCCTCCGCCACGGCCAGGCCGAGGATCTGCCGCACATGGGCGTTGGCGGCGAGCGGCGTGGGGAAGCCCAGCCGGAGGTAGCCGACGAGCCGGCCGCCGAGCTCGGCGACGAAGTGGTCCCGGGGCCCGAACCGCTCGGTGAAGAACGGCTCGTACGGCGGTACGGGCCGGGGCTGGACGGAGTGCAGCGTGGACCAGGTGGCGCGGTCGAGCCGGCCGAGGGCGTCCTCGTCGCCGGGGCCGGCGAGGCGTATGTACGGAACGGGCATGCGGCCACGGTACGGCGGCCGCCCGGTGCGGCGGCGCACTCCGCCCGGCAGGATGGGCCCATGAACCCTGAGACCGGTGCCGCCGGACACCTCCCGCCCGCCTCCCGCGTCGCCGTCGCCGGGGCCTCCGGGCTGATCGGTACGGCCCTGGTCCGCTCGCTGCGGGCGGACGGGCACGAGGTGGTGCGGCTGGTGCGGCGGGAACCCCGCGCACGGGACGAGGCCCGCTGGGACCCGGAGGCGCGGCACGTGGACACCGCGGCGCTCGCCGGGTGCGCGGCGGTGGTGAACCTCGCGGGCGCGGGTGTGGCGTCGCGCCGCTGGACGGACGCGTACAGGGCGACGATCCGCCGCAGCCGGGTGCTCGGCACGACGACGCTCGCCGAGGCCGTGGCCGCGCTCGACGAGCCGCCGCGCGTCTTCGTGAACGGCAGCGCGGTCGGGTTCTACGGCGAGACGGGCGACCGCGTGGTCGACGAGTCGGCACCGCCCGGCGAGGGCTTCCTGCCGTCGGTGTGCGTGGAGTGGGAGGCGGCGGCGGCTCCGGCGCAGGACGCGGGCGTCCGCACGGTGTTCGCCCGGACGGGGCTGGTGGTCGCCCGGGGCGGCGGGGCGTGGGGGCCGCTGTTCCCGCTGTTCAAGGCGGGGCTGGGCGGGCGGATGGGCAACGGCCGCCAGTACTGGAGCTTCATCTCGCTGCACGACGAGGTGGCCGCCCTGCGGCACCTGCTCGACACGCCGTCGCTGTCGGGACCGGTGAACCTGACGGCTCCCACGCCCGCCACCAACCGGGAGGTGACGGCGGTGATGGGGCGGGTGCTGCACCGGCCGACCGTGTTCACGGTGCCCTCCCCCGCGCTGCGGCTGGCCCTCGGCGGGGTGGCGAGCGACGTCCTGGGCAGTACCCGCGCGGTTCCGTCCCGCCTCCTGGAGTCGGGCTTCACGTTCGCGTTCCCGGAAGTGGAGGACGCCGTACGGGCGGCGCTGCGCTAGGGTCTGTTGCGAAAGTGGATCTTGTTCGTTGATGATCACGTCCTGTGGGACGTGGGGATCTGACAAACGACCAGTGGGCCCGGCTTGAGCCTC
>NZ_BMQK01000008.1 GCF_014648075.1 Streptomyces ruber | reverse complement strand
GAGGCTCAAGCCGGGCCCACTGGTCGTTTGTCAGATCCCCACGTCCCACAGGACGTGATCATCAACGAACAAGATCCACTTTCGCAACAGACCCTAGGCGGTCGCGGGCCGTGCGTCCGGGGTGCGGCGACGCACTCCGGACACACGGCGAGGGTGTCGGCGGGTCCCCGTAGAATTCACGCGTGGCAGGACGGATCAACGACGAGGACGTGAAGGCGGTACGGGACGCGGTCCCGATCGACGCCGTGGTGTCCGAGTACCTCCAGCTGCGCAACGCGGGCGGCGGCAACCTCAAGGGCCTGTGCCCGTTCCACGACGAGAAGTCGCCGTCCTTCCAGGTCAGCCCCAGCAAGGGGCTCTTCCACTGCTTCGGCTGCCAGGAGGGCGGCGACACCATCACGTTCGTGATGAAGGTCGACCACCTGTCCTTCTCGGAGGCCGTCGAGCGCCTCGCCGCCCAGGCCGGGATCACCCTGCGCTACGAGGAGGGCGGCTACAACCCCGCCCACCAGCGCGGCGAGCGCATCCGCCTGGTCGAGGCGCACAAGCTGGCCGCCCAGTGGTACGCCGAGCAGCTGGCCACCAGCCCCGAGGCGGACACCGGCCGCACGTTCCTCGCCGAGCGCGGCTTCGACCAGGCGGCGGCCGAGCACTTCGGCGTCGGCTACAGCCCGCAAGGGTGGGACCACCTCACCCGTTACCTCCGCGGCAAGGGCTTCACCGACAAGGAGCTGGTCCTCTCCGGCCTTTCCCAGGAGGGCCGCCGCGGCCCCATCGACCGTTTCCGCGGCCGCCTGATGTGGCCCATCCGCGACATCGGCGGCGAGGTCGTCGGCTTCGGCGCGCGCAAGCTGTACGAGGCGGACAACGGTCCCAAGTACCTGAACACCCCCGAGACGGCGATCTACAAGAAGTCCCAGGTCCTGTACGGCATCGACCTGGCCAAGAAGGAGATCGCCAAGAGCAGCCGGGCGGTCGTCGTCGAGGGCTACACCGACGTCATGGCCTGCCACCTGGCCGGCGTCACCACCGCCATCGCGACCTGCGGCACGGCCTTCGGCGGCGAGCACATCAAGATCCTGCGCCGGCTGCTGATGGACAACGGCTCGGCCCGCGTGATCTTCACCTTCGACGGCGACGCGGCCGGGCAGAAGGCGGCCCTGCGCGCCTTCGAGGACGACCAGAAGTTCGCCGCCGAGACGTACATCGCCATCGCGCCCGACGGCATGGACCCCTGCGACCTGCGCCTGATGAAGGGCGACGAGGCGGTCGCCGACCTGGTCGAGCCGAGGACCCCGCTGTTCAAGTTCGCGCTCCAGCAGATCGTGCGGCGCTACGACCTCGACACCCCCGGCGGCCGCGCGGCGGCCCTGGACGAGGCGGCACCCGTGGCCGCCCGCATCAAGGAGCGCACCGCGCGCCGCGAGATGGCGGTCGAACTCGCGGGCCTGGTCGGCATCCTGGACCCGGAGTTCGTGGTGGACCGCGTCGGCTACCTGGCGCGGCGCGGCGCGGGCAGGAACGAGGGGCCGGCACCGCGCACGGCCCGCGGACCGGAGGCGGTCACGGCGCCGAGCCGGCCCTTCGCGGGCCCGCCCCTGACCCTGCGCAACCCGGCCGCGAAGACGGAACGCGAACTCCTCAAACTGGCGCTCCAGCGCCCCGAGCTGGTCTCCCCGGCGTTCGACGCCTTCGAGGTGGACGAGTTCACCGCCGCGCCGTACGCCGCCGTGCGCCAGGTCATCGCGGACGCGGGCGGCGCGGAGTACGGCGTCCACTCCCCGCAGGACTACCTCGTCCTGGCGCGCGAGGCGGCCCCGGACGACTCGGTCCGGGCGATGGTCACCGAACTGGCCGTGGAACCGATCATGCGCCGCACGGTCGACGAGCACTACGCGGGCGAACAGCTCGTCACGGTCCGCCGCCGGGCCGTCGAACGCCGCGTCCGCGACCTCCAGTCCACGGTCGCCCGGCTCTCGGCCGCGGGCGACCCGGCCGCCCTGGCCGCCGCGCAGAACGAGCTGTGGATCCTCCAGCAGTACGACCAGGCCCTGCGGGAACGCGGCGCGGAAGCGCTCTGACACCCGACCCCGAAACCGTCGTCCGCCATTCAAGGTGTTTCGCCCGCGGGCGGCTGCCTACTCGAACGTCAGGGTAACCGGGTGGTCACGGACCGGACTCAAAAAGTCACCGCACGCCCCTCGTGGCGGCGATGTGTCGTACTCCACACTGGGTTCCGGTGCCTGAGTCCTCGGAGCGCGGCCGATCCGTCCCCGACGGGTCCGTGACCCCCGCGATTCCGCTCATCGACTACGGGATGGCCGGCGGCGAGGCCGGCGACGCCATCCCCGACCTACCGCTGCCGCGCGTCCGGGCAGCGACATTCCTGGAGGTCGCCCCCGTGCAGACCCAGACCCTCACCCAGACCGACATCGGTGCGGACGGTACGGAGCCCGACGCGGATTCCGCCGTCGTCACGGCGGTGCCCTCGCAGAGCCGTGTCGCGCACCATCCCGAGACGGAACCGCGGGACGCGTCACCGGAGCCCGACGAACCGCCGTCGGACGCGCTCGACCAGGCCGAGGCGCCCGATCCCGAACCCGTCGAACCGGCGGACGCGTCCCGCACCCGCGCCGAGACCAGCGGCCCGTCCTCCGACCTGTTCCGCCAGTACCTCCGTGAGATCGGCCGCATCCCGCTGCTGACGGCCGCCGAGGAGGTCGAACTGGCCCGCCGCGTGGAGGCCGGCCTGTTCGCGGAGGAGAAGCTGGGCAGCACGCCCGATCTGGACAGCGAACTGGCCCTGGACCTGGACCGGCTGGTCGTCATGGGCCGCATGGCCAAGCGGCGCCTGATCGAGGCGAACCTGCGCCTGGTGGTCTCGGTGGCCAAACGGTACGTGGGCCGCGGCCTGACGATGCTGGACCTGGTCCAGGAGGGCAACCTCGGCCTGATCCGGGCGGTCGAGAAGTTCGACTACGCCCGCGGCTACAAGTTCTCGACGTACGCGACCTGGTGGATCCGCCAGGCCATGTCCCGGGCCCTCGCCGACCAGGCCCGGACGATAAGGGTCCCGGTCCACGTGGTCGAGCTGATCAACCGGGTGGTCCGCGTCCAGCGCCGCATGCTGCAGGAACGGGGCTACGAACCCTCCCCGGAGGAGGTGGCCGCCCACCTCGACCTGCCGCCCGAGCGGGTCGGCGAGGTGCTGCGCCTCGCCCAGGAGCCGGTGTCGCTGCACGCCCCGGTCGGCGAGGAGGACGACGTCGCCCTCGGCGACCTGATCGAGGACGGCGACGCGACGAGCCCGGTCGAGTCGGCCGCGTTCCTGCTGCTGCGGGAGCACCTGGAGGCGGTGCTGTCCACGCTGGGCGAGCGGGAACGCAAGGTGGTGCAGCTCCGCTACGGCCTGGTGGACGGCCGCCCGCGCACGCTGGAGGAGATAGGCCGCATCTTCGGCGTGACCCGCGAACGCATCCGCCAGATCGAGTCGAAGACCCTCAACAAACTGCGGGACCACGCGTTCGCGGACCAGCTGCGCGGCTATCTGGACTGACGGCGCCGCCCCCCGCCGGGGCACGGTACGGAGCCCCGGCGGAGGCGGGCGCTCTCAGTCCACCTCCGCCACCGCCTGCGCGAACTGGGCGGCGTACAGCCGCGCGTACGCACCGCCCGCGGCCAGCAGCTCCTCGTGCGCCCCCTGTTCCACGATCGCCCCGTCCTCCATCACCAGGATCGTGTCCGCGTCCCGGATCGTGGACAGACGGTGGGCGATCACGAAGGACGTCCGGCCGTGGGCGAGCTTCGCCATCGCCTTCTGGATCAGGACCTCCGTCCGGGTGTCCACCGAACTCGTCGCCTCGTCCAGCACGAGGATCACCGGGTCCGACAGGAACGCCCGCGCGATCGTGATGAGCTGCTTCTCGCCCGCGCTCACCCCCGAGCCCTCGTCGTCGATCACCGTGTCGTACCCGTCCGGCAGCGTCCGCACGAACCGGTCCGCGTGCGCCGCCCGCGCCGCCTCCTCGATCTCCTCCCGTGTGACCTCGCGCGCGGCGCCGTACGCGATGTTCTCCGCGATCGTGCCGCCGAACAGCCAGGTGTCCTGGAGCACCATGCCGATGCCGGCCCGGAGTTCGTCCCGCGACATCCTCGCGATGTCCACGCCGTCCAGCGTGATCCGCCCGCCCGTCACCTCGTAGAACCGCATGAGCAGGTTGACCAGGGTGGTCTTGCCCGCTCCCGTGGGGCCGACGATCGCCACCGTCCGGCCGGGTTCCACCGTCAGCGACAGGTCCTCGATCAGCGGCTTGTCGGGCTCGTAGCGGAAGGAGACCTTCTCCAGCGCCACCCGCCCGCGCAGTTCCGCGGGACGCGCCGCCGCCTCCGGGCGCGGGTCCGGCTCCTGCTCCTCCGCGTCCAGCAGCTCGAAGATCCGCTCGGCCGACGCGATCCCGGACTGCACCAGGTTCGCCATCGACGCCACCTGCGTCAGCGGCATCGAGAACTGCCGGGAGTACTGGATGAAGGCCTGCACGTCGCCGATCGACAGGGCGCCCGAGGCGACCCGGAGCCCGCCGACCACCGCCACCAGCACGTAGTTCAGGTTCGAGACGAACATCATCAGCGGCTGCATCATCCCGCTGTTGAACTGCGCCCTGAACCCGGCCTCGTACAGCCGCTCGTTCTCCTCGGCGAACTGCTTCGCCGACTCCTCCTGCCGCCCGAACACCTTCACCAGCGTGTGCCCGGAGTACATCTCCTCGATGTGCGCGTTGAGCGCCCCCGTCGTCCGCCACTGCTGCACGAAGTGCGGCTGCGAGCGCTTGCCGACCCTCGTCGCGACGACGAGCGACAGCGGTACGGTCACCAGCGCCACCAGGGCGAGCAGCGGGGAGACCCAGAACATCATCACCAGCACGCCCACGATGGTCAGGAGCGAGTTCACCAGCTGGCCGAGCGACTGCTGGAGCGTCTGGCCGATGTTGTCGATGTCGTTCGTCGCGCGGCTGAGCACCTCGCCGCGCTGCCGCCGGTCGAAGTACGACAGCGGCAGCCGGGACAGCTTCGCCTGGAGGTCGGCGCGCATCCGGCCGACCGTCAGGTTGATGGCCCGGTTGGAGAGCCGGGTCGCCGCCGCCATCAGCAGCCCCGCCCCGGCGAACACGCACAGCGCCAGCAGCAGGACGTTCCCCACGGCGCCGAAGTCGATGCCCTCGCCGGGGGTGAAGTCCGTGCCGCTCAGCATGTCGGCGACGCGGCCCTCCCCGCGCTCCCGCATCGACGCGAGGACCTGGTCCTTGGTGGCGTCCGCGGGCATCCGCCCTCCGATGACGCCCGCGAACACGAGGTCCGTCGCCCGGCCCAGGATCCACGGGCCCAGCACCGACAGACCGACGCTCAGCACGGCGCAGGAGAGCATCACCAGCATGGTGGTCCGCTCGGGGCGGAACTGCGCGAGCAGCCGTTTGCCCGACCCCTTGAAGTCCATGGACCGCTGATCGGGGCCGCCCCCGGCCATCATTCGTCCCATCGGCCCGGCCATCAGGCAGCCTCCGCTTCCGTGAGCTGGGAGAGCACGATCTCCCGGTAGGTCTCGTTGCCGTCCATCAGCTCGTGGTGCCGGCCCGTGCCCACGACCCGGCCCTCGTCGAGGACGATGATCCGGTCGGCGTCCCGGATGGTCGACACCCGCTGGGCGACGATCACGACGGTGGCCTCGGCGGTCTCCGCGGTCAGCGCGGAGCGCAGCGCCGCGTCCGTGGCGTAGTCGAGGGCGGAGAAGGAGTCGTCGAAGAGGTAGATCTCCGGGCGCTGGACCAGGGTGCGGGCGATGGCGAGACGTTGCCGCTGGCCGCCCGACACGTTCGTGCCGCCCTGCGCGATCGGCGAGTCCAGCCCCTGCTCCAGGCCCGCCACGAACTCCCTCGCCTGCGCCACCTCCAGCGCGTGCCACAGCTCCTCGTCGGTGGCGTCCGGATTGCCGTACCGCAGGTTGGTGGCGACGGTGCCCGCGAACAGGTACGGCTTCTGCGGCACCAGACCGACCGTCCGCGCCAGCAGCGCCGGATCGAGGGTCCGCACGTCCACCCCGTCCACCAGCACCTCGCCCTCGGTCGCGTCGAACAGCCGGGGGACGAGACCGAGCAGGGTGGACTTGCCGCTGCCCGTCGACCCGATGACCGCCGTGGTCTCGCCCGGCCGGGCCACCAGGTCGATGCCCCGCAGCACCGGCTCCTCGGCACCCGGGTAGCGGAACCCGCCGCCACGGATCTCCAGCGTCCCGCGCCGCCGCAGCTCCCGTACCGGCTCGGCGGGCGGCACGACACTGCTGTCGGTGCGCAGCACCTCCTGGATGCGCTCGGCGCACACCTCCGCGCGCGGCATCATCATGAACATGAAGGTGGCCATCATCACGGACATGACGATCTGCATCAGATAGGCGAGGAACGCGGTCAGCGCGCCGATCTCCATCCCGCCGCTGTCGATCCGGTGCGCGCCGAACCACACGACCGCGATGGAGGACAGGTTCACCACCGTCATGACGATCGGGAACATCAGCGCCAGCAGCCGCCCGGTGCCGAGGGAGACGTCCACGAGTTCGTCGTTGGCCGTGCCGAAACGCTCCTTCTCGTAGGTGTCGCGGACGAAGGCACGGATCACACGGTTGCCGGTGATCTGCTCGCGCAGCACCCGGTTCACGGTGTCGAGCCGGTCCTGCATGGAGCGGAACAGGGGCCGCAGCCGCCGCACGATGAGGCTCACCGAGATGCCGAGCACCGGGACGACGGCCAGCAGCACCCCGGACAGCGGCACGTCCAGGCCGAGGGCCATCACGATGCCGCCCACGCACATGATCGGCGCCGACACCACCAGCGTGAACGTCATCAGGGCCAGCATCTGCACCTGCTGGACGTCGTTCGTGGTCCGGGTGATCAGCGAGGGCGCACCGAACTGGCCGACCTCACGGGCGGAGAACGACTGCACCCGGTCGAACACGGCCGCCCGTACGTCCCGGCCGACCGCGGACGCCGTGCGGGCACCGAAGTACACGGCACCGACGTTGCACACGACCTGGGCGAGCGAGATGCCGACCATCACGGCGCCGTGGGACAGGATGTAACCGGTGTCCCCGGCCACCACGCCCTCGTCGATGATGTCGGCGTTCAGCTGGGGCAGGTAGAGGGTGGCACACGTCTGCACGAGCTGCAGCAGCACCAGGAACGCTATGGGTTTCTTGTACGGGCTCAGATAGGTCCGCAACAGTCTTATGAGCACGCGAGGTCTCTCGTCGTCGAGGAGGGATGGGAAGCACCACCCCCCATCGTCAGACACTCCCCCGGTGTTACCTCAACCGATTAAGCCGAGAGGGGACCATGGACCGTCCGTGCTCGGTCCATGTGCCTACGTCGTCGGACGGGCGCGTCCCGTCAATGCGCGCGCCCGCGCCGGGCGTTCGCGCCCTGCCGTGGCCTGTCGCGGGTTCACGTCCGGAACGCCCCCGGGTGCGTCTGCTCGCGCACCGACACGTACTGCTGGCGCACCGCCTGGCCCACGGCCAGCTCCTCGCCCGGCTCCAGGACCTGCGCGGGCGCGCCGCGCCAGGCCGGCGGGGTGTGCGGGTCGAGGGTGCCCTGCGAGACGCCGAGCGCCCAGGCCGCCTGCCGGGCCGCGCCGATCGCCGCGTAGTCGCCGGGCTGCGGCACGACCACCTGCGCCCCGAACAGCGCGGGCGCCGCCGCCTGCACGGCCGGCAGCTCCGCCACCGCCCCCAGCAGGAAGATCCGCCGGACGTCGACACCACGCCCGCGCAGCACGTCCAGCGCGTCCGCGAGCCCGCACAGCATGCCCTCGAACGCGGCCCGCGCGAAGTGTTCCGGCCGCATCGACTCCCGCCGCAGCCCGGTCAGCGTGCCCGCGGTGTGCGGCAGGTAAGGGGTGCGCTCGCCCTCCAGGTACGGCAGCAGCACCAGCCCGTGCGAACCCGGCGTCGACTTCATCGCCAGGTCGGACAGGGTCTCCAGATCGGGCACCCCGAGCAGCTCGGCGGCGCCGCGCAGCGTCCGTACGGCGTTGAGGGTGGTGACCACGGGCAGGTGCATGCCCGTCGCGTCGGCCAGCGAGGTGATCATTCCGCTGGAGTCGACCAGGGCCTCGGGGTGCACGGCCATCACGGACCCGGAGGCGCCGAGGGACACCACCGCGTCCCCCAGCCCGATCCCCAGCCCGAAGGCGGCGGCCATGGTCTCGCCGGTGCCGGCGGAGATCAGCAGCCCCTCCGGCGTCGTACCGGCCGCCTCGGCGGGCCCGAGCACCTCGGGCAGCATCGCCTGGTGCCCGAGCGCCAGCTCGACGAGGTCGGTGCGGTACGCGCCGGTCGCCGCCGACCAGTACCCGGTGCCGGAGGCGCCGCCCCGGTCCGTGGTCCGTCTCACCGGCCGTCCCAGCAGCTGCCACACCAGCCAGTCGTGGGCCTGGAGCAGCACCGCCGTCCGCGCCGCGTTCTCCGGCTCGCTCCGTGCCAGCCAGCGCAGCTTGGTCACCGGCTGCGCGGCCTGCGGCACAGAGCCCACGGCCTCGGCCCAGGCGTGCCGCCCGCCGAGCCCGTCGACCAGGTCGGCGGCGGCGACCTGGGCCCGCTTGTCACCGCCGACGAGCGCGGGCCGCACGGTGTTGCCCTGCGCGTCGAGCGGGACCAGCCCGTTCTGCTGCGCCGAGGCCCCGATCGCCTGCACGCCCTCCAGGAGCCCGCCGCCGGCCGCCTCGCCCAGGGACAGCAGCCACGCCTGCGGATCGACGTCGGAGGGACGGCCGCCGCTCTCGGTCCTCTCCAATGGGTGCGCGGCGTATCCCTGCCGCAGGACAGCCCCGCTGTCCGTGTCACAGACGACGATGCGCGTGAAATCCGGCGAACTGTCCAGCCCGGCGACTATCCCCATGGCAGAAATTCTGCCGTACGGGAAGAGGTGGGCGTGCCGCCCGGTGTGCGGGGAGACGGCAGGGGCACCGGGTGACGAGTGTCACCCGGTGCCCCGCGGTCCGTGATCCCCGGCCGTCGCCTCAGGTCCTGCTGGTGCCCCAGTCGTCCGCGCCGCTGCCGGCCGCGTGGCGCTCGCGCAGGGTCTTCACCCGCCCGGCGACCGAGTCGGGCATGCGGTCGCCCACCTTCTCGCTCACCGCGTGGTATGCCTTGCCGGCGATCGAGCGTCCCTGCTGGGCGGCCGACTCCGCGGTGTTCCGCACCGCGGGGTTCTGTGCCACCTGGCGGGCTGATTTCTTCAGTTGCTCGTAACGCTCCCGCCCGGCCCGCGTGCCCAGCACGTAGCCCAGGGCCAGTCCGGCGACGAACGTGAGCCGGTAGAGCATGGCGGCCACCTTCCTTGCGTCTGCGTCGGTTCCGATCATCCTGCGAACTGCTGCGGCACTCGCACAGGAGTACCGATTGGCGGAGCACCCCCCTGCTTGCGCTAATGTATGTGTCGCAGCGAGCGCGCGCCCCCTGGCGGATACCCAGGTAGGTACGTTCGATGCACCGAGGCATTCCTCCGTAGCTCAATTGGCAGAGCAGCCGGCTGTTAACCGGCAGGTTACTGGTTCGAGTCCAGTCGGGGGAGCTCGATCCCCTGTAGCTCAATTGGCAGAGCAGCCGGCTGTTAACCGGCAGGTTACTGGTTCGAGTCCAGTCGGGGGAGCAGCCCGAACGAGGACCCCTTCAGGGGTCCTTTTTCATGTCCCGTTCCCTGCCCGGCGGAACCGCTGAACCCCTGGTGAAGTCCTGATGGGCAGGTGAAGCCGACCATCCGAAGCAGGAGATCGTATGAGCGGCTATGCTGCGGCAGACGGCGCGCACACATGTACGCGGCGCGCCGTATCGGGGCGGTAGCTCAGCCGGTTAGAGCAGCGGACTCATAATCCGTCGGCCGTGGGTTCGAGTCCCACCCGCCCCACTCGGCACCTCGCGTGCAGAAACGATGTGAGCTGCCTCATCGTCCGCCCCGGCTGGTATTCGCCAGTCCGGGGCGGAGGCATGTCCGGGCCCGCCCTGTCGCACGGGAGGCGCGGGCCACGGCGCCGGGCGCCCCCGAGGGGCCGTGACGCGCGGCGGCTCGCACGGAGCGGACGGAGCTGTCCGGAGCGCCCGGAGCGGGGCCCTTGGAGCGCCCCGGAACGCATCCGAACCGAGGACTCCGTTCCGTGGAGGCATGGCGGGTGCTCCCGTGGGCACGGATGTACCAGGTCGCGCAGGCGAGGCGAGGCTGATCGCATAAGGCGGAGGACGGACACGTACGGACAGACACGGGCACGCACGGACACGTACACGCCAGCCACAGGGACGCAACGGGCACACCATCGGGAGGCCGTCATGAACCGCCGGATCCGCATCCAGACCAGCCGCCGGCCCTCCGCCCCGCGCGAGACCCCCGTCGACCGGCGGACGCCGTCCGGACGGGTGCTGCCCTACTGACCGTGCGTCCGGCCGGGGCTCAGCGCGTCAGCTTGTGCAGCTCCAGCGGCTGGATCCGCCCCTCCATCATGGCCCCCAGGCCCTCGATCGCGCACACGTCGGGACGCTCGGCGATGTTCACCGGCATGCCCGTCGCCTGCCGCAGCATCTGGTCCAGGCCCGGCAGCAGCGCGCTCCCGCCGACCATCACGATCCCCCGGTCGGCGAGATCGGCGACCAGGTCGGGCGGGCACTCCCGGAGCACCTTGCCGACGCCGTCGAGGATCGCGGTCAGCGGGGTCTGGATGGCGTCGCGCACGGCCGCGGTGTTCACCCGCACCGAGCGGGCGAGCCCGGTCGCCACGTCCCGTCCGTGGATGTCGGTGAAGGCGGGCCCCTGCGCGGTGAGCCCGTTGCCGGAGAGGGCGACCTGGAGCGGCCGTACCGACTGGCTCGGCAGCATCAGCTCGTGCTGGTGGCGCAGGTGCTGCACGATCGCGTGGTCGACGGCCTCGCCGCCCACCGGGACGCGCTGGGCCGTCACGATCGAGCCGAGCGAGAGGACCGCGAGCTGGGTGGCGGCCGCGCCGCACACCATCACCATCGTGGCCTCCGGACGCTCCACCGGCAGTTCGCAGCCGACCGCCGCCGCGATGAGCGTGTCGACGAGCTCCACGCGCCGGGCCCCGAGGCCGACCAGCGTCTCGATCGTCGCCCGCCGGGCGAGCGGGTCCGAACCGTGCGGGGTACAGGCCGCGGCGCGCAGGAAGGGCTTGCGGCGGAGCGTGCGGCGCATCCGGTCGCCGATCAGCTGGCGCAGCATCCGCTGGGCCATCTCGATGTCGACGACACTGCCCCCCGACACCGGCCGCACCACACGGATGTAGTCGGGCGTACGGCCGTTCATCCGCTCGGCCAGCTCGCCCACCGCGATCAGCGCACCGGTCCTCGTGTTCACGGCGGCCACGCTCGGCTGGTCGACGACGAGGCCGGAGCCCTTGATGTAGACGCGGCTCCTGGCAGCGCCCAGGTCGACGGCGAAATGGCAGCGGCGCAGCTGGTCCAGACTGGCGGTCATGGCGAATCCTCCCGAGAGCACAGACCGTGACGGGCCGTGAGTTGCGGTCTCCCCTGAATCGTGCGGGGCACGCGCGCGGGGCGCCTTCCGTGAGGGGCCGGACGGGTTGCCGCCGGACGGGTGATTCCGCTCGCGGGAACGCCGGGGGTCAGGACGGACGGACCGCGCGCAGCAGCGGCTCCAGAGAGGTGATCACGCAGCGGCAGCCCGCCTCACGCAACTGCCGTGCGGCCGACCGGTCGGCGGCGTGACCGACGAAGGGCAGCCCGATGGCCGACGCGGCGGTGAACTCGGCGACCGAGGAGCCGACCAGTATGGCGTCGTCCGCCGCGGTCCCCAGCCGGTCCAGCGCCCGCAGCAGGCACTCGGGGTCCGGCATCAGGCGGAGCGGGACGTGGGAACGGCCGTGGACCCCGCCGGACACCGACCCGGTCAGCCCGCGCCGCGCCAGGTAGGCGGAGACCGCGCGCGCCGAGTGGTCCGTGACGACGGCCACCCCGAGACCCCGGTCGGCCAGCGCGTACACCAGGGGACCGGAGAAGGCGAGGGGCTGGGCCGCGCCCAGGTTGCGCTGCTCGATCTCGTCCAGCGCGCCGCTCAGCTCGGGGGCCAGCCGGTGCTGCGCGAGCGCGCGCAGCAGGTCCAGCGGGTCGGCGTGCCCGTCCTGGACCGGCGCGGGCCCGCCCCGCCGCAGCCGCTCGCCCCGCAGCGCGTCGTCCGGGTGGCGCAGCTCCACGAGGCGCGTGGCGAGCGCCTTGGTCATCCGCGACCGGCGGTTCGACGGGACGACGGCCAGGGTGCCCTGGAAACCCAGGAGCACGGACTCGGTGTCGGCGAGGACCAGGGCCAGGGCGTCGGACGCCGCCGTGGTGCTCGTCGAGGTGTCCCACCGCTCCAGCCGCGGCGCCGGGCCGGAGGAGAGCCGTACCGCGCACGTCACCGCGAGCCCCGGCACCGGCCAGTCGGCCAGTCCCTGGTGGATCGCGCGCTGGGCGGCACCGGCCCAGCGCAGCGGGTGGCGCCGGCTGATGCGCGCCGCCTCGCGCGCCAGGTGCTCGTACAGCCGCCCCGGCACTCGCGTCACCCCGCCGCGCACGAAGGCCACGGGATCGTCCACGTGCCAGGACAGCTCGGCCGCCGCCACGAACGTGCTGCGGTCGGCGCTGGGCAGCAGCAGTTGGTGGGTGCTGTGGTGGGTGGTCAGGTCCACCTCGTGGTACGTGACCGGGGACGGGCCGGCGGACGGCACGGGCACGACGGCGGTGCGGCCCGGTTCGGGCGGGCGGACCAGGGCGGCGGAGGGCGCGGTGAAGGGACCGCGCACCAGGTCGCGGAACCCGGTCTCCGGGCCGCGCTCCGGGAGGGCCAGCGGGAGGTACCAGGCACGGGGCGGCCCGTCCGGGGACGGACCGGCGACGGGCCGGAAGCGGGCCGCGTCCGCGGGCTCCAGCTCCCGGTGCAGGGACGGGGAGAGGACGACCACGACGCCCGCGGGGGTGCCGTCCGGAACGGGGACGTCCTCGGCCGGGAACGTGCGGACGGGACGCCGGAGCGCGACGCGGACCCCCGGCGGGTCGTCCAGCTCCCGCAGCGCGGGCGGCAGTTCCCGTTCCAGCACCTCCAGGAGGCGCGGCACGGACGCGCCGGACGCCAGCAGGGCCGTGTACGCCGCGTCCCCCTCGTCGTGCCCGCCCGGTTCGTACGCGTCGGGGTCCAGGCCGCTCAGGGCCAGCAGCCAGGGCAGGAGACGGCCGAGGGCGCGGTGGGCGCGCGGGTGCGCGTGCGGGGAGTCGAGCGTCACCGTGAGGAGCGTCCCGGCGGGCTCGTCCCGGCCGTGCTCCGGCGCCCGGCCCGCCGGAGCGCCCCCGAGCCGCCGCACCCCCTCCTCGCTGACCGTCGCGAACGGCTCGCCCCGCACGGCCGCGCCGCCGTTCCCGGGGGCCGCGACCGCGAACTCGCCGGCCGCCAGCCCGGCCCGCTCGTCGATCAGCGCACCGACCCGCGCGAGCAGTCCGGCGGTGCGGCTGTGGGCGGTGCGGGGCAGCGTGCGCAGCAGCAGCTCCCGTACGCCCGGCCGGAAGGCGTACGTCCCCGGCGGGCCGGGCTCCGTGGTGAGCATGCCGCTGAGGATCACCTCCGCCAGGTGCTGCGGCCGCGGGTGCGCCTCGACCGCGGCCTGGACCAGACGCATCACCGGCAGCTCCGGGCGGCCGACGGCGAGATGGCCGGCCAGCCGGAACGCCTCGGGGGAGGCCAGGGAGCGGAAGCGCAGGACGAGTTCCTCGGCGGTCAGCCGGTCCACGTCCGCCCGCCCCTGGTCGTCGACCGGGTCCGGCGGCGGCTGGGGCGGCAGCAGGGCGACGGAACCGGGGACCGGTCCGACGCCGGTCAGGAGTTTCGACCAGTTCGCCAGCCAGGGCGCGGCGGGCTCCAGGACCGGGAGGACGAGCGCGCCGGGGGCGGACGTGTCCGTCGCGTACCCGTCCGCCTCGTACACCGTGTTGGGGGCCGCCGGCCACGGCGAGGCGACGCGCGCGGGCTCGGCGGGCAGCGCGGTGGTGCGCCACAGGCGCTCCGGGAGCGGCTGCACCACGGCCACCGGCATGCGGGCCGCCCAGCGCCGCAGCGTCGCGTACCAGCGCCGGCCCGCCGGGCCGCCCCGCCACTGCGGCCCCATGCAGTCGCTGACGAGCAGGGTGACCGTGCGGCCGTCGGCGTACGACTCGTGGCCGCTCCACCCCCGTACGGTGCCGTCGGCCGCCAGCCGGTGCGACACCACCGTGCGGAACACGCCGGACTGGGCGAGGGCGCCCCGCAGTTCACGGACGAGGGGGCGCCACACCGGCATGGTCGGGCCGCTGTCGTGCACGAGGCGCAGCGTCAGCCAGCGTTCGGCGGCCGGGCGCAGCACGGGCAGCCACCACCGGGGCTCCGCGCCGAGACGGGCGATGCGGTGGGCGGTCGCCTCCTCGTCCAGCTCGTGCCCGGACGGGGCGGGGACCCGGCGTTTGAGGGGACGCAGCGCCCGCTGGAGGGGCAGGGGGTGGGAGAGCATCGGCGGCGCGGGGGCCAGCAGGGAGGTGTACGGGGCGGTGGCGTCGTCCGTCGCGCCGCCGCCGGTCAGGTGGAGGGGGACGCGGCCGTCGGCGGGGGGCGGCTCGGCGGGCGGGGGCGGCGGGACGGGGGCCGGGGCGGTGGCCGGTGGCGGGGTTGCGGGGCCGGGCGGGTCCTCGCGCGCCGGCGGCCCCGGGGCCGCCGGTGTCTCCGGGTGCGGCGGTGTCTTCGGGGACGGCAGCTGCCCGGCCAGCCACAGCAGTTCGGCGAGCTCCAGGGAGGTCGGGTGTTCGCCCCGTACCCGTGCGAGCAGATCGGCCAGCCGGCCGGTGCCCGGCGCCCCGCCCGCCGTCGAGTCCGTCCCGTCCGCCCCGTGACGCTCCATCAGAACGTGTCCGCCTCGTCGCCCGACCGGCTCAGGTACGGCATGAGCTGCTCCGCCAGCTCGTCCCGGGAGACCGCGTCGAGGCCGGCGGTGCCGGTCAGGTAGATGGCGTTGAGCAGCTGGTCCGTCGCCAGCTCGCCGTCCGTCCCCCGGGACAGGAAGCGGGCGATCAGGTCGCGGGCGTAGGCGTCCGGCTCCCCGAGGTGCGCCCGCACGATCTGCTCCAGGTGCGCGTCCCGCGGCTGGTGCAGTTCGAGACGGACGCACCGCCGCAGGAACGCGGGCGGGAACTCGCGCTCGCCGTTGCTCGTCAGCACCACGAACGGGAACGCCAGACAGCGCACCCGGCCCCGCGCCACCGTCACCCGGTCGTCGGTGCCGTCGACCATCACCTCGGCCGTGGGGGTGTGGCGGGCGGCGCGCACCAGCTCCGGGATCTCGTACTGGCCCTCCTCCAGGACGTTCAGCAGGTCGTTCGGCAGGTCCAGGTCGCTCTTGTCGATCTCGTCGATGAGCAGGGCGCGCGGCCGGCCGTACGGCAGCAGGGCCGTGCCCAGCGGGCCGAGCCGGAGATGGTCCTCCAGCTCGCCGTCCGGGGGCACGTCGGCCGCGGCGGCGCGCCCCGCCGCGTACAGCCGGGACAGCGGGTCGTACTGGTAGAGGCCGTCGCGCAGCGTCGTACGGCTGGCGATGTTCCAGCGCAGCACCGGGCCGAGCCGCAGCTCCCGTGCCACGGCGTACGCGAGGCTCGACTTGCCGCTGCCGGGCGGCCCCGTCACCAGCAGCGGCCGGCGCAGGTACAGGGCGGCGTTGACGAGTTGCACCGCCCGGTCGGTGGGGCGGTAGGTGCGGGCGCGGTGCAGCCGGTCGGCGGAGGTGGCCGAGGCGTCCTGGTGATCGGCGGGGGTGGGCAGCCGCGGGCCGCCGTCGAAGGCCCGCCACGGGGGCGGGGCGGGCAGCTTCTCGATGCCGTCGTGGGGGGCGCTCGTACCCGTGTAGACGGGCCACAGGGACATGGGGGTCGCTCCTCGTGGGGCTCGGAACTCAGGTCGCCGGTCAGCCGACCGGCGAATGCTGGTAGCCGACGGGATCGGGCAGGCATCTGGGGTCCTCCCAGAGCAGCGCCAGGTCGTCCGCCCAGTGCGGCTCGGCGGACTCCGAGGCGTAGGCCGTCTCCCGCAGCTCGTGCACGTACGCGGGGAGTTCGGACGGCGGGAGGTCCGCCAGGTGCTCGGCGAGGCGGTCCAGGAACGCGCTGCCCCGGCAGTCCTCGTGCGACGGTCCCCGGCAGCCGGAACGCGGCCACAGCATCACCGGCACGGGCGCGTTCAGACCCGCCCCGAACAGCCGCCGGGTGCCGTCGGCGCGCGGCGGGAAACCGAAGCCCACCATGTCGGCGGCGCGGCGCAGGCCGACGGTCAGCTTCTTCGGGTCCTGGCCGGTCCCGGCACAGCCGATGCGGTGCAGCCGGGCCGAGGGCCGGCCGTCGAGGTGCTGCCACTTCTGCTGGAGCTTGTGCTGGAGTCCGCCGCTGCGGCGCCGCTCCAGGTCCATGACGACGAGCGGGGCGAAGGCGCCGAGCGGGCTGTCGTCGTCGGCGCTGCGCTGCCAGTGCGCCACGTCCAGGTTGAGCCAGCGGCGCGGCAGGACGAAGGCGATCAGCTCCCGCGCGCGGGGCTCCAGCTCGTGGTAGGCCTCGTCGATGCGTTCCAGCACGTACGGGCGGACCCGGTCGGCGGGCAGCCGGCGCGAGCCGACCACGCGGCGGTGCCGGCCGATGTACGCGGACACCTCGGCCAGGACCATCTCCCGGCCCGACCCGTCCGTGCCGCAGCCGCTCGGCGTCAGCTCGACGAGGATGGGGGACCAGGGGCGGGCGCCGGGGGCGCGTAAGGACGCCTCCCCCGTTCCCGGGGCCGTGTCGCGCCGGTCGCCGTGCGGGGCGGGCGGGCGAGGCCAGGACCGCAGCGCGGCCCGGGTCGGGGCGTCGGCGTACTCGGCGAGCCGGGCGGCGAAGCGGGCGACCGCCTCCTCGTCGCGCACCTCCGACAGCAGGTACCAGGCCGCGTCCCACAGGGAGACGAAGCCGTGCGGCGGCGGCAGGGGCCCGAGCAGGCCGACGGCCTCCTGGTAGAGCCGGCCGGGATCGCAGTCCGGCGGGCCGGACCGGGCGGTCTCCTCGACCAGCAGCCGCAGCCGTCTCTTCTGCTGCTCGTCGTAGCCCGGTGTCGGGACGAGGTCGCCGAGCGGCGGCCAGTAGCGGGCCATCACGTGCGCGGGCAGCATGCGCCCGTTGCGGACACCGGGGTCGCGCGCCGCCGACGACACCATGCCGACGACCCGGCCGCTGTCCGCGAGCGTGACCGCCGCGCCGCTGAACCCGGGCACGAGCGACTGCCCGTACGGCGCCCACGCCTCCAGCTGCACCCACTCGCCGGCGATGAGCTGGTCCGTGGTCGCCCGGTACTCGGCGAGGGTGCCCTCGTCGTAGTGCTTGGGGAAGCCGTACGTCACCAGGCGGCGCGGCGGGTCCCCGTAGGCGTCCGCCGGGTCGGCGAACCGGGCCGGCCGGTACGGGACGGGGCGGTCGAGCTCCAGGACGGCGAGGTCGCCCGGGTCGGCGTCGTGGCCGTTCCAGCCGCCGTGGGCGATCACCCGGGCGGGGATCGCGGCGGGGGTCCCGGCCGGTCGTGCGTGCTCGTACTCGTGCTCGTGCTCGTGCTCACGCTCGTACGCGTGCCGGCGCGCGGGCTCCTGCGTGTGCGCATGGGCGTGCGCGTGCGCGAAGGAGACGCTCACCTTCTCCCTGTCGGCGCCCGCGACGACATGGGCGCAGGTGAGGACGTGTCGTTCGGTCACCAGGAAGCCGGCGCCGATGTCGCGGCCGCAAACGATCCTGGCGTGCCAGGCCGCGGTCCTCATGAGCCCGCGGGGGTCTCCGGGGAGTCGGCGGACCGCCCGGGCGACCAGGAGAGCTTGACCAGCAGGTGCCCCTCGACCGCGCTCTTCGCGATCAGGGCACCCGCCTCCGCGGTGAGCCTCACCCCGAACTCGATCTCCACTGCGTCGGGTCGCAGCGACCCGTCGCGGAAGACCCGCAGCGCCGAGGAGGCGGCGGACCGCACGCCGTCCAGCGCCCCCTCGAAGGTGCGGGTGGCCTGCACCGCCCCGTCGGCTCCGCGGGAGACGAGCCGTGAGCCGCTCTCGTCGCCGGCGGCCTCGACGGTGATCACGGCACCGTCGGCGGTGGTGAACTCGACAAGACCTTCCACTGTGCCCCCGTTTCGTTCTTCGTGACTCTCGACCACCCTAGTGTCACGCACGGTACAGAGGCATCGGCTTTACCGACAGGCCGCGGGCACGGCCCTACATGGTTCGTACACATACTGTCCCGCGGTCGCCCGTCGGCCGGATCTCAGCCGGAGTGCGCGGCCCCCACGACGCCCCGTACCATCCCCAGTTCCACCAAGTCCTGTGGCCGCAAACGCAGTTGGCCGGCCGTCGCGCGCACCTGGTGCTCCGGGCGCTTGAGGATGGCGGCGGCGAGTTCGGGCGCGATCACCGAGAAGTAACTGTCCGGGGTGGCCCAGGTGTTGCCGGGCGCCGCCAGGGCGAGCGCTCCGCCCGAGCCGCCCTCGCCGATCACCAGTGTGGTGACCGGCGTCCGGGCGGTGGCCACCGCCCGGAACAGGTCCGCGATCGCACCGCCCGCGCCCTGCCGCTCCGCCTCCGCGTCGTTGGCGGCGCCCGGGGTGTCCACCAGGGTCAGCACGGGAAAGCCCAGCCGTCCCGCGAGGCGGACCAGCCGGGTGGCCGTACGGTACCCGGCGGGCCGGATCGCGGTCCCGTTCTGGGCGGCGTAGGCGACGGTCCGGCCCCCGTGCTCGCCGAAGCCGCACAGCATGCCGGGGTCGGTGCCGCCGCAGCGGTCGCCGCTGATGGCCGCGCGCCGGGTGAAGTAGGCGTCCAGGTAGGCCTCGGCGCGGGGGCGCTCGGGGGAACGGGCGCGGGTCACGGCCTCCCAGCCGGTGGCCGGGAGTCCGGCGCCGGCACCGAGGGCGTGGGGCGGCGGCGCGGGCTCCGGTGACCGCCAGGTGAGCAGCGACAGCCACCGGGCCAGCGTCTCCCGCAACTCCTCGGGGCGTACGAGCGCGTCCGCCGCGCCCGCCGCGACCTGCGCCTGTGCCGTGTACGCCGCCGGGTCCGCGTCCGGCGGGCGGACCCGGGAGCCCGCGAAGCCCACCTGGGCGCCGGGCAGCGCCAGCACCACGTCGGCGCCCGCGCCCAGCGTGGCCCAGCCGCCGCCGGTGGTCGGATCGCGCAGGACGGCGATCTGCGGCAGCCCCGCCGCCCGGGTCAGCGCCGACTGCCGGGCGACGCGCTGGAGCTGGACGAGCGCGCGCATGCCCTCCTGCATCCGGCTGCCGCCCGTCGCGACGAGCGGGACGACCGGCAGCCGGTGCTCCCGCGCGTACGTGTACGCCGCCTCCAGCCGGTCCCCGGTCCGCTCCCCGAGCGACCCGCCCAGGAAGCCGAACTCGAAGGCGAGCACCACCGCCGCCGTTCCGCCGATCACCGCCCGCCCGCAGACGACGGACTCCTCCTCGCCGGTGCGCGCGGCGGCGCGGGCGCGGGCGTCGTCGTACCCCTCCCAGCCGAGGGGGCCGTCGGGGCCGAGGCCGTGCGGTCCGGCGGCGGGTGCGGGGAGCGGAGCGAAGTCGTCCGTGACCAGGGCGATGACCGCGCGGGCGGACAGGCGCTCAGCCATGGCCGGAGACGTTCTCAAGGGCGTCCTTCCGGACGTCCTTCTGAGCGTCCTTCAGGGCCCGCTTCATGATCTTGCCCATGTCGTTGCGGGGGAGCGAACCGAGGAAGCGCACGGTGCGGGGGCGCTTGTGCGGGGCGAGGCGGTCGGCGACGTGGCGGGTGAGTTCGGCGGCGAGGTCGTCGTGGAGAGCGTCCGCAGGTACCACCCACGCCACGATCCGCTCGCCCAGGTCGTCGTCCGGCTCGCCCGTGACGGCGGCCTCGCGGACGGCGGGGTGCTCGAGGAGCGCGTTCTCGATCTCCCCCGCACCGATCTTGTAACCACCGCTCTTGATCAGGTCGGTGGCCTTGCGGCCGACGATCCGCACGTACCCGTCGGGGTCCCGGACCGCCATGTCGCCGGTGCGGAACCAGCCGTCCGGAGCGAACGCGGCGGCGGTCGCGTCCGGCCGGTTCAGGTACTCGGTGAACAGGTTCGGCCCGCGTACCTGGATCTCGCCGACGGTCTCCCCGTCGTACGCCGCGACGGGCGTGCCGTCCTCCTCCACCAGCCGCAGTTCGACGCCGGGCAGCGGGACGCCGACGGTTCCGGCGCGCGGTTCGCCGTCCGCGCGCACGCTCGTGTTCATCAGCGTCTCCGTCATCCCGTACCGCTCGATGACGCGCCGTCCGGTGGCCGCCGCGATCCGCTCGTGGTCGTGCACCGGCAGCGCCGCCGAACCGGAGACGAGCAGCCGCGCCCGGCCGAGCGCGGCGGCCAGCGCGGGGTCGCCGGGCAGGGCCTCGGCGAGCCGGTGGTACATCGTCGGCACGCCGAACAGCATGGTCGCGCCGGAGTCCAGCTCGCGGGCGACCCCCGCCGTGTCGAACCGGCCGAGGTGGCGCACCGACCCGCCGCGCCGCAGGGGCCCGAGGACGCCCAGGATCAGCCCGTGCACGTGGAAGAGGGGGAGAGCGTGCACGAGCACGTCGTCGCCGGTCCACTGCCAGGCGTCGGCCAGCGCGTCCAGGGTGGCGGCGATCGCCCGGCGGGGGATGACGGCGCCCTTGGGCGGGCCGGTGGTGCCGGAGGTGTAGACGACGAGGGCGGGGTGGTCGGCGGTCGGGCCGGTGGGAAGCGGCGTCTCGCGCGGTGACGCCTGGACGTCGACGTCGACGCGCTCCAACTGGGCGAGGGCGGAGGGGAGCTCGGCCTCCGGTGAGGTGAGGACCAGCTGCGGCGCGCTGTCCTTGACGATGTGCCCCAGCTCGCTGTCGCCCGACTTCGGGTTGAGCGGGACGGCGGGCACCCCGGCGAGCAGCGCGGCGACGACGCCGACCGCGGTCTCCAGGGTGGGGGTCGCCCACACGGCCACGCGGTCCGCGCCCCGCAGCCGCCCGGCCGTCGCGCCGGCCGCGGCGGCGAGTTCCGCGTAGGTCAGGGAGCGCTCGCCGAACCGCAGGGCGGGGCGGTCGGCCGCGGTCGGGGAGATGTCGGCCAGGGCCGGAAAGAGAGGGGACACGCGTCGTACTCCTTCACTCGTCAGGTCGTCCATGCCGGTCGTCCATGCCGGTCGTCCATGCCGGTCGTCCATGCCGGTCATCCCCACCCGGGCACCACCAGCACCAGCCACACCATCGCGGGTACCACCGCCACCACGATTCCCCCGTACACCATCAGCTGCCGGAAGAAACGTTCCCGGTCGACGTCCGGTGCGGCGGCGAGCACCAGCGCGCCGTTCGTCGAGAACGGGCTCACATCCACGACGGTCGCCGACACCGCGAGCGCCGACACCATGCCGATCGCGCCGATTTCCCCCTGCGCCAGGAACGGCACCGCCAGCGGGATCAGCGCGCCCATGATGCCCACGGACGACGCGAACGCCGAGACGAGCGCGCCGATGTAGCAGAGCAGCACCGCGGCCAGCAGCGGGACGCCGATGCCGCCGACGCCCTCGCCGGCCCAGGTGATGGTGCCCATCTCCGCCAGGACGCCGACATAGGTGAGGACGCCGCAGATGAGCAGCACCGTGGGCCAGGCGATCTGCCCGACCGCGGCCCGGCTGTCCGCCGGCCAGACGGTGCTCAGCACCACGGCGAGGGTGATCGAGGCGAGGCCCGCGTCGAGGTCGAAGCCGAGTACGGCGACGACGAGGGCGGCCAGGGCGAGGAGGGTGGCCGTGCGGGCGGGGGTGAGGCGGGGCCCGCGGCCGTCCTCGTCCGCGATGCCGTCCTCGGTGCCGTCCTGGGAGGCGGGCGCGATGGTGGCGGTACGGGTGCCGCCGGTGCCGTCGCCCGTGGGGCGCCCGCTGTCCGTACCCGTACGGCGGGCGGGCGCCGGGGTTCCACCGCCTTGATCGGCGGAGGCCGGAACCGGCTCCCGCCCCCACAGCCCCAGCCCGCCGCAGACGACGAACACGACACCCGCGATGACGAGGTTGGCCAGGAGGGAGGCCAGGAAGAGCGTGATCTCGCTGCCGGGGAGCCGCTCGCGCTCGACGATGCCGTTGACGATCGACCCGTAGATGCTGATCGGTGAGAAGCCGCCGGCCTGCGCCCCGTGCACCACCATCGCGCCCATGAGCAGCGGGCTGATCCCGTACCGTGCGGCGAAGCTCAGCGCGACGGGCGCGACGATCGCCACGGCGGCCGGACTGACGGCGCCGATCGCGGTGAGGACGCCGGTCAGGGCGAACATCACCCAGGGGATGAGCGCCACCCGCCCGCGCACGAGCCGGAGCGCGGCGTGCACCAGCCAGTCGGTGGTGCCGTTGGCGCGGGCGATGGCGAAGAGGTACGTGACACCGACGAGGACGACGAACAGATCGCCGGGGAAGCCGGCGAAGACGCCGTCCGCGTCCATGCCGGCGACGAGCCCGCCCACGCCGAAGGCGGCGGCGAAGGCGAGGGCGCCCATGTTGACGGAGCGCGTGGTGGCGAGGGTGAACACCACGACGAGGACGAGGATCGAGACGAGTTCGGGGGACATGCGGGCTCCCGTCGTTGGGTCCCGGAGCGGAGCGCGGCGGATTGGTCGAGTGGCTGAGCCACTGGGGGTGTTGGCTGGCCAGCGTGACCCCGGTCCCGAGGCCGGTCAAGGGGTCGCGCACCAATTGGCTGAGCCACTCGGCCACTTGAAGCCCCGGTGCTACGCTCCCGAGGAGAGGGGGACCCGTGACCGACGCCCTGCGCCCGATGGCGAAGCAGCGCCTCTACGAGCAGGTGCTCGACCGACTGCGGCAGTACGTCACCGAGTGCGGCCTGCGCGCGGGCGACCGCCTGCCGCCCGAACGCGATCTCGCCCGGCGCCTCGGCGTCAGCCGGGCCTCCGTCAAGCAGGCGATCGTGGTCCTGGAGGTGCAGGGCCTGGTGGAGGCCCGCCACGGCGGCGGTACGTACCTCGTCCGCGACAGCCTCGACGTCGAACCGGTGGAGGCGCTCGTCGAACGCCGCCGGCGCCTCCCCGACGTACTGGAGGCCAGGGAGGCGCTGGAGACGAAGCTCGCCGAACTCGCCGCCGAGCGCCGTACGGAGGAGGACCTGGAGGCCATCCGCTCGGCGCTCGCGCACATGGAGCGGGAGATCGAGGAGGGCGCGTACGGGGTGGAGGGCGACCGGCTGTTCCACGCGGCGGTGACGGCGGCGGCGCACAGCAGCCTGCTCGCGGAGTTCATGCGCTCCATCGCCGACCAGATCGCCGAGAGCCGCACCGAGTCGCTGCGCCAGCCGGGCCGCCCGCACCGCTCCCTGGCCCAGCACCGCGCGATCGCCGACGCCGTCGCGGACGGCCGGCCCAGGCAGGCGGCCGCGGCGATGCGCCGCCACGTCCGCACGGTGGCGAAGGTGCGGCTGCTGGACTGGGAGCCGGGGGGAGAGGGGTGAGGGCGGTCACGCGTCCCCGAGGACGGACCGGACATCGGCCACCACACAGCTCACGTTGTCCGGCCCACCGGCGCCGTTCGCCTCGGCGACCAGGGCCCGGACCGCGTCCTCCGGGTCCGGGACGGTGACCAGGACCCGGCGCACGACACCGTCCGCCACGACGCGGGAGAGCCCGTCGGAGCACAGCAGGAAGCGGTCGCCGGGGCGGACGTCCTGGAGGCGGAGGTCCGGGGACGGGGCGGATCCGCCGTGCAACCCCTTGAGCAGCAGCATCCGCTGGGGATGGGCGTCGGCCTCCTCGGGTGTCAGCCGGCCCTCGTCGAGCATCGACTGCACGAGCGTGTGGTCATGGGTGATCCGGGAGAGCGCGCCGTCGCGCAGCAGGTAGGCGCGCGAGTCGCCGATGTGCACGAGGGCGAGCTGCGAGCCGGTCCAGAGCATGGCGGTGAGGGTCGTGCCGTCCTCCTCGGTGCCCGCGACGTCCCGTACGGCGCGGGTGGCGCCCTGCACGGCCTCCTCCAGCAGACTCAGCACGCTGCCCGTTGGGGAGCGTCTCGCGGTCCAGCACCTTCAGCGCCTCGACGGCGGCCGATGACGCGGACGCTCCGGCGGAACCGAAGCCGTCGGCGACGGCGAGCACGCGGGTGCCGGCGTGGGCGGTGTCCTGGTTCGCGGGACGGACCAGTCCGGTGTCGGAGTGGGCGGCGTAACGGAGTCCCAGCATGGCGGTGTCCTCCTCGGACGGAGCGGACGTGTCGGAGAGGTGGTCCACGAGGAACGCCACCAGGTCCCGGCGCGCCGCCGTCTCGGCCTCGGCCCGCGCCCAGTACGCCCGGATCTCGCGAGCCGCGGCCGGCCCGTCCAGCGCGCACACCTGCCGGATGCGAGCGAGCGGCATGCCCAGCCGCCGCAGCCACGCCACCAGCCGGGCCCGCTCCAGCTGTCCGGCCGCGTAGTAGCGGTAGCCGGTGTCGGGGTCGACCCTGGCGGGCCGCAGCAGGTCCAGCTCGTCGTACAGCCGCAGCGCCTTCGGCGACAGCCGGGAGGCTCTCGCGAAGGCGCCGATGGTCAGCATGGTCATGCGGGCTCCCCCGGGTTCCTCGTGCCGCTCCTGATGCTGGGGCTTCACCGAAGGGGAAGGTCAACAGGGCTGCGAGGGCGGACCGGCGGCTGTATGCGCTTGCGCCGCCGGTGGCGGGAGTTGTTGTCTTTCGGCCGAGACCAGCCAGTTGCACTCCCGTACGAGAACGGAGCCCCCCGTGACCCGCACCGCTCCCCGCATAGCACTCGCCACCTACGACCCCGGCGCCGACGAGCACAAGGACCGCGACCTGCCGGTGCTGGCGCGGGCGGTGGGGGAGGCCGGGGCCTCGGCCGAGGTCGTGCACTGGGACGACCCGGAGGCCGACTGGAGCGCGTACGACCTCGTCGTCCTGCGGTCCACCTGGGACTACAGCTGGCGGGCCGAGGAGTTCGCGGAGTGGATCGCGCGGTGCGCACAGGTGACGCGGCTCGCCAATCCGGCGCACGTCGTGCGCTGGAACGCCGACAAGCGGTACATCGGGCAGCTCGCGGACGCCGGAGTGCCCGTCGTGCCCACCCGGTACGTCGCGCCCGGCGATCCCGTCGGGCTTCCCGGGGACCGCGGATTCGTCGTCAAGCCCACCTCGGGGGCCGGATCGCGGCTCGCCGCGCGGTACGCGGCCGGTGAGCGGGACGCTGCCGTACGGCACATCGAGCGGCTGCACGCCGAGAAGCTGACGGCGATGGTGCAGCCCTATCTCACCGGCATCGACGTGTCCGGCGAGCGTGCCCTGCAGTTCTACGGTGGCGAGCTGCTGCACGCCAGCCGCAAGAGTGCCGTGCTCACGCCGGGCACGCCGTACGACGCCGACAAGGTGGCCCACCCGGACCTGCGCCCCCATGAGCCCACCGACGCCGAACTCGCGGTCGCGGAGCGCGCGCTGGCCGCCGTACCGGGTGGGGCCTCGGAGCTGCTGTACGCGCGCGTCGACCTCGTGGACGGCGAGGACGGGCGGCCGTGTGTGATGGAGCTGGAGCTGATCGAGCCGAATCTGTTCCTGTGGTTGCATCCGGGGTCGGTGCAGGCCGTGGCGGGGGCGATCGTCACGGCCGCCGGCACGTGAGGAGGAGCGGGGCTGCTCTCAGTCGCCCGTCCCCACCCGCTGCAGCAACCCCCACGTGAACTCCGCGACGCACTCCCGCCGTACGCCCTCCGCGTCCGGTGCCGTGAAGGACAGCCCGAAGCGGCTGGGGGCCGTGCCCTCCAGGGGGCGGGCGGGGGCGAAGGCCCGGGCCGCCTCGTCGACCGTGCAGGACCAGGGGGTGAGGTCGGCCAGGGCGCGCAGCCGGGGGGTGGGGGCGCCCGGCGCGCGGACCAGCCACTCGTTCCATACCGCGCCGTTCGGGGCGAGCATCACCTCGAAGCGCAGGTCCGGCCAGAGGGGGACCGGCCAGAGCAGGGCCTCGCACTCCAGGTCGCCGATCGTGCGGGGCGTCACCGATTCCGGGGGGCCCAGGATCGAGCGGTAGCGCGAGGCCGCCGCGCGGGCGCGCGGTGAGCGGAGCATCGCCTGCCAGCGTTTGTTCGCCTCGCGCATGTCGGTGATCGAGACGTCCAGTTCGCGGCGGGCGTCCGCGACCAGGTCCGGGTTGTGGTCGGCCATGCGGCGCAGGAGGACGAGCTGGAAGTCGAGCGGGGTGAACGGGCTAGCGGGGCCCTTCGGGGCCGGGGGGATCGGAGAGGGCATGCCCTCCATGCTCGCCCACCGGGGGCGCCCCCGGGCGGCGGCCGTCGGGCAGGAACAGCACCGAGTTCACGTACCGGGGTGCCCACAGGGCGCGGAAGGGGAGTGTGCGACGCAGGAGACCGTGTGATGCCACGTGCGACACCCTGGCCTGGTGAGCCTCCAGGAGCGCCGGGTCCAGTGGCAGCCAGGTGCGGCCGGGCAGGACCCAGCCCGCGTAGCCGAGGCCCGTGAGCAGGTCGACGACCGGGGTGATCGGCTGGATACGGGACTCGAGCTCCACGAAGAGCGCCGGGCGGTCGCGGGTCAGGACGCCGTGCGCGCCGCGCAGGACCGCGAGTTCGGCACCGTCCACGTCGATCTTCATGAAGCCGACGTCGCGCAGGCCGAGCTCGTCCAGGGTGACGAGGGGGACGTGCAGCGCGCGGGCGTGGATGTCCCGGCGGACCAGGGACGACACCCCCCGCGCGCCGTCGTCGCCCGGTGGCAGCCACAGCCGGGCGGTGCCGGCGCGGTCCGAGGCGGCGGCCTCGACCACACGGACGTTGGCGGGGGCGGTCTCGGTGAGCAGCCGGGCCAGCCGGGGAGCCGGTTCGACCGTGACCACCTGGCGGGCCCGTGCCGCCAGGCGGCGCGTCCAGGGGCCGTACCAGCCGCCGACGTCCACGGCCGTGCCGCAGTCCGGGGGGCAGAGGTCGTCCAGTCTGCCCAGTTCCGGCTCGAAGCGTGGGTACAGGTATCCGGCCGCCGCGGCGACCAGGTGTTCGGGCAGGTGGGGGGCGACTCGGGCGGCGAGGGTCATGAGGTTGTCTGCCGCGTCGGCGGGGCGGGTATGCGGGGCGGGGCCGTTCTCTCGCCGTCTTTCGCGCAGTGTTCCTCGCCGCGTCTCCCGGCGGGTGGCTCCGGCCGGCCGGGCGGCATGGCGTGGGGCGTCATGACGCCGTCCGCCGGAGCAGTTCCTCGTGCTCCTCGTCGGTGACCTGCTCCCCCGAGGACGGGAGCAGTTGCGGGATGCCGTCGACGATCGGGTAGCGGCGGTGCAGCCGCGGGTTGTAGAGCGCCTCCGCCGAGCGGGGCGCCTCCTGCTGGACGAGCAGGAGCAGCGGACCCTTGTCGAGCGGGCACGCCAGGATCTTCAGCAGGGGGTCGTCGGGGGTCATGGGGTCAGCTCCTTGGCCGGTGCGGAGGGATGGGAGGTGGACGTGTCGTGCTTCGGCATCGTCAGCAGGACCACGACCGCGAGCGCCGTGCCCGCCACGCGCAGCACCAGCCGCGCCGGGTCCTCCGGCAGCGCCTCGCCGAACGACAGCGTGCCGAGCACCGCGGTGAACAGGCACGTCACCGTGGTGCACACCGGCACGATCAGTGAGGCCCGGCAGCGTTGCAGCGCCGCCTGCGACATGACGAGGCCGAACACGCCGGTGAACAGCAGCAGGTACGGGTACGGGGAGCGCAGCAGCGCGAGGACCGTCCCGGCCACGCCGTCCGACGCGAGACGGCCGGACACGCCCTTGATCGCCAGCGAGCTCACCCCGTACAGCAGGCCCACCGCCACGCCGTACTCGACACCGGTGGTGGACGGGCGGTGCCGTTGGCGGGTCCGCCGCTCGGCGGCGAGGTACAGCCAGACGCCCAGGGCGAGGGCCGGCAGGCAGGTCGTCAGGATCAGGCCGTACGGGGCACTGTGGCTCACCGCGTCGCCGCCCCCGCCTCCGCTTCCGTCCCCGTCGCCGCTCCCGTCGAGCGACAGCACCACCATCAGCAGCGCGACGAGTATCGCGGCGAGCGCGTACCGTTCGCGGCCGGTCGTCCGCTCGCCGAGGATGCGGGACGAGAGCAGCACCAGCAGGACCAGGCCGGAGACGAAGACGCCCTGCGCGGCGGCGATCGGGAGGGTGCGGTACACGGCGAGCTGGGCCCCGAGACCGGCGGCCAGGGCGAGCGCGCCGCCGATCCACAGCGGGCTGCCCAGGACGACGCGGAGCAGGCGGGCGGGGCGGCGGACCGTGACCTGCTCCAGTCCGCCGAGCGCCCTCTTCTCCAGCACGAACCCGATGCTGTACAGCGCGTTCGCCAGCAGGGCCGCGGCCACTCCCCACCCCATGGCTCACGTCCTCCGCGCGTGCAGCAGCAGGATCGACGCGGCCGACGGCGCGGCGCAGACCAGCCGGTCCAGCGGGCGCAGCGAACGCGGTACGCCGTGGAAGGGCGCCCCGCGCAGCTCCACCACCTCGAAGCCGGCCGCGGCCACGAAGGCGCGCAGCGCGCGGGCCGTGTAGAGCCGCAGGTGGCCCACGACCTCCGTCCCCGGGCGGCCGTGAATGGAACGCAGGCTCACCTCCGAGAAGACGGGCTG
Organism: Streptomyces ruber; assembly: GCF_014648075.1. Taxonomy (GTDB): domain Bacteria; phylum Actinomycetota; class Actinomycetes; order Streptomycetales; family Streptomycetaceae; genus Streptomyces; species Streptomyces ruber. The sequence goes on along the minus strand of NZ_BMQK01000008.1, from coordinate 257,793 downwards.
CACGCCCGCCAGCAGCAGGACGCGGTTGTACCAGGCGGCGAGGTTGGGCGTGGACAGCATCAGGTGGCCGCCCGGCCGCAGCACCCGGCGGATCTCGTCGAGCGCGCCGTCCGGGTCGACGAGGTGCTCGACCACCTCGCTGAACAGCACCGCGTCGGCGCCCGCGGTGGCGAACGGCAGCCCGCCGTCGCTCAGTTCGCCGCGCACCACGTACGGCAGCCGGGTGCGGGCGCGGCGCAGGACGTCCTGGGACCAGTCGACGCCCACGATGCGGTGACCGGAGAGGAAGGGCGCGGCGGTGGCGGCCGCCGTACCGTCGCCGCACCCTATGTCCAGGACGGTCCGCACGCCCGCGGTGGCCGGGCCGAGCGCGGCGGCCAGCATGCGGGCCTGCCGGACGCTGCGCGCGGTGCCGGAGGCTACGGGCACGGCCGGGTTCTCGTAGAAGTCCCGGAGCTCCTTGCGGGTGAAGGTGCCTGTGCCCGAGTTCGTGCCCGAGTCCGGGTTCGTGCCCGGGTCCGCACCCGAGCCCGTGTTCGCGTGCGGGTTCGTACCCGTGGCCGGGGTCATGGCGAGACCTCCCCGGCCTCCGCGGTGGTGTGCAGGTAGTGCGCGAAGAGCTCGCGCAGCCGGGCGCCGTCGCCGTCCCCGAGCAGCGACCGCGACCAGCGCAGGGCCACGTGCAGCCGGCCCGCGGTGGACGCCGTCGTCACGGTCAGGCCGCGCGGCATCCGGGCCGGGGCGGAGAACCACACCGCGCGCGCGGGTCCGGCGCCCGCACCGAAGTCCAGCGGGTACGGGATCCGGCCGATGTTGCTGAGCAGGGTCGTCGACATCCAGGGCGCCGCCGTCCGGCGCAGCCCGCGGGTGAGCGCCGCCCGCCAGGCCACGGGCACTATCGGGGCGGTCAGCAGGGCGGCGCCGTGCCCGAGCTGGGGCCGGGCGAGCGACTTCAGGGCGCGGGTGCGCGCGGCCGTACGGCGCAGCAGCTCGCTCATGCGGGCGGCATCCAGTTCCTCCGGCGCGAAGGGCACCTCCACCAGGCGGGTGCCGTTGCCGATCGGCATGTCCGTGCCGCGGGTCCGGTCGTCCACCGGCATCGTGATGCGCAGCGGCCGGGGGCGGGCGCCGTGCTCCCGGTTCCAGTGGGCGATCGTCAGGGCCGTGGCGGCCATGAGCTGGTCGTTCACCGTGTACGGGGAGTCCTGCGGGCGGTGCGGGACGGCGAGCTCGGTGAGGAGCATGCCGTTGCCCGGGGCGGCCGGGAAGGGGCCGGGGGAGCCGTGGGCCACCCGGGCGGGCGGGGACCACGGGGACGGGGCGTCCGCGTCGAGGGGGCCGGCCGCCGGGGCCGCGGGCCGGACCGGGGGCGCGGCGGGGGAGTTGTCCCGGCCGCCGTACAGCTCCGCGGCGGTGGCGAGGATGCGCAGGCAGGCCGGGCCGTCGAGGGCGGTGTGGTTGACGGTGAGGAGGAGGACGGTGCCCACCCCGCCCTCTCTTCCGGTTCCGTCGTCCGGCGGCTCGACCACCTCCACCCGGATCGGCGGTGCCGCCGACAGCGGGGGCGCCTCGGCCAGCGATCTGGTCCGGGCGCCCCGCAGCGCGTCCGGGCCGGGCGGCCGGAACGTGACCACGTCGACGTCCGGGTCCGCCGTCAGCTCCCACTCGTAGCGGCGGCGGTACCAGGGCCCCGGCGCCTCCCGCATCAGGACGCGGGGGTGGCGGTCGAACGCCCCGGCGAAGGCGGCCCGCAGCCGGTCCCGGTCCAGGCGGCCCGGCAGATGGACCTCGATGTGGACCGTCTCCGGCTCCGCCTCCTGGACGCAGTGCCGGCTGACCTCGTCCACCACGGGGAACGGGACACGGGCCGGCGGCCGCGCGGCACCGTCCGCGCCGTGGCGCGCCGGATGCTCGACAGCGGTCATGCACCCTCACCCCTTCTCGGACCGTCGTCCCTCTCCGGACCGTCGTCCCTCTCCGGACCGTCGTCCTTCGCCGGCCGCCAGGACCGCCCGGGTCGCCGAAGCCGTCGTGACCGTCGCGGCCGCACCGGCCGCACCGGCCGCACCGGCTCCGTCGGCGCCTGCGAGCCGGGCGGGACCACCGGCCCGGGCGGGGTCACCGGCCCGGCCGGTACCGGCGGGATCCCGTACGGCAGCGTGGAACCGGGCTCGTCCGGATCGCGCCCGGGAGGGCCGCCCGAATCCCCCTCGGGCACCGGCCGCGCCCCCCGCCCGGCACGCCCCGCACCCCGCCCGGCATTCACCAGCCCCGCGAACAGCCCGACCACCGCCGCCACCTGGGCCACCGGCCCGAACGCCCCCGCCCCGGCGGCCGGAGCCGTACCGGCGCCCGTGGCGGCGGCGACCCCCGCCACGGCCAGGGACAGGAACGCCAGCGGCACCAGCAGTCCGTGCCGCCGCCACGCCACCAACGCCAGCAGCGGCACCACCAGCCCCAGCCACCCGGCGACCACGACACCGGCGAGCGTCAGCGCCACCGTGCCCGGCCACACGCCCGGCTCCGGCGGCACCGGCTGCGGCGCGTCGCGGTTGGGCGAGCGACGCCGCCACAGCACCGCGCCGATCAGCAGGACCACGGCGGCCGCGCTGCCGATCAGCCCGCCCTCGTACGCGGCGGCCGGTTCGTACGACAGCCTGACCGTGCCGCCCCCGCCGCCCGGGACCAGCCAGCCCTGCTGCCAGCCGTCGAGCCGTACCGGGGTGAGCTCGCGGCCGTCCAGCGTGGCCTTCCAGCCCTTGTTGTGGTTCTCGTACGTCGTCAGGTACGAGGCCCCGCCCGCGCCGACCGTCAGTTCGCGGCGGTCGCCGAGCCAGTCCCGTACCCGCACCTCCCGGTCCGCGTCGGCCGGTCCCGCGGCCGCGGCCCGGGCGGCGTCCCCGCGCGTGAGCGTCACGTCCGTCACCGCGAGCGGACCGGCGTCCCCGGACTCCACACGGTGCGCGCTCCCCTCCAGCTGCACCGCGGGATCCTCCCGGCCGCTCCGGCAGAGCGTCAGCTCGACGCCGCGCCGCTCGGTCAGGTCCCGCACGGTGCCCCGCGCGCCCGTCTCGTACAGGTCGCCGTCGATCGCGAGCACCGGGCCGCGCCCGCAGGGGAGCGAGAACGCGCGGTCGCCCGCCGGCTGCGGGGTCCGCTGGGCCTCGTCGAGAGCGGGGACGTACGCCTCCGCCAGCCCGGCCGGGAGCTGGAGGTCGTCGCCCGCGACCGGGTTGTGCAGGGTCAGCGGGGCCGTCTCGGTGATCGTGATGTCGAGCCGGTCGGTGGTGATCGGGTCGAAGCGGGCCCAGCCGTTCTCGTCCATGCCGACGACCGCGGCGCCGTCCGGCGAGTTGATCTCCACCTTCGTGGCCCGGGCCGACAGGCCGCCCGCCGGGGCGAGCACCACCGAGTCGATCTCCGCGCGCTCCGCCCAGCTCAGGTGGATCGTGGGAGTGTCGCCCGCGATCCAGGCCGTCGTCAGGTCGCCGTCGGTGAGGTTGCGCGGGGAGAGCCCGGGGCCGAGGACCGCCGTGGAGTCCGCGGTCGCGGTGACCCGGGCGCGTTCCTCGGGCGCGACCTCGTACAGCAGCCGGTCGAGCTCCTCGCCCGGTACGGGGACGGCGGTGGCGCGCACCTGGTACGCGCCCGCCTCCGAGACGGTGAAGCGCCGGTGCAGTCCCGCCTCGGTGCCCGTCGCGGAGAGCCCGGTGGGGTCGGCGGCGCGGTGCAGCGAGACGATCTCGGCGGAGGCGGCGGAGCGCGCGGCGTCGGTGGGCAGCCGCAGCGTCCGCGTCACCTGGACGCCCGGGATCGCGATCTCGGAGAAGCCCGCGCCGGTCAGCCCGGCGCGCCGCTGCTCCGTCTCCAGGACGGTGATCTTCAACCAGTCCGTCGTGCCGGCGGGGGCGCTCACCCGCTGCGTCGAGCCGTCCGCCCGCAGGATGCTCGTGGCGGCGCCGCGCTCGGTCTCCACCCGGACCCGGACGGGCGCCGACCGCACGCCGTCCTGCGGCAGCGGCGTCACCTCGAACGTGGACGGGACGTCCTGGAGGCCGTCGAAGCCGATGCGCAGCCACTGGCCCACCGACGAGTCCGGCGCGCCCTCCGCCCAGGCCGTGCCGGGGTCGCCGTCGAACGCGTTCACCGGGTCGTACTGCGGCAGGTGGAACAGCCAGTTGCCGCTGGACGACGCGGTCACCGAGCGGGCGCCGCGCAGTTCGGCGACCGTCTGGTGGTCCAGGCCCTCGACCGGCAGGATCTCGTGCGGCTCCGCGCCGGGAGCCTGGAGGTCGCCCTCGGCGTTCCGTTCGGTCGCGGTGTACGTGTACGAGGTGTTGGCGTTGACCAGGCCGAAGCGGGTGTCCGCGCGCCGCAGCCCGTCACCGGCCACCTGCAGCGCGGGCGTCCCGAGCCCGGGGTGGCCGTCGCCGGTGAGCACGGTGGGCCGGCCGCGCACCGCGGGGTCGGCGGCCAGCGGCAGCAGCGCCTCGGGGCCGCCGGAGACCACGGCCGTGTCCGCGACCGGCTTCAACGCCACCTGGCCGGGGCGCGGCGTGTCCGCGGGCGGCCGGTAGATCTCCACGGCGCGCTGGCGCGGGTACAGCCCCTCGACCTGCAACGGCGTGCCGTGCGCGATCCGCCCGCCGGTCATCAGCGGCCCGAAGCCCGTCTCCCGCTCGTACCCGGACTGCTCCAGGGCCCGTTTCACGGTGGTCGTCGGAACGGCGCCGATCTGGTCCGGGTCGAGGTCGTTGCGGACCACGACGTAGTGCAGGCCCGCACGGCTCAGGAAGTCGGCCAGGCCCGGCACCTCACCGCCCGTCAGCAGCGCCTGCTCGACCGCGTCCATGGCGCGCCGGTTGCCGGGCGTGCCGAAGGGGACGAAGTCGCGCTGCGCCCACCGCGACCTCGCGAGCACGTCCAGCGGCTGGTCGATGGGGGAGCCCCAGGTGTAGAGGCCGTGCGCGGTGGCGGGGACCACCAGGGCGCGGGAGTCGGGCGAGTTCTCCTCCAGCCAGTCGGCCGTCGTCCGCCAGTACCGGGGCAGCTCCTGGAACGAGCCCGGCTGGAGCACCGTCCCGTTCAGATACGGCCACAGCAGCCCGGGCAGCACCAGCAGCGCGGCGACGAGCGGCGCGGACCGCCGGACGCGTGCCCCACGGAGCCCGCATGCGCCCTCCCGCCGGCGCGCGGCCACGCCCACCAGGTGCGCGAGGCCCAGCACGAGGGCGAGCGCCGTCCCGGTCTGGAACTTGTAGATGTTCCGGAAGGGTGCGAGGGAGCCGTCCAGCAGGTCCTGCACCGTCTCGTGGAACGGCCCGCCGAACGGGCCCCCGTACCCGGCGAGCACGAGGACCGCGACGGTCAGCACCGTCAGCACCAGCCAGCGCCGCTCCGGCATGTCGCGCCGGGCGAGCCCCGCGAGGCCCAGTCCGGCCGCGAGCGACGAGCAGACGATGACGACGACCGACGAGGCGACCGTCCAGCCGGCGGGCAGCCACGCCTCGCCGAAGTTCAGGTACGCCACCCAGTTCCCGGCACCGCGCAGCGCCTCGGTGGCCGACATGGTGTCCGTGGTGGTCCGCGCGGACTCGATGTACGGCAGGAAGTTCTCGCCGTAGGCGCCGAGCAGCAGCAGCGGTATCACCCACCACGCCGTCGCGAGGATCACCCCCGGCACCCACCAGGCGATCAGCTTGCGCCGCCGGGGGCCGCGCGGCCGGGACAGCAGGTACAGGCCGACCGGGAGCAGGGACGCGAGGGTGGACGCCGCGTTGACGCCGCCCATGAAGGGAATGAGCAGCGCCGAGCGCAGGGCGGCGACCCGGGCGCTGTACCGTTCGTCGGCCAGCGGCAGCAGCACCCACGGCAGGAACGCGCCCGGCAGCACCGCCGCCGAGGTCGAACCGACCACGATCGTGAACGTCGGCCACAGCGCGTACGCCACCGCCGCGAGCAGCCGGGAGGCCGGGCTGCCCACGCGGAGCCGTTCCGCCAGCCGGAGCGCTCCCCAGAAGGCGACGGTCACGACGATCGACAGCCACAGCCGCTCCGCGAGCCACACCGGCACGTGCAGCAGCTCGCACACCGCGTAGTACGGCAGCATCGGCCAGGCGTAGCCGATGTACTGGTCCGCGATGCCGCCGAAGCCGCCCCGGTCGTGCCACAGCTGCCCCAGGTCGGACAGGAACTGCAGCGGGTCGAGCGCCACGCCGAGCTTCGTCTCGAACGTCATCCGGCCGGGCGACACGGCCAGGAACAGCACGAACACCACGGCCCAGAAACCCAGCAGCCAGCGCCGCGACCGCGGGCCCTCGCCGGGACGCCGCCCGGGTGCCGCGGGGCGGGGCGGCGCGGGAGGGGGAGCCTGGACCGTGCTCGTCATGCTGGACACCGCCGGAGAATGAGGAGGAGGTTCCACGTGGCGAACTCGCGCAGGACCGGCACCTTCACGACGGCCCCGGCGAGGAACGGCCAGTAGCGGGAGCGCGCCGCGACGACGCGGACGTCGTCGCGTGCCCGCACCAGCCGCAGGGTGGGTCCGATGTGCACGGCGAAGAGGTTCTCGCCGAGGGTGTGCTTGGCCGGGTGGCCGGTACGGCGCCGGTAGCGGGCGCGGGCCCGCTCGGCGCCCAGGTAGTGCCAGGGCGCCCACTCGTGACCGCCCCACGGGGACAGCCAGTTGGTGAACGACACGTAGATCAGCCCGCCGGGCCGGGTCACCCGCACCAGCTCGCTGAGGAAGGTCCGCGGGTCGGCGACGTGCTCCAGCACGTTGGAGGAGAAGCAGACGTCGGCGGCCCCGTCGGCCAGCGGCAGCAGATAGCCGTCCGCGACCACGGTGCCCTCGGCCGGCTCGGGACCGAGCTCCCGCACGTCCGGCTCGAACAGGTAGGCGTGCGCCCCGCGGCGCCGGAACTCCTCGGTGAACCACCCGCCGCCCCCGCCGACGTCCACGACCGTACGGCCGCGGACCGGCCCGTCGTACGCCTCGACCTGGTCGGCGGCGTCCCGGGCGAGCAGTGAGTAGCAGTGGCCGGGGTCCTGCTGCTCCCGCAGGAAGGCGCGGAAGAGGAGCAGCGAGCGGCGCAGCGAGGGGTCCTTCGGCCGGCGCACGGACGATCGTGCGGCCTGCCCGGGTGACTGCTGCGACTGCTGCGCAGGGTGTTCCGACGGCTGCCTCGGTGGCTGCTTCGACGGCTGCCTCGACCGCAGGGCCCGCAGTGTCCGCAGTGTCCGCAGGGCCCGCGGCGACCGGGACGGCCTGGCCGACCGAGCCGCCTTCGCCGAGCGCGACGGCCCGAACGGCCCGAACGGCCCGAACGGCCGGGACGGCTTCGACCGCTTCGACGACCGCGCGGCCCGCAGCGCTCCCGACGACCGCGACGGTCCCTCCGGCCGGCCCGCCCCCGTGGACGCCGTCATGGTGACCAGCTCCTCACCGCCTCGGACGCCACCGCCCGGAACCGGCGCACCGTGTGGTTCCAGCGGTAGCGCGAGGCACGTTCGCGGGCCGCCCGGCCCATGAGGGCGCGGCGCTCGGCGGACAGGGCGAGGGCGCACCAGGCGGCGGCGAAGGACGACTCGCCGTGCGCGAGCACGCCCGTCTCGCCGTGCACCACGGAGTCCCTGAGGCCGGGCACGTCGAAGGCCACCGCGGGAGTCTCACGCGCGGCGGCCTCCGTGACCACCAGGCCCCAGCCCTCGACGGCGGAGGGGTGCAGCAGCAGCCAGGCCGCGCACAGCAGCCGGTGCTTCTCGGCCTCGGAGACATGGCCGGCGAACGTCACCTCCGGACCCGCGAGCCGCTCCAGGCGGGTGCGCTCGGGCCCGTCGCCCACGATCACCAGCCGGCCGCCCGTCACCGGCCGCACCCGCTCCCACAGGCGCAGCAGCAGGTCGATCCGCTTGTACTCGACGAGCCGCCCCACCGCCACGAACAGCGGTTCGGACGACCGCTGCGTCCGCGGCCCCGGCTCCTCGACGCCGTTGTGCACCACGCGGATCCGCTCGCGGTCCACACCGATCGCCCGCAGCGCGTCGGCCGTCGACGGGGAGACGGCGACCAGCAGGTTCCGTCGCTGCGCGCCCGCCAGCGCCCAGTGCTCGAGTCTTCGGCCGAGGCGCGCGGCGGGCGCCAGGGGCCCGCCGAAACGCATCCGCCACAGATCGGTGTGCACGTGGTTGACGAGGCAGAGCGTCGGCCCGCGGTGCCACAGCGGCGCCAGGTACGGCATGCCGTTGCACACCTCGACCAGCAGGTCGCAGTCGCCGACCTGGCGGGCGAAGGCGGGGCGGGCGCGCACGTAGTGGCTCAGGTCGCCACCGGCCGACACGACCCGGTACTCGCGGAACGCCGCCGGGCCGCCGCACAGCAGTGTCACCTGGTGGCCGAGCCGGGTCAGCCCGCCGGCCAGCCGGTCCACCAGCAGCTCGGAACCGCCCGCCGCCGGGTTACCGAGGTCGCGGCGGGCCAGGAAAACGATTCGGCGCGGTTGCGGGGGATGCGCCGGGGAGTGCTGTGCGCTGCGGGGGAACGCCTTGAGCAGCGGGTGCGGCGGCACGTGCTGGGGCATGGGTGCTCCAACTCGTCTGAGGACTCGTCTGGGGCTCGTCTTGGGGGGGCGGGGCTCGGCGTGGCGGAACGGCGCGGTGCGGACCGGTGGAGCTGACGGAGCTGACGGAGCTGGTGGTACCGGTGATGCAGTGGTGCGGTCAGTGGCTGTGCTCGGGTGGGGTGGACAGTTTTCGCCCAGCCGCAGGAAGCTGCTACTCACCGAAGTGATGAATTCCGGGCTTTCTGGACCTGACGCGTCATCATATCGTGCGCAAAGCTGCGGAGGACTCGGACGAATCGGGGCGCCGACGCCCGCGTATCACCAGAACGGCACCCAGCACGGCGAGCACGGATCCGCTCACGGCGGCGACGATCGGCAACGTCCGCCCCACCAGGCGCAACTGACGGCCGTCCCGTTCCGCCTGCTCGACCGCCGCCCGCTGCGTCGCGGGTGTGAACGCGAGTTTCCGGCTGTCGAGGAGCACGGCCGCGTCCCGGTCCCCGCCGGGCGCACGCAGCGTGCGGCGGGGACCGGTCTGCGCGTACAGCACCCTTCCGGTGGCCTGATCGACAATCAGTTCGATGCCGTGGTTGGCGTACCACTCCTCGGCCACCACCTGCGGGCGGTCCGGCTCGTCCACGAGCCTGCCGGGCACCAGCCGCGTGCCGGTCCGCGTCGCCGGCACGCTGCCGGTGAACCGGTAGCCCTCGTACCCGCGCACCTTCGCCACGCCCCGGTACCGGAGCGTCACGGTCGACCCGAGGGTGTTGTCCCACCAGCGGTAGGAGCGCTGCTGCACGTCGAAGGGGAACTTGAGGTAGGCCTCGCCCTCGATGTACGGCGTCTCGCCGCAGCAGTGCACCGGGCGGTTGGTCCGCCGGTCGCTGACCCAGCGGTGCGGGCTGAAGTCCAGGGCGTCGTGAGGGTCGGCCGCGGGCAGCGTGTCGTCGGTGTCGACGGTGGTGACCACGTCCCAGACGGCGGCGTGGCCGCTGCGCTCGCTGTCGGTGACGTCGCCGCGCACCCGCTGGGTGATGGTGATGTCCTCGTTCGGCACGGTCCTCACCTGCGTGACGTCGAAGACGCTGCCGGTGCCGGTGTAGACGGCGGTGGTGTCGATGTCGACGGGGTTCACGGCGGCCCGCGGCTTCACGTACCAGGCGAGCAGGGGGGCCAGTACGAGGAGGAAGGTGCCGAGACCGAGGAGTAAGAGGGACAGGGGAGACGGGTGGGAAGAACGGCGCATCCGGGCACTCCAGTGACATGGGCGGCGCGACTCGCGCGGGACACGGCCGAATCGGCGCCGGAGAGGGAAGAGCGCGTGCGGTACGGCGGTACGGGCCGGGAACCGTAGGCGCACCCTTGACGGGGTGTCAATGCTGTGCCGACACTGGGCCCGGGTCAGGGGCTCGGTGAGGTGTGGGGCGTCCGGGTGGGACGGACCTGTCGACGACCTCTCGACAGGCGTTCGACCACCTCCCGACGATCTCTCGTGGATCCCCCGTGGATCTCTCGAAGACCTCTCGACGAAAGAGGCTGACCCTGCGATGTCCAGACTGCTCGCCGCCGCGCTCACCGTCGTGGCCGCGGCCGCACTCGCCGTGGGTGCCGCGTTCGGTGCCGTCGCGCTGCTGGAGGCGCCCCCGGACCAGCCGAACACACCGCTGGTCACCTATGAGACCAACGGCGGGGAGCGCTGAGGCGTGGCGCGGCGTCCGGTGACCGTCGCGACCCGTTCCGCCTGGCACGACGTGCCGCGCCGCCAGGTGCGGCAGTTCGCGGCGCTCGCCCTGGCCGAGGCACCCGCGCTCGCGGAGGAGATCCTGCGCGAGATCCGCCGCGAGTACCCGCACCTGCCGGTCGTCCTCGACGACTCCGGCGAGCCGATGGCCCTGGTCGGCATCCGCCGCGCCATCGAGGCCTTCGTCCAGCACCTGGAGACCACCGAGAGCGCGGGCGCCGCCGAGGGCGGGCCGCGGGTGCCGCCCGGCGTCTTCCAGGAGTTCGGCCGGGGCGAGGGGCTGGGGGGCCGCAGCCTGGACTCGCTGCAGGCGATCTACCGGCTCGGCGTACGGCTGGCCTGGCGCCGCTTCGCGGAGATCGGCACCCGCGTGGACATCCCGCCGCCGGCGATGTACGAGCTCGTCGACGCCGGTTACGAGTACCTGGACGGACTGGTGGACCAGTCGGTGCGCGGGTACGCGGAGGCGGCGGCGCGGCAGGCGGGGGAGCGGTTACGGCTGCAGCGCCGGCTGATCGAGCTGCTGCTGACCGGGCATCACCGGGGCGGCGACCCGGCCGAGGCGCTGGCCGAGCGGGCGGCCCGGATCGGCTGGCCGCTGCCCGCGCGGGTGGCCGTGGGTGTGCTGCTGCGGCCCGCGCGCGAGGCGGTCGCGCCCGCCGTGGGGGAGGACGTACTGCTCGACATGGACTACGAGCAGCCCCGCATGGTGGTGCCCGACCCCGGCGCCCGGGGCCGTCCCGAACTGCTGGACCGTGCGCTGGCCGGGTGGACGGGCGCCATCGGGCCGCCGGTGCCGCCGGCCGCCGCGGCGAAGTCGCTGCGCTGGGCGGAGGCGGCGGTACGGCTGATCGAACGGGGGCTGCTGCCCGGCGGGCAGGTGCTGCACTGCACCGGGCACACCGAGGCGCTGGTGCTCCTCGAACCGGAGGAACTCCTCGACGACCTGGCGCTGCGCTGCCTGGCACCGCTGGCGCACTGCGGCCCCACCCACGGCCGCCGGCTGGCGGAGACACTGCTCGCCTGGCTGGAGACGCGGGGCGGGGCACCGGAGGTGGCGGCACGGCTGGGCGTGCATCCGCAGACGGTCCGGTACCGCCTCCGGCAGATCCGGGAACTGTGGGGCGACGACATCGAACACCCGGACCGCCGCTTCGAACTGGAACTGGTCCTCCGGGCCCAGCGCCTCCGCGGCGAACTGGGCGACCCACGCCCCCACCGCTGAGTCCCGGCAGCACCGCGAAGCCCCCCGGCGGACGCGCGGGGTCCGGCGGCGGCACTGGCCCCGCCGCCCGGGCGGTGGCGCCCGGGCGGCGCCCGGTGGACGGGCCGGGGTGCGGCGCCCGGGCATGGTGCCCGGCGGGGGCGCCGGGTCGTGGTTTCCGGCGGTGGCTGGTGGCGGCCGGTGGTGATGTCCGGCAGTGGGATCGGCATGCGGTGCCCGGATGGCGGCGCTTGGACGGCGCCCCACGGGCGGGCCGGGGCGCGGCGCCCGGGCACGGTGCCCGGCGGGCGTGCCCGGTCGCGGTGCCCGGCCGGGGGTGCCGGTCCCCACGAGCGGTCGCGGCTCCCCGGCGCGGCGCCCGACGGTGATGTCCGGCGGCGGTGTGCGGGCGCCCGGTGGTGCCGTACGTGAGGGCCGGCGCCGCACGGCCATTGCCCGGGGCGGTGCAGTCTGACTAGCCTGTGTTCGCCATGTCGATCGTCTGTTGAAATTTCGAACATACGACGAACACGTGAACACGCAACGGACACACACAAGGGAGGGGGCCGGTCGTGGGACGCCTCGTACCTGCCGTGACCCGGGCTCTCGACATACTTGAGCTCTTTCTGGACGGGGACGGCACGCTCTCCGCCCCCGAGATCGTGCGCAGGCTCAGGCTGCCGCGCACCACCGTGCACGAACTGGTCACCACGCTCGCCGCCCGGTCGTACATCGTCCCGGTGCCGGGGCAGCCGGGACGCTACCGGCTCGGGGTGCGCCCGTATCAGCTCGGCAGCCGGTACGCCGAGCAGCTCGACCTCGCCGCCGAGGGCCAGCAGGTCGCCCGTTCCGTCGCCGAGACCTGCGACGAGACCGTGCACGTGGCGATCCTGGAGGGCACCGACGTCATCTACATCGCCAAGGTGGACTCCACGCACGCCGTCCGCATGGTGTCCGCCGCCGGACGCAGGCTGCCCGCGCACTGCACCTCGGTCGGCAAGATGCTCCTCGCCTCCCTCCCCGAGCCGGAGCTCGCCGTCCGCGTCCCCGACGACGCCGAGCTCGCCGCGATGACGCCCAACAGCATCACCGACCCGGCCGCGCTGCGCGAGGCCCTCGCCGGCATCCGCGCCCGCGGCGTCGCGGTGGAGAGCCGTGAGTCCAACCCGGACGTCTCCTGCGTGGCCGCCCCGGTCCGCGACCGTGCGGGACAGGTCGTCGCCGCGCTCTCCATCTCCGTTCCGATGATCCGCTGGAGCGACGAGCGCCGCGTGGAGCTGGAGCAACTCGCCGCCAAGGGCGCGGCGCAGTTGTCGGAGCGTCTCGGACACCGGAGTGTGACGGCATGAGCAGCGAGACTCCTTCCACGGCCCCCGACGTCGCCGTACGTGCCGAGGCGACCCTCGGCGAGGGCCCCACCTGGGACGCGGACGCCCGGCGACTGATCTGGGTGGACATCCTCGGCGGCCGCGTCCACACGTACGACCCCGCCTCCGGCCGGCGCACCGTCATGGTCACCGAGCAGCACGTGGGCGCCGCGAAGCCCCGCGCGGGCGGCGGGTTCGTGCTCAACCTCCGCGACGGCGTCGGCCTGCGCGATCCCGACGGCGCCTTCCGGTGGCTGCACCGCGAGCCGGTCCCCGGCCGCCGCGGCAACGACGCCGCCGTCGCGCCCGACGGCTCCCTGTACGCCGGAACCATGCGCTACGACGAGGCCACCGGCGGCGGCACCCTGTCCCGCGTCGCCCCCGACGGCACGACGCGCACGCTCCTCGGCGACGTGACCGTCAGCAACGGCACCGGCTGGAGCCCGGACGGCCGGCTCATGTACTACATCGACACGCCCACGCGCCGTATCGACGTCTTCGACATGGGCGAGGACGGGCTGCCGGTGAACCGGCGGCCGCTCGCGACCGTGGAGGAGGGCGCCGGCTTCCCCGACGGCCTCACGGTGGACGCCGACGGCTGCGTGTGGGTGGCCCTGTGGGACGGCGCGGCGGTCCGCCGCTACACGCCGGACGGCACCCTGGACCGGGTCGTCGCCCTGCCCGTGCCCCGCCCCACGGCCTGCGCCTTCGGCGGCGCCGACCTGACGGACCTGTACATCACCACGGCGCGTACGGGGCTCGACGCGCCGCCGCCGCTGTCGGGCTCTCTGCTCGTGCTGCCGGGCGCGGGCAAGGGTCTCGTCCAGCCGCCCTTCGCGGGCTGACGCGACACCCGTACGACGCGACACCGGTACGACGCAAGACCCATACGACGCGACGGTCACCGGCCGGCGCGGTCCGCCGCCACCCAGGCGCGCAGGTCCGCGGCGAGCCGGTGGCCGAACTCCTCGGCCTCGCGTTCGTCGGCCGCGTGGGAGCCGTCCCGGGCGGCGACGGGAGTGCCGCCCTGCCGGAGCGCGGCCGGGAGCGTGGGCGAGAGCACGCGCCCGCGCCGGCCGGAACCGTCGGCCGGGTGGCGGCAGTGCCCGGCGTGCATGTGCCACAACTCGTGTCCCAGGATGACCAGTTGCTGTGCGGCGTCGGCGCGTTCCTCGACGATGACGAGGTCGTGGTCCCGGAACTCCAGCCAGAGCCCGGTCACCTCGATCTCGTCGGGGAACCGCTCGAACCGGAGGTCCACGCGCCGCCCGCCCCGCCGCTCGCCCATGGCCTCGCACAGCGCCGCGCAGACCTCCCGCACGTCGGCGGGACCGTCGAGCCTGGCCCGCAGCGCGGCGGTCAGCCCGTCGCCGAGTTGGCGCATCGCGGCACCGGTCCGGGACGCGGCGAGGGCGCCGGCGAGCCGTGCTCCCGCCCGGGTGCGGGCGAGGGCGCCGACGCCGCGCAGGACGACCGCCCGGACGCGCCCGGACTCAGGCACCGCTCCGCACCGGGGCTCAGTCCCGTGCCGCACACTCCCCGTGCGCCGCGTACCCCGGCCGCCCCCCGCACCCCACATGCCCCAGCCGCCCGCCGGCCACCCCGCGCGGCCCGTCCGCCGGCCGCTTCCCGGTCTCATCGCCATCCGATCACCTCGCCCCCTCGCCCCCTCGTCCGCCTCACCACCGGCGGACGGACCGGACGACTGGCCGCGGACACCGAGCGGCGCGTCCCGGCCGGAGCCGGTCCCGGGGCTGCGCGCCTCGATGTGTGCGCGCGTCTCGGGAGAGGGGGCACGGGCCGACAGTACGTGCCCCGGGGCCGCCCGCACCAGGGAAGACCGGCCTTCGTCGCCCTCGGCCGAACGACCGCCGGCCGTACGGCACCCGACGCTCACCGCCCGTGCCCGGAGATGTACGCGCGGTCGCGTCACCCGCCGGTCCGGGCCGATCCCCGGCCGCGCACCGGAAAGTCTTGTCGGGCCCATTGACGCGCGTGCGCTTCGAATCTACGTTCACCGTCCGAAGTTACGGTCACCATCCGAAATACCGAACAGGACGTACGGCACGCACGCATCGCACCTCGACACGACCTCCAAGAGCAAGGGCAGGGAATGGGACGACCTGACCTGGATCGCAGACAACTCCTCGCCGCGGCGGGCGGCCTCGCCGCCGCGGGCAGCTTCGGTTTCGCCGCGCTCGGCCAGGGGGCCGACGCGCTCGCCTCCGGCGCGGACACCCGGGTCCGTTACTGGAACCTCTTCAGCGGCGGCGACGGCTACAACATGATCGCGATGCTGGACGCCTTCCGCGCGGAGCACCCCGGGATCGACGTGAAGGACTCCACCCTCCAGTGGGGCAGCCCCTTCTACACCAAGCTGGCCATGGCGGCGGCGGGCAACCGCGCGCCGGACCTCGGCGTCATGCACCTGGGCCGCGTCACCGGATTCTCGCCCGGCCGCCTCCTGGACCCCTGGGACGTCGGCCTGCTGCGCAAGTACGGCGTCCGGGAGGAGGACTTCAACCCCGAGCTGTGGAAGCGTGCCGTCGTCGACGGCGAGCTCTACGCCCTCCCGCTCGACATCCACGTCCAGCTCTGCTTCTACCGCCGGGACGTGCTGGACCGGGCGGGACTCCTGGACGCCGACGGGCGGCTGGTGCCCGTGACGTCGACCGACGAGTGGTTCGACGTACTCGCCGAGGCCAGGAAGGCCACGAAGGACGGGCTGCAGACCCTCGGGCTGCACACCAACGACCAGAACATCATGTGGTGGTTCTTCGTCTCCTTCTACGAGCAGCTCTCGGGCACCTACTTCGACGCCGCCGACACCGAGGTCGTCTTCGACACCGACAAGGCCGCCGAGGTCCTCGCGTTCCTGCGGCGGCACGTCACCGACGGCTACTCGATCGCGGGCGCAGCCGACGCCGAACAGTTCGTCAACGGCGCCCCCTTCACCATGGAGGGCAACTGGTCGGTGCCGGTCTTCGACACCGCGGAGCTCGACTACGGCGCGACCCCGCTGCCGCCCGTCTTCGGCAAGCGGGCCACCCACGCCGAGTCGCACTCCTTCGTGCTGCCGCACCAGGCACGCCGCGGCGGCGCGGCCGACGACGCCGCGCACCGCCTCGCCGCCTACGTCGTCCAGCACGCCCGGCAGTGGGCCGGCGGCGGACACATCCCCGCCCACATGCCGACCCTGTCCTCGCCCGAGTACCGGGCGCTGAAGCCGCAGAGCGAGTACGTCGTGGCGATGGACCACCAGGCCACGGAGCCGAAGGTGTGGTTCGCCGGGTCCACCGGCATCCTCGCCCAGCGCCTCGGCCCCGTCGTCAGCGCCTCCACGATGGGCTCCCTCACGCCGGACGCCGCCGCCCGCCGGATGAAGGGCGTCCTCACCGAGCTGATCGCCATGAAGAACCCCATGGACGGCAGGACCGCCGCACAGGCGCGGGGAGGTGCGGGCAGATGACGACCAGCGCCGGGACCGTCGTCGCACTCCGCGCGCGGGCCGCCGCGCCGAGCACCACCGTCCGCCGCAGACAGGGCTTCCAGCACGGCGGCTGGTTCGTCGCCCCGTTCCTCGTGCTGTTCGCGCTCTTCGTGATCTGGCCGCTGCTGCGCGGCCTCTGGCTCAGCTTCACCGACGCCAACATCTCCGGCGAGGGCGCCCGCTTCGTCGGCCTCGACAACTACCGCGAGGCCCTGGGCGACCAGCTGATGTGGGACGCGCTCGGCCACAGCGCGTACTTCACGCTCCTGGTCGTGCCCTGCATCACCGTGCTCGCCTTCCTGCTGGCGATGCTGGCCCACCACATCGAGCGCGGCAAGTGGCTGTGGCGGCTGTGCTTCTTCATGCCGTTCCTGCTGCCGTCCACCGTCGCGGGCAACCTGTGGCAGTGGCTGTTCAACCCCGGTACCGGCATGGTCAACCACGTCCTCGGCATCGAGACGCCGTGGCTGAGCGACACGTCCTACGCCCTGCTCGCCGTCGTGGTCTGCACCCTGTGGTGGACGGTCGGCTTCAGCTTCCTGCTCTACCTCGCCGCGCTCCAGGGCATCCCCGCGCACCTGTACGAGGCCGCCGAGCTGGACGGGGCGAACGCCTGGCACCGCATGGTCCACATCACGCTGCCGATGCTGCGCAACATCACCGGCCTCGTCATCGCCCTGCAGGTCCTCGCCTCGCTCCAGGTCTTCGACCAGGCGGTCGTGATGATGGACTTCGGGCCGGGCCCCGAGGGTTCGACGCGCACGTTCGTGCAGTTCACGCTGGAGGAGGGCTTCACCAGCTACCGCGTGGGCTATGCCTCCGCGATCTCCATCATCTTCTTCGTGCTCATCGCGGCCGTCGCCCTCGCCCGGATGTGGCTGCTGCGCAACCGTGAGGAGGACGGCCGATGAGCGGCACCAGCGCACCGGTACGCGTCGAGCCCCGCACCCGTGCCCGTACCGGTACCCGTGTCCGTAAGCCCTGGACGACCGGCCAGATCGTGCTCACCCTGCTCGGCGCGGCCGTCTCCGTGGTGATCCTCTCGCCGCTGGCCTGGGCGCTGTTCACCTCCCTGAAGTCGGAGACCGAGGCCGTCGAGGTGCCGCCGCACTGGCTGCCGAGGGACTGGACCGGCCAGGCGTGGAAGGCGATCTTCGAGACCGGCAACATCACCAACTGGTTCGTGAACTCCCTCGTCGTCTCCGTCTGCGTCACCACCGTCGTGCTGGTGGTCGGCGCGCTCGCCGGATACGGCTTCGCCCGCACCGAGTTCCGCGGCAAGGGCGCCCTGATGGGTGTGGTGATGGGAGGCCTGATGATCTCCCCGGCCGTGCTCGGCGTACCCCTGTTCACCACGGTGCAGCAGATGGGCATGGTCGACACCTACTGGGGCATGATCCTGCCGCAGTGCGCGCCCGCCGCGATGGTCTACATCCTCTACAAGTTCTTCCAGGGCGTCCCAAGGGAGCTGGAGGAGGCCGCCTTCATCGACGGTGCCGGACGCTGGCGGGTCTTCCTCACGATCGTCCTGCCGCTGTCGCGCCCCTCGCTCGCGGCGGTCGGCATCTTCACCTTCATCAGCTCCTGGAACAACTTCCTGTGGCCGTACATGGTGACCAACAACCCCGACCTGATGACCATGCCCAACGGCATCGCGACCGTCATGAACTCCTACGGCATCCAGTGGGCCCAGCTCATGGCCGGCGGTCTGATGGCGGGCCTGCCGCTGATCGTCGTCTTCGTCTTCTTCCAGCGCCAGATCGTCGCCGGCGTCGCCCACACGGGCCTCGCGGGCCAGTGACCCACCCGCAGACGGAACCGCCCTCCCGAAAGGACACCATGCGCACCGCCCGCTTCGCCCTCGACCCCGCCTTCACCGTCGGCGCGGTCGACCCCCGCCTGTTCGGCTCCTTCGTGGAACACCTCGGCCGCTGCGTCTACACCGGCATCTTCGAACCCGGCCACCCCTCCGCCGACACCGACGGCATCCGCACCGACGTCCTGGACCTCGTCCGCGAACTCGGCGTCACCGCGATCCGCTACCCCGGCGGCAACTTCGTCTCCGGCTACAAGTGGGAGGACTCCGTCGGCCCGGTGGACGAACGCCCGCGCCGCCTGGACCTCGCCTGGCGCTCCACCGAGACCAACCGCTTCGGCCTGTCCGAGTACATCGCGTTCCTGCGGAAGATAGGCCCGCAGGCCGAGCCGATGATGGCGCTCAACCTCGGCACCCGCGGCGTCGCCGAGGCGCTCGAACTGCAGGAGTACGCCAACCACCCCTCGGGCACGGCCCTGTCCGACCTGCGCGCCGCCCACGGCGACAAGGACCCCTTCGGCATCCGGCTGTGGTGCCTGGGCAACGAGATGGACGGGCCCTGGCAGACCGGCCACAAGACGGCCGAGGAGTACGGGCGGCTCGCCGCCGAGACCGCCCGCGCCATGCGGCAGCTCGACCCGGGCGTCGAGCTGGTCGCCTGCGGCTCGTCGAGCCAGTCGATGCCGACCTTCGCCGAGTGGGAGGCGACGGTGCTGACGGAGACGTACGACCTGGTCGACCACGTCTCGCTGCACGCCTACTACCAGCCCGTCGACGGTGACGTGGACTCCTTCCTCGCCTCGGCCGTGGACATGGAGTCCTTCATCGAGAACGTCGTCGCCACCTGCGACCACGTCGGCGCCAAGCTCAAGTCCAAGAAGAGGATCAACCTCTCCTTCGACGAGTGGAACGTCTGGTACCTGCTGGAACACCAGAAGGAGGCCGCGGAGAACCCGCTCGACTGGCCCGAGGCCCCGCGCCTCCTCGAGGACAACTACAGCGTGCTCGACGCGGTCGTCTTCGGCTCGCTGCTCATCGCGCTGCTGCGGCACGCCGACCGGGTGACGGTCGCCTGCCTCGCCCAGCTCGTCAACGTCATCGCCCCGATCATGACCGAGCCCGGCGGCCCCGCCTGGCGCCAGACCACCTTCTACCCCTTCTCCCAGGCCTCCCGGTACGGGCGCGGCGAGGTCCTGGACGTACGGGTCGACTCGCCGACGTACCCGACGGAGAAGTACGGCGAGGCGGACCTGCTGCACGCCACGGCCGTCCGCGCGGCGGACGGCTCGGTGACCGTCTTCGCGGTCAACCGCGGCCGCGCCGAGCCGCTGCCGCTGGAGGTCGCTCTCAACGGCCTCGCCCTCACCGAGGTGGTGGAGCACAGCGCCCTCGCGGACGCCGACCCCGACGCCCGCAACACCCTCGACGACCCGGAGCGCGTCACCCCGCACCCGGTGGAGGGCACCACCCTGCAGGACGGCACGCTGGACGCCGTGCTGGAGCCGCTGTCCTGGAACGTGATCCGCCTGCGCTGAGGTCCGGCGGCGGCCCGACAATGACTCCATGAGGATCTCTGCGCGGGCGGACTACGCGGTACGGGCGATGCTGGAAGTGGCGGTGCGACAGGGCGACGAGCCGGTGAAGACGGAGGCCGTCGCCCTCGCCCAGGGCATCCCGCACAAGTTCCTGGAGGGCATCCTCGGCGATCTGCGGCGCGGCGGACTGGTCAGCAGCCGGCGCGGCGGCAGCGGCGGCTACCGGCTGGCCCGGCCCGCCGCGGAGATCACCGTCGCCGATGTCATCCGCGCCGTGGACGGGCCGATCGTCTCCGTCCGCGGCGAGCGGCCGAACCGGCTGTCGTACACCGGTCCGGCCGCGCCGCTGCTGCCGCTGTGGGTCGCGGTGCGGGCCAACGTGCGGCGCATCCTGGAGGGCGTCACGCTCGCGGACATCGCGGCGGACGCCCTCCCCGCGCCCGTACGGGAGCTGGCGGCGGAACCGGCGTCCTGGGAGAACCCGTAGCCGGCCCGTCACCGATGCCGGTGCGCCGGGAGTGATGACAGGCCACCAGGGGTACCCGGCCGACCGCAAGGAGCACGACCGGCGGGAGGTGGTGACCGATGACGGGACGACTGCCGTTCCCCCCGCCCGGACGAGTGCTGGACGGGCAGGAACTCCAGTCGGTGGCCAGAGCCGTCGCCGAGGCGGAGGAGCTCTGGACTGACCTGTTGCCGCACCGCACCGGCGAGCGCGGTTACGCGGAGGTCTTCCTCGACGAGCACCTGGGCGTGTGGGTCCTGCAGTGGACGAGTGACGACCACGACACCGGGTACCACGACCACGACCACTCGGCCGGCGCGGTGCACGTGGCGCGCGGCGCGATCCGGCACGAACACCTGCGCCTCGGCCACCGGCCGGTGGGCACCCGGGTGCCGACGGGGGAGGGGTTCTGCTTCGACGAGACCTTCATCCACCGCATGCGCCGGGAACCCGGCGCGGGCCCGACGGTCACCGTCCACGCCTACTCGCCGCCGCTGGTGAGCACCGGCCAGTACGGCGAGCAGGACGACGGACTGCTGCACCGGGTGCCCACGCCGTCCGACGAGCACCTGTCGCCCAAGGGCCGTCAGGGCACCCCGAGCACGAAGCCGCCCGACGCGGACACCGACGAAGGAGGGCCATGAGCGAGCAGACCCCGTCCCGGACCGACGAGAAGCCGGACGACGGGCCGGAGACGGCTCCGCAGGAGAAAGAAGAGGCAGAAGAGAAAGCAGAGAAGGAGGAGCGCAAGGCGTGGGAGAGCGGGTGGTCCGGTCCGTGACACCAGGACCCCGAACCCTGCCCCGGACCCCGCTCCGGCCTCTGGCCGCGGCCGAGGCCGGTTTCCGTTCGCTCGCCCGGCTGCGCGGCGCCCCCGCGCTGCACCCGCAGGGGCTGACCTGCACGGCCGAGCTGGAGGTCGTGGACGACGGGGGCGGGCCGTGGGGCGCGCCGTGGCTGGACGCACCCGGCCGGTACCCGGCCACGGTGCGCCTGTCGCGGGCGGCGGGCCTGCCGCGGCGGCTGCCCGACGCGCTCGGTCTCGCCGTACGCGTGGAACGGGCCGACGGCACCCTCGACCTGCTCCTCACCAGCAGCGGCCGGGGCCGGATCACCCGGCATCTGCCGCTGCCGCGCGTGGACGCGCTGAGCGGACCCTGTTCCAGTCTGCTGTCCTACCGGATCGGCGGCCGTTCCTGTCTGCTGGCCGCCTTCCCGCGCCGTACCCGGCAGGCACCCGTGCACGCCGACCCGGCGAGTCTGCGGGAGGCCCTGGCCGGCGGCCCGCTGGTCCTCGACCTGTGCGCCGCGCCCTCCGGCCGGTCGCGGCGCGGCGCGTGGCGCGCGTTCGCCCTACTGACGGTGCGGGAGCCCCTGCCCGTACGGCAGGAGGACAGCCCGGGCTTCGACGTCTACGCGCACAGCGCCCCCGGATTCGCCCCGGGCGGCACCCTGGCCGCGATCCGCCGCGCCGCCTACCGAGGTTCCCGGGCAGGCCGCCGCGTGGTGCCGGACCGGCAGGACTGATTGCCGCCAGGCTGGATACACGGTGCCCGGCACGAAGACCGGCGGTACAGGACCCCTGTACCGCCGGTCCGTCCTGCACCGCCGGCCTTCGTCGCCGTATCCGTCCACGCACCGCTCGCTGCCGATCGAGGAAGCTGATGGCGACACAGACAGAACCCGTCTCCCCCGTGCCGGCGGCGGAACGCCGCAGCAAGGGACAGGTGGTCATCTCCTGGGTGACGACGACGGACCACAAGAAGATCGGGCACCTCTACCTGATCACCTCGTTCGCCTTCTTCCTGATCGCCGGGGCGATGGCCCTGCTGATGCGGGCGGAGCTGGCGCGGCCGGGGATGCAGATCCTCTCCAACGAGCAGTACAACCAGACGTTCACCATGCACGGCACGCTGATGCTGCTGCTGTTCGCCACCCCGACGTTCGCCGGTTTCGCCAACGCGATCATGCCGCTGCAGATCGGGGCGCCGGACGTCGCCTTCCCGCGGCTGAACATGCTGTCGTACTGGCTGTTCCTCTTCGGCGGCCTGATCGTGCTGGGCGCCCTCCTCACCCACCAGGGCGCCCCCGACTTCGGCTGGACCGCCTACACCCCGCTCAGCCGCGAGGAACGGACCCCCTCCATCGGGGCCGACATGTGGGTCATGGGACTCGCCCTGTCCGGCTTCGGCACCATCCTCGGCGCCGTCAACTTCATCACCACGATCATCTGTCTGCGGGCCCCCGGCATGACCATGTTCCGGATGCCGATCTTCACCTGGAACATCCTGCTGACCTCGGTGCTCGTGCTGCTGGCCTTCCCCGTGCTGGCGGCGGCGCTGCTGGTGCTGGCGGCCGACCGGCGCTTCGGCTCGCACGTCTTCTCCCCGGAGGTCGGCGGCCCGCTGCTGTGGCAGCACCTGTTCTGGTTCTTCGGCCATCCGGAGGTCTACATCCTGGCGCTGCCGTTCTTCGGCGTGGTCACCGAGATCATCCCGGTCTTCTCCCGCAAGCCGATCTTCGGCTACATGGGCCTGGTCGGCGCCACCATCGCCATCACCGGGCTGTCCGCGACCGTGTGGGCCCACCACATGTTCGCCACCGGCGCCGTCCTGCTGCCGTTCTTCTCCTTCATGTCCTTCCTGATCGCCGTGCCCACCGGGGTGAAGTTCTTCAACTGGATCGGCACCATGTGGAAGGGATCGCTGTCCTTCGAGACACCGATGCTCTGGGCCTTCGGTTTCCTGGTCACCTTCCTCTTCGGCGGGCTGACCGGCATCATCCTCGCCTCCCCGCCGATGGACTTCCACGTCCACGACACCTACTTCGTCGTGGCGCACTTCCACTACGTGCTGTTCGGCACGATCGTCTTCGCGATGTTCGCCGGGTTCCACTTCTGGTGGCCGAAGATGACCGGCACGATGCTCGACGAACGCCTGGGGAAGATCCACTTCTGGTCGCTGTTCGCGGGCTTCCACATGACGTTCCTGGTGCAGCACTGGCTGGGCGCCGAGGGCATGCCGCGCCGGTACGCCGACTACCTGGCCGCCGACGGGTTCACCTGGCTCAACACCCTCTCCACCATCGGCGCGTTCCTGCTCGGCCTGTCCACGCTGCCGTTCCTGTACAACGTGTGGAAGACCGCCAGGTACGGCCGGAAGGTCGAGGAGGACGACCCGTGGGGCTACGGGCGCTCGCTGGAGTGGGCGACCTCGTGCCCGCCGCCGCGGCACAACTTCGTCACCCTCCCGCGCATCCGCTCCGAGTCGCCCGCCTTCGAGCTGCACCATCCGTCCGTGGGCCGGGCGGAACAGGTGGAGAACGTCGGCCGACGCGACGTCATCGACGCCGCCGGCCACAAGGACACGCAGGCGTGAACTCAGACGTCCCCGCGCGGGAGGGGGCCGACGTCGGCGTGGCGGCCCGGGCGGACCGCGGCGTGGCGCTGCCCGGGTCCGGCGCCGTCGCGGGCGGCCAGGGCGTCCGCCACGGCACCGGTGACGAACGCGTAGACGGTCTTGTGTAGCAGGTCCACGGCCAGTTCCCCGCGCGGCCAGGTGGTGGGCGGGGCGCCGACACCGGTCGCGTTCTCGAGGATCTGGTCGTTGGTGAGGCGGACGACGGCGAACTTGGCCGAGGCGAGCGGTCCGCGCAGTCCGGCCTGGGCCATGACCGAGCGCACCACCCCGAGCAGGGCGGCCTGACCGAAGTGCATGGCCCAGTTGACCGGCAGCGGCTGCTTCCCGGGGCGTTCGGGCCGGCCGGTCAGGCGCAGGAGGACCCGCGCCGGTACGTGTGAGTCGGGCCGGCCGGTGACGGCCTGCTCGGCCTTCTCGGCGAGCGTCATCACGACCGCTCCGGCGGTCCCGGCCACCAGCCCCTGCCACAGTGCACGCTTGATCATGCGCCGGCGGGTACCCCGGGACGGCGCCTCCATCCGCCGGGCCCGCCACCACAGGTTTGGCTGGGGCGGTTCCGCGGCACTTGGACGGACGGGCACGGACGGAGAGGTGCTTCGGTGGCGACAGTCGGTGTCGAGGAGGAGTACCTGCTGATCGACCCGGCCACGGGCCGGCTGGCCGAGCAGGCGGAGAAGGTGCGGGCCGCCGCCGGTCTGCAGTCGTTCGTGGCCGACCGGGAGATCCAGCCGGAGCTGCTCCAGGGCCAGGTCGAGGTGGCCACGCCCGTGTGCGGGACGCTCGAGGAGGTCGGCGGACACCTGCTCCGCCTGCGGCACGCGGCGGCCGGGGCGGCGGAGGCGCACGGCTGCCGGCTCGCCGCCTGCGCCGCCTTCCCGCTGCGGCAGGGCGCCCCGGTCGCCGTCACCGGACAGGCCCGGTACCAGGCCATGCAGGAGCAGGCCCCGCAACTGGTCGCCGAGCAGCTCATCAACGGCATGCACGTGCACGTGGCCGTGCCGGGCCGCCGGGCCGGCGTCGAGGTGCTGAACCGCATCCGCGTCTGGCTGCCGACCCTGACCGCGATGTCGGCCAACTCCCCGCTGTGGGACGGGCACGACACGGGCTTCGCCAGCTGGCGCACGATCGTCTTCGGCCGCTGGCCGGTCAGCGGCGTCCCGCCGCGCTTCGCGGACGAGGCCGACTACCGGGCACGCGTGGAGGGCCTGCTGTCCACCGGCGTCATCGCGGACACCGGCCAGCTGTACTGGCAGGCCCGGCTGTCCGAGCGCTATCCCACGGTGGAGGTGCGCTGCCTGGACGTGCAGCTGCGCGCGGACGAGGCGGTGATGTTCGCGGGCATCGTCCGCGCCCTCGTCGTCACCGCCCTGCGCGAGACCGCCGCGCACCGGCCGGTCCCGGACTGCCCGGCCGAGCTGGCGCAGGTGGCGATGTGGCAGGCCGCCCGGTACGGGCTCGGTGACGCGCTGGTCGACCCCGGGGGTTCACGCCGCCGGGCCGATCTCGTCGTCCACCGGCTGCTGGAGCACATCGCCCCCGCGCTGGACGCGGCCGGCGACACACGTGAGGTCACCTCGCTCGTCCACCGTCTGCTGCGGCAGGGCACCGGCGCGCAGCGGCAGCGCCGGGCCCTGGCCGAGGGCGGACTCGGCGCCGTCACCGGCATGATCTTCGAGGAGAGCGCCGTGCCCTGACGGGGCCCCGCACCCGCCTCAGGCGGTCAGGGCACCGTCGTGCGGGGCCCGCTCGCGCAGCCGTACCTCGACGTGGCCGTCGACGATCCGGGTGTCGAACGCGGGCTGCGGGGCGGTGGCCGGGCCGCGTACGTTCCAGCCGTCGGCGAGCCGGAAGACGCTGCCGTGCCAGGGACAGCGGACGCATCCGTCGGCGACGGTGCCCTCGGCGAGGGGACCCCCGAGGTGGCTGCACCGCTCCGCCAGCGCGTGGACCTGCCCGCCGGGCTCCCGCACCACCAGCACGGGCACGTCGTCCACGCTGCGCCGCACGGGCTCGCCGGCCGGGAGATCGGCCACGGCCCCGACCCGGTGCCAGCCCTCACGGACGACGTGCGGGACCTCCTCGGCGTGATTGGCGCCGGAGGCCTGGCGGTAGGCCATGTGGCCGCCCAGCATGCCGCCGATCCCGACCGCGGTCAGCCCCAGGAAGCCATAGGCCCGGCCGGCTCCGGCGCGGCCCCTGACGCGGCAGACGAGCGAGGCCGCGTACAGGCCGACCGCCGCCGTGTTGGCCAGGGCGTGGACCAGTCCGACGCGCTGCTGCTCGCGGTGCAGCTCGGCCCAGTCGACGGCCCCCGCGAGCGCGGCGGGGGCGGCCGCGGCCAGCCCCACCCCGACCAGCAGTCCCGCCTCGCGGGAGCGGCCGGGCCGCAGGTCGAGCACGGCCGCGGAGAACCAGCTCCCGATGGGCACCTGCACGGCCAGCGGATGCACCGGGTGCCCCAGCCACCTGCCGTGCAGCAGGTCGCGGCCGGAGCCCAGCGGCAGGGCGCGCACGCCCTTGCGGAGGGTCTCGATCACCCGGTCGGCCCGTGGCTCCCGTTCCAGACGGTCCAGCAACCACAGGGTCCGGTTCTGCCGCGGCAGGCGGCGCTGCTTCGCACGGGAGGTCAGGGGCTTCGTACGGGACGTCATGGGCAGCCGGGTCCCCGTCCGGGCGGACCGCAAACGGGGAGCGGGGCACCCGGCACCCGTTTCGCTCAGCCGCCCGGCCGGATGACCGCGCGGACGCAGCCGTCCGTCTTCTTCTTGAACATCTCGTACGCCCGCGGCGCCTCGTCCAGGGACACGGAGTGGGTCGCCAGGTGGCTCGTGCCCAGTTCGCCCGCCGCCACGCGGTCCAGCAGCATCGGGATGTAGCGCTGGCCGTGCATCTGGGCGCCCCGCAGGGTCAGGCCCTTGTTGACCACCGCGCCGAGCGGGAACTTGTCGACGGCGCCGCCGAAGACGCCGAGGACGAACACCGTGCCGCCCTTGCGGCAGGCGCGGATCGCCTGCCGGACGGCGGTCGGGCGGTCCGTCTGCAGCCGCAGCTGCTGCTTGACCTGGTCGTAGACGTGCATGGGGGTGTCGCCGTGCGCCTCCATGCCGACCGCCTCGATGCACACGTCCGGACCCCGGCCGCCGGTGCGTTCCCGCAGCTCGGCCTCGACGTCGGTGGCGGTGTAGTCGATGACCTCGCTGCCGATGTGCCGCTCGGTCATCTCCAGCCGCTCGGGGAGCCGGTCGATGGAGATCACGCGTTCCGCGCCGAGCAGCATCGCCGCGCGCGCCGCCATCTGCCCGACGGCCCCGCAGCCCCACACGGCGACCACGTCCCCGGGCTTCACGCCCGCGAGGTCGGCGCCCATCCAGCCGGTCGGCACCGAGTCGGACACGAACAGCGCGCTGGTGTCGTCGACGCCCTCCGGGACCTTGAAGGCGCCGTAGTCCGCGAACGGGACGCGCACGTACTCGGCGTGGCTGCCGCGCAGTCCGCCCATGGCGTGCGAGTAGCCGAAGATGCCGCCGGTGGCGGCGCCGAACATGGCCTCCCCGATGCCGGGGTTGGTGTTGGTGTTGTCGCACAGGGACCACAGGTCGTTGGCGCAGTACCAGCACCGGCCGCAGCCGACGAAGGAGCACACGACCACCCGGTCGCCCACCTTGTGCTTGCGCACGGCGCTGCCGACCTCGACGACCTCGCCGAGGAACTCGTGCCCGATGACGTCCCCGGCCCGCATGGCGGGGATGTATCCGCCGATCAGGTGCAGGTCGGAGCCGCACGTGGTGCCCGCGACCAGCCGTACGATCACGTCCTGGTCGCCCCGCAGCTCGGGGTCCGGCACCTGCTCGACGGAGAGCTTGTTGACGCCTTCCCAGCACAGTGCCTTCACAGCACTCCCTCCCCGCTCGCGCGCCGGCTCAGCAGCCCGACGAGCTTGCCGCCGGGAGTGTCGTGGGTGGTGGGCGGTGTGTCGGGCCGCATGACCTCGCCCGCCTCCAGCAGCGACTTGGCCTCGCGCAGGGCGCGGCGCAGGTCCTGGCGCGGGTCGTCGCCCGCGATCCGCGCGGTGACGGAGTGCGCCGCCTCCGGCTGCGGCTCCTTCAGCCGCACCGCCAGTTCCGTGCCCCGGTCACCGGGGGCCGGGCGGATCCGCGTCTCGATCCGTTCGCCGTACTCCTGCAGCGGCGCCGGGAGCTTGTCGGGCTGGATGTCACCGGGACCGCGGTTGACCGTGACGGCCAGCCAGCGGTCCGTGTCGGCCGGGGCCGTCCGGCGGGCCCGCGAGCGCTGTGCGACGGCGGCGGCCCCGCCGGCGGCGAGCCCCGCTGCGGCGGTCCAGAGCGCCTTCTTCGTGTGCGTCGTGCTCATCGCCGGTCACCTCCGGGCGGTGGTCGTGGCGGAGCGGCCGAGCAGCGCGCCGAGCGCGATCATGCCGATGCCGAGGAAGAAGTGCAGCCAGTTGTCGGCGGTGTTCACCGGCACGAAGTTGGCCGCGCTGTCGTGGCCGATGAACATGCCGTACAGCCACAGCACCAGGTAGATCGCCCCACCGGCCAGCAGGTACGTACGGGCGGCGGAGGCGGTGCGCGCCAGCGCGAGCCCCGCCACGCCGAAGGCCAGGTGGACCAGGTTGTGCAGCACGGAGACCTGGAAGATCCCGAGCAGCTTGGCCTCGGAGTGGTGCGAGGCGAACGACATCGTGTCGTAGTGCGTGGTGATCCCGGGGATGAAGCCCAGGATGCCCACCAGCAGGAAGACCGCGCCGACGGCGACGGCCGCCTTCTGGACGGGCGTACGCGTCGTGCGTGAGGTGCCTGCGTGGGTCGTCATGGCGGTTCAGCCCTCTCTGCGGTGGCGTGCGGTGCTCCCCAGCGCGCAGCGAGTACCCCGGCGTCGCCGCACAATCTCCTTGATTCGCTCGGAACCGGAACCAGGGGAGGCGGCGGGCGCTCGGTTCAGTGCAGACGCATCGCCAGGGTCACCGCGGCCCCCGAGGTGCCCGCCGCGATGGTGAGGCGGTCGGTGACCAGATGGGCGAGCCAGAGGCCGCGGCCGGAGCGGTCGTCGTCGAGGCCCGGCAGGAGTTCGGGGATCGCGGGCGTGAAGCCGGGGCCGTTGTCGGTGATACGGCACTCCAGCTCGTCCGCCCTGCGGCGCAGTTCGAGATGGCCGCGGCCGCCCGCGTGCTCGATCGCGTTGTCGGCGATCTCGCTGATGGCCAGGGTGAACTCGCCCAGGCGCACCCCGGCCAGTCCCTCGGCGGCCGCCCTGTCCTCCACCATGGCGCGCAGGACGGACACGTTCGCTTCGGTGAAGTGCCGTTTCAACAAGACCGTCTCGGAATCCTCTAGGCCGCTGAGCCGCATATATCCACGCTATCCGGGTCCGGCCCATCCGTAACCGAAGGATCGCGTGGGGATGAAGTAAGGCCGGAATTGTGCGATAGCGATCGCTGAACGAATTGTTCCGGACGCTTGTTGTACGGGATATCGGTCGAGTGACGGAGCGGTGCGAAGTCGACGGCGGGCAACGAGAGTTGCCCCTGCGCGAGGCGTTGACGCGCAAGCGCTTCGATTCTACGTTGCGGGCTGGCGCATAAACGTCCGACAGGACGGCCGACGTTCGGTATTTCGGACGTCCATACGCGCATTCCCCCACTTTTCCGGAGGTTCCGAGTGAGCCGTTCCTTCCGCACTCCCCGCACCCCCCGCACTCCCCGCACTCTCCGCGCCTCCCGCAGAACCGCGCTCCTCGCCGTCCCCGCGGCCGTCCTGCTGGCCCTCGTCCCCGGCACGGCGAGCGCGTACCCGAACCCGGGCCACGTCACCGGGTCGACCGTCATCCACGACCCCACGATGATCCGCACCTCGTCCGGCCAGTACCTGGTGTACGCCACCGGCGGTGGCATCTCCTTCAAGTCCTCCACCGACCGGATCGCGTTCAGCGCGGGCGCGGACGCCTTCCGCACGAAGCCGGGCTGGTGGTCGACGTACTCCTCCGTGCCGGAGGCCTGGGCGCCGGACATCTCGTACCAGGGCGGCAGGTACCTGATGTACTACTCCGTCTCCTCCTTCGGATCGCAGAACTCGGCGATCGGGCTGGCCACCTCGTCCACCGGGCAGCCGGGCAGCTGGACCGACCAGGGCGTCGTGCACACCTCCAGCTCGGCCGCCGACTACAACGCCATCGACCCCAACCTCTTCGTCGACGACGACGGCAGGTGGTGGCTGTCCTTCGGCAGCTGGTGGGGCGGGATCAAGATGATCCAGATCAACCCCTCCACCGGCAAGCAGCTCTCGTCCAACACGACGCGGTACTCGCTGGCGTACCGCCCGACCGGTACCAAGGCGGTCGAGGCCCCGTACATCGTCAAGCGCAACGGCTACTACTACCTCTTCGCCTCGTACGACACCTGCTGCGCCGGCACCAGCTCCACGTACAAGGTCAAGGTCGGCCGCGCCACCTCCGTCACCGGCCCGTACCGCGACAAGAACGGAGTCGCGCTGACGAACAACGGCGGCACCCCGGTGCTGGAGTCGCACGGCCGGTACATCGGTCCCGGCGGCCAGTCGATCTACAAGGACGTCGACGGCGACCTGATCGTCTACCACTACTACGACGGCCAGGACAACGGCACGCCCAAGCTCGGCGTCAACCTCCTGAACTGGAGCAGCGGATGGCCCGTCGCGTACTGATCCCATGGGCGTGGCTGGGTAGCGCGGATCAGCAGTGGGTGCCACGGACTGTGTGACGGGTGCGGGGTGCTGGGGCCGGTCGCGCAGTTCCCCGCGCCCCTCAGGGCGCGGCCTGCGGCCAGCCCACCGGTTCCGGCTGGGTGCGGCCGCGGACCTGGGCGGCCGTGAGGCCGCCCGCGGCGCCCGTCGCGCGGCGGTTCGCGGCCGCCGCTGCCAAGCCGGGCATGCCCGTCCGGGCGGCCGGAGCGAGGCCGGCCGCCGCCGCGGGCGCCAGGCCCGGCATCGCGGCGGGCGCAGGCACGGGCGCGGGCGCCGGGGCCGGGGCCAGTGGTACGGGTGCGGGCGCCGGTACGGGATAGGGCATCGGTGCCGATGCGGTTGCGGTTGCGGTTGCGGTTGCGGCTGAGGGGGCCGCCGACGGCTCCGGCACGGCCATCGGCCCCGTCAGCGGCTCCGGGCCGGAGACCGGGACCGCCAGCGGTCCCGGACCAGGCACCGGAGCGGGCCCCGGCACCGCTGCCGGGGCCGGCCCCGGCAGTGACGCCGCCTGCGCCGCGAGCCCCCGTGCCCCCGCCCCGTTCGTCTGGCTCATCAGCCGGTCCACGACCGCCGTACCCGAGCCGTGACCGGTCCCGGCGGCCGGCCCGGGTACGGCGGCTCCCCTCCTGGACCCGTACAGCACCGACTCCAGGCCGGACACCAGGCGTCGTACGTCCACCTCGGGCCGGACCACGAGCCGCAGGAAGCGACTGGACGAGCCGATCTTGTTGCCGCACTCCCGGACCAGGATGCGGTGTTCGGTGAGCAGCCGGTCCCGGACCACCGTGCCCTCGGCGCCCACGGGCAGCCGTACGAAGAGGAAGTTGCCCTGCGACGGGTACACCGTCAGACCGGGCAGGGAGGAGAGGCGGCGGGACATGTCGAGGCGGTCCCGGCGCACCTGGTGCAGGCTCTCCAGGTACTCGGCGCCGTGCTCCCTGAGCATGAACACCACGTGCTCGGCGAAGGAGTTGAGGTTCCACTTCGGCAGCATCGAGCGGACTCTCCCGGCGAGCGCCGGGTTGGCGACCAGGTAGCCGAAGCGTATGCCGTGCAGGCCGAAGTTCTTGCCGAGGCTGCGCAGCACGATGACGTTGGGCCGCATCACCGCCTCCTGGACGACGCTCGGCTCGGACTCGGCGTCGGCGAACTCCAGGAACGACTCGTCGACCACGATCAGGTCCAGGTCGGCCAGCGCGTCCATGAACTGCACGACCGCGTGTCTGTGCAGGAAGCCCCCGTCGGGGTTGTTGGGGTTGCAGAGGACGGCGACGCGGGTGCCGCGGGTCCTGATGAACTCGGCGTACTGCGCGAGGTCCAGGGCGAAGCCGCTGGACTCCTGGAGCGGGAACATGTCGACGCGCTTGCCGGTCTCCATCGGCTGGTCGGTCCAGCGGCCGAAGGTGGGGACGGGGACGGCGAGGGACTCCCGGACCAGCAGGTGGTCGATCCAGGTGATGAGCTCGGTGGAGCCGTTGCCCATCGCCACGCAGCTCGGCGGCAGCTGGAGGAGGTCGCACAGCTCGGCGGTGATCGTGTCGGCGCCGCTCGGGTAGTACGTGACGATCTCGCGCAGCCGGCCGGCCAGCTCGTCGAACATGGCCGGGGTGGGGAAGTACGGGTTGCACGGGATGCAGAAGTCGATCGGGCCGGCCCCCTCGCCGCCCTCGCGGGTCAGCGCCGCCATCGACGGGCTGTGCGCTGCCGTGCCGCGGAACAGCGAGGTGGCGTTGCCGGCCATGGGACCTCCGTAGGGGGCGGGCCCGCCGGGGGAGGGCGGGCCGCCCTTGCATACGGATGCCGTGCTGGTGTTGTTCAGCCGGGTGTTCGGCCGGTAACCGGGTCACCCGTCGCGGCGGCGGACCAGGCCGCCAGCCCGTCAGGGCAGCAGCGACGCCGACCCGGACCGCCCGACCTGGGGGCTTCTCGTCCCGATCGACGTGCTGCCGGTGCCGCAGCGGTCGGCTCCGGGCCGCTGACTGGCAGCGGGGGCTCCCAGACCTGGGCGGTGGGTCCGCAGGTCCGCAGCCCGTTGCGGTGTGCTGGCGGTGCATCGAGGGCACAGTGTCTCGTCGCCCACGGGACGGAACAGGCACGGCTGGATGTGACGGTCACCCTCGCACTCGCGCATGGCGGCGAGCCGGGCCGACAGGCGGGGGCCGGGCGCCGGGACCGGGGCAGAGGCCGGGGCCTCCGGAGCAGGCAGCGTTGTGCGTGCGCGTTCCTCCGGCGCTACCGGCCCGACGTCCCGGAGCAGATGTCGGAGCAGGCCGCCGGGCTTGCGGACGGGGCTGCCGTCGGCGGGCAGGCCGCGCAGGATGTGCGCCCGGATGGCGGCGGGCGTGTGCCCGGCCGCGAGCCAGCGGGCGGTGAGGTTCGTCAGTTCCTCCCGCATGGCCCGGGGAACGTGGCGAAGGTCGGGGGAAAGGTGAGGAAAGGACGCGACGAGGACGCGGGCTCCTGGCAGGGCGGGGGCCTCGCGGGTGTGGGCCGCCTCGCTGGCGAGGGCCGCGGGAGTCTCTGGCGCGTGCGGATGGTGGGAGGTGTTTCCCACAGGGTCTTTCTTTGGATGACCGTCGGTGGGCCGAGGGGTCGGAGCACCGACCGCCGGAATGCGGGGACTCGGTGCGGCCTGCGGTGACGTGGGTGACGTGGGTGACGTGGGTGTCCGCGCCAGCATCTTGGCTGCCTCGGCAGAGCTCAACGGGACGTTGGAAATGAGCTGTTGGGTCACCCAGAGACCCCCGGGTACCTGGACCCGGCGCTCGTGCACGAAACCCTCCTCCTTCAGCTGGCGCTTGGCGCGGGTGAAGGCGGTCGCGCCGATGCCGGCGCGTTCGGCGGTGCGGGACAGCGACTCGCGCGCTCCCTCCGGAAGGGAGAGCTGCCAGGTCAGGAGGCGCACGGCGTCGGAGGACAGGCGCGGGTGCCTGATGATGTCGTGGGAGAACTGGGTGTACGCACGTGAGGGCGCGATATGGTGCCGGTACATCACGGTGGAGTCTCGTTCCACTAGTGGTTCAGGCCCTCGCGAACGGTTGGCGCCGTCGCGGGGGCCGTCTTCGTGCTTGTTGTCGGGGCGACCGTACCGCACGGAGGGTGTACGTGTGGACACGTTGTGCTAGCGCCGCTCTTGTGGGCGATGCTCACTCGTACGACTCAACTCGGCTGCGGTGTGAGCGGTTTCAGCGCCTCGGTTTCCCTTATGCGCTCACGGGAAGCGATGCGCGCGGAGTCGAAGAGGCAGGACGGGACCGGGACGAAGGCGGGCGAGGATTCGAGTGCGCACCGGAGGAACTCCGACACGGTTGGACCGGCAGAGGCTTCTCGGGCGTTGCCCCGAGCCGCTCTTGAGCCTCGTCATCGACGAGAACGCCTTGACGGGGCCCCTCGGTGGGTTCGGAGCGCTACGCGCCCAATTGGGGCACCTGCTGCTCAGCGGTACTGGTGTACATACCGCTGTCTCACAGTGTTGATGAAGCCGCTATCAGGTCACAGACGCCCGACTGACGGCGCACGGCGGCACTACCCGAGCTGGCCCACAGGTCATCAACAAGACAGCGTGCGTCGGTCAGCGGGAGGAGCAGACCTCCCGGGCGGCGCCACCCGCATACTCGCAGCCGGCTGGGCATGTCAGGGACCTTCTGATCCGTAGGATCCGGCAGGTCGTTGAGCCGCCGCCTCACCGCCAGCCGGTCTCATCGCTGACGATTGTGATCGTCAGTCTCTGTGTGCCGTCGTTGCCGTCAGTGTTGCCGTCATCTCAGACCGCGTGAGGTTCTACGAGTCGGCTCCTAGCACACCAACGCGGACTCGGGACCGTCGTAACCACAGGCCGAATCCGGAGCGGGCGCCTTACCAGATCAGAACAGGCCAGGACCCTTCTGCTTCAGCGCCCGCTTACTGGAAGCAGGAACTGGAAGCACTCCGGCATGTTGCAGCATGTCGACAGCCAGAAGATCGCTATTGCACACATCATTCAATAGTCCTTCCTGATTATCCTCCTCACGCACCAACAATCCAATCACGTTCAGCAACTCGAGCAGCTCGGTCGTCCATTCAGGGAGTCAACTAGTGGACACCTCGAAGTCCAACACAAGACGCCGCTTACCGGCCGGATCTTTCTTGCGGTACCCGAACCACTTATCGATGACGTTCATGCCGGAGACCGCGTAGTCTCGAACTTCACGCGGGACAGGAGAAATACGCCCCGACCCAACAACCAAACTGCCTGTGCCTTCGTCGTACTCCAACACCTCAGGCATTGCATCAATTGTGTCCGGAATCTCTTCGACACAACGAGACCGCTCACTTAGCGGCAGCTTTGGAGCACCTTTCGGACGACCAGCCGACGGGTCGACGAATCGCTCACCGTACGTGTGGAGCCACAAGACCCTTCGGCCCAGATTCACGCTTCGCTCCCACATAACTCTATCGAGAGTCAACGGAACTCGCGCGCCTGGCACTTCTAGATATTCTCGGAAACGTGACGTATAGGCAGGGTGAGAGGTAATAGCGGCGACATACGCCAACAAGTCTTCCGCGCCGATGACGCATCCAAGCCTACGGCTAAGCTCCTCCAGTAGCCCCGGAGTTACATTCGGTATGACACTTGCTGCGTCACGGAAGAGAGGACGTGCGCATCCAGCCCGACCATCGTAGTAATTCATGTCGGGTATCAAGGCTGTGAAGACAAGCCCCGGGCCGCCCGTTATAGCCTTCGCGTTCTGCTCAACGGTGAATATCTAGTGGACCGCGAAGCTGGTCCTCGGGCCAGCCGGCCCCCCCCCGCAACTTGGGCTTCACCGCCCGTCCGAACTCCGACACTGCTGTGCGGACAGCTTCTTCATACGCCCCATGCGACGGCATGCATCCCCCCACGGACACCGGTCAACTGGCTCGCGGCTTAGTTGAGTCGTGAAGCAGAAGGATAAGACCTCATCGGATCTCAAGGTAGAGGTTGACCATCAACTAGCCACAACAGCAACTGCGGAGTGCACCGGGTCACAGTCGATCGATGCTTCCCGATCGAAGGTCCCCGCCCCTGCGTCGCAGACGCCCGCATGGACAGCAGGTCAGTCAGCAAAAGATGCACCCCTAGCTCGGCCACTCCGCTAACGCGTGGAAGCAAGACATGGGCATGTCTTCGGCAGCCGTGGGCCATTTCGTCAATGTGACATGAACAAGCGTCGAACCTGTACCTCAGCCCGTGCAGGTCTGAGACCCTGGAGACCGATCGAGAGGGGCCGCAGGTATGCAGTGGAAGACCCACGGTGAGCGACAGGTCTACACCAACAAGTGGGTGAATCTGTGTCTGGTCGACGTTCAGCAGCCTGATGGGCGCAGGTGGGAGTACCACGTCGTTCGCCTCCGGCACCTGGCCGTGGCCGCCGTGGTCAACGACCGGCAAGAGGTCCTGATGATGTGGCGGCACCGCTTCATCACCGACTCGTGGGCCTGGGAGTTGCCCATGGGCCTGGTCGAGGAGGGCGAGACCCCGGAGGAGGCGGTGGCCCGGGAGGTTCTGGAAGAGACCGGCTACCGCTCCGGCCCCGTCAAGCCCCTGATCTACGCGGAGCCGGCCAACGGCATCACCGACTCGCAGCACCACGTCTTCCGCATCGACGGCGCGACTTACGCCGGGCCACCCACGGAGAAGAACGAGTCCGATCGCATCGAGTGGATTCCCCTCTCCGAGATCCGGGGCATGATCGACCGCCGAGAAATCGTGAGCAGCGGTTCCCTCGTGGGCCTGCTGTACCTGCTCATGGATGAAGCGATCCGCTGATCGGTGGGAGGAGCTCCCGTAGCCTCGCCTCGAAGGCCAGGGCTACGGGCTCCTGCCGGTGGGGGGTCAGCTGATCGTAGAACTCCCTGAGATGACCTGTGACCCTCTCAGAGGCGACCGTCGACGCGGACTCCACAGCCTGAGTGGCGGTCCGGCACGCCTGATCGAGCTTGCCCTGTTCCAGTTGCGTACGAGCCAGCCAGAACGAGTGGAACGCGCGGCCCCGCTGGTTGGTGCGGTCCTCCCGCCGCAAGGCGTCTGCGATCAAAGGCTCGGCGGTCGCCGCTTCGCCCAAGCGGCCATGGGCAATGCCCGTGTCGACGATCAGCTTCGGCTCGTCGAAGTAGGTCACCCATGACGGGTCCGGGTCGCTCGCCCGGATCTCCTCGAAGTGGCGGTGCGCCTCCCCGATCGCCCGATGAGTCGAGTCCCGGTCTCCGAGCGTGGCGTGCGCGAAGGCTTCACGCATGGAGAGCATGGACAGGACCCGTGGGGTGTTCCCGAGGGCTGAGCGGGCCTGGTCCTGGGCCGCGGTCACGAGTGCCAGAGAGTCTGCGGGCTTGTCCTGGTAGGTGGCCTGCAGGCTCATGCACGCCAGGACGTTGGCCATGAACTGGCGGTCGTCGATCTCCTTGGCCAGTTGGAGCGCCTCAGTGAAGTACGCACGAGCCTGGCTGTACTGACGGGCGTCGAAGTAGGTCCAGCCGGTAAGGCGTGCGAGCTCGGCGGCGATGCCGTACAGACCGTTCTGGATGGACGGTGGTCGGCTCTCCTTCAGTAGACCGACCACGTATCGGAGCTGACCGACGACGGCCGGCCTCAACGCCTCGCCACCGTGTTGGTTGTCTCGCCTCCAGTAGTCCTCGATGGACGACCGGAACGCTGCCAGTGTGGCCGCGCTGAGGCTGGTTCGGGTGGCAAGCTCCAGGATGCTGTCCACGTCCGGGCCCGGCAGGGAAGCGGGTGCCTGCCTGTCCGGCTCGAGTTTCGGGCGTTCCTGGATTTGGCGCTCGGCCACTGCGAGAGCCTGCGGTGTCTCCCAAGACCGTCGGGCGAGCCCGAGCATGTGGCCCGGGATACGTAAGCCGTCCGAGATGCGCTCAATGACGTCCATGTGCAGCAGCTGCCGCCGTCCCGCGATCACTTCACCGACTCGGCTCGGGGTCAGCTCGCATCGCCTGGCGATCATTGACGGGTAGATACCCGCCCTGACCTTGACCAGCCGGAAGACTCTGGCGAAGTCCCGTACCCGACAGGCGTAGATCATCTCGGGATCGGTGAGCAGCCTGGCAGGCAGTTCCTGCGGCCGGTCGGCGTCAGGCATCGGGCGAGCTCCCACCTGCGATGGCTACACAACGTCGCTGGTCTGTACGTGCGGTGATGTTACCCAAGTTGGGTATCCCGCCTGGCCTTTCGGCGACGGTTGCCGGATCGCGATGCTCGTGTGCATGGCGAGCAACCAGCAGACCAGGCCAGGCATCGGTGAACCGGCGGAAGACCGCGCCAGCGGACGCATCGGCGTCGTCATGGGCAAGGTCGGCGGCCGTGTACAGATGAGGCCGATCCGCGGGGGCGTGGAGTGGGAGGCCATGCCGGACAACGTGGTGGCGCTCAGCGCCCAAGAGGCGGCGAACGCACGCCAGACTTCCAAGAGCGGCAGCAACCGGGGCGGGCTGTAATGCGTGCCGTCGGCCGATACGCCGGGATCCTGTTCATCATCTGCATCAGCGGATCGTGCGGCCTGGTGGTCGGCATGTCCCTCGCCATCAACCAGTAGACCGGCCGCCCCGGACGGGTGCCGAATTCCGGGCTCCCCCGGCTCCCCGTCCGGGGCCGGCCTTCAAGCTCGCTTTTGATCGTCTGCCAGCCGAGCGCGGCGATCAGCGCGGGAAGTACGTGCCACGCAACACCTCACACCAGGAGATTGCACATGACGGCAACGGCAAACGATCAGCGGACCGGTCGCGCGGTGGCTGGTGAGGAGCTGTTCGACAGCCTCGCCCACTTCGTGGTCGTCCACAACGGGCAGTCGCCCGAGCGAGCCGAGCGGATCGCGGACCAGGCGGTGGCCTTCCTGGTCACCGCGGCCACGGCCACCACCCCCATGGTCCCGTCGGACGACGTCGACCTCGGGCTCCATGCGCTCATCCTCCACACGAAGGAGTACGGCGAGCTGTGCGCGCAGTACGCGGGCCGCTTCCTCCATCACAATCCGAAGCCGGGTGGGGGAGGCCGTGATCCGCAGATGGTCGCGAGCTCGGCGCGTGCCGTGAAGGCGGCCGGGTTCATGGTCTTCGATGACCTGTGGACCGTGGACGGCGCCAACCTTGCGCAGTGCGACGCGGACTGCGGACGACCGTACGGTCAGCAGTAGTACCCGACGACAGCGACGCGGCCGGTCTCTTCCCGGGGTCGGCCCCGTTTGCCCGGAAGGAGGAGAGAAGTTGCCCGGAGCACCCTCTGAGCTGCCCACCGTGGTACTCAACGCGCTCATGCCGACGGCACGGCATCTGGTCATTGACCGTCGGGGCTCCACGGTCTGGGAGGTGGAGAGCGAGCGGGGTCACTACGCCGTGAAGCTCGGGTACGCGATCGAGGCCACGGCGGACTGGCCTGCCCAGCCCTGGACTGCGCTGGCGCCTGCGAGGGAGGGGTCCGTACTGGATCAGCTGGGCGTCACTGATGTCGGGTATGGCGAGTGGGAAGGCGGGACGTGGAACTTCCAGCCGTGGCGCGAAGGCCCGGATCTGTACAAGCTGTGGGCGCCATGCCGTAAGCCTGACCTGCCTGCCGAGCCACAGATGTCCGTGGCGGTGGAGTGCGCTGACGCGCTGTCCGAACTGCACTCGAAGGGCTGGGTGCACGGTGATGTGCAGCCTGCCCACTTCATCATCGGGCCGGAGCGGACGCATCTCATCGATCTTGCCCTTGCTCGTGGTGGACACGTACGCGAGAGGTACGACTTCCCGTTCCGCGGGTGCCTTGTTCACTACGAGGCACCGGAGGTCGCGCGCAGCGTGCTTGCGATCGGTGAGGCTGAACCGACGCAGGCGGCCGATGTCTACGCGCTCGGTGCCTCCCTGCTCATCTCGGCTACTGGCTGGCGGCCGGTCGAGTATCCGGACGACGCTTCTCGCTCGGTGCAGAGGAAGGCAGTAGCGGAGGGTCGGCGACGGCCCGTGAAGGTGCCTGGCGAACTGGGAGCTCTGATCGACGCCATGCTCAGCCACGCCCCGGAGGACCGACCCACCATCTACGAGGTGAGCAAGATCCTCCGCTGAGTCTCAGTCGGTGCTACTCGCGAGACTGACCCCGACAAGCGAAGACCGGACCACCCGCAGCCTGGACGGCATCGCGGGTGGCCCGGTCACGGAAGCCTTGATCAGGTCCCCGGTGCCGTTGGTACCGGGTCGATCGGCGTGCCCGTATGCAGGTGTAGCGGCAACCCCCGGGCCTCGTCTCACGCTGCCGCGGTGCGGTTCAGGAGCTCACGAACTGAACGAGTGCACCGTCGTCGACCGGTACGTCTCCCCCGGCCGCAGCACCGTGGACGGGAACGACGGCTGGTTCGGCGAGTCGGGGAAGTGCTGGGTCTCCAGGCAGAGGGCGTCGCCCTGGCGGTAGGCGCGGCCGCCGGTGCCGACGAGGGTGCCGTCCTGGAAGTTGCCGGAGTAGAACTGCACGCCGGGCTCGGTGGTGGCGATGCGCAGCGTACGGCCGGACCGGGGGTCGCGCACCGTCGCGAAGTGCTCGGGGCGGGAGGTGATGCCCTTGTCGAGGACGAAGTTGTGGTCGAAGCCCTGCCCGTACAGGATCTGCTGATGCGCCTCGCGGATGTCCTCGCCGATGGTCTTGGCGCGGCGGAAGTCGAACGGGGTGCCCGCGACCCGGGCCAGCTCACCGGTGGGGATGAGGCCGGCGTTCACGGGGGTGTAGCGGGAGGCGGCGATCTCCAGTTCGTGGTCCTCGACCGTGCCGCTGCCCTCGCCCGCGAGGTTCCAGTACGTGTGGTTGGTGAGGTTGACGACGGTGGCCTTGTCGGTGGTGGCCTCGTAGTCGACGCGCCAGTCGCCGCCGCGGGTGAGGGTGTATGTCACCTTCACCCTGAGCGTGCCGGGGAAGCCCATTTCGCCGTCTGCGCTCGTCCAGTACAGGTGCAGGCCGGTGTCGGAGCCCTTGGTGAACGGCTCGACGTCCCACACCCGCTTGTCGAAGCCCCGGTCGCCGCCGTGCAGGGTGTTCTCGCCGTCGTTGACGGAGAGCTGGTACGTGGTGCCGTCCAGGGTGAAGCGGCCCTGGTCGATGCGGTTGCCGTAGCGGCCGATCAGCGCGCCGAAGTACGGGCTCTTCGCCACGTAGTCCTCGAGGTTGTCGAAGCCCAGGGAGACGTTCGCGTACCGGCCCCGGCGGTCCGGTGTCTCCAGGGACTGCACGGCCCCGCCGTACGACAGGACCTTCAGCCGCGTCCCGCCGTTCTCCAAGGACCAGCGGTGCACTTTCGTGCCGTCCGCGAGGGTGCCGAAGACTTCCTTCACCGGTTTCCTGCCTCCTGTGGCGTGCGCGGTCCCGCTCGTCGCGGCGACGGCGACACCCGCTGCCGCCGCTCCCGCCATGACTGTACGTCTGCTCAAGTCCATTGCGGCTCCCGTAAATGAGAGGGGCCCCGCCTTCCGGCGGGGCCCCGTGCTGCCTACGAACCGACCCTGCGCTTGTTCCACACGTCGAACCCGACCGCCGCCAGCAGCACCAGTCCCTTGATGACCTGCTGGTAGTCGGTGCCGATGCCGACGAGGTTCATGCCGTTGTTCAGCACGCCCAGGACCAGACCGCCGATGATGGCGCCGAGCACGGTGCCGACGCCGCCGCTCATCGACGCGCCGCCGATGAAGGAGGCGGCGATGGCCTCCAGCTCGAAGTTGAGGCCGGCCTTGGGCGAGGCCGCGTTGAAGCGGGCGGCGAAGACCAGACCCGCCAGGGCCGCGAGCATGCCCATGTTCAGGAAGACCAGGAAGGTGACCTTCTTGTCCTTCACACCCGACAGCTTGGCCGCGGGCAGGTTGCCGCCGATGGCGTAGATGTGGCGGCCGATGACCGCGTTGCGCATCACGTAGCCGAAGCCGACGACCAGCGCGCCGAGGATCAGCAGGACGATCGGGGCGCCCTTGTAGCTGGCCAGCAGCAGCGTGACGACGAGCACGGCGGCGGAGAGGGCGACCAGCTTGAGCACGAACAGGTTCGCCGGCGGCACTTCGAGGGCGAACTCCTTCTGCCGCTTGCGGTCACGGACCTCCTGGAGCACGACGAACGCGATGAGCGCGAGGCCGAGCAGCAGGGTCAGGTTGTGGTAGTTGGTCTCCGGACCGACCTCGGGCAGGAAGCCGTTGGCCACCTTCTGCAGGCCCTCGGGGAACGGGCCGAGGGTCTGGCCCTCCAGGAAGATCTCCGTCGCGCCGCGGAAGACCAGCATGCCCGCCAGGGTCACGATGAAGGAGGGTATGCCGAGGTAGGCGATGAAGAATCCCTGCGCCGCGCCCGCGGCCGCGCCGATGGCCAGGCAGAGCACCACGGCCAGGGGCCACGCGATGTCGTTGTTCACCATGAACACGGCGGCTATCGACCCGACGAACGCCGTCAGCGAGCCGACGGACAGGTCGATGTGGCCCGCGATGATGACGAGCATCATGCCGATGGCCAGGATCAGGATGTAGCTGTTCTGCAGCACCAGGTTGGAGACGTTGCGCGGCAGCAGCAGGTCGCCCTCGGTCCACACGGCGAACAGCACCACGATCAGCCCGAGGGCGATCAGCATGCCGTACTGCCGCATGTTGCGGCGCATGCCGTCGAGGACCAGCTGCAGCAGGCCGCCGCCCGCGCCCGACCCGCCCTTGCCGGGCGGCGTCGGCGCCGGCGCCTTGGCGGTCACGTCCGTGCTCATCGGGTTACCTCTTTGTCCTTCGTCATCTGACGCATCAGCGATTCCTGTGAGGCCTCGGACCGCGAGAACTCACCGGTCAGCCGTCCCGCGGCCATGGTGTAGATGCGGTCGCACATGCCGAGCAGCTCCGGCAGCTCGGACGATATGAAGACGACCGCCTTGCCCTCGGCCGCCAGCCGGTCGATGACCGTGTAGATCTCGTACTTGGCGCCGACGTCGATGCCGCGCGTCGGCTCGTCCAGGATCAGCACGTCCGGACCCGCGAAGATCCACTTGCTGAGGACGACCTTCTGCTGGTTGCCGCCGGACAGCTTGCCCACCGGCTCGAAGACGGTCGGTGCCTTGATGTTCATGGACCTGCGGTAGCCCTCGGAGACCTGCCGCTCGTCGTGCTCGTCCACCACACCGCGCTTGGCGACCTTGTCGAGGGCGCTGAGCGAGATGTTGCGGTTGATGTTGTCGATGAGGTTGAGGCCGTAGTGCTTGCGGTCCTCGGTGACGTACGCGATGCCGTGCGCGACCGCCTCGGGCACGGTCCTCGTACGGATCTCCTTGCCGTCCTTGAGGACGGTGCCGCCCGTGTGCCGGCCGTAGGTGCGCCCGAAGACGCTCATCGCGAGTTCGGTGCGACCGGCGCCCATCAGCCCCGCGATGCCGACGATCTCCCCGCGCCGCACCTGGATCGACACGTCGTCGACCACCTTGCGCTGCTGGTCGATCGGGTGGTGCACGGTCCAGTTGCGGATCTCCAGGGCGGGCGCGACGCCCTCCTCCGGCTGGTGCGGGGTGCGCTCGGGGAAACGGTTCTCCAGGTCCCGGCCGACCATCCCGCTGATGATCCGGTCCTCGGTGGTCTCCTCGGACGACACGTCGAGCGTCTCGATGGAGCGTCCGTCGCGGATGATCGTCACCGAGTCGGCGACCCGGCGGATCTCGTTGAGCTTGTGGGAGATGATGATCGAGGTGATGCCCTGGGTCTTCAGGTCGAGGATGAGGTCCAGGAGCTTGCCGCTGTCCTCGTCGTTCAGCGCCGCCGTCGGCTCGTCGAGGATGAGCAGCTTCACCTTCTTCGACAGCGCCTTCGCGATCTCGACGAGCTGCTGCTTGCCCACGCCGATGTCGGCGACGCGGGTCTCGGGGTGCTCGTCGAGACCCACCCGGCGCAGCAGTTCGGCGGCGTGCCGCAGGGTGTCGTTCCAGTTGATGAAGCCGCGCGTGGCGTGCTCGTTGCCGAGGAAGATGTTCTCCGCGATGGAGAGGTAGGGCACCAGGGCCAGTTCCTGGTGGATGATGACGATGCCTTGCTGCTCACTGGCCCTGATGTCCTTGAACGCGCACACGTCCCCCTCGAAGAGGATGTCCCCCTCGTAGGTGCCGTGCGGGTGGACGCCCGAGAGGACCTTCATCAGGGTCGACTTGCCGGCGCCGTTCTCCCCGCAGATGGCGTGGACCTCGCCCTGCTGGACGGTCAGCGTGACGTCCGACAGCGCCTTGACGCCGGGGAAGGTCTTGACGATCGAGCGCATTTCCAGGACGGGTCCCGCCATGGTCGTGCCTTCCAATCCGTGTGGTGCCGTCGGTTACTTGAGGTCGCTCTCCTTGAGGTAACCGGAGTCGACGACGGCCTCCTTGTAGTTCTCCTTGTCGACGCTCACCGGCTCGAGCAGGTAGGCGGGCACGACCTTGGAGCCGTTGTCGTACGTCTCCTTGTCGTTGAGCTCGGGCTCCTTGCCGTCGAGCGAGGCCTGGACCATGTTCGTGGCGACCTTGGCGAGCTCGCGGGTGTCCTTGTAGACGGTCATCGACTGCTGGTCGGCGATGATCGACTTCACCGAGGCGAGCTCGGCGTCCTGGCCGGTGACGACCGGCAGCGGCTTGTCCGCGGAGCCGTAGTTGTCCGACTTCAGGGCGGACAGGATGCCGATGGAGATGCCGTCGTACGGCGAGAGCACCGCGTCGACCCGCTCGCTCTTGTAGGACGAGGTCAGGATGTCGTCCATGCGCTTCTGGGCGGTGCCGCCGTCCCAGCGCAGGGTGGTGACCTGGGTCAGCTCGGTCTGGCCGGAGCGGACGACGAGCTGCTTCTTGTCGATGTACGGCTTGAGGACGCTCATCGCGCCCCCGAAGAAGTAGCGGGTGTTGTTGTCGTCGTTGGAGCCGGCGAAGAGCTCGATGTTGAAGGGGCCCTTCTCGCTGCCGTCCTTCAGCCCGAGCTTCTCCACGATGTAGTTGCCCTGGAGCTCGCCGACCTTCTCGTTGTCGAACGACGCGTAGTAGTCGACGTTCTCCGTGCCGAGGATCAGGCGGTCGTAGGAGATCACCGGGATGTCGGCGTCCTTGGCCTGCTGGAGCACGTTGTTCAGCGACTTGTTGTCGATGGCCGCGACGATCAGGGCGTCCACACCCTGCGTGATCATGTTCTCGATCTGGGAGACCTGCTGGTCGGGGTCGTCCTCCCCGTAGACCAGCTTGGCCTCGAAGCCCTTGGCCTCCAGGTTGTCGACGACGTACTTGCCGTCGGCGATCCAGCGCTCGGAGGACTTGGTCGGCATGGAGACGCCGACGACTGCGCCCTCCGACCCGCCCTTGTTCTCCTCGCTGCCGCCCTCGCTGTTCTGGCCGCAGGCGGTGAGGGTCAGGGCGAGTGAGGCGGCGGTGGCCATGGCGGCGAGAGCGGCACTGCGATTGCGCATGATC
The DNA here is from genome assembly GCF_014648075.1 of Streptomyces ruber. GTDB lineage: Bacteria > Actinomycetota > Actinomycetes > Streptomycetales > Streptomycetaceae > Streptomyces > Streptomyces ruber. The sequence continues at coordinate 212,998 of NZ_BMQK01000008.1, read as the reverse complement.
ATCTTCCTTGATGTGGTGGACCGTCATCGGTCCGGTGTGCAACGCGAGGGCAGTACAAGGGAGTTGGATGTCGGTCGGGCCGACGGGCCGACGCAAGTGTGTGGGATTGTGCGCGGCTGTGTCTGCTTCCGTGCGCCGACTTTGTTCGAACGTTATGCAGTGGCGTCCGTTATGCAGACACAGCCGTTATGCGGGGACGTCGAAACGGCGGAGCGGACCCGGCAGCCGGGAGCCCAGGGCGGCCATGTCACCGTCCGCGCCGTGCCGCGCGAGCAGGTCCAGGGCGAGCCGCCCGCGCCGCACCCGCTCCCGCGCGGTGGACAGGGTCAGCTCCCGCATGTGGTGCCCGTACGGGTAGATGCCGGGGGCCTTCGACAGGCCGAACTTCAGGTAGATCGGCGCCCCGCGCCGGATCAGCTCGGCGACCTCGTACATCCGCACGTACCCGCCGAGATCGTCGGGCGCCTCGATGTACATGTCCATCGGGGCGCCGGAGACCCGGCGGATCTCGGTCAGGTGGTCCAGGGTCAGGTCGCTGGGCACGTTGACCGAGTCGGCGCCGAGGTTCTCGTACAGCGCGTACGAGGCCGGGTTGACCGGGCCTATCAGCGCGGACACCTTCAGGGTCGTGTCGGCGGGGATGATCCCGGCGGTGCGCGCCCGGTGCAGCGTCCACAGCACGCCCTCGTCGGCGACGAGCAGGCACTTGACGCCCAGCTCCGTGGCGCGGACGGCGTCCTCGACGCAGCCGGCGACCGCGTCGTGGCCACGGGCGCGCAGGCCCGCGCCGCGCGAGTCGGTGCGGGTGGAGCCGCCGATGTCCCAGGTGCCCCGCGGACCGGTGAACAGGCACAGCTCGATGCCGCGTTCGGCGGTGGCCTCGGCCATCTCGGTGATCTCGGCGTCGGTCAGCATCCAGACGCCGCTGCCCTGGCTGATCCGGTGGATCGGCACATCGAGCCGCGAGGCCTCCTTGAGGACCACGGCCAGTGCCTCGGGACCCTCGCACGAGGGGATCTCGGTGCGCCAGCGGCCGCCGTCGGGGAAGGCGTGCGGCGAGGCGTCGTCGGGGTTCGGGGCGGGCGCGCCCAGGCCGAGCGCGGCGAGCGCCTGCTCGCCGGGTCGACGGGGCGACGTGGCGGAAGCGTCGGTCACAAGCTGTCCTTCGGTTCGGCGGTTGTTCGGCGGTTCGAGATTTCGGACGAGGTTCGCGGCTCTGGGGCTGTGCGGGGGCTGTGCGCGGGTGGAGACGTTGGATGTACGCCGGTACGGAGCGTCAGGGACTCCGTACCGGCGTACGGCTCGCGGGGTGTTCCCCGGCACCGGTCCCCGGTGGGTTCAGGGCCGCAGCAGGACCTTGCCCACCTTCGGGTCCCGGCTCCCCGCCAGCTCGATGGCCTGCGCGAACTCCGCGAGGGGCAGTTCATGGGTGACCAGCGGCAGCGGATCGAGGAGGCCCGCCCCGAAGACCCGCACCGTGTGCGCCCACGCCTCGGGCGGCGCACCGAACACGGTGTGCACCTCGAGCTGCCGTACGACGAGGTCGGTCGGGTCGAGTCCGTCGGCGCCCGGCGCGGGGATGCCGGTCAGCACCAGCCGCCCGCCGCGCCGCAGCAGCCCGGCGGCGACCCGGGCGGCGTCCGCGGACCCGGCGGTCTCGATCACCACGTCGAAGTCGCCGGGCAGCTCCTGGTCCTTGGTGCGGAAGTCCGTGGCGCCGAAGCCCCGGCAGAGCTCCGCTCGGTCCGGGCGGGTGCCCACCACCAGCAGCTCGGCCGGGCTGCCCGCGTTCAGGAACTGAACGGCGAAGACCCCGAGCGTCCCGGTGCCCACGACGGCCACCCGCTCACCGGGCCGGGCGTTCGCCTTGAGCGCGGCGGCCGCGATGCAGGCGGCCGGCTCCAGCAGGGCGGCGGCCGTCAGATCGGCGTCGTCGGGCAGAACGTGCAGCAGACGGGCGGGCAGCGTGAGCGTGGCGGCCATCGCGCCCGGCTGGGTGAACCCGGTCTCCTCGTACCCGGCCGTGCACAGCGTGGTGTCGCCCGCGTGACAGCGGTCGCACACCTGGCAGTTGCGGAAGCCCTCCCCGACGACCTTGCGGCCCACGAGAGTCGAAGGCACTCCCGCCCCGACCGCCTCCACCGTCCCGGACCACTCGTGGCCCGGTGTGAGCGGGTACCGCACATAGCCCTCGGGCCGGTTGCCCTCGTAGACCTCGCGGTCGCTGCCGCAGATCCCGGAGGCGTGCACGCGCACCAGCGCCTCGCCGGCCTCCGGCAGCCGGGGCTCGTGCGGGACGAGCCGGTGCTCGCCCGGCGCCTCGACGACGACCGCGGCGGTCACTTGGTCCCCTTCGGCCTGCGCTGCTCCCAGCCCTCGGCCCACAGGTCGAACCGGGCCTGCTGCTGCGGGAACTCGGCCGCCGCGTCCACGTCCAGCTCGACGCCGAGGCCCGGCGCGTCGGAGAGGTGGAAGCAGCCGTCCTCCGGGTCCACGTACGGCGCGCCCTTGATCACCTTCTTGATCTCCGCGTCCGCGAAGTCGTTGAAGTGCTCCAGGATCTTGAAGTTGGGCGAGGTGAAGCCGACCTGGAGGGAGGCGGCGGTCAGCACGGGGCCGCCCACGTTGTGCGGGGCCACCAGCATGTAGTGCGTCTCGGCGGTCGCGGCCAGCTTCCGGGTCTCCCAGATGCCGCCGATGTGACCGACGTCGGGCTGGAGGATGTCCACGGCCTGGCTCTCGAACAGCTCGCGGAACTCGATCCGGTCGTGGATGCGCTCACCGGTGGCCACCGGCATGTCGACCTTCGCCGCGACCTTCTCCAGCGCCTTGAGGTTCTCCGGCGGCACCGGCTCCTCCAGCCAGGCGGGCTTGAAGGGCGCCAGCTCGTGCGCGAGCCGCACGGCGGTGGCCGGCGAGAACCGTCCGTGCATCTCCAGCATCAGCTCGGCGTCGGGCCCGATCGCGTCCCGCACGGCCTCGATCAGCGAGACCGCGTACAGGGTGTCCTGGTGGTCGAGCTCGAAGTGCCCGGTACCGAAGGGGTCGATCTTCAGCGCCCGGTACCCGCGCTCCATCACGCCCTGGGCGGCCTTGTGGTACGCCTCCGGGGTCCGCTCCGTGGTGTACCACCCGTTGGCGTACGCCTTGACCTTGTCGGTGACCTTGCCGCCGAGCAGCTGCCAGACCGGCACCCCGAGGGCCTTGCCCTTGATGTCCCAGCAGGCCATCTCGATCACCGCGATGCCGGACATCACGATCTCGCCCGCGCGCCCGTAGTCGCCGTACTTCATCCGGCGCACGAGATCCTCGACAGCGAACGGGTCCGAGCCGAGAATGTGGTTGGCCTCCGCCTCCTTCAGGTAGCCGAGGAGAGCGTCGGTGTGTCCCAGCATCCGGGTCTCGCCGACCCCCGTGAGCCCTTCGTCGGTGTGCACCTGGACGTAGGTCAGGTTGCGCCAGGGCGTCCCGACCACGTGTGTGCTGATTCCGGTGATGCGCACGGCAGTGTCCCTCGCTGCTTCGTCGGTGCTGCTATGGCCGTTGGTCGAGTTCTGTGTTCTGTGTTCCGTGTTCGAGATTTCGTCACACGTTCGAAATGCTGGCGTGACAGTAAGGACGGTGTGAGGGGGGTGTCAATGGGTCGAACGCATAACGGTTTCGGCAAGGGGCGCGGTCCCGGCCTGGGTCAACTGACCAAACCGGAACGGGTACTTCCATACACAACATTCACAGCAGCCTGTGTGAGATTTGCAAGTGAAGAACCTAGTCTTCCCGCGTCATGGACTACTGCCACCCGTGCCGCAGGCACCTCGACGGCGCCCTCGCCTGCCCGGGGTGCGGAGCCCGAGCCGACCGTTCCACCCCCTCCGAGGAGGCAGAAACCGCCGGTGCCGCGGGCACCGCGGGCGAGCGTGCCCTCGCCGGGGACCGCTCGCGCCGCCGGGCCGCCCGGAACGGACGGGGCCGCGGTGGCGGGCGCGGCGACGACGGCACGGACGGCCGCGACGAGGACGGCGGCCGTTCCGGACGCCGCGATCGCAAAGCGGCCGCGCACCGCCGGCGCCGTCGCCGGGTCCTGTTCGTCGGCGCGGGGCTGCTGCTGGCGGCGGGCGGTCTGAGCCTCGCCGAACTCGGCATCGAGGCGCCGGGCTCGCACCCCGGCACGCCGACGGCCGCGGACGGCCCGACGGACACCTCGCCCGCCGACGGCTCGCCGTCCCGGCAGGGCGGCACCACGGGCGAGCTCGGCGGCGGGGACGGGGACCGCACCGCCCCCTCCGGCGACCCGGCCGCCCCGACGGACTCGACGTCCCCGGAGGACGGGGGAAGCGACGGGGACGGCAGGGGAGGCGAGGCGAAGAAGGGCGAGGAGGGCGAGGGGAGCGAAGAGCCCGGCGGCGACGGGCGGCAGGACGGGCGGACGGAAGAGGGAGAACACGGCGAACAGGGGGAGCAGCAGGGGGAGTCCCCCTCCGGCGGCTCCGGTCCCGGCCATACGTCTTCGCCGCCGGGAGCCACCGAGGCGCCCGGGACTTCTACGCCCCCCGGCCCCGGACCCACGGCCGAGGAGCCGCCCCCGAGCCCGTCGCCCACGGAGACGTGCGACTGGTTCCTGTGGTGGTGCGACTGACGCGTCCCGCGGCCGGCGTGCCGCCTACTTCTGACCTTGCGAGAGTGCTTCCCCCCTTCAGGGCGGGGGGTGAATCGCATCTCTGGACTGCTCCGACCCCAGCCGTGGGCACGGGTCCGCACTGTCCACCCGCGCCCACGGCGGTCCGCGCTCAGTCCGGGCGCTTCTGTTGCGCGATGTAGTCCTTGACCACCTGGAGCGGCGCACCACCGCACGAGCCCGCGATGTACGGCCCCGAGCCGCTGAACGTCCGTGTGCGGACGTGCGGGGCATGCGGAACCGTCCTCGACCGGGACGTGAACGCGGCGGTCGATGTCGCCAAGGCCGCCGAACCGGCGGTGCCGGCCTGTGGGGCGCAGGTGAGACGGGCACCTGTGCCCGCACCGCGCAGCGAAGCAGGAACCCACCCGAAGCGGACCACACGGCTTGTGCGGGAGCAGGCGGGAATCCCGGTCCTTCGAAACCGGGACCGGGACCGGGAGGATGTCAATGCTCCAGCATCTTGAGGAGCAGCTCCCGCAGACCCAGCCGTTCCTCCTCCGACAGCGCCGCCAGCGGCTCGCGCGCGAAGTCCAGGGACTCCCGCAGATCCCGCGCGACCCGGCGGCCCTCCTCGGTGGCCGCGGCCAGCTTCACCCGGCGGTCGCCCGGATCGGGCCGCCGCTCCGCCAGCCCTCGTGCCTCCAGCCGGTCCACGATGCCGGTGACGTTCGACGGCTCGCACTTCAGCTTCCGCGCCAGCCGCCGCATGGGCAGCGGCTCCAGGGACAGCAGGCTCAGCAGCCGCGCCTGGGCGCCGGTCAGCGAATGCCCGGCGGCGGCCTCCTCGTACTCCTCGTGGTAGCGGGCCACGACGGTGCCGATGAGCCCCACCACCTCCAGGGTGAGTGGGTCGATCGGGGCGTTCTTCCGTGTGGCCATGGGTACCAGGCTACCCACATGTTTGACATGCTGAAATATCCAGGAGCATTGTTGTTTCAGGTACTGAAACAAAGCATCTGAACAACACGACCGAAGCAACACGACCGAAGCAACACGACAGGAAGGTGTCCCCCACATGTCCGACGCCCCCGCCCTCCCCACCACCGGCCGTGAATGGCACCTGCTCAGCCGGCCCGTCGGCTGGCCGAAGCCCGAGGACTTCGACCTGGTCGAGGCGGAGGTCCGGCAGCCCGGCCCCGGCGAGGTCCTGGTGCGGAACGTGTACCTCTCCGTCGACCCGTACATGCGCGGACGCATGTCGGCCGCGAAGTCGTACGCCGCCCCCTACGACCTGAACGCGCCCATGACGGGCGGCGCCGTCGGCGAGGTCGTCGCCTCGAACGCGGAGGGCGTCGAGCCCGGCGACCACCTGCTCCACTCCGACGGCTGGCGCGAGTACGCCACCCTCGAGGCCGGGAAGGCCGCCAAGGTCGACCCGGACGCCGCGCCCCTGTCGACGTACCTCGGCGTGCTCGGCATGACCGGCCTCACCGCCTACGCCGGGCTGCTGCGCGTCGCCTCCTTCAAGGAGGGCGACGCCGTCTTCGTCTCCGGCGCCGCCGGTGCCGTCGGCAGCCAGGTCGGCCAGATCGCGAAGCTGAAGGGCGCCTCCCGGGTGATCGGCTCCGCCGGGTCCGACGAGAAGGTCGAGCTGCTCAAGAAGGAGTACGGCTTCGACGCGGCCTTCAACTACAAGGCGGGCCCCGTCCGTGAGCAGCTCAAGGAGGCCGCGCCCGACGGCGTCGACGTCTACTTCGACAACGTCGGCGGCGACCACCTGGAGGCCGCCGTCGGCCGGCTCAACCTGGGCGGCCGCATCGCGGTCTGCGGAATGATCTCCGGCTACAACGACACGGAGCCGGCCCCCGGCCCGAGGAACCTCATGCGCCTCATCGCCACCCGCGGCCGCATCGAGGGCTTCCTCGTCGGTGACCACTACGACCTGCGGCCGCAGTTCGTCGAGGAGGTCGGCTCCTGGGTCCGCTCGGGTGAGCTGAAGTACCGCGAGACCGTCGTCGAAGGGCTCGAGAACACGCTGGAGGCGTTCCTCGGGGTGCTGCGCGGTGACAACACCGGCAAGATGATCGTCAAGCTCTGACCGGTCGTCGCGGTCGCGTTCCGGTACCGGCACCGGTCGCCGGTTCCGGTTCCGGTTCCGGTCGCCGGTTCCGGTACCGGTCGCCGGTTCCGGTACCGGAACGCGGTGGACGTCAGTACGTCAGCGCCGCCGTGTGCACCGCCCGCACCAGCCGCGCGTTCTCCGGTGCCGCGCCGCCCGGGAAGGCCGTGCGGCGCCGGGTGTACCCGTACGCGAGACCGCTGCGCGGGTCCGCGAAGGCCTGGGTGCCACCCGCCCCGCTGTGCCCGAACGCCCCGGCGCCGAGGAACGGGTACCAGTTCTCGGCCGTGGCCTGGAAGCCGAGCCCGTACGCCTTGTGACCACGCATCACCAGGTCGAAGCCGATCGAGTGGATCTGCCCCACCTCCGCGACCGTGTCCGGCTTCAGCAGCGGCGGCTGCCCGTCCACCTCGCTCACGGCCGCCGCGTACATCCCGGCCAGCCCGCGAGCGGAGGCCACGCCGCCCGCCGACGCGGGACCCGCGGCACGCATGGGGCGCAGGTTGGCGTGGTCCAGCGGCCCCAGCGGGTCCGGCACGTGTGCGTTGAACGCGATCGAGGCGAGGGTGTGCGGGCCCTTCGGGGCGGCGTCCAGGACCGCCTGCTCCTCCGGCGTCGGCGCCATCGGCTGCGCGGGGCGGAAGCGCGGCTCGTGCTCCTCGGGCAGGCCCAGGAAGAAGCCCAGCCCGTACGGGGCGCGCACCCGCTCCTCGTACACCTCCTGGAGCGTCCGGCCGGTCGCCCGCCGCACCACCTCGCCGGTCAGCGCGCCGATGACCAGCGCGTGGTAGCCGAAGGCCGCGTCGGGACGCCAGTACGGGCGCTGCCCCGCGAGCCGTTCGGCGACGATCCGGTCGTCGGCCAGCTCCTCCCGCGTGAACCCGGCGTCGAGGCCCACCAGCCCCGCCCGGTGTGCCAGCAACTGCCGCAGGGTCACCGCGCCCTTGCCCTCGGCCGCGAACTCCGGCCAGTAGTGGGCGACCTCGCGGTCCAGCTCCAGGACGCCGTCCTGCACCAGGAGGGCCACCACGAGGTGGGCGGCCCCCTTGGTCGAGGAGAACACCCCGTACAGCGTGTCGCCGCCGTCGTCGCCGTCGCCGGCGTCCGGGCCCGCGGGCGACGCCCACAGGTCGACGACCCGCCGCCCGTGCACGTACGCGCAGAGCTGCCCCTCGTGGTCCGGCCGCTGCCCCGCGACCACGGCGGCGAACTCCTCGCGCACCGTCTCGAAGCCCTCGGCCACCGTGCCGTGGACGGTCACCGCCCCGGTGCCCGGCTCAGGGCTCCCCGGTGTCTCCCGTGTCATCCCGTACTCCTCACACTGTCGCTCACACTGTCAGCAACGCCCGCCCGGCCTGGGCGAACGCCTGCCCGGCGGCTGCCTCTGGTCCGCCGGTGCCGTCGTCCAGGGGCCGCCAGTGCCCGGAGACCAGCGGATTCCCGGTCCCGTACGACTGTTCCACGCGCACCCCCGGGACGAGTTCGGTGCACCACAGGGGTGCGTGGACGAGGCTGTGGCCGGGCGCCCCGGCCGTGATCCCGCCCGGGTCCTCCCCCCCCGTGATCCCGCCCGGGTCCTCCCCCCGTGATCCCGCCCGGGTTCCGCACCCGCACCACACTGCTGGCGTACGCGTCACCCTTGACCGGCTTCACCGCGAGCGGACCGGCGGCCGCGTTGAACACGGCTTCGGCGGAGCCGCCGCCGACGAACCCGTGGCCGTCCAGGAAGCCCTCCAGCGCGGTGCGCGCGGCCGGGGCCGGTCCGTCGTGGCCGAGCCGAGGGCACCGTCGGCACGTCCACCGAGGACCGGCCGAAGCCCTTGTCCGGGACGTCCGTCGACACCGGGACGACGTCGAAGGCCGTCTCCCGCAGCGCGAACAGCTCACCGGGCGAACCGGCCGGCGGTGGCGGCGACGGTCACGACGGTGAGCAGGGAACCAGGTCTCGCCAGGGGCACGCGTGTCTCCTGGTGGGGGAGGTGCTGACATGCTCGGTACGGCGAGGTCTGCCTGTTCGACTCCCTCGCAACAAGAGGGCTCAGGTACCGCGAAAGCCTCGAACGGGACGTGGCGGGCGGAGCCGACAAGGCATGCTGGGGACGGCACAGGTGAGGCTTCGCGCGAGGCGAGGAGGGCCCATGTCCCCGATACCGCTCCCCCTACCCGGCATCTCCGGCATTCCAGGCATCCTTGGTGTGGCCGGCCTGCCCAGCAGGGAGGACGTGGTGCGCATGGCACGCAGCACCACCGAGATGACCGGCCAGCTCCTCGACACGGCCGGGAACATCACGAGGATCGCGGTCAACACCTTCGACCCGCGCGCCGGTTCGGGCGCCGAGGTGCTGCGCGTCCTGAGCCAGACCACGGCGGACCTGGCCGAGGCCAGTGCGTCCCCGCAGGCGCAGGAGGCCTTCTCCCGCATCGTCGACACCCTGACCCGGCTCGGCACCAGCGGCGCTCCCCTCGCCGTCCACCCCGTCAGCGAACCGGCCCAGGCCCTGCTCACCGCGCTGGGCGACAGCGTGCTCCCGGTCCTCGACGCGGTGGAACCGGCGGTGGAGGAGACGGCGGACGCCCTGGGCGAACTGGTGGAGGCGACGTCACCGCTGATCCCGGCCGCGGCGGGGCTGGCCGCGGGCGCGCTGCTGGTGCTGACCCCGCTGATCCGGGCGAGCGCCGGCATCCTGCGCGACTCGGCGCCCGAACTGCGCCGCATCGCCGACGCGTTGACCGCGACGGTGGCCCCGCTGATACCGCTCCAGGTGACGCTCGCGGAGCGCGCGGCGGCCGCCGGCGCCGGAGTGGTCCGTACGGCCCTGCCCCCGCTGGCCGACCTCACCGAGGCGGCGGCCGCCACCACGAAGGCGGCCCGTCCGGTGCTGATCGCGGGGGAGGAGATCCTGGTCGCCGGTCTGGAGCAGCTCCAGCCGCTCCTGCTGACGACCGCCTCGCGGGCGGGCCGGTTCGCCCGCGAGGCGGCGGTACGGGTGCGAGCCGCGATGTCGCCGGCGGCCGGACCGGGCGTGGTGGTGGCCGTCGCGCCGGCGTGACGGACGGGGCCGTCCGGGGCGACGGGCGGAACACGTTCCCGCCTTGGCTAGAGTGCACGCATGCGCGATCTACGGGTGGGATTCACGTACTTGCTCCGCGGCCAGCGATGGGTCGCCCGGCACGGGAAGCAGTACGGCTTCGGGCTGGTCCCGGGCCTGATCACGCTCGTGCTGTACGTGGCCGCCCTCGTCGCCCTCGCGCTGTGGGGCGCGGACCTCGTCGGCTGGGCGACGCCGTTCGCCGACGACTGGTCCAGTCCCTGGCAGGGCCTCTTCCGCGGATTCCTGACCGTCGTCCTGTTCGCCCTCGGCCTGCTGCTCGCCGTCCTCACCTTCACGGCGGTGACGCTGCTCATCGGCGACCCCTTCTACGAGAGTCTCTCGGAGAAGGTCGACCGCGACGTCTCCCCGGACGGCACCGCTCCGGAGTCCGGCCTGTCGCTCGCCCGTGACCTGTGGATCTCGGCCCGCGACAGCGTCCGCATCCTCGTCCGCGCCCTCGTGTGGGCCGTACTCCTCTTCGCGCTCGGCTTCATCCCGGTCGCCGGGCAGACGGTCGTCCCCGTGATCGGTTTCTTCGTCACCGGCTTCTTCCTCACCGAGGAGCTCACCGCCGTAGCCCTCCAGCGCCGCGGCGTCGAGCTCCGCGAGCGCCTGACCCTACTGCGCGCCCGCAAGACGCTGGTCTGGGGCTTCGGTACGCCGCTCGGCCTCGCCTTCCTGGTCCCGTTCGTGGCCGTCTTCCTGATGCCGGGCGCGGTCGCGGGCGCCACCCTGCTGGCCCGCGACCTGCTCGGCGAGGAGATCCGGGAGGACGGTGACGAGGACGGCGACGAGGACGCCGCGGGCCGGACACGGTACGACGACCAGTCACCGGAGACGGCGACGCCCTGACCCGTGCCGTCCTGACCCGCGGCCCGGTCCGCTACGCCCCGTCCGCCTCCGCGGCCACCCGCACGATCTCCCGCACCTGGTCGATGATGTCCAGCCGGTTCCGTACGAACTCCGGATCGGTGACCGTTCCGGTCTCCGGGTCCGTGTTGTCCGCGCCGAAGTCGAGGATCGGCGTGTGCACGTGGCCGCCCGGCAGTTCGTCGTGGAGTCCCAGACGGTCGCGCAGCAGCGTCGCGCGGTAGGCGATCTCGTTGGACAGGTAGTTGCCGCCGCCACCGGAGCGCGCCGTCGAACCCGGGGTCGGTCCCTCCGGCCGCGTGACGGACTGCGTCCCGCCCGCCGGGATCTCGGTGACGCTCGTGTTGTCGTACACCGGGAAACGGCCCGTCTCCGCCGCCACGATGTCCGCGTACGGCAGGGTCGTGGACGTCCACTGCGGCTGGGACGCGGGGTCGGTCACCGGGACCGTCTCCGCGCGGGAGACGTTCTCGTTGTCGGGGGAGCCGCCGCGCCAGGCGCCGTTGGTGCGCTCGATGTCGAAGCGGCCCGCCCGGCCCTGGCTCACCGTCGTGAACACGTCCACCTGCGGCAGCACCGGCCGCAGCGTCCGCTCCACCTCCCCGGCGGCGAAGTCGTCCCAGCGCACCGGGAAGACGGCCGCCTCGATGCGCGCCGGGCCGTCCGCGGTCCGGATCACCGTGCCGTCGAGGGCGAGCGCGGTGGCGCCGGACGGGTTGGAGATGCGGGCGTCCCGGTCCAGGGTGAACGGGTCGAAGCCGGTGACGAGAACGCGTTTCACGCCGTCCCCGGCCCGCGGGAAGTCGAGGGAGTCCTGCCCGCGCGAGGTCCGCTCCACGGCCTCCAGGAGCCGCTCCCGCTGGGCGTCCGTCAGCCGGAACCTCGCCGGCTCCCAGCCGCGCACCTCCCGCGTCATCCCCAGCCGGGCCCAGTACAGCGGCCGGTCGTCGTCACGGCTGATGCCCGCCCGTCGCCCACCACCACCCTCCAGGGGAGGCGCTTCGCGCTCTTCGTACTGCGCCGGACCGCGCCCCTGCGCCCGGTCCACGGCCCGCTCCCACAGCCGCGTGCCCTCGCGCTCGGCGATCCGCTCGGCCTGGGCGTACGAGCGGGCCTTCGACAGCGCCCGGGCGAACGCCGGCGCCACCGAGTCGAACCCGGAGCGCCGCAGGATCTCCTGGGGCGCGGCCCGGTCGAGACGCTGTTCCTCGACGGTGGGGGAGGCCGCGGAGGAGGGCGGCGCGACCGGGGCCGCGACGGCGGTCGTGGGTGCTGTGATCGCGGTGAGCAGGGCCGTGCCGGCTATGCCGATCCGTGTGCGCAGGGAGGTCAAGGGAGTTCGGCTCCTTCTGTCGCCGTGGCGTGGGGGACGGCGGCAGTATCGCGTGACGGCAGGGGCGTACGCCAGGAAGATCAGTCCGCTGTTTCCTCCTGTTCACAGGGAGCCTCGGCCGCCCCGCCCAGCAGCTTCACGAAGTCCGAGAACGCCCCCGGCATGTCCACCGCCTCCGGATCCAGCAGCCACTGGTACTGGAGCCCGTCCATCACCGCCACGAGCAGCGGGGCCGCCCGCTCCGGAGTGAGCCCGCCAGGCAGCCGCTCCCCGTACCGGTCGCGCAGCACCCCCGTCATGCTGGCGCGCACCCTTTCGTACCGCTCGGTGAAGAACCCGCGCGCGGGATGGTCCTCCGTGACGCTCTCGCCGAGCAGCGCGGAGAACGTCTGTACGATCCCCGGCCGCATGGCGTTGTACTCGACGAGCGCGGCCAGCAGATCGAGCCGCCACGGGCTGTCGGGCACCGCGTCCCACTGGTCCCGCTCCTTCAGCACCGCGACGAGCAGCGCGTCCTTGGTGGGGAAGTAGTGCAGCAGGCCCTGCTGGGTGAGCCCGACCCGCTCGGCGATCGCGGCCATGCTCGCGCCCCGGTAGCCACGCTCGGCGATCACTTCCAGGGCGGCCCGGACGATGTCGGCACGCCGTTCCTCGCTTCTGGCCCTGGTGCTCATGGCGTCACCGTACGGCAACCGGGCGTGGCGCCCTCACGCATGAGCACTCGTGAGATAACGACAAGATAACAAAAGCTAATGCTGTACAGGCTCTGGGTGCAGGATGGAGACCCGCGCGGACGTCACCGCTCCACCGCTTCACCGAGGAGGCACCCCGTATGACGCACCCCCGCTCCGCTCCCGCCGGGAACACCCCCGTGACCTCGGCGGACGAGGCCCGCGAGGCAGTCGTCGAGGCCGCCCTCGGCCGGCTCGGTCTCGACGCGAAGGCACGGCTGCTCGCCGGACAGGACATGTGGTCGCTGCCCGCCCTGCCCGAGATCGGCCTCAAGTCGCTCGTCATGTCCGACGGCCCGATCGGCGTACGGGGCGTCCGCTGGACCGCCGACGACCCGTCCGTGGCGCTGCCCTCCCCGACCGCGCTCGCCGCCGCCTGGGATCCCGACCTCGCCCACCGCGCCGGAGTGCTGCTCGCCCAGGAGGCCCGCCGCAAGGGCGTCCACGTCCTCCTCGCCCCCACGGTCAACCTGCACCGTTCCCCGCTCGGCGGCCGCCACTTCGAGGCGTACAGCGAGGACCCGTACCTGACCGGGCGGATCGGCACCGGGTACGTGCGGGGCGTGCAGTCCGGCGGGGTCGGCACCACGGTGAAGCACTTCGTCGCCAACGACGCCGAGACCGACCGCTTCACGGTGGACAACCTCGTCTCCGGACGCGCACTGCGCGAGCTGTACCTGGCGCCCTTCGAGGCCATCGTCGGGAACGCCCGCCCCTGGGGCATCATGACCGCCTACAACACCGTCAACGGCACGACGATGACCGAACACCACCACCTGGTGAACGAGGTCCTGCGCGGCGAGTGGGGCTTCGACGGCTTCAACGTCTCCGACTGGATGGCCGCCCGGTCCACCGCGGGCGCGATCGAGGGCGGCCTCGACGTCGCGATGCCCGGCCCGCGCACCGTGTACGGCGAGGCCCTCGCCAAGGCGGTCAGGGACGGCGAGGTCGAGGAGGCGAAGGTCGACGAGGCCGTGCGCAACGTCCTCCGCCTCGCCGCCCGGGTCGGCGCCCTCGACGGCGCCGAACCCGCCGTCACCGACCTGCCCGCCCCCGTCGACGGCCAGGCCCTCGCCCGCGAGATCGCCCGCCGCTCCTTCGTCCTGGTCCGCAACGAGGTCCGCGACGGGGCGCCCGCCCTGCCCCTGAGGCCCGGTGGAAAGGTCGCCCTGATCGGGGCCGCCGCCCGCGACGCCCGCGTCCTCGGCGGCGGCTCCGCCACCGTCTTCCCCGACCACGTCGTCTCCCCGCTCGACGGACTCACCGCCGCCCTCCCCGAGGGCACCCTCACCTACGCCCTCGGCGCCGACCCCAACGAGGAACTCGCCGCCGCCGACCGGGGCTTCGAGCTGCGGGCCGTGTGCCGCGACGCCGACGGCACGGTCATCGGCACCGGCTCCGCACCCAACGGACACCTGCAGTGGATGGGCTCCGACCGCCCCGACGGCGTCACCGACGACCGGCTGCACACCGTCGAGCTGACCGGCACGTTCACCCCGCGCGAGAGCGGCGCGCACGCGTTCGGCATCAAGGGCATGGGGGCCTTCACCCTCACCGTCGACGGCACGACGTACTTCGACGACGTCCAGCGCCCGGCCAAGGACGACCCCTTCGAAGCCTTCTTCGGTGCCCCCGTGCCCCGGGCCCGGGTCGAGCTCGCGGCGGGCGAACCGGTCGAGGTCTCCCTGCGTCACGTCGTCGCCCTCCCCGAGGACCTCCCCATGAAGGTGATCACCTTCGAGCTCTGCCACCAGGAGCCGCGGCGCGACCCCGACGAACTGATCGCCGAGGCCGTGGAGGCGGCCCGCGCCGCCGACACCGCCGTCGTCGTGGTCGCCACCACCGACCTCGTCGAGTCCGAGGGCTTCGACCGCGAGGACCTGAGGCTCCCCGGCCACCAGGACGACCTGGTGCGCGCCGTCGCCGCCGCCAACCCGAACACGGTCGTGGTCGTCAACTCCGGCTCCCCGGTGGAGCTCCCCTGGCGGCACGAGGTCGCCGCGGTCCTCCTCACCTGGTTCCCCGGCCAGGAGGGCGGCGCCGCCCTCGCCGACGTCCTCACGGGCGCGCACGAACCGGGCGGCCGGCTCCCCACCACCTGGGGCTCGCTGACGGACGCCCCGGTCACGCAGGTCACCCCGGACAACGGCGAACTCCCGTACACCGAGGGCGTGTTCATCGGCTACCGGGCCTGGGAGAAGGAGGGCCGCACCCCCTCGTACGCCTTCGGCCACGGCCTCGGCTACACCGACTGGATGTACGAGTCGATCGACGTGACCGGCCGGTCCGTCACCGTCCGCGTCCGCAACTCCGGGGAGCGCGCGGGCCGCGAGGTCGTCCAGGTCTACCTGGCACCGGCCGCCCCGGGCGCGGACCGCCCGGCCCGGCAGCTCGCCGGCTTCGCGTCCGTCGAGGCGGCCCCCGGCGAGAGCGTGGAGGCCGTCGTGGAGCTCCCGGCCCGTGCCTTCGAGATCTGGGACGAGGCCGCCGGTGCCTGGACGCACGTGACGGGCGCGTACGAGGTCGAGGCCGGCCGCTCGGTCGCGGACCGCCGTCTGACGGCGACCGTGGTGGCCTGACCGGCACACGCACCTCGTCGCCGCCGCGCGGTCACGGCGCCTCCTCCGCCGTGACCGCGCGGTACGCGATCTCCGCGAGCCGCGCCTGGCCCTTGACGCTCGGGTGGAACCAGTCCCACGGGCTGAGCTCCGCCGTCCCGAACCGGTAGTCGAACACCGCGCCCCCGTCGAAGCGGCACCGCCGGTCCTTCGCGCACACCTCCTCCAGCACCCCGTTGTACGCCTCCACCCGCTCCCGCACCGCGTCGCGCCGCGTGTTCGCCGCCGCGTCCAGGGCGTCCGGATCGGCGAGCATCGACGGGCAGATGCCCAGCTTCCACACCTGCTTGCCGAGCGGATTGGCCCGGCCCTCGGACCACAGCCGCTTCAGGTCCGGCACGCTCGCCACGTACACCTGCGCCTTCGGGGCGTCCTTCCGCAGCGCCGCCATGGCCTCCTCGAAGGAGGACCGGAAGGCGTCCACCGGCGTCATGGCGTCCGTCGTCTCGCGGCACGCGTCGTTCGCGCCGGCCATCACCGTCACCAGCTCCGGCCGCTCCGCCGCCGCCTTCGTCATCTGGGCCGGCAGATCCGCCATCCGCGCCCCGCTCACCGCGTGGTTCCAGCTCCGCCCGGCGGTCCCGTCCGCCCCCAGCAGCCGCACGGCGAGGCTGTCGACCTCGGGGTCGCTCCCGGTCGCCCACGAGGCCTCCGGGCAGTCCGACAGCACCGAGCAGGCGTCGAAGCCCGTGGTGATGGAGTCCCCGACGGCCGCCACGGACCGGGGCGCACGGTCCCACGCGGGCGTCGGGGACGCCGAGCTGCCGCCCGGGGCGGGCGAGCCGCCGCCCGAGGCGTCGCAGCCCACCGCCCCCAGCACGGCCGTCGTCAGGGCCGCGAGCACCGCCCGCGACCGATGGGGTCTTCCGCGCATCCCCAGGTCCCCTCTTTCGTATACGGCACCGCCGGAGCGGCCCGTCCCGGCCCGTGCCGCCGCCACCGCCCGCCACCGGGCCGTCGCGGCCGGTCAGCACGGGTCCGCGAGGACGGCCACCACACCGGGGGACATTTCCGGCCTCCGGCCGGAAACCCGTTCACACGTCTCGCCGGGTGAAACCTCGTCGTTTCCCGGCATCGGCTCCGACGGTACGTCACACTCCTCGGCCCGCCGCACGGTAGCCTCGCCCCGTGGCTGCCCTGCCGCTCCCCGTTCCGCCAAGTTACTAGGGAGGCCCGGTGACGACACGTGGAGTTCTGTACGTGCACTCCGCACCGCGCGCGCTCTGCCCGCACGTCGAGTGGGCCGTGGCGGGCGTCCTCGGGACGCGCGTCAGCCTCGACTGGATCAGGCAGCCGGCGGCACCGGGCACCTGGCGCTCGGAGTTCTCCTGGCGGGGCGAGCCCGGCACCGCGTCCCAGCTCGCCTCCGCGCTGCGCGGCTGGCACCTGCTCCGCTTCGAGGTCACCGCGGAGCCCAGCGCGAACGCCGAGGGCGAGCGCTACAGCTGCACCCCCGACCTCGGCATCTTCCACGCCGTCACCGGCATCCACGGCGACATCCTGATCCCCGAGGACCGGCTGCGCGCCGCCCTGCTCCGCTCCCAGCGCGGCGAGACCGACCTGGAGGCCGAGCTCGCCCGCCTCCTCGGCAAGCCCTGGGACGATGAACTGGAGCCCTTCCGCTACGCGGGCGAGGGCGCCCCGGTGCGCTGGCTGCACCAGGTGGTCTGAGGTCCCGTCAGGCACGCGGAAGGCCCCCACCGGACGGTGGGGGCCTCCTCATGTGCCCAGGCGCGCCTCGCGCGGTCCTCAGACCGTACGGAACGCCAGCACCACGTTGTGCCCGCCGAACCCGAACGAGTCGTTCAGGGCGGCGATACGGCCCTCCACGGGCAGCTTGCGGGCCTCGCCGCGCACGATGTCCGCGTTGGCCTCGGCCTCCGGGTCGAGGTTCTCGATGTTGATCGTCGGCGGGGCGATCCGGTGGTACAGGGCGAGGACCGTCGCCACGGTCTCCACGCCGCCCGCGCCGCCCAGCAGGTGGCCCGTCATGGACTTCGTGGCGGAGACCGCCATGTGGTCCGCGTCGTCGCCGAAGACCTTGCGCAGCGCCTTCAGCTCGGCGATGTCGCCGGCCGGGGTCGAGGTGGCGTGCGCGTTGACGTGCACGATCTCGGCCGGGTCCAGGTCCGTGTTGTCCAGCAGGGCCCGCAGCGCCATCGAGATGCCGCGGCCCTCGGGCTCCGGCTGCACGATGTCGTGGCCGTCGGCGGAGATGCCCTGGCCGACCGCCTCCGCGTACACCCGGGCACCGCGCTTCGCGGCGTGCTCGGCGGACTCCAGGACGACCACACCCGCGCCCTCGCCGAGGACGAAGCCGTCCCGGGCGGTGTCGTACGGACGCGAGGCGCCCTCGGGGTCCTCGTTGTTCTTGGACATCGCCATCATGTTGCCGAACGCGGCGATCGGCAGCGGATGGATGGCCGCCTCGGTGCCGCCCGCGACGACCACGTCGGCGCGGCCGGTGCGGATCATCTCGATGGCGTAGCCGATGGCCTCGGCGCCCGACGCGCAGGCGGAGACCGGGGTGTGCACACCGGCGCGGGCGCCGACGAGCAGGCCCACGTTGGCGGACGGGCCGTTCGGCATCAGCATCGGCACGGTGTGCGGGGAGACCCGGCGTACGCCCTTCTCCTTCAGCACGTCGTACTGGTCGAGGAGCGTGGTCACACCGCCGATGCCGGAGGCGATCACCGCGCCGAGCCGGTCGGGGTCCACGCCGCCGTCGTCGGCGGCCTTCTCGTCGAAGTCGGCGTCGGCCCACGCCTCCTTGGCGGCGATCAGCGCGAACTGCGCCGAGCGGTCGAGCCGGCGGGCCTGGGGCCGCGGGATGACCTCGGACGGGTCCACGGCGGCCGGAGCGGCGATCCTGACCGCCTGCTCGGCGGCCCACTCCTGCGTGAGGGGGCGGACACCGGAACGTCCGGCGACCAGGCCCTCCCAGGTGGTGGCCGCGTCGCCACCCAGCGGTGAAGTTGCGCCGATACCGGTGACGACCACGGTGCGCTTGGTCGAGCTCACGGGAATTCTTCTCCAACGATTACGAGGATTCGTACGGCGCCACCGCCGGGCGGCGGGGCAGGGCACCGGGCCGACCACGGGATCGGACCCGGCGCCGGGGCCCGGGTCGATCCGGGGGTCAGGCCTGGTGCTTGAGGATGTACTCGGTCGCGTCGCCGACCGTCTTGAGGTTCTTGACGTCGTCGTCGGGGATCTTGACGTCGAAGCGCTCCTCGGCGGCGACGACGACCTCGACCATGGACAGCGAGTCGACGTCCAGGTCGTCGGTGAAGGACTTGTCCAGCTGGACGTCCTCAACCGGGATGCCGGCGATCTCGTTCACGATGTCGGCGAGACCGGCGACGATCTCTTCCTGAGTGGCGGCCATGTGGGCGCTCCTTCGTTGTTGTCAGGGGGTATGGCGGTGGTTCCCGTGCCGGACCGTGAAGCGTGGTCCGGCACGGAGTGCCTAGGGGAGGGTAACGACCGTCGCTGCGTACACGAGACCCGCCCCGAAGCCGATGACGAGCGCGGTGTCGCCGCTCTTCGCCTCGCCGGACGCCAGGAGCCGCTCCATCGCGAGCGGGATCGAGGCGGCCGAGGTGTTGCCGGTGGTGCGGATGTCACGGGCGACCGTGACGTGCTCCGGCAGCTTGAGAGTCTTCACCATCGAGTCGATGATCCGCACGTTGGCCTGGTGCGGGATGAAGACGTCCAGGTCGTCCGGGGTGATCCCGGCCGCGTCCAGCGCCTGCTGGGCGACCTTCGCCATCTCGAACACGGCCCAGCGGAACACCGCCTGGCCCTCCTGCGTGATCGCGGGGAACTTGACGTTGCCGGCGCTGTCCAGCGGCAGTGAGCCGAGGTCGCCGATCCGGTATTCGTTCCACGGGATCGTCTGCTTGATCGTCTCGGCCTTGTCGCCCTCGGAGCCCCAGACCGTCGGGCCGATGTGCGGCTCGTCGGAGGGGCCGACCACGACCGCGCCGGCGCCGTCGCCGAAGAGGAAGGCCGTGGCCCGGTCCTCCAGGTCGGTCAGGTCGCTGAGCCGCTCCACGCCGATGACGAGCACGTACTCGGCGGAGCCCTCGGTGACCATGCCCTTGGCGAGCGTCAGCCCGTAGCCGAAGCCCGCGCAGCCCGCCGACACGTCGAACGCGGCGGCCCTGTCCGTGCCGAGCTTGTCCGCGATCTCGGTGGCGACGGCCGGGGTCTGGCTGAAGTGCGAGACGGTCGCGACGACGACCGCGCCGATCTGCTCGGCCGTGATGCCGGCGGCCGCGATGGCCTTGCCGGACGCCTCGATCGACATCGCGGCGACGGTCTCCTCGGGGGAGGCCCAGTGCCGCGTCTCGATGCCGGAGCGGGAGCGGATCCACTCGTCGGACGAGTCGATCTTCTCCAGGATCACCTCGTTGGGCACCACCCGGGTCGGGCGGTAGCCGCCGACACCGAGGATGCGCGCGTACGGGGCGCCCTTGCTGGGCCTGATCTTCGACATGCTCTCGGGCTCCTTGTCAGGCGCCCGCCGCGTCAGCGGCAGGTGTCGACGCCTCTGCGATCAGCTCGCGGGCGGCGTCGAGGTCTTCGGGGGTCTTGAGGGCCACGGTCTTCACTCCGGGCAGGGCGCGCTTGGCGAGACCGGTGAGCGTACCGCCGGGGCACAGCTCGACGAGCGCGGTCACCCCGAGCTCCTTGAAGGTCTCCATGCACAGGTCCCAGCGCACCGGGTTGGCGACCTGCCCGACCAGCCGGGACAGCACCTCGGTACCCGTGGCGACGGCCTGGCCGTCCTTGTTCGACACGTAGCGCACGGCGGGGTCGGCCGGGGTCAGCTCCTTCGCGGCCTCGGCCAGCGCGTCCACGGCGGGGGCCATGTGCCGCGTGTGGAAGGCGCCCGCCACCTTGAGCGGCACCACACGGCGTACGCCCTCGGGCTTGTCCGCCGCCAGGGCGGCCAGCTGCTCAAGGGTACCCGCTGCCACGATCTGGCCCGCGCCGTTCACGTTCGCCGGGGTGAGGCCCAGCGCCTCCAGGTGCGGGACGGTCGTCTCCGGGTCGCCGCCGAGCAGCGCCGACATGCCGGTCTCGGTGACGGCCGCGGCCTCGGCCATCGCCAGGCCCCGCTTGCGCACCAGGGTCAGCGCGGCCGTGTCGTCGAGGACGCCCGCGAGCGCGGCGGCGGTGATCTCGCCGACGCTGTGACCGGCGACCGCGCCGGGGGCGAGCCCGGAGATGTCACCGAGTGCCGCGGCGGACAGCAGGCCGGCCGCGACCAGCAGCGGCTGCGCCACGGCGGTGTCACGGATGGCGTCGGCGTCGGCCTGTGTGCCGTAGTGGGTCAGGTCCAGCCCGATGGCGTCCGACCACGCGCCGAGGCGGTCGGCGGCTTCTGGGAGATCGAGCCAGGGAGTCAGGAAGCCGGGCGTCTGGGCGCCCTGGCCGGGAGCGACGAGTACGAGCACTCTCACACTCTCTCTTGGGGACGGCCGGAGCCGCCCGTGAGGACAGGGACGAAGAACATGGAACCGTTTTGTGGGCCTTCGACAAAACGCTAGGACTGAGGATCTCCATCGACCAGGCGTCCCAGGATCAGCGCGATCCGCAGCGTGAACGCGGAACGCACATCGGAGGGCGACCAGCCGGTGACGTCTGTCACACGTCGAAGCCGGTAGCGCACGGTATTGGGGTGGACGAACAACATTCGTGCCGCCCCCTCCAAACTGGACGCTTGTTCAAGATAAACGCTGAGAGTCTCCAGCAGTGCCGAACCGGCCTCCTCCAGCGGTCTGTAGATCTCCTCCACCAACTGCTCGCGAGCGCTCGGGTCACCGGCGATCGCACGCTCCGGAAGGAGATCGTCCGCCAGAACCGGACGGGGCGCGTCCTGCCACGCGGAGCACGCCTTCAGCCCGGCCGCCGCGGCCTGCGCCGAGCGGGTCGCCGCCAGCAGGTCGGGCACGATCGGCCCGGCCACCACGGGCCCCGCCGCATACGGCCCGATCAGCGACTTCGCCACCTGCAGCGGATCCTGGCTGCCGCCCGCGATGACGACGAGGCGGTTGCCCAGCACCCCGGTGAGCACCTGGAGCTTGGCGTGCCGGGCGGCCCGGCGGATCGCCTCCACGGTCAGCTCGCTGTCGCCGTCGGGCGCGGTGCCGAGGACGACGCACACGTTGTCCGGCGAGTTCCAGCCGAGCGCGGCGGCCCGGGACACGGCCCCCTCGTCGGCCTCGCCGGACAGCACGGCGTTCACCACCAGCGACTCCAGGCGGGCGTCCCAGGCACCGCGTGCCTCGGCGGCCTGTGCGTACACCTGGGCCGTGGCGAAGGCGATCTCGCGGGCGTACACCAGCAGCGCCTCGCGCAGCACCGACTCGTCGCCGGGCGCCGCCACCTCGTCGATGGCGCTCTCCATCACCTCGATGGTGGTGCGCACCATCTCGACGGTCTGCCGCAGGGTGATGGCCCGGGTCAGCTCGCGCGGGGCGGTCCCGAAGACGTCGGTGGAGATGGCCTGCGGGGCGTCCGGATGCCGGAACCACTCCGTGAAGGCGGCGATGCCCGCCTGGGCGACCAGCCCGATCCACGACCGGTTCTCGGGAGGCATCGCCCGGTACCACGGCAGCGTCTCGTCCATGCGCGCGATGGCCTGCGCGGCGAGGCGTCCGGACGACTTCTCCAGCCGCTTCAGCGTTCCGGTGTGCGGATGGGCGTCGTACGGGCGGGCGTCGCGCGGAGGGGGTCCGGAGGAGCCGGCTACGGGTTCGGGCACGGGGACAAGACTGCCTCATCCGGACGGCGGTGTGCGGAGCCGGGTCGCGGGCGGGCTCCGGGAGCCCGCCCGCGACCGGGGGCGCGACCGCGTGGACGGACTACCGTGGAGCCCGTGATGGACGTACGGCGCGCCGCCGAGCGCTACCCGGGAGGCGACCCGGCGGCCGGGATCGAGTCCCGGCACGCCTTCTCGTTCGGCCCCCACTACGATCCGGACAATCTCCGCTTCGGCGCCATCCTCGCCTGCAACGAGGAACGGCTCGCCCCCGGCGCGGGCTTCGACGAGCACCCGCACAGCCACACCGAGATCGTGACGTGGGTGGTCGAGGGCGAGCTCACCCACCGCGACTCGACGGGCCGCGAGACGCGGGTCCGCCCCGGGGACGTGCAGCGCCTCAGCGCGGGCGGCGGGGTCCGCCACGTCGAACGCAACGACGGCGACGCGCCCCTGACCTTCGTCCAGATGTGGCTGGCACCCCGCGAGCCCGGCGGCGACCCCGCCTACGGGGTCGTCCGCTCCCTCGCCGACTCCGCGCCGTACCCGGTCCCGGAGGCGGGCGCGACCCTGCGCGTACGGCGGCTGGACGCGGGGGAGCGCACGACGGTGCCGGGAGCGCCGTACGTGTACGTCCACGTCGTACGGGGACGAGTGCGCTGCGGTGAGGAGGGGCTGGGTCCGGGGGACGCGGCCCGGCTCACGGACGAGCGGGACGTGCGGCTGGAGGCGGCGGCGGACGCCGGGCCGGCCGAGGTGCTGCTGTGGGAGATGACGGGGGACTGAACCGCGTCCGCCGGCGCCTCGCGCCGGGGAGTTCCTCTGTCCGGTGGCGGGCAATAGGCTGGCGCTGTGCCCGGTACCGTGCGAAGGGCCGAAGCCGCCTTCGACGTGGTCTGTCTGGTCGCGTCGCTGGGTGGTGTGACGGCGTACTGCGAGCTGCTGGCGTCGCTTCCCAGGACGTTCCCGGCCGCCCTGATCGTGGTCCAGCACCGTCCTGTACGGGAGTCCGACCAGTTCGTCGAGGTGCTGGACTTCTACTCGACGCTCCCGGTGCGGTTGCTGCGCCACGGGGACCTGCTGACGGCCGGCCAGGTGCACGTGGTCCCGGCCGGGCGCCGGGCGGCCTTCACCTCCGCCGGGGACGTGCTGCTGCACCACGGCGACAGCCGCCGGGTCGCGGACGCGGTCCTCGCCTCGGCCGCCGCCGCCTTCGGCCCCCGGCTCCTCGCCGCCGTCCTCACCGGCCAACTGGACGACGGTGCCCTGGGGACGCGGCACGTCCGGGGCGCGGGGGGACGGGTGCTGGCCCAGGACACCGCCACGGCCAAGGCCTCCGGCATGCCGAGCGCGGCCACGGCCACCGGCTGCGTCGACTTCGTACTGCCCCTGCCGGTACTGGCGCACGCACTGGTCGGCCTGGTGATGGTGCCGGGCGCCGCCGGCCTGATGAGGGTCTCGCTGCCGCCCTGGGCGGCGGTGATCCCGCCCGCGGCCGCCGACACGGCGGTCGAGGAGGACGCGTCATGACGGCCCCCGCTGCCGATCGCCACGACCCGCGCGGCAACCGCGTCCTCGCGGCCCTGCCGGAGGCCGAACGGCAGCGACTGCGGCACGACCTGGAACCGGTCCGCACACAGATCAGGGAAGTGGTCCACCGGCCCGGCCGCCCCGTCGAAGCCGTCCTGTTCCCGCTGCGGGCGGTGTTCAGCATCCTGGCCGACCTGGACGGGGGGACCGTCGAGGTCGCCACCGTCGGCGACGAGGGCATGGTCGGGCTCTCCGCCTTCCTGGGGGTCACCGCGCCGACCGAACGCGCGGTGTGCCAGGTGGCCGGCTGGGGACTGCGCATGGACGCCGACCGCTTCCGGCACGAGATCGGCGTGCTGGACGGGGCGCTGCAGCAGGTGCTGCAGCGCTACACGCAGTTCATGTTCACCCAGCTCGCCCGGAACGCCGCCTGCAACCGCGGCCACCGCATACCCCAGCGGTGCGCCCGCTGGCTGCTGATGACCGCCGACCGCATGCACAGCGACCGGTTCGCCCTCACCCAGGAGTTCCTGGCCCAGATGCTCGCGGTCCGCAGGACCTCCGTCAGCGAGGCGGCCGGCGCCCTGGCCCGGGCCGGCTGCATCCGCTACAGCCGCGGCGTCATCACCGTGCTCGACCGTACCGGCCTGGAGTCCCACGCCTGCACCTGCTACCGCGTGCTCCGTGAGGCCGCCGACACGGTCCTGCCGCCGGCAGCCGACGTCAGCCGCGCAGCTCGGTCAGCACCGCGTCCGTGAACGGTGTCCACGCCTCGACCGCCCACGGCCCGAAGGCCCGGTCGGTCAGCGCCACGCAGGCCGCGCCCGCGACCGGGTCGACCCACAGGAACGTGCCCGACTGCCCGAAGTGACCGAAGGTCCGCGGCGAGGACGAGGTCCCCGTCCAGTGCGGGGACTTGCCGTCGCGGATCTCGAAGCCGAGGCCCCAGTCGTTGGGGTTCTGGTGGCCGTAGCCCGGCAGGACGCCCTTCGTGCCCGGGTACTGGACGGTCATCGCCTCCGCGACCGTGCGCGCGTCCAGCAGCCGGGGCGCCTGCACCTCGGCGGCGAAGCGCACCAGGTCGTCCACGGTCGAGACGGCGTCCTTGGCGGGCGAGCCGTCGAGCGTCGTCGCCGTCATCCCCAGCGGCTCCAGCACCGCCTGGCGCAGGTACTCGGGGAACGGGATCTCGGTGGCCTTCGCGATGTGGTCCCCGAGCTGCTCGAACCCGGCGTTGGAGTACAGCCGCCGCTCACCCGGCGCGGAGGTGACCCGGTGCTCGTCGAAGGCGAGGCCCGACGTGTGCGCGAGCAGGTGGCGGACCGTGGCGCCCTCGGGCCCGGCCGGCTCGTCGAGCTCCACCGCCCCCTCCTCGTACGCGACCAGCACGGCGTACGCGGCGAGCGGCTTGGTCACCGACGCCAGCGGGAAGCGGTGACCGGTCGGGCCGTACGACCCGGCGACGGTGCCGTCCGCGCGGACGACGGCCGCGGCGGCGGTGGGGACGGGCCAGTTCTCGATCTGCGCGAGGCTCTGCAGAGACATGCCTGCGAGCCTAAGTGCCGGACAGCTTCAACCGCATCGAGGGGTCGGGGTGGCGTACGAAGCCGAGGGAGACGTACAGCGGCTCGCCCTCCGCGGAGGCGTTGAGGTCGACGTGGACCGCGCCCCGCTCGCGGAACCAGACCAGGAGCCCCTCCATGCAGGCGCGCGCGTACCCCCGGCGGCGCATCCCCGGGTCGGTGGCGACGCTGAAGACGTACCCCACGGCGCCGTGCGGATTGTCCGCGCGCCCTATCCGGTACTCCAGCGTGCCCGCCGCCAGCGCGGCGAGCGCGCCGGGCCGGTCCGGGTGGTCGACGACGAGCGCGGCGAAGGAACCGTCCGGCTCGGCGAGCCGGGCGCGCAGCGTCGGCAGGGACAGCGCGTGCCAGTTCGCCGACTGCTCGGACGGATCGGCGGAGTGGACCGAGTCGAGCATCACCTGACGCAGACGCAGCACTTCCTCCGCGTCCCCTGGGCCGGCACGGCGTACGAGTGTCATGATCTGCACGGTAGCCACACCCGCCCGTCCGTGTCCCGGCGTTTTCCCCGGCTGCCGCTTGCCTGGAGCGCACTCGAAGGTTCTAGCGTGGGGGCCATGACGGTGATGGACACCACAGGCACCCACGTCGACAGCTGTGCCGGCCCGCCCCACGCCGACCGGCGCCCGGACGGCCAGGACAGGTACACCATCAGCGAGGTCGCCGCCCTGACCGGCCTCACGGCGCACACGCTGCGCTGGTACGAGCGCATCGGGCTGATGCCGCACATCGACCGCTCGCACACCGGCCAGCGCCGTTACAGCAACCGCGACCTGGACTGGCTCGGCCTCGTCGGCAAGCTCCGGCTGACCGGCATGCCGGTGGCGGACATGGTGCGGTACGCGGAACTCGTCCGCGAGGGCGACCACACCTACGGCGCCCGCTTCGAGCTGCTGAAGGCGACCCGGGAGGGCGTACGGGCCCGGATCGCCGAGCTCCAGGACACGCTGGCCGTGCTCGACCGCAAGATCGACTTCTACGGTGACGCCGGGCGGGCCCTGGCGTCGGAGGGAGCTGTGCTGTGACCGGCGACAGGATCGCGACGACACGGCTGGGCGAGACCGGCCCGGAGGTCGGCGTCCAGGGCCTCGGCTGCATGGGCATGAGCTTCGCCTACGGGCCCTCGGACGCGGAGGAGTCACGGGCCACCCTGGAGCGGGCACTGGAACTCGGCGTCACGCTCTACGACACGGCGGACGTGTACGGCGCCGGGGAGAACGAACGGTTCCTCGCGCCGTTCCTCGCGGCGCACCGGGACGAGGTGGTGATCGCCACGAAGTTCGCCATGGCGATCCCGCGGGAGGACGTGACGCGGCGCATCATCCGCAACGACCCGCCCTACATCCGCGACGCCGTCGAGGCCAGCCTGAAGCGCCTCGGCGTGGACGTGATCGACCTCTACTACATGCACCGCCGGAACGTGGACGTGCCGATCGAGGAGTCGGTCGGCGCCATGGCCGAGCTGGTCCGCGAGGGCAAGGTGAAGCACCTCGGGCTGAGCGAGGTCACCGGCGACGAACTGCGGGCCGCCCAGGCCGTGCACCCCATCGCCGCCGTGCAGTCGGAGTGGTCGCTGTTCAGCCGGGACATCGAGGCGGGCGTGGTGCCGGCCGCCCGCGAGCTGGGCGTGGCCCTCGTGCCCTACTCGCCGCTCGGCCGGGGCTTCCTCAGCGGGTCCTTCGCGGACGCCGACAAGGACCTGACCGCCGACGACTTCCGCCGCCGGATGCCGCGCTTCACCGGTGACAACGCGACCGCCAACGCGTCCCTGCTGGAGCCGGTCCGCGCGGTCGCCGAGGCCCACGGCGCCTCGCCCGCGCAGGTCGCGCTGGCCTGGGTGCAGCAGCGGGCGGAGGTCCACCGCCTGCCCGTCGTGCCGATCCCGGGCACGCGGAAGCCCGGCCGGGTGACGGAGAACGCCGCGGCCACCCGCATCGTCCTCGGCGAGGAGGACCTGGCCCTGCTGGAGCCCCTCGCGGACCGGGTGGCGGGCGACCGCTACGCCGACATGAGCTTCACCTCGGCGGGCCGGGAGTAGACACGGGCGACACGGACGAGAGGTTCCCGCGTCCCGGTCACAGCTCCGCCAGCAGCTCGGCCTTCTTCGTCGTGAACTCCTCGTCCGTCACCAGCCCCGCCTGGTGCAGCTCGCCGAGGTGGCGGATGCGGTCGGCGATGTCGGCCGGGTCGCGGCGGCGCGCCGCGGCCGGCCCCACGGCGGGGGCCGGTTCGGCGGCGCGCACCGCGGCCAGCACGGCGGCGGCGAACGGCAGCGACTCGTGCACCGGGCCGTAGCCGAGCCCGAAGACGACGGCCGCCGGGTCCTGGTCGGCCTGCCCGGGCGGCGCCGTCGCCGCGTCGCGGTGCAGCAGCCGCAGATGTCCCTCGAACACCTCGGGTGAACGCCACTCGACCCCGCTCAGCTCATTGACCGGGAAACTCTGGTCACCGGCCTTCCACTTCGCCGAGGACGCCCCCGTCCAGAACCACCGGAACGACACGGACGAACCGTCGAAGGACGCCTTCCCGTCGTACGCCTTGAACTGCCGCGGCCCCTCGGGCGCGGCCACCAGATGGCGTTCGGCCGGGCCGTCCGTCTCCGGCAGCCGTGCCCGCAGCTCGTCCGCGTAGTACTCGGCCAGGACCTCGCGTTCGGCCGGCAGCACCAGCCGGTACGGATCGCCCGACTCCCGCAACTGGCCCGCGGCGGCGTCCATCAGCGGGTCGGCGCCCGGCCGTGGCTCGGCCCGCAGCACCACGGTCCCGCGCCGCCCCGGCGTCAGCGTCACCCCGGCGATCGCCTCCAGGGGGATGCGGCGTTCGCCGAGCGCCTGGAACAGCTTCGGCGTGCGGATTCCCCGTTCGAAGCGGATGAGCACGGAGTCGGACTCGAACTCCCAGGCGGCATGAAATCCGGCCAGTACGTCACCCATGCGGCTCATCGTATGCGTGAGGCGCGTCTTCGTCCCCTCCTCGGGTCGGCCGTCGTTCCTTCGATTTCTACGCGCGTCAGGCGGCGGTGGTGACGGGCAGGTCCTTCCGGCACGCGTCATCCTCGTGTTCGGCGTGTGCGCAGCGGACCGCGCGATACGCGCCAACACCGATCTCGGCGAAGTTGCGCAGGCTCTCCGTGCCGGGCGCGAAGTAGCCGGCGTGCCCGACGGCGCCGTCCGCGGACAGCACCCGCGCGCCGAACGCGGCCGACACCGGATCGGCCCCGTGGCCCAGCCCGCCGACCTCCATGTACGGCACGTCCGCGATCCAGTCGTCGGCGTCCCGCGTCGCCCAGACCCGGGCCGAGGTGCGCAGTTGGGACGCCCGCTCGACGCGCATGCCGGGGCTGCCCGCGACCGCCACGTCGGTCACCCGTGCCGGCAGGCGGGGCGCGGCGATCCCGCACACCACCGAGCCGTAGCTGTGGCAGTACAGCGCGACGGTCGACCGGCCGGGCAGCCCGCGCACCAGCGCGTCCAGCCGGACCGCGCCCCGCTCGGCGCGCAGCGCGGTGGCCGCCTCCATGCCGAGCCCGCTGGGCGCCGTGTAGTCGGCCCAGGCGATCACGGCGGTACGGACCGCGGGGGCGGCCGCGCGCTCCGCCCCGTACAGGGCGCTCGCCATGCCGACGGGCGCCGACCAGGAGCGGTAGGTGCGCTGGAAGGTGAGTACGTCGGTGTCGACGCCGGGCACCACCACCGAGATCCGCTCGGCCCGGTCGAGGTCGCCGAAGACCTCGGCGACCCGGCCCGAACCCTCGGGGTCGAAGGCGAGGATCTGCCGGTCGTGCCGCATCAGGTCCGCGAAGCGGTTCGCACGACGGCCCGCCTCGTACTGGCCGAGCGCGGACAGCCGGGAGTCGCGCGTGCGCTTCTCCTCGGCCTCGCGCTGCTGCGCGAGCGCGACCTGGTTGGCTCTGTACCGCACGGGGGCCGGGACGCCGTTCATGTTGCCGACCGCGAGCGGATAGCGCTCGGCGAGGCCCAGGCGCTGCGCCTCGGTGAGCGAGGAGAAGAACCGCGCCACCCGGTCCGGCGCGGAGCCCGGGCCGGGCAGCGCGCGGCCGTCGACCTGCCCGTGGCTCCAGGCGGCGAGTGACGTCTGCAGGGGAGAGGCCCCGCGGTGGGCGCGGATCGCGGTCCAGCCGGTGGTCGTGAGCATCACGAACACCACGGCCAACGCGAGCAACATGCGCCAGACGTTCAGTTGAGGGGAGGTGTCGAAGGAAGTCACTGGAAGGACACACTAGGAGAACGGAAGGGTCTCGCGTCAATCGAGTGACCGGGATCACGTTTCGTCCGGGCGTGCCGTGAATATCAGGTGCGTTCACCCGCACCTCGAACACCTCGGTGCCTCGAAGACCTCGGCGCCCCGGTGCGTACACGACTCCGCCGCGGGGATCGGATCACTCATCAGGGTGACCGGCCCGCGGAACTCTCGCACTCCGGTGCGCCGCAGGTGACAGTGGGTCAGGTCCTCGTACGACATGGTCGTACGACCGGGGACCGGCGGGTCCTGCGGCGCGCTGCCGGAGGGGACAGCGCGCGTGCAGGTCTAAGGCGGGAAGCCGGGGGTACCCGCGACATCACGGACCCGAACTTACAGCAGTGTTCTGGGAGTTGATGATGGCGGGCTTCGGCAACAGTACGCGCAGGTACCCTCGCTCACGTGGCCGGACGGGGTCACGGAGCGGGCCGGATCGCGCGACCCTGGGCATCATCGGAGCCATCTGCGCGGTCGTGGGTTTCTTCGCCCTGGGCATCATCCTCGGGCCCGTCGCGGTCGTCTGCGGCTGGCTGGCCATGGGGCGCAGGTGGAGCGGCAGCGCCTCCGTCCCGGCACTGATCGCCGTGGTGCTGGGCGCCATCGTCACCGTCCTGAACCTCATCGGGCTCATAGGTCTCGCGTCCTACGGATTCGGCACCTACTGAGAACCGCCCGGCACGGGGAGCCCGGGGAGGTGCGATGCCGGGCGAGAAGGGCCCCTCGGCCAGTGGCCGAGGGGCCCTTCTCGTTCTCAGGGGCGCGGGGAACCGCGCGACCGGCCCCACGCAACCCGCACACGCCCCCGGCAGTCACCCCTGCGGCGCTACGCGTCACCCCCGGCCGGCCCGGGATCCGCGGCCGCCACATCCAGCAGCTGATACCGGTCGATCGCCTGCTTCAGCACCGACCGGTCCACCTTCCCCTCCCGCGCCAGCTCCGTCAGCACCGCCACCACGATCGACTGGGCGTCGATGTGGAAGTGCCGGCGCGCCGCCCCGCGCGTGTCGGCGAAGCCGAACCCGTCCGCGCCCAGTGAGCTGTACGTCCCCGGCACCCACCGCGCGATCTGGTCGGGAACGCTGCGCATCCAGTCGGAGACAGCCACGAAGGGCCCCTGGGCGCCGCTCAGCTTCCGCGTCACGTACGGAACACGCTGCTCCTCCTCGGGGTGCAGCAGGTTGTACTCCTCCACCGCGACGGCCTCCCGCCGCAGCTCGTTCCAGGAGGTCGCCGACCAGACGTCCGCCCGGACGTTCCACTCCTCGGCGAGGATGCGCTGCGCCTCCACCGCCCACGGCACGGCGACACCGGAGGCCATGATCTGCGCCGGGATCTCCCCGCCCGTGCCCGCGCTGAAGCGGTACACGCCCTTGAGGATGCCCTCGACGTCCACGTCCTCCGGCTCGGCCGGGTGCTGGATGGGTTCGTTGTAGACGGTCAGGTAGTAGAAGACGTCCTCGCCCTGCGGGTGCCGCTCGTCCCCGCCGTACATCCGGCGCAGACCGTCCTTCACGATGTGCGCGATCTCGAAGCCGAACGCCGGGTCGTACGCGACGCACGCCGGGTTCGTCGACGCGAGCAGCTGCGAGTGGCCGTCGGCGTGCTGCAGCCCCTCACCGGTCAGCGTCGTACGGCCGGCCGTCGCACCCAGCACGAAACCGCGCGACAACTGGTCGGCCATCTGCCAGAACTGGTCACCGGTGCGCTGGAAGCCGAACATCGAGTAGAAGACGTACACCGGGATCAGGGGCTCGCCGTGCGTGGCGTACGCCGAGCCCGCCGCGATCAGCGAGGCCGTGCAGCCCGCCTCCGAGATGCCGTCGTGCAGCATCTGCCCGGTCGGCGACTCCTTGTAGGCGAGGAGCAGCTCGCGGTCCACGGACTCGTACTGCTGTCCGAGCGGATTGTAGATCTTCGCGCTCGGGAAGAACGAGTCCATGCCGAAGGTGCGGTACTCGTCGGGTGCGATCAGCACGAACCGCTTGCCGATCTCCTTGTCCCGCATGAGGTCCTTCAGCAGTCGTACGAACGCCATGGTGGTGGCGATGGACTGCTGGCCCGACCCCTTCTTCACGGTCGCGTACGCCTTGTCGCCGGGCAGCGGCAGCGGCTTCGACCGTACGACACGCGTCGGCACGTACCCGTCCAGCGACTTGCGCCGGTCGTGCATGTACTGGATCTCCTCCGAGTCCCGGCCCGGGTGGTAGTACGGCGGCAGGCCGGACTCCAGCTCCTTGTCCGAGATCGGCAGGTGCAGACGGTCGCGGAAGCCCTTGAGGTCGGCGACCGTCAGCTTCTTCATCTGGTGCGTGGCGTTGCGGCCCTCGAAGTTGGGGCCGAGCGTCCAGCCCTTGACCGTCTTGGCCAGGATGACCGTCGGCTGGCCCTTGTGCTCCACGGCCGCCTTGTACGCCGCGTAGATCTTCCGGTGGTCGTGCCCGCCGCGGCCCAGGTGCAGGATCTGGTCGTCGGTCATGTTCTCGACCATCGCGCGCAGCCGGTGGTCGTCGCCGAAGAAGTGGTCGCGGATGTAGGCGCCGGACTCGGTGGCGTACGTCTGGAACTGGCCGTCCGGCGTCGTGTTCATCCGGTTGACCAGCACGCCGTCCCGGTCCTGCGCCAGCAGCGGGTCCCACGACCGGTCCCACACCAGCTTGATGACGTTCCAGCCGGCGCCACGGAAGACCGACTCCAGCTCCTGGATGATCTTCCCGTTGCCGCGCACCGGGCCGTCGAGGCGCTGGAGGTTGCAGTTGACGACGAAGGTCAGGTTGTCCAGCCCCTCGCGGGCGGCGATGGAGAGCTGCCCGAGCGACTCCGGCTCGTCCATCTCGCCGTCGCCGAGGAACGCCCACACATGGCTCTTCGACGTGTCCGCGATGCCGCGGGCCTCCATGTAACGGTTCATCCGAGCCTGGAAGATCGCGCCGATCGGGCCGAGGCCCATCGACACGGTCGGGAACTCCCAGAAGTCGGGCATCGAGCGCGGGTGCGGGTAACTCGACAGCGCGTACGGCGCCTTCGACTTCTCCTGCCGGAAGCCGTCGAGGTGCTGCTCGGAGAGCCGGTCGAGGAGGAACGCGCGGGCGTAGATGCCGGGGGAGGCGTGGCCCTGGAAGAAGACCTGGTCGCCGCCGTCCCCCCGGTCCTTGCCGCGGAAGAAGTGGTTGAAGCCCACGTCGTACAGCGAGGCGGAGGAGGCGAAGGTGGCGATGTGGCCGCCGACGCCGATGCCCGGGCGCTGCGCCCTGGACACCATCACGGCGGCGTTCCACCGGGTGGCGTTGAGGATCTTGCGCTCGATCTCCTCGTTGCCCGGGAAGAACGGCTCGTCCTTGGTGGCGATGGTGTTGACGTAATCGGTGCTGCGCATCTCGGGCACGGCCACGCGCTTCTCGCGGGCGCGCTCGATCAGCCGGAGCATCAGATAGCGGGCCCGCTCACGGCCGCGTTCGTCGACGGCGGCGTCGAGCGAGTCCAGCCACTCCTGGGTCTCCTCGGGGTCGAAGTCAGGGACCTGGCTCGGAAGGCCGCCAATGATGATCGGATTGCGATCGGCTCCGGAAACCACGCTGTTCCTTCACTGTCAGAGGGGCACGCTTCTGTCTGTGCCTGCACCGTTTCCCATCGTGTACCTCGGGAAGGCGCACGTCATCTCTACCGTGAGGTAGTGGAAACGTTCGCGCGGGCGCCGGGGACGGGCCCGGCAAAACGCAACGATACGCCCGCTCCATGACGTGTTCCGCAAAGGCATTCGAGTCTCGTACCCTCGGATGACTACTGAATGCACATACCGGGCAGAACGGTGTGGTGTGAGGCACCCTTGGTGGTAATTCCACTGCAGGAGTTGCGGTGACACGGCCGGGATCGTCACCGTTTCGGCGGTCTCGAAGGCTGGGTACTTGCGCGATCCGTCCCGCCCGTGTGGACTACGGCCAATGCCTCGCGTATGCGCGTGGCTGAACTTCCCGGGGGCGACCCCACCCGAACATGATCAGGAGGCAACCCGTGAGCGCGACCGCGGACCACGCGGAGGAGCGGACGAACCCTGCCGCGAGGCTGGGGTTCCAGCCCGAGCAGGTGGTCCAGGAGATCGGCTTCGACGACGACGTCGACCAGGAGCTCCGCGAGGCCATTGAGGACTATGTCGGCAGCGAGCTCGTCGACGAGGACTACGACGACGTGGCCGATGCCGTGGTGCTGTGGTTCCGCGACGAGGACGGCGACCTGACGGATGCGCTGGTGGACGCCACCACGTACATCGAAGAGGGTGGCTCGATCCTGCTGCTGACGCCGAAGACGGGCCGCGACGGCTACGTGGAGCCGAGCGACATCTCGGAAGCCGCGACGACCGCCGGGCTGTCGGCGTCGAAGAGCGTCAGCGTCGGCAAGGACTGGAGCGGCAGCCGGCTGGTGACGCCGAAGGGGGCCAAGTCGAAGCGGTGACGCTCCGCCGGGTGAGCCGGACCGCGCCCGGGGCGACCCCGCCCCGGGCCCGCCCCCGGCCCACCCCGCAACCCCTCTCCTGAGGCGCCCGCCGCCCGGAGACCACCGGACCCACCTCTCCGGAACACCGTCCGAGGCCGCGTCCGGTTCGTCCCGGCCCAAGAGTTCTGGACTGTCCGAAGCGTTCCGGTCCACGGCCCGCGCCCGCGTGCGCCCGTCCGGGCCCTGGTGCCCGCACACGCTCCGGGCCCTCAGGCTGCCCTCCGGCCCCGGAGGGCAGCTTCGAGGCAACGTCGAGGCCGCCTCCGGCTCACCCGGCCGGTCGGGGGCGCCCGGGACGCCCGGGCCCGTGAGTTCTGCGCCGCCCGTGGGAGTCCGTCACCGACACCGGACGTCATGACCGGGCACCTGGGCGGTCCGCGGACCGCGCGCCGTGCGGGTGCCCTGCGGCGTGGGGCGCGTCGGTCGCTGCGTAGGGTGGCTTCACCGGAACAGCCCAGGGAAGGGAACGCAGGGACATGGCGATCCAGGTCGGCGAGAAGGCCCCCGAGTTCGAGCTCAAGGACAACCACGGCGCCACCGTGAGGCTCTCGGACTACCGCGGCGCGAAGAACGTGGTGCTGCTCTTCTACCCGTTCGCCTTCACCGGTGTGTGCACCGGGGAGCTGTGCGAGCTGCGCGACAACCTCCCGGCGTTCGTCAACGACGACACCCAGCTGCTGGCCGTGTCCAACGACTCCATCCACACCCTGCGCGTCTTCGCCGAGCAGGAGGGCCTGGAGTACCCGCTGCTCTCCGACTTCTGGCCGCACGGCGCCGCCTCGCGCGCGTACGGCGTCTTCGACGAGGACAAGGGCTGCGCGGTCCGCGGCACGTTCATCATCGACAAGGAGGGCGTCGTCCGCTGGACCGTCGTCAACGCCCTCCCCGACGCCCGGGACCTCAACGAGTACGTCAAGGCCCTCGACACCCTGTGAAACTCGGGTCATAGGGCCTGCGACGGGCGGGAACCCGTCACTAGGATCGATTCGTTGATCCGACAGCGCACGACGGGGCCCGGCGCCCCAGGACACCAATGGGAGGACCCGTGGGAGTCAGCCTCAGCAAGGGCGGCAACGTATCACTGACCAAGGAGGCCCCGGGCCTGACCGCGGTCATCGTCGGTCTGGGGTGGGACGTCCGTACCACGACCGGCACCGACTTCGACCTGGACGCCAGCGCCCTGCTGCTGGACGCGTCCGGCAAGGTCTCGAAGGACCAGAACTTCGTCTTCTTCAACAACCTGAAGAGCCCCGACGGCTCGGTCGAGCACACCGGCGACAACCTCACCGGCGAGGGTGAGGGCGACGACGAGCAGATCAAGGTGAACCTCGCCGGGGTCCCCGCCGAGATCGAGAAGATCGTCTTCCCGGTGTCCATCTACGACGCCGAGAACCGCCAGCAGTCCTTCGGCCAGGTGCGCAACGCGTTCATCCGCGTCGTGAACCAGGCGGGCGGCGCCGAGATCGCCCGCTACGACCTGTCCGAGGACGCCTCCACCGAGACTGCCATGGTCTTCGGCGAGCTGTACCGCCACGGCGCCGAGTGGAAGTTCCGCGCCATCGGCCAGGGCTACGCGTCCGGTCTGCGCGGCATCGCCCAGGACTTCGGCGTGAACGTCTGATCCCGCAGCACCTCCCGTCCGGCGCCGCACCTCCTCGATCCGTCGAGTGCGGCGCCGGACGGGCTTTCCGGCGAAGAGAGCAGCCCGACTCGGGGAGGAACAGCATCATGGGCGTCACGCTCGCCAAGGGAGGCAACGTCTCCCTCTCCAAGGCCGCGCCGAACCTCACCAAGGTGATGATCGGGCTCGGCTGGGACGTCCGCACCACCACGGGCGCCGACTTCGACCTGGATGCCAGCGCCCTGCTGTGCAGCGGGGGCCGCATCCTCGGCGACGAGTGGTTCGTCTTCTACAACAACCTCAAGAGTCCGGACGGCTCGGTCGAGCACACCGGCGACAACCTCACCGGCGAGGGCGACGGGGACGACGAGTCCCTCCTGGTCGACCTCTCGAAGGTCCGGGCCGACTGCGACAAGATCGTTTTCCCGGTCTCCATCCATGACGCCGACGCGCGGGGCCAGGCCTTCGGGCAGATCGGCAACGCCTTCATCCGGGTCGTCGACCAGGCCGACGGGCAGGAACTCGCCCGCTACGACCTGAGCGAGGACGCGTCCACGGAAACCGCCATGATCTTCGGAGAGGTTTACCGTCACGGTGGGGAGTGGAAGTTCCGTGCTGTCGGACAGGGGTACGCGTCGGGCCTGCGAGGTATCGCTCTAGACTTCGGGGTCAACGTTTTGTAAAGCCGCGCGCGGCGCGGGGGAACCCCGTTTACTTACGATTGGGTAGCCAGTGGTACTGAAAACCTTCGGCTGGTCGTTCGCGGTCACCGCGCTCGGCCTGGTCGCGGCGGTGTTCTACGGAGGGTGGGCCGGCTTCGGCGTCGTGGCCATCCTGTCCATCCTCGAGATCTCGCTGTCCTTCGACAACGCTGTGGTCAACGCCGGAATCCTGAAGAAGATGAATGCCTTCTGGCAGAAGATCTTCCTCACGATCGGCATCCTGATCGCCGTCTTCGGTATGCGGCTGGTCTTCCCCGTCGTCATCGTCGCCATCAGCGCCCAGCTGAACCCGATCGACGCCGTCGACCTCGCGCTCAACAACAAGGACCTGTACCAGCAGTACGTCACCGACGCGCACCCGGCGATCGCCGCGTTCGGTGGCATGTTCCTGCTGATGATCTTCCTGGACTTCATGTTCGAGGACCGCGAGCACAAGTGGCTGGCCTGGCTGGAGCGGCCGCTGGCCAAGCTCGGCAAGGTCGACATGCTCTCGGCCTGCATCGCGATGATCGTCCTGCTGATCACCTCGATGACCTTCGCCACCCACGCCCACCAGCACGGCGGCACCCACGCCGACAAGGCGCAGACGGTGCTGATCTCCGGCCTGGCGGGTCTCATCACGTATCTCGTGGTGGGCGGTCTGTCCGGGTTCTTCGAGCAGAAGCTGGAGGAGGGCGAGGAGCGCGAGCACGAGGCCGAGGAGGAGGCCAAGCGGCAGGGCAGGTCCGTCTCCGCGGTCAAGCTCTCCGGCCAGGCGGCGTTCTTCATGTTCCTGTACCTGGAGGTGCTGGACGCCTCGTTCTCCTTCGACGGCGTGATCGGCGCCTTCGCCATCACCAACGACATCGTGCTGATGGCGCTCGGCCTGGGCATCGGCGCCATGTACGTCCGCTCGCTCACCGTCTACCTGGTCCGCCAGGGCACCCTGGACGACTACGTCTACCTGGAGCACGGCGCGCACTACGCGATCGGCGCACTCGCCGTGATCCTGCTGGTCACCATCCAGTACGAGATCAACGAGATCATCACCGGCCTCGTCGGCGTCGTCCTGATCGGCGCCTCCTTCTGGTCCTCGGTACGCCGCAACCGCGCCGTCGCGGCAGCGGAGGGCAGCGAGGCCACCAAGACGGAGATCTCCTCCGGCGTCTGACCAGGCCCCGGCCCCGGTGGCGCCCGGTCCGGCGCACCGGAAAGACGCACGTGTCAACGGCGCCCCGTCCGTGCGGGTGTGAACCGGACCGGGGTGAGGAACGCTTCGAGCGGGGCGGTCACCGGGGACTGTCCCCCGGTGCCCGCCCCGCGGCGGTCGCCGGACGGACCCGTACGCGGACGGACGCGGACGACGCAGACAGATGCGGACAGCACTGTGAGGGCGGGAGATGGGCTTCCTGGACAGCCTGCGCGGAGGCCGCGCGGCGGAATACGACGCCGGCAGCGCGGCGACCAACGCGATCGAACTCACCAAACGGCACCAACGGGTCTCGCTCACCAAACAGGGCGCGGCCACCGGCCACCTGCGCGTCAACCTCTCCTGGCGGATGCGCACCTCCGACATAGGCGCCCCGCAGCGCCCGAGCCTGCTGCGCCACCCCTTGCAGGCCCTCAAGCCGGACTCGGTGCAGGGGCACTCCCAGAGCATGGTCAACGTCGACCTCGACCTCGGCGTCATGTACGAGCTCGCGGACGGCAGCAAGGGCGTGGTCCAGCCGCTCGGCGACTTCCTGGGCGAGACGAACGACCCGCCGTACGTGAAGCTCAGCGGCGACAACCGGTTCGGCTCCGCCTCCGGTGAGACCGTCTACATCAACCTCGACCACCGCGAAGACATCAAGCGCCTCCTGGTGTTCGTCTACATCTACGACCAGACACCGGCCTTCGACCGCACCCAGGCCTCCGTCACGCTCTACCCGAGCAACGGCCCGCGGATAGAGATCCACCTCGACGAACGCCAGCCGCAGGCGCGTTCCTGCGCGGTGGTGATGATCGAGAACGTCAAGGGCGAGATCGTCGTCCGCCGCGAGGTGAAGTACGTGTACGGCTTCCAGGGGGAGCTGGACCGGCTGTACGGGTGGGGGCTGCAGTGGGGCCGGGGGTACAAGACGAAGGCGTGACGGGCGCCGGCGCTTCGTCCGCTCACCGCCCCGCGCTCCTCAGCGGCCCAGGAACTGCGGTCCCTGCGGCGGCAGGGTGAAGTCCGGGTCGGGCAGGGGATCCGCGGACTGCGGGTAGCCGTACGCCGGGGCCGCGCCCGAGGTCGCGGGCGGCTGCTGCGGGTGCGGGTAGCCGTAGGCGGGGCGGTTCGCCTGCTGGGCGGCGGCCGCCGGCTGCGGGTAGCCGTACGCGGGCAGGCCCGGCGGCTGGGTGGGCGCCGCCGGGGGATAGCCGTACGCCGGCTGCGGGGGCACCCCCGTCGTGGGCGCCTCCGGCGGGAGGGGCGCCGAGGGCTCCGGGGCCTGGAGCTCGAAGGACTGTGAGTCGGTGGCCTGAGCCGAGGTCTGTGAACCGGCGGCCTGCGCGGCGGCCTCGGACTCGTCCACGGAGATGCCGAAGTCCGTCGCGAGCCCCTGGAGACCGTTGGTGTAGCCCTCACCGAGCGCGCGGAACTTCCAGCCGCCACCGCGCCGGTACAGCTCCCCGCAGATCAGTGCCGTCTCCTCACCGGTCTCCGGCACGATGTCGAAGTACGCCAGCGGTTCCGCATCGGCGACGGTGGCGTCGTACAGCAGGATGCGCAGCGAGGTCACCTGGTCGAAGGTGACGTCGTCGGCCGAGGCGACCAGCAGAATCTGTCCGACGGCGGGCTCGACACCCGTGAGATCCGTCTGGATCGTGTCGGTCAGGCCCTCGGCGACGCGTTTCTTGCCGAGCCGCCAGACCTTGCCGGAAGGGTGGCGCGGCTGGTTGTAGAAGACGAAGTCCTCGTCGGACCGTACGCGGCCGTCGGTACCGAGCAGCAGCGCCGAGGCGTCGACGTCCGGGACACCCTGCCCGGGTGTCCAGCGCAGTACGGCGCGTACCGCCGTGGCGTCCAGGGGGACGTTCGATCCCTTCAGCATCGCGTGCGTCATGCGGTCATCCTGCCCTCTCGGTCCTGGTCACGACAACGTGGGTGCGGGTATACCAACGCCGGACCGACAGGCCCACGGCACGGCTGTCCAGGCCCGCGTTACCGGAACTTCATGCCCGGCGGGAACTACGGACATGGACTTCTACGTACTATTACCGGCCACTCGTTCGACAGGCCGACCAGCCGCCACCAGGGACTCATATGCGTCATTTCGGGTACCTCCCCCCTGAGGAGCGCCAGCGCCTCTTCCACCAGGAGCCGGCCGTCTTCACCGCCGACTCCCCGGCCCGCGTCCTCTCGGCGGCCCTCGGGGCCACGCTGTACAGCCCGGCCACCCGCCCCCGGCTGGCCGACGACGTGATCAAGCAGGCCGGACGCGGTGTGGTCTCCATGGTCCTCTGCCTGGAGGACTCCATCGACGACTCCGAGGTTCCGGGCGCCGAGGAGAACCTCGTACGGCAGTTCGCCGACCTCGCCGCCCGGCCCGGCGGCACGGACCTCCCGCTGCTGTTCATCAGGGTCCGCACCCCCGAGCAGATACCGGACCTCGTACGGCGGCTCGGCCCGGACGTACGGCTGCTGTCCGGTTTCGTGCTGCCGAAGTTCACCGAGGAGCGGGGCGTGCCGTTCCTGGAGGCGCTCACCGAGGCCGGGGCGGTCAGCGGGCGGCGGCTGTTCGCGATGCCCGTGCTGGAGTCGCCCGACCTGCTCTACCTGGAGACGCGCGCCGCGACCCTGCAGGGCATCTCCCGCACGGTCGACAAGTACCGCGACCAGGTGCTCGCGCTGCGCCTCGGCGTCACCGACTTCTGCTCCTCGTACGCGCTGCGCCGGGCGCCCGACATGACCGCGTACGACGTGCAGATCGTCGCCTCGGTGATCGCGGACGTCGTGAACGTGCTGGGCCGGGCGGACGGCACCGGCTTCACGGTGACCGGCCCCGTCTGGGAGTACTTCCGGGTCACGGAGCGCATGTTCAAACCGCAGCTCCGGCACAGCCCCTTCCTGGAAGGACGGGCCGCGGACCTGCGCGCGACGCTGCTCGAACACGCCATGGACGGCCTGCTCCGCGAGGTCTCCCTGGACCAGGCGAACGGCCTCCTCGGCAAGACCTGCATCCACCCCTCGCACGTGCTGCCCGTGCACGCGCTCTCCGTGGTCAGCCACGAGGAGTTCAGCGACGCGCAGGACATCCTGCGGCCCGAGCGCGGCGGCGGGGGCGTGCTGCGCTCCGCGTACACGAACAAGATGAACGAGGTGAAGCCGCACCGCGCCTGGGCCGAGCGCGTCCTGCAGCGCGCCGAGGTCTTCGGCGTCGCGGGCGAGGACATCGGCTTCGTGGACCTGCTGGCGGCGGGGCGGCGGGCCTGACCTCCACCGGCCACCGGTCACCGGCCGTCGGGCACCGACCGCCGGCCGCCGGCCACCGAAATAAGGGATCGATGAACAACAACGAGGTCTGGTCCGGAACCTGGGTCGCCGAACGGCTCGGCGTCGAACTGGCGGGTGACGACGGTGCCGGCGGTGACCGGCTGCGCGGCCTGCTCGGGCTCGCGCTCCGGCGCAACCCCAAGCGCGCCCACCTGTTGGTGTCGAACGTGCTGGGCAAGCACGTGCCCCAGTCACCGTCCGTCGTGTACGGGCACGGGGTCGCCCTCGGCCGCCGGGTGCGCGAGCTGCTCGGCGACGAGGAGGCGGCCACGGCCGTGGTCCTCGGGTACGCCGAGACGGCCACCGGACTCGGCCACTCGGTCGCCGACGGCCTGGCCCTCGCCCCGTACCTGCACTCCACCCGGCGGCCGGTCGCGGGCGTGGCCCGCGCCGGCGGTTTCGAGGAGTCCCACTCCCACGCCACCTCCCACCTGCTGCTGCCCGAGGACCCGGCGCTGCTCGCGGGCGACGGGCCGCTGGTGCTGGTGGACGACGAGTTCTCCACCGGCAACACCGTCCTGAACACCATCCGCGAGCTGCACGGCCGCTACCCGCGCGGGCGGTACGTGATCGTGGCGCTGGTCGACATGCGCTCGGCCGCGGACCTCGGGCGCCTGGACGGGTTCGCGCGCGAGATCGGCGCCCGCGTCGACCTGGTGGCGGCGGCCTCGGGGACCGTACGGCTCCCGGAGGGCGTGCTGGAGAAGGGGCAGGCGCTGGTGGCGCGGTACGAGACGGCCGGAGTCCCGGCACCGGCCGTCCCTCCGGCCGCCGCGGTACCGTCCGTCACCCGCGTCGACCTCGGCTGGCCCCATGGCGTCCCCGACGGCGGACGGCACGGTTTCGTGCCCCGGCACCGTACGGCCCTGGAGGGCGCGCTGCCCGCCATGGCCGCCCGGATCGCGGGCGCACTCCCGGCGCACGCGCGGCGCGTGCACGTGCTCGGCTTCGAGGAACTGATGTACGCGCCGCTGCGGCTCGCCGTGGAACTGGAGAGACGGATCGGCGGCGTCGGTGCCGGTGCCGGTGCCGGTGCCGAGGTGCGGTACTCCACCACCACCCGCTCACCCGTCCTCGCGGTCGACGACCCGGGCTACGCGATCCGCAGCCGCCTCGTCTTCCCCGCCCACGACGACCCCGCCGACGGCCCGGGCGAGCGCTACGCCTACAACATCGCCGGCGCCGGCTTCGACGCGGTCGTCGCCGTCGTGGACTCGGCCGCCGACACCCCCGCCCTGCACGCCCCCGACGGCCTGCTGGCCCGGCTGTCCGCACACGTCCCGCACGTCCTGCTCGCGGTCGTCCCGTCGTACGTCCCCGCGCCCGCGCACGTCCCCGCGCAAGCCTCAGCGCACGTCCCCGCGCAAGCCACAGCGCACACCCCCGTGCACGCCCTCGAAAGGCCCCCCATGCTCCCCGAGCCCCTCCGCGGTCCCGCCTTCTCCTCGTACGCGCCCGAGGAGGTCGGCTGGCTGCTGCAGGACCTCTCGGACGTCACGCTGGAGGCACCGACCGAGGAGCGTGAGGAGGCCATCCAGAGCGGGGGCGCGCACTACGCGGAGTCGCTGCCGGTCGAGTACCAGCCCAGCGAGCGGTACCAGGCGCTCTTCCGCGGCGCCCTGGAGACCTCCGCCGCGCGCATCGCCCAGGCGGTGGGCGTCGTCACCGAGACCGTGCTCGCCGAGCGGTCGGTGCGGTCGTCCCGGCCCGTGCTCGTCTCCCTCGCCCGCGCGGGCACCCCGGTCGGCGTCCTGATGCGCCGCTGGGCCCTGTACCGGCACGGCCTGGACCTGCCGCACTACGCCGTCTCCATCGTCCGCGGCCGTGGCATCGACATCAACGCGCTGCGCTGGCTGGCCGGCCACCACGACCCGGCCGACGTCGTGTTCGTCGACGGCTGGACCGGCAAGGGCGCCATCACCCGGGAACTGGCGCAGGCGATACGCGACTTCGCTGCGTCCGACGGCATCACCGGCTTCGACCCCGAGATCGCGGTCCTCGCCGACCCCGGCTCCTGCGTCCGCACCTACGGCACCCGCGAGGACTTCCTCATCCCCTCCGCCTGCCTCAACTCCACGGTCTCCGGGCTGGTCTCGCGCACCGTGCTGCGCGCGGACCTCGTCGGCCCGGACGACTACCACGGCGCGAAGTTCTACCGCGAACTCGCCGGCGCCGACGTCTCCGGCGACTTCCTGGACGCCGTCTCGGCCCGCTTCGGCGAGGTCACGGACGCGGTGGCCGCCAAGGCCAAGGACCTGCTGTCCGCCGACCGCGCCCCCACCTGGGAGGGCTGGGCGGCCGTCGAGCGGATCAGCGAGGAGTACGGCATCCACGACGTCAACCTCGTCAAGCCGGGCGTCGGCGAGACCACCCGCGTCCTGCTGCGCCGCGTGCCCTGGAAGATCCTCGCCCGGGCCGGGGCGGGCGCCGACCTGGACCACGTACGCCTGCTGGCCGAACAGCGAGGGGTGCCGGTGGAGGAGGTCGACGGTCTCCCGTACACCTGTGTGGGGCTCATCCACCCCCAGTACACGAGGGGCGCCACCGGCGCCGACGGGAAGGCGGTGGCCGCCTGATGGCCGTTCCGGTGACCGACGACGCCGTCCTGGTCGCCAGCGACCTCGACCGCACGCTCATCTACTCGTCCGCGGCCCTAGCGCTGACCGTGCCGGATGCCCGGGTGCCCCGGCTGCTCTGCGTCGAGGTGTACGAGGGCAGGCCGCTGTCGTACATGACCGAGACCGCGGCCGCGCTGCTCGCCGAGCTCGGGGAGACGGCGGTGTTCGTGCCGACCACGACCCGGACGCGCGCGCAGTACGGGCGGATCAACCTGCCGGGCCCGGCGGCGAAGTACGCGATCTGCGCCAACGGCGGCC
Source organism: Streptomyces ruber (assembly GCF_014648075.1). Classification (GTDB taxonomy): domain Bacteria; phylum Actinomycetota; class Actinomycetes; order Streptomycetales; family Streptomycetaceae; genus Streptomyces; species Streptomyces ruber. The sequence continues at coordinate 169,270 of NZ_BMQK01000008.1, read as the reverse complement.
ATCTGCTGGTGGACGGCGTCTCGGACCCGGACTGGCACGCGCGCGTGCTGGCGCGGCTCGCCGACGAGTGCGCCCCGCTGAGCGAGGTGCGCGCCCACCTGGAGACCACCGCCGACCCGCTGTGGACGCGCAAGCACCGGGTGGCGGAGGACCTGTTCGCGTACCTCGTCGTCGAGCGCGAGCTGCTGCCCGAGGACTGGACCAAGGAGCTGGCCGTCTGGGCGGAGAACCGCGGCTGGACGGTCTCCCTCCAGGGCCGCAAGCTCTACGCCGTGCCGAAGCCGCTCACCAAGAGCGCCGCGATGCGGGAGGTGGCCCGGCGCACCGGTGCCCGGCTCGCGCTCGCGGCCGGGGACTCGCTGCTGGACGCCGACCTGCTGCTGGCGGCGGACCGGGGCTGGCGGCCGGGCCACGGCGAACTCGCCGACAGCGGCTGGGCGGCACCCACGGTCACCCCGCTGCCGGAACGGGGAGTGGCGGCGGGGGAGCGGATCGTACGGGAGTTCCTCAGCGCCTGCCGGTAGACGACGGGGCGGTCGTGTCACTCCCGCCGCCACGGCGGCGGGAGCCCGATCCCTTCTTGAACATCCGTACGACCACGAAGGTCAGTACGGCGAGGACGGCGAGGCCCAGCACGACCTTCGAGTAGGCGGAGACGATCGACGTCACCTCCGTCCAGTTCTCGCCGAGGAAGAAACCGGCGAGGACGAAGATCAGGTTCCAGATGGCGCTGCCGAGGGTGGTGAGCAGGGTGAACATGGGCAGCGGCATGCGCTCCACACCCGCCGGCACGGATATCAGGCTGCGGAAGACCGGGATCATCCGGCCGAAGAAGATCGCCTTGGTGCCGTGCTTGAGGAACCACGCCTCGGTCTTCTCGATGTCCGAGACCTTCACCAGCGGCAGGCGGCCCGCGATGGCGACGGTGCGGTCACGGCCGAGCAGCGCGCCGACACCGTAGAGCGCGATGGCGCCGATGACCGAGCCGGCGGTGGTCCACAGCAGGGCGGCGATCAGGTTCATGTCGCCCGTGCTCGCCGCGAACCCGGCGAGCGGGAGGATGATCTCGCTGGGCAGGGGTGGGAAGAGGTTCTCCAGCGCGATCAGCAGCCCGGCGCCGGGCGCGCCGAGCGTCTCCATGAGGTCGCTGATCCACTGGGGTGCGGGGCCGGTCTCCGCCGCCATGACTGTCATGGGCCCACGGTAGGTAGGCGAAGCTGAAGGGAAGCTGAGGAAGCCGGGGAGGCCGAGGGGGCCGAGGGGGCCGAGGGGGCGGGGTGGCTGGGAGACCGGCGCCCTCACCGGGTTCAGCCGCAGCAACCCCCGCCACAGCAGCCGCCACCGCCGCCGGCCGGACGGGAGGCGGCGGAGCCGCGGCCGGGACCGGACCCGGCTCCGGAGGCGGACGCCGAGCCGCCCACCGCCACGGTCGACAGGAGCTTCACCGTGTCGTCGTGACCGGCGGGGCAGTCCGCGGGCGCGGCGGACTCCGCCATGGGACGGCTCAGTTCGAAGGTGTCGCCGCAGGTGCGGCAGCGGTACTCGTAGCGAGGCATGGGCACAGGTTAACGAGGCTCGCGGGGTCCTGGCAGGTGAAGCGACGGCAACGGCCCTCAGAGGAGCGGTGGTCAGGAGGGTGGTGGCCGGGGACGGCCCTCAGGAGGCCCCCGCGCCCCGGTCCTCACGGATCCGGGACACCACCCGGGCCACGGTCGTGCGCACGGCCTCCGTCTCCGTCAGGAAGTGCCAGTAGTCCGGGTGCCGTCCCTCCAGCGTGGCGATCGCGCGCTCCAGCCGGGCGACGGAGTCGTCGAGCGGACGGGCGTGCCGGGGGTCGGGGGTGTTGCGCCCCGCCATGGCCAGCCGCTGCGCGTCGCGGATCGCGAACCGGGTCCGGTCGATCTCCTGCTGCGGGTCCTTCTGCACGGCGTTCAGCCGCCGCAGCCGGTCGCCCGCCGCGGAGACCTCCTCGTCCGTGCTGTTCAGCAGCGCCCGTACCGTCGACAGCAGGGCGGTGGCGTCCGGCCAGCGCTGCTCGTCCCGCGCGGCGCGCGCCTCCCGCAGCTTCGCCTCGGCCTGCCGTACGTTCCGCGCGGCCTGGTCCGGCACGTTCTGCAGGTCCTGCCAGCACGCGGCCGCGAAACGCCGGCGCAGCTCGCTCAGCACCGGCTCGACCTGCTCGGAGCGGGTGGTCAGGGCCTGCGCCCGGGTGCGCAGCGACACCAGCCGGCGGTCGATCTCGGCGGCCCGCTCGGGGAGTCTCTCCGCCTCCGCGCGCACCGCCTCGGCCTCCCGCACGACTCTGTCGGCGCGCTCCAGGGTCCGCGGTACGCCGTGCTGCCCGGCGCCCTGGTTGAGCATGGTCAGTTCGGGAGCGAGGGCGGCCAGCCGGGCGGCGAGGTCATCGGCCCCGAGCCCCGACTCCCGTACGGAGTCGAGCGTCCGGGTGGCGGCGAGGAGGGCCTGGCGGGCGCGCTCGACGGCCGGGGCGAGCCGCGCCAGCTGGGTCTCGGCCTTGCCGAGGAGCGGCCCGAGGCCCGCGGCGAATCGGTCCAGCTCCTCCTTCACCCGCCCGAGCTCGTCCTTGGCGGCGGTCAGCTGGGCCCGGGCCCGCGAAGCGGCAGCGGCCTCCAGATCGTCCCGGTCCAGATCATGGGCGTCGACGGCCTCGATGTAACGGTGGCTGACCTCGTCGATCCGCCGCCCCAGCGCCTCGAACCCGGAGACGGCACGGCGGGCGTCCGCCGAATCGTCGACAGCGGTGATCGTCTCTATGGAGATCCGCAGATCGCGCTGGGCGGTGTCGAGCTCGTAGAACGCGGCCGCGGCGGCGTCCTTCGCGGCCTGCGCCTCGGCCCGCTGGTTCTCGGCCCGTCCGCCGAACCACCGCCGGGTCCCGCCGCCCGTGAAGGCCGCGGGCAGGGCGAACGCGGCGAGGACGGGCACCGCCGCCGCGAGGACCAGCAGGTCCCGGGCGCCGTTGGACGCGCTGTGACGCGCCGTGGGCTCCGCGGCGCGTCCACCGCCACCGCTGTGCGCACGCGGGCTCCCGGAGGACCGGTGTGATCGGCGACGTATCGCGCGACGCACTGCGCGGCGCGCGCCCGGCGCGAACGACGCAAACGGCGCGAACGACACAATCGGCGTGTACGGCTGTGAAGGTGTCGCCGTCACATCCCTCTCCCGTGCTGTGATCCGTCCTGCCCTGTGACATTCTCCCACTGGACCAGAACGAACACACGGGTCGTTCAGTTCGCCGTACGGACCTTGATCGACCCGTCCTCCGTCCGGACACCGATCACATGCTCGCTGGTCTCGTCCCGCGGTACGGAGACATCGACCGAGCCGTCGGAGCTCTCGGCCGTCACGCGGTACGTGCCGCGCGGCAGCGAGACGTCGACGGACCCGTCGACACTCCGCGCCTCCACCCGATCCGGCACGGCCGCGAGCGAGAGCCGGACGGCCCCGTCCTCGGTACCGGCCTTGACGCTGCGCGACCCGACCCGCTCGGCGCGCACGGACCCGTCCTCGCTGTACACCTCCAGCGCCCCCCTGACGTCGGAGACCCGCACGGACCCGTCCTTGGTACGCACCGTCAACGGCCCGCCGCTGCCGGAGACCCGCACGTCCGCGTCATCGGTACCGATGCTCAGCGCCTCCGTGAACCCCTTGGCGGTCACGCTCCCGTCATCCCCCTTCACCGTGACGGCGACGTCACGCGGCACCTCGACCCGGTGCCTGGCCGAACAGTCGGCGATGAACCCGGAGCACCGCACGCGCAGCCTCAGCCGGTCGTCCTTCATCTCCCAGCTCAGCCGCGGATCCTTCCCCACGACGACACTGTCCTGGAACCACCGGGTCACCCTCACCTCGTCCACATCGGCGGGCACGAGCTCCAGCGCGTAGTCGTCGGAGTCGACGGTGAGGACACGCCCCCGCAGCGGAAAGGACCGCTGCTCCGGGTCACCGTCGTCCCCGGCATCGGCCCCGCAAGCGGCGACACCCGCCACGAGCAAGGCGACGACCCCACCGACGGCCATCGCCCGCCCACGCACTGAACGACCCATGATCCCCGCCCCCTGACCTCCGGCCTCACCGCGCCGACCGAGGGCACGAGAAGCCTGCACCGAGCCCCACGTGGAAGGCCTCGCACGGGGACGTGGTCAGACGGTACGGGCCGGTGGAGTCCGGGACGATCGGGACGGCTACCGGATACAGGGTGGGGTTAACGCCCGGCGCACCGACCGCAGGGTCCCGCTCCCGCCACTCCCACTGGAGCGCAGGGCCCGCCCAGGGGCGTTTCGGAGCACCCCGAATGCACGGGGACACCCTCGCCGCCACAGGTTTGCGGGGCACGCCCTCGGGCAATGTAGGCTGTCGACTCGTCCCGGGCGCGTAGCTCAGCGGTAGAGCGCCGCCCTTACAAGGCGGATGTCGGCGGTTCGAAACCGTCCGCGCCCACCGGGGAGAAGGCCCCCAGCCGATCATGGCTGGGGGCCTTCGACATCCGTCTGTGGCATCAACGCGGATCGGCGCCAGGGCAGTGACGGGAGCTTACGCCGAAGACGCCGTACGAGCAGCCGGGTACCGTCACCGCACAGAGCCCTACATAAACACCAGCCACTCAGAACGGCATTGGGTCACAACCTTCTTCACGGGATGGGAGCTGGGGATGGTGGTGGGTCGAGATGGCGCGCGATATGACCGCTGGTGACCTGGTTGCGTGGAGCTATGGAACTGATCGCTTCCTGCCTGCGTCGTAGCGGTCATGGCACAGGGCGGAAGCACGATGGGTGAGGAGCCGACGTGGGCGGAGCTGCTGGCCACCTTCCTCCTCGTAGCGGCCGTTCCCACAGTCATCGGGGGAGCGGCCGTCCTGTCTCTCGTCGGACTGACGGTGTGGATGACAGCACCGCTACGGAGGCGCAGGCGGAAGCGGAGCGCCTAGTGTGGTCGGATCGAACCTGCCCGAGCCGTCCTACTTCGCTGACTGTGAGGATGTGGGTGGCGCCGTTGGGCGCCCGGCGGTCCGAAACCGTCCGCGCCCACCCGGACCGAGGCCTTCAGCCGATCCCGGCTGGGGGCTTTCGGCATCCGGTGACCAGGGCGCTGCTCATGCACCGGCGCTAGCTCCAGGCGTTCAGGCAGAGATCGATCTTTGACGGCTGGGAAACTCTCACCCGGGCCCAGAGACGAGAAGGGGAAGGCAGCCCCTCCCGCCTCGGGCGAGAGGGGCATGCAGGTCGGGAGGGACGGGGCGCGGGTGCGCCTCACCTCCCGTCCTCGGGGAGGGGGAGCCGAGGACGGGAGGGCGACGGGGAGGGTCATTCCTTCCAGACCAGGACGGTCAGGACCGCGCTCGTGATGGTGACCGACCTGGAGCTCTGGTTGAGGAGCTGGATGCGCATCTCGCGGCCTCTGCCCAGGCGCTTCGTCAGGGGGACCACGGCGAAGGTCTCGCCCTTGGTGCCGGTTATCTCGTGGGTCGGGTGATTCGCCTTGTGGGTGTCGCCGTCGAACTCGCTCATGCGTACCTGGAGGGTGTCGCCGACCGGGAGGCCGGTGACCGACAGGCTGACGCTGCCGGTGAAGCGGGCGGCTCCGCGTGCGAAGACCCGGCCGCCGGTGGCGTGGCCGCCGGGCTCGTCGGACCACTCCGTGCCGAACTGGATCGACTGCCATCCGCCGGGCGCCAGCGTGTACGCCTTGCTCAGACCCAGGTTGACGTAGTCGGGCATGTCTTCCTCCGGGGTGTCGGATATGAGGCGCTTGGCGCGCGCGACTATTTCGGGGAGCTGGGCGACGATCCTCGGGCCGGGGCAGGAGGTGTGCCCGCCCCAGGCGCTGCCGCCCATCGCGTGGTAGCCGAGGCCGTACCCGCTCGGGCCGCCGGCGAGTTGCAGGGGGACGCCGTACACCCGGTGCGCCCACGCCAAGACCTCTGCGTTGCGGTCGAGTTGGGCGGAAGTGAGGGTATCGCCGCCCTGGCCTTCGTTCTCGACCGACAGCCACGAGCTGTTGCCCGCGGCCTGTGCCCACGCACGGTCCGCGGTGTCCACCCACTGGTAAAGGCCGCCGGCCTTGCCGGTGCCGAAGTGCGACGACGCCCGGGCTTCGGGGTTTCTGAACCAGGCGTCCGTGCCGACGAGGGTGCCCGCCATGATGTGCACGACGACGCCCCGCACCGTGGACTGTCCGCCGTTGGTGTAGTTGACGCTGATCGGGCGCCAAGTGGCGCCGGGCATTCGGGCCATAAGGCCTCCATACGTGGGAGAGCCCCGGCTTGTTCGGCGGCTCGGGGCGGTGACGGTTGAGGGCCCTGTGGCCGCCGAGATTAGCCCAGGACGGCCCGGTCGGCGCCGGTCGTGAAGTGCTGTCGGCCGTTGCGATGCGGTCGCCCGGTGCGGGTGGTCGGCCGGTGCCGGTGGCGTTTCGCTGTGCGGCGCGGCCTGGTCGGGCCTCGGTGTCGCAGGTCAGGGGGAGGGGGGTGGGAGGGGGTTCGCCCGGGGTACGTGGCGGTTGGTGCGGATGGTCGTCGTGGGGCGGTGAGGAGGTGGCTCGGCTGCGTTCCGCGCGCTCGGGAATTTCATGTACTTCTCATGCGGGCGCGGCCCATGAATCCCCTGTCGGGCGACGGGCGACGCTGCCGGCCTTCACCGACCCGGGGCTCGGGCCTACTTCGCCGTCGGAGCCTTCGGGCCCGCTTCGGCATCCGGTCCCGGCGAGTCCGGGTGGTCGTGGGCGTGCTTGAGGCGCATGCGGGCGTCGACCTTGTCCTGGGCGGTGACCTCGGTCCAGAAGCGATGGCAGGTCACGAAGACCGCGAGTTCCCGTTCGCGTTGGCGCAACTTCTCGACCTCCGCCTGCTCGTCGGGGGTCCAGCCGGGGGACGCGGGGCGCTCCACCTTGCGCCAGCCGTTGTCGTCCTGGAAGCCGTCCAGCGGCTCGACCGACCAGGGGAGCCGCTTCAGCAGGGCCAGCAGCTCGGCCCGGACCTGATGCAGTTCCTCCTGCCCGGCCAGGAGATCGCTCGGGAAGTCATAGGTCTCAGCCACGCGGCAATGGTACGCCTGTTCGATTTTCTGTTGCGAGTTTCCTCCGGCACTTCGGCCACTTCGGTGCTGCGGTCGCCTCGGTTCTCGCCGCCTCGGTTCTCGCCGCCTCGGCTCTCGCCACCTTGGTTCTCCGGTCGCCTCGGTTCTCCGGTATCGCCTCGGTTCTCCGGTCGCCTCGGTCCGCCGGCCGGTTCGCTCTTGGTGCCCCTGCCCTGCGCGGTGCTACGGCTGCCGCGGAGCCGGCAGTTCCCGTACCACCCGCTCCGCCACCGGGACCGGGACGCCGTGGCGGTGCGCCGCGCGCAGCAGGGCGCCTCCGATCGCGTCCAGTTCCAGTGGGCGGCCCGCCTCGGCGTCGCGCTGCATGGACGTCTTCGTGGCGGCCGGGAAGCCGTCGTACCGGCGGACGGCCTCGGCCGGGTCCACGCGGGCGCCGCTCGCACGGCTCACCGCAGCGACCTCGTCGACGAGCGCGGTCAGTTCCTCGCGGTGGTGGGTACGGAGATCGCCGACCGTGCGGCCGTACCGCGTGCTGAGCAGGGCGATCGGGGCGAGGAACGCCATCTTCGCCCACAGCACCGCCGGCTCGTCCTCCAGGACACGGACGCTCACGCCCGCCCCCTCCAGCGCTCCCGCCAGCGGGGCGAGGCGCCGTTGCGGCAGCGTGTCGCCGGTCAGGTCGATCTCCACGAAGGGGCTGCCGTGCTCGATGACGCCCGGGGCCACACGGGTCGACTCGACGCGGATGGCGGCGGGTGCCACCCGGTCGGCGCCGTAGCGGGCGCGCAGCGCTTCCGGGTGCTCGACGCCGTTCAGCAGTGGTACGACGAGGCCGGTGCCGCCCAGTGCCCGCGGCGGTACGCGTTCCAGGGCGGCGTCCAGGGCCGTGTGCTTCACCGCGATCAGGCACGCGTCGACGGGCTCGTGCAGTTCCGTCGCCGTTCCCACGCGGGCCGTGAAGTCGCCGAAGAGGGTGCTGTGGACGCGGAGGCCCTGGTCGGCGAGGGTGCGGGCCGTCTCGGGGCCGGCCAGGCAGATCACCCGGTGTCCCGCGCGGGCCAGGAGGGCGGCGAGGAGCCCTCCGACACCGCCCGGGCCCAGTACGGCCACCGTCAGTCGGTCTTCCATCGTCACGGTCCCTTCTTCCGGCACCCTGTCGTTCCGTTCTCCTTGTATGGCTGTGGTGCGGAGGATCAGAGGATCGGGTGAGGGGGAGCCGCGCGTCAATGCCCGGGGGCGCGCGTCGGCGTCCTGGAAGACTGCGTCCTGGGAGACTGTCGGCATGTGCAGGAGCATCAAGACGCTGCGTCCGCCCGTACTCCCCGAAGAGGCCACCGAGGAGGAGATCCGGGCCGCCGCCCTCCAGTACGTCCGCAAGGTGTCCGGCTTCCGGGCGCCCGCCGCGCACAACCGCGAGGTCTTCGAGCGCGCGGTGGAGGCGGTCGCGGCGGCCACGGCCGAGTTGCTGGCGGGGCTGGAGGTACGGGGGAGGGGCGAAGCGCCGTCGCGCTGAGTCCCGCCGAGCCGCGCTGAGCCGCGCCGAGTTGCGCTGAGTCGAGTCGAGTCGCGCTGAGCCGCGCCGAGTCGCGCTGAGTCGAGCCGAGCCGCGCTGAGCCGAGTCGAGCCGCGCTGATCAGCTCTCGCGCGGCCTGCGGATGAAGTACGCCGCCCCCGCGCCCGCCCCGAACAGGGCCACCAGTGAGACCGCCGTGGCGATCCAGGTCGCGCCCAGCCAGTGGGCGCCGAAGTAGCCGAGGGCGACGCTGTAGCCGGCCCAGGCCGTGCCCGCCAGGATCGACCAGGGCAGGAACTCGCGGACGCGGCGGCGGGCGGCGCCGGCGCAGAAGGAGACCACCGAGCGGCCCGCGGGGGCGAAGCGGGCCACGACGACCAGAACGCCGCCGCCCCGGGCGAGGGCAGTGCCGAGACGTTCCTGCGCGTGTGTGAGGCGGCGGGAGCGGGCTATGGCGCGGTCCAGGCGCTCGCCGCCCCGCCAGGCCACGCGGTAGGCCACCAGATCTCCCAGCACCGACGCGGTGGCCGCGGAGAGGACGAGGAAGAGAAGGTCGGGCACGTGGGCCTGGGTCGCCGTGCCGGCCGCTGCCGCCGTCGCCGCCGCGATGACGAGCACGCCGCTCGGCAGGAGCGGGACGAACACGTCCAGGAGGACGGACGCGGCCACCACGGCGTAGATCCAGGGGCTGGCCGTCAGCGACCCCACACTCTCGAACACCGACAACTCCAGACTCCTCCGGGGCTCCCCCGGGACTCCCCCGTCGGACCTGGTCGTGTCGCCTCGAGAGACGGCAGAGCGGCCCGGTGACAGTCAGTAAGCGTACGCCCCGGGTGTGACAGAGGGTTCGCAGGGTCCGCAGGGGGCGGAAGTGTCAGTGATGTCCCGTTCACCCGGCTGCCGTCCCGAGAGGCGGACGGCGCCTCGGCGGCGTACCAACTAGAGCGAAGGCCCGAGCAGCAGTGCAGAAGTGAAGTAGTGACGCAGCGGAGGAAGGTACAGAGATGGTGGCAGGCATGGCCGTCGCCCTCACCACGGCCGTGGTGGCGGGTTTGGGCGGTACGGCAGACAGCGGCGGAGAACACTGGGCGGCGCGGCACGCCGCGGTCTTCGCGCCGCCCCGCACACCCGTCCCGGTGGCGGTGACGTACGACGAGGCGCTCGTTCCGGAGGCATCCGCGATCGAGGTGCACCAGCACAGCAGGCCGGGCGCGACGACCGTACGGCTGCGGGTGACGGGGATGCGGGCCGGTCACACGTACGGGGTGCATGTGCACCGGAGGCCCTGCGGGGTCGAACCGGACGACTCCGGCGAGCACTACCAGCACGAGATGGCGGGCGCCACCGCCGAGAACGAGGTGTGGCTGGACTTCACGGCCGACGACAGCGGTGCGGGCGAGGCGACGGCGCGGCACGGCTGGGGGTTCAGGCCGGGAGAGGCGTCCTCCGTGGTGCTGCACGACCGGCCCGGGGACTCCGGGGCGGCCGTCGGCTGCTTCACGATGCCGTTCGGGCGGAGCCAGGCGGGCGGACCCCCGGGCTCCTCGATCGGGTCGGAGTCGCAGGAGCAGGCGGAGTCGGGACCGGGGTCGGCGGCGGGGACGTACGCGGACGGCTGGATCGGGGCGGGCGGCGGACGGTACGCGCACGGATGGGCCGGACCCGCGGCGGGGCGGCCGGCGCAGCAGTCGCAGCCGGCGCGGCAGCCGCGGCAGCCGCGGCAGCCGTACGGGTGGGCCGGGCCGGGATCGGGGCCGTACCCGTACTCGTCCGCGTACTCGGACACGTACGGCGGGTGGAGCGGACAGGACGCCGCGCCCTACGGCTGGGCCGGGCCGGGGGACGTGCCGCCGTTCACGTGGCTGCGGGAAGGCCCGGACGGCCGATAAGGCCGATAAGGACGAAGAGAGGGGCGGCGCCCGCCGGTCCCCGGACGGGGCGGCGGGCGCCGTCGAGACGGTGCGCGAGCGGGTCAGGCCGCGACGGGCCGCTCCTCGGCGGCGGGCTTGTTCGCGGTCGCCGTCGAGCGGCCCTCGAGGAACCGGTCGAGTCCGAACGCGCCGGAGCCCGTGAAGATCAGCAGGAACATCGCCCAGCAGTACAGGGCGGCACCCTCGCCGTTGTTCTCCATCGGCCACAGCGCCATGGGCTGGTGGACCTTGAAGTACGCGTAGGCCATGGCGCCCGAGGAGATGAACGCCGCCGCGCGGGTGCCGAGGCCGATCAGGACCAGAAGACCGCCGACGAGTTCGATGACAGCCGCGTACCAGTTGGGCCAGCTGCCCACCTCGGGGGTGGTCTGGCCGAGCCAGCCGAAGAGCTTGGCGGCACCGTGGCAGGCGAAGAGCAGGCCGATGACGATGCGGAACAGGCCGAGGGCGTACGGCTGGGCGCTGTTCAGGCGTCCGGTCATGGTGGGGGACTCCTCCGGTCTGGCGTAACGGCCCGCACAAGTGGGCCGGTTCTGGGGACGGTTGCGTTGCCGGCTGTCCTAAACGTTGCATGCCTTCGTGATGCTTGCAAGTTCAACATTTGGCCATGACTCGAGTTCTGCCCGGCGTTCCGCTTTCGCCGCGGGCGCACGTGAGGGTGCTTGCGGCGGCGCGCGAGGTGCCAGTGAGGCATGACCGAATCTCCGCCCTCCACTCGCCCGCCCCGCTCCCGTCCGGGCGGCTCCCGCCGTGCTCGGGCCGGTCGTGCGCGGGCGCGCGGACGGGGAACGGGCGACTTGGCGCGTGGCGGTTGCAGCGCTGGAACCGCGCGCGGGGGGTGGTGCGGCGTGGCGTCGGACGTTACGGCCGTGGTGTTACGTACGGCCTCCGGTTGCGTGACCGGCAAGGAACGAGTCGGGGGTCTCGGGCCGGTTGCCCCACGGGTGCATGTGATTCTTTTCACGAGCGCGAGTGGCGGCCGACGCCCCATGTCACGGGCTCACGGGCTCACGGGCTCACGGGCTCACGGGCTCACGGGCTCACGGGCTCGTGATCGGCGTCAGGCGTCAGGCGTCAGGAGGCGATTCCGGTGAGTTCCGACTCCGTCACCATCTCCAGGCGGGCCGGACCGCTCCGTGACTTCCGCGCCCGGTCCAGCCGCAGGTGGGCCGAGCGGCCGCGCAGGGTGAGGGTCATCAGGTGGTTCCCGAACCAGGGACCGCCTGTTCTGCGCCAGTCGACGGAGGGGCGCGCGCCGCGTCCGTGCCGGCCGAACCAGCGGCCCAGGGCACGCCCCGGGCGGCTCCAGCCGAAGTGGAAGCCGAGCCGGATGTGGAACGGGACGGAGTTGTGCACCGGGGAGCAGGTCAGCTGGAGCACCCGGGCGTCGGGGCCCTTCCCGGTGGACCCGACCGGCCCGGACGGCCAAAAGGGCTCCGCGACGTACGCGTGGTGCACGTCGCCGGAGAGGACCAGGACGGTCGCCGGCGCGGCCTCGCCCGTCCCCGCCCGGGCGATCAGCGCCGCCAGCGACTCGAACGACTCCGGGAACGCCGCCCAGTGCTCCAGGTCCGCCGCCCTGCGCAGCTTCTCGCCGAGCCGCGCCCAGCGCGCCCCGCGCTCGCCCCGGCACAGGGCGGCGTCCCAGGCCTCGGCGCCGTGCACGAGGTGGGGGAGCAGCCAGGGCAGTGAGGTGCCGACGAGGAGGTGGTCGTACGCGCCGGGATCGTCCAGCACCTGTTCGCGCAGCCAGCGTTCCTCGCCCGGGTCCAGCATCGACCGGCTGTCCTCCTCCAGAACACGTGCCGCCCGGGTGTCGACCATCAGCACGCGGACGCGGCCGAAGTCGCGCCGGTAGCTCCAGCGGACCGAGGTGGCGTCCTGGTCGGCGCGGGTCGCGTGGGCGCGCAGCGCCTCCGTGCCGTCCGGCGTGGCCCGTACGGCGGCGTAGACCGGGTCGGCGGCCAGTTCGGCGGGCGGCAGATTGCCCAGGTGCTGGTGGACCCAGTACGACATCAGCCCGCTCAGCAGCCGCTCCTGCCACCACGGGGTGGCGCGCATGTCGGCCAGCCAGGCGGCGCTGGTGTTCCAGTCGTCGATGACGTCGTGATCGTCGAAGATCATGCAGCTAGGGACGGTGGAGAGCAGCCAGCGCACCTCCGGGTCGAGCCAGGACTCGTAGTAGAGGCGGGTGTACTCCTCGTAGTCCGAGACCTGGTCACCGGGTGGTTCGGCGAGGTCGCGGCGGGCGGCGAGCCAGTGGCGGGTGTCCTCGGAGACCTCGTCCGCGTACACCTGGTCGCCCAGCAGGAGCAGCACGTCCGGCCGGTCGGCCGCCGGGTCGGCGGCGAGGCGCGCGGCGAGGGTGTCCAGCGCGTCCGGGCCCGCGGGGTCGCTCCCGTGCGCGGGCGGAGCGGCCCAGCGGCAGGAGCCGAAGGCGACGCGGACGGCGTCACCGTCCCCGGCTGGCGTGCGGATCGTGGAGGGCGGGAAGGGCGAGTCGGGCAGGGGCCAGACCGGGGCGTCGGCGCCGTCGCCCTGGCTGCCGCCGTGGGCTTCGTCTCTGGCTTCGTCGTGGGCTTTGCCGTGGGTTTTGCCGTGAGCTTTCTTGTCGCTGTCGCTGTCGCTGTCGCTGTCGCTGTCGCTGTCGCTGTCGCTGTCGCTGTCGCTGTCGCCGTCGTCGTCGTGGAGGAACAGCTCGTACGCCGTCGCCCTGCCCGGGGTGAGGCCGGTGACCGTGACCAGCGCGTAGTGGTGGCCGGCGATGCGGAAGGTGCGGGCCGTGCCGCGGGCGCCGTCGGCGCAGCGCACCTCGGCGGTGCACGGGCGGCTCGTCTCGAGCCAGACGGTCGCGGTGTCGCCGTCCGCGTACCTCAGCAGTGGTCCCAGCCGCAGCTCCGCCATCGGCGATCACCTTCTTCCGTCGCCCCGTACGGTACGGGGCGACGGAAGAAGGTGGGGGGAGTTACGGCGATACGTTTCAGCAGGCGGACAGGTAGTTCGTCAGGGCGGACTTCTCGGCGGAGTCGACGGAGAGGCCGTAGTAGTGCTTCACCTGGGCCCAGGCCCGCACGTACATGCACCGGTACGCGGTGCGGGACGGCATCCATTCGGCCGGGTCCTTGTCCACCCTTGGACTGGTTCACGTTGTCCGTCACGGCGATGAGCTGCGGGTGGGTCAGGTCGTTGGCGAACGCCTGGCGCCTGGAGGCCGTCCAGGAGCCCGCGCCGGAGTCCACGCCTCGGCGAGGGGGACGACGTGTTATCCGCACCTTGTTCTTGATGCCGTTGACCTCTGTGACATGGCGTCGTGAGCCGTGTCCTTCGTGAGAGGCGCGTTATCCGGTGCAGCGGTGAGGTGCCGCTGACAGTGATGACAGGGGGCGCGGTGGCAAGTACGCAACGGGTGGTCATGAGTAAAGGCGTGACGTGGACGGTCCTCGGCGAGGACTACCATGTCGCGGAGCCGGCCGAGCAGTACCTGGAGCACCTGAGATCGAGGGACTGCTCGCCCAACACCCTCAAGAGCTACGCACGGGGCCTCGCCCTGTGGTGGACGTTCCTGGAGCGTCGGGCGCAGTCCTGGGATGCCATCGGGGTGACTGAACTCGCCATGTTCGTCGGGAAGTTGCGTCGCGGGAGCGTGGCTGAGGACGTGGCGCCGCTCCATGACGGCACGAAGGCGGCCGACGCGACGGTGGCGAGCCGGGCGCGCGCGGTCATGGGCTTCTACCGCTATCACGCCGCGCGCGGGGTCGAGGTCGCGGGACGGCTGTACGAGACGGTGAAGGCCCGGCCGGGACGCTACCTGCCGTTCCTGGAGCACGTGGCGCGCAGGACGGGACGGCGTTCCGGCGTGGTCAGGATGTGTACGGACGGTGCCGGTGCTGCTGCCCGGCCAGATGTCAGTGCTCCGCGAGGCGGAGGCGACCTGGGACGCGGCGGGCGGGGTCTGGTCGGGCGAGCTGCGGTATCGCCTGCTGTGGACCCTGCTGGAGGAGACCGGGCTGCGGCTCGGCGAGGCTCTGGGCCTGTGGCACCGTGACTGGAAGACCGGCACGGGCACGACCGCCCAGGTCGAGGTCGTCCCTCGCGAGGACCACCCGCACGGCCTGCGAGCCAAGAGCGGCCACCGTCGCGTCTTCATCGCTCTGCTCTGGACCGGTTGTACGGAGACTGGGTCTGGGCGCTGTGTGAGGCCGGTGCCGACATCGAGCTGGCCGACTGGGACAACTCCTACGTCTTCTGCACCCTGTATCGGGGCGGTCGCTTCGCTCCGATCAGGCCGGAGAGCGTCTACAGGCGTCTCGGCGCGGTGAAGCGACGGCTTCCCGCCGTACCGGACGAGATGACGCCGCATTGGTACCGCCACACGCATGCCACCGTGCTGCTGCTGGCCGGTGTCCCGATGCACGTGGTGAGCCGGAGAGCGGGCGCCGAGGACGCGTTCGAGCTAATCCGGCAGCCGCCGCTGAACGAGCGCACGGGCCGACACGGCCCTGTTCTCGTATAACTACGGCGAACGGGCATGTAGCGCTGTGTAATGCTCGGGGCTGGACCCGGTGCGAGGGGCGGCGGTACAGCGGTTGGCGATAGCGCCAGTCCGCCTCGAGGTCGGCTTATCAGACGTCTGCCACCTGGCGGCCCGCCAGGGTGGTGCCGCAGTAAATAGCGGATTCACTGCGGCAGAGCTCCTGCCGTGACCATCGCGACCTGCGACGGACGATTCCGGCCACCGGGGCGAGGTGTACGCATTTACTGCGGCAGCACCGGAAGGGCGGGACGGACGGGATGATCGAATCAGTGACCGAACTCGGGAGCGGGGCGCGCTCCGGCTGCCGCGCGCCTGGGTGACTCCTCTGTCCGCCCCGCCCTCGTCGTAGGCCGCAGCGGTCGAGCGGTACCTCACCGGCGCGGGCATCGCGAAGTCCTCCGCGCGGATCTACCGGGTCTCGCTGACGACATGGGGATGGATGCTCGCCGGCGAACTGGCGCCGCCCGGACCCGCCCGCCGGGCGCGAAGCCGCCCGTCTTCCCCCCTCACCGCGATCGACGATCCAGCCCTGCCCGAGGTGCTGGCCGAGCTGGCGGACGAGATGGACGCCGATACCGTCAACCGGGAGTTGTCCACTGCGCGCAAGGCAATCGGCTGGTGGCAGCGCCAGGGGTGGATCGAAGGCGACCCGACGATCGGGAACGAGCGACGGCCGGCACCGACCGACCGCACCAAGGCCCTTGCTGAGAACCAGATCGCCGCCCTGTGGCGGCTGGACGCCTCGCTGCGGGAGAAGACGTTCTGGAGGATGCTCTACGAGTCGGCGGCCCGCGCCGATGAGGTGCTGTGCCTGAACGTGGAGAACCTATATCCGCAGGACAAGCGCGGCAGGATCACCGCCAAGGGCGGGGCGATCGAGTGGATTCACCGGCAGTCCGGCACCGCCCAGCTCCTGCCCCGACTGATCGCCCGTCGCACCCGCGGCCCGCTGTTCCTCACCGACCGCAAGGCCCCGGCCGGAACACCCACGCTGGACGTGTGCCCCAAGACCGGCCGGGCCCGGCCCTCCTATCGCCGGGCCGAGGGCATCTTCGGTGAGAAGACCCGGCTACTGGCCAACCCTCTCGCCTCGCCCGAGGACATCGAGGACCTGGACGGCTGGACGCTCCGTCGGCAACGCCACAGTGCCCTGACACACGACGCGGAGGACGGCACCTCCACCCCGATGCTGCTGGCCCGCTCCCGGCACGCCTCCGTCCGCTCCCTGGAGCGATACGCCCGCCCCGGCGTCGACGCCGTCGCCCGGCACGTCGCCGAACGCGACCCCGCCGCCCGCCGGAAGCGCCGACGCCTCCAAGATCAACCACTGTGACGAGCGGGCGCTGTCGCGAGGCGGGGAACGAGCCGAACGTAGGCAACCATTCCGACGGTTCTCACCAAGGTCTGGGGCAGTACGACCACCGCGGCCGCAGCCATGTCGCCCGGCATGGGCCGGCGCCTCACCGAACCGCTGGCGTATCGCCTAGCGGGGCTTGAGTCCGTCGACGACGACGTCCAGCATGCGGTTCAGCTGGGGGCGCTGCTCGGGTGCGCCGGCCGCGGAGAGCAGACCGGCGAGGATGCCGCCCACGTCGGCCGGGTCGATGTCGCTGCGCAGTTCTCCTGCTGCGGCGCCGGCCTCGAGCACCATCGCCAGGACCTGCTGGACCTCGTCGCAGACCGGTCCGGTGCCGAAGCGGCCGGAAGCGCTCATGGCGACCAGGGCCTCACAGATGCCGCGCCGTTCACCGGCCCAGTCGGCGAATCGGAGCATCCACGCGTGGAGGGCCTGGGCGGGCGGCTCGGTGGCCAGCAGGGTGCGCGCATCTTCGCGCAAGGGGCGGATCTGGTCCCGGTAGACCTCTTCGACCAGGTCCTCTCGGGTGGGGAAGTGCCGGTACAGGGTGGCGTTGCCCACTCCCGCGCGTTTGGCGATCGCGTCCAGCGAGATTGCGCGTCCCGATGCGAAGGCTTGGGCGGCCGTGGCGATGAGCTTCTCGCGGTTGCGCTGCGCGTCGGCGCGCAGGGTGCTGCGTGGAGGTGTCATGACCTTCGCGATCGTGAGTGTCGGATGAGGCTCGGGAACGATTCGGGGATGTCCCCGGTTCAGTGTACGGTGAGACAACCGGGGAGTTCCCCGTTTGTGGAGTACTCTCGCCCACTGCTTCAGCGACGAAAGGCTTTGCCATGCCTACAGCTCTCATCACCGGGGGAACGACCGGGATCGGCAGGGCGACGGCCGAGCTGCTGCACGCCCGCGGCTACCAGGTCACGGTCACCGGACAGAATCCTGATTCCCTCGCACGGGCACGGTCCGAGCTCCCCGACGACGTGCTCGTCCTCCGGTCCGATGCGCGCGTGCTCTCCGACACCGACGCTCTGATGTCAGCGGTGTCGGCGCGCTTCGGGTCACTGGACCTGCTCTTCCTCAACGCCGGGATATTCCGTCCGGCACCGGTTGCCGACGTGACGGAGGAATCGTTCGACGAGCACGCCGACCTCAACTTCAAGGGCCAGTACTTCACCCTCCAAAAAGCCCTTCCTCTCATGAACGACGGCGGCTCGATCGTGCTGACCGTGGGCATCGGATCCCGGCGCGGCAGCCCTGGCGCCACAGTGGGGGCGGCGACACGCGGCGCACTGCTGGCGATGCTGCCCTCACTCGCGCTCGAACTGGCTCCGCGCAGGATTCGCGTCAACGCCGTGAGCCCCGGGGCCACCGACACCCCGCTGTTCGACAAGCTGGCAGTGCCCCAGAGCGGCCGGGACGCCATGCGAGCGAGGATCCCCTTCGAGCGCTTCGGCTCCAGCCGCGAGGTCGCGGAAGTCGTCGCCTTCCTCGCCTCGGACGCCGCCGGCTACATCACCGGCCAGGACGTCACCGTGGCCGGCGGCTACGGGCTCGGCGCCTGATGCGCCTCCACGAGCCCACGACCGGCCCGAGCACATCACACGCCAGGAACCACACCTCACAGGAGAAAACGATGGCACTCACGCTCGACACCTACCGGCAGCTGGGCCGCTCCGGCCTGCGGGTCTCGCCACTCGCGCTGGGCGCGGCCACCTTCGGCAACGACTGGGGCTGGGGCGCGGAGCAGGACGAGGCGCGGAAACTGTTCGACATCTACATCGAGCGGGGCGGGAACTTCATCGACACCGCGGTCACCTACACCAACGGCACCTCCGAGCGCATGCTCGGCGAGTTCGCTCGTAACCGACGCGACAGTCTGGTCCTGGCGACCAAGTACACGACGCTGCGCCGGCCCGACGACCCCAACTCCGGCGGCGCCAGCCGGAAGAGTCTGTTCGGCGCGGTCGAAACCAGCCTGCGGCAGCTGAACACCGACTACATCGACCTGCTCTACCTGCACGTATGGGACCCCACCACCCCCGTGGAGGAGATCCTGCGCGGCCTGGACGACCTGGTGCGCCAGGGCAAGATCCTCTACGTCGCCATCTCCAACACCCCGGCCTGGCAGATCTCACGCATGCAGACGATCGCCGACCTGCGCGGCTGGTCGCCACTGACGGCACTGCAGCTGGAGTACAACCTGGTGGAGCGCACCGGGGAGCGTGACCTTCTGCCGATGGCCCAGGAGCTGGGACTGGGAACCGTGCTGTGGTCTCCCTTGGCGGGTGGAATCCTCACCGGCAAGTACAGCCGCCAGGACCTGACCGCACCGGCCTCCGACCGGGGCGAGAGCGCCCGCAAGAGCTTCAACCTGGCCCTGGGCGGAGTGACCGAGCGCAACCTCGCCATCGTGGACGTCGTCAAGGAGGTCGCCGCGGAGCTGGGCCGGACCCCTGCGCAGGTCGGACTGGCCTGGACCCTGCACAACCCAGGAGTGACCGCGCCCATCATCGGGGCGCGAACGGCCGCACAGCTGCAGGAGAACCTGGGAGCCCTCGATGTCGACCTCACCCCGTCCCAGATGGCGCGTCTGGACGAGGTCAGCGCGATCGATCTCGGCTTCCCCCACGCCATGCTCGCCAGTGACCACATCCGCGTACAGACCCGCGGCGACCTGAAGATCCAGGCCCGCCATTGACGGACGCGCACGGGGGCGGCATCTCGCCGCCCCCGTGCGCGCGTCGACGCTCCGCTCGGCCACGCCGCCCCAGTCACGCGGGGGCCGTCGCGCTCTCACCCTCGGGGGTGCGCGGGCCGGGCAACGTCGCGGCCCGGGCGGTCAGGCCCAGCTCCAGGCGGCTGTTCATGTCCAGCTCGAACCGGCCGTAGGGGTTCACGTGCGTCCAGAACAGGGGGGACAGCGCCCGCCGCTCCGCGTCGGTGAGCGTGTCGGCCCACGTCGGATCAGCGAGGATCTGCTGCATCAGCAGCGTGTTGACGTGGACCAGGGCGGACTGGAGCAGATGGAGGGCGAGCGTGGACACCTCCTGGGATTCCTTGTCCTGCCCGGCCAGGTCACCGTCCTTGCCGTAGAAGAGGTCCTTGTTCGCGCTGTTCCAGTTCTCCACGATCTGGAGGCCCTCGTGGATCTCCTGGCGCAGCTCGACGTCGGCGAGGTAGTCGCAGACGTACGCCGTGCGCACGGCCCGGCCCGAATCCTCGATCGCCTGGTAGGTGGGGTGCGCGGGGCCGCCGCGGGTGAAGCGGCGCAGGACCTGCTCGGCCCCGGCGGTGCCCAGGCGGAGCGCGGTGGTGCTCTTCACGATCTGGTCGTACTGCTGGCGGATCAGGTCCCAGTTGATCGTCTTGGTGGACAGTACCGGTGCGAGGTTGGGCCAGATGTCGTCCTCGCCTGCGGCTGGCCGGTACAGCCGGGCGGAGCCGATGTTCTTCAGCCTCGGCATGAGCTTGAAGTCGAGTATGAGGGCGAAGGCGAAGCCGGCGATGGACGCGCCGTGGGTGTCGGTGCACTGCCGGTCCACCTCCATGTCGGTGCAGTGCCGCAGCACGCCCTCGATCATTGAGGCGACCTCGGCGGCGGAACAGGACTTGAGCTGGGAGTAGATGCACACCGACTTCCGCTCGACGTGCCAGCAGATCATCACGCCGGGGCCCCGGTAGCGCTGGTGCCACTCGGTCATCAGGTTCGAGGACCAGGCGCCGAACTCGCGGCTGTCGGAGGCACAGGCGGTGCCGGTACCCCACCACATCCCGTCGCGGGCGGCGAAGGTGGCGTTCACCAGCTTCACCAACTTCACCAGCGCGGCGCGCATGTTGGCCCGGTTGACGATCAGGTGCCGCACCCGGCGCAGCGTTGCCTCGCTCTCGCCGTGCTTGCCGGTGACCGCGACGCGCTTGATACCCATGTTGGTGCCCAGACCGAACAGGACGAGCAGCAACCGGCGCCGCAGTACGTCCTTGGACAGGTTCTCGCGGGTGGCGACCGACGTGATCTCGGCGATCTAGTCGGTGTCGAACTCGGCGTACTTCAGGATATCCAGCGGGTCGATGGTGCCCCAGCGCCGCTCGATCTCGGCCTTGATCGCGACCAGGGACTCCGGCTCATCCTGCTCGCCGCGCGGCGAGACCCTGATCCACGGCTCGCCGTGCTTCTTGACGATCGCCACCCCGCCCGTGGCGCCCTCGACCAGGTCCTGCTCGAAGCGGTCCGGCGAGGTGCGGAGCTTGCTCTGGAGGGCGGTGATGGCGGTGATGAACTCGTCGGCGTCCTGCGGCTGGCCCAGGGCCGCGTAGTGCACATCCCGGTTGTCCTCGAAGCCGCCTCACCCGGCCCCCGCAACCACCCCGCACTCGGCCCCGCACGGTCGACGAGATCGTGAAGACCACCGATACCCACAAACCCGTACGCATCCGAATGCAGCCACGCACCACGCACCATCCGCCTCGCTCCCACCGCCCTGGCCTGAAAGCCTGATCCGGGCGCCGTTGCCAACCATCGCGGCGAAAGAGTCAGCAGTACGGCGGCTGGTTGGTCAGAGATGCCGCCACCCGCATCCACACGCCGAACAGCCGATAGAGACTGGGCAGAGCGCCCTGCGCCTGAACGGTCCGGCTGTCTGTCGAGGCGACTCCTGGGATGCCCAGCAGTGTCGAGGCCACGGAGGCCGACTGCCAGCGAACCATGAGGGTGGACGGGCCAGGAGCGGCAGCCGAAGCCCTTGGCAGTGCGGAAAGACCGGCGGCGACCGTTTTCTCGATGTCCGCACGCGCTTCGTCCGCTGGGCGCAGAGCTGCCGCGAACCGGTCCCGCGCATACTTGACGGCCACGGTCCTTACCGAGGCGTCCCATTCCGTCATCTCTGTGCAGGCGCAGTCGTCACCGGTGATGACCGCCACCGGCACACCAATGGCGGCCGCGGTGGCGTGAGCCAGCCCGATCTCGCCGACAGGTCGGCCGTCCAGCCATATGTCTTCGATCTCGTGGCCCATAAAGCTGTGGCTCAGCACACCGAGCGCCCCGGCCCGGGAGTGGTAGCCGACACAAATTACGGCGTCGTGCTCGGAGGTGAGGCCTTCGAGCATGCCCATGTGCTTGGGCCTGCCGCGGATAAGTCGGGCTGCCGGGTGCAAGGACTCGGGCAGGATGTTGCGCATCGGACCGTGCGCATCGTTGACGATGATGTCGGTCGCGCCGGCCGCGACGGCTCCACGGACAGCCGCGTTGACATCCTCCGCCATCATCAGCCGTCCACGCTCATAGTCCCGGCCGCCAGGCTGGACATCGTCGGCATCGACGAGCCCCGTGACGCCCTCCATGTCTGCACTGATAAAGATCCGCACCGTGCGATCCCCTCGCCCTCTTGATCGCTCAGGAGACGCCTGGCATACCTCCTCTGGTTCCGCGACCAGCTCATGACCATCTTGGATCCGGTCCGGGTTGCCTGAAACCTTTCGCCCGCCGCCACGGAACGGTACAGATCAGCAGTTCCGGCACAGCTTCTCAACTTGACTCTGTCGGGGATCTTGGCGTTTCCGGTGCGACAGCATGATCAACGGGCACGCTCGGGTGGTTCCTCCGACCGATGCAGCTGTCGAGGTGCCGGTTGTCCCTCCGCCCCCGTTCCGGTGAGCATGTCCCGCCTCTGACCGCAGGTCGCGCGGGCGAGCAACCCGGGTGGCACGACGGCGACATGGGTACGTGACCGCCTCGATGGGCTGTGGTGCGACGAGGACTTCGCCGACTGGTACCCGCGGGACGGGCGTCCGGGTTTCTCGCCTGCTCAGCTGGCCACAGTCTGCGTGCTGCAGTTCCTGCTCGGCCTGTCGGACCGGCAGGCAGCCGAGGCGGTCCGCTGCCGCATCGACTCCAAGTACGCCATGGCCATGGAGCTGGACGATCCCGGCTTCCGTCACGGCGTGCTGGCCGACTTCCGCGACCGGCTCGCCGAAGACGGCCGTGCCGACCGGCTCCTCGACCTCGCGCTGGCCCGTCTCAAGGAGGTCGGCCCGGTGCGCGAACGCACCACGCAGCGCACCGACTCCACCCGTGTCCTGGCCGCGGTGCGGGACCTGACCCGCCTGGAGCTGATCACCGAAGCGGTCCGTGCCGCACTCGAAGAAGTCGCCGGCACGTCCCCGCACCTGCTGGACGAGCTGGTCGATGAGGACCGGGGGCGCCGCTACGACCGACCGGTCCGGCTGGGCAAGAACCCCACCAAGCCCAGGACCAGGATCCTCGCCACCGGAAACGATGCCGTCCGGCTTCCGGAACACCTCCACCGACCCGGAGCCGACCGCACCTCCGGTCCCCGTGTCCAGGCCCTGCGCCAGATGCGGCGGTGCGCCAGCGCAGGTGCCCTGCGGCGTCATAGTGGTAGTTCTGCACCATGAAGGGAGAGACGCTCGCCCGGGACGAGGGCGGCAGCCCGGGGCCGCCTTCCTTCTCCAGCGGCGAGTGCCGAGCCCGGCCATCCCCGCCCTGTGCGCTGGTTGCCTGCGGCGGGAGGCTGTGCGAGTCTCTTACGTCGTCTCGTCGTCTCTCCGGAAGGGCTGATCGTGACGCTCGGCATGGTTCTCGGCGACCACTCCTCTCGCGCTTCGACGCGGGAGCGGTAGCCCCACCTGCCCCGACACGCGCGCCCGTGCTGCCGCACGGGCCGTATCCCCCGCTCCTCGTCGAAGTGCTCTTCGTACCCCTGCACGTACGATCACGAGGAGTACATGGTGACCACCATTCGCTGGACCGAGGCAGGCGCCCTTCGTTCCGCTCACTGGCATTCCGAGAGCGCGACATCGGCTCCCAGCCGGGTCATCGACGCGGACGACCGTATGAAAGCAGACACGGCTTACCGTCTGGCCTGCGAGGGCACCGCCTTGCTGTGGCGAGGCGACTTCCACAACGCACGTCAGCTGCTGCAAGCGATGAGCCGCCGCATCAACCGGAAACCGCTCGAACGGAGTGACAGCCCGGCCGAGTCCTTCCGCCTGCACCGGAAGGCCCGCAGCCACCGTGCCCGTGTGCTGGGCAGGCTCCTTGTTCTGCTGCAAGACGACTACTGCCTGAACCTGCGCAGAGCTCCCGATGTGAGCCAAGCATGCACCGAGGCGTACGGTCCGCCGTCCGGGCCGATGGCTGTCCCGCTGACCGAGCTGCTGGGTGTGATGGGGGCGCATCAATGGCGCACAAAAGGCGTGGAGGTACCGGCCCTCGACGCTCGTATCCACCCGCACTACGGCGTGTTCTCCCCGGTCCGGGGCGAATACGTCGACCTCGTCGCACATGCGCCGCTTCCCGCGTCGACGGACCGTCGCGCCGACCACCGCACCGCCTTCGACCTCGGGACGGGGACGGGAGTGCTCGCCGCCGTCCTGGCCCACCGGGGTGTCGACCACATCATGGCCACAGACATCAGTCCGCGTTCCCTGGCCTGCGCACGCGAGAACGTCCGCCGACTGGGCTTCACCGACCGCGTCGATGTCGTGGGCCCCGGTCTCTTTCCGGAGGGGCGAGCGGATCTCGTGGTCTGCAACCCGCCCTGGGTCCCCGCCCGGCCCACCTCGGTCCTGGAGACAGGTGTCTACGACCCGGACAGCAGCATGCTCCGCGACTTCCTGGCCGGACTCGCCGCGCATCTCGAATCCGGAGGTGAGGGATGGCTCATCCTGTCGGACCTGGCCGAACACCTCGGCCTCAGGACACGCGGTGAACTGCTGGCCGGCATCGAGGCTGCGGACCTGCGCGTGGTGGACAAGATCGACACCAGGCCGCGGCACCCGCGAGTCCTGGACACCGCTGATCCTCTGCACGCCGCCCGCGCCGCCGAAGTCACGTCGCTTTGGCGTCTCACTGCCAAGTGATGCTCAGTGTCGACTGTCGTAGTCGACGATCTTCCTAGTCGGCGGTATGCCGCTGACGTATTGAGCTGCGAAAATCTCGGATCATACCGTCGCGGCTACGGATACGACGTGGTCGATGTCGACGTCGGAGGCGGCGCTCCAGGTCGCACCGTCGTACGGGGAGTACCAGCTGCCGCTGGTGGAGGCGCAGGCCGAGTCGGTGACGACGCCCGAGCCGTCGCGTGCGAGGACGGTCTCGCGAGTGTTGCAGGTGCCGCTGATGGTGATCCAGTGCGGGAAGAGGTCACGGTTGTAGCCGGTGCGGTTCTCGGTCGGCACGGTGAGGGAGGCGAGGTAGGTGCGGGCCGTCGCGGCGCTCACCGGGGTGGGCAGTGCGGCGGACGCCGGGGTGGGCAGTGCGGCGGACGCCGCGGGGGCGTTGAGCAGGCCCGTCATGGCAGCCAGGCCGGTGACGGCGGCCAGTGCGCCGAGCCGTCGACGCGCTTAGAACTCGCGCATGCGGAACTCCCTGGGGTGATGGGGAACGTGGGTGCGGGTGATGGGATCCTGACCGCGCTCTGTTGCTTTCGGATGAGCGTTCGGCGAGAAGTTGGTGACGCGTTCATGACACTGCGAGAAGTGCGGCGGGGTCAGCGCCCCGGGCGTTGTCCGGGGCGGTGGCGCGGGGGCGGTGGCGCGGGGTGGGGGTCGTTTTGTATCGTGAGGGAACAAAGTGGTTCCCGTCCGCACTCCCTGACCGGCGGGCGGGGCCACCTTGTTCCCTAGCGCGTTACGGAGCACGCCGATGACGGCCACCACCGTTCTGACCGCCCGCGCCCTCCTCCTCGACATGGACGGCACCCTCGTCAACTCGGACGCCGCCGTGGAGCGGATCTGGCGCCGCTGGGCCGGCCGTCACGGGCTGGACGGCGACGAGACGATGAAGATCGTGCACGGGCGGCAGGGGTACGCCTCGATGGCGTTGCTGCTGCCGGACCGGCCCATGGAGGAGAATCACGCGGACAACGCCCGCCTGCTCGCCGAGGAGGTCGCCGACACGGACGGCGTCGTGGAGATACCGGGCGCCGCGGCGTTCCTCGCCTCCCTCGCCGGTCTGCCCCACGCGCTCGTGACCTCGGCGAACGTTCCTCTGTCGACCGTGCGCATGGCCGCGGCCGGGCTGTCGCTGCCGGACGTGCGCATCACCGCGGAGTCCGTCGGGGCGAGCAAGCCCCACCCCGAGGGGTTCCTCAAGGGCGCCGCCGAGCTGGGTGTCGACCCGGCGGACTGCGTGGTCTTCGAGGACTCCGGGGCGGGGATCGCCGCGGGGCGCTCCGCCGGGATGCGGGTCGTCGGTGTCGGGCCGCGCGCGGCCGTCCACGAGCCGGACGCGCTGGTGGCCGACCTCACCCGGGTACGGGTCGAGCGCGCCGGGGGCGGGGAACTGCGCGTACGGCTCGGCTGACGCGCACCCCCGCGCTGGAGCTTCCGCGTCTGCTCCCTACGGCTCCCGCGTCTCCGACTCCAGGCGCTCCCTGGTCGGCAGGCCGTACACGCCCCGCTCGTCGTTCGTGATGCCCCGGACGAACTGGTAGTGCTGGACGGCGTTCTCGACCCCGCGGTCGAAGTTCTCGTCGATGTCGCCGTAGTAGATACCCAACTGGCGCAGGCGCAGCTGGAGTTCGGTCACCTCGGGGCCGTCGTCGCCGCGTCGCAGCACCCGGGGGGCGGGCTCGTCGTCGTCCGGGTCGGCGGTCTCGGGCGCCGGTTCCTCCACGGTCGTGACGCTCGCGGTGGGCGTGCCGGCCGGTTCCTCGGCCTCCGCCGACCGGGAAGGGGACGCCGAACCGCCGGACGGCGACGGAGAGGTGCTCGGGCTCGTGCCGGGTGACGCAGGGGCGTCGCTCGTCGTGGCGGGCGGGCTCTGCGGCGTCGTGCTGCCGGACGGCACGGCCTCCGGCCCCGCCGCCTCCTCCTGCCCGGGCGGGACGTCCGGCACGCTCGCCCGCAGGTCGTCCGGCAGTGCCCCGTCCCGCTCGGGGGTGTCGTACGAGAACACGCCGCTGACGAAACCGGCGGCCACCAGCACGGTGACCACGGCCCCCGCGGCGGCGGTCATGGTGCGTCCGCGCCGTGAGCGCCGCGCGCCGCGGCCGTCCGGAGCGGGCCCCGTCCCGGGCGGCGGGGGAGCGGTCGCCCCGTCCCCGGCACCCGTGGCCGGTCCCGCCGGCCCCTCCTCGAAGAGACGCAGATCGGCGGAGTCCGGCCGGGTCGTGCCCGCGGCCATCGGCATGGCGATGGTGGGGGTCTCCTCGGGCCGGCGGACGGAGGCGCTCTCCTTGCCCGCCTCGCCGACGCCTTCTCCGCCTTCGGCGGCTCCGGGTGCCCGCTGTCCGTCCCTGGCCGCCTCGCGCTCCAGTTCGACGAAGGGGCGGATGCGCAGCGGGTCGAAGTCCTCGGCGGCCGCCGCCTGGGCCGTACGGGCGTCGCGGAGGGCGTCGGAGACCTGGGTGCCGCACGGGCAGGACGGGGTGCCGTCCAGGGCGCGGGGCGCCGCGCACTGCGGACAGACGTGGCCTCTCGGTTCACCGGCCTGGCCGTGTCGTTCACTCACGCGTGGACCCTCCCCGTACGGACTCCAGAGATTATGCAGATCTTGCGCACAAGATCTCCCGGGAGCCCCCCAATTCCCGCCATCCGGCGAGAACTCGGCAGGTCATAACCGGTCACACCGGCCGAGGTCCTCGTGGCCGACGCCGAGCGCACCGGCCGCATGTCGTCCTGGTGCCTCCGCGCCCCGCTGCCGGCATGCGGCCGGTCGAGCAGTTCGGCGCGAACCAGGCGCCCGCGACGAGGAGTTCACGCCTCGCGCGCGTCGGTGTGGCCGTACGGGACGGTGGTGCGAGGGACTTGACCGCGGAAACAGTTTACGAGTGGACGTCCGGGCAACCCGGTGCGGAAACAGGCCCGTTGGGGTCGACAACCCCGGACAACCCCGGAAGGCATCCATGTCCACAGGCGTGATCATCGCATTGATCGTGATCGTGGCGGCCGTGGTGGTCATCGCGGCCGTCGTGCTCCGGCGCAACCGAGGGGGCCACGGCGGCGGGCTGCGGCACCGCTTCGGGCCCGAGTACGACCGGACGCTCGCCCGGCACGACGGCGACAAGAAGGCGGCCGAGGCAGAGCTGGAGGAGCGGGTGCGGCGGCACGGCTCCCTGCGGCCGCGGTCGCTCGAGCCCGCGGAGCGCGAGCGCTACGAGGTCCGCTGGACGGCGCTCCAGGAGCGCTTCGTCGACTCGCCGCGAGAGGCCCTCGCCGAGGCCGACCGGCTGCTCGGCGAGGTGGCCGGCGCCCGTGGGTTCCCGGACGGCGGCCGCTACGACGAACAGCTGGACGCGCTCTCCGTGCACCACGCGCATCACGTCCACGGGTACCGGCGGGTGCACCGCGTCGCGCACGCCCCGGCGGGCGACGGGGCCCACACGGGCACGGAGGACATGCGCACGGCTCTCGTCGAGGCCCGCGCGCTCTTCGAGGAACTGGTGGCACCGGGCCGCCGGGACCCCGCCCGCCGTACGGAGACGGCGGGCCACGGCTCGGGCAACGCCCTGCCGTGGTCGTTCACCAAGCGTCACCCGAGGGAAAGCTGAGGGGGTAGAGCAGCATGGCAGGCGACATCAGGACCGGCCGGGACACCCAGGTCGGGGGCTTCGGCCCCATCAAGGACACCGACACGGCACCGGACACCCGGCGCCAGGGGACCGTGCCCGGCCACCAGGACCCGCAGACACGGACGCACGCACAGGCTCAGACGCATGCACCGGCACAGGCTCAGACGCACGCACAGGCTCAGGCGCAGACGCAGACCCATGCGCCCGTGACGGGAACGCAGGGGTCGGCGGGACGCACGGAGACCCCGGGGCAGCAGGGGCACGCGAAGCACGCGGCACACGCGGGCCAGGCATCGACCGCGGGAGGCCCCGGCACCACAGCGGCGACAGCCCACACCACGGGCTCCCACGTCACGGGCTCCCACACCACGGGCTCCCACACCACGGGCTCCCACGTCCCGCTCCTCGCCCACGGCGAGAGCGACACCTACGCGCAGCGGCTCCACCACACGGTCAGCGGGTTCGTCGACGGGCCCCGGGACGCCGTGGAGGACGCCGACCGCCTGCTCCAGGAGATCACCACCCGGTTCACCGAGGCCGTCACCGAGCGGCGCCGCACCCTGCGCGCGTCCTGGCAGGCCAACGGCGAGGGCGGAACGCCCTCCAACGACACCGAGCAGCTGCGTCTCGCCCTGCGCGACTACCGCGAGCTGGCCGAGCGTCTGCTGAAGGTGTAGCGCACGTTCCGCATCCGCGTCCGCATCGCAGTACGACGAGGCCGCGCCCCGGCACCCGACCCGGGGCGCGGCCTCGCGCTCGTCGGGCTCACGTACCGGTTCCGGCCGCGTCCGTGCCCTCCCGACGCTCCCGCCACTGCCGTACGACCTCCTCCACGTCGTACGGCTTCATGCCCAGCGGCGGGCCCGGCGGGGGCCTGAACATCATGTCGCGGATCTTGGTGTTGATCTCGGTGACGATCTTCCGTACGAGCCGCTCGGCAGGGGCGGACAGGGCCGTCGCCAGCGCGTCCTCGGCCTCCTTGCGCAGGGCCAGTGTCGGCGGAAGCACCGCCAGCCCCTCACGGTGCATCTTCCCCTTGATCCACCACAGTTCGTCGTACGGGGTGTCGGGGGCGGCCAGTGGCTTGCCCGCGCCCGGCAGCGCGGCGAACTCCCCGCGTGCCTGCGCGTCACGGATCTGTTTGTCGACGAAGGACTCGAAGCTGACACCTGGTGGCTTGCGCTCGGTCATGTGTCCATTGTGCCGGGATCCGCACACCTGAACCGGGCGGCGACTTATCATGCGGCGGCGGTGCGCCGGGCGAGCCCGCGCGGTGCCACGGACAGGGGCGGCCGGCCCGAGCGGGCCGGATCCCGTGACCAGAAGGAGCGGACGTGCTCGAACTCACCATGGCCTCGGTGTCCGGCACGGACGCCGGGGCGACGGCCGGAATGCTGATGGCCGACGCGCCCAGCGACCCGGGCGCCGTGCTGCGGGTGGGCCGTGACCGCGCCGTGTGCCGGCTGGCGACGCCCGACGACTGGCTGTTCGTCTCCCGGGTCCACCTGGAGTTCGTGTGCGCCCCCGACGGCGGCTGGCAGGTCACCTGGGTCCGCGGCTCGCAGCCGGACCCCTCCTCGGAGGTGAGCCTGGCCCTCGCCGGGGTGCGCGCCCGGCTGCTCCCGTACGGCGGCACGGCCAGGCTGCCGCACGGCAGCAACGGTGAACTCGTCATCCAGGACCGCACCGGACCCCGCAGCGTCAACGTGGGCTTCTTCCACGAGACGTGACGGGAGCCGGGGCCGGGCGCGTCGTCAGTCCAGCACCCGCGCCAGCGCGAAGCCGTCGTGCCCCTTGCTCCCCACCGTCTGCACCGCCGTGCCGCTCAGCCTCGGGTGCGTGGCGATGAGTTCGAGCGCGGCCCGGGTGCCCAGGACGTCCGGGGCGTCGCTGTCCGCGTCGATGACGCGACCGCCCCGTACGACGTTGTCCAGCACGATCAGCGCGCCGGGGCGGGTCAGTTCCAGCGCCCACTCCACGTAGTGCGGGTTGTTGACCTTGTCCGCGTCGATGAAGACCAGGTCGAACGGCTCGGGGTGCTCCTCCGCCAGCCTCGGCAGCGACTCCAGCGCGGGGCCCACGCGCACCTCGGTCCGCTCGCCCAGGCCGGCCCGCTCCAGGTTGCGGCGGGCGACGTCGGCGTGCCGGGGCTCGTACTCCAGGGTGATCAGCCGGCCGTCCGCGGGG
Source organism: Streptomyces ruber (assembly GCF_014648075.1). Classification (GTDB taxonomy): domain Bacteria; phylum Actinomycetota; class Actinomycetes; order Streptomycetales; family Streptomycetaceae; genus Streptomyces; species Streptomyces ruber. Next base: position 139,168 of record NZ_BMQK01000008.1, on the reverse strand, counting down.
AGGGCGCGGCCCAGCCAGATCGTGCTGTAGCCGCCGAGCGTGCCGATCTCCAGAACGCGGCGCGCGCCCTGTACCTGGGCGAGGAGCTGGAGCAGTTTGCCCTGGTTGGGGGCGACGTTGATGGGTGGGAGGCCGGCGGCGCGGCTGTCCCGCAGCGCGGCTTCGAGCGACTCGTCCTCCGGGGCGAGGAGGGCGGTGAAGTAGGCGTCGACGTCGTTCCAGAGGCGGGACTCGCTGCTGCTCATGCACCATGCCTTTCGTCTGTCTAGTTAGGCTGACTAACTAGTCGCGGGGTGATCGTAGACCCGGTGACGGCCGGCTGTCCCCCTGTTGCGGGCGGCGGTGGGACGCGTGTCACACCCATGTGCGCCGTGCGTGCCGTGTGCGCCGTGTGTGAGATCTGTCGCGCCCTTGTGGGCGCGCATCACCTGCCGCGCACTATCGTCTTGCGGACGAAAGCGGGACGGACGTCAGGTGAAGCAGGGGTTGCCTGCGTCCTGTCCCGGGGGTGATGCGACTCTTTGGACAAGTCCTCCGGGTGCGCACAGGAGCCCCCGTGAGACGAAACGGGGCGGGAGGGCCGAGGCGGCGTGGGACACGCGGAGCAGGGCAGACCGGGCAGCGCCTTGGGGGCGGCGGCGGGCGAGGCGACGACGAGGCTGGGCACGGCCCGGGCGGGGCTGTGGCTGCTCGCCGCCCTCCTCGCCGCGCGGCAGGTCGCCGCCGTGCTGACCAGCCCCAAGGGGGAGCGCCTCACGGACCTGGAGACCTGGGTCGGGCCGAACGGCGTGCTCCATGTGAGCGGCTCGCTGTACGACTCGACCCGGTTCACGGGTACGCCCTTCGCGGGCCTCGTGCTCAAGCCGCTCACCCGTTCGGCGGAGCAGGCCCTCGGCTGGGGCTGGACCTTCGGCACGCTGCTGCTGGTCGTCGCCCTCGGCCTGATCGCCGCGCGCGCCCTGCCGCAGCCGGTGTCCCGGCGCACGGCCCTGCTGGCCGCGCCCGTCGCGATCAGCCTGCTGATGCTGTCGCTGCCGGTGCGCAACACCCTGTACCTCGGCCAGACCAGCATCATCCCCGTGCTGCTGGTGCTCGCCGGGTGCTTCGCGGTCCGCGGGGAACGGGCCGGCGGGGTGCTCGTCGGCGTGGCGGCCGCCTTCCAGCCGACCGTCCTGCTGTTCGCGCCGCTGCTGTGGTTCACCGGCCGCCGGCCCGCGGCCGTCACCACCGGGGTCACCTTCGCCGCGGGCACCGCACTCGCCTGGGCGGTGATGCCCGGCGACTCGTACACGTACTGGGTGCACCACCTCGCGGGCGTCGGGCTCGGCGGCCGGGCGGACGGCCTCGCCAACCAGTCGCTGCACGGCGCGCTGCTGCGGTTCGGCCTCAGCGGGCCGCTGGAGATCGCGCTGTTCCTGGCGCTGGGCGCCGCGGTCGCCGTCGTCGGTCTGCGGCGGGCCGTGCGGTACGCGGAGGACGGGCAGCTGCTGCTCGCCGTCGCGATCACCGGCTGTGTCGCCGTCGCCGTGTCGCCCACGACCTGGCAGCACCAGCTGCTGTGGGTGCTGCTCGCGGTGGCCGGCCGGGTCGGCAGACGGGCCTCCGACCGGTACGTGTGGCCGGTCACCGTCGTCCTGGTGATGACGCTGCCCGCGAAGATGATGCTGCCGGACATGGCGGCCCTGCACCCGCTGCGTGACAACGCCGTCCTGCTGGCCGCGCTCGCCGCCGCCCTGGTCGTGCCGTTCCTCTCCCGGACCTCGCCGTACTACCGGGCGCCGGTCCCCACCGAGTACGCCCCTCCCGTCCCCACCCGGTGGAAGTCCGTCCCGCTCCTGCCGATTGTGCGCCGCGTCCTCACCCGCCCCAACCTGCTCCTGGAACTGCTGCTCATCCGCGTCACGTACGCCGCCTACTCGCAGGTGAGGATCGCGGCGGCCGGCAGCCGGGCGACCGCCGAGGAGCACGGCGAGCAGATTCTCGCCATCGAGAAGGCCCTGTTCCTCGACGTCGAGCACTGGGTCAACCACACGGTGGTCGGGATCGGCTGGCTGCGTGACTTCTTCGACTTCTACTACACGTCGTTCCACTTCGTCCTCCCGCTGACGGTGCTCGCCGTGCTGTACGTGCGCCGCCCCGTCGACTACCGCTGGGCGCGCTCGGCCCTCGGCTTCGCCACCCTGCTCGCGCTGCTCGGCTTCTGGCTCTACCCGCTGGCCCCGCCGCGCCTGATGCCCGAGCTCGGCATCATCGACACGGTGAACGGCGTGCAGGACTTCTCCCAGCCGGACTACGGCACGCTGACCGCGCTGACGAACCAGTACGCGGCGATGCCGTCGCTGCACTTCGGCTGGTCGCTGTGGTGCGGGCTGGTGATTGCGGTCGTCGCCCCGAAGGGGTGGATGAAGGCACTGGGTCTCCTCCACCCGACCTTCACGTTCGCCGCGATCGTGGCGACCGGCAACCACTGGATCCTGGACGCGGCGGGCGGCGCGGCCGTGGTCGGCGCGGGCTTCGGCCTGACCTGGCTGCTGTCGGGACCCCGCCCGGTCGCCGGGGCCGCCGTCGGGGAAGAACGGGTGCCCGGCTCCCGTGCCGCGCGGACCGACCGGGTCGCCGCGGAGCGGTAGTTCCCGCTTTCAGCGGCACATTCGAGCGTTCTCGAAACATCTGTACCCAGCACTCATCTTCGGTTGAACTGTTCATGGCGGAAGAGAATGCGCCGGAGCGAAATAGGACCATCCGAAGAGGAGAACAGAATGAAGCGCAAGCTGGGCGTGGCGATGGGTATCGCGGTTCTGTGCGCCGGGGGTGCGATCGGTATGACGGGGCCGGCGTCGGCCGCCGAGACGGGGGCGCAGGCCGCGTACTTCGTTCTCTACGAGAACGACAACTACGGCGGTCGGCACGCGAACTTCTCCGGCTCCGACGTCGAGCTGAACAACAAGTACTGGTCCGGCAGCACCTCTGCCTTCGCGCAGAACGGCGGCAGCTCGATGATCAACAACACGGGATCCTACGTCGGCCTGTGGGACAAGGGCACTTCCTGCACCGGTGCCTCCTACAACGCCAAGCCCAACACCAAGGACTCCGACTTCAGCAACAACGACTTCGACAACAAGGCCAGCTGCGTCAAGTTCCTGTGATGCCCCGGGGCGGCGCCGGTTCGCCGGCGCCACTCCGCTTTTCTCGCCCCTTTCCTGCCCCGCTGCTCCCGAGGTGGATGAATGACCAGGTACCGGCTGGCTGGGACGGCCGCGCTCGTGCTGCTCGTCACGGGGTGCGCGGCATCGACCGAGGAGACGCCGAAGACCGTGCTCGCGGCCGCTCCCGAGCCGACGAAGGAGGTCAGGAACCTCCTGCTGCCCTTCGACCGCTACCAGTTGTCGGTCAACGAGATCTACCTGATCGAGAGCGCCAAGGACCTCCTGACCCGCGACTGCATGAGGGAGCGCGGCTACGACTGGGAAGTCATCGGCGACCGGAAGCAGTATCCCGACCTGCGTAACCGCCGCCGCTACGGGGTCATCGAGATGCCGGTCGCCAGGGAAATGGGCTACAAGTCGAATGCCCGGCTTCTCGGTTCCACGGACGTTACCGCCCGGAAGATGGACCGCGAGGCACGGATGAGCCCAGAGGCGAGAAACGCCGCCACGGATCCCGAGGACGGCTGCTACAAACTGGCCGGGGACGAACTCGTACGCGGGAACGAAGAGAACGAGGACCTGGTCGGCAGACTCAATGTCGAGAGTCTTGAAGAGGCGCGCAGGAGTGCCCGGGTGGCACCCGCGCTGCGCTCCTGGGTGCGGTGCATGGCGGAAAAGGGGCACGAGTACAAGGACTTCTACGCGGTCGGCGAGGATCCCCGCTGGGTGAAGGACGAAGTGCCGTCCCACGCGGAGCGGGAAACCGCCGAGGTGGATGTGACCTGCAAACAACAGGCCGGTCTGGTGAAGGCGCTCGCCGAGACGGAAAAGGGCATTCAGGAGCGGGAGATCCGGAAGCACAAGGCGTATTTCGAGCGCCTGGCATCGGCCAAGGAACGTCACCTCGCAGACGCCCGCGCGGTCATCGCAGCGGCTGACTGACCATCGGAGCGGTGAGCGGGCACGGCGTCACGGATGGTCGCGGTTGAGGAACCAGACCGTCCAGATCACCGCCGAACAGAGCAGGGCCAGCCGGAACACCAGCCACCAACGGCTGCGCACGAAGCGTCGGAGCGGGATCAGTACCGGCCGGACGAACCGGCCACTGCGCAGGCTCTCGGTCAGGAACTCCCGCTCCAGCGGGGTCAGATCGGCCGACGGACCGTCCGCTGTCAGGAAGGCGTCCCGCACGGTCAGCAGTCGCGCCCCCCGGTAGAGGGCGTCCGGATCCCGTCCCAGTTGCTCCCACTCCCGCGCGGACTCCGTCAGGCGCCGCTGGAGACGCAACCGCTCCCGGTCGGTCTCCACCCAGTTCCGCAGCCGGGGCCAGGCGGTGATGAGCGCCTCGTGGGTGAGGTCGACGCCACTGCCGTCGACGGTGAGCAGCCGCGCCCGCACGAGCGCTTCGAGTACGGCCTCGGCGTCCGCGGAGTGGACCAGTTCGGCCCGGCCGGCGGGCCGCCGGGTGTCCGGAGCCTCCTCGCCCGGGGTGATCAGCCGCAGCAGCATCGCCCTGGCAATCCGGGTCTGCGCCTCGGTGAACCCCGCGAAGACCTCCTCGGCCGTGTGCGCCACCGCCCCCTGCACGCCGCCGAACGCCTCGTACGCGTCCAGCGTCAGCGTGCGGGCCCGGCGGCGGTGCCAGAGCTCCAGCAGGGCGTGCGACATCAGCGGGAGGGCGCCGGGCTCCTGTGCCACGTCGGCGACCATCCGGGTGGTCAGCGCCCGTTCGACGACCAGCCGCCCCGCCCTGGCGGGCCCGACGATCGCCTCGCGGACCTGCTCCGGAGTCATCGGGCCCACCAGCAGGGACGCCGTGTTGAGCGCCTCGACGAGTCCATGGTGCTCGGCGCAGCGGCCGTAGAAGTCGGCCCGGACCGCGATGACCACACGCAGCCGGGACGCGGCGGCATCCGCGCCGGGACGCAGCAAGGCGTCGAGGAACTCCGCCCGCCGCGCCGGATCCTGGCAGAGCGTGAAGACCTCCTCGAACTGGTCGACCACGAGCACGGTGTCCCCGTCGCCCTCCGCCGGCCGCAGCAGCGCGCCGTGGGCCGGCAGGGGGTCCTCCCCGGGGGTGCAGATCCGGATGGCGGCCGGCCGCCCGTCCCCGGCGTCCGGACCGCGCAGCGCGGGCACGAGTCCCGCACGCAGCAGTGAGGACTTGCCGCTGCCCGACGCGCCGACGAGGGCGACGAAGCGATGCTCGCGGACCAGGCCGACCAGGTCGTCGACCAACTGCTCCCGCCCGAAGAACAGGGCGCCGTCCTCCGGCTCGAACCGGGAGAGCCCGCGATAGGGCGCGGGCTCGTCCTCGGCATGTGCGACGGGCCGGCCGGCGAGGAGCGCGGTCAGTTCACGCCAGCGCCGCTCCCACGGTTCGCCCTGTCCGCCGCACGCGCTGACGTACGCCAGGGCCACCGGCAGGGAGGGCAGCCGTTCGCCCGCGGCGGCACTCGACAGCGTGGGCCCGGAGTAGCCGGCGCGCCGGGCCATCTCCCGGTAGGTGGGGCTTCCGGCCTCCCGGCGTAACGCGCGCAGATCGTAGGCGAAACGTTGTATCGGTCCCGCTGCCGGATCCAGCGGCTTCTCCGAACGGCCCACTGCTCCCCCATCGTCCTCTCACCCACCATACGATCAGTGGCTCACGGTAGGTGATCCGACATTGATAGGCAGGCGGAAAGGCGGCTGACCATCAATTTCCCAGCCGGTTGACTCCTGGACGCACCTACCCGTCCCGCCCTACCCGGAGCCAGCCATCGCCACGACACAGCACCTTGTGCCCGCCCGTCGTCCCGGCCTCCCGCCCCGGTCGGCCGTCCCGCGGACCAGGACACCGGCGTACGTCACCGTCCTGGCCCCGGCGGTGCTGACCGTGCTCCTCGGCCTGTGGGGCATCCGCCGTGAGGGATCGCTGTGGCAGGACGAGGCCGTCACGTACGACATGGCCCACCGTGCCCTGCCCGACCTGTGGGCGACGCTGGGGCACGTCGACGCGGTGCACGGCCTCTACTACCTGGTCATGCACGGAGTCTTCCGCATCTGGGACGGCGGCCTCGTCGCCCTGCGCCTGCCGTCCGTGCTGGCCATGGCTGGTGCCGCCGCGGGGGTCGCCGCACTGGGCCGGCGGTTCGCGGGGACACGGGCCGGACTCGCCGCCGGAGCGGTGTTCGCGCTGTTGCCCGTGGTCCAGCGCTATGCCCAGGAGGGCCGCTCGTACGCTCTGGTGACCGCGCTCGTCGTGGCCCAGACCTGCGTCCTGGTCCGGGCCTGTGCCGAGCGGCGCCGTGGCTGGTGGGCGGGTTACACCGTCCTCGGCACGCTGGCCGTCCTGCTGCACGAGTTCGCGCTGCCGGCCCTCGCCGCCCATGGCGTGACGGTGCTCGCCGCCCGGCTGCCGCGAACGGCCCGAGCCGCCTGGGCGGCGGCCTGCTGCTGCATCACGGTGGTGACGGCGCCGCTGGTACTGCTCAGTCTGCGCCAGTCCCGGCAGGTCGACTGGATCGCGGCCCCCACCGCCCATGACGTCCTGGGTTTCCTGCTGACCGCCGGTGCCGGACTGGCGTGCGCGACGGTACTGCGCCGACGGACGACGGCGGTCTCCCGCCGTGCCGGACTCGGCACGGCGGCACTGCCCTTGCTGCTGCTGCTGCTGCCCCCCGCCCTGCTCCTGCTGGCCTGTGTCCTCAGACCGCTCTACGTCGACCGGTACGTGCTGTACGCCCAGGCCGGTCTGGCGCTCCTGGCCGGCGCCGCGCTCGACAGGGTGTGGCGCTCCGTGACCCCGCGTGCGGTGCCGGCGCTCACGACGGCCGCCGCGGCTGTCGTCGTGGCGGTGCTGGGCCCGGTCGGGACGGACCTGCGCAGCCCGGAGAGCCGCACCGACGACGTCCGGGCCGTGTCGCGCGCGCTGCGCGACGTCGCGGTGCCCGGCGACGGTGTGCTCTTCCTGCCGGGCAGCCGCCGGGTGTGGGCACTACAGCAGGAACCGGCGTCGTACGGCCTGGAGGACATCGCGCTGGCGGACGCGCCCCATGCCTCGCACACGCTGTATGGCGAGGAATCGCCGCCCGCAGGCATCCGGGGGAGCATGCTGCGCGTCTCACGGATCGTCGTGGTGCGGGAACCCACGCGCGAGCGGCATGAGTCGGATGCGAGGGAGGAGGCGAAGGAAGCGACGCTGCGCGCCTGTTTCGCGCGGCGCGACAGCCGGGTCGTCGGCACGGCCCGGATCGATGTGTACGCACGCGGTGACGCTTGCTGACCCCCAGCACCCCCGTGCCGCGAGGACCAGCGTGTCCCGCCGGCGAGCAACTCCCCGATCCTCCGGAGGACATCATCACTCAGCACCTCGAGAGCGCGAGGACGCTCCCGGACGTGAACGGCTCCCGGGCCGCGATATCCCGGCCCGCCCGGTGGATGGGCGGGACGAGACGGACGGTGCCGTTCGTCGCCCCGGCCCTGGCCTCACTGGCCCTGGGCCTGTGGGGGATCGACCGGCGGGACAGTATGTGGCGCGACGAGTCGGTCACTTACCAAGTGGCCCACCGATCGCTGGGCGAACTGTGGGGCCTGCTGGGCCACATCGACGCGGTGCACGGCCTGTACTACCTCCTCATGCACGGCGTGTTCTCCGTGTGGGACGGCGGCCTGGTGGCCCTCAGACTGCCCTCGGTGGTGGCGACCGCCCTGGCGGCGGCCGGGGTCGGGGCGATCGGCGCCCGGCTCGCGGGACGCCGGGCCGGTACGCTCGCCGGGCTGGTCTTCGCGTTGCTGCCGCTCACGCAGCAGTACGCGCAGGAGGGCCGCTCGTACGCGATGGTCACCGCGGGGGTCACCTGGGCGACGTACTTCTTCCTGCGTGCCACAGGTGACGCCCGCGCCCGCTGGGGGACCGCGTACGCACTCACTCTCGGTCTCGCCTGCTGGCTGCACGAGTTCGCGGCGCTGGCGCTCTTCGCCCACGGGCTGACGTTGTGGTGGTCCCGCGTGCCGCGCCCGGTGTGGCGCAGCTGGGCGGTCGCGGCGGCGTGCGTGGTGGCCGGCCTGCTGCCCCTGGCGCTGGTGAGCGTCGGTCAGGCGGAACGGCAACTGGGCTGGCTCGGCCGCCCCGGCCTGACCGCATGGCTGCAGTACCTGGCGCTCTCGGCCACGGGCATGCTGCTCTGCCGCCTGCTGGTGCGGCACAGGGGTTCCGCCACGGGTTCGGATGCCGCCGCCGGTGCGGCCGGTAGCTCCACCGGGGTCGTCTCCCTGGTCCGCCTGGCCCTGCCGCTGCTCATAACTCCGGCCGGCCTGTTGATGGTGATGTCGCTCGTCAAGCCGTGGTACGTCGACCGGTACGTGCTCTTCGGCATGACGGGACTCGCGCTGCCGGCCGGGGCGGCGCTGGGGCGGGCGATCGGGCAACGCCGCCGGCTGGCTCCCGCCGTCCGGGTACCGGCCGCGTGTCTGGCCGTCTGCGTGGTGGTCGCGGTCCTGCTGCCGTGGTCGCTGCTGATGCGCTCCCCCGAGAGCCGCAAGGACGACGTCGTCGCGGTCGCCCACGCGGTGCAGCGGACCGCGCACGAGGGTGACGGTGTTCTCTTCATGCCGTCCCGGCGCCGTGAGTGGCTCCTGTCCTACCCCGGGGTCTACGGCCGCCTCGACGACCTGGCCCTCGCCGAGTCCCCGGAGTCCTCGCACACCCTGCAGGGCACCGAACTCCCGGCCGCCGAGATCCGCCGTCGCATCCTGGCCGCGGACCGCATTGTCGCCCTGACCGATCCAGCGGGCCAGCCCCTCGACCCCTTCCCCCGGGAGGAGATCAAGCGGAAAACACTGGAGGATCACTTCGACGTTTGCAGTCGCACTCCGCTGCGCGGCGCACAACTTGTTGTGCATGCGCGTCCAGGTCACTGCACGCCGTAATGACGATCCTCCCGCATGGTGCCTCCTGTCGCCCGGGGAGAGTTTCTATGTCACTCGAATGTCCCGAATGTGTAGGGGGCGAATGCGGGTGTACGTCCCCCGTGTCTCGTTTTCTCTCCCCGCAGGTAGCTGCATGGGGAAAAATGATCTGGTGCGGCCCATGTGCCTGTGTGAAGATCCGGACGTCATGAAGGCCGCCGACCGGTGACTTGGTCGGCAGCGCGCCTAAGACGGCTGGGGGATAAGTGATTTCTGTTCGCCTGGGTGCCGACGCCCTGATGAGTGCGACGTTCATCGTCTCGCCGCTCGCTCAGATGGGTTTTCAGCTGAATTTAGGTCGTATGGCTGCCGGTGGCGAGAGCTGGACGCAACGGATCGCGGTCAGGGAGCTCGTGTCCCGACGCGATCTGCAATTGCTCAGGGCGATCCACCGGGAGGCGGGGAGCTATGTGCCGGGTTTCATGTTCGCCCACTCCGTGCCTCAGGGAGTGCTGGAAACGGAATTGCACGAGGTGGCCTCGACCCCGGCCGGCATCGTCGCGTGCCAGATGGGCGAATTCCTGCGCCGGACGCAGCCGGGCCGGCGAACGGCGCATCCCGGCTCTCTTACGGTTCAGTCCTTTCTGGAGGCCGGGGAGCGGTCGTTCGCCCAGCGGGTCGCCCGCGAGCTGAGCCAATTTTGGTCGGCCTTCATGTCCACCCGCTGGAACGCCATCCGTACGCGGATGGAGAGTGATATCCGGCACCGGGCCGCTTCGATGGCCCGCCTCGGCCTGAGCGCCACGCTCGACTCCCTGCACCCGTCCTTGACGTACGCTTCCGGTGCCCTGCGCATACGGGACGACCGGTCGTGCGACCTGCTCGAGTCGAGACGCATCGTGCTTCACCCCTCGCCCGTGGTGAAGACCTGGATGCTGCGGGACGATCCATGGGGCGGGAGCGGAACGCACCTTGCCTACTCGATCGGAACCGGCATGCAGGACGATCACCCGGAGACGTCCTCGGTGACGGATCCGCTGGGACAGGTCATCGGGGAGGCCCGGCAGTCGCTGCTGTGCGATCTGGGCAGCCCCCGGACCACCACGGAACTCGCCGAACGCCATCACATGAGCGCCTCGACCGTGTCGTACCACCTGCTCCGGCTGTACCGCGTGGGCCTGCTGAACCGTACGCGGGAAGGCAGCCGTGTGTACTACCAGCGGACACCGGAGGCCGACCGCCTCGTCGTACGCCACGGCGGCCGGAGAGGGGTCCGGCCGGTGCGTACCGCAGTTCCCGAGACTGCGGCGCCCGCCCTCACCCGCCGCTTCGCCGGCACCTTGTCGGCCGCGCCGGACGTGCGCTGAGTGAGCGTACGGGCTGCTCGTCCCGGTGGCGGTCCGGCGACCGGGGCGAGCACGCACCGCCCCGTCCCGCCTCGGTGACGGGGCCCGTGGCCTCGCGCTGCTGTTGGCGTGCTGCTCAGTACCCGTTGTCGGCCTGCCAGAACTTCCACGCGTCGCACGGGCTGCCGTAGCGGTCGTTCGTGTGGTCCGGGCCCCACTCGATCTGGACGGCCGGGTTCGTCTCCCAGTCCGCGCGCCCGCCGAGGCCGTCTTGGCGCCCGGCAAGGCTCGGACGAGGCCGTAGGCGCCGCTGGAAGCGTTGGTCGCGGTCACGTTCCAGTCGCTCCCGTGGTCGACGATGCGGGCGAAGCGCTGGTACTGGGACGATTTCCCGATCATCTTCTGCACGATCGCCCGGGTGTCGGCCGCGTCGGCAGCGGCGACGGTCTTCTTCCGGGAAGGAGACGCGAGGGAAAAGGGGCAGGGCGGACGCGGAGGGCGCCTTCATTCGGGGACAGGACGGTCGCGGGCATGTGTCGGCCGCAGCCGTGCGGAAGAGGCGGAGCGAGGACATGAGGTGGCGCGTCGGCGCGTGCGACTCGACCAGAGTTGCAGAAGGGGACGGGGTCAGCGCGGCTCGAACGTCACCGGTGCCTCGAACGCCGCCCTGCGGGTCGCGCGGCGCAGGGCCTTCAGGAGGGTGCCGCCGAGGGTGAGGGTGAGGACGACGGTGACCACCGCCCGGCCGAGGTCCCAGCCCAGGGACGTCGCCAGGCAGTAGGCGAGGAAACGGGCCAGGTTGACGGCCAGGGAGGCGTCCGCGTCGAACGCCACGCCCGACGCGAGCTCGTTCATGAACGGCCAGCCCGCGAGGTTCATGAGCGTGCCGTAGGCGAACGCGGCGACGGAGCCGTACGCGGCGAGCACCAGCAGTTCGCCGCGGCCCCGCAGCCGGGCCGCCCCCGGCAGCAGTCCGGCGCCCATCGCGAACCAGCCCATCGACAGCATCTGGAACGGCAGCCACGGCCCGACCCCACCGGTGAGCAGCGCCGACGCGAACATCGTCACCGAGCCGAGGACGAACCCGAAACCGGGGCCGAGGACCCGTCCGCTGAGCACCATGAGGAAGAACATCGGCTCGATGCCCGCCGTGCCGGCCCCGATCGGGCGCAGCGCCGCGCCCGTCGCGGCCAGCACCCCGAGCATCGCCACGGCCTTCGGCCCGAGCCCCGACTCCGAGATCGTCGCCCCCACCACGCCGACGAGCAGCACCAGCAGTCCGGCGAAGAGCCAGGGCGCGTCCTGCGCGTGCGCGGCCACCTGCGAGTCGGGGTCCGCGAACAGCGGCCAGGCGAAGGCCGCCACGCCCACGGCGCTGACGAGAGCGAGCGCGGCGAGGGAGCGGGGGCCCAGGGGGACGGGACGGGAGCGGTTCGCGGCTCTCATGCGTGCGGCTCTCATACGTGCGGCTCTCCCGCGCGCTCGTCCTCCAGCGCCCGCCGCACCTGCGCGACGGTCAGCCACCTCTGCGGGGCCAGCACCTTCGTGACCTGGGGCGCGAAGGACGGGGACGCGACGACCACCTCGGCGGTGGGCCCGTCGGCGACCACCTCGCCGTCCGCGAGGATCACCACCCGGTGGGCCAGCTCGGCGGCGAGTTCCACGTCGTGGGTGGCCAGCACGATGGCGTGGCCCTCGGCGGCCAGCGCGCGCAGCACGGCGACGAGGCGGGACTTGGCCGCGTAGTCGAGGCCCCGGGTCGGTTCGTCGAGGAGGAGCAGCGGGGGACGGGCCGTGAGGACGACCGCGAGGGCGAGCGCCAGGCGCTGGCCCTCCGACAGGTCACGGGGGTGCGTGTCGTCGTCCACGCCCGGGAGCAGCCCGGTCACCAGCGCGCGGCAGGTGCCCGGCGCGGCGCCCGCGTCCTCGTCGGCCGCCGCGCACTCGGCGGCCACCGTGTCCGCGTACAGCAGGTCCCGCGGCTCCTGCGGGACGAGGCCGACCCGGCGTACGAGGTCGCGCGGGGCCGTGCGGTGGGGGTCCGCGCCGCCGGCGCGCACCGTTCCGGCGGTCGGTGCCACGAGGCCGACGAGCGTGCCGAGGAGCGTGGACTTCCCGGCGCCGTTGCGGCCCATCAGCGCCACGGTCTCGCCCCGGGCGACGGTGAGGTCCACGCGGCGCAGGGCCTCGACGCGGCCGCGGCGGACGGTGAGGGAGCCGGCGAGCGCGGCCGGGGCGCCGGGCGCGGGGGCCGCCGGCCGCGGCAGGGCGCGCCGTCTGCGCAGGAAGCCGGGGCGGCGGACGGGGGCGGGCGGTCCGGCGGGCGGTGGCGACGGTGCCGTACCGGATGCGCCGGGTGGCCCGTCCTGCGCACCGGGGGCCTCGTCCGGCACCACCGTCGACAGGCGGTCCCGCAGCGCCCCCGCCCGGCGCCGCGCGTCCCGCACCGTCAGCGGCAGCGGGGCCCAGTCCGCCAGCCGCCCGAGGCCCACCACCGGCGGGAACACCGGCGAGACGGCCATCACCTCCGCCGGCGTGCCCAGGAGCGGGGGCGCGCCCGGCGCCGGGAGCAGCGCCACCCGGTCCGCGTACTGGACCACGCGCTCCAGGCGGTGCTCGGCCATCAGTACGGTCGTGCCCAGGTCGTGCACGAGCCGCTGGAGCACGGCCAGCACCTCCTCCGCGGCGGCCGGGTCGAGCGCGGACGTCGGCTCGTCCAGGACCAGCACCCTGGGGTGCGGGGTGAGGACGGAGCCGATCGCGACCCGCTGCCGCTGGCCGCCCGAGAGGGTGGCGATCGGGCGGTCCCGCAGATCGGCGAGGCCCAGCAGGTCGAGGGTCTCCTCCACGCGCCTGCGCATCACGTCCGGGGCGAGCCCCAGCGACTCCATGCCGTAGGCGAGCTCCTCCTCGACGGTGTCCGTCACGAAGTGGGAGAGCGGGTCCTGGCCCACCGTGCCCACCACGTCGGCGAGTTCGCGCGGCTTGTGGGTACGGGTGTCGCGGCCCGCCACGGTGACCCGGCCGCGCAGGGTGCCGCCGGTGAAGTGCGGCACCAGTCCGCTCACCGCGCCGAGCACCGTCGACTTGCCCACCCCGGACGGGCCCACCAGCAGGACGAGTTCGCCCTCGGGGACCTCGAAGTCCACGCCGGTGACGGTGGGCGCGGCCGCCCCGTCGTACGTCACGGAGACATCCTCGAAGCGGATCATGCGGGTTCCTTGAGTGGGGGGTTCCGGAGCGGTTGCGGTACCGCGAACGCCGGCAGCAGTCCCAGCAGGACCGCCGCCGCCGGCCACAGCGGCAGCCCGGGCGCGGTCAGGGGCACGACGCCGGGGTGCAGCGCCGCCGGGTCGAGGGCGGCGTACGCGGCCATCAGGGCGGCCACCGCGATCCCGGACCCGGCCACCAGCCACGCCCGTAGGTCCCACACGTCCGGCCGGTAGCGGGTACGCGGCGAGCGGCGGCCGCCCAGCCACAGCCCCGCGAGCGCGGCGGCCAGCCCGGCGAGCAGCACGGGCAGCCCGAAGGCGCCGCCCTCGGCGGTGAGCACGCCGTACGTGCCCGCGCACACCCCGAGCAGTCCGCCGAGCGTCAGTGCGGCCGTCGTACGGCGCACCGCGGGCGCCACCGCGGCCGTCCGGCCGTACCCGCGGGCGTCCATCGCCGCCGCCAGTGCCACCGACCGCTCCAGCGCGCCCTCCAGCACCGGCAGCGCGACCTGCGCCAGCCCGCGCAGTCCCCGGTCCGGGCGCCCGCGCAGCCGCCGGGCCGCCCGCAGCCGCCGCACGTCGGCGACGAGGTGCGGCGCGAACGTCATCGCCACCACCACGGCCACCCCCGCCTCGTACAGCGCGCCCGGCAGCGACTTCAGCAGCCGGGCCGGGTTGGCGAGGGCGTTCGCGGCGCCCACGCAGATCAGCAGCGTGGCCAGCTTCAGCCCGTCGTACAGCGCGAAGAGCACGCCCTCGGCGGTGACCCGGCCGCCGAGGCGCACGCCCTGCGCCCAGTCCGGCAGCGGCACCTCGGGGAGGGTGAGGAGCGTGTGGGTGCCGGGGATCGGCGAGCCGAGGAGCACCGCGAAGAGGAGACGGACGGTGAGGACGGCGAGGGCCAGCCGGACGAAGGCGGCGTACGAGCGCGCCCAGGGGGCGTCCGTGCGGTGGGTGGCCACGACGTAGCCCGCGACCGCGACGAGGAGGCCGAGCAGGAGCGGGTTGGTGGTGCGGGAGGCGGCGGTGCCGCAACCGAGCGCCCAGAGCCACCAGGCCCCCGGGTGGACCGTGCGGCGGGGCGTGCGCGTCGGCCCCGGCGTGGCGGGCGGCTCCCCGGCGCCGCTGCGACGACGTGCCATGCCCCTCAGCCCCTGCGCCGCCTGGACCGCCACACCGCCGCGGCGGCCAGCACCGCGACCGCGCCCACGCCCACGAACAGGCCGGCGGACGGGCCTTGTCCGCCCGACCCGTCCGACCCGTCCGATCCGCCCGATCCGCCCGACCCGTCCGACCTGTCCGGGGCGGCGCCGGGGGAGGCGTCGCGCTCCCCCTCCGACGCCGCGACCGGTTCGCCGCAGCCCTTCTCCGGGTAGCCGGCGACGGCGCACAGCAGGGCGTTCGCGTCGTAGCGCAGCGGCCCCGCGACCGCGGCCAGGGCGTCCGCCGTCGTCGCGTCCTCCGGCACGCGGGCGCAGGCCGTACGGGCCTTCGGAGGTGTCTCACCGGCCGGGGCGTCCGCCGCCGTGCCGAAGTCGATGACGAGGGCGACCCGCTTGTGGTCCGCCCGCCCGGGCGTCCCTGCGCAGACCGTGCCGAAGTCCGCGGGGCCGCGCGGGGTCGCCGCGTCGGCCGCGTTCGACGTCACGGCGAACCGGAGGCCCTGCACGGAGCCGTCGGCGGGCCGTGCCGTCGACGGTCCCTGCGTCGCGAACGTCCACGACGCGCCGCCCCGTCCGTCCTGTCCGCCCCGCTCCCAGAACGACCAGTAGCGGTAGTCGGCGGCCCGGGCCTCGCCCGCGCCGCCGAGGACGAGCACGGCGGCGCACACGGAGAGGAGCGCGGCCAGGGCCGGTACCAGGACGGACGTACGGCGGCGGGTCACGGCCGCCGCTTCCTGCCGCGGGTGCTGAGGGCGAGCCCGATGCCGACACCGGCCACGAGGAACACCGCGACGAACCACCACACGCTGACGCCGGACCCGTCGTCCCCGGAGGTCTCCTCGGCGGCCGGGGCGGCGGACGCCTCGGTGTCCGGGCCGGTCGCGTTCAGCTCCTTCACCAGGTCGGTGCCGCCGAAGTCGCGCGGGTCGGTGCCGGTGGCGTGCGCGGCGAAGACCAGCTGCGCGTACGCGGCGGGGCCCGCCTGGGCCGCCCACCTGGGCCCGTTCTCCTGGAGCCAGGCCAGTGGCTTCGCGGTGCTCTCCGTCGCCCCGGCGGCGGCGAGCGCGACGACCGCGTCGGCGGTGTTGCCGTGGTCGGGCTGGTCCTCGGCGCCGGCGAGGGCGGACGTCAGGTGACCGTCCTTCGCCAGCTCCTCCGAGAGGTAAGCGGCGCCGTTGCGGGCCGCGTCCTGCGGGGTGAGGTCGTCACCGTCGGCGCACGCACCGGTCCCGGCGGCCGCGCCGGTCTCGTCCGCCTCGGCCACGAAGCCCTTGCCGAGGCTGCCGAGCACGGCGGCGGCGGTGGCGTCGGCGTTCGCCGTCAGGGTGCCCTTCGCGTCCGGCTGGTAGGCGAAGGCGCCGCCGCCGTCCTCGTCGCAGGGCACGGCCAGGGCGGCCAGGGCGTCGTAGGGGGAGTTGCCGTCCTCGCTGCGCTGCTCCTCGGGGTCGTCGCCGACGGCCGCGAGGGCGCCGACGACCAGGGAGGTGGAGTTGGCGTCGCTGGGCCCGTCCGCGGTGTAGCCCCAGCCGCCGTCCGCGTTCTGGGCGTCCTTCAGCCAGCGCAGGGCGTGGACGGTCTCGGCGTCGTGCCCGCCGAGCGCCGTGAGCGCCTGCACGGCCGCCGCCGTGCTGTTGGTGTCGACCTGCGTGCCGGAGCCGCACTGCGTGGTGGCGTCGGCGCGGTACGCCGGGAACGCCCCGTCCTCGCACTGCTGCCCCACCAGCCAGTCCACGGCCTCCGCGGCCGGCTTCTCGCCCACCAGGTCCTGGGCGACGAGGGCGAGGGACTGGCGCCAGACGCCGTCGTACGAGGGGTCCGTGTCGCCGTACAGCCCGGAGGGGATCGCCACGGAGGGCGAGGGCGACGGGGACGCGTCGGCGGCGACGGCGGGCGCCGCCGCGCCGAGCACGGCGGTGGCGGCCAGGACCGCGGCGGTGCGGCGAACGTTCATGGTCGGCGGGTGCCTCTCCCTGCGGGGAGCCGGGCCCCACGGGAGGCCCCGGGCGGCTCCGGCTCCGCGTTCCTCGACGGACGGGGCCACCGGCGGACTTGCCGGTGACGCGAGCCGGTCGCGCACCCACCGGGGCGGGCCGGCTCGCCGCGCGGTGGCGCGGTTCACGGCGTGGGGAGGGGTCGGCGCCGGAATTGCACCGGCTTTTCCCGTACGGGTGTGCTGACGACCCCGATACTGTACCGGCCCGCGCACGCGACCCCGAGGGGCGGCTGTGCGTATCGGAACCGGCCCGGGACCGGCTCGGGCGCGGCGGGGGAGCGATGCGACGCGCGTACGGCCATGCAGGGCCCATGCCCGGAACGCGCGCCGCGGACGCGCGGGACGCACCGCCCGTGTGCGTCCGTGCGCCGGGTCTCAGCCCTCCGCCGACGCCAGGTCGATCAGCCGGCACGCCGTCTCCACGTCGGCCCTGACCCGGTCGATGGAGGCGCGGCCCGAGAGCCAGGTGATGAGGGCGGAGTGCCAGGTGTGCTCGATGACGCGGACCGCGGACAGCTCCTCGTCGGTGGGGTCCTCCCGGCCCATCGCGTCCAGGATGACCGCGGTCGTCCGGCGGGAGACCAGGTCGACCTCGGCGCTCGCGCCGCGGTCCGCGAAGATCAGGGCGCGGACCATGGCGTCGGCCAGCAGCGGTTCGCGCTGCAGCGCGCGGAAGGCCCGCATCAGGGTCTCCGTGACCCGCTCGGCCGCCGTCCCGCCGGCCGGCGGCCGCTTCCGCAGCGTGCCGTGCATGTGCTCCAACTGGTCGCGCATCGTGGCGACCAGCAGATGGATCTTGGAGGGGAAGTAGCGGTACAGGGTGCCGAGCGCCACCTGGGAGGCCTCCGCGACCTCGCGCATCTGCACCGCGTCGAACCCGCCCCGGCTCGCCAGCTCCGTGCTCGCCTGCAGGATGCGGCGCCGGCGTGCCTCCTGGCGCTCGGTGAGCGGGGGAGCGGCGGGGCGCGTGGCCGCGGCGGGGCGCGTGGCCGCGCCGTCCGTCCTGGTTGCGGTTCTGCTGTCCGCCGTGGCTGCGGTACTGGCTTCCACCGTGAGCCTCCGAAGGCTTGGTCCCGTTGCGTGACAGTCGGCGTGGGGGGAGCGGGGAGTCAGCATGGCAGGGTGCCGGGGGGTGGCGCGAATCACCCGACACCACTGCTCACGGCGGACTTACCAGCCGGTAGATTCAGGGGTTCGCGGGCGGTCGGACGGCCGACGGACGGCGATCGGACGGGTGATCGAGTATGGAACTTGTTCTAGATCAACGTCCGTCGTACTCTCGCGGGACGGAGCAGGAAGAAGGGGGCCGGAGTGACCGCTGAGGCCAGAGAGGCGGGTCCCCGCCAGGACCCCGCCGCCGACGGCATGCGACCGCTCGACATCGCGCTCCTCACCTACAAGGGCAACCCGTTCTGCGGCGGCCAGGGCGTCTACGTACGGCACCTGTCCCGCGAACTCGCCCGCCTCGGTCACCGGGTGGAGGTCATCGGCGCCCAGCCCTACCCCGTGCTCGACGAGGGCGATCACACCGCGGGCGCCGGTCTCTCCCTCACCGAACTGCCCAGCCTCGACCTGTACCGCCAGCCCGACCCCTTCCGCACCCCGAAGCGCGACGAGTACCGCGACTGGATCGACGCCCTCGAGGTCGGGACCATGTGGACCGGCGGCTTCCCCGAACCGCTGACCTTCTCGCTGCGCGCCCGCCGCCATCTGCGCGCCCGGCGCGGGCGGTTCGACGTCGTGCACGACAACCAGACGCTCGGCTACGGGCTGCTCGGCGACATCGGCGCCCCGCTCGTGACGACCATCCACCACCCCGTCACCGTGGACCGGCGGTTGGAGCTGGACGCGGCCCCCACCTGGCAGCGGCGGATGTCCCTGCGCCGCTGGTACGCGTTCACGCGCATGCAGAAGCGGGTGGCGCGCAGACTGCCGTCGGTGCTCACCGTCTCCGGCAGCTCCCGGCAGGAGATCGTCGACCACCTGGGCGTGCGGCCGGACCGCGTGCACGTCGTCCACATCGGCGCCGACACCGAACTGTTCTCGCCCGACCCGTCCGTGCCGCGGGTGCCGGGCCGGATCGTCACCACCTCCAGCGCCGACGTCCCGCTCAAGGGCCTGGTCTTCCTGATCGAGGCGCTTGCCAAGGTCCGCACCGAGCACCCCGGCGCGCACCTCGTGGTCGTGGGCAAGCGGGCCGAGGACGGGCCCGTCGCGCAGGCCATCGACCGGTACGGGCTGGACGGCGCCGTCGAGTTCGTGAAGGGCATCTCGGACGCGGAACTGGTCGACCTGGTGCGGTCGGCCGAGGTCGCGTGCGTGCCCTCGCTGTACGAGGGCTTCTCGCTGCCGGCCGCGGAGGCCATGGCCACGGGGACCCCGCTGGTCGCCACCACGGGCGGGGCGATCCCGGAGGTCGCGGGACCGGACGGGGAGACGTGCCTCGCGGTGCCGCCCGGCGACACCGGCGCACTGGCCGTCGCCCTCGGCCGGCTGCTGGCGGACCCGGGCCTGCGGGCCCGGCTCGGCGCGGCCGGGCGGGAGCGGGTGCTGGCCCGCTTCACCTGGGCGAAGGCGGCGGAGGGCACGGTGGCCCGGTACCGCGAGGCGATCGCCCGCGCGGCGGAGAGCGGAAGCATCGCGAGGAACAAGGGGTTCGCGGCGGCCGGGAGACCCGCGGGGGCTCGCAGGGCCGGGGCGGTCGAGAGGGCCGCGGAGCCCGTGCCGGTCCGCCCGGCTGCCGGGGCGGGGCCCGTGTCCACGCCCGGCGGCGCCCCCGCCGCCGGGGCCGCACCCGCAACCCTGCCCGCCACGGCGCCGGCCGCCGAAGCCGTGACAGTGACCGACCTCGAACCCGACCCCGAAGGCAGGGCCACGTGCTGACCGTCGACTTCTCCCGGTTCCCGATCGCCCCGGGCGACCGCGTCCTGGACCTCGGGTGCGGCGCCGGCCGGCACGCCTTCGAGTGCTACCGGCGCGGTGCGCGGGTGGTGGCGCTGGACCGCAACGGCGAGGAGATCCGCGAGGTCGCCAAGTGGTTCGCGGCGATGAAGGAGGCGGGTGAGGCCCCGGCCGGGGCGACGGCCACCGCGATGCAGGGCGACGCCCTCGCGCTGCCCTTCCCCGACGCCTCCTTCGACGTGGTGATCATCTCCGAGGTCATGGAGCACATCCCCGACGACAAGGGCGTGCTCGCCGAGATGGTCCGCGTCCTCAGGCCCGGCGGCCGGATAGCGGTCACCGTGCCCCGCTACGGTCCCGAGAAGGTCTGCTGGGCGCTCTCCGACGCGTACCACGAGGTCGAGGGCGGCCACATCCGCATCTACAAGGCCGACGAACTGCTGCGCAAGGTACGCGAGGCGGGCCTCAGACCGTACGGCACCCACCACGCCCACGCCCTGCACTCCCCGTACTGGTGGCTGAAGTGCGCGTTCGGCGTCGACAACGACAAGGCGCTGCCGGTGAAGGCGTACCACAAGCTCTTGGTCTGGGACATCATGAAGAAGCCGCTCGCGACGAAGATCGCCGAGCAGGCGCTGAACCCGCTCATCGGCAAGAGCTTCGTGGCCTACGCGACCAAGCCGCACCTGCCCCGGGTGGACGCCGAGTGACCACCCCCCGCACCGAGCACCTCGTCCTGCCCGGGGTCCTCACCGCGGAGGAGGCCGCACAGACCGTACGCGGCATCCTCGCCGTGCAGCGGGAGGACGGCGCGATCCCGTGGTTCCGCGGCCACCACCTCGACCCGTGGGACCACGTCGAGGCCGCCATGGGGCTGGACGCGGCCGGGGAGCACGCCGCGGCCGAGCGGGCCTACGACTGGCTGCGCCGGCACCAGAACACGGACGGCTCCTGGTACGCGGCCTACGCCGACGGCGACCCCGGCGACGTCACCGACCGTGGCCGCGAGACCAACTTCACCGCGTACGTGGCCGTCGGCGTGTGGCACCACTACCTGGCGACCGGCGACGACACCTTCCTCGACCGCATGTGGCCGACCGTGTACGCGGCGGTCGAGTGCGTGCTGACGCTCCAGCAGCCGGGCGGCCAGATCGGCTGGCGCCGCGACGACGACGGCACGGCCGCGACCGACGCGCTCCTGACCGGCTCCTCCTCCGTCCACCACGCCCTGCGCTGCGCGCTCGCGATCGCCGAACAGCGCGAGGACCCGCAGCCCGACTGGGAGCTCGCGGCCGGCGCGCTGCGGCACGCCATCCGGCGCCACCCCGAACGGTTCCTCGACAAGTCCCGCTACTCGATGGACTGGTACTACCCGGTCCTGGGCGGCGCGCTGACCGGCCCGGAGGCCAAGTCCCGCATCGAGGAGGGCTGGGACCGCTTCGTCGTCCCCGGCCTCGGGGTGCGCTGCGTGGCCCCCAACCCGTGGGTGACGGGCGGCGAGTCCGCCGAACTCGCCCTGGCGCTCTGGGCGACGGGCGAGTCCGACCGCGCGCTGGAGATCCTCCAGTCGATCCAGCACCTGCGCGACGCGGAGTCCGGCCTGTACTGGACGGGTTACGTCTTCGAGGACCGCGCGATCTGGCCCGAGGAACTCACCGCCTGGACGGCCGGCTCGCTCCTGCTGGCCGTGGCGGCCCTCGGCGGCGACGAACCGACCTGCGCCGTCTTCGGCGGCGACCACCTGCCCCGGGGACTGGAGACGGACTGCTGCGGCTGACCCGTCACCGCGACGCGCGGCCCGCGATGGCGTGGCCGACGCCGAGGTAGACGACCGCGGCCAGCCCGTAACCGGTGACGACCCGCGCCCACTCCTCGTCGAAGGTGAACAGGTCGTGGGACCAGCCGGCGAGCCAGCGGGCCGTCTCATGGATGAACTGCACGAAGTCGTTCGCGCGGTTCGCGTCCAGCAGGTACATCAGGATCCACAGGACGATGACGGCGGCCACGACGTCCGCGACGACCGCTATGATCCTCCCGGCCTGATTGGCGCGATATCGAGGAGACATGCGCTCCGTGTTGCCGGGGGAGCCTGCTTGAAACCCGGACGGTCCCGCTCAACCCGCCCGACACGAACCGTCGTTGCCGTTGGACGAGCTCACGACCACGGCCCCCCGCCCACCAGGGCGAGGGGCCGTACACGTACGGGCGGCGGGCGGCGTCAGCCGCGCTGGATGCCGCTCGTGTCCTGCAGGACGCCGCGGCGGCCGTCCTGCGTCTGGGCGACGAGGTTCGGGCCGCGCTGCTCGACGGCCAGGTACCAGGTGCCCGGCGCGAGTTCGGCGATGGTGTTCTGCGAGCCGTCCTCCGCGAACAGCGGACGCGGCACCGGCACGGCGAACCAGAACGGCGAGAAGTCGCTCGGCGCGGGCTGCGGCTGCGGAGCGCCGCCCGGCTGCTGGTGCTGCGCCGGCTGCCCGCCGCCGAAGGACTGACCCGGCTGGACGCCGTAGGGCTGGCCGGGCTGCGGGGCGCCCGGGTAGCCGTAGCCGGTGGGCGGCTGCGCGCCGTACGGCTGCGGGGCCTGCGGGCGGGGAGCGGAGACGAGGGGGGCCTTGAGGGCCGGGACGAGCGGGGTGGCCACGGCCGCGGCGGCCATGATCAGCGTGGCGACCAGCGCGAGGATCAGGCCGGTGCCCGCGTCGGGGCCGTCACTGGCGGTGCCGACGTTGTCGGCGCCGCCGGCCGGGTCGAAGACGTTGCCGAGGGCGCTCCACGCGGCGAAGACCGTGAACGCGACACCCAGCGGACCGAGGTCGAGACCGGCGACCTTCGGAGCCCGCGGCAGCCCCCGGGCGACGACGACGAGCGCGGCGCCGATGATGCCGGCCAGGACCACTCCGAACAGGACCGGTCCGCTCTCCCAGGAGTTCGGGAGAGAGACGTCGTCGGGAACCCCTTCGATGGAGTAGATGCCGAGGAACGACGCGATGAACAGCAACACCGCTGCTCCGATCACCACGCCGTCGCCTCTAGTGAGGGAGCGGATATTCACTTCAGGTCCTTCGTCAGTCGTCTCGTCATCGGTGGAGGCGTCGCTGACACCATGTCGCCGGGTGGCCGTGGTGCGAAGCGCGGGGGTGGCCCCTCGTCGTACGGACGACCTTATCTCCCGTCCGTCACGGCTGTCCGCCGGGACCGAGGCGCTGATCACCACTTCGCCCGCTACGTGCACCTACGTGCGCAGGAAACTCACGATTCCCTCAGAGATGCCCTGCGCCGCCTTCTGCCGCCAGGCGCCGCTCGTCAGCAGCGCCACGTCCTCGCCGTCGCGCATGTTGCCGCACTCGACGAACACCTTGGGCACCGTCGACAGGTTGAGGCCGCCCAGGTCCGTCCTGGTGACGAGACCGGTGCCGTCGCCCACGTAGTTCGAGGGCGCGCTGCCCGTGACGGCCCCGAACCGGTCCGCGATCCGGGTGCCCAGCTCCCGGGACGGGCCGACGATGGGCCGGGTGTCCGCGGCGCCCTCGTGCACGGTGCCCGGCAGGATCACGTGGAAGCCGCGGTTCCCGGCCGCCGAGCCGTCGGCGTGGACCGACACCACGGCGTCGGCCCCGGCCGCGTTCCCGATGCGCGCCCGCTCGTCGACGCACGGCCCCCACGGCCGGTCGCCGTCCTGCGTGAACGTCACCGTCGCGCCCTGCTGCTCCAGGACGGTCCGCAGCCGCCGCGCCACGTCCAGCGTGAAGTCGGCCTCCGGGTAGCCGGCGTCGGACGCCGTGCCCGTGGTGTCGCACTCCTTGCGGTTCGTCCCGATGTCCACCTGGCGGTTGATCTCGGCGGTGTGCCGGAAGTTGCCAGGGTTGTGGCCGGGGTCGACCACGACGACCTTGCCCTTCAGGGGGCCGGACGCGGCGGGCGCGGAGGCGGAACCGGGAGCCGGGACGCCGGGCTTCTCGCCGTCGCCCGCCCCCGTGCCGTCCGGTGCGGGCCGCGACCGCGTGGCCGTCGGCTCACCGGACGACGCCGGTCCGGCCGGTGCGGACGACTCCGGCGCCGAAGCCGCCGTACCACCGCCGCTGCCGCCCGACCCCACCGGGTCGCCCGTGACCTGCCACAGCAGCCACCCGGCCAGCGCCCCCGGCACCAGCGCGGCCACCGCGACGGTCAACGGACGGCGCAGGGCGGAGCGGCGGGGCGGAGCCGGTTCGAA
Source organism: Streptomyces ruber (assembly GCF_014648075.1). Taxonomy (GTDB): domain Bacteria; phylum Actinomycetota; class Actinomycetes; order Streptomycetales; family Streptomycetaceae; genus Streptomyces; species Streptomyces ruber. The sequence continues at coordinate 115,305 of NZ_BMQK01000008.1, read as the reverse complement.
TTCCGGGCCTACGTACGACACGACAGTCACCTTACGGCGCGCCCCGGCGGCCCGCAGCGCGTGAGCGCCACCCGGCGGGACGCGGTGCCGCCGCACCGTCAGCCGCCGGCCGCCGTCCGCCGCAGCACGCGCAGCGAGTCCGTCGCCGAGACCTCCTCGAAGGCGCCGGACGCGAGGGCCCGCAGCCAGACGCGGTACGGGGCTTGGCCGGTGAACTCGTCGGCCGGGTCCGGGAACACGTCGTGGATGACGAGCAGACCGCCCTCGGCCACGTGCGGGGCCCAGCCCTCGTAGTCGGCGCCGGCGTGCTCGTCGGTGTGGCCGCCGTCGACGAAGACGAGGCCGAGCGGGGCCCGCCAGAAGGCGGCCACCTGCGGGGACCGGCCCACGATCGCCACCACGTGGTCCTCCAGGCCCGCCCGGTGCAGGGTGCGCCGGAAGGCGGGGAGCGTGTCCATGAGGCCCACCTCGGGGTCCACGGTGGACGGGTCGTGGTAGTCCCAGCCCGGCTGCTGCTCCTCGCTGCCCCGGTGGTGGTCCACCGTGACCGCGGTGACCCCGGACCGGCGGGCCGCGTCGGCGAGCAGGATCGTGGAGCGGCCGCAGTACGTGCCCACCTCCAGCAGGGGGAGCCCGAGCCGCCCCGCCTCGACGGCCGCCTCGTACAGCGCGAGCCCCTCCGCCACGGGCATGAACCCCTTCGCGGCCTCGAAGGCGGCGAGGATCTCGGGGCCGGGTGCCGTGGGCATGGGGTTCCTCCGGGGCGTGCGGGACGTACAGGGTGTGCCTGCGGGACGGGCCCCATGCTGCCCGACCCCCGGGCCGGAGCGGCATCGGGGGTCGGGGTTCGGAGCCGGGGTGCGGGAGTCAGGCCCTGACGCCGTCGTCCGCCGGGGACGGCACCTCCCGTGCCCGTCTCAGCGCCTCGTCCTCCGCGCTGCTCGCACGCAGCTGCAGCCGGGACGCCGGGCGGCCGCGGGGGAGGAGCAGGGCGAGCAGGAGACCGGCGGCGACCGCCGCGAGGGCGATCAGGAACGAGGTCCGGAAGCCGTCCATGGTCGGGACCGCGACGCCGTCCACGTGGTGCGCGGTGCCGGCGAGGACCATGCCGACGACCGCGCTGGACACCGAGGTGCCGATGGAGCGCATGAGGGTGTTGAGGCCGTTCGCGGCGCCCGTCTCGGAGGGGCCGACCGCGCCGACGATCAGCGCGGGGAGCGAGGAGTACGCGAGTCCGATGCCCGCGCCGAGGACCACCGACACGACGACCGTCTGCCAGGCCGCGCTCATCAGGTTCAGGCCCGCGCCGTAGCCGATCCCGATGATCAGCAGGCCGAGGACGAGCGTCAGCTTCGGGCCGTACCGCGCGGAGAGGCGGGCGTACACCGGCGCGGTGAACATCATCGTCAGGCCCAGCGGCGCCACGCACAGGCCCGCGACCACCATCGACTGCCCGAGGCCGTACCCGGTGGCGGTGGGCAGCTGGAGCAGCTGGGGCAGGACGAGCGAGACCACGTAGAAGGCGACACCGACCATGATCGAGGCGAGGTTGGTGAGCAGCACCTCGCGGCGGGCGGTGGTGCGCAGGTCCACCAGGGGGGCCGCGACGCGCAGCTCCAGCAGGCCCCACAGGACCAGGACGGCCACGGACGCGGCGAACAGGCCGAGCGTGGTGGTGGACGTCCAGCCCCAGTCGCCGCCCTTGGTGATCGGCAGCAGGAGGAGGACCAGGCCCGTGGTGAGCCCCAGCGCGCCCAGCACGTCGAAGCGGCCCCGCGCACGCGTTGCCGACTCCGGTACGGCGAGGAGGGTGAGCGCGATCGCCACCGCGCCGAGGGCGGCGGAGAGGTGGAAGAGGACGTGCCAGTCGGTGCTCTGCGCCACCAGGGCGGCGAGCGGCAGGGCGAGTCCGCCGCCGACCCCGATCGAGGAGCTCATCAGGGCCATCGCCGAGCCGAGCCGCTCGCGGGGCAGCTCGTCGCGCATCAGACCGATGCCGAGGGGGATCGCGCCCATGGCGAAGCCCTGGAGCGTACGGCCGACGATCATGACGAGCAGTTCACTGGTGAACGCGCAGACCAGCGAGCCGACGACCATCACGGCCAGGCTCGCGACGAGCAGCCGGCGCTTGCCGTACAGATCGCCGAGACGCCCCATGATCGGCGTGGCCACGGCGCCCGAGAGCAGGGTCGAGGTCAGCACCCAGGTGGCGTTGCCGGGCGAGGTGTCCAGCAGTTGTGGCAGATCCTTGACCACCGGTACGAGCAGGGTCTGCATCACCGCGACCACGATGCCCGCGAAGGCCAGGACCGGGACGATCGCGCCGGCCGGTCTCCGCGTGGGCTGCTTCGTCGTCGTGTGCGTCATCGGGTGGGGCCTCCGGAAGGGGTGGTGAGGTGGGTGGGTGCGCGGCTCGTCCGGGCGGACGGAGCACGGCTCGTCCGCCCGGGTGGCACCCCTCCCCAACTCCGTTGACCCAGGCCCCTATTCCGATGCTTCGAGTCACTAACGAAATCTTGACCTCACCTTGAATAACTGACAGCCCCTCAGAAGTACTGCGGGCAGCAGCCGGTGCCACGCGCGACGGGTGTTGAGAGCATGACACCCATGCTCCGAACCACCGCCGAAGACGCGCGTCCGTCCGTCAGCCGCCCCGCACCGCCCACCTGGCTCCTGGTGGCGCTCGCCTGTTCCGGTCAGTTCCTCGTCGTCCTTGACGTGTCCGTCGTCAACGTCGCCCTGCCCTCCCTGCGGGCCGACCTCGGCCTCGGCGCATCGGGTCTGCAGTGGGTGGTGAACGCCTACACCATCGCCTTCGCCGGCTTCATGCTGCTGGGCGGGCGGGCCGGCGACCTGTACGGGCGCAAGCGGATGTTCCTGGTCGGACTCGCCCTCTTCACGCTGGCGTCCCTGGCCGGCGGGCTCGCCCAGGAGAGCTGGCACCTGCTCCTGGCCCGGGCCGCGCAGGGGCTGGGCGCCGCGGTGCTCGCCCCCTCCACGCTGACGATCCTCACCGCGGCCGTACCGCAGGGCCCGGCACGCGCGCGTGCCATAGCGACCTGGATGGCGGTCGGCGCGGGCGGCGGAGCCGCGGGCGGACTGGTCGGCGGCGTCCTGGTCGACTTCCTGGACTGGCGGTGGGTGCTGCTCGTCAACGTGCCCGTGGGCGCCGTGATCCTGGCCGGCTCGGCGCGCTGGCTGACGGAGAGCCGGGCCGGGGACCGGCGGCGGCTCGACCTGCCGGGCGCGGTGCTGGTGACGGCCGGTCTCGCCACGCTCGCGTACGGCATCGTGCAGACGGAGGCCGAGGGCTGGGCCGCCCCGGCCGCCTGGGCACCGCTGTGCGCCGGGCTGGTGCTGGTCTGCGCCTTCCTCGCCGTCGAGGCGCGCACGAAGGCCCCGCTGATGCCGCCGCAGCTGCTGCGCCTGCGGTCGGTGGCGTCGGCGAACGCGGCGATGCTGCTGTCCGGTTCGGTGACGTTCTGCATGTGGTACTTCGTGACGCTGTACGCGCAGAACGTGCTCGGCTACACCCCGCTGGAGGCCGGCCTCGCCTCGATGCCGAGTTCGCTCGCGGTGGTCCTCGGCTCCAAGCTCGCGCCGCGGCTGATGCGGACGCTGGGGGCGCGGCACGTCGTGGTCCTCGGCATGCTGGTGTCCGCCACCGGGTTCGGCTGGCAGTCGACGATGACGGCTGACGGCTCCTACGTGACCGCCATCATGATCCCCGGCGTGCTGATGATGGCGGGCGCGGGTCTGTCGGGGACCCCGCTCGCGGCGCTCGCCACCTCCGGGGCGGCACCGGGCGACGCCGGACTCGTCTCCGGACTGGTCAACACCTCGCGCACGATGGGCGGTTCACTGGGCCTGGCCGTCATGTCGACCGTCGCGGCGTCCCGCACGGCGGGCGGCGAGGCGGCGTCGGCGGCGGAACTGACGGCCGGGTACGCGCTGGTGTTCCGTACGGGCGGGACCGTGCTGCTCGCGGGCACACTGCTGATGCTGGTGTGGCTGCCGCGGGGCGCGGACGGGGAATGAGCGGGCGGGGAAGCGCGTGGCCCCGCCCGTCGGACCGACGGGCGGGGCCACGCGCTTCCGTTCCGGAAGGCCGTGCGTCTCAGGCAGCCGACTCGGCCGGTGCGGCCTGCCCGGACGGCTTGCGGTGGCGGCCGCTCGGCGCCACTTCGACGTCCTCGGCGCGAATCACGCCGCGGTGCCGTCCGCGAGCACTGGTGTCCTGGTCCGGGACCTGCCCCTGGACCTGGTCCGTGATGTGCGTGTCGCTCATCTGCGAATGTCCCCCATCAGCAGTTTTCGTACAGGTGGGTGATTTTAACGGGGCCCGGTGCCGACTCCGACGCGGCCCACAGGGGATACGTACGTCCCGCTCACAGGGGAGGGAATACGTGCGCCCCGCCCACAGGGGAGGGAATACGCGCGCCCCGCCCACAGGGATACGGCGGCCCGCTCTCATCTGTTCGCCGCCACCGGTCCGACCCGCCCCCGCAACGGGGCCTCCTGCAACGGCACCGGCCGCGGAACGGTGGGCTCCGCGGGTACCGGGACCGGAGCCGTCGGCGCGTGACCGGGCGCCGGCGCGGAGGCCGGTCCCGGGCATGCGCCGACCGTGCGGCCCTCCGGGCCCGCGCCGCCCGTCCCCGCCGCCCGCGCCCCTCCGCACGGCCCCGCCGGCACGGTCACCCACGACACCCCGCACGGCGTCGCCCGCGTCGCGTGCGGCAGGCACAGCACCCCGTCCCTCGTCAGCAGGCCGGCGCCGGTCAGCCACCCCTCCGGCGGCGGCAGGTGATGCACCCGGCCCTCGGCGGGCCGCCAGGCGCCCACCCAGCTCCCGGCCGCGCTGTCGATCCGCAGCGCCACCGCACAGCTCTCCGGGGTCAGCACCTCCCCGGGCTGGATCGCGAACGGCGCCACCGCGCAGTCCCGCAGCCGCAGGCACTCCGGGAAGCGGACCGGCATCGTGCTGCCCAGCACGCCCCAGCCGAGGCGGGCGCGGCCCGGCGACGGCGCGTCCGAGCGGATCAGCAGCAGCCCGCTGTACGGGTCCGCGAGCAGCAGCCGGTCGTCGCTGTGGTCGGAGATCTGCAGCAGCGGGGAGACCTCGCCGGACCGCTGCAGGTCCACCACCACCGTCTTCGTCCGGCCGCCCTGCGTCCGGTCCAGGGCGAGGAGCCGTCCCGTACGGTCCAGCCACACCCCGCCCGAGCACCGTCCGGAGACCTCCGTCAGCTGCTCGGGCCCGAACTGCCCGCCCACCACGAGCCACACCGCCGTGGACCGGGGGCCCACGGCGAGGGCGTACGCGCGCTCCCCGCACGGGGCGGGCGGCAGCAGCCGCAGCTCGGCCGACGGGTCCTGGTTCTCGACCCCGCCGAGCGGCAGCTCGCCGGTGCCCGGCCCGGTCGGGTAGCCGGTCGGATAGAGCAGCGCGAACATGTGCCGCCCGCCGGCCGCCCGGTGTACCAGCACCCGTCCGTCACCCATCGGGTGCACCTCCGTGCCGGGCTCCTCCGGCTGGTGCACGGGCAGTGGCACGGCGTAGGGCTCGGGGCCGTCCAGGGTCCAGCGCTCCGGGTACCAGGACTCGCCGGCGCGGGCGAGGCGTGCCGCGTACGTCCCGTCCGCGGTGATCACGCATCCGGGGGCCATGAGCCCGGGGGGTTCACTGACCGTCATCGTTCGGTCACCTCCAGCCATGACGCTAGTTTTCGCACGCACGGGCGTGGAACCGGCAGGCAGCCTCTTCACACATAAGGGGGTTCGTGCCGCGGTTCGTCCGGGCAAACAGGGGCCGGTGTGCTGCCGGTGGCGCCGGTGGGGGAGAACCGCGCACGACAGCGGGCGAAAGCCGGCCCCGGACGGCCCCGGACGGCCCCGGGCTGGTCACATGACCCGCGGCCGGCGGGGCACCGCGGGAAGGCAGGTAGCCTTTTCCCCGTGCCCCGTCTGTCTGAAGTCATCGCCGCGCTCGACGCCCTCTGGCCCCCGGATAGGGCCGAGGGATGGGACGCGGTCGGCACGGTCTGCGGCGATCCCGACCAGGACGTCTCCCGTGTGCTGTTCGCCGTCGACCCGGTCGGTGAGGTCGCGGACGAGGCGGTGCGGCTCGGCGCCGACCTGCTGGTCACCCACCACCCCCTGTACCTGCGCGGTACGACGACGGTGGCGGCCTCGACCTTCAAGGGCCGCGTCGTGCACACCCTGATCAAGAACGACGTCGCCCTGCACGTCGCCCACACCAACGCCGACACCGCCGACCCGGGAGTGAGCGACGCCCTCGCCGGCGCCCTGGACCTGCGGGTCGTGCGCCCCCTCGTACCGGACCCCACCGACCCCGCCGGCCGCCGTGGCCTCGGCCGTGTCTGCGCGCTCGAGCACCCGCTGACCGTACGGGAGTTCGCCGCCCGCGCCGCCGAGCGGCTGCCGGCGACCGCGCAGGGCGTCCGCGTCGCCGGCGACCCCGACGCCCTCGTGCGCACGGTGGCGGTGAGCGGCGGCAGCGGCGACAGCCTCTTCGACGCCGTACGGGCCGCGGGCGTCGACGCGTTCCTCACCGCGGACCTGCGCCACCACCCGGCGTCGGAGGCCCGCGCACACGACCCACGTACACCTCTCGCGCTGTTCGACGCGGCGCACTGGGCCACCGAGTGGCCCTGGTGCGAGCTGGCCGCAGCCCAGCTCGACGAGATCTCCGACCGCCACGGCTGGGACCTCCGGGTCCACGTCTCCAAGACGGTCACCGACCCCTGGACCGCCCACGCGGCGTCCACCACCACCGATCACCCGGGAGCCCCCAACTGAACGCCGCGCCCGCCGACCAGATCCGACTCCTCGACGTGCAGGACCTCGACGTACGCCTGCAGCAGCTCGCCCACAAGCGGAGGTCGCTTCCCGAGCACGCCGAGATCGAGTCGCTGACCAAGGACCTCACGCAGCTGCGCGACCTGCTGGTGGCCGCGCAGACCGAGGAGGGCGACTGCGCCCGCGAGCAGACCAAGGCCGAGCAGGACGTCGACCAGGTCCGCCAGCGCGCGGCCCGCGACCAGCAGCGCCTGGACTCCGGCGCCGTCACCTCGCCCAAGGACCTGGAGAACCTCCAGCGCGAGATCGCCTCCCTCGCCAAGCGGCAGGGCGACCTGGAGGACGTCGTCCTGGAGGTCATGGAGCGCCGGGAGTCCGCGCAGGAGCGGGTGACCGAGCTGACCGGCCGCGTCGCCTCCGTCCAGGCCAAGATCGACGACGCGACGGCTCGCCGGGACGCCGCGTTCGAGCAGCTCGACGGCGAGGCCGCCGCGGTCGGCAAGGACCGCGAGGTCATCGCCGGCTCCGTCCCCGCCGACCTGCTCAAGCTCTACGACAAGCTGCGCGAGCAGCAGGGCGGCATCGGCGCGGCCAAGCTGTACCAGCGCACCTGCCAGGGCTGCCGTCAGGAGCTCGCGATCACCGAGCTCAACGAGGTCCGCGCGGCCGCCCCCGACACGGTGGTGCGCTGCGAGAACTGCCGCCGCATCCTGGTGCGCACCGCCGAGTCCGGTATCTAGGGCATACGGCGGTACGGGGTGGCGGAGTTCATCGTCGAGGCCGACGGGGGTTCCCGGGGCAACCCGGGCCCGGCGGGGTACGGCGCGGTCGTCCTGGACGCGGCGACGGGAGAGACGCTCGCGGAGCGGGCCGGGTTCCTCGGCACCGTGACCAACAACGTGGCGGAGTACCGCGGCCTCCTCGCCGGTCTGGAGGCGGCCCGCGAACTCGACCCGGCCGCCTCGGTGCACGTCCGCATGGACTCCAAGCTGGTCGTGGAGCAGATGTCGGGCCGCTGGCAGATCAAGCACCCCGACCTCCGGTCCCTCGCCCTGCGGGCGGCGTCCGTCCTCCCCGCGTCCCGGGTGACGTACGAGTGGATCCCGCGCGCGCGGAACAAGCACGCCGACCGCCTGGCCAACGAGGCGATGGACGCGGGGCTGCGCGGCGAACGGTGGTCGCCGGCGGAGTCGACGGCGGACCTGGACGCGGCGGCGTCCGCGCTCGTGTCCGGGCCGGTTCCGGGACCGGTCTCCGCACCCGAGCCGCTACCCGGCCCAGGTTCGGTACCCGGGCCGGTTCCGGGACCGGTCTCCGCACCCGAGCCGCTACCCGGTCCAGGTTCCGCACCCGAGCCGCTACCCGGCCCAGGTGCGGTACCCGAGCGGGTACCGGGCCCCGTCTCCGTACCCGCGGCGGTCAGGGCGGAGGCCGATTTCCGGGCCGCGCGCAACGTGGCGTCCACCGCGCCCGCCCCCGACCTCGGCCCGCCCGCCACCTTCGTCCTGCTGCGCCACGGCGAGACCCCGCTGACCCTGCAGAAGCGTTTCTCGGGCAGCGGCGGCTCCGACCCCTCCCTCTCCGCCGTGGGCCGCCACCAGGCCGAACGGGTCGCCGCGGCCCTGGCCGCCCGCGGCACGGTCCAGGCTGTCGTCTCCTCGCCGCTCGCCCGCTGCCGGCAGACCGCCGAGATCGTCGCGGCCCGGCTCGGGCTCGACGTGACGGTGGAGGACGGGCTGCGCGAGACGGACTTCGGCGCCTGGGAAGGGCTCACCTTCGCGGAGGTGCGCGAACGCCACCCCGAGGACATGGCCGCCTGGCTCGCCTCGCCCGACGCCGCGCCGACCGGCGGCGGCGAGAGCTTCGCGGCCGTGACGAGGCGCGTCGCCGCCACCAGGGACGCGCTCACGGCCGCCCACGCGGGGCGCACCGTCCTGCTCGTCACCCACGTCACGCCGATCAAGACGCTCGTACGACTGGCCCTCGACGCACCCCCGGAAGCCCTGTTCCGCATGGAGCTGTCGGCTGCCTCGCTGTCGGCGGTGGCGTACTACGCGGACGGCAACGCGTCGGTGCGGCTGCTGAACGACACGTCGCACCTGCGCTGAGCGGCCCCGTGCTCAGTGGACCTCGTCCACGAGCACGTCGAGCTCCCAGGCCTTCCCCGCCTTCGCGGGCGCCTCGGCCTCCACGACGTACCCAAGATCCCGCAGGGCCTCGACGAGCTCCGCGGGACGCGCGGGCGCGGCCCCTTCGGTGAGCAGACCGCGCACGATCCGCCCCTTGGTCGCCTTGTTGAAGTGACTGACGACCTTCCGGGTGGGCGCGTGCAGCACCCGCACGGTCGCGGTCCGCTCCGCCACCTCCCCCTTGGGCCTCCAGGCGGACGCGTACGCGGAGGACCGCAGATCGAGCACGAGCCCGTCCCCGGCGGCCTCGGGCAGCACGCTCGCCATCGGCGCACGCCAGTGCGCCGCCAGCGCCCCGAGCCCGGGGAGCTTCACACCCATGGAACACCGGTAGGACGGGATCCGGTCGCTCACGCGCACGGCCCCCCACAACCCGGAGAACACGAGCAGGGAGCCGGCCGCCCGCCGCCGGGCGGCGCCGTCGAGCGAGGAGAGACCGAGCGCGTCGTACAGCACCCCGGTGTAGATCTCCCCGGCGGGCCGCGCCCCCGCCGTCCTCAGCTCGGCGTTCTTGGCGACCTCGCCCCGCAGCCCGTCGCTCAGCCCCAGCACCTCCCGGGCCTTCTCCTCGTCCCCGGCACACAGCGCGACGAGCTCCCCGAGCACGGCCTCGCGGGCCGGGGTGAGCCCCGGCAGCGACAGCGACTCCAGCGCCAGGGGGGCGCCGGGGCCGGAGGGCGCCTTGCCTTCGGAGGGCGGGAGCAGGACGAGCACGGGAGGGTCTCCTTGTACGGGGTGTGACCGGTGGGTCGGGGCACGTGGAGCCCCGCGCCAGCGTACGGCGTCCGCAGGGCGACCGGTGACGCAGCCGGGGCGTCACCGAACCGGCCGTCACGCACCCGCTCCCCGCTCCCCGGGGACCAACCCGCTACCGCGTGTCACGCAACGCGAGAACGTACGTCGCGGTGAGCGCGACGGCACGGTCCTCGTCACGGGACAGCTCGGCGAGGGCACGTGAGCTGGTGATCCCCGGGATGTCCGCGAGCGCCTGGGCCAGCCGCCGCCGTCCGGAAGGCCCGAGGGAGTCGTGGGCGAGGTGGCCGACGAGCCCGGTGGCGATCCGGTCCGCCAGCGCGGGATCACTCGCCAGCGCGCTCAGCGCATCGGCCGCGTCGACGTCGTTCGCCTCCTCGACGATCATGTCGACGAGCGTCGGGACCGCGTCGGCCACGCCCCGTGCGCCGAGCGCCAGAGCGGCGTACCTGCGGACCACGACGTCGGAGTGGGCGAGGGCCTGCCGCAGCAGTGCGGTCGCCTCGGCGCCCGGCATCTCGGCGATGGACCGGACAGCGCGTGCCCGCACCTCGGCCACCGGTGCGTCGAGGCCCTCCGCCAGCAGGGCCGAGGCGCCCTCACCCGCTTGCGCCAGAGCCCATCGAAGGGCTCCGGCGACGTTCGTGTCGGTCTCCCGCAACGCGGCCTCGACCAGGGCTTCCACCGGCACCTCCCCGACCGAGGACAGGGCCGCGCGCTGGCGCTTCCCGGCGCTCTCCGATCCCAGGCCCTGCAGGAGCGCGACGACCTGGAGGACGTCCTCCCAGTCGCCGGGCTCCGCGGCACCGATCCGGCGGAGCCGTACGAGCAGCTCCTCCTCGGCCGCGATGCGTTCCCGCGTCCGGCGGGCGAGGTCGTCGACGAGCGCCGACGGTTCGAAACCGGGATCGTCCAGCGCGCGCCCGACCTCACGCAGGGACAGCCCCAGCGACCGCAGGCTCTCGACATGGAAGATCCGCCGGATGTCCTCGCCGGAGTACTCCCGGTAACCGGATCCGGTACGACCCGTCGGCCGCACCAGTCCCAGCGCCTCGTAGTGCCTGAGCATGCGGGCACTGACCCCGGACCGCCGGGCCACCTCACCGATCAACACCGCGGGTCATTCCTCCTGGCCGGTTGTGCGAGCCGTGCCGTGATCACCGAGGGCCATGATGCGCTTCGCCTCCTCGATCGCGAACTCGAACCCGGCGTCCGGGTCGCGGAACAGCCGTTCCGTGGCGATCGCGTGCCGGCGCACATGAGGGGCGGTACCCGTCGTCGCGGCGCGCAGAACCGGCAGCATCACCTCACCGAGCGCGACCAGCGCCCGGCTGAGGCTGAGCTGCGTCTCGCGCCCACCGCGCCCGAGCTGCGTCACCAGCGCATCGGCCAGCTCGCATACCTCCTCCTCGGGCACGAGCACGACCGCCGCCCGCCAGGCACTCCGCGCCACCTCGTCGTCCGCGTCGGACAGCAGCGCCCGCGTGATCGCCGGCCACGCCCGCCGGTCGCCGATCTTGGACAGCGTGTGCAGCGCCTGACTCCGCGCCTGGGCACGCGCCGAACCAAGCTCGCCGATGAGCGCCGGCACCGTCCCGGACGCCGGATGACGGGTGAGCGCCCACGTCAGCATCTCGCGCACGGAGAACTCGGGCTCGACCGCGCACCGCTCGACGAGCGCGCCGACGAACCCCGGATCCGGATCCGTACCGACCGTCAGCGCCGCCCGCAGCCGCACCGACGCGTCGCCGTCCTCCAGCCCGCGAAGGGCTCGCCTCGCCATCGTGTCCTGTTCCGTGTCCTTGTCCTGTCCCTGCATGGTCATCGGGACCACCTCCCCGACGGCAGTGAAGGGCTTGTCACTGTGTCAAGGTCAAGAGGGGCCCGACGCTGCGGCGGGGTCAAGCGGCGGGCGCGCGTGCCTGACGGCCCACGGGCCCGTGTGCCACGATCGAGATAACGGTTTCGATCTCACGGACAGGCGGCCCGCTGATGTCTCAGTCTGACCGGCGACAGAAGGAGGGGCGTGACATGACTGCCATGGCCCACGAGCCGCTCACACAGGAAGACGTCCTGCTGGAGGGCTTCCTCGCCCTGGACACGCCGGAGGGCTTCCGGGCGGAGCTGATCGAGGGGGAGATCGTTGTGACACCGCCGCCGGACGGGGAGCACGAGGACCACATCGAGCTGATCCTGATGCAGGTGTACCGGCGTTCCCGGACCGACATGCAGTTCTCCGGAACAAAGGCCTGCGGGTGGACGGCGGAAGCGCCTGCCCAGCGGACCACGTGATCCCGGACGGCACCTTCGCTCCGCGGAAGCTCCGGCTCTACAGGGGTTCCGACCCTTGGATGCCCTGCGAAGGCGTGGCCATGGTGGTCGAGGTCACGTCCACCAGGCCGCAGGCCGACCGCGACGCCAAGCGACGCTGCTACGCCCATGGCCGCATCCCGTTGTACCTGCTGGTCGACCGCGAGTACTCGTCCATCACGCTGTTCAGCGACCCGGAGAGAGGCGACTACCGCCAGCACCGCACCCTGCCCTTCGGCAAGCCGGTCGCTCTGCCCGAGCCGTTCGCCTTCGAACTGGACACAGCGGACTTCCTCTGAGCTGCGGCGCCGACACCGGCGGCGAGGGGGACCGGACGCCCGGTACCATGGTCGGCACGGCAGACGAGCCGGGCGGGCGGCCGCGTGGAGTCCCTTGAGGGCTTCCCGAGGAACGTCCGGGCTCCACAGGGCAGGGTGGTGGCTAACGGCCACCCGGGGTGACCCGCGGGACAGTGCCACAGAAAGCAGACCGCCCGGTGCTCAGGCACTGGGTAAGGGTGAAACGGTGGTGTAAGAGACCACCAGTGCCCAGGGTGACCTGGGCAGCTAGGTAAACCCCACCCGGAGCAAGGTCAAAAGGGATCGCTTCCCGGATACGGAGGCGCTCCTGCGCGGACGTTCGAGGGCTGCCCGCCCGAGTCCGCGGGTAGACCGCACGAGGCCGGCGGCAACGTCGGCCCTAGATGGATGGCCGTCGCCGGACGGTCCGCGAGGACCCTCCGGAACAGAACCCGGCGTACAGCCCGACTCGTCTGCCTGTCAACGGTGAAGCACCCGATCAGGTGCAACACCTGTAAGGCTCGTCCAGGTGCTTCCCCTCGGGGTCCGACCTGAACGGTAACCCTCGCCTCTGCAACTGGTCACGCGTGGGTTGTGGCGCTCAGTGACGATCGGGTGGCCAGGAGAAGGCCCCAGGGGGGGCAGCGGGTGCACGTGTTTCCGGTCCGCCGCAGACTGCGGGCCGCAGTGCGGACGCTAACGCTCACGGCATTCTGGTGGTTCCACGGCATTCTGGTGGTTCGTCGCGGTCGCGGCTCGGTTCTGAACGGGCGCAGCGACGATTGCGCAGGGGGAAGACACATAATCCATGACCACGTGCTGTTTCGAGTGAGTAAATCGAAACCTATGCCAGTGCATACTGCCTTCATCACCTGACGGTGAATGTGACAGCTTCCCGCAGAACGGAATCGGCGCTTCTAAGATCGGCCAGCCGGTTGGCCATCGTAGCTTCGGCGAGACGCGGCGGGAGCGCTGCGCTGAATCCCAACCCGCTGAGTGCGCGGGAGTCCACTGCGGGGAGGCGGAGGTGATCGGCCGCGTCCGCGATCGCCTTTCTCCACTCATGCGAGGTGACGTCTTCGCGCAAACGGACGTAAGCGTCCGTAGGGCGTTGCTGGGAATCAGCGACGCTGGAGAGGGTCGCGGCAAGGGTGGCGTTGGCGCGGTGTCCTGCCCACGTCCACCACCGTACGTTCGCGTCGCGCCCGCCCCGCACGATGACGGTCGCGCCGTGGTGCACCACTTCCTCGTTCTCCTCCCGTAGGCGGCTGAGCGTGTTTCCCGCGCGACGTGTAAGCCCGACCAAAGGAGTAGCGCCGAGCAGGAGTTCGCGGGCGGCCCGTGTCAGGTCGTACGACGCGGTGCGGGTCAGGCCGACACCACCCCAGCGAGCCCGGCCACCACCTTCCACTGCCTCGACGAAACAACGTCGGCGTGACCAGTCGATGTATGTCACCTGCCAACTGCGTCCGGCGAGCAGCAGTCGGCGTGGACCGACGACTTCCTCCGTGAGTAACGCGGGATCGGTCGTACCGATCTCGGTCCGGCCCGACAGAACGGTAAACTCCGGAGCAGCTGTGAAAACCGCGGTCAGGTCCATGAAATGCCGAAAGCCAAAACGCTTTTCGGCCTCAGGACCGATGAACAGCAGCTCACCGTCTTGCTTCAGGAAACCCTTCTTGACCAGGTGGCGCACGATCAACTCAGCGGAACGGTCGAAGGGAGCGAGACCTCTCCACCACTCCTGCCACAACTGGCTGCCGACTCGATGCTCTTGCAGGCACAGCGCGAGCACCTGCTGCGCAGCGATGTGCTGAGGCTCCGGAGGGGCGATGACCGGTTCCACCCAGCCACGCGACCACAGCAGCAGGAGTGCCGCCGCGGACAGGAAGCTGGAATCGTCGGTGGCCAGAAACAGACAGTTGCGGCTGGAGCCCGGCCGTCGGCCGGTGCGGCCCAGGCGCTGCAAGAACGAGGCCACCGTGCTCGGCGCATCAATCTGAACGACTCGGTCAAGGTCGCCGACGTCGACACCTAGTTCCAGGGTGCTGGTCGAGACGATGACGCAGTCGCGGGCCTCCGCGAAGGCTTCCTCAGCTCGTCTCCGCGCGTCCGTGGACAGCGACGCATGGGACAGGAAGGTGGTCACGCCCTTGGCGCGCAGCGCGGCGCCGAGTTCCTCGACTTGCTTGCGCGATTCGCAGAACACCAGTCGCTTCTCATCTCGATGCAAGGCCGCGATCACTGTGGTGGCGTTGGGGAGGACCCCGCGTAGTCCAGCTGGATGTCACCCGGAGGAGGCAGCTGCGGTTTCTGTGCGTCGAGGTGCGGGGCGATAACCCGTGCCGTGCGCTGCCCGGCCTTCGCCCCCTGCAGCCAGGTGAGCAACTCCTTCGGGTTGCCGACGGTCGCGGACAGGCCGACGCGCTGCACAGGGCGTCCGGCCACTCGCTCCAGCCGTTCCAGCACGGCCAGGAGATGCCATCCTCGGTCGTCGCCCGCGAACGCGTGCACTTCGTCGACGACGATCGCCTGCAGCCCGGAGAAGAAGGCGCGGTGGTCGACGTTCGAGCTGACCAGCATGGCTTCCAGGGACTCAGGAGTGGTCAGCAGCAGATCCGGGCGTTCGCGCAGGACGCGTCTGCGGAGGGAGTGCGCGATGTCGCCGTGCCGCAGCGCGGCCGTGCGTCCGAGTCAGGAGGTGTACGTCTCCAGCCGGGGCAGGAGGTTGTTGAGCAGCGCCTTGAGAGGGCAGACGTAGAGGACAGAGGTGCCTTCCCAGTTCTCCTGAGCCATCCGTGACAGCGGCGGGAAGCACGCGGCCTCTGTCTTCCCGCTGGCGGTGGGGGCGATCAGCACGGCGTCGGCACCGTTCTTCAACGGGGCGATCGACTCCTCCTGGAGGGGGCGCAAACGGGGCCGGCCCAAAGCGTTCACGATGTGGTGGATCAGTCCCGGGTGGAGCAGGTCCGTCGGGTCGGGCGGTACATCGCTCACGGAAGGTCCAGCTCGACGTCGTCAGCACTGTTGATCGCCGCGGCGCTGCGTTCGGTCTCGGTCAGTTCCGAAGCGCCTACTGTGAGCGCGTAGTGGTCACGCGGGTCGAAGTCCTCGAACTGGTCCACCCGGCCCAGGACGTCGCCGACGAGTTTCTTCAGGAACAAGCGCGGCGCGACGCCCGCCTTGCCTCCCAGGGTTCCGCTCACGGCTTCCGCCAGATCGGCGACGTAGAAGTCGTCTACGGTGCCCTTGATGCGTTCGGCTGCCGGAGACCCGGATGCGTACAGGTCCCGGATGGTCAGCCCAGGATCGGCCAGCGAGTCGAGAGTGAAGCCCGGCAGCCTGAGCTGTACGGCCCGCGGGTTGTCGAACCGCGCATCCGTGGTGAAGTCGGTGGCCAGCCTCTGGGCCAGTGGAGCGAGCCGCTGCACGCCCTGCCGACCGTCGTAGAACGCCGGTGTGCCGGTGATCAGCAGATACAGGCCGGGGAACCGCCCGGAGTGCACCTCGTCGATGAGCTGGCGCAGGGCCTTCAAAGCTTTGTCACGGGCGTCGGAGCGGACCCGCTGCAGGGTCTCCACCTCGTCCAGTACGACGAACAGGCCTGCGTGCCCGGAGTCGCGCAGCACGGTGAGCAGCCCCTGCAGGAATCCGAGGGCGCCGAAGTGGTCGAGGTCACCGCGCACCCCGGCCGACCTGCGGGCCGCCGCGGTTACGTGCGGCTGACCACCCAGCCAGGCCATGACGGCCGAAGCGGTGGCCTCGTCCCTCGACTCGAGAGCCGTACGGTATCCCCGCATCGCCGCCGCGAACGACGGAGCGTGCCGGGACACCTCGGTGAGCCGGGCCGTCATCAGCCGTTCCACTTCTGCGGACAGATCCTTCTCCGCTGTGTCCGCGGCGAGGGCATCCTCCTCAAGGGCGTAGAACCAGGCATCGACGACGGGGCGGAGCGCGCTCGGGGAAAACCTGGGGTGGCCAGCCTTTCGGTGAGCCGACGGTAGACGGTTTCCAACTTGTGCAGCGGCGTCTCGGTCTCCGAGACCTGGATCTCGGCGACGGCGAAGTTGCGCCGCTTGGCGCGCTCGCCCAGCCAGCGTGCGAAGAACGTCTTGCCCGCCCCGTATTCGCCGCGCACCGCTTTGAACACCGACGCGCCCGATGCGACGCTGTTCAGCTCTGCGTCAAGGGCCTCCTGGAAGCGGTCCAGGCCGGTGGCCAGCAGGTCGAGTCCGTTCTCGGGAACGGCTCCCCGGCGCAGCGCGTCGATCACGTCACGGCGCCGAGCGGCACTGACGGGTCCGTTTCGGCCAGGGCTGTCTGTACTCACCCGAACAGTTGCCCATCGGCCGGAAGTCGGGTGCCGGCAACCGGCACGGCAATACGGGATGCATGGGACGGCAGCGCGGACCGCGGTGCGAACCGAGGGTGGCGGCTCTCGTATCCGGCACCGGCGCTGAGAAGAGTGAAACAGGCTTGACTACCGTCAACACCGTTGCTGCAATGGCATGTTCACCGCCGTGAGGGGGCGGTGACGCACTGCTCGGTCCGAGACGAAAAGACACAGCGTGGCACTCGACAGTCTGAAACTCAGCGACGCCCTCGCGGACGTCGCATCCGGCGCCCTGCAGCTCCCGGACTTCCAGCGTGAGTGGAAGTGGGACGACGAACGCATCAGGGCGCTCATCGCAACGGTGACGCTCGACTATCCGCTCGGCGTGGTGATGGCGCTGCAGACCAACGGCACGTCACCGTTCCGTACCCGGACACTCAAGGGTGCCGAGGACGCACAAGCCAGGGTGCCCGATCTCCTGCTCCTCGACGGCCAGCAGCGGCTGACCTCTCTCTTCCAGGCACTGCACCGGGACCGTCCGGTCGAAACGGTTGACGCCCGGGGCAAGGAGCTGCGGCGCTGGTACTACATCGACATCGCCAAGGCCATCGGGCCGCCGTCCGACCGTGACGACGCAATCGTGTCGGTGCCGGAGGACCGGATCCTGAAGACCGGGTTCAACCGCAGGGACATCGTCGACCTGACGACCGTCGAGGGCGAGTGCGCGGCGGGCTACTTCCCGCTGCACTTCGTCTTCGACACGCAGCGGGTGAACGCCTGGCACCAGGAATACGTGAAGGTCGACGTCACGAACTGGGGACTGTGGGGACAGTTCCAGCAGTACGTGCTCAGCCGCATGCAGTCCTTCCAGGTGCCGATGATCAAACTGGCGGCTTCCACGACGATGGACGCGGTCTGTGCCGTGTTTGAACGGGTGAACACGGGTGGTGTGCCGCTCAACGTCTTCGAACTGCTAACGGCCACCTATGCGGGCAACCAGGACTACGTGACCCAGCACGGCGACTACTACAAGCTGCCCGACGTCTGGCTCGACATCAAGAAGGGCCTGGCGTCCTCGTACCCCGTCTTCGGGCGTATGGAGGCCGGCGTCGAGGACGGACTGAGCAGCAGCGATTTCCTCCAGGCCGTGGCCCTCGTCCGGACCTGGGAGCGCAAGCGGCAGGAGCCGCGCGCCGCGGTGTCGTGCAAGCGCCGAGACCTGCTGGAACTGCCCCTCGCCGACTTCAGCCTGCTCGCTCCACGCGTCACGGAGGCGTTCGAGTGGGTGGGCGCCTTCCTGGAGCGGCAGTGCATCGTGCGCGCCCCCGACCTCCCGTACCGCACCCAGCTCGTGCCGCTGGCCGCCGTACGAACCATCCTCGGCGAGGAGACCGACACCACGGCGGCCGACGAGCTCCTCACCCAGTGGTTCTGGTGCGGGGTGCTCGGCGAGATGTACGGCGGTTCGACGGAGAGCCGCTTCACGCGCGACGTGGAGCAGCTCATCGAACGGCTTCAGGGGCACACGGAGATGGTGCCCGACACCATCGCCGAGGCAGCCTTCCTGGACGACCGGCTGGACACTCTCAGCACCCGCAACAGCGCTGCCTATAAGGGCATCTACGCCCTCCTGGTCAAGCAGGGAGCGGTGGACTGGTACTTCACCGAGGCACCTCTGAACGCGGCGCGTCTGGCCGAGTACAGCGTCGACGTGCGTCAGGTCTTCCCGAAGGCGTGGATCGACAAGAACGTCCCTGCCTACAGCGGCAGGGCGAACTCGATCGTCAACAAGACCCCTCTGTCGCTGCGAGCCAGCAAGAGCATGGCAGGCTCGCCCGCTGGGTACCTGAAGACCCTCACACTCGAATCGGGCATGCGCCCCGAGTGGTTCGACGACGTGATCGGTACCCACCTCATCGACCCGGCCGCACTGCACTCCGGCGATTTCGAGCAGTTCTACCAGAGCAGATCAAAGCAACTGCTCGAGCTGGTCATGTCGGCCATGGGTAAGCGCACCGTCTTTCGTGAAGTGAAGGCCGGGTGACGCGGCCGTGCTCCGGACCCCCACCGACGAGGAACTGCTGGCGCTGAAAGGCCGGCGTGTACCGCTCGTCGAGTTCCTGACCTGTTTCAACACCCGTTTCCGCAACGACCAGGCCATCCTGCACATCGAGCAGAGGCTGAAGGAGGTCGGTCTCGCCACCCTCCCGTACTTCGCCACCTGCAGCAGCCAGTCCGAAGTCCATGTCGTGGCTCGGGAGTCCACGACGGCGGATCAGGCGGACGGCGCGGGTGAGGAGCAGGAGGACGAGGCGGGGCTCCTGCCCGGTGCCCTGCCGCAGCAGCCCTTCCGGATCGGTGATCTCCCGTGTGCCCACGCCGGAGTCGACTCGGTGACTCCGGCCTCGGACCTCACCGAGGCGACGTACCTCATGCACACGAAGAACTACTCGCAGGTCCCGGTCCTCGAGGACCAGTACACGGTGGCAGGCGTCGTCACCTGGCGGTCGGTCGCCAAGATGTACGCCACAGGGGCGGACACCGCACTGACCAACGCCATCGTGGAGGATCCCCCGGTAGCGCACGCTCACGATGACTTCTTCGCCATGCTCCCCAATATCTGTGAGCATGGGTACGTACTGGTCAGAGCGCACAACGGGCGTATCAGCGGCATCGTCACCGCCACGGACATCACTCAGCGTTTCGACGCGACCGCATGGCCGTTCTTCGTCGTCGGTGAAATCGAGTTCCGGCTGCGCAAGTGTCTCGGCGCGAGGATAGGCGAGGACGCCATTCGTGCCGTGCAGCGCGACGACCGAAAGACCGGGAAGATCGCGGACCTCATGTTCGGCCAGTACGTGATGCTGCTTGACGGTGATCAGCGAACCAAGCAGGGGAAGCGCAAAGAACAGCTGTGCGCGGCAGCTGATCAGAACTGGCAGACCTTGGGCTGGGCCGGGGTGAACCGCGTCCAGTTCGTGCACCAGCTCGACCGGGTGCGCGATATCCGGAACCGGATCGCACACTTCGACCCCGAGCCGCTGTCGCCGCAGCGCAGCGAGGAACTGCGCCAGTTCGTGGGGCTCCTGCGCCAGCTCACCTGATTCGGCGCGCAGGGGAGCCGGCCCGGACTCCCCGGGCCGGCTCCCCTGCTCACTCAAACCAGCTTGAACTGGTCCCGCAGCAGCCGGGCGTTCAGCCGCAGTGTCCGCCCGTCCGGGAGCGTCTCGAGCACCTGGACACCGTCATGGTTGAGCAACTGCCGTAGCACGGCGGCAAAGCCGTCGGCCGGACGGTTCGCGGGCAGTCCGACACGCTGGGCCAGAGCGATCACCGGCAGGGTGCCACCCACATCCAGCAGCGTACGTACGGCCTTCTCCACCCGGACAAGATCCGGCTTACGGGCGAGCAGTTGCACCTGTGCCGCGAAGACCTCGGACCTCAGGAGAGCCTCGACCACGGCGTCGTCCGGGGACACGGGAACCGCGGCAAGCAGAGTGTCCTCGCCGGACTCAGCGGGAACCAGCGCCATGTCGAACAGCGCCTCGTGGTTCCTGGCGACTTTCGTCTCGTTCATCGTCCTTTTGGACAGCTTACTCGGTACGGAAGCGGGTGCTGTGACCGTGGCAGCGTCCGCTCGCGACGGCTGCTCCGGTACCCGAAGGCCCGGTGACCACCAGGTCGGCTGCTGACCCCCCAATTCCCGCCAACCGCTCGGCGGCTTCGCCCCGAAAGGAAGAAAGGCCAGCACCGGTATGGCGAACTCGACCAGGGCGGCACCACCGTGGTAGCCCGCCTTGCGTGCTGTGTAGCGGGCGTCGGAGTCCCAGAGGGCGACGATCTGGCTCTCCGGTTCCGGATCGAGTACCCGGGGCCCCGTCAGCACGACTTCTTTCTCCGTTACCGGGCCTCCCGGAGCGCGATGCCTGGCGGACTGCACCCTCGCAGCGTCGACCCGCGCGCCACGCCGGTCGATCACGTGGCCATGGTCGCTGGTGAGGATCACCGCCCGGCCCTGCGCCGCTGCGGACCGGAGGAGCGCTCGCAGGCCGCCTATGTCGGACGGCCGCCAGGCACCGTCACCGAGCTTCTGCTCGGAGGCCAGCCGGTCGTCCACCGTGTTGAGGACGACCGCGACATGCGTACGGTCGCCGACGAGCGCCTCATGCAGTTCGGGGCTGAATGGTTCACCACTGCTCTCGGCGCGCAGGTCGTTCTTGTGGAAGACCGGCACGTCCTCCCCGCCCCAGAAGCGGTGAGCAGGGAACAGCCTCTTCTCGTCAGCCTGTGTGCCCTTCATCAGCCGCGCGGCGAAGAGCGAAGTCCGCGACACGGACGTGACCGTGGGAAGCGCCGCCGCCATCGCGCGTCGTCGGGGGGAGCCCTTCGCTTCGGGCAGCGGATCGTACTCGGCCCAGTGGTCGCGCAACTGCTCACCCAGTTCGGCGGCGATGGCGGCGCTCATCCCGTCGAGCACCAGCAGCAGCACTCTCCGCTCCCCGGCCTTCACGACCGGGGCGACGACCTTCGGCTGGAACGTCTCCACGGTCAGCATCGAGGCGGGACCGCGATCGCTTGCCGTCCGGGTGGCGAGCACCCGGGCGAAGTGCCGGTCGATCTCCCGTCGGCGGTCGCGCGCCGAGGCACACAGGGCGTCGTACGCGGACCGGAGTACCGCGTCTGGGTCGCCCCCTGACTCGATGTGCTCCAGCGCGAGATCCACCCAGCTCGTCTCGACGACATGCCGGTCGATGGCGGCCGCCACCGTGTCGGCGTCCACGGGCGGGTCGGTGGCGAGCCACTGCGCGAGCCGTCGCGCCATGCGGACACGCTCGATGCGGATTCCGTTGTCGGGGTCGCGGACCAGCCGGTGGCCGGTGAGGGCCGCCACCGCTGCCGCGATCCGCTCCGTGTCACCGGCCAGCAGGGCCTCGCCGGCGGCGGTGAAGCGTGCCGCGAGTCCCGCCTTCAGCACGGGACTCGAGGCCGTGGCCCGTTCCGCTCCGAACTGCCGCGCCAGGGTGGCCGCCCGGTCGAGCACGGCACTGGTCAGCCGCCGGGCCTCCGCCGCTGTTTCGTCACCGTCCGCTCGCCCGCCAGCAACAGAGCGGAGACGAACTCCTCGCAGGGCAGGACCGACCGAAGGCCGCCGCGAGCATGTCCAGGTGCTCGCCCTGAACGGGAGGCTCCTCCCCGAACCAGCGCTCCGCCCGTCCCCGGGCCCGGTAGTCCTCCACGTCCGCCGCCGCGTCGGCGTGCCCCACAACGCCGCGCACACCAGCCCGAACGCCACCGCGTCCGGCTCGTGTTCGGCCGTCACCAGGGCGAGCATCGCCTGTCCCGCGCGCCCGGCCTGCTCCTCCTCGCCCAGGAACCGCACGAGCCCGGTCCGTTCAGGCGTACGGAGCGCCAGGAGCCGTTCGGGGCCACCGGGCGTCAGGGACCAGCGCAGCAGGGTGTGGATGTCCAGGTCGTCACTGCCGGTGGACGGGGCGGCGGAGGCAGGGGAGTCCTCGGCGTCCGGGTCGTAACGGCCGATCCCCAGCCGGCGCAGCGCCAGGGCCGTCAGCGCCTCGCGCCGCGACAGCGTGCCGCCTCCCAGCTTCGGCCATCCGCCGTGCGGAGGGGCGGCGTCCAGCAGCGCCTCGGCCGCCCAGTTCTCCTCGAACAGCCGGTGGTCGGAGGCGCTCGCGCCGAACGCCTCCCGTACGACGTCCCAGATGTCGACGGCGTTGACGCGCTGCCGGTGCACCCGGGCCAGCAGGTCGGGCCCGAGCTCCGCCTCCTCCCGGTCCGTGAGAATCACCAGCACGTCGGGTCCGGTGGCCGACGGCTTCTGACGCGCCAGGAGCAGTTCGTAGACCCCGAGCGGTGAGGGCGCCGCCGCGACCGTGGCCCGACGCCGCTCACCCCACGGCAACTCGTCCGGGCCGTCCCAGGACGGCGCGGCACGCAACAGCACGACCCGGCGCTTGCCCCCCCCCGAGACCGGGCTGCGACGCCAGGTACTGGGTGATGGTCGCGGCGTTGAGCCGCACCGCGCTGGTGGTGGTCACGGCCGTGTCGGTACTCACAGTTCGCATGTCTTCGCCGTCCGCCGCATCCCGCTCATTCCACAACCCGCCAGCTGATCTCGACTGAGGAATCTGCCGGCCGTTGGGCTGGGTCTGCAGCCAGGTGCCGTTGCGGGACTCGACGGAACCGTGCCAGTCCTTGAGCTCGATCAGGTGGATCCCGCCCGGAGCGATCACCAGCAGATCCACTTCCCGGACGTGGCCGGTGTGGGCGGTGAAGGTGAAGTTCGACCAGGCGTGCCAGGGGTCGTTGTCCGGCAGCTTCTCCGGATGGCCTCCAGGCCCCGGTGCTCATGCTGGAACTCGGAGTCGGTGACCGCGGTCCACCGGCCGTTCCGCATGTGTCATCCCCGCTTCGTGCGCTCTGTGCTGATTTCCGCTGATCAGGCAGCAAAAAGCCTCACGGATCGTAGCGGTGCGGGGGCGGGAGGCGAAGGCCGATCGGGTGCGCGACGGCGCGGGCCGCCCGACTGTGCGGGGTGAGGCGGAGCTGCGGCGACGGAGGCGCAGGGCTGGAGTGTGGGACTCCGCGGGGCCGTAGGCGGTGACGCGTCGATTTCGTCGTCAATTGGTTTGCCGAATTTTGCAGCCATTAGTGAAGTTCACATCTCGTGAGAGTACCAAGCAGACTGCTGAGTGACGCCAAACGGACTGCTGCATGGGCTAGAGTGGGCTGTGCGCGGTACGGGGGGACTGGGTCTCGCCGTTTTGCAGTGCTTCGTTGGCATGCGTACCGAGGGGAGATCGAAGTGAGCGGGATGCGTCTTGTGGCGGCGGGATTCGCCATAGCGGCGGGGGTGATCAGTGGGCTGGCGGTGGCATTCTGGCGCCTGGCCCGTACCGGAGACGTGGACCAAGCCGTCATGACCGGCGGGGGTGCCTTCGTCGGTGCTCTCGGTGTGGCCTTTGCGGTGCTGACCTACGTACATCGCGACTGAGCCGCGACAGGCATGATGGGGCGGACGAGGCCGGCCGCCCACGGCGGGCCGCGACACAGGTGGGAGTCAGAAGTGGAGAGGGCGCGAACGGGGATGCCATCGCTAAAGCGGGCACTGGACACCCTGCGCGGGATCGCGGCACCCGAGAGCGCTCTCACCCTCGCCATGATGTTGATTGTGTTGCGGCACAGGGCGGAGTCCGAACGTGCCGACCCGGCGGCCTCCGGCACCGACGCTTTGGACGCCTGGCGGGCGTTCGGCGACCGAGGCTTTCGTCTGTCGAACGGATATGAGGCAGTGGGCATCATCTCGCAGGGACTCTTGGACGGGGGACTCCCGGACCTCTTCGTCTCGAACCTGCGGGATCTCGATGATGTACCCGGAAGCCGCCTGATTCCCCTGTTCGACAGTGTCGTGACGGCTGCGGACCCGGCCGTGCTCTTCGACGACTGCCTGCGGCTGGCGCAGACGAAATCGAAGGGCGGCGACTACTTCACACCGCCCGGTCTTGCCCAGCTGTTGATCGGCCTGATGGATCCCGAGCAGGGGGACGCCGTCTACGATCCGGTCTGCGGAGCCGGAGGGTTCCTCCTGCGTGCTCGCGATCACGTGGCATCGCACGGCGGGAGTGCCGAGCTGCTGGCGCTGTACGGACAGGACGCAAGTCGTTTCGCCTTGCAGACAGCGGTGATGAACCTGACCGTCCACGGTGCCGAAGCGCATCTCATGGGGCCCGCCTCGTCTCTGACCGACGACAGGTTCCCGGAGTCGACCTTCGACGTCGTCGTGGCCAACCCGCCCTTCAACCAGACCGGCTGGGACGAGAACGGTTACAGCCGCGGCGACTACCGCTGGCGTTACGGAACCCCACCGGCCGGCAACGCGAACTTCGCGTGGGCTCAGCATGTGCTGAGCAAGATGGCACCCGCCGGGCGAGGGGGGATCCTCCTGCCGACGGGTGCGGCCTCCACGACCAAGCCGGCGGAACGCGACATCCGCACCGCCATCGTGGAAGCCGACGTTCTGAGCTGTGTGATCGAGCTCCCCGCCGGGTTGCTCCCCCATGTACGCAATCCGGTGAGCCTGTGGCTGTTCACCGGCAGCAAGCAGCCCCGCCGGTCCTGGGGCCACCACGATCAGTCGGGACGGACACTGGTGATCGACGCAGGTGACACCGCGGTCTTGACCGGGCGAGGCCGCCGAGAGCTGACGGACGAGACCAGGGCTCGCATCGTCGATACCTTCGCAGCCTGGCGAGGTGTGCCAGGGCACGAACCGTACGAGGACGTACCTGGTTGGTGCAGGTCCTTGTCCAGAGAGGAGATCGCCGCCGCCCATTACGACGTACTGCCTTCCCGGCACGTCGGTTCCCCTGCTGTTGTGACTCCCTCGGTCGACTTGCATGACCAAGTGGACAACCTGGCCGAGGAGCTGTTGGAACTGTTCGAGACGTCCGGGCGGCTGGAGGATGAGTTGCGTGATCTGCTGAGGCAGCTGTGATGCCGGAAGCCCTGGAGGACCGGTTGCGACGGCTCCCCGGGGAGTGGGCCGTGCAGCGTCTGGAAGATGTGCCGACCGTGCAGGTGGTCGGTTACGGCATCACCCGCCCGGGGACGCACGCCGATGGCGGTGTGCCCATGATCAGGGCTGCCGACATCCAGGACGGGCGACTGCATGGCGAGGAACTGAGGCGGATCAGTACCCGCGTGCACGATGCCCATCCGCGCAGTCAGCTGCGGACCGGTGATCTCGTCGTCGTCCTCGTGGGCAGAGTGGGCGAGGCTGCCGTCGTCACGCGCGACTTCCACGGCTTCAACGCCTCCCGCACCGTCGGAATCATCCGCATCGCCGACTCCGACGACTCGGACTGGCTGAGGTTGTGGCTAAGGGTGTGGCTCGGATCGCCGGAAGTGCGCGCATGGTGTGAGCGTCGAACCACCGGATCCACCCTTCAGCGCACGCTCAGTCTGTCCGTGCTACGTGACCTTCCGGTACCTCTACCGCCCCCCGCGCCGAGGGCACCGCTCGTTCGGGCGCTCGATCTGCTGGAGGCGAAAAGGGCGACGAACACGCGTATCGCCGACTGCGCCATGCAGTTGGCCGACACACAGTTCGCCGTGGAGGCGCGTGGAGGTGAGACGTGGCCTGTCTCGTCTCTTGGCAGTCTGACGGTGATGATCGTCGGCGCGGCGTCACGACCACGCGTGGCCGAGAACGAGGAGTCCTCGGAGAACTCGGTCGTACTCGTCGCTCCTGCGGACATTCTGCAGAGCCGATTCCCCTATCTGTACGAGGGCGAGCACCACCTGACCTTCGGCGCAGCGGGCGATGTGTGCGATCCGGGCTCGCTTCTGGTGGCCTCCAGGGAGGACGGAGTACGGGCTGTCGTGAACGAAGTCCCGGCCATTCCCGGACGTAACGTCCTCGTGCTCCGGACCGAGTCGTCGATCGACGCGCACTGGTTGTTGCACGACATCCGCCTGCGCAGTACCGAGCTCGCTTCGGCCGCACAGGGATCCGCCGGCCGCGAACTCGGCCGGCGCGCGTTCGCCGCGACCATGGTGAGGTGGCCTCCGCAGGAGGTGCGTGAGCGGTTCGCCCGGCTCGTTGAGAGCCTTTACGGGCGGGTCCGTGTCGCGCAGCTGGAGAACGAGAAGTTGCACGGCTTGCGAAAACAGATCCTTGACAGCTTCCTGTCCGGGAACTTTCCGGTGCTGCCCGCGAGTGGTGAACACCTCGATCTGTACCGGGGTTGGCCGCGTGGCGTCGGCCAGTGATATGGACAAGTGGATCCCACAACTGGAAGCGCAGGTGCGGGAACTCAATGTGACGAAAGCGTCCAGAGACGTCACCTTGATCACGGCGGCGCCCAATTGTGGGGCGGGTCACTGCATCCTGAGCAGGACGAGATTCACTTGCCGCCCGACTTGATCCTTCGCCATGCAACGGCGCAGACCACGACGGGCGCGACGAGCATGGCCAGCATCCACAAGCCCACGCTCGCTGGCGAGTAGATGTAGTAGTGCCAATGCTCTGGCAGGAGCGACGGCGCGAGCAGCAGCAGGACCAGCACAGCCCAAATGACCATCACTGCTGCTGCCATGCGCAGCGCCGCCATTCCTACTGGCCCCCTTTACGGCTGCTCGTCTCGTGGAGACGAAAGACGGAACGGAGGAGATGATCCTGCTGTGGCTGGATGATCACGGCGTCAAAGCCTATACCTATTCGCCGGGCTGAGCCCGCGGATCCGGCCCCGGCCACCGTGGCCGGGGCCTCGTCCGCGGCGCCGACCGACCCCGTCGTCAGCGTGGCGCCCGCCTGGTCACAGGGACGCGGCGCCGGTACGCATCACCGTCTTGCTGCGCATCAGGAACTCGGCCAGGTGCCCGTCGTGCGGCAGCCCGGGGGCCATCAGGTGTGTGGCGTGGTCGCCGACGTGCACGTTTCTGATCGAGGGTTCGGCCACCAGCCGCGTCACCAGGTCCTCGTCCTCGGTGATCGCCGTCAGTGTCAGTGTGTCGCGCAGCGGCCCCGTGCCGTCCTGCGGGGACCACGGTGCCACCCACACGCACGGGAACGGCAGCTCGATGCGGGCCTGGGCGGCCTGCGGGGTCCGCAGCAGCATGACGGCCGGGCGCAGCGCGGCGGCGCCGGAGGGCAGTTCCACGGTCAGCGCGGACTCGGTGACGAGCCGGGCGTCGCCGAGCTTGCCGTGCAGGTACGCCTCCAGGTCCGCGGCGCGCCGCGACGGGTGGACGGGCAGCACGGCCCGCTCGTCCAGCGCTTCCAGCACCGGTATCCCGTCGAGCCGTTCGGCCAGCCGGCCGGCCAGCTCGGCGGCGTCCCCGTCGACGAAGACCGCGGTGGCGTTGACGCAGGCGGTGCCTCCGTGCCCGGTGACCGAGTCCACCAGCACGTCCAGGTGATCCAGCGGCCGGCCGTCGGCCAGCAGCACCTTGGAGCGGCCGGGCCCCCGCACCAGCACGTCCGCCCGTGCTCCATAGCGCTCGGCCGCCTGGTCCCCGCCGTAGACGAGGGACAGGTCGGCGGTGCGGACGAGCTCGTCGGCGACGTCGTGACCGCTCGGCAGCAGCACCACCTGATCCGGTCCGAACCCGGCCTGCCGCAGCACCGCGACCAGCCGGTGCGGAGTGAACGGTTCC
This sequence comes from Streptomyces ruber, assembly GCF_014648075.1. Classification (GTDB taxonomy): domain Bacteria; phylum Actinomycetota; class Actinomycetes; order Streptomycetales; family Streptomycetaceae; genus Streptomyces; species Streptomyces ruber. The sequence goes on along the minus strand of NZ_BMQK01000008.1, from coordinate 87,424 downwards.
CGGTTGGAGGGCCGCACCGCGATCCGGTAGCCGAGAGCCAGCGCTTCGATCCACTCGGTGTGGGTCGCGGGGTGGTTCCCCGGGGCGTGCACCGCGAGCACCTCGCCACGACGTGCCCAGACGGCCCCGGTGCCGGGCCTGTCCCGCCAGTCGGCGACCGAGCCCGCGGGCCGGGCCGCCGCCACCGACTCGGCCGCGAGCCGCGCACTGCGCACGAGTTGCCGGGAAGCCGCGCGCACCACGGGCAGCGCGACACCGGTGGCCAGGCTGACCCGGCGCTCGTGCTCGGCCGGCGTCACCCCCTCGACCTCGCCCAGGAAGAGCTCCGCAGCCGACCTCAGCGCCCGTTCGCGTGCGTCGGCGGGCAGCGGTTCGGCCCGCCGCAGCGCGGCGACGGTGCGCACGACGTACAGCCGCGGCACCTGGCTGAGTTCGGCCAGCGCCGAACCGTCGACTCCGGTCACCTGGTGCCGGCGCTCGGTGCGGTACGGCCCCGAGGCGCCCAGGGCGTCCAGCAGGACGGGCGCTGTCATCAGTAGACCCCCTCGATCACCGTGGCGTTCTCGAAGGACGCCACCGGGGCGACGTCGGCGACCGAGACGCCGAGCGAGCCCGCCGGGGCGGTCACGCGGGTGGCGGTGTCCCGTTCGAGGTTGTTCGGCAGCAGCATCGCCTTGCTCACGTGGTGCATCACGACCTGCCCGCGCTCGCCCTCGGCGACCTCCTCACGCGTGTGGGGGTCCACCACCGAGAACGTCGTGTAGGGCGAGAAGGAGTCGAACACGCAGGCCTTCGAGGACTCCGCGCCAGGCCCGGCGGGGCGCTCCATGCTGCCCCCGAGGATGGTGGTGCTGCCGTACTGCCCTCGCAGCGCCACGTCGGGGAACACCTCGTGCCGCAGCAGGTGCCGGGTGTCGGGATCCATGTGCGCACCACCCCACATGATCACGGAGACCTTCGTGTTGATGGTCTCCACGAGCGACTCGCGTTCGGCCATGCGCTCCAGCAGCGGCGGAGTCGCCACCAGCACCCCGATCCGCTGGCTCGCCAGCACGGTCTCGACCTGGTCGACGACGTGCTCGGCGTACCGGTCGGCCTCCTCGGCGCGTCCCTCGGCCAGGCAGCGGCGCACCCAGCGCGGGTCCAGGTCGACGGTGAACGCCACGCCACCGCGCATCGCGGGAAGTTCGGCCATCAGCCTGCCGAAGATGTGCGGACCGGACGGCGCCACGGTCAGCCAGTTCGCGTCCGCGCCGCGCGGGAACCCAAGGTCGTCCATGCGGGCGGACTTCCAGGCCAGCGAGTGCCGCATCCAGTCCCGTTGCAGCACGACCCGCTTGGGCGAACCGGTGGTCCCGCCGCTGTCGTACGCGCCGATCACGTCCGCGGACTCCCCGTACCCCCGGGGCACGAGGTCCTCGACGGGGACATCGCGCAGATCGTTGGCCAAGTTCGGGAAGAGCGCGAGATCGGCGTGCGTCCGCACGTCCCGGACGGGGTCGAAGCCGAGACTCTCGAGACGGTCCAGCCAGAACCGCGATCCGGTCTCCGGGGAGAAGTGCCAACTCATGGCGTTCGAGAAGAACTCCTCCTCGTCGAGTCCCGGGGCTTCGTGCCAATTCCAGTGCACAGATGTCTCCGCATGCGTTCGATGGCGACGGCGATGTCCCGTTCCCCGCGCCGTACGACGGCGTTCGGGCGGGCAGGGTTGTGTCGCGGCGCGCGATAAAACCGTGAGTCCGGGCACGTGAGCCGTGGCGGGCAGCACCGACCTTCCAGGTGCGTCGTGGCCACATCGCGCCCCACGAACACACAAGCACACGAGTGATCATCCGGAAAGGGGGCGTGACTGGGTTCACAGCCGGGTGGACATTTTTTCTCGAGCGCTCGTGACCTGGACGTTTGCCGTACATCTGGCCGAGCGTCAGAAGTCTCTTGCGTTTGAGCGCACTCCAATTGTCACGATGCCTTCGCAGGCGCATCGCGTGTGCAAGTCCCGCTGCCACTTCCATCCGTTTGCCCGTCCCTGGAAGGACCGAGCCATGCCCGAAGTGAACTTCGCCCTGGGAACCATGAAATTCGGCACCGAGGTGGACGCCGGCACGTCGTTACGTCTGCTCGACCAGTTCGTCGACGCCGGTGGGACCATGCTCGACACCGCCGACTGCTACTCCTTCTGGTCCGACCCGAGCGGTTTCGGCGGGCAGAGCGAGGAGGTCCTCGGGCGGTGGCTGGCCCGTCGTCCCGGGCGGCGGGAGCGGGTGTACCTCAGCAGCAAGGTGGGGGCCGAACCCGTCGACGGCGGGGAGTGGCCGGCCAATCGGGAGGGGCTGTCCGCGGCGGCGGTCAAGGCCGGAGTCGAGGGGAGTCTGCGGCGGCTGGGTGTCGATCGGATCGATCTGTTCTGGGCTCACATGGAGGATCGGACGGTTCCGCTGGAGGAGTCCGTCGAGGCGTTCGGCGCGCTGGCCGCCGAGGGGGTCGTGGGGCGGCTGGGGTGCTCCAACCATCCGGTGTGGCGGGTGGAGCGGGCGCGGCGGATCGCCCGGGAGAACGGGTGGGCCGGGTACAGCGCGCTGCAGCTCCGGCACTCCTACCTCCAGCCCCGGCCCGGCGTGCCCGTGCCCGGGCAGAACCACCGGTTCGGGTGGGTGACGGACGAGGTGCTCGACTACGTCGGCAGCGAACCGGAGTTGAGCCTGTGGGTGTACACCGCCCTGCTGTACGGGTTCTACAGCCGGCCGGACGGCCGGGCGCTGCCCGAGGCGTACGACCACCCCGGTACGGTCCGGCGGCTGGCGGCGCTCGACAAGGTGGCCGGGGAGCTCGGGGTCAGCCGGAACCAGGTGGTGCTGGCCTGGCTGATCGGCGGGGAGCCGGGCGTCGTTCCGATCGTCGGCGTCAGCAGTGCCGAGCAGCTCGACGAGGCGCTCGCCGGGGCGCGGCTGCGGCTGCCCGGGGAGCTGCGGCGCGTTCTCGACGAGGCGCTGTGACCCCGTGCCCCGGTGAGCCTGTGACTCCGCGCGACAGATAGGTTAGGGTTACCTAACTGGGTTGGTGGAGGCCGTCTCCGTACGCCGGTCGCCGCCAACCCTTCGTCGTGCTCGGCTTGTCCAGGGGGAAGGAAACCCATGCTCAACGCATCCGGCCGGAGGCCGCGTCGCGCTCTCGCCGCCGTGGCGATCGCTTCCGTGATGCTGGCGGTGAGTGCCTGTGGTGGCGGGGAGGAGAGCGGTACCTCGTCCGCCGGCGGTGACGCCGGCGGCGCCTTCCCCGTCTCCATCAAGAGCGCGCTGGGCACCGCCACCATCGAGAAGGCGCCCGAGCGGATCGTCACCCTCGGGCAGGGTTCCGCCGAGACGGCCATCGCGCTGGGCCACACGCCGGTCGGCGTGGAGGAGTACGCGTGGGGCAGCGACGACTCCGGCTACCTCCCCTGGATCAAGGAGGCCGTGGAGGAGAAGGGCGACGAGCTGCCCGAGCAGTTCGCCGGCGGCGAGCAGCTCGACATCGAGGCGATCACCGAGCTCGCGCCCGACCTCATCCTCGCCCCGTGGTCCGGCATCACGCAGAAGCAGTACGACGTGCTGAAGGACATCGCCCCGACCGTCGCCTACCCGGACCAGGCGTGGAGCACCGACTGGGACCAGCAGATCGAGATCGTGGCGAAGGCCGTCGGGGAGCCCGAGCAGGCCGACAAGCTCATCGCGGACATCAAGAAGCAGCTCGCCGACGCGGCCAAGACCCGGCCCGACTACGCGAACTACCAGTTCTCGTACATCTACACCTCGGGACCGGGCACGCTCGGCGTCTTCAGCTCCACCGAGCAGCGCGTCGAGATGGTGAAGTCGCTCGGGCTGAAGGTGGACCCCGTCGTCGACACCTTCGAGGAGACCGAGGGCACCGACTCCTCCCTCATCGGACTCGAGAACGCCGACAAGCTCAACGACAGCGATCTCCTCTTCACCTTCTACACCGACGAGAAGACGCGCAAGGAGATCGAGGCCCAGCCGCTGTACGCGGCCATGCCCGCCGTCAAGAAGGGCGCCCTCGTCTACAGCGACGACTACTCCTTCGTCACGGCGTCCTCCATGCTCAACCCGCTGACCGTGCCGTACAGCATCGAGCGCTACCTGCCGATCATCGACAAGGCCATCGAGAAGGCCGGCAAGTAGCCGACGAGGAGCGACGACAGGTCAGGCACAGGTCAGTCAGGTACAGGTCGGCGACAGTATGCGGGTGCACTCCCGAGCGCGGACGGCCGTCATCGCCCTGGGCGCGGTGGCGGTCCTCGTGCTCGTCTGTTTCGTCAGCGTCATGGTCGGCAACAAGAACATCCCGCCCGGTGAGGTCTGGGAGGCCGTCCTCGGGCGCGGGGACGCGTATGCCACGGTCGTGGTGGAGAGCCGCTATCCCCGTACCGTGCTCGGGCTGCTCGTCGGGGCCGGGCTCGCCGTGGCCGGCGTGCTCATGCAGGCGGTCACCCGCAACCCGCTGGCCGAGCCCGGGCTGATGGGCATCAACACCGGGGCCGCCGCCAGTGTGGTCGCGGCCAGTGCGTTCCTGGGCGCCTCGGGGCAGATGCAGTTGCTGCTGTGGGCGCTGCCCGGGGCGCTGCTCGCCGGGGCGTTCGTCCACCTCCTGGGCGGGAGGGGCGCCGGGGCCAGTCCGGCCCGGCTGGTGCTGGGCGGGGCCGTGCTCACCGCGGTGCTCAGTGCCTTCATCCAGGCGGTGACGCTCAGCAGCCCGCGGACCTTCGACAGTTACCGCTACTGGGTCGTCGGCGCGCTGACCGGGCGCAACTTCGAGGCGGTATGGACCGTGCTGCCCCTGATCGCCGTGGGGCTCGTCGTCGCGCTGCTGCTGGGCAGGGCGCTCGACGCCATGGCGCTGGGGGAGGACTCCGCCGCCGCCCTCGGCGCCAGTCCGGCCCGGGTGCGGGCCGTCGGGCTGCTGACGGCGGTCGTGCTGAGCGCGGGCGCGACCGCGGCCGCGGGGCCGATCGTCTTCGTCGGTCTCGCGGTTCCTCATCTGGTCCGGGCGCTCGTCGGGATCGACATGCGGCGCCAGGTCGTCTTCGCCGCGCTGCTCGGTGCGGTTCTGCTCCTGCTGGCGGACGTGGTCGGGCGTGTGCTGGTGCGGCCGCAGGAACTCATGGTCGGTGTCGTGACCGCGTTCGCCGGAGCCCCCGCCCTGCTGCTCGCCGTGCGCAGGATGAGAGCCACGAAGTGAAGAGTCCGAAGTGAAGAGTCCTCGTTCCGCAGCCCGTGCCGTGCGGTCCCGTGAGCGGCCCGCCACGCGCTGGGCGCTCCTCCGGCTCGGGCCGTCGGTCGTCCTGCGCGCGCAGGTGCGTGTGCTGTACGTCGGCGCCGGTCTGCTGCTGCTCCTCGCCCTCGCCTGTGTCGCCACGCTCACGGCCGGGCGGCTGGGCATCGGCCTGGCCGACCTGCCGTCGGCCCTCGCCGGGAACGCCACCGGCGTCGACGCCTTCGTCATCGACCGGCTGCGGGGACCGCGGCTCGTCGTGGCCGTCGCCGCGGGCGCGGCCTTCGGGCTGTCCGGGGCCCTCTTCCAGTCCGTGACGCGCAACCCGCTCGGCAGTCCCGACGTCATCGGCATCGCGCCGGGCGCGGGGGCCGGCGCCGCGCTCGTCGCCCTGCTGTTCCCCGGCAGCGTGCCCGTGGCCCTGGGCGCGCTCCTCGGCGCGGTGGCGGCCATGGGCGTCGTCTACGTCTCGACGGGAACGGGCTTCCGCAACCCCACGCGGTTCGTCATCGCCGGTGTGGCGGTGTCCGCGATGGCCAACGCGTTCATCCAGTACATCGTGTACGCGATCGAGCGCGACCAGGCCACGGTGCTCAGCGCCTATCTGAACGGCAGCCTGACCGCACGCTCGTGGGAGGACGCGGCGACCATCGGCGTGGTCCTGCTCCTCTGCGTGCCTCCGGCGGTCCTGCTGTCACGGCCGTTGGGCATGGCGGAGATGGGGGAGACCACGGCGGCGGCGCTGGGTGCCCCCGCCAGGCGGACGTACACCTGGGCCATCGTGCTCTCCGTCGCCCTGTCCGCCGGTGCGGTCACCGCCGCCGGGCCCATCGCGTTCATCGCGCTCACCGCACCGCAGATCGCCCGGCGGATCACCCGGGGAACCGGTCCCCACCTGGCCCTGTCCGCGCTCATGGGTGCCTTGCTGCTGGTCGTCGCCGACCTCGCCGCCCAGCACGCCCCCGTCTTCGAGGACCTGCCCGTCGGCATCTGGACCATGGCGATCGGTGGTGCGTACCTCGGGTATCTGCTCTCCCGGGAGTGGCGCAAGGGTGCCCTGTGATCCTCAGGGGGAGGTGGCGGCCGAGCGTTCCACCACCTCCGCCAGGCGGGCCGTGAAGACCTCGCGGGCGTCCGGAGTCAGGGTGTGCAGGGCCACCAGGGCCGTGATCACCACGTCGCACAGTTCGGAGCCCACGTCGTCCCAGGAGTGGGTGGTGCCCTTGCGCGGGTTCTGGCCGGTCGCGCCGATCACCGCCTGGGCGACCTCGCCGACCTCCTCCGACAGTTTCAGGACGCGGAGGAGGAGGGCCGACTGAGTGTCGTCCCGGCTGCTGGCGGGGTGACCCGCGTCCAGCCAGGAGCGGAGGCGGGCCACCGACTCCCAGAGGCCGGGCTGCTCGTGGTGATCGCTCATGCCCGCAGCCTGCCATGGCCCGGCTCTCAGTCGAACGGCGCCTGCTGCTGCTCCGCCTTCTGCGACCGCACCCGCCTGCTCCGCGCCCCCACGACCAGCGCCGTGGCCGCCGCCGTGCCCGCGAGGGCCACCGGGACCATCCAGCCGCGGTTGAGGACGTGCCGGAAGGCGTGGTCCAGGGAGAGCCGGCCGGGGCCCGTGACCGCGAGGCCCGCGGAGGTCAGGCCGAGCGCCGCCGCGTACTCGTAACCGCCCTCCTGGGCGAAGAACCCGTTCGGTGTGTGCACCGCGGCCGCGCCCGCCATCGCCCCCGCGGCGGCCGCACCGGCGGCGGGCGTGGCGAGGCCCAGCGCGAGCAGCGTGCCGCCGCCCGTCTCCGCCAGCCCCGCGGCCATCGCGCTCGCCCTGCCCGGCGCGTACCCGATGGACTCCATCCAGCCGCTCGTGCCCTCGAGGCCGTGCCCGCCGAACCAGCCGAAGAGCTTCTGCGCGCCGTGCGCCGCCAGTACGCCGCCTGTGCCGAGACGGAGCAGCAGCAGTCCGAGGTCACGTCGGTCGTAAGGGGTCACGGTGACTCCAGAATCTGAGAGGAACTGAGAGGAACTGAGAGGAACTGAGAAGGGCCGATCAGGGTCGTGTGGAACTCCGGTGCGTGTTGCTACGGTCCTACGGTTCTACCGTCCCACCGACCACACCCGCGCGACCGTCCCACGCGGCCGATCGGGTGGCCGCGCCCCGCCGTGCGGCAGCCCTCCCGGTCCCGGCTCACGGAACTCACACGGCGGTCATCTGACTGTTGTGTACGTGTCAGCCGGGTGTCGATCCCGGCCATTCCAATCGACGTACACCAACCGTCAGGGGAAGGCCGGATGACACCCGCGACACCCGCGACTGCACTTCAGCCGCACACCACCCCCATCACTCCCACCACCACGCCCACCTCCTCGCGCCACGACTCCGAACTCCGCGCCGTCGCCCGCCACTTCGGGCGCCGCGGTTTCCTCACCACCACCGGTGCCGCCGCCGCGCTCGCCTTCTCGGTGAACCTGCCGGCCGCCGGTGCCGCGAGCGCCGCCGAACTGGACGCGGCCCGGATCGCCGAGGACCCGTTCACGCTCGGCGTGGCCTCCGGCGACCCGCTGCCCGACTCCGTGCTGCTGTGGACACGGCTCGCCCCGGTGCCGTACCAGGCGGACGGCGGGCTGCCCGCGCGGCGGATCACCGTGCAGTGGGAGGTCGCCCTCGACGAGCGCTTCCGGCGGGTGGTGAGACGCGGGACCGCCCAAGCCCATCCCGAGTACCACCACACCGTCCACGTCGAGGTACCGGGCCTGGCCGCCGGGCGCGTGTACTTCTACCGCTTCCGCACCGGGCGCTGGACCAGCGACACCGGCCGTACCCGCACCGCCCCCGCCCGCGGCGACCGCGCCCCCGCCCTGACCCTCGCGGCCGTCTCCTGCCAGGCGTACCACGACGGGTACTTCACGGCGTACCGGCACCTGGCGCAGGAAGACGTGGACGTGGTCTTCCACCTCGGGGACTACCTGTACGAGTACGCCGTCAACTCGGTGGGCGGGTACCGCAACTACACCGACCGCGTCCTGCCCGACCACTTCAACCGCGAGACGGTCACCCTGGAGGACTACCGCCTGCGGTACGCCCTCTACAAGACCGACCCCGACCTGCGGGCCGCGCACGCCGCGCACCCCTTCGTCGTCACCTGGGACGACCACGAGACCGAGAACAACTACGCGGGCGACGTCCCCGAGAACTCGGTGCCGCCGGAGGAGTTCCTGCTGCGCCGCGCCGCCGCGTACCGCGCGTACTTCGAGAACCAGCCGCTGCGCCGCCCGCAGCGCCCCGACGGGTCCGACATGCGGCTGTACCGCCGCCTGCACTGGGGTCGGCTCGCGCAGTTCGACATCCTCGACACCCGCCAGTACCGCTCCGACCAGGCGTACGGCGACGGCTGGCAGACTCCGGGCCCGGAGTCGGAGGACCCCTCGCGCACCATGACCGGGGCCACGCAGGAGCGCTGGCTGCTGGACGGCTGGGCGAGCTCGCGGGCGGTGTGGAACGTCGTGCCGCAGCAGGTCACCTTCGCCCGGCGGCGCAACGCCACCGGGGAGGACTACAAGCTGTCCATGGACTCCTGGGACGGCTACCCCGCCTCCCGGGAGCGGGTCCTGGCCGGTGCCGAGGCCGCCGGGGTCGAGAACCTGATGGTCCTCACCGGTGACGTCCACGTCGGGTACGCCTTCGACCTCAAGCGAGACTTCGACGCTGCCGACCAGGACTCCCGCACGGTCGGCACCGAGCTCGTCGCCACGTCGATCAGCAGCGGCCGCGACGGCTCCGACAGGCCGGCCAACTGGGACACGTACATGACCGCCAACCCGCACATGCGGTTCTACAACGGGCGGCGCGGCTATGTGACGGTCGCGCTCGGCGAGGACGCCGCCCGCGCCGACTTCAGGACGCTGCCCGCGGTGACGACGCCCGGCGCGCCGATCGGCACCGCGGCGTCGTTCGTCACCGAGGCGGGGAACCCGGGGCTCGAACCGGCCTGACGCCCGCCCCCCGCACCGCCCCCGTCACTCGCCGGGATACCGGACACCGATGCGCGACCGTATCGCGTCGAGCGTCCGCATCACGGCGAGGGTGCCGTCCAGGGGAACGAGCGGGGACTCGGTCTCGCCGGCCCGCAACGCGCGCATGACCTCCAGCGCCTCGTGCTTGAGGCTGTTGCGCGGGCCGGCGGCCGGGTCCGCCTTGAACGTCTCCGGCTCCCGGCCGTCGCGGTGCAGCACGAAGTGGTCCGGGAAGAAGAAGCCGTACGGCACGTCGATGCGGCCCTTCGAGCCCGTGATGTACGCGGACGTGGACGTGGAGCCGACGATGGAGCAGTGCAGCTGGGCGAGGGCGCCGTTGTCCCAGGACAGCAGCGCGCCCGTCTGGAGGTCGACGCCCTCGTCGGAGAGCGTCGCGCGCGCCGTCACGTCCGCGGGCTCACCGAGCAGCAGATGCGCGAACGACACCGGGTAGACACCGAGGTCGAGCAGCGCGCCGCCGCCCTGCGCCGGGTCGCGCAGGCGGTGCGAGGGAGGGAACGAGCCCGCGAGCCCGAAGTCCGCCTGCAGGGTCCGTACTTCACCGATCGCGCCGTCCCGGACCAGGCCGGCCAGGCGGCGGACCAGCGGGTTGCAGTGCATCCACATGGCCTCCATCAGAAAGCGGTCGTGCCGCCGGGCGAGCCCGACCAGTTCCTCCGCCTCGCGCGCGTTCAGCGTGAACGGCTTCTCCAGGAGGACGTGCCGGCCGCCCTCCAGGCACAGTCCGGCCGCCGCCCGGTGGGCCGAGTGCGGGGTGGCGACGTACACCACGTCCACGTCCTCGTCGGCGGCGAGGGAGGCCCAGTCGCCGTACGCCCGCGCTATCCCGAACCGTTCGGCGAATGCCTCGGCCGAGTCCGCGCGGCGCGAGGCCACGGCCACGACCTCCGCGTCCGGCAGGTCGACCAGGTCCGCCGTGAACGTGGCGGCGATCCCTCCGGTCGCCAGGATTCCCCACCGCACGCGTTCGCCGACCGCCCCGCCGCCCATGCCCACCCCTGAAAGAGTCGTGACCGATCACATCGTTCGAACTGAGAGCATAGGTGCGAACCGATCACAGAGGGAGGGGCACATGTCCGAGCGTGGCCGTACCACGCGGGACCAGGCAGGCCAGGAGAGGCACATACCGGAGGCGGCGGCCGCCGGACCCGTGGTGGGCGGCGGGCGAGACATCGGCTCCCTCCGCCGCACCGGACTCCTCGTCACCCTCGTCCTCGGCGGGCTGACCGCCACGCCCCCGCTCGCGATGGACATGTACCTCCCGGCCCTGCCGGAGGTCACCGAGGCGCTGAGCGCGCCCGCCGCGACCGTGCAGCTCACCCTGACCGCCTGCCTGCTGGGCATGGCGCTCGGGCAGCTCGTCGTCGGGCCGATGAGCGACCGGTGGGGGCGCCGGCGGCCGCTGCTCGCCGGGATGGCCGTCTACGTCGTCGCCACCGCGCTGTGCGCCGTCGCCCCGACCGTCGAGACGCTGGTCGCGTTCCGGCTGGTCCAGGGGCTCGCGGGAGCGGCCGGGATCGTGATCGCCCGGGCCGTCGTCCGGGACCTGTACGACGGCATGGAGATGGCCCGCTTCTTCTCCACCCTCATGCTCGTCTCCGGTGTCGCGCCGATCGTCGCGCCCGTGCTCGGCGGGCAGGTGCTGCGGGTGACGGACTGGCGGGGCGTGTTCGTCGTCCTCGTCGGCTTGGGCATCGCGCTCACCGCCGTCGTCTGGGCCAGGCTGCCGGAGACGCTCGCACCCGCCGAACGGCACGCGGGCGGTGTGCGCGAGACCCTGCACGCGATGCGGGGACTGCTCGCCGACCGGGTCTTCACCGGGTACATGCTCGCGGGCGGGTTCACCTTCGCCACGCTGTTCGCGTACGTGGCCGCCTCCCCGTTCGTGGTGCAGTCGGTGTTCGGGGCCTCCCCGCAGACGTACAGCCTGCTGTTCGGCGTCAACTCGATCGGGCTGGTGATCGCCGGGCAGGTCAACGGCCGGATCCTCGTCGGCCGGGTCAGCCTGGAGCGGGTGCTCACCGTCGGGCTCGGCGTCGTCACGGCGGCCGCGGTCGCGCTGCTGCTGATGACCACGGGCGTGTTCGGCGAGGCGGGCCTCGTCCCGGTGTCCGTCGCGCTGTTCGTGCTGATGTCGGCGATGGGCGTCACCCTGCCCAACATGCAGACCCTCGCCCTGCTGCGGGTGCGGCACGCCGCCGGTTCCGCGTCCGCGCTGCTCGGCACGTCCTCGTTCCTCATCGGCGCGATCGCCTCGCCGCTGGTCGGCGTCGCGGGCGAGGACACGGCCGTCCCGATGGCCGTCGTCCAACTGGCCGCCGTGCTGGTCGCCGCGGCCTGCTTCGTGGCATTGTGCCGTCCCTGGAGGGACCGCGCGGCACTGGGAGGAGCCGACAGCTGAGCGCACCGAGACTGCGCCCCGGTGCCCCGGAACGGGCTGGACTCGACCCGGGTCACCTGCGGGAACTCGCGACCGAGGTGCGGGCCGGCACGGAGGGGCGGCGCCCGTGGGCGGCGGGCGCCGTCGTGATCGCCGGACGCGGCCCGGTCGTGGCGGCCGAGGAGGCGACGGGCTGGGCGGTCCGGTACGCGTCGTACGACGAGACGACGGGCCGGGGCGTCGAGCTGCCGCCGGACGAACGCGTGCCGGTCACCGTCGGCACCCCGTTCGACCTGGCCTCGCTCACCAAGCTGTTCACGGCGGTCGCGGCCGTGCAGCAGGTGGAGCGCGGCACGCTCCGGCTCGACGGCCGGGTGGGGACGTACCTGCCGGACTTCCGCGCGGCCGCCGAGCACGGCGTCACCGTACGGCAGCTCCTCACCCACACCTCCGGGCTCCGCCCCGAACTGCCCCTGTACGACTGCCCGACGGCGTCGGCCCGGCTCGCCCGTCTGCGGGCCGAGGCACCGCTGACCCGGCCGGGCACCGCGTACCGCTACTCGGACCTGAACATGCTGCTGCTCCAGCACCTCCTGGAGCGCCTCACCGGCCGCACGCTGGACGTCCTCGTCCGGGACGGCATCACCCGCCCGCTGGGCATGACGGCCACCGGCTTCGGGCCCTGCCCGGGCGCGGCGGCCACGGAGGACCAGCGGCGGCCGTGGGCCAAGGCGGACCGCGGCATGCTGCGCGGCGAGGTGCACGACGAGAACGCGTGGGCGCTCGGCGGGGTGGCCGGTCACGCGGGCCTGTTCGGCACGGCCCGCGACCTCGCGGTGTTCTGCCGGGCGCTGCTCTCCGGCGGCTCGTACGGCGGGGCCCGCATCCTCGGCCCCGGCCACGTGCAGCTGATGCTCACCCCGCCGGGCCTCGGGTTCCTGCTCGACCGGCCGCGGTTCATGGGCGAGCTGGCGGGGCGCGGCGCGGCGGGCCACACCGGGTTCACGGGGACGTCGCTGGTCCTGGACCCGGCGACGGACACGTTCCTGGTGCTGCTGGCGAACGCGGTGCACCCCCGGCGGCGGCCGGTCCCCGAGCACGGGCCGCGCGCGGCGGCGGCGACACGGCTGGCGCGGGCGGTGCGCGGAAGCTGAGAGAATCGGGAGGTGACACCCCCCGTTTCCCCAGCCGAGAGCCACGAGCCGGCCGGCGGTCCGCAGTCGGCCAGTGGCCTCGATGCGGCCGGCGGCCCCGCTACGGCCAGTGGCCCCGACGCGGCCGAGACCGCCGAGATCCTGCGCAACGCCCTGGCCGGGCTGCTCGACGGGCTGCCGCCGAGGACGGCCGCGCAGGCGGTCGAGCGGCTGATCGCCAACTACCGGGGCCGGACCCCGACGGACGCGCCCGTGCTGCGGGACCGCTCCGACGTGGTCGCCTACGCCGCGTACCGGATGCCGGCGACGTTCGAGGCGGTGCGCTCGGCGCTCGGCGCCCTCGCGGACGCCGCACCGGACTGGGCGCCGGGCAGTCACGTGGACATCGGGGGCGGCACCGGCGCGGCCGTCTGGGCCGGTGCCGCCACCTGGGCGGGCCGGCGGCCGGTGACCGTGCTCGACTGGGCGGAACCCGCGCTCGCGCTGGGCCGGGAGATCGCCGCCGCCCACCCCGGCCTGCGGGGCGTCGAGTGGCAGCGGGCCCGGATCGGGGCGGCGCTGGATCTCGGCGGCGAAGGGGGCTCCCCCGATCTCGTCACCGTCTCGTACGTCCTCAAGGAGCTGACCGACGCCGACCGCGCCTCCGTCGTGGACGCCGCCGCGGCCGCGGGCCGGGCGGTCGTGATCGTGGAGCCGGGCACCCCGGACGGCTATGCGCGCGTCATCGAGGCCCGTGACCGGCTCATCGGCGCCGGCTTCCGGGTGGCGGCGCCCTGCCCGCACAGCGCGGCCTGCCCGATAGCGCCCGGCGAGGACTGGTGCCACTTCTCCGCGCGGGTGAGCCGTTCCTCACTGCACCGCCAGGTCAAGGGCGGCTCCCTCGCGTACGAGGACGAGAAGTTCGCCTACGTCGCAGCCACCCGCTTCCCGCCCGCCCCGGCCGCGTCCCGCATCGTGCGCAGGCCGCAGATCCGCAAGGGCCAGGTGCTCCTGGACCTGTGCGAGACGGAGCCGTCGCTGAGCCGCAGCACGGTCACCAAGCGCCACGGACCGCTGTACCGGTCGGCCCGCGACGCGGACTGGGGCGACGCCTGGCCGCCGGCGGACGCGTAGCCGGACGTACGGTGCAGGCGGCAGGCGGCAGGCGGCAGGCGGCAGGCGGCAGGCGGCAGGCGGCAGGCGGCAGGCGGTCAGCGGCGGTCGCCGTCCCCGTCCCCGTCGGCTCTGCCCTCGCCGCGTTGCTCCCGCAGCTTGCGCAGCAGTTCGCGTTTCTGGGCCGCGGGGTCCTGACCGCCGCCGAGGTGGCCGTTGCGGCCTCCGCCGCACAGGGCCTTGCGGCCGAGGCCGCTGCGCGTACCGCCCACTCCCGGCATGTTCCCGGATCCGTTCCGGGCCATGGTGTTCCTCCTTCACCTGTTGTGTCGTGTTGAGATCAAACGAGACGTCTCGTCTCGGATAATGACCCCCGGAGTCGGGCGAGACGTGCCGTCTTGTCAACCTGATAAATTGAGGCGTATGGCCCAGAAGTCCGCCCCCGACTCCACCCGGCGCAGCGAGAAGTCCCGCCGGGCGATCTACGCCGCCGCCCTCGCCCTCGTCGCGGAGGTCGGGTACCCCAGGACGACGGTCGAGGGCATCGCCGCCCGTGCCGGGGTCGGCAAGCAGACTATCTACCGGTGGTGGCCCTCCAAGGCCGACGTGCTGCTGGAGGCGTTCCTCGACCTGAGCGGACAGGCCGCCGAGGCCGCCGCGGCGGCCGGCGAGGAGTACGCGATCCCGGACACCGGGGACCTCGCGGCCGACCTCAAGGACGTGCTGCGGGCGACCGTCGACGAACTGCTCGACGAGCAGTTCCAGGCGCCCTACCGGGCCCTGGCCGCCGAGGGCGTCGTCAACGAGAAGATCAGCAGCGAGTTCGTCTCCCGGCTGCTCGAACCCCAACTGCAGTTGTACGTCCGGCGGTTGGAGGCGGCGCAGGAGGCCGGTGAGGTACGGCCCGGGATCGATCCGCGCATCGCGCTCGAACTCTTCGTCGCCCCGCTCGCCCAGCGCTGGCTCCAGCGCAGCGGTCCGCTCTCGCACGCGTACACGGACACCCTCGTCGACTACGCGCTGAACGGGCTGGCGCCCCGCTGAACCCCGGCCGTGTACCACTCTGTGCGACCGCCCTGTGCCTCCGTGCGACCGGTGTGCGACGGGTGTGACCAAGGTGACCGTGGATACCCGCGACGGTGCGGCAAATACCGTCAAAGCCGCCGTAAACGCGTGTTGGTCGCCGGGAGGCGGGCCGGAACCGGAGCCGTCCCACCCATCCCGGGGGCGGTCCCGGGTCACCCGGAGCGCAGGATGGTGGGAGCATGAGGCATGCTGTCCGCACCACACCGAGGCGAGGGGACAGATGAGCGCTGAGTTCGGCCGCCGCTCCGGCGGGCAGGGCAGGATCTCCCAGTGGCTCCGCGGTCGCCGTCCGAAGGAGGACAGTGGCGACGGCGGGCGAGAGGCCCTGCTGCTCGCCGCCGCCGCCGCGGGACTGCCGCTCGCACCGGCCGCGCATCCCGCCGGCTACCGCTGTTCCTGCGACCGCGTCGGCTGTCCCACCCCCGCGCGCCACCCCGTCTCCTTCGCCTGGCAGACGCAGTCCACGACCGACCGCGCCCAGGTCGAACGGTGGGTCCGCCACCAGCCCCAGGCCAACTTCATCACCGCGACCGGCATGGTGCACGACGTCCTCGACGTGCCCGTGGAGGCCGGGCGCGAGGCGCTGGAGCGGCTGCTCGCCGCCGGTATCGAGGTCGGACCGGTCGCCGAGTCCGACGACGGCCGGATGCTGTTCTTCACCCTCACCCGCGGCACCCCCGAGGACGAGGACGAGTGGTGGCCCTGCGAACTGGACTGCCACCCCGAGACGATGGACGAGCACCCGGGACTGCGCTGGCACTGCCGCGGCAGTTACGTCCTCGTCCCCCCGGCCCGGCTCCCGGGCGACCTCTCCGTCCACTGGGTGCGCGGGCCCGAGCACCCGCTGCCGGACCCGCTGAGCCTGCTGGAGATCCTCACCGACGCGAGCGCCCGGTACGCGGAGGACGCGGACCACGCCTCGGCGGCGTGGCCGCTGCGCGGCTGACCGGGTCGGGGCACGTCCGCCCCGTCACTCGCCCTTCGCGCCCGTGAGGCCGTCCACCCGGCTCAGGAACCGTACCTGCTGGTCCGACGCCGTCCGCGCCGGGTCGAGGACCGCCTGGTTGGAGACGTGCTCCAGCGTCAGTGACGACTTCACGTCGCCGGTCAGCAGCGCCCGTACGTTCGCGTCCGCGACGGGGAGGTCGTAGCCCGGCGCGGCGGTCTGCTTCTCGAAGTGGCGCGTGGCGAAGAAGACCAGCGCCCCGCCGTCCTTCGTCCGCAGGCCCACCGGGGCGTACGCGCCGTCGGTCAGCGGCTCGTCGATGTACTGCCGGACGAGCCCCGGCTTCTCCGCGCTCTTCTTCCGGTCCGCCCGCCACGTCGAGGTGTGCTTCCCGGGCGCGAAGGTCCCGCCCTCGTCATCGCTCTCGTCCGTGGCCTTCAGGTACGTCGCGTACTCCTCCCCGAGCTTCTCCGGGGCCACCGCCAGCTCCGCGTCGTCGGCCGTGACCGGCTGCGCGTTGCCGTCCTCGTCCTTATCGAACTCGGGGACGTCGTCGGCGTTCAGGATCGTCAGGTACGACACCGCCCACACGTCGTCGGCGCTCGCCCGCGTGAACACCAGTAGCCAACGGGTGTCGCGCGCGCCCTTGTTGGCGGCCGTGTCGGCGACGAACCAGCGCGGCCAGCCCGCCTTCTCCGGGATGGTGTACTCGGCGTCCGTCAGTTCCAGCGGCGAGTGGGACGGGTTGCCGTCCGGGTGGTTCTCGCCGCCCGCCTCCAGCTTCGCGCCGTCGATCTCGGCGAGCGCGCCGGCCACCCGGTCCGCGTCCAGGGAGCGGTCGAACTCCTTGTCCGCCTCGTTGTACGCGGTGGCGAAGTCCTTCAGCGCGCGGGCGGCCTCGGCCCGCGTCGCCGTCGGGACGATCTCCCGCTCGCCGTGCACGACCACGCAGCCGCTCGCCGTCACCGACAGCACGGCCACCGACGCGGTCACCGCGGCGAACCGCCCGAACCGCCCGCTGAGAACCCCGCGATCCCTGCTCATCAGGTTCCTTCACCTTCCCCTTCCCGGAGGCGAACCCTACCGGTGGCGGAAGGGGCGCGAGTGGCGGGACCGGGTACCGCGGCCGCACCGTGACCTCGGTGGCCGCAGTGACCTCGACAGCTTCGACAACCTTCACAACCTCTACAACCTCAGCTGTCACCCAGGTCGCGTCTCGGCGCGATGAGACCTCGCCGGTGCGGGGGTGCGGGAACACCTCCACCGGCTGCCGGTACACCTCGGACAGCAGCCCGTCCGTGAACACCCGATCGGGCGGGCCCTCGGCGGCGACCCGGCCGCCGTGCAGTGCCGCCACCCGGTGCGCGTACGCCGCCGCGAGTCCCAGGTCGTGCAGGACGACGACCACCGCGTCCCCGGCGCGCGCCCGTTCCCGGCACACCCGCAGCACCAGCTCCTGGTGGCGCAGGTCCAGCGCGGCGGTCGGCTCGTCGAGCAGCAGCAGCGGCGCCCGCTGGGCCGGCACCCGGGCCGGCGCGGCCCGGGCCCGCTCGCCGCCGCTGAGCGCGGAGAAGTCCGGCCCGACGGGGTCGGCCGGCTTGTCCGGTACGGTCATTCGGCTTCCTGACAGGTGGTGTCGCGATTGGTGTTGAATGCGCGGGTGACTGACTACGACGTGGTGCGGGTCTTCTGCGGCCCCCGTGCCGGACACGGCAACGAACTGGGTGTCGTCCGGGAGGGCTCGACGCTCCCGGACCCCGCCGACCGGCAGGAGTTCGCGGCGAAACTCGGCTTCAGCGAGACGGTGTTCGTCGACGACCCCGAGCGCGGGGTCATCGACATCTACACCCCCACGTCACGGCTGCCCTTCGCGGGGCACCCCTGCGTGGGTGCGGCCTGGCTGCTCGACGTGCCCGAACTGGTCACGCCCGCCGGAGTCGTCGGCGCCCGGCTGGACGGCGAGTTCACCTGGATCGAGGCCCGCCCGGAGTGGGCGCCCCCGCGCACCCTGCGCCGGTACGCCTCGGCGGCGGAGGTGGACGCGTTGCAGGTGCCGCCGCCGGGGGTGGGGGCACCTCCCACGCCTTTCGGGCAGTGGGGGAGGATCTATGCGTGGGCGTGGGAGGACGAGGCGGCCGGGCGGGTCCGCGCCCGTGCCTTCCCGGGGCGCGACGACGGGATGGACGAGGACGAGGCGACGGGTGCCGCGGCCCTGCTGCTCACCGCCCGGCTGGGCCGCGCCCTGAACATCGTCCAGGGCGCGGGCTCCCAGATCCTGACCGCACCGCAGCCCGGCGGCCGGGTGGAGGTCGGCGGCAGGGTGCTGCTGGAGCGGCGGCCGCTCAGGCGCTGAGCGGGAACTCCTCGCCCAGCGCCCGGAACACGGCGGTGTTCAGCGCGAACGCCTGCCTGCACTCCGTGACGATCCGCTGCTTCTCCAGGTCGTCGGCGGGCACCCGGTCGAGCAGCTCGCGGTAGGCCCGCTTGAACGCGGCCGGGTTGGCGATGTCCTCGAAGACGTAGAACCGGACGCCGTCGCCCTTCCTGGCGAAGCCCCAGGTCCGTTCCGCCCGGTCGCGGATGATCTGGCCGCCGGAGAGGTCGCCCAGGTAGCGGGTGTAGTGGTGGGCGACGTACCCGCCGGGCCAGGTGCGCGCGCACTCGGCGACCCGGTCGGCGTACGCCCGCGTCGCCGGCAGTGCGGCCAGCGTCGACCGCCAGCCGGGTCCCCGCAGGTGCTCCAGGTCCCGCTCCAGCGCGGCGAGGCGCATCAGCTCGGGCTGGACGAACGGCCCCGCGACCGGATCGCCGGCCAGCTCACGCGCCCCGCTCTCCAGCGCCGCGTACACGAAATACAGCTGCTCCGTGTAGCGGGTGTACGCGTCCACGCCCAGTCTGCCGCCGAGCAGGTCGCTCATGAACGTGGATGTCTCCGCCTCCGTGTGCTGCTCGTGGGACGCGGTGCGGATGAGGGTCGAGAACGCGGTGACGGGTGTGTCCAGGTTCATGAGGGGCCTCCGGGGCCGGAAGGAGCGACGAGAGCCACTCGGCATCTTCCATGGTTAGGCTTACCTAAGTCAACGCCTTCCCGACGTCCTGTCGGTAAAAAAGACGCTACCCGAGGCCGATCGCCGCCACACGGGAAAAGCCCGCTCTCCTCAAGGAGAGCGGGCTCGTCGTCCGGCCGGGGACGGTGCTAGGGCAGCGTGAGGATGTCCGCCCCCGTGTCCGTCACGACCAGCGTGTGCTCGAACTGGGCCGTGCGCTTCCGGTCCTTGGTCACGACCGTCCAGCCGTCGTCCCACATGTCGTACTCGTGGGTGCCGAGGGTGAGCATCGGCTCGATGGTGAAGGTCATCCCGGGCTGCATCACGGTCGTGGCGTGCGGGCTGTCGTAGTGCGGGATGATCAGGCCCGAGTGGAACGACGAGTTGATGCCGTGGCCCGTGAAGTCCCGCACCACCCCGTACCCGAAGCGCTTGGCGTACGACTCGATGACGCGACCGATGACGTTGATCTGCCGGCCCGGCCTGACCGCCTTGATCGCGCGGTTCAGGGACTCGCGGGTGCGTTCCACGAGCAGCCGGGACTCCTCGTCGACGTCGCCGACGAGGTAGGTGGCGTTGTTGTCGCCGTGCACGCCGCCGATGTACGCGGTCACGTCGAGATTGATGATGTCGCCGTCGCGCAGCACCGTGGAGTCGGGGATGCCGTGGCAGATGACCTCGTTGACCGAGGTGCACAGCGACTTGGGGAAGTTCCGGTAGCCGAGCGTGGAGGGGTAGGCGCCGTGGTCGCACATGTACTCGTGGGCGACCCGGTCGAGCTCGTCCGTCGTCACCCCGGGGGCGATGATCTTCGCCGCCTCGGCCATCGCCTGCGCGGCGATCCGCCCGGCGGTCCGCATCGCCTCGATCGTCTCCGGGGTCTGCACCTCCGGTCCGGTGTACGGCGTGGGAGCGGGCTTGCCCACGTACTCGGGCCTGCGGATGTTCCCGGGGACGGTACGGGCGGGGGAGAGCTTCCCCGGTGCGAGCAGTGACTGGCCAGACATGTCTGCGAGTTTAACCAGCGGGTGCGGGGGACGATGTTCCGTGGCGACGTGGTGAGAGGAGCGGTGACCATGCCCCTGTTCAGGAAGCGCTCGGCTGGCAAACCGGGCGAGTGGTACTACTGCCTGGTGCACAAGAAGGTCGAGGAGGGCCCGGAGTGCCCGGCCAAGGACCGCCTGGGCCCCTACGCGTCCCCCGGTGAGGCCGCCCGCGCGATCGACACCGCCCGCGAGCGCACCGAGGACTGGGAGACGGACCCCCGCTGGCGCGACGGCGACCGGACGGACGACCGGGACTGAGGGGGCGGGAGCCGGGCGCTCCGGGGACCCGGGCCGGTGCTACCAGTGGTCAGGCGGCGGGGACGTCAGCTGGTCGGCCAGGCGGGACAGGCGGTCCCGCAGGCGGTTGCGGCCCCGTCGGGGGGCGGGGAGGGAGTTCTCGCCCGCCGCCGCGCTCACCAGGTGCTGGGCCGTGTCCAGGTCCAGGCCGGCGTCCGGGGGCACCGTCAGGCACTCGTGCGCCATCGGGTCCAGCTCCCGGTCGCCGGTGCCGAGCGCGAGCACCGTCGCACCGGCCCGCCGGGCGTCGCGCACCCGCTCCAGCAGCACCTCGCCCGGCGCGGACGGCGACACCACGAGCAGCGTCTCGCCCCGCCGGGCGGCCGTCACACGGCCCAGCCCCACCGCGAGGTGCGCGGGGTCGGAAGGGCGCGCCCCGTGCCGCACGAGCGTCGGCACGAGCTCCGGTGTGCCCGCCCACGCGGCCTCGTCGACCAGGTGCGCGGCCAGGTGCCACGGCTCGTACTCCGGCGTACCCACCAGCAGCAGCCCGCCGCCGTAGGAGGCCACGGACCCGCGGAGCGCCCCCGCGAAACGCCGGGTGGCCGCCGGCCACTCGGTCCCGGCGAGCACGTCACGCATCAGGGTGACCCGTACGGCATCCATGGGGACGCATCCTGCCCCAACCCGGCACTCGTGACCCGGAGTTCACCGCGAGTTCGCCCGGCCGGGGCACAGGGGCCTCCTGACCCGGAAGCCCCGAGCGAGCCCGGGCACTCCCGAGCGTGCCCGGCCATCCCCGAGCGTGCCCGGGCATCCGAGCAACCATGAGCAACCCCGAGGAGAGCGGCATGACCGAGATCGAGACCAGCGTCCCCTTCCGTGCGGGCCGGGAGGGGTACGCCAGCTTCCGCATCCCGGCCGTCGTCGCCGCGCGGTCCGGCGCCCTGCTCGCCTTCTGCGAAGGACGGGTGGAGTCCGCCAGTGACGCCGGGCACATCGACATCGTGCTGAAGCGCTCCACGGACGGCGGCCGCACCTGGGGCCCGCTCCAGGTCGCCGCGGCGAACGGCGACGGCCTCGCGGGCAACCCCGCCCCCGTCGTCCTCGACACCGGCCGCGTCCTGCTCGTCCACGTGCGCAACGCGGCCGCCGCCTCCGAGGCCGCCATCCGCCGCGGCGAGGTGAGCGCCGCGGACGGGCGCCGCGTCTGGGTGCAGCACAGCGACGACGAGGGGGCCACCTGGTCCGCCCCGCGGGACATCACCGAGGACACCAAGCGGCCGGAGTGGCGCTGGTACGCCACCACCCCCGGCCACGCCCTCCAGCTCGGCACCGGCCGGATCGTCGTGCCCGCCAACCACTCCGTGCCGCCCGCCGACGGGGACGATCCCGGCGAGGGCCGGTACGACGGCGGCCACTGCCTGCTCAGCGACGACCGCGGCGAGACCTGGCGCATCGGGTACGTCGACGACGACACCGACGGCTACGTCAACGCGAACGAGACCACGGCGGCCGAGCTCCCCGACGGGCGCGTCTACTTCAACACCCGCACCGACTCCCGGTCCCCGGGCACCCGCGCCGACGCGTACTCCGAGGACGGCGGCGAGAGCCTGGTCAAGCCCTTCCGGCCGCAGGCGGGCCTGACCGGCCCCGTCGTCGAGGGCAGCCTCCTCCAGCTCCGCGACCCGGACGTGCTGCTGTTCGCCGGGCCCGCCGACCCCGGCGCCCGCGCCTTGATGACGGTCCGCGCCAGCACCGACCACGGCACCACCTGGCGGCCGGCCCACACCGTGGACGGGCTGCCCGCCGCCTACTCGGACCTCGTCCGCGCCGACGACGGCACGGTCGGCCTGCTGTACGAGACGGGTGACTTCGGCGCGTACGAGACGATCACGTTCCGCCGGATCCCGGCGGGCGCGTTCGGCTGAACCGGCCCCTCGGTGTCATGGTCCGCACCCGTAGAGTCGGCGCATGACCTCTACCGACAGCACCCCCACCGCCGGCAACGACGACACCAGTGGCGCCGCCGCACAGCGGCCCGCCAAGGCCCCCGCCAAGGACCCCTGGGACCTGCCCGACGTGTCCGGCCTCGTCGTCGGCGTGCTCGGCGGCACCGGGCCGCAGGGCAAGGGCCTCGCGTACCGGCTCGCCCGGGCGGGGCAGAAGGTGATCATCGGCTCCCGGGCCGCCGAGCGGGCACAGGAGGCGGCGCGGGAGCTCGGGCACGGCGTCGAGGGCGCCGACAACGGCGAGACCGCGCGCCGCAGCGACATCGTGATCGTGGCGGTGCCGTGGGAGGGGCACGGCCCGACCCTCGAGTCCCTCCGTGCCGACCTGGCGGGCAAGCTCGTCGTCGACTGCGTCAATCCGCTCGGCTTCGACAAGAAGGGCGCGTACGCGCTGAAGCCCGAGGAGGGCAGCGCCGCCGAGCAGGCCGCCGCGCTGCTGCCGGACTCCCGGGTCACGGCCGCCTTCCACCACCTCTCCGCCGTCCTCCTCCAGGACCCGGAGATCGAGCGGATCGACACGGACGTGATGGTCCTCGGCGAGGCCCGCGCCGACGTCGAGACCGTGCAGGCGCTGGCGAACCGCATCCCCGGCATGCGCGGCATCTTCGCGGGCCGGCTGCGAGGCGCCCACCAGGTCGAGTCCCTGGTCGCCAACCTCATCTCGGTGAACCGGCGGTACAAGGCCCACGCGGGGCTGCGGCTGACCGACGTGTAGACACCTCGTGCGAGGCGAACCGGGGCATGGGGGACACTGGACGCCGTAACACCCGTCCGACCGTCCCGTGGGGACGATGCCGATAGGAGCCGACCCCCATGCCCCGCCTCGCCCTGTACGCCCTCGTCGTCTGCCTGCTCTCCGTGGCCGCGGCCGTGGTCTCCTTCGTCGAGGGCAGCTGGCTCGGCATCGTGTGGGTGCTGCTCGCGGGCCTGTCGTCCAACATGGCCTGGTACTACGTACGCCAGGCGAAGGCGCGCAGGACCGCGGCCCAGGGCTGAGCCGGGGAGCTCACTGGGGCACGGCGCAGAAGCCGTCCTCCTGCCAGAAGCGGTACAGGCTGTGACCGCAGTAGGACTCCAGCTCGCTGATCCCGAGGACGCGCAGGATCGCGTCGACCGCGCCGAAGAACGCGCCGTTCACCTCCGGGATCCACAGGATCGCGAACACCAGGATCAGCCCGAACGGCGCCAGCGGCTCCAGCTGGCGGCGCACCTTGTACGACAGCCAGGGCTCGATCACCCCGTAGCCGTCCAGGCCCGGCACCGGCAGGAAGTTCAGGATCGCCGCCGTGACCTGGAGCAGCGCCAGGAACGCCAGCGCGAACCGGAAGGGGAACGGCACGGTGTCCATGGCACCCAGCCAGAAGGGCGCCGTGCAGACCACGGCGAAGGCCACGTTCGTCAGCGGGCCCGCCGCCGAGATCAGGCTGTGCTTCCACCGGCCCCGGATCCGGCCGCGCTCGATGAACACCGCGCCGCCCGGCAGACCGATCCCGCCCATGATCAGGAACAGGACGGGGAGCACGATGCTCAGCAGCGCGTGCGTGTACTTCAGCGGGTTGAGCGTCAGGTAGCCCTTCGCGCCGATCGAGATGTCCCCGCTGTGCAGCGCCGTGCGCGCGTGCGCGTACTCGTGCAGACAGAGGGAGACGATCCACGCGGAGGTCACGAAGAGGAAGACGGCGATCCCGGGCTGCTCGGCGAAGCCGGTCCAGGTGGCCCATCCCGTGACCGCCATGACGGCGACGATGCCGATGAAGACCGGACTGATCCTCCGGTCGCTACGGCGGGACATGGCGGTGGTCATCGGAAGGCTCCTGCTGTGTGCTGACGGGTGTGCGGGTCGACCGTACCGGTGGTGTGGGGGGAACGTCCCGCGCAGGGGCCAGGGTTCCTCCTGCCCGCGCCCCGTCCCTTCCGTGCTGTCCCCTCTCCGTCCCCTCTCCGTCCCCTCTCCGTCTCCTTGTCGTCCCCTTGCCGTCCCGTCCGGTCCACGCGGCCGGGAAACCCGCGGGCGGTGCGGCCGGTTCCCAAGGGACAATGGGCCCGTGCGTTACCGAGTCCTCGGCACCACCCAGGCCATCCGCCCCGACGGCTCCCCCGTACCGGTCGGCGGGGCGCGGCTGCGTGCCCTGCTGACCGTGCTCGCGCTGCGGGCGGGGCGCACGGTGCCCGTGGGGCTGCTGGTGGACGAGGTATGGGCGGCCGGAGAGCCGCCCGCCGAGGCCACCGGGGCGGTGCAGGCGCTGGTCGGGCGGCTGCGCAGGATCCTCGGCGCGGACGCGGTCGTCTCGGCCGACGGCGGGTACCGGCTCGCCGCGCGCCCCGACGACGTCGACCTGCACCGCTTCGAGCGGCTCGCCGGGGAGGGCGTGCGCGCGCTGGCCGACGGCGACCCGGCGAAGGCGGCCGTCGTCCTCGACGACGCCCTCGCCCTCTGGCAGGGTCCGGCCCTCGCCGACCTCCCCGACCGTACGGCCGAGGCGGCCCGCCGGGAGGTGCGCCGGCTGGACGCCCGCCGGGCCCGCCTGACCGCGGCCCTCGCCCTCGGCCAGGCCGAGGAGTACCTCCCCGAGCTCACCGCCCTCTGCGACACCCACCCCCTGGACGAACCCCTCCAGGCCCTGCGCCTGCGCGCCCTGCGCGACGCGGGCCGCCCGGCGGAGGCACTGGCCGCCTACGCGGAGGTACGCGACCTCCTGGCCGACCGCCTCGGCACGGACCCCGGCCCGGAACTGCGCGCCCTGCACGAGGAACTGCTGCACCTGGCCGACGTGGACGCACATGAGGCGCCCGGTGCCGCTCCCGGGCCGCCGGGCGGCACCGCGTCCCGCCCCCGGCCCGGTAATCTCCGCGCCCGGCTCACCTCCTTCGTCGGCCGGGACGCCGACATCGGGGCCATCCGGGGGGACCTGGCTGCGGCCCGGCTCGTCACGCTGCTGGGGCCGGGCGGATCCGGCAAGACGCGGCTGTCGCAGGAGGCGGGGGAGACGCTGGCCGGGGCCCTGCCCGACGGGGTGTGGCTGGCCGAGCTCGCCCCCGTCGACGACCCCGAGGACGTGCCCGAGGCGGTCGTCACCGCGCTCGGTGCCCGGGAGACCGTGCTGCGCGGGGCCGGCGCCGAGGAGATGCGGGTGGTCGCCGATCGGCACGACGACCCCGTCAGCCGGCTCGTCGAGCACTGTGGCAGACGGCGCATGCTGCTCATCCTCGACAACTGCGAGCACGTCGTGGACGCCGCCGCCCGGCTCGTCGAGCAACTGCTCGAGCAGTGCCCCCACCTCACCGTCCTCGCCACCAGCCGGGAACCCCTCGGCGTACCGGGAGAGCTGCTGCGGCCCGTGGAGCCGCTGCCGGAGCCGTACGCGCTGCGGCTGTTCGCCGACCGCGGGGCCGCCGCCCGGCCCGGCTTCACCGTCGAGGACGACCCCGAGGCCGCCGCCGAGATCTGCCGGCGGCTCGACGGGCTCCCGCTCGCCATCGAGCTGGCGGCCGCCCGGCTGCGCATGCTGAGCCTGCGCCAGATAGCGGACCGGCTGGACGACCGGTTCCGGCTGCTCACCAGCGGCAGCCGGACCGTACTGCCCCGGCAGCAGACCCTGCGCGCCGTCGTCGACTGGTCCTGGAACCTCCTGGACGACGACGAGAGGGACGTACTGCGGCGGCTGTCCGTCTTCGCCGGCGGCTGCGACCTGGCCGCCGCCGAGGCCGTCTGCGGGCCCGCCGCACTCGACGCGCTGGGTTCGCTGGTCGACAAGTCCCTGGTCGTGTCGGCGCCCTCGGCCACCGGCGACATGCGCTACCGGCTTCTGGAGACCGTCGCCGAGTACGCGCGCGAACGGCTGGAGGAGTCCGGTGGCCGGGCCGCCGCCGAACGCGCCCACCTCACCTACTACCGCGAACTGGCCCGCACCACGGACCCGTTGCTGCGCGGCCCCCGCCAGCGCGAGGCCATCGCGCTGCTGGAGCTGGAGGACGACAACATCCGCGCCGCCCTGCGGCACGCCGTCGACGCCCGCGACGAGCAGGAGGCGCTCTGCCTGGTGCTGTCGCTGGCCTGGTACTGGATGATGCGCGACCTGCGCATCACGGCCCGCCAGTGGACGGCCGAGGTCGCGGCGCTCGGCCCGGACCCCTTCGCCGGGCCCGCCCGCCCCGTCCCCGACCTGCTCGAACGCTGCACCGACGCCCCGCCCCCGATGAGACCCGAGATCCTCGACGAGGCCCGGCGCGGCGTGCATCTCGCCAATTTCGCCTGCATGGACACGGACCTGGCGGCCTGGGCCACCCCGCGTGCGAAGGAGAAGATGCGCGTCATCGCCGACACCTACCGGCCCGGCCAACCGCAGACCTGCCGTCTCCCCGGCTTCATGTGGTTCTTCGCCGTGCTGCTCAGCGGCGACATGGACCGTATGCGCGCGGTCGTCGACGAGACCGTACGCGGCTGCCGCGAGCTGGGCTACACCTGGGAGCTGTCCCAGGCCCTGCAGATGCGGGCCAACATCGTGGCCAACCGCGGCGACTGGGAGGGGGACGCCATCCGGGACGCGGACGAGGCGCTCGAGCTCTCCCTCGGGATCGGCGACGCCTGGGGCGCGGCCGAGGCGCTGGCCGCGCGGGGCGAGGCGAAGGAGCACAAGGGCGAGTACGCGGGCGCCGCCGCGGACTACGAACGGGCCATGGAGTACGCCGAACGGCTCGGTGCCCGCGCCCAGCTCGGCATGCTGAAGGCCCGCCTCGGCAGCGCGCTCATCGACGGCGGGGACGCCGAGCGCGGCGAGCGGCTGCTGACCGAGCTCCTGGCCGACGACCACGCCAACGCCGAGGCCAGGCCCGCCGCCCGGCTCTTCCTCGCGACCCAGCTCGGCCGCACCGGACGCCTGGCGGAGGCGAGGGAACACATGCGGCTGCTCAAGGAGGGCTTCGACGTCGTCAACTTCGCGGTCTTCATCAGCTTCGTCACCGGTGCCGAGGCCTGGCTGGAGGGGATGGCGGGGCGTTGGACCGAGTCCCTGGCCCTGGCCCGCAGGGCGGTGGAGCAGGCCGGTGACCCGCTCGCCCGGATGATCGCGCCCCACCTGGACCACAGCCACCTGGTCACGGCCGCCTTCGCCGTCGCGGGAGTGGACGGCGGCGCCCGCGTCCGGGACGCGGCCCGGCTCCTGGGCGCCGCCGACGCGCTGCTGCCGCCCGGCCGGTTCCCGGCCCCGCTGGAGGCGGAGAACCGGGCGCGGGCGGAGGCGGCGGTACGGGCGGTGCTGGACGACAGCGCGTACGAAACGGCCCACGCCGAGGGCGCCGCCCTGTCGTTCGAACAGGCCGGCGCCCTGATCTGATCTGATCGATCGATCGATCCGACGGTCCGGCACGAGCGGCAGGGCGTCTCCCGTGCGCCCTGCCGGGCACACCGTGCGTGACTCAGCTCTTCGTGCGGTACTTGTGGATGGCCACGGGCGCCATCACCAGCGTCAGCGCCACCGACCAGCCCAGCGTCACCCACAGGTCGTGCGCGACCGGTCCGCCCGACATCAGCCCGCGGGCGGCGTCGGCGAGGGAGGACAGCGGGTTGTACTCGGTGAAGCTCCGCAGCCAGCCGGGCATCGCGTCGGTCGGCGTGAAGATCGACGAGCCGAACTGCAGCGGCATCATCACCAGCATGCCGACGCCCTGTACGGACTGCGCGTTCTTCATGGTCACGCCCAGCGTGAGGAAGATCCACATGATGGACGAGCCGAACACGGCGGCCAGCCCCACCGAGGCGAGCAGTCCGCTCCAGCTGGTGATGTCGAACCCCACGACGACGCCCACGACCAGCAGGATCGCCGTGGCGAGGAGCATCCGCAGCAGCTCGACCACGATCTTGGCCACGAGCACCGAGGAGCGTCCGATGGGCAGCGACCGGAAGCGGTCCATGATGCCCTTCTGGAAGTCCTCGTTGAAGCCGGTGCCGACCGCCATCGAGAGGTTCATGCCCATCATGGCCATCAGACCGGGCACGACGTACTGCACGTACTCGTCCTGCCCGCCGCCGAGCGCCATGCCGATGGAGCCGCCGAAGACGTACACGAACAGCAGGGTGAAGATGATCGGCATGAAGACCGCGTCGAACATCGACTCCGGGTCCTGGCGGATCCACAGCAGGTTGCGGCGGACCAGCGCGCCGGTGTGACGGGCGTGGGCCCGCAGCCCGATACGGCCGTCGGCGGCGCCGCGCAGGGCGGGGGCGTCGACGGCGGTGGCCCCGGCGGCGGGTGCCGTCCTCGTCGTGGTGCTCATGCGGCGGCCTCCTCGGCGTCGGCGGACCCGGAGCCGGTCCGCGGGGTGCTCGCCCGGTGGCCGGTGAGGGACAGGAACACCTCGTCCAGGCTGGGCAGTTCGGTGGTGATCGAGGCGATGGTGACGTCGCGTGCGGTGATGGCGCCGACGATCGCGGTGAGCTGGTCGTCGCTGAGGACGGGTACCAGCAGGGTGCCGGTCTCCGTGTCGACGGTGGCGGTGGCGAGACCGGTGAGCCCGGAGTCGTCGAGCACGGCCGCGAGCGGGGCGAGCTGGTCCGGGTCGGCCGGGCGGACGCGCAGGGTGCGGCCGCCGACCTGGGCCTTCAGCTCCTCGGTGCGGCCGCTCGCGACGACCTTGCCGCGGTCGACGACCGTGAGTTCGGAGGCGAGCTGCTCGGCCTCCTCCATGTACTGCGTGGTGAGCAGCACGGTGACCCCGTCCGCGACCATGCGCTTGACCTCGTCCCACACCTCGTTGCGGGTGCGCGGGTCGAGGCCGGTGGTGGGCTCGTCCAGGTAGAGCACGGCCGGGCTGCCGATCATGGAGGCGGCGAGGTCCAGCCGCCGCCGCATGCCGCCGGAGTACGTGCGGGCCGGGCGCCCGGCGGCCTCGGTGAGCGAGAACCGCTCCAGGAGCTCGCCGGCGCGCCTGCGGGCGTCCTTGCGGGACAGGTCGAGCAGCCGGCCGATCATGTACAGGTTCTCGAAGCCGGAGATCTTCTCGTCCACGGAGGCGTACTGGCCGGTGAGGCCGATCACGCGGCGCAGCTGCCGGGGCTGCCGCACGACGTCGTACCCGGCGACCGTGGCGGTGCCCGCGTCGGGCTTGATGAGGGTGGACAGGCAGCGGACCAGGGTCGTCTTGCCGGCGCCGTTCGGACCGAGGACGCCGAGGACGGTGCCCTCGCGCACGTCCAGGTCGACGCCGTCCAGGGCCTTGGTCTCGCCGTAGTGCTTGACCAGACCCCGGACGGTGACGGCACTGCCCTTGTCGATGGGTGTCGGTTTCATGAGGACGACGGTGCCAGCAGGCACCGACAACCCGCCGACAAGCCGCCGACAAAGCACAGACAGTTCACCGCATCCCGGCATCCCGGCATCCCCGCATCCCGGCATCCCGGCATCGCCGCACTCCGGCGACGGGCGCGGCAGCGGGGACGGGACGGGAACGGCACAGCCCGTCGGCCGGGCGGGCCGACGGGCTGCGGGGTGCCGTCACCGGCTCAGTGCACGGAGTGCTCCTCCTGCGGGAACGTGCCGCCGACGACGTCCTCGGCGAAGGCCCGGGCCGCGCCGGTCATGACCTCGCGGAGGTCCGCGTACTTCTTGACGAACTTCGGCACCCGGCCGGAGGTCAGCCCCAGCATGTCGGTCCAGACCAGGACCTGGGCGTCCGTGCCGGGACCGGCGCCGATCCCCACCGTCGGGATGTGCAGCGTGCGGGTGACCTCGGCGGCCAGCTCCGCCGGGACCAGTTCGAGGACGACCGCGAACGCGCCCGCGTCCTGGACCGCCTTCGCGTCCCGCAGCAGCTGCTGCGCCGCCTCCTCGCCGCGGCCCTGCACGCGGTAGCCCATCGCGTTGACCGACTGCGGGGTCAGGCCGATGTGGGCCATCACCGGGATGCCGGCCTCCACGAGGAGCTGGATCTGCCCGTGGGAACGCTCGCCGCCCTCCAGCTTGACGGCGCCCGCCCCGGCCTCCTTGACCAGGCGCGTCGCCGAGCGCAGCGCCTGCACGGGGCCCTCCTGGTACGAGCCGAACGGCAGGTCGGCGACGATCAGGGCGCGCCTGGTGCCCCGTACGACCGCCGAGGACAGCATGGTCATCTCGTCGAGGGTGACGGGCACGGTGGTGTCGTACCCGAGGTGGCAGTTGCCCGCCGAGTCGCCGACGAGCATGACCGGGATGCCGGCCTCGTCGAAGACGGACGCGGTCATCGCGTCGTACGCGGTGAGCATGGGCCACTTCTCGCCGCGCTCCTTGGCGGCGGCGATGTCGCGGACGGTGATGCGGCGGGTGCTCTTTCCCCCGTACAGCGCCTTGCTGCTGTCGGAGGGCTTGAGCGAGGGCTCTGCGGGCTGCTTCTGGGCAGCCGGAAGCTGCGTCATCGAAATGGCTCCTTCTGTCATCTCGAGGCGCCCTGACGGCGTCCCCGGACCGCCTTCCATGGTGGCACCTCGCCCCACGCGCGACCAGACCGGGGGAGAGGACGTGCATCACCGCGAGCCCGGCCGGGCAGCCCTTCCAAGAGGCCGTAAAGGCTGATATACGAGACGGTGCCGTATCGGAATCACTCCTAGATTGGCGCCATGACGACAACCGCTGGTGCCGCCGGGCGGCGTGGTCCCGAGACGGTGCGCCGGCGCCGTTGGGTCATCCTCGGTGTGCTGATGCTCAGCCTGCTGATCGTGGTGCTCGACAACTCGATCCTCAACGTCGCCGTCAAGACGATCTCGACCCCCGCGCCGACCGGCCTCGGAGCCACCCAGAGCCAGCTCGAATGGGCGATCAACGCCTACACGCTCGTCTTCGCCGGACTGCTGTTCACCGCCGGGCTGCTCGGCGACCGGCTGGGGCGCAAGCGGACGCTGATCGCCGGGCTGGTGGTGTTCGGCGCCGGCTCCGCGCTGGCCGCCCGCTCCGGCTCACCGGAACAGCTCATCGCCTTCCGCGCGGTGATGGGGCTGGGCGCCGCCTTCGTGATGCCCGCCACGCTCGCCGTCCTGATGAACGTGTTCGAGCGGGACGAGCAGCCGAAGGCCATCGGCATCTGGGCGGGCGGCGTGGGGCTCGGCATCGCCATCGGGCCGATCACGGGCGGGGTGCTCCTCGACCACTTCTGGTGGGGCTCGGTCTTCCTCGTCAACGTGCCGATCGTGGTCGTCGCCCTGGCCCTGATGGTGTGGCTGGTGCCCGACTCCCGAGACCCGGCCCCGGGGCGCGTCGACCCCCTCGGAGTGGCGCTGTCCGTCATCGGGCTCGTCCTGCTGGTGTACGGGATCATCGAGGGCGGCCAGTACGGCGACTTCACCCGGGCGGACGCGCTGCTGCCGATCGCCGGCGGACTGGTGGTGCTCGCCCTGTTCGTCCTGCACGAGAAGCACAGCGACCATCCCTCCATCGACGTCGCGTACTTCCGGAACAAGGTCTTCTCGGCGGCGATCGGCGCCATCGCGCTCGTCTTCTTCGCCCTGATGGGCGTGACCTTCTTCACCGTCTTCTACACCCAGAGCGTGCGCGGCTTCACGCCCCTGCAGACCGGGCTGCTGCTGCTGCCGCTGGCCCTCGCGCAACTGGTCTTCGCGCCGCGGGCCCGGCTGGTCGTGCGCCGGTTCGGCACCCGGACGGTGTGCACGGCCGGCCTGGTGGTCGTCGCGGCGGCGCTGGCCGCGTTCACCACGTTCGACGCGGACACGCCGGTCTGGGTGCTGGAGGTGGTCTTCTTCTGCATGGGCACCGGGATGGCCCACATCATGACCCCGGTGAGCGTCCTCGTGATGCAGACCCTGCCGCGGGAGAAGGCCGGCTCCGCGTCCGCGCTCAGCAACACCTTCCGCCAGGTCGGCGGCGCCCTCGGCATCGCGGTCCTCGGCTCGGTGCTGTCGGCGGCCTACCGCTCGGCCGTCGAGGGCGACCTGCCGCCCGCCGCCCGGCACGAGGCGGCCGAGTCCATCGAGGCCACCCTCGCCTACGCGGCCCGGCTCGGCGCCCGGGGCGAGGACCTGATCGGCCCCGCCCACGCCGCCTTCCTGCACGCCATGCACGTCACCGCGGTGTGCGGCGCGGGCGTGGCCCTGCTGGGCGCGGTGGTGGTGGCGCTGTTCCTGCCGGGAAGGACGCACCCGCCGTCCCGGGAGCGGGAGGAGGGCGAGCCGGCGTCGGCGTCGAGCTGATCGGCGACCTCCTCGGGCGGAGGGCCTGCGGCCGAGGAGGTCGCCGATCAGCACGGCGGGGCGGGCCGGTGAAAGGCCGTGCCGTGTGCGGGTTTCGTCACAGCGCGTGTGTTGCCGCCGCCGTCCTGGAACTCCTGACGTCGGCTTGTTCGTCCTCGTGCGAGTACGGCCGCCACCGGACGGCGGGGACGACGACGATCATCCCCTAGGGTCTTGTGGCGCGGGGACGATGTGCACGGCAGTTTGTGAGGCGACAGGTATGGCGCAGGCGTACGTGACGGAGTCGGACAGCGACGGCGCGGGGACGGGCCGCCAGGGATCCCGGCTGCGGCGCCTGCTGAACGGCTGGCGCCGCGACCGCCGCATCTGGCGCCGCGGCATCCTGACCGCCCTCGTCGCGGTGGTCCTCGCGCTGGTGATGGCGCTGCACGCGCACATCCCCAACCGGTACGGGAACCTGGGAAGTCTGACGGAGACGTTCCTCCCCTGGCTGGGCCTGCTCGTCCCGCCGCTGCTGCTCCTGGCGCTGCTCCGCCGGTCCGCGACCGCGCTGATCGCCGTGGTGCTGCCCACGGCCGTCTGGCTGAACATGTTCGGCGGGCTGCTCACCGACAAGTCCGGCACCGGCGGCGACCTGACGGTCATGACGCACAACGTCAACGCGGACAACACCGACCCCTCCGGCACGGCCCGTGCGGTGGCCGCGTCCGGCGTGGACGTGGTGGCGCTGGAGGAGCTGACGGAGACGGCGGTGCCGGTGTACGAGAAGGGCCTCGCGTCGGCGTACCCGTACCACGAGGTGGTCGGCACCGTCGGGCTGTGGAGCAAGTACCCGCTGAGCGGCACCGAGGCCGTCGACATCCGGCTGGGCTGGAAGCGCGCCATGCGCTCGACGGTGGCGGCGCCCGGCGGCGATGTCGCCGTGTACGTCGCCCACCTGCCCTCGGTACGGGTCAAGCTGGAGGCCGGGTTCACCGCGCGGCAGCGCGACAAGAGCGCGGGCGCCCTCGGCGAGGCCATCGCGGACGAGCCGATCGAGAGGGTCGTCCTGCTCGGCGACCTCAACGGCACCATGAACGACCGCGCGCTGAACGACGTCACCGCACAGATGCGCTCCACGCAGGGCGCGGCGGGCAGCGGGATGGGGTTCAGCTGGCCGGCGTCGTTCCCGATGGCCCGCATCGACCAGATCATGGTCAGGGGCGTGGAGCCGGTCGACTCCTGGACGCTGCCGGAGACGGGCAGCGACCACCTGCCGGTCGCGGCACGGGTGCGGCTCGCCGGTTCCTGACCCTCTTCTCCCTTCGGGATACGTCCTCTCCTTCGGGATACGTCCTCTCCTTCGGGATACGTCCTCTCCTTCGGGATACGTCCTCTCCTCCGGGTGCGCCATCTCTTTCGGTTGCGTCACCACATATGCTCGCAACCGCCGCGCAACCTGCTGGAATAGTCGACCGGGCAGGGTTTGTTCCGTACGTGAACATAAGCTGTACGGACGCCCCTGCTCGTGAAAGGCCCACTTCCCATGCCCCTGGCCCTGCTCGCGCTCGCCGTGGGTGCCTTCGGTATCGGCACGACCGAGTTCGTCATGATGGGTCTGCTGCCGGACGTCGCCGACGATCTGGGCATCTCCATCCCCTCCGCCGGGCACCTGGTGTCGGCGTACGCGCTCGGCGTCGTGGTCGGAGCCCCGCTGCTCGCCGCCGTGACGGCGCGGATGTCCCGCCGTACGGTGCTGATCGCGCTCATGGTGCTCTTCGTCGTCGGCAACGGGCTCTCCGCGCTCGCCCCCGACGACCACTGGCTGCTGGCCGCCCGGCTGCTGAGCGGCCTGCCGCACGGCGCGTTCTTCGGGGTGGGCGCCGTCGTCGCCACGAGCCTGGTCGCGCCCGAGCGCCGGGCCCGCTCCGTCTCGCTGATGTTCCTCGGCCTGACCGTCGCGAACATCGTGGGCGTACCCGCGGCGACGCTCATGGGCCAGCACCTCGGCTGGCGCGCCACGTTCGTCGGCGTGAGCGTCATCGGACTGGCCGCCATCGCCTCCCTCGCCCTGCTCATCCCGCGCGACAACGCGCACGCCGCGCCCGCCGGCGGCCTCCGCGGCGAACTGGCCGCCCTGCGCTCCCTGCCCGTCTGGCTGGCCTTCGGCACGACGATCGCGGGCTTCGCCGCCCTCTTCGCCGCGTACAGCTACATCACGCCCATGCTCACCGACGCCGCCGGCTTCGCGGAGACCAGCGTCACGCTGCTGCTGGCCCTGTTCGGCGTCGGCGCCACGGCGGGCAACCTGCTGGGCGGGCGGCTCGCGGACCGCGCGATGCGGGCCACCCTGTTCGGCGGGCTCGCCGCGCTGATGGTGGTGCTGGCCCTGTTCCCGCTGTTGATGCGCACCGGGGTGACGGCCGCGCTCGCGGTGCTCCTGCTCGGCACGGCGTCCTTCGCCACGAGCTCCCCGCTCCAGCTGATGGTCATGGAGAAGGCGTCGGCCGCCCCGTCCCTGGCCTCCTCCGCCAACCAGGCCGCCTTCAACCTCGCCAACGCGGGCGGCGCCTGGATCGGCGGGATCGTCCTGGCCGCCGGCCACGGTGCCACCTCCCCGGCGGTGGCCGGTGCGGGGCTCGCCGTGCTGGGCCTGGTCGTCGCGGCGGTGGCGTACGCGGTGGACGTGCGGCGCGGTGACGCCGTAGGGGCCGGTGCGGGCCGTCTGGTCGCGGCGCACGTCCCGGGGACGGGGGCGGAGGCCGGGACGAAGGCCGAGGCGCGGCACTGACGAGCGCCTCCGCGCCGGACACGGCGGCCTGAGAGGAACGCCGGCCTGGGAGGAACGCCGGCCTGGGAGGAACGCCGGCCTGGGAGGAACGCCGGCCTGGGAGGAACGCCGGCCTGGGAGGAACGCCGGCCTGAGAGGAACGCCGGCCTGAGAGGAACGCCGGCCTGAGAGGAACGCCGACTTGAGCGGCCTGAGCGGAACCCCGACCTGAGAAGGACCCCGACGCGGGGCACCCGACCGAGGTGTACAGCACCCGGTCAGGTGTCCCGCTCTCCTCGTTCCGGGCCGCGCGCCCGGGCCCTCCCCGAGGGATAGGCTGCCGTGCGGGGCGTCCCCGGCGGAGCGGCCGTGACGCGGCCGCACGGCAGCAGGGAGCGGGTGGAGCCGGTGAGCACCAGCGCGAGGATGGCCGTGGTGCTCGACGGACTGCGCCCCCGCGGCGGCACCGAACTCATCGGCGGCGACCCCGCGGCCTGCGCCGAGGCGCTCGGGGTCGACGGACTCGCCGTCTCGCTGGTGTGTGACGGGGGCGTCGGCGAACCGGTGTGGGCGACCCCCGGACCGAGCCTGCGCCTGGAGGACCTCCAGTTCACGCTCGGCCAGGGCCCCGGGGCCGACACGCTCGACTCCGCCGGCCATGTGCTGGAGCCGGACCTGGACCGGGTGGACCCGGACCGGTGGCCGGCGCTGCTGCCGGAACTGCGCGCCCTCCGCGTCAGGGCGGTCTTCTGCTTCCCGCTCCTGGTCGGCCGGGTCCGCCTGGGCGTCCTGACGCTGCACCGCCGGACCCCGGGCCCGCTCACCGACACGGCGATGGACGACGCGCTGATCCTGGTCGGCGCGCTGGTGTCCATGGTGCTGGACAACGCCGTCGGCGACACGGCGACGCGGGAAGGTCCGTCGGTCCTCTACCGGGCGGCGGTGCACCAGGCCACGGGGATGGTCAGCGTGCAGGCGGGCGTACCGCTGCCGCAGGCGATGCTGCTGCTGCGGGCCCACGCCTACCGGTGCGGCAGGCCGGTTCTCGAGGTGGCGGACGACGTGGTGGCGAGGCGGCTGCATTTTCGAGACTCTGGGGCACAGCCGGACGCGTTCGGCGGGAAGGGGAGATGATGGCCGCGGTCCAACAGGAGGGCGTGCTGCGCGCCTTCCTCGACACCGTCGACACCCTGGTCGAGGACGACTTCGATCTGATCGACGTTCTGCACCGGCTGTGTGCGCGCAGCGTCGAGTTCCTCGACGTCGCCGCGGTCGGCATCATGCTGGCCGACCCGCACGGCGACCTGCACATGCTGGCGGCCTCGGACGAGAGCGAGCGGATGCTGGCCCTGTTCGGGGCGCAGAGCCGGCAGGGCCCGTGCCCGGTGAGCTACCGCTCCGGGCAGCCCTGCCTCGACGTCGACCTGGCCTCCGACCACAAGACCGGGGAGCTGGCCGCGTTCGCCGCGCGGGCCCGGGAGATGGGCTTCGTGACGGCGCACGCGCTGCCGATGCGGCTGCGCCGGCGCACCGTCGGCGCGCTCGGCGTCCTGCACACCGCCCCCGGACCCCTGACCAGCCGCGGCACCCGGCTCGGCCAGACCCTCGCCGACGTGGCCACCATCGCCATCCTCCAGCACCGCACCATCGAGCACGGCAACGTCGAACGCGCCCAGCTGCAGAACGCGTTGACCAGCCGGATCGTGATCGAGCAGGCCAAGGGCATCCTCGCGGAGCGCTGGCAGGTGCGGGTGGACGAGGCGTTCCGGACGATGCGCTCCTACGCCCGCAGCCATCACGCCCGTCTGGACGAGGTGTCCCGGCAGGTCATCGACGGCGGCATCGACACCGAGCGGTTACGGGCGGGCGCGGCGGGCAAGGCGGGCAAGGCGGGCCGAACGGGCCGCTGAGGCCACGCCCTCCTGAGCCGAGCCGGGGTTCTCCCGCACCCGGCCAGGGAACGTTCACCCGAGGTACAGAGCCAGCACGTCCTCCGTCACCTGGGGCAGCGCCCGCCCGCTCCCCAGGGCCCGGGCGCGCAGCCGGGCCAGCGCCTCGTCCACCGTGATGCCGAGGGACTGCGCCAGCACGCCCGCCGCCTGGTGCGTCCGCTGCCAGTGGCGGCCCACCAGGGAGCCGGGCCGCCAGACCGGTACGGGCTTGCCGGTGAGCAGCACGAGCGCCGCCGCGCGCACCGCCTGCTGCGCGGCCGACCTCGTCTCCTCGTCGGGCGGTCCCGGCACGGACCGCAGCATGTCGACCGCCCCCAGTGACGTCCCGCCGTCCACCAGCGGGAACGCGTAGACCGCCGCCACCGTCGGCAACTGCTCCCGGGCAAGGCTCCCGAACAGCGGCCACTCGGTCAGCTTCGCCCGCAGATCCTCCACGAACACCGGCCGGCCGGTCTCCGAGGCCGTCAGACACGGCCCCTCCTCCAGCTCGAACTGCAGCTCCTCCAGGCGCACGGCGGCCGAGTTCGTCGCGTGCAGCATCTGCCGGTCCGGCGTGTGGGTCAGCACCGACAGGGTGACCGCGTCCACCGGCAGCTCCTCGCACAGCACCTCCGCCACCCGCCTGGGCACCCCGTCGTCCCGGCCCCTGCGCTCGGCCGCGACCGCGAGCACCGACAGTGCGGTATACGACACGTCGCCCATAAGGGCTCCCCGGGTCAGGTGCCCGCCGGACTCGGCGCACACGCGGCGTCCGGGTGTCCTGCGCAACCGCTCCCAAACCGCACGCGCACGACGAAGGCCGCCGGCTCCGTCGTACCCGGCCGGGCACGACGGAGCCGGCGGCCTGTCCTCACTCCGTCCGCGGGCTCACGCCTGCTCGCGCCACCGGTTCGTGATCGGCAGCCGCCGGTCCTTGCCGAAGCCCTTCGCCGAGATCTTCGTGCCCGGCGGGTACTGGCGCCGCTTGTACTCGGCCGTGTCCACCATCCGCAGCGTCTTCGCCACCAGCTCGCGGTCGAACCCGGCCGCCACGATCGACTCGAAGCCCTCGTCCCGGTCGACGTACCGCTCCAGGATCGCGTCGAGCACCGGGTAGTCCGGCAGCGAGTCCGTGTCCACCTGGCCGGGGCGCAGCTCGGCGCTCGGCGGCTTGGTGATGGAGTTCTCCGGGATCGGCGGGGTCTTGCCGCGCTCGGCCGCCGCCCGGTTGCGCCACTTCGCCAGCCGGAAGATCGACGTCTTGTACACGTCCTTGATCGGACCGTACGCGCCCACCGAGTCGCCGTACAGCGTCGAGTACCCGACCGCCAGCTCGGACTTGTTGCCCGGCGCGAGCACGATGTGCCCCTCCTGGTTGGAGATCGCCATCAGCGTGGTGCCGCGCAGCCGGGACTGGAGGTTCTCCTCGGCGAGCCCCGTCAGGCCGAGCGCGCCCATGTACGCGTCGAACATCGGCTCGATCGCCACGGTGCGGTAGTTCAGCCCGGTCCGGCGGGCGAGCTCCGCCGCGTCGTCCTTGGAGTGCTCGGAGGAGTACTTCGACGGCATGGAGACGCCGTACACGTTCTGCGCGCCCAGCGCGTCGCAGGCTATCGCCGCGACCAGCGCGGAGTCGATGCCGCCCGACAGGCCGACCAGGACGGAGCGGAAACCGTTCTTCGCCGCGTACGCCCGCAGGCCGACGACCAGCGCCGAGTACACCTCCTCGTCGTCGTCCAGGCGCTCGGCGTACCCGCCGGCCAGCTCCGGCTCGTAGGCGGGCAGCGGCTCCTCGGAGATCACCAGACGGTCGATGCGCAGTCCGTCGTCGACGGTCCCGGTGGGCGCGTCGGCCGCGGCGGCGGGCAGCTCCAGGTC
This sequence comes from Streptomyces ruber, assembly GCF_014648075.1. Lineage (GTDB taxonomy): Bacteria > Actinomycetota > Actinomycetes > Streptomycetales > Streptomycetaceae > Streptomyces > Streptomyces ruber. Next base: position 48,401 of record NZ_BMQK01000008.1, on the reverse strand, counting down.
CAGGACCACACAGCCCTCCTCGAACTGCGGAGCGCGCGCCACCACTTCGCCGTCCCTGTCCACGACGATGGAGTCACCGTCGAAGACCAGCTCGTCCTGCCCGCCGATCATGGCGAGGTAGGCGGTGGTGCAGCCCGCCTCCTGGGCGCGCTTGCGGACCAGCTCCAGCCGGGTGTCGTCCTTGTCGCGCTCGTACGGCGAGGCGTTGATCGACAGCAGCAGCCCGGCACCGGCGGAGCGGGCGGCCGGCACGCGTCCGCCGTCCTGCCACAGGTCCTCGCAGATGGCGAGGGCCACGTCGACGCCGTGGACACGCACGACGGGCATCGTGTCGCCCGGCACGAAGTAGCGGAACTCGTCGAACACGCCGTAGTTCGGCAGGTGGTGCTTGGCGAACTTCAGCGCCACCCGCCCCCGGTGCAGCACCGCGGCGGCGTTCTGCGGGGCGCCCGCGGGCTGGCCGTACTTCGGCGTGGCGGACTCGGAGTGGTCGAGGTAGCCGACGATCACCGGCAGATCCCCGAAGCCCTCGTCGGCGAGGCGCGCCGCCAGGGCCGTCAGTGCCGCACGGGAGGCCTCGACGAAGGACGAGCGCAGGGCCAGGTCCTCGACGGGATACCCGGTCAGCACCATCTCCGGGAACGCCACCAGGTGGGCTCCCTGCTCGGCGGAGTGCCGGGTCCAGCGGAGGACCGCCTCCGCGTTCCCGGCGAGATCGCCGACGGTCGAGTCGATCTGATTCAGGGCGAGGCGTAGTTGAGGCACGCATCCAGTGTAATCGTCAGAGCGACGCGATGGCGTGCCGCGCCTCCCTCAGCGGGGCTCCGCGCCTCCCTCAGCGGGGCTCCGCGCCTCCCTCAGCGGGGCTCCGCGCCCCGCTCCGCCAGCATGTCCGCCATCAGCTGGATCTCCGACTCCTGGCCCTGCACCATGCCCTGCGCGAGGCGCTTCTCCGCGCCGACCGTGCACTTGGCGACGCAGCCCTCGGCCATGTGGACGCCGCCCTTGTGGTGGGCGGTCATCAGCTGGAGGAAGAAGATCTCGGCCTGCTTCCCGTTCAGCTCGCCGAGCTTCTTCATCTCGGTGTCGGTCGCCATGCCGGGCATCAGCGCGCCGTCCTCGCCGGCCGGCATGTCGCCCATGCCCATCCAGGTCATGGGTGCGTCGGACGACACCTTCGGCAGCCCCCACAGGTCGAGCCAGCCCAGCATCATGCCGCGCTGGTTGGCCTGCGTCTGCGCGATGTCGTAGGCGAGCCGCCGCACGTCCTCGTCGTCCGTGCGGTCGCGCACGATGTACGACATCTCGACGGCCTGCTGGTGGTGGACCGACATGTCCCGGGCGAAGCCCGCGTCCGCGGAGTCGGCGGTGGGCGCCTTCGCGGCGGGGTCGTCGCCGTCGGCGACCGCGTACGTGACCGCTCCCGCCGCGACGAGCACCGCCGCGGCTCCGCCGGCGATCCAGCCGGCGTTCTGCCCCATGCTCCCCACCACCGCGTCAGGCCGTCTCGGAGATGCCGTTGGTGCAGGCCGCGCCCGGCTCGGGGGTCTGCTCGCCCTGCACGTACGTCTCGAAGAACGTGGCGACGTCCGGGTCGCTCGCGCTCTTCACCGTGCGCTGGTGGCCCCACGCGGACAGCACCAGCGGGTCCTTCTGGCCGTCGACCGGGCTCATCAGGCTGTACGGGGTGCTCCTGACCTTCTCGGCCAGCGCCTTGACGTCGGCCTCGGACGCCTGGCTGTTGTACGTCACCCAGACCGCGCCGTGCTCCAATGAGTGCACGGCGTGCTCGTTCTTTATCGCTTCGGTGTAGACGTCGCCGTTGCAGTTCTGCCAGACCGGGTTGTGGTCGCCGCCGACCGGGGGCGTCACCGGGTAGTCCACCGTCTTGTTCACGTGGTTCTGGCTCAGCGTGCCCTGCCATGTGCGTACGCCGTCGTCACCGGTGACGAACTGGCCCGACGCGTCCTTGCCCTCGCTCGCCGTCGTGTCGCCGCCCCCGTCGTCCGACTGGGAGCGGACCAGGAACGTCCCGCCGACGGCGAGACCGGCGACCACGACGACGCTCAAGCCGATCGTGAGGAACCGGTTGCGGCGCTCACGGGAGCGCTCGGCACGGCGCATCTCCTCCACACGCGCCTTGCGCGCCTCGGAGCTGTTCTTGGCGGAGCCCATGCTGAGTCCTTCGGGAGCGATGGGACGGTGGGGTCAGCTGATCGTAGTGTCAAGGGGAGGGAAAAGGGCAGGGCGGGCGCAGGAACGGCCGAGCGAAACCGGACATCCGCCGGTCCTCCGCCGCCGGCACGGCATGGGAACGTGACGTGTACGCGGCGTGCACATGGCGGGCAAGTGCCCCCCGGGTATTTGGATCCGCGGAAGGGCGTTACTTACGCTGCGGGTATGCGGCTGCTGCGTTCCACCGACCTCGCCCTGCGCGTCCTAATGCGGCTCGCCGTCCCGGGCGGGTCCGCGCCCGCGCCCTCGCCCACCCCCACGACCCGCGAGGTCGCGGCGGACATGAAGGTCCCGTACACGCACACCGCCAAGGTCGTGGCCGAGCTCCAGCACATGGGCCTGGTCGACGCGCGGCGCGGCCGGGGCGGCGGCCTCGCGCTCACCGAGAAGGGCCGTACCGCGTCGGTCGGCCAGGTCGTGCGCGCCTTCGAGGGCGACGGCGACGTGGTGGACTGCGAAGGAACGGTGGCCTGCCCGCTGGCCGGCGGGTGCCGGCTGCGCGGAGCGCTGCGGCGGGCCCAGGAGGCGTTCTTCGCCACGCTGGACCCGCTGACGGTGACGGACGTGGTGGCGACGCCGACCGGCGCGCTGCTGCTGGGGCTCTCCGGCGCGCCGGGGGCGGCGGGACCGGACCGTGGAGCCGGGGACCGGCCGGACCCGGTCCTCGACTAGTCCCGCATCGGCCCCCGACTGGTCCTGCACCAGTGCTCGACCAGCACTGGGCCAGCACCGGGCCAACCCTGGCCCAGCACCGGGCCGACCCTGGCCCAGCCCTGGGCTAGTCCTGGGCGGCGGCGAGCCAGAGATCCGGCCCGAACACCTCGTAGTGGATGTCGGCCGGCGCCACGCCCTTGCCGATGAGCTGCGCCCGTACCGCGCGCATGAAGGGCAGCGGACCGCACAGGTACGCGCGCGTGCCCGCCGGGACGTCCAGTCCGGCCAGGTCGACCAGGCCCGTGCGGTCGGCCGGGTGACCCGGCTCCGGGTGCTCGTACCAGAAGTGCACGGCGGCGTCCGGGAGCTTCGCCGCGAACCTCTCCTGGTCGGCGCGCAGGGCGTGCCCGGCGGGGGAGCGGTCGCCGTGCACGACGGTGACCGGGGCGGTGTGCCCGCTCAGCGCGAGCTGCTCCAGCATGGCGATCATCGGGGTGACCCCGATGCCCGCGGAGGCGAGCAGCAGCGGCGCGTCCGTGTCCCGGTCGAGCACCAGGTCGCCGTACGGGGCGGACAGCAGCAGCCGGTCGCCGACCCGCACGCGCGCGTGGAGGTGGTTCGAGACCTCGCCGAGGGGCCCCGCCCCCTCGTGGACCCGCTTGACGGCGATCCGGCGCACCGACGGGCCAGGCGCGTCGACGAGGCTGTACTGGCGGATCTGCCGGGCCCCGTCCTCCAGCGTGACCTGTACGGACACGTACTGGCCGGGCAGGTGGGCGGGGACGGTCCCGCCGTCGGCCGGACGCAGTTCGAGCACGATCACGTCGGCCGTCTCCTCGATGCGGCCGACGACCTCCCACGGCCTCCCGCCCAGGTGGTCGGCGCTCTCCTCGTACAGCCGCTGCTCGATCGACGTCAGGGCGTTCGCCATCAGCCAGTAGACCTCGTCCCAGGCGGCGGCGACCTCGGGGGTCACGGCCTCGCCGAGGACCTCGGCGATGGCGGCGAAGAGGTGCACGCGGACCAGTTCGTACTGCTCCGGGGCGACGCCCAGCGAGGCGTGCTTGTGGGCGATGCGGCGCAGCATCGCGTCCGGCCGGTCGTCCGGGTGCTCGACGAGGTGCGTGGCGAAGGCGGCGATGGAGCCCGCGAGGGCCTGGCGCTGGGTGCCGGCCGCCTGGTTGCCGCGGTTGAACAGGTCGCGCAGCAGCTCGGGACGGGCGTCGAACAGCCGGGCGTAGAAGCGCTCGGTGATCTCGCCGATGGCGGCGCCCACGGCGGGGAGTGTGGCGCGCACGGTGGCGGCGGACTGTTCGGACAGCATCGGCGTCTCCTCGGGCTCGGCGTCTCGGCATGCTCCGGGACCCTCAGCAAGCTAGTGAAACTTGCATCTGAGATGCAAATTAAATGGATGTATTTCGGATAGTGCGGAGGAACCGTGGCGACCGGCCATTACCCGGCGGTGAGGGAGCGGGCAAGATGGGCACCGGAGTCGTACATCCGGCGTACGCGGGATGTACGAACCGGGATCGCCGGGCCGATCAAGGTCCGCAACGCGCATGAAATGGTGTTGTGGTGGGATGCTCAGGTGCCGGACCTCTCCCGTGAACCGGGACAGGCGGTCTGACCAGCAAGGATGGGTGGAAGCTAGACATGGACAAGCAGCAGGAGTTCGTGCTCCGCACTCTGGAGGAGCGCGACATCCGGTTCGTACGCCTGTGGTTCACGGACGTGCTGGGCTTCCTCAAGTCCGTGGCCGTGGCCCCTGCTGAGCTGGAACAGGCCTTCGACGAAGGCATGGGCTTCGACGGCTCCGCCATCGAGGGCTTCGCCCGTGTCTACGAGTCCGACATGATCGCCAAGCCGGACCCGTCGACCTTCCAGGTCCTCCCGTGGCGCGCGGAGGCCCCGGGCACGGCCCGCATGTTCTGCGACATTCTGATGCCCGACGGCTCCCCGTCCTTCGCGGATCCGCGCTACGTCCTGAAGCGCGCCCTTGCCAAGGCCTCCGACCTGGGCTTCACCTTCTACACCCACCCCGAGATCGAGTTCTTCCTCCTCAAGGACAAGCCGGTCGACGGAACCCGCCCCACCCCCGCCGACAACTCCGGCTACTTCGACCACACCCCGCACAACGTGGGCATGGACTTCCGTCGCCAGGCGATCACCATGCTGGAGTCGATGGGCATCTCGGTCGAGTTCTCCCACCACGAGGGCGCCCCCGGCCAGCAGGAGATCGACCTGCGCTACGCCGACGCCCTCTCCACGGCCGACAACGTCATGACGTTCCGCCTGATCATGAAGCAGGTGGCGCTGGAGCAGGGTGTCCAGGCGACCTTCATGCCGAAGCCGTTCTCGGAGTACCCGGGCAGCGGCATGCACACCCACCTCTCCCTCTTCGAGGGCGACCGGAACGCGTTCTACGAGTCCGGCGCCGAGTACCAGCTCTCCAAGGTCGGCCGCTCCTTCATCGCGGGCCTGCTGAAGCACGCGGCGGAGATCTCCGCGGTCACCAACCAGTGGGTCAACTCCTACAAGCGCATCTGGGGCGGCTCCGAGCGCACCGCGGGCGCCGGCGGCGAGGCCCCCTCGTACATCTGCTGGGGCCACAACAACCGCTCCGCCCTGGTCCGCGTTCCCATGTACAAGCCCGGCAAGACGGGCTCGGCCCGGGTCGAGGTCCGCTCACTCGACTCCGGCGCGAACCCGTACCTCGCCTACGCCGTCCTCCTCGCCGCCGGCCTCAAGGGCATCGAGGAGGGCTACGAACTTCCGCCGGGCGCCGAGGACGACGTCTGGGCCCTCTCGGACGCCGAACGCCGCGCACTGGGCATCGAGCCCCTCCCGCAGAACCTCGGCGAGGCCCTGACCCTGATGGAACGCAGCGACCTCGTGGCCGAGACCCTCGGCGAGCACGTCTTCGACTTCTTCCTGCGCAACAAGCGGCAGGAGTGGGAGGAGTACCGGTCCGAGGTGACCGCGTTCGAGCTGCGGAAGAACCTGCCGGTGCTGTAGGGGCGGGACGCCTCCCCATCGGGCGACGGGGCTGACGGTCCTTGGCTGTCGGCCCCGTCGGTGTCTCGTCACCCTCGGGCCGTCTCCGGGCCCTCCGGCCTCTCGCGTATGAGCTGTAGCTGCACGCCGAGGTCAACGCCCGTTCTCGCTCTCAGGCCGCGCGGCGGGCTTCCGTCAGCCGCTGTTGCACGTTCAGGACCAGATGCTGCAGGCGTCCCGGTCGCACTGCCTCGCGTGCCATCCACTCGTCCAGTCGAGGCCGCAGGACCTGTGCCATCCACAGCCCGTGCCGACGCAGAGCTGAGCGGCTGACCGAGATCTCCTCCTGAATCTCCCGACGGAGGTCATCGGTCCAGCCGTCATCGATGTCGCGCTGTTCCAACGGTCGCCCGAGAGCGGCCACCGCTTCATCGAGCACGGTGAGCAGATCCATGGCTCCTCCGACGTTCACAGGGCAGGGCCGGCACCAACCCACCAGCGCGGAAGTACAGCACTGGCCGGCAACACCGGAAGCCGACCCGCTCATCGAGCAGGTGGGCAGCAGGGTGGCTGATCAACAGCCGCCCCCAGAATAGAAGCGCCCCTGTGGCACATCTCAAACGGAGGGGGCACTGCCGAGGGAGCGCGCCCTGCACTCGCGGAATGAGTTGGTCGGCGGCCCTGCTCGCGCTGTTGGGTACTTTGATCGGCGCTTCGGTCACCTTGCTGGCAGACAGGGCTCGATGGCGCCGTGACCTGACCCTTCTTTCGTATCAGGCGCGACGTGAGAGCTACGCGCTTTACCTCGCGTCGCTTCACGCCGGTAGCGAGGGCTTAAGGGCGATCATGCTTGATGGAAGTCCTGCGGCGGGTCGTCGGGCTGATGCAGGGGAAGCCTTCCGATCGGCCGGCGTCTGTCAGGCTCGCGAGCACGTGTCGCTCATAGCTCCCCAGGACGTGATGCGTGAAGCGAGCCAGGCTCTCCACCGACTGAGGGAGCTGCGCGACCTCGCATCGCAGGGCCTCTCCGTCGAATCGAGCGGGTACCAGCATGCCCTCGCCATGTACGACGAAGCGTTGACCCAGCTACGCGCGGCCATGCGAAACGATGTAGGCAGCGCATCGGTCCGCTCCGCACCTGCTTGCCGATGGCCGACTGCCGTACGTGCCACCCGGGCGCGAGCAGGTCGACCAACCGAAGTCCTCGCCCGCCCTCCGCGTCCGTGCTGTCCAGCGGCGTCTCCCGACGCCTGGGTACGATGCCGGGATTCGGGTCGTGCACGTTCACCACGACGCCGTACGACGTCACATACACCTCCACCACGAGCGGTACATGATTCCCGCAAGCCCGCACGGAGTTGCCGACCAATTCGGAGAGGACGAGCACGGCGGAATCGACGACATCGGCAGCGAGGCCCTGAGCGAGCAGGTCGGTGCGCGCCAGTTTCCTCACGGCCCGCAGGTTGGGAGACGAAGCGCAGAAGTGCACGGCGAAGCCCTGCGGATAGGGACGCAGGTAGTCGCCGGCAATCGGGGTGGGGGGACATGACATCTCCTCGACGGTGGGGCGTGGGCACGACCCCACTTTCCTCCGCTCGCACGCTTTTCTCCCTCAGGTAGAAAAATTTCGACCCGGACGAGTGAAGTACTCGCCACGGTGTGCGACAGGCACGTCGGCCCTGCCAGACTCCGGTCATGCCCAACTCGCCTCTCGTGCCGACCATTCGACGCCGCCGCCTGGGCGCATGTCTGCGAGGCTTTCGCAGCGAAGCCGGCTTGACGCTGGACAGCGCCGCAGGAGCCATGGGCTGGAAGGCGCCGAAGCTTTCGAAGATCGAAAGCGCCACCCAGTCGATCAGACCGAGCGAGGTCGGCGCCCTCCTGAGCGTGTACGGAATCGAGGACGCTCAGGTGAAAGAGGCACTGGGCGCCCTAGCGCAGGACGCGGGCAAGAAGGGCTGGTGGCAGACGTACAGCGCGATCGTGTCACCCGCCTACGCCGACTACATCTCCCTGGAAGCGGACGCCGACACCATCTGTGCCTGGTCGCCGCTGATCATCCCTGGACTGCTTCAGACAGCCGCCTACGCACGCGAAACCATCGCCGGAATCACAACGACGCGCACACCGCAAGAAGTGGCTGCCCTGACCGAGGTGCGCATGGCCCGACAGGCCGTCCTCTCCCGCCCAGGGACAGCTCTGGAATTGTGGGCGATTATCCATGAGGCCGCGCTGCACCAACGCTTCGTCGTGCGCCCCACGACCATGCGCGAGCAACTCAGGCGCCTTTTGGACGCTTCCGAGATGCCCAGTGTCACGATCCAGCTGATGCCACCGGACTCCACTGCTCACCCCGGTGTTGTCGGCGGCTTCACCGTGACGGCATTCCCTCGGCCCATGCCCCCGGTGGTGCTCTTGGAGAACCTCAACGGCGCGACGTACGTTGAGGGCGACGACGCGACGCCTTTCGCCAAGGCCTTCGAACGCATCCGCGCGGCGGCCCTTCCGGTGGAGGACTCGCTCGCGAGAATGGCCGAGTTGGAGGAGCGACACCGGAAGTGAATCACCCTCAGGCTGAGCTGTACGCGTCTGATCTCACCGAGGCGATATGGCGAAAGGCATCCGCCAGCGGAGCGGAGCACGACTGTGTCGAGATCGCCGACCTCCCCGGCGGGGCCAGGGCCGTGCGCGACTCGAAACAGCCCAACCGCAAGCCCCTGTACTTCAGCGCCTCGGAGTGGGTCGCCTTCCAGAGGAGCATCATCGTCGGCGAATTGTAGTTCGCCCAGTCTCCCAATCACTCAGAACCCGGCTGCACCAGCTGCACTGCCCACAACATCGTGCATCGGGCGCGGTACGCGTCGCTCGACCTCGCCCTGGTGGACGCGGTCAACGTCGCACTCGCCGCCGAGTACGACACGGACGCCGTGCTGACCCGCGACATCCGTGACTTCCGGACCGTGCGTCCGGTGGGTGGCGGGCGGACTCACTTCCGGATTCTTCCCGAAGATCTCTGAGCGTCCCGGGGAACGCCGGGCGGAGACTCCGTGAGCGACGTCTCCGGCTCGCCCGGCGAGGAGCGACGGCGAGACAGTGCTGCACCCACCGCTTCTCCCAGGTGGTGCGATTAGGCTCATGGCCGTACGACCTTGATCCGACAAGGAGGCCGAGCATGACGGCGCCGGGGCGCAGAAGCAGTACCTTCACTCGGCTGCTGCGGCACGGCTTCACCGATGCCTCGGCTGCCGAGCGACTGCTGGAGAGCCCGGAGCTGGCGGGCATACGGGACGACCCCGTGCTGCTCGAAGCGCTCGGCGCCACCGCCGATCCCGATCTCGCGCTGCTCGGGCTCGTACGGCTGCTGGAGGCGCAGCCCGATCCCGGTGCGCGGCGTGAGCTGCTGAGCACGCTGATCGCGGCCAAGCCGCTGCGCGACCGGCTGCTCGGGGTGCTCGGTGCCTCGGAGGCGCTGGGCGACCACCTCGCCCGGCACCCCCACGACTGGCGGGCGCTCGTCACCTACGAGGCCCGTGACCTGCATCCGGGGGTCGAGGAGTTCGAGCGGGAGCTCGCCGAGGCGGCCGACCCGGTGTCCCTGCGCGTCGCCTACCGGCGGTGTCTGCTGTCCATCGCCGCCCGTGACGTGTGCGGGACGACGGACGTCGCGCAGACCGCCGCCGAGCTCGCCGACCTCGCCACCGCCACCCTGCGGGCCGCGCTCGCCATCGCCCGTACCGCCGCGCCGGAGGACGCCGCGGTGTGCCGGCTCGCCGTCGTCGCGATGGGGAAGTGCGGGGGGCACGAGCTCAACTACGTGTCCGACGTCGATGTCATCTTCGTGGGCGAGCCCGTCGAGGGTGCCGACGAGCAGGCGGCCGTCCGCGCCGCCACCCGGCTCGCCTCCCACATGATGCGGATCTGCTCCCAGTCCACCGTCGAGGGCAGCATCTGGCCCGTAGACGCCAATCTGCGGCCCGAGGGGCGCAACGGGCCGCTCGTGCGGACGCTCGCCTCCCATCTGGCCTACTACCAGCGCTGGGCCAAGACCTGGGAGTTCCAGGCGCTGCTCAAGGCCCGGCCCGTCGCCGGTGACGAGCGGCTCGGCGCGGAGTACGTCGACACCCTCGCACCCCTCGTCTGGCAGGCCGCCGAGCGCGAGAACTTCGTCCCCGACGTGCAGAAGATGCGGCGGCGGGTGATCGAGAACATTCCCGCCGGGGAGGTCGAGCGGGAGCTCAAGCTCGGGCCCGGTGGGCTGCGTGACGTCGAGTTCGCCGTGCAGCTGCTCCAGCTCGTGCACGGGCGGTCGGACACCTCCCTGCGCAGCGGCACGACCCTCGTCGCGCTGCGGGCGCTGGCCGATGGCGGGTACGTGGGGCGGAGCGATGCCGAGCAGCTCGACCAGGCGTACCGGTTCCTGCGGTCCATGGAGCACCGTATTCAGCTGTACCGGCTGCGGCGCACCCATCTCGTGCCGCAGGACGAGGCCGAACTGCGGCGCATCGGACGGTCGCTGGGGCTGCGGCAGGAACCCGTCGAGGGGTTGCTGCGCGAGTGGAAGCGGCACGCCGCCGCCGTGCGCCGGCTGCACGAGAAGCTGTTCTACCGGCCGCTGCTCGACGCCGTCGCGCAGCTCGCGCCCGGTGAGGCCCGGCTGAGCGCCGGGGCCGCCCGGGAGCGGCTCGTCGCCCTCGGGTACGCGGACCCGGCGGCGGCCCTGCGGCACCTGGAGGCGCTCGCGTCGGGCGTGTCGCGCAAGGCTGCCATCCAGCGGACGCTGCTGCCCGTGATGCTGGGGTGGTTCGCCGACTCGGCCGATCCGGACGCCGGAATGCTCAACTTCCGGCGGGTGTCCGACGCGTTGGGGAAGACGCCCTGGTATCTGAGACTGCTGCGGGACGAAGGGGCCGCCGCCGAGAATCTGGCGCGGGTGCTCTCCGCCGGGCGGCTCGCGCCCGATCTGCTGATGCGCGCGCCCGAGGCCGTCGCGCTGCTCGGTGACGGGGACGGCAGCGGGGGAGGGCTGCGGCTGCGCGGACGCGAGCAGCTGGAGCAGGAGATCCTCGCGGCGGTCGGGCGCGCCGACGGGGCGCGGCAGGCGGTCACGGCCGCGCGCGGGGTGCGGCGGCGCGAGCTGTTCCGTACGGCCGCCGCGGACATCGTCGGCTCGTACGGTCATGACGGGGCGCCGGGCGACGTCGACCAGGCGCGGCTGGTGGACCTGGTGGGCGGTGCGGTGTCCGATCTGACGGCGGCGACGCTCGCGGGGACGTTGCGGGCCGTCGTGCGCGAGCACTACGGGGACACGCTGCCGACTCGGTTCGCCGTCATCGGTATGGGGCGGTTCGGGGGGCACGAGCTCGGCTACGGCTCCGACGCCGACGTGCTCTTCGTGCACGAGCCGCGCGAGGGCGCCGACGAACAGGAGGCCGCCCGTGCCGCGAACACGGTCGTCGCGGAGATGCGGCGGCTGCTGCAGCTGCCGAGCACGGACCCGCCGCTGCTGATCGACGCGGACCTGCGGCCCGAGGGGAAGTCGGGGCCGCTGGTGCGGACGCTGAAGTCGTACGAGGCGTACTACCGGCGGTGGTCGCTGGTGTGGGAGTCGCAGGCGCTGCTGCGCGCCGAGCAGGTCGCCGGGGACGAGGAGCTGGGGCGGCGGTTCACCGAGCTGGTCGACCCGCTGCGGTACCCGCGGCGCGGACTCGGGGACGACGCCGTACGGGAGATCAGGCGGCTGAAGGCGCGGATGGAGACGGAGCGGCTGCCGCGCGGCGCCGACCCGACGCTGCACACCAAGCTGGGGCGCGGCGGGCTGTCCGACGTCGAGTGGACGGTGCAGCTGCTCCAGCTGCGGCACGCGGCGGACGAGCCGGGACTGCGCACCACGCGGACGCGGGCCGCCCTCGCCGCGGCGCGTGACGCGGGGCTGCTCCCCGCGGAGGACGCCGCCACGCTGGACGAGGCCTGGGTGCTCGCCACGCGGGTGCGCAACGCCGTGATGCTGGTGCGGGGGCGGGCCGGGGACACCTTTCCCTCGGACGCGCGCGAGCTGGGTGCGGTGGGTCGCTACCTGGGGTACGGGCCCGGGCACGTGGGGGACATGCTGGACGACTACCGCAGGATCACGCGGCGCGCTCGGGCTGTGGTGGAGGAGCGGTTCTACGGGGCGTAGCGCTCGTCGGTTCCCCTGCCGGTTCGTCGGTCACCTGGCGCGGCAGGCGGTGCGGCAGCGCCCCGTACCAGAGGCGGACCACCGCGTAGCCGAAGGCCAGGCAGAGCAGGCCGCCCACCGCGTCGAGCCAGAAGTGGTTGGCCGTGGCGACGATGACCACCAGGGTCGCCGCCGGGTAGAGCAGGCCGAGGACCCGCACCCAGGGCACGGAGGCCAGGGCGAACAGGGTCAGGCCGCTCCACAGGGACCAGCCGATGTGCATGGAGGGCATCGCGGCGTACTGGTTCGACATGCTCTTCAGGTCGCCGGAGGCCATGGAGCCCCATGTCTCGTGCACCACGACGGTGTCGATGAAGTGGTGGCTCGTCATCAGGCGGGGCGGGGCCAGCGGGTAGAAGTAGTAGCCGACCAGGGCCACCGCCGTGGTGGCGAAGAGGACGAGGCGGGTGGCCGCGTAGCGCCCGGGATGGCGGCGGTAGATCCAGACGAGGACGCCGAGCGTCACCACGAAGTGCAGCGTCGCGTAGTAGTAGTTCATGCCGACGATCAGCCACGTCACGGAGTTCACCGCGTGGTTGACCGTGTCCTCGACCGCGATCCCGAGGTGCTGCTCCACCTTCCAGATCCAGTCGGCGTTGGCGAGCGCCTTCGTCTTCTGCTCCGGGACCGCGTTGCGGATCAGCGAGTACGTCCAGTAACTGATCGCGATCAGCAGGATCTCGAACCAGAAGCGGGGGCGGCTGGGCGTGCGCAGCCGGCGCAGCAGGGCCCTGGCCCTGTGGCCCGTCCCCATCGCCACGCCCGTGACGTCCGTGACGTCCTTGGCGGGCCGGGAAGCGGTCCGCTTCTGGCCTTCCGGCGTCGTCACGGTCGTTTCACTCATGGGCACAGAGTTTGCCAGAAAGAACCTCCACTTCAGTTCATCCCCCGGTCGGGTCCTGGACGCACCGCCTCCGTAGTGGACGGGCGGCGCGGTCTCCTGCCCGAGTAGTTCCCGGAGGCCGTGTTTCTCCTCCTCAAGGACGATTCCTGTCCCCGGGAGCCGAGGCTGTCGAACCGCGCACCACCAGTTCCGGCATGAACACGAACTCGCTGTGCGGCGCGGGCGTGCCGCCGATCTCCTCCAGCAGCGTGCGCACCGCCGCCTGGCCCATGGCCGGAACCGGTTTGCGGACCGTGGTGAGGGGCGGATCGGTGAAGGCGATGAGCGGGGAGTCGTCGAAGCCCACGACGGAGACGTCCCGGGGGACGTCCAGGCCCCGCTGCCGGGCCGCGCGGATCGCGCCCAGCGCCATCATGTCGCTCGCGCACACCACCGCCGTGCAGTCCTTGTCCATCAGCGCGACGGCCGCCGCCTGACCGCCCTCCAGGGTGTAGAGGGAGTGCTGCACCAGTTCCGACTCGACGGTGTCCGCGGGCAGGCCGAGCTGTTCCCGCAGGGCGTGGACGAAGCCCTCGATCTTGCGCTGCACGGGCACGAAGCGCTTCGGGCCGAGCGCGAGACCGATGCGGGTGTGGCCGAGGGAGACCAGGTGGGTCACCGCCAGGTTCATCGCCGCGCGGTCGTCCGGCGAGATGAACGGGGCCTGCACCTTCGGCGAGAAGCCGTCCACGAGGACGAACGGCACGCCCTGGGCGCGCAGTTGCTCGTAGCGCTGCATGTCGGCGGTGGTGTCCGCGTGCAGTCCGGAGACGTAGATGATGCCGGCGACCCCGCGGTCCACCAGCATCTCCGTCAGCTCGTCCTCGGTGGAGCCGCCCGGGGTCTGGGTGGCGAGCACCGGGGTGTAGCCCTGCCGGGTCAGCGCCTGGCCGATCACCTGGGCCAGGGCCGGGAAGATCGGGTTCTCCAGCTCGGGGGTGATCAGGCCGACGAGGCCCTCGCTGCGCTGCCGCAGCCGTACGGGGCGCTCGTAGCCGAGGACGTCGAGGGCGGCGAGGACGGACTGGCGCGTGGTCGCGGCGACGCCCGGCTTGCCGTTCAGCACCCGGCTGACCGTCGCCTCGCTGACCCCCGCCTGGGCCGCGATGTCGGCAAGCCGTGTGGTCACGGCACCGGACTGTACCGGGCGGTTGCCCGCTTGCCCACCGGTCCGGCGCCGGGTGGGCGCGGGGGTGCGGCCCTTCGCGGGCTGCTGCGTCATCGAGGTCCCTCGTGATTCTGGTCGGTGTGCGGTCGGCGTCCGGCCGGTGTGCGGTGCCTGCCGTGATGATTCCCGCACGGGGGAAGCCTTGGCAAGAGCTTGCAGAGTCTTGCACAACTGTCCGGTCCCCCGCCGAGCGGCACGTCATCGCGGTTTTCGAGAGGTCGCGGGAGGGTCACGTTCGGGTAACCGATCCGGTTCCTTGCACTTTTTTTCTGCAAGACCTTTCGCAGCTCTTGCATCGCTGTTACGTTCACGTCGCCCGGCGGCGGCGATGGCGCGGTCGGCACTCGTCAGGAGCGACGGATCTTCGGCCGCCTCCTGAGTGGAACGGGCTTCTCACCTCAAGGAGATCTCATGCGGCGTGGCATAGCGGCCACCGCGCTGGTGGCGTCCGTCGCCCTCACGGCGACGGCCTGCGGCGGAAGCGACAGCGGCGACAGTGCCGACGGTCCGGTGACCATCACCTACTGGGACACGTCCAACGCCACCAATGAGGCGCCCGCGTACAAGGCCCTGGTCGAGGAGTTCGAGGCGGCCAACAAGGACATCAAGGTCGACTTCGTCAACGTCCCCTTCGACCAGGCGCAGAACAAGTTCGACACCGCCGCCGGCGCCTCGGGCGCGCCGGACGTGCTGCGCGCCGAGGTCGGCTGGACCCCGGCGTTCGCGAAGAAGGGCTACTTCCTGCCGCTGGACGGCACCGAGGCCCTCGCCGACCAGGACAAGTTCCAGCCGAGCCTGATCGAGCAGGCCCGGTACGAGGGCAAGACGTACGGTGTGCCGCTGGTCACCGACACCCTCGCCTTCGTCTACAACAAGGAACTGTTCGAGAAGGCGGGCGTCGAGGTCCCCAAGACCTGGGACGACCTGAAGAAGGCCGCCGCCACCATCAAGGACAAGACCGGCGTCGACGGCTACCTGGGCTCGGCCGCGGGCTACTACGGGCAGCCGTTCCTGCACGGCGAGGGCACCGACACGGTCGACGCCGAGGGCAAGAAGATCACCGTCGCCTCGGCCGAGGCCAAGAAGGCGTACGAGACCTGGCTCGGCCTGTTCGACGGCAAGGGCCTGGGCAAGGCCGACACCACCGCCGACGCCTACGCCCACAAGCAGGACGCGTTCGTCAACGGCGAGGTCGCCTCGATCATCGAGGGCCCCTGGGAGATCACCAACTTCTACAAGGGCCCGGCCTTCAAGGACAGGAACAACCTCGGCATCGCCACCGTCCCGGCCGGCTCCACCGGCAAGGCGGGTTCCCCGACCGGCGGCCACAACCTCTCGGTGTACGCGGGCTCGGACAAGGCGCACCAGGAGGCGGCGCTGAAGCTGGTGAACTTCATGACCTCGGCGAAGTCCCAGGAGACGATCGCCCTGAAGAACTCCACGCTGCCCACCCGCGAGGACGCCTACACCGACAAGGTGAAGGCCGACCCGGGCATCGCCGGCTACCAGGGCGTGCTCGCCGCGGCCCGGCCGCGCCCGGCGCTGCCCGAGTACAGCTCCTTCTGGACCCCGCTCGACGACGAGCTGCCCGCCATCGCGAGCGGCAAGAAGTCCCTCGACAAGGGCCTGAGCGACGCGGAGACCGCGATCGCCAAGCTGGTGCCGGACTTCGGCAAGTGATCCGCGCGGCCGCCGCGTCCCGGGCGGAGTACCGGGGAGACCCGGAAGACCGGGAAGGACGCGGCGGCCCCGGGCCGACCCCCTGAACAGCAGGACTTCACAAAGGTTGTCGAACCATGACAGTCGCCATCGACCGAGCGACCGGCAAGCGGCGAGGTGAGCCGGACCCGCGCCGCGGCCCGTTCCAGCGCCTGAGACAGGGCTGGCAGAAGTACTGGTACGCGTACGCGATGATCGCCCCGGTGGTCGTCGTGATCGGCGTCCTGGTGCTGTACCCGCTGGCCCGGGGCTTCTACCTGACGTTCACCGACGCCAACAGCCTCAACTCCGCCCGCACCATCGGCGTGAACGAGATCGAGGCCACCTACGAGTGGATCGGCCTCGGCAACTACGCCGACATCCTGTGGGGCCCGACCGCCTACGACCGGTTCTGGTCGCACTTCATCTGGACGATCGTCTGGACGGTGCTCTGCGTCACCCTGCACTACGTCATCGGCCTCGGCCTCGCGCTGCTGCTCAACCAGAAGCTGCGCGGCCGCACCCTGTACCGGCTGATCCTGGTGCTGCCGTGGGCGGTGCCCACCTTCGTCACCGTCTTCGGCTGGCGCTTCATGCTCGCCGACTCCGGCATCATCAACAACGCGCTGGACTCGATCGGCCTGCCGACGCCGCTGTGGCTGGAGGACAGCTTCTGGCAGCGGTTCGCCGCGGTCATGGTCAACACCTGGTGCGGTGTGCCGTTCATGATGGTCTCGCTGCTCGGCGGGCTCCAGTCCATCGACTCCTCGCTGTACGAGGCCGCCGAGATGGACGGCGCGAACGCCTGGCAGCGCTTCCGGTACGTCACCCTGCCGGGCCTCAGGTCGGTCAGCTCCACCGTCGTGCTGCTCGGCGTGATCTGGACGTTCAACCAGTTCGCGGTGATCTTCCTGCTCTTCGGCAACACCGCGCCCGACGCGCAGATCCTCGTCACCTGGGCCTACCAGCTGGGCTTCGGCCAGCAGCCGCGCGACTACGCGCAGTCGGCCGCCTACGGCATCCTGCTCCTCTCCATCCTGATCGTCTTCACCTCCGTCTACCGCCGCTGGCTGGCCCGCAATGAGCAGCAGCCCGCGCTCTGAGGCAGGAGTCCCCATGAGCACCACGACCCTCCCGACCGCCGCGCCGGTGGACCAGGCACCCGCGAGCACCCCGCCGGGCAAGGCGGGCCGGCGCGGGCGGCGCGGCCTCGCCGGCTCGTTCGTCTCGCACGCGATCCTGATCGTGGCGAGCTTCACCGCGCTCTTCCCGATCGCCTGGCTGGTCTTCCTGTCGCTCGGCCCCGACAAGGACGACTATCTGCACCCCGAACGCATCTTCGGCAAGATGACGTTCGACAACTACACGTTCGTGTTGACCGAGACGAACTTCACCGACTGGCTGGTGAGCACGCTCATCGTGTCGCTCGGCACCACCGTGATCGGCGTGCTGGTCGCCGCCACCACCGGTTACGCGGTCTCCCGCATGCGCTTCCCGGGCTACCGCAAGTTCATGTGGGTCCTGCTGGTCACGCAGATGTTCCCGGTGGCCGTGCTGATGGTGCCGATGTACGAGATCCTGTCCGAGCTGCGGCTCATCGACAGCTACCTCGGCCTGATCCTCGTCTACTGCTCGACCGCCGTGCCGTACTGCGCCTGGCTGCTCAAGGGCTACTTCGACACCATCCCGTTCGAGATCGACGAGGCCGGGCGCGTCGACGGGCTGACGCCCTTCGGCACCTTCGCCCGGCTGATCCTGCCGCTCGCCAAGCCGGGCCTGGCCGTCGCCGCCTTCTACAGCTTCATCACCGCGGTCGGCGAGGTCGCCTTCGCCACGGTGTTCCTGCTGTCCGACACGAAGTACACCTTCGCCGTCGGCCTGCAGAGCTTCGTCAGCGAGCACGACGCCCAGCGGCAGTACATGGCCGCGACCGCCGTGCTGGTCGCCGTCCCGGTGTCCGCCTTCTTCTACCTTGTGCAGAAGAACCTGGTGACCGGCCTCACCGCGGGCGGCACGAAGGGCTGACGACCCGGGGCGATCCTCCGGGAGGACGCCCCGCCCGGGTTCCCGCGCGCACCGTCGCGCGGGTGGCGGCCGCGGTGCCCTCGTACGCCCGGAGCGGCGAGGGACTCGTGACCCCGCTGCCACCGCGGCCGCCTCATCACCCCGACCCGAGACACCGATGACCATAATCCCGCCCCCGTTCCCGGATCCGCCGGGGCGGGGGACCCCCACCGCATCAAGGACGTCATGAGTCAGCATTCCGCAGAACCGGCCCCGACCTCCGCACTCGCGACCGTCGCCGCCCGCCGCGACTGGTGGCGCGAAGCGGTGATCTACCAGGTGTATCCGCGCAGCTTCGCCGACAGCAACGGCGACGGCATGGGCGACCTGGAGGGCGTACGTTCCCGGCTGCCGTACCTGCGCGACCTCGGCGTCGACGCCGTGTGGCTCAGCCCCTTCTACGCCTCGCCGCAGGCCGACGCCGGCTACGACGTGGCCGACTACCGGGCCGTCGACCCCATGTTCGGCAACCTCCTGGACGCCGACGCCCTGATCCGCGACGCCCACGTGCTGGGGCTGCGCGTCATCGTGGACATCGTCCCGAACCACTCCTCCGACCAGCACGAATGGTTCAAGCGCGCCATCGCCGAGGGGCCGGGCTCGCCGCTGCGGGACCGCTACCACTTCCGCCCCGGCAAGGGCGCCGACGGCTCGCTGCCGCCCAACGACTGGGAGTCCATCTTCGGCGGGCCCGCCTGGACCCGGGTCACCGAACCGGACGGCACCCCCGGCGAGTGGTACCTGCACCTCTTCGCCCCCGAGCAGCCCGACTTCAACTGGGAGCACCCGGCGGTCGGCGACGAGTTCCGCTCGATCCTGCGGTTCTGGCTGGACATGGGCGTCGACGGGTTCCGCATCGACGTGGCGCACGGACTGGTGAAGGCCGAGGGCCTGCCCGACCTGGGATCCCATGATCAGGTCAAGCTGCTGGGCAACGATGTCATGCCGTTCTTCGACCAGGACGGCGTGCACGAGATCTACCGCGAGTGGCGCAAGGTGCTCGACGAGTATTCCCCCAAGCCCTCAGAGCAGGGGGCACCCCCGGACCGCATCTTCGTCGCCGAGGCGTGGACCCCGACCGTCGAGCGCACCGCGAACTACGTGCGCCCCGACGAGCTGCACCAGGCCTTCAACTTCCAGTACCTGAGCACGCACTGGGACGCGCCCGAGCTGCGCGAGGTGATCGACCGCACCCTCGACGCGATGCGCCCGGTCGGCGCCCCCGCCACCTGGGTGCTCTCCAACCACGACGTGACCCGGCACGCCACGCGCTTCGCCAACGAGGCCGGTCTCGGCACGCAGATCCGCAGCGCGGGCGACCGCGAGCTCGGGCTGCGCCGGGCGCGTGCGGCCACCCTGCTGATGCTGGCGCTGCCCGGCTCCGCGTACATCTACCAGGGCGAGGAACTGGGGCTGCCCGACGTGGTCGACCTGCCCGACGAGGTGCGCCAGGACCCGGCGTACTTCCGGGGCGAGGGGCAGGACGGGTTCCGCGACGGCTGCCGGGTGCCGATCCCGTGGACGCGCACGGGCTCGTCGTACGGCTTCGGCGACGGCGGCTCCTGGCTGCCGCAGCCCGACGGCTGGGGCGAGCTGAGCGTCGAGGCGCAGACCGGCGACCCGGACTCCACCCTGGAGCTGTACCGCACCGCGCTGGCCGTGCGCCGCGAGCAGGCCGGTCTCGGCGCCGGTGACGCGGTGGAGTGGCTCAAGGCGCCCGAGGGTGTCCTCGCCTTCCGGCGCGGCGAGTTCGTGTGTGTGGCGAACACCACCGGCGAGGGCGTACGCATCCCCGCCTACGGACGGGTGCTGGTCAGCAACGGTGAGGTGGCCGTCGCGGGCGACGAGGCGAAGCTGCCCGCGGACACCACCGTGTGGTGGACCACAGCCCGGGACTGAGGTTTTCAGCCAGTTTGCAGGGGCTCGCCGCCCGTTCGGGGCGGCGGGCCCCTGCTGTCGTCCGCCTGGGCGGGACAGCAGGTCGAGGGCTGCCTCGACTCGCTGTAGTAGGTTCCGGATCGGCGCCCGGAAAGGTCGGGGTCCCAGAGGGTTGACCGATCGTTGACGCGTTCGTACGGTCTGGTCGTCTGCAAGTTTTCAGTCTCCTTGCAGCAAAAACCTTCGCTTGCCATGTGCATGGCAGTAGAAAGAAGGGCCCCCACATGTCCCACAGACGCAAGAGATCCATCGCCGGCGTGGTCGCCCTCGCGGCCACCGCGTCGGTCGTCGCGCTCGCCCTCCCCACGGGCGGCAGCGCCGAAGCCGCTCCGCCCGGCGACAAGGATGTCACCGCCGTCCTGTTCGAGTGGAAGTTCGACTCGGTCGCCAAGGAGTGCACCAACCGGCTCGGTCCCGCCGGGTACGGCTACGTCCAGGTCTCGCCGCCCGCCGAGCACATCCAGGGCGAGGCGTGGTGGACCTCGTACCAGCCGGTCAGCTACAAGATCGCCGGGCGCCTCGGCAACGAGACCTCCTTCCGCAACATGGTGAACACCTGCCACAACGCGGGTGTGAAGGTCGTCGTCGACGCCGTCATCAACCACATGTCGGCCGGCAACGGCACGGGTACCGGCGGCACGTCGTACACCAAGTACGACTACCCGGGCCTTTACTCCGCGTACGACTTCGACGACTGCACCACGCAGATCGGCAGCAACTACCAGGACCGCTGGAACGTCCAGCACTGCGAACTGGTCGGCCTGGCGGACCTCGACACCAACGAGGAGTACGTCAGGAAGACCATCGCCGGCTACCTCAACTCCCTGCTCGCGATGGGTGTCGACGGCTTCCGCATCGACGCGGCCAAGCACATGGACGCCGCGGACCTCGCCAACATCAAGTCCCGGCTGAGCAACCCGTCGGTGTACTGGAAGCAGGAGGTCATCCACGGCGCCGGTGAGGCCGTCCAGCCGGCCGAGTACACGGGCAACGGCGACGTGCAGGAGTTCCGGTACGCGCGCGACCTCAAGCGCGTCTTCAACAACGAGAACCTCGCCTACCTCAAGAACTACGGTGAGGGCTGGGGCTACCTGAAGAGCAACCAGGCGGGCGTCTTCGTCGACAACCACGACACCGAGCGCGAGGGCACCACCCTCAACTACAAGGACGGCGCCAACTACACCCTGGCCAACGTCTTCATGCTCGCCTGGCCGTACGGCACGCCCGACATCAACTCGGGCTACGAGTGGACGAACAAGGACGCGGGCCCCCCGAACGGCGGCACCGTGAACGCCTGCTGGCAGAACGGCTGGAAGTGCCAGCACGCCTGGCCGGAGATCCAGTCCATGGTCGGCTTCCGCAACGCCACCCGTGGCCAGGCGGTCACCAACTGGTGGGACAACGGAGGCGACGCGATCGCGTTCGGCCGCGGGAACAAGGGCTTCGTGGCCATCAACCACGAGTCCGGCTCCCTGAACCGCACCTTCCAGACCTCGCTCCCGGCCGGCACCTACTGCAACGTGCAGAACGACACGACCGTGTCGGTCAACGGCTCGGGCCAGCTCACGGCCACCCTCGGCGCCAACACGGCGCTGGCGGTGTACGCGGGCAGGTCCAGCTGCTGAGGCGGCACCCGCTCGCTTCCCTCTCGCCCCGGGCGCACCAGCGCCCGGGGCGTTCATGCAAGTTCTTACTCGGCGTTGCACAACTCTTGCTGTAAGGCTTTCACCGGCGGTACGGTCACGCCGGCGCACCGGCAACGGAGCCGCGCCGCGGCGCACGGGACGCGAGTGATTCCCGTACGTGCCGCCATCGCAAGGAGTCCACGCCTGTGATACCGAGATGGCCGGCGCCCGGAGTGCGCCGTACCACCCCGCGCGGACGGGTCGCGGCCGTCGCCGCGGCCGCCGTCGCCGCGACGCTGGTCCAGCCCGTCGCGGCCACCGCCGCCGCCCCGCCCGCACCCCCCTCGGACAGGAAGCTCGCGGCGGAGGCGTCCCGCCACGAGCTCACCCGCGAGCAGTTCTACTTCGTCCTGCCGGACCGTTTCGCCAACGGCGACACGTCCAACGACCGGGGCGGACTGACGGGCACCCGCCTCGACCACGGGTACGACCCCACCGACAAGGGCTTCTACCAGGGCGGCGACCTCAAGGGCCTGACGAAGCGGCTCGACTACATCAAGGGCCTCGGCACCACCGCCATCTGGCTGGCGCCCATCTTCAGGAACCAGCCCGTGCAGGGCACGGGCGAGAACGTCTCCGCCGGGTACCACGGGTACTGGATCACCGACTTCACCCGGGTCGACCCGCACTTCGGCACCAACGAGGACCTCGAAACCCTCATCGACAAGGCCCATGCCAAGGGCATGAAGGTCTTCTTCGACGTCATCACCAACCACACCGCCGACGTCGTCGACTACGAGGAGAAGTCCTACGGGTACCTGTCCAAGGGCGCCTTCCCGTACCTGACGAAGGACGGAAAGCCCTTCGACGACGCCGACTACGCGGACGGGAAGCGCGGATTCCCGCCCGTCGGCACCGGCTCCTTCCCGTACACGCCGTCCGTGCCCGCCGACAGGAAGGACGTCAAGGTCCCCGCCTGGCTCAACGACCCGGCGATGTACCACAACCGCGGCGACTCCACCTGGGCCGGCGAGTCCGCCACGTACGGGGACTTCAGCGGGCTCGACGACCTGTGGACCGAGCGTCCCGAGGTCGTCGAGGGCATGGAGAAGATCTACCAGCGGTGGGTGAAGGACTTCCGGATCGACGGCTTCCGGATCGACACCGTGAAGCACGTGAACATGGAGTTCTGGACCCGGTGGGCCACCTCCCTCGACGCGTACGCCGCGAAGCGGGGCCGGGACGACTTCTTCATGTTCGGCGAGGTGTACTCCGCCGACACCTCCGTCACCGCGCCGTACGTCACCGAGGGCCGGCTCGACTCCACGCTGGACTTCCCGTTCCAGGACGCGGCCCGCGCGTACGTTTCGCAGGGCGGCAGCGCCAAGAAGCTCGCCGCGGTCTTCGGTGACGACTACAAGTACACGACCGACAAGGCCAACGCGTACGAGCAGGTCACCTTCCTCGGCAACCACGACATGGGCCGCATCGGCACCTTCCTCAAGCAGGACGACGCGGACGCCACCGACGCCGAGCTGGTGAAGAAGGCGCAGCTCGCCAACGAGCTGATGTTCCTCAGCCGCGGCAACCCGGTGGTCTACTACGGCGACGAGCAGGGCTTCACCGGCGCGGGCGGCGACAAGGACTCCCGTCAGACCATGTTCGCCTCGGAGGTCGCCGACTACCTGGACGACGACCGGCTGGGCACCGACCGCACCCACGCCGAGGACGCCTACGACACCAAGGCGCCGCTCTACCGCCAGATCGCCGCGCTCGCCAAGCTGCGCAAGGCCCACCCGGCCCTCGCCGACGGCGTGCAGACGGAGCGGTACGCGGACGACGGCCCGGGTGTGTACGCCGTCTCCCGCACGGACGCGAAGAGCGGCACCGAGTACGTGGTCGCCTTCAACAACGCGGACGGGGCGCGGACGGCGACGTTCGCGACCGGGTCCGCGGGCATGACGTTCCGGGGCATCCACGGAACCGACGCCACGGTGCGGAGCGGCAAGGACCGGCAGCTCACCGTCACCGTCCCGGCCGGATCGTCGGTCGTGCTCAAGGCGGCCGGCCGGCTGGGCGAGCCCGCCGTCGAGCCGTCCGTGACCCTGGAGGCCCCGGAGACGGGCGCCACCGGCACCGTCGAGCTCACGGCGGACGTCGAGGGCGGACAGCTCAACCGCGTCGTCTTCGCCGCCCGGACCGGCAACGGCAAGTGGCGCACCCTCGGCTCCGCCGACCACGCCCCGTACAAGGTCACCCACACCATCGGCGAGGACGTCCCGGCCGGGACCGCCCTGCGCTACAAGGCCGTGGTGGTCGACTCGGCGGGCCGTACCGCGAGCGCGACCGCCGCCTCCACCACCGGCGCCCCGCCCGCCGAGGAGGTGCCGACGGCGGTCTCGCGGGACTACGCGGTCGTCCACTACCAGCGTCCGGACGGCGACTACGACGACTGGGGCCTGTACGCCTGGGGCGACCTGGCGGACGGCGAGGCGACCGAGTGGCCCGCGAGCCACCCGTTCACCGGCCGTGACGCGTACGGCGCCTTCGCGTACGTCAAGCTGAAGCCGGGCGCGACGAACGTGAACTTCCTGGTGGTCGACGAGGAGGGGAACAAGGACGTCGCGGCCGACCGGACCATCGACGTCACGGAGACGGGTGAGGTCTGGATCGAACAGGGGAAGGAGACGGTCCGCACAGAGCGCCCCGACCACCCCGAGCAGGACAAGAGCAGGGCCGTCATCCACTATCACCGTGCCGACGGGGACTACGACGGCTGGGGACTGCACGTCTGGGGCGGCGCGGCGAACCCGACCGACTGGGCGAAGCCGCTGGAGCCGGTGGAGACTGACCCCTATGGAGCCGTCTTCGAAGTACCGCTCACCGAAGGTGCCACCAGCCTCAACTACATCGTCCACAAGGGCGACGAGAAGGACCTCCCCACCGACCAGGTGCTGGACCTCACGACGGCGGACGGCCACGAGGTGTGGCTGTTGAGCGGCCAGGAGAAACTGCTCCTCCCACAAGCGCCGGGCAGCGCGGCGGACGTGGACCTGAGCACCTCCGAGGCGGTCTGGATCGACCGGGACACGGTCGCGTGGGACGGCGCCCCGGGCGCCGCGTCGACCCAGCTGCTGTACGCGCGTGACGGCTCGATCACGGTGGAGAACGGCACGCTCACCGGTGACGCGAAGTGGCTGCGGCTGTCGGGGTCCGAGCTCACCGACGCGCAGCGGGAGAAGTTCCCGCACCTGGCCGCGTACACCGCCTGGACCGTCGACCCGCGCGACCGCGACCGCGTGCGCGAGGCGCTGCGGGGGCAGGTCGTGGCCGCGCAGCGGGCCGCCGACGGCGCGGTGCTCGCGGCGACCGGCGTCCAGATCGCCGGGGTGCTCGACGACCTGTACGACGCGACCGGGGCGGACCTCGGGCCGACGTTCGACCGCGACGGCCGCCCCACACTGGCCGTCTGGGCGCCCACGGCGCAGTCCGTCGCCCTGGAGCTCGACGGCAGGACCGTCGCCATGGAGCGGGACGGCGCCACCGGCGTCTGGTCCGTCACCGGCACCAAGGGCTGGAAGAACAAGCCGTACCGGTACGTGGTGAAGGTGTGGGCTCCCGCCGCCGGTGAGGTCGTCACCAACCGGGTCACCGACCCGTACTCGGTCGCCCTCACCGCCGACTCCGAGCGCAGCCTGGTCGTGGACCTGGGCGACGCCTCCCTCGCCCCGCGCGGCTGGTCCCGGCTCACCAAGCCCGAGGCCGTGCCGCTGAAGGACGCGCAGATCCAGGAGCTGCACGTCCGGGACTTCTCGGTCGAGGACAAGACCTCCCCGGCCGGGCACCGGGGCACCTACGCCGCCTTCACCGACAAGGGCAGCGACGGCTCGAAGCACCTGCGGAAGCTCGCGGAGTCGGGCACGTCGTACGTGCACCTGCTGCCCGCCTTCGACATCGCCACCATCCCGGAGCGCAAGGAGGACCAGGCGACCGTCGACTGCGATCTCGCCTCCTACCCGGCCGACTCCGACAGGCAGCAGAGCTGCGTGGCGAAGGCGGCGGCGAAGGACGCGTACAACTGGGGCTACGACCCGTACCACTACACGGTCCCCGAGGGCTCCTACGCGACCGACCCCGACGGCACCCGGCGCACGGTCGAGTTCCGCGAGATGGTCAAGGCGCTCAACGAGGACGGTCTGCGGGTGGTGATGGACGTGGTCTACAACCACACCGCCGCCGACGGCCAGGCCGCCACCTCCGTGCTCGACAGGATCGTGCCCGGCTACTACCACCGGCTCCTCGCCGACGGCTCGGTGGCGACCAGCACCTGCTGCGCCAACACCGCCCCCGAGAACGCCATGATGGGCAAGCTGGTCGTCGACTCGGTCGTCACCTGGGCGAAGGAGTACAAGGTCGACGGCTTCCGCTTCGACCTGATGGGCCACCACCCGAAGGCCAACATCCTGGCCGTGCGGAAGGCGCTCGACGCGCTGACCGTGGCGGAGGACGGCGTGGACGGGAAGTCGGTCGTTCTGTACGGCGAGGGCTGGAACTTCGGCGAGGTCGCCGACGACGCCCGGTTCCCGCAGGCCACGCAGGCGAACATGGCGGGGACGGGAATCGCGACCTTCTCCGACCGCGCCCGGGACGCCGTACGCGGCGGCGGCCCGTTCGACGAGGACCCGGGCGTGCAGGGCTTCGCCTCCGGGCTGTTCACCGACCCCAACCCGGCGGCGGACAACGGCACCGAGGCCGAGCAGCGGGCCCGGCTGCTGCACTACCAGGACCTGATCAAGGTCGGGCTGAGCGGCAACCTGAAGTCGTACACCTTCACCGACAGCGGCGGCCGGCAGGTCAAGGGCTCCGAGGTCGACTACAACGGCGCGCCCGCCGGGTACGCGGACGCGCCCGGCGACGCCCTCGCCTACGTCGACGCCCACGACAACGAGGCGCTGTTCGACGCGCTGGCCTACAAGCTGCCGAAGGACACCTCGCCGGACGACCGGGCCCGGATGCAGGTCCTCGCCCAGGCCACGGCCACCCTGTCGCAGGGCCCCGCCCTGTACCAGGCGGGCACCGACCTGCTGCGCTCCAAGTCCCTGGACCGCAACTCCTACGACAGCGGCGACTGGTTCAACGCGATCCACTGGGACTGCCGGGACGGCAACGGGTTCGGGCGCGGACTGCCCCCGGCGGCCGACAACGAGCCCAAGTGGCCCTACGCCAAACCCCTGCTGACCTCGGTGAAGGTCGGCTGCGAGCAGATCGGGGGCGCCTCGGCCGCCTACCGCGACCTGCTGAGGATCCGCACGACGGAGCCGGACTTCTCGCTCGGCTCGGCGGACGAGGTGCAGGCGAAGCTGTCCTTCCCGCTGTCCGGGGCGAACGAGACGCCCGGCGTGATCACCATGCGCCTCGGGGACCTCGTCGTCGTCTTCAACGCCACGCCCGAACAGCGCGAGCAGAAGGTCGACGCGCTGGCCGGTGCGTCCTACGCGCTGCATCCCGTGCAGGCGGCGGGCTCCGATGCAACCGTCACCTCCGCGACGTACGAAAAGACGACAGGAACGTTCACCGTTCCGGCGCGGACGGTCGCGGTGTTCTCCCGGGGCGCGCAATAGGACGCTAGCGTGGATGGTGCGGGTACGAGGAGACCCGCACCACCCTCGTCCAAGGGTCATCCGTGTATGAACTTCATGGCCGAACGGGCCGAACGGGCCGACCAGACGAACACCACCATCCTCGTCGTCGATGACGCGGCGGCGAGCCGCTGCGCGTTGGGCGCCGTGCTGCGCCGGGCGGGTCACCGCGTGGTGCCCGTCGCCACCGCCGGTGAGGCGCTCTCCGAACTCGACGTGAGGCTGCGCGCGGGCGCCCTGCCCGACGTCGCCCTCGTCGACGTCGGGCTGCCCGACATGAGCGGCTTCGAGCTGTGCCGCAGGCTGAAGGCGCTGCCGCTCATGGCGAGCCTGCCCGTCGTCCACTTCTCGGCCGCCTCCGTGGCGCCCAGCGACCGCTGCCGGGGGCTCGACGCGGGCGGCGAGGCGTATCTGACCGTGCCGGCCGAACCCGAGGAGATCCAGGCCGTGGTGCGGGCCGCCGTGCGCGGCGCCCGGATGCGCAGCGGCGCCGAGAACCGCGCACAGGACCTGACGCTGCTGTCCGAGACGATCGTCCCCGTGCAGACCGCGCACAGCCCGAGCGCGCTCGCCCGGGCCGCCGCCGAGGGCACCGCCCGGCTCACCGGCGGCCCGGCCGCCGTGTTCGTCGTCGGCGAGGGCGGTGCGGTGTACTGCGGTGCCCACAGCGGGCGGAAGGCCGAACGGCAGCCGGACGCCGTCGCGCGCGAGGCCGTGGCCCGGCTGGTCCGGCGGGTGACCGTGACGGCGGCCGAGGACTCGGTGCTCGACACCGTCGTGCCCGCGCCGCTGTGGCCGCCGGGGATCTTCCACCTCCGCGCGACGGAGGACGTGCGCATGGTGGTCACGCGCACCCGCGACGCCAGGGCGGCCGTCTGCCTGACCGTGCCCAAGCCCCGGTACGGGGACCGGGCGCCCGGCACGGCGGCCCTGGTCGCCCGGCTCGCCCAGGCCACCGCGTTCGCCGCGCAGCCGCTGCTCATGTACCAGGCGGAACGGCGCGTCGCGCTCACCCTCCAGCACAGCTTCCTGCCGAAACGGCTGCCCGAACTGCCGGGCGTCGACGTCGTCGTACGGTACGAGCCGGCCTCCCGCGAGACCGAGATCGGCGGTGACTTCTACGCGGCCCTGCGTACCGGCGCGGGCGTCCTCACCGCGGTCGGGGACGTCGTGGGGCACTCGCTGGACGCGGCCACCGTGATGGTGGAGATCCGGCATGCGCTGCGCGCCTACTGCGTCGAGGAGCCCGACCCGGGCGCGCTCGCCCGGCGGCTCGACCGGATGCTCCAGCACTACCATCCCGAGATCACCACCACCCTCTGCCTGGCCCTCGTCGACCCGGTCACCGGGCGCACCCGGATCGCCAACGCGGGCCACATACCGCCGCTGGTCGTGCGGGACGGGGTCGGCGCCGCGTACGTGCCGGCGGCCGGGCCGCTGCTCGGTCTGGGACTGGAGCGGCCGGTGCCGACGGAGATCGTGCTGGAGCCCGCCGATCGGCTCCTCATGGTCACCGACGGCCTCATAGAGACCCGGGGCACGGACCTCGCCGTGTCCATGGAGCAGCTCCGCGTCTCCGCCGAGGACGCCCCGCTCGGCACGGCCGGGCTCTGCGACTCGCTGCTGGACCGCTTCGGCCGGGACCGGGAGGACGACATCGCGCTGCTGGCGCTGCGGCTCACGGACTAGGGTGAGATCACCGCCCCGGACACCCGCTCCGGGGACACCAGGTGGCCGTGTCCGAACAGGAGTCCCCATGCCGCAGATCACCGTCGACTACTCCGCCGCGCTGGCCGACACCTTCGACCGCCGTGCCTTCGCCGAGGCGCTGCACGCGGAGGTGGTGGAGACGGCGGCCGCACGGCTCGAGGCGTGCAAGACGCAGTTCCGGCCGACCGAGGACACCACCGTGGGCGGCGACGCGGACGGGCACGCCGTCGTGCACGTGACGCTGGGGCTGCTGGCGGGGCGGACCGAGGAGACCAAGGCCAAGCTGACCGAGGGGGTGCTGGAGCTGCTGCGCACCCATGTGAAGCCGGCGGACGGGCTGATGCTGCACGCGTCGGCCGAGGTACGGGACCTGGACGCCTCGTACCGGAAGTTCGAGGAGTAGACCGAGCGGACCGGGCCGATCGAGCGGACCGAGCAGGTCGAGCGACCGGACGGCGTCGGGTGTCAGGCGGCGGGCGGGGAGGCCAGGGTGAGCAGGCGCCCCGCCAGTTCGGCGAACGGACCGTCGGCCGGCTCGTCCTCGACGAGGCGGCGCACCAGCGCCCCCATCTCGTCGTCGTACGCCGCGGCCACCGCCGCCAGCGCCCCGAAGTCGTGCACGAGCTGTACCTCCAGCTCCCGGCGCGGGACGCGGCGGCCGTCCAGCCAGAGCAGCGCCGTCGACTCGGCGAGCGAGATCCAGGAGCGGATGACCAGCTCCAGCCGGGCGGACGGCCTCTCGACCTCCAGATGCCCGACGATCTGTACGTACGCGGCCTGCCGCACCCCGTCGATGAGCGCGTTGGCCCGCGAGGAACCGGCCGCCGGGCCGCCGCGCATCAACGCCGAGAAACCCGGGCCGTGCTCGTCGACGAAGTCGAAGAAGCGGTGCATCACCCGCAGCAGCCGCTCGCCCAGCGGGCCCTCCCGCGGCTCCACGAACCGCTCCGCCAGGTCGTCCGAGGCACGCTTCAACGCGGCCTCGTACAGGCTGAGTTTGCCGGGGAAGTAGTGGTAGACCAGCGGCCGCGAGATGCCCGCGGCCGCGGCTATCTCGTCGATCGACACCTGGTCGGGCGAGCGCTGGCTGAACAGTT
This sequence comes from Streptomyces ruber, assembly GCF_014648075.1. GTDB lineage: Bacteria > Actinomycetota > Actinomycetes > Streptomycetales > Streptomycetaceae > Streptomyces > Streptomyces ruber. Next base: position 18,482 of record NZ_BMQK01000008.1, on the reverse strand, counting down.
CAAGGGCGACGCCGATCAGCTGCCGCCGCCGCTCCTCGACACCCATTCTGCGGCGAACACCGGTGGTCATACGGACACTTTACCGATCGATTCCGGCCGCCAGCGGTCGGATCGATCAATTCCGTTCACATTTCGAGCACGACTTCCTCACCCCTGTGGGCGCTGTGGGCGCGGCGGGCTCAGCCGGCGACGCCCCGCCCGTTGAGTGCGAAGCGCACGGGAGCCGTATCGAAGGCGGACGGCACGGCGAGTCCACGTCGCCGAGGAGACCCGGAGGTGGGTACGGATGAGGTTGACGCGCGGGACCCCGGCGGTGACGGCCGGCGCGGTCGCCGCCCTGCTGGCGCTGACCGGCTGCGGTGCGGACGACGGGGGAGCGGGGGAGCCCCGGACGGTGACGGGCAGTCTGGAGCAGCTGGCGGGCGAGGCCGGCTGCGAGCCGGACATGCAGACGGACGCGGACGAGATCCGCCAGGCGCTCTGCGAGAACACCGACGGGAAGTTCGTGCTGGCGACCTTCGCCACCGACCGGGGGCAGCGCGAGTGGCTGAACGCGGCCAAGGACTACGGCGGCCACTACCTCGTCGGCCGCAAGTGGGTCGCCGTCGGCGGGACCGAGGTGGTCACGGCGCTGCACGGCCGGCTCGGCGGAACCATGGAGGAGGGGGCCGCGCACGCCGGCCACCGCTGAGGGAGACACCGAGGGGCGGCGGCGGGAACTCCCGCCGCCGCCCCTCGGCCCCCTACGACCTCCCGCGACCGTCCGCGTCAGGTGCACTTCCTGCCGCTGTTGATGCACTTAACCATCTGGTTCATCAGGTCCTCGTCGAAGACGTTGATGAAGTCGTCGTGGTCGGTGATCGGCTTGTGCAGCTGCTCGGGGAACCCGTCGACCGCGAACGGCTGCCGCACCTGGCCGTTCTCGATCGTCGGCCGCGGCACGTCGTAGACCAGGTTCATCGTCAGCTGCGGGATGGCCTGGAACCCCTGCGGGCAGGCGCCCGTGTCCGGGTCCGCGAAGGCCACGTGGTCGCGGTGGTTGGCGCTGTCGATGTTCTGGCCGTCCCAGCAGCTCTGGAAGTCGAAGGTCCGCACGACCTTGCTGCCGTCGGGGCACAGCGGGTACTTGTCCGTCAGCACGCGGTCCGTGAACCCGGTGCAGGTCCAGCCGGAGTTGGCGTTCGCGGTGCCGTTGGTGAAGGCCTTGGCGTCACCGGTGATGATGCGCAGGAACCTGGGCATCGCGACGACCTTGCTGCGCGGGTTGCCGACGAACTTGATCTCGGCGCTCTCGGCCTGCACGATCCGGCCGACGTTGCCCTCGGCACCGCCGCCCTGCTCGTTCGCGTCGAACTCGGCGGTGCCGTCCTGGACGCGGATGACCGGCCAGTAGTACGTCGACCGGTCGCCCTGGTTCTGGCACGTGGTGTCCGCGTTCGCCAGGTCGTCGTCGCTGGCGAAGGCGTCGTTGCCCTGGTTGCCCACGTAGTCGTGGGTGTGGTGGGCGCCGTTGTCGACACCGGGCGCCACGATCAGGTTGTCCGTGTTGAACAGCTTGTTCTCGTTGACACCGCACACCGAGGTGAACGTGCCCGACGAACCGCCGCGCCTGGTGCGTGTCTTGCGGACGTTCGGCTGGACGGTGGTGATGTCGGCGAAGTCGTCGGCGAACGGGCCCGCGGCGCCGTTGCCGTTGTCCCCGGCCTGACCCTGACCGCCGTCCTGACCGGTGTCCTGACCGCCGTCCTGGCCGTCACCGTTCTGGCCGTCGTCCTGCCCCTGGTCCTGCCCCTGGTCCTGGCCGTCGCCCTGGCTCTCGTCGGCGTCCGGCTGGCCGACCGTCTTCCCGGCGCAGCCGGCGAGCCGGTCGATCCCGCCCGGCGCGGCACCGCCGACACGCTTGATGTTGATCGCGATGCGGTCGATGGTCGCCGTCCGCTTGGACCGCAGCGGGCCGAGAATGGCGTTCTGCACATAGCCGGCGTCACCGGCCTGCGCGTCCCGGGTGGACGCGAGACGCGCGTAGGCCTCGGTGATCTGCTCGTCGAGCAGCGCCAGCTCCTTGTCGACGCCCGCCCGCGCGCCGTCCGGCACGTCGCGGAGCTGCTGGCCGACGTCCGGGCAGTCGATCGTCGCGACCTGGGCCGCGGCGGCGGCGCGGGTGCCGGCCCGGTCCGCGTGCGGCTCGCCCGCCGAGGCGTAGAAGTTCGCCCAGACCAGCCCGCCCCCCGCGACGGCCAGAGCCGCGGAGGCGGCCACGGCGCGGACGGCCAGCGGCGAACGGCGTTTTCGTGTGTTGCGTCCCATGGAACTCCTCTGACTTCCTTGCGGGGCAGCGAGACGCCCGACAGGAGTGAAGCGGCTCCCTCCCTTACGCACGTGGCTGGTGTGGTGTTCAGGGAACCCGGGAATTCTTCGGGATTCTCAACGACGCTTCGGGGATCCTCAACGACGCTCTCGACGACGCGGAGCGACGCGAGACCCGGAACGCCGCCGTCAGCGACCGTGATCGAGGTGGGCGAGCACCGCGAGCACCCGCCGGTTGTCGTCGTCCGACACCTCCAGGCCCAGCTTGGCGAAGATGTTGGACGTGTGCTTGGCGACGGCCCGCTCCGTCACGACCAGACGCTCGGCGATCGCCGTGTTCGACCGGCCCTGCGCCATCAGCTCCAGCACCTCCAGCTCGCGCGGGGTGAGCCGGGCGAGCGGCCGGTCGTCCGCCGCGCGCCGCGCCAGCAACTGCTGGATCACCTGCGGGTCCATCGCCGTCCCGCCCGCCGCGACCCGCCGCACGGCGTCCACGAACTGCTCCGCGTCGAACACCCGGTCCTTCAGCAGGTACCCGACCCCGCCCGCGCCGTCGGCGAGCAGCTCCCGCGCGTACAGCTGCTCCACGTGCTGGGAGAGCACCAGCACCGGCAGCCCCGGCCGCTCCCGGCGGGCCCGCAGGGCGCACTGCAGGCCCTCGTCGGTGTGCGAGGGCGGCAGCCGGACGTCGACGACGGCGACGTCCGGCCGTGACTCGGCCAGGGCGCGGGTCAGTTCGGGGCCGCTCTCGACCGCGGCGGCGATCTCGAAGCCGTACGCCTCGAGGAGCCGCACCAGCCCGTCGCGGAGCAGGAACAGGTCCTCGGCCAGGACTACGCGCAAGGGATCTCCACAGTGACCAGGGTGGGGCCGCCCACGGGCGAGCTGACGGCCAGGACGCCGTCGAATGTACCCAGCCGCCGCTCGACACCGGACAGCCCCGAGCCCGCGCCGACCCGGGCCCCGCCCTTGCCGTTGTCGGTGACCGTGGCCCGCAGCACGCCGCCGGCGCGGTGCAGGTCGACCCAGATCCGGTCCGCGCCGGAGTGCTTGACCGCGTTGGTGAGCACCTCGCTGACGGCGAAGTACGCGGCGGACTCCACGGGCGCGTCGGCACGGCGGCCGTCGAGCTCCACCGTGACCTCGGTGGCGACCGGCAGCCGCAGCGCCAGCGCCCGTACGGCGTCCCCGAGTCCGCGCTCCGCGAGCACCGGCGGGTGGATGCCGCGCACCAGGTCGCGCAGCTCGGTGAGCGCCTCGGCGGAGGACCGCCGGGCCTGTGCGAGGAGCTTCTTCGCGGTCTCCGGGTCCTTGTCGAGGAGCGCCTCGGCGGTGCCGAGGTCCATGCCCATGGCGACGAGCCGGGCCTGCGCACCGTCGTGCAGGTCGCGCTCGATGCGGCGCAGTTCGGCGGCCGAGACGTCCACGGCGTCGCGCCGGGTCTCGGTGAGGACGCGGACGCGCTCGGCGAGCTGGGACCGGTCCGGGCCGAGTACGGCGCGGGTGAGGACGAAGTGCGCGTGCAGGACGCGCGGTGCGAGGAAGTACGCGGCCACCAGCAGGACGGCGCCGAGGGCGCCCGCGGCGAACGCGGTCCGCTGTCCCTGCACGGGCACGAAGCCGTACCAGTAGGGGCCGTGGTCGAAGTGCGGCCCGGCGACGGCCCACCACAGCCCGGCCGGCATCAGCAGCCCTTCAAGCGCGTACAGGGGCAGCACGGCAGCCAGCAGGGCGGTGACGAACCCCGCCGTCATGTCGACGTACAGCCACCCCAGGTCCCGCCAGGTCGCCGGGTCCCGCAGCATGCCGGAGGTGCGCGCCCACGGGTTCGCGTCCTCGGCGACCGGCCGGTACGCCGGCGGGATGCGCTGCCCGCCCCACTCCGCCGCGAGGACCCGCCGCCAGTTCGCCCAGGTCCGTACGCCGTTCAGCACCCACGGCGTCGTGACGAGGCCGACCCCGACCGGTACGAGCGCGATGGAGACGAGGGAGAGGGTGAGGCACAGGACGGACACCGGCAGGGCCGTCAGGGCCAGCGCGAGCCCCCGCCCGGCGGCCACCACCACGCCGCACGCCCTCTTCGTGACGTGCCCGCTCTTCCCGGTGTCGGTGTTCATGGCGCCAGTCTGGCCGAACAGGCGTCGTGCGGCACGGGGGTTGGGGCCCGGGCAGGGGGTGGTGCCAGGTACACCGTGGGCCGTCAGGCGCCGGCGGCGTCGGTGCCCAGCACCTTCCCCTCACCGCCGGGTCCAGGCCCACCGGGGGCCGGTCCGGCCGCCGGGGCGCGGACCCGCCGAGGTCCGCCAGCCACGCCCACGTGACGGCCACGCCCTCCTCCACCGGGCGGCAGCGCAAGCCCTTCCGTACGGCCCGGAAGACGTCCCCGCCGTGCAGGGCGCCGTACAGCTCGCTGCCCGGCGGCGCCCACACCGGGAGCTGCGTCCACGGTTCGATCCCCGCCCCCAGGACCACCTCCGGCGCGGTCCAGCGCGGTTCGGCCGCGTCCCCGGTGACCCGTGCGCATGCGTCGAGGAGCGCCCCCGTCGTCGTGTGCCCCCGCGGGCCCACCAGGTCGTACGGTCCGCTCAGCCACGCCGCCGCGCCGAGGACCCACTCGGCGAGGTCACGGACGCCGATGTACTGGAGGGGCAGGTCCCGCGGCCCCGGCGCCAGGACCGGGCCGCCGCGCGCCATGCGGGTGAGACACCACGGGAGGCGGTCGGCGTTCTCGTACGGCCCGAGGATCGGACCCGCCCGCACGAGCAGCGGGCGTGCGGCACCGAAGGCCTCCACCGCCGCCGGCTCACCGCCCCGCTTGTCCCGCGCGCAGTCGGTCTGCTCCGCGTCCGCCGGCGCCCCCTCCACCAGGGGCGCGCTCTCGCCGGACCCGGCGGCCAGGCGTACACGGAGCGGCTCGACACGTACACGGACCGGCCCGCCGTGCCGGCCGGCAGCCGGGCCGCGTCCCGTACGGCCCGCGGCGCCGCCGACCAGGTGCCGACGACGACGTCCCACGCGTGGGCGGCACCGGCGAGCGCCGCGAGCCCGTCGGGGGCGGTGCGGTCGCCCGTCAGCGCCCGCGCTCCCGGGGGCGCCGGGTGCCGCCCCGGTGGAAGACCGTCACGTCCCGGCCGTGGGCGAGCGCCGCCTCGACGACGGCGCGTCCCAGGAACTCCGTACCGCCCAGCACCAGAAGTCTCATACCGCCGGCTCCGCCCGCTCGGCGGCCGGAGCACGAGGGGATTCCGCTGTCCGGCGACCCGCCGTCAACGGCGCACCGGAGGCGTGTACTTGTACCCCACCCGCCGTACCGTCTGGATCGCCGTGCGGTGCTCGGCGCCCAGCTTGCGGCGCAGCCGGGCGATGTGGACGTCGACGGTACGGCCGTCGCCCACGTGCCCGTAGCCCCACACGGTGGTGACCAGCTGGTCGCGGGTGTGCACCCGGTTCGGATGCGCGACCAGGTGCGCGAGCAGCTCGAACTCCAGGTACGTGAGGTCGAGCGGACGTCCGTCGACCTGGGCGGTGCGCTGCACGGTGTCGACGCGGACCAGGGTGTCGTCGTCCCGCCGCTCCTCGTCCCCCGGCCGGTCCGGCACGGCGAACGGCAGGACGGGCGGCTGCTGGTCGGCCGGTACGAGCACCAGGTAGCCGACCATCGGCGGGTGGCCCGGCAGCGTGGGCAGGGTGTGCTGGGGCGCGGGCAGCCAGGTGGCGCCCGGCGGCAGGAAGCCGGCCACGTCGACGGTCTCGTCCCGGTCGACGGCGCGGAGCCGGTGCCGTGCGGTGCCGGACGGGGAGGGGTCGGGGGCGGTGAGGGGAGCGGTGGTCAGGGCGGCGGTGGAGCGGGAGCGAGTGGTCGCCATGAGAGGTCAGCTCTTTCGCGCGAAGGGTTTCGACGGAAGGGCGACGGCCGCGATTCGTGGTCGGGCTCGCCGGGACGTACGTCGTGCGCGCGGGCCGAAGGCCGGGGTGTACGGCTTTAGAGGGCCGGCGCGTTCATCGCGCGACAACACACCCGGTCGAAGTCGTGGTGCTGACGGGAAGGCCAGAAGGGCTCGAGGTCATGGCGACCCGTCGCGAGGTACTTCCGGAAGCTGGCCATGGCCCCATTGAAGCAGACACCGGGTGCCACCCGGGAGACTTCTCTCACTGCGTGGACAGCCCGGCCTTCCGCGCGGAGGTCCGGCGGTACGCGAGAAGGGGCGCCCACCATGACGGCGGGCGCCCCTTCCTGGTGCGGGGGAGCGGGTCAGACCTGGCCGGCCTTCTCCAGCGCGGAGCAGCAGGTGTCGACCAGGAGACGCGTCACGACGTACGGATCGACGTTGGCGTTCGGGCGGCGGTCCTCGATGTAGCCCTTGCCGTCCTTCTCGACCTGCCACGGGATGCGGACCGAGGCGCCGCGGTCGGAGACGCCGTAGGAGAACTTGTCCCACGGGGCCGTCTCGTGCAGGCCGGTGAGGCGGGTGTCGATGCCGGCGCCGTAGTGCTTGACGTGGTCGAGCGGCTTGGAGCCCTCGCCGAGCGCCTCGCACGCGGTGATGATCGCGTCGTAGTTCTCGCGCATCGCCTTGGTGGAGAAGTTGGTGTGCGCGCCGGCGCCGTTCCAGTCGCCCTTGACCGGCTTCGGGTCGAGGGTGGCGGAGACGCCGAAGTCCTCAGCGGTGCGGTAGAGCAGCCAGCGGGCCACCCACAGCTGGTCGGCGACCTCCAGCGGGGCGAGCGGGCCGACCTGGAACTCCCACTGGCCCGGCATGACCTCGGCGTTGATGCCGGAGAGGCCGAGACCGGCCTTCAGGCAGTTCTCCAGGTGGGCCTCGACGATCTCCCGGCCGAAGATCTCGTCCGCGCCGACACCGCAGTAGTAGCCGCCCTGCGGGGCGGGGAAGCCGCCGGCCGGGAAGCCCAGCGGACGGCCGTCCTGGAAGTACGTGTACTCCTGCTCGATGCCGAAGAGCGGCTCCTGCGCGGCGAACTTCTCCGCGACCTCGCGCAGCGCGGCCCGCGTGTTGGACGCGTGCGGGGTCATGTCGATGTCGAGGACCTCGCACAGGACGAGGACGTCGTCACCGCCGCGGATGGGGTCGGGACAGGTGAAGACCGGCTTGAGCACACGGTCCGAGGAGTGGCCCTCGGCCTGGTTGGTGGAGGACCCGTCGAAGCCCCAGACCGGCAGCTCGGCGCCCTTGGCGTCGTCGGCGAGGATCTTCGTCTTGGAACGCAGCTTGGCCGTCGGCTCGGTGCCGTCGATCCAGATGTACTCAGCCTTGAACGTCACGGGGCCTCATCCTTCGGTGGGTCTTCGCATCGCGGTCGTGCGGGGCCGGCGGCGCTGCGGCACTGGGGCGCCGCGCGGGATGCCCGCAGCTTGTCAACGGGCGGTTTCCCGGCCGTTGCCCGGCTGTGAAGGCCGTGTTACCCGCGGCTTCGCGGGGCTCCGGCGCGCCGTGAGGTGCCGGGGCGGGGCGGCGGCTCGTATGCGATGGGCGCGGCCGCGCCCACCCCGCACGTCACCGGGACAGGGCGTCGCGCACCGCCTCCTCCGTGCGGGCCACCAGCGCGGTGCCGTCGTCGGCGGTGATGATCGGCCGCTGGATGAGCTCCGGGTGCCCGGCGAGCGCCCGTACCCACCGGTCCCGTGCGCCGGCGTCGCGGGGCCACTCCTGCATCCCGAGCTCCTTCGCGGCGGCCTCCTGGAGCCGGGTGATGTCCCACGGCTCCAGTGACAGACGCCCGAGCACGTCCCGGATCCCGTCCTCGCCGGGCACGTCCTCGAGATACCGGCGCACGGTGTACTCGGCGCCCTCCGCGTCCAGCAGACCGATCGCGCCGCGGCACTTGGAACAGGCCGGACTGATCCAGATCTCCATGCGCACACGGTACGGGAGGACCCGCCCTGCACTTCTGTCACGCCACTCCCAAATGCCCTCTGAGCAGGGGCGATTGTCAGTGGGGGGCAGTAAAATTGAAGCAGTGTCCGAGGGAGTTGCCGGGGTTTCCGGTGGCTCCCTGACCGCGACAGGAGGATGCCCGTGCCCGCTGCCGCACTCAAGCCGCTGCCCACCCAGTCCACGGCCCGGAGGCCGGTTCTGCTCGACCTTCCGTACGCACCCGTCGAGAAGAGCCCGCTGCCGCCGGGCCGCCCCCGCGAGTGGTACATCACCCACAACCGCCGGCTGAAGGCGATGCGCCTCGCCATCGCCCTGCTGGACTCCGGCGTGTACGTCCCGAACCAGGCCCGCAACGAGACGATCCGCAGCACGGCCGAGCTCATCGGCGTCCACCCGCCGTCGGACACGACCTGCCACATGGTCCGGGCCTTCATGCGGTACAGCCGCTGAGGGAACCTGGGCCGCAGCCCGGAGGTCCGGTGCCGTCCGCCCCACGGGGCGGACGGCACCGCCGCGTCCGGGGGCCGTACGGCCGGGCGGATTCCGTGACTCCGTGTAAGCGCTCCCACAGCCGGCCACCTCGACCGGAACACCGTCCATTGCACAGGATGGACAGGCGGGGCCAAGCTGCCCGGCACTCTTTTCCGCAGGACAGGCGCCATTCGCCGGGAGTGGAGCTACCCTCGACGCACCGACGGCCGGCACCTTCGGACTCCGGCGGTTGCCGGCATCCGTCAGCAGGCGAGACCGCAGACTGCACGCTCAGTCATCGTCACGTCCCTGGGAGGCCTGTCATGGCAACCCTGCTCCTCACCGCGACCGTGGTCCTGGTCGTCCTGGGCTTCGGCAACCACGTCCTCTGGCTCGCCGCGGTCGGTGTGCTCTTCCTGTACGTCAGGTACTACGGCCTCTGGGAGGGATCGGACACGTCCTCGGGCGGTTCGAGCGGCGGCGGTGGTGGCGGCGGTGGTCGTGGCAGCCTGCCGTCCACGTACCAGGCCTATCGCGAACGCCGCGACCGCGAGGCCAGGTGGCAGCGCCGCTACCGCCGCGAGCGGCCCTTCGAGACCCGCCGTCAGGCCCGCGAGAAGGCCCGCGAGAAGGCGATGCAGAAGGCGTACGAGGAGAGGGAAGGCGCCGTGTGAACCGCCGCGTGAGCCGCCGTGCGGTACATGCGGGAACGGCGGAGCCCCGCCACCGCCCGAGGGCGACGGCAGGGCTCCGCCGGACCTGTCCGGCCTGTCGTCCGTGCGGACGGTCGGCTCACACGTCGAAGTACAGCTCGAACTCGTGCGGGTGCGGGCGCAGCTGGAGCGGGGCGATCTCGTTGGTGCGCTTGTAGTCGATCCAGGTCTCGATCAGGTCGGGCGTGAACACGTCGCCCTGGAGCAGGAACTCGTGGTCCCGCTCCAGCGAGTCGAGGACGGCCGGGAGCGAGGTCGGGACCTGCGGGACGCCCGCGTGCTCCTCGGGGGCGAGCTCGTAGAGGTCCTTGTCGATCGGCTCGGCCGGCTCGATCTTGTTCTTGATGCCGTCGAGGCCGGCGAGCAGCAGCGCCGAGAAGGCCAGGTACGGGTTGCCGGAGGAGTCCGGGGCGCGGAACTCGACGCGCTTGGCCTTCGGGTTGGAGCCGGTGATCGGGATGCGCATGGCCGCGGAGCGGTTGCGCTGCGAGTACACCAGGTTCACCGGGGCCTCGAAGCCGGGCACCAGGCGGTGGTAGGAGTTCACCGTCGGGTTGGTGAAGGCCAGCAGCGACGGGGCGTGCTTGAGGATGCCGCCGATGTAGTAGCGGGCGGTGTCCGACAGGCCCGCGTAACCGGCCTCGTCGTAGAACAGCGGGTCGCCGTTGCTCCACAGGGACTGGTGGACGTGCATGCCCGAGCCGTTGTCACCGAAGATCGGCTTCGGCATGAAGGTCGCGGTCTTGCCGTTGCGCCAGGCGACGTTCTTCACGATGTACTTGAAGAGCTGGAGGTCGTCGGCGGCGGCGAGCAGCGTGTTGAACTTGTAGTTGATCTCGGCCTGGCCCGCGGTGCCCACCTCGTGGTGCTGGCGCTCGACCTTCAGGCCGTTCTTCTCCAGCTCCAGGGAGATCTCGGCGCGCAGGTCGGCGAAGTGGTCGACCGGCGGGGCCGGGAAGTAACCGCCCTTGTAGCGGACCTTGTAGCCGCGGTTGTCCTCGATCGCGCCGGTGTTCCAGGCGCCCGCCTCGGAGTCGATGTGGTAGTACGACTCGTTCTCGGCGGTCTTGAAGCGCACGCTGTCGAAGACGTAGAACTCGGCCTCGGGGCCGAAGTACGCGGTGTCGGCGATGCCGGTGGAGGCGAGGTAGTCCTCGGCCTTCTTCGCCACGTTGCGCGGGTCGCGGGAGTACTGCTCGCCCGTGATCGGGTCGTGGATGAAGAAGTTGATGTTGACCGTCTTGTCGCGGCGGAAGGGGTCGACGCGCGCGGTGGAGAGGTCGGCGCGGAGCGCCATGTCGGACTCGTGGATGGCCTGGAAGCCACGGATCGAGGACCCGTCGAAGGCGAGCTCCTCGTCCGGGTCGAACGCCGTGGCCGGGATCGTGAAGTGCTGCATCACGCCCGGCAGGTCGCAGAACCGGACATCGACGAACTTGACGTCCTCGTCCGCGATGAACTTCTTGGCGTCGTCGGCGTTCTGGAACATCCAGCTCCTCCTACTCCCGGCCGTCCGAGCCGGGGTGGTAGTTCGTTCGTGCGGCCAGTGCGGTGGCACACGCTGGTCCCGACCATAGGGAGGGGTGATTTCTCGTGCGTGACCCATTTGTTTCGCTCAAGTTAACCGGAGGGCGGCCGACCGACCCGCCTGTCGGGCACGGGTCGCCCGCCCAGTACGGTGGACGGGTGGACAAGAGGCAAGCAATCGGTTCGTGGCTCTCCGGCCCGCGCGCGGCCGCGGAGGAAGCGGGTGTCGACTTCGGCTACCGCGGCGAGCAACTGGGTCTGCCGGAGTCCGGTCCCGGCTCGATCGCCCGCCCCGGCCGGCGTCTCGGGGCGCTCGCCGTGGACTGGGGCCTGTGCCTCTTGATCGCATACGGTCTGATCACGGACGGCTACGGCCAGGCGACCGGCAACTGGGCCCTGCTCGTCTTCTTCGTGCTCCACGTCCTGACGGTCGGCACGGTCGGCTTCACGCCGGGCAAGCGCCTCTTCGGCCTGCGAGTGGTCGGCGAGGGCACCGGCACGGCCGCCCCGCTGCGGGTCGTGCTCCGCACGGTCCTGCTGTGCCTGGCGATCCCGGCCCTGGTCTGGGACCGCGACGGCCGCGGGCTGCACGACCGCCTGGCCCGCACGGTGGAAGTACGCATCTGACCGTGGAAGTGCGCATCTGACCGCGGCGCGCCGGCCGGTGAGAACGGTCTGCGGGGTGCCGGAACCCCAAGGTTCCGGCACCCCGCAGACGTACGGCCGTGCAGCCCGGCGGCAGCGTCAGCGCATCTTCGGGCCGCCCCGCGGCATCCGCATGCCCTTCGGCATGGGCCCCTTCGGCAGCGGCATGTTGCTCATCAGGTCCCCCATCGCCCGCAGCCGGTCGTTGGTGGCCGTGACCTGCGGGCCCGTCAGGACGCGCGGCAGCTTGAGCATCGTCGTGCGGAGCTTCTTCAGCGGGATCTGGTCCTCGCCGGTGCCCACCACCAGGTCGTGCACCGGGACGTCCGCCACGATGCGGGCCATCTTCTTCTTCTCGGCGGCCAGCAGGCTCTTCACCCGGTTCGGGTTGCCCTCGGCGACCAGCACGATGCCCGCCTTGCCGACGGCACGGTGCACCACGTCCTGGCTGCGGTTCATGGCCACCGCCGGAGTGGTCGTCCACTGCCGGCCGATGTTGTCGAGCACCGCCGCCGCGGCCCCCGGCTGCCCTTCCATCTGCCCGAAGGCCGCCCGCTCGGCCCGGCGTCCGAAGACGATCGCCATTCCGAGGACGGCGAACAGGAAGCCGGCGATACCGAGATAGACCGGGTGGCCGACCAGGAAACCGATCGCGAGGAAGACACCAAAGATGGCGATTCCGACAGCCGCGAGCACAAGACCGATCTTCTTGTCGGCCCTGCGGGTCATCTTGTAGGTCAGGGCGATCTGCTTGAGTCGCCCGGGGTTCGCAGCCTCCGCTGCGTTGTCCTTCCTCGCCATGACCCGAAGTCTACGTGGCCAGGGAAGCGGGTACGACGGCGGGCGGCTACGGCAGGCGCGGGGCGACGGCGGCCGCGTCGAGGACGCGCTGCGCCTCGACCCGGTCACGGGCCCGGCGGCGGTCCTCCATCACGGAGGTCCAGGCGTTGCGGCGGGCCGTGCGCTGACCGCTGCTCATGAGCAGCGACTCGACGGCACGCAGTGCATCGGTGAACGAAGGGATTGCGGTGGCGCGGACGGGCGCGGCCTGCATGATGGAGGTCCCCCCTCGGGATGGCGGCTCTGGCCGGGGCAGTACAACCTGTGAAACCAGGGTCACTGATTGGTGTTACCAGGGCGTGACCGACCGGTCAAACCCGAATGAAGGTTTGATTTGTAGGGCCCCAACTGCGGCGCGCCCCTGACGCTGCCCTCATCTGCGGGGACGGTGCGGGCCGCACCGTACCGGCCGTCGTCGCCCGGTGGCGGCTGTGCCGGGATTCACACCAGGGAAGTGGCACGCAATGCCATCCGTGCCGTGGTGCGCCACGCGGAGGGTCGGCCGCGTGGCGCCCGCACGTACGGTCAGACGGCCTGCGAGGCGACGTACGCGCCCCGCTTCTCCACGGCCATCTGGTACAGCCGGCCGGCCCGGTACGAGGAGCGCACCAGCGGGCCCGACATGACACCGGAGAAGCCGATCTGCTCGGCCTCCTCCTTCAGCTCCACGAACTCGTTCGGCTTGACCCAGCGCTCCACCGGGTGGTGGCGGACGCTCGGCCGCAGGTACTGCGTGATGGTGATCAGCTCGCAGCCGGCCTCGTGCAGCTGGCGCAGCGCCTCGCTGATCTCCTCACGGGTCTCGCCCATGCCGAGGATCAGGTTCGACTTGGTGACCAGGCCGTAGTCGCGGGCCTCGGTGATGACCTTCAGGGAGCGCTCGTAGCGGAAGCCGGGGCGGATGCGCTTGAAGATCCGCGGGACCGTCTCGACGTTGTGCGCGAAGACCTCGGGGCGGGAGGCGAAGACCTCCGCCAGCAGCTCCGGGACGGCGTTGAAGTCGGGGGCGAGCAGCTCGACCTTGGTGCGGCCGCCCTCGCGGCCCGCGGTCTGCTCGTGGATCTGGCGCACGGTCTCGGCGTACAGCCAGGCGCCGCCGTCGGGCAGGTCGTCGCGGGCGACACCGGTGATCGTCGCGTAGTTCAGGTCCATCGTGACGACGGACTCGCCCACGCGGCGCGGCTCGTCGCGGTCGAGCGCCTCGGGCTTGCCGGTGTCGATCTGGCAGAAGTCACAGCGCCGGGTGCACTGGTCGCCGCCGATGAGGAAGGTCGCCTCGCGGTCCTCCCAGCACTCGTAGATGTTGGGACAGCCGGCTTCCTGGCAGACCGTGTGCAGACCCTCGCTCTTCACGAGGTTCTGCATCTTGGTGTACTCGGGACCCATTTTCGCCCGGGTCTTGATCCACTCGGGCTTGCGCTCGATGGGGGTCTGGGCGTTCCGGACCTCCAGGCGCAGCATCTTGCGTCCGTCGGGTGCGACTGCGGACACATCGGCTCCCTGTAACTTCGATTCGTGGGCGTGTATCAGCCTACGCCCGATGATTGTGGGGCCGGGCGGCCGGGTGGCGGCCGCCAGTGCCCTCCGGGGCAACTCCGGGCGGGCGGAGTGCATTCCCCGCCCGCCCGGACAGCGGTCACGCCGTGGCGCGCTCGATCTCGCGCGGCTTGAGCTCGGCGTTCTCCAGGATGTCGCGCAGATGGCGCTCGGCGACCGGCAGGACCTCCTCGATGGTGACGTCCCGGCCCAGCTCGGCCGCGATCGACGTGACGCCCGCGTCGCGGATGCCGCACGGGATGATCCTGTCGAACCAGGTGGCGTCCGGGTTCACGTTCAGCGCGAAGCCGTGCATCGTGACGCCCTTGGCGACGCGGATGCCGATGGCGGCGATCTTCCGGTCCTCGCGCCGCTGGCCCGCGTTGGAGGGTGCGTACTCCGGCCCGTTGAGGCGCGGGTCGAACTCCTCGTCGGTCAGCCGCGGGTCGAAGTCCAGGGAGAGCCCGCCCGGCGACGGGCGCCGCTCCACCGGGTCGCCGAGGACCCACACCCCGCTGCGGCCCTCCACCCGGCTGGTCTCCAGGCCGAACTCCGCGCACGTGCGGATCAGGGCCTCCTCCAGCCGGCGCACATGGGCCACCACGTCGACCGGGCGGGGCAGCTTCTGGATCGGGTAGCCGACGAGCTGGCCCGGGCCGTGCCAGGTGATCTTGCCGCCGCGGTCCACGTCGATGACCGGCGTCCCGTCCAGCGGGCGCTCCTCGTCGGCCGTGCGCCGGCCCGCCGTGTAGACCGGCGGGTGTTCGAGGAGCAGCACGGTGTCGGGTGCCTCGTCCGCGAAGCGCGCCGCGTGCACGCGGCGCTGCTCGTCCCACGCCTCCCGGTACTCGACGGCCCGGTCACCGAATCCCATGCGGACGAACCGGAGTTCACTCACGGCTGTGCGCCTCCCTGGAAGCAAGAGCACTGGTTGCGATCGACTGCGACCGGTCGCGATCGACTGTGATGGCCGCGTTCGTCAGGCGCGTTCTGCGCCCACGCCACTGTACGTCCGGCCGAAACCCGTCAGCCGCGCGGCCAATTCTCACACGATCGGATGAATGGACGGCGGAATGTGCGATCGGATGCTCACGCTCCGCTACATTCGCGCCGTTCACGAGGCAAAAGGGCTGCTCACAGGCAATCCACGCACCTCACCCAAAAGAAGTCGGGGAAGGCAGGAGACCGCACCGCAGATGACGGAACGACCCGTGCAGCGCACTCCCAACCGTCAGCTCGCCGCTCTCATCGCAGAAGCGGGGTTCTCCAACGCGGGGCTCGCGCGCCGCGTGGACCAGCTCGGCCTCGAACACGGACTTGATCTGAGATACGACAAGACATCGGTCACCCGGTGGCTCCGCGGCCAGCAGCCCCGGGGCACGACGCCCGCGCTCATCGCCGAGGTGTTCACCCGCCGCCTGGGCCGCCGGCTGACCGCCCAGGACCTCGGCCTGGACGCCTGCGCGCCCGTCTACGCGGGCCTGGAGTTCGCCGCCGGCCCCGAGGAGGCCGTCGACATCGTCAGCGGGCTGTGGCGCAAGGACTCGGGCAGCCACGCCGAGCTCCGCAAGATCGCGTTCACCCCGGCCGGACTCGTCGTCCCCAGCCGGGACTGGCTGATCGGCCGCGCCGACGACCGGGTGAGCCGGGGCGACCCCGGCCCCGCCCGCATCCCCGCCCAGGGCCGCCCGGTGCCCCCCAGGATCCCGGCCCAGCTCGAGAAGGGCGTCCCGCCGCCCCGGCAGCGCGGCCAGACCGAGCGCGGCCCCGGTCAGCGGGTCACCGGCGGCGACATCGCCGCGCTGCGGTCCGTGGGCGAGCTCTTCCGCGCCCTCGACCACGCCTACGGCGGCGGCCACGCCCGCCAGGCCCTCGTGCGCTACCTGGAGCACGAGGCCGAGCCGATGCTCCGCGGTACGTACGGCGAGCAGACCGGGCGCCGCCTCTTCGCGGCCGCCGCGGACCTCACCCGGCTGGCCGGCTGGACCTCGTACGACATCGCCGCCCACGGGCTCGCCCAGCGGTACTTCGTCCAGGCGCTGCGGCTCGCCCAGGCGGCCGGGGACCGGATGTACGGCGCCTACGTCCTCGTCACGATGAGCCGGCAGGCCGTCTACCTCGGGCACGGACGCGAGGCCGTGCAACTGGCGCGCGTGGCCCAGCAGGGCGTGGGCACGTCCGCGCCGCCCGTCGTGCAGGCACTGCTGCACGCCGTGGAGGCCCGCGGGCACGGCGTGCTCGGCGAGGTGCGCGCCTGCACCGCCGCGCTCGTCCGGGCCGAGCGGGCCCTGGAGTCGGCCCGGACGGAGGACGACGTGCCGTACTGGGCGCGGTTCTTCGACGAGGCGCAGCTCGCCGACGAGTTCGGGCACTGCCACCGCGACCTCCAGCAGTACCGGGCCGCGGCCCAGCACGCCGAGCGCTCGCTGCAGCTGCGCGCACCGGCCTTCGCCCGCAGCCGGCTGTTCTGCCGGGTCGTCCTCGCCTCCGCCCGTCTCGGGCTCGGCGAGCTCGACCAGGCGTGCCAGCTGGGCGCGGAGGCCGCGGCGCAGGCGGCGGAGATGCGGTCGGTGCGGGCGATCGAGTACGTCCGCGACTTCGAGCGCCGGCTGGAGCCGTACCGGGACGCGGCGCCCGTACGCGGCTACCGCGACCGGATCGCGGCGCTCGGGTGAACGCTCCGCGGGGAGTCCGGTGCGCCGTCCGCGGGTCCGTCGCGGCTGGTCGCACGGTTCCTCGCGCGGGGCGCTGCCGGTGAGACCGGGGCGTCCGGTGGCCGGGGACACGGCCGCCGGGCGCCCCTTTCCGTGGACGCGCGACGCGCTCACGCCGCCGCTTCGAAGTGCTCCTCCAGCGGGGCCGGACAGGCGTCGAGGTCCTTGAGGACCGCGTGGGCGGCCCGCCGGGCCGAGTGCAGGGCGCCCTGGACGGAGCTCGTGTCGCGGTGGTCCCCGCAGACGTACAGGCCCGCCAGCAGCCGCACCGGGCGGCGCGGGTCGTGCGGCGCGGGCATCGCGGGCACCGCCTCGGAGTCGTGGTGGACCGCGAGCAGCTCCCAGCGGGCCGTCGACGTCCCGTACAGGCGGGCGAGCTGGGCGCGGACCGTGGCGTCCAGGTGCGCCGGGGCCGGGGGCGTGCCCAGCACGGTCGACGAGATCAGCGCCCGGCCGGCGGGGGCACGCGTCGGGTCGACCTGGCTGACGACCGCCGTGTGCGACACCGGCCCGCTGCGGTCGGCGTCCAGGACCAGCGCGGGACCGGTGAGCGGGGGCCGTTCGTCCGTGGTGTGGTGCAGCACCGTCACCGGGTGGAAGCCGGGCACGCGCAGCCCGGGGAGCAGCTCGGCCGCGGTGCGCGCACCGGTGGCCAGCAGTACGGCGCGGCAGGAGAGCTCACCGTGCTCGGCGGTGGTCACCGAGGTGGTGCTGAGGGACAGGACGCGTACGCCGGTCCGTACCGTGCCCGGCGGGAGCGCGGCCGCGAGGAGGTCGGGGACGGTGTCCGCGCCCCCTTCCGGCAGGCTCAGGCGGCCGGTCGCGAAGAAGCGCAGGGCCAGGTCGGCGCTGCGGCTGGAGGTGAGGAGCGCGGGGTCGCCGAGCAGCGCGGTGAGGAGGGGGCGCAGCAGCCCGTCGACGGCGCGCGCCGGGAAGCCGCGGTCGGCGAGGGCCTGGGCGGCGGGGAGTTCGGGGCGGGCGAGGAGCCGTTCCGGCGGTGTGGCGGCCAGCCGGGCCCAGGCGGCGGCCAGCCGGGACTGGTCGGCGGCGGTGCCGAGGGGCCCGGGGCGCGGCGCGCGGACGGCGCCCTGCGCACGGGGCAGCCGGGGGACGCTCGCCAGGGCGCGCACGGCTGTGAGCGCGCCCCGGGTACCGCGGACGCCGGCGAAGGCGGCGGGGGCGGCGGGACCGGGATGCAGCCGGCCGTCCGCGTGCAGCAGGACGGCTGGCGAGAAGGGCCGCAGGACCAGGGGGGCCAGGGCCGGGGTGCGGCGGAGTTCCGGATAGGAGCTGAGGAGCAGCGGGGCCGTGCGGTCGAGGCGGAAGCCGTCGACCTTCTCGGTGGCCATCCGGCCGCCGGCCCCGGGCGCGGCCTCCAGCACCGTGACGGACAGCCCGGCTCTGGACAGATGATGGGCGGCCGCGAGGCCGGACACCCCCGCTCCCACGACCACTACGTCGACGTCTGCTGCGCTCGCTGTGTCCGCTGCGTTCCTTGCGTCCGCTGCCTGGTGCACCGACTCAAGCACGTGCCCCTCCCGAGGGTCGCGCGGCTGCTGGCGTACTGGGAAGTGCTGGAGACGTCATGCCCCCAACAAGCTTCCGAAATACCCGAGTTCGGCACGAGGCTGGGTGCCGGTCCGGCCACGGGGAGACGCGCATGGCCCTCGCACGGGCGCACGGCCGGACACGGGCGTGCGCCGGGTGCGGAAGGCGGTGCGGCCGGCACCGCGGGGGACTAGGGCCTGTTGTGAAAGTGCTGGTCACAGCCACTCGTTGATGGCTGCGACCAGCACGGTCGCTTGGTAGCGGACGGCGAGTTTGTCGTACCGGGT
>NZ_BMQK01000007.1:230700-325872 GCF_014648075.1 Streptomyces ruber | reverse complement strand
GATCCGATTTCCTCGGTGCTTTCCAGGTTCCCGCTTCCGCGTTTCCCTTTCCGGCGCTTCCGACTCTATCAGATCCTTTCGGGCCTGATTCCCAGTCGGCGGGATTTGCCTTTCGGCTGCTTTCCAGGATGCTGCTTACGCGTTTTCCTTTTCAGCGGCCTCGACTTTATCAGAAGAATTCGACCGGGCTGACCGGTCGTTCATTCCTGAAACATCGAGGGGCGCTTCATCGGTGTCGATTCGCTCGACGATCCACGAAGCGGACAGACACTCACGGTCACCATCCGGGTAGGTTACCTGTAGGCAACTGTTCGAATCTACCTCCCCGCGCGGCCTGCGTCAACAGGTCTCGTGGGGCGAAGAAGAGGTTAACAGTTCGGGTCGGGTGTTCGCACACCGGCAGCAGAGGGGGCCGACAGGCGGTGGCCGCTCAAGCCGCCATCGGGACAGCGGCGCTCCGCTCGCTCTCCTCGACGTCGCCCGTGTCACCCTGCCTGACCGCGCGCCCGCCCAGGATGTAGACGTACGCGAAGAAGGCCAGCTCGGCGGCGATGCCGATGCCGACACGCGCCCAGGTGGGCAGGCCGGAAGGGGTGACGAAGCCTTCGATCGCGCCGGAGATGAACAGGATCAGGGCCAGCCCGATCGCCATGCCCAGTGCGGCGCGGCCCTCTTCGGCGAGGGCCGCCCGACGCGTACGGGGGCCCGGGTCGATGAGAGTCCAGCCGAGCCGCAGCCCCGTACCGGCGGCCACGAAGACGGCGGTCAGTTCCAGCAGGCCGTGCGGGAGGACGAGGCCCAGGAAGATGTCCAGCCGGCCGGCCGAGGCCATCAGGCCGATGCCCACACCGAGGTTCAGCATGTTCAGGAAGAGGATCCACAGGACCGGGAGGCCCAGGAAGACGCCCAGGACCAGGCACATGGCGGCGGCCTGTGCGTTGTTCGTCCAGACCTGGGCGGCAAAGGAGGCGGCGGGGTGGCTGGAGTAGTAGGCCTCGTACTCACCGCCGGGGCGGGTGAGCTCGCGCAGCTCGTCGGGGGCGGCGATCGCGGATTGGATCTCCGGGTGCGTGCCGATCCACCACCCCAGGAGTGCGGCCACGACCGTGGACAGCAGGGCGGTGGGTATGCACCAGTGGCGTGAGCGGTAGACGGCGGCGGGGAAGCCGTGGGCGAGGAAGTGCGTGACATCGCGCCAGGAAGCGCGGCGGGTGCCTGTCACGGTGCTGCGCGCGCGTGCCACCAGCTGGCTGAGGCGCCCGGTGAGCTGCGGGTCCGGGGCACTGGACTGGATCACCGAGAGGTGGGTGGCGGTGCGCTGGTACAGGGTGACGAGTTCGTCGACCTCGGCGCCGTTCAGCCGACGGCGGCTGAGCAGGGTGTCGAGGCGGTCCCACTCCGCGCGGTGGGCGGACACGAAGACATCGAGGTCCATGGGGTGTGCTGCTCCTCGTCCTCTCGTACTGCGTGTCAGCTTGTCGTACTGCGGCGCGATGTGTCCTCAGCTTGGCAGACTGGTCTCCTTGGGGGCAGGCCAGGGGAAGGGACGGGCACGTGAGTGAGCTGGTGACGGGCGAGGCGGTCGCGCTGGAGGTGCGTCCCGCGAAGCTGCCGAGCCGCGCGCTCGCCGTGTTGCTCGATCTGGTCGTCGCGATGATCGCGTATGTCGCCGTGACCATGGTGCTCGTCGCGTCGACGGCCGGCCTGGACGAGGCGGCGCAGGTCGCGATGTCGATCGCGAGCTTCCTGTTGGTGCTGGTGGGTGGGCCGGTCGCGGTGGAGACGCTCAGTCATGGCCGGTCTCTGGGGAAGCTGGCGTTCGGGTTGCGGGTGGTGCGGGACGACGGGGGGCCCATCCGGTTCCGGCACGCGCTGGTGCGCGGTGCGGTCGGGATCGTCGAGATCCTCATGACGTTCGGCGTCATCGCGTGCATCGCCTCGCTGGTATCAGCTCGGGGACGACGGCTGGGTGACGTGTTCGCGGGGACGCTGGTCGTGAGGGAGCGGGTGCCGAGCGGCGAAGGGAACTCCGTGCCGCCGCCTCCCTACTGGCTCGCCGGGCGGTTCTCCGCGCTCGACCTCTCCTCGGTGCCCGACGGGCTGTGGCTGGCCGTCCGCCAGTACCTGCAGCGGATGCGGCAACTGGACGCACAGGTCGGGCAGGCCATGGCGGAGCGTCTCGCCTCCGAGCTCGTCGCGCGTACCGGCTCTCCGGCGCCGGATGGCACTCCTGCGGCCATGTACTTGGCCGCCGTGCTGCACGAGCGGCAGGCGCGGGAGGTCCGGCGGGCGTTCGGAGACGGGGCAGGTGGCGCGGGCGGCATGGGTGGCGCGGGCGCGCGGCCCGGTGCTCCTGTGGCTGCGCCCGTGTGGGACGGCGCCGCGGTGCAACCGCCGCGCACGACGGACTCCGCCCCCGCGCGGCCCACGCCGGCGAAGGAAGCCCCGCAGCAGGCCCCGGCCGCCGAACAGCCCCATCGTCACCGCCCGAGCACGGGCTTCGCACCGCCCTCCTGAGGCCGTGCCGTCAGCCGAACGCCGAAGGCGGCGACTCCAGCTCCTCGAGCTCGATGCCGGGTGCGGCGAGGACCACGTCGCCCGAGATGTGAACGGTGTGCCGCTCTCCCGTGTCCAAGGCCGTGACCTGGTATTCGTCCACGGTCAGGGGGCCGTTGTCAGTGGCGTGTGCTTCGCTTGCGACCAGCCTCCAGGACTGGTCGACGGTGCGCGGGGCGAGGACCGGGTCCGTGAGGGCGACGAGGCGTACGCGGGTCGTGGACGTGGAGGGGGCGAGGCGCAGAAGACGGGCGGTGGCGATCAGGAAGGCCGGCGATGTGCCGGTGAACGCGTGGGCACGGACATTGCCTTCGGTGGCGTATGTGCCGGTGGGGTCGGTGCGGACCCAGGTGACGCCGTCGAGGGCGGCGCCCCGGACCTGCCAGCCCCCGGCGTGGAGCTCCAGTCGGAGGGGACGGCCCAGGTCGTCGAGGGCGAGGTCGACGGATCCGCTGTGATCACCGGAGGGGCTGGTCAGCTGGGAGACGTAGCGCCAGCCGGAGGGACCGGGCGCGCAGTGAAAGTGCTCGTCGGCGAGAGGGGTGTGGTCATGGGGGTCGTGAAGCGAATATCGGCCGCGGGGCATGAGGTTCCTGGGTCCTGAGGGGTTGGTCCGGCGGGGGCCGGTGCTCGGCTTGATCCGGCACACGCAGGACGCTGGCGCGCGGCCCGGGCTGCCGCTGGGAGGCGGAGGCTGCTCGGCGGGCGGGTGGGGCGCCGTTCGGCGAGTGCTCGGTCCGGGGGACGAAGCAGGCCCCGGCACGGGGTGCGGGGCCTGTCGGTGATCAGTCGCGCTGCGGAGTGCGTCGTCCGCCGTGTGCGGCCACGGGCGGCGGGCGGGACCGCCCGCCTCGGCCGTGCGCGGTTGCCTGCGCTCGGCCGAGGTGGCGGGATCGGCTCCGGCCTCAGTAGCGGTAGTGGTCCGGCTTGTACGGGCCCTCGACCTCGACGCCGATGTACGCGGCCTGCTCCGGGCGCAGCGTCGTGAGCTTCACGCCGAGCGCGTCCAGGTGCAGCCGGGCGACCTTCTCGTCGAGGTGCTTGGGCAGCGTGTAGACGCCGGTCGGGTACGCGTCGGGCTTGGTGAACAGCTCGATCTGGGCCAGGGTCTGGTCCGCGAACGAGTTGGACATCACGAACGACGGGTGACCGGTGGCGTTGCCCAGGTTGAGCAGACGGCCCTCGGAGAGGACGATGATCACCTTGCCGTCGGGGAACGTCCAGGTGTGGACCTGCGGCTTGACCTCGTCCTTGACGATGCCCGGGATCTTCGCGAGGCCGGCCATGTCGATCTCGTTGTCGAAGTGACCGATGTTGCCGACGATCGCCTGGTGCTTCATCTTGGCCATGTCCGAGGCCATGATGATGTCCTTGTTGCCGGTCGTGGTGACGAAGATGTCGGCCTTGTCGATCACCTCGTCGAGCGTGGTGACCTGGTAGCCGTCCATCGCGGCCTGCAGGGCGCAGATCGGGTCGATCTCGGTGACGATCACGCGGGCGCCCTGGCCGCGCAGCGACTCCGCGCAGCCCTTGCCCACGTCGCCGTAGCCGCAGACGACCGCGGTCTTGCCGCCGATCAGGACGTCGGTGGCGCGGTTGATGCCGTCGATCAGGGAGTGGCGGCAGCCGTACTTGTTGTCGAACTTCGACTTGGTGACGGCGTCGTTCACGTTGATCGCCGGGAACAGGAGGGTGCCCTCGCGCTGCATCTCGTACAGGCGGTGGACGCCGGTCGTGGTCTCCTCGGTGACGCCGCGGATCTCGGAGGCCAGCTGGGTCCACTTCTGCGGGTTCTCGCCCAGGGTGCGGTGGAGCAGCTGGAGGATGACGCGGTGCTCGTCGGACTCGGCGGTCTCGAGGCCCGGGACCTTGCCGTCCTTCTCGTACTCGACGCCCTTGTGGACGAGGAGGGTGGCGTCGCCACCGTCGTCGAGGATCATGTTCGGGCCGCCGGTGGGGGTGTCCGGCCAGGTCAGTGCCTGCTCCGTGCACCACCAGTACTCCTCCAGGGTCTCGCCCTTCCAGGCGAAGACCGGGACGCCCTTCGGGTCGTCCGGGGTGCCGTCCGGGCCGACGGCGATGGCCGCGGCCGCGTGGTCCTGGGTGGAGAAGATGTTGCAGGACGCCCAGCGCACCTGAGCGCCGAGGGCGACCAGGGTCTCGATGAGCACGGCCGTCTGCACGGTCATGTGCAGGGAGCCGGTGATCCGGGCGCCGGCCAGCGGCTGTGCCTCGGCGTACTCCTTGCGGATCGCCATCAGGCCGGGCATCTCGTGCTCGGCGAGGGTGATCTCCTTGCGGCCGAACTCGGCCAGGGAGATGTCGGCGACCTTGAAGTCCTGTCGCTTGTCGACAGTCGTCATTACGAGCTGCTCCTCGGATGTCGGGGGCGAGGTGGGTACGACCGGTCTGCGCGGCGGCGGACACACGCGTGCCCGGAGGGGCACGGGCGTACGCCGGTGCGCGCAGCGCAGTCCGTCGGAGGCCCTCTCTCCCTCGGCCGGTCCCCGCGGGACCGCCCGACCGCCATCAGCAGCGACGTCTGGCTCCGTTCCAAGCTACACCGGCCGGCCGGGCGGTCGGCAGTCCGCCGTGGGAACTCTGGGACCTCCCCGGGAAACTCCTGGAAAGACGGGTGGGGACCCGCCGAGCGTTGCCGGCGGGTCCCCACCCGTGGTACGGCCCTGGTCAGGGCCTTGTAGCAGGTCGTCCGGTCAGTGCTCCGTCGCCGGGACGGGACCGCCCGGGGTGGCCTCACGGTCCGGGCCCGCGGCGGCCGCGGCCTGGCTGTAGACGTCCGGCTCGAGGTAGATGACGCGGGCGATCGGAACGGCCTCGCGGATGCGGGACTCGGCGGCGTCGATGGCGGAGGCGACCTCGGCGGCCGTGTCGTCGTGCTGTACGGCGATCTTCGCGGCGACCAGCAGTTCCTCCGGGCCGAGGTGCAGCGTGCGCATGTGGATGATGCCGGTGACCGTTTCGCCGTCGACGATGGCGGTCTCGATCTTCCTGACCGCCTCGATGCCCGCGGACTCGCCCAGCAAAAGCGACTTGGTCTCGACGGCCAGGACGATCGCGATCACGATGAGCAGGACGCCGATGCAGAGGGTGCCGACGCCGTCCCAGACGCCGTTGCCGGTGGCCAGGGCGAGGCCGACACCGCCGAGGGCGAGGATCAGGCCGACCAGGGCGCCGAGGTCCTCCAGGAGGACGACCGGCAGCTCGGGTGCCTTGGCGTGGCGGATGAAGTCCTTCCAGGACTTCCTGCCGCGGGACTGGTTGGACTCCTTGATGGCGGTGCGGAAGGAGAAGCCCTCGGCGACGATCGCGAAGACGAGGACGCCGACCGGCCAGTACCAGTGCTCCAGTTCATGCGGGTGGCTGATCTTCTCGTAGCCCTCGTAGATCGCGAACATGCCGCCGACCGAGAAGAGGACGATGGACACGAGGAAGGCGTAGATGTAGCGCTCCCGGCCGTACCCGAAGGGGTGCTGCGGGGTCGCCTCGCGCTGGGCCCTCTTGCCGCCGAGCAGCAGGAGGAACTGGTTGCCGGAGTCGGCGAGCGAGTGCACCGACTCGGCGAGCATCGAGGACGAGCCACTGAAGAGGAACGCCACGAATTTCGCTACCGCGATCGAGAGGTTGGCGGCGAGTGCCGCCACGATCGCCTTGGTGCCGCCTGACGCACTCATGTGTTCGGGGTGTCCCTTCGATGCGCTGTCGTCGGTTGCAGGCAGGGCTCAGCCCGCCGTGTGCGCAGGGCATCATCGCAGCCCGGGCCGGCCACGGCGGGCGAGAACTTCGATGGGTTCCCCAAGAAAAGGTAATGGCTTGTTAAATGATTACCGTGGCCCGGAAAAACGTTCCGGCATCGGAGACCTCGGCCTTCTCCCCCGCGGGGACGAAGACCGACTCGCCGGCCGTGAGTACGTGCCCGCCGACCCGTACGGAGCCCGCCGTGCACAGCAGGATCTGCGGGGTCACGCACGTCAGGTCGTGGGCGGGGGTGCCGTCGGCGCGGACGTACCGGGACAGGCGGAACTCGTCGATGGGCGTCTCGTAGACCTCCTCGCCGTCGGACGACGCCTCCGGGCGCAGGACGCCGGGGTCGCTCGCCTCGAAGCGGACGACGCGCAGGAGTTCGGGGACGTCGACGTGCTTGGGGGTCAGTCCGCAGCGCAGGACGTTGTCCGAGTTCGCCATGATCTCGACGCCCAGGCCGTTCAGGTAGGCGTGCGGGACGCCCGCGCCGAGGAACAGCGCCTCGCCGGGCTGCAGCCGGACGTGGTTGAGCAGCATGGCGGCGATCACACCGGGGTCGCCCGGGTAGTGGCGGGCGATGGCGGCGTACGGGGCGTGGTCGCCGCCGAGGCGCTCGCAGGCGTCCGCGGCCTCGGCGACCGTGCGCGCCATGTCCTCGGGATCGGCGGTCAGCACGGCGGTCAGCACCTCGCGCAGCGCGGCCTCCACGGGCGTGGCGCGCAGCAGGTCCACGTACGGCTTGAGGGAGTCGACGCCGAGGGCGGCGAGCAGGCCGGCGGCCTGCTCGGGGTTCCGGAAGCCGCACAGGCCGTCGAACTCGGTGAGGGCGCAGATGAGTTCGGGCTTGTGGTTGGCGTCCTTGTAGTTGCGGTGGCCCGCGTCGACCGGGACGCCGCGGCGCTCCTCGTCCGCGTACCCCTCCCTGGCCTGTCCGAGGTCGGGGTGGACCTGGAGGGAGAGCGGGGCGCCGGCGGCGAGGATCTTGAGGAGGAAGGGGAGGCGCGCGCCGAACTTCGCGACCGTCCGGGAACCGAGCTCCTGCTCCGGAGCCTTGTCGATCACCTCGGTGAGCGGGCCGCGCGGGGTGCGCGAGGGCGCGCCCGGGTGGGCGCCCATCCACATCTCCGCCTGCGGTTCGCCGGTCGGCTCCACGCCGCGCAGACGCGGGATGGCGGTGGTCGAGCCCCAGGCGTAGGGGCGGATCGTGTTCTCGAGCCGGTCCATGGTGAGTCTTTCTCGGTACGTGGTCGGGTGGGCCGCGCCGTCGTACCCGTACGCGCCCTCGGGTCCGTACAGCGGTCGTGCGTGCCGTCGTGGTACGCCGGGCGTGATCCGGCCGCGGGCCGGGAGCCCGGGGCCGGGATACAGATCAGGCCCTCGAAGCGAGCGCCAGGTAAACGGCGGAGAAATCCGTGGTGGCGATCAGTTCCGCCAGGGTCTCCAGCTCGTCGCCCTCCTCGGGTTCCAGTTCGCTGATCGCGGTGTCGTGCCCGAAGGCCAGGTCGCGGGCGGCAGGGGCGGCGCTGAGACCTCCGGTGGGCCGGTCGCGCAGCAGCACCACGCGCGCGTGGAGGGCGGCCGGTTCCTCGACGCGGTCGCGGAAGAAGTCGTCGGGGTCGGCGCCCGCGGCCAGCGCGCCGGACAGCAGCACGCTGTGCGAGGCGAGCGCCTCCGGCAGCTGGGCGGCGAGCGCCGGGCGGCCCGCGAGCTCGGCGAGCGCGGCGGCGAAGCGACGCCCTACGGGTCCCGCGCCGGGTCCCTCCGTCCAGATGAGCGGGAGGGACTCGGCGAGCTCGGCGGCGAGGGTCTTGGCCGGGTTGCTGTACGTGGCGATGGCCGGGCCGCAGCGCTCGGCGACGTGGTCGAGACGGTCGGCGACCTTCTGCAGGGCGTCCGGGGGCGCGGTGACCAGGCCGGTGCGGTCGAGGAGCGCGAGCAGCGGGGTGAGCAGCGCCCACAGGACGCCGGGGGCGGCGGCCGCCACCGGTTCGTCCTGGTCGTACGGGGCGGTCGCCATGGGGACGCAGAGGCCGTGGGCGGCGTCCACCGCCTCGGTGAGCGGGGTGCCGGCGGGGGCGACGGCGGCGACCGTGCAGCCGCGGCGGTAGGCCTGGTCGACGAGGAGGCCGAGGCCCGGTTCGGTGCCGTCGGGCGTGGCGACGAGGAGGAGGTCGAGCGAGCCAATCCAGCCGGGCAGTTCCCAGCGGAGGGCGCCCGCGGCGGGGGCGACGCCGGTGGGCTCCAGCCGGGTCACGGGGCAGCCGGAGCCGACGAGCGAGCCGAGCAGGTCGGCGACGCCCGCAGAGGCGATGCCGGGGCCCGCGACGAGCATGGCGCGGGGGCGGCCGTCGGGCTGCAGGTCCGGGATGCCCGCCTCGGTGGCGAGGCGGGCGGCCGTACGGACCCGGGCGCCGGCCTCGGCTGCACCGCGGAGGAGGCCGCGACGGTCCGCCTCCGACAGGGCATCGGGCGTGTCGAGCAACGATTCGTCGAGCATGGACGGCAGCCTCCGTTCGCCGGGTGGCCCTTGTCGCCGGTTCCCTCGCACAGCGTGCGCGTGCGTTACACGTACCCCATTACGCGCTCCACCCGCCCCCGTGCACGCGCCGGGCGCTCACTCGGGGCGGCGGGCCTCGTCGACGAGCAGGACGGGGATGCCGTCCCGGACGGGGTAGGCGAGGCCGCAGTCCTGGCCCGTGCAGACCAGCTCGTTCTCCTCCTCCTTGAGGGGGGCGTGGCACGCCGGGCAGGCGAGGATCTCCAGAAGGCCGGCTTCGAGCGGCATGGGTGTGTCCCTTCGGACGGACGGATGCGGCCTGGTCAGCGTACCGCCGCTCGGGGGCGGGGGGCCGGGGCGGACGGGGCTTCGCCGCGGGCCCTTCGGGCGCGGCGAGGCCGCCTCACCGGCGGCCCCGCGCCACGGGCTGGACTCCGCCGGCATCGGCGGCAGCGCCCCGGAGCCTGCGCCGGCGCAGGCTCCGGGGCAGCCTCCGGGGCAGCTCAACACTTGCGCCGCGCCGGAGACAGGGGCCCCAGCCCTACCGGCGGGCGGGAGCGGGACCCCGGTTTCTCCGGCGGAGGCGGGACCTCGGCCCCTGCCTCGGGGACGCGTGCTTCTCAGCCCCTGACCCTGAGGCTTGGAACCCTCGCTGTCCCGGAGCCGGAAGCGAACCCTCAGCCTCCCCGCCCCCAGACGCCGAAGGCAAACCCCTCAGCCCCGGATGATCGCCAGTGCCTCGTCACGGATCTTGGACATCGTGGCCTCGTCCCGGGCCTCCGCGTTCAGTCGGAGCAGGGGTTCGGTGTTGGACGGGCGGACGTTGAACCACCAGTCCGCCGCGGTCACCGTCAGGCCGTCCAGCTCGTCCAGTTCGACGTCCCCGCGGCCCGCGTACGCCGCCTTGAGCGCGGCGAGGCGGGCCGCCTGCTCGTCGACCGTGGAGTTGATCTCGCCGGAGCCCACGTAGCGGTCGTACTGGGCGACGAGGGCCGACAGGGTGCCCTCCTGGCCGCCGAGGGCCGCGAGGACGTGGAGGGCGGCCAGCATGCCCGTGTCGGCGTTCCAGAAGTCGCGGAAGTAGTAGTGCGCGGAGTGCTCACCGCCGAAGATCGCGCCGGTCCGCGCCATCTCGGCCTTGATGAAGGAGTGGCCCACGCGCGTGCGCACGGGGCTGCCGCCGTTCTCACGGACGACCTCCGGGACCGACCAGGACGTGATCAGGTTGTGGATGACCGTGCCGGAGCCGCCGTGCCTGGCGAGCTCGCGGGCGGCCACGAGCGCGGTGATCGCGGACGGCGGGACCGGGTCGCCGTTCTCGTCGACCACGAAGCAGCGGTCGGCGTCGCCGTCGAAGGCGATGCCCAGGTCGGCACCCTCCTCGCGGACCCGCTTCCGCAGGTCGACGATGTTCTCCGGGTCCAGCGGGTTGGCCTCGTGGTTGGGGAACGTGCCGTCCAGCTCGAAGTACATCGGGACCAGGTCGAGGGGCAGGCCCTCGAAGACCGTGGGCACGGTGTGCCCGCCCATGCCGTTGCCCGCGTCGACCACGACCTTCAGGGGCCGGACGGAGCTCAGGTCGACCAGGGAGCGCAGGTGTGCCGCGTAGTCCCGCAGCGTGTCCCGCCGCGTGATCGTCCCGGTCTCGGCGGCCGGCTCCGGCGCGCCGCTCCCGCTCCACCGCTCGACCAGCTCGCGGATCTCCGCCAGGCCCGTGTCCTGGCCGACGGGCGCGGCGCCCGCGCGGCACATCTTGATGCCGTTGTACCGGGCGGGATTGTGGGACGCCGTGAACATCGCGCCCGGCAGGTCCAGCGCGCCCGACGCGTAGTAGAGCTGGTCGGTCGAGCACAGGCCGATCTCGACGACGTCGACCCCGCGCGCCGCGGCACCGCGCGCGAAGGCGCGCGACAGGCCGGGCGAGGAGGGCCGCATGTCGTGTCCGACGACGATGGCGGTCGCCCCGGTCACCTGGGTGAAGGCCGCTCCGAACAGCTCGGCCAACGCTTCGTCCCACTGGTCCGGAACCACACCGCGTACGTCGTACGCCTTGACGATCGTCGACAGATCAGCAGACACGGCCAACCCTCCTGAAGTCCTCTTCGGTCACCCCAAACTACCCGTCCGGACCGACAGCGGGCCGTGCTTGCGCCGAGGGCGTCGGTGCAGGTTACGGCCGTTCTCCGCCCGCCGTCACGGAAGCATCCACTCCAGTACGAAGGTGCTCTGTCCCACCACGATCAGGCACATCACCAGCAACAGTCCGAGGCTCCACGGCAGCACCTTGCGGAGCAGGTCCCCCTCTTGCCCCGCTAGCCCCACGGCCGCGACCGCGATGGTGAGGTTCTGCGGCGAGATCATCTTCCCGAGGACGCCGCCGGAGCTGTTGGCGGCGGCGAGCAGCTCGGGCGACAGGCCCGACTGCCGGGCCGCGTTCACCTGGAGCGCGCCGAAGAGCGCGTTGGCCGAGGTGTCCGAGCCCGTGACGGCGACGCCGAACCAGCCGAGGACCGGCGACAGGAAGGCGAGCCCGGCCCCGGCCGCCGCGACGAAGTGGCCGATCGTGGCGGCCTGTCCGGACAGATTCATGACGTAGGCGAGGGCGAGCACGGACGTGACGGTGAGGATCGCGAACCGCAGTTCGCGCACGGTCGCCGCCCACTCCTTGACCGCCACGCGCGCGTGGACCCCGAGGACGGCCGCCGAGCAGACGCCGGCGATCAGCACGAGCGTGCCGCCCGTCGACACGACGGGCCAGGTGAAGACGTTGGCGCCCACCGGGTCGCCGCCGGGGCCGACGACGTCCAGGAACGGCCAGTCCAGTGTGCGCGTCGCCCCGGCCAGCCAGTCCTTCACGACGGGGATCTGCGCGACCGAGAAGACGGCCACGATCAGCACGTACGGCAGATACGCCCGTACGACCTCGCGGCGCGGATCGTCCTCGTCCAGGTCCTCGCTGCGCGCGCCGGTGAGCACGGCGGCGCGTACGGGCTGCGAGGCGGGCCTGCGCGCGTGGGGCACGGCGACCAGGGCGGCCGCGCCCAGCAGGGCGGCCCCGATGTCGGCGAGTTGGGCGGAGACGTAGTTGGAGGCGGCGAACTGGGCGACGGCGAAGGCGGTGCCGCACGCCAGGGCGGGCACCCAGGTCTCGCGCAGCCCGCGCCGGCCGTCGACCAGCCAGACCAGCACGAGCGGCACGACGAGGGCCAGCAGCGGCGTCTGGCGGCCGACCACGGACGCCACGCTGTCCAGGGGGAGTTCGGTGACCTGGGCGAGCGTGACGACGGGCGTGCCCATCGCGCCGAAGGCGACCGGCGCGGTGTTGGCGACGAGCGCGATCACGGCCGCGCGCACTGGTTCGAACCCGAGGGCGACGAGCATGACCGCGGAGATGGCGACCGGCGCGCCGAAGCCCGCGAGGGCCTCCAGGAGCGCGCCGAAGCAGAAGGCGACGACGAGCGCCTGGATGCGGGGGTCGTCGGAGAGGCGGCCGAAGGAGCGGCGCAGGATGTCGAAGTGGCGGGTGCGGACGGTCATCCGGTACACCCACAGGGCGTTGACGACGATCCACATGATCGGGAACAGCCCGAAGACGGCCCCGTGGGTAGCGCCGGACAGGGTCTGGCCGAGGGGCATGCCGTAGGCGAGCCACGCGACGAGCACGGCGGCCAGGAGGCCGGTCAGCCCGGCGAGATGGGCTTTCATGCGGACCGCGCCCAGCAGGACCAGGACGATGACGAGGGGCAGGGTCGCGACGAGTGCGGACAGGCCGAGCGAGCCGGCCACGGGTTCCAGTTCCTGGACGTACAACGGGTTGCCTCCCCGGTTCCGTCATGCGGAATTGATCTCTCGTGCGTACTCACACATACGGAATGGTCGTGTCCGCAACAACGGCACGTCAATGAGCGTGCAGGGCCTCAGTGTTGCGGTCGCACGGGGAAAGGCGACGGGAAACGAGCACCCGGGGCCGGGAGTCGCCGCAGGAGCGCCGGAAGGCGACCGCCCGGCGGGCGGGGACGCTCCTCAGTTGTCCGGCGAGCGCAGCACCCGCAGATGACCCCGCCGCGCGACCTCCATCGGGTCGACCGCGCGGTCGCCGCCGGCGGCCTCCGCGGTGCGCTGCTGCGGCCGGGCCGCCTCGCGCACGGCGTTGGCGAGCGCCTCCAGGTCGTCACCGCTGGGCCGGGCGGGGGCCGAGCCGTCGAGCAGCCGCACGACCTCCCAGCCGCGCGGGGCGGTGAGGCGCTCGGAGTGCTCGGCGCACAGGTCGTAGCAGTGGGGTTCGGCGTAGGTGGCGAGCGGGCCGAGGACCGCGGTCGAGTCGGCGTAGACGTACGTCAGCGTCGCTACGGCGGGACGGCCGCAAGCGGTGCGCGAACAGCGACGTACAGGGCTCACGACGTTGGACGGTACCGCACTCTTGAGCGGGCCGCGACGACTCCCCACCGCGTCACCCGACCGTGTCGCCTTGTGAGACACCCCACACACACCACTCGGCACACCTTTCTGACCAGCTCGGAACCAGTCGTCCGAAATGTCGAACACGGTCGATGTCGATCACTTTTCCTTGCAAACTCAGTCAATTGCCGCGAGATTGACGGTCTCGGAAAGATGCAAAAACGAGCCCAACCTTGGCTTGATTGGGCATGTGGCGACATGCCGTACGGCCTCCCCGAGGCGCCGCCCGCGCGGGATCCCGGGCCGGCTCCCGGACGGGTCCTGGACGGGGCCGCTGGTCCGCGCGGCGGAGCACCCGCCCGGGACCGCGTGGACGCCCGGCACCGCGCCCCCTGTGAGGACTACGCTTCACAGGTGATGGAGAACGCCGTACCGCCCCGTGCCGCCGCGCCCGGGCCCCGCCGCCGTGACCGGCACGGCAGGGGCATGCGCGGTCCTGTCGCGCCGCCCCAGGTGCCTCTCTCGGCGAGTCGTGCCGAGGTGTTCGCGGATCTGGTGCAGGACTCCGTGGAGCGTCTGGAGCGGCGCTGGCCGCAACTGGACGACATCGACTTCCTGGTCCTCGAGGTGCCGCGGCTGGACCCGGACAGCGCCTGGAACGACGAGGCGGTCCCCCTGGGGGGCACGATCCCGGCCCGTGACGGCCGCCGCGCGCGTGTCGTCGTCTACCGCCGTCCGGTCGAGATCCGCACCAAGGGCCGCGAGGAGCGCGCCGCGCTGGTCCACGAGGTCGTGGTGGAGCAGGTCGCCGAACTCCTGGGCCTCACCCCGGAGACGGTGGATCCCCGCTACGGCGAGGACTGAGACCGGTCCCGCCGCGGCGGAACCGGTCCCGGCCGGGTCCTGGCCGGCTACCGGAGCAGCACCGACAGGTCCTGCCGCGTCTCCGGGACCGCCACGGTGCCCCGGTCGTCCTGCAGCGTCTGCACCGTGAACCCGGTGCCGCCGTCGGTGCCCGCCCGCAGCATGCGGGACGCGTACACGGGTCCCCCGGAGACCGGCTCGACCGTCAGCGCGTACGTGCCCTTCAGCCCGCTCGGGACGGGCACCTCCACGTGCTGTGTGGTGCCCGCCTTGATCGAAAAGGTCTTCGACACCTCGGTGCCGCCCTCACTGCCCGCGGACGCGGTGACCTTGATCTCGGCGGCCTTGTCCGGGGCGGTCACGGCCAGCGTGGTGCCCTTCTCGCGGTTGTCCGCGACGGACGCGCGCGTGCCCACCGGCCGGCTCGCCGGGACGAACGCCGTCTCCTGGTCGTCGCCCTTGCCGCGCACCACCCGCACGGCGGCGACCACGGGGGCCGACGTGCTCGTGGGCGTCAGCACCAGCGACCCGGCCTCGCCCCGGGTGATGTCGCCCAGGTCGACGGCGGCCGTCATGCCGGCCTTCACATGGAGCGTCTCGTGGCCCACCGGGGTGATCTGCCCGTTGGGCGACGCCAGACGCACCTTCAGGTCGGCGTCCGTGTCCCCGGGCACGAAGGCCACCAGCCGCACGCCTGCGGCGTCCTCGGGGATGCCCGGCAGGACCAGGCTGCCCGCCGGATCGGCCGAAGGCGCCAGCCAGTCGCCGCCCAGCTTGTCGTCCAGTGCCTGGACGGCCGCCGCCACCCGTCCGCTGCGCACACTGACGTGCACGGTCAGATCCGTCTCGGCCGCGTCGGTGAGGGTGGACAGCAGCACCGGCTCGCCGGAGCGCGGCTGGACCGTGATGCCGTCCCCGACGGTCGTCTCCAGCTCCCCGTCCTTGCCGTACAGCTCGACGTCGACGACGGCCGCGGAGTCGTCCGGGTTGATCAGGTGGACGTAGTCGGTGCGGTCCACGGCCGTACTGGCTCCGGCGAACCAGAACTCGGTGTCCGGCGCGGTGCAGTCCGTACCGAGCAGGCCGCGCCCGGTGCCCGCGTCGATCTCGGTGGTCTGCTGGACGGTCCATCCCGGCGCGAGCGTTCCCCCGGCGGTACCGACGAGGGCGGGCGCGTCGGCGCCGTCGACGCTGCCGGTGACCGGCTTGCCGGCCTCCTTCGGCTCCAGGACGGGCTTCGCCGGCTCCTCCGTCCCCTTGCCTCCGTCTCCGTCCGTCCCCTTGTTCCCGTCCTCGCCGTTCCCGCCGTTCCCGCCGCTGCCGGTCGCGGCCACGAGCGTGGCCTTCCCGCTGTCCCCGGTGCCCTCGGTGACGGGCGTGAAGGACGTGTACGCGGTCTCCGCGACGTCCGAGGTGCTCGGCTTCGGGCAGAGCAGGCTCGTGCGCTCCACGGGCAGCTGGGCGGCCGCCCTGGCGGTGGTCCCGGTGGCGGCTTCGGGCGCGGTGAGCACGGCGAAACCGGTGACGGCGGCCAGCGCGGTCGCGCCGGCGATCAGGGACAGGGTGGTGCGCTTCACTGCCGGCCTCCGTCGGGACGCTCGCTGTCGGTGCCGTGCGCCGGGTCGTACGGCGCGTCGTAGCCCTGCCCGTACGCCTGGCCGCTCGTCTGGCCGTACGAGCCGTTCGTGTCCCCGTAGGCGTACGGGTCGTACTGGGCGCCCTGGTAGGGGTCGGCCTGGTAGGGCTGCTGGTAGCCGTCCGCCGCGTACTGCTGGTTCTGCTGGTACGGGTCACTTCCGTACCCGCCGTACCCGGCGCCCGCGTACCCCGGCGTGTCCCATCCGTCGTACGCCTGCTGCTGGGCGACGGCGACCGGCTCCGGGGCCGCTTCCGGGGACGGCGGGGCGGCGTCCGGGTCCTGTCCGTTCTCCGTCCGCGCGGCGTCGGCCTCTTCCGCGGCCCGTCCGGCCTCGGCCTGGGCGCGCAGCCGGCGGGCGCGGCGGCCGTCGCCGGTGATGTCCTGGGCGGGCACGACGGGCTCCTCGGGGAGGTCGTCGTCGACGTCCCGGCGGCGGCCCGGCAGGGCCAGCACCACCAGGACGACGGCGAGCGCGCCCTGGGCCCACAGCCAGCCGGTGTGGCTCAGCGGCTCGTCGAAGGTGACGTCCAGCCTCCCGCCGCCCGCGGGCAGCTTGAAGCCCTGGGCCCAGCCGTCGACCGTGACGCGGGTGAGCGGCTCGCCGTCGAGGGTGGCGGTCCAGCCCTCGTCGGCGCTGTCGGCGAGGCGCAGGACACGGTCCCCGCCGCCCTCGGGAAGGGTGGTGTGGACCTCGACGGGTCCGGCCGCGACGGGCACGGGCTCGCCGGAACCGGAGACGACGGTGACGCGGGCCACCTCCCGGTCCACGCGCCACAGCGCGGTGCCGTCCTGCTGGCTGAGCCGGGACAGGCCGGGCGTGGCGTCCAGGACGCGGCCGACCTCACGGGGCGCGCCCTTGCGGACGAGGACGTAGCGGACGGCGAAGCCGCCGAGTTCGTCGGCCTGGTCGGCGCCGGAGCCCGCCACGAGGTTGGCGACGACCTTGTCCAGCCGCGCGTTGTCCCCCGCCGCCGTGGCTAGTTCGGCGTCGCCGAGACGCGCGCCGGAGCCCCGTACGAGGCTGTAGCCGACCTCGGCGGGCGAGTCGCTGTCGAGGACCAGTGTGCGGGCCTGGTCGCGCGTGCCGCTGTCCTCGGCGACGAACGCGGGCACCTGCACGGGGTCGCGCCGCTGCAGCGGGCCGTCGGCGCCGCCGATCATCCAGCCGGCCGCCGCCAGCAGCGGGCCCGCGGCCGCGGCGAGCGCTATGAGGGCGGCCACCGGCTGACGCCAGCCGAAGCTCTGCTCGGCCACGCGCGCGCGTGCCCCGTCGGCACCTAGCACGGCGGCGGCCAGCAGGGCGAGGCCGTAGACGAGGGTGGCGGGTCCGGCCCAGGCGGAGCCGTTGGAGAGGACGGCGAGGACGAGCGCCACCAGGGCACCGGTCCAGGCGGTCCGGACGGCGAGCTGCCGCTCGGAGCGCAGCAGGGCGGCCAGCGCCGCCAGCACGATGCCGAGGAGCGTCAGCCCGCTGACGGTGCCGGGTCCGCCCGGGGAGGCACCGAGCAGGTCGGTCGCGGAGGCCGCGCTCGCGCCGTACTCCATGCCGGCCTCCTGGAAGAAGCCGAACGGCAGCAGCGTCAGCGACCAGGGGGCGAGGACCAGCAGCGGGGTGCCGAGCTGGGCCAGGAAGCGCAGCCCGTACGCGGCGACGTCCCGGCGGCGCAGGACGAGGACCCCGAGGCCGAGGACGAGGGCGATGGGCCACACGACCGGCGTGAAGGCGGTGGTGATCGTCAGCAGCAGGGCGTACGCCCAGGTGGCGCGCCAGCTGCCGCGCGCATCCGTCGCGCTGGTGAGCCCGGCGGCCGCGGCGCCCGCGCGGGCGATGAGCGGGAGCAGGACCGCGAGGACGGCGGTGCCGATGCGGCCGCCCGCGAGCGCGCCGGTGACGGCGGGCAGGAAGGCGTACGCGACGGCCGCCCACGCGCGCAGCAGCCGCGAGGTGACCAGGGGCCGGGAGGCGAAGTACGCGGTGAACCCGGCGAGCGGCACCGAGGCCACGAGCAGCACGGTCACCGCGAGTCCGGTGGAGCCCAGCAGCAGGGAGGCGAGCAGGGCGACGATCGCGAGATACGGCGGCGCGGACTGGGTGCCGCCCGTGCCGACCGCGTGCCAGGCGTCGAGGTAGCGCGACCACAGCTCGCCGGAGCCGACGGGCGCGGGCAGCAGCGCGCCGCCCGCCAGCGCCCCGCCGCCGAGCAGTCCGCGGCAGGCGACGAGCGCGGCCAGCAGCAGGACGACGAAGAGCACGGGGCCCGGCCTGCGGGCGACGCGCTTGAGCCGCGCGAACTGCTCGACCTCGAGGAAGTCGGCGTCGTCGCCGCCGGGGCCCGACTCGACCGCGCCGCCGTGCCGTCCGGCCGCGGAGGTCTCGGTGCCGGAGCGGCCGACCAGGTTGCCGGCGACCTGTTCGACGGTGGCCCGCACGGTGGCACCGGGCGGCGGGAACAGGGGGCGCATCTCGCCCTTGTCGAGCTGCGGGCGGCCGCGGCTGCGGCGTCCCGCGAGGATGCGCTCCGGGCGCAGCAGCGTGCCCAGGAGGCCGCGGATCTCGTCGACGGCCTGTCCGGGGACCTTGCCGACGAGGTGGGCGAGGGTCCGCAGCAGCGTGCCGAGCACGAGCCGGACCAGCACCCAGGGCAGCGCTGCCGTGCGCGTGTTGACGAGCAGGGTGTAGACGGCGCCCGCCTTGTCGACCATGTGCGGGGAGGCGGCGTTACGGCCGGCGCAGTCGACGGTGCGGCGCTCGCGGGAGGCCGCCTCGGCGTGCCGCAGCACCGCCTCGGGGGCGACGAGGACGCGGTGCCCGGCGGCCGTGGCGCGCCAGCACAGGTCGATGTCGTCGCGCATCAGGGGCAGCCGCCGGTCGAAGCCGCCGAGCTCCTCGTAGACGTCGCGGCGGATCAGCATGCCGGCGGTGGACACGGCGAGCGTGGGCCGTACGTGGTCGTGCTGGCCCTGGTCCTGCTCGCGGCGGTCCAGGCCGGTCCAGCGACGGCCGGAGTTGGCGATGGTGACGCCGACCTCCAGCAGCTGGCGGCGGTCGTACCAGCCGCGCAGCTTGGGACCGACGACGGCGACGTCCCGGCCGAGCTCGTGCTCGTTGTCGACGACCCGCAACAGCTCGGCGAGCGCGTCCGGTTCGGGGGCGCAGTCGTCGTGCAGCAGCCACAGCCACTGCACGGGCTCGCCGTGGGGGAGCTCCGGCAGGTCGTAGGCGTCGTCGCGCCAGGTGCGGGTGACGGGGTCCCAGCCGCTGGGGCGCTTGAGGTACGGCAGGTCGTCCGGGGTCAGCACACCGGCGGTGCGGTTGGCCTCGTCGACGGCCTGGCCGAAGCCGGTGCGCCGGGCGAGGTGCAGGACCCGGTCGGCGCCGAGGGCGTCGGTGAGCAGCTGGGCGGAGTCGTCCGCGCTGCCGGTGTCGGCCGCCATGGCGTTCTGCACGGGGCGCTCCTGGCCGAGCAGCCCGGCGAGCGCGTCGGGCAGCCAGCGGGCGCCGTCGTGGGCGACGAGGACCGCGGTGACCACATGGCGCGGGAACTCGGGTGAGCGGGTCGGGTCCGACAGCGGCCGGCGGTCGGACGCCGCCTGGCGGGTCGGGTCGAACACCGCTGTGGCAGCGTCGTGGTGGGCTGCCGTGTGACTGTGCACGGACATCGAGGTACGGGCCCCGGTTCGATGGACTGCGGTGGACGCCCGCGTCATCGGGGGACAGCGGGACGTCTCGGACGAGCGACCACACTAACGGCTGGGCAGCGAACGGCCCGCCGCCTGTGGACAACCAAGGCGACGGGCCGGTCGTTACGTAAGGGTGTGTGCGGTTTGGTCGGTGGCACGCGCGCGCGTGCTTGTCCGGTTACCGATGTCCGGCGGCCGCCGCGCGGCGGTCCCGTCGGTCTCCGGGCCCGTGGCGGCCTGCGGATCCGTGGCG
Organism: Streptomyces ruber; assembly: GCF_014648075.1. Classification (GTDB taxonomy): domain Bacteria; phylum Actinomycetota; class Actinomycetes; order Streptomycetales; family Streptomycetaceae; genus Streptomyces; species Streptomyces ruber. The sequence goes on along the minus strand of NZ_BMQK01000007.1, from coordinate 306,222 downwards.
GCCCCCGGATCCGTCACGGTGACGGTCTCCGGATCCGTGACGGTCTCTCAGACGGCGGCCTTCTTGAGGCGGCGGCGCTCGCGCTCCGACAGGCCGCCCCAGATGCCGAACCGCTCGTCGTTGGCGAGCGCGTACTCCAGGCACTCCGAGCGGACCTCGCAGGCGAGGCAGACCTTCTTGGCCTCCCTGGTGGAGCCGCCCTTCTCGGGGAAGAAGGACTCGGGATCGGTCTGGGCGCAGAGCGCGCGCTCCTGCCAGCCGAGTTCTTCGTCCGCGTCGTCGACCAGCAGTTGCTGCACGAGCTCGGTCATGTGCGCCCCTCGTCTGTCTTTCGCGTCCCCGTGGTGTTGCCGTACCGATTTCGGCTGAACGACACGAGTGAAATTACAAGTGTGCTGCTACGGGCGAGTCAAGCCGAGATCTGCTATTGAGCCCCTTATTCACTCTGCGGAACCAAGGCCAAGCGGAAAGTGTTCAAATCGCCATAAACCCTGACAGCAGGACGGGCCCTCAAGCGGACCTCGCTCCCGTACGAGCAAGGACGCTCAAAGGTTCGATCTCGTTGCGACGCGAACACCGAAGCGACCTTGATCACGTTTGGACCGCCGTTCGCCTGGGGTTTCACGCCCGGTGGACGCCATGTGTCCCGACATCCCCGTGAGCAAACCTTTCATCTGACCGGTGGCCCGGATGAGGTGAAACACGGCCCGTCCACAGGAGGCCGAGTTGACAGCCCAGGTGTGAACCGCTGTCCTGGGGGCATGCTCGCGAATTCGGCACTCACCCCGACCCGCTCCGCCGGGTCCTCCGGTGCTGCCCGCGCTCGCTGCAGCTGTTGCTGTCCCGGCTGTTGAGCTGACCGCTCCGGCCCTCCCCGAGCCCCTCGCACCCGGCCCCACCCAGGCCACCGCCGCGACCCCTCCCGGGTCCGCGCGACGCTCGGCCGCACCCTCCGCCGACGCCCCGCCCGGGCGCACCCGGCGCCCGTGACCCGGGCGACGGCCCGGCGGCGCCCCGCCATCTTCCCGACTCCTCCGCCCAGGGACCGCACCTCTCCATGAACAGCGACAGCGACCTCCAGATCGCCGGCGACATCCTCGAAGTACCCCATCTGCTGCAGGCCCCGCGCGAACACCCGGCCACCGTGGCCGAGTTCGCCGGACTCGCCCGCTCGATCGCCGCCGACCGCGGCCGGTGGGAGGACCTCGTCCGGTACGACGCGGCCTCGCGCTGGTACCACCGGCTCCGCGTGGGGCCGGGGTACGAGGTGTGGCTGCTGTCCTGGGTGCCCGGCCAGGGCAGCGGGCTCCACGACCACGGTCCCTCCTCCGGTGTGCTGACCGTCCTCGACGGCGTCCTGACCGAGCGCACCGGGCGGGGGACGCGCTCGCTGGGCGCCGGGGCGCAGCGGGTGTTCGCACCGGGGTACGCGCACGAGGTCGTCAACGACGCGCTCGAACCGGCGGTCAGCCTGCACATCTACTACCCGGGCCTGACGGAGATGCCGATGCGCCGACCGGGCCTCGGGACGACCGGGAAGCTCCCCTCGGCCGCCGTTTCCCCGGCCGGGGCGCCGCCGGCCGCCGCCTGCTGGGCGCGCGGGGCGTGAGGCGCACGGCAGTCACCGGGTGAGTGCCCCTCCGGCCGGCGCTTCGTCGTACCCGCCTGCGGAACCGGCCCACCCGTCGCCCGGCCACCGCCCTCAACGAGTCGGCCCGGCGGCTGACACACTGTTCCCATGCGCATTGTGGTTCTGGCCGGCGGCATCGGTGGTGCACGGTTCCTGCGCGGTCTGAAGCGGGCCGTGCCGGACGCCGACATCACGGTCATCGGCAACACCGGCGACGACATCCATCTCTTCGGGCTGAAGGTCTGCCCGGACCTCGACACGGTGATGTACACGCTCGGCGGCGGTATCAACGAGGAGCAGGGCTGGGGCCGTACCGACGAGTCCTTCCACGTCAAGGAGGAGCTCGCGGCCTACGGCGTGGGCCCCGAGTGGTTCGGGCTCGGCGACCGGGACTTCGCCACCCACATAGTGCGCACCCAGATGCTGGGCGCGGGCTTCCCGCTGAGCGCCGTCACCGAGGCGCTGTGCGACCGGTGGCAGCCCGGGGTGCGGCTCATCCCGATGTCGGACGACCGGGTCGAGACACATGTCGCGGTCACGCTGCCCGGCGCCGACGGCGGCCCCGGCGAGCGCAAGGCCGTCCACTTCCAGGAGTACTGGGTGCGGCTGCGCGCCTCCGTCCCGGCCGAGGCGGTCGTGCCGGTCGGCGCCGAGCACGCCAAGCCCGCGCCGGGGGTCCTGGAGGCCGTCGCCGAGGCGGACGTGATCCTGTTCCCGCCGTCCAATCCGGTGGTGTCCGTCGGCACCATCCTGGCCGTCCCCGGCATCCGCGAGGCGATCGCCGACGCCGGGGTGCCGGTCGTCGGCCTCTCCCCCATCGTCGGAGACGCGCCCGTGCGCGGCATGGCCGACAAGGTGCTCGCCGCCGTGGGCGTGGAGGCGACGGCGGCGGCCGTCGCCGAGCACTACGGCTCGGGGCTGCTCGACGGCTGGCTGGTCGACACGGTGGACGCGGGCTCGGTGGAGCGCGTCGAGGCCGCCGGGATCCGGTGCCGGGCCGTCCCGCTGATGATGACGGACGTGGACGCGGCGGCGCGGATGGCCCAGGAGGCGCTGGCGCTGGCGGAGGAGGTGCGGAGCGCTTGAGCGACGGACTCTTCCGGGACGGCGCCGGCGGCTACCGGGTCTGGGCGCCGGCCGGCATCCCCCAGGTGCAGCCGGGCGACGACCTCGCCAAGCTGATCGCCGCGGCCGAGCCGGGCCTGGCCGACGGGGACGTGCTCCTCGTCACCTCGAAGATCGTGTCGAAGGCGGAGGGCCGGATCGTCGAGGCCGCCGACCGGGAGGCCGCCATCGACGCCGAGACCGTACGGGTCGTGGCGCGCCGCGGGACGCTGCGGATCGTCGAGAACCGGCAGGGGCTGGTCATGGCCGCCGCCGGGGTCGACGCCTCCAACACCCCCGCGGGCACCGTGCTGCTGCTGCCCGAGGACCCGGACGCGTCCGCGCGGTCGATCCGGGAGGGGCTGCGGAACGCCCTCGGCGTCGACGTCGGCGTCGTGGTCACCGACACCTTCGGACGGCCGTGGCGGGCGGGCCTGACGGACGTCGCCATCGGCGCCGCGGGCGTGCGCGTGCTCGACGATCTGCGCGGCGGGACGGACGCGTACGGCAATCCGCTCGCCGCGACCGTCGTCGCGACCGCCGACGAGCTGGCCGCCGCCGGTGACCTGGTGAAGGGGAAGGCCTCGGGGCGGCCCGTCGCCGTGGTGCGCGGCCTCGGGCACGTGGTGGCCGAGGACGACGGCGAGGGCACGCGCGCGATGGTGCGCGGTGCGCGCGACGACATGTTCCGGCTCGGGACCTCGGAGGCCGTACGGCTGGCCGTGACCCAGCGGCGCACGGTGCGGGCGTTCACCGACGAGCCCGTCGACCCCGGTGCCGTACGGCGTGCCGTGGCGGCGGCGGTGACCGCGCCGGCGCCGCACCACACCACACCGTGGCGGTTCGTGCTGCTGGAGTCCGAGGCGTCGCGGACCGCGCTGCTGGACGCGATGCGGGAGGCGTGGATCGCGGACCTCCGGCGGGACGGCAGGAGCGAGGAGTCCATCGCCAGGCGGGTGCGCCGGGGCGACGTCCTGCGCAACGCGCCGTACCTGGTGGTGCCCTGTCTCGTCATGGACGGCTCGCACCACTACGGCGACGAACGGCGGGACGGCGCCGAGCGGGAGATGTTCGTGGTCGCCGCAGGCGCCGGGGTGCAGAACCTCCTCGTGGCGCTCGCCGGGGAGGGGCTGGGCTCCGCGTGGGTGTCGTCCACGATGTTCTGCCGGGACGTCGTACGGCGCGTGCTGGAGCTGCCGGAGGGCTGGGACCCGATGGGCGCCGTGGCGGTGGGCCGCCCGGCGGAGGAGCCCCGGCCGCGCCCGGAGCGGGACGCCGCGGCGTTCGTGGAGGTGCGGTGAGGCCGGGCCGCGCGATGAGGCATGCTGGACGACCGGCCCCCTGACGGCCTCCCCCGTCCCGTACGACCCTGAAGGCATCCCCCGTGGCAGGACGCTTCGCGCCCCGGCCCGCACGCGGCACCGCGGTGCACGGCGGGCTCCCCGGCGTACCCGCGCCCGGCGGGGCGGCCCGGCCCGCCGCCCGTGGCGCCGCCGCGGCCGGGCTGCGGCGGACCTGGCGTCCCGGGTGGCCGCTCGACCTCGGGCTGGTGCTCGGGCCGCTGCGGCGCGGACCCCACGATCCGACGGTCCGGCTGATGCCCGACGGGTCCGTGTGGCGGGCGAGCCGCACCCCGGCGGGGCCGGGGACGCTGCGTATCGCCGTGCGCGGCGAGGTGGCCGAGGCCGAGGCGTGGGGTCCGGGGGCCGGATGGCTGCTGGAGCAGTTGCCCGCGATGCTCGGGGCCCTCGACGACCCCTCGGCCTTCGAGCCGCGGCACCGGCTGCTCGCGCTGACCCGGCAGCGGCGTCCGGGACTGCGGCTCACCCGGACCGGCCTGGTCCTGGAGTCGCTGATCCCGTCGATCCTGGAGCAGAAGGTCACGTCGGTCGAGGCGTACAAGTCCTGGCGGCTGCTCGTCCGGCGGTTCGGGGAGCCGGCGCCGGGGCCCGTGCCGGAGCCGATGCACGTGATGCCGGACGCGCGGACGTGGGCGCTGGTCCCCTCGTGGGAGTGGCACCGGGCCGGCGTCGACGCCAAGCGGGCGTCGGCGGTCCTGCGCGCCGTACGGGTCGCCGCCCGGCTGGAGGAGACCACGGGGATGACACCGGCCGAGGCACGGGCGCGGCTGGAGGTCGTACCGGGCATCGGGCCGTGGACGTCGGCGGAGACCGTGCAGCGCAGTCATGGCGCGGCGGACGCGGTGACGGTCGGGGACCTGCACCTGCCCGGCATCGTCGGCTACGCGCTGGCCGGTGACCGGGACGCCGACGACGAGGCGATGCTGGCGCTGCTGGAGCCGTACGCGGGCCAGCGGCACCGGGCGGCCCGGCTGATCCTGCTCTCCGGACGGACGCCGCCGCGGCGCGGGCCGCGGATGTCGGTGGGCACCATCTGGCAGCACACGTAGGCCGGTGACCGGTGCCCGGTACCGGACGGCGGGCCGGGAGTGACCGGTCGGGACGGCGAGTCCGGAGTGACCGATCGAGACGGCGAGTCCGGAGTGACCGGCCGAAACGGCCGGTCACCCGCGCCCGGTGATCCCGGCGCTCACTGATCCGACGAGAACCGCACCGCCGCCGTCGGGATGCGCGCGTCGCACCACACCCGTACGCCGTCCCGGAGTTCGTTGTCCGCTCCGACGACCGCGCCGTCGCCGATCACCGCGCCGCTGAGGACCGACCGCCGGCCGATGCGGGCCCGCGCGCCGATCAGGGAGTCCGTGATGACCGCGCCGGGTTCGACGACCGCGCCCGCCAGGACCGTACTGCCCGACACCCGGGCTCCCTCGCCGACGAACGCGCCCTCGCCCACCACCGTGCCCCCGGTGAGCTTGGCGTCGCCCGCGACCGTGGCCGTGGGCAGGATCAGGCGGTCGCCGCAGCGGCCGGGGACCGCCGGGGACGGGGCGCGGCCGAGGACGAGGTCCGCGGAGCCCCGTACGAACGCCGCCGGGGTGCCGAGGTCCAGCCAGTACGTGGAGTCGACCATGCCCTGGAGGTGGGCGCCTGCCGCCAGCAGGTCCGGGAAGGTCTCCCGTTCGACCGAGACGGGGCGGCCCACCGGGATCGTGTCGATGACGGAGCGGCGGAAGACGTACGCGCCCGCGTTGATCTGGTCGGTGACGATCTCCTCGGGAGTCTGGGGCTTCTCCAGGAAGGCCGTGACCCTGCCGGTCGCGTCCGTCGGCACCAGGCCGTACGCGCGCGGGTCGGTGACCTTCGTCAGGTGCAGGGAGACGTCCGCGCCCGTCGACCGGTGGGTCGCCACCAGCGCCTCGATGTCCAGGCCCGTGAGGATGTCGCCGTTGAAGACCAGGACCGGGTCGTCGGGGCCCGAGTGCAGACGCGAGGCGACGTTGCGGATGGCGCCGCCGGTGCCGAGCGGTTCCTCCTCCGTGACGTACTCCAGGTGGAGGCCCAGTGACGAGCCGTCGCCGAAGTGCGGCTCGAAGACCTCGGCCAGGTACGACGTGGCGAGCACGATGTGCTCGACACCCGCCGCTTTCGCCCGCGCCAGCTGGTGCGTGAGGAAGGGGACCCCGGCCGCCGGGACCATGGGCTTCGGGGTGTGCACCGTGAGCGGGCGGAGCCGGGTGCCTTTGCCGCCGACCAGGAGGATCGCTTCTGTCACCTGTCGTCTCTGCTTCCTGCCGGGACCGGCCGAACTTTGTTTCGGCCGGCCAGTGTATGCAGACCTTTCCGATGGGCCTTCGAAGGCAGTACGGGGCGTCCGTCGATGGCTTGGTGCGATGTGGAATTGTCCGTGGCGACCGGGCCGTTCGCCGTGGGTGCGTACGTTCCGTCGTACGCCGGTGCGGGGCGGGGTGCGCCGGTCTACCGACCCTGGAGGTTCGCCGCGGTGGAGCGGGTCTTGCCGAGCTTTCCGTACAGGCGCCGGCCGGGGCACTCGGTGGCGAAGCCGTCCCTGTGACCGGAGATGACGTGCAGTCGTACCTTCTTACCTTTTCGGTAGAGATTGCCACCACCGGACGTCAGATATGTCTTGCCACGCGGGTTCGCCCCGTAAAGGCCGAGTTTCCAGGCCGTGAGCTTCGAGATCGCGCGGACGGCCGCGGCGGGGGGCTTCGCGCTGTTGTAGCTGCCGAGCACGGCGATGCCCATGCTGTTCGCGTTGAACCCGAGCGTGTGGGCGCCCATCACGGCCCTGGCGACGCCGCCCGCGCGGCCCTCGTAGATGTGCCCGCACCGGTCGACGAGGAAGTTGTAGCCGATGTCCCGCCAGCCGCTGCTCACCACGTGGTAGCGGTAGATACTGCGGATGAGCGAAGGGGCCTGCGAGCAGCGGTACTTGTTGCCCGACGCGGTGTGGTGCACGAAGGCCGCCTTGACACGCTTGGTGTAGCGGAAGCCGCTCTCGCGCAGCCGCTCGTCGGCGCCCCAGCCGCGGCGCGTGACGATACGGGGGCGCGGACCGATGTACGGCTTCGCGCCGGGCCGCACGCCGACGAGCTGTTTTCTGGTCTCCTCCTGGGACAGTGCCGGGATCTCGGCGGAACCCAGCGGCGCCAACTCGGTGTTGGGCACGGCCGCGGCGGTCTCGGACCCCAGCGTGCCGAGACGCGCGGAGCCGGCGGGGAGGGCGCCCCCGGGCGCCGGCTCGGCACCGGGGTCGACGAGCTCCAGGCGCATGCCTTCGGGGAGGGCGCTGCGGCTGGCGGGGGGTGCCAAGTCGCCGGCGTACGCCCGGTCGTCGGGGCGGTGCCGGTCGTTAGGGCGGGCCCCGTCGTCAGGGCGGGCCCCGTCGTCAGGGCGGGCCCCGTCGTCAGGGTGCGCCCCGTCGTCAGGGTGCGCCCCGTCGTCAGCGGTGCCCGTCGCGGGTCGTGACTCCGCGCGGACGCGTACCTCCACTCCGTCGGAACGGCCCACCCAGAGGGGGGCTGTCGAGCCGCGTACCCGGCCGGAGGTGCGTTCCGCGGTGTCCGGGTCGGCCGCGTGATCGTGGTTGTGCGTGTCGATGTCCTGCCAGCCGGACCACCGGGGTGTCCCGGCCTCGCGGGTACGGACCTGCACGCGGCCGTGCAGTTCGGTGTCCGGGTCGTGCCAGACGACGCCGACCATCGAGAACGGCCGCACGGTCCGGCGTCCGAGACCCTGCTCGGCCCCGGCGGGACCGGCCGCCCGGTCGCTGCCGGGCGGGGCGAGCGGGACGAGCGGGATCGACTGGGTGGCACCGGGGACGGACGCCTCGGCCGCGGGGGGCCGGGGCGCGGCCGAGGCACTGAGGGTCAGCGGCAGCGACAGGGCCACCGCGCAGGTCACGCCGATCGAGGATGACAGAAATCGTCGCATGCCCTCGATCTTTGACATATGCGGACATATATGTCTATCCGACCTTTGACGCTCCGTCGGGCGCGTTCGACCGAACCGGTGCCCCGCCACTCGGCCCGCACCGGCCGCCACCCGATCGCCCCGCGTACCCTTGCGCGCGTGAACGCCACCGATCGCACCCCTGCCGACCTGCTGCGATCCGCGCTCGCCGCGGACCCCGCACGCCCCCTGGTGACCTTCTACGACGACGCCACGGGCGAACGCGTCGAACTGTCCGTGGCCACCTTCGCCAATTGGGTGGCCAAGACCGCGAACCTCCTCCAGGACGGACTGTCCGTCGAGCCCGGCGACCGGGTCGCGCTGCTGCTGCCCGCGCACTGGCAGACGGCGGTGTGGCTGCTGGCGTGCTCCTCGGTGGGCGCCCTCGCGGACGTCGCGGGCGACCCGGCCGCGGCCGACGTCGTGGTCAGCGGCCCCGACACGCTGGACGCGGCCCGCGCCTGCTCCGGCGAGCGCGTCGCACTCGCGCTGCGCCCGCTCGGCGGCCGCTTCCCGCAGCCGCCCGAGGGGTTCGCCGACTATGCCGTCGAGGTACCGGGCCAGGGCGACCGCTTCGTGCCGTACGCCCCGGTCGACCCCGAGGAGCCCGCGCTGATCGTCGCCGGGCGGGAGTTCAGCGGCGCCGAGGTGGTGGAACGGGCCCGCGCCGAGGCACCGTCGCTCGGACTGACGGGGCCCGCGTCCCGACTGCTGTCCGGGCTGCCGTACGACACGTGGGAGGGCCTGAACGCCGGCCTCTACGCCCCGCTCGCCACCGGCGGCTCCGTGGTGCTGTGCCGCCACCTCGACCGGCTGGGCGAGGAGGCGCTGGCGCGGCGGATCGAGAGCGAGCGGGTGTCCGCGACGCGCTGAGCGCCCGGGCGACGAGGAAGACGGCGACGACGACGGTCCGGGCATGCGCAGAATCCTCACGGAACATGTGCAATTCCTCACCGTGCACGGCCGGCCGTGCGCCTCCGGGGTCAATCGTGACCGCGGGACGGAGTCCACGGCCGGAGAAAATCCCGGCGCGAAGATCCTCCACGCGGAGGGGAGACCCGGGTTACTCGCACAGGAAACCGACAGGGCATGCGTGCCACCACGGTGATTCCGCTGGACCGCGCCCCCTCCGGCGGAGACGGCGGACCGACCGGAAAGCGGCGTCCGGCGGACCCGTGTACGCCGAACGCGCCACTCCGGCTTTCCGCGTGAACATGGCTTCTGCGGGCGTCCGCAGGTAAACCGCACGTCAACAGACGGAAGAAAAGCACCAAGAAATGGGCGGATTGCCCAGTTGTAGGGACGTGCAAATAGTCACCGGCGTCGCTTGCGGCCTAATCGGGCGGATAGTGTGAGCGATCCGGTGTGCCAGGCCTTCGGTCGCGCACCACTTGCACGAGACCCGAGCGCCTTTTGGAGGGGGAAGGCGCCGCGTGGCCCCGACGGAGGAATCGGACAACCGTGGACGCGCAAGGCCGTGGGCGGGCGGACGACATCGATCCCGCAGACCAGTGGGTGCTCAACCCGAACACCGGCGAATACGAATTGCGACTGGCTCCTTCCGCTCCGCAGTCGGCGGTGCCGAGGCCGCGTAAAGCGGGAGGCGGCACCGCCGGGGCACGCGCCGGAGGAGCACAGGCCGGTAGAACGCAGACCGGCGGAACCGGCGCGACCGGGGGACCCGGGGGCCCCGGGGGAACGCAGACCGGCGGAGCCCGTACGCGCTCCGCCAAGGCCGCGCCGGACACCCGTGAGATCCCGGAGACGGTGCCGGGACCGCGGCGCCGCCGGGGAGCGCCCGCCGAGCCGCCGCCGGGCCGCCGCCGCACCAAGCAGAAGTCCAAGAGCAGGAAGGTCCTCGTCTGGACGGGCGGCTCGCTGGCGTTCCTGCTGGTCGGCGCGAGCTCCGCGGGCTACCTGTACTACCGGCACCTGAACGGCAACATCACGGCCGTCTCCGACGACGGCGCGGGCACCGGCGGCTTCAGCAAGGACCGGGCGATCAACGTCCTGGTGATCGGCACGGACAAGCGCACCGGCGAGGGCAACGACGGCTACGGCGACACCGACAGCGTCGGCCACGCGGACACCACGATCCTGCTGCACGTCTCCAAAGACCGTTCGAACGCGACCGCGATGAGCATCCCGCGGGACATGATCGTGGACATCCCGGACTGCCCGACCACCCAGGACGACGGCACCACGGTGACCATCCCGGGCACGTCGAGCACCCGCTTCAACAACAGCCTCGGCCAGGACAACCGCACCCCGAGCTGCACGATGCGTACGGTCACCGAGCTGACCGGGATCGAGATCGACCACTTCATGGTGGCGGACTTCAACGCGGTGAAGACGCTGTCGACGGCGGTCGGCGGAGTGACGGTCTGCCTCGAGAAGGACATCAACGACAAGAAGTCCAAGCTCAACCTGACCGCGGGCGAGCACAAGATCCAGGGTGAGGACGCGCTCGCGTTCGTGCGCACGCGGTACTCCGTGGGGTTCAGCAGCGATCTTGACCGCATCGGGCTCCAGCAGCAGTTCCTCGGCTCGCTGATGCGCCAGGTGAAGTCCGACGACACGCTCACCAACCCCAAGAAGCTGCTCGCGCTCGCGGAGGCGGGCACCAAGGCGCTGACCGTCGACTCGAAGATCGCGGACATCCAGAAGCTGGCCGGGCTCGCGCAGGAGATCGGCAAGGTCAACACCAAGAACCTGACGTTCACGAAGGTGCCGGTGGTCGACAACCCCGACGACGCGGCCACCGTCGTGATGCAGGAGGCCCAGGCCCAGCAGCTCTTCCGAACGGTCCGCGGTGACGTTTCGCTGACCGAGGTGAAGAAGAAGGAGGCCGAGGAGGCCAAGAAGAAGGAGGCCGCGAAGCTCGAGGGCGCGCGCGCCGATGCCTCCGAGGTCCGGGTCAACATCTACAACGGCGGCGCCGAGAGCGGCAGTGCGCAGGAGACCCTGAACTGGCTGCAGAACGAGGAGGGCGTCACCAAGTCCAGCCAGCTCGGCAACGCGTCGGCGGACGTGGACAAGACAACCCTCGCGTACGACCCCGACCAGGCCGACCAGGCGCGTAAGCTGGCCGACCTGATGGGCCTGTCGGCGTCGGTGCTGCAGCCCGGCGAGGGCAAGAGCGAGACCAGTTCCCAGGGTCTGCCCGCCATGGTGCTGACCCTGGGCAAGGACTTCCAGGGGGCCGGCGTTCCGCTGGACGGCTCCGCGGCGGCGGACCTGGACGTCGAGAAGAACACGGCGGACAAGCAGGTCTGCGCCGGCTGACGACCTCGGACCGGCAGGCGCAGGGAGGTGTCCGGGCCGGGCGCGGTGGTACCGCCGGGGGTGTACGCGCGTGCCCTGCCCGGGTTCGTGGGTGCACGGACGAGGCGGGCGGCGCGCGGGCCGGGTGGGCGGGCAGGAGCGCGCCGTCGGGGCGGGTGCTCCGTGCTCTCCGCATGCTCAGTTCAAGAGAAAACGAGTACTGACGAGTACATCCCCCGCGGGCCTTCGGCCGTCCTACAGGGAGCGGGGGCGCTCCCGTTCGGCAGGCGTGGTGGGGAAGGGCAGCGAGATGATGCGCAGCGGGGTGCGGGGGAACGCACGGGGGAGCCGGAGACGGCCGGGAACGGAGGACACCGACGCCGCCGGCCGGCCGGACGAGCTGGAGGCACCGGACGGCACGACCGCGGTCGTGGACACCTCCCCGCCGGCCGGTGCGCGCACGGAGGACGGCCCGGCCCCCGAGGCAAGGACCGCTCCGGCCTCCGACACGCAGACCGGCCCCTCCTCCGGCACCGACACCGGCGCCGACACCGGGGACGCCCCGGTCACTGAGCCGGAGACCGCCCCGAGCACGACTGACGAAACGGTTCCTCGCGCGAGGACCGCCCCCGACGCGGAGGACAGCCACGCCCCGAAGACGGAGTCCGACCCGGGCCCCAACGCCGCGCCCGCCCCGACCTCCGACGCCCCTGACGCCGCGGTGGGGAGCACCCCTGTCCCGGACGCCGACCCTGTCCCGGACGCCGACCCGGCCCCGGACGCGACGACGCCCCCCTTCCCCGCGCCCGAAGCACCGAACGGCGCCCCCTCCCCCACGGCACCCGACGACACCCCGCCCCCCGAGACCCCCACCACCGCAGGCCCCGGCGGAGGCGATGACGCGTCGGGCGGTGCCGCCGGGCGGCCGCGGCGGAGACGGCGGGTGCTGCGCTGGTGTGCGGTGGTTCTGGCGGTTCTGATACTCGGCACCTCGGGTGCCGGCTATCTCTACTACCAGCACCTGAACGGCAACATCAGGAAGGAAGTACTGAACCTCGGCGACACGGCGATCGCCCGGCCCGCGCCGAACGCGGCCGGGCAGACCCCGCTGAACATCCTGGTCATCGGCTCGGACGCGCGGGACACCGAGGGGAACCAGAAGCTCGGCGGGGCGCGCGAGACCTTCGGCGGCACGCCCCTCGCCGACGTCCAGATGCTGGTGCACCTGTCCGCGGACCGCACCAACATCTCGGTGATCAGCATGCCCCGCGACACCCTCGTACAGATCCCCAAGTGCACCGACCCGGACGACGGCACCGTCTACCCGGCGTCCGACGGCCGCGTGATGACCAACCAGTCGCTCGGCCGCGGCGGTCCCGGCTGCACGGTCGCCACCTGGCAGGAACTGACCGGCATCCACATCGACCACTTCGTCATGGTCGACTTCGAGGGCGTCGTGTCGATGGCCGACGCGATCGGCGGAGTGCCGGTGTGCGTGGACGCCAACATCTACTCCAAGGACAGCCAGGGCCACGGCTCGGGCCTGCGGCTGGAGAAGGGCACCACGTACATCCAGGGCGTCCAGGCCCTGCAGTGGCTGCGGACGCGGTACGGGTTCGAGGACGGCAGCGACATAGCCCGGGCCAAGGCTCAGCACCAGTACATGAACGCCATGGTGCGCGAGCTGCGCGACAACGCCACGATCACCAACCCGAACGCGCTGCGCAGGCTGGCCGAGCAGGCGACCCGGGCGCTCACCGTCGACCCAGGGCTCGGCACCGTGAAAGCGCTCTACGACCTCAGCACCGAGCTGCGGAAGGTCGAGCCCGAGCGGATCACGATGACCACGATGCCGTACACGTACCTGGGCGCGCGGGTCGTCCCCAAGGAGGGGGACGCCGATCAGCTGTTCCGGCTGGTCCGCGAGGACATCGCGCTGGACGGCAAGGACGGGGAGAAGGAGACGGCGGCGGAGAAGGAGACGGCGGCGGAGAAGGCGCCCCAGGACGGGGCCACACAGGAGCAGAGCACCCCGGAGCAGGCCACGCAGGAGCCGAACGCCACCACCTCCGCCACCCCCGTCACCTCTGCCACCCCCACCGCCCCCGCCGACCCCGCCGCCCCGGACGCGAAGATCGGCGTACTGGTGCAGAACGGCACCGGCACCTCCACGTCGGCCGCGGTGCCCGGGCGGGCCGAGGAGGTCGGTGAGGCGCTCGTCGGGATGGGCTTCGTCAAGGCCACGGCCGACCGGACGACGATGACGACCGTGAGCGAGACCGTGGTGCGCTATCCCAGTGCCGAACTGGAGGGCGACGCCCAGGCGGTCGCCCGGGCGCTCGGCATTCCGCTGAGCGCGGTCCAGCGGTCCACGGACGTCAGCGGAGTGACGCTGGTGGTGGGCGCCGACTGGCGTGAGGGGACGGAGTACGAGGTGGCGGAGAGGGACGACACCATGCCCCGGTCCGCGGAAGCGCTGAACGGGGCGGACGAGGGCGCCTGCATGAGGGTGGACCCCGACTTCACCTGGTGAGGCCGTGTCCGGACAAGCCGAGCCGTGCGGGTGCGCGCCCGCACGGCTCAGCTTGTCCGGCCGCCCGATGGCGGCGGGCGGCCGGGAGGCGTACGACGGAAGGGTGCGGACCCGCCCCGGGTCCCCGTCCCCGAGGAGAAACCATGCAGCCCACGCCCATGACCCCGATGACCAAGGAGATGCAGGACTGCGTCGAGGCGTGCATGACCTGCCACTCCGTCTGCGAGGAGACCATGAGCTCCTGCATGCAGATGGGCGGGCAGGAGCAGATGCAGATCATGCGCGCGCTGATGGACTGCTCCGAGATGACGCGCATGTGCGCGGACATGATGATGCGGCGTTCGCCGCTGTCGGCCCGGATGTGCGGGCTGTGCGCCCAGGCCTGTGACATGTGCGCCGAGGCGTGTATGTCCATGCCGGACGACCCGCAGCTCAAACGCTGTGCGGAGGCGTGTCGTCGCTGTGCGACGATGTGCCGCGCCATGGCGGGTGCCACGGCCTGAGCCCCGGCACCCAGCGCTCAGGGGCACCCGCCGGGTGCCCCTGAGCACGTACAGGTCGCAGGAGCGCGGGTCTCAGTTGCCCGAGACGGTCACCTTCTCGTCGTTCTTCAGCTCCTCCACCAGCTGCTTCACCTTCGCGGTGTCCCACTGGAGGTTGCCGTTGGCGGCGTTGCCCGCGATCGGCATGTTCATGGACGTGCCCTCGCCGCCGGTGACGCCCTTCATGGCCCAGAACATGCTCGCCAGGTCGAACAGGCCCATGTCCTTGTCCACGATCAGGGTGTCGAGGCCCGCGCTCATCGTCGGGTAGAGCTTGAAGGGGTTCAGGACCGTGCCGGGGGTGGCCGCCTGGTCGGCCAGGGCCGCGAGGAACTTCTGCTGGTTCTTCGTGCGGTCGAGGTCGCTGCCCGCGAGGGCGTACCGGGTGCGGACGAAGGCGAGGGCCTGCTCGCCGTCGAGCGTCTGCGTGCCCTCCTCGAAGTCGGCGCCGGACTTCTTGTCCTTCATGCCGCCCTTGGGGATGTCGAGCTCGACGCCGCCGACCGCGTCCACGATGTTGGCGAAGCCCGCGAAGCCGATCTCGACGTAGTGGTCGATGTGCAGGCCCGTGTTGGCCTCGACGGTGCGCACCAGCAGCTCGGGGCCGTCCTCCGCGTACGCCGCGTTCAGCTTGACCTGGCGGCCGGTGCTCTCGTAGCGCTTGCCGGACTCGGAGCCCACGAACGACGGGATGGTGACGTTGGAGTCGCGGGGCAGCGAGATGAGCGTGGGGCCGTTCGAACCGGTGTGCAGGATCATCATCGAGTCCGTGCGCTTGCCCTCGGCGGACCCGGTGTGCAGCTTCTTCTTCTCCTCGTCGGACATGCCCTCGCGGCTGTCCGAGCCGACGATCAGGTAGTTCGTGCCGTCGCCCGCCTCCGGCCGGTCGATCACCTTGGACAGGTCGACCTCGCCGTTGAGCTTGGAGTCGGCCCAGAAGTACGTGCCGACGACGGTGACGAGCAGCACGGTCACCACCGTGATCGCCGTCAGCTTGATGCGGCGGCGCCAGTCGGGCGCGGGGCCGCCGCCGGGCCCGTACCCGCCCGCCCCCCGCGGTCCGCCGGGGCCGCCCGGACCGCTCGGCGTCCCGTACACCTGTCCGGTGTTGTAACCACTGTCGTACGACTGCCGGGCGCCGTACCCTGCGTCGTACGACTGCTGCGGCGGCACTGCGCCCTGCGCGCCCTGCGGGGAAGCTCCCGCCGGTCCGCGTCGCACCTGCCGCATCACGCGCGCGCCCTCGGGCTCTTCGTTCGCGCTGCCGCGACCGTATCCGCTGCCGCGGTTGCTGCCGTTCCGTCCCTCGGGCCACTCGTTCATGCGGACCAGTGTGCAGGGCGTGACGGTGTCCCGTACAAGGGTCGCGGTGATTCCGGAGCGCGGCTGTTGCAGAGCTGATGCACGGCCTGGTCCCGTGAGCCCCGGGCATAAAGTGGACGGTATGACAGACCAGGCCCCAGCTCCGGAGTCCGACATTCCGGGCAAACCGACCTCAGTATCCCGTACCACCCTCAGCCACATCATGAGCCACAACGACACCAACCTGCTGGGTACGGTGCACGGCGGAGTGATCATGAAGCTCGTCGACGACGCGGCCGCCGCGGTGGCCGGCCGTCACTCCGGAGGGCCGGCCGTCACCGCCTCCATGGACGAGATGGCCTTTCTCGAGCCCGTGCGGGTGGGTGACCTGGTGCATGTGAAGGCGCAGGTGAACTGGACCGGGCGCACGTCGATGGAGGTGGGCGTGCGGGTCCTGGCCGAGCGTTGGAACGAGTCGACGCCGCCCCAGCAGGTCGGCTCGGCCTATCTCGTCTTCGCCGCGGTGGACGCCGACGGCAAGCCGCGCCGGGTGCCGCCGGTGACACCGGAGACCGGACAGGACAAGCGGCGCTACCAGGAGGCCCAGATCCGCCGCACCCACCGGCTGGCCCGCCGTCGGGCGATCATGGAACTGCGGGAGCAGCGGGCGGCCGAGGGACACGAGGACTGACGACCTCCGAGGTGCCGGGGCCCGGGCCGGCTACGAACATGCCACCTCGTCCCCCCGCACCACCCCTGCTCCGGCCTCCACGGGCGATCCCGCGGCCCGTACCTTCCGCACCCGCCGCACCCGCTCCAGGTCCGACCCCGCGATCACCTTCAGCGTCGGGCCCTGGTTCGGTACGGCCCGCAGTTCGCTGCCCGGCAGGGCCGCCGCGAGGGACCTGGCCGAGCGGTCCCAGCGCGGGTCGTACGCGACGACCGTGCGCGTCACCTTCCGCTCCACCGAGTTGACGGGCGTCCGCGTCGTACGGAACCCGGTGGCCGCGAGCGCGTCGTCGATCCGCCGGCCGAGCCCGGTGACGGTGGTGCCGTTCTCCACCTGGACCCGGATGTGCTGCGGGGCCACCGGGACGCGCACCGGCCCGTTCCCGCGGCGCACCTTGTGGGGAGCGAGCGGCCGGTCGGCGCGCAGGGCCGCGAAGAGGCCGGCCGCCTTCCGCTCGTCCCACTTCAGCGTCGAGCCGACGCCCTTCACGGCGTAGCCCATCCGCCCGATGGGGACGGTGGTGAACTCGGAGGAGGCGGGCGAGAAGGTGCGCATCGCCCGCCCCAGACCGAGCAGCTCGTCCGTGCCGAACTCCTCGTCCGCGCGCACCGAACCCAGCACGGCCTGGATCACGTCCTGGAACCGCATCGGGTTGAGCAGCACCCCGGAGGAGGTGGCCTGGGCGATCAGCGAGGCCATGAACCGCTGCTGGCGCTGCATCCGGCCGAGGTCGGAGGAGCCGTCGGCGTGCCGGGAGCGCACGTACTGCAGGGCCTGTCCGCCGTCCAGCCGGTTCGCGCCCGCGGGCAGGTCGAGGTCGGTGACCGGGTCCTTGAGCGGCTGCGCGGTGCAGATCTCGACACCGCCGAGCACGTCCACGGTGCGCATGAAGCTGATGAAGTCGATCTCCAGATAGTGGTCGATCTTCACCTTGGTCATGTGCTCGACGGTGCGCACGGTCAGCTCCGGGCCGCCCTCCGCGTACGCCGCGTTCAGCTTGACGGGGTGCGTGCGGTGCCGCCGGCCGGTGGTGGCGTCGGTGTGCGGGGGCACCTCGGCGTAGGAGTCGCGCGGCAGGCTCACGACGCTGGCGCGCTCCCGGTCCGCGGAGATGTGGACGATCATCATCGTGTCCGTGCAGTGGCAGGGCTCGCCGCCGAGCCGGTACTTCTCCCGCTCCTCGGCGCCGATCCTGTCGCGGCCGTCCGTGCCGACGACCAGGACGTTCATGCCGTGTCCCGCCTCGGGCCGGTTCTTCATGTCCCGGAAGGGATCGACCCGGGCGATGTCGTCGTCGAGTCCGGTGAGCACCGCGTGCCCGACGCCCGCGGAGGCGAGCACCACCACCGACAGCGCGGTCACCACCCGCATGGTCCAGCCGGTCCGGCGCCGTCCGGGCGACCGCCGCTCGCCGTCGGCGCCGTTGCGCACGCCGTGGGCGCCCTTGCGGCGGGGCGCGTCCCGGGAGGGCTGCGGGCGGGGCGGGCGGCTGGGGCGGCGGGACGGTGCGGGCACGGGGGACACCTCCGCGAGGACGGGGCCGTGGGGTCCGTTGAGCACCGTAGGCCCGTACGATCTGCGGATGATGTTCCCGGCCGGGCGGCGCGCGTCGGTGTCCCCCGTTCGCGGTAACGTGAGCGTCCTATGAACGCCATGCCCGACGTGCAGCTCCCCGCCGTGTCCGTCATCATGCCCGTCCTCAACGAGGAGCGGCATCTGCGCGGCGCCGTCCAAGCGATCCTCGCCCAGGAGTACGCGGGCGAGATGGAGGTCGTCATCGCCCTCGGTCCCTCCACGGACCGTACGGACGAGATCGCCGCCGAGCTGGTGGCGGAGGACCCGCGGGTGCACACCGTGCCCAACCCCACCGGCCGCACGCCCGCCGCGCTGAACGCTGCCATCAAGGCGTCCCGCCACCCCGTCGTCGTCCGCGTCGACGGCCACGGCATGCTCTCGCCGGACTACATCGCCACGGCCGTCCGGCTGCTGGCGGAGACCGGCGCGCAGAACGTGGGCGGCATCATGCACGCCGAGGGCGAGAACGACTGGGAGCACGCGGTCGCCGCCGCCATGACCTCGAAGATCGGCGTGGGCAACGCGGCGTTCCACACGGGCGGCCAGGCGGGCCCGGCCGAGACGGTGTACCTCGGGGTCTTCCGCCGCGAGGCCCTGGAGCAACAGGGCGGCTACAACGAGGAGTTCATCCGCGCCCAGGACTGGGAGCTGAACTTCCGCATCCGCGAGGCGGGCGGCCTGATCTGGTTCTCGCCCGAGCTCAGGGTGTCGTACCGGCCGCGGCCGAGCGTGAAGGCGCTGGCCAAGCAGTACAAGGACTACGGCCGCTGGCGCCACGTGGTCGCCCGCTACCACTCCGGCTCCATCAACCTGCGGTACCTCGCCCCGCCGACCGCGGTGTGCGCGATCGCGGCGGGCGTCGTGGTGGGCGCGGTCCTCACCCCCTGGGGCTTCGTCGTCCCCGGCGGCTACCTCGCGGCGATCGTGGCGGGCTCGCTCCCCGCGGGCAAGGGCCTCCCCCTGAAGGCCCGCCTGCAGATCCCCGTCGCCCTCGCCACCATGCACATGTCGTGGGGCTTCGGCTTCCTGACCAGCCCGAAGTCGCTGGCGAAGCGGGTCATCGCGTCGCGGCGGCCGGCTGTGCTCGGCCAGGGCTGAAGAACTGCCGGACCCGCCTGCCACCGAGCGCGGCAGCCGGGTTCGGTGACGACCGTGGTACTCGGCCCGGCGCCTCGTCGAACGCCCCGAGACCTCCGCGGCACGATCCGAACGAGCCGCGAGGACGGGAACGGCCGACGGTTGCGCGGCTGGGCCCGACGCGGTCGCTGCTGCGTGTCCGGCCGCTTGACGACGCGCGATCGCTCGGCATTCCAGCATCCCGCTGCCACTTTCACCGTGAGTAGCGGGATGGTCGTGTCAGGCGGTGGGCCATGGAAGTGATCGCGAACCGTGTGATCGCGCCTCGGTGAGGTCGAGCCGACCGCCGGACAGCTCGGTCTCGTACCCGAGTCGCTCACCGTCCAGTTCCAGCCCTCAGGGAAGTTCCCAGCTGAAGATGGTGCGATCACAGGTCGAAAGCAGCGTGGCGCACGACAACCGCCGTGTGCCGGGAAGTCCCCGGCCACATCGAAACAGCAGGGCCTGGCACACGAGTCTCTCCGAGTTCCGTGTGCCGATTGCCCGAAAGGAGTGAAGGGCGCTCGGCATGCGAGCGCCCTTCACCTCTTTCGCCAGGTCTACGGCAAGTTCCGCGCCATCACGACTCGCTGGATCTGATTGGTCCCCTCGTACAGTTGCGTGATCTTCGCATCGCGCATCATCCGCTCCACCGGATAGTCCCGCGTGTACCCGTACCCGCCCAGCAGCTGTACCGCGTCCGTCGTGACCTCCATCGCCACGTCCGAGGCGAAGCACTTGGCGGCGGCGCCCTGGTAGGTGAGGTCCGCGTCGCCGCGCTCGGAGGCGGCGGCCGCCTGGTAGGTCAGGGCGCGGGCCGCGGAGATCTTCATCGCCATGTCCGCGAGCATGAACTGGATGCCCTGGAAGTCGGCGATCGGCTTGCCGAACTGCTTGCGCTCCCTGACGTAGCCCTTGGCGTAGTCGAGGGCGCCCTGGGCGATGCCGAGGGCCTGCGCGGCGATGGTGATGCGGGTGTGGTCGAGGGTCTTCATGGCCGTCGCGAAGCCCGTGCCCTCCTCCCCGATCATGCGGTCGGCCGGGACGCGGACGTTGTCCAGGTAGACCTCGCGGGTCGGGGAGCCCTTGATGCCGAGCTTCTTCTCCGGGGCGCCGAAGGACACGCCGGGGTCCGACTTCTCGACGACGAACGCGCTGATGCCCTTGGAGCGCTTGGACGGGTCCGTCACGGCCATCACCGTGTAGAACTCGGACTCGCCCGCGTTGGTGATCCAGCGCTTCACGCCGTTGAGGACGTAGGAGTCCCCCTCGCGGACGGCGCGGGTCTTCATACCGGCCGCGTCGGAGCCCGCGTCCGGCTCGGAGAGGCAGTACGAGAACATCGCGTCGCCCTTGGCGAGCGGGCCCAGGTACCTCTTCTTCAGCTCCTCGGAGCCGGAGAGGATGACGGGGAGGGAGCCCAGCTTGTTCACGGCGGGGATGAGGGAGGACGAGGCGCAGACGCGCGCCACCTCCTCGATCACGATCACCGTGGCGAGCGCGTCGGCGCCGGCGCCGCCGTACTCCTCGGGCACGTGCACCGCGTGCAGGTCGTTCGCGACGAGCGCGTCCAGCGCCTCCCGCGGGAAGCGGGCCTCCTCGTCGACGGCCGCCGCGTGCGGCGCGATCTTCGCCTCGGAGAGGGAACGGATCGCGTCGCGGAGCATGTCGTGCTCCTCGGACGGGCGGTACAGGTCGAAATCAGCCGATCCGGCCAAGGTCTCTCACACTCCCAGGACGCTGTGACACTGATGCCATGACACTGACGCTAACTACCGTTAAGTAACCAGCATCTTAGGGGGCTGTTCGCACGACAGACACGTGAGCTTGGTGACAGGGCGGAATCTGCCCCCTGAGGGGTGTGCGCACGCCCCGGATATGCTCAGGCACCGCACGTGCAAGCCGTTTCCCCCAGGAGCACCGCATGGCCCTCAAGATCACCGTGATCGGCACCGGCTACCTCGGCGCCACGCACGCCGCCGCCATGGCCGAGCTCGGCTTCGAGGTGCTCGGGCTGGACATCGTGCCGGAGAAGATCGAGCTGCTCCGGCGGGGTGAGGTCCCCATGTACGAACCGGGGCTCGAGGAGCTGCTGCGCAAGCACGTGGCGGGGATCGAGGGGTCCACCGGGCGGCTGCGGTTCACCACCGACTACGCCGAGGTGGCCGCGTTCGGCGACATCCACTTCGTCTGCGTCAACACCCCGCAGCGACGCGGCGAGTACGCCTGCGACATGAGCTACGTCGACGCCGCGGTCAGCGCGCTCGCCCCGCACCTGACGGGTCCCGCCCTGGTCGTCGGCAAGTCCACGGTGCCCGTCGGCTCGGCCGACCGGCTGGCCGCGTACCTCGCCGAGCACGCGCCCGCCGGTGAGGACGCCGAGCTTGCGTGGAACCCGGAGTTCCTGCGCGAGGGCTTCGCCGTCCAGGACACGCTGCACCCGGACCGCATCGTGGTCGGCGTCCGCAGCGAGCGGGCGGAGAAGCTGCTGCGCGAGGTGTACGCGACGCCGGTCGCCGAGGGCTCGCCGTTCGTGGTGACCGACTTCCCCACCGCCGAACTGGTGAAGACGTCGGCGAACTCCTTCCTCGCCACGAAGATCTCCTTCATCAACGCGATGGCGGAGGTCTGCGAGGCCGCGGGCGGCGACGTCGCCAAGCTGGCCGAGGCGATCGGGTACGACGACCGGATCGGCGCCAAGTTCCTGCGGGCCGGCATCGGCTTCGGCGGCGGCTGTCTGCCGAAGGACATCCGGGCATTCATGGCGCGCGCCGGCGAGCTGGGTGCCGACCAGGCGCTGACCTTCCTGCGCGAGATCGACTCCATCAACATGCGCCAGCGCGGCCAGATGGTGGAGCTGGCCCGGCGCGCGCTCGGCGGCGGTCCCTTCCTCGGCAAGCGGGTCGCGGTGCTCGGCGCCACCTTCAAGCCCGACTCCGACGACGTACGGGACTCCCCCGCGCTGAACGTCGCCGGGCAGATCCACCTCCAGGGCGGTCAGGTCACGGTGTACGACCCGAAGGGGATGGACAACGCCCGGCGGGTCTTCCCGACGCTCGGTTACGCCGAGTCCGCGCTGGAGGCGGTGCGGGGCGCCGACATCGTGCTGCACCTGACCGAGTGGCGGGAGTTCCGCGAGCTGGACCCGGAGGAGCTGGGCGGGGTGGCGGCCCAGCGCCTGGTCCTCGACGGCCGCAACGCCCTCGACCCGGAGCTGTGGCGCCGCGCGGGGTGGACGTACCGGGCGATGGGGCGGCCGACCGCCTGACGCCGGGCAGGGCGCCGGTCCGGCCGAGGCTCAGTCGGCCGGACCGGCGCCGTCCTGCATTCTGCACCACTTCCCTGTTCTTCTCCGTGCTGTTCCTTCGCGCTTCCGGCTACTTGGCCCGATAGCGGCGCATCTTCGCGCGGGCCCCGCACACCTGCATCGAGCACCAGCGGCCGCGTCCGGCCGGGGAGCGGTCGTAGTACGCCCAGAGGCAGTCCGCGGCCTCGCACGCCTTGAGCCGCAGCCAGGTGCCGGCGACCAGCGCCTCGGCGACGGCCGCGGCGACCCGGTCGAGCAGGGGCTGCCCGTCGGCGGGGGCGAGGGCCGCCGAGCCGTCCTGCGCGTCGACCGTGACCAGCAGCGGCGCCCCGGACAGCAGCTCGCCCAGCGGGGTCACCTCGCGGTGCGGCGGGTGGCCGGCGTGGGCGAGCAGGGCCGCGCGGAGCGACTCGCGGAGTTCGCGGGCGCGCGGCAGTTCGCCCACCGTCAGCCCGTAGCGCGCCCGCCCCTCCGCCGTGCCGAGCGAGTCGGCACCCGTCTCCACGTCCAGCGTGTTCACCAGGGACTGGATCAGGGCCAGACCTCCCGGTGCGGGCGATCGCTCACTCATGCTTGCGACGTTACCCCTTGTACGGGAGCATGCAGTAACCGTTACCGGTTACCCGTGCTTGCAGGTAACCGTTCGCAGGCATCGAGCATCGAGGAGGACGTCATGGCTGTCGCCGAACTGGGCGTGGTGGTGCTGGACTGTCCCGACCCCGTCGCGCTGGGCCGGTTCTACCGGGCGGTTCTGGGCGGGACTCTCGAGAACGGCGACGAGGGCGCCGACTGGGTCGACCTGAGGCTGCCCGGCGGACGGGCGCTGGCGTTCCAGCTCGCGCCGGGGTACGTACCGCCGCGGTGGCCCGCGCCCGAGCACTCGCAGCAGTTCCACCTGGACCTGGACGTGCCGGACCTCGACGCGGCCGAGGAGGCCGTGCTGCGGCTCGGGGCCAAGCCGCTGGACGCGGAGGACCGCTCGCGGAGCTTCCGGGTTTACGCCGACCCCGCTGGGCACCCGTTCTGCCTCTGCGCCTGCTGAGCCGGGAGGTTCCATGACAGCCGTGGCACGTCTTCGCAACGTCGTCGTCGACTGCCCCGATCCGCACGCACTGGCCGACTTCTACGCCCGGGTCGGCGGCGGCACGCCGCGCGCCGAGGACGACGACTGGGTCGTCCTGCAGATCCCCGACGGCCCGCGGCTCGCCTTCCAGCGGGCGTCCGGTCACACCCCGCCGGAGTGGCCGCGCGCGGACCTCAACTCCCAGCAGTTCCACCTCGACTTCGACGCGGGGAGCACCTGGGAGGAGGTCGACGCGGCGCACGCGAAGGTGCTGGCGCTGGGTGCGCGGCCGCTGGACCTGGAGGACGACGTGAAGAAGGACTTCCGGGTGTACGCCGACCCGGCGGGCCACCCGTTCTGCCTCTGCCGGATCGAATCCCCTGACGGGTCGGCGTGACTACCCGTCCAGCCAGGCGATCCGCGCCGTCGACGGCTGTCTGCGCTGCTGGGCGGCCCGGGCCGCGAAGTCCGCGCCACGCAGCACACGCTGGACGTTCCCCCAGGTGAGCAGGGCGAGGTGGTCCTCGGACCAGCCGCGGACGAGGAGCTCCGCGATCAGGTGCGGGTAGCACGAGGCGTCGCCGAGGTCCTGCGGATGGGCGGCCCCGGAGTCGTACGTGCCGGACAGGCCGACGCACTCCGGGCCCGCGAGCACGCGGACGTGGTCGAGGTGGTCGGCGACGTCCCGCACGGACGGGCCGGTCTGCTCGGCGGTGAGCGGCACCAGGCACAGGCCCCGGGCGGCGCGCAGCCGCAGCAGCAGCTCGTCGGGGAGGTTCGCCGGGTGCGGGCGCAGCGCGCGGGCGGCCGACCGGGTGAACACCACCGGCGCGCGGGACACGGCGAGCGCCCGCGCGGCCGTGGCGTCGGACGCGCCGGAGAGGTCGACGAGCACACCGAGGCGGTTCAGTTCGTGGACCATCTCCTCGCCGAACCGGGTCAGCCCGGCCTCGCCCGCCCAGGACACGCCGGCCAGCGTGAGCGCCTTCAGGCCCAGCGCGTGCAGACAGCGCAGGAGCGCGGGCGAGTCGCCGACCGCGGTCGCCCCCGCTGGTCCGAGGAGGACGGCGGTCCGGCCGCAGTTGCGGGCGTCGGTGGTCTGCGCGGCGGTGCGGGCCTGCCGCAGCCCGTCGGGGTGGGCCTGCACCACCCTCTTGACCAGGTCGATCTGTTCCAGGGCGGCGGTGACGGCGCGGTCGCCGCCCGGCCCGTCCGGCAGGTGCAGCGCCCAGAACAGCGCGCCCACATGTCCCTGGCGCAGCCGCGGCACGTCGGTGTCCATGGAGCGCTCGCCGAGCTCCAGGTCGTACTGGTGCAGCCGGGCGAGCGCCTTGGGCAGCCCGCTGTAGCCGTCGGCGACGGGGTGCGCGGCGAGCAGGGCGTGGGCCCGTTGCACGACGTCGGCGGGGACGACGGGCGCCTCGACGGGTGTCTCGGTCGTCAGCGCGGGTGCACGGCGCGCGCGCTCGGAGCGTGGGCCCGTGCCGCGCTCCGGCCGGGCGGCGGCCGGCGGATCGGGCGCACCGACCTCCGTCGTCGTGCGCAGTTCGTCCTGGAGGTCTGCCATGCCGGGACTCCGTGGGTGGGCGGTGCGTCTCAGCACCGTCGGTACCGTCACCGTGACACGGAGGCCGGGAGGGTTCCCGGTGGGTGAGGCCGATCGGGGTACGGCCGCGCGGGGGCGTCCGCGACACGGAACGCCCCCGCCCGCCGTCAGCCGTCCAGCTGCTCCGGGGTGGCGTTCGACGGCGCCGTACGGGAGCGCAGGTCCCGTGCCACGTCCTCGGCCGCGCCCAGCACCCGTACCGCGTTCCGCCAGGTCAGCTTGGCGAGGTCGGTGTCCGACCAGCCGCGGTCCAGCAGTTCGGCGATCAGGTTCGGGTAGCCGGAGACGTCGTTCAGGCCGTCCGGGAGGAACGCCGTGCCGTCGTAGTCGCCGCCGATGCCGAGGTGGTCGATGCCGGCGACCTCGCGCATGTGGTCCAAATGGTCGGCGACGGTGGACACCGTGGCGACCGGGCGCGGATGGGTCTCCTCGAAGGCCTGGTGGACCTTCATCGCCTCGGCGGTGGTGTCGAGGTGGTGGAAGCCGTGGGCGCGCATGTTGTCGTCGGCGGCCTTCGCCCAGTCCACCGCCGCCTGGAGCACGAACTTCGGCACGAACGTCACCATCGCCACTCCCCCGTTGGCGGGCAGCCGCTCCAGCACGTCGTCCGGGATGTTGCGCGGGTGGTCGCACACGGCGCGCGCGGAGGAGTGCGAGAAGATGACCGGCGCGACGGACGCGTCGAGCGCGTCCCGCATGGTGGTCGCCGCCACGTGGGAGAGGTCGACCAGCATGCCGAGCCGGTTCATCTCCTTGACGACCTCGCGGCCGAAGGCCGACAGGCCGCCCACGCCCGGCTCGTCGGTCGCCGAGTCCGCCCATGCGACGTTGTCGTTGTGGGTGAGCGTCATGTAGCGCACGCCCAGCTCGTACAGCTGCCGCAGGGTGGCGAGGGAGTTGTCGATGGAGTGGCCGCCCTCGGCGCCCATCAGGGACGCGATACGGCCCTCCGCCCGCGCGGCCTCCATGTCGGCGGCGGTCAGCGCGGCCCGCAGGTCCTCCGGGTGACGGTCGATCAGCTGCCGTACGCAGTCGATCTGTTCGAGGGTCGCGGTGACCGCTCCGGGCTGGTCCGAGCGGACGTACACGGACCAGAACTGCGCCCCGACGCCGCCCGCGCGCAGCCGCGCCAGGTCGGTGTGCAGGTGGGCGCTCTGGTCGCCGGCGATGTCGCGGGCGGCCAGGTCGTAGCGGACCTGCTCGCGCAGCGCCCAGGGCAGGTCGTTGTGGCCGTCGACGACGGGGAAGGCGGCGAGCAGCTCCCGGGCGCGGTCGAGCGAAGGAGAGGCCGAGGAGGCCGGGGCGAAGGTGGTCATCCGCTCACTTTCCCTGACCGAAGCCGAAACCGCCGTCGGCGCCGTCCACCTTGGCGCGCAGCCGCCTGCCCTTCTCGGTGGCCTGGTCGTTCAGCTCCTGCTGGAACGCACGCATGCGGGCCAGGAGTTCCTCGTCGTGGGCGGCGAGCATCCGGGCGGCCAGCAGACCGGCGTTGCGCGCGCCGCCGACGGAGACCGTCGCGACGGGGACGCCCGCCGGCATCTGCACGATCGACAGCAGCGAGTCCATGCCGTCCAGGTACTTCAGCGGGACCGGCACGCCGATGACGGGCAGCGGCGTCACGGAGGCGAGCATGCCGGGCAGGTGGGCGGCACCGCCGGCGCCCGCGATGACCGCCTTCAGACCGCGTCCGGCGGCCTCCTCGCCGTAGGCGATCATCTCGCGCGGCATGCGGTGCGCGGAGACGACGCCGACCTCGTAGGCGATGCCGAACTCGTCGAGGGCCTGCGCGGCCGCCTCCATGACGGGCCAGTCGGAGTCCGACCCCATGACGATGCCGACAACCGGGCTCTTCCCGTCGACCGGGCTCATTCGGTGATCGTCCCTCTCAGGTAGTCGGCCGCGTGACGGGCGCGCTCCAGCGCGTCGTCGAGGTCGTCGCCGTAGGTGTTGACGTGGCCGACCTTGCGGCCGGGCTTCACGTCCTTGCCGTACATGTGGATCTTGAGCTGCGGGTCGCGGGCCATGCAGTGCAGGTACGCGGAGTACATGTCCGGGTAGTCGCCGCCCAGGACGTTGGACATGACCGTCCACTTCGCGCGCGGGCGCGGGTCGCCGAGCGGCAGGTCGAGCACGGCGCGGACGTGGTTGGCGAACTGGGACGTGATCGCGCCGTCCATGGTCCAGTGGCCGGAGTTGTGGGGGCGCATGGCCAGCTCGTTGACGAGGATGCGCCCGTCGCGGGTCTCGAAGAGCTCCACGGCGAGGTGGCCGATCACGCCCAGTTCCTTGGCGATGCCCAGGGCCATCTCCTCGGCCCTGAGCGCGAGCTCCGGGTCGAGACCGGGCGCCGGCGCGATCACGGTGTCGCACACGCCGTCGACCTGGCGGGACTCCACGACCGGGTACGCGACCGCCTGTCCGTGCGGCGAGCGCACCACGTTGGCGGCGAGCTCGCGGACGAAGTCGACCTTCTCCTCGGCGAGCACGGGGACGCCCGCGCGGAACGGCTCGGCGGCCTCCGCGACGGACCGTACGACCCACACGCCCTTGCCGTCGTAGCCGCCGCGCACGGTCTTGAGGACGACGGGGAACCCGTCACCCCCGCCCTGCGCGGCGGCGCCCTCGGCGGCGAAGACCGCCACGTCGTCCGGATCGGACACGATGCGGTGGCGTGGACACGGCACACCGATCGCATCCAGCCGGGCGCGCATCACGCCCTTGTCCTGGGCGTGCTGCAGCGCGTCCGGCCCTGGGCGGACGGGGACGCCGTCCGCCTCCAGGGCCCGGAGATGTTCGGTGGGCACGTGCTCGTGATCGAAGGTGATCACGTCACAGCCCTGTGCGAACGCGCGCAGCGTGTCGAGGTCGCGATAGTCGCCGACGACGACATCGCTCACCACCTGTGCCGCGGAATCCTGAGGGGTGTCACTGAGAAGCCTGAACCTGATGCCCAGCGGGATGCCCGCCTCGTGTGTCATACGAGCGAGCTGGCCACCGCCGACCATGCCGACTACCGGGAACGTCACACCCCCAGGGTATCGGCCACCGCGAGCGGCTCACGGACGGCCGGTTCACACGCCTCCCCGGCGCCTGAAAACCCGTACCCGGGATTCTCCGGGGGTCGCTGGTTAGCATGACGGGGTCGGCGGCACCCGAACGGTGGGCCGACGGCGGACCGAGGCCGACGGATCGAGGTCCGTGCGGCACCGAGCGACACGTTTCAACCAGGTTCGACCGACTTCGACCGACCACGACCGACGGGGGCCGGCACACGATGGGCAGTACCACCTCGGGTCCGCGGACGAGGGCGGCTCGCGGCGCCGTGCGCCTGCGGATCGAGCGGCTCGCGCGCGAGGTCGCCAAGTTCGGCGCGGTCGGCGGTGCGGGGCTGCTGGTCAACCTCGCCGTGTTCAACCTGGTGCGGCACGTCACCGATCTCCAGGTGGTGCGCGCCAGCGTGATAGCGACGGTCGTCGCCATCGCGTTCAACTACGTCGGCTTCCGCTACTTCACCTACCGCGACCGCGACAAGAGCGGCCGCACCAAGGAACTGACGCTCTTCCTGCTGTTCAGCGTGGCCGGCCTGGTCATCGAGAACGGCGTGCTGTACGCGGCGACCTACGGGTTCGGCTGGGACGGCCCGCTGCAGAGCAACGTCTTCAAGTTCCTCGGCATCGGCGTCGCGACCCTGTTCCGCTTCTGGTCGTACCGCACCTGGGTGTTCCGCACCCTGCCGGCACGGGAGGCGGTGGCGAGCGCGGAATCGTTCCTGGAGACGGGCGCTCCCGCGTCGCCCGCGCTGTCGACGGGCACGGCGGGGACGGCGGGCCGCCGGGGCCAGGGCCGCCGGGACTGAGGACCACAGGGGCCGAGGGCGCCCAGCCGGGACTGAGGACCACAGGGGCCGAGGGCGCCCAGCCGGGGCCGGGGCCTACCGGACCGTCCGCTCCTCGGCGGCCTGGGACGGCTTCGTCGGCGTACGGGACAGGAAGAGGCCGAACACCGGAGGCTGCAGCTGAAGCATCTCCAGGCGTCCCCCGTCGGCCTCGGCGAGGTCGCGGGCGACCGCCAGCCCGATGCCCGTGGAGTTGCGGCCGCTGATGGCTCGCTCGAAGATCCGCGCCCCCAGCTCCGGGGAGACACCGGGGCCTTCGTCGGTGACCTCCACGACCGCCTGGTTGCCGGTGACGCGGGTGCGGAGCGCCACGGTGCCGCCGCCGTGCATGAGGGAGTTCTCGATGAGCGCGGCCAGCACCTGGGCGACCGCGCCCGGGGTGCCGACGGCCTGGAGGTGCCGTTTCCCGGAGCTGACGACGGCGCGGCCCGCGCTGCGGTAGGCCGGGCGCCACTCCGCCAGCTGCTGCGTGATCACCTCGTCGAGGTCGAAGGAGACCGCCGAGCCGGTGCGCGGGTCGCGCGAGTTGGTCAGCAGCCGCTCCACCACGTCGGTCAGCCGCTCCACCTGGCTCAGCGCGATGGTGGCCTCCTCCTTCACCGTGTCCGGGTCATCGGTGAGGGTGATCTCCTCCAGCCGCATGGAGAGCGCGGTCAGCGGCGTACGGAGCTGGTGGGAGGCGTCGGCGGCGAGGCGCCGCTCGGCGGTGAGCATCCGGGCGATGCGCTCGGCCGAGGAGTCGAGGACGTCGGCGACCCGGTCCAGCTCGGGGACGCCGTACCGCCGGTGGCGCGGCCGCGGGTCGCCCGAGCCGAGCCGCTCCGCGGTCTCCGCGAGGTCGGTGAGCGGGGAGGCGAGGCGGTTGGCCTGCCGTACGGCGAGCAGGACGGCCGCGACGACCGCGAGCAGGGCGACCGCGGCGATGATCAGCAACGTGCGGCCGACCTCCCGGGTCACGGACGAACGCGGCTCCTCGACCGTGACCGTCTCGCCCTCCTCGCCCCGGGCCTCGAAGTGGATGACGTCACCGGTGGGGCGCGTGCCGATCTCGACCGGTTCCCGGCCGGGGATCTCGATGCGGGCGTACCGGTCGTCGTCGACCTGCTCCTCCAGTACGCCCGCGCTGATGCGTTCGTCCCCGAGGATGCGGCTGTCCACGATGCTGGCGAGGCGCACCGCCTCGGACTCGACGCGTTCCTGGGCGGTACTGCTGATCGTCCTGGTCTCGACGATGACGAGGGAGACGCCGAAGACGGCGATCACGACGAGGACCACGGCGAGCGTGGACTGGATGAGACGGCGACGCACGAGGCCCTCCGGGCGGGTGGCTTACGAGACCCAGTGTGCCCGCCGCACGGCGCCCGCACGTCCCGGGCCCGCGCCATGCCCGCGTCATGGCCGGGGGCGGCACTGTGCGGACACGCGTACCCGCCGGGCGCTCAGCTCTTCTCGAAGCGGAACCCGACGCCGCGCACCGTGGCGATGTACCGCGGGTTCGCCGCGTCGTCGCCGAGCTTCTTGCGCAGCCACGAGATGTGCATGTCGAGCGTCTTGGTGGAGGACCACCAGGTGGTGTCCCAGACCTCGCGCATCAGCTGGTCCCGCGTGACGACCCGGCCGGCGTCCCGGACGAGCACCCGCAGCAGGTCGAACTCCTTGGCCGTGAGCTGGAGCTCCTCGTCGCCCATCCAGGCCCGGTGCGACTCCACGTCGATCCGCACGCCGTGCGTGGCCGGCGGCTGCTGGGGTTCGGCGGCACCGCGCCGCAGCAGGGCCCGGACGCGGGCGAGCAGCTCGGCCAAACGGAACGGTTTGGTGACGTAGTCGTCGGCGCCCGCGTCGAGGCCGACGACGGTGTCCACCTCGTCGGCGCGCGCGGTGAGGATGAGGATCGGGACGGTGTGCCCCTCGGCACGGAGCCGGCGCGCCACCTCCAGGCCGTCCATCCCGGGCAGGCCCAGGTCCAGGACGACGAGGTCGACGCCGCCCTGCATGCCGGCGTCCAGCGCGGTCGGACCGTCCTCACGGACCTCTACCTCGTAGCCCTCCCGGCGCAGCGCGCGGGCCAGTGGTTCCGAGATGGACGCGTCGTCCTCGGCGAGCAGTACTCGGGTCATGAAGTGATGGTAGTCCGCCTGCGACAACACCAGGAGGGTGATCGGCGAGCGCGATGCGCACCCTCCCGCAGCACGTTCCACCCCCGCGCGCGGGGGGGTTGTGGGCGCGCTCCCACGCGCGTGTGCGGGACGTTCGACTCGACCCACCACTTTCAGCCAATTCGCTTCCATGACACGCCGTGACGATCAATGACACACGCCCTGTGCTTACGGAGTGACACAGTGGGTACAACCTTCGAAGAGCAGCTCGGACCCCGCTTCTGCCTGTGATCCATCTCTCAAGCCCTTCCACACTCGTCACTGTCGTGACGTATGGTGATTGAACGCCTGTAGCACCGCGGGGACCTTTGGCGCTTTTCTGACGCTGAAGGTCTCTTTTGCGTGCGGGTCAACGCGCGAGTTGGCCTTGAAAGGAATGACCTGTGGCCGGGCCTCCGACGCAACGACGCGCGTGGAGGCGTGGATCCCGGTGGTCGCCGCCCACCGCTCCGTGATCCGGAGCGGACACCCCGTGGGCGTGGGGTGGGCGCGCGGTCCCGCCGGTGCCGGCCGCCCCCCACCGGGCGCGCACCCGCCCCCGGGTCCTCTTCAGGGCCGGAAGCGGGCCGGACCCCCACCCGTGCGCCCTGACCAGCAAGGAACGACCATGGCGTCCATCCTGACGAAGGACTCGGTCACTCCGGGCACCCCGGGCACCCCCGGGTCCCAGTGGACCTTCTTCGGCCACCCCTTCGGCCTGGCCACTCTGTTCATGACCGAGATGTGGGAGCGCTTCTCCTACTACGGCATGAGGGCCCTGCTCCCGCTCTACCTGGTGGCACCGGGCGGCCTGCACATGAGCGCGGGCACCGCGACCGCGATCTACTCGGTGTACCTGTCGCTCGTGTACCTGCTCGCCCTGCCCGGCGGCTGGTTCGCCGACCGCGTGCTCGGCCCCCGCAAGACGGTGGCGGTCGCCGGCCTGGTCATCATGCTCGGCCACATCACCCTGGCCCTGCCCGGCGGCTCCGGCGTCTTCTTCGCCGGCCTCGGCCTGGTCGCGATCGGCTCGGGTCTGCTGAAGGCCAACATCTCCACGATGGTCGGCCACCTCTACGACGGTCCGAACGACCCGCGCCGCGACGGCGGCTTCACGATCTTCTACATCGGCATCAACCTCGGTGCCTTCGCCGCCCCGCTGATCATCGGCACCGTCGGTGAGAAGGTCAGCTGGCACCTGGGCTTCGGGATCGCCGCGCTCGGCATGGCGCTGGGTCTCATCCTGTTCCTGGTCGGCCGCCGCACCCTGAGCCCCGACTCGGACGTCGTACCGACGCCGCTGCCGGCCGCCGAGCGGAACTCGCTGCTGCGCAAGTCGGCCCTGTGGGCGGCCGTCGCCGCCGTGTTCTACGCGATCGTCGTGGGCACCGGCCACTACACGCTGAACTGGCTGATCGTCCCGATCACCGTGCTCGGCCTGATCATCCCGGTCCTGGTCATCGCACGGATCAAGCGCGACAAGGACCTGGACGCCGCTGAGCAGTCGAAGATGTCCGCGTACATCTGGTTCTTCGTGGCCGCGGCCGTCTTCTGGATGATCTACGACCAGGGCGGCTCGACGCTGTCGCTGTTCGCCGAGTCCTCGGCCGAGAACTCGGTCTTCGGCTGGGAGTTCCCGGTCTCCTGGTACCAGTCGGTCAACCCGGTCCTGATCATGGCGCTCGCCCCGGTGTTCGCCTGGTTCTGGCTGGCGCTGAACCGGCGCGGCAAGGAACCGAGCACCATCGTGAAGTTCGGTTCCGGCCTGGTCCTCGTCGGTGTCTCCTTCTTCCTCTTCCTGCTCCCCCTGTCGATCGCCGAGGGCGGTCACAAGGCGGCCGCGCTGTGGCTGGTGGCGATCTACTTCTGCCAGACGGTCGGTGAGCTGACGCTCTCCCCGGTCGGCCTGTCCGTCACCACGAAGATGGCCCCGGCGAAGTACGCCTCCCAGATGATGGGTGTCTGGTTCCTGGCCGTGACGGCGGGCGACGCGACGACGGGTCTGCTGTCCACCGCGGGTGTCGACCTCAACGGCAGGGGCGTCGTGGCCCTCCAGGCCGCGCTCGCGGTCGTCGCCGGCGTGGCGGTGTGGATGTACCGCAGCAAGGTCAAGAAGATGATGGGCGACGTGAACTGAGACGCCCGCTCGGACGCCTGCGCGAAGGGCCGCCGCACCACTCGGTGCGGCGGCCCTTCGCCGTACGGGACACATGTCCCGCGCGGAGCGGCTGCCCGGGAGCGCGTGCGGCACGTCGAGGCCAGGGGCTTACGGCGCGGCCGGAAGCTCGGGAGGAACTGAAGAACACCGGCGCGACCACGCCGAAGGCTGGGACACGGTCTCGTAGCGCAGCCGCGCGCCGGGGTCCGGAAGCGTGAGCCGGGGCTCGGGTCGCGCGCCGGATTCGGAGGCGCGCGCCGAGGGGTCGGCGGTCCGTGCGCTGAATCCGCTGGAACTCCGAGCGTGGCCCACGGCACCGGCCATGGGCGCGGCTCAGGCCGGGGCGCCCACTTCCGCCCAGACGGTCTTGCCCGTGAGTCCGGGCAGCCGTACGACCCCCCAGTCGAGGCAGAGTCGCTGCACGATGAACATCCCGTGGCCGCCCGGTCGGCCGGCGCGGTGCGGGGTGCGCGGGGCGGGCTGGCCCTCGCCCCGGTCGGTGACCTCGATGCGAAGCACCTTGTTGTCACAGGAGATCATGAGCTCGTCCGGCCCCTCGGCGTGCAGACAGGCGTTGGTGACGAGCTCGGAGACGACCAGCAGCACGTCCTCGGCGGCGGCCCGCTGGTCGGCGGTCGCCGCCGGCAGCCAGCCCCACGCGTACAGTGCCTGGCGGGTGAAGTCGCGGGCGAGCGGCACGACACCGCTCTCCTCCTCGAAGCTCAGCCGACGGACCTGACGCGGGGCACGCGGAGGCGAGCCCCCGGCACTCCCGCTCACCGTCTCCGTCCCCGTTCCCGCCTTCGGCCCCGACTCGGTCCTGTCCCCCGCCTGCGAGGCGACGGGCGCGTTGTCCGCGCGCGCGCCGCCCGCCGGCTCGTCCACTCCGTGCACGGCCGCATGCGCGCCCCGCACGGGCGTGCTCGCGGGCGCAGTCGCACCGTGCGCTCGTCCGGGGGCGGGCGCGGGTGCACCTCCCGCGATCAAGCCCTCTGCGGGGGCGCCCTCACCGGGCACCCCGGAAGCGCCGCCGGCGCCCGGTTCCGGGCCGCGGTCGCCCGGCGAGTAAGGCCGGGTGGTGCTCATCAGCGCTTCACCTCACCGATTCACCAGTTCACGATCAAAACTCAGTACCTGGATCCGAAGACCCTCGTGGAATCCTCCGGGATTCCCACGACGCGCCCGCCGCGCCGTCACCGACTTGTTCAGGATGTCTTCTGCCCGACCGGACCGTCGGGACACCCACTTGTTCCGTGGGGAAACCGTGACGGACGTAACGCAGCCCCCGCACACGGACGATCGGGACACCCTGTCGTACGCCATCGGGACACCCCGTCCGGCCGGGATTCCGCACACGGTCCGGCCGCCCGGCGCTAGTCGCCCAGCGCCGCTTCGAGCGTGTCGTGGACGGTGAAGACGGCGTCCGCCCCGGTGATCTCGAAGACCCTGGCCACCACCGGCTGCATGCCCACGAGATGGACCCCTCCCCCCGCGGCTTCCGCCTTCAGACGTGCGCTCAGCAGGACGTTCAGTCCCGTCGAGTCGCAGAACTCCAGACGCGAGCAGTCCACGACCAGACGTGCGAACCCCTTGTCGAGGCAGCCGTCGAGTGGTTCACGCAACAGATCGGCCGTGTGGTGGTCCAACTCACCCGCGGGAATCACGACGGCGCTGGCGCCCTCTTCCCGCACTTCCACCAGTAGCCGGCCCGACTGTGCGCTGCCGACCGTCCCGCGGTCCATGCCGTCTCTCTCCCGACCATCGTGGCTGATGACTGGCCACCATCGTGGCTGATGACTCGCCCTCGAACACTACGCCTTCCGCACGCACTCCGACAGCCGAACAATCGCAAGCAAACGGACATTCTGGTATGGAACGCACTTGCGGCGGTCTCAGGTAAGCGGGTAGGGCTAGTAGAGACACCCGACTACACGGCCGGCTTCGGAGGCGCCGCACACCGCAGTGCACGTATTGGCATCGGCGGCCATATGCCGAGAACGATGGAGGACATCATGTCACCCCGGCTCGACGAATCGCATACCCAGAGGGCGACGTCGACACCCCATCCGGCGGAAATTCCCGAGGAAGTCCGCGACGACTTCGATCTCGCGACCCTCGAGGGACTCCCGGAGATCCCCCCGTACGACGAGGTGGGGCCGCTGGACGCGCGGGCCCTGTCCCGGACACTCTTCGAGCGGCTGGAGTCCCTCGAGGAGGGCACGCACGAGTACGCCTACGTGCGCAACACGCTGGTCGAGCTCAACCTCGCACTCGTGAAGTTCGCCGCCTCCCGCTTCCGCTCCCGCAGCGAGCCGATGGAGGACATCATCCAGGTCGGCACCATCGGCCTGATCAAGTCGATCGACCGCTTCGAGCTGAGCCGCGGCGTCGAGTTCCCCACCTTCGCGATGCCGACGATCGTCGGCGAGATCAAGCGCTTCTTCCGCGACACGAGCTGGTCGGTGCGCGTTCCGCGCAGGCTGCAGGAGCTGCGCCTCGACCTGGCGAAGGCCGGCGACGAACTCGCCCAGCAGCTCGACCGGGCACCGACCGTGTCGGAGCTGGCGGAGCGCCTCGGCATCTCCAACGAGGAGGTCGTCGAGGGCATGGCGGCGTCGAACGCCTACACGGCGAGCTCCCTCGACGCCCAGCCCGAGGAGGACGACTCCGAGGGCGCGCTGGCGGACCGGATCGGCTACGAGGACCACGGGCTCGAAGGCATCGAGTACATCGAGTCGCTGAAGCCGCTGATCGCCCAGCTTCCGGCGCGCGACCGCAAGATCCTGTCGCTGCGGTTCGTCGCCAACATGACCCAGTCCGAGATCGGCGAGGAGCTGGGCATCTCCCAGATGCACGTCTCCCGCCTGCTGTCGCGCACGCTGGTGCGCCTGCGCAGGGGCCTGACGGTCGTGGAGTGAGGCACGGGCGCCGGCCGGGCACGGGACGGTTCCGTTCGTCCCCGTGCCCGGCCGGCGCTTCGTGCCTGTTCCTGAACCTCCTTCTGGGCTGGTCAGGGTCTGTTCCGGCACTTCGGGCGTGAGGGCCTGCCGTTCGGCGACCGGTCACTGTGACCGGTCGCCGAACGGCTCATCGGTCGGGACGGCCACGAGCTGCCGCAGCCGAAGCGGCCGGTCCTGGGCTGCCCGGACCGGCCGCTTCACAGCAAGGGTCGGCACAGTGGCGGTCGCTGTCCTGCTTGCGTGCGTGCGTGCGGCAGAAGATCGGCGGTTGGCGGTGCCGCAGGGGCGGGGTCAGTTGAAGGCTGTGGCCACGGCGTCCGCGAGCCGGTTCAGTACGTCCCGCGAGAGTTGCACCGAGCCGGTGAACGAGAGGAAGCCGTGAACGGCTCCCTCGACCGGGAGGTGCTGGACCGGCACGCCGGCGTCGGCCAGCTTGCGGGCGTAGTGGTCGCCCTGGTCGCGCAGGGGGTCGTTCTCGGCGGTGACGATGACGGCGGGAGCAAGTCCGGCCAGTTCCTCGGAGCGTGCCGGCGAGACCCGCGGGTCGGCGCCCTGGTCCGGGGTGCCGAGGTAGGCGCCCCAGAACCACTCGAGGTAGGAACGGGAGAGGACCGGGCCCGCCATGTTCTCGTACATCGAGGGGCTGTCGTCGAACCGGTCGACCGCCGGGTAGGCGAGTACCTGAAGCGTGATGCGAGGTCCCCCGCGGCGCAGGGATTCCTGTGCGAGAACCGCGGCGAGGTTGCCGCCGGCGCTCTCGCCGAACACGGCGATCCGCTCTCCGTCGCCACCGAAGCCGGGGGCGTTGTCCGCAACCCAGGTCAGCGCGGCGCAGGCGTCGTCGACCGCGGCCGGGAAGCGGTGCTCGGGTGCCAGCCGGTAGTCGACGGAGACCACGATCGTGCCTGAGCGGCCGGCCACGGTGCGGGCGATGTTGTCCTGGGTGTCCAGGTCACCGAAGACCCATCCGCCGCCGTGGAAGAAGAGCGTCACGGGCAGTGGCCCGGCGTCCGGCTCGGTGAAGGGCCGGTAGACGCGGACGGGTATGTCGCGGCCGTCGGCAGGCACCGTGGTGTCCCGGACGTCGGCGACCGGTACGGGATCGCCGGCCAGGGCGCCGAAGGCGCGCCCGAACGCGCGGTTCTCCGCCACCGTCAGGGTTTCGGGGGCCGGTCCGCCTCCTGCGGCCACTTTCTTGAGCAGGGTCTCGATCTGGGGGTCGAGGGGCATGGCACTCACCTGTCCGAAGAGACGGCCACCCGGGATGGAATGACCTTTCCAGGATCGTTGGTGGAACGTAGTTGGAATGTCAATTCCAACTTGGGTAGCGTGGGCATATGCGCACACCAGCGAAGGCCGGAGAGTCGAAGGGGCGGCGGCTCACCAAGGGCGGTCGCGCAACCCGCGAACGCATCATCGAGGCCGCCGCGGAACTGATGTTCCACCGCGGCGTGGGAGGCACGAGCATCCCGGACATCCAGGCGGCCGCCGGGGTCAGCGCGTCGCAGATCTACCACTACTTCGGCGACAAGCAGGGCCTGGTCCTGGCGGTCATCGACCACCAGACGGACACCCGGCTCGCCCAGCAGCGTCCGCTGCTGGACAACCTGGACAGCATCGAGGCCCTGCGCGAGTGGTGCGACAGGGCAGGGAACCGGCAGGACGCAAGAGGATGCGAAGGCGGCTGCGAGATCGGCTCGCTCGCCGGCGAACTCGCCGACAGCGATCAGTCGGCGCGGACCAGACTCGTCTCCGCCTTCGACCGGTGGGAAGGCCCCATCAGGTCCGGACTCGCACGCATGCAGGCACGGGGCGAGCTGAGCGAGCGCGCGGATACCGCCGTGCTCGCCACCGCTCTGCTGGCCGCCGTCCAGGGCGGCATGCTGCTGTCCCAGGTCCGCCGGTCGAGCACCGCCTACCGGCAGGCCGTGTCAGCGGTGATCGACCACATCGAGAGCTACCTCGTCCGGTAGCGGCTCGCGGGCACCAGCTCCCCACTGACACCCTTTGACCTGCTGATACAGCGTTCAGAAACAGGCACTTCTCGCGCGTCGCGCGCGTCCCGCGTTCCGCCGTCACACGACCCGCACGCCCCGCCGCCAGACGGCATCGACCAGCGGCACCCCCGGCCGGTAGGCCAGGTGGACGTGGCTCGGGGCGTCCAGAAGCACGAGATCGGCGTACGCGCCCGGCGCGAGGCGGCCGACGTCGGTGCGCCGCAGGGCCGCCGCGCCGCCCGCCGTGGCCGACCACACCGCCTCGTCCGGCGTCATCCCCATGTCCCGCACGGCCAGCGCGACGCAGAACGGCACCGAGGACGTGAACGACGAGCCCGGGTTGCAGTCCGTGGACAGGGCGACCGTCACCCCGGCGTCGAGCAGCCGACGGGCGTCGGGCCACTCCGCCCGGGTGGAGAACTCGGCGCCGGGCAGCAGCGTGGCGACGGTCCGCCCGCTCGCCAGCGCGTCCACGTCCGCGTCGGTGAGCCGGGTGCAGTGGTCCGCGCTCGCCGCGTCCAGCTCGACGGCGAGCCGCACGCCCGGGCCGTACGACAGCTGGTTGGCGTGGACACGCGGGACCAGGCCCTTCTCCCGGCCCGCGGTGAGCACGGCGCGCGCCTGGTCGCCGTCGAAGGCCCCTTCCTCGACGAACACGTCGACCCAGCGCGCGTACGGGGCGCAGGCGTCGAGCATCGGGCCGGTGACGAGATCGACGTACGCGGCCGGGTCGTCGGCGTGCTCGGCGGGCACGACGTGGGCGCCGAGGAACGTCACCTCGTCGGTGTGCCGGGCGGCCAGGCGCAGCGCCCGGGCCTCGTCCTCGACGGTGAGCCCGTAGCCGGACTTGGTCTCCATCGT
Organism: Streptomyces ruber; assembly: GCF_014648075.1. GTDB lineage: Bacteria > Actinomycetota > Actinomycetes > Streptomycetales > Streptomycetaceae > Streptomyces > Streptomyces ruber. Next base: position 267,114 of record NZ_BMQK01000007.1, on the reverse strand, counting down.
GGTCGTGCCCTGGCGCAGGGCCTCGGCGAGGTGGCGGGTGAGGGTGCGTTCGAGGTCGGCGTCGCTCGCGGCGCGGGTGGCCGCCACGGTCGTGCGGATGCCGCCCGCCGAGTAGGCCCGGCCGGACATGCGGGCGTCGAACTCCTCGGTGCGGTCGCCCGCGAAGACGAGGTGCGCGTGGGAGTCGACGAAGCCCGGGAGGACCGCCCTGCCGCCCGCGTCGACCCGGTTGTCAGTGGCGGGTGCTTTGCTTCTTCCACCGGTCCAGACGACGCGGTCGCCCTCCATGACGACGGCCGCGTCCTGGATCACGCCCAGGGGGGACCTGTCACTGAGGGAGGGGTCGTTGGTGACCAGAGCGGCGATGTTGGTGATGACGGTGCTGGCGCTGCTGGCCGAGTCCGCGGGGCTGGCGGTGCTGGGGCTGCTCATGGCGTCCTTGGTGGCCTGGTCTGCGGTGGGGGCGGGAGAAGGTCGTCCGGGGTCCTCGTGGGTGCGGGCCGCGGTCAGCCGCGCACGGCTGCGACGGCGGTCGCCAGCGCCCGCGGCACGTCCGGTACGAGGGAGTGCGCCCCGTCCCGTACGACGTGCCGGCCGCCCACGACCGTATGACGCACATCCGCTGCCGACGCGGCGAATACGGCCGTCTCGGCGCCCAGACGTGGCACCGGCCCAGCCGTTCTGACCGAGTCGAGGCGGAGCGTCGTGAAGTCGGCGAGCGCGCCGGGCTCCAGGGCGCCCGCGTCGTGCCAGCCGAGGGCCTCGTGGCCGTCGGCCGTGGCCGCCCGCAGGAGGGCCGCCGCCGTCCAGTGACCGCGGGTGCGCGTGCGCAGGCGCTCGTTCAGCTCCATGGCCCGAGCCTCCTCCAGCAGGTCGATGACGGCGTGGCTGTCGGAGCCGAGGGACAGCGGGGATCCGGCGCGCTGGAGCGCGACGGCCGGGCCGGTCCCGTCGGCGAGGTCCCGCTCGGTGGTCGGGCACATGCAGGTGCCGGTGGAGGTGGCGCCGATCAGCGCGATGTCCTCCTCGGTGAGGTGGGTGTTGTGGACACCGGTCGTGCGCGGCCCGAGGACGCCGTGGTCGGCGAGCAGGCGGGCGGGGGTGCGGCCGTGGGCCTCGCGGCAGGCGTCGTTCTCCGCCGGCTGTTCGGACAGGTGCACGTGCAGCGGGACCCGCCGTTCCTCGGCCCACCGGGCCACCGTGGCCAGCTGGTCGGCGGGCACGGCCCGTACGGAGTGGACGGCCGCGCCGATCCGTGCGTGATCCCGTTCCTTGAGAAGTGCAGAGCGTGTCGCCCAGGACTCCGCGCTGCCGTCGGAGAAGCGGAGCTGGTGGCCCTCGGCCGGCCGGCCGAAGCCGGCGGCGAGGTAGGCGGTGTCGAGGAGGGTGATCCGGACGCCGGCCTCGGCGGCCGCCGCGACGAGTGCCTCGCCCATGGCGTTGGGGTCGGCGTACGGGACGCCGCCGGGCGCGTGGTGCACGTAGTGGAACTCGCCGACGCAGGTGATGCCCGCCAGGGCCATCTCGGCGTAGGTGGCGCGGGCGAGCGCGTGGTACGTGTCCGGGGTCAGCCGGCCGGCCACCGCGTACATCGCCTCGCGCCAGGTCCAGAAGGTGCCGGAGCCGATCTGGACGGTGCCGCGCAGGGCCCGGTGGAAGGCGTGCGAGTGGGCGTTCGCGAGTCCGGGGAGGGTGAGACCGCGCAGGATCTCGGCGCCGGGCGGGGGTCTGCCGGTGCCGTCGTCGCTGTCCGCGATGCGCAGGGCGGTGATGCGCCCGTCGGCGGTCTCGACGGTCACGCCGGGTTCGACGTGGGTGCCGAGCCAGGCGTGTTCGAGCCAGTAGGTCGTCCGCGTCACCTGCAGGCCAGTCCTTCCAGTACGTCGGCGAGGGCGGTCACCCCGGCCGCGCAGTCGTCCTCGGCGGCGTGCTCGGCCGGGGAGTGCGAGACGCCCGTGGGGTTGCGCACGAACAGCATGGCGGTCGGGACGGTGCCCGCGAGGACGCCCGCGTCGTGTCCCGCTCCGGTGCCGAGGACGGGCACGCGGAGCCGGGCGGTCCCGTCGCCGAGGATGCGGACGATCTCGTCGCGCAGCGCGTGGTCGAAGTCGACGACGGGCGTGAACGACTCGCGGACCACGTCGAGCCGGACGCCCTGGGCCTCGGCGCACTCGTGGGCGGCCGCCTCGACGCGGGCGACGAGCGTGTCGAGGGCGGCCGGGTCGGTGGCGCGGGAGTCGAGCCAGCCGCGGACGAGGGACGGCACGGCGTTCACCCCGTTCGGCTCCACGGAGACCTTGCCGAAGGTGGCGACGGCTCCGGCGAGCCGGGCCTCCCGCCGGGCCACGAGGACCGTCTCGGCGTACGGCAGCATGGGGTCCCGCCGGTCCGCGAGCCGGGTCGTGCCGGCGTGGTTGGCCTCGCCCCGGAAGTCGAACCGCCACCGCCCGTGCGGCCAGATGGCACTGGCGACGCCCACCCGGTCGCCCGTCAGGTCCAGCGCGCGTCCCTGCTCGACGTGCAGTTCGACGAAGGCGCCGATCCGTCCGAGCCGCTCCGGGTCCGGTCCGACGGCCTCGGGGTCGTAGCCGGCGGCGGCCATGGCCCGCGGCAGGGTGACCCCGTCGGCGTCGGTCAGCCGGTGCGCCTGCTCGGCGGTGAGCCGTCCGGCGCTGAGCCGGGAGCCCACGCAGGCCAGTCCGAAGCGGGCGCCCTCCTCGTCACCGAAGTTGACGATGCCGAGGGGACTGGTGGGACGGGCTCCCCTGGCGCGGAGTTCGTCGAGCGCGGCGAAGGCGGACACGACGCCCAGGGGCCCGTCGAAGGCGCCGCCGTCGGGCACGGAGTCGAGGTGCGAGCCGGTGACCACGGCGTTCCCCCGGGCGGGGTCACCGAGCCAGGCCCACTGGTTGCCGTTCCGGTCGACCTCGTGGGTGAGGCCCCGGCGTCCGGCCTGCTCCGCGAACCAGGCCCGGCACTCCGCGTCGGCCCCGGTCCAGGCGAACCGGCGGTAGCCACCGGTGCCGGAGTGCCGTCCCACGGGCCACAGCTCGCGCCACATGGTGTGGAAGCCGGGCGGGGTCCCGTTCGGCGACGGCGCCCGGGCCTCCCCGGCCGCGGGGCCGCCGCCGCTTCGCTCCCCGGGCCTCACGCCCCTTCACCTTCGCGCATGGGCACCCGTACGCCCCGTGCGGCGGCGACCTCGTCCGCGCGCTCGTACCCGGCGTCCACGTGGCGGACGACTCCCGTGCCGGGGTCGTTGGTCAGCACGCGGCGGATCTTCTCCCCGCCGAGCCTGGTGCCGTCGGCCACGGTGACCTGCCCGGCGTGGATCGACCGTCCCATGCCCACGCCGCCGCCATGGTGGATCGAGACCCAGGACGCGCCCGAGGCCACGTTCACCATGGCGTTCAGCAGGGGCCAGTCGGCGATCGCGTCGGAGCCGTCGCGCATGGCCTCGGTCTCGCGGTACGGCGAGGCGACCGAACCGCAGTCGAGGTGGTCGCGCCCGATGGCCAGCGGGGCGGCCAGCTCGCCGCTCGCCACCATGTCGTTGAAGCGCTCACCCGCCCGGTCCCGCTCCCCGTAGCCCAGCCAGCAGATGCGTGCGGGGAGGCCCTGGAACCGCACCCGCTCCCCGGCCAGCCGGATCCAGCGGGCCAGGGACTCGTTCTCCGGGAAGAGGTCCAGGACCGCCCGGTCGGTCTTCGCGATGTCCGAGGCCTCGCCCGAGAGCGCAGCCCACCGGAAGGGCCCCTTGCCCTCGCAGAACAGCGGCCGGATGTACGCGGGCACGAACCCGGGGAAGGCGAACGCCCGCTCGTACCCCGCGAGGTGCGCCTCGCCGCGGATCGAGTTGCCGTAGTCGAATACCTCGGCACCGGCGTCCATGAAGCCGACCATGGCCTCGACGTGCCGGGCCATGGACTCGCGCGCGCGGGCGGTGAACCCGGCGGGGTCCTTCGCGGCGTACGCGGCCATGTCGTCGTGGTCGACGCCGAGCGGCAGGTAGGACAGCGGGTCGTGGGCGGAGGTCTGGTCGGTGACGATGTCGACGGGCGCGCCCTCGGCGAGCATCCGCGGCAGCAGCTCCGCCGCGTTGCCGAGGAGGCCGACGGAGAGCGGGCGGCGGGCGTCGCGCGCCTCGACGGCGAGCCGCAGGGCGTGCTGGAGGGAGTCGGCGCGCACGTCGAGGTACCGGTGCTCGATGCGGCGCTCGATCGCGCGCGGGTCGCAGTCGATACAGAGAGCGACGCCGTCGTTCATGGTCACGGCGAGCGGCTGGGCGCCGCCCATGCCGCCGAGCCCGGCCGTGAGGGTGATCGTCCCGGCGAGGGACCCGCCGAACCGCTGGGCGGCGACCGCGGCGAACGTCTCGTAGGTGCCCTGGAGGATGCCCTGGGTGCCGATGTAGATCCACGAACCGGCCGTCATCTGCCCGTACATGGTGAGTCCCAGGTGTTCGAGCCGCCGGAACTCCTCCCAGTTCGCCCAGTCGCCCACCAGGTTGGAGTTGGCGATGAGCACGCGCGGCGCCCACTCGTGGGTCTGCATCACGCCGACGGGACGGCCGGACTGGACGAGCATCGTCTCGTCCTGCTTCAGGGTCCGCAGCGTCCGCACCATCGCGTCGAAGGAGCGCCAGTCCCGGGCCGCCTTCCCGGTGCCGCCGTAGACGACGAGCCGGTCGGGGTGCTCGGCGACCTCGGGGTCGAGGTTGTTCTGCAGCATGCGCAGGGCGGCCTCCTGCGGCCATCCCAGGGCGCTCAGCTCCGTGCCGCGCGGGGCTCGTACGGGGTCGCGTCCGGACAAGGTCGGCCTCCTGGCGGGACGGGCGGGGCGGACGGTACACGTCTTGCACTCCCTATTCACATCCTGAGGACCTGAATAGGACTAGTCAATACACTCGTACACCCGCCCGGACGCGCCGCGGAGGTTTCGCCGGCCGCACGGCGCACAGAATCCCGGGCGACGGGGCACGTCGGGCACGACGGCGCGCCGGACGAGACGGGCACGGCGAGCAGGCGGACACGGTGAACGCGACAGCGGGGGGTCCGGCATGAACGACTTCGGCATGAACGACTTCGGCACGAGCCACTCCGGCACGAACGACAGGCGGACCGGCGGCGCGGGCGACGGCGACGGCGGAAGGCGCGCGGCCCGGCGGGACGAGGCGGTGCGCGCCGCCGTGGAGCAGGGCCTGCTGGGGCCGGACACACCCATCGTCGGACTGCTGGACGTCACCGGCATCCGGGACTCGGCGGCGGCGCTGCGGGCGGCCTTCGACGCGGTGACGGCACCCGGCACACCCGTGCTGCACGCCTTCGCCGTCAAGGCCACCCCGCTCGTGCCCGTACTGCGCCTGCTGCACGAGGCGGGCATCGGCGCCGAGGTGGCGAGCCCCGGCGAACTGGCGCTCGCCCGCGCGGCCGGGATCACCCCGGACCGTACGGTGCTCGACTCGCCCGCCAAGACCCCGGCGGACCTGCGGGAGGCGCTGGCCCGGGGAATCGCGGTCAACGCGGACAACCCGCAGGAACTGCACCGCATCGACGCCCTGGTCCGCTCGGCGTCCACCCGCTCACCGATCGGGATCCGGGTCAACCCCCAGGTGGGCGGCGGGTCCATTGGCGCGACGTCCACCGCCACGGCCACCTCGAAGTTCGGCGTGGCGCTGCGTGACGAGGGCGCCAGGGAGTGGGTGATCAGGGCCTGCGTGAACCGCCCCTGGCTGACCCGTCTGCATGCCCACACCGGGTCCCAGGGCATTCCCCTGTCCCTGATGGCACGGGGTGTGGCGGAGACGTACGACCTGGCCGAGGAGATCAACCGGCGCGTCGGCCACCGCCAGATCGACACCATCGACATCGGCGGCGGCCTGCCGGTCAACTTCGGCTCGGAGGAGACCAGCCCGACCTACGCCGAGTACGCGCGTTCGCTGGCCGGGGCGGTTCCGGGGCTCTTCGACGGACGGTACGGACTGGTCACGGAGTTCGGCCGCTCGCTGCTGGCCAAGCACGGCACGGTGGTCGCCCGGGTCGAGTACGCCAAGCGTTCGGGCGGCCGTCCCATCGCGGTCACCCACGCCGGCGTGCAGGTCGCGACCCGTACCGTCTACGCGCCGGGCTCGTGGCCCCTGCGGATCGCCGCGTACGACGCGAAGGGGCTGCCCAAGTCCGGCCCCGTGACGGTCCAGGACATCGCCGGTCCCGCCTGCTTCTCGGGCGACCTCCTCGCCGAGGGCCGTTCCCTCCCCCTGCTCGAACAGGGCGACTACGCGGCCGCCCTGGACACCGGCGCGTACTACTTCGCCCACCACTACGCGTACAACTCCCTGCTCCGCCCCGGCATCCACGGCTTCACCTCCGCCGCACCGGAAGGGGTGCGCTTCGCCGTCGTGCGGAAACCCCAGACCATCGACGAGATCGTCGAGGAGTCGGGCGGGGAGCACGCGAGGGGTCTGCTGGGTCTGTAGGGGTGCTGGAGCCGTAGGCGGCTCGTGGCGGGGCTGTGGCGGTGCCGGGCGGGCGCGCCCGCGCGCGTCTTCGTCGACCGGCGCACGCGGCAGCCCGTGCTTCCGCCGGACGCCGCCCGCCTCTGGATTGACGGCCGGACGCCGCCCCGCCCACCGGCACGTGGCTCCCGACGGCCCAGCTCAACGCGCACCCGCTCGTCTCCGCACCCGGCACCGGCGAAAGACGGACAGCCGACCCAGCCTAGTCACTCCGCGCCGGTGTGACCGGGGAACGCCCGGAACCCTCACCCCTCCAGAGCACCGTGCGTAGTTTCGGCGTCACTCAGCCGTATCCGAGGTGGGAGGGGAGCCGCGGTGCCCGGAATAGACGAGTGTCTGCTGGAAGCCATGAGGCTGCCCGGTGCCCTGGGTGCCTCGGTGGTCGACTGGACCAGCGGTCTGGCCCTGGGCACGGTCGGGGACGCGCCGGGCGGTGACCATGAGACGACCGCCGCCGAGGCTGCCGAACTGGCCCGGCTGGCCGCCGAACACCGCGCCTTCGCGCCGGACGAGGAGATCGGCTGGGAGGGGAAGGAGCCGCCCGTCGAGGACCTGATCGTCAGCAACCGCGACACCTATCACCTCCTGCGGTTCGTGGCGACGACGTTCGACAGCAGCGTCTTCCTGCACCTGTGGCTCGCCCGTTCCGACGGCAACCTCGCCCTGGCCCGCATCCGGCTCGGCGAGATGGCGGGAAGGCTGGTGCTGGGATGACCGTGATCAGCACGCCTCCGCCGCCCCTCCCCGTACGCCGCAAGCCGAACGGCCCCATCGGCCCCGCCGGGACCACCGGTTCCGTCGCCCCCGGCGGCCCCGCTGACGCGGCAGGCCAGGTCGGCGCGGACGGGTGCGCCGACGGCCGTGCCGGCTCCACCGGGCCGGCCGGCCTCACCGGCTCGGCCGATCCGATCGGGTCGGCCGGGCCCGGCAGCCCCGGGCGCGCCGCGGCCCCCGGCCTGTCCCCGATGCTCCACCGCCTCGCCGCCGAACGGGCCACCGGTGTCCTGCTGCGCGAGCACGGCACGCTCTATCTCTCCGAGGGCCGGATCGTGCACGCGGAGAGCCCGGAGACCCCGGGCCTCGACGTCCTGCTCACGACGGGTGGTCTCCTGCACCCCGACGCCTGGCGGGAGGCCGTCGCGCAGGCCGGTGCCCGGCGTCGGGTCGGCCGGTACCTCGTCGACCACGGCCGGATCAGCGAGGGGTCGCTGGAGCTGTGCCATGTGGCCGCGGTGTTCGACGCGGCGTACTTCGTACTGGGCGCGTCCGGCGAACCGGCCCGGTTCCGGTACGGGGCCGTGCACTGGCTCGGTGCCGTGCGCCCGGTCCCGGTGGCCGCGCTGGAACGGGAGACGCTGCGCCGCCGGGAACTGCTGCACCGCATCTGGCCCGACCCGGCGACGGACAGCGCACCGCTGGCCCGGGCCGAACTCCCCGCCGGGCCACCGGTCACGGCCCGCCAGGGAGCCGTGCTCGACCAGGTGGACGGGGTGCGGACGGCCGCGGACATCTCGCACGTTCTCGGCCGGCCCGCCTTCCACACACTGGTCGACCTGCGCAGGCTGGTCGCCGCCGGAATCGTGAGAGCGGCACCTCCCCGGGCGGCGGAGCCCGAGGACCCGTCCCATGGGCCACCGGCCCCCGACCCCCACCACCCGCAGCAGTCCGGCGCAATCGTGGACCCCGTGTCCGCGCTGCTCGCCCAGCCCGCGGCGGACCCCGGGATCGCCCTGCTGCGCCGGCTCCGAGACGCCTTGGAGGCCCTGTGATCCGCGCGCTTCGCCAGCGTGCCGAGAGGAGACTGCTGATGGCGGCCGAGGCCGAGGTCCTCGACGAGCTGCACCGGCTGCGGACCCGTGTGCCCCAGCTGACCGGGGCGCTCGCGGCCAGTGTCGACGGTCTGGTGCTGGCCCACGACACGCCCGGGGTGGAGCCGGAGGGCGTGGCCGCGCTCACGGCCTCGGTACTGGGCGTGGCCGTACGGCTGACGGACGCCACCGGGCAGGGCGGCTTCCGCGAATCGCTCGTCCGCGGGGCGAACGGCTACGTGGCGACGTACGCGGCGGGCTCGGCCGCCGTGCTGACGCTGCTGGCGGAGGACCGGGTGAACGTGGGCCGGCTGCATCTGGAGGGCCGCCGTGCCGGTACCCGCATCGGCGAGCTGGTCGACGCGGCCGCGGCGGCCCGCGCCGAGCCCTCCCCACGCACCACCGGAGCCGGAGCACGAGCCGGAGCGGGAGCGGCGGCGCGCTCCGGAGCGGGAGCCGGAGCGAGGACGGGAACCCCAGCCCGGGCCGCGACCGAGACGAGGAGAGCCCGGAACGAAGCCGGGACGAGCACCGCGACGAGGACGGAGGCCAGGGCGCGGGCCGCGACCGGCACGAGGTCCGAGGCCGGGGCGCGGCCCGGGACCGGACCAGGGGCCGAGGTTCCCATGGGACCGACCGTCCCGGCGAAACCGGCCGTCCCGGCGAAACCGGCCGTCCCGGCGAAACCGTCCGTCCCGGCGAAACCGTCCGTCCCGGCGGCGGCCGTCCCGGACGAGTCCGAGCCCTCCGCCGCCGCGTCGCCCGTCGCCCCCGTCGACCGTCCCGCTCCCGCTCCCGCTTCCGCTCCTGCGAAGACCGGTACGGGGTCCACCACCCCGCGGTCCCGGACCGCGCGCGCCACGGCCACCACCCCAGCGCCCGTCACCTCAGCCACCCAAGCCACAACACCGACCACATCGGCAACACCAACAACACCCGCCACACCCACTGCAAGCGAAAGTTGAGAGGACGTACCTCGCCATGGCGAACACCGAAACCGCACTGAAAGAAGCACTCGCCTCCATCGAGGGCGCGACCGGTGCCGCGCTCGTCGACTACACCAGCGGCATGGCGCTGGGCACGATCGGCGGCAGCAAGGGCTTCGACCTGAACGTCGCGGCGGCCGGCAACACCGACGTCGTCCGCGCCAAGCTGCGCACGATGGAACACCTGGGTCTGAAGGGCGAGATCGAGGACATCCTGATCACCCTGAGCGACCAGTACCACCTGATCCGCCTGCTCACCGGGCGCGGCGGCAACGGTCTGTTCCTCTACCTGGTCCTCGACGCCAAGCGGTCCAACCTGGCGATGGCCCGGCACCAGTTGAAGCGGATCGAGGCGGAACTGGAAGTCTGACCGGCCCCCGATGCGGAGGGCACCAGCGGGGGACGCAGAGGGCGGCGCACCCACCCGGGCGGCGCCGCCCACCCGTGCCGGCACCGACCCCGTCCCATGGCACACGATCCGTCTCACACACCCCGTGTCCCACACCCCGGGCCGTCCGCCGTGTCGCGCGTCCGAACCTCTGGTGAAGCTCTGAGAATCGACACCCCATGCATCCATGTACCGCCGCCGGGCAGAACTGACCCGGACGCGGTTCACCGACCGGGGGAGGTTGGCTTGTCGACCACCGAAACGACCACCGGAGCGCCGAAGCCCGCGGAGGAGTCCGGCGGCCTCAAACGTGTCCTCGGCCCGAAGCTGCTGATCCTGTTCGTGATCGGCGACATCCTCGGGACCGGCATCTACGCGACGACCGGCAAGGTCGCCGGGAAAGTGGGCGGCGCGCTGTGGCTGCCGTTCGTCATCGGCTTCGTGGTGGCGATCCTGACGGCGGCCTCGTACGTGGAGCTGGTCGGCAAGTACCCCAAGGCGGCGGGGGCGGCCCTCTACACGCAGAAGGCCTTCAAGGTGCCGTTCCTGACGTTCATCGTCGCGTTCATGGTGATGTGCTCGGGCCTGTCGTCCGCGAGCGCCGCGGCCCGCGCCTTCAGCGGCGACTACCTGGGCGAGCTGACGAACGGCGCGCTGCCGCCCACCCTGATCGCCATCCTGTTCATCGTCCTGCTCGCCGCGCTGAACCTGCGCGGCGTCTCCGAGTCGGTCAAGACGAACGTGGTCCTGACCCTCGTCGAGCTCACCGGTCTGCTGATCATCCTGACGATCGGCGCGTGGGCGGTGCTGAGCGGTGACGGCGAGCCGTCCCGGCTCACCGAGTTCGAGGCGAGCGGCACGGGATACGCCCTCATCACGAGCGTGCTGGGCGCCACGGCCCTCGGCTTCTTCGCCTTCGTGGGCTTCGAGGACTCGGTGAACATGGCGGAGGAGACCAAGGACCCGGTCCGGACCTTCCCCCGGGCGATCTTCATCGGGGTGGCGGTCACGGGCACGATCTACGTCCTGGTGGCGCTGGTCTCGTCCCTGCTGGTGGACCACAGGACCCTGGCGGGCTCCAGCGGCCCGCTGCTGGAGGTCGTCAAGGTGGGCGGAGTGGACTTCCCGCCCAAGCTGTTCGCCCTGATCGCCCTCTTCGCGGTGACCAACTCGGCCCTGATCAACATCATGATGGCCTCCCGCCTCTGCTACGGCATGGCCAACGAGCGCATCCTGCCGCGCGCCATGGGCCGGGTCCTGCCGCGCCGCCGCACCCCGGTCGCGGGCATCGTCTTCGTGACGCTGCTGGCGATCGGGCTGGTCTCCACGGGCGAGATCGAGGGCCTCGGCGACACGACGGCGTTCCTGCTCCTGTGCGTCTTCGCCGTGGTCAACATCGCGGTCCTGGTCCTCCGCCGCGACCCCGTCGACCACCCGCACTTCCGCACGCCCACGGCCCTCCCGGTGCTGGGCGCCGTGACGGCCCTGGTGCTGGCCAGTCCCCTGGCCGACCGCCCGGCCGACGTGTACGTCCGCGCGGCCGTCCTCCTGGCCATCGGCATCGCCCTGTGGGCCGTCAACAAGCTGTTCCTCCGCACGCGCACGCGCGAGGAGTCCTGACGGCCCACCGGGCACCTTCCCCGGAGAGTCCGTCAGCGGGCGGCGAGCGCGACCCGCCGCCCGCCTCCGGGTGCCGCGTCCCCCGCGGCCACCCCCGTGGCCCGGTACGCCCTCACCCGCTTGCCGACGGGCCCGCCGCCCCGTCGCAGCCAGTCGACCCGCACCCAGAGCAGCGCGTCCTCCGAGCGCTCCAGGCGCCCGATCCACGCCGCCCTGAGCCACAGCCCGGCGCCGGTGGCGGCGAGCAGCATCCCTCCGGCGGCCGGCACGGCGAACCCGCTGCCCAGCGCGGCCAGGAAGGCGAGCAGCAGCCACCAGCGGTGCCCGCGCCGCCAGTTCCGTACGGTCACCCACCGGTCCTGGAGCACGTCGTGCTTGCCGGCCCGGGCGGCCGCCCGCGCCAGCTCGGTGTACCGCTTGCGCCGCACACCGGCCACCACGGCCGCCGCGACCAGGAAGAGCGCGGTCCCGGCCAGTACCCCGATGCGCCGCCCGGTCAGGCCCGGTACCAGCACGCTGATCCCGGCCGCGAACACCCCGAGCCACCACAGGGGGGCGGCCCCCGCCCTCACGACAACGGCCACCCGCGCCAGCCCCTGTCCTCCGCGCGCCACGTTCCGCCTCCTCGGCCACTCGGGACGTACGTCCAGCCGTACGCCGGACCTCTTCGTCTCTTTCGTCTCTGCGGCGGCACGCTAGCCACCGAATCTGAGATCTGCCTGAGAATCGGCGCCCCGCACGCGGCCCCCGCGATCCGCCGCCGCGGCCCGCTCCGTCACTCGACGAACAGCCCCTTCGCGGCCGCCCGCGCGTCGAACTGCTCCAGCCGCGCCTGGGCCTGCGGCAGGTCGTCGCACATCGCCTCCAGCAGCACCCGCCCCAGCAGCATGGGCGCGCACGCCGTGTCGAAGGCGAGCCCGGTGCCGACGGCGGCCGGCAGCAGGTGGTCCGACACCTTGGCCACCGGGGCGAACGCCGAGTCGGCCACCGTCACCACGGTCAGCCCGGCCTCCTTCGCGTACACGAGGGTCTCCACGGCCTCCCGCGGGTGCCGGGGCAGCGCGAAGCACAGCAGGGCACTCGCCCCGGCGGTCACCGCCGCGTCGATCCGGTCGTGCAGCATCGAGCCGCCCTCGTTCAGCAGCCGGACGTCCGGATGCACCTTCGCGGCGAAGTACGCGAAGCCGTGCGCCTGGGCGGCGGCCGCGCGCAGCCCGAGCACCGGCAGGGGTGACGAGGCGGCCAGCAGCCGCCCCGCCCGCATGACCGGCGCCGGGTCGGCGAGGACCTGGGCGAGGTGCCGCAGGTTCTCGATCTCGGCCTCGACGGCCTGCTGGTACTCGTTGTACGACGCCGTGTCCGCGGCGGTCCCGGCGGGCGCGACCTCGCGCAGGTGCCGGCGCAGCGCCGGGTAGCCGTCGAAGCCGAGGGCGACCGCGAAGCGGGTGACGGACGGCTGGCTGACGCCGGCGAGCTCGGCGAGTTCCACGCTCGACAGGAACGGCACCTCCGCGGCCCGCCGCACCATGCTGTGCGCGATGCGCCGCTGGGTCGGCGTCAGCCGGTGCCCCTCGAAGAGCGCCTGCAGACGCGCGGCAGGGCTGTCGGTCGCGCTCATGACGTGGTTCCCCTCCAGTGATCGGTGACCGCCGGCACTCGGTAACCGCCGGTACGGCCCCGCACTAGCCAGTGTATTCAGCCACCACCGGCCCTGCATGAGCCTATGCAGCCCTCGCAAGGGCCGTGAAGACGGGGGTTAGCCCCAGTGCCTTGGTGGCCCTGCCACGCCTACGGTGAGCCGCATGACCGGTACTGGAGCCCGCGACGCCGAACTCAAGAAGGAACTCTCCGCCACCCTGCAGGCCCGCAGGGAACTGGGTGAGGAGTACGAGTCGGCGCTGGTCGACTCGTTCCTGGAGAAGGTCGAGCAGCGCCTGGACGGCACGGTGGACCGCCGGGTGCGGCGCCGGCTCGCCGAGCAGCGGATGACGGTGACGCGCGGCACCCGTGCACCGCGGTCGTCCACCGACTCCTGGGGGGAGCGCTTCGGCTTTCCGGTCGTCTCCCTGGTCCTCGCGATACCGCTGTCCGGCATAGGCGGCGGTACCGCGGAGTTGGATGGCCTGCTGGTGACCTGGGCGGGCATCGTCGGCGTCAACCTGGCCTGGGCCCTGCGCGGCAGCTCACGTAGGCGCCGGAGCGCGTCGGAGGACTCCGACTGGGCGGAGTAGGGGCGAGGGATTGTGCGCGGGGACCGCCGCACCCCCGTCACCGGGGGGCGGGACGACGGCGGTCCCCGCGGGGGACGCGGGCCTGGTCAGCGCCCGGCCTTGCGCGTCCTGGCATCCAGGAGGTCCGGGAGCCGCTCCGGAGGTCCTCGACACCGTTTCGGTGCCGGCCCGGATGGGGAGCCTCCCCGGCGCTGAACGCCTGGGCGGTGCTTTCCTCATCCCTGCCGACATCCACCAATGTGCCGGACCCGTGTTAAGCGGGTGCTGCGTGGACGTGACGCGCTCGTACCACTTGTGCGAAATTCGCACCGGCAGACCCGGCACGAACGCCAGGCACGAACGCCCGCACCCTCCGCGTCCCTACTTGCCCGCGCCCTTGGCCAGGAACGCCAGCAGGTCCTGCCTGCTGACCACGCCGGTCGGCTTGCCCTCGACCAGCACGATCGCGGCGTCCGCGGTGCCCAGCACGGTCATCAGGTCCGCCAGCGGCTCACCGGAGCCCACCTGCGGCAGCGGCGCCGACATGTGCTTGTCCAGGGGGTCCTCGAGCGACGCGCGCTTGGCGAACAGCGCGTCCAGCAGCTCCCGTTCGACGACCGACCCGATGACCTCGGCGGCCATCACGTCCGGGTGCCCGGCGCCCGGCTTCACGATCGGCATCTGCGAGACGCCGTACTCGCGCAGTACGTCGATCGCCTGACCCACCGTCTCCTCGGGGTGCATGTGGACGAGCGAGGGGATGGAGCCGCCCTCCTTGTCGTGCAGTACGTCACCGACGCGCGCGCTGGGACCCTCGTCCTCCAGGAAGCCGTAGTCCGCCATCCACTCGTCGTTGAAGATCTTGCTGAGGTAGCCGCGTCCGCCGTCCGGCAGCAGCACGACCACCACGTCGTCGGGGCCGAGCCGCTCGGCGACCCGCAGCGCACCCACCACGGCCATGCCGCAGGAGCCGCCCACCAGCAGGCCCTCCTCCCTGGCGAGGCGCCGGGTCATCTGGAAGGAGTCCTTGTCGGACACGGCCACGATCTCGTCCGCGACGGTCCGGTCGTACGCCGTCGGCCAGAAGTCCTCGCCGACCCCCTCGACCAGGTACGGCCGCCCGGACCCGCCGGAGTACACCGATCCCTCCGGGTCGGCGCCGATGACCTGCACCTTCCCGTCACTGACCTCCTTGAGGTACCGGCCGGTGCCCGAGATGGTGCCGCCGGTGCCCACGCCGGCGACGAAGTGCGTGATCCGCCCCTCGGTCTGCTCCCACAGCTCGGGACCGGTGGAGTGGTAGTGCGAGAGGGGGTTGTTCGGGTTGGAGTACTGGTCGGGCTTCCACGCGTTCGGGATCTCGCGGACCAGCCGGTCGGAGACGTTGTAGTAGGAGTCGGGGTGCTCCGGGTCCACGGCGGTGGGGCAGACCACGACCTCGGCCCCGTAGGCGCGCAGCACGTTGATCTTGTCGGTGCTCACCTTGTCGGGGCACACGAAGACGCACTTGTACCCCTTCTGCTGGGCCACGATGGCCAGCCCCACACCGGTGTTTCCGCTGGTGGGTTCGATGATCGTGCCGCCCGGCTTCAGCTCGCCGCTCTTCTCGGCCGCCTCGATCATGCGCAGGGCGATGCGGTCCTTCACGGAGCCGCCCGGGTTGAAGTACTCGACCTTCGCGAGCACGGTCGCCTGGATGCCCGCGGTCACGTTGTTGAGCCTCACCAGCGGGGTGTTGCCGACCAGGCTGATCATCGAGTCGTGGAAGTGCACCGTTGTCTCCGGAGCTGCGTAAGGGACGGAACTGGGTTCCGCCAGCCTATGCCCCCCTTCGTGGGGACACGCCCCGTCGCGATTGGCCGACGGCCCTGGCGGGGCAAGGAGTGGGTGTACGGCTACGGGAAGGTGGCGGCGACGCATGACGAGCATGTCGAGGGCGCGGGTCGCCCGGCGGATCGCTGCGGGTGCGGCATACGGAGGCAGCGGCCTCGGACTGCTGGGCGCGGCGGCCGCGGGCCTGCTGCTGGCGGAGGTGCGGCTGGCCAAACGGCACGTCGGCAACGGGGTGAGCCCACACCCGCCGAGCGCGGAGGGCCTGTACGGGCAGGCGTACGGCGATCCGGGCGAGCCGGACGAACCCCCGCTGCGGCTCACCCTGCTCGGCGACTCCACGGCCGCCGGGCAGGGCGTGCACCGCGCGCGCCAGACGCCGGGCGCGCTGCTGGCCGCGGGACTCGCGGCGGTGGCGGAGCGCCCCGTGCTCCTGCGTAACGTGGCCCTCCCCGGGGCCCAGTCGGACGACCTGGAGCGCCAGGTGTCCCTGGTCCTCGCCGAACCCGGGCAGGAGCCGGTCCCGGACATCTGCGTCATCATGATCGGCGCCAACGACGTCACCCACCGGATGCCGCCCACCCGCTCGGTCCGCCACCTCTCGGCGGCCGTCCGCAGGCTGCGCACCGCGGGCGCCGAGGTGGTCGTGGGCACCTGTCCCGACCTGGGCACGATCGAACCGGTGCAGCAGCCCCTGCGCTGGCTGGCCCGCCGGGCGTCCCGGCAGCTGGCCGCGGCGCAGACGATCGGCACGGTGGAACAGGGCGGCCGGACCGTCTCGCTGGGCGATCTGCTGGGCCCGGAGTTCGCGGAGAACCCGCGGGAGCTGTTCGGCCCGGACAACTACCACCCGTCGGCCGAGGGGTACGCCACGGCCTCGATGGCGGTCCTGCCCTCGGTCTGCGCAGCCCTCGGCCTCTGGCCGGCCGAGGAGGAGCGCCCGGACCTCGCCCGCCGCGAGGGCTTCCTGCCGGTGGCGCGGGCCGCCGCCGAGGCCGCGTCCGAGGCGGGCACGGAGGTCGCGGCGGCCATGCCCGCGGGCCCGCGCGGCCCCTGGGCCCTCCTCAAGCGCCGTCGGCGCCGGCGCGTCCCGGCGTCCGACCCGGCCCCGACGGCGGCCGCCGACCGGTCCACCTGACGGCACACCCACCGGGGAGGCCGACGGAGGGAAAGAAAGCAAGCGCTTAGAAAAGTGCGGCCGGTGTCACACCCCGGCACCCGTGACCCCGACCGTACGTAGGGGTAACTTCCCTCGCAGTCCCGCTGTCGCCCGCACCCGTCCACGCCAATGGAGCCGTGATGCCCGAAGCCGTCATCGTCTCAGCCGCCCGCTCCCCCATCGGCCGCGCTTTCAAGGGCTCCCTGAAGGACCTGCGCCCGGACGACCTGACCGCCACGATCATCCAGGCGGCCCTGGCCAAGGTCCCGGAGCTGGACCCGAAGGACATCGACGACCTGATGCTCGGCTGCGGTCTGCCCGGCGGCGAGCAGGGCCACAACCTGGGCCGGATCGTCGCCGTGCAGATGGGCATGGACCACCTCCCGGGCTGCACGGTCACCCGTTACTGCTCCTCGTCGCTCCAGACGTCCCGCATGGCCCTGCACGCGATCAAGGCCGGTGAGGGCGACGTGTTCGTCTCGGCGGGCGTCGAGATGGTCAGCCGCAGCGTGAAGGGCACCTCCGACGGCTTGCCCGACACGCACAACCCGCTCTTCGCCGACGCCGAGGCCCGTACGGCCGCCGTGGCCGAGAGCGAGGGCGCCGACTGGCACGACCCGCGCGAGGACGGCCTGCTGCCCGACCCGTACATCGCGATGGGCCAGACCGCCGAGAACCTGGCCCGGCTGAAGGGCGTCACCCGCGAGGAGATGGACGAGTTCGGCGTCCGTTCGCAGAACCTGGCCGAGCAGGCCCTCGCGAAGGGCTTCTGGGAGCGGGAGATCACCCCGGTCACGCTGCCCGACGGCACGGTCGTCACCAAGGACGACGGCCCGCGTCCCGGTGTGACGAGGGAGGGCGTGGCGGGGCTGAAGCCCGTCTTCCGGCCCGACGGACGGATCACCGCCGGCAACTGCTGCCCGCTGAACGACGGCGCCGCCGCCCTCGTGATCATGTCCGACACCAAGGCGCGCGAGCTCGGCATCACGCCGCTGGCGCGGATCGTGTCCACCGGCGTCTCGGCCCTGTCCCCCGAGATCATGGGGTACGGCCCGGTCGAGGCCAGCAGGCAGGCGCTCGGGCGGGCGGGGCTGACCATCGACGACATCGACCTGGTCGAGATCAACGAGGCGTTCGCCGCGCAGGTGATCCCCTCCTACCGCGACCTCGGCATCCCGCTCGACAAGCTGAACGTCAACGGCGGCGCCATCGCCGTGGGCCACCCCTTCGGCATGACCGGCGCCCGGATCACCGGCACGCTGATCAATTCGCTCCAGTTCCACGACAAGCAGTTCGGCCTGGAGACGATGTGCGTCGGCGGCGGCCAGGGCATGGCGATGGTCGTCGAGCGGCTGAGCTGAGGACACGGAGCACAACGGAAGCACAGGGTCACCCCCGTCGGACGTTGCGTGATCCTTTGGCCCGGGACCTCTGCACGGCAGGGGTTCCGGGTCGTTTTGTGATCCAATCTCCCTCAGGCTGTGACCTACCTCCCCGGGGGAGCTCAACGCGCAGGTCACGGCCGTTTAACCGGATGACGACCCCCCGGATTCGTGTCCGTTATGTGACGTTACGCACTGACAGCTGGTTAGTCCGCCCTTCAAGCTGATGTAGGAAGTCGAGGGTCGACTTCACACCGGGAGTACGTCAGTGAGCGCCATGCCGATAGCTCTGCTGCTCACCACGGTCGCCGCGGCGGCCGTGGGCGTCGCCGTCCTGCGCGCCCTGCGGACGCTGCGCCGACAGGTCGCGGCCCTGCACACCGAACTCGCCGAGAGCCGCCTCGCGGCCACGGCCGAGCGCGCCTCCGTCCCCGCCGCCCGCACGGCCTCCGACACGGACGAGATACGCGCCGCCGTCGCCGAGGCGCTCGCCGAGGAACGGGAGCGCGAACTGGCGGAGGCCCGCGCGTTCTGGGCCGCCCAGGACGCGCGCGACGTCTCCGACGCGCCCTCCCTGCTGGGCCTGCCCGACAGCGAGATCTTCTTGCCGCGCCAGGCGGACTTCGCGGGTCTGGACCTCCCCAAGCCGCCGGCCGAGGCGGACCCGGAGGACGACGAGCTCCCCGGGGACTCCCCGGAACTGGCCGCGGCCCGCCGCCGGCACCCCTCCCACCCGGACTTCGTGCCCGTGACGTCCCCGGTCGTGAGCGACCACGAGCGCACGGTGGCCTGCCTGGAGGAGCTCGCCGAGGCCCGCACCGGGCTCGCGGACGTCCGCCCCGGCCCGCTCGGCACCCTGGACGTCTACGTGTTCGCCGACGGCACGACCCTGTGCATGACCCCCGGCCACCGGGAGACCGCGGAACGCCTGGCCGCGGCCCTGCGCGCCGGAGGGACCCCGGTCCTGCTGGGCGGCTCGGGCGTGTCGGGCGCGTACACGCTGACGTTCCGCTGCGGCGAGGAGAACGTCTACATCCTGGCGGACCGCGTCATCGCGTCGCTGTAGCGGCCGCACTCCCGGCGCCCGTCGCTGCGGCGGGCAGACTCCCGGCGGCCGCCGCGACCGTCACACCCCGGCGCGCTTCTGCGCCTCCTCCACGAGCGCCACGGCCGCCTCCAGTTCGCCCTCGTCCCGGAGGACGAGGGCGAGATCGTGTCCGGCGACGGTGATCTGGTCGGCGGCGGCGAACATGCCGGCGTCGGGCATCACCCGGGGTTCCCTCCCGGGTTCCTCCACCTGCTGGGCCCGCCGTGCCAGCTCCCTGGCCAGGCCGAGCGCCTCGGCCGCGGCACTCCGTTGCAGCCGGCTCTGCGGGGCGGCCCTGAGCCGGTCGGCGAAGTGTTCCACAGCGCGGGTCAGCGGCGTCGTATCAAGCACCCCGCGAGATTACGCGGCCGGACGGGACTGTTGCCAACAGGCCGCCGCTCGGGCACGGTGACGTGAAGGACCGGCTAACATCCCAGCGTCCGGAGGCGCCGATGTCCCAAGTCTTCTCCCAGGAGACCCATCGCAACCTGCTCGCCCGCATCCCGCACTGCACCGGTCGCGAAGTCTCCGACTGGTTGCGCACCGTCGACGAGGGCCCGGCACTCTTCCGCTTCGAGGAGAAGGTCAGCTGGCTCCGGCACGAGCACAACCTGGCGTACGGCCACGCCAAGGCGATCATCCACGAGTACGACCTGCGGAGGGCCGCGCGCAAACTGCTCTGAGCAGGCCCTGGCGGCGCCCGGCGCCCCATGACGGGGAAGGGCCCCGGGAGCACTGGCTCCCGGGGCCCTTCCGTGTCACCGCCTCACGGCGGTGTCCGTCCGAGCACTTCGCTCTAGTCGTCGCCGCTGAAGATGGCGACCAGCCGCAGCATCTCGACGTAGATCCAGACGAGGGTCATGGTCAGGCCGAACGCGGCCAGCCAGGCCTCCTCCTTCGGGGCGCCGTAGGCGACACCGTCCTCGATCTGCTTGAAGTCGAGGGTCAGGAAGAAGGCACCGAGGACGATCGCCAGGATGCCGACGATCGCACCGAGCGGGCCCATGCTGCGCAGGCCGCCGTCCGGGGCGACGCCGAAGACGACCAGCAGCAGGTTGACCGCCATGACCAGGACGAACCCGATCGCGATGGTCATGCCGATGCGCGCGTAGCGCGCGGTGACCCGGATCCAGCCCGCCTTGTAGACGAGCAGCGTGGCACCGCTGACCGCCATGGTGCCGAGCACCGCCTGGAACGGGGCGCCCGACCACTGCGCGTTGAACATCTCGCTGAGCACGCCGAGGAAGACACCCTCGAAGGCGGCGTAACCAAGGATCAGCGCGGGCGACGCCTTGCGCTTGAAGCTCTGGACCAGGGCCAGGACCATCGCGATGAGCGCGGCGCCGACGGCCAGACCGTAGCTGGTGGGCGCCACCGGCAGGAGTGCCCAGGCCAGCACGGCGCCGACGACGACCGTGCCCAGGGTCATGGCCGAGCGGACGATGACGTCGTCCATGGTCATCCGGCCGGTGGAGACCGGGGCCTGCGGCGGGGCGCCGTACTGGGCGTCCTGCTGGGCGTACGGGTTCGTCGCGTACGGGTTGCCGCCCTGCTGGGCGTACGGGTTCCCCTGCGCGTAGGGGTTGGCCTGCGTGCCGACAGCTGCTCCCCCGGCCTGCGGCGCGGTGTTGAAGCCCGCGTAGCCGTTGTCGCGGCTGAACCCCCGTCGCGAGAAGACCGGGTTGCTGCTCCTCATTTCACTCCTCCGCGGCCACCCTGCGTGGCCTTGGCTCAAGAGTAATAGATAGGCAAAGGAATGACCCTAGTGCTTGGGGAGGATCTTTCCCTCGTCGTGACGCTGAACACGCTACGCGTCTGCGTGATTCCCCACAGAGCTCACGATCATCCCTGACCGGCCCGGTACCGGTCCGCCACCGTCCCGAGACCGACGCCACCCGCGCGACCGCACCGCCCGGAATACCGGCAACGGCCGCCGCCCGATCTCGTGACCGCGGGAATACTCCGGGTGACATTTCCGCGGGGGCGGGAATTGGCGTCCACGAAAGCGGCCATTCCGCATACCCGGCGCCGGCACGAGCGCGGCGCCCTCCCGTCGTGCGACAGGGCGGACGCCGTGTGAACGGAGGTGCCCGGAACCGGACTTGAACCGGTACGCCCGCGAGGGGCAGCGAGGTTTAAGCTCGCCGTGTCTGCATTCCACCATCCGGGCAGGCGGCAGGCCATGGGCTCCGCGTCGAGGTTCGACCCTATCGGGACCCCATCCCCCGAACAGCGGAGCAGGGGGCCGATGTTGTCTTATTTTATTGACGTCTGAGGGTGCATCAGCACTCGGTGCGCGCCATCCGCACTCGCCAGTAGCCTTCCGCGGAGCCGAGCCGACCGTGTGCGGAATGACGGGATTTCACCGTCCGAACGAGCGGTCTCCACAAGTCCCCGCCCACACAGCCTTCTTGTGCGCCGCCGGCGCCCGCCGTCGTACGCCCTCCCGACCCCGTTCTCGGGGGCCCGTGTCATCCCCAGGTATGACACGGGGGCGGTCCGTCCGACCGGAGACTGTCCCCGGAACCGGAACAGCGGGTGACTACACGGCGGCCACCGGCCCGGACGATGGAAGACGTCCCCGAAGCCGTCCCGACAGGAGCACCTCCCCGTGACCACCACATCCATCGCCGGCCGGGCCACCGCCGTGGCCGCACGCGCCACGGACCTGTCCAAGGTCTACGGACAGGGCGAGACCCGGGTGATCGCCCTGGACCGCGTCAGCGTCGACTTCGGGCAGGCCGAGTTCACCGCGATCATGGGCCCGTCGGGCTCGGGCAAGTCCACGCTGATGCACTGCGTGGCCGGCCTGGACTCCTTCTCCTCCGGCTCCGTGCGCATCGGTGACACCGAGCTGGGCTCCCTGAAGGACAAGCAGCTCACCAAGCTCCGCCGGGACAAGATCGGCTTCATCTTCCAGGCGTTCAACCTGCTGCCCACCCTGACCGCCCTGGAGAACATCACCCTCCCCATGGACATCGCGGGCCGCAAGGCGGACAAGCAGTGGCTCGACACCGTGATCGGCATGGTCGGGCTGTCCGGCCGGCTCGGCCACCGCCCCTCCCAGCTCTCCGGCGGCCAGCAGCAGCGCGTCGCCGTGGCCCGCGCCCTCGCCTCGAAGCCGGACATCATCTTCGGCGACGAACCCACGGGAAACCTCGACTCCCGGTCCGGCGCGGAGGTACTGGGCTTCCTCCGCAACTCCGTGCGCGAGCTCGGCCAGACCGTCGTGATGGTGACCCACGACCCGGTCGCCGCCGCGTACGCCGACCGCGTGGTCTTCCTCGCCGACGGCCGCATCGTCGACGACCTGCGCGACCCGACGGCCGACTCGGTCCTCGACCGCATGAAGCGCTTCGACGCGAAGGGCCGTACGAGCTAGGGCCCCCGGTCACCGGCCGCCCCCTCCGTCGCATCCCACCGCACCCGACCCCACCGGACTGAGAATCCCCATGTTCCGTACCGCCCTGCGCAACGTGCTCGCGCACAAGGCCAGGCTGCTCATGACCGTGCTCGCCGTCATGCTCGGCGTGGCGTTCGTGTCCGGCACCCTGGTCTTCACGAACACCATCTCCGAGGCCTACGAGAAGAGTTCCGCCAAGGGATTCGACGAGGTCGACGTCGCCCTCACGCCCACCTGGAAGGAGGACGCGGACGAGCCCGAGAAGCTCGGTCCGGCCTTCCTCGACCAGGTCGAACGGACCGAGGGCGCCGCCTCCGCCATCGGCAGCGTCTCCGGCTTCACCGCCCTCGCCGACCGGGACGGCGCCCCGGTGGGCGACGGCTGGCAGGTACGGGGCGCCAACTACTGGGGCACCGACGACCCCCGCTACCCGATGACCGAGGGGCGCGCCCCCAAGGGTGACGGCGAGGTCGCCATCGACTCGGAGACCGCCGCCCGGACGGGGTTCGCTGTCGGTGACACGGTCCGCATGTCCGTCGACGGCCCGGTCCTCACCCCGACCGTCACCGGGATCTTCACCACGGACGACGGCAACGTCGCGGCGGGCGGCAGCCTCACCCTGTTCGACACGGACACCGCGCAGCGGATCTTCGGCAAGGCGGGCACGTACGACGAGATCATCGTGCGGGCGGAGGACGGCGTCAGCCAGACCGCCCTGATGGCCGCGCTCGAGGCGGCCCTGCCGAAGGACACCGTCGAGATGACCACGGGCAAGGAGCTCGCCGACGAGCAGGCGCGCCTGACCTCCTCGTCCATGGACGCCCTGAAGCAGACCCTGCTGGTCGCCGCCGGCATCTCCCTCTTCGTCGGCACGTTCCTCATCGCCAACACCTTCACCATGCTGGTCGCCCAGCGCACCAAGGAGCTGGCGCTGATGCGGGCCGTCGGCGCCTCGCGCCGCCAGGTCACCCGGTCCGTCCTGTTCGAGGCGTTCGTCGTGGGCACGGTCGCCGCGGTCACCGGTCTCCTCGCGGGCATCGGCATCGGCGCGGGCCTGCGCTCCCTCATGGGCTCGATCGGCGCCGGCTTCCCCGAGGGGCCGCTCGTCGTCTCCCCGGGCACCGTCGTGGCGGCGCTCGCCGTCGGCGTCCTCATCACCATGCTGGCCGCCTGGCTGCCGGGCCGCCGGGCCGCGAAGATACCGCCGGTGGCCGCGATGAACAGCCTGCACGCCAAGGCGACCACCAGGTCGCTGGTGCTGCGCAACACGATCGGCTCCCTGTTCACGGCGGCGGGCGTCGCCGTCGTGCTGTTCGCGACGACGATGGACGACGCCATGCGCGCCCAGACGCCCATGGGTCTCGGCGCGGCGCTGATCGTCATCGGTGTCTTCGTCCTCACCCCGCTGCTGTCCCGCCCGCTGATCGCGGCCGCGGCGCCGGTGCTGCGCGTCTTCGGCGTCTCCGGGAAGCTGGCCCGCCAGAACGCGGTCCGCAACCCGCGCCGTACGGCGGCCACGGCATCCGCCCTGATGATCGGGCTCACCCTCATCACGGGCATGACGGTGGCGGCGGTCAGCGTGCAGACGGCGATCGGCAAGATGGCCTCGGACTCGCTGAAGGCCGACTACGTGGTGTCGATGGCGAACGGCTCCTATCTCTCCACGGACGTCGCGGACAAGCTCGCCGGGGTCGACGGCGTCACCGCCAGCAGCGCGCTGCGGAACTCCTACTCGGAGATCGACGACAGGTTCGAGTACCTGACCGGCGTCGACGGCTCCGCCTTCGGCGAACTGGCCGACTTCCCGGTCGAGAACGGCGCCCTCGAGATCGGTGGCACCCGGGTGGTCGTCGACGCGGACATCGCCGAGGAGCACGGCTGGAAGGCCGGCTCGACGTTCACCGTCACCTATGACGACGACGCGAAGCAGGAGCTGACGGTCGCCGGGGTCTACCAGGGCAACGAGATGTTCCGCGGCATCCTGCTCGACCTCGCCACCCTGGCCCCGCACCAGACCGACCCGGTCGACATGCAGGTCATGGTGAAGATGTCCGGTGGGGCGTCCGACACGGCGAAGGACAGCCTGCGGAAGGCCCTCGGGGACAGCCCGGCCGTCAAGGTTCAGGACAAGCAGGACATCTCCGACGAGATCGCCCAGATGGTCACGCTGATGCTGAACATCCTGTACGGCCTGCTGGCCATGGCGGTGATCGTGGCGGTCCTCGGTGTCGTCAACACCCTGGCCATGTCGGTCTTCGAGCGCTCCCAGGAGATCGGCATGCTCCGCGCGATCGGCCTGGACCGCAGGGGCATCAAGCGGATGGTCCGCCTGGAGTCCCTGGTGATCTCCCTCTTCGGCGCGGTCCTCGGCATCGGATTGGGCGTGTTCTTCGGCTGGGCCGCGGGCGAGCTGGTGGGCACCCAGATGGCGACGTACGAGCTGGTGCTGCCGTGGGACCGGATCGCCGTCTTCCTGCTGCTGGCCGCGGCGGTCGGCGTACTGGCGGCCCTGTGGCCGGCCCGGCGCGCGGCCCGGCTGAACATGCTGGAGGCGATCAAGGCGGAGTAGCGGCACGTACGGCGGTCGCGTACGGCAGCAAGGGGCCCCTCCGTCCGGAGAACCGGATGCGGAGGGGCCCCTGTCCGTGCCCGGCCGCCGGGCGGTCAGTTCCAGGTGCGGGAGCGCAGCGGCATGCCGGAGGCGCCCGACTCGGGGGTCCTCACGGCGAGGACCTGGTTGACACCGATGCGGTTGCGCTCGAAGGACAGCGCCGAGGCGGCCATGTACAGGCGCCAGACACGGGCGCGGCCGGGGCTGGTGAGCCGCACGGCGCGGTCCCACCCGCCCTCCAGGTTGGCGACCCAGCGGCGCAGGGTGAGCCCGTAGTGCTCGCGGATCGACTCCACGTCCCGCACCTCGAACCCGGCACGCTCCAGCTGGGTGACGGTGGTGCCGACGGGGGCGAGCTCGCCGTCGGGGAAGACGTAGGCGTCGATGAACTCGTCGACGGTGTAGGCCGACTCGTCCTGCTGCGGGCGGCGGGCGATCTGGTGGTTGAGGAGCCGCCCGCCCGGCACGAGGAGCCGGTGGAGGTCGGTGGCGTACTCCAGGTACCTCGCCGCGCCGACGTGTTCCGCCATGCCGATCGAGGAGATCGCGTCGTACGGCCCGTCCGTGACCTCCCGGTAGTCCTGCACCCGGATCTCCACCCGGTCCGTGAGGCCCTCCTCGGCGACGCGCTTGCGGGCGTACGCGGCCTGCTCCTGCGACAGGGTGATGCCGACCACGGTGACGCCGTGCTCGCGGGCCGCGTGGATCGCCATGGAGCCCCAGCCGCAGCCGACGTCGAGGAGGCGCATGCCGGGCTTCAGGTCGAGCTTGCGGGCGACCAGGTCGAGCTTGTCGTGCTGGGCCTGTTCCAGGGTGCCGTCCGGCGCCTGCCAGTAGGCGCACGAGTACACCATCGAGGGGCCGAGGACGAGTTCGTAGAAGTCGTTGCCGACGTCGTAGTGGTGGCTGACGGCCCGCCGGTCGGTGCGCTTGGTGTGCAGGTGGCGGCGGGGCCTGCGGACCTCCTCGCGGGGCGGGGCGGGCGGCAGCGGCGGCCCGGCGAGCCGGACCAGCTCCCGTACGGCGGCCCGGAACCCGGGGTCGCGCAGGGCCGCGCCCAGACCGCGGGCGTCCTCCCCGCGCTCCCAGACGGAGCCCGCGAGCAGCTCCAGCGCGGTGTACAGGTCTCCCTCGACGTCCAGGTCACCGGCGACCCAGGCGCGGGCCAGGCCCAGCTCGCCCGGCTTGAACAGCAGGCGGCGCAGCGCCCTGCGGTGGCGTACGACCAGCGTCGGCGCGCCCGGCGGCCCCGCCTGCGAACCGTCCCAGGCGCGGATGCGCACGGGGAGCGGCGCCCCCAGCAACTGTTCGACGAGGCCCTGAAGCCGCAGCGCGGCAGCAGCCATGGCATACCTCCGTGACGAGCGATCCCGGAAATGTCCGACACCACAAAAACACTCACGGGCCCACGGCACACTCCGCGGCACGCATCACGACCGGGCAAAATACTTGTGGGTGGCACGCATGTTCTCGTCCGGCGGCGGCGCACCGAAGGGAACGACGGCACGCCGAAGGGGCCGCCCGCACCACGGATGGCGGGCGGCCCCTTCGGGCTGTCAAGGCGGCCGGAGGGTCAGGAGGCCTTGGCCTTCTCCTCGGGCTTGCTCGCGGCGGGGGCCGGAGCGGGCTTGGCGGCCTCGTAGAACTCCTCGCGGGGGTTCTCGATGGCGCCGAGCGAGACGACCTCGCGCTTGAGGAACGCGCCGAGCGTCCAGTCGGCGAAGACGCGGATCTTGCGGTTCCACGTCGGCATCGCGAGACCGTGGTAGCCGCGGTGCATGTACCAGGCGAGACGACCCTTGAGCTTGATCTTCATCTTGCCCATGACGATCATCGCGACGCCCTTGTGGACGCCGAGACCGGCCACCGCACCCTTGTTGGAGTGCTTGTACTCCTTCTGCGGGAAGCCCCGCATGCCGGAGACCACGTTGTCGCCGAGGACCTTGGCCTGGCGCAGCGCGTGCTGGGCGTTCGGCGGGCACCAGGCGTTCTCGACACCGGCGGCGCGGGCGGCGAGGTCCGGCACCTGGGCGTTGTCGCCCGCGGCCCAGATGTAGTCGGTGCCCTGCACCTGGAGGGTGGCGGCGGTGTCCACGTGGCCGCGCGGGCCGAGCGGGAGACCGAAGCGGGCGAGGGCCGGGTTCGGCTTCACACCGGCGGTCCACACGATCGTGTTCGAGTCGACCTCGAGCCCGTTCTTCAGCACCACGTGGCCGTCGACGCAGGAGTCCATGGAGGTGGAGAGGTAGACCTCGACCCCGCGGCTCTCCAGGTGCTCCTTGCCGTACTGGCCGAGCTTGGGGCCGACCTCGGGGAGGATCTTGTCGGCGGCGTCGACGAGAATGAAGCGCATGTCCTCGCGGGACACGTTCCTGTAGTACTTGGCCGCGTCCCGGGCCATGTCCTCGACCTCACCGACGGTCTCGGCGCCGGCGAAGCCACCACCGATGAAGACGAAGGTGAGCGCCTTGCGGCGGATCTCCTCGTCGGTGGTGGAGTCGGCCTTGTCGAGCTGCTCCAGCACGTGGTTGCGCAGGCCGATGGACTCCTCGACGCCCTTCATGCCGATGCCCTGCTCGGCGAGGCCGGGGATCGGGAAGGTGCGGGAGACCGCGCCCATCGCGATGACCAGGTAGTCGAAGGGCACCTCGTACGCCTCGCCGACGAGCGGCGCGACGGTGGCGACCTTGCGGTCCTGGTCGATGGTGGTGACCCGGCCGGTGAGGACCTCCGCCTTGGGCAGTACGCGTCGCAGCGGGACGACGACGTGCCGCGGGGAGATGCTGCCGGCGGCGGCTTCGGGGAGGAAGGGCTGGTAGGTCATGTACGACCGGGGGTCGACGACCGTGACGGTCGCCTCGCCGTACCGCATCTTCTTCTGGATGCGGCGAGCCGCGTACAGGCCTACGTACCCACCGCCTACTACGAGGATCCTGGGACGCTCCGTGGTGCTCATGCAATCGAGTATCCACCCGCCTGCCGAGGGGTGCTCGTGCGCCCCTTCACAAGCTTGCACAGGGCCTCTGCTACACTGCGCGGCTCGCGTGACACAGGTCATGTCACGGCGAGGGAACCTTCACACCCGGCGGGCCGTTGTCAATGCCGCCTGAACTGCCCTTCAGGGCGCGGGAGCGACCTGGAGCAGTCACTCGGACCTCATGCCTACCTCGCTCGAAGCTTCGGACACCAGGGGCCGTTCGGCCCTCCGGATGCCCCGGAGGACCCGTTTGGGGCGGGTTCTCGGTCGATCCGGACCGAAATCCTTGTGAAGAACTTCACGAACCTTTCCGACGGAGCGTCGGCGAGGGCCTCCCAGGGACCCCTCGCCCACGCTCATACGGTAGCGGCGCCGCTCAGCCGAGGCTACCCATCGGTAGTGAACGACTTCCGGACGAGCTACGCGATCGACCAGGCGATGCCGTCGAGGATGTCGTGCTCGCTCACCACGACCTCCCGCGCGCCGGTCCGTTCCATGATCGCGAGCAGGACGAGCGCGCCGGCGGCGATGACGTCCACCCGGCCCGGATGCATGGAGGGCACGGCGGCGCGCTCGGCGTGCGTGGACCCGATCAGCCACTCGGTGATCTCCCGGACCCGCTCGTAGGAGATCCGCGAGTGGTGGATGGCCGCGGAGTCGTACTCCGGCAGCTCCTGGGCGATCGCCGACACGGTCGTCACCGACCCGGCCAGCCCGACGAGCGTGCGCGCCTCGCCGAGCGGCACCGTCCGCCCGGCCAGGTCCAGCGCGGCCTCGATGTCGGCCCGCATGGCCTCGACCCGCGCCGGCCCGGGCGGGTCCACGACGGCCCCGTCCCGCACCAGGTGCCGCTCGGTCATCCGGACGCAGCCGACGTCGACGGAGCGGGCGGCGCGCACGTGGTCGTCGCCGACGACGAACTCCGTGGACCCGCCGCCGATGTCCACGACGAGGTACGGCCTCTCGAGGTCGGTCCGGCCGGTCAGCTCCCTGGTCGCGCCCGTGAAGGAGAACTCGGCCTCCTGGTCACCGGTGATGACCTCGGGCTCGACGCCCAGGATCTCGACGACCCCGCGGACGAAGTCGTCGCGGTTCTCCGCGTCCCGGGAGGCGGACGTGGCCACGAAGCGCACCCGCTCCGCCCCGAGCTCCTTGATGACCTCCGCGTACTCCCGGCAGGCCGCGAACGTCCGCTCCAGCGCCTCAGGGGCGAGCCGTCCCGTACGGTCGACGCCCTGTCCGAGCCGCACGATCGTCATGCGCCGGTCGAGATCGACCAGCTCACCCGTGGCGGGGTCGGCGTCCGCGACCAGCAGGCGGATGGAGTTCGTACCGCAGTCGACGGCGGCCACCCGGGTCATGCGTCGTCCTCCTCGCCGACCGTCACGCACGGTCCCTTGCGCCACCACTCCGGCAGCATGGCGACGGCCTCGTCGCCGAGCGGGTTCACCCCGGGCCCGGCGACCAGCGAGTGCGCCACCAGGACGTGCAGGCACTTCACCCGGTCGGGCATGCCACCCGCGCTGGGGAAGTTCTCCAGCACCTCGATGGCGTCGCGCCGGGCGATGTAGTCCTCGTGGGCGGCCCGGTACGCGGCGGCCAGCTCGGGGTCCCGCCCCAGCCGCTCCGTCATCTCCTTCATGACGCCGTTCGCCTCCAGCGTGCCGATCGCGGAGGCCGCCTTCGGGCACGTCAGGTAGTACGTCGTCGGGAACGGCGTCCCGTCCGGCAGCCGCGGCGCCGTCTCGACCACGTCGGGCTGTCCGCACGGGCAGCGGTGCGCGATCGCGCGCAGCCCGCGCGGGGGCCGCCCGAGCTGCTTCTCGAAGGCCTCGACGTCGGCGTCGGTGGGTTCGGTGCGCTCGGTGGGCGGCGGGGGCGTTTCCATGTGTGTCTTTCTGTCGGTCTGCTGGTGGAGCGGGAGCCGTTCGGCGGCGGCGCGGGGGTCAGCGGGCGGCGTCGGCCTTGTCCACGCCGTCCCACAGGTTGGCGTACCAGGGGCGGCCCGCCGTCCCCTGGGGGGCGCGCGTCTGCTTCGCCGCCGCCGGCTCGATCACGATGTAACCGGTCTCGCCGGGCATCACGTAGTGCAGCCGCTCGCGGATCTGCTGCTCGGCGAACGCGTCGTCCTCCCAACGCGCCTTGAGGTCGCGCAGTTCCTCGACCCGCGCGCGGGCCTCCTCGCGCTCCTGCTCCAGCTCGGCGATCTGGGCGCGCTGGGAGAAGTACTGCCGTGTCGGGTACGCCAGCGCCACGATCATCGAGCACAGGACGAGCGCGAGGAGCGCGGCCCGGCCGGTCAGCCGGGAGCGGCGGACCTGGCGCTTGGCCTGGGAGCGGTAGACGCGGGCCGCGGTCTGCTCACCTAGCACCCTGATCCTGGTCGCGGTGGAGAACCGGTCCCGGTCCCTCACGGCCATGTCCCGCCTCCCGTGTCCCAGCGCGCACGCGCGTACGTCCCCGCACACGGTACGGGACCGCGTACGGGGACGTACGTACGACTGGCGGAGCCGTGGCTCCCGGGGGCTCGGGGGATCAGCCCTTGAAGCGCGGGAACGCCGAGCGGCCCGCGTACACCGCGGCGTCGTCGAGGATCTCCTCGATGCGCAGCAGCTGGTTGTACTTGGCGACGCGCTCGGAGCGGGCCGGGGCGCCGGTCTTGATCTGGCCGCAGTTGGTGGCGACGGCGAGGTCGGCGATGGTGACGTCCTCGGTCTCGCCGGAACGGTGGGACATCATGCACTTGAAGCCGTTGCGCTGGGCCAGCTCGACGGCGTCCAGGGTCTCGGTCAGCGAGCCGATCTGGTTGACCTTGACCAGCAGGGCGTTGGCGGCGCCCTCCTCGATGCCGCGGGCCAGGCGCTCCGGGTTGGTCACGAACAGGTCGTCACCGACGAGCTGGACCTTGTCACCGAGCTTGTCGGTGATGGTCTTCCAGCCCTCCCAGTCGTCCTCGAACAGCGGGTCCTCGATGGAGACGAGCGGGTACGCCTCGACGAGCTCGGCGTAGTACTCGGTCATCTCGGCCGCCGAGCGCTCCTTGCCCTCGAAGGTGTAGACGCCGTCCTTGTAGAACTCGGAGGCGGCGACGTCCAGGGCGAGGGCGATCTGCTCGCCGGGGGTGTAGCCGGCCTGCTTGATCGCCTCGAGGATGAGGTCAAGGGCCTCGCGGTTGGAGCCGAGGTTCGGGGCGAAGCCGCCCTCGTCGCCGAGGCCGGTGGCCAGGCCCTTGCTCTTCAGGACCTTCTTCAGCGTGTGGTAGACCTCGGTGCCCCAGCGCAGGGCCTCGGAGAAGGTCTCCGCGCCGATCGGGGCGATCATGAACTCCTGGATGTCCACGTTGGAGTCGGCGTGCGAGCCGCCGTTCAGGATGTTCATCATCGGCACCGGCAGCAGGTGCGCGTTCGGGCCGCCCAGGTAGCGGAAGAGCGGGAGGTCGGACGCCTCGGAGGCGGCGTGCGCGACGGCGAGGGAGACGCCCAGGATGGCGTTGGCGCCGAGCGAGCCCTTGTTGTCGGTGGCGTCCAGGTCGAACATCGCCTGGTCGATCAGGCGCTGCTCGGTGGCGTCGTAGCCGACCAGCTCCGGGCCGATCTGCTCGATGACGGCGAGGACGGCCTTCTCCACGCCCTTGCCGAGGTAGCGGCTCGAGTCGCCGTCGCGGAGCTCGATGGCCTCGAAGGCGCCCGTGGAGGCGCCGGACGGGACGGCGGCACGGCCGGTGCTGCCGTCGTCGAGGCCGACCTCGACCTCGACCGTGGGGTTGCCTCGGGAGTCCAGGATTTCCCGGGCTACGACGACGTCGATGGACGGCACGAGCATCTCCTTCTGCGATGTGACGCGGGTGACGAGGGCAGCTGCCCTGCGGGATGAGCCTAACCGGCTCCGGGGGATCGGCCAGCCTGCCGGTCACCCCAGGTGCAGAACCGAGAGTAAATTGTTCCTGAACGGAACAAAGGCGGGAACGGGAAATCGGATGCCGCCGCACGCACGCGCAGGGCACGTGGAAGGCGCGCGAGAGGGCGCGCGGGGCGCGTCGGAGGACGCCCGGCAGGAAGCCCGCAGCAAGCCCGGCGGAGCGCACTGCGGTGCACACGCGGTGCCGCACGCGGAAAGACTCCCGCCCGGGCGCGTACGGGGGACGACGCGCCCGGGCGGGAAACCCGTGGGGACGGGCTACCCGCACGAGGCCCCCGGTACGGGGCCTCGGGGCCCCGGAGCCCCGTGCGTGCGGGTGCCGCGGTCCGGCTCGCAGCCGGCCGGGAGCCACCGCCCCCGGCCGGCCGTCACCGGTCCGGCGGCCGTCAGCTCAGGTGGAGCTGCTGACCCGGGTAGATGACATCGGCGTTGTCGATGATGTCCTTGTTCAGCTCGTAGAGCTTCGCCCAGCCGCCCGCGACGTTCTTCTCGGTGGCGATGGCGCTGAGCGTGTCGCCCTTGACGACCTTGTACTCGCCGTCGCCCTTCTCGACCTTCTTGCCGGTCGGGGTCTCGACGGTGGCCCGCTCCGAGGAACGCGAGGAGCGCTGCTCCTGGGTGCTCTTCTCCGGGGCCGCGGGGGTGCTCTGACGCGGGGCGCTCTGCTCCGTGGAGCCGGAGCCCGAGCCGGAGCCCGAGCCGGAGCCCGAGGTCGACGGGGCGGCCGCGGCACCGCCGGCCGAGGGACCGGACAGGCCCGTGCCGCAGTTCGGCCAGGCACCCTTGCCCTGGCCCGCGAGGACCTTCTCGGCCACCGCGATCTGCTGGGCCTTGGAGGCCTTGTCGGCCGTGGCGGCGTACTGGGTGCCGCCGTACGCGGCCCAGGTGGAGGCCGAGAACTGCAGGCCGCCGTAGTAGCCGTTGCCGGTGTTGATCGACCAGTTGCCGCCGGACTCGCACGCGGCCACGGTGTCCCACTCGGAAGTGGTGGCCGCGGAGGCGGAGTTGGCCGCGAGCAGCGGGGCGGCGATGGCGGCACCGGTGACACCGGCGAACGCGAGGGCCTGGCTCGCCCTGGACGGACGGCGGTGCTTGGCCTTGGTGCTCGTGGTGGTCGTGGTGTCTTCGGTGCCCTTGTTGCAAGAACGCAGCATGAAGTTGATTCCCTCACCGACGCCTGCGAGGTGAGCTGTCGGGTTCGGGCCGGTTGGGTCTGCCCGGCCGTGCGTCGCGTTGGTGCGACGCGCGGCTTCACCCCTAGCCGTTCCCGGTGTCTCTCGACTTCCGGGCCCGGCGCTTACCTTGGGTCCCCCGCTCCTGCCGGCGGCGCTTGACGCGACGACTGTTCCCGTACGGCCGTTGGCAGGATTCGGCGTGACGACCGCAGGGGCCCGCTGTGGCGAGCGATCACGACGGTAGACACGTGAGGCGCCCGAACACAAAGACGATCAGGGCCTTTGTGACTCATCTCCCACCGAGATCAAATCGGGCATACACCGTGATTACGTGCACGAACTACCGCCGGTTCGACCGCTTTTCGGCCTCTCGCCCCGCTCACGTCACCCACCGGCCGAGACGTCGGCAACCGGCGCCTGACCGGGAACGACGTCCTCCCGGTCAGGCGCCGGCGGCATGGCCGTCGCGGCGTACCGCCCGGGCCGTCAACCCGCCACGGTGGAGGAGGAGGCGGCCGCGGCCCAGAGACCGTCGCCGGAACGCATGGTGTACGCGCCACCCGTCCTCTCCGCGACCACGTCCTCCCGGGCGGCGTGCCGCCCGGTGGAGGCGGTGGAGCCGTCCGTGACGGCGCCCGCCGGCTCCTCGTCGGCGCTGCCGCCACGGTGCCGTCCGGTACCCGCGGTCTCGTCCGTGGAGGCGGAGGCGGAAGCGGAGGCCGAGGGGGACGCGGAAGAGGCGTCGGAGGCGGTACCGGCCGCGGGGTCCTCCTCCGTGGCGCCCGGGGAGCCGCCGCCCTCGCCCGGCTCGGCGGAGTCGTCGCCCGACGCGGAGGCGCCCGGGTCGCCCGGCTCGGCCGTACTCGCGCCGGAGGCCCCGGTCCCGTCCCCGGTCTCCTTCCCGCCGGCGCTGTCGCCGCCCTGCGAGGCGCTGCCGGTGGAGCCGGTGCCGGACGCGCCCGTACCGGGGGTCGGCGCGGAGGAGTCCGACGAGCCGTTCCCGCCGGAGGAGTTGGAGCCGGTGGAGCCGCCCGTACCGCCGGTACCGGCGTCCGCCGCGCTGTCCTCGCCGACGAGTCCGCCGAGGACCCCGCAGGCGGGCCAGGCGAGGGCCCCCCGGTCGGCGAAGATGCCCTCGGCCACGGCTATCTGCTGGGAGCGGCTCGCCTGGTCGGCGCTGGGCGCGTAGTCCAGACCGCCGTACGCCTCCCAGTCCGCCTGGGACATCTGGAGCCCGCCGTAGTGGCCGTTGCCCGTGTTGGCGCTCCAGGACCCGCCGCTCTCGCACTCGGCGACCTGGTCCCAGACCGTTCCGTCGGCTGCGCTCGCCCCGCCGGCGCCGAGCAGCGGGATGGCGATGGCGGATCCGGTGACTCCCGCCGCGACGAGGAGGGCCGGAGCCTGGCGGGGTCGACGGTGACGACCGTTCCCGGAGAGCATGCGGTTGCCTTTCATCACGACAGCAAGGAGCGCGCGGCCGTTGCCGACACGAGGCACGCCGGTCGCGTTGATGCGTGAACGTAGCCGCAGTGGATCACTTGTCACAAGTCAATGCAGCACAGATCACGTGCCGGTTACGGACTTGAGAAACCGTCACGTTCGCCCGGCTTCGCGGAAGCGACGACACCGCGACTGACGTGCACTTCCGGCGTCAGGACCGAACCGGTGCGAACTCCACGGGAAGCGTGCGCAATCCCCTCATAATGAGCCCGCCGCGCCAGCGCAAATCGGCCGGATCTGTCGCAAGTTCGAGATCCGGGAGGCGGGTGAGGAGCGTCGCGAGCGCGGTCTGTCCCTCCAGCCGGGCGAGGGGGGCACCCAGGCAGTAGTGAATGCCGTGCCCGTACCCGAGGTGTTGGTTGTCACGCCGGGAGAGGTCGAGAACGTCCGGGTCGGCGAACCGCTCCGGATCACGGTCGGCCGCCGCGAGCACCACGAGCACGGGGTCGCCTGCGGCGATGTCCTGTCCGCCGATGGTGACCGGCCGGGTGGCGAAGCGCCAGGTGGCGATCTCGACGGGGCCGTCGAAGCGCAGCAGCTCCTCGATACCCGTCGCGAGCAGCTCACGTTCGCCCGCGGCCAGCGAACGCTGTAGGCGTTCGCGCTGGTCAGGATGGGTGAGGAGGGCGTAGGTGCCGTTGCCGATCAGGTTGACGGTCGTCTCGAAGCCGGCGAAGAGCAGGATGAAGGCCATCGCCGCCGCCTCGTTCTCGGTGAGGTGCTCGCCCTCGTCGGAGGCGCGGATGAGACCGGAGATGAGGTCCTCGCCGGGCGCGGGCGTGCCGGGCAGGGCCTCGCGCTTGCGGTGGATGAGGTCGGCGAGGTAGCCGCGCATCTTCTTCACGGACCGGGCGACCCCGCCCCGCGGGCCTCCCCCGTGCCGGATCATCATGCCCGCCCAGTCGCGGAAGTCGTCCTGGTCCTCGCGGGGGACGCCGAGCAGGTCGCAGATCGCGTAGATGGGGAGCGGGAAGGCGAACTCGTGGATGAGGTCGGCACTGCCGCGCTCGGCGAACCCGTCGATGAGCCGGTCGGTGAGCTCCTGGACCCGGGGGGCGAACTCGGCGACACGGCGCGGCGTGAAGGCCTTGGAGACCAGCCGCCGCAGCCGGGTGTGGTCCGGCGGATCGATGTTGAGCAGGTGCGTCATCAGATCCGCCTTGCGCTCCCCGGGGATGCCGGTCTTCCCCTTGGCGTGGGCGGGCTCGTCGTGGTGCGCCGGGTTCTTGGACAGCCGGGGGTCGGCGAGGGCCTGCCGGGCATCGGCGTAACGGGTGACCAGCCAGGCCTCCACCCCGCTCGGCAACCGCGTCCGGTGCACGGGCGCGTGCTCGCGCAGCCAGGCGTAAGCGGGATAGGGGTCGCCGGCGAACTCCCAGGTGAAGAGCTCGGGCGCGGAGGCGGTGTCGGTGGGCCGGGGCTGGTGGGTCACGTCTTGACGGTATCCGGCGGGGGGCGGGGCGGGGCCCGCCGGGCCGGGGCTGCGCGGACGGGGTTGCGCGGACGGGGTTGCGTCCACCGTCCCCCGGCCGTGCCCACGCCACGCCCGTACGAGGAGGACGACCACGCGAGCGGCCGGCACCCGTGCCCGCCCCCCGGGACCGGCCCGCCCGGGCGACGGGCACGGGCGGGCTGGGCGGGCGGGCAGGCGCCGGGGACGACAGCCGGGTGCGGGGCGCGGCGGGCGCCGGGCAGGAGCGGGCCGCGGACGCGGGCGGGCGCCGGGGACAGCCGGGTGCAGGACACGGGCAGGCGCCAAGCACGACGGCCGCCGACGCCGACAGGCGCCGAGGACAGCCGGGCGCAGGACACGGACAGGCGCCAAGCACGACGGCCGCCGACGCCG
>NZ_BMQK01000007.1:152937-230604 GCF_014648075.1 Streptomyces ruber | reverse complement strand
CCAAGCACGACGGCCGCCGACGCCGACAGGCGCCGAGGACAGCCGGGCGCAGGACACGGACAGGCGCCAAGCACGACGGCCGCCGACGCCGACAGGCGCCGGGCACGAGCGGGCCGCGGACACGGGCAGGCGCCAAGCACGACGGCCGCCGACGCCGACAGGCGCCGGGCACGAGCGGGCCGCGGACACGGGCAGGCGCCGAGCACGACGGCCGTGGACGCCGACAGGCGCCGGGCACGAGCGGGCCGCGGACACGGGCAGGCGCCGAGCACGACGGCCGTGGACGCGGGCGGGCGTGCCGTGCGCCGCCCGCGTCCGGGATCACGCCCCGCTCACGCCCTCCGCCGCCCGTATCGCGTCCCGGTACGCGCGGGCCGCCGCCCGCAGGGCCGCCTCCGGGTCGACGCCCTCGGCCTCGGCGCGGGCGGCCAGGGCCAGCAGCTCGTAGCCGACGCCCTCGCCCCGCGGCAGCGGTACGTCGAGGCCGGCCGTGCGGGTGCGGGAGGACAGCTTGGCGGCGAGGGCCAGGCCCGGCTGGCCGAGGGGGACGCCCTCGGTGACCGAGGTGCGCCGCTTCTCGGCAGCCTTCGTGCGCAGCCAGTGCTCCTTGACCTCTTCGGGCGTCGTGGCGGTCTCGTCGCCGAAGACGTGCGGGTGGCGGTGGATCAGCTTGGCGACGATCCCGCCCGCCACGTCGTCGACGGAGAAGGGCTCCTCCGGGTCCTCCTCGGCGATCCGGGCGTGGAAGACCACCTGGAGCAGGACGTCGCCCAGCTCCTCCCGCAGCTCGTCGCGGTCGCCCTCCTCGATCGCCTCGACGAGTTCGTACGCCTCCTCGATGCCGTACTTGGCCAGGCCCTTGTGGGTCTGCTGGGAGGACCAGGGGCACTCGCCGCGGATCCGGTCCATGACCTGGACGAGGTCGAGGAGGCGGGCGCCCGGCAGGTCGTACGAGGCGGGGAGCAGCTCCAGGTCCGGCATCGCGACGCGGCCGGAGCCCGCGAGGCGCGCCAGGCCGTCGGTGAGCGAGGGCTCGCCCTCGCCCGTCGCCACGACCACGACCGTGCGGCCCCCGGAGCAGGCGCCGACCAGCTCCTCGGCGGTGGGGGTCGCCTCGTCCACCGCCACGCCCGCGTCGCGCAGGTACGGCAGCTGCGGGTGCGCGCCGTCCGCGCACACGACGCGGTCGGCCGCACGCAGCTCCTGCCAGGCGGGCCAGGACAGGAGTCCGGGCGCGACGCGGTGGCTGGTGGTCAGCAGGACGATACGGCCGTTCGCCGGGGCCGGGTCCGGAGTGCCGGGTGCGCTGTCGGGACTGATTGCGTTCACTCCTCGAACGTAACGCACGTCACCGACAGCGCCAGAAGTTGTCCACAGGCTGTGGACGCGGCGCCGGTGCTACGCCGGCCGCGGTGCCGCCGCCGTGATCTCGCGGATCCAGGGCGTCCGCGCGTCCGCCCGGCTGCTCTTCTCGACGTCCCAGGTGCCGTAGCGGGGGTTGATGTCCACGTCGAGCTCGCCGGACGCCTTCGACAGCGCCTGCCAGAACGCGGCCTTGCCCTGGTCGGTGTTCATGTCGACACCGAGTGCGGCGGCCAGCTTCTGGGCCTGGATCTCGGTGCGGAGGTTGTCGTCGAGGCGCTGGGGGGCGACGCCGTACTGCTGGAGCCAGGCCGTCTCCAGGGCCTGGGCGCCGCCGGCCTGCTCCTCCAGGGAGGCGCGGAAGTCCTGGATCTCCTTGCGGCTGACGCGCACCCCGGCGTCGGCGGACGCGCGGTCCAGCACCCGGTCGAGGACCATGCTGTGCAGGGTGTCGCGGGTGAGCCTGCCGGTGCCGGCGACGGCCTGCTGGTACTGGGCCTCGTCGACGGTGGCGGCCCGCTGTGCCGTGCGGACCTCGTCGACCCGGTTCTCCAGCTGCGCGACGGTGATCCGCTGGTCCCCGACGACGGCGGCCGCGCCGGGATGCGCGTCGTTGCCGCAGGCGGTGAGGGCGGGGCCCGCGGCGGCGATCGCTGCGGCGAGGAGGAGCGCGGTGCGACGACGGCTACGGCGGTGCAAGGTGGCCTCCCTGGAGAGCTTGTGCAGACGGGTGCGCGGCGCGCAGCGCCACTGTGCGGGGCGGTGGTCGGGCGACGGGCGGGCGCACAAGGTCTTGCGGTGATCGATGGTAGGCAGTGGGCCTGTTCCCGACCAGACATCGGACCAACGATCCGCCACCACTTCGGGCACCGGCTCCCGCCCACGCGCGGGCGAACGGGCGGCTAGCGCACCCGCCCCAGCCACTGCAGCGTCCGCCGCACGTCCGCCGCCAGCGGGTGCCCCGGCCCCCGCAGCCGCTCCACGTCGTGCAGGAGGCGGGCCAGGGTGTCGTGGGCGGCGGGGCGGTCGCCGAGCGCCAGCAGCAGGTGGCCGATCCGGCGGCGTACGTCCAGGGAGAGCTCGGGGTCGCCCGACACGTACTGGTTCTCGTAGTACGGCAGCAGGACGCGGTACTCGGCGAGGGCGGCGGCCGGCTCGCCGAGCTGTTCCAGGCACTGGGCGGCGTCGTAGCGGAAGCGCAGGGCCTGCGGGTCCGCCTGGCCCGCCTCGGTGGCCCGTTCGTCGGCGAGGCGGCGCAGTTCGGGCAGGGCGCGCCGGTACTGGCCGTCGTCCATGAGCGTGGCCGCGTACTGCTTGCGCAGGGTCCGTACGACGGGCGAGTGCTCGCCGTGCTCGGCGGCGGCCAGCGGCAGTATCGCGCCCAGGATGTCCACGGCCTGGGTGATGCGGCCCTCGCCGAGCAGCCGCTTGACCTCGTCGACGGCGCCCGCGACATCGGGCTTGGCGGCGTTCCCCGCGGTCGCCGGACCCTTGGCGGTTCCGGCGTTCCCGACCGGCGCGGCCTGCG
The DNA here is from genome assembly GCF_014648075.1 of Streptomyces ruber. Classification (GTDB taxonomy): domain Bacteria; phylum Actinomycetota; class Actinomycetes; order Streptomycetales; family Streptomycetaceae; genus Streptomyces; species Streptomyces ruber. Next base: position 227,714 of record NZ_BMQK01000007.1, on the reverse strand, counting down.
GCTGCGGTCCGGGGGCGGGGATGCGGGCGCGGTCCGGCCAGGGCGCGTGCGGGCGCAGGAAGGGGCGGGTGGGGTCGAGCGGGGCACCGGTCGGCATCCCGCGCGCGGGCAGCAGCGGGAGGAGCTGCTCGTACGTCTCCTGCGCGGACGCCGGGCGGTGCTGCGGGTCCTTGGCGAGCAGGCGCAGCACCAGCGCCTCCAGTGGCTCGGGCACCTCGGGGCGCAGCCGGCGGACCGGGACCGGCGCCTCGTACAGATGGCGGTGCAGCACGCCGAGGGCCGTCGAGCCCGCGAACGGGACGTTGCCGCTGAGCAGTTCGTGCAGCAGCACACCGAGCGCGTACAGGTCGGTGTACGGGCCGACGGCGCCGCCCATCGCCTGTTCGGGGGCCATGTAGGCGGGGCTGCCGATCGGGGAGCCGGTGTGGGTGAGGCGGGTGGTGTCCGTGTCCATCACGGAGGCGACGCCGAGGTCGAGGACGGTGATCGTGCCGTCCTGCTTGACCATCACGTTCCGCGGCTTGAGGTCGCGGTGGACGATCGGCACCGCGTGCACGGCGGACAGCACCGCGCACAGCTGGGCGGCGACCGCGACGGTCCACTGCCAGGGGTAGGGGTCGTGCTCGGCGAGGTGGTCGGCGAGGTCCGCGCCGTCGACGTACTGCATGACGAGGAACAGTTCCTCGCCCTCGCTGCCCGCGTCGTGGACGGTGACGAGTCCGGGGTGGTCGACCTGCGCGGTGACCCGGCACTCGCGCAGGAAGCGGCGGCGCAGTTCGTCGGCGTCCTGGCCCGCGACCTTGTCGGGGCGCAGCAGTTTGACGGCCACGCGGCGGTCCAGGCGCCGGTCGTACGCCGTCCAGACCTGGCCCATGCCGCCCTGCCCGAGGAGCGTGGACAGTTCGTAGCGGTCGGCGACCAGTCGTCCGCCGCCCTGGGGCGTCCCCTGGGTCACCTGTCACCCTCTTGCCGGCGCAGATAGTCGCTGAGTTCGTCGAGTTCGGCGCGCACCTGGTCGATGCGCGCGGGCGCCGGGCGCTGCGGATGGGCCTGCGGCTCCGTCCGGGGCGATGACGGGACGGGCGGCTGCCGCGTCGGCTGGGCGGGCATGTAGGGCTGCGGTTGTGGCTGCGGGGGCGGGGGCGGCGGTGCCGGGTAGCCGTACCCCTGCCGGCCGACGGCCGTGGTGCCGAGGTGCGGGTGCGCGTACGCCGCGGAAGCGGTGCCGCCGAAGTGGCGTATCTCCGCGTACAGGTAGTACGCGACGTTCGCCGGGACGCCGGCGAGCAGCAGGGACATGCCGACGTCGCCGCGCCAGGTGGTGAACTCCTCGACGCCCGGGTCGGTGCCCAGGATCAGGACGACCAGGACGATGTGCGCGACGGAGACCGTGAACGCGATCCAGTCACGGCGTCCGCGGGTCACGACGGCGAGCCGCAGCATGCACACCCAGGCCAGGAAACCGCAGCTCAGAACGGCCATCGTCACGAAGAGCACCCGCAGGGTGATCAGCCCGCCCCGGGAGGGGCGGGGTGGCGGTGGCGGCGCGTAGCCGGGGCCGTGCATGGCTGCTCCTGACGAACCTGTGCGAGCGGGCGTGCGATGTTCGTGTCGAGCGTATAGGCCGATGACCACATGCCGTTAAGGGTTGTGGACAACCGTTGCCGCACCGATTCCGCACGTCCGCCGGGGAAGCCGTCAGTCCGGTGCGAGCGTGCCGTCGGTCAGTCCGTCGTGCAGACCGCGCACGAGTTGCTCGCCGAGGCGCCCGGCGAGCCGCAGCGCGTCCTCGAACTCGGCGAGCGCCCGGAAACGGGTCCCGTAGCGGCGCTGCTGGTCGAGCGGGAGCCGGGGCAGCTGGAGGCGGCGTACGTCGAGGCGGGTGGCGGTGGAGGCGTAGCTGCTGGCGCGGCGGTTGCCCGCGGTGCCACGCAGGAAGCCGGCGAGGAACCACGGGTCCAGGGCCGCCGGGTCGGGGCGCAGCAGCGTGAGGTTGCGGCCGAGTGCCGCGCCGGCCGTCGCCTCGTCCACCACGCGCGCGACGGCGCCCCCGCCGAGGACGGGCACGACGACGTCGCCGTTCTCCACGAGGACGGGTTCCTCCCCGGTGTCGGGCAGAGTTCCCGAGGGTGCCGTGCCGGCCAGGACGTCGTGGTCGGTGAGCACGCGCGCGTGGGGTCCGTTCCCGCCCGTGCGCAGTGACAGGGCGCCCGCGCGCGCGAGTTCGCCGACCGTGGTGAGCGGCCGGTGCCCGCTCCGGCTCCCCGTCCCCGCGTCGTCCTCCGGCGCGGGGACGGCGGGCGCGAGGTCGGCGGTCAGGCGCAGGGTCGCGCCGAGGCGTTCCCGTACGGCCGTCAGTTCCCCCGCGCCACCGGCGGCGGCCGGGGGCGGCAGGTGGCGGGCGGGCGTCAGGTCCACGTCGTCGTCGAGGAGGTCGATGACGGGCAGGGAACGGCTCAGCCCCGGCTGCTCCGCCACGGTGCCCGCGCGGTCGAAGGCCTGCCAGACGTCGGTGACGGCGGTGTGCACGGCCGGCCAGTCGAGGCCGCCGCGGCCGCGTTCGGACGGCGCCGCACCGCCGTCGGCGAGCCGGCCGGTGTCCACCAGCAGCAGTTCGGGTCCGGCGGGCGTCCGGCCGGGCCGGCGCAGGACCCACAGGTGCAGCGGGATGCCGTGCGGGGGTGCCGCGCCGGCCGGCAGGGCGATCACCGCGCGCAGGGCGCCCCGGCGCAGCAGATCGGCGCGGATGCGGCGGCCGGAGCGGCGCCCGGCGGCGGCGGGCGGCATCAGCAGTACGGCGGTGCCGTCGTCCTTCAGCCGGGCCAGCGCGTGCTGCACCCAGGCCAGTTCGGACTCCGTACGGGCCGGGAAGCCGTACTCCCAGCGCGGGTCGTAGGCGAGTTCGTCGTGTCCCCAGTTGCGCTCGTTGAACGGCGGGTGGCACAGCACGGCCTCGGCGCGGAGCGTGGCGTACGCGTCCGCGCGCAGGCTGTCGCCGGCCGCCGCGCGGAGCGCGGCCCGGGTGTGCAGGGCGAGGCGGAGCGCGGTGAGGGCGGCCGACTCGGGAACGCTGTCCTGACCGGCCAGTTCGTGACCGGTGAGGTCCTGTCCGGGCCGGGACGCGACGGCGCGCAGCAGGGCGCCGGTCCCGCAGGCGGGGTCGAGCACGGACCGGGCGGGCCCGGCGAGGTCGGCCATCAGTCCGGCGAGCCCGTCGGGGGTCGGTGTGTACGGGCGCGTGTTGGCGTCGAGGTGACGGCCGAGCAGGAACTCGAACGTCTGCCGCGCCCCGGACTCCGCCGCCAGTTCCGCGGCGCCGCGGAGCAACGGCACGTCGGGCAGCAGCGCTTCGGCCGTCGGCGCGGTGAGTCCGGGCGGGCGGGTCCCGCCGAAGCGCGCGGTGAGCACCTGGTCGAGGGCGCCGGGCAGCAGGCCGGCGAGCCGCTCGTCGGGGCCCGCGCTCACCCGGAGCCAGTCCGGGTGGCGGTCGTGCAGGAGCAGCAGGACGCACCCGGTGCGGACGAGCGCCGTGGTGGACCCCTCGGGATGGCCGGCGAGCTGCTGCCAGACCCGCTCCCTGAGGGGCACCTCGGCGAGCTTGCCCTGCCCGCGCAGCCAGGCCTCGACCTCGGCGAGCGCGTAGGACGGGCTGTTCTCGGTGCCGCCGACCGGCCGCGGGAAGTCGGCGTGGCGGCGGCGCCAGTTGCTGACGGCGGCGCGGCCGACCCCGGCGAGCCGCGCGATGCCCGCGGCGGTCACCTCTGTCCCGTTGTCGCTCACGCGCCCGGCCCCCTCTGCCTCGTCCGTGCCGTCCGTCCACGCCGTACGGTGCCCCGCCGCGTGTGACGCCGAGCATACCGGCATAGGCAAGAAGCCTCGATTCACAGCGTGTACGACCACGTAAACGTAAATCGTGTTGACCGAGTTCACAGACTCTGTTCTTATTGACTCCGTCGAGGCGCACACACCCGCCCCGACTCACCTGAGACATTCCTGGGGGGAACTGTCATGCGTCGCACCGCACTCGCCGCACTCTGTGTCGCCGCCGCGGCCACCGCCACGCTCACCGGCTGCCTGCCCGGCGAGGACAAGGCCGACAGCAAGAAGGACGAGCCGTTCGCCGGACTGACCGGGGCCGAGATCACCGAACGGGCCCTGGACGCCACCAAGGGCGCGTCCTCCCTGCGCATCAAGGGCGAGGCACCGGACGAGGAGTCCGGCGGCACCATCCGGATGGACCTGGCGCTCAACACCAAGGGGGACTGCGCCGGCACGATCTCCATGAACGGCGAGGGCAAGGCCGAGATCATCAGAACCGGCGACACCGTCTACGTGAAGCTCGACGAGGCCTTCCTGCGCGCCCAGGGCCAGGGCGAGGGGCAGATGGAGACCGACATGGTCGTGGAGATGCTGGCCGGCAAGTGGACCAAGACGTCCGCATCCGGCCCCGACAGCGAGGAGATGACCGGGTTCTGCGACCTCGGCGCGATGCTGGACGAGTTCGACGGCGGTACGGACGCCCAGCGGGGCGGGGTCACCGAGGTCGACGGCACCCCGGCGATCACGCTCGAGCAGACCGACGGCAAGGACGAGGCCACCGCGTACGTCGCCACGGAGGGCAAGCCCTACATCCTCCGGGTGGTCAGCAAGACCCCCGGTGACGCCGGCGACATCACCTTCACCGACTACGACAAGCCGGTCCCGACCGCGGCGCCCCGGGGCGAGGTGCTGGACCTGGACGAGTTCGCGTCCTGAACACCCGCGGACCCGAGGCGGCGCAGGAGGGGGGCGCCGCCTCGCGAGGGGAAGCGGGTGCCGCCGCACAGCACCGGTGGCACCCGCTTCGCCGGCGCCGCGTGCCCGTCAGCCGCCGCACTGCGCCAGCATCGTCTCCTTGTCGGGCGCGGTGACCGCCATCTCGTACTTCTCGGCCACCTGCGCGAAGCGCACCGCGTACGCGCACCGGATCGACCTGCTCGGCGGCAGCCAGGAGGCGGGCCCGGAGTCGCTCTTGGCGGAGTTGGCACGGCCCTCGACCGGCAGCAGGTTGAGCGGGTCGTTGGCGAGCTGCTCGCGCTTGTCCTCCGGCCACCGGGACGCGCCCATCTGCCAGGCGTAGGACAGCGGCACCACGTGGTCGATCTGCACCTCGGCGGCCTTCTGCTTGCGCCACTCGATCGTGGTGCCGGTGTACGGGTCGTCCAGCGTCATGCTCACGACCACGCAGTTCGAGCCCGCCTTGAACTCCACGTCCTCGCCGTCGCGTTGCAGCAGGTCGTTGCGCGTGTCGCAGCCGTTCCGGGCCAGCGGCACCCCGTCGGCCGTGTCCATCCAGGCGTAGCCGAACTCGTCGCGCTCGTACCCCGTCTTCGGCCCGCGCCCCTTCGTGGTGAGCCCCTCGATGAGGTCGCGGGCCCTCGCCGTGTCGCCGTCCGACGTCACGGGCGCGAGACCCGGCCCCGTACCGTCCGGGTTCCCGAGCGGACTGACCGCCCGCCCCTCCGGCGCGGCCGACTGCGACCGCTCCGGTCCCGCCTCGCCGGGAAGGCCGGAGCATCCGGCGGCGAACAGGACGACCATCACGGAGGCGACGATGCCACGGCCACGTATCACGAGTTCTTCCAGCCCCGTCCGGCTCGGGTGTGCGACTCGTGCAGCGTATCCAGTCGGAGGTCACCGCTCCGGCAAGGGCCCCAGAACCTGTACGCCGTACTTCCCCGCGATGTCGGCCAGTTGGTGTGCCGTCTCCTCACCGATTCGCAGGTCGGCCACGTCGCGGGCGAAGTGCTCGAAACCGGATGGGACGCAGAGCGCGAGGATCCGCGCCGACTCCGAGACCACCTTCAGGCCGTGCGGCACCGACCGCGGCAGATGGACGAAGCCGCCGGGCCCCGCCTCCCACCTCTCCTCACCGCAGATGACCACGAGCTCCCCGTCCAGGACGTAGAGCGCCTCGTCCTCGTTGCGGTGCACGTGCCAAGGAGTGCTGAAGCCCCGCTCGTGGACCAGCTCCACCGCGGTGAACGCGCCCCCGGTGTCCGCGCCCTCGACCAGCATCCGCAGCGGGTCCCCGAGGAACCGGCGCTCCCCTCCCCTGCTCCGCCCCGGCGGGACCAGGAATCCGTCACCGGCCATGGTTCCTCCCCGAACGGAAAGACCGGACAGACGCGGGCGGCCGGAAGCAGCCGCTCGCTGTCCAGTATCCGCCGCGGAACCACCCCGTACAGGGAAGGAACCGGCCGTCCAGCGGCCACGCGGGCACGGGCGCCCGGGCGCCGGATCAGGACCCCAGGACCGACGTCAGGAACTCCCCGACCCACCCGAGCAGCTCCCGCCCGACCAGCGGCTTCCCGCCCACCTTCGCGGTCTTCGGGCGCGGCACCAGCACCTGGTGCGCCGTCGGCTTGACGACGACGCCCGGATACAGACGCTTCACCCGCAGTTCCTGCGACTCCCGCAACTCCACCGGCGCGAACCGGATGTTGTTGCCCTGCAGCACGATCTCGCCGACACCGCACGCACGCGCGAGCATCCGCAGCCCCGCCACCAGCAGCAGGTTCTCCACCGGCTCGGGCAACTTGCCGTAACGGTCGACCAGTTCCTCGCGTACGGCGGCGATGTCCTCCTCCGTGTTCACGGAGGCGATCGCCCGGTACGCCTGCAGCCGCAGCCGCTCGCCCGGCGCGTAGTCGTGCGGGACGTGCGCGTCGACCGGAAGCTCGATCTTGACCTCCAGCGGCGGCTCCTCCTCCACACCGCCCTCCAGGGAGGCCCGGTAGTCCGCCACCGCCTCGCCCACCATACGGACGTACAGGTCGAAACCGACGCCCGCGATGTGACCCGACTGCTCGCCGCCCAGCAGGTTGCCCGCGCCGCGGATCTCCAGGTCCTTCATCGCCACGTACATGCCCGCACCCATCTCGGTGTGCTGGGCGATGGTCGCCAGCCGCTCGTGTGCGGTCTCCGTCAGCGGCTTCTCCGGCGGGTACAGGAAGTACGCGTACCCGCGCTCCCGGCCCCGCCCGACACGCCCGCGCAACTGGTGCAGCTGCGACAGCCCGAAGTTGTCACCACGCTCCACGATCAGGGTGTTGGCGTTGGAGATGTCGATCCCGGACTCGACGATCGTCGTCGAGACGAGCACGTCGAACTTCTTCTCCCAGAAGTCCACGACGACCTGCTCCAGCGCCTGCTCCGACATCTGGCCGTGAGCGGTGGCGATCCGCGCCTCGGGCACGATCTGCCGCAGCCGCGCCGCCGCCCGGTCGATCGACTCGACCCGGTTGTGGATGTAGAAGACCTGCCCCTCGCGCAGCAGTTCCCGCCGCACGGCCGCACCGATCTGCTTCTCCTCGTACGGCCCCACGAAGGTCAGCACCGGATGGCGCTCCTCCGGCGGAGTCGTGATCGTGGACATCTCCCGGATGCCTGTCACCGCCATCTCCAGCGTCCTCGGGATCGGGGTGGCGGACATGGTCAGCACGTCCACGTTCGCCCGCAGCTTCTTCAGCTGCTCCTTGTGCTCGACGCCGAACCGCTGCTCCTCGTCGACGATGACCAGGCCCAGGTCCTTGAACCTCGTCTCCGACGAGAACAGCCGGTGCGTACCGATGACGACGTCCACCGACCCGTCCCGCAGCCCCTCCAGGACCGCCTTGGACTCCGTCTCCGTCTGGAACCGGGACAGCGCCTTCACGCTCACCGGGAACTGCGCGTACCGCTCGCTGAACGTGCCGAAGTGCTGCTGCACCAGCAGCGTCGTGGGCACCAGCACCGCGACCTGCTTGCCGTCCTGCACCGCCTTGAACGCGGCCCGCACCGCGATCTCGGTCTTGCCGTAGCCGACGTCACCGCAGATCAGGCGGTCCATCGGGACCGTCTTCTCCATGTCCTCCTTGACCTCGGCGATCGTCGTGAGCTGGTCGGGCGTCTCCGCGTACGGGAAGGCGTCCTCCAGCTCCCGCTGCCAGGGCGTGTCGGGAGCGAAGGCGTGACCGGGGGCCGCCATCCGCGCGCTGTACAGCTTGATCAGGTCGGCGGCGATCTCCTTGACCGCCTTCTTCGCGCGCGCCTTGGTCTTCGTCCAGTCGGCACCACCGAGCCGGTGCAGGCTCGGCGCCTCGCCGCCCACGTACTTGGTGATCTGCTCCAGCTGGTCGGTCGGGATGTACAGCCGGTCCCCGGGCTGCCCCCGCTTGGCGGGCGCGTACTCGACCACCAGGTACTCACGGGTCGCGCCCTGCACGGTCCGCTGGGCCATCTCGATGTACCGGCCGACACCGTGCTGCTCGTGGACGATGTAGTCGCCCGACTCCAGGGTCAGCGGATCGATGGTCTTCCGGCGCCGGGCGGGCATCCGCGCACCGTCCCGCCCGGCCGCCTTCTGCCCGGTCAGGTCGGTCTCGGTGAGCACCGCCAGCTTCAGCTCGGCGTCGACGAAGCCGTGGTCGATGCACCCGCACGAGACATGCACCACGGAGGGCGAGATCTCCCCCAGATCCGCGTCCAGCCGCGCCGCGATGCCCTCCCCGCCCAGCACCTCGACCGTGCGGGAGGCCGGCCCGTGCCCCTCGGTCACGAACACCGTGCGCCAGCCGTCGGCGAGCCATCCCTTGGTGTCGGCCAGAGCCTTCGCGGTGTCGCCACGGTAGGTGTCCGGGGCGTGCATGCCCAGCTTCAGCGTGTCGGCGTCCGTCTCCTCGTCCGCCGCGAACGGCGACACCGACCACCACATCATGCCCAGCTCACGCGCCCGCTCCCGGACATCGGCGATGGACCACAGAGAAGCGGCGCCGACATCGATGGGCGCCTCTCCTCCGCCCGCCGTGGCCGCCCAGGACGCCTGCAGGAACTCCTGACTGGTGGCCACCAGATCGGCGGCCCGGGTCCGCACCCGCTCGGGGTCGCACACGACGGCCATCGACCCCTCGGGCATGACGTCGAGCAGCAGCTCCATGTCGTCGACGAGGACCGGGGCCAGGGACTCCATGCCCTCCACCGCGATACCCTCGGCGATCTTGTTCAGCAGCTCGCCCAGCTCGGGATGGGCCTCGGCAAGAGCACGGGCCCGCTCCCGCACCTCGGCGGTCAGCAGCAGCTCCCGGCACGGCGGAGCCCACAGCCCGTGCTCGGCGACTTCCAGCGATCTCTGGTCAGCGACCTTGAAGTACCGGATCTCCTCGACGTCGTCGCCCCAGAACTCCACCCGCAGCGGATGCTCCTCGGTCGGCGGAAAGACATCGAGGATCCCTCCCCGGACAGCGAACTCGCCACGCTTCTCGACCAGTTCCACCCGGGAGTAAGCGGCTGCCGCGAGCGCCTCCACGACATCACCCAGATCAGCGCTCTGCCCGGTGCGCAGCGCCACCGGCTCAAGGTCCCCCAACCCCTTGACCTGCGGCTGGAGCACCGACCGCACGGGCGCGACCACCACGGACACCGGCCCGGTGGCGGGATCGTCCGGACTCGGGTGCGCCAGCCTCCGCAGCACGGCCAGCCGCCGCCCCACGGTGTCACTGCGCGGGCTCAGCCGCTCGTGCGGCAGCGTCTCCCACGACGGGTACTCCACCACCGAGTCCTCCGGCAGCAGCGACCGCAGCGCCGCCGCGAGGTCCTCGGCCTCCCGGCCGGTCGCGGTCACGGCCAGCACGGGACGGCCGGCGTCCCGGGCCAGCGCGGCCACCGCGAAGGGGCGGGCCGCCGGGGGCCCCACCAGGTCGACGTGCGCCCGACGACCGTCGGCGGCGGCACTCACCGCCTCCGCGAGGGCGGCGTCCCTGACGACGACGTCAAGCAGACCGTGCAGGCTCATGAAGGACTTCCATCCTCGGGGAGTGGGCAACGCGAGCGACCCGACACGTCACACGGGCCGGGGTCCTCAAGAGTACGCCGGGCCGCGGGGCCGGCTGAGCCGGAGCGGACGGGTACCCCCGGCCACGCAGAGGCACCCATTCCCCTCCAAGGCGGTCCCGGCCCCACGGCCCGGCAGCCGCGCACGGCGGGAAGGGGGCGTGCCGGGGGGCGTCTGCGCGCAGCGGCCGGCGCGGACCACCGGCCGCCCTCCCCAGGCGAACAGCCCGCCGGACCGAGCCCGGACACCCCCGGCGCGCACCCGCCCCACACCTGACAACAGGCGCCGGAGCCGCAACGGCGAAGCGCCCGCCCGCCACCGCGCCTACTCCGTAGCAATCGCGTTCAGCACGTTCATCCGCCCCGCCCGGAACGCCGGCACCAAGGCGGCGGACAACCCCACGAACGCCGCCCCCACGAACACCCCGCCGATCGTCGCCCAAGGGATCTCCAGGACCTTCGGCCCCTCCAGCGCCAGCAACCGCTGCGCCGCGCCCCCCCCCAGCCCATCCCCAGCCCCAGCCCCAGCCCCAGCAGCGCGCCGAACAGCGCTATCACCACCGACTCCAGGCGGATCATGCGCCGCAGCTGCCGCCGCGACAGCCCGACCGCCCGCAGCAGGCCGATCTCCCGGGTCCGCTCCACCACGGACGGGGCGAGCGTGTTCACCACACCGAGCGCCGCCACGACGATCGCCGGCGCCAGCAGCCCGTGGACCATGTTCAGCAGCTGCCCGATCTGGTCCTGCAGAGCCGCCTCGTAGTCGGTCTGGTCACGCACGGTGTACTGCGGACAGTCGCCCAGCGCCGCCTTCAGCCCCGCGTAGGCGGCCTCCTCCCGACCGTCCTCCGCCGCCGCGAACAGCAGCGTGTCCAGCGGCATGCGCTCCGGGGGTACGGGGAACAGAAGGGGCCGGTGGGCCGGTCACGGCGCACGGCCCCCTCACTCCACCGGCGCGCTCCCCGTCAACGACGTCAGGCTCGCCCGGATGTGGTCCATGTGGGCGCGCACGTTGTCCTCCTGCTCGCCGTGCTCGCGCAGCACCCGGTCCGTCTCCCGGGCGATGCGGTCCTCCCGGATCCGGGCCTCGGCGACCAGGCCGGACGCCCGGGCCTCGGCCTCGGCCTGGAGCTGCGCCGCGGACTCCTCCGCCTCCGCGAAGGCGCGCCTGGCCTCGGCGAAGGCGGCCTCCGCGCGTTCCACGAGCTCCCTCTGCCGGGCTTCCGACGCGGCCTCCCGTTCGGCCTCCTCGCGCTCCGCCTCCGCCCACCGGGCGGCGTGCTTCGCCTCCTGCTCACCGAGCAGCCCCTCCGTGCGCTCCCGCACCACCCGCAAGGTCTCCAGCGCCTCCCTGCGCGCCTCCTTCACCTCGCACCGCGCCGTGATCCGGACGTCGTCCGCCTCGGCCCGCGCCGCGAGCAGCCCCTGCCGGGCGTGCTCCTCCGCCTCCTCGCGCACCCCGTCGGCGTGCGCCCGCGCGGACTCCCGCACCGCACCCGCCGCCGCCTCCGCCTCCTCGGCGATCCGCTCGCACTCCCGGCGGGCCTCGGCCCGTACCGCCTCCGCCTGCTCCGCACCCAGCTCGAACAGCTGCCGGGCCCGCTCGCCGAGCGCCTCGTACGTCTGCGGGACGAGCCGCACCACGGTCTCCCGCAGCCGGACCGCGTCCTCCTCCATCTCCCTGGCCAGCACGGTCAGCCGCGCGGCCCGCTCCCACGCGGCGTCACGCTCCGCGGAGAGCGCCGCCTCGTGACGGTCGACCTGCTCGGGTCGGTAACCGCGCCGCACGACCGCGAAGCCGTACCGCGTCACCGGCTCGCTGCTCATCCCTGGACCCCTCTCCGCCGTACCCACACCACATGACGATCGCGAAAAAACGAACAAGTCGCGCACATCTTGATGGATAGGAGCGAAGGGCCCATAACGCGACACTCCGGCCAGGGGTCACGGCTGACGGACGCACCCGGGAGGGCGCCCGGAAGCACGCGGAAGGGCCGGGCCCCATCGTGCGACCGGGCCCGGCCCTCCACTGCTCCACTCGGACCAACGCGGCACCGCGCCGCGTCAGCACCACCTCACAGCAGTCCGTCCCACATCTCCTCCAGCAGCACCGACCACCAGCTCTCCGGCGAACCCAGCGCCGCCGGATCCAGCGCCGCGAGCTGCGCCTGGAAATCGACGGTCCAGCGGCCCGCCTGCTCCTGGTTCAGCCCGTACCGCAACCGCCACATCCGACCCAGCAGCGCCAGGCAGCGCTGGAACTCCAGCAGCCCCGTGTTCACGAACTGCGGCGGCACCGGCGCACCACCGGGACCGGCCTCCACGGGCACGGCCACGATGTGCGCCGTCCCGTACTGCACACAGACCGCCTTGCCGAAGTCACTGCCCACGACCAGGTACGAACCCGCGTCCGACGCCGGCTGCACCCCGCGCTCCTGCGCCAGCTCCGCCAGCGTCGGCACCGGCCGCCCCGGTTGCGCCTGCGCCCAGAAGAACGGACCCATGTCGAACGGCAGCCCGGCCACCACCAGCGCGTGCGCCACGAGCGGCGGCACACCCTGCCGGGACACCGCCTGCTGGTCGAACCGGAAGATCCCCGGCCCGAAGGCCGCCCCCAGCTCCTGCGCGACACCCTCCGGCGGGACCGGCGGCGCGGGCGGCACCGGCGGCAGCGGCGCCCGCACCGGCGCCGGCCGCGCCGGACCGTCCGCCACCTCGTGCAACTCCCCCTGATGCGCCAGCAGTTGCGCCATGCCCTGCTGCCGCGTGGCGTGGTCGGTGCCGTACGGGGCGATGGACGTGATGCGCGCGTTCGGCCACTGCTCACGGATCATCCGCGCGCAGTATGCACCCGGCAGCTCGCACGACTCCAGCTCCGTGTGCAGCTCCAGCACCGCCTCCGGCGGGACGTTCAGGCCGCGCAGCTCATGGAAGATCTGCCACTCCGGATGCGGCATGCCCGGCGCGGACCGCCGGATCACCTGCTGCTCCGAACCGTCCGGCGCACGGAACCGCAGCACCGCCTGGTAACCGGGACCCACGGTCGGCTGCCCGGCGGGCGGCGCCTGCGGATAGCCGTACGCCGGGGCCACGGCCGGAGGCACGTGCGGAGGCGACACCGGGGGCGTCCCCGGAGGGACCCCGGGAGGACCGGGCGGCTGCGGCGGACCGGGCGGCGGCGCACCCTGACCGACGGGCGACGGCCCGGCCAGCATGGTCTCCGCCTGGTGTACGGCACCGCCACCGGGAACGCCCGGAGGCGGCGGAGTACCCGGCGGACCGGGCGGCTGCGGCGCACCGGGACCACCGGCGGCCGGGGAACCGGCCCGCACCGTCGCCGCGTGCCGGACGCCACCCGGAGGCGTACCGCCCGGCGAACCCTCGGGGCCGTCCGCACCGAGCTGGGAGACCAGCTGCGTCGGTACGTACCCACTCGCCGGGGTGCCGGGCACACCCGGACCCGACCGGGGCGGACCGGGCGGCGGCGGACCCGGCGGACCGGGCGGCGGCGGAGGAATGACCGCACCGCCCTGCGTGCGCACCGAACCGTGCGCCCCACCGGGGCCGGGCGCACCGGGAGCATGCGTACCGGGGGCGGGAGTACCTGCGGTGGGAGTACCTGCGGTGGGAGTACCTGCGGTGGGCGTCCCAGGCACCGGAGTACCAGCCGCAGGCACGCCAGACGCGGGCGTCCCAGGCACCGGAGTACCAGCCGCAGGCACCCCAGGCGCGGACGTGCCAGGCGCAGGCGTACCCGGCGCCGGAGTGCCAGACCCGGACCCACCAGGCGCAGGCACCCCAGACGTGGGCGTCCCAGGCACCGGAGTACCAGGCGCAGGCACGCCAGACGCGGGCGTCCCAGGCACCGGAGCGCCAGACGCAGGCGTACCCGACGCCGAAGTGCCAGACCCGGACGCACCAGGCGCAGGCGCCCCCGCAGCCGGTGTCCCCGGCGCGGCGCCCGGGTCCGGGTCCTGCGGCGCGCCGTGCGCCGCTCCACCCGCTCCACCCGGCGCATCCACCGCACCCGCGGAAACCCCACCGCCGGCCGCCGCCCCGGCCACGGCCCCGCCGCCCGCGAGCAACGCGGTGCTCCTGTCCGGCGGCAGCACCCCCGGCGGCGGCGTACGCTCCTCCTCCGCCTCGCTCAGCGGCGGCGCGAACACGGTCTCCGGCAGGGGCACCGAACGGTCGTCCTCGGCACCGGCGTTCGTGTCCGTGCCCGCCCACGGCGTCGCCCCGGCGGGCGTATCGGCGGCAGGCGTACCCGCGGCAGGGGTACCCGCCACGGGCCACGGCGTGGCGTCGGCCGGAACCGGCGGCCCGGCCGCCCTCCCCGGCGATGGCGACGGCGACGGCGACGGCGACGAACCGTCCCCGCCCCCCTCGGACGCGTCCGCCCTCCGTCCCGGCACACCCAGCTTGTCCGCCGCCTCCTGCAACCACTCCGGCGGCGTCAACAGGAACGACGTCTGGTTCAGGTCCACCCGCGCCGGGGGCGGCGCCGGCACGGCCCCGGCGGCCGCGTCCGTGCGGCCGTACAGCTCCTCGTACCGCCGGATCACCTCACCCACCGGCAGCCCCGGCCACAACGACGCCTCGCCGCTGTCCCGGGCGATCACCACCCGCTGCGCGCCGCCGTCCGAACGCGGACCGTCCGCCCTGTCCTCGGCCCAGACCACGAAACCCAGCTCGAACTCCCGCACCCGCACCTCACGATGCTGGTAACCGGGCACGTCACCATTGATCCACTCTTCCGCGCGCTCCTGCGCCTGCGAAAAGGTCACCATCGCGGCACTCACTCCCCCGCCGGAGACGTCGAGAGACCGGAAGCCGCGGAAGGCGCGGCCGAGACGGGCACGGCACGCGCGAAGCCCCCGTCCACCATCAGGTTCGCCACCGTCTCCAACTCCGGCGGACTGCCCGCCAGCCGGGCCAGGAACGCGTCGAAGTCCTCACCGCACGGCAGCAACAGCCGCTCCACCCGCTCCTCCGGCGCCCACGAGGGATCCACGTCACGGGCGTCGTCGTACGCGCAGAACCACACCGACCCCACCCGGTCACCTCTCACCTTCACGGCCAGCAAACCGCCCTGCACGAAGGCCACACACAGGTAGTCCTTCGTCAGATGGTCCCGCAGGCACTTGTTGACGTACACGAGATCGTTGACCGCGGCCTCGTCCCGCACCGTGAAGAACGGCTGGTCCACCAGCAGACCCAGCTCCGCGTCGAGCGCCACCCCCGCCGGAGCGCACCCGCCGGCCGCCTTCAGGAACGACCGGTACGCCCCGGGGAGCCGGTACCCCAGGTCCTCCTCGACACCCACCACCTGCTGCTCGGTCACCGACACCAGCGACTTCGGCAGCCCGAAGTGCGCGGGCCGCGTCTCCTGCAACGGCCGTGTCCCCCGCTTGCCGTGGTCCACCGCCGCCGTCGCCACCCCGCCGTGGTGCCGCAGCAGCGCCTTCACCTCCACCGGGACCAACTCCAGCCGCCGGGCGCCCGGAACGTGGTGCCAGGTCCACCCGTGCGGCGTCGCCACCGCCGGAACCGTGTCCCACAGCTCGTGCCCGGACGCGGCCAGCGCGGCGTTCGCCGACACGTAGTCCGTCAACCTCAGCTCGTCCACACCGAACCCTTCCGGGGGATCGGCGATCTCCGCAGCGGCACGCGCGTAGGGCGAGAAGTCCGGGTAGCCGTGCGCGTCGACCCGCACACCCCTCGGATGACGCGCGGCCCGCACCGGGTCCGGGAACTGCACGACCTGCCCGGCGTAGGCCGCGTTCGGCGGCGCGGCTCGCTCCCCGAGCCGACCTGTCGTCATGGCGGTTGCCCCCTGCGGCGTTCTGTGTGGCTGTGTGGATTCGCGACGGTCGACAGCCTAAGCGGTACGGCGACACCGGTCACCGGGCGTCCGCCTCGGTGACCACCCGTCACCCACCGGTGACGCACCGGCCAAGCCCTGGCGTGTCGCACCGCCCCAGCTTCCGCACCGGCCACGGCGTTTGGCAGTCTGTGTCCGCTGCAGGGGGACCTACCGGGAGGGGATGACGATCATGAACGCGGCGACGCGGGCCAATGCGCCCGGCGACCCCCGGGTCGGCTGGAGCACCACCGAGGCACCCCACGCCCCCGTCCTCCTCCACCGCCGCGACGGCATACTCCCCACCATCGCCGCCGCCCTCTCCGTACGCGGCGCCACCACCCTCACCGGCACCGCCGCCCGCAGCGACACGCCACCACCGCTCCACCCCCTCGTCCAGGACTTCCTGGACTCCCTCGCCGCCGACCGGCGCGACCGCTTCACCGGCCGCTGCGCCGAGGCGATCCTCATCTCCCGGCACATCGCCGCCGCCGACGCCACCCGCAGCAAACGCGCCTCCCGCAAGCCCATGACCAACGGCGAGGCCCGCAAGGCGCTGAAACACGCCAAACTCACCGCCCGTCGCATCCGCGAGGACGGCGACCCCCTGCACGGCAGCTTCGCCGCCCCCTGCCGCGCCTGCGAAGCCCTCAGCGCCCACTTCGGCGTACGGATCGTCGACCCCGCGCAGAAACCCTGACCACAACACCACGCACCACGGCGCGTCACCTGACCGAACCGACGGCCGCCGCGCCCCATCCCTCGACGAACGACGAACGAAGGGCAGATGCAAGCCGACCCCTCCTCCCGCAAGGCGCCGACGCTCCCGACCCAGCTCGGGCAGGTAGGACCACCGTCCCGCTTCGCCGCCCCCGTGGACACCGCCCTGCGCACCGCCGGCTGGCAGCCCGGCCGCTGGGACATACGGCAGGCGGAGATCTGGGCCGACACCCTGCGCGACCACATCTCCCCCGCCGGCCACCGTCACGCCGTCTTCCCCGCCGCCGTCGAGGCCTGGTCCGAGTTCGGCGGCCTGCACATCACCTCACCGGCACCGGGCCGCCAACTCGCCCCCGCCACACTCCACCTGGACCCCCTGCACGGCCTCCACATGGCCCGCACCCTGGGCGACCTCGGCCGCGCCCTCGGCACCGAGGTCGCCCCCCTCGGCCTGGAACCCGACACCCACACCCTGCTCGCCCTCGACAGCGCCGGCCGCGCCTACGCGCTCGACCACACCGGCGACTGGTACCTGGGCCCCACCGTGGACCACGCCCTCACCACCCTCCTGACGGGCACCACTCCGGTACGCCTGACAGCGGGCTGACACGGCACACGGCACGACGAAGAGGGCGTCCCGGGGAATGAAGAACCCGAGACGCCCTGCACATCCCGCCGAACACGCCCTCCGCACACCGCCGAGGCCGTACGCGGTCACGCCGCCGGAATCACCGCCGACACCCGGAAACCCCCCGCGTCCGTCGGCCCCGACACGAACACCCCGCCCAGCGCCGTGACCCGCTCCTTCATCCCCACCAGCCCGTTCCCGCCCGAGGGCAGCCGCGCGGACGACGCGTCCCCCGGCTCCGGCGGCGGCTCGTTCTCCACCTGCATCGCGATCTCCGCACTCCGGTACGCGAGCCGCACATGCGTTCTCGCGCCCGCCGCGTGCTTGTGCACGTTGGTCAGTGCCTCCTGCACCACCCGGTACGCGGTCTGCTCCACCTCACGGGCACACTCCCGCGCCTCCCCCTGCACCGACAGCCGCACGACCATCCCCGCCGCCGCCGACTGCCCCACCAGCTCCTCCAGCTCCGCCAGACACGGCCCCTCACCGGCCTCCCCCGCACCGGTGCCGACGGCAGCCGCCGCGACCGCCACCGCGGCGGGCGACGGCGCCGCCACCGGAACCCGCTCGCGCTCCGGCTCGGACACCTGCCTGGGCACCACGCTCCGCCGCGCCGCCCCGTCCCCCGGACCCGACTGCGCCGAACCCGTCTCCGACCGCAGCACCCCGAGCATCTTCCGCAGCTCCGTCAGCGCCTGCCGCCCCATGTCCCCCACCAGCGCCGCGTTCTTCACCGCCTTCTCCGGATCCTTGCGGGCCACCGCCTGCAACGCCGCCGCGTGCACCACCATCAGAGACACCCGGTGCGCCACCACGTCGTGCATCTCGCGCGCGATCCGCCGCCGCTCCTCGCCCCGCGCCCACTCGGCCCGCTCCTCGGCCCGCTCGGCCAGCAGCTGCAGCTCCCGCTCCAGCGAGTCCGCCCGCTCCCGCAGACTCTCCATCAGCCGCCGCCGCGCCCCCACGTACAGCCCCAGCAGCACCGAGGGCGCCGTCAGCCCGATCGCCAACGTCAGCGCCACGAACGGCGGGAACCACTCCCCACCCAGCTCGGAGGTGTGCCGCACACCCCGCGACGTCTCCACGATCGCGACGATGAACGTACCCACGAACGACATCCCCGACAGCGCCGCGATGACCCGCCGCGGCGCCTCCGACGCGGCCAGCGTGTACAGGCCGAGGACGCCCATCAGCAGGCCCATCTGGGCCGGCGTGATCGCGATCGACACCAGCACCACGGCGACCGGCCAGATCCGCCGCACCAACAGCACGGAACCGGCCACCAGACCGAACGCCACACCCGCGAACACGGGTACGCCCGCGTCCCGCGCGAAGGTCACCCCCTCCGCCGCGCACTCCAGCGCGGACACCAGGGCGAGCCCCACGTCCAGCGCCGCACCGCGCCTGCGCCTCCACCACCACGGACCCGCCGGACCTGCCCTGGTCCCGGTTCCCGCGTGGTCTTCCCCCGTCGTGGTCATGCACCCAGCCTACGGTCGCCGACCGCGGCTTTTCCGGTGAGTTTCCCGTACTGGCCTACACCACACTCCGTGACCGGACGGAAGCGAAATGCACCGATCTACCTCGAACTGCTGAATCGCTCACCGTTCGACCCCGGAAGCGATCATTCCGCCCGGACGGTAGGCGCATGGCACGTTCATCCGACAAGTACGCGGACTTCGAGGGGTTGCGGGCACGGGCGGTCGCGCTGCGGCGCGAGGGCCGCAGCCTCCGGCAGATCCGTGACGAGCTGAAGGTCTACAACAACGACATCCTCAACCAGCTGGTGAAGGGGGAACCGCCGCCCGAGTGGACAAAGCGCCCGCGAGCCAAGGACGACCTCCGCGCGAAAGCCCGTGAACTGCGCCTGCAGGGGTGGACATACGACCGGATCGAATCGGAACTCGGCTGTTCCAGGAGCTCGGTGTCGCTGTGGGTGCGGGACCTGCCGAAGCCCACGCCGCGCTACACACCCGAGGAGCAGCGAGCCCTCATGAACGAGGGGCTGGCCCGGTTCCGCTCAGCACGGAACGAAGAACTGCAAAGCGTCAAAGCCGCAGCCCGACAGGAGATCGGCGACCTCTCGGACCGCGAGCTGTTCATGGCCGGTATTGCGCTGTACTGGGCGGAGGGCGCCAAGAGCAAGCCCTACGCTCGGCGCGAGCGCGCCGTCTTCATCAACAGCGACCCCGGCGTCATTCTCACCTACCTCGCATGGCTCGACCTGCTCGGCGTCGAGGAGAACCGCCTCGGCTACCGGGTCCTCATCCACGAGTCGGCGGACGTCGATGCGGCTCTCAGGTACTGGGCAGATGTCGCCGCTGTCGACACCGCCGTCTTCGCGAAGCCGACGCTCAAGAAGCACAACCCCGTGACCGTCCGCAAGAACACCGGCGACGACTACCACGGCTGCCTGGTCATCACCGTGGCGAGAAGCGCTGATCTGTACAACCGCATCGAGGGCTGGTGGTACGGAATCGTGGCCCAAGCGAAGGAACGTCTCCGGTAAGGTCAGACGTGCTGTCCCCCGTGGTGTAACTGGCAGCACACTAGGTTTTGGTCCTAGCAGGACAAGGTTCGAATCCTTGCGGGGGAGCCACAGCACACATCACCCAAGTTCGGGTCCTGACCCAAGTCGGGACCCGTTCACATTTGACCCCCACTACGCCCCGGTATCCTGCGGATGACCCACCCCACCCATCCAAAGCCGAAGGGCACACCGTGAGCGCCATCTGCCCGGCCGCCGTCGTCGTACTCGCAGCGGGTGAGGGCACCCGTATGAAGTCGGCCACCCCCAAGGTCCTGCACAGCCTCTGCGGCCGATCCCTCGTCGGTCACGTCCTCGCCGCCGCGCGCGAGTTGGAGCCGGAGGAGCTGGTCGTCGTCGTGGGCCACGCCCGCGAGCAGGTCTCGGCCCACCTCGCGGAGATCGACGCGAACGTACGGACCGCCGTGCAGGCGCAGCAGAACGGCACGGGGCACGCGGTCCGCATGGCCCTGGAGGAGCTCGGCGGCACCGTCGACGGGACGGTCGTCGTCGTCTGCGGCGACACCCCGCTGCTCACCGGCGAGACGCTGAGGAAGCTGGCCTCCACCCACGCCGCCGACGGCAACGCTGTCACGGTCCTGACCGCCGAGGTTCCGGACGCGACCGGTTACGGCCGCATCGTGCGCGACGGCGCCTCGGGTGCCGTGACCGCGATCGTGGAGCACAAGGACGCCACGGAGTCGCAGCACGCGATCCGGGAGATCAACTCGGGTGTCTTCGCGTTCGACGGGCAGCTGCTCGCGGACGCGCTGGGCAAGGTGCGGACGGACAACAGCCAGGGCGAGGAATACCTCACCGACGTGCTCGGCATTCTGCGCGAGGCCGGTCACCGCGTGGGCGCCTCCCTCGCGGCCGACCACCGCGAGATCGTCGGGATCAACAACCGCGTGCAGCTCGCCGAGGCCCGCCGCATCCTGAACGACCGGCTGCTGACCGACGCGATGCTGGCCGGTGTGACCGTCGTCGACCCGGCGACCACCTGGGTGGACGTCACGGTGACGTTCGAGCAGGACGCGGTGGTGCACCCGGGGACGCAGCTGCTGGGGACGACGCATGTCGGCACGGGCGCCGAGGTGGGGCCGAACAGCCGGCTGAAGGACACGCGGGTCGGCGCGGGTGCCCGGGTGGACAACACGGTGTCGGACGGCGCGGAGATCGGCGAGGACGCGACCGTCGGACCGTACGCGTACCTGCGTCCGGGCACGCGGCTCGGGCGCAAGTCGAAGGTCGGCACGTACGTCGAGACCAAGAACGCGTCGATCGGCGAGGGCACGAAGGTGCCGCACCTGTCGTACGTGGGGGACGCGACGATCGGTGAGTACACGAACATCGGCGCGGCCAGCGTGTTCGTGAACTACGACGGCGAGGCGAAGCACCACACCACGGTCGGCTCGCACTGCAAGACGGGCTCGGACAACATGTTTGTGGCGCCTGTCACGATCGGGGACGGCGCCTACACCGCCGCGGGCTCTGTGATCACCAAGGATGTGCCGCCCGGTTCGCTGGCCGTCGCGCGCGGTCAGCAGCGGAATATCGAGGGTTGGGTGGCTCGTAAGCGTCCGGGCAGCGGCTCGGCGAAGGCGGCCGAGGCGGCTCGCCGGGAGGCGGCCGGCGAAAGCTGACCGGAAACAGGTACGTCCGGGACGGCGTACCGTGATAGGTGCCATCACCCTTCAGCTGAGACGTTCCCCCATGCCCAGCTGAGACACCTCTGAGGAGATTGTGCTGTGACCGGGATCAAGACGACCGGCGAGAAGAAGATGATGTTCTTCTCCGGCCGCGCCCACCCCGAGCTTGCCGAGGAGGTCGCCCAGCAGCTGGGTGTCGGGGTCGTCCCGACGAAGGCCTACGACTTCGCCAACGGCGAGATCTATGTCCGTTACCAGGAGTCGGCGCGAGGCGCGGACTGCTTCCTGATCCAGAGCCACACGGCTCCGATCAATAAGTGGATCATGGAGCAGCTGATCATGATCGACGCGCTGAAGCGTGCGTCGGCCCGCTCCATCACGGTCATCGTGCCGTTCTACGGTTACGCGCGGCAGGACAAGAAGCACCGTGGACGTGAACCGATCTCGGCGCGTCTGGTCGCGGACCTGATGAAGACGGCGGGTGCGGACCGGATTCTCACGGTGGACCTGCACACGGACCAGATCCAGGGCTTCTTCGACGGTCCGGTGGACCACCTGTTCGCGCTGCCGCTGCTGGCGGACTACGTGGGCAACAAGGTCGACCGTTCGAAGCTGACGGTGGTGTCCCCGGACGCCGGCCGGGTGCGGGTGGCGGACCGCTGGTGCGACCGGCTGGGTGCGCCGCTGGCGATCGTGCACAAGCGGCGTGACAAGGACGTCGCGAACCAGGTGACGGTGCACGAGGTGGTCGGTGATGTGAAGGGCCGGGTGTGTGTCCTGGTCGACGACATGATCGACACGGGTGGCACGATCTGTGCGGCGGCGGACGCGCTGTTCGCGCACGGTGCGGAGGACGTCATCGTGACGGCGACGCACGGTGTGCTGTCGGGTCCGGCGGCGGACCGGCTGAAGAACTCGCGGGTGAGCGAGGTCGTGCTGACCAACACGCTGCCGACGCCGGGTGAGCTGGGCCGTGACCTGGACAAGATCTCAGTGCTGTCGATCGCGCCGACGATCGCGAGCGCGGTGCGTGAGGTGTTCGAGGACGGTTCGGTGACGAGCCTGTTCGACGAGCAGTAGGACACCCACCGGGGCTTCCCCGGGGTGATCGATTTTCCTGCGGCCTCCCTGGCCGAGTACCCTGATGAGGTTGCTCGGCGAGGGAGGCCGTCTCCGTTCACGCGGATACGGCGGTCCGTTATCGACGCGCTCTTCGTAGCAGGCCGTTCGTGGCCGGGTGACCACGACCGTTTCCGTCGTACGCCCCTTGTGCGGGTTCGTACGACCGCTTACTTCTACGAGGAGTGAACATGTCCGAGGTGAAGCTCACCGCCGAGACCCGTACCGAGTTCGGCAAGGGTGCGGCCCGTCGTATCCGCCGTGACAACAAGGTCCCGGGTGTGCTGTACGGCCACGGCTCGGCCCCGCTGCACCTGACGCTTCCGGGCCACGAGCTGCTGCTGGCGCTGCGTACGTCGAACGTTCTGATCGCCCTGGACATCGACGGCAAGACCAACGAGCTGGCGATCCCGAAGGCCGTGCAGCGCGACCCGCTGAAGGGCTTCCTGGAGCACGTCGACCTGCAGCTGGTCAAGCGGGGCGAGAAGGTCACCGTCGAGATCCCGGTCCACGCCGAGGGCGAGCTGGCCCCGGGCGGCAACCTGCTGGAGCACGTCCTGGACGCGCTGCCGGTCGAGGCCGAGGCCACGCACATCCCCGAGTCCGTCACCGTCTCGGTCGCGGGCCTGGAGGCCGGTGCGTCCGTCCTGGCCAAGGACATCACGCTGCCCGAGGGTGTCTCGCTGAACGTCGAGGAGGACGCGGTGGTCCTCCAGGTGCTGGCCGCGCAGGCGGAGGAGCCGTCGGAGGGGGCCGCCGAGGGCGGCGAGGCCACCGAGGCCTGATCCTTCGGCAAGGATCCCCGCAAGGGGTTCCCGGGGCAGAATGCACATCAGCCGCCGGGCCCGCGCCGCGAGCGCGGGCCCGGCGGCTGACGCATACGTGAGGAGACATGGACGTGACGACCGACGCGGGCGCCCCCTGGCTCGTGGTGGGCCTGGGCAATCCGGGCCCCGGGTACGCCATGAACCGGCACAACGTGGGGTTCATGGTGGCGGATCTGCTGGCGGAGCGGATCGGCGGGAAGTTCAAGCGGGCCCAGAAGGCGCAGGCGCAGGTGGTCGAGGGGCGGATCGGTCCGCCCGGTCCGGGCAGCCGCCGGGTGGTGCTGGTCAAGCCGACGTCGTACATGAACCTGTCGGGCGGTCCGGTGAACGCGCTGCGGGAGTTCTACAAGGTGCCGGTGGGCAACATCGTGGCGGTCCATGACGAGCTGGACATCGACTACGGGACCCTGCGCCTGAAGCTGGGCGGTGGGGACAACGGTCACAACGGGCTGAAGTCGATGACGAAGGCGATGGGGCCGGACTACCACCGGGTGCGGTTCGGGATCGGGCGGCCGCCGGGCCGGATGCAGGTGGCGGACTTCGTGCTGAAGGACTTCTCGGCGGCGGAGCGCAAGGAGCTGGACTACTTCGTGGACCGGGCGGCGGACGCGGTGGAGTGTCTGCTCGCGGAGGGGCTGGAGCGGGCGCAGAGCTCGTACAACTCCTGATCGGGCAGTGACGTACGCGGACAACTGCCGACTTGTCCACCCGCATTCTCGGCCGAAAGTTGACCGATCGCGGCGCCATGGCCAATTATCGCCGCCATGCCAGCCAGGTCAGCCGTGCCAGCCAGGTCAGCGTCGCGCAGGACCCGCCGGGGCGCGCGCACCGTGCTGCGGTTCGGCCGTCTCGCGGCGATGGGTACGGTCGCCGCGCTGATCCTGGTCGCCGGGGTGTGGGCGTCCTGGGGCACGGCCCAGCACGTGATGCTCAGCAAGGGGCGCGAGCAGGGCACGATGAAGGTGACGGAGTGCGGCGAGGACGTGTGCGCGGGGCCGTACACACCGGTCTCGCCGGGGTCCGAGGCGCGGCACCGGGTCGTGATCGACGACTCGGTGGCGGTGGACGAGGGCGGGACCTACTCGGTCGCGGTGAAGCCCGGCGGCGACGGCGGCAGCGTCGACGTGGTCCGTACCGGTGCCTCGGGGCTGCTGTACGCGTGGGTGCCGCTGGGCGGTGCGCTGCTGCTGAGCTCGGTGGTGGTGGCGGGCGGTCTGCGGATGAGCCGGTCGGCGTGGGTGCTGGGTGGCGTGGGACTGGCCCTGATCACGGCGGCGTACGTCGCGCTCTGAGGGTGGTGGCTGCTCATGGTGGTGCCCCGTGGCCGTACGGCCACGGGGCACCACCATGAGCACCGGGTGTCTCAGCCGGTGTTGCGCAGGCCGGCCGCCACGCCGTTGACGGTGAGCAGCAGGGCGCGGGCCAGCAGCGGGTCGGGTTCGGCGCCCGCGGCGGCGGCGTCGCGCTGGCGCTTGAGGAGCGCGACCTGGAGGTAGCTGATCGGGTCGAGGTAGGCGTCGCGGATGGCGAAGGTCTGCTGGAGGACGGGGTTGGCGTCCAGCAGCTTCTCCTCGCCGGTGATGCGGAGGATCTCGCGGACGGTGAGCTCGTGCTCGGCCTCGATGGTGGCGAAGACGTGGCGGAGCTCCTCGGGGACGAGGGTCTCGACGTAGTGGCGGGCGATCCTGAGGTCGGTCTTGGCGAGGGTCATCTCGACGTTGGAGACGAAGTTGCGGAAGAAGTGCCACTGTTCGTGCATCTCTTCCAGGACGCTGTCGAGGCCGGCCTCGCGCAGTGCCTTGAGGCCGGAGCCGACGCCGAACCAGCCGGGGACGATCTGCCGGGACTGGGTCCAGCCGAACACCCAGGGGATGGCGCGCAGTCCGTCGAGGCCGGCGCCGGAGTCGGGGCGCCGTGAGGGGCGCGATCCGAGGTGCAGGTCGGCGAGCTGGTCGACGGGGGTGGCGGCGAAGAAGTAGGAGGGCAGGTCGGGGTCCTCGACCAGCTTGCGGTAGGCGGCGTGGGCGGCGTCGGAGACGACGTCCATGGCGGCGTCCCAGCGGGCGAGGGCCTCGACGGACTGGCGGGGCGCGGTGTGCAGGGCGGAGGCCTGGAGGGTGGCCGCGACGGTGAGTTCGAGGTTCTCCCTGGCGAGGGACGGCACGAGGTACTTGTCGGAGATGACCTCGCCCTGTTCGGTGACCTTGATCTCGCCTTCGAGGGTGCCCCAGGGCTGGGCGAGGATCGCGTCGTGGGAGGGGCCGCCGCCGCGTCCGACGGTTCCCCCGCGGCCGTGGAAGAGGCGGAGCCGTACGCCGTAGCGGTGGGCGACGTCGCGCAGGCGGCGCTGGGCGCGGTGGATCTCCCACTGGCTGGTGGTGATGCCGCCGAACTTGGAGGAGTCGGAGTAGCCGAGCATGACCTCCTGGACGTCGCCGCGCAGGGAGACGAGGCGCCGGTAGGAGGGGTCGGAGAGCATGTCCTCCAGGATGGTGTCGGCGGCCTTGAGCTCGTCGGTGGTCTCCAGCAGCGGCACGATGCCGATCCTGGCCCAGCCGGCGTGGAGGTCGATGAGTCCGGCCTCGCGGGCGAGGACGGTGGCGGCGAAGACGTCGTCGGCGCCCTGGCACATGGAGATGATGTACGACTCGATGACCTCGGGTCCGAAGACCTCCAGGGCCCGCTTGACGGTCTCGAAGACGCCGAGGGTCTTGCTCCCGGCCGCGTCGAGCGGGGCGGGGGTCGGCGCGAGGGGCCGCCTGCTGCGGAGTTCCTTGGCGAGCAGCTTGTGCCGGTACTCGCGGGGCATGTCCTCGTAGCGCCAGGACTCCTCGCCGAGGCGGTCGAAGAGCTGGCCGAGCGCGTGGTGGTGGGCGTCGGCGTGTTCGCGGACGTCCATGGTGGCGAGCTGGAGGCCGAAGGCGGCGAGGGTGCGGATGGTGCGGTTCATCCGGCCGTCGGCGAAGAGGCCGCCGCGGTGCTCGCGCAGGGAGGTCTGGATGAGGACGAGGTCGTCGAGGAGTTCGGCGGTGCCGAGGTAGTCGTGGCCCTCACGGTGGGGGGTGCCCTTGGCGAGGCGCTGCTTGGTGTTCTCCAGCTTCTGCCGGATGGCGGTGGCCTTGAGCCGGTAGGGCTCCTCGGCGTTGAGGCGCTTGTAGCGGGGGCTGATCTCGGGGAGGGCCTCGAGGTCGGCCTGGAGCGAGGCGAGGAGTTCCTCGGTGGCGCCGGTGTAGCGGATGGAGTTGGAGAGGAAGCCGCGCAGCTCGTCGATGAGGTCGAGGGCGTCGTTGATGCCGTGTTCGTGCTGGAGGATCAGCACGTCCCAGGTGACCTGCGGGGTGACGTTGGGGTTGCCGTCGCGGTCGCCGCCGATCCAGGTGCCGAAGGTGAGCGGGCGGGTGTCGTCGGGGAGGGTCACGCCGACGCGTTCGAGTTCGGCGGTGAGGTCCTCGAGGACGTCGCCGACGGCGTTCGCGTGGAGTTCGTCGAGGTAGTAGATGGCGTTGCGGGCCTCGTCGGCGGGTTCGGGGCGGACGACGCGGAGTTCGTCGGTCTGCCAGACGAGGTCGATGTTCTCGGCGAGACGGATGTCGTGGCGGCGCCGGTCGGACTCGATGACCGGGGTTTCGAGGAGGGCGGCGATGCGGCGGAGCTTGTTGAGGACGGAGCGCCGGGCGGCCTCGGTGGGGTGGGCGGTGAAGACGGGCCGCACGTTGAGGTTGGCGACGGTCTCGCGCAGGTGTTCGGGGTCGGCGTCCTTGAGGCGGTCGGCCGTGCGGGCGAGGAGGCCGCCCTCGGCGGAGCGCCTGGCGCGCAGTTCCCGGCCGCGGTGGACCTGTTCGGTGACGTTGGCGAGGTGGAAGTAGGTGGAGAAGGCGCGGACCAGCTTGGCCGCGGTCTCCAGTTCGGTGCCGCGCAGCAGTTCGGCGGCGGCTTCACCGTCCTCACGGGTGAGGCGGCGGACCTTCTCGACCAGCTCCAGGAGTTCCGGGCCCTCCTGCCGGACGAGCGTCTCGCCCAGCAGGTCGCCGAGGCGGCGGATATCGGCACGCAGCTCACTGCTGACCGTCGTGGTCTGGTCGTCGGCACTGCTCACAGGTGCGGCTCCTTGCAGTTGCAGTGTTGAAGCTCGTCTGGGAGGGGGGCACCCGGCTGCCGGCCGGGCGGCTGAGCCGCGTACGGCCGGGCGACCGGGCAGTATTTCGCAGCGGACCGCGCTGTCCGACCGACATCAAGGATAGGTGTCGAAGGGGTCCATGGGGACGCGCGGGCTCAAGGGCTCTTGCCGCCGGCCACCGCGCTGCCATACTTACGATGCCGTAGGTTACGGAACCGTAGGGAGCCCCACCGTCCCCCACGGACCGCCGCCGCGGGCACCTGCCCCGATCCTCGACCCCACAGGGGACGCCCCATGACCACAAGCTCCGATGTGATCGAAGACGCCCCGGAGGCGAACGGTCCCGATGGGACCAAGGCATCCACGACAGCCAAGGCATCCGGAGGAGCCGCGGATACCAAGGGTTCCCGGGCCGCCTCCGCCACCTCCGCGACCGACACCCCCCTGCCCTCGGCGACGCTGGGCGGCGAGCAGAAGCGCTCGGTCGAGCAGCTGGCGCTGCTGGCGTTCATCACCGTCCCGTTCCTGGCGCTGGTGGCGGCGGTGCCGCTGGCCTGGGGGTGGGGCGTGAGCTGGCTGGACCTCGGCCTGCTCGTGTTCTTCTACTTCCTGGGCTGCCACGGCATCACGATCGGTTTCCACCGGCACTTCACGCACGGTTCGTTCAAGGCGAAGCGTCCGCTGAAGGTCGCGCTGGCGATCGCGGGTTCGATGGCGGTCGAGGGGCCGCTGGTGCGCTGGGTGGCGGACCACCGCAGGCACCACAAGTTCTCCGACGCGGAGGGCGACCCGCACTCGCCCTGGCGGTACGGGGAGACGGTCCCGGCGCTGTTGAAGGGCCTGTGGTGGGCGCACGTCGGCTGGATGTTCGACGAGGAGCAGACCCCGCAGGAGAAGTACGCGCCGGACCTGATCAGGGACCCGGCACTCCGCGCGGTCTCCCGCCAGTTCGTCCTGTGGACGGCGCTGTCCCTCCTGCTGCCCGCGCTGATCGGCGGTCTGGTGACGATGTCCTGGTGGGGCGCGTTCACGGCGTTCTTCTGGGGCTCGCTGGTCCGGGTGGCCCTCCTGCACCACGTCACCTGGTCGATCAACTCGATCTGCCACGCGGTCGGCAAGCGCCCGTTCAGGTCGCGTGACCGTTCCGGCAACGTGTGGTGGCTCGCGATCCTGTCCTGCGGTGAGTCCTGGCACAACCTGCACCACGCGGACCCGACCTCCGCGCGGCACGGTGTGGAGCGCGGGCAGCTGGACTCCTCGGCCCGGCTGATCCGCTGGTTCGAGCAGTTCGGCTGGGCGTACGACGTGCGCTGGCCGTCACGCTCGCGTATCGATTCCCGCCGCAACACGGACCAGGACGGCTCCCGACGCAAGAAGGCGGCCGTCAAGGCGGCATGATGGGCGGGTGGCGACCGATTCGAGCAGTACTCCCAGCAGTGACAAGCCGCGGCGCACTCGCCGGACTCGGATGACGGGCGCCGAGAGACGTCAGCAGCTCCTCGAGATCGGCCGCACCCTGTTCGCCGCCAAGGGCTTCGAAGGCACGTCGGTGGAGGAGATCGCGGCGAAGGCCGGGGTCTCCAAGCCGGTGGTGTACGAGCACTTCGGCGGCAAGGAGGGCCTGTACGCGGTGGTGGTGGACCGCGAGATGCGGCGCCTGCTGGACATGGTGACCGGCTCCCTCACCGCCGGCCACCCCCGCGAACTGTGCGAGCAGGCCGCCTTCGCGCTCCTGGACTACATCGAGGAGTACACGGACGGCTTCCGCATCCTGGTCCGCGACTCCCCCATCCCGCAGTCCACGGGTTCCTTCGCG
This sequence comes from Streptomyces ruber, assembly GCF_014648075.1. Taxonomy (GTDB): domain Bacteria; phylum Actinomycetota; class Actinomycetes; order Streptomycetales; family Streptomycetaceae; genus Streptomyces; species Streptomyces ruber. The sequence continues at coordinate 198,599 of NZ_BMQK01000007.1, read as the reverse complement.
TCTCTCATCTCGGACATCGCCACCCAGGTGGAGGACATCCTGGGCCGCGAGTTCAAGAGCCGCGGCTTCGACCCCAAGCTCGCGCCGCTGTACGCGCAGGCGCTGGTCGGCATGGTGGCGCTGACGGGCCAGTGGTGGCTGGACGTGCGCCGCCCGAAGAAGGCCGAGGTGGCGGCGCATCTGGTGAACCTGGCGTGGCACGGGCTGGACGGGCTGGAGCAGAAGCCCCGGCTGATAGGACACAGGAAGAACTGACAGCGCCGAGCATCTGATCACTCTTCGTGATGACCACTCGCTGGTTCAGGCGGCTACGGTGGTGGCGAAGGCCCAGGATCCCGTCCATGGGAGGGATCACCATGACTGCCGAGCCGATCGCCGAGCCGACCCCCGAGCCCGCCGACGAGCGGTCCGGCACCCGCTGGCCCGTGCCGCCGCCCGAGGGCTACACGGTGGACGACCTGTTCACGCTGCCCGGCCTCCCGCCGCACACCGAGTTGATCGACGGGAGCCTGGTTCTCGCGAGTCCGCAGCGACGTTTCCACAACAAGATGATGGAACTACTGGTCAATGGCCTGCGGTCGACGCTGCCGGAGAACTTGAGCGTCGAACGCGAGATGACCGTGGTGCTGGACCGCCGCAACGGCCCGGAACCCGACGTCAGCATCGTCCGTGCGGAAGTTGTCTCCGATTTCACCCAGACCCGGTTCCAGGCCCGGGATGTGCTGCTGGCCGTGGAAGTCGTCTCCCCCGACTCGCAGGCTCGCGACCACGACAGCAAGCCCGGCAAATACGCCGCCGCCGGCATCCCGCACTTCTGGCTGGTGGAGATGACCGAGCCGAATTAGCACCCGGTGATCAAGACGTACGAGATCGACCCGGTGAACAAGGTGTACGCGCTTACCGGCATCCACCACGACCGGCTCAAGCTGACCGCCCCGTACGACATCGACATCGACATCACAGTGGACGCTTCGAGGAAGCTTTAGCCTCTATCCGCGCCACCCCGAACACCCGCCGGAACGGGAACACCGTCCCGTGCGCCCCCGCCGGATACGCCTCCCGCAGCAGGACCCGGTACTCCTCCACGAAAGCGTCCGCGTCCCCGCCCAGCTCGGTGAGCACCGGCCGCAGGCCCGTCCCCTTCACCCAGTCCAGTACCGCGTCGTCCCCCTGCAGGACCTGCTGGTACGTGGTCTCCCAGACGTCCGCCTCGCAGCCGAGCCCGGCCAGCGCCTCCAGGTAGACCGCCGGACCGTGCACCGCGTCCTCGTGGCGGAGCACCCCGCCGAGCCGGTCCCTCCAGCGCGCCGAACCGGCCAGCTCGCGCATCAGGCGGTGGCTGGGCGCGCCGAAGTTGCCCGGTACCTGGAAGGCGAATACGCCACCGGGCACGAGGGCGTCCGTCCAGGCGGCGAACCGGTCGAGGTGCCCGGGCACCCACTGCAGCGTGGCGTTGCTGATGATCAGATCGTACGGTTCCGTGGGCGTCCAGGTCCGCGCGTCGGCGTGCCGGAAGTCGAGGCGGCCACCGCCCGGGGTGGGACCGGCGAGGGACCGGGCCTCGGCGAGCATCCGCTCGGAGCTGTCCAGGCCCGTGATGTGTGCGGCGGGCCACCGCTCGGCGAGCAGCCGGGTGACGTTGCCGGGGCCGCAGCCGAGGTCGGCGATGCGGGGGCGCTCGGCGGGGAGGGCAGGCACCCGGGCCAGGAGGTCGACGAAGGCGCGGGCGCGGTGACCCGAGTGGCGCAGGTACTGGTGCGGGTCCCAGACGGGGGTGGTGGCGGACACGGTGGGGCTCCTCGTCCTCGTGCGTCGTCTTCTCGCTCCGGCGCCACTGTCGTACGCAAGGCATCTTGACGTCAAGAGACTTCATGTCGACACAACCACTACACTGATCTCCATGGAGGACGAGGTCGATCGACTGGTCGCAGCGTGGCGCCGCGAGCGCCCGGACCTCGATGTGGAGCCGCTGGAAGTACTCAGCCGGGTGAGCAGGCTGGCCCGGCACCTGGACCGCGCCCGTCGGCTGGCCTTCTCCGAGCACAACCTGGAGCCGTGGGAGTTCGACGTCCTGACCGCGCTCCGGCGCGCCGGCTCCCCGTACCAGCTCTCGCCCGGCCAGCTGCTGACCCAGACCCTGGTCACCTCGGGCACGATGACGAACCGTATCGACCGGCTGGCCAAGAAGGGCCTGGTGGAGCGGCTGCCCGACCCCAGTGACCGGCGGGGTGTACTGGTCCGGCTCACCGACGAAGGCCGGGACCGCGCGGACCAGGCCCTCGCCGGACTCCTGGACCAGGAGCGGGCGATCCTCGCCGAGCTGTCGCGCGCCCAACGGGGTGAACTGGCCGGGCTGCTACGCCAGCTGACCGCCCCGTTCGACAACATCCCCGGCTAGGTCGACGGGTCCGACCCCGGCGCGCCGGGCGAGGGCCACGGCGGCGAGGGTGGAGTGGACGCCGAGCTTCCCGAGGACGTTCTGCATATGGGTGCGGACGGTGTGCGGGGAGAGGAACAGGCGCTCGGCGACGGCCTTGCGCCCCAGTCCCGCCACCATGCACCGCAGCACCTCGCGCTCGCGCGGCGTGAGGGACTCCACCAGCCGCTCGCTCTCGGTGCGGTGCTTGCGCGCGGCGGTGAGCTCGCGGAGCACGCCGGTGAGCAGGGCGGGCGGCAGGTGCGTCTCCTCGCGCAGCACCCCGCGGATGACGGTGAGCAGCCGGGACAGCGAGCAGTCCTTGGCGACCCAGCCCGAGGCGCCGGCCTGCAGGGCGAGGGCGGCGCGCCGCGGGTCGTCCTTCTCCGCGAGCACGACCGTCCGTACGCTCGGCTGTCCGGAGCGCACCCCGGCGACGAGCGAGATGCCGTCCACCAGCCCGTCCTCGTTGCCCTCCTGTACGGGCACGGCGGGGCGCGACCCGGGTACGTTGCCCCCCAGGTCGGCGTCCACGAGCATCACGTCGAACTTGCGCCCCTCCGCCGCCGCGCGCTCCAGTGAGCGCAGTGCGGCGGGACCGCTGCCGGCCGCGGAGACGTCGACGTCGGGCTCGGCGGCGAGGGCCGCGGCGAGCGACTCGGCGAAGATCCGGTGGTCGTCGACGACCAGGACTCGGATGCGAACCACGAAACCCCCTTCCCCGAGCTCCTGTCAGAGCAGGGGAGACCCACAAGGCCGGACGGGTGACGGTCGGCGCAGGTACGGCGCCCGGGGCTGTGCCCCGGACCGTGGGAACCGGCCCGGGAACGGGGTGCCACAGCCGCACGGCCGCCGCCGCGCTGTGACTGCCGCCCCCCACTCCGGGCGTCGTACCCGACTCTTTCGCCCCCTGATCGGCACCGGCCCCCACCGGTGCTGCTCATCAGGGTAAGGCCGGGGGCGGGGAGGGGAAGGTAATTTGCAGAACTGATTGGCCGACCCGTTTAGGGTGAGCCGCATGTTTCGTATCGAGACAGAAGTCGACAAAGAACGCACCCAGTTCCTGCGTTCCCGGCTCAGGGAGACCAACACGGCGGCGTCCCCGGTCCTCCGCGCCCTGCGCGAGACCCCGGACGACCGGGAGGTACCGCTCCAGGTCTGGGCGCTGGACGAGGGTGGAGAGCTCGCGGGCGGCACGGTCGGGCACACCTGGGCGGGCTGGCTCCACGTGACGTTCCTGTGGGTCGACGCACGGTACCGCGAGCGGGGCCTGGGGTCCCGCATTCTGTCCGAGACCGAACGCATCGCCCGCGAGGAACGCGGCTGCCGCGACTCCCGCCTGGAGACCTGGGACTTCCAGGCGCCCGGTTTCTACCTGAAGCAGGGCTACGAGGTGGTGTGCGTGATTCCCGACTACCCTCCGGGGATCACGGAGTACACGCTGACGAAGCGACTGGAGTGAGCGGGGGGCGCGTGAAGGTGCAGTGAGGCGCGAGGTCGTGAACGACTTGCATCTGCGATCGGCCGAAAATACGTCCGGCACATGCCGGAGCAAGGCCACCGGAAACGCGAGAGGGCCCGTACGACCGAAGTCGTACGGGCCCTCTCAGGTCAGGCGACCCTCAAGCGAGTGGACTCACTTGTTGATCTTGGTGACCTGGCCGGCGCCCACGGTACGGCCACCCTCACGGATGGCGAACTTGAGGCCCTCCTCCATGGCGACGGGCTGGATGAGCTCCACCTTCATCTCGGTGTTGTCACCCGGCATGACCATCTCGGTGCCCTCGGGGAGGGTCACGACGCCGGTCACGTCCGTCGTACGGAAGTAGAACTGCGGACGGTAGTTGTTGAAGAACGGGGTGTGGCGGCCACCCTCGTCCTTCGACAGGATGTAGGCCTGGGCCTCGAACTCGGTGTGCGGCGTGACCGAACCGGGCTTGATGATGACCTGGCCGCGCTCGACGTCCTCGCGCTTGATGCCACGGAGGAGCAGACCGACGTTCTCACCGGCCTGGCCCTCGTCGAGCAGCTTGCGGAACATCTCGATGCCGGTGACCGTGGTGGTGGTCTTCTCCTGCTTGATACCGATGATGTCCACGGTCTCGTTGACCTTCAGGACACCACGCTCGATACGGCCGGTGACGACCGTACCGCGACCGGTGATCGTGAAGACGTCCTCGATCGGCATGAGGAACGGCTTGTCGACGTCGCGCTCCGGCTGCGGGATCGCGGTGTCGACGGCCTGCATGAGCTCCAGGACCGACTTGGTCCACTGCTCGTCGCCCTCGAGGGCCTTGAGCGCGGAGACCTTGACGACCGGGACGTCGTCGCCGGGGAACTCGTACTCGGAGAGGAGCTCACGCACCTCGAGCTCGACGAGCTCCAGGATCTCCTCGTCGTCCACCATGTCGGCCTTGTTCAGGGCGACGACGATGTAGGGGACGCCGACCTGGCGGGCCAGGAGCACGTGCTCCTTGGTCTGCGGCATCGGGCCGTCGGTGGCGGCGACCACGAGGATGGCGCCGTCCATCTGCGCCGCACCCGTGATCATGTTCTTGATGTAGTCGGCGTGACCCGGGCAGTCGACGTGGGCGTAGTGACGCTCCTCCGTCTGGTACTCGACGTGCGCGATGGAGATGGTGATACCGCGCTGACGCTCCTCGGGCGCCTTGTCGATGTTGTCGAACGCGGTGGCCTCGTTCAGGTCCGGGTACGCGTCGTGCAGCACCTTGGTAATGGCGGCCGTGAGGGTCGTCTTACCGTGGTCGATGTGACCGATGGTGCCGATGTTGACGTGCGGCTTAGTCCGCTCGAACTTCGCCTTCGCCACTGGGGTCCTCCTGGGAGTGGTTCTGGTACGCCTTACTTCATCGGCGCCAGGTGATCTTTGCTGTTAAATCCCGGGCCCTGGGGCATTCCTCCCGCTCCACCGGCTTTCGCAGGTGACCGGCGGAATGCCCCACGAGGCTCCGGAGTCAAGCCTAAAGCGTCGGAACGCTGTGCGTTACTCGCCCTTGGCCTTCGCGATGATCTCCTCGGCGACGTTCCGCGGAACCTCGGCGTAGGAGTCGAACTGCATCGAGTAGCTCGCGCGACCCGACGTCTTGCTGCGGAGGTCGCCGACGTAGCCGAACATCTCCGACAGCGGGACCAGGCCCTTCACGACGCGGGCACCGGCACGCTCCTCCATGGCCTGGATCTGGCCACGGCGGGAGTTGATGTCACCGATGACCTCGCCCATGTAGTCCTCGGGCGTGGTGACCTCGACGGCCATCATCGGCTCGAGCAGCACGGGGCTGGCCTTGCGCGCGGCCTCCTTGAAGGCCTGCGAACCGGCGATCTTGAACGCCAGCTCGGAGGAGTCGACCTCGTGGTAGGCACCGTCGATCAGGGTGACGCGCACGCCGGTCATCTCGTAACCGGCGAGGATGCCGAACTGCATGGCCTCCTGCGCACCGGCGTCCACCGAAGGGATGTACTCCTTCGGGATGCGTCCACCGGTGACCTTGTTCACGAACTCGTACGAGGCGTCGCCGCCCTCGATCGGCTCGATCGCGATCTGCACCTTGGCGAACTGGCCGGTACCACCGGTCTGCTTCTTGTGCGTGTAGTCGACGCGCTCGACGGCCTTGCGGATCGTCTCGCGGTAGGCGACCTGCGGCTTGCCGACGTTCGCCTCGACCTTGAACTCGCGCTTCATGCGGTCGACGAGCACCTCGAGGTGAAGCTCGCCCATACCGCCGATGACGGTCTGGCCGGTCTCCTCGTTGGTGTGCACCTGGAAGGAGGGGTCCTCCTCCGCGAGACGCTGGATGGCGACACCCAGCTTCTCCTGGTCACCCTTGGACTTGGGCTCGATGGCGACCTCGATGACCGGCGCCGGGAAGTCCATGGACTCCAGGATCACCGGGTTCTTGTCGTCGGCCAGCGTCTCACCGGTGGTGGTCTGCTTCAGGCCCATGACGGCGACGATGTCGCCGGCGCCCACCGACTCGATCTCCTCACGCTTGTTGGCGTGCATGCGGTAGATCTTGCCGATGCGCTCCTTCTTGCCCTTGACGGAGTTCAGCACCTGCGTGCCGGACTCCAGGCGGCCCGAGTAGACCCGGACGAAGGTGAGCTTGCCGAGGTGCGGGTCGCTCATGATCTTGAACGCCAGCGCGGACAGCGGCTCGTCGTCGGACGGCTTGCGCTTGACGACCTCCTCCGGGTTGCCCACGGCGTGGCCCTCGATGGCCTCGACGTCGAGCGGGGTGGGGAGGTAGCGCACGACGGCGTCGAGCAGGGGCTGGACGCCCTTGTTCTTGAACGCGGTACCGCAGAACACCGGGGTGACCGTGGTGCCCTCGCCCTTGCCGGAGGCGATGGTGATACGACGGATCGCGGCGTACAGCTGCTCCTCGGTGGGCTCCTCGCCCTCCAGGTACAGCTCCATGATCTCTTCGTCGTTCTCCGCGACGGCCTCGAGCAGCTTGCCGCGCCACTCCTCGGCGGCCTCGGTGTGCGTGGCCGGGATGTCGACGACGTCGTACATCTCGCCCTTCGCGGCCTCGGCGGACCACACGAGCGCCTTCATGCGGACCAGGTCCACGACACCCTTGAAGTCGGCCTCGGCACCGATCGGCAGCTGCATGACGAGCGGCTGGGCGCCCAGGCGGTCCGAGATCATGTCCACGCAGCGGTGGAACTCGGCGCCGGTCCGGTCCAGCTTGTTCACGAAGCAGATGCGCGGCACGCCGTAACGGTCGGCCTGACGCCACACCGTCTCGGACTGCGGCTCGACACCGGCGACACCGTCGAACACCGTGACAGCACCGTCGAGCACACGCAGGGAGCGCTCCACCTCGACGGTGAAGTCGACGTGCCCCGGGGTGTCGATGATGTTGATGGTGTAGTCGTTGTCCTCGAGCGGCCAGTGACAGGTGGTCGCAGCAGACGTGATCGTGATGCCACGCTCCTGCTCCTGCTCCATCCAGTCCATCGTGGCAGCGCCGTCGTGGACCTCACCGATCTTGTACGAGACGCCGGTGTAGAACAGGATCCGCTCGGTCGTCGTCGTCTTGCCCGCGTCGATGTGGGCCATGATCCCGATGTTGCGGACCCTGGCCAGGTCAAGTGAAGTGGTAGCCATAAGGCTTCAGTCTTCTCTCGGTCTCGATGTGGGTAGCGACTACCAGCGGTAGTGCGCGAAGGCCTTGTTGGACTCGGCCATCTTGTGGGTGTCCTCGCGCTTCTTGACGGCCGCACCGAGGCCGTTCGAAGCGTCGAGAAGCTCGTTGAGCAGACGCTCGGTCATGGTCTTCTCGCGACGGGCGCGGGAGTAACCGACCAGCCAGCGCAGCGCCAGGGTGTTGGCACGGCCGGGCTTGACCTCGACCGGGACCTGGTAGGTGGCGCCACCGACACGGCGGGACTTGACCTCGAGGGTCGGCTTGATGTTCTCGAGAGCGCGCTTCAGGGTGATGACCGGGTCGTTGCCGGTCTTCTCGCGCAGGCCCTCCATGGCGCCGTAGACGATGCGCTCGGCGGTGGAGCGCTTGCCGTTCAGCAGCACCTTGTTGATCAGGGAGGTCACCAGAGGAGAACCGTAGACCGGGTCGATGATGACCGGGCGCTTCGGGGCGGGGCCCTTACGAGGCATTCTTACTTCTCCTTCTTGGCGCCGTAACGGCTGCGGGCCTGCTTGCGGTTCTTGACACCCTGGGTGTCGAGCGAACCACGGATGATCTTGTAGCGAACACCCGGCAGGTCCTTCACACGGCCACCACGCACGAGCACGATGGAGTGCTCCTGCAGGTTGTGACCCTCACCCGGAATGTAAGCGGTGACCTCGATCCCGCTGGTCAGACGCACACGCGCGACCTTACGCAGGGCCGAGTTCGGCTTCTTCGGGGTGGTCGTGAACACACGCGTGCAGACGCCGCGACGCTGAGGGGAACCCTCGAGTGCGGGCGTCTTGTTCTTCTCGACCTTGTCCTGCCGGCCCTTACGGACCAGCTGCTGGATCGTAGGCACTACTTCTCCGGTTTCTGTGTGCCGATAGGTGAAGCTAACCTGGAACGTCGCCGACCCACGCGGTCGGGTGTGTCGAATCCCGCGGGCTCCTGCCGCGAGGCAGAAAGGGCGCAGATCACGGTGGCCGCTTATGGCCCCGTCTGCGGTCGAAGGCACGCAGCAGAGCCAGGGCACACCCCAGGCACAAGGTCTGAGCGTACCTACCGCATGGTCTTCGGTCAAAACAAATGGAGCGTGGCCCGACACGCCGGACTTTCCCGCCTCTGTCCTCGCCTTTTGCCGGGGTTGTCCATGCCCCTCCCACCGGGAGGAACCGCAGGCCGTACGGCGGGAGGTGCCGGCGGGCGGCGTTTCGGCGGGATTGGCCGGATCGAGTCCTTCACGGAAACGTGATACCGGCCGTTCAGTACCTTGATCGGTCCTGCGCCGAACGGGGGATTGAGCTGATGAGGACGGTGCCGTACGCGGCGGACGACGGAGGCCTGGACGACCGCGTGCCGTTCCTGGCGCGACTGGAGAGCGAGGACCGCACGGCGCTGCTGTCCTTCGGCCGGGAGCTGCGTTTCGCGGCCCGGGTGATCCTGCTCCACCAGCGTGAGCCGTCGTCGCACGTCCTCTTCCTGGTACAGGGCTGGACGAAGGTCACAGCGTCGGCGGCCAGCGGTTACGAGGCGCTGCTCGCCCTGCGCGGTCCGGGGGACATCGTGGGTGAGTCCGCGGCCCTCACCGGGCGGCCGCGGTCGGCGACCGTCACCGCGCTGGAGCCGGTGCGGGCGGTGGCCGTGGAGCACGAGCGGTTCAAGGACTTCCTCAACCGTTCCCCCGCTGTCTCCTTCGCGCTGCTGGGCCTCACGGCGGACCGCACCCGGGCGGCCGACCGGCGGCGCCTGGAGTTCGCGTCGATGAACGTGCGGCAGCGGTTCGCCGTCCTGCTGCTGGACCTGGCCCGCACGCACGGCCGCCGCACCGCCGAAGGCGTCGAGCTCGCCGTCCCGCTCAGCAAACAGGAGCTGGCGGGCTCGGTGGGCGCCTCCCGCGAGATGGTCCAGCGCCTGCTGCGGGAACTGCGCGAGAAGGACGCGGTCGTCACGGGCCGGCGCGCCCTGCTGATCCTGCGTCCCGACATCCTGCGGCGCATGGCGGCCACCGGGCACCCGGCTCCGGAGCTCCCCTCCCCGCCCGCGCCTGCGGCGCCTGAGCCCTGGAACGGCCGGACCGAACCGCGGTGGGAGATCCGCTAGCCCCGTTCTGTGCACGTGGTCACACTTCTACTGCGTCATCCGCCCTCACACCCCCCACCCGGCTCACGCCACTCTGCTGCCCTGCACGGCACTCCCACCGTTGTGAAGGGCGACCATGAACGACCCCGTGAGCCGCACGATCCTGCTGCTGGACATCGAGAGGTTCAGCGACCGGGACGACGTGGAGCAGGCGTACCTGCGGCGCATGCTGTACGACATCACCGACCGCGCCCTGGAGGCGGCCGGCGTCGACGAGACGCGTCGCGTCCGGGCCGACCGCGGCGACTCCGTCATGGAGCTCATCGACGCGGGCGCCTCCGTCACCGCACTGCTGCGGGCTCTGCTCACCGAGGTCCCCGCACAGCTGCGGACGGTCAACCGCATGGCCTCCCGCTCGGCGCAGATCCGGCTGCGCGGTGTCCTCGCCACCGGATACGTGGCCGTCGACCGGCACGGCGGCTGGGTCGGTTCCGACCTGAACCACGCGTGCCGGCTCCTGGACGCCCGCCTCCTCCGCGCCGCCCTGCGCGAACGGCGCGACGACTTCGCCCTGTGCGTCTCGGACGCCCTGTACACCGGTGTCGTACGGCACGACCACCCCGGCATCCCGGCCGCGGACTTCCACCCCGTGACGGTGGACAGCAAGAACGGCCCGCTGAGGGCGTGGCTGCACGGGCCGGTACCGGCCGCCCGGGAGGACGGGGAGGCCGGACGGGGGCACGGGGGAACGGGGGACGGGGAGGCCACGGGCGGTCCGGGCCTCCCCGGGGACCGCCCGGCGCCGGCCGGATCGGGGGAAGCCCCGGCGCCGGGCCCGGTCGTCACCTTCAACGGCGGCTCCGTGCGCTTCGGCGGCAGCTTCGTCGGCCGGGACCAGCACGGCGTCAGCGGCGGCCGGGTCACCGGCGACGTCGTCATGGGCGACCGCGGCCCGGCCGGGCGGGGTGAGCCGGCATGAGCCCGCAGGAGCCGCACGGGGACGACGCCTCCGCCACGCCGGACCAGCAGACCGACGGCACCGCGGACGACACCGGCAAGGACGGCGCCGCCGAGGAGCCGGAGGAGCGGGACCAGCCGCAGAACGCCTGGTCGGCACGGCGCGACCTGGTCGACCACGCTCCTCGCACCATGAACGTCGGCACCCGCACCCGCTTCGGCGGCAGCCTGGTCGGCGGCGACCAGCACGGCGTCAGCGGCGGCCGGGTCACCGGCGACGTCATCATGGGCAGCAAGACGGAGATCCACCACTGGACCTTCTCCGGTGCCCTGGGGACGACCGGGCTGCCCGCCGTCTCCGCGGCCGCGGGGGAGGTCCCGCGCAGCACCCTGGACCGGCTGGCCGGCTCGTTCGTCGCCGCCACGGAGACCGTCGAGGACCTGCTGGCCGGACTGCGCCGTGACCGGGTGCTGGTGCTGTCCGGCGCCCGCTTCACCGGCCGCCGCACGGCGGCCCTGACGCTGCTGCACCGGCTCGGCGCCTCCCCCGTACGCACGCTGGACCGCGACACCGCCCCCGGCGCGCTCGCCGAGCGGATCGCCGCCGCCGGGCAGGACGACGGCGGGCAACGGGAGGACGGGCGGGCCCGCGGCTACGTCCTGTGCGACCTGGGCACCCGCCGCGGCAGCCCGCTGCGTGAGCCGCACCTGCTCGCCGTGCGGGACCGGCTCGAGCAGCAGGACGCCTACCTGGTCGTCACCGTCGGTGCCACCGCCGTGCTGGAGGACGTGCCCGCCGTCGGCTGGGAGCCCCCCGGCGCCGCCGAGGTCCTCGCCGCCCACCTGCGCACCTGGACGGACGAGACGACGGTGGCCGGGCTGCTCGGTCTCGCGGACGTCAAGGAGTTCCTGGGCCGCGCCCACCAGTTGCGGGAGACGGTGGCGTTCGCCCGGCTGCTCGCCCGGTACGCCGCCGGGGAGGTCACCGACCGGGCGGTCGCGCAGTTCTCGCTCGTCTCGCTGGAGAACCAGGTCCAGGAGTGGTTCGAGGAGGACGAGACCGCCGTCCACCTGCGGGACAAGGCGTTCCTGGTCGCGCTGGCGGCGTTCGACGGCGGCCCGTACGCGCTCACCGCGGAGCTCAGCGACCTGCTGTACCGGTTCCTGCAGAAGACCGAGAACCCGGCGCGCGTGCCCGAGGTGCCCGTCTTCGGCACGCACATCGGCAAGCGGCTGCAACTGGCCCGCGCCGAGCGGTTCGAGGACGACGAGCACACCGAGTGGGGACCCGTCACCCAGCAGAAGGCCAGATACGTCGACGAGCGGATCTCCCTGGTGGTGCTGCGCGAGGTGTGGACGGGGCATCCGTCCGCGCGGCCCGCGGTGATCGACTGGCTGCGCCGGCTCGCGGACGACGGCCGCCCCCTGGTCCGCACGCGGGCCGCCTCCACCGTCGCCGTCCTCGCCCGCACCGACCTGCCGTCCGCGATGGCGCTCGTCATCGAGCCGTGGGCGACCTCCAGCCGTTCCCGTCACCGGCTGGTGGCGGTCAACTCGCTCACGCTCGCCCATCTCATCGACACGCCCAACGTCCCGCGCATCCTCGACACGTGGTGCGAGAGCGACGATCCACGGCTGCAATGGGTGGCCGTACGGGCGTACGGGCTGATCGGACCGGAACGGCCGGAGCAGGCTCTCGCGGCGCTGCGCTCGGTCGTTCTCAGATTGGGCGTCACCCTCGACACCGGCATCCCGGACGACGTCATGGACGACCTCGCCGACACCGTCGGCCTGCTGCTGCTCTCCCCGGCCGGCGACCGCGTCCTCGCCGAGCTCCGCGCCCACCTGGACGACAGCGGCTGGGTGCACGAACTCTCGTGCCGCGGCCTCGTGCACGCCGGCCACCACACGGAGAACGACGAGGAGTACGGCACTCCCCCGGTCCTCGACTGGTACGCCCGGGCGGTGGCTGAGGGCGGCAGTGCGGCGATCGACCTCCCCTTCGTCCTGCGTGCCGCCCTCGGCTCCCCGCGGACCACTTACGCCGCCCTCGGGGTCCTCGAGCTCTGGGTGCGCATCGCCGACCGGTCCCCGGCCACCGAGTGGGCGCTCGCCGCGCTGCTGCCGAAGCTCGTCACCACGGCAACCGAACACCAGCGGCTGAGCCACCTGCTGCGGACCCTGCCCGGCACCGACGGCGCTCCCCCGCCCCCGGTCGCCGCCCGTCTGCTCACCACGCTGCCGCCGCACTGACCGGCGACCGCCCCGACCCGCCCACGTACGTACGCCGGCACGTCCCCGAGGAGACACGCGCCATGTCCACCTTCCACCACCGGCCCGACTGGCAGCAGTCCGCGGACCGGCACACCCGGCTGACCGACCCGGTGCTCACCGTGCGGCAGCTGTCGCGCTTCGACCTGTCGCTGAAGCACCTGGTCCGTATCGATCACGCGCTGGTGTTCTCGACCCCGAAGGGCGGCTACGAACCGTTCCTGCCGCCCCGGCGGCCGACGCGCGGCGAGATCGCGAAGCACCGGTACACCGCGGTGTACGAGGTGGACATGGGCGTCCATCCGTTCACGGAGACGCTCGTCCTGCCCAGCGACAACGACGCGTTCGAGTTCGCGGCCGAGATCGACGTCTCCTGGCAGGTGCTCGACCCGGCCCGGTTCGTGGCGAGCGGCGTCCGGGACGTGCCGGCGCTGTTGCTGGGTGAGTTGCAGCAGGCGGCTCGGCCGGTGGCGCGACGGTTCCCGAGGGAGGACAGCGCCGGGGCCGAGCGGGAGCTGCTGAAGGCGGCCGGTGCCCTGGGTCCGCTCGGCGCGCCCGCGGGACTGCAGGTCACCTGGGGTCTGCGGCTGCGGCGGAACCAGGCGGACATCGACCACCAGCAACGGCTGCAGGCGATCGACCACTCCGCCGCCGAGCAGATCCGCGTGGCCGAGCAGGGGATGCAGGTCGACGTCGAGATGGACCGCCGCCACCGGCAGCAGGACGCCCTGCAGCTGGGGCGGACCATGGAGTACGGGCGTCAGCAGCAGGAACTCGTTCTGCAGCAGCAACACTGGCAGCACGAACAGGCGCTGCTGAACAGTGGGCAGCACCATGAGCTCGCCCGCCTGCAGGCGCAGCACATGCTGGAGATGCAGCGGTTCGAGGCAGAGAAGATCGCCTTCTACCAGTGGCACCTGCAACAGGGCGGCGTACAGGCCTGGGCCCTGCACCTCGCCCAGCATCCCGACGACTCCCACCTCGTCATGCGGAGCATGCGCGACGACCAGCTCCGCATGATCCAGGCGCAGATGGACCTGGTGAAGGAGCTGCTGGGCGGCAACGCCGCCGAGAAGTTCGAACTGGAGGGCCCCAAGCAGCTGGCCCTGCGCACCGTCAGCGACATCCTCAACCAGCGCCTGCCGGGAGTGTCCCAGGACCCCGCGCCGCTGCCGCCGGGCCCCGGCCTGCCGCACGCTCCGTCGACGGGCCCGGAGACGGCGGACGGGCACGAGGCCACGCCGTCGGACGGGGTGGCCGCGGGCGGCGGCGGACCCGCCGGGCCAACGGACCCGGACGACGACGATGCCGGGGCTCCCCCGGCGTCGGGCCCGGGCACCGGCTTCCCTGACCCGTACACGGTTCCCTCTCCGCCCTTCCCCACCACGCCTCCGACCGCTGCACCGGCCCCCGCACCGGGCGGCCCCGGCACGCCGGACCCCCCGTATCCGGCGCCGGGTACGTCCGCCGCCGCACCCGGCGCCCCGGGCCCGTACGCCTGGCAACCGCCCGTGCCCAGCGCCCCGCCTCCCCCGCCGCCGCCCGTGACCGCGGGCGCCCCCGCGCCGTACCCGATGCCGCAGGGCGCCCCGTGGGCCCCGCCCGCCTGGCAGCCGCCTCCCGGCTACGGCACCACCCCGACCGCACCCCCGCGGCGGAACACCGCGCCGGAACCGGCCGGCTCGGCCGACCCGGCCGGGACCGACGGCCCGGAGGAGGACCGCCGCCCGTGACGACGACGGACCCGCTCCGCTCACCCGCTCCGGGCGGTCCCTCCGGCGAACAGGGCGTGGACCGGGCCGGCCGGGACGCCCGTGCCCGCCTCTGCGAGCGCCTCCTGAGCGACCTGCGCAGCGAGATCGCGCGCGCCGACAACAAGGCGTCCGTCCTCATCGCCGCGCTCGGCATGACCGCCGGCGTGTTCAGCGGCCTGCTCACCGGACGCGACTGGACTCCGCAGGCCCTGTCCGCCTCGGGCACCGCCGTCTGGTGGGCCGGGGTCGCCTCGCTCACCCTCTCGCTGCTCGCCCTGCTGCTGGCCGTCCTGCCCCGCTACCGCTCCGGCGACTGGGTACCGGGCCGGCCTCTGACGTACTTCGGTGACATCCGGCGCGCCGTACGCACGGACGCGCTGGACACCGCACTCGCCGACACCGGAGCCGACCCGCTGGCCGGTCTCACCGCGGCCCTCACCGAGAACAGCCGGATCGCCTGGCGCAAGCACCAGTGGATCCGCACCGGACTGATCGCCTTCTGTGCCGGCACGCTCCTGCTGCCCGCATCCCTGCTGATCGGCTGACCTGCCGACCGGCCGCCGTAGCCCATCGGAGACACCCCGGGAACGACCATGACCCAGCCGCCGCCGTACCCACCCGAGTATCCGGACCCCGCCGCCCGGCCCCCGGTGCCCCCGCAGACGCCGCCCGGCCCCCCGGGCGTCCCACCGCAGTACCCCACGCACCCGGGACACCCCGTGCCCCCGGCGTACCCGCAGCAACCCCCTACGGCCCCGGAGGCGCCCCTGTCGGCCTCCCCCTCCGCTGCCGCCCTGGGTACCCCGCCGCACCCCCACCACATCTCCACCGACAGCGGCCGCGTGCACCTCTCCCACCAGCAACGCCGGACCGACGCCACGGCCGTCGGCAACCTGCTGGTCTACCTGCCCCACTTCCTCGGCAGCCTCTTCGTCGTCACCCTGGTCTCCCTCTTCTTCGGTGGGCTCGGGATCCTGCTCGTCCTGGCCTGGCTCGTCAGCGGCGCACTCGTCTTCCACCGGCCCACCGAAAGCGCCGTCGCGCGCCATGTGCTCCGCTTGCGCTACCCCACTCCACAAGAACGAGCCAAACTCGAACCGGTCTGGCGTGAGGTCACCGCCCGCGCCGGCATCGAGGGCCGCGCCTACGAGCTCTGGGTGGAGGACAGCGACAGCCTCAACGCGGTCGCGGCGGCAGGCCACATCGTCGGAGTCACCCGCTTCTCGATGAACCATCTGCCCAACGGCGAGCTGGCCGCGGTCATGGCGCACGAACTCGGCCACCACGTCGGCGGCCACGCCTGGTCCTCACTGCTCGGCTACTGGTACGCGCTCCCCGGACGGATGGCCTGGCGCGCGCTGCGCTCCGTCACCGGCTTCCTGTTCCGGGTGTCGCGTGCCTTCTCCTGCTTCGGGGTGGCCTTCTTCGCGCTGTGCGGCGGCTCCCTCGTACTCGCCTCGATCAGCTCGCTGTACGGTCTGCCGCTGCTGGTCCTCGCCGTACCGTACGCCCTGGCCGCGGTCGGCCGCCGGGCCGAGCTCCGTGCCGACCGGCATGCCGCCGCCCTCGGCTTCGCCCCGATGCTGGCCGCCGTCCTGGACAAGCTGCACCAGCAGGAGCAGCTGGAGGCTGCCGCGCTGGCCGCCCGCACCGGTGGCGCGCCACCGGCCGAGAGCCCGCTGAGCAGGCTGCTCTCCTCGCACCCGGACTACCACACCCGGCTGCACCACCTGCAGCCCTACCTCCAGCCGCGGCGCTGACCGGGTGCCGCAGGGAACGCCGAAGGGCGGCCACCCCGAGGGGTGACCGCCCTTCATGCTGCTGCTCGCTTACTGGTTGTACGGCCCGTAGTCGTAGTCCTCCAGCGGAACGGCCTGGCCGGAGCCCGTGCCGAACGGCGAGTAGTCGATGTCGTCGTAGCCGACGGCCGAGTACATCGCGGCCTTGGCCTCCTCGGTCGGCTCGACCCGGATGTTGCGGTAGCGGGACAGACCCGTACCGGCCGGGATGAGCTTACCGATGATGACGTTCTCCTTGAGGCCGATCAGGGAGTCGGACTTGGCGTTGATCGCCGCGTCCGTGAGGACCCTGGTCGTCTCCTGGAAGGACGCCGCCGACAGCCACGACTCGGTCGCCAGCGAGGCCTTGGTGATACCCATCAGCTGCGGACGGCCGGAGGCCGGGTGGCCGCCTTCCTGGACCACACGACGGTTCTCGGTCTCGAACTTCGACCGCTCGACCAGCTCGCCGGGCAGCAGCTCGGCGTCGCCGGACTCGATGATCGTCACGCGGCGGAGCATCTGCCGGATGATGATCTCGATGTGCTTGTCGTGGATCGACACGCCCTGCGAGTTGTACACCTTCTGGACCTCGCCGACCAGGTGGACCTGGACGGCGCGCTGACCCAGGATGCGCAGCACGTCGTGCGGGTTGGTGGCACCCGCGGTGAGCTTCTGGCCCACCTCGACGTGGTCGCCCTCGGACACCAGCAGCTTGGCGCGCTTCGAGATCGGGTAGGCCGTCTCGTCGCTGCCGTCGTCCGGCGTGACGACGATCTTCTTCGTCTTCTCGGTCTCCTCGATCCGCACGCGGCCGGCGGCCTCGGAGATCGGGGCGACACCCTTCGGGGTACGGGCCTCGAAGAGCTCGACGACACGCGGCAGACCCTGGGTGATGTCGTCACCGGCCACACCACCGGTGTGGAAGGTACGCATCGTCAGCTGGGTACCGGGCTCACCGATGGACTGGGCGGCGATGATGCCGACCGCCTCACCGATGTCGACCAGCTTGCCGGTGGCCAGCGAGCGGCCGTAGCACATGGCGCAGGTGCCGACGGCGGACTCACAGGTCAGGACCGAGCGGGTCTTGACCTCCGCGACGCCGTTGCGGACCAGCTCGTCGATGAGCACGTCACCGAGGTCGGTGCCGGCCGGGGCCAGCACACGGCCGTCGACCACGATGTCCTCGGCGAGGCAGCGCGCGTACACGGACGTCTCGACGTCCGAGGCCTTGCGCAGCACGCCCTCGGCGTCCCGCTCGGCGATCGCCAGGCGCAGACCGCGGTCGGTGCCGCAGTCCTCCTCGCGGATGATGACGTCCTGGGAGACGTCGACCAGACGACGGGTGAGGTAACCGGAGTCGGCGGTACGCAGAGCGGTGTCCGCCAGACCCTTACGGGCACCGTGGGTGGCGATGAAGTACTCGAGCACGGTCAGACCGTCTCGGTACGACGCCTTGATCGGACGCGGGATGGTCTCGTTCTTGGCGTTCGACACCAGACCACGCATACCGGCGATCTGACGCAGCTGCATCATGTTTCCTCGCGCGCCCGACTCGATCATGATGAAGATCGGGTTGGTGCGCGGGAAGTTCGCCTGCATCGCCTCGGCGACCTCGCTGGAGGCCTTGTTCCAGATGACGATCAGTTCCTGCGTGCGCTCTTCCTTGGTGACGAGACCACGCTCGAACTGCTTCTGGATCTTGAGGGCCTGCTCCTCGTAGTGCTCGAGGATCCGCGGCTTCTCCGGCGGCCCGACGATGTCGGAGAACGCGACGGTGACGCCGGAACGGGTGGCCCAGAAGAAGCCGGACGCCTTCAGGTTGTCGAGCGTCGCCGCCACGATGACCTTCGGGTAGCGCTCGGCGAGGTCGTTGACGATCTCCGAGAGCTGCTTCTTGCCGACCTCGTAGTCGACGAACGGGTAGTCCTCGGGCAGCAGCTCGTTGAAGAGCGCGCGGCCCAGCGTGGTGCGCAGCGTGAAGCTGTCACCCTGCTGCCACTCCGGCTCGCCCTCCTCGCGCGCCGGCGGCGTCCAGCCGCGCGGCGGGATGGTGCCCACCGGGAAGCGGATGTCGACCTTCGCCTGCAGCGAGAGCTCGCCCGCGTCGAACGCCATGATGGCCTCGGCCACGGACCCGAAGGCCCGGCCCTCGCCCTTGACGTCGCGCATCTCGCCGTCGGTCGTCAGGAAGAACAGACCGAGGACCATGTCCTGGGTCGGCATCGTCACCGGACGGCCGTCGGCGGGCTTGAGGATGTTGTTCGAGGACAGCATCAGGATGCGGGCCTCGGCCTGCGCCTCCGCGGACAGCGGCAGGTGCACGGCCATCTGGTCACCGTCGAAGTCCGCGTTGAACGCGGTGCAGACGAGCGGGTGGATCTGGATGGCCTTGCCCTCGACCAGCTGCGGCTCGAAGGCCTGGATGCCGAGGCGGTGCAGCGTGGGCGCACGGTTCAGCAGAACCGGGTGCTCCGCGATGACCTCTTCCAGCACGTCGTACACGACCGTACGGCCGCGCTCGACCATCCTCTTCGCGCTCTTGATGTTCTGCGCGTGGTTCAGGTCGACCAGGCGCTTCATCACGAACGGCTTGAAGAGCTCCAGCGCCATGGCCTTGGGCAGACCGCACTGGTGCAGCTTCAGCTGCGGGCCGACGACGATGACGGAACGCGCCGAGTAGTCGACTCGCTTGCCGAGCAGGTTCTGACGGAAACGACCCTGCTTGCCCTTCAGCATGTCGCTGAGGGACTTCAGCGGACGGTTACCGGGACCGGTGACCGGCCGGCCACGACGGCCGTTGTCGAAGAGGGCGTCGACGGCCTCCTGGAGCATGCGCTTCTCGTTGTTGACGATGATCTCGGGCGCGCCGAGGTCGAGAAGCCGCTTCAGGCGGTTGTTGCGGTTGATCACACGGCGGTACAGGTCGTTCAGGTCGGAGGTCGCGAAGCGGCCACCGTCCAGCTGCACCATCGGACGCAGGTCCGGCGGGATGACCGGCACGCAGTCCAGCACCATGCCCTTGGGGCTGTTGGACGTCTGCAGGAAGGCGGACACGACCTTCAGCCGCTTCAGGGCGCGGGTCTTCTTCTGGCCCTTGCCGGTGCGGATGATCTCGCGGAGGCGCTCGGCCTCCTCCTCCAGGTCGAAGGACTCCAGGCGCTTCTGCAGCGCCGCGGCACCCATCGAGCCGTCGAAGTACGTGCCGAAGCGGTCACGCAGCTCGCGGTAGAGGAGCTCGTCGCCCTCGAGGTCCTGGACCTTGAGGTTCTTGAACCGGGTCCACACCTCGTCGAGACGGTCGATCTCGCGCTGCGCACGGTCGCGCAGCTGCTTCATCTCGCGCTCGGCACCCTCGCGCACCTTGCGGCGCACGTCGGCCTTGGCACCCTCGGCCTCCAGCTCGGCCAGGTCGGTCTCGAGCTTCTTGGCGCGGGCCTCGAGGTCGGCGTCGCGGCGCTGCTCGATCTGCTGGCGCTCGACGGAGACGTGGGCCTCCAGCGAGGGCAGGTCGCGCGTACGGCGCTCCTCGTCGACGTACGTGATCATGTACGCCGCGAAGTAGATGACCTTCTCCAGGTCCTTCGGGGCGAGGTCGAGCAGGTAGCCCAGCCGCGACGGAACGCCCTTGAAGTACCAGATGTGCGTGACGGGAGCGGCCAGCTCGATGTGGCCCATCCGCTCACGGCGCACCTTGGCGCGCGTGACCTCGACGCCACAGCGCTCGCAGATGATGCCCTTGAAGCGGACGCGCTTGTACTTGCCGCAGTAGCACTCCCAGTCCCGGGTCGGACCGAAGATCTTCTCGCAGAAGAGCCCGTCCTTTTCCGGCTTGAGGGTGCGGTAGTTGATGGTCTCGGGCTTCTTGACCTCGCCGTGGCTCCACTGCCGGATGTCGTCAGCGGTGGCCAGGCCGATCCGGAGCTCGTCGAAGAAGTTGACGTCGAGCACTATGCGTCAATCCCTCTCAGGGTTGTAAGTCTTTGGGTCTGATACGGGGTCCCGGGGTCGGCGGGCCTTCCGGTCAGGGAAGGCCCGCCGGACTCCGTCAGACCTCTTCGACGCTGCTCGGCTCGCGCCGGGACAGGTCGATGCCGAGCTCCTCCGCGGCGCGGAAGACGTCCTCGTCGGTGTCACGCATCTCGATGGACATGCCGTCGCTGGACAGCACCTCCACGTTGAGGCACAGGGACTGCATCTCCTTGATGAGCACCTTGAAGGACTCGGGGATGCCGGGCTCGGGGATGTTCTCGCCCTTGACGATGGCCTCGTAGACCTTCACGCGGCCGGTCACGTCGTCGGACTTGATGGTCAGCAGCTCCTGGAGCGCGTAGGCGGCGCCGTACGCCTCGAGTGCCCACACCTCCATCTCGCCGAACCGCTGGCCACCGAACTGGGCCTTACCACCCAGCGGCTGCTGGGTGATCATGGAGTACGGACCGGTCGAGCGGGCGTGCAGCTTGTCGTCGACCAGGTGGTGCAGCTTGAGGATGTACATGTACCCGACCGAGATCGGGTCCGGGAACGGCTCGCCGGAGCGGCCGTCGAACAGCCGCGCCTTGCCGGACGGGAGGACCATGCGGTCGCCGTCGCGGTTCGGCAGGGTGTTCTCCAGCAGACCGGTCAGCTCGTCCTCACGGGCACCGTCGAAGACCGGCGTCGCCACGTTGGTACGCGGCTCGACACGGTCCGCGCCGATCGCCTGGAGGCGCTGCGCCCACTCGTCGGCGAGACCGGAGACGTCCCAGCCCTGGCTGGCGAGCCAGCCGAGGTGGATCTCCAGGACCTGTCCCGGGTTCATCCGGGACGGCACACCGAGCGGGTTGAGGATGATGTCGACCGGGGTGCCGTCCTCCAGGAACGGCATGTCCTCGATCGGGTTGATCTTGGAGATGACGCCCTTGTTGCCGTGGCGGCCGGCGAGCTTGTCACCGTCGGTGATCTTGCGCTTCTGCGCCACGTACACGCGCACCAGCTGGTTCACACCGGGGGGAAGCTCGTCGCCCTCCTCGCGGTCGAAGACGCGGACGCCGATGACCTTGCCGGTCTCGCCGTGCGGCACCTTCAGCGAGGTGTCACGGACCTCACGGGCCTTCTCACCGAAGATCGCGCGGAGCAGGCGCTCCTCCGGCGTCAGCTCGGTCTCACCCTTGGGCGTGACCTTGCCGACGAGGATGTCACCGGCGATGACCTCGGCACCGATGCGGATGATGCCGCGCTCGTCGAGGTCGGCGAGGACCTCCTCGGAGACGTTCGGGATGTCCCGGGTGATCTCCTCGGGGCCGAGCTTGGTGTCACGGGCGTCGACCTCGTGCTCCTCGATGTGGATGGAGGAGAGGACGTCGTCCTGCACGAGGCGCTGCGACAGGATGATCGCGTCCTCGTAGTTGTGGCCCTCCCACGGCATGAACGCGACCAGCAGGTTCTTGCCGAGCGCCATCTCGCCGTTCTCGGTGGCCGGGCCGTCCGCGAGGACCTGGCCCACGATGACGCGGTCGCCCTCGTTGACGACGACCTTCTGGTTGACCGAGGTGCCCTGGTTGGACCGGGAGAACTTGGCCAGGCGGTACGTGATGTACGTGCCGTCGTCGTTGGTGGTGGTGATGTAGTCCGCGGAGACCTCCTGGACCACACCGTCCTTCTCGGCCTTGACCACGTCGCCGGCGTCGACGGCGGAGCGGTACTCCATGCCGGTGCCGACGAGCGGGGCCTCGCTCTTGATGAGCGGCACGGCCTGGCGCATCATGTTCGCGCCCATGAGGGCGCGGTTGGCGTCGTCGTGCTCGAGGAACGGGATCATGGCGGTCGCGACCGACACCATCTGGCGCGGCGAGACGTCCATGTAGTGGACCTCGTCACCCTGCACGTAGTCGACCTCGCCGCCGCGGCGGCGGACCAGCACGCGCTCGGAGAACCGCATCTCCTCGTCCAGCGGCGCGTTGGCCTGGGCGATGACGAACCGGTCCTCCTCGTCGGCGGTCAGGTAGTCCACCTCGTCGGTGACCTGGCCGTCGACGACCTTGCGGTACGGCGTCTCGACGAAGCCGAACGCGTTGACCCGGCCGTACGAGGCGAGCGAGCCGATCAGACCGATGTTCGGGCCTTCGGGCGTCTCGATCGGGCACATCCGGCCGTAGTGCGAGGGGTGCACGTCACGGACCTCGAAGCCGGCCCGCTCACGGGAGAGACCACCCGGGCCGAGCGCGGACAGACGGCGCTTGTGCGTCAGCCCGGACAGCGGGTTGTTCTGGTCCATGAACTGGGACAGCTGGCTGGTGCCGAAGAACTCCTTGATGGAGGCGACGACCGGCCGGATGTTGATCAGGGTCTGCGGCGTGATCGCCTCGACGTCCTGCGTGGTCATGCGCTCGCGCACGACGCGCTCCATACGGGCCAGACCCGTACGGACCTGGTTCTGGATGAGCTCGCCGACGCTGCGCAGACGACGGTTGCCGAAGTGGTCGATGTCGTCGGTCTCGACGACGATCGTCTCGCCGTTGTCGGCGACCGTCTCGGTCTCGCCGGCGTGCAGCTGCACCAGGTACTTGATCGTCGAGATGATGTCCTCGACGGTCAGGATGCCCGCGTCCAGCGGGGCGTCCGCACCCAGCTTCTTGTTGACCTTGTAGCGGCCGACCTTCGCGAGGTCGTAGCGCTTGGGGTTGAAGTAGAGGTTCTCCAGCAGCGTCTGCGCGGCCTCACGCGTGGGGGGCTCGCCCGGACGCAGCTTGCGGTAGATGTCGAGCAGCGCGTCGTCCTGGCCCTGGGTGTGGTCCTTCTCCAGGGTGGCGCGCATGGACTCGTACTCGCCGAACTCCTCGAGGATCTGCTCGGTCGTCCAGCCGAGGGCCTTGAGGAGCACGGTGACGGACTGCTTGCGCTTGCGGTCGATACGGACACCGACCATGTCGCGCTTGTCGATCTCCATCTCCAGCCAGGCACCCCGGGACGGGATGATCTTGGCGGAGAAGATGTCCTTGTCGGAGGTCTTGTCGATCGAGGAGTCGAAGTAGACGCCCGGCGAACGGACCAGCTGCGACACGACGACACGCTCGGTGCCGTTGATGACGAAGGTGCCCTTGTTGGTCATGAGCGGGAAGTCGCCCATGAAGACCGTCTGGGACTTGATCTCACCGGTCTCGTTGTTCGTGAACTCCGCCGTGACGAAGAGCGGCGCGGCGTACGTGAAGTCGCGCTCCTTGCACTCGTCGATGGAGTTCTTCGGGGGCTCGAAACGGTGGTCGCGGAAGGTCAGCGACATCGACCCGGAGAAGTCCTCGATCGGGGAGATCTCCTCGAAGATCTCCTCCAGACCGGACTTGGTGGGGACGTCCTGACCGTTCTCGAGAGCCGCCTCGACGCGAGCCTTCCACGCTTCGTTGCCGAGCAGCCAGTCGAAGCTCTCGGTTTGCAGCGCGAGAAGGTTCGGAACCTCGAGGGGCTCCTTGATCTTTGCAAAGGAGATGCGCAGCGGGGCGGTGCTTGCGCCGTTGTTCGTATTCGCGGTCGAGGCAGTGCGCGAGGCGGCCAAGAGGGGGTCCTTCCGAGGGCTCGGACTCACTACGCGCGTACCAGCCCCCCGACCGGGCACAAGCGGGAAGGTCCCAGGTCAGGGACGATTCCTACGTCAGTGCTCGAGCGAGGGCATGCTCCTGGTGACGGGCAGGAGGCAGCTAACAGGCAGCGCAAAGGGTCAGTGTAGCCACTAGGCCCACTGATGTCCAGTGCGGGTTTGCGGATCCTCGGAAACCCTCGTTGTTTCTCAATACCTGCGGCAAGCCACGCCCTCGATGCACCTCGATACTGCCCTCTACGCCGTCGATCCATGCCTCGGATGCGGATCGTTGTGACGACGCGTCCTGAGAATTGCGCGCTGCGTGCAGTTCGTCAAGCCCCCCTTGCCCGAAGCACATGCCGCGATCGTCACTCGCGACGGGGCGTCCGGGGTGCTCAGAGGCACGACGAAGATCACCATACTCGTCGCGACCGTCAGTGCAAGGCAGCCGCCGCCGGACGTCGTGAAACGCCGAAGGGCGACCACCCACTTGGGTGATCGCCCTTCGGTGTCTGCGCGTTACAGCCCCACGGCACAGCCGCGGGGCTGCGGAGCGTACGACGGTCCGAGCGGACCGGGCCGCCCGGCGGACGTTGCAGTCGCCATCGGCCCGTGCCCGTGCGGACGGGGGTCCCTGCGGGCCCCTGTGAGGTCCTCGCGGACCCGTGAGGTCTTACTTGACCTCGACGGAGGCGCCGGCGCCCTCGAGGGCCTCCTTGGCCTTGTCCGCGGCGTCCTTGGCGACCTTCTCGAGGACGGGCTTCGGGGCGCCGTCCACGAGGTCCTTGGCCTCCTTCAGACCCAGGGAGGTCAGCTCACGCACGACCTTGATGACCTGGATCTTCTTGTCGCCGGCGCCGGTGAGGACGACGTCGAACTCGTCCTTCTCCTCGGCGACGGCGGCCTCGCCGCCACCGGCGGCACCACCGGCGACGACGACCGGGGCGGCCGCGGCGGCGGTGACGTCGAACTTCTCCTCGAAGGCCTTCACGAACTCGGAGAGCTCGATGAGGGTCATCTCCTCGAACTGCGCGAGCAGGTCTTCCTGGCTGAGCTTCGCCATGAGGGGCGATCCTTCCACTAATTCGGCTGGTGCCGGATGTACATGTGAGGCGGGCGTACGTTCGGCCCGCTACGGCCGTGCCTGGCGGCACCGGCCATGACGAGCCGAGTTACTCGGCACCGCCCTGCTCGTCCTGCTTGGCGCGCAGCGCGTCCACGGTGCGGACGAGCTTCGACGGCAGCGCCTGGAAGACGGAGGCAGCCTGGGACTGCTTCGCCTTGAAGGCACCGGCCAGCTTGGAGAGCAGAACCTCGCGGGACTCGAGGTCCGCAAGCTTCTTGATCTCGTCGGCGGAGAGCGCCTTGCCGTCAAGGACACCGCCCTTGATGACGAGATTCGGGTTGTCCTTGGCGAAGTCACGAAGACCCTTCGCCGACTCCACCGGGTCACCGGTGACGAAGGCGACCGCCGTCGGACCGTTGAACAGGTCGTCGAGCGTCGTGATCCCGGCCTCGTTGGCCGCAATCTTGGTCAGCGTGTTCTTCACCACGGCGTACTGGGCGTTCTCACCGAGCGACCGGCGCAGCGTCTTCAGCTGCGCCACGGTGAGACCCCGGTACTCGGTCAGCACGGCGGCGTTCGAGCTGCGGAACTGCTCCGTCAGCTCGGCCACCGCGGCAGCCTTGTCGGGCCTTGCCATAGAGCGTCGGCCTCCTTCCGGGTGATGAGGACCGCTCGGAAGGGGCTGGGGAAACGAAACGCCCCGGCGCAGGCGCACGGGGCGTAGCTCGACCGGACGGGTTCCGTGTGTTTCGGAACCGACCCAGGAGCTTGTCCACAGTCACCTGCGCGGGTCGTCCGCGGTTCAGCGGATCCTTCGGCCACCGGGCCCTCTCACGAGCGCACGGCGACGACCAGCGGTCTTTGGCTTCTGTAGGAAGGTACCTGACCGGATCGCCGTCGGGCAAATCCGGTCAGCGGACCGTCGGCGCGGCGGGGCCGCCGCCGCGGGCTCAGACGCCGGACTCCAGCGCCTCCAGCTCGGCCATCTCCTTCTCGAAGGCCTCCTCGTCGAAGGCGCCCTCGCTGCCGGCCATCTCGCCCGCGCCCTGGAGCATCTCGAACAGGTCGACGGTCTCGCCGGCCGGCGGCAGCTCGACCTCGGCCTTGGCGCCGTAGTCCGAGAGCTTCATGCTCATGTCGACGTCGCCCTCGGGGGTCTCCATGGTGATGTCCATGCGGACCGGCAGGTCGTCCTCGTTGACCCACACATCGGTGTCGTAGCCCTTGATGCCCGACTTCTCGATGTTGTCCAGGAGCTGCTTGCGCTCCTCGGGCTCCAGGAGGTCCAGGGTGTCGTTGCTCTCCATCATCTCCTTGACGGTGAGCGTGCCCGTGTAGTGCTCGGCCTCGACGCCGTCGATCTTCTCGCTGCCGACGTGCTTGAGGTTGGGCGACTCGCGGAGCATGGCGAGCTGCTCGGTCGGGTTCTGGTTCATGTTGTCCAGACCGGACGTCATCTGCTTGGTCAGGTCCTCGTCCCCGGCAGCCTCCGCCGCGGCCGCCAGGTCGAGCTTCATCCAGCGCTTGCCGTCCATGTCCTTGGCGGCCTCGGCCCCCATGTCCATGTACATGACGTTGTCCTGCCAGACCATCCGGACCTGCTCCGGGGCGCCCGGCTGGGTGCTGAACGCGGACCCCTTCATGGTCAGGTCCATGACGGTCGGATCCCAGCCCATCACGCCGCTCATGGTCATGTCGCCGCCGCCGTCCAGCGCAGCCGGCATCGACATGGTCATCTCGACCTTGGCGGACTTGACCTCGGCGGTTCTCTCGAACGCCGCCGTCAGCACCTGCTGCACGGTCCGCGCGGAGCCCGAGGCCCCGTCCTGCTTCTCGGCGCCGCAGCCGACGGCCCCACCGGCCATGACCAGTGCCGCGATCCCCGCGAGCGTCGCCCCGCCCCGCCTGCGCACAGAAAGCCCCATCGATTCCCCCCAAGGAACATAGGAACAAATTGCCGATTCTTTGAAATCCCTGTGATCCTAGCCCAGTGATCACCCGGCTCCCCCGGATTCCCGTCCGCCCTCTGCAACAGCCACGTCACATTCGCCGCCCCCGTGGGCGCTCCGCTGAATGGCGACGGGCCCCGCACCCTGAGGGTGCGGGGCCCGTGGACCGGTCGGGCGAGCGCGGAGGCTCAGACCGCGGCCGGGTCCTCCTCGACGAGGAGGTTGCGGGTGCGGTTCGGGTCGACCGGGACACCGGGGCCGATCGTGGTGCTGATCGCGGCCTTCTTGATGTAGCGACCCTTGGCGGCGGACGGCTTCAGACGGAGGATCTCCTCCAGCGCCGCGCCGTAGTTCTCCACCAGCTTGGTGTCGTCGAAGGACACCTTGCCGATGATGAAGTGCAGGTTCGAGTGCTTGTCGACGCGGAACTCGATCTTGCCGCCCTTGATCTCGGTGACGGCCTTGGCGACGTCGGGGGTGACGGTGCCGGTCTTCGGGTTCGGCATCAGACCACGCGGACCGAGCACGCGGCCGAGGCGGCCGACCTTGCCCATGAGGTCCGGGGTGGCGACGACGGCGTCGAAGTCCAGACGGCCCTTCGACACCTCGTCGATGAGCTCGTCGGCGCCGACGATGTCGGCGCCCGCGGCACGAGCGGCCTCGGCACGGTCACCGGTCGCGAAGACCAGGACCCGGGCGGTCTTACCGGTGCCGTGCGGGAGGTTCACGGTGCCACGGACCATCTGGTCGGCCTTGCGCGGGTCGACGCCCAGACGGAAGGCGACCTCGACGGTGCCGTCGAACTTGGTCGTGGAGGTCTCCTTGGCGAGACGGACGGCCTCGAGCGGGGCGTACAGCTTCTCCCGGTCGACCTTGGCGTCCGCAGCGCGGAGAGCCTTGCTGCGCTTGCTCACAACTGCTCCTGTGTGTTTCGAAAGGAGTCGTGGTACGGGCCGAGCAGGCCCTGCCACGGTGTTCTGGAAGGTGGGGTTCAGCCCTCGACCGTGATGCCCATGGAACGGGCGGTGCCGGCGATGATCTTCGACGCGGCGTCCAGGTCGTTGGCGTTGAGGTCGGGCAGCTTGGTGGTGGCGATCTCGCGGACCTGCGCCTCGGTGATCTTGGCGACCTTGGTCTTGTGCGGCTCGCCGGAGCCCTTCTCGACACCAGCGGCCTTGAGGATCATCTTCGCGGCCGGCGGGGTCTTGGTGATGAAGGTGAAGGAACGGTCCTCGTAGACCGTGATCTCCACCGGGATGACCCAACCGCGCTGCGACTCGGTCGCGGCGTTGTAGGCCTTGCAGAACTCCATGATGTTGACGCCGTGCTGACCCAGCGCGGGGCCGACCGGCGGAGCCGGGTTGGCGGCACCGGCCTGGATCTGGAGCTTGATGAGCCCCGTGACCTTCTTCTTCTTGGGAGGCATTGCTCTCTCCGGGTCCTAGTGAGAGTTTTCAGCCCGCTCATCCGAATCCATCCGGATGGAGGCATACCGCACAACGATAACGGGTATCCATGCGCGGCCAAAAACCGAGCAGGTCAGACCGTCCCCCGCAAGCGGAAGGTGCCCCCAGTAGGAGCATGGTCTGACCTGGTCGGAGGCGTGTGGTCCAAAGGAGACCGAGTACGACTCAGTTCTTCTGGATCTGGTCGAAGCTCAGCTCGACCGGGGTCTCGCGGCCGAAGATCTCGACGAGGCCCTTGACCTTCTTCGAGTCGGCGTTGATCTCGTTGATGGTGGCCTGGAGCGTGGCGAACGGGCCGTCGGTGACGGTGACCGAGTCGCCGACCTCGAAGTCCAGCACCTGGACCTCGACCTTGCGCTGCGGCGCCGGCTTGCCCTCGGCCTCGGCAGCCTCGCGGGCGGCCTTCTCCTCGGCCTCCGGGGCGAGCATCTTGACGATCTCGTCGAGGGAGAGCGGGTACGGGTCGTAGGCGTTGCCCACGAAGCCGGTGACGCCGGGGGTGTTGCGGACGACGCCCCAGGACTCGTTCGTCAGATCCATGCGGACGAGCACGTAACCGGGCAGCTTGTTCTGCCGTACGGTCTTGCGCTCGCCGTTCTTGATCTGGACGATCTCCTCCTCGGGGACCTCCGCCTGGTAGATGAAGTCCTCGACGTTCAGGGAGACGGCGCGCTGCTCCAGGTTGGCCTTCACGCGCTTCTCGTAACCGGCGTACGTGTGGATGACGTACCACTCGCCGGGCAGCGTGCGCAGCTCCTCGCGCAGGGCGGCGACGGGGTCGACGGGCTCGGCAGGCTCGGACGGCTCCGCGGCCGGAGCCTCCTCCGGCTCCTCGACGTGCACGGCGGCCTTCTCGGCGGGCTCACCCACGGCGGCTTCCGCAGCCTCGGCCTCGTCGACCACGTCCGAGCCCTCGAGGATGTCGAGCTCGTCGTCCACGGACTCGACATCGTCCCCGCGAGGCTCCATGGCGTCGTTCACGTTCGGGTCAGACACGGTGGCTGCTTCTTCCTCGATACAGGGGGTGGAACACGCGAAAGGGGCGCCGGGTACGGCGCCCTTCGCTTTCGGCTCAGCCGAAGACGTACTTGGCGGCCTTGTCGAGTCCAAAGTCAATCACAGTGACCAGACCGATCATGATGACCACGAAGATGATGACCACGGTCGTGTACGTCGTCAGCTGCGAACGGGTGGGCCAGACGACCTTGCGGAGTTCCGCGACGATCTGGCGGTAGAAGAGCGCGAGCCGCTTCAGCGGGCCTTTCTTGGCTCGCTTGCCGCCCTTGCGGGTCTTCTTCTTCGACTCAGGCGCCTCGTCCTCGGCATCAGGCATGTCGATGGAGCCCACGGCGTCCGTCACTCGTCCTCACCTGATCCCGGGTCGTGGCCGTGCCGCGCCCGGTCTGAGCCGCACGGCGGTGCATTGCTGTACGTACATGCGCACACATCCTGGCGGTGTGTGTAGCAGGGCCGGAGGGACTTGAACCCCCAACCGCTGGTTTTGGAGACCAGTGCTCTACCAATTGAGCTACGACCCTTTGGTTCCCCCCAACGTACCGCATCCGCTCGGGTGCTCGGAGTGCATCCGATGAGAGCGGCCTGCTGGAGGCCAACGAGGTGAGAGTGTACGTGCTCCACGGCCGGGCGTCGAACAGAAAATGGCGGCTCGGGCCCCGTTCCCCGGAGATCGGCCGGTGATCCGGCGTCCCACAGGCGGTTGTTCGGTCTGTGAAACCCGTGTGCCCGGGGCATTTCAGGTCTGGAACGATGGGGTCATGAGCGCTGCAACCCCTCCCACCGAGCGCCGGGTCTCCGCCCGGGTCGGTGCGATCTCCGAGTCCGCCACCCTCGCCGTGGACGCCAAGGCCAAGGCCCTCAAGGCGGCCGGCCGTCCGGTGATCGGTTTCGGGGCCGGTGAGCCCGACTTCCCGACTCCGGACTACATCGTCGAGGCCGCCGTAGAGGCCTGCAGGAACCCGAAGTACCACCGGTACACGCCGGCGGGCGGCCTGCCCGAGCTCAAGGCCGCGATCGCCGCCAAGACGCTGCGCGACTCCGGCTACGAGCCCGAGGTCTCGCAGATCCTCGTCACCAACGGCGGCAAGCAGGCCATCTACGAGGCCTTCGCCGCGATCCTCGACCCGGGCGACGAGGTCATCGTCCCGGCGCCGTACTGGACGACGTACCCGGAGTCCATCCGGCTCGCCGGCGGTGTCCCGGTCGAGGTCGTCGCCGACGAGACCACCGGCTACCGGGTCTCGGTCGAGCAGCTGGAGGCCGCGCGCACGGAGAAGACCAAGGTCGTCCTCTTCGTCTCCCCCTCCAACCCGACCGGCGCCGTCTACAGCGCCGAGGAGGCCGAGGCGATCGGCCGCTGGGCCGTCGAGCACGGCCTGTGGGTGCTGACGGACGAGATCTACGAGCACCTGGTGTACGGGGACGCGACGTTCACCTCGCTGCCGGCGGTCCTGCCCGAGCTGCGCGACAAGTGCATCGTGGTCAACGGCGTCGCCAAGACGTACGCCATGACGGGCTGGCGCGTGGGCTGGGTCATCGGCCCGAAGGACGTGGTCAAGGCCGCGACGAACCTCCAGTCGCACGCCACGTCCAACGTCTCCAACGTCGCCCAGGCGGCCGCGATCGCCGCCGTCTCCGGTGACCTGACGGCCGTCGCCGAGATGCGCGAGGCCTTCGACCGCCGCCGCCGGACGATCGTGCGGATGCTGAACGAGATCGACGGCGTGGTCTGCCCGGAGCCCGAGGGCGCCTTCTACGCGTACCCGTCGGTGAAGGCCCTCATCGGCAAGGAGATCCGCGGCAGGCGCCCGCAGAGCTCCGTCGAGCTGGCCGCACTGATCCTGGACGAGGTCGAGGTCGCGGTGGTCCCGGGCGAGGCCTTCGGCACGCCGGGGTACCTGCGGCTGTCGTACGCGCTCGGTGACGAGGACCTCGTCGAGGGCGTCAGCCGGATCCAGAAGCTGCTGGCGGAGGCACGGGACTGACATCCGGGCTCACAGCGGGCCGCGCTCCACTCCGGTGAGTGGGCCGCGGCCCGCTTCGACGTTTCTTCGCAGCTGTTTGCGATAAAGAGCACTATCGGGGAAAGCGCTACCGATGCGGACGCGGCGTGCGGCAGGATCGCGGAATGGAGCACGTGCGTGATCTGTCTGAGCTGCCCAAGGCCCATCTTCACCTGCACTTCACCGGGTCCATGCGGCCCTCCACCCTCCTCGAACTCGCGGACAAGTACGGCGTACGGCTGCCCGACGCGCTGACCGACGCCCTGAGCGGCGGCGAACCGCCGAGACTGCGGGCGACGGACGAGCGGGGCTGGTTCCGCTTCCAGCGGCTGTACGACGCGGCGCGGTCCTGCCTGAGACAGCCCGAGGACATCCAGCGCCTGGTCCGCGAGGCGGCCGAGGAGGACGTCCGGGACGGCTCCGGCTGGCTGGAGATCCAGGTCGACCCGACGTCGTACGCCCCCCGGCTGGGCGGGCTCATCCCGGCCCTGGAGATCATCCTCGACGCGGTGGACACGGCGTCGCGCGAGACCGGTCTCGGGATGCGCGTCCTGATCGCCGCCAACCGCATGAAGCACCCGCTGGACGCGCGCACGCTGGCCCGGCTGGCCGTGCGCTACCGGGACCGCGGCATCGTCGGCTTCGGCCTCTCCAACGACGAGCGGCGGGGCATGGCCCGGGACTTCGACCGGGCCTTCCACATCGCCCGGGAGGGCGGGCTGATGGCCGCGCCGCACGGCGGCGAGCTGACCGGCCCCTCGTCGGTCCGCGACTGCCTGGACGACCTGCACGCCTCCCGGATCGGGCACGGGGTGCGGGCCGCGGAGGACGCGCGGCTGCTGCAGCGGCTGGCCGACCGGCAGGTGACCTGCGAGGTCTGCCCCGCGTCGAACGTGGCCCTCGGGGTGTACGAGAAGCCGGAGGACGTGCCCCTGAGGACACTGTTCGAGGCGGGGGTGCCGATGGCGCTCGGCGCGGACGACCCGCTGCTGTTCGGCTCGCGGCTGGCGGCCCAGTACGAGATCGCGCGCCGCCATCACGCCTTCTCGGACGCGGAGCTCGCCGAGCTGGCACGGCAGTCGGTACGGGGCTCGGCGGCCCCGGAGGACGTCAAGCGGAAGCTGCTCTCCGGCGTGGACGACTGGCTGACCGCGCCGGTCTCCTGACGGCCGCACGGCCGTTCAGGACGCCTCCGGGGGCCCGGCTTCCGGGGAGATCCCGCGCAGGAGCGTGCGGGCGAAGGCGGGGGCGAAGGTGTCGAGCGGCGGGCGCGCCTCCTCCGTCGCGTCGTAGGCGAACGCCCGCTCCGCGCAGGCGCCCAGAAACAGTGAGGCGGCCGCGAAGGTGTCGGCGGACGGGTGGATGCGGCCGGCGCGCTGTTCGGCCCGGAGGTAGGCGTCCAGTCCCTGGATCGGGATGTGCGGGCCGCTGCCCATCTCCCGCATGGCCTGTTCGTGCCGGCGCTTGAGCTGCGGCTCCGCGTACAGGGACGCGGCGATCGGGAAGCTCTGTTCGTAGAAGAGGGCGGCCCGGCGGGCGATCTCCGTCAGATTCTCCTCGACACCGCGCTCCCCCGGCTCCGCCGTGAGCCTCTCCAGGAGGGGCCCCAGCCGCTCGCGCAGCACGTCGACGAAGAGCTCCTCCTTGCTCGCGAAGTACTTGTAGAGCGCGGCCTCCGAGCAGCCCGCCGTCCTGGCGATCTCCTTGGTCGTGACCCGCGCGAGCCCCAGGGTCGTCATCAGCTCGTGGGCGGCGTCGAGGATGCGGATCCTGGCCGGTTTCTGCTGCACGGCACTCCCTGCTGGCGGAGAGGGTTGACGGGTGAGTGAGCACTTACCCACCTCGGGGAGGGACACCATGAGACTCACCGTGTTCGGTGCGACGGGCGGGGTCGGCCAGGAGATCGTCCGGCTGGCGCTGGCCGCGGGCCACCAGGTCACCGCCGTCGTCCGGGACCCGGCCCGCCTGACCGTGACGGGCGAGGGGCTGGAGGTGGCCGGCGCCGACCTGACGGACCCGGGGCCGCTGCTGCCCGCGCTGACCGGCCGGGACGCGGTGCTGTCGGGTCTCGGGGCCCGGTCGCGCAAGGACGCCGGGGTCGCCGCCCGGCTGACCCGTACGGTGCTGCGCGCGATGGACTCCGCGGGCGTCCTGCGGATCGTGGTCGTGAGCGCCGCCCCGCTCGCCCCGCCGCCGCAGGACGACCCGGTCGTCGACCGCGTGGTGCGCGCGATACTCCGGAGGGTCCTCGCCGACACCTACGCGGACCTGAGGGAGATGGAGGCCGAGCTGGAACGCAGCGCCGCGGACTGGACCTCGGTACGCCCGCCCAAGCTCACCGACGGTCCGCTGACCGGCACCTACCGCACGGCCGTCGGCGGTGTCCCGCGCGCGGGACGCACGCTGGCCCGCGCGGACGTGGCCCACGCGATGCTGGCGGCGGCCGGCGACCCGGGGACGGTGAAGCAGACGGTCGGGGTGGCCTACTAGGCGCTCACCGTACGGGGCGGGAGCCTCAGAGGCTGACGCCCACCGTCACCGGCTCGTTGACGAGGGTGATCCCGAAGGCGTCCCGGACCCCGGCGACGACCTCACGGGCGAGGGCGAGCAGGTCCTCGGTGGTGGCTCCGCCCCGGTTGGTGAGGGCGAGGGTGTGCTTGGTCGAGATGCGGGCGGGCCCGGTGCCGTACCCCTTCGTGAAGCCCGCCCTGTCGATCAGCCAGGCGGCGGAGGTCTTGGTGTACCCGTCGCCCGCGGGATAGGCGGGCGGCACGACGCCGGCGCCCAGGCGCGCCTCCACGCGCGCGCGGAACGCGGCGAACGCCTCGTCCGTGAGGATCGGGTTGGTGAAGAACGATCCGGCGGACCAGGTGTCGTGGTCCTCGGGGTCGAGCACCATGCCCTTCCCCGCGCGGAGCTTCAGCACCGCCTCGCGGGCCGCGGCGAGGGGCACCCGCTCGCCGACCCCGACACCGAGGGTGCGGGCCGTCTCGGCGTACCGGACGGGCGCCGACATCCCGTCCGCGTCCTCCAGCGCGAAGCGGACGCGCAGCACCACGTAGCGTCCGGGGTCGGCCTTGAAGCGGCTGTGGCGGTACGAGAAGGCGCAGTCGGCGTTCGGGAGGGTGACCGTCTCGCGAGCGACGCGGTCGTAGGCGACCACCTCGGTGACGGTGGACGCGACCTCCTGGCCGTACGCGCCGACGTTCTGGATCGGCGTCGCGCCCGCGGAACCGGGGATCCCGGCGAGGCACTCGATGCCCCCGAGCCCGGCCTCGACGACGCGGGCCACCGCGTCGGTCCACACCTCGCCGGCGGCCAGTTCCAGCCGGGTGCCGTCGAGCGAGAACCCCTCGGTCGCGACGACGAGCGCGGTTCCGGCGAACCCCTTGTCACCGATGACCAGGTTCGATCCGCCGCCGATCAGCAGCAGCGGCGTCCCGGAGTCGTCGGCCTCCCGCACGGCGGCGATCACTTCGGCGTCGGTCGTCGCGGTGATCAGCCGGTCCGCGGGGCCGCCGAGCCGGAAGGTGGTCAGCGGGGCGAGCGGGGCGTCGTGGAGTTCCTGCACGGGCACAAGGGTACGAGACGGGGCCGGCTCCCCCTTCGACCCCATGCGCACGGCCATGCGTAAGGCCGTGCCGCCCCCATGCGCACGGCCGTGCGTAAGGTCATGAGTAAGGGGCGCCCCGCAGTGGAGGGCGCCCCTTACATGTGCGTTGTTCAGGCGAGCCGTACGACAGCCCGGGACATGCCGAGCACCTTCTGGCCGGCGCTCTTCACCAGGAGGTCGACGCGGACCGTGTCGTCGTCCAGCTTGGCCGCGACCTTGCCGCTGACCTCGATGGTCGCACCCTGGTCGTCGTTCGGGACGACGACGGGCCGGGTGAAGCGGACACCGTACTCGACGACCGCACCCGGGTCGCCCACCCAGTCGGTGACCACCCGGATCGCCTCGGCCATGGTGAACATGCCGTGCGCGATGACGTCCGGCAGCCCGACCTCCTTGGCGAACTTCTCGTTCCAGTGGATCGGGTTGAAGTCCCCGGACGCGCCCGCGTACTGCACGAGCGTGGCGCGGGTCACGGGGAAGGTCTGGGCGGGCAGCTCGGTGCCGACCTCGACGTCCGCGTACTGAACCTTGGCCGTCATCGACTCACGCCTCCTCGTCCTCGCCACGGGCCACGAGCTTGGTCCAGGCGGTGACCACGTGCTCGCCCGCCTCGTCGTGGACCTCGCCCCGGACGGTCAGGACGTCGTGGCCGGCCATGGACTTGATCGTTTCGATGGTGGAGGTGATCGCGAGCCGGTCGCCGGCGCGCACCGGGCGCGTGTAGGCGAACTTCTGGTCCCCGTGCACCACACGGCTGTAGTCGAGGCCCAGCTGAGGGTCCTCGACGACCTGTCCCGCGGCCTTGAAGGTGATCGAGAAAACGAAGGTCGGCGGAGCGATCACATCGGCGTACCCGAGCGCCTTCGCGGCCTCCGGGTCCGTGTACGCCGGGTTGGTGTCTCCCACTGCCTCCGCGAACTCGCGGATCTTCTCCCGGCCGACCTCATAGGGGTCGGTGGGCGGATAGGTCCGCCCCACGAAGGACTGGTCGAGCGGCATGGGCTCGGCACCTCCTGCTTGTTCGATACTGACCGGTATCGACTCAGAGAACGACACGAGGCCGCCCCCCGTTCAGTGGGGGCGGCCTCGTGTACGAGCCTGAATCAGCGCGTCTCGCGGTGCGCGGTGTGCGCGTTGCAACGCGGGCAGTGCTTCTTCATTTCAAGACGATCCGGGTTGTTGCGCCGGTTCTTCTTGGTGATGTAGTTCCGCTCCTTGCACTCCACGCAGGCCAGCGTGATCTTCGGGCGGACGTCGGTGGCAGCCACGTGAGTGCTCCTTGACGAACGGATTGACTTGATTAACGCAGAAAGAGTAGCCGATCGAAGGACCGACCCCGCAATCGGCTACTTGTGGTAGCGGTGACCGGACTTGAACCGGTGACACAGCGATTATGAGCCGCTTGCTCTACCGACTGAGCTACACCGCTGTGATGCGATCGAGCCCCGCCTCGCGACGGGTACCTCTCACACCAGAGCCCCAAAACGGAATCGAACCGTTGACCTTCTCCTTACCATGGAGACGCTCTGCCGACTGAGCTATTGGGGCGAGCGATGAAGACATTACACGCCCCACCGCCGTTCCCCCAAATCCGTTTCGCGGTGCCCGCCCCGACCTGTTCCCGGCCCGTTTCCCGGTACGTCCCCTGACGCGCCGCACCGGCCCCTGCCGTCCCACCGGGCACAACCGCGCGCGTGAAGCCCTGCGGGCAGGCTCTCCCGGGTCGACCGCGGTGTGCGGCGTCCGGCGGACGGGGCCCTGGCGGCGTACCACCGCCACCGGGAACCACACCGGTACGACTATTGCGCTCCTCCCTGAAGCCAAGGCCCGGCCGTCCTAGGCTCGACTCACGCTGCGTGACCAGGCGCCCCCTCCGCGCCGCAGCCCTACCCCAGGAGTGCGATGCCCGACAGCCAGCCGCAGCCCTCCCGCTTTCCGTCGGGTTCCTCGTCGGGACCGGGCACGGGATCCGCGCTGCTGCTGTGCGGGGCGCGGCTCACCGACGGCCGGACCGTGGACGTACGGCTGGGCCGCGGGCGCATCGAGGCGGTCGGTACCGCCGGGAGCCTCACCACGGGAGTGGCCGGGACCCGGGGCTCGTCCATCGCGCGCGTGGACCTCGGCGGCTATCTGCTCCTGCCGGCGCCCGCCGAGCCGCACGCCCACAGCGACACGGCGCTGTCGGCCGACGTGGCCGGACCGGTCTCGTACGCCCCCCACGAGGTCCAGCGGCGTGCCACCGAGGCGACCCTCCTGCAGCTCGCGCACGGCGTCACGGCGCTGCGCTCGCACATCCACGTCGGCGACGTACAGGGGCTGGGCGCGCTCGCGGCCGTGCTCCGGGCCCGGCGGGCGCTGCGCGGGCTGGCGGAGTTGACGGCCGTGGCGATGCCCCGGGTCCTGACCGGGCTCGCCGGGGCGGACGGGCTGGCGATGCTGCGGGAGGCGGTCGAGATGGGCGCGTCCGTGGTGGGCGGCTGCCCCGACGCGGACCCGGATCCCACGGGTTACGTCGAGGCCGTCCTCAAGCTCGCCGCCGAGTACGCCTGCCCGGTGGACCTGCACGTCGACGGGTCCGATCCCGTCCGGCTCGGCCGCCTCGCGACGATGGCGGGCGGGCTGCGGCCGGGGGTGGCCCTCGGGCCCTGCGGAGGGCTCGGGGACCTGCCCTCGGACGCGGCGGCGCGCGCGGCGGACCAGTTGGCCGCGGCCGGGGTGACCGTCGTGTGTCTGCCGCAGGGCGGCTGCGGGAGTGTGGACGGGCGCGGCACGGCTCCCGTACGGCTGCTGCGGACGGCCGGGGTACGGGTGGCGGCCGGCAGCGGGGCGTTGCGTGACGTGTCGAACCCCGTGGGCCGGGGCGATCCGCTGGAGGCCGCGTACCTGCTGGCCTCGCGGTACGGGCTCCGCCCGGAGGACGCCTACGACGCCGTCAGCTCGTCGGCGCGCGCGATGCTCGGGTTGCCAGAGGTCCGTGTGGAGGCCGGTTTCCCGGCCGAGCTCCTCGCCGTCCGCGGCGGCCGGCTGGCGGGGGCGCTGTCCCTGGCGTACAGCCGGATCGTGGTGCACCGGGGGCGCGTGGTGGCGCGGACCAGCGCGGTCCGGGAGTACTGCCACTCACCGGCGGTCGCGGCACTGGACCTGCCGCGGCAGGGGCGGGGGGAGCTGTCGTAGGGCGCGGGGTGAGGCTGCCCACGGCTGGGGCTGGAGCTCGCGGGCGGGTGGGCGGGAGCACTCGTACGCGCGGCGCGCCGCGCACAGCGGGGCGGGCGGCGGCGAGCGGGCGCGGGCGGTCGACCGGTCGCGCAGTCGGTCGGTCGCGCAGTCGGTGTCGTTCGGCGGATGCGCCTGTGCGGGCGTACGGTCGAAGACATGCGCATTGTCATCGCTGGAGGTCATGGTCAGATCGCGCTGCGGCTGGAGCGGTTGCTCGCCGCGCGTGGTGACGAGGCGGTGGGGCTGATCCGCCGCGCCGAGCAGGGCGACGATCTTCGGGAGGCCGGTGCCGAACCGGTGGTGTGCGATCTGGAGTCGACGCCGGTCGACGAGGTCGCGGAACATCTTCGGGGCGCGGACGCGGCCGTCTTCGCGGCGGGTGCCGGCCCGGGCAGCGGCGCCGCCCGCAAGGAGACGGTGGACCGGGCGGCGGCGACGTTGTTCGCGGACGCGGCGGTACGCGCGGGCGTGCGCCGCTACATCGTCGTGTCGTCGATGGGTGCCGACCCCCTGCACCCGGGTGACGAGGTGTTCGACGTCTACCAGCGCGCCAAGGGCGAGGCCGACGAGTACATCCGTCGCCTGGACTCCCTGGACTGGACGATCCTGCGCCCCGGAATGCTCACGAACGACGCCGGCACGGGCCTCGTCCGCCTGGAGGCCCACACGGGGCGTGGCCCGATCCCGCGGGACGATGTCGCCGCCGTTCTCGTGGAGTTGGTGGACACTCCGGCCACGGCCGGCCTCACCCTGGAACTGATCAGCGGCTCGGCACCGGTCCCGGTGGCGGTGAAGTCGGTGGCGGGCAACTGACGGCCCGGCACGTACACGCCGTCAGCGGCGGGGGGTTCAGAACAGCGGCATCTGGCCGGGGAACTCGGGAACGACGTACCCGTCCAGCGTCGGCTGAGCGGCGCCCAGCTGCGCCGGCGTGCGGGACCCGGGACACGACACGAGGTCACCGCTGGTGCCGGGCGGGTCGTGGCGCGCGAACCGCCCGGCGACCACGGCGATCTCGCGAAGGCACACGGGACAGCTTTTGCGATGCGACGGCATGCGCTCAGTGTGCCCCGTGAGCTCACCGCCGTATCGACCGACGTGTCGAACTCGTCGACGCCGGCCATCACCTCCCGGACGCGTATGCCGGAGCCACGGCGACCTCTGAGCCCGGATCAGCATGTTCCGCCCGTACGGGGGTATCACGGCACGGCTGGTGCTTCCGAGGGGGACGCAAAGGGGGACTCAGATGACAACACCGCCTGGTGAGTGTGTCGTACTCGACATCCCACAAGGCCTGCGGCTGAATCTGCTCGGCCTCGTCGTCGAGGTCGGTCAGGTGCGCATCGTCGCCGACCGGGCCGGTCTGCTCGGCGGCCTCATAGCCTCATTGACCTGCGGCGGCGGCACGGCCGCGGCGCAGAGCCTGGAGGCGATGGCACAGATGCTCAGGTCCCAGGAGGAACAAACCGCAGGGGCCGATCAGCGGCCGTAGAGAAGGAGCACCCGAAGAAAGACCCCCTCCGTCTGCGTTTCCGCAGTTCGGAGGGGGTCTTTCCCAATGTGGCGGCGCCAGGATTCGAACCTGGGAAGGCTGAGCCACACCGCCGGGTTTGCTACCGCTTCGAACCGCTTTTCGGCGGTGCTCCGTGGCAACGACGTAAATGATACCTGATGCGCGGGGGTGCTTCGCCACTCGATTGATCGGCGTCCGTCGGGGAGGGGGTGGCTAGGCTTATGCGGATGCGGCCCGGGATGCACGCCGGGCTCGGCGGCCCCCTGCAGCGCGCCGTTTCGCACCCGACAGTCACCCGATAGTCATCCGATACAAGGAGCCACAGGACATGGCCGACTCCAGTTTCGACATCGTCTCGAAGGTCGAGCGGCAGGAGGTCGACAACGCCCTCAACCAGACCGCCAAGGAGATCTCCCAGCGCTACGACTTCAAGGGCGTGGGTGCCTCCATCTCGTGGTCCGGCGGCGACAAGATCCTGCTGGAGGCGAACTCCGAGGACAGGGTCAAGGCGGTTCTCGACGTCTTCCAGTCCAAGCTGATCAAGCGCGGTATCTCCCTCAAGGCGCTGGACGCCGGTGAGCCGCAGCTGTCCGGCAAGGAGTACAAGATCTTCGCCTCGATCCAGGAGGGCATCTCCCAGGAAAACGCCAAGAAGGTGGCGAAGATCATTCGCGATGAGGGTCCCAAGGGCGTGAAGGCCCAGGTCCAGGGTGAGGAGCTGCGCGTCAGCTCCAAGAGCCGGGACGACCTGCAGACCGTGATCGCCCTTCTGAAGGGCAAGGACTTCGACTTCGCACTGCAGTTCGTCAACTACCGGTAGGCCGAGCAGACCGGTGGCCGACGCGGGCCGGTCCGGCGCCTCGAGGCGCCGGACCGGCCCGCGTCGCTTCATCCGCCCGCAGCCGCGTCGCAGTCGACAGTCGGCTGCGGCGTATCCGCTCAGCGGCGCGAGTGGCCGAAGAGAAGGCGGTAGGCGATGAGCAGTACGAGAGAGCCGCCGATGGCGGCGGCCCAGGTGGCACCGTCGTAGAAGTTGTTGTTGATGGGGTGGTCCAGCCAGCGGGCGGAGATCCAGCCGCCGATGAACGCCCCCGCGATGCCGATGAGCGTCGTGCCGATGAAACCGCCCGGGTCGCGGCCCGGCAGCAGGAACTTGGCGATGGCTCCGGCCAACAGTCCCAGAATGATCCAGCCGATGATGCCCATGACCTGAAACCGCCCTTTCTTCCCACTTGCCCCAGGACGTCCTGCGTCTCGTTCGTTCGCTGAAGACTTGTTCGTTGATGTCCTGTTGTTGGGGAGGACATCTCCACCGTGTCCGAA
Source organism: Streptomyces ruber (assembly GCF_014648075.1). Lineage (GTDB taxonomy): Bacteria > Actinomycetota > Actinomycetes > Streptomycetales > Streptomycetaceae > Streptomyces > Streptomyces ruber. The sequence goes on along the minus strand of NZ_BMQK01000007.1, from coordinate 157,467 downwards.
GGTTGCGTGGATCAGTAGGGTGCGGCACATGACACAGTCTGGTCCGGACGCCGGCCTGCGGCGGACGCTGGGAGTCGGGGACGCGGTGGTCATCGGGCTCGGCTCGATGGTCGGCGCCGGGGTGTTCGCCGTCCTGGGGCCTGCCGCGCGTGCGGCCGGATCCGGTCTGCTGCTCGCTCTCGGCTTGGCGGCCGTGGTGGCCTACTGCAACGCGATGTCCTCGGCGCGGCTGGCCGCCCTCCACCCTGAGTCCGGCGGCGCGTACGTCTACGGACGTGAGCGGCTCGGTGAGTTCTGGGGCTATCTGGCGGGCTGGTCCTTCCTGGTCGGCAAGACGGCCTCGTGCGCGGCGATGGCGCTGACCGTGGGGGTGTACGTGTGGCCGGATCAGGCGCACGCCCTCGCCGTCGCGGCCGTGGTGTCACTGACCGCCGTGAACTACGGCGGCATCCGGAAGTCGGCCCGGCTGACGCGGCTGATCGTGGTCCTGGTCCTGGCGGTCCTCGCCTCCGTCGTGGTCGTCTGCCTCTCTGCCGCCGGGTCCGGCGGCGGACGGTCGGACACCGGGCTCCCGTCGGGGGCCGGCGGGGTGTTCCAGGCCTCCGGTCTGCTGTTCTTCGCGTTCGCCGGGTACGCGCGGATCGCGACCCTGGGCGAGGAGGTGCGTGATCCGGCGCGTACCATCCCGCGCGCGATCCCGCTGGCGCTGGGCATCGCGCTGGTGGTGTACGCCGCCGTGGCCGTCGCCGTCCTGTCCGTGCTGGGGCCGGGCGGGCTCGGGAACGCCTCGGCTCCGCTGGCCGACGCCGTACGGGCCGCCGGTGTCCCGGAGCTGGTGCCCGTGGTGCGGGCAGGTGCCGCCGTGGCCGCGCTGGGGACCCTGCTGGCGCTGATTCTGGGTGTCTCACGGACGGCGCTGGCCATGGCCCGGGACCGGCATCTGCCCGGTTTCCTCGCCGCCGTACATCCCCGCCGCCAGGTCCCGCACAGGGCGGAGCCGGCCGTCGGCATGGCGGTCGCCGTGCTGGCCGCCACGGCGGACGTGCGGGCGGCGGTCGGTTTCTCCTCCTTCGGCGTGCTCGCGTACTACGCCGTCGCCAACGCGTCGGCGTGGACGCTGAGCCCGGCACCGGTCGCGCGGATCGTGCCGTTCGTGGGGCTGGTCGGCTGCGTGACGCTGGCGTTCGCGCTGCCGGCCATGTCGGTCGTCGTGGGCGCGGCCGTCCTGGGACTGGGGGCGGCAGCGTACGGGGTACGGCGGCGGTGGTGGGGGCCGCGTGTGCGGGGACCAGGTTCAGGGACGCCGGGAGGGTGAAACCGCGTCGCGGCGGCGCCGTTTCTGTCAGCGTTGGGTGAACGGCTGGTCCGTGCGCACGATCTCGCGGCCCAGGGGCAGCAGCGAGACCGGAATGAGCTTGAAGTTGGCGATGCCCAGGGGGATGCCGATGATCGTGACGCACAGGGCTATGCCCGTGGCGATGTGGCCGAGCGCCAGCCACCAGCCGGCGAGGACCAGCCACAGCACGTTGCCGACGCAGGAGGGCGCGCCGGCGTCCCGGCGTTCGACCGCGGTGTACCCGAAGGGCCACAGGGCGTAGACGCCGATGCGGAAGGCGGCGACGCCGAACGGGATGCCGATGATCGTGATGCACAGCAGCAGTCCCGCGAGCATGTAGCCGCAGAACAGCCAGAAGCCGCTGAAGATCAGCCAGATGATGTTCAGGATTGTCTTCACTGGTGGCGACCTGCCATCTGCTCGAGCCGGGCGATGCGTTCCGCCATCGGCGGGTGCGTCGAGAACATCTTGGACAGCCCCTGGCCTGGGCGGAAGGGGTTGGCGATCATCATGTGGCTCGCGGTCTCGATGCGCGGTTCCGGGGGCAGCGGGAGCTGCTTGGTGCCCATCTCGAGTTTGCGCAGGGCACTGGCGAGGGCCAGGGGGTCGCCGGTCAGCTGGGCACCGGAGGCGTCCGCCTCGTACTCCCTGGAGCGGCTGATGGCGAGCTGGATGACGGTGGCGGCGAGCGGGCCCAGGATCATGATCATTAGCATGCCGAGAAGGCCGGGTCCGTCGTCGTCGTTGGAGCGGCCCACGGGGATCAGCCAGGCGAAGTTCACCAGGAACATGATCACCGAGGCCAGGGCGCCGGCGACCGAGGAGATCAGGATGTCGCGGTTGTAGACGTGGCTCAGTTCGTGACCGATCACGCCGCGGAGTTCGCGCTCGTCCAGGATGCGCAGAATGCCTTCGGTGCAGCAGACGGCGGCGTTGCGCGGGTTGCGGCCCGTCGCGAACGCGTTCGGCGCGTCCGTCGGGGAGATGTACAGACGGGGCATCGGCTGCCGGGCCTGCGTGGAGAGCTCGCGGACCATGCGGTACAGACCGGGAGCCTCGAACTCGCTCACCGGGCGGGCACGCATCGCGCGTAGCGCCAGCTTGTCGCTGTTCCAGTACGCGTACGCGTTCGTGCCGATCGCCACGAGCAGCGCGACGACGAGGCCCATGCGCCCGAAGAAGCTGCCGATGACGATGATGAGTGCGGACAGCCCGCCGAGGAGTACGGCGGTCCTGAGCCCGTTGTGCCGGCGGTGCACGGTACGCCCTCCAAGTCGTGCGGCAGGGGAACCCTTGCTTGCTTACGGATGCGTTGACGTCACTTCCCAGTTCTCCCTTTCTCCCTGGTCAACGCCCGGCAGGGAGGACTAGTTCCCTGGTGCGCGGGTGCGCGGGTGCGCGGGTGCGCGCAGCGGTGCGGGTTCCCCTCACGCGCGCGTGGATGCGGTTTCCGGCGGAGCCCGGATCAGAAGAGGCCGGTGCCGGCGAAGCGCAGGACGAGCTGGGGCGCCCCGGAGAGGACGACCGCCAGGACGCCGGTGAGGGCGAGGGCCGCCGTCAGCGGGGCCGTCGCGCGGTGCTTCGCGGGCGCGCCCTCGGGGGCCCGGAACAGCAGTGCGGTCCACTGCAGGTAGTAGAAGAGGGCGATCACGACGTTGACGGCCATGACCACGGCGAGCCAGCCGAGGCCCGCGTCGACGGCGGCCGAGAAGACGGTCACCTTGGCGAAGAGCCCGATGACGCCCGGGGGCAGTCCGGCGAGGCAGAGCAGGAAGAAGCCCAGGAGCAGGGCGGTGAGCGGGCTGGCGGCGTACAGGCCGCGGTAGTCGGCGACGCGGTTCAGCGGCTTCGTGCGGGCCACCAGGGCGGCCACGGCGAAGGCTCCGAGGTTCACGGCGGCGTACATCAGCGCGTACGCGACGGTGGAGCCGACCGGCCGCCGGGGGTCGTCGGCGTACGCGGCCGCGGCGACCGGCACCAGGAGGTACCCTGCCTGCCCGACGGAGGACCAGGCGAGGAGCCGTACCGCGCTGTACGCGCGCGTGGTCTGCTGGCGGAGGGCACCGACGTTGCCGACGGTCATGGTGAGGGCGGCCAGAACGGCGAGTGCCGGACCCCAGACGTCCGCGTACGAGGGGAGGGCGACGACGGTGACGAGGATGAGGCCGGAGAAGCCGACCGCCTTGCCGACGACCGACAGGTAGGCGGCCACGGGGAGCGGCGCGCCCACATAGGTGTCGGGCACCCAGAAGTGGAACGGCACGGCGGCCGTCTTGAAGGCGAAGCCGATGAGCGTGAGGACGACGCCGGCCCGGGTGAGCGTCTGGAGCTGCCCGTCGACGTCCTGCACGCGTGTGGCGATCTCGGTCAGGTAGAGGGTGCCCGTGGCGGCGTACACGAAGCTGATGCCCAGGAGGCTCACGGCGGTCGCGGTGACCGACGACAGGAAGAACTTGAGCGCCGCTTCGGCGGAGCGCCTGTCCCCGTACCTGAGGCCGACGAGGGCGAAGGCGGGCAGGGAGGCGACCTCCAGGGCGACGACGAGGGTCGCCAGGTCGCGAGCGGCGGGCAGGAGGGCGGCGCCCGCGGCGGACGACAGCAGCAGGAACCAGAACTCTCCTTCGGGGAGCAGTCCCCTGGCGTCCTTCAGGGCCGTGGTCGACAGGATGGCCGCGAGGAGGGCGCCGCCGAGGACCAGGAACTGGATGACGAGCGCGAACCGGTCGGCGGTGTAGCTGCAGACGTCCGCGTCGCCGGCGAGGCAGAAGGTGGAGCGGTCGCCGTCCAGCAGCGGCAGCAGCGCGAGCAGGGAGACGGCGAGACCGGCGACCGACACCCAGCCGAGCACGGCCTTCTTCCCGTCGCCCACGAACAGGTCGGCGACGAGCACGCCGAGTCCGACGACCGCCGCGAGGGTGGGCGGGGCGATCGTGAGCCAGTCCACCGACTGGACCACGGACTGGGCCAGGGGGTGGGCCAGGGGGTGGGCCAGGGCGCTCATCGGGTGCCTCCTGCGAGGAGCTGCTGCACGGCCGGGTCGGTCAGGCCGAGGAGGGCCGCGGGCCAGAGACCGGCGAGGACGGTGAGGACGACGAGTGGGGTCCAGGCGGCGAACTCGTACGCCCGGACGTCGGGGAGCCCGGTGCCGCTGACGCTGCCCCGGGCTTCTCGTGCGCCCCCTGCGTCTCGTGTTT
>NZ_BMQK01000007.1:0-152841 GCF_014648075.1 Streptomyces ruber | reverse complement strand
CTTCCTGCGCTTCCTGCGCTTCCTGCGCTTCCTGCGCTTCCTGCGCTTCCTGCGCTTCCTGCGCTTCCTGCGCTTCCTGCGCTTCCTGCGCTTCCTGCGCTTCCTGCGGCGAGGCTCCCATGCAGACGCGCCGTACGACAATCAGCATGTACGCGGCGGTCAGCAAGGTGCCGAACGCGGCGATCACCATGAAGGTGAGGAAGGCGGGGCGGCTGAGGCCCTCCGCGGGCCGGAGGGCACCGAACAGCGCCAGCATCTCGCCCCAGAACCCGGCGAGTCCCGGCAGTCCGAGCGAGGCCACGGCCGCGAAGGCGAGGAGGCCGCCGAGGCGCGGCGCCCGGCCGTAGAGGGCGGCGCCGGTCCCCTGGGCGAGGGCGTCGAGGTCGGTCGTGCCCGTACGGTCCTTCACCGCGCCGACCAGGAAGAACAGCAGGCCGGTGATGAGGCCGTGGGCGATGTTCGCGAAGAGCGCGCCGTTCACGCCGGTCGGGGTCATGGTGGCGATGCCGAGCAGGACGAAGCCCATGTGGCCGACGGAGGAGTACGCGATGAGGCGCTTGAGGTCGCCCTTGGCGCCCTGCCGGGCGAGGGCGAGGCAGGCCAGCGAACCGTAGACGATGCCGACGACCGCGAAGGCCGCGAGGTAGGGCGCGAAGGTACGGAACCCGTCGGGTGCGATGGGCAGCACGACGCGGGTGAACCCGTACGTGCCCATCTTCAGCAGGACACCGGCCAGCAGGACCGAACCGACGGTCGGCGCGGCGGTGTGGGCGTCCGGGAGCCAGCTGTGCAGCGGCCACATCGGGGTTTTGACCGCGAGCCCGATCCCGATCGCCAGAACGGCGATGACCTGCACGGACGCGGTAAGTGACCGGCCGTTGTCAGTGGCGAGTGCCACCATGTCGAACGTGCCCGCACTGAGCCCGATCAGGAGCAGGCCCAGCAGCATGACCACGGAACCGAGCAGTGTGTAGAGGATGAACTTCCAGGCGGCCCGGGTCCGCTCCTCGCCGCCCCAGCGGGCGATGAGGAAGTACATCGGGATGAGCACCGTCTCGAAGGCGAGGAAGAACAGCAGCAGGTCGAGGACGGCGAAGGTCGCGAGGGTGCCGGACTCGAGGACGAGCAGCAGCGCGACGAAGGCCTTCGGGGACGGACCCGCGGGCGGCCTGAAGTACGAGTACAGCGCGCAGAGGAAGGTCAGCAGCGCGGTCAGGACCAGGAGGGGGAGGGAGATGCCGTCGACGCCCAGGTGGATGCGCACGTCGAGGGCGGGGATCCAGCTGATGTCCGTGCTGGCCTGCATCTTCGACGGCTGGTCGTGGTCGAGGCCGAGCGCCAGGACGATCGCCGCGACGAGGACCGCGCCGGTCACGGTGACACCGTGGCGGAGCACGGCCTGCTCGGGTGACTTCCCCTTCAGTCCGGGCGGGGCCGGCAGGAGGGCGGCGACGGCTCCGAGGAGCGGGCCGACGACGGTGAACGCCAGGAGGAACTGCATCACGGACTCGCTGATATCGATCACGCCTGCTCACGCTCCCGTGGCGACGAGGAGGACGGCGACCACCAGGACGGCGGTGCCGGCGAGCAGCGCGCTCACATAGGTCTGCACGTTGCCGGTCTGGGCGCGCCGTACGGCCGCGCCGAGCAGCCGGGGCACGGCGCCGGCGCCGCGTACGTAGGTGTCGACGACCTCACGGTCGAGGAAGCGGACGATCCGCGCCGCGCCCTCGACCGGGCGGACGAAGAGGGCCGCGTACACGGCGTCGAGGTGGAAGCCCGCGGCCGCGGGCCGGTGCAGCGGGCCCAGCAGCAGTCGGCCCGGGTCGGCCGGGTCGGGGGCGGAGGCCACGTTCCCGTACGCCGGCGTATGGCTCGCGATGGCTTCGGCCTCGACCTGGGCGGCGTCGGCCCGCGGGTGGGCGGCGACCGCGCCCAGCGGGACACCGGCCGCGAGCGCGGTGGTGTGCCGCCAGGTGCCGTAGGTGACGAGGCCGCCGACGAGGGCTAGGCCCGTGCCGAGGACGGCCGTGGTCAGGGTCGGGGTCAGGGCGCGGCCGTCGAACCAGTCGGGCAGCGCCCCGGTGGCCAGGCCGAAGGCGATGGACGGGAGCGCGAGGAGCCAGAGGACGGCGTTCATGGCGACCGGCTGCCTGCCGTGGTCCGGGGCTTCGGCGCCACGGCCCCGGAAGGCGAGCAGCCACAGCCGGGTGGCGTAGGCGGCGGTGAGGAGGGCCGTGATCAGGCCGGCGACGAGAACGGTCCAGCCGGCGGCGCCGGGGACGTGCTCGGCGTGGCCGGTGGCCGCGTGTTCGGCGGCGCCGAGGACGGCCTCCTTGGAGAAGAAGCCGCTGAAGGGCGGGATCGCGGCGAGGGCGAGGAGCGCCACGGTCATCGTCCAGTAGGCGTCGGGGACACGGGCGCGCAGGTCCTTCATACGGGACATGGCGGCCAGCGAGTTGGTGCCGGCGGCGTGGATGATCACGCCGGCGGCGAGGAACAGCAGTGCCTTGAAGGCGCCGTGCGACAGGAGGTGGAAGACGGCGGCACCGCGGTCTCCGACGGCGAGGGCGCCGGTCATGTAGCCGAGCTGGCCGATCGTCGAGTAGGCGAGGACGCGCTTGATGTCGTCCTGGGCGAGTGCGGCGAGCGCCGAGCCGGCCATCGTGACCGCGGCCATGACGGCGAGGACGATGAGGGCCGCCGAGGAGGCGGCGAAGACGGGAAGGAGCCGGGCGATGAAGTAGACGCCGGCGGCGACCATCGTCGCGGCGTGGATCAGCGCGGAGACGGGCGTGGGGCCCGCCATCGCGTCGGGGAGCCAGGTGTGGAGCGGGAACTGCGCCGATTTGCCCGCCACGCCTGCGAGGAGCAGCAGGGCGATGAGCGTCGGGTGGTCGACTCCGCCGTCCGCGACCGCGCCCAGGACGGTCGTGATGCGGAAGGACCCGGCGTCCGCGGCGAGGGCCAGCAGCCCGATGAGGAACGGGACGTCGCCGAGCTTGGTGACGAGGAAGGCCTTGAGCGAGGCGGCGCGGGCCTCGGGGGTCTCCCAGTAGTGGCCGACCAGGAAGTAGGAGCAGATGCCCATGACCTCCCAGCCGACCAGCAGCACCATCAGGTCGCCGGAGTAGACGACGAGCAGCATCGCGGAGGTGAAGAGGGAGACGAGAGCGGCGTACGAGGGGTAGCGCGGGTCGTCGCGCAGGTAGCCCGTCGAGTAGATCTGCACGCAGGTGGCGACCAGGCCGACCAGGACGGCGACGAGCGCGGCGAAGCCGTCGACGTGCAGGGCGAGCTCGACGGGAACCGAGCCGGTGGGGGTGAGTTCCGTGGCGGCGTCGACGGCCCGGCCACCGCCCTGGCGTACGGCGACCAGCGCGGCGAGGACGAGAGCCGCGAGGGTCGGCAGGACGGCGAGGGGGCGGGCGAAGCCGGGGGCCGTGCGGCCCAGGAGCAGGCCGGCGGCGGCGCCCAGGAACGGAAGGAGGGGGACGAGGACGGCGAGGGTGGTCGTGGTCACGCGGTGGCCTCGGTCTTCTCGGCGGCCGTCCCGGTCGCGGGGGTCGTCGGGGCGTCACTGGCGGAACCGTCGGCATCGGGGCCGCCGGGGCCGCCGGGTTCGTGGCCGTCGGGTTCGTGGCCCTCGGCGGTGTCGCGGAGCTTGTCGACGTCCGAGGTGCCGCGGTTGCGGTGGACGGCGAGGACGATCGCCAGGCCGATGCCGATCTCGGCGGCGGCGATGGCGATGGTGAACAGGGTGAGTGCCTGACCGGAGTGCAGCGTCTCCTCGGCGGCCTGGCTGAGCCAGACGTCGAAGGCGACGAGGTTCAGGTTGACGGCGTTGAGCATGAGCTCGACCGACATCAGGACCAGGATGGCGTTCCGGCGGGCGAGGACTCCGTACAGGCCCGTGCAGAAGAGGAGGGCGGAGAGCACGGCGGGATAGGCGAGGTGCATCAGCGGGCCCCTTCCTGGGAGGGGGGCCGCCGGTCGGATGCGGGCGTGGGCCGGTCGGACCCGGGCGATGTCCTGCGGGACAGGACGATCGCGCCGACGAGGGCGGCGAGGAGGAGAACCGAGAGGGCTTCGAAGGGAAGCACCCAGTTCCGGAAGAGGGCCTCTCCTGTCACCTGGGTGGATCCCCTGGCGCCCTCGGCACCCGCGACGGCACCGTCCAGGTCGATCCAGGTCGTACGGAACGCGTCGACGACGACCCAGACCAGCGCTGCGGCGGAGGCGACGGCCACGGCGAGGGCGGCCCGGCGGTTGCCCGAGTCGGCGTCCGGTGAGCGGCCGATCGGGGCCTTGGTGAGCATCAGGCCGAAGAGGAGGAGGACGACGACGGAACCGACGTAGATGAGGACCTGCACCCAGGCGATGAACTCCGCGGTGAGCAGGAGGTACTCGACGGCGAGGCCGCCGAGGGCCACCACGAGCCACAGGGCGGCGTGCACCAGCTGCCGGGTGGTGACGGTGACGACGGCGGCGCCGAAGGTGACCACACCGACGAGGAGGAAGGCGATCTCCACGCCGGTCGGTGAGAGGAAGCCCTGCGCCGGGGCCTGCGCCTGGACCTGGACGTGCGTGTGGGTCTGGGCCTGGGCGGCGAGCAGGACGGCGGTCGCTGCGGGGGTCATTCCCGGCCCTCCTGCCGTGGCTGGTCGGTCTGCTGCCGGGAGTCACCCATCGGGCGGGTCGGCCGTTCGGCCGCGCGGGCCTGTTCGTCCGCGTGCGGCACGGTGCCGGTGGGCGTCGTGGCCCGGGCGGGTGGCTCGGCCGCCGTGGTCTGTTGCCGGGCCGCGAGCTTGTCGGCGGTCTTGCGGGCGGCGGCGACTTCCTTGGGCTCCTCCGCGCCGGCGTCGAGGGCGGGCGGGGCCGGCACCGTCCACATCCACTCGCGGAGCTTGTCGCGCTCGTGGGTGAGGTCGCGGATGTCGGTCTCGGCGTACTCGAACTCCGGGGACCAGAAGAGGGCGTCGAAGGGGCAGACCTCGATGCAGATACCGCAGTACATGCAGAGGGAGAAGTCGATGGCGAAACGGTCGAGGACGTTACGGCTGCGCTCGCGCCCGCCAGGGGCGGCGGGAGGGACCGTCTCCTTGTGCGAGTCGATGTAGATGCACCAGTCGGGGCACTCACGGGCGCACAGCATGCAGACCGTGCAGTTCTCCTCGAAGAGGCCGATCACTCCGCGGGTGCGGGGCGGGAGGTGGGGCTGGGACTCCGGGTACTGCTCGGTGACGGTCTTCCTCGTCATCGTGCGCAGGGTGACGGCCAGGCCCTTGGCCAGGCCGGACCCGGGGACGGATCGGCGGGACATGGTCACTGGATCACCACCTTGACGACGCCGGTGAGGGCGATCTGGGCGAGGGCGAGCGGGACGAGGAGCGTCCAGGAGAACTTCTGCAACTGGTCCTCGCGGAGCCGGGGGTAGGTGACGCGCAGCCAGATGACGACGAAGGCGAGGACCGCGGTCTTCAGGAGGGTCCAGACCCAGCCGAGGCCGTCGGCGCCCCAGGGGCCGTGCCAGCCGCCCAGGAACAGGACGGTGGTCAGGCCGCACAGGACGACGATCCCGGCGTACTCGGCCAGGAGGAACAGCGCGAAACGCAGTCCGGTGTACTCGGTGTACGCGCCGAAGATGATCTCCGAGTCGGCGACCGGCATGTCGAACGGCGGGCGCTGCAGCTCGGCGAGACCGGCGACGAAGAAGACGAGCGCGCCGACGATCTGCCAGGGCAGCCACCACCACTGGAAGGCGTCGACGATGCCGGGGAGGGAGACCGTGCCGGCCGCCATGGCGACGGAGGCGGCGGCGAGCAGCATCGGGAGTTCGTAGGCGAGGAGCTGGGCGGCGGTGCGGAGACCGCCGAGGAGGGAGAACTTGTTGGCGGAGGCCCAGCCGGCCATGAGGGAGCCGAGGACGCCCACGCCCATGACGGCGAGCACGAAGAACACGCCCGCGTCGACGGCCTGACCGACGGCGCCCTCGCCCGGGCCGACGGGAATGGCCAGGAGGACCAGGAGGTACGGGAGGAGGGCGACGGCGGGGGCGAGCTGGAAGATACGGCGGTCGGCGCCCGCGGGGACGACGTCTTCCTTCTGCGCGAACTTGACGCCGTCGGCGACGAGCTGGGCCCAGCCGTGGAAGCCACCGGCGTGCATGGGGCCGAGACGGCCCTGCATGTGGGCCATGACCTTGTGCTCGGTCTGGCCCACGATCAGGGGGAGGGCTAGGAAGGCCACGAAGACGACGAGCAGCCGTAGGGCGACGTCGAGGGCGTCGTTCACCGCGTGCCTCCCGTCGTGGGGGTGTCGGGGTCCGGCGGGGCCTGGTCGGGGGTGGCGGAGTCGGAGGTCGAGTCGGGGGCGTCGGGGGTGGAGGAGTCGGAGGACAAGTCGGGGGCGTCGGAGGTCTCGGTCGGTTCGGCCGCCTCCGCTGCCGACTCCGCCGACTCCTCCACTTCCGTCGACTCCGTCGGTTCCGGCTTCGGCGGCTCGGGGTCGTCGAAGGCGGGGCGGGCGTGGTGCCAGGGCGCGTCCGCGCTGCGGGGTGCGGCGGGGGCCTTCGGAGCGTGGCGCTCGACTCGGGACGGCGAGTCGCCCGAGGCCGCGCCCGCGCCCGAGGCGGAGGCCGCGCGCTGGCTCGCCGAGCCGTCCGATGCGCTGCGGGTGCGGCGCGGCCCGGCGGGTGGCGCCGCCTCGGCCGACGATGCCGCTCCCGGCGCCGCCGCGTCCCGGGTGCGCTGGCTGGCCGAGCCCTCGCTCGCGCTGCGGGAACGCCGTGGGCCCCTGGAAGCTGCGGGAGGAGGCGGCGTCGGCTCGGAGGGAGCCGCCATCTGCGGCGCCTCCGCGTCCCCGGTGCGCTGGCTGGCCGAGCCCTCGCTCGCGCTGCGGGAACGCCGTACGGGGGCCGTGCCCGGTGCGGAACCGGTCTGGCTGGCCGATCCCTCGGCCGCCGTACGGGTGCGGCGGACCGGGCGGTCGCCGGCCGGGCGGGCGGAGCGGTCGCCGGCCGGGCGGGCGGAGCGGTCGCCGGCCGGGCGGGCAGAGCGGGCCGGGGCCGGGCGGGCAGAGCGGGCCGGGGCCGGCGGGAGCTGGCCCTTGAGGGGGCCCCACTCGTTGGGGTCCGGGACGCCGGGCGGCAGCATCTGGCGGCGCTTGGGACCGCCGTGGTCCGACTCGCCCGGTTCCTTGGCGCCCGGCCATGCCTTCGCGACCCGCGCCGCCAGGACGAAGTCCTTGCGCAGCGGGTGGCCCTCGAAGTTCTCGGGGAGGAGGAGCGGCTCGAGTCCGGGGTGGCCGTCGAAGACCACGCCGAACATCTCGTGGGTCTCGCGTTCGTGCCAGGCCGCGCCCGCGTAGATGTCGACCGCGGAGGACAGGGCCGGGTTCGCGTGCGGAACCGTCGTGCGCAGGAGCAGGCGGCGCACCGGGGCCAGGGCCACCACGTGCGCCGACACACGGAAGCCGGCCCCGGGTTCGTCGACCGCGCTGAGCCAGTCGAAGTACGTGCAGCCCAGCCGTGCGCGGGCCGTGCGCAGCGCCTCGGTCCAGGATGCGGGCGGGACGTCCACGGTGAGAACGCCGTAGGACTCGTCGGCCGCGGCGTCCGGGCCGAACAGTTCTTCGATGGGTGCGGGGAGCCAGCCGGTCACCGGTCGGCCTCCTCCGCGGCGGAGCCGTCGACCGCCGCTGCCGGAGCCGGCGGTTTCACCAGGCCGCTCCGGAGGGCGGTCGTCGAGGCGCGCGCGCCGGCCCCGTTGCCGTACCGCTCCCCCAGGGACTCGCGGGCGATCTTCTCCTGGAGCTTCAGGATGCCCTGCAGCAGGGCCTCCGGCCGGGGCGGGCAGCCGGGGACGTACACGTCGACGGGGATGATCTGGTCGACGCCCTTGGTGACGGAGTACGAGTCCCAGTAGGGGCCGCCGCAGTTGCTGCAGGCCCCGAACGAGATGACGTACTTCGGTTCCGGCATCTGCTCGTACAGGCGCTTCACGGCCGGTGCCATCTTGTCCGTGACCGTCCCGGAGACGACCATCAGGTCGGCCTGGCGCGGGCCGGGGGCGAACGGGATCACGCCGAGGCGGATGAAGTCGTGACGGGACATCGACGCGGCGATGAACTCGATGGCGCAGCAGGCGAGGCCGAAGTTGAAGACCCAGAGCGAGTAGCGGCGGCCCCAGTTCAGGACCACCTTCATCGGCTCGGGAGCGAGACGGGCGAGCGCGCCCAACCGCTTCGGCTCCGGCAGCGGAGTCGGCTCGGACTGCGCGATCGGCCGGGACAGCGGTGCGCGTTCGGAGGACGCGGTGGTCGAGGGGGTCACGTCCATGCCAGGACGCCCTTCTTGTATGCGTACAGCAGGCCCACGGTGAGGAAGCCCAGGAAGACGAACATCTCCACGAGGGTCGTCGCGCCATAGGCGGGATCGGCGAAGACCGTGGCCCAGGGGAACAGGAAGATCGAGTCGACGGCGAAGATCACGTACAGGAACGCGTAGACGTAGTAGCGGACCTGGGTGTGGGCCCAGCCCTCGCCGACGGGGTCGACCCCGCACTCGTACGTCATCAGTTTCTCGGGCGTGGGCACGACCGGGCGCAGCAGACGGCCCGCGCCGAAGGCCACGGAGACGAACAGCACGCCGATGACGGCGAGCAGTCCGACGACCGAATAGGACTGGAAGTAGTCCGCCGCGATCACGGTTCCGCGCTCCGGGACAGCGGTGACCACCGTCGTCGGTTCCGGCACGTCCGTCCCTCGCTCCCTGACCTGACAGGCCCCGTGTCCTGGTGTGTGCGGTGCGCCTGGTGCGGGTTCCGCACCCCGGTACGCCGCGTTCGACGATCTGTACGCACGGGAGTCTAGGCCCTGCTAAAGAGACGGTAAGCATCCCGTCACGGCCCGACATCCGGTTGCCGTCCCGATGTGCCTGGGCGCGCCCGCAAGGAAGCGGCGGTGCCGTCGGGGGTGGGGTTCTCCCCAGGACGGACGGGCGGCCCACCTCATGGCGCGACCGGGGGCGGGCAGGCACTCTGTGGGGCATGACCGCTCTCCCTGCCGGCCCCACCACCGACGTCGACGACGCGCCCACCCGTCCGCGGAGCCCCGCGCGCGGGCGGCCGGCGTCCGGCGGCCGTAGGACGGGCAGCCCGACGGCGTCCGCTCCGCTGCCGCCGGCCCGGTTCGCGTTCGAGGCGCGGACCTGGAAGGAGACAGCCCATCTCCTCGTCAATCTGCCGGTGACGCTGCTCGGGTTCACGTACGCGGTGACCGCGCTGTCCACCGGAGCTGCCCTGACGGTGACCGTGATCGGCTTCCCTCTGCTCGCGGCCGCGCTGATGGGTGCCCGGCTCCTGGGCAGGCTGGAGCGCGCGCGGGCGCGGGCGCTGCTCGGGGTACGGGTGGAAGAGCCGAGTCCGCTGCCGTTGCGCCGCGGCGGCGGGTTCTTCGCGTGGTTGCGGATGGCCGTGAAGGACCCGGTGGGCTGGCGCGCGATGCTCTACGAGCTGACGCGGCTGCCCTGGGGCGTCGTGACGTTCACCGTGACGCTCGTGTCGCTGTTCGTGCTGTGGCCGGTGCTGCCGTTCATCGTGCGCGGGCTGACGAACGTGGACCGGGCCATGGTGCGTGGCCTGCTGTCCCCCTCCGAGGCCCTGGAACGCCGTATCGCGGAACTGGAGTCCGACCGGGGGATCGTCGTCGACACCGCCGCCGCCGACCTGCGGCGCATCGAACGCGACCTGCACGACGGCGCGCAGGCCCGGCTGGTCAACCTCGCCATGGGGCTCGGGCTCGCCAAGGAGAAGCTGCTGGAGGACCCCGACTCGGCGGCGGCGATGGTCGAGGAGGCGCACGGCGAGGTGAAGCTGGCGCTCCAGGAGTTGCGTGACCTCGCGCGCGGGATCCATCCGGCGGTGCTGACCGACCGGGGGCTGGACGCGGCGCTGTCCTCGGTGGCGTCCCGTTGCACGGCGCCCGTGGAGGTCTCCGTCGACCTGGAGACGCGGCCTGCCGCCGCCATCGAGGGCATCGCGTACTTCACGGTCTCCGAGCTCCTGCAGAACGTCAGCAAGCACAGCGGGGCCCGCTCCGCCGCCGTGGACGTGTGGCGCGCCGACGACCGGCTGCTCATCCAGGTCCGGGACGACGGGAAGGGGGGCGCCGACCTGGACGGCGGCACGGGCCTGGCGGGGCTCGCGGAGCGGCTCGGCGCGGTGGACGGCCTGTTCGTCGTCGAGTCGCCGGAGGGCGGCCCGACCACGGTGACGGCGGAGCTGCCGTGGCGGGACCGGGACCGGAGGTAGGTAGGGAAAACCCCCGTTCCAAGACGCCGATGGCCTCCATAGTCCGTTCGTCGTGGCTCCAGCACTGTGGAACCGCATCACGGCAGCCCAGGCGAGATCCGAGTGCGGATCAGGGGAGAAACGGACGAGGACGATGGCCACGGAGTATGGAAGCGGATACGGGAACTGGCGCGACCCCGAGGTCTTGGAGGAGCGACCGCACCGGTTCCCGGCGGTATTGCGGGCACCGTTCGAGGCGCGCAGCCGGCTGGAGTTCTGCCATGTGCTGCTGAGCCTGCCGATCGCCGTCCTGATGTTCACGTACGCCGTGACCATGGTGTCGGTCGGCGCCGGCCTGCTGATCACCTTCCTCGGCGTGCCGGTGCTCGCCGCCGCTCTGGCGGGCTGCCGGGGGTTCGGCGCGCTGGAGCGCGCGCGGGCGCGCGGGCTGCTCGGCATGACGGTGACCGAGCCGGAGCCGTTGCGGGTCAAGGGCTCCGGGGCCATGGCGTGGACGGGCGCCGTCCTCAGGAGCGGCACCTCGTGGCGGCACGTGCTGTACGCGGTCCTGTTCCTGCCGTGGGCGGTGTTCTCGTTCTCGGTGGCGCTGCCCCTGTGGATCACCGGGTGGGCGCTGCTGACGTATCCGCTCTGGTTCTGGGTGTTCCCGACGTGGGCGGGGCAGGGCGGTATACAGCTGTACGGTGACGAGACGCACAGCGTGTATCTGGACAACCCTTTCGAGCTCACCGTGACGGCCGGTATCGGACTGCTGGTCACGCTGGCCACCCCGTGGATCGTGCGGGCGCTGACGATGGTGGACCGGCTGCTGGTGCACGGGTTGCTGGGGCCGTCCTGGCTGGCGACGCGCGTGGTGGAGCTGGAGTCGGACCGAGGGGTCGTCGTCGACACCGCCGCCGCCGACCTGCGGCGCATCGAACGCGACCTGCACGACGGCGCGCAGGCCCGGCTGGTGGCGCTGGCCATGGACCTGGGACTCGCGAAGGAGAAGCTGGCCGAGGACCCGGAGGCCGCGGCACGCATGGTGGACGAGGCCCACGGTGAGGTGAAGACCGCGCTACAGGAACTGCGTGACCTCGCGCGCGGGATCCATCCGGCGGTGCTGACCGACCGTGGACTGGACGCGGCACTGTCCTCGGTGGCGTCGCGGTGTGCGGTCCCGGTGGAGGTGGACGTGGACCTGCCGGTCCGGCCGTTGCCGGCGATCGAGGGCATCGCGTACTTCACGGTGTCGGAGCTGCTCCAGAACGTCAGCAAGCATGCGCGGGCCACTCGGGCGACCGTGGACGTGTGGAAGGTGGACGACCGGCTGCTGCTCCAGGTCATGGACGACGGGGTGGGCGGCGCCGAGGTGTCCGGCGGATCCGGCCTGGCGGGGCTGGCCGAGCGGTTGGACGCGGTCGACGGGGTCCTGGTGGTGGATTCGCCCCGGGGCGGGCCCACTCGGGTGACGGCGGAGCTGCCCTGGCGCAGGGGGTGAGATCGCACTCGTTCTGGGTCGAACTCGGTCTCGATCCCGGCCTCGGTCCCGGTCACGCTCGGTCCCGGTCACGCTCGGTCCCGGTCACGCTCGGTCCCGGCCTCGATCCCCGTCGACGACCTCGGCCTCGGTCCCGGTCCCGGCCTCGGCCTCGGCCTCGGCGCACAGCGTGCCCGGTTCGGTGCTCGTACGCGTCCTCCGTCCGTGCGGTTCGTGCGGACGGAGGACGTTTCGCTGTCCCCTTCGCGGCGGGAATCACGAGTTATCCACAGGCCCCGTGGGAAGCGGCGGATCGCGGGATACTGATGTGCCGGGGAGGCGTCGGACACACAGGGCTCGGGGGGCCGGAAATCGTGGAAAACAGGGTGCGCGTTGTCATCGCCGAGGATTCGGTGCTGCTCCGTGAGGGGCTGACCCGGCTGTTGACCGACCGCGGCCACGAGGTCGTGGCGGGTGTGGGCGACGGGGAGGCGCTGATCAAGACGATCACCGAACTGGCGGCGCAGGACGAGTTGCCGGATGTGGTGGTCGCGGACGTGCGGATGCCCCCGACGCACACGGACGAAGGCGTCAGAGCAGCGGTGCGGTTGCGTCGACGCCATCCCGGCCTGGGGGTGCTCGTGCTGTCGCAGTACGTGGAGGAGCAGTACGCCACCGAGTTGCTGGCCGGATCCAGTCGTGGGGTCGGCTATCTGCTGAAGGACCGGGTAGCCGAAGTGCGTGAGTTCGTCGACGCGGTGGCGCGGGTGGCCCGAGGAGGCACCGCGCTGGACCCGGAGGTGGTCGCGCAACTGCTCGGGCGCAGCCGGAAGCAGGACGTGCTCGCGGGACTCACCCCGAGAGAGCGGGAAGTGCTGGGCCTCATGGCCGAGGGGCGGACCAACTCGGCCATCGCCCGGCAGCTCGTGGTGAGCGACGGAGCCGTCGAGAAGCACGTCAGCAACATCTTCCTCAAGCTCGGCCTCTCGCCGAGCGACGGGGATCACCGGCGTGTCCTGGCAGTACTGACTTATCTGAACTCGTGACGGGCTGACACCGTGTCAGCGTTCGACGGTTCCCGGTCACCGGCCGACGCCGATCCGTCAACGGTGATCGCGGCCTTCCCGTCAGTGGCGGTCGGTGCCCTTCCGTCAGTGCCGGTCGTTGAACGTGTCAGCCGTCAGTGCCGGTCGTTGAACGTGTCAGCCGTCCGGGAGCCGTCGGACGAAGAACCGCAGGATGAGCGCGCAGCGTCTTCGGAGAAGCATCGGGGGGCGAGTAAATCGTGACAAGTCCGGGAGCCGAGCGGTCTCAGAGTTGTGTCCATTATGCGAGCATCCAGGGGAAGTCGACCCTTACAGACGTAGGGTTGACCGTGGGAAGGCCGGTGGGAGGGCCGCTCCCCGACAGCCGCCTCGAAGGAGGTCCAGTTCAGTGACCAGCCAGGTCAGCAGTCCAGAGGAGCAGCCAGGAGAGCAGGCCGACGAAGAAGTCGTCGTGGGGGAGCAGCGCGATCCGGCAGGCGTCAAGGACGTCCGCCGGCTGGACCGGGTGATCATTCGTTTCGCGGGTGATTCGGGTGACGGTATGCAGCTCACGGGCGACCGTTTCACCTCCGAGACCGCGTCCTTCGGCAATGACCTGTCGACGCTGCCGAACTTTCCCGCCGAGATCCGCGCCCCCGCCGGCACCCTGCCCGGCGTCTCGTCCTTCCAGCTCCATTTCGCCGACCACGACATCCTCACTCCGGGCGACGCGCCGGACGTGCTGGTCGCCATGAACCCGGCGGCCCTGAAGGCCAACCTCGCCGACCTGCCCCGCGGCGCGGAGATCATCGTCAACACCGACGAGTTCACCCGGCGGGCGTTGCAGAAGGTCGGATACACCGCCAGTCCCCTGGAGGACGGTTCCCTCGCCGGCTACAGCCTCCATCCGGTGCCGTTGACGACGCTGACCGTGGAGTCGCTGAAGGACTTCGCCCTCAGCCGCAAGGAGGCCGAGCGCAGCAAGAACATGTTCGCGCTGGGCCTGTTGTCGTGGATGTACCACCGTCCCACGGAGGGCACCGAGCGGTTCCTGCGGACCAAGTTCGCGAGGAAGCCGGACATCGCCGCCGCGAACATCGCCGCGTTCCGGGCGGGCTGGAACTTCGGTGAGACCACCGAGGACTTCGCCGTCTCCTACCAGGTGGCGCCGGCCGCGCAGGCGTTCCCGGTGGGCACCTACCGCAACATCTCCGGGAACCTGGCGCTGTCCTACGGGCTGATCGCCGCTTCCCGACAGGCGGATCTGCCGCTCTACCTGGGTTCCTACCCGATCACTCCGGCCTCCGACATTCTGCACGAGCTGAGCCGGCACAAGAACTTCGGCGTGCGCACCTTCCAGGCCGAGGACGAGATCGCCGGCATCGGTGCCGCGCTGGGTGCCGCCTTCGGCGGGTCGCTGGCGGTGACCACCACCTCCGGGCCCGGGGTGGCGCTCAAGAGCGAGACCATCGGGCTGGCGGTCTCCCTGGAGCTGCCGCTGCTGGTCGTGGACATCCAGCGCGGCGGTCCGTCCACCGGACTGCCGACCAAGACCGAGCAGGCCGACCTGCTGCAGGCGATGTTCGGTCGCAACGGCGAGGCCCCGGTGCCGGTGGTGGCCCCGCGCACTCCGGCCGACTGTTTCGACGCGGCGCTGGAGGCGGCCCGTATCGCGCTGGTCTACCGCACCCCGGTGTTCCTGCTGTCCGACGGCTACCTGGCCAACGGTTCCGAGCCGTGGCGCATCCCGGACCTGGACGAACTGCCGGATCTGCGGGTGCGGTTCGCGCAGGAGCCGAACCACACCCTGGAGGACGGCGGCACGGCCTTCTGGCCCTACAAACGCGATCCCGAGACCCTGGCCCGGCCCTGGGCCATTCCCGGCACCCCGGGTCTGGAGCACCGGATCGGCGGCATCGAGAAGCAGGACGGCACCGGCAACATCTCCTACGACCCGGCCAACCACGACTTCATGGTCCGCACCCGGCAGGCCAAGATCGACGGTATCGAGGTGCCCGACCTCACCGTCGACGACCCGCACCGGGCCGCCACGCTGGTGCTCGGCTGGGGCTCGACCTACGGGCCGATCACTGCGGCGGTACGGCGCCTGCGCGCGGCCGGGAAGCCCGTCGCCCAGGCACATCTGCGCCACCTCAACCCCTTCCCGAGGAATCTCGGCACGGTGCTGGAGCGTTACGACAAGGTAGTGATCCCCGAGATGAACCTCGGTCAGCTCGCCACGCTGATCCGGGCCAGGTACCTGGTGGACGCCCAGTCGTACACCCAGGTCAACGGCATGCCGTTCAAGGCCGAACAGCTCGCCACGGCTCTCAAGGAGGCCATCGATGGCTGAGACGTCCAGGGAAGGGACCGGCACGTTCGAGGCACTCGCGCTCGTGCCCAAGGCCGTGGCCAAGCAGTCCATGAAGGACTTCAAGTCCGATCAGGAGGTGCGCTGGTGCCCCGGTTGCGGTGACTACGCCGTCCTCGCGGCCGTCCAGGGCTTCATGCCCGAGCTGGGTCTGGCCAAGGAAAACATCGTCTTCGTCTCGGGCATCGGCTGCTCGTCCCGGTTCCCGTACTACATGAACACGTACGGCATGCACTCCATCCACGGCCGGGCCCCCGCCATCGCGACCGGCCTGGCCACCTCTCGCCGGGACCTGAGCGTGTGGGTGGTCACGGGCGACGGCGACGCGCTCTCCATCGGCGGCAACCACCTGATCCACGCCCTGCGGCGCAACGTCAACCTGAAGATCCTGCTGTTCAACAACCGGATCTACGGCCTCACCAAGGGGCAGTACTCGCCGACCTCGGAGGTCGGGAAGATCACGAAGTCGACACCGATGGGCTCGCTGGACGCGCCGTTCAACCCGGTGTCGCTGGCGATCGGGGCGGAGGCGTCGTTCGTGGCGCGAACGGTGGACTCCGACCGCAAGCACCTGACGGAGGTGCTGCGGCAGGCCGCGGCGCACCCCGGCACGGCGCTGGTGGAGATCTACCAGAACTGCAACATCTTCAACGACGGCGCCTTCGAGGTCCTCAAGGACAAGCAGCAGGCCGAGGAGGCCGTGATCCGCCTGGAGCACGGCCGGCCGATCCGCTTCGGCGGTGGGGGCGCCAAGGGCGTCGTACGGGATCCCGCGACCGGCGACCTGAAGGTGGTCACGGTGACCCCGCAGAACGAGGCGCAGGTACTGGTGCACGACGCGCACGCACCGTCCCCGACGACGGCGTTCGCCCTGTCCCGTCTGGCCGACCCGGACACACTGCACCACACACCGATCGGCGTCCTCCGCAATGTGGACCGGCCGGTGTACGACACCAGGATGGCCGACCAGCTGGACACCGCCATCGAGCAGAACGGCAAGGGCGACCTGGCCGCGCTGCTGGCGGGCGGGGACACCTGGACGGTCGTGGGCTAGCGCCGCACCGGTCGGTGCGCCGGGGGTGCGGAAGGGCGTCGATGCCGTACGGAAGGCCGGTCCGTACGGCACCCGGCTCCCGCACGCCCCGCCTCCCGCACGCCCCGCCTCTCCACGCCCCCTCCGCCCTACGCCCCGGCTCCCGACCTCGCGCGGAGCCGATCGCGCGTCGCGTCGTAGGCGTCCCGTGCCTTCTGCACCTCGCCCATCCGTTCCTGGGTCCAGTTCGCCAGGGCGCGGACCTGTTCGGCGGCCTCCCGGCCCAGGTCCGTGAGCGAGTAGTCGACCCGCGGGGGGATCACCGGCTTGGCGTCGCGGTGGACCAGGCCGTCGCGTTCCAGGGTCTGCAGCGTCTGCGTGAGCATCTTCTCGCTGACCCTGCCGATCGCCCGGCGCAGCTCGCTGAAGCGGTGCGGGCGGTCCAGGAGGGCCATCAGGACCAGCACGCCCCAGCGGCTCGTGACGTGTTCGAGGACGAGGCGGTGCGGGCACATCGCCTCGTCCGCGGCGACCGACTCTACACTTACCTTCATACCAGTACCTTACCTCGAAGTGGGTACTTTCGATTAGTTAGCGCTCCGCCTATGGTGAGTGGCAGAGCCACCCCACAAGGAGATGTCTGACCATGAGCATCGTCGTCACCGGAGCCACCGGGAACCTCGGCCGTTTCGTCGTCGAAGGACTGCTGGAGAAGGTCCCGGCCGAGCAGATCACCGCCGTCGTACGGAACCGGGAGAAGGCCGCCGACCTCGCCGCCCGCGGCGTCCGGATCGCGGTCGCGGACTACAACGACCCCGCGTCCCTGGACGGCGTCTTCTCGGCCGGTGACAAGGTGCTGCTCATCTCGGGCAGCGAGGTCGACAGGGACCGCGTGGGCCAGCACAGGACCGTGATCGACGCCGCCGGGACGGCGGGGGTCGCGCTCCTCGCCTACACCAGCGCGCCCGGCAGCCTCAAGGCCGCGCTCGCCGACGCCCACCGCGGCACCGAGGAGATCCTCCTGTCGTCGGGGCTGCCGTACGTCCTGCTGCGCAACGGCTGGTACAACGAGAACTACACCGAGCGGCTCGCCCCCGTCCTGGAGCACGGCGCCGTCGTCCAGGCCGCCGGCGAGGGCCGCGTCGCCTCCGCCTCGCGCGCCGACTACGCGGCCGCCGCCGTCGCCGTCCTGACCGGCGAGGGGCACGAGGGCAGGACGTACGAGCTGAGCGGTGACGTCGCCTGGAGCTTCGGCGAGTACGCCGCCGAGCTGAGCAGGCAGACCGGCCGGGAGATCACCTACAACCCGGTGTCCGAGGAGGACTACGTCGGCATCCTGACCGGCGCGGGGCTGCCCGAGCCGGTCGCCGGGGTCCTGGCGGGCGTGGAGGTCTCCATCGCGAAGGGTGAGCTGGCCGGTACCAGCGGCGACCTGTCCCGGCTGACCGGCCGCCCGACCACGCCGATCTCCGAGTCCATCGCCGCGGCGCTCAAGAGCTGACCTTCCGGCACCGGGTCCGAAGGGGGCCCCGCCGGGCAGGGGGCGGACCGTCCCCTCCGCCTCGCACCTCCTGGCCCCCGCCTCCTGACTCCCCGGCCCCCGCCTGTCACGACCGTATGGCGATACGGACATGACAGGCGGGGGCTCCCGGCGTTACCTTCGTCCCGGCCGTGCGTGACCGCCGGCCGTGAGAAGGAGGAACCGTTGACCGGGCAGTCGAAGCGTGAGCACCGAGCGGGTCTGCTGAACGGTTTCGCCGCGTACGGGATGTGGGGGCTCGTGCCCCTCTTCTGGCCGCTCCTGAAGCCGTCCGGCGCCATCGAGATCCTGGCCCACCGTATGGTCTGGTCCCTCGTTCTCGTCGGCGTCGCCCTGCTGGTGCTGCGCCGCTGGGCCTGGGCCGGCGAACTGCTGCGGCAACCGCGCCGGCTGGGCCTGGTGGCGATCGCGGCCGTGGTCATCACGGTCAACTGGGGCGTCTACATCTGGGCCGTCAACGCCGGACACGTGGTCGAGGCGTCACTCGGGTACTTCATCAATCCGCTCGTCACCATCGCCCTCGGTGTGCTGGTGCTCAAGGAACGGCTGAGGCCCGTGCAGTGGGCGGCGGTCGGTGTCGGTCTCGCCGCCGTCCTGGTCCTCGCCCTCGGTTACGGCAGGCCGCCGTGGATCTCCCTCTGCCTCGCCTTCTCCTTCGCCGCGTACGGCCTGGTGAAGAAGAAGGTCAACCTCGGCGGGGTCGAGTCGCTGGCCGCCGAGACCGCCGTCCAGTTCCTGCCCGCGCTGGCCTACCTGCTGTGGCTGGGCGCGCAGGGCCGGTCCACCTTCGGCACCGAGGGCGCGGGGCACGCCGCGCTGCTCGCCGCGACCGGTGTCGTGACCGCGCTGCCGCTCGTCTGCTTCGGCGCGGCCGCGATCCGGGTGCCGCTGTCCACGCTGGGGCTGCTGCAGTACCTGGCGCCCGTCTTCCAGTTCCTGCTGGGCGTCCTGTACTTCCACGAGGCCATGCCGCCGGAGCGCTGGGCGGGCTTCTCGCTGGTCTGGCTGGCACTGGTCCTGCTGACCTGGGACGCGTTGCGCACGGCGCGGCGCGCGGCCCGGAACCTCAGCGCGGCCGCGGACGCGGCGCAGGGGGCCGGTGGTGCTGAGGGTGTGGGCGCGGTCTCCCCGGACGCGGGCGCCCCAAGCGCGGCGTCTGGTGTGACTTCCGGTGTGACCTCCAGTGTGGCGTCTGGTGCGCCCTCCGTAGGCCCGGCCGTGGGCCCGGCCGTCGGTCCGGCCGTCGGTCCGGCCGCGGGGACATGCCGTCAGGAGTCGTGAAGGTGGCGCCGCGGCGCGCCACCGGCGGCACGGGCCCGTTCGGTGAGGCGGCCCATGCGGGCGCGCGCCGACAGGAGTTGCTCGATGTCGTCGGCCGCGGGACCCGTGCCGGCCGCGAGCTCCGTCCATACGCCGATGAGCTCACCGCCCAGCAGCAGCCCGGTCGACGGATCGCGGACGGCGCGCCAGGCCGCGGCCGCGCTCTGCACGTGCCCGTAGGCGGCGCGAGGGTCGTCAAGGCGGTGGCGGATCCGCGCGAGGTCCAGTGAGAGGCGGAAGGATCTGAGCGGGTCGCCGGCCAGGTAGGCGACGTAAGCGGTCAGCTCGCTCAGCCGCAGCGCCTCGGGATGCTCCTGACCGGCCGTTCGCACCGCCCGGTCCAGCGTCGTCTCGGCCAGCTCGAGGGCCTCCGCTATGCGCCCTGTCCTGACGGCCTCGTTGATGCGGCCGATCCGAGCCGCGAGCGGTGAGGGCGCAGTCGCACCGCTACCGCCCGTCTCGGCGCCGTCCACCCCGCAGCCGTTCACCACCGCCTCGGCGACCGCGAACTCCCGTATCGGCGCGGGCCTGCGCCCCGGGTCGGTCTCCCGTTCCGGCTCCGGGAACATACCGAGCCCGAGCCCGAGCCCGAGCCCGGGCCCTGACCCCGGCCCCGGTCCTGGCCCCGGTCCCGGGGGCAGGCGGCCCGCCCGGTCGCGCTCTTGTCCCTGTTCGCGGCCGGGTCGGTTCATCGTTCCCACCCTCAGCGTCGGTTTCGGTGTCGGCGTCGTGTGTCGAGTGGCGTCGTGTCGCCTACGACAGTCGAGTCTCTCCGCTCACCTCCACTGCGTGCGTCACCATGACGTCACAAGCTCGTCCCAAAGCCCCAGGTGTCGCATACTGGCGCCGTGCCGAGAACGGCCCCCACATCGTCGTTCCCGTCGGCGCCTGTCACGCCGTCACGTCCCGTGAAGTGAACCGCGCCCATGCCGCCGAACCGAAGACCGCCGCGTAGACCACCTGGAGTCCCAGGTTGCGCAGCAGGTCGTCCCAGTGGACGGGGTCCCGCAGCAGATCCGCGAACGACAGCCAGTAGTGCGAGAAGAAGTACGGCTGGAGAGCGTCCAGCTGCGGGAGCTGGTCGAGGATCTGCACCGTGATCAGCAGCCCGACCGTGGTGGCCATCGCGGCGATGCCGCTGTTGGTCATGGTCGACACGAACAGCCCGAGGGCGGCCACTCCGAGCAGCGACGCGGCCACCACCAAGGCGATCAACAACGCCCGGCCGAGCCCTTCCGCCAGTCCTATGCGCGTTCCGGAGATCGTCGTGACGTCGCCGAGCGGGAAGAGCAGGGCGCCCACGGCGAGCGCCGAGGCCGCCACCACCAGCGTCGCCACCAGGCAGAACACCGCCGTGGTCGCGTACTTGACGAGCAGCAGCCGGGCCCGGCCGGCCGGGGCGACCAGCAGGTAGCGCAGCGTCCCCGCGTTCGCCTCGCCCGCGATCGCGTCCCCGGCGATCACCCCGATCGCCATCGGGAGGAAGAACGGCAGCGTCGCGGCGAGGGCCGTGAAGACCAGGAACAGTCCGTTGTTGGTGATCTGCGCGATGAACGCCGGACCCTCGCCCCCCGCGCCGCCGGCCGACGAGCCGTCCCCCGTCTCGATCTTCACGGCCACGCCCACCAGAACCGGTACGGCCGCGAGCACGCCCAGCAGCGCGAGCGTGCGCCAGCGTCGGAAGGTGGTGACGAGTTCGCTGCGCAGCAGCCCGAGGCTCCACCAGGGACTCGGCGTACGGGCGGGGGCCGGGTGAACACCGCCGGTCGGTCCGACCGGACCGACCGGACCGACCGGACCGACCGTTCCCGTGCTCCCGGTCTCAGCGCTCGACATCGAAGCCCTCTCCCGTCAGCGCCACGAACGCGTCTTCCAGGGAGGCCCGTTCCACCCCGAAGCCGCGTACACGCACCCCGGCCGCCACCAGCGCGGCGGTGAGGTCGGCCGGCTCGCCGTCCGGCGGCTCACCCGTCACCCTGCCCTCCTCCACCACGATGTCGCCGATCCCCCGCTCCTTGAGCACCCGGGCCGCGTCCCCGGCGTCCGGTGTCGTCACGACCAGCCGCCCGCGCGCCCCGGCCGCGAGGTCGGCCACCGGGCCCTGGACGATCAGCCGCCCCTGCGCCATCACGGCGGCGTGGGTGCACACCTGCTCGATCTCGTCCAGCAGGTGGGAGGAGAGGAAGACGGTCGTCCCGTCGGACGCCAGCTCCCTGATCAGGGCCCGGATCTCCCGCATGCCCTGCGGGTCGAGCCCGTTGGTCGGCTCGTCGAGGACGAGGAGCCGGCGCGGCTGGAGCAGTGCCGCCGCGAGGCCGAGGCGCTGCTTCATGCCCAGCGAGTACGCCTTCGCCTTCTTGCCCGCGGCGGCCGACAGGCCCACGCGGTCCAGCGCCGCCGCGACGCGCGTGCGCCGGGTCCGCGGGTCGGCGGTGGGGTCGGCCGCGTCGTACCGGGTCAGGTTGTCCCGCCCGGACAGGAAGCCGTACAGGGCAGGACCCTCGATGAGGGCGCCCACGTGCGGCAGTACGGCCCGGGAGGCGCCCGGCATCGGGCGGCCGAGTACCCGGGCCGTTCCCGAGGTGGGCTCGATCAGGCCCATCAGCATGCGGATGGTGGTCGTCTTGCCGGAGCCGTTCGGCCCGAGGAAGCCGAAGACGCTGCCCGCCGGAACGGCGAGGTCGAGCCGGTCGACGGCGAGCTGCCCGCCGCGGTAGCGCTTGGTGAGCGCGGTGGTGGCGATGACGGTCCCGTCCGGGCCCGTCTCGCCCGTGCTCGTTCCGCTCGCGTCCGTCCTGTCCGGAGCCACCGGGACCGGTGCTCGGACCGGGTCCGCGGCGGGCAGCTCCTCCACTTACGACCTCATTCCGCTCTCGGCCTGGACCGTCGGCCCGGCCTCACCGGTCCTCGTTCGCCACCTTCACCAGCGCGTCCTTGGTGACCGCACCGGCGTACGCCTTGCCGTCGTCCGTGACCAGCACGTTCACCAGACGCGTCGAGAAGACCGTGCCGGAGCCGAACTCGCCGCTGACCTCGTCGCCGAGGGAGTTCACGATGCCGTCGAGGTCGCCGTTGCCGGACGACTTCTCCGACAGCCCCTCGCCACCGGTGTCGAACGCGGCGACGGAGCTCCAGCCCTCGCCGATGACCTTCATGCCCTCCGGCCCCCCGGCGGCGGACTTCCCGCCCTGCCTCTGGTCCGGCTTCGGCAGCTGCCCGCTGTCCCGCGCCCCGGCGCCCTCCGGCGCGATGTCCTCCGCCTCGGTCACCTTGGCGCCCTTCGGCGGGGTGAAGTCGAAGGTGGCCGCGCTGGGCGCGGAGAAGTCGACCTTGGTGAAGCCCGCGTCGACGACGGCCGCCCCGCCGCTCGCCGGGGTGAGCGTGAACTTCAGCGGCAGCCCCGTCTCCGCGTCGACGGCGACGGATATCGCGCCGACCGTCGAGCCGGCCTGCTTCGGCTCGATGAGCAGCTTGTACGCGTCGCGGCCGGCGACCTGCGCGGTCCCGTCCACGCTGACGGACGTCGTGTCGTCGGCCGCCTTCAGCGCCTCCTCGGCCAGTTCCCTGGGCGTGGTGGGTACGTCCTCGGGCACGCTTCCGGACTTCCCGTGCGGCACGCCGTCGTCCGTACCGCCCTCCGTACCACTGTCCCCGCCGGTCGTGGTGCCGGCCGCCGCGCCGGTCGCGTGGTACACCTCGTTCGACCCGCTGTCGTACGCCCACACGTCGTCGCCGTTGTGGATCACGCTGTACTCGGCGGCCTCGTCCAGCAGCGACAGCTTCTGCTTGCCGGCCCCGTCGGCGGCCACGCGCACGGTGTGGGTGCCGGTGACGAGTTCCGTCAGCCGGGCGGACGGGTCGGCGGTGGACCCGCCCTCGGACCCGGCACGGCCGCCCGCGCCGAGGCTGCTCTCCAGTCCGCCCAGGTCGGGCAGTCCCAGATCGGTGCTGATCTTCACGGTGCCGGACAGCTGCTGCACGTCCGATGCGGCGATCTTCTCGATGAGCTCCTGGGCGGTGACCTCCGGGAGGTCGGGGTCGCCCGAGCCGGCGAAGGCGGGGACGAGGCCGATGGTCGCGGCCGCCACGCCCACCACCGTGACCGGAACGACGTACCGCGCGGCCCTGCGCCGTCCGCCGCGCACGTTCCCGGCCTCCGCGGTCCGCCCGGTCTCCCCGGTCGTCGCGCTGTCGTCGGATTTGAACGGTGCCATATGTGCCTTACCTCCGTAGTAGGCGGCGGCCAGGTCCTCGCACTGCGTCACATCGTCGTCCACCCCGAGCCGCCATTCTCACCCGAACCGGTGAGGAGTGGTGTTACCCATCCGACCAAATCGGCCAGCTGAATACGTCAGACCGCGGAATCAATTCCACGTACTGCTGAGGGATGACACAGGAAGGCGGCGCCCCCACCGCCCCGTAGGGGTCGTGGGGACGCCGCCCGGCTCCCGGCCGCTCAGCCGGCGCGGTGCACCACCGCGTCGCACAGTTCCACGAGCGCGCTCTTGGCGTCGCACTCCGGCAGCGGCGCCAGCGTCGCGTGCGCCTCCTCCGCGTACCGCACCGTGTCCCGCCGGGCCTGCTCCAGCGCCGGGTGCTCGCGCAGCCGGGTGAGCGCCTCGGCGTGGCGGTCGTCGTCGGACAGGTCGCCGTCCAGCAGCTCGCACAGCTCGACGTCCTCGGCCAGCCCCAGCCGTGCGGCCCGCTCCCGCAGCCGCAGCACCGGCATCGTGGGGACGCCCTCGCGCAGGTCGGTGCCCGGCGTCTTCCCCGACTCGCGCGACTCCGAGGCGATGTCCAGTACGTCGTCCGCCAGCTGGAAGGCGATGCCCAGCCGCTCCCCGTACTGCGTCAGCACGTCCACGACCGTCTCGTCGGCGCCGGACATCATCGCCCCGAACCGTCCGGAGACGGCCACCAGCGAGCCGGTCTTGCCGCCGAGGACGTCCAGGTAGTGCTCGATGGGGTCCCGTCCGTCACGCGGCCCGGCGGTCTCCAGGATCTGCCCGGTGACCAGCCGCTCGAACGCCTCGGCCTGGACGCGGACCGCCTCGGGCCCCAGGTCGGCCAGGACGTGCGAGGCACGGGCGAACAGGAAGTCCCCGGTCAGTACGGCGACGGAGTTGCCCCAGCGGGCGTTCGCGCTGGGCACGCCGCGGCGCACGTCCGCCTCGTCCATCACGTCGTCGTGGTACAGCGTGGCCAGATGCGTCAGCTCGACGACGACGGCGGAGGGCACGACTCCCGGCGCGTGCGGGTCCCCGAACTGCGCCGCGAGCATCACCAGCAGCGGCCGGAACCTTTTCCCGCCCGCGCGGAGGAGGTGCTGCGCGGCCTCCTGGATGAAGGGGACCTCGCTCTTCGTGGCCTCGAGCAAACCTTCCTCGACGGCCGTCAATCCGGCCTGGACATCGGCTTCCAGAGCCTGGTCCCGCACGCTCAGCCCGAACGGCTCGACGACGGTCACGAGGGGTCTCCTGTCTGCTGACGTCTGCTGACGGTCACACGGTCGGTCACGGTCTCAAGTTCGATGACACAGTTTGTCGATCTGTCGCTGTCATCACCCGAGTCAGCGTATCCGGTCACCTTTCGATCACCACGAGCGCCCACCGGTCCACCCCGGGCGGTATCGGCGCAGACCTGCCATGTTCTTGATCAGCTGATACGTACGGACATTGCACGACTTGTGCAGCTGCACCAGGTATGGGCAGGCATCGAATGATCACCTCCGGTGAACGCCGAACCCGTCCCGGGCGGCCGGTCCGGCTCGCGAGGCACACCTCCCCCAGGAAGCACCCCCGACTTGCCCATGCCCTTTTTCATGCCACCCGCTCCGTGAGTTGAGTCACACAGGAGCCACTTCGGCCGTACCCTTCGCCCTGCTCGTTTTTCCTTTGCAGAACGCAAGTTGAAATGGCCCGACCGGGCAGGAAGAAGCTGTTTCCCCTTGTGATCACCTACTCAAAGAAGCGCCCGTCACCCATTCAGTCTTGTTTTGTACGTGTGCTCTCGCATACGTTCGCGTCCGTTCGGGCGGATCGCCGAATCCTGCCACCGCCCGGGAACCGATCAACCGACTCACTCACGCAGGGCAGGAGCGGGGGACCCAGGCAAGCCGCCGGTCCGTGCCACGGACCGGCTAGGGGTGAAGCCGCGCACCGCACTCGTCGCTCGTCGTTCTCGCGCAGTGCCGTGCACGGCCGGGCACCTTTCCGCCCGAACCCGACAGCTCACCTCGCAGGCGCCGGAGAGGAAACGCGCCATGCCCGCACGAGGCAAGCACCGCCGCCACAGAACCAACCGGCTCACCCGAGGCATTCTCACCGTCACCGGAATCGGTACGGCCGCCGTCGCCCTCCCGCTCATGGGCGCGACGAGCGCGAGTGCCGCACAGCCGGCCCAGGCCCGGACCGCACCCCAGGCCGCCTCGCCGGCCTCCCCGACGTACACCGTGCTCGCGGGCGACACGCTCACCAGGATCGCGGACGAGCACGCCGTCGACGGCGGCTGGCGACAGCTGTACGAGGACAACCGCGCGGCCGTCGGTGACGACCCGGGGCTCATCCGCCCGGGCCTGGAGCTCACGGTCGGTGCGGCCGGGAAGTCCGGCACGGACACGGCGGCCGCGGTCACCCCCGCCTCCGTCCCGGCCTACGCCGACAACCTCGACGGCTGGATCCGCGAGGCGCTGGACGTCATGGCGCGGAACGGGATCCCGGGGACGTACGACGGCATCCACCGCAACATCATGCGCGAGTCGTCCGGCAACCCGCAGGCGATCAACAACTGGGACTCGAACGCCGCGGCGGGCACCCCTTCCAAGGGCCTGCTCCAGGTCATCGACCCGACGTTCGCCGCGTACCACGTCTCCGGCACGGTCTACGACCCGTACGACCCGGTCGCGAACATCGTGGCGGCCTGCAACTACGCCGCCGCTCGGTACGGCTCGATCGACAACGTCTTCGGCCCGTACTGATCCCGGCCGTCCGCACGGCTTCGGGCGCTCACCCCGGGAACAGGCGTTCCAGGACCACGGCGACCCCGTCCTCCTCATTGGACAGGGTCACCTCGTCCGCGACGGCCTTGAGCTCGGGGTGGGCGTCGGCCATGGCCACCCCGCGCGCGGCCCAGGCGAACATCGGGATGTCGTTCGGCATGTCGCCGAAGGCGACGGCCCGCGACGGACTCACCCCGAGCCGCCGGGCGGCCCGGTCCAGGCCCGTCGCCTTGGTGACGCCACATGGCTGAAGTTCGACGGTGCCGGGTCCCGACATGGTGACCGTCGCCAGGGAACCGACCACCGTGCGGGCCGCCGCCGTCAACTCGTCGTCACTCAGCGTGGGGTGGCGGAGCAGCACCTTGCTGATGGGCCGGCGCCAGAGCTCCGCACGCCGCCGCACCCGCACGGCGGGCAGCGACGGGTGGGACATCCGGTAGCCCGGCTCTATGAGGGTGAGCCCCTCCGCCCCGTCCTGGTCGACGGCCGCGTACACCTCCCCGACCTCGGCCTCGATCTTCTCCAGCGCGGTCTCCGCGAGATCCCTGTCCAGGGTGACGGACCACAGCAGCCGGTCCGTCCCGGCGTCGTACAACTGCGCGCCCTGCCCGCACACCGCAAGCCCTCTGCTGCCGAGTTCCCGCAGCAGAGGGCGGACGAGCGGTGCGGGCCGCCCCGTCGCGACCAGATGTCGCGCACCGGCGGCCGCGGCTCTGGCGAGGGCGGCACGCGATCTGCCGGAGAGTGTGTGGTCGCCGCGGAGCAGCGTCCCGTCCAGGTCCGTGGCGATGAGGGCGTATGCGGGGCGCGGCGTCATGATCAGAGAATACGGACCGGCGGGGCCCGTCCGTCCGGCGTGAACCGGACGTCGTCCCGTCCCGCCGCGCCCTCAACCTCCCGTCCGCGCCCGGCACTTCGCGCCCGCGTGCGCCGCACTCACGACGATCACCCGTGGGCAGCCGCCAGGTGCCCGGCCAGCCGCCGCGAGGCGAACTCCGTGCCGCACACGAAGCGCATCACCGGCCCGTACGAGGCCGCCGCCGGGAGCCCGGTGAAGTACAGCCCGGGCACCGACGAGCGGTATCCGGCCCCGAGCCTCGGCGTGCCACGGCTCACCGCCAGCTCCGTACGCAGCTCATGGCCGAGGAAGCCCATCGCCGCCAGGTCCACCCGGTACCCCGTGGCGGCGATCACGTGGTCGGCCGACATCTCCTCCGTACGCCCCTCATGGGTGCGCACCGCCAGCGTGGGCCGTCCGTCGATGCC
Source organism: Streptomyces ruber (assembly GCF_014648075.1). Classification (GTDB taxonomy): domain Bacteria; phylum Actinomycetota; class Actinomycetes; order Streptomycetales; family Streptomycetaceae; genus Streptomyces; species Streptomyces ruber. The sequence goes on along the minus strand of NZ_BMQK01000007.1, from coordinate 125,520 downwards.
GCCCGCGCGCACGATCCGCTCCACCTCCCTCACCTGTACCGCGCCCTCGAAGCGCTCGCGCAGCCACCATGCGCCCAGGGGTCCGAGCACCCGGCGCACGAGAAGGTGACGGGCGCCGGCGGGCAGTCGGCGGTAGGGGTGCGGGTAGTAGCTGAGCGCCCACAGGGACCAGGCCCGGCCGAACGGCGACTCGGGCCGGAACCTGGGCTGCCGCCAGGGCGGATCGCCGAAGGCCACCTTGCCGCGCCCGCGCGCGACCACCCGTACCCGCGCCCCGGCCTCCGCCGCCAGCACCGCCGTCTCCAGCGCGGACTGCCCGGCGCCGACCACGAGCAGTTCCCTGCCCGCGAACCGGGTCAGGTCGTGGTGCTGGGAACTGTGCGAGAGGGGCCCGGTGGGGGTCGGACCGTCGGGCGCGGCGCCCGCGAGTTCGGGCGGCAGGTGGGCGAGGCCGGACAGGCCGGTCGCCACCACGACGGCCCGCGCGGTGAACGACTCCCCCGAGTCCAGCTTGAGTTCGAACCCCCTGCCGTCCACCCCCGTGGCGGGCGTCCTCCTGCCGCCCGCGCGCCGGTCCACGGACACGACCCGCACCTGCTCCAGATCGGGCACCAGCCGCTGCTGGAACCACTCCCCGTAGGCGATGAACGTCTCCACGGGGATGACGTCCTCGTCCCTGGCCAGTCGCGGTATGCCCGCCGCGTCGCAGTAGTCGACGAGGGTGTGGCCGCTCTGCGGCGCGTCGATGGACGAGGCGGCCGGGGTGGACTTCAGGAGCATTCCCGCGGGCATGTGGTCCCGCCAGCTCACCATGGGCTCGCCGAAGACGCGTGTCGGGATGCCGCGTCCCCGCAGATGGGCGGCGGTGGACAGGCCGAACGGCCCGGCGCCGATCACTGCAACCGGATGAATCACGAAGTTCCCTCCCCGGAACCGAACGCGATGAACACGATGGACGTGACGAACGGGCGAACGTGACGAACGCGATGGACACGGACACGATGAACGCGCGATGTGCCTACTTCGCGGCGGCGCCCGAGCCGCGGCGGCTGGTCCGCCAGAGCTGGTACAGATGCTTCGCACCCGGCCGCACCAAGCGGGCGAGCATCACGAGGGACGGCCGCAGGTCGTCCCTCGCGAACCAGGCCAGCTCGGTACCGCTGGCGCGGGCCGGGACGTGCGGTGTCGTGTAGCCGCTGCGCCGGTAGGCGAGCAGCGCGGGCAGGTCGATGTTCTCCACGACGTAGCGGCGGCCGACGAGCTGTTCCCCCTCCGGAACCGGCCGCCCGGTCAGATCGAGGTGCAGGGCGCGTACGACGTCGACCCCCGGCTCGTTCTCGAACAGCCGGAACTGCGCGCCCATGCGCGGATTGAAGTCGAGGAGCTTGTACCGCCCGTCCCTGCGGTCGAACCGCAGATCCAGGTCGACGATGCCGCTGAAGCCGATCTCCTTGACGAACCGTGCCGCGAGATCCGCGAGCTCCGGGTTGTCGACGATGTACGCGTGGGCGGTCATTCCCGCGTGCGGCGGCCACGACCGCACCTTCACCCCGGTGAACATGGCCAGCGGCGCCGACTCCGCGTCGAAGTACGCGTGCACGATCCAGTCCTCGGCGTCCTCCCGTGGCAGGTACTCCTGGAGGATCACGCCGGGCCGCTCCCCCCATTCCCGCGCCAGCCGCAGCAGTCCCTCCCGGGAGGCGATCCGGGTGGTGCCGTTCACCGCGGGGCGCGCGCGCCGCACGAAGGCCTCCCGGTTCTTGGCGACCACCGGGAAGCGCGCGGTCGTGGCGAACCGCTCGACGTCCTCGTACGATCTGGGGAAATGGGCCGCGGGGCTGGCGATCCCGTGCTGTGCGCACAGTTCGTGCAGTCCTTGCTTGCTGGCGAGGCGGCGCGGCAGTCCGGGCTCCACCCGCGGGAAGAGGAACCGCCCCGCCAGTTCCGCCTGGTGCTCGGCGACGAGCACGGCGGCCTCCTCGTCGGTCGGGACGAGCACCGTCGGCCGCCCGATTCTCCGTCCGATCCGCAGCAGTCCCGCCACGAGCCGCTCCGGCTCCTCCGTCCCCGTGGTCGGCCAGACGAAGGCCCGCTCCAGGTAGCGGGAGACGGCCGCGGGCGTGCAACGGTCCTCCGTGACGGCGTACATCGGCACGCCGAGCCGCCCCAGACTGCGGATCGCGCCCACGCCGCCGTGGTGCAGCGGATAGTTCCCGAACTTCACGATCAGCCCGGGCACGCCCCGGTCGACGTCCAACGACACACTCGAGCCACCCCCACGCACGGGTCCCCCCTACCTGTCCCCCCCCTGACGAACCCGGACCCGCCCCGTCCGCGTCCGTGCCCCCAAAGGACGCTAAGCCGGAATTACCTGTTCCGACCGAGCCGTATCAGGACATTGCGAACTCTTTAGACAATGCCGCCCCTGCCTGAATCCGTCGTGTCGCCGTAACGTGTGCCGCGGCCATCCCGATCACCTCCCGACCGCACGGACAGCACGGAAAGTGAGGCACCACCCGATGCCCTCCTTCGATGTCCCCGAAGGCGACCCCTTCGGCCCGCACAACCTCCCGTACGGCGTGTTCTCCCGGTCCGGCTCCGACTCCGGCGCTCGGACGGTCGGTGTACGTCTGGGCGACCAGGTCCTGGACGCGGGCGCCGCGGCCCGGGCCCTCGCCTCCCCGTACGCATCGCTCCTGTCCCGGCCCACGCTCGGCCCCCTCCTCGCCGCCGGCCGCACCACCTGGTCCGATGTCCGCCGCGCCCTCACGACCTGGGTGACGGTCCCCTCCCACCGGGAGACGATCGCCCCCTTCCTGCACCCCCTGTCCTCGGTGGCCCTCCACCTCCCCTTCGAGGTCGCGGATTACGTCGACTTCTACGCGTCCGAGAACCATGCCCGGAACGTCGGCCGGATCTTCCGCCCCGACGCCACCGAGCCCCTCACCCCCAACTGGAAGCACCTGCCGATCGGTTACCACGGCCGGTCCGGCACCGTGGTGGTCTCCGGTACGGACGTCGCGCGCCCCTCGGGCCAGCGCAAGTCCCCCACCGACCCGGCTCCGGTCTTCGGCCCCTCCGTCCGGCTGGACATCGAGGCGGAGGTCGGCTTCGTGGTCGGCGTACCCTCCCCCATGGGCAGCCCGGTTCCCCTCTCCTCCTTCCGGGAGCACGTCTTCGGCCTGTGCCTGCTGAACGACTGGTCGGCCCGTGACCTGCAGTCCTGGGAGTACGTCCCCCTCGGCCCGTTCCTCGGCAAGTCCTTCGCCACGTCCGTCTCGGCGTGGATCACCCCGCTGGACGCCCTGGACGAGGCCCGCGTGAGCCCGCCGGAGCGCACACATCCCCTGCTTCCCTACCTGGACGACTCGGCCGAGGACCCGTACGGCTACGACCTCCGTATCTCGGTCGCCGTCAACGGCCACGTGGTGTCCGAGCCACCGTTCTCCACGATGTACTGGACGGCCGCCCAGCAGCTCGCCCACCTGACGGTCAACGGCGCGTCCCTCCGCACCGGTGACCTGTACGCCTCCGGCACGGTCAGCGGGCCCGCGCCCGACCAGCGGGGCTCCCTCCTGGAACTCACCTGGAACGGCCGCGACCCGCTGGCCCTCCCCACCGGCGAGCGCGCCTTCCTTGAGGACGGCGACGAGGTGACGCTGACGGCCTGGGCACCCGGCCCGCACGGCACGCGGGTGGGGCTGGGCGAGGTCAGGGGGCGGGTGCGGCCGGCCGGCTGACCGCCCCCGGCCGGTCCTGGCCACCTCCGGCCGGTTCTGGCCACCCCCGGCCGGCCCCGTGTCCGGTCGTACGGCCGGCCCGGCTCAGGCCCAGTCGTCCGGCTCGGGTTCCGGTTCCGTGTCCGGCCAGTCGAAGGGGTCGTCCGCGTCGCTCACCGTGCCCGTCGCGCTCCCCGCGCCCACCGGAGCCGGGCGGTCGTCCGAAGCCGGGCGGTCGTCCGAAGCCGGGCGGTCGTCCGGGGAGCCGCCCAGGGAGGCAAGCACTCCGAGCACTCCCTCCCCGTACGTCGCCAGCTTCTTCTCGCCGACCCCGCCGACGGTCCCGAGCTCGGCCACATTCGTGGGCCGCACGGTCGCGATCTCGCGGAGCGTGGCGTCGTGGAAGATGACGTACGCGGGAACGCCCTGCTCCCGCGCCTGCTCGGCGCGCCAGGCGCGCAGCGCCTCGAACACCGGCACCAGCTCCGGCGCCAGCTCGGCCGCCGCCGCACCCTTCGGCCTGCGCTCACCGCTCCGGCCGCCCGAGGACGCCTTCGCCGCGGCGGCCCGCTTGACCTGCTCCTTCCGCAGCGGCACCTCGCGCTCCCGCCGCAGCACCGACCCGCTCGCCTCGGTGAGCACCAGCGTCCCGTACTCGCCCTCGACCGCGAGCAGCCCCTGAGCCAGCAGCTGCCGGGCCACGCCCCGCCACTCGGCCTCCGAGAGGTCCTCGCCGATGCCGAACACGGAGAGCTGGTCGTGGTCGAACTGGATCACCTTGGCGGTGCGCCGCCCGAGCAGGATGTCGACTATCTGCCCGGCACCGAACTTCTGGCCCCGCTCCCGCTTCAGCCGCACGATCGTGGACAGCAGCTTCTGCGCGGCGACGGTGCCGTCCCAGGTCTCCGGCGGGGTCAGGCAGGTGTCGCAGTTACCGCAGGTCCCCGTACCGGGCTCCTGGCCGAAGTAGGCGAGGAGCTGTGCGCGCCGGCACCGGGCGGTCTCGCACAGGGCCAGCATCGCGTCCAGGTGTGCGGCGGCCCGACGGCGGAAGGTCTCGTCGCCCTCGCCCGTCTGGATCATCTTGCGCTGCTGGACCACGTCCTGCAGCCCGTACGCCATCCACGCCGTCGACGGCAGCCCGTCCCGGCCCGCACGCCCCGTCTCCTGGTAGTAGCCCTCGACCGACTTCGGCAGGTCGAGGTGGGCGACGAACCGTACGTCCGGCTTGTCGATGCCCATGCCGAAGGCGATGGTCGCCACGACGACCAGGCCCTCCTCGCGCAGGAACCGCGCCTGGTGGGCGGCGCGCGTCCCCGCGTCCAGGCCCGCGTGGTACGGCACCGCCTCGATGCCGTTGCGGGTGAGGAACTCGGCGGTCTTCTCCACCGAGTTCCGCGACAGGCAGTACACGATGCCCGCGTCGCCCTCGTGCTCCTCGCGCAGGAAGGAGAGCAGCTGCTTCTTGGGGTCGGCCTTCGGGACTATGCGGTACTGGATGTTCGGCCGGTCGAAGCTCGCCTCGAAGTGGCGGGCCTGAGGCATGGCCAGCCGCTCGGTGATCTCGCGGTGGGTGGCGCGGGTGGCGGTGGCGGTGAGCGCGATCCGCGGCACGTCCGGCCAGCGCTCGCCCAGCAGCGACAGCGCCAGGTAGTCGGGGCGGAAGTCGTGGCCCCACTGCGACACGCAGTGCGCCTCGTCGATGGCGAAGACGGAGATCTTGCCGCGGGAGAGCAGGTCGAGCGTGCCCTCCAGGCGCAGCCGCTCCGGCGCCAGGTACAGCAGGTCCAGCTCGCCCGCCAGGAACTGGGCCTCCACCACGCGCCGCTCGTCGAAGTCCTGCGTGGAGTTGATGAAGCCGGCCTGCACGCCGAGCGCCCGCAGCGCGTCCACCTGGTCCTGCATGAGGGCGATGAGCGGGGAGACCACGATGCCCGTGCCGGGTCTGACCAGGGCCGGGATCTGGTAGCAGAGCGACTTGCCGCCGCCGGTCGGCATGAGCACGACGGCGTCGCCGCCGGTGACCACGTGCTCGATGATCGCTTCCTGCTGCCCGCGGAAGGCGTCGTAGCCGAAGACGCGGTGCAGCGTGGCGAGCGCCTCGCTGTCGCCTCCGGCCGGTCCCGCGGTCGCGGTCGCCTCGATTCCGGTCATCACACCTGTTCCGCTCATAGTCCCGTCCCCCGTACGTCGTGGTCGTCCGTGGTTCCTCGACCACTGCGTCCACGATAGGGGCCCGGACCGACAGGCACGGAGTTATCCACAGGCCGGGTGCCTCGGGACCGGAGCGCCTCGTCAAAGACACGGCGCTCGTTCACACGTACGCGGGAGACCTGCCCGTTTCCGGCCGATAGTCTGAAGTGACCGGCGAGACTCCGTCCCATGGGAGCACTCATGAGCGTCGAACCCAAGACGTCCACACCTGCTTGGCCGATGCCGCCGGAGGGCGGCTGGACCGCCGACGACCTCGATCAGCTTCCGAATCTGCCTCCTCACACGGAACTGATCGACGGGAGCTTGGTCTTCGTGCGTCCGCACACTGCCTGTCACGAACGCGCTGTTGACTTCTTCAAGTGGCATCTCCAGTCCGTAGCCCCCAGCGATTTCGAGGTCTACCGCGAGTTCACCATTGACATCGACTCCCAGAACCGGCCCGAGCCCGACGTGATCGTGGTGCGCGGTGACGTGGTGGGTGATCCGGATACGACCCGCTATCCAGCCGGAGCCGTCCTGCTGGCTGTCGAGGTAGTTTCGCCGGACTCTGTTTCGCGGGACCAGCAGACCAAGCCGCTCAAGTACGCCCGAGCAGGCATTTCGCACTACTGGCGGGTCGAGAACGAGAAGGGTCTCGCCGTAGTGCACGCCTTTGAACTGGAACCGACCACAGGTGCCTACACCAGCGTCGGCATCTTCCGTGAGCGCATGAAGATGGATGCTCCTTTCCCGGTGGATCTCGACCTGACCGGTATCAGGACACGACGCGAACGCAGTCAGTAGTCCTAACAGCCGACGGCCCGGCCCCCTCTCCCAAGGGACCGGGCCGTCGCTCACCCCACAGACACAGGGGTGCGTCAGCGGACGAAAACGCCCGCCTGGCTCGCGAGGTCCAGGAAGTACTGGGGCGCCACGCCCAGCACCACCGTGACCGCGACACCGACCGCGATCGCCGTCATGGTCAGCGGTGACGGCACCGCGACCGTCGGGCCCTCGGGGCGCGGCTCGCTGAAGAACATGAGCACGATCACACGGATGTAGAAGAACGCGGCGATGGCCGACGAGATCACACCGATCACGACGATCGCGCCCGCCCCGCCCTCGGCCGCCGCCTTGAACACGGCGAACTTCCCCGCGAACCCGGAGGTCAGCGGAATGCCCGCGAAGGCCAGCAGGAAGACCGCGAACACCGCCGCGACCAGGGGCGAGCGGCGCCCGAGCCCCGCCCACTTCGACAGGTGCGTCGCCTCGCCGCCCGCGTCCCGTACCAGCGTGACCACCGCGAAGGCGCCGATCGTCACGAACGAGTACGCGGCCAGGTAGAACAGCACCGAGGAGATGCCGTCCGGCGAGGCCGCGATCACACCGGCGAGGATGAAGCCCGCGTGCGCGATCGACGAGTACGCCAGCAGCCGCTTGATGTCGGTCTGGGTGATCGCGACGATCGCGCCGCCCAGCATGGTGACGATCGCGACGGCCCACATCACCGGCCGCCAGTCCCAGCGCAGGCCGGGCAGGACCACGTACAGCACGCGCAGCAGCGCGCCGAACGCCGCCACCTTCGTCGCCGCCGCCATGAAGCCGGTGACCGGGGTGGGCGCGCCCTGGTACACGTCCGGCGTCCACATGTGGAACGGCACCGCGCCCACCTTGAACAGCAGGCCCATCACCAGCATCGCGGTGCCGACGAGCAGCAGCGCGTCGTTGCCCATGGTCTCGGCGAGCGCGGGGGTCACGTTCTGCACGGTGCCGTCGACGACCTGGGCGATCGTCGCGTACGACACGGAACCCGCGTACCCGTACAGCAGCGCGATGCCGAACAGGGTGAACGCGGAGGCGAAGGCGCCCAGCAGGAAGTACTTGACCGCGGCCTCCTGCGACACCAGCCGCTTGCGGCGGGCCAGGGCGCACAGCAGGTACAGCGGCAGCGAGAAGACCTCCAGCGCGATGAACAGGGTCAGCAGGTCGTTGGCCGCCGGAAAGATCAGCATGCCGCCGACCGCGAAGAGCAGCAGCGGGAACACCTCGGTGGTGGTGAACCCGGCCCTGACCGCGGCCTTCTCGCCCTCGCTGCCCGGTACGGAGGCGGCCTGCGCGGCGAACGAGTCGACCCGGTTGCCGTGCGCCACCGGGTCGAGCCGCCGCTCGGCGAAGGTGAACACGCCGAGCAGTCCGGCGAGCAGGATGGTGCCCTGCAGGAAGAGGGCCGGTCCGTCGACGGCGATCGCGCCCATCGCCACGATGCCCGCCTTGGTGGTGGCGTGACCGCCGGCCGCCAGGGCGACGACCGCGGCGAAGGCGGCTGCCAGGGCGACGACGGACAGGAAGACCTGGGCGTGGTAACGGGACCTGCGCGGCACCAGGGCCTCGATCAGGATGCCGAGGATCGCCGCCCCGATCACGATCAGGGTGGGCGCCAGCTGCCCGTACTCGATCTTCGGCGCGTCGATCTTCTCGATCGGGTCGGCCGCCATTGTCCACAGGCTGTGGACGGCTGATGCGCTCACTTGGCCGCCTCCACCTCGGGCTGGGGATCCTGCTTCTGGACGTCGGACATGGTCTGCTTCACCGCGGGGTTGACGATGTCGGTGACCGGCTTCGGGTAGACGCCCAGCAGGAGCAGCAGGGCGATCAGCGGGGCGACGACGACGAGCTCCCGGACGCGCAGGTCCGGCATCTTCGCGACCTCCGGCTTCACCGGGCCCGTCATGGTCCTCTGGTAGAGGACGAGGACGTACAGCGCGGCGAGGACGATGCCGAAGGTGGCGATGATTCCGGCCGCCGGGTAGCGCGCGAACGTGCCGACCAGGACCAGGAACTCACTGACGAACGGCGCCAGCCCCGGCAGCGACAGCGTCGCCAGGCCGCCGATCAGGAAGGTGCCGGCGAGCACCGGGGCCACCTTCTGCACGCCCCCGTAGTCGGCGATGAGCCGGGAGCCGCGCCGCGAGATCAGGAAGCCCGCCACCAGCATCAGCGCGGCGGTCGAGATCCCGTGGTTGACCATGTAGAGCGTGGCGCCCGACTGGCCCTGGCTGGTCATCGCGAAGATGCCGAGGATGATGAAGCCGAAGTGCGAGATCGACGCGTACGCCACCAGCCGCTTGATGTCGCGCTGGCCGACGGCGAGCAGCGCCCCGTAGATGATGCTGATCAGGGCGAGGACGAGGATGGCGGGCGTCGCCCACTTCGACGCCTCCGGGAACAGCCCGAGGCAGAAGCGCAGCATGGCGAAGGTGCCCACCTTGTCGACGACCGCCGTGATCAGCACGGCGACCGGGGCGGTGGCCTCCCCCATCGCGTTGGGCAGCCAGGTGTGCAGCGGCCACAGGGGCGCCTTCACCGCGAAGGCGAAGAAGAAGCCGAGGAACAGCCACCGCTCGGTGCTGGTCGCCATCTCCAGCGAGCCGTTGGCGCGGGCCTCGGCGATCTCGGTGAGGGAGAAGTTCCCGGCGACCACGTACAGGCCGATGACCGCGGCCAGCATGATCAGGCCGCCGGCGAGGTTGTAGAGGAGGAACTTCACGGCCGCGTACGACCGCTGGGTGGCCGCCGTCTCCTCGCCGTGCTCGTGGGCCCGGTCCCCGAAGCCGCCGATGAGGAAGTACATCGGGATGAGCATGGCCTCGAAGAAGATGTAGAAGAGGAAGACGTCCGTGGCCTCGAAGGAGATGATCACCATCGCCTCGACGGCCAGGATCAGGGCAAAGAAGCCCTGAGTGGGCCGCCAGCGCTTGTTCCCGGTCTCGTGGGGGTCGGCGTCGTGCCAGCCCGCGAGGATGATGAACGGGATGAGCAGGGCGGTGAGCGTGATCAGCGCCACCGCGATGCCGTCGACGCCGAGCTCGTACCGCACCCCGAAGTCCGCGATCCAGGCGTGGGACTCGGTGAGCTGGTAGCGGGCGCCGTCCGGGTCGAAGCGCACCAGCACGGTGACGGCGAGCGCCAGCGTGCCCAGTGAGACGAGCAGCGCCAGCCACTTGGCGGCGGTGCGCTTCGCGGCCGGTACGGCGGCCGTGGCGATCGCCCCGAGGGCAGGGAGCACCGCCGTCGCTGTCAGGAGGGGAAAGGACATCGGTATCAGACCGCCCTCATCAGCAGGGTCGCGGCGATGAGGACCGCCGCACCGCCGAACATCGAGACCGCGTAGCTGCGCGCGTAACCGTTCTGGAGCCTGCGCAGCCGTCCGGAGAGGCCGCCGACCGAGGCCGCCGTGCCGTTGACGACGCCGTCGACCAGGGTGTGGTCGACGTACACCAGGGAGCGCGTCAGGTGCTCGCCGCCGCGGACCAGGACCACGTGGTTGAAGTCGTCCTGGAGGAGGTCGCGCCGGGCGGCCCGGGTGAGCAGCGATCCGCGCGGGGCGACGACGGGCACGGGACGGCGCCCGTAGTGGAGGTACGCCAGTCCGGCGCCGAGGAGGAGGACGACCACCGTGGAGAGGGTCACCGTCAGCGCGCTGACCGGGGGGTGCCCGTGCTCATGGCCGGTGACGGGCTCCAGCCAGTGCACGAACCGGTCGCCGATGCCGAAGAACGCGCCCGCGAAGACGGAACCGAAGGCCAGCACGATCATGGGGATCGTCATCGACTTGGGTGACTCGTGCGGATGGGGTTCCGCATGGGCCCCCTGGTGCTCGGCGGCGGGCTCCACGTCCGGCTGGTCCGGTGAGGCGGTGGCCCGGTGCCGCCAGCGCTCCTCGCCGAAGAAGGTCATCAGCATCACGCGCGTCATGTAGTACGCCGTGAGGGCCGCGCCCAGCAGGGCCGCGCCGCCGACGATCCAGCCCTCGGCGCCGCCCTTGGCGAAGGCCGCCTCGATGATCTTGTCCTTGGAGAAGAAGCCGGACAGGCCCGGGAAGCCGATGATGGCGAGGTAGCCGAGGCCAAAGGTGACGAAGGTGACCGGCATGTACTTCCGCAGGCCGCCGTACTTGCGCATGTCGACCTCGTCGTTCATGCCGTGCATGACCGAGCCGGCGCCGAGGAACAGCCCGGCCTTGAAGAAGCCGTGCGTCACCAGGTGCATGATCGCGAAGACGTAGCCGATGGGGCCGAGGCCCGCGGCGAGCACCATGTAGCCGATCTGCGACATGGTCGAACCGGCCAGCGCCTTCTTGATGTCGTCCTTCGCGCAACCGACGATCGCACCGAACAGCAGCGTGACCGCGCCGACCACGGTGACGACCAGCTGGGCGTTCGGCGCGGCGTTGAAGATGTCGGCGGAGCGGACGATCAGGTAGACGCCCGCGGTCACCATGGTCGCGGCGTGGATGAGGGCCGAGACCGGGGTCGGGCCCTCCATCGCGTCGCCGAGCCAGGACTGCAGCGGCACCTGGGCCGACTTGCCGCAGGCGGCGAGCAGCAGCATCAGGGCGATCGCGGTCAGCGTGCCCTCGCCGGTCTCCCCCACGCGTCCCAGCACCGGCCCGAAGGCGAAGGTGCCGAAGGTGGTGAACATCAGCATGATCGCGATCGACAGGCCCATGTCGCCGACGCGGTTGACCAGGAAGGCCTTCTTCGCGGCGGTCGCGGCGCTGGGCTTGTGCTGCCAGAAGCCGATGAGCAGGTACGAGGCGAGACCGACGCCCTCCCAGCCGACGTACAGCAGCAGGTAGTTGTCGGCGAGGACGAGCAGCAGCATCGCCGCGAGGAACAGGTTGAGGTAGCCGAAGAAGCGGCGGCGGCGCTCGTCGTGCTCCATGTACCCGATCGAGTACACGTGGATGAGCGTGCCGACGCCGGTGATCAGCAGCACGAACGTCATCGACAGCTGGTCGAGCTGGAAGGCGATGTCCGCCTGGAAGTCCCCGACCGGGATCCAGCTGAACAGGTGCTGCCCGATCTCGCGGGCCTCCGCGTCCTTGCCGAGCATGTCGGCGAAGAGGAGGGCGCCGATGACGAAGGAGGCGGCCGCGAGGACCGTGCCGATCCAGTGCCCGACGGCGTCGAGGCGCCGGCCGCCGCACAGCAGGACGGCCGCTCCGAGCAGGGGCGCCGCCACCAGCAGCGCAATCAGGTTCTCCACGATTCTTCCGACCCCTTACAGCTTCATCAGGCTGGCGTCGTCGACCGAGGCCGAGTGGCGGGAACGGAACAGCGACACGATGATCGCGAGCCCGACCACGACCTCCGCCGCGGCGACGACCATCGTGAAGAAGGCGATGATCTGGCCGTCGAGGTTGCCGTGCATGCGGGAGAAGGCGACGAGCGCGAGGTTGCAGGCGTTGAGCATCAGCTCGACGCACATGAACACCACGATCGCGTTCCGCCTGATCAGCACGCCGGAGGCGCCGATCGTGAACAACAGGGCGGCGAGGTAGAGGTAGTTGACGGGATTCACTTCGACGCCTCCCCGCTCCTGGTGCGCTCCAGGCGGGCTTCGGAACGCTGCTCCAGGGCCTTGAGGTCCTTCAGCGCCTCGGCCGACACGTCCCGGATCTGACCGCGCTCCCGCAGCGTCCGGTTGACGGTGAGCTCGGACGGGGTGCCGTCCGGCAGCAGGCCCGCGATGTCCACCGCGTTGTGCCGGGCGTACACACCGGGGGCGGGCAGCGGCGGCAGGTGCTTGCCCTCCCGGACGCGCTGCTCGGCCAGCTCGCGCTGGGTCTTCGCCCGCTCGGTGCGCTCGCGGTGGGTGAGCACCATGGCGCCGACCGAGGCCGTGATGAGCAGGGCACCGGTGAGCTCGAAGGCGAACACGTACTTGGTGAAGAGGAGCTGCGCGAGGCCCTCGACGTTGCCGCCGGCGTTGGCCTGGGCGAGGCCGTCGAACTGGGTCAGCGAGGCGTTGCCGATGCCGGCGATCAGCAGGATGCCGAAGCCGAGGCCGCACAGCAGGGCCAGCCAGCGCTGTCCCTTGATGGTCTCCTTCAGGGAGTCCGCCGCGGTGACGCCGACGAGCATCACCACGAACAGGAACAGCATCATGATCGCGCCGGTGTAGACGACGATCTGCACGATGCCCAGGAAGTAGGCGCCGTTGGCGAGGTAGAAGACCGCCAGGATGATCATGGTGCCGGCGAGGCAGAGCGCGCTGTGCACGGCCCTCTTCATGAAGACGGTGCACAGCGCGCCGATCACGGCGACGGTGCCCAGCACCCAGAACTGCACGGCCTCACCGGTGGAGGTGGAGTACGCGGCGAGCTGCGTCATCGGCGGATCACCTGCTCCGACGCCGGCTCGTCCTCGCCGAAGGTCGAGGCGCCCTCCTGCGGGACCTCGCCCTTGGAGCGGGCCACCTGGCGCTCCGTGCCCGGCGCCGCCTCCGTGACCAGTCCCCGGTAGTAGTCCTGCTCGTCCGTGCCGGGGTAGATCGCGTGCGGTGAGTCGACCATGCCGTCCTCGAGGCCGGCGAGCAGCTGTTCCTTGGTGTAGATGAGGTTGGCGCGGCTGGAGTCGGCCAGCTCGAACTCGTTGGTCATCGTCAGCGCGCGCGTGGGGCACGCCTCGATGCACAGGCCGCACAGGATGCAGCGGGCGTAGTTGATCTGGTAGACGCGGCCGTACCGCTCGCCCGGCGAGTAGCGCTCCTCGTCGGTGTTGTCCGCGCCCTCCACGTAGATGGCGTCCGCGGGGCACGCCCAGGCGCACAGCTCGCAGCCGACGCACTTCTCCAGTCCGTCCGGATGGCGGTTGAGCTGGTGCCGGCCGTGGAACCGCGGAGCGGTGACCTTCTTCTGCTCGGGGTACTGCTCGGTCAGCCGCTTCTTGAACATGGCCTTGAAGGTCACGCCGAAACCGGCGACGGGGTTCTGGAAACCCGGCTCGGTCTCCTTCGGCTCATCAGCCATCGGACGCCTCCCTCCCACTCGATTTTCCGTCACTGTCAGTATCCGCCCCACCACTGACAATCAGCTCCCGCTCCCGGCGTGACCGCCTGCGCGGCACCGGTGGCAGGGTCTGGCCGGGCAGCGGCGGTACGGGGAAACCACCGGCCATGGGATCGAAAGCGGGGGGTTCGGCGGGCTCCTCCGCCACCTCGCGCCGGTCGCGGAACATGTCCGCCACGAACGAGAGCACGAGCACGATGAGGATCGCCGCGGCGACGTACAGGGCGATCTCGGTGAAGTCGTAGTTCTCGTTGCGCAGGGTCCGTACGGTCGCGACGAGCATCAGCCAGACCACGGAGACCGGGATGAGGACCTTCCAGCCGAGCTTCATGAGCTGGTCGTAGCGGACGCGCGGGAGCGAGCCGCGCAGCCAGATGAAGAAGAACAGCAGCAGCTGCACCTTCAGGACGAACCAGAGCATCGGCCACCAGCCCTGGTTGGCGCCCTCCCAGAAGGTGCTGACGGGCCACGGGGCGCGCCAGCCGCCGAGGAAGAGCGTGGTGGCGACCGCCGAGACCGTCACCATGTTCACGTACTCGGCGAGCATGAACATCGCGAACTTGATGGACGAGTACTCGGTGTTGAAGCCGCCGACCAGGTCGCCCTCGGACTCCGGCATGTCGAAGGGGGCGCGGTTGGTCTCGCCGACCATCGTGACGATGTAGATCACGAAGGAGAGCGGCAGCAGGACGATGTACCAGCGGTCCGCCTGCGCCTCGACGATCGCGGACGTCGACATCGACCCCGAGTAGAGGAAGACGGAGGCGAAGGCGGCGCCCATGGCGATCTCGTAGGAGATCATCTGTGCGCAGGAACGCAGTCCGCCGAGCAGCGGGTACGTCGAGCCGGAGCTCCAGCCCGCCAGCACGATGCCGTAGATTCCGACCGAGGCGACCGCGAGGATGTACAGCATCGCGATCGGCAGGTCGGTGAGCTGCAGCGCCGTGCGGTGGCCGAAGATCGAGACGGTCGGGCCGAACGGGATCACCGCGATCGCCATGAAGGCCGGGATGGCGGCGACGACCGGCGCGAGGACGTAGACCACCTTGTCCGCGCGCTTGACGACGACGTCTTCCTTGAGCATCAGCTTCACGCCGTCGGCGAGCGACTGGAGCAGGCCCCAGGGGCCGTTCCGGTTGGGGCCGATGCGCAGCTGCATCCAGGCGACGACCTTGCGCTCCCAGACGATGGCGAACAGCACCGTCAGCATCAGGAAGGCGAAGCAGAACACCGCCTTGAGCGCGACCAGCCACCACGGGTCCTGGCCGAACAGCGACAGGTCCTCGGCGGCGAAGTACTGGCTCATGCCTCCACCTCCTGGGAGACCTGGGAGACCTGGGAGACCTGGGCGTCCTCGGGGGCGAGGGGCGCCGGGCCGATGCGGACGAGCGAGCCGGGCAGCGCCCCGGTGCCGGAGGCGACGCCCGTTCCGGCGGAGTTGAGCGGCAGCCAGACCACACGGTCGGGCATCTCCGTGATCTGCAGCGGCAGTTCGACGGAGCCCTCGGGGCCGCTCACCGCCAGGAGGTCGCCGTCCTCGACGCCCGCCTCGGCGGCCGTGGCGGCCGACACGCGCGCGCGTGCGGCGTGCCGTGTCCCCGCGAGGGCCTCGTCGCCGTCCTGGAGCCGGCCCTGGTCGAGCAGCAGCCGGTGGCCGGCGAGGACCGCCTCGCCGGTGGCCGGACGCGGCAACTGGCCGGCGCTCTCCATCGATTCGGTGGCCCGCGGCCCGTCCCAGGCTCCCAGCCGGTCCAGCTCCGCGCGCGTGGTGCGCAGGTCGGGCAGTCCGAGGTGGACGTCCATGGCGTCGGCCAGCATCTGCAGGACGCGGCCGTCGGTGGGCGCCAGACGGCGGGTCATCTGGTCGGGCTTGAGCGCGGCCTCGAAGGGGCGCACGCGGCCCTCCCAGTTGAGGAAGGCGCCCGCCTTCTCGGCGACCGCGGCGACCGGCAGGACGACGTCGGCGTGCTCGGTGACCTCGCTGGGCCGGAGCTCCAGCGACACCAGGAAGCCGACCTCGCGCAGTGCCGCACGCGCGCGTGCCGGGTCGGGCAGGTCGGCGACCTCCACGCCCGCCACCAGCAGGGCCCGCAGCTCGCCTCCGGCGGCGGCCTCGACGATCTCGCCGGTGGCGCGGCCGCGGCGGTGCGGGAGTCCGGCGAGGCCCCAGACGGCGGCCACCTCGTCCCGCGCGCGCGGGTCGGTGGCCGGACGGCCGCCCGGCAGCAGCGTCGGCAGCGCGCCCGCCTCGACGGCGCCGCGCTCCCCGGCCCGGCGGGGGATCCACACCAGCCGGGCGCCGGTGGCGGCCGCAGCGCGTACGGCGGCGGTCAGCCCGCCCGCCACTCCGGCGAGCCGCTCGCCGACGACGATCACCGCGCCCTCGGCGCGCAGCGCCTCGGCGGCCGCGGCTCCGTCCTCCTCCAGCCCGAACCGGCTCGCGAGGGCGTCCAGCCACTCCGGTTCGGTGCCGGGCGCGGCGGGCAGCAGTGTGCCGCCGACCTTTTCGAGGCCCCGGGTGGTGTACGTGGCCAGGGAGTACACCCTCTGCCCGTGCTTGCGCCAGGCCTTGCGCAGCCGCAGGAAGACTCCGGGGGCCTCCTCCTCGGCCTCGAACCCGGCCAGCAGGACGGCGGGCGCCTTCTCCAGGTCGGTGTACGTGACTCCCGTGCCCTCCCCGAGGTCGCGGCCGCGTCCGGCGACCTTCGCCGCCAGGAACTCGGCCTCCTCGGCGCTGTGCACGCGCGCGCGGAAGTCGATGTCGTTGGTGTCGAGGGCCACGCGCGCGAACTTGCTGTACGCGTAGGCGTCCTCGACGGTGAGCCGGCCGCCGGTCAGCACGCCCGCGCGGCCACGGGCAGCCAGCAGCCCCTGGGCTGCGGCCTGAAGGGCCTCCGGCCAGGAGGCGGGCCGCAGGACGCCCTCCTCGTCGCGTACGAGCGGAGTGGTCAGCCGGTCCGGGCGCTGCGCGTACCGGAACGCGAACCGGCCCTTGTCGCAGATCCACTCCTCGTTGACCTCGAGGTCGTTGGCGGCGAGCCGCCGCATGACCTTGCCGCGCCGGTGGTCCGTGCGCGTCGCGCAGCCGCCCGAGCAGTGCTCGCACACCGACGGCGACGACACCAGGTCGAAGGGCCGGGAGCGGAAGCGGTACGCCGCCGAGGTCAGCGCGCCGACCGGGCAGATCTGGATGGTGTTGCCGGAGAAGTACGACTCGAAGGGGTCGCCCTCGCCGGTGCCGACCTGCTGGAGCGCGCCCCGTTCGATCAGCTCGATCATCGGGTCGCCGGCGACCTGGTTGGAGAAGCGGGTGCAGCGGGCGCACAGCACGCACCGCTCGCGGTCGAGCAGCACCTGCGTGGAGATCGGCACCGGCTTCTCGTACGTGCGCTTGCGGCCCTCGAAGCGGGACTCGGCGTTGCCGTGCGACATGGCCTGGTTCTGCAGCGGGCACTCGCCGCCCTTGTCGCAGACGGGGCAGTCCAGCGGGTGGTTGATGAGCAGCAGCTCCATCACACCGTGCTGGGCCTTCTCCGCGACGGGCGAGGTGAGGTGCGTCCTGACGACCATCCCGTCGGTGCAGGTGATCGTGCAGGACGCCATGGGCTTGCGCTGGCCCTCCACCTCGACGATGCACTGCCGGCAGGCGCCGGCCGGGTCGAGGAGGGGGTGGTCGCAGAAGCGGGGGATCTCGATGCCGAGCTGTTCGGCGGCCCGGATGACCAGGGTGCCCTTGGGCACGCTGATCTCGATGCCGTCGATGGTCAGCGTGACGAGGTCCTCGGGCGGGACCGCCGCCTCTCCGCCCCCGGAGGGAGAACTGGTGGTCACAGTCATGCGTTCACCTCCAGGTGCTTGTCCGCCCAGGCCGTCGATTTGGCCGGGTCGAAGGGGCAGCCGCCGCCCGTGATGTGCTGCTCGTACTCCTCGCGGAAGTACTTGAGGGAGGAGAAGATCGGCGAGGCGGCACCGTCGCCGAGGGCGCAGAAGGACTTGCCGTTGATGTTGTCGGCGATGTCGTTCAGCTTGTCGAGGTCGCTCATGGCACCCTTGCCGGCCTCGATGTCACGCAGCAACTGCACCAGCCAGTACGTCCCTTCGCGGCAGGGCGTGCACTTGCCGCAGGACTCGTGGGCGTAGAACTCGGTCCAGCGCGTCACGGCCCGCACCACGCAGGTGGTCTCGTCGAAGCACTGCAGGGCCTTGGTGCCGAGCATCGAGCCGGCGGCGCCGACGCCCTCGTAGTCGAGGGGCACGTCGAGGTGCTCCTCGGTGAACATCGGCGTCGAGGAGCCGCCCGGCGTCCAGAACTTCAGCCGGTGGCCGGGCCGCATGCCGCCGCTCATGTCGAGGAGCTGGCGCAGGGTGATGCCGAGCGGGGCCTCGTACTGGCCGGGGCTCGCGACGTGGCCGCTGAGCGAGTACAGCGTGAAGCCCGGGGACTTCTCGCTGCCCATCGCCCTGAACCAGTCCTTGCCGTTCTTCAGGATGGCGGGAACCGACGCGATCGACTCGACGTTGTTCACCACAGTGGGGCACGCGTAGAGGCCCGCGACGGCGGGGAAGGGGGGACGGAGCCGCGGTTGACCGCGGCGGCCTTCGAGCGAGTCGAGCAGCGCGGTCTCCTCACCGCAGATGTACGCGCCCGCGCCCGCGTGCACGGTGAGTTCGAGGTCGAGTCCGCTGCCGAGGATGTTCTTGCCGAGGTAGCCGGCCGCGTAGGCCTCACGGACGGCCGAGTGCAGCCGCCGCAGCACGGGGACGACTTCACCCCGCAGGTAGATGAAGGCGTGCGACGACCTGATGGCGTAGCACGCGATGACGATGCCCTCGATGAGGCTGTGCGGGTTCGCGAAGAGGAGCGGGATGTCCTTGCAGGTCCCCGGCTCCGATTCGTCGGCGTTGACCACGAGATAGTGCGGTTTGCCGTCGCCCTGGGGGATGAACTGCCACTTCATCCCCGTGGGGAAGCCCGCGCCGCCGCGGCCGCGCAGTCCGGCCTCCTTGACGTACGCGATGAGGTCGTCCGGTGTCATCGCGAGCGCCTTGCGGAGCCCCTCGTACCCCTCGTGCCTGCGGTAGACGTCCAGCGTCCAGGACCTGTCCTCGTCCCAGAAGGCCGACAGCACGGGTGCGAGCAGCTTCTCCGGGCTGGGGTCCTTGACCTCGGTCGCCACGGTCATCACTCCCCCTCCTCGGCGGTGGGTCCGGCGGGGTTCGCCGGGTCGGAGGCCGAGGTGTCCTGCGGCGCGTCGTGCGAGCTGAGGTGCTCGGCCAGTGACGGGTCGTGCGGCGTCGCGTCACCGGGCGCCCGGTCCTGGGCTGCGTCGTGGGGTCCGCCGTCCCGCGGGTGCACCACGCGCGCGGCCTCGCCCTTGGCGAGCCGGAGGCCGGTCAGGGAGGCGGGTCCCGCGCTCCCGGACGCCTCCACCGCTCCCTCGCGCTCGTCGGGGAAGCCCGCCAGGATGCGGGCGGTCTCCTTGAACGTGCAGAGGGGGGCGCCCCGGGTGGGTGCGACCGGCACGCCCGTGCGCAGGTCGTCGACCAGGCGTTTCGCGCTCTCGACGGTCTGGTTGTCGAAGAACTCCCAGTTGACCATCACGACGGGGGCGAAGTCGCAGGCCGCGTTGCACTCGATGTGCTCCAGGGTGACCTTGCCGTCGTCGGTGGTCCCGCCGTTGCCGACGCCCAGGTGGTCCTGGAGCGCCTCGAAGATCGCGTCGCCGCCCATCACCGCGCACAGCGTGTTGGTGCAGACGCCGACCTGGTAGTCGCCGGAGGGCCTGCGCCGGTACATGGTGTAGAAGGTGGCGACCGCGGTGACCTCGGCCGTGGTCAGGCCGAGCACGTCGGCGCAGAACTGCATGCCGGTGCGGGTGACGTGGCCCTCCTCCGACTGCACCAGGTGCAGCAGCGGCAGCAGGGCCGAGCGCGAGCCGGGGTAGCGGGCGATGATCTCGCGCGCGTCGCGTTCGAGCCGGGCACGGACGTCGTCCGGGTAGTCGGGCGCGGGCAGTTGAGGCATGCCCAGACCGACTGAGTCAGGGGTGGTGGTCACCGGTCGACGCCTCCCATCACGGGGTCGATGGACGCGACGGCGACGATGACGTCGGCGACCTGGCCGCCCTCGCACATCGCCGCCATGGTCTGCAGATTGGTGAAGGACGGGTCGCGGAAGTGGACCCGGAAGGGGCGGGTGCCGCCGTCGGAGACGACGTGCACCCCGAGCTCGCCCTTGGGTGACTCGACCGCCGCGTACGCCTGTCCGGGCGGGACGCGGAAGCCCTCGGTCACCAGCTTGAAGTGGTGGATCAGGGCCTCCATGGAGGTGCCCATGATCGTCTTGATGTGATCGAGCGAGTTGCCCAGTCCGTCCGGGCCCAGGGCGAGCTGGGCGGGCCAGGCGATCTTCTTGTCGCCGACCATGACCGGGCCGGGGGCGAGCCGGTCCAGGCACTGCTCGATGATCCGGAGCGACTGGCGCATCTCCTCCAGGCGGATCAGGAAGCGCCCGTAGGAGTCGCAGGTGTCGGCGGTCGGGACGTCGAAGTCGTACGTCTCGTAGCCGCAGTACGGCTGCGCCTTGCGGAGGTCGTGCGGGAGGCCGGCCGAGCGGAGGATCGGGCCCGTGGCCCCGAGGGCCATGCAGCCGGCCAGGTCCAGGTAGCCGATGTCCTGCATACGGCCCTTGAAGATGGGGTTCCCGGTGGCGAGCTTGTCGTACTCGGTCAGGTTCTTGCGCATCTTCTTCACGAGCTCGCGGATCTGGTCCACCGCGCCGGGCGGCAGGTCCTGGGCGAGTCCGCCGGGCCGGATGTACGCGTGGTTCATCCGCAGGCCGGTGATCAGCTCGAAGACGTCGAGAACGAGTTCACGATCACGGAAGCCGTAGATCATGATCGTGGTCGAGCCCAGCTCCATGCCGCCGGTGGCGACGCACACCAGGTGGGAGGAGAGCCGGTTCAGCTCCATCAGCAGGACGCGGATGACGCTGGCCCGGTCCGGTACCTGGTCCTCGATGCCGAGGAGTTTCTCGACGGCGAGGCAGTACGCCGTCTCGTTGAAGAACGGCGTGAGGTAGTCCATGCGGGTCACGAAGGTCGTGCCCTGGGTCCAGGTGCGGTACTCGAGGTTCTTCTCGATGCCGGTGTGCAGGTAGCCGATGCCGCAGCGGGCCTCGGTGACCGTCTCGCCCTCGATCTCCAGGATGAGCCGGAGCACACCGTGGGTGGAGGGGTGCTGCGGGCCCATGTTGACGACGATGCGCTCGTCGTCGGCCTTCGCCGCGGACTCGACGACCTCGTCCCAGTCGCCGCCGGTGACGGTGTAGACGGTGCCCTCGGTGGTCTCGCGGGTACCCGCCGTGGACGAGGGGGTGTGCGTGCTCATGAGTACGACCTCCGCTGGTCCGGAGCCGGGATCTGGGCGCCCTTGTACTCGACGGGGATGCCGCCGAGGGGGTAGTCCTTGCGCTGCGGGAAGCCCTGCCAGTCGTCCGGCATCATGATCCGCGTCAGGGCCGGGTGGCCGTCGAAGACGATGCCGAAGAAGTCGTACGCCTCGCGCTCGTGCCAGTCGTTCGTCGGGTAGACGGAGACGAGCGACGGGATGTGCGGGTCGGCGTCGGGGGCGGAGACCTCGAGCCGGATCAGCCGGTTGTGGGTGATCGAGCGCAGGTGGTAGACGGCGTGGAGCTCGCGGCCCTTGTCGCCGGGGTAGTGGACGCCGCTCACCCCCGTGCAGAGCTCGAAGCGCAGCGCCGGGTCGTCGCGGAGGGTGCGGGCCACGCGGACCAGGTGCTCGCGTTCGATGTGGAAGGTGAGTTCGCCGCGGTCGACGACCGTCCTGTCGATGGCGTTCTCCGGGAGGAGTCCCTGCTCCTCCAGCGCCCCCTCCAGTTCGTCGGCGACCTCGTCGAACCAGCCGCCGTAGGGGCGGGAGGACGGGCCGGGGAGCCTGATGGAGCGGACCAGGCCGCCGTAGCCGGAGGTGTCGCCGCCGTTGTCCGCGCCGAACATGCCGCGCTGGACGCGGATCTCCTCGCCCTGGTCGCCGCGCTGGCCGGGGAGGTTCGTGGCGGAGAGGTCCTTCTCGGGGTTGACGCCCTCGTCGGAACCCTTCCCGCCCCCCTTGCCGGCGTCGCCGGTGGCCTTCGCGTCACTCATCGCAGCAGCCCCTTCATCTCGATCGTGGGGAGCGCCTTGAGCGCGGCCTCCTCGGCCTCGCGGGCCGCTTCCTCGGCGTTCACGCCGAGCTTGGAGTGCTGGATCTTGTGGTGCAGCTTGAGGATGGCGTCCATCAGCATCTCGGGCCGCGGCGGGCAGCCGGGGAGGTAGATGTCGACGGGGACGACGTGGTCGACGCCCTGGACGATGGCGTAGTTGTTGAACATGCCGCCCGAGGACGCGCAGACCCCCATGGAGATCACCCACTTGGGGTTCGGCATCTGGTCGTAGACCTGCCGCAGCACCGGCGCCATCTTCTGGCTCACCCGGCCGGCGACGATCATGAGGTCGGCCTGGCGGGGTGAGCCGCGGAAGACCTCCATGCCGAAGCGGGCCAGGTCGTAGCGTCCCGCACCCGTGGTCATCATCTCGATGGCACAGCAGGCGAGGCCGAAGGTGGCCGGGAAGACGGACGACTTGCGCACCCAGCCCGCGGCCTGCTCGACGGTGGTCAGCAGGAAACCGCTCGGCAGCTTTTCTTCGAGTCCCATGTCGTAAAAGCCCCTCAGTCCCAGTCCAGGCCGCCACGCCGCCATACGTACGCGTACGCGACGAAGACGGTGAGCACGAAGAGCAGCATCTCCACGAGCCCGAAAACACCCAGGGCGTCGAAGGAGACGGCCCAGGGGTAGAGGAAGACGATCTCGATGTCGAAGACGATGAAGAGCATCGCCGTCAGGTAGTACTTGATGGGGAAACGCCCGCCACCGGCCGGCGTGGGCGTCGGCTCGATCCCGCACTCGTAGGCCTCGAGTTTGGCCCGGTTGTAGCGCTTGGGACCGGTCAGCGCGGCCATGGTCACGGAAAAGATCGCAAAGCCTGCCCCGAGGGCTCCCAGCACGAGGATGGGCGCATAGGCGTTCACCGCTCCTCGCTCCTCTCAGTCGGCATTGACTGCATGGGGTCCCCCCTGCTCGAGCGAAGCCGAGAGCTTGGGGGAGCTCAGTCAGACCGGCATCCGCTTCGCCCGTCTCGCGGCCCCCGTGCGTCCCCACGAAGATCGCGAACATGTGAAGCAGGTCACAAGCCCAACTGCCCCGCATCCTATGCCTGCGGCTCTGTGATCTGCGACACGGGGTGCGCCAACTGCTTTGTGATCTATACCACCTGACGAAGGATCATGAAGTCGGATGAGCAGTGATCTTCACACCCGAAGCATCCAAGTGATCACCAGACGTGATAATCACGTCCGTCACCGCTGGTCAAAGAGGTGGCTCCAATATCAACAAAGTGCGGGCCGTCGCAAACTGGCGCCGGACACCGTGTCTTGATAATGGGGCGGACATTCACACACCGGTGGTACGCGAGGGCGGAAGTGAACGCGTGCACGCGTTCACGAGCGCCGGGAGCCGCCGATTCCCGCGCGCGGGACGCGCCCCCTGCGGTTACCGTTCCGTGACCTCCACCACACCCGAGACGGCCTCCCGGAAGCCGGGCTTGGCCACGCGACGCAAGCGATGGTAAGCACAGAGCAATTCGGGCGTAACGACGAAACCCCATGATCACAGGCTTGATCATTTAAGCCCGCAATGCCCGTTTCGGTGTCAGGAAGGGGCGACACGCCCGGGGTTCGGTGGTCGATTGAACAACTGTGGCGGACCACACGTTTCTTGAAGGTATGGAGCAGCCCCTGGTACCGCTTGTACCCATGTCCCACACCGCTCACATACGTAGCCACCGGAAGCCCCGCCGCAGCGCGTCGAAGATGGCGATGCGCGCCGGAGTCACCGGTGGCCTCCTCGGCACCGTGGCAGTGGCCGGTGCGTCCGCGTCGGCGAACGCCGCGGAGCCTGTGACCCAGACGCTCGAACTCCCCACTCTCACGGCCGACCTGGCCACCCAGGTCGCCCGGTCCGCGGAGGCCACGCAGCAGGCCGCGGCCAACTACGAGCTGCGCGCCGAGCGCGACGCGGCCGCAGCCCGGGCCGCCGAGCAGGCCGAGGCGGACCTCGCGGAGGCGAAGAAGGCGGAGGCCAAGAAGAAGGCCGAGGCGGAGCGGAAGGCCGAGGCGGAGCGGAAGGCGGCCGCGGAGCGCGCCGCGCGGGACGCCGAACGTGCCGAGCTCGCCTCGGCCTCGGCCACTTCCTCGGGTTCCTCGGTCTCCGGCTCGTCCTCGGCGTCCGCCTCCGCGTCGGTGACGGCGCCCGCCAGCGGCAGTGTGTCGGCCGTCATCAGCTTCCTGAAGGCCCAGGTCGGCGACGCCTACGTGATGGGTGCCTCCGGCCCCAACGCCTGGGACTGCTCCAGCCTCGTGCAGGCCGCGTTCAAGCAGGCCGGCGTGGACCTCCCCCGGGTCTCGCAGGACCAGTCGATGGTCGGCACCGACGTCTCGCTGTCCAACCTGGCGGTCGGCGACATCCTCTACTGGGGCGGCAAGGGCTCCGCGTACCACGTGGGCGTCTACATCGGGAACGGGCAGTACCTCGACGCCGCCAACCCCTCCAAGGGCGTCGTCATCCAGGACCTGTCCGGCTACCCGGCCTCGGGTGCGGTGCGGGTGCTCTGACCCGTACATCCCCTGACGAACGGCCGGTGGCCGCCGCCCCGAGGGGTGGCGGCCACCGGCCGTTCCGGGTGGGCGGCTCAGGCCCTCGGGGCCACCTTGCTCAGGCCGTTGATGATGCGGTCCATCGCGTCGCCGCCCGTCGGGTCGGTGAGGTTGGCGAGCATCTTCAGCGTGAACTTCATCAGCAGGGGGTGGGTGAGGCCCCGCTCGGTCGCCAGCTTCATGATCTTCGGGTTGCCGATGAGCTTCACGAAGGCGCGGCCCAGGGTGTAGTAGCCGCCGTAGGTGTCCTTCAGGACGCGCGGGTAGCGCTGGAGGGCCATCTCCCGCTGGGCGGGGGTGGTCCGCGCGTGCGCCTGGACGATGACGTCCGCGGCGATCTGGCCGGACTCCATGGCGTAGGCGATGCCCTCGCCGTTGAAGGGGTTCACGAGCCCGCCGGCGTCGCCGACCAGCAACAGGCCCTTGGTGTAGTGCGGCTGGCGGTTGAAGGCCATGGGCAGGGCGGCGCCGCGGATCGGCATCGTCATGTTGTCCGGGGTGTAGCCCCACTCCTCCGGCATCGACGCGCACCAGGCCTTCAGGACCTCGCGCCAGTCCAGCTCCTTGAAGGAGGCGGAGGTGTTGAGCACGCCGAGGCCGACGTTCGAGGTGCCGTCGCCCATGCCGAACACCCAGCCGTAGCCGGGCAGCAGGCGGTCCTCGCCCGGGCCGCGCCGGTCCCACAGCTCCAGCCAGGACTCCAGGTAGTCGTCGTCGTGGCGCGGGGACGTGAAGTACGTACGGACCGCGACGCCCATCGGACGGTCCTCGCGGCGGTGCAGGCCCATCGCCAGGGAGAGGCGCGAGGAGTTGCCGTCCGCGGCCACCACCAGCGGCGCGTGGAAGGTGACGTCCCGCTTCTCCTTCGAGTCCGCGTCGCCGAGCTTGGCGTGGACGCCCGTGATGCGGCCGGTGCGGTCGTCCACGACCGGGGCACCGACGTTGCAGCGCTCGTACAGCCGGGCACCCGCCTTCTGCGCCTGCCGGGCCAGCTGCTCGTCGAAGTCGTCGCGCTTGCGCACCAGCCCGTAGTCCGGGAACGAGGCGAGATCCGGCCAGTCGAGCTGGAGGCGGACACCGCCGGCGATGATGCGGAGGCCCTTGTTGCGGAGCCAGCCCGCCTCCTCGGAGATGTCGATGCCCATGGACACGAGCTGTTTGGTGGCGCGGGGCGTCAGACCGTCACCGCAGACCTTCTCGCGCGGGAAGGCGGTCTTCTCCAGGAGCAGGACGTCGAGTCCCGCCTTGGCCAGGTAGTACGCGGTGGTGGAACCGGCTGGACCGGCCCCGACGACGATCACATCGGCGGTGTGTTCGGTAAGGGGCTGGGGCTCGGTCACAGCGTCATCTCCCCAAGGCTAGAAATAGCGGGTGCCGACGGGCACGGGACATGGGCAGTCTATGCAGCGGTACAGATCGACCGGCTGAAGGGTTGTCCCCCTGTGAACCGAGCTCTCCCCGGCGTACGGCTGCGCGTCCCGACCGACGAGGACGCCGTGACCTGGCACCGGATCTTCGACCACCCCGAGGTGATGGAGTACCACGGCGGCAGGTCCGCCGAGCTGTCCGTCTACGAGGAGCTCACCGCGCGCCAGCGCCGCCACGACGCGGAGCGCGGCTTCTGCCTGTGGAGCGTGCTCGACGAGGAGGGACGGGTCATCGGCTTCACCGGCGCCCAGCCGTGGCCGCACGAGTGGGGCGCCGCGCCGGGCGACATCGAGATCGGCTGGCGGCTCGCGCGGCCGTACTGGGGCCAGGGGTACGTCACGGCCGCCGCCCACGAGACGCTGGACCGGCTGCGCCGGGCGGGGGTGCCGAGCGTCGTCGCCCTGGTCGCCGCCGGCAACGAGCGCTCGATCGCCGTGACCCGCCGCCTCGGCATGGAGCTGGAGGAGGTCTTCACGACGCCGTCCTCCGAACGGACGGGGCACCGCTACCGGCTCGCCCTGTGACGGTGCGTAGCCGTCGGCCGGGAATGAACACGCAGCGCTTCCGATGCCCGCCCCCACGCGGTTACCCTTCCAGTACCGCTGGGGGTGACATCTGTGCGCATACCACCCGAGACACCCGAAGTGCGCGTTCCGCGGCTCGTCGGTCTGATGGCCATGGACGCGCGCGCGACGGCCGAGGCGCGGGGTGTGGTGCTCGCCGCGCCCGACCGGCCCGACTTTCCCTGGACCGTCGTCGACTACGTCGCACGCCAGTACCCGCGGCCGGGGACCGAGATCCCGCGCGGGGCGGTGGTCACGGTGTGGTTCGAGCACGGTGAGGGGGAGGGGGGTGGCGGTGCGGGGGTGCGGGAGCCGCTCCGCGGAGGGCCCCCTCCCGGGGGGTTGCGCCGGGAGTTGGACGAGCCCGGGGAGCCGTTCCCCGTCGCGCGTTGAGGTCGCTCGGGGTTGTTCGCCGACCGCGGGTTCGTTGTGGCTGGTCGCGCAGTTTCCCGCGCTCCTTCCGGGGCGTGTGTCACGCCGCCTTGAAGCCCCTGTGCAGTGCCACCACGCCACCCGTGAGATTCCGCCACGCCACCCTCTCCCAGCCCGCGCCGCGCAGGCGTTCCGCCAGGGCGGGCTGGTCGGGCCAGTCGCGGATGGACTCGGCGAGGTAGACGTACGCGTCGGGGTTGGACGACACCGCGCGCGCGACCGGAGGCAGCGCGCGCATCAGGTACTCGGTGTAGACGGTGCGGAACGGCGTCCACGTCGGGTGGGAGAACTCGCAGATCACGACCCGTCCGCCGGGCCTGGTCACCCGCAGCAGTTCGCGCAGCGCGGCATCGGTGTCCTGGACGTTGCGCAGCCCGAAGGAGATGGTCACCGCGTCGAAGGTGTCCTCCTTGAACGGCAGCCGCGTCGCGTCGCCGGCCGTGAACGGCAGCCAGGACTGGCGCTGCTTGCCCACCTTGAGCATGCCGAGGGAGAAGTCGCACGGAACGACGTACGCGCCCGCGCGGGCGAAGGGCAGCGAGGAGGTGCCCGTGCCCGCGGCGAGGTCCAGGACCTTCTGCCCGGGCCGCGCGTCGACCGCCCGCGCGACCTCCTTGCGCCATCGCCGGTCCTGTCCGAGGGAGAGCACGTCGTTGGTGAGGTCGTACCGTGCCGCCACGTGGTCGAACATCGAGGCGACTTCGTGCGGCTGCTTGTTCAGGGAGGCGCGGGTCACCGATCCATTGTGGCAGCCCGGCCTCCTCGTCGGCGTCGACGGGTGACCTCTCACGGCAGCAGGCGTGGCCTCCGCCTCGCCGCCACGTCCTCCACCCACCCGCACGCCGGCACGGACAGCGCGAGCAGCACCCAGCCGACGCCGAAGAGGAACCACTGGCTGTCCAGCGGCAGGTACGTCTCGAAGGTCGGCACGTCCCAGAACCGGTCGATCAGCGGGACGGCCAGGACCAGCGCGATCCCGTGCCAGAGACAGATCGTGACCGCTCGGGCGTTGGAGACCGTCACGATCCGGTCGAGCCGCCGGAAGCGGGCGGGTCCGGCGAAGTCGGCCGAGAACCGTTCCTTCGCGTACACCAGCAGCGTCACGGACCCGGCGGAGAGGAAGGCCCGGGCGAGGGGGACGTCGTCCAGGTCGTACGACCGTGGGGGAAGGGGTGGCGGGGGCGGCTGGCATGGCTGGGGTTGGAGTTCCGTCAGGGGCCCCGGCGGGTGCTCCCGAGGGCGCCATGCCGCCCTGCGGCGGCGCGCCGCCGTCACCGGAGGGCAGCAGTCCGGACGGGGCGGACGAGATGCCCCAGCCCATGAACGCCAGGCCGAGCACGACGGCGTAGCCGAGGCGGACGGCGCCCACGAGCACGCCGATCCGGCGCAGGAACCTGGCCCTGCGCCCGGAGTTGTCGACGAAAGCGGGGCCCTCTTCGCGTCCGGCTCCCCTGCCGCGTTCAGGGCGCCGGCCGCGCACCGGAGCGGCGGCGTGTTCTTCCACGACGGACTCGGATTGCATTCCGTGGAGGACGGTAGAGATATTTCATGTGACCGGAATTCGGTATCCGTTGCGCATGAACCATGGAAAGTCCGCCACTCTGTCTTCTCCTCAGAGGTTGCAAGTTCGCAGGTGAGAGCACCGGAAGCGGACCGGTCCGTTAATTAACCTCTCGGGGACGCGGTAATCACGAGAGGGCGGGTGCGTACGCCGTGAGGAGTTTCCTCAAGCCGGCCGCCGGGCTGGTCCGTCTGGTGACGCCGGCCTGCGCGGGCTGCTCCTCGGAATACGCAGCCACGAATTCCACGACGGCGTACGCCCCCTACGTGAGCGCCACGACCGCGTCCGACCTCGACCCGGCGGGCAGGCCCTCCGCCTACAGCCTGGCGTTCGTGATCGTGGACGGCGACGACTGCACCCCGGCGTGGGGCGGGACGGCCGCGGTCGACGACGCGGCGGTGGCGTCCCGCGTCTCGGCGCTGAAGGAGTCCGGGGCGACGGTGCGGGTGGCGTTCGGCGGGGCGTCGGGGACGGAGCCCGCCGAGGCACGCGACAGCGCCTCGGCCCTCGCTTCGGCGTACGGACAGGCGCTCGACGCGGCCGGGGCGAGTGCGGCGGACTCCGACGTCGAGGGCGACGCGCTGACGGACGCCGCCTCGGTGGACCTCCGCTCGGAGGCGATAGCGCAGCTCCAGGAGGAACGGGAGGGTCTCTCGGTCTCGTTCACCCTTCCCGTCATGCCCTCCGGCCTCGACGACGACGGCGTGGCCCTGCTGGAGTCCGCGAACGACCACTCCGTACAGGTCTCCACGGTCGACGTCATGACCATGGACTACGGCAGCTCGTACGACGGTGACATGGGCGACTACGCGGAGACGTCCGCCGAGGCCGCCCACGACCGGCTCGCGGACGTCTTCGGGCTGTCGGACGAGACCGCCTGGCACGGCCTGGCCCTCACCTCGATGATCGATGAGAACGACGTGGAGAACGAGACCTTCACGCTCCACGACGCGGCGCGGGTGCGGGAGTTCGCCGACGAGAGGGGCTTCGCCTGGGTGTCGGTGTGGGGGTCCTTCCGCAACCGGCGGTGCGACACCACCGGCACCACTCGGCACCACCGGCACCACCAGCACCACCCCCACCGGCTCCGCGACCGACGACGCGTCCACCGACTGCAGCGGGGTGGACCAGGAGGACGGGGCGTTCGCGGAGGCGTTCTCCGGCTGACCGCGGAGTGCTGACCGGGGCGGGATTCCCCTCACCGCCTCCGGTGCACCAGCCGTCCCGCGCACACCGTGGCGAGGCAGACGCCGGCGGCGTCGAAGACGGCGAGGTCGGCGCGGGCCCCCGGGACGACGGCGGTGGGCCGCCCCCGCCGCAGGACCACCACGTCGTTCCGCTCGGCGGCCGCCCTCAGTTCGGGCGTGTCCGCGTACTCCTCCAGGACCGCGACGGCACCCGACTTGAGCACCGCGTGAATGCGTTCGCGCGGGGTCGGCGCGTCCGGGAGCGGACCGACATGGACGCGGGCGGGCCCCAGGGTGCCCGGCCAGCGCCGTACGCGGGCGCCCGGGTACGGCTTCAGCAGTTCGGCCAGGGTGCCGACGGCGGCCACCCGGCCGCCCTCCACGGCTACGGCGCCCTCCTTGAGCGGCTTCGTGTCGTCCCAGGCGTGCCGCAGCTCGTCCGCGGCGTGGATCGTCAGCACCTCGGCAGCGGTCCGCGCTAGTTGGTGCCGATCAGCTTCAGCTCGGGGTGGGCCGTGCCGCCCTCGATGGCCGTGGACGAGATGTGGGAGACCACGCGGTCGTCGACGGGGTCGTTGGCCGGGTCGTCGTGGACGACCAGGTGCTCGTACGTCGTGCTGCGCTGGGCGGGCACCCGGCCGGCCTTGCGGATCAGGTCGATCAGCTCCAGCCGGTTGGAGCGGTGCCTGGCGCCGGCCGACGAGACCACGTTCTCCTCCAGCATGACCGAGCCGAGGTCGTCCGCGCCGTAGTGCAGGGAGAGCTGGCCGATCTCCTTGCCGGTGGTCAGCCAGGAGCCCTGGATGTGCGCCACGTTGTCCAGGAAGATCCGGGCGATGGCGATCATGCGCAGGTACTCGAAGATCGTGGCCTGCGTACGGCCCTTGAGGTGGTTGTTCTCCGGCTGGTACGTGTACGGGATGAAGGCCCGGAAGCCGCCCGTCCGGTCCTGCACGTCGCGGATCATCCGCAGGTGCTCGATGCGCTCGGCGTTCGTCTCGCCGGTGCCCATGAGCATCGTGGAGGTGGACTCCACGCCCAGGTTGTGCGCGGTCTCCATGATCTCCAGCCAGCGCTCGCCGCTCTCCTTCAGCGGGGCGATGGCCTTGCGCGGCCGCTCGGGCAGCAGCTCGGCACCGGCGCCCGCGAAGGAGTCGAGGCCCGCCGCGTGGATGCGCTGGATCGCCTCCTCCACGCTCACCTTGGAGATACGGGCCATGTGCTCGACCTCGGAGGCGCCGAGGGAGTGGATGACCAGCTGCGGGAACGCCTGCTTGATGGCGGAGAAGTGCTGCTCGTAGTACTCCACGCCGAAGTCCGGGTGGTGACCGCCCTGGAACATGATCTGCGTGCCGCCGAGCTCGACGGTCTCCGCGCAGCGGCGCAGGATGTCCTCCAGGTCCCGCGTCCAGCCCTTCTTGATGTCCTTGGGCGCGGCGTAGAAGGCGCAGAACTTGCACGCCGTCACGCAGACGTTCGTGTAGTTGATGTTCCGCTCGATGATGTACGTCGCGATGTGCTCGGTGCCCGCGTACTTCCGCCTCCGGATGGCGTCGGCGGCGGCGCCCAGCGCGTGCAGCGGGGCGTCGCGGTAGAGGACGAGCGCCTCTTCCGGGGTGATCCGCCCACCGGCGGCGGCACGGTCGAGAACGGCTGTTACATCGAACGACGCGAGGTCGGCCTTCTCGGTCACCGGGGTCCCTTTCAGGTGGGTGTGGGCGGTCCGGACCAGCGTACGCCTACCCCCGGAACCGCCCCACTCCCGCCTGTGGACAACCGTGCCGCGCCGCACGTCAGACCGCGTGCGCCCCGAGCAGCAGCGCGACGTACGCCCCGGCGATCAGAGCCGGTCCGATCGGGTACGCGGTGCGCCGTCCGATCCGCCGCGCCAGGGCGAGCACCAGCCCGTACAGCCCGGCGAACAGGATGCCCGCGAACGCCCCCAGGACGACGACGCCCCACCCGTACCAGCCGAGCACGGCCCCGAGCCCGAGCCCGAGTTTCACGTCGCCGAAGCCGAAGCCGTCCGGCCGGACGAGGAAGAGCACGAGGTACAGGCCCCCGAGCGCCAGTGCCCCGAACACCGCGGTGCGCCACTGTCCCGCGTGCCCGGGCACGAGCGCCGCGGCGCCGAGCAGTACGAGGGCCGCCCCGGCCAGCGGCAGCGTCAGGACGTCCGGCAGCCGGTGCACCCGCAGGTCGACCAGGGACAGCAGGACGGCGACCGGCGCGAGCAGCAGCCAGACGGCCAGCTCGGGACGGGGACCGGTGGCGGCGGCGGACACCGCGCAGGCGACGGCCGTGACGCACGCGACGGGCAGGGCGCGGCCGTACGCGTGCCCACAGGGTGCGCAGCGGGCGCGCCCCAGCCAGCCCCTGACGGGGTGCCCCGCGGGGCACGCGGAGCGCCACGGCTCCTCGGGCGGTACGGCGAGCCGGTGGGCGGCCCGGGGCAGGAGCCCGCCGGCCGCCGCCCCCCACAGGGCGGCGAGGAAGATCAGTAACGACTCGCTCATCCCGCGCGGATCACCGTCCCGCCGTCACTGACCCCACGACCCTCACGTGAGTAACGCATGCCACATTCGCGGTGCCGATACAACCCTCTGGACATGTCGCGCATCTGAAGACTTGGCTGATCAGGTCACCGGGGCCCTGATCAGGACACCGATCAGGACACCGATCAGGACCAGTCACGCAAAGATCACGACTTGCCGCCCTCATGTAGGATTCAACCTCGCTTCATACACCATTCATCACAGTGCGCATGTCAGGCGAGGATTCGACACGCACCCCCCACTCTCCAGGAAGCTTCATGAGCCACGCGCAGAATCCGGTTGCTCCCCGAATAAGCCTTGTTGTCCCCGTTTACCGGGTGCAGGGGTATCTGCGCGCCTGCCTGGACTCCATTCTCGAGCAGTCCTTCGAAGACTTCGAGGTCATCGCGGTCGACGACAACTCACCGGACGGCTGCGGCCGGATCCTCGACGAGTACGCCGCGCGGGACAGCCGCGTGCGGCCGGTCCACCTCGACGAGAACCAGGGCATCGGCAAGGCCCGCGACCTGGGCGCGCAGCGTGCGACCGGTGACTACATCTTCTACCTGGACAGCGACGACACCCTCGCGGAGAACGCGCTCCAGGCGATCGCCGACCGCCTCGAACTGACCGACGACCCGGACATCCTGCTCTTCAACCACGTCCGCACGTACTGGACGAACCGGGTACAGGAGAGCGCCGCCGGCGAACTGCTCGCCGCGGCCGGCACCGACGTGTTCACGGCACTGGAGCGCCCCGAGTACCTCACGATGTTCGCCGTCGTGTGGAACCGGGTGTACCGCCGCGAGTTCTACGTCGGGGGCGGCTTCACCTTCACCGACGGCATCTACGAAGACGCGCTGATGGTCTACAAGACCATGCTGACCGCCGAGCGCATCGCCTGCCTGGAGCAGGTCTGCGTGGAGTACCGGCAGCGGCGCCAGGGCAACTCCATGCGCACCCCCGGGCGCAAGCACTTCGGGATCTTCGAGCAGTACGCCCGGCTGTTCGAGTTCCTCGACGAGCGGCCCCACCTCTCGGCCGTGCGCCCGCTGCTCTTCGAGCGGATGGTCAGCCACTTCCTGTTCACGCTCGTCCGTGCGGACCGCATCCTCCCGCAGGACCGGCCCGAGTTCTTCAAGCTCGCCTCGGCCCAGTACAAGCGGTTCAAGCCCGCGCGCTTCCAGAAGCCCGAGGGCACGCCCGGGCTGCGCTTCGACCTCGTGGAGCGCGGCTCCTACCCGGCGTTCGCGGCGGTCGAGTTCGCGGGTGCCACAAAGAAGAAGCTGGTCAAGCGGGCCTCCAAGATGCGGACGGCGCTCGGCAGGAGGGCGTACGACCGCCTGTACCGCATGTACCTGCGGCGCCCGATCGACGAGAACCTCGCGGTCTACAGCGCCTACTGGAACCGCGGTGTCGCCTGCAACCCCGCGGCGATCTACTACAAGGCCAAGGAGCTCGCCCCGCACATCCACGGCGTGTGGATCGTGCGTCCGGGCGAGGAGGCGACGGTACCGGCCGGGGTCGACTACGTGGTCGCCCGCTCGCCCCGGTACTGGGAGGTCATGGCCCGGGCGAAGTACCTGGTCAACAACGTCAACTTCCCCAACGAGATCGTCAAGCGGCCCGGCCAGATCCATCTGCAGACCCACCACGGCACCCCGCTGAAGCAGATGGGCATCGACCAGCAGCGCTTCCCCGCCGCCGCGAAGAACATGAGCTTCCACAAGATGCTCGAGCGCGTCGACCGCTGGGACTACAGCCTCTCCTCCAACCAGCACTCGACCGAGATCTGGGAGCGCGTCTACCCGTGCGCCTTCGAGTCGATCGACTCGGGCTACCCGCGCAACGACGTGTACTTCCGGGCCACTTCCGAGGACGTCACGCGCATCCGCGCCGAGCTGGGCATCGAGGACGGGAAGACCGCCCTGCTGTACTGCCCCACCGTGCGCGACTACCAGAAGGGGTTCGTCCCCCGCCTGGACCTGGAACGGCTCTGCCGCGAACTCGGCCCCGACTTCGTCGTGCTCGTGCGCACGCACTACTTCTACGGCGCCGACCCGCAGCTCCAGGCGCTGCAGGAGCGCGGGTTGATCAAGGACGTCTCCAAGCATCCGGTCGTGGAGGACCTCTGCCTGGCCGCGGACGCCCTGATCACGGACTACTCGTCGATCATGTTCGACTACGCCTGCCTGGACCGGCCCATCGTCTCGTACGTCGACGACTGGGAGGTCTACAGCAAGGCCCGCGGCGTGTACTTCAACCTGCTGTCCCAGAAGCCGGGTGAGACCCCCGGTGCCACGGCGACCAGCGAGGACGAGCTCATCGAGGTCTTCCGCAGCGGCGCCTGGAAGGGCGAGAAGGCCACGGCGCTGCGGGCCGCGTTCCGCGAGCGCTTCGTCCAGTACGACGACGGGCACGCGGCGGAGCGCGCGGTGCGCAGCGTGTTCCTGAACCAGGGGGTGACCCCGTCGGTCCTCCCGCTCGACCAGCGCACCCCGGCGCCGGCCCCGGGAGCGGCCCGCACGGCGCCGGCCGTCCCGGCGCAGCCCTCCGGGGAGGCGGGGCTGGTCTCGGCCTGACGCCTCGGCACCACGAACTCACGGGCCCCGGTCTCCGGGGCCCGTGAGTTTTTTGCGCGTCAGCGTTCCGTCACGAAGGAGCCCATCCCTCGTGTGGTGATGATGAGCCCCTCGTCACGGAGGGCGGCGGTGACTTTGCGGACCGTCACACGCGACACCCCGAACTCTTGTTCGAGCTTCACTTCGGAGATCAGCCCGCGTACGGGGTACTCACCGCTGGCGATCCTCGCCCGCACCACTTCGGCGATCTGGTGCCACTTGGGCCTCGTCGGGTCAAATTCGAACACAGGCGAACTGTACGTAAGGGCATCCCGGTAGGCATAGCAACAGCTCTAATAGCATAGGTATAGATAGGCAGTTACATGACACACTACGGTGAGGCAACCGAAAGCCCCGGCGACGGATAGCAGCCGTCCCGGGGCATGGCCAACGCTGATCGGAGCGTCGACATGGCGGACCTTATCGTCCACCTTCTCGCCTGGGTACTGGACCTCTTCCTGCCGAGCTCGCGCGGGCGCCACCGCGCCGGGGACGTGCTCCCTCCGCCGTTCCACATCCCCGCCCCGCCACCCCGCTTCACCGAGCGCCTCGACGGCGACGCGTCCGCCGTCGTGCGCCCCTACGTCCTCACACCCGAGGAGCGTCACGCGCTCCGCTTCGCGTACGCCGGAGCCGTCCGATGACGGAACAGAACGCGCCCCGTCGGCCGATCCGCCTGTGCGCCCGCTGCGGGTGCACCACCGACGACCCGGTCCTGGTGCACGAGGTGCACGCCGCCACCGGTCCGGGCTTCAACGTCTACGCCTGCCCGGACTGCGCCCCGCACTACCCGCCCTTGCAGGACCCCCTGATCACCTGACCCTACGGTCGCAGCAGTTCCACCCGTACGTCCGCCGGGAAGCCCGTGGTCGGGCCCACGCGGCGCGCGAACTCGCCCACCGCCGCCAGCTGCGGCTGTCCGAAACGGAAGTCGAGCGTCGTGAAGTACCGCTCCAGCACCTTCTCGTCGAAGGCCTCCCAGCGGGCCGCCTGCTCGGCGACCTTGTCCACCTCCACCAGCGAGAGGTCACGCGAGGCCAGGAACGCCTCGTGCACCTGCCGGGTGACCTCCGGCTCCCGCTCGGCGTACTCGCGGCGGGCCGCCCAGACGGCGAAGACGAACGGCAGCCCCGTCCACTCCTTCCACAGGGCGCCCAGGTCGTGCACCTGGAGGCCGTACTTCGGGCCGTCGATCAGGTTGGCCCGCAGCGCCGCGTCGCCGATGAGGACGGCGGCCTCGGCCTCCTGCATCATCAGGGCGAGGTCCGGCGGGCAGGTGTAGTACGACGGGCCGACCCCGATGTGCTCCGCGAGCAGCAGCTGAGCGAGCCGCACCGACGTGCGCGAGGTCGAGCCGAGGGCGACGCGGGCGCCGTCGAGCTGGTCCAGGGGACCCTTCGAGACGATCACGCAGGACATCACGGGGCCGTCGCAGCCGACCGCGATGTCGGGGAAGGCGACCAGTTCGTCCGCGTGCCTGAGGAACTCCACGAGCGTGATCGGCCCGATGTCGAGGTCGCCATGCACCAGCTTCTCGCTGAGCTTCTCCGGGGTGTCCTTCGTCAGCTCGAAGTCGAGGAGCGTCCCGGTACGCGCGAGCCCCCAGTACAGGGGCATGCAGTTCAGGAACTGGATGTGACCGACGCGCGGCCTGGTGCGAGGATTGTCCATATCGCGAGGCTAGCCCCCATGCGGTACGGTGCACCCTCCAGGGTGGTCCGGCCGGCGCAAACCGGTGACCCGTCGGCGTGTCTCCGCCATTCGCACCGCCGCGACAAGTAGGCGCCGACCCGCAAAAGCAGAGGTCATCCCGTCAATCCGGTTCCGGAGCGTTCAAACGTCCGGGTGAAGTGATCTTGACCTCTATTGCTTTCGGCTGCCCGCATGCTAGGCTCGCCGCAAGTTGCAGTTTGGTTTCCCTTGCAGTACAGAGCCTGCGGAGCATGTAACCGCGGGCTCTCGTCGTTTTCAGACGCCGCACGTTTTTACGCTTGCAGGTTCTGGAGCAGGGCAACCCTTTGGGCCCAAGGAGGGCTTATGGCTACCGGAACCGTGAAGTGGTTCAACGCCGAAAAGGGCTTTGGTTTCATCGCCCAGGAAGGCGGCGGCCCCGACGTCTTCGTCCACTACTCCGCGATCAACGCGACCGGCTTCCGCTCTCTCGAAGAGAACCAGGCGGTGACCTTCGACGTGACGCAGGGTCCGAAGGGCCCGCAGGCGGAGAACGTCACCCCCGTCTGAGCTCTGAGCCCAGTGCTCTGATCCGGAACCGATAGCAGTACCCAAGGAGTCCCGTGCCGTCCGGCAATGGGGCTCCTGCCTTTTTCCGCCCCTCACCGCCTCGCCCGGCCCTACCGGACCGCACCCGCGCTCAGCGCCTCCAGCACCCGGCGCGTCAGCGTCTCCTGCGTGAGGTCCGGTTCCAGGCCCCGGGCCCGCAGCAGGGCCGTCAGGGACGCCTGGACCACCTCGGCGCCCTCGGGGGCGACGCGCTCGGAGACCTCGAACCACTCCAGCGGCTCGCTCCCCCGTACCGTCCAGTGCTCCAGCCGTACCTCGTGGTGGCGCAGCCGTACGCCGGTCCAGCGGGCGGCGTGCACCGGGCCGAGGACCCTCAGGCCGCCCGCGTCGACGTACACGTCGGCGCACTCGGTGAGGAAGGCGCGCTGCCGGCCGGAGAACGCCGTGGCCGGCGGCCTGCCGCCGGAGATGACCGCCTCCACCGCCCTGCGGCCGCAGTCGGAGGCGAAGGAGGCCGCGAGGACGCGGCTCTCGCCGGAGAAGTCGCCGCAGAGGCGGAGCGAGTCGGGGCCCTGGGCCCGGAAGCCGAGCCAGCGCTCGGTGAGGCGGGAGGTGCGGCACGGGCGCAGCACCGCCGTGGCGTCCCCGCCACCGCCGCGTCCGCTCCCCGCCCGCAGCCGCAGCGTCACGCCCGCGTCCAGCAGGGGCAGCGATCCGGCGCCGAGCACCTCGCAGAAGTGGACGCTGCGCCGGGCACCCCCGTGGTCCGGCGCCAGCGCCCTGATCGCGGCGGCCGCGTCCGTACCGGAGAACGTCACCCGGATCTCGACCGAGTCGAGCCGGAAGTGCGCTCCCGCGGACACGAACATCGGCCGTCCCCCTCGTCATCCGCGACCAGCTTCCCCCGAGGACCACCATTCAAGGCCCCCGGACGGGGCGCCGCTTCCGGGAAGTCCCCACATCCCCCGTCGGCGCGCTTCTTGCCCTCCGCGGCGAGGAGCATGATGGACGACGGCGGCTCGGTGCCGGGGGGTGACGCATGCGGGAACTCGTGGGCCGGGAGCGCGAGCGCCGGCTGATGGACGACCTGCTGGTCGCGGGCGAGGCCGGCGGGGCCGCGCTGCTGCTGTGGGGCGAGCCCGGCATCGGCAAGACGGCGCTCCTCGACTACCTCGCGGAACGGGCGGGCGCGCACGGGGAGCGGACGGTGCTGAGAGCCCGGGGCATCGAGACCGAGACCGTGCTGCCGTTCGCCACGCTGGGCGACCTCCTCATGCCCTTTTCGTCCCGTTTCAGGGATATCCCCGGGGCCCAGCGGGCCGCCCTGGAGTCCTCCCTCGCGCTCGGCGGCGACACCGGTGACGCGCCCGGCAACCCGTACGCGGCCTGCATGGGCGCCCTGAACGTGCTCGCGGCCCTCGGTGACGAGCGGCCCGTGGTCGTCCTCGTCGACGACCTGCACTGGGTGGACCCGTCGTCCCGGCGGGTCCTGCTGTTCGTCGCGCGCCGGCTGTCCAGCGAGCGGGTCGCCCTCGCGCTGTGCTCCCGCGAGGACCACGGCGAGACGGGCACCCGCCGCACCGTCCCGGCGGTGCAGGTCTGCGGGCTGACCCCCGACGGCTGCGCCGACCTGCTGCGCGCCCTGGACCGCGGGATCGCCCCGGCCGTGCTCGCCGAACTCTGCCGGATCAGCGGCGGCAACCCCCTCGCGCTGCGCGAACTCGCCGCCGGGCTGTCCGGGGAGCAGGCGCGCGGCGCGCACCCGCTGCCCGACCCGCCGTCCCTCGGCCGTCATCTGGAGCGCGCCTGGGCGGCCCGTATCGACGGCCTCCCCGAGACGGCCCGCCGTGCGCTGGTCGTCCTGGCCGCCGGCCGCTGCGCGGACACCGGCCGGCTGCGCAAGGCGCTGGAAGCGGCCGGGCTCTCCCTCGACGCCCTCTCGGCCGCCGAGGAGGACGGCCTGATCACGGCCGTCCCCGACGGCCTCGACTTCCACCACCCGGTCCTGCGCCCCCTGGTCCTCGGGCGGGCTCCGCTCGCCCACCGCGTCGCCGCGTACCAGGCGCTCGCCTCGGTCAGCACCGGCCCGCTGCACGCCTGGTACCGGGCGGCGGCGAGCGCGGGCCCCGACGAGGAGACGGCGGCGGCGCTCGCCGAGGCGGCCCGGGAGGCGCGGCGGCGCAACGCGCTCGCCGAGTCCGCGCTGGCCTGGCGGCGCGCCGCCGACCTCACGCCCGACCCCGCCCCGCGCGCCGCCCGGCTGCACCGCGCCGCCTCGGACGCGGTGCTCGGCGGGCTGCCGGCCGGTCCGCAGTGGTGCGAGGAGGCCCTGCGCCTTACCCCGGACCCGGTGCTGCGCGCGGACGTCCAGGCCCTGCTGGGCTGGGTCATCACCTGGAACGGCGAACCGGCGAGAGCGTACGGCCTGCTGGTGGACGCGGCGGAGGCCGTACGCGGTCACGACCCCGCCCGCGCCTGCGTGCTGCTGGCGACGGCGACGGCCCCGGCCCGCCTCGACGGCCACTTCCCGGAGGCGGTCCGCGTGGCCGAGCAGTCCCTCACCCTGGCCTCGCCGGACGGTCCGGAGCGCTGGCACAGCCTCACCGTCCTCGGCGCGGTGCTCGTGATGGCCGGGCGTACGGCGCGGGGCCGGGAGATGCTGGAGTCCGCCGACCGCGTCGGCCCGGGCGACCTCGTGCGCGACCAGCGGGTGCACGCGATCGCGGGCCTGGCGTGGTGCCGGCTGGAGGAGCCGGCGCGCGGGCGCCGCCTGCTGAACGCGGCCGTGGAGTCGGCCCGGGGCCGGAGCGCAGTGGGGGTGCTGGGCTACACGCTCGCCGTCCGGGGCGAGCTGGAGATCCGCATCGGCCAGTGGGCCTCCGCCGCCGGTGACCTCACCGAGGCCCTGCGCTGGGCGGAGGAGCTGGGCCAGCTGACGACCGTGAGCTACGCGCTCTACGGCCTGGGGTGGCTGGCGGCGCTGCGCGGCGACCGGGTGGAGTGCGAGGACCTCGTGGCCCGCGCGCGCAGGGAGTGCGGGGCGCACGGCATCGGCTGCCAGGAGCTCCACATGACGGCGGTGCTCGGTCTGTCGGCCCTGACCCACGGGGACCACGCGGCGGCCGTGGACCAGCTCGAACAGACCTTCGCCCTGGCCGTGGAGCAGGGTGTCGGCAACCCGGAGACCGTGCCGTTCGCCGCGGAGCTGGCGGAGGCGCACCTGCGGGCCGGCCACGACGCGCGGGCCGCGCAGGTGGTGGCCTGGCTGGAGGAGCGCGCCCTGGTGACGGGCCTGCCCTCCACGGAGGCGGCCGCGGCGCGCTGCCGCGGTCTGCTCGCGCCGGACCCCGAGGAGGCCGAGGCCCGGTTCGGCGCGGCCCTGGAGGCCCACCGGCGCACGACGAGCCCCTTCGATCAGGCGCGCACGCTGCTGTGCGAGGCGGAGGTGCTGCGCCGGCACCGCCGTCCCGGGGCGGCCCGGGCACCGCTCGCCTCCGCGCTGGCCTGCTTCGAACGGCTGGGCGCGACCCCGTGGGCCCGGCGGGCGGCCGGCGAGCT
The DNA here is from genome assembly GCF_014648075.1 of Streptomyces ruber. Lineage (GTDB taxonomy): Bacteria > Actinomycetota > Actinomycetes > Streptomycetales > Streptomycetaceae > Streptomyces > Streptomyces ruber. The sequence continues at coordinate 84,858 of NZ_BMQK01000007.1, read as the reverse complement.
GGCGGCCGCGGGCGGCAGGCCGGCGGCCCGGACGGCACCGCACCCGGGCGGGGCCCTGGACCTGCTCACCCCGCAGGAGTTCCAGGTGTCACGGGCGGTGGCCCGGGGCCTGAACAACACGGAGGCCGCGGCCTCGCTCTTCGTGTCCCGCAAGACCGTGGAGGCCCACCTGACCCGCATCTACCGCAAGCTCGGGGTACGGTCCCGGACGGACCTGACCCGGCTGCTCACGGCGGCGGACATGGTGGACTGAGGCCCCCGCGAGCGCGGGAGCCCGGGCCGGGCGCCTACCGCGAGTAGAGCTTGTCGATCTCGTCCGCGAAGTCCCGCTCGACGGCCGCGCGGCGGAGCTTCACGGACGGGGTCAGATGACCCGCGGACTCCGTGAAATCGGTGGTCAGGACGGTGAACCTGCGGATCGACTCCGGGCGGGACACCAGTTTGTTCGCCTCGTCGATCGCACGCTGGAGCACGGCCAGCAGCTCCGCGTCGTCGGAGAGGAACTCCAGCGGCACCGCGTGCCTGCCGTTCATCCGCCGCCAGTGGTTGACGCCCTCGGGATCGAGGGTGAGCAGGCAGGCGACGTACGGGCGGCCGTCGCCGACGACCATGCACTGGGAGATCAGCGGGTGGGCGCGCAGCCAGTTCTCCAGGGGCGCCGGGGCCACGCTCTTGCCGCCCGCCGTGATCAGCATGTCCTTCTTGCGGCCGGTGATGCTGAGGTAGCCCTCGTCGTCCAGCTGCCCGATGTCCCCGGTCGCCAGCCAGCCGCCGCGGGTCGCCGGCGCCAGGGCACCGGCCTGCGGGTCCCAGTAGCCGCGCAGCACCTGCGGGCCCGAGACCAGGATCTCCCCGTCGTCCGCGATGCGGATGCGGGTGCCCGGCAGGGGCCAGCCGACCGTCCCCAGGCGCGGCCTGAGCGGGGGCATGACCGTGGCGGCGGCGGTGCACTCGGTGAGGCCGTAGCCCTCGTGGACGTCGATGCCGACCCCGGCGTAGAAGGCGGCGAGGCGGCGGCCCAACGGGGAGCCGCCGCAGACGACGTGGCGGAGCCTGCCGCCCAGGGCGGTGCGGATGCGGCGGTAGACGAGCGGGTCGTAGAAGGTCCGGGCCGCCTTCAGGGTGGCGGCCGGCCCGTCGCCGGTGCCGCGCCTGCGCGCCTCCAGGGCCTCGCCGTAGCGCCGGGCCACACCGGTCGCGCGGTCGAACGCCGCCGCCCGGCGGGCGAGTTCGGCCCGGGCGCGGGCCACGTTGTACACCTTCTCCAGCATGTACGGGATGGCCAGCAGGGCCGTCGGCCGGAAGCTCGCCAGGTCCGCCATGAGGTCCTCGGACGCCAGGCTCGGCGCGTGGCCCAGCCGCACCCGCGCGCGGACGCAGGCGACGGCCACCATCCGGCCGAAGACGTGGGACATGGGCAGGAAGAGGAGGACCGACGCCTCCTCCTTCGTACGGGCCGTGAAGACCGGGTGGAGCAGTGCGACGGCGTTGTCGACCTCGGCGAGGAAGTTGCCGTGGGTGAGGGCGCAGCCCCGGGGGCGGCCGGTGGTGCCGGAGGTGTGGATGACGGTGGCGAGCGAGTCGGGCCCCAGCATCCCGCGCCGTACGGCCACTTCCTCGTCGGGTATGCGGGTGCCGGCCTCGGCGAGGGCCTCCACGTGGCCCTGCTCGACGGTCCACAGGTGCCGCAGGTCGGGCAGGAGCGCGCGTTCCGGGCCGAGGGCGGCGGCCTGCGCGGCGGTCTCGGTGACGACGGCGACGGCGCCGGTGTCCTGGAGGATCCAGCGGGTCTGGAAGACGGAGGAGGTCGGGTAGACGGGCACGGTCACCAGGCCGGCCGCCCACGCGGCGAAGTCCAGGAGCGTCCACTCGTACGTCGTCCGGGACATGACGGCGATCCGGTCGCCCGGTGCCAGACCCTGCGCGAGCAGCCCCTTGGCGACCGCCAGGACCTGGGCGGCGAACTCGGCGGCCGTCACGTCCGTCCAGTCCCCGTCGCCGGTCCGGCGGCTGAGGACGGCCTTGTCGGGCTCCCGCACCGCGTTGGCGAAGGGCACGTCGGCGAGGGACCCGTGCGTCACCGGCGCGACGAGCGGCGGCACGTACGCCTCCCGCACCACACCGTCCAGACGCTGGAGTTCGGGCTCCACGAGGACGGGTCCGGAGCCGGAAGCGGTGGCAGGGACCGACGAGGCGGAGGAGGGATACGACGGAGGCACGGAGGAGGACGGGTACGCGGACGACGAATGCATGAGGGACACGAGCGACTCCTGTGACGGCGGCACGCGCTGCTCCGCCGCATGACGTACGGGCGTACGGGCCTCGGGGTGCGCGGGGCGAGGCGGCGGTACGCCGGCGGGATCCGGTGGACGGACGCCGGGGTCAGGGGCGGCCGGAGCGGGCGGGTGTGATGCACCACCGGTCAGGAACCGGATCGTACGGCTTCGTCGTGAGGGGGCTGTGCCGGTTCGACGGGGCTCCGGAGGCGGAGATGTGCGGGATCGGCACCCTCCCCCGGCGCGCTTCGCCACGCACCGTCACACACGGCCGCGCACCACCGCGTACGGCCGTGCGGAGCCCGCGCGCCCCTCAACGCGTGCCAGGGCTCCGCACGTCCCTCACGCCGGTCGCAGTCCGTGAGCCCTCCCGCGGCCGGACCATGCGCCGCGTCCCGTCTACCCCGGTCCGGCACCTCGAAACGGGATCGGCGCCCGGCGGTCCGCGACGCGCCTTACCTCCGGTAACCTGACGCGCGGTCAACTGCCCGACCGCACTGGGAGCGTGACCGATGACCGTCCCCGCCGGGCCCGCCCGGTCCACCGTGCGCACCACCCCGCCCGCGCTCGCTCCGCTGCTCGCCCGCGGGGCCCTGTTCTCCCCGTTCAAACGGCCCCGCCCCGGCGCGCACTTCCCCCGCACCCGGCTGGTCCTGCCCGGCGTCCGCGTCGACGCGGCGCGCCTCGCCGCCTACGAGCGGGTGTGCGCCGTGCCGCCCGGAGACGGCACGCTGCCCGTCGCCTTCCCGCACGTCCTCGGCTTCCCGTCGGCCATGGCCCTGATGAGCCGCCCGGCCTTCCCGCTCCCCCTGCTCGGCCTGGTCCACACGTCCGTCGAGATCGAACGGCGCCGCGCCCTGCCGCCGTCCGCGACGTACGAACTCCGCGTGGAAATGGAGGCGTTGACGCCGCACCGGCGCGGCACGGAGGCGACGGTGACGACCGAAGTACGGCCAGACGGATCGGACGGACCGGACGGGCCGGACGACGATCCGGCCGCTCGGCCCGTCTGGACGTCACGCAGCACGTATCTGGCCCGGCACCGGACCCCCGACGACGCCCCCGCGCAGACCGCCCGCCTCCTGACGGCCCGCGACCTCCCGCCCGCGCTGACCCGCTGGCGGCTGTCCGGCGACATCGGCCGGCGCTACGGCTCGGTGTCCGGCGACCGCAACCCCATCCACCTGTTCCCGCTCACGGCCCGCCCGTTCGGCTTCCCCCGGGCCGTCGCGCACGGCATGTGGGCGCTGGCACGCTGCCTGGCCGAGCACGGCACACCGGAAGCGGTCGCCGTCCGGGCGGAGTTCAGGGCACCGGTGCTGCTGCCGGCCACGGTGACGTACGCGGCGGAGGACACCCGGTTCGCCCTGCTCGGCGACGGCAAGCGGCCGCATGTCGTCGGCGAGGTGCGGCCGCTGGAGAGGTAGGCGCCGTTACGACGCCTGCCCCTGCGCGGCCTTGCCCTGCGGCTGCGGCTGCGCCGCCTGCTCGCGCGCCCGGGCCGTGTCGTCGGCCCCGTCCTCCTGGTTGCGGTTGGCCTCCAGGTCGGCCTTCGCCTTGTCGACGCGCCGGACGATCTGCTCGGAGGCGCGGTCCCGCTCCTTGCGCAGCACCACGAAGCTGATCGGCGCGGAGAGCACCAGGGCCAGCAGGATCATCCAGGCGCCGTTGGAGGCACCGAGCCCGCGGGGAGCGACACCGGTGTAGACGAGGCCCCAGACGACCACGAAGCAGCCCACGAAGATACCGAGGCGCATCAGTGTGTAGCGGAGCATCTCAACCCACTCTTCCGTTCCCGACCAAGACCTTGCGAAAGGGGCACCACCCAGTGAACCACGGCGGCACCTCGATCTTGCAGGGGGGCCGTACCCCGTTCAGCCGCTCCGTTCAGCCGCTCCGCTCAGGCGCTTCGTTCAGCCGCTTCGTTGAGCCGCTTCGTTCAGCCAAGGGGCAGCAGCAGGTGGACGTCGTCCCGGTCGTCCCCGGGCGCGACCCGTATCGCGCCGGGCACCCGGCCGACCTCCTTGTACCCGCAGGACTCGTAGAACCGCTCCAGTCCCCCGCCGCCCCGGCAGGTGAGCCGGATCGCCTCGATGCCGCCGAAGCCCCGCGCGGCGTCCGCGGCCGCGGCGAGCAGGTCCCGCCCGTAGCCCTTGCCCTGGTGGCCGGGGTGCACCATCACGGTGTAGAGCCACACCCAGTGGGTCATCAGCCGGTGCGTGTTGAAGGTGAAGAAGGCGGTGGCGGCCACGTTCCCGTCCGCGTCGAACCCGGCGAGCAGCCGGGTCCGCCCCTCGGCCATCGCCACGAAGTGCTTCACGAGCTCGGGCCGGATCACCTCCGGCGTGACCGGGGGCACGAAGCCCACGGAGCCCCCGGCGTTGGACACGTCGGTCCACAGCCGGAGGATGCCGTCGCGGAGGGCGGGTGTGACGGGTGGGTCCACCTGGAACGTAAGGGCCATATGAGGACCGTACGCATTACGTACGGTCCTCAACAAATACGGTCCCAACAGGCGAGACCGGCAGGCGGGACCGTCAGACCCGCATCGGCTGCGGCGACTCCCGGCGGGCCGGGTCCGGGCCGTCGTACTCGCGGATGACCTCGTACCGGGTGTTCCGCTCCACCGGCCGGAAGCCGGCGTCCCGGATCAGCTCCAGCAGGTCCTCGCGGGTCAGCTTGTTCGGCGTGCCGTAGTTGTCCGCGTCGTGCGTGATCTTGTACTCGACGACCGAGCCGTCCATGTCGTCGGCGCCGTGCTGGAGCGCGAGCTGGGCGGTCTGCACGCCGTGCATGACCCAGAACACCTTCACGTGCGGCACGTTGTCGAACAGCAGCCGCGACACGGCGAAGGTCTTCAGCGCCTCGGCCCCGGTCGCCATCTGCGTCCGCGCCTGGAGGCGGTTGCGGACCTTCCCGTCCTTCATGTCCACGAAGTCGTGCTGGTAGCGCAGCGGAATGAAGACCTGGAAGCCGTTCGTCTCGTCCTGCAGCTCACGCAGCCGCAGCACGTGGTCCACGCGGTGGCGCGGCTCCTCGATGTGGCCGTAGAGCATGGTGCACGGGGTCTTGAGCCCCTTCTCGTGCGCCAGCCGGTGGATCCGCGACCAGTCCTCCCAGTGGGTGCGGTGGTCCACGATGTGCTGCCGGACCTCCCAGTCGAAGATCTCGGCACCGCCGCCGGTGAGGGACTCGAGCCCCGCGTCGATGAGCTCGTCGAGGATCTCGGAGGCCGACATCCCGGAGATCGTCTCGAAGTGGTGGATCTCGGTCGCGGTGAACGCCTTCAGCGAGACGTCCGGCAGGGCGGCCTTCAGCTCGCGCAGGGAGCGCGGGTAGTACCGCCACGGCAGGTTCGGGTGCAGCCCGTTGACGATGTGCAGCTCGGTGAGGTTCTCGCCCTCCATCGCCTTGGCGAGGCGGACGGCCTCCTCGATGCGCATCGTGTACGCGTCCTTCTCGCCCGGCTTGCGCTGGAACGAGCAGTAGGCGCACGAGGCCGTGCACACGTTGGTCATGTTCAGATGCCGGTTGACATTGAAATGAACGACATCGCCGTTCTTGCGGGTCCGCACCTCGTGGGCGAGTCCGCCGAGCCAGGCCAGGTCGTCCGACTCGTACAGCGCGATGCCGTCCTCACGGGTCAGCCGCTCACCGGCCCTGACCTTCTCCTCCAGCTCGCGCTTGAGCCCGACGTCCATGCCCACACCTCTCTTCGAACAGACTTCCCCACCGTACTCCCCCGCCCGCGCGGTCCCCGCCTGCCGGACCTACTGCCCCTCCTCCGGCAGCTCCCCCACCCGGTTCTCCCACTTCGTGGAGAGCACGACGGTGGTACGGGTCCGCGAGACGCCCTTCGTCCCGGACAGCCGCCGGATGGTCCGCTCCAGCCCGTCCACGTCCGACACCCGCACCTTGAGCATGTACGAGTCGTCGCCGGCGATGAACCAGCAGTCCTCGATCTCGTTGAGCTCCTTGAGCCGCTCCGCCACGTCCTGGTGGTCGACCGCGTCGGAGAGCGAGATGCCGATCAGCGCGGTCACGCCGAGGCCGAGCGAGGCGGCGTCGACGGTGGCGCGGTAACCGGTGATGACCCCGGCCGCCTCCAGCCGGTTGATGCGGTCGGTCACGCTGGGGCCGGAGAGGCCGACGAGGCGGCCCAGCTCCGCGTAGGAGGCGCGGCCGTTCTCCCTGAGGGCCTGGATGAGCTGCCTGTCCACCGCGTCCATTGCGATCGGTTGCCTTCCGCTGGAAGTTCTGAAGTTCTTGATCGTTGGTTCTGGATCGTTCTTGAGGTGCCGGTTCAGTCCGTACGGGAGTCCGTACGGGAACCCCCGCCGAGCTCACCGCGCCACCGCCGGTACAGCCCGTGCCCGACGCCCGCCGCGTCCAGCACGCGCCCGGCGACGAAGTCCACCAGGTCCTGGATGTGGGTGGCGCCCGCGTAGAAGGCGGGCGAGGCGGGAAGCACGACGGCCCCGGCCTCGTCCAGGGCGACGAGCTGCTTGAGCGTCTGCCCGTTCAGCGGTGTCTCCCGTACGGCGACGACGAGCGGCCGCCGCTCCTTGAGGGTGACGCTCGCGGTGCGCTGCAGCAGGTCCTTGCTGAGCCCGAGCGCGACGCCGGCGACACAGGCGGTGGAGGCGGGCACGATCAGCATGCCCTTGGCGGGGTACGACCCGGAGGACGGCCCGGCGGCGAGGTCACCGGCGCTCCAGTGCCGTACGTCGTCGAGGCGCAGGTCCCCGAAAACCCCCGGCTTCCCGTCGGCCCCACGCCCGAGCCATGCGCGTAGATCGTCACGCCAGTGCGCGTCCCGGAACGAGATTCCCGTCTCGTCGAGCAGCGTGAGCCGCGAGGCCCGGCTGACGACCAGATCGACGCTCTCGCCCGCCTCGAGCAGCCCACGCAGCACCGCAGCGGCATACGGCGTACCGGACGCCCCTGAAACCCCCACGATCCAAGGCCGCCGCTGCGATTTCCCTGCGTTCACGTACTTGAGACTACCGGCGCGGTGTGACGGGCTCAGGACCGGTGGGGGGCCTTCGGGCGCACGGGGGCCGCCCGCTGTCCGGCCGCGACGCACGGAGCGCCCCGTCCGACGGCACACCCGAACGGGTCAATGCCTCACGGGATTGACGCGCGGTGCGGAACGGCCCTGGTCAGCGGTCCACGTCGTCCGTACGGGGAGACGCAGACCGCGGGACTCGGCGACGCGCAGGGCGTCGGCGAGGCACTCGCCGAGCCGGATCGCCGTGTACTGCACTTCGGCGTACGGGGACATGGGGTCGGCGAGCACCGGCAGGGCGCGCCCGAGGACGTCCGCGCCTGCTGCGAGCTGCCGGGCTTCCGCCGCGTCGGCGAAACGGGGGAGGTACCCGCCGTCACGGTCGGTGGAGAGGTAGCAGGGGTTGCCCTCCGGGGAGGTCCAGGGCAGGAGGCGGAGCGAGGCGTCCATCACGCGGCCACCTCGCCCGTACCGACCAGATGCCGGTCGAGGTCGATCCCGAAGTCGGCGGCCGGCACGAGCGCGAGACGGCGCCGCCGCTGCCGGGCGCACTCCTGCTCGTGGGCGGCGAGGTAGGGGCGGACGAGCCGGGATGCGGCGCCGTCGAGGGGGTGGTCGAGGCCGTGGGGAGAGCGGTGGGCGGGGAGGGGTGAGTCCGGTGCGGCGGAGGGTGTGGGGTGCGGCTGCCAGGGGGGCTGGGCGCCCGCGTGGTGTTTCCCGGTTCCCGGGGCGAGCGTAAGGCTCAGCCGGCGGGCGGCACGGTGGACAAGGTGGCGCATGTCGACGCTCCTGGTAAGCGTTGGCCGTGCCCCGGGGCCCTGCCAGGCCGCCGGGGCTTTGTCGACGCCGAACGCACGCCGGGCTGTAGCCCAGTACATACAAGTGCAGAGGGAATCACTCGACCGTGTCACTCTCTGTACACCTATGTCGGACGCATGAGCGACACAGCGGGCAACAAGGCAGCCTTGGACCCAATGAGCGCGCGACCGCTCTACGTTCAGCTCGCCGACATAATCGCCGCGAAGATCAAGACCGGCCAGCTCTCACCGGACAGGCCAATTCCCTCGGAGAACCACCTGGCCGACGAGTACGGGGTAGCCCGGCTCACCGCACGGCGTACCGCCCAGGAGCTCCGCGAGCGAGGACTCATCGCCACCGTGAGGGGCAAGGGTTCGTTCGTCGTGGAGCAACTGCCGGCCGACGCGCGCGAGAAGGACGAGACCGCCGACTGACGAAAAGCAGTTGTCCTCGCTGCTCCTTCGCGGCAGGGTGCGGTGACCGCCCCCTCCCACCCAAGGAGTCGCCGTGCAGCATTCCGAGGTGCCGGTCGTCACGGAGATCGCCGTGGCGGACGACGGCGCCGGACCGTACGGCATCGCGACCGGCCCCGACGGCGCCCTGTGGATCACCCTGGTGCACAGTGGCCGTATCGCACGCCTCACCCTGGACGGCGAGGTCACGGAGTACCCGCTGGACGCGCCCACGTGCGGGCCCACGGTCATCACCCCCGGGCCGGACGGGGCCCTGTGGTTCACCCGGTACCAGGACCACCGGATCGGCCGGATCACCACGGCGGGCGAGGCGGCGGCCTTCGACGTCCCGACGCCCGGCAGCGGCCCCTACGGCATCACCGCCGGTCCGGACGGTGCGGTGTGGTTCACCGAGATGAACACCGACCGGATCGGCCGCGTCACCGGCGAGGGGGAGATCACCGAGTTCGAGCTGCCCGTCACGGGCGCCTTCCCCTCGGCGATCGTCACGGGCCCCGACGGCGCCCTGTGGTTCACCCTCAACCAGGCGAACGCGATCGGCCGCATGACCGTCGACGGTGACACCGCCCTGTACCCGCTGCCCACCCCCGGCGCCGCCCCCGTGGGCATCACCAGCGACGGCACCGCCCTGTGGTTCGTCGAGATCGCGGCGGGGCAGGTCGGCAGGATCTCGGTGGACGGCGCGGTCGAGGAGTTCCCGCTCCCCGACCGCACGGCCAAGCCCCACGCCGTCGTCGCGACCGGGCCCGGGAACTGCTGGTTCACCGAGTGGGGAGCCAACCGCATCGGTCGCATCACCGTGAACGGCGACGTCACCGAGTACGACCTGCCGACCCCGTCGTCCGAACCGCACGGCATCACCGTGGGCCCGGACGGCGCTGTCCACGCCGCGCTGGAGGTGGGAGCGGTAGCGCGAGTCTCGTAGGCCCTCAGGGCCTGCGGTGTACGGACACGGCGTACTCACCGCCCGCGTAGGACTCCCGGGACCAGGTCGCGAACCTGGCCTCGGGGACGAGCCCCGCCGCACCGCACTGCGCGTCGTAGTCGTCCAGCGCGTATCCACGGTCCAGGGAGAAGCCCGCCACGAGCCGGCCTCCCGGCCGGACGTGCTTCGCCACTCCCGCCACGAGGTCCGGTTCCGTGCCCGGCGGGGTGAACAGGGGGACGTTGCCCGCCATCACCACGACGTCGAACGACATTCCCAGATCGAGGCCGACCAGGTCGCGACGGTGCCAGGGGATGCCGGGGGCCAGGCGCCGGGCGGTGTCGAGCATCGACCCGTCGACGTCCACCCCCACCACGGCGATCCCGTGCCGGGCCAGCTCGATCGCGACCCGGCCGGTCCCGCACCCCGCGTCGAGGACGGTGGCGGGCCGGAAGGAGCGCACCAGCGCGGCCTCACCGTGCACGTCCCCGCCCTCGGCGGCGATGCGGTCGAACCGGGCCTGGTAGTCCTCGCCGTTCCACACCATGCGGAGACTGTGTCACATGCGCCGCGACGGCCCGGCTCGGCACCGAGGACACCTGGTGAACAGTGACACTGAAACGATCAGTCAGAGGTGTCGGCAGCCGCGTGGTCTTCGCCGTGGCGCACGGGGGCGGCTCCGCGCAGGAACTGTGACACCGCGTCCTGGACGAGCCCGTCAAGCCGCTCCGGGCCGACCAACCCGCTGTTGACCATGGCCGTGATGCCCAGGGCGGTGGCGTAGAGGATGAGTCCCACGTCCTCGCAGTCCCCCTCCGCCAGCATTCCCTGGGCCTGCCCCTCCTCCATCAGTTCGATGATCTGGCCGAACGCGGCTGCGGCGGCCTCCGTGACCGAGGGCGCGCCCGGGTGGTGCTTGCTCGAGTTCATCAGGTCGTTCAGTGCGGCGTTCTCCGTCGCGAAGCGGGCATAGGCCGTCACGGCGGCGCGCAGGCGTGCGGCGAGATCGCTGCCATCGCCGGCCTCTGCCACGGCGGCGCGCAGTGCCGCGCCCAGGCGGAGGAACCCCGACTCCGCGAGAGCGCTGAGCAGCGCGCGACGGTCCGCGAAGTGCCGTCGCGGCGCGGCGTGACTGACGCCGACCTCTCGCGCCAGGTCTCGCAGTGACAGTTGATCGGCCCCGTGTGTCTGCAGTCTGCGCTCGGCGGCACGGAGGAGTTCACTGCGGAGGTCCCCGTGGTGGTAGGGCCGCTGCTCAGCGAGTTCAGGCATGGGTCCCAGCCTACTCACGCCAATGTTTACGTTGACTACAATGTTGTCAGTGACTACTCTTCACCCATGCTTCGTTCTCCCGCCGCGGGCATCCCGCACATGGCGAACCGAACCGTCGTCGTCACCGGCGCGAACAGCGGAATCGGCCGCGTCACCGCCCGTGTGTTCGCCGAGCGGGGCGCGCGGGTCGTCCTGGCCGTACGCGACCCGGCCAAGGGCGAGGCCGCCGCCGCGACGATGAAGGGCGAGGTCGAGGTCCGAGCGCTCGACCTCGCCGACCTCTCCTCGATCCGCGCCTTCGCCCACGACTTCCCCGGCCCCATCGACCTACTGATCAACAACGCCGGCCTGTCCCTCGGACCACTGGCCCGGACCGCCGATGGTTTCGAACTGCAGTTCGGCACCAATCACCTGGGCCATTTCGCACTCACGAACCTGCTCCTGCCGCGCATCAGGGAGCGGGTCGTCACCGTGGCCTCCCTCGGACACCGCATCGGCACCATCGACTTCTCCGACCTGCAATGGGAACGCAAGCCCTACCGGCCCAACACCGCCTACACGCAGTCCAAGCTCGCCAATCTGCTTTTCGCCGCCGAACTCCAGCGGCGACTCACCGCCGCAGGATCAGACGTCGTTTCGACAGCCGCGCATCCAGGAATCTCGGCCACCAGCCTGATGAGGGCGGAAGAGAAGCCGTCCCTGGGATTCCGCGTCGAGAAGTTCCTCACGGGCCTCGTCGCGCAGAGCGCGGAGGACGGGGCCCTTCCCACCCTGTACGCCGCCACCGCGGACATACCCGGCGGCAGTTACGCGGGGCCGGGACGACTCTGGGGCATGCGCGGCGCACCGAAACTGGTCGGACGCGCGGCCAGGGCACGCGATACCCGCACGGCACGCCGATTGTGGACGGTCTCGGAAGACCTGACCGGCGTCACCTTCCCCTTCCACGCCGCGAACGTCTCCTGAAAGGACCGCCGACTGTGCCCCCCGCGCAGAAGAACGAGCTCATCGTCGTCTCCGGGGCCTCGACAGGCATCGGGGCCGCGACGGCCCTCAAGCTCGCCTCGATGGGATATCACGTCCTGGCCGGAGTACGCACCGACAGCGAGGCCGATGCCATCCGGACCGAGAACATCGACCCGGTCACCCTCGACATCACCGTGCCCGAGCACGTCGAAGCCCTCGCTCAGCGGATCACCGACGACCGCGAGCGACGACCGCTGCGTGCTCTGGTCAACAACGCCGGCATCGAGATCAACGCACCCGTCGAGGTCCTTCCCCTGCCCCTGTGGCGCGAGCAGTTCGAGACCAACCTGTTCGGGCACATCGCCGTCATCCAGAGGCTCCTGCCGTCCCTGCGACAGAGCCGAGGCAGGATCGTCAACATCAGTTCGGTGGGAGGGGAAGCCGCGCTTCCCCTCTTCGGTGCGTACGCGGGAACGAAGTCCGCACTCGAAGCAGCCAGCGACTCACTGCGCAGAGAGGTCACCCGGCAGGGCATCCAGGTGGTGGTCGTCCAGCCCGGCGGCGTCAAGACGGACATGGCCGCCCACAGCGGAGGCATCTCGCTCGAACTGGCCGCCGGAATGAGCACCGAGCACCAGCGCCTCTACAGCGATCTCATCGAAACGACAGTGGCCACGAACACGGCGTTCCTCGAACGCGCCGTAACGGCCGAGAAGGCCGGAGAGAAAATCGCCGAAGTGACCACCACGGCCCGCCCGCGCACCCGATACACGCTCGGCAAGGACGCCGCGTTCGTCATTCCGCTCGCCCGCCATCTGCCCGACCGGCTGATGGACAGGATTCTCGCGGTAAGCCACAGGTCCCGTAAATGAACGCACGTATGCACGCAGACCCGACACCGACAATCCGCCGCGAAGGATCTCCCATGACCACATCCACCGACCGGGCCGAGCTGATCGAACTGATGGGCCTGTACGCCGACATCGCGGACCTGCGGGAGTTCACCGCACTCCCCCACCAGGTCTACGCGGACCCCGTGACGCTGGACTTCGCGTCAGTCATCGGCCTGCCACCGATGACTGTACCGCTCGCCGAGTACCTGCCGGTGCTCCGCGGAGCCTTCGCGTCTTTCAAGGCCACCCACCACTCCATCACCGGCCACGTCATCGACATCGACACCGACCGCGCGACGATCCACGCGCACGTTCGCGCCGAGCACTGGGTCCCGGACGGCCTGGCGGACAGGGGTGCCGATCGCTGGCTGGTCGTCGGCTTCTACGACAACGAAGCGATCCGGACGGCGGACGGCTGGCGCCTCAGCAGCGTGAAGCTCACCGCCCACCATCAGGAGAACGCGCACCTGTCGAGCCCCACGCCGGAAGCAGGCCGCACCAGCATCTGAGGCTCACCCACCACACGCAGTCGCGGTCGGGCGATCAGCTCTCCGCGCCCGGCGGAGCAGGAAGGCGCAGCCCGCGGGAGTCTGCGACGCGCAGGACGTCGGCGAGGCATTCGCTGAGCCGGATCGCCGTGTACTGCAATTCGGCGTACGGGGACATGGGGTCGTCCAGCACCTGGCGGGCGCGCCCGAGGGCTTCCACACCTGCTGTCAGCTGCCGGGCCTCTGTCGCGTCGGCGAGACGGGAGAGGTACCCGCCGTCACGGTCGGTGGAGAGGTAGCAGGGTTTGCCCTCGGGGGAGCTCCAGGGCAGGAGGCGGAGCGTGGCGTCCATTACGCGGCCGCCTCGCCCATACCGACCAGATGACGGTCGAGGTCGATCCCGAAGTCGGCGGCGAGCACGAGGGCGACACGGCGGCGCCGCTGCCGGGCGCACTCCTGTTCGTGGGCGGCGAGGTAGGGGCGGACGAGTCGGCTTTCGGTGCCGTCGAGGGGGTGGTCGAGGCCGTGGGGGGAGCGGTGGGCGGGGAGGGGTGAATGCTGTGCGGGGGCGGAGGGCAGGGGGTGCGGCTGCCGGGCGCCCGCGCGGTGCCTCCCGGCTCCCGGGGCGAGCACGAGGCTCAGCCTGTGGGCGGTTCGGCGGATAAGGTTGCGCACGTCGACGCTCCTTCGAAGCGTTGGCCGTGCCCCGGGAGGCCTGGACCGCCTCGCCGGGGCTTTGTCGTAAGCGACCATACCGACAACTGCGTACCACCGCGACCCACTACAACGACCGCGTACGTACGCGGTAGTCTGCGCCCCGCCCGTGCCGAGCGCGTGCATGTGCGTCACCTTGGAAACATGAGTGAGCTGCCGCGCTACGAGTACGTGAAGCTTGCGGATGCCATCGCCGACGACATCGCGTCCGGAAAACTGCCGCAAGGAGCTGCGCTGCCGGGTGAGCGAGCCATGACGCAGTTGCACGGCGTGGGCCTCGGAACCGTGCGCCGCGCCATCGTCGAACTTCGCAAACGAGGACTCGTCGCGACCCTGCCCGCGAAGGGCACCTACGTCATCGGGGCGCCCGATGCACACACGGACGCCCCGGAGAACAACAACTAGGAAGACCTACGGAGTAAGCCCCCGCACCAGCAGATCCAGCAGTGCACAAACGAACAGCGCGATGCCGATGAAGCCGTTGACGCTGAAGAACGCCCGGTTCAGGCGGGACAGGTCGTTCGGGCGGACGATCGTGTGCTCGTAGACGAAGGCGCCCGCCACTATGACCAGGCCCAGCCAGAAGAACACGCCCGCGCCGGTGGCCAGCGCGAACCAGACGAACAGGGCCGTGGTGATCGTGTGGCAGACGCGGGCGCCCCAGATCGCCGCCGGTATGCCGAAGCGCGCCGGGACCGACTTCACGCCTATCTCTCGGTCGGTCTCCACGTCCTGGCAGGCGTAGATCAGGTCGAAGCCGCCGATCCAGACGCCGACCGCGAGGCCGAGGATCACCGCCTCCCAGGACCATTCGCCGGTGATGGCGAGCCAGCCGCCGACCGGGCCCATGGCCTGGGCGAGGCCGAGGATGGCCTGCGGGAAGTTCGTGAACCGCTTGCCGTAGGGGTAGACCACCATCGGGATCACCGCGACGGGGGCCAGGGCCAGGCAGAGCGGGTTCAGCAGCGCGGCCGCGGCGAGGAAGACGACGAGGGCGACGAGCGCGCCCGTCCAGGCGTGCCGTACCGACATGGCGCCCGTGACCAGTTCGCGGTGGGCCGTGCGCGGGTTCCGCGCGTCGATCTCGCGGTCGATGATCCGGTTGGCGGCCATGGCGAAGGTGCGCAGACCGACCATCGCGACGGTCACGAGGAGCAGCTCGACCCAGTGGACGCTCTCGTCCACCTCGAACATGGCCGTCAGTGCCGCGATGTACGCGAACGGGAGCGCGAACACCGAGTGCTCGATCATGACCAGGCGCAGGAACGCCTTCGTGCGCCCCGGCTGGGGCAGGGCGGCGGATGCCGAGGTCACAGGCCGTACTCCTTCCAGCGCCGGTCCACGAGGGACGCCGTCCCCGGGTCCGACACCACCATCTCGGGCCAGCCCCCGTCACGCGTGTAGCCCTCCTCGGGCCACTTGCGGGTGGCGTCGATGCCCGCCTTGCCGCCCCAGAACTGCTGGTAGGAGGCATGGTCGAGGTGGTCGACCGGGCCCTCGACCACGGTCAGGTCACGGGCGTAGTCCGTGTTGCCGAGCGCCCGCCAGGCCACCTCGTGCAGGTCGTGGACGTCGCAGTCGGAGTCCACGACGACGATGAGCTTGGTCAGCGACATCATGTGGGCGCCCCAGATGGCGTGCATCACCTTCTGGGCGTGCTTCGGGTACTTCTTGTCGATCGAGACGATCGCGCAGTTGTGGAAGCCGCCGGCCTCGGGCAGGTGGTAGTCCACGATGTCCGGGACGATGATTTTGAGGAGCGGGCGGAAGAACCGCTCCGTCGCCCGTCCCAGCGGACCGTCCTCCGTCGGGGGCCGGCCGACCACGATCGACTGCAGCAGCGGGCGCTTCCGCATGGTGATGCAGTCGATCCTGAGGGCCGGGAAGGGCTCCTGCGGGGTGTAGAAGCCCGTGTGGTCGCCGAAGGGGCCCTCGGGGAGCATGTCCCCCGGCTCCAGCCAGCCCTCCAGGACGACCTCGGCGTTGGCGGGGACCTGGAGCGGGACCGTCTTGCAGTCCACCATCTCGATCCGCCTGCCCGCGAGGAAGCCGGCGAAGAGGTACTCGTCGATGTCGCCGGGGAGCGGGGCGGTGGAGGCGTACGTCACGGCGGGCGGGCAGCCGAAGGCGATCGCGACCGGGAGCCGCTCGCCCCGGCGCGCGGCGACCTGGTAGTGGTTCCGGCTGTCCTTGTGGATCTGCCAGTGCATGCCGATGGTGCGCTTGTCGTGGCGCTGGAGGCGGTAGAGGCCGAGGTTGCGGACGCCCGACTCGGGGTCCTTGGTGTGGGTCAGGCCGAGGTTGAAGAAGGAGCCGCCGTCCTCGGGCCAGGTGAACAGGGCGGGGAGCCGCTCCAGGTCCACGTCGTCGCCCTGCAGGACGACCTCCTGCACCGGGGCGTCGTCGGCCTTGACCTTCTTCGGCGGTACGTGGGTCATCGAGCCGAGCTTCCCGAAGGCCTCGCGCACCCCGACGAACCCGTTCGGCAGCTCCGGCTTGAGCAGCCCGCCGATCTTGTCGCCGATGTCCTCGTACGACTTCAGGCCGAGCGCCTTCAGCAGCCGCCGGTCGGTGCCGTAGACGTTCATGGCGAGCGGCATGTCCGACCCGCGCACGTTTTCGAAGAGGAGCGCGGGGCCGCCGGCCTTGTTGACCCGGTCGGTGATCTCGCCGATCTCCAGGTGGGGATCGACCTCCACCTTGACGCGCTTGAGGTCGCCTTCCCGATCGAGGGCCCGGAGGAACGAGCGAAGATCGTCATAAGCCATGCGTTCCAGTATCCGGTACGCACTACTCTGGACCTGTCACCGGGGGGCCGGACCGCCGCCCGCCCCGGGCCTCCGACCGTGACCGTGCAAGGGGACCGACACATGCTCCGGGTGCTGATGATCCTGGTGCCGCTGGCACTGAGCGTCTACGCGTTCATCGACTGCATCACCACGGAGGAGAAGGACGTCAAGCACATCCCCAAGCCTCTGTGGGCCATCCTCATCCTGCTGTTCCCGCTGGTGGGCTCCATCTCCTGGCTGATCGTCGGCCGAGACCGCACCGGCGCGACCGGCCGCATCGGCGGTGGCCCGTCGCGCCGGTCCCGTGGCGGCTGGGTCGCACCCGACGACAACCCCGAGTTCCTCAGGTCGCTGGGTGGCGACGAGCGGAAGAAGGACGGGGACGGGGACGGGCCCAAGGCCGGGAACGACCGGAACCAGGCGGAGGACAGGGACAAGGAAAAGGACGAGGACAAGAAGGACGACCCCCGGGACTGAGCCGCCTGAGCCGCGCGGGGAGCGACGCATGAAGTCACTCCCGCCGCATGCGTGGCCTCACGCGCCCGTCGTCGTGACGCCGCGCGCCGTTGCTCCGGCACACCCCGCCGGGGACAGTGGGGACGTGACCCCACGCGCACGCGGACCCCGCATCCCGACCGTCGACCTCGTCCCCTGGCTGACCGGCGACGCCGATGCCCGCGCCGAGATCGCCCGCACCGTCGACGACGCCCTGCAGACCGCCGGCTTCCTGCTGGTGACCGGCCACGGCGTGGATCCGGGGCTGCGGGCCCGCATCCGCGCCGCCGCCCGCGTCTTCTTCGCCCTGCCCACCGAGGTCAAGCAGGCGTACTCGGCGAAGGTCGGCGGCCGGGGCTGGCTCGGGCCGGACGCGGAGGCCGCCGGCTACGCGGAGGGCACCGAGACCCCGCCCGACCTCAAGGAGTCGCTGACCTTCGCCACGCACGAGCCGTTCGACGACCCCGCCGTCAACGCGGAGTGGTACGCGCCGAACGTCTGGCCCGCGGAGGTGCCCGAGCTCCGGGAGCCGTGCGAGGAGTACCTGGCCCGCATGGTGGAGCTGGAGAACCACCTGCTGTCCCTGCTGGGCGAGGCGCTCGGGCTGGAGCCGGACTTCTTCACCCGCCACATGAGCCACCCGACGTACGGCTTCAACATCAACTGGTACCCGGGGCGGGAGCTGACCGGCGAGCCGCAGCCCGGCCAGTTCCGCATCGGCCCGCACACCGACTTCGGCACGGTGACGATCCTGGACCGGCAGACCGGCAAGGGCGGGCTCCAGGTGTTCACGGACCCCGCGGACGGCGGTACCGGCTGGGAGGACGCCCCGTACGACCCGGACGCCCTCACCGTCAACCTCGGCGACCTGATGGCCCGGTGGACGGGCGACCGCTGGCGGTCCGGGCGCCACCGCGTCCTGCCCCCGCCGGCCGACGCGCCCGCCGAGGAGCTGATGTCCCTGGTCTACTTCGGGGAGTGCACACCGGGCACGCGGGTCGAGTCCGTGCCCGCCCCGGTCGGGCGGGTGGCGTACGAGCCGGTGGACTCGCACGTGTACCTGCGCGGGAAGCTGGACGCGATCGCGGTCGGCTGACGGCCCGGACCGCTCGCGGGCCGACACGGGAGGCGGCCGGCCGATCGTACCGACCGGCGGCACGGCGAAGGCCGGTGTCCGTGACCTGGGTCACGGACACCGGCCTCCGGGCGGCCGCCGGGTCAGACTCCCGAGTAGGAGTGCTTGCCCGAGACGAAGATGTTGACGCCGTAGTAGTTGAACAGCCAGCAGCCGAGCGCGATGAGCGCGATGTACGCGGCCTTGCGGCCCTTCCAGCCGGCCGTGGCGCGGGCGTGCAGGTAGCCGGCGTAGGCGACCCAGGTGATGAAGGACCAGGTCTCCTTGGGGTCCCAGCCCCAGTACCGGCCCCAGGCGTCGCCCGCCCAGATGGCGCCCGCGATGATCGTGAACGTGTACAGCGGGAAGACGGCGGCGTTGACGCGGTAGGCGAACTTGTCGAGGGAGGCCGAGGCGGGCAGCCGTTCCATCACCGACGTCGCGAACCGGCCGGGGGTGCCGCCGTTCAGCAGCTTGCTCTCGTAGCTGTCCTTGAACAGGTACAGGACCGTGCCCATGCCTCCCACGTAGAACACCGCGCCACAGAAGATCGCGGTCGAGACGTGGATGTAGAGCCAGTACGAGTGGAGCGCGGGGACCAGCTGGTCGCTGTCGGTGTACAGGACGG
This sequence comes from Streptomyces ruber, assembly GCF_014648075.1. Lineage (GTDB taxonomy): Bacteria > Actinomycetota > Actinomycetes > Streptomycetales > Streptomycetaceae > Streptomyces > Streptomyces ruber. The sequence continues at coordinate 66,019 of NZ_BMQK01000007.1, read as the reverse complement.
TCACGGCCAGACCGAGGTCGAGCAGGACCGTGGTGACCAGGGGCAGGCCGAGCCAGCGGACGTTCTTCTTCAGCGCCAGCAGCGCCAGGTACACGCCGACGGCGACGGTGGAGAAGGTGATGTTGAACTCGTACATGTTGCCCCACGGCGCCCGCTGCACCGACAGGGCGCGCGTGAGCACACCGCCGAACTGGAGGAGGAAGGCCAGCACGGTGAGGGACACGGCGATACGGCCCCAGAGGTCGCCCTTCTCCGTGCCGCCGTGCGCGCCGGGCCCGTCCGGCACGTCACGGGCGCCGGCCGCGGCCCGGACGACCACCTTGGGCCGCTCCAGCACGGCGGTGGAGCCGCCCTGTTTGACGGTGACCGCGGGCGCGTCCGCCCTCTTCACGTCGGCGGTGAGCGCGGCGGCCGTACGGCCCACCTTGCTGCGGCTGCCGAGGAGCCACTCCGCGATGTACGCGAAGAAGGCCAGCGTGAGGACGGCCATCGCGGAGTAGATCAGCACATTGCTGATCTGTGCGAGGTTCTCGTTGGTCGCGGCGGCCAGGTCGGTCGCGGCGGCCGGGTCGGTGGCGGCGAGGGTCACTGCTTGTCAGCCCCTTCGGCATCGGTGGGGTCGGCGTCGGCGTCGGAAGGGTCGGGTACGGGGTCGGGCGCGGACGGTGCCGCGTCGTGGACCAGTGCCGCGAGGTCGCCCAGCTCCTCCGGCAGCTTGGCGGACTCGCTGCGGCCGAGTCCCGCCATCTCGACGACCGTGACGCCGTCGGCGCCCCGCACGGCCCGGACCCACACGCGGCGGCGCTGGATGAACAGGGAGGCGGCGAGGCCCGCGATCGCCGCGACGGCCCCGGCGAGCGCCCAGCCGCTGCCGGGCTGCTCGGTGATCTGGAAGCCGGCCCACTCCTTGACCTCCCGCTCGAAGGTGATCGAGCCGGCGCCGTCCGGGAGCTCCATGGTCTGGCCGGGCGCGAGCCGCTCGGTGAGCAGCTCGCCGTCGGAGTCCTTGAACTCCGTCAGCTTGTCGGTGTCGAGCTGGTAGACGTTCTGCGCGATGCCCGAGTCCACGCCGAGGTCGCCGTGGTACGCGCTGAGCGCGAGGCGCGGGTTCAGCAGCGCGGGGAACTGGGACAGCATGGTGCCCTGGCCCTCGCCCGCGAAGGTCGGCACGAAGAACGCGTTGAAGCCGAGCTGCTCGCGCTTGCCGTCGGCGTTGCGGTAGCCGTCCAGGACCTTGATGGCTCCGGAGGAGGTCACGTTGCTGTCCTGCGGCAGCAGCGGCACGGCGCCCTTGTAGACGACCTCGCCCTTGCCGTCCCGTACGGTGACGACGGGCGCGTACCCGTGGCTGACCAGGTAGACCTTGGAGTCGCCGATCTTCAGCGGCTCGTTGACCTCGATGGTCCGCTGCTGCTCCCTGCCGTCGGCGCCGACGCTGTACGTCACGTCCGCCTCGAACGTGCGCGGAGTGCCCCGGTTCGGTCCGCTCGGCTCGTAGGTGCCCTTGAAGTCCTTCAGATCGAAGCTGAAGGGCTCCAGGTCGTGGTCGACCGAGAACAGGTTGCCGGACTTGAAGTCGTCGTACTGGGTGATCGTGTTGGCGAAGCCGTCGCCCTCGACGATCAGCTTGTTGCCCTCGGACTTGTACAGCTGGCCCCAGGCGAAGGCGATCAGCATCACGATCAGCGAGAGGTGGAAGACGAGGTTGCCCGCCTCGCGCAGGTAGCCCTTCTCGGCGGCGACCGCGTCATCCGCCACATGGGCGCGGTAGCGGCGCCCGCCGAGCACCTTCAGCGCGGCCTCGCGCACCTGCTCCGGCTCGGCCGCGGTGCGCCAGGTGGTGTACGCGGGCAGCCGGGTCAGCCGCTTCGGGGCGCCCGGCGGGCGGCTGCGCAGCTGGCCGACGAACTGCCAGGTGCGCGGCACGATGCAGCCGATGAGCGAGATGAACAGCAGGATGTAGATCGCCGAGAACCACACCGAGCTGTAGACGTGGAACAAGCCGAGCTTGTCGTAGATCGGCCCGAGGGTCTCGTGCCGGTCCATGAAGGCGGCGACCTTGGTCTCGTCCTGTCCCGACTGCGGGATCAGCGAGCCCGGGATCGCCGCGAGGGACAGCAGGAAGAGCAGGAGCAGCGCGATCCGCATGGAGGTCAGCTGCCGCCAGAACCAGCGGACCCAGCCGATGACGCCCAGCGAGGGCAGGTTCGGCATCTCCTCGCGGGGCGCGGTGGAGAGCTGGGAACCGGCGGCGCCGAGGTCGTCGGTGGACGCCTCGGTCTCCTTGCCGGTCCTGTCGGTGTCAGTGGTACTCATGGATCAGATCCCCACCGTGAAGCCGTTCGACCAGACCTGCATCTCCTGCACGAGGCGGTCCCACGCCCCGGTCAGCAGGAGCAGGCCGGTCGCGATCATCATGACGCCCCCGATGCGCAGCACCCACACGTAGTGCCGCTTGACCCAGCCGAACGCGCCGAGCGCCTTGCGCAGGGCGACCGCGGTGAGGACGAAGGGCACGCCCAGGCCCAGACAGTACGCGACGGTCAGCAGCGCGCCGCGACCGGCACTCGCCTCGCTGGAGGAGAGTGCCAGGACGGAGGCGAGGGTCGGACCGATACAGGGCGTCCAGCCGATCCCGAACAGCGCGCCGAGCAGGGGCGCGCCGACCAGTCCGGCCGCGGGCTTTCTGTGGAAGCGGAACTCCCGCTGGGTGAGCCAGGGCATCAGGCCCATGAAGAAGACGCCCAGCAGGATCATGAAGACGCCGAGCACCTTGGACAGGACGGCCTGGTGCTCCTGGAGCGTCGAGCCGAAGTAGCCGAACAGCGCCCCGCCGGAGACGAACACGGCGGTGAAGCCGAGCACGAAGAGGGACGCGCCGAGGGTCATCCGCCCGCGCCGGGCCTCGGCCAGGTCGGTGCCGGTGACCCCGGTGACGTACGACAGGTAACCGGGGACGAGCGGCAGCACGCACGGGGAGAAGAAGGAGACGAGGCCGCCGAGCAGGGCGATCGGCAGGGCGAGCAGCAGGGCGCCGCTCATCACCGTCTGGTTCTGGTCCGTGAGCGCGGCCAGCGTGGACACTCCGGTCACGTCACTTCTCCGCGAGGACCGGCTCGATCATCTTGCGCAGCTTGGACTCGCTCAGCGCCTGGAGGGAGCGCGCGGCGACCTTGCCGTCGCGGTCGATGACCAGCGTGGAGGGGATCGCCTGCGGGTTGAGCGTGCCCTTCTCGAAGCGCAGCATCAGCTTGCCGGTCGGGTCGTACAGGCTCGGGAAGGTGACCTCGTACTCCTTCTCGAAGGCGATCGCCGGGCCGGTGCTGGTGTCGCGGGTGTTGATGCCGACGAACTGCACGCCCTGGTCGGCGAGGTCCTCGGAGACGGTGACGAGGTTGGGGGCCTCGGCGCGGCACGGCGCGCACCAGGAGCCCCACACGTTGAGGACGACGACCTTGCCCTTGTACTCCGAGAAGACGTCGAGCTGCTCGCCCTCCAGGGTCTGCCCGGAGAGGTCGGGGGCGGCGGTGCGCTCGCCCTTCTTCACCGTGGCGATGCCCTCGGAGCTGGTGACGAAGCCGGTGCCGCCGCCACCCCCCGAGGTCCCGCCGGAGCTGCACGCGGAGACGGCCAGCGCCAGCACGGCGGCCCCGGCCGCGAGCAGGGCGGCGCGGCCGCGGCGCGTACGGGTCACACGGGTGCGGTTCTCGCGCTGCGGAGCGCGGGCACTGCTGGCGGCACTCATGTGAAAAGTTTCGCATGCCCGTTTAGGGGATCTTCCGCACCCCCCTCGGGACGGGGACCTTTCCCTACGCCGTCTTCCCCCCGTCTTCCGCGGACCCGCTCCCGCCCCCGGCCCGCCGGTCACCGGCGTCCGCGAGGAACCGCTTCCAGCCACCGGCGGGCCGCTCCCCCACCCCCAGCGACCGCAGCTCCGCCAGTACGTCCTCGCGCTGGACGTCGAGCCAGTCCGTGAACTGCCGGAACGACACCATCCGTATGTCCCCGCCCCTGTCCCGCTCCCGGGCGATGTGCTGGAGCGCCTCCTCCACGGCGTCCATGTAGATGCCGCCGTTCCACTCCTCGAAGTGATTGCCGACGAAGAAGGGCGCGCGGTTCGTCTCGTACGCCCGCCGGAAGCCGGCGATGTAGGCCTCGGTGGCCTGCTCGCGCCAGGCCGGATAGTTGGCGGGCGGGGCCTTGGTGGCGTTCAGGGACTGGTTGGCCAGCATGTTGTAGTCCATCGAGAGCACTTCGAAGGAGCGCCCGGGGAACGGTATGGCCTGCAGCGGAAGGTCCCACACCCCTTCCTTCCTGTCCGGCCACACCTGGAGCCCGCCGGGTGAGGAGGCGTCGTACCGCCAGCCCAGCTCGCGCGCCGTCGGCAGCAGGTTCTCCTGCCCGAGGAGGCACGGGGTGCGGCCGCCGACGAGTTCGCGGTCGTAGTCGAAGGGCAGCGGGTCGAGGTCGTGGAAGCCCGTGTTCGTGCGCCACTCCTTCACGAACGACTTGGCCTGGTCTATCTCGCTGCGCCACTGCCCCGGCGTCCAGTGGGCGACCGAACCGTGGCCCTCGCCGCAGAAGTGGCCGTTGAAGTGGGTGCCTATCTCGTGGCCGTCGAGCCAGGCCCGGCGCAGGTGCTCCAGCGTCGTCCTGATGTGGTCGTCGGTGAGGTAGCCGATGTCGGAGGCGCCGGGCGCGTTGTTCGGCGGCCGGTACACGCGCTTCTTCGACTCGGGCAGCAGGTACAGCCCGGACAGGAAGAACGTCATGTGGGCGCCGTGTTCCCGGGCCGCCTTCAGGAAGCGCGGGAACAGGCCGTTGCCGACGTCTCCGGCGCCGTCCCAGGAGAACACCACGAACTGCGGCGGCGTCTCGCCGGGCTCCAGTGGCCGGGGCTTCTCCGGCTGGTGGGGCTGGGGCCCCGTGTCGGCGGTGGAGCCGTCCCCGATCGGCTTCGCGCCGACTTCGGGCGGCGCGGGCTCGGAACCCTGGACGTCGCCCTTCCCACCTGGCTGGTGCCACCGGTCCCGTACGGCGGTGCCGCAGCCGGCGAGCCCCAGCGCGGTGACGGCACCCGCTCCGAACCCCAGCATCCCCCTACGGCTGATGTGACGCATCGCATCCCCCTTGGTCGCACGACGTCCCTCGTGGCCGAGAGACACCGTGTGAGAGGGCGTCACGAGGGGCGGAGTTCCGCCAGTGCGGGGATTATTTCCCGATCTTTACCGAGAAACGCTTCGATGCCGCTTGTGTACGCTTTGTTACTACGCGTACGCCGGGGGCGTGGCCGTATGGACGCTGACAGGGGGGCACGCGCCCCTCCAAGGAGCGCGGGGCGCGGGGAACTGCGCGAGCGACCACGAACGAACAACCCGCAGCCGCCGCACCACACCAGGCACCGAGCTCTCAGGCGCCGAAAGCCTTGCCTTCCCCCTTCACCCGCTTCGCCCCCGCCAGCAGATGCGCGGGCACCAGATCGCGCGCCGGCTCGCTGTACCCCACGGACACGATCTTGTCGTCCTGGTACGTGAACGTCGTCAGCGACGCGAGCGTGCACTGCCGCCGGCGCGGGTCGTGCCACAGCCGACGGCGCTCGACGTGCGACCGCACGATCCAGATCGGGAGCTGATGACTGACCAGCACGGCCTCGTGCCCCCGCGCCGCGTCCTTGGCCGCGTCCAGCGCGGCCAGCATCCGTATCACCTGCTCGGCGTACGGCTCGCCCCAGGACGGGCGGAACGGGTTGGTCAGGTGCCGCCAGTTCCCGGGGCGCCGCAGCGCGCCGTCGCCGACCCCGAAGGTCTTGCCCTGGAAGACGTTGTCGGCCTCGATCAGCCGCTCGTCGGTCGCCAGGTCCAGACCGTGCGCCTTGGCGATCGGGGTCGCCGTCTCCTGCGCGCGCTCCAGCGGGGACGCCACGACGTGCGTGACGTCTCTGGAGGACAGGTGCTCGGCGACCCGGTCGGCCATGCGGCGCCCGAGGTCGGAGAGGTGGTAACCGGGGAGCCGGCCGTAGAGGATGCCGTCGGGGTTGGCGACCTCGCCGTGCCGCATCAGGTGGACGACGGTGATGTCACTCATGCTGCCGTGGCCTCCGCCGCCGCTCGGGCCGCCGCCGGGAGGGCGTCGGCGATCCGCTGGACGGCCTGCTCGTCGTGGGCGGTGGACACGAACCACACCTCGAACGCCGACGGCGGCAGGTAGACGCCCTGCGACAGCATCGAGTGGAAGAAGGCGTTGAAGCGGAAGGTGTCCTGCGCCTTGGCGTCCTCGTAGTTCCGCACCGGGCGGTCGGTGAAGAAGACGGAGAACATGTTCGAGGCGGTCTGGAGGGTGTGCGCCACGCCCTCCTTGGTGAGCGCCTCGGAGACCAGCGCCTGGATCTGCTCCGACACGGCGCCCAGCTTGGCGTACGCGGCGTCGTCGAGCAGCCGGAGCTGGGCCAGCCCGGCGGCGGTGGCGACCGGGTTCCCGGAGAGCGTGCCCGCCTGGTAGACGGGGCCGGCGGGCGCGAGGTGGGCCATCACGTCGGCCCGGCCGCCGAAGGCCGCGGCCGGGAAGCCGCCGCCCATCACCTTGCCGAAGGTCATCAGGTCGGGGCGCACGCCGTCGACCCCGTACCACCCGGCCCGGCTGGTCCGGAAGCCGGTCATGACCTCGTCGGAGATGTAGAGCGCGCCGTTCTCGGCGCACAGGTCCGCGAGGCCCTGGTTGAAGCCGGGCAGCGGCGGCACGACGCCCATGTTGCCGGGCGAGGCCTCGGTGATGACGCAGGCGATCTCGCCGGGGTGGGCGGCGAAGGCGGCGCGCACGGCGTCGAGGTCGTTGTACGGCAGCACGATGGTGTCGCCGGCCTGGGCGCCGGTGACGCCCGGGGTGTCCGGCAGCCCGAAGGTCGCGACACCGCTCCCGGCCGACGCGAGCAGCGCGTCGACGTGCCCGTGGTAGCAGCCGGCGAACTTGATCACCTTGGCCCGCCGGGTGAAGCCGCGGGCCAGCCGGATGGCGGACATGGTGGCCTCGGTGCCGCTGGAGACGAGCCGCACCCGCTCGAGCGGCTCGACGCGGGCGACCATCTCCTCGGCGAGCGCGACCTCGCCCTCCGCGGGCGTACCGAACGAGGTGCCGCGTGCGACGGCCTCCTGCACGGCGGCGACGACCTCGGGGTGGGAGTGCCCGAGGATCATGGGCCCCCACGAACACACGAGGTCGATGTACTCGCGCCCGTCGGCGTCGGTCAGCCGGGGGCCGGCACCGGACACCATGAAACGGGGCGTACCGCCCACGGCGCCGAAGGCGCGTACCGGAGAGTTCACGCCGCCGGGCGTGACGGCCGCCGCGCGCTCGAAGAGATTCTGCGAAACTGGGGCATCGAACGGATAGCTCACACAAGCCATGGTGTCAGAGGCTCGGAGAATCCCGCGGACTGGTGTTTCCACGCACGTTTCGGCGTGCGGCCGCGGGGGAGGTCAACTGACACGATGATCGGGTTGCGCGGCGGGGGCCACGCGTCCCAGAACAGCAGTCGGGTGGAGATATGCATCGCGGTGGCGGACGGGGCGAGGGGACCGATGACCTCGGTCCCCGGCGTGCCCGGCGGGGAAGGCACCGGCGCGAAGCGGAGGAATCGACCGAGACACGAGGCGAGGCGCGCCATGGATCGCCGGGTCCCCAGAACGCACCGGGCCCCCACACCCCACCGACCCCCGCAAGCCCCCAGGGCTCCACAAGCTCACAGGGCCTCGCTGGACCGCAGGGTCTCACCAACGCGCGGGGCCTCACAGACCCGCAGGGTTCCACCGGCCCGCGAGCTGGTTCCACTGGTCCCCAAGGTGATGTCGCGGGCCCGCAGAGTCCGTCGGCCGCACAGAGCCCTCCGGTCCCCCAGCACCCCACGGTTCCCCGGAACCCGTTGCCTCCACGGAATGACTCGGCTCCACAGCACCAGCACCAGCACCCGTCGGCCTCACCGGGCCCGGCGGCCCCGCAGGGCCCCGTGGTTCCTCAGGGCCCCGTCAGTCCTGTCACTCCGCCCCTTCACCCCGCTCCGCGGCAGCAGGAGTTCCCCGGTCGCCTCCCCGATCCCGAGCGGATCGACCCCGGGCGGGCCGCTTCTGAGCGAATCGACCGTGCGGGCCGTATGGACGGTATGGACCGTATGGATCGCATGGATCAGCCCCGCAGGAGGAGCCGCGCCAACCGGAAGGGCCGGGCGGAGCACGTGGACCGCATCGACCCGGTGGACCGCGCCCTCGACCGGCTGCGGACAGGGAGCGGGAGTGGTGGCCGGGTGGGGGTGACGTACAAGTACTTCGGCGCACCGGACGGCGCGACGGCGGCCCGCGTCCCGATCTCGATGCGGCCCGAGGAACTCGGCGGCGACGAGCTCGGCATGAACGGCATGTTCACCAAGATCAAGCCGGAGACGATGGCGGCCATGGTGCTGACCGGCATCGAGGGCGTACCGCTGCACAGGGTGCCCCCGCTGGAACTGGTGGTCCTCCACCCCGACTACGCGGTGGTGAAGCTGCCCATGACGGTCGTCGACCCGCTGCGCGGCATCGGCGAGGAGGCGGTCGGCGCGGCGGCCTTCATCTGGTCCACGGTCCCGGACCGCGGCGGCCCCCGGGACGCGTTCAACGTGTACCAACTGCTGCACGAGTGGCAGGACTTCAGCCACCGGCTGCACGAGGCGGGGCACCAGCCGTACTGCCTGGTCTGGCCGTAGGCCCGGTCGTCGTCGTTTCGGTACCGGGCGATCTGGGTACCCGGCGGCGGCTTCCGTCGCCCACCCGCCTGGAGGACTGGATGCCCGTCGGCCCCCCGCAACGGCACGGCATGCCGCTGACACGCCGCACCCTGGCCGGAGGCATCCTGGTCGGGGTCGGGGTGGCGGCGTTCGTGGACGAGGTCGTCTTCCACCAGTTGCTGCACTGGCACCACTTCTACGACAGGTCGACCACCGACGTGGGACTCGTCTCGGACGGCCTCTTCCACGCGGGCGGCTGGCTGGCCACGGTCGCCGGGCTGTTCCTCTACGCCGACCTGCGGCGGCGCGACGGCCTGGTGCGGCCCGCCTGGTGGTCGGGGGTGTGCCTCGGCATCGGGGGCTTCCAGCTCTACGACGGGACGATCCAGCACAAGGTGCTGCGCCTGCACCAGATCCGTTACGACGTCGATCCGGCGCCGTACGACTGGACCTGGAACGTGATCGCCGTGCTGTTCCTGGCCGCCGGGGCGGCCCTGTGGCTGCGGGCGCGCCGCGCGGGGGCGGCGGCGCACGGGCGTGCGGACGCGCACGCCGGTACCGCATGACCGTCGCCGCCGTCCTCCTGGCCTGCGTGCTCTACACGTACGCCGCCGGCCGGCTGCGGCGGCGCGGTGACGCCTGGGCGCGGAGCCGGGAGGCGTCCTGGTGGCTGGGCGGGGCCGTGCTGGTCTGCGCGGTCGAGGTGCCGTGGGGGACGTGGCTGCCACCGTTCACCGCGCACACGGCCGCGCATCTGGGCGCCGGCATGGCGGCACCGCTGCTGGTCGTGCTCGCCCGGCCGGGCACCCTGGTGCTGCGGACCGCTCCCGTCCCGGTGCGGCGCGGACTGCTGTCGCTGACGCGGACGCGGCCGGTGCGGTTCCTCGTCCTCCCGCCGGTCGCGGCCCTGTTCGACATCGGCGGGCTGTGGGTGCTGTACCGGGTGCCGCTGCCCGCCGGTGTGCACCACAGTCCGCTGCTGTACGTGCACCTCTTCGCCGCCGGGACGCTGTTCACCTTCTCGGTGCTGGCCCTCGACCCGCTGCGGCACCGCCCCGGGCTGCCGCTGCGCGCCGGGACCCTGCTCGCCGCCGCCGCGGCCCACGCCGTGCTCGCCAAGAGCCTCTACGCGGCGGGCCCGCCCGGCACGGCGTACGCGGCGGCCGACCTGCGTCTGGCCTCGCAGCTCATGTACTACGGCGGGGACGTCGTCGAGATCGCCCTGGCGGTGGTGGTGGCGTACCAGTGGTACCGGGCCGAGGGGCGGGCGCTGCGCCGTGCGGGGCGTCCGGGCCGGCGACCGGTGCCGGTGCCGGTGTCCGTGCCGGTCAGCGGTCCGCCGCCGCGCGGCCCCCGGCCGCCCGCGCCGTGAAGCCGAGGACCGCCCCGCCCCCCTCCCGCCGCCCTGCGAAGGGCATGCCCCCGTGGGCCTCGGCCACCTCCCGGACGATGGACAGTCCGAGGCCCGAGCCGGGGAGGCTGCGGGCGGCGGGGGCACGGTAGAAGCGGTCGAAGACGCGGACCAGGTCGTCGTCCGCGATCCCGGGGCCGCGGTCGCGCACCTCGACGCGGACGGGCTCGGTGCCGCCGCCGTCACCGTCCCCGCCTGTTCCGGACGGTGAGGGCGCCCTGGCCCCCGTCACCACGATCTCGATCGGTTCCGATCTCCCGTGGTCGTCGTGGTCGAACTTCGCGGCGTTCTCCACCAGGTTCGACACCGCCCGCTGCAGCGCGCCCGCCCGGCCCTCCACCGTGGTGTCCCCGTCCGCGCGGACCACGATCCGGCGGCCGGTGCGGCGGCGGGCGAGGGCCGCCACGTCCTGGGCGACGTCGGCGAGGGCCACCCGCTGGACGGGCTCGGTGCCGGACTGGCCGGCCGCCAGGTCCACCAGCTCGTTGACCAGGTCGGTGAGTTCGCGGGCCTCCTCGGCGAGGTCGTTGACCAGCTCCTCGCGGACGGCGGCCGGTAACTCGTCGATGCGGCGCAGCAGGGAGATGTTGGTGCGCAGGGACGTCAGGGGGGTGCGGAGCTCGTGGCCCGCGTCCTGCACCAGCCGCCGCTGGTCCTCCTCGGCCCGCGCGAGCCGGACCAGCATGCGGTCGAAGGAACGGCCGAGGCGGGCCACCTCGTCCCGGCCGGCGACGGGCACCTGGATGGCCGGCCGCCCGGTGCGGGCGACGTCCTCCGCCGCCCCGGCGAGCCGTACCAGGCGCCGGGTGACGCGGCGGGCCAGCCACCAGCCGAACAGTCCGGCCGAGACGACGACCGCCCAGACCACGAGCACGGTGCGCTGCTGGAGCTCCCGCAGCAGGTCCTCCGTGTCGCTGAACTCCTGCGCCAGCTGGACGGCGCCCCGCCCGCCGCCGAGGGACACGGTGGCCACGCGGTAGCGTCCGTCGCCCTGCGCCACCTCGTCGTGCTCGGTCACCCGGCCCGCGGGGGCGGTGTCGGCCAGGCGGCGGTCCAGGGAGCGCACGGGCAGTTCCTGGCTGCTCCGGTCGACGACCGTCCCGCCGGGGCCGAGGACCTGGACGACCGTACGGCCCGTGCGCATCAGCTCGTCGCGCGGTCCGCTGCGGCCGGAGGGCACGTAGTCGCCGGGGCCGAGGTCGTGCGCCCGTACCTGCCGGCGCAGCTCCCGCACCTCGCCGGCGAACACGGTCTGCTGGTCGACCCGGACCAGCCGGGCGGCCGCGCCGTAGCCGATGAAGCCGACGAGGACGGTGACGACGGCCGCGACGGCGGCGAAGGACACCGTGAAGGTGGTCCGGAGGGAGGAGGCCCGGGGCCGGCGCGGGCGCACTCAGTCCTCCCTCAGCACGTACCCCACGCCGCGCACCGTGTGGATCAGCGCCGACGCCTCCGGCTCGTCGAGCTTGCGCCGCAGGTAGCCGACGTACACGGCGAGGTTCTTGGAGCCGGGGCCGAAGTCGTAGCCCCAGATGCGGTCGTAGATCGTCGTGTGGTCGAGGACGGTCCCGGCGTTGCGGACGAGGAGCTCCAGCAGGTCGAACTCGGTCCGGGTCAGCTCCAGCTCCCGCGCCCCCCGCCAGGCCCGCCGGGCGTGGACGTCCATGCGCAGCCCCGCCGCGGCGAGCACCCGGGCACCGGTGCCGGTACCTGTACCGCTACCGGTCTCGGTGCTGGCACCGGTACCGGTACCGGTCTCCCCCGGTGACGGCCGGGACATGTCCCCCGACGGTCCAGAACCGGCACCGTCCGCCGGGCCGCCCGTCCGGCGGAGCAGGGCCCGCAGCCGGGCGAACACCTCCTCCACGTCGAACGGCTTGACGACGTAGTCGTCCGCCCCGGCGTCCAGACCGGCGATCCGGTCGGCCGTCTCCACCAGCGCGGTGAGCATCAGTATCGGCGTGCGGTCCCCCTCGGCCCGCAGCACCCGGCACACCTGGAGCCCGTCGACGCCCGGCATCATCACGTCCAGGACGAGCACGTCCGGCGGCGTCCGGTGGGCCTGCGCGAGCGCCTCCACCCCGTCGGCGACGGCCGTCACCTCGTACCCCTCGAGGGTCAGCGCGCGTTCCAGCGCGTGGCGGATGGCGCGGTCGTCCTCGGCGAGCAGCACAGTCTGCGGCACCGCACCAGTCTGCCAAGGCCCCGGCCCCGAACCACCGGGCGGGAACGGGCGGGAACGGCTTCTTACTCGCCTCTCACCGGCGCCGGGCCGGTCGCTTATCCGGCCGCACCACCGTGTCCGGTACGCGGGGCCGGGCGTCGGACCGGAACCACGCGGGGGGAGGTTCGTATGAGGCAGACGGCGCAGCGCGCGCGGCGGGGCGGGCAGGGCGGGTACGCGCTCCCTATGGAGCCGACCCCTATGGAGCCGACGACCCACCGCACGGCGCCGGAGTCCCGGCACAGGGCCCCGGAGGCCCCGCGCGCCACGGCCGGGCCCCGGCGCATGAAGATCGTGTTCCTGCTGCACAACGCGTACGCCGTCGGCGGCACCGTCCGCACCACGCTGAACCTGGCGTCGGCGCTGGCGGACCGGCACGAGGTGGAGATCGTGTCGATGTCCCGGCACCGCGACACGCCCCGCTTCCGCATCGACCCGCGGGTCGGGCTCGTCCCCCTGGTGGACCTGCGGCCGGGCAGCGCGGACCTGGCGAACCCCGCGTACGGGCGGCCGGCCGTCGACTTCCCCGTCGAGGACGGGCGGCACCACCAGTACAGCCGCCTGACCGACCGGCGGGTCCGTGCCCATCTGTCCGGCTGCCGCGCGGACGTCGTCATCGGCACCCGTCCGGGCCTGAACGTGTACGTCGCCCGCTTCGCGCCCCGTGACGCGCTGCGCGTCGGGCAGGAGCACCTGCGCCACGACGCGCACGGCAGGGCGTTGCTGCGGGTCCTCGCCCGTCACTACCGCGCCCTGGACGCGGTGGTGACGACGACCGAGGCGGACGCCCGGGTGTACCGGGAGCGGATGACGCTGCCGGGGGTACGGGTGCTGTCGGTGCCGAACATCGTGCCGGAGGCGGGCGTCCCCCCGTCCCCCCGCACCGCCCCGGTGATCGCGGCGGCCGGCCGGCTGACCCGCGGCAAGCGCTTCGACCTGCTCCTGGAGGCGTTCGCACGGGTGGCGGCGAAGGAGCCGGACTGGGAGTTGCGGATCTACGGCGGCGGCAAGGAGAAGGGCCGTCTGCGAGAGCTGATCGAGGAGTTGGGCCTCGCCGGCCGGGCCCGGCTGATGGGCGTGCGCACCCCGATCGAGGCCGCGTTCGCGCAGGCGTCACTGGTGGTCAGCGCCTCGGACGCGGAGTCGTTCGGGATGACGCTGGTGGAGGCGATGCGCTGCGGGGTGCCCGTCGTCAGCACGGACTGCCCGCTCGGGCCCGCCGAGATCGTCACGGACGGCGTCGACGGCCGCCTCGTCCCCGTGGGCGACGTCCGTGCCCTCGCCGACGCGATGCTGGAACTGATCGTGGCCGACGGCACCCGGCGCGCGATGGGTGAGGCGGCCCTGCGGAGCGCGCACCGTTACGACCCCGCCCCGATCCTGACCCGCTACGAACTGCTGTTCGCCGAGCTGCACGCCACGCGCCGCCGACGCGGATGGGTGCGCGAGAAGGCCCGCGCGAGGGGCTGGGTACGGCGCCGGGTACGGCTGGTACGGCGCCGGGTGCGGGCGTGGCGGAGCAGGGCGGGCCGGCTGTCCACGCGGATGCGCGCGTCGACCGCCCGTACAACGCCGGGGACGCCACCCGGAGGGCCTGCCGCCCGAAGGAGCGAACAGAGCCCGGACCCCGGGCATCGCCCCGCTGCCGTCCCGGACCCCATGCCCGGCCCGTCCGGAACCAGCGGCCACGCGCGCTCGGTGACGGCCGGCCGGCCCGGAGACCCCCGGCCCGGGCCGGCCGGCACGGACGGCTGAGCGAGGCGGACGCGCCGGGCCGCCCCACGCCGGCCGGCCGCCCGCCGGATCTCGCCCGTCGGCACGGTGCGTAGCGGGGGCCGGGACGAACGGCCCACGACGGACCGGTTCGCCCCGTTCGCCACACCCGCCCCGGCTGACCACGCACCGGATCCCGCCCGCCGGAACTCACCTGCGGACGGCACCGGCCCCCTGGCGAAGCCACGGGGGCCCCGCCAGGGGGCCGCCACCGTCGGCACTGCCCCGCTACGGCCTCAGCGCAGCGAGCTGCTGCTCGAAGGGGATCACGGCGGGGAGGTCCGCCCCGGGACCGGGGGCGGTCGAAGATCCGGGCCCCGGCCCGATGTCCGTGCCGTACGCGTCCCCGGACGGGGTCTCGGGTCCACCCTCGTCCGAGTCCGAGCCCGAGCCCGAGCCCGAGTCCGCGGCCGGGGACTCGGACGAGGCGCCGGCCGCGGACTCGACCCCGCGCGGGCCGCGCAGCATCCCCGCCAGCTCCTCCGCCGCCCGCTCGATCCGCTCGGCGAGTCCCTCCGCTCCCCAGTCCTCCGAGGCCGCGTAGACCGCGGTGGGCACGGTCGTCGCGCGCAGGTACGCGAACAGCGGGCGCAGCGCGTGTTCGAGGACCAGCGAGTGCCGGGCGGAGCCGCCCGTGGCCGCGAGGAGCACCGGCTTGCCGATCAGGGCGTCCTTGTCGAGCACGTCGAAGAACGACTTGAACAGCCCGCTGTAGGAGGCGGAGAACACCGGCGTGACCACGATCAGGCCGTCCGCCGCCCGCACGGCGTCCAGCGCGGGGGCCAGGCGCGGTCCCGGGAAGCCGTTCGTGAAGTTGTGCGCGATCTCGACGGCCAGGTCGCGCAGCTCGACGACCTGGACGTCGGCCCCGGCGGGCACGCGTGCGGTGGTCGCGGCGGCCAGCCGGTCGCCCAGCAGCCGGGTGGACGACGGCACGCTCAGCCCCGCCGAGACGACGACGAGCTTGACGGTCCTCACGCGCTCCGCACCTCCTCGCCGGAGTCCTCCGTGGCCTCGGCCGCGCGGACCGCGGCGACCAGGGACCCGTGGGTGGGCGCGTCCGGCACGTTCGCCGGGCGGCCCTTCGCGAACTCCTCGCGCAGCACCGGCACGACCTCCTCGCCGAGGATGTCGAGCTGCTCGAGCACGGTCTTCAGCGGCAGCCCCGCGTGGTCCATCAGGAACAGCTGGCGCTGGTAGTCGCCCGCGTACTCGCGGAAACCCAGCGTCTTCTCGATGACCTGCTGCGGCGAGCCGACCGTCAGCGGCGTCTGCGCGGTGAAGTCCTCCAGCGACGGCCCGTGCCCGTACACCGGCGCCACGTCGAAGTAGGGGCGGAACTCGCGCACCGCGTCCTGCGAGTTCTTCCGCATGAACACCTGGCCGCCGAGCCCGACGATCGCCTGCTCGGGCGTGCCGTGCCCGTAGTGCGCGTACCGGGTGCGGTACAGCTCGATCATCCGCTTGGTGTGGTCGGCGGGCCAGAAGATGTTGTTGTGGAAGAAGCCGTCGCCGTAGTACGCGGCCTGCTCGGCGATCTCCGGGGAGCGGATCGAGCCGTGCCAGACGAACGGCGGCACGCCGTCCATCGGCGCGGGCGTTGCGGTGAAGCCCTGGAGGGGCGTGCGGAACTTGCCCTCCCAGTTCACCACCTTCTCGGTCCACAGCCGGCGCAGCAGGGCGTAGTTCTCGATGGCGAGGTTGATGCCCTGCCGGATGTCCTGTCCGAACCACGGGTAGACCGGGCCGGTGTTGCCGCGCCCCATCGTCAGGTCGACGCGCCCGTCGGCCAGGTGCTGGAGCATCGCGTAGTCCTCGGCGATCTTCACCGGGTCGTTGGTGGTGATCAGCGTGGTCGCGGTGGAGAGGACGAGCCGCTCGGTGCGGGCGGCGATGTAGCCGAGCATCGTGGTCGGGGAGGACGGCACGAACGGCGGGTTGTGGTGCTCCCCCGTCGCGAACACGTCCAGGCCGACCTCCTCGGCCTTCAGCGCGATCGCGACCATCGCCTTGATGCGCTCACGCTCGGTCGGCGTCCGGCCCGTGGTCGGGTCGGGCGTGACGTCACCGACGCTGAAGATTCCGAACTGCATCATGGCTGCCGCCCTCCAAGTTGTTTACGATTCAACTATACCTCCGGAACAGCCCTCCCGCCTTCCCTATTCCGCAGCCGTCGCCGCCCCCGGGGTGCGCTTCTCCGGTGGAGCCCGTCGGTACGGCGACCAGGACGGGGACCAGGAGACGGGGACCAGGACGGGGACCAGCATTTCGAGGGTCGCGGAGGTGCCTGGATCGGCCTCGGCCCGTTCGCCCGGAGGCTGGAGGGGCGCGACCGGGTGTGGCGGCGTCCGGCGCGCTCCGGCGCCTCTTCACCGAGTACATGGAGGTCGGGCCAGGGGGTCCCCTGCTTGAGCGAAGCCGCGAGCTCGGGGAAGGGCGGTCCTGCGCCATCGCATCCACGAGGCCCTGGAGCACGCCGGGACCGACCGCGCCATGGACCGGGCCGCTCGGGCCGCCGACCGGGCCGACCGCGCCGCCGACCGGGCCGACCGCGCCGCCGATGTCGGCTACGCGGACCAGGCCCACCTGGTCCGCGACCTCACCGCGACCGTGGGCGTGCCGCCGACGGCGTACGCCCAGGCCGTATCGCTGACACCGGACGCGGTACCAGCGATACGTACGCCGGGAGGCTCAGAGCTCCCGGTGCACCTTCGTGTTCGACGCCTGCGCGCGCGGGCGCAGGACGAGCAGGTCCACGTTCACGTGGCTGGGCCGGGTGACCGCCCAGGCGATGGTGTCCGCCACGTCGTCCGCGGTCAGCGGCTCGGCGACGCCTTCGTAGACCTTGGCGGCCTTCTCCTCGTCCCCGCCGAACCGGTTGAGCGAGAACTCGTCCGTCTTCACCATGCCCGGCGCGATCTCGATCACGCGGACCGGCTGCCCCACGATCTCCAGCCGCAGCGTCTCCGCGAGGACGTGCGCACCGTGCTTGGCGGCGACGTACCCGGCACCGCCCTCGTACGTGGCGTGGCCCGCCGTGGAGGACACCACGACCACCGTGCCGTCGCCGCTCGCGGTGAGCGCCGGGAGCAGTGCCTGGGTCATGTTGAGGGTGCCGATGACGTTGGTCTCGTACATCCGGCGCCAGTCCTCCGGGGCGCCGGTGGCGACCGGGTCGGTGCCGAGCGCGCCGCCCGCGTTGTTCACCAGCACGCCGATGGTCCTGAACGCCGTGGCGAACTCGTCGACCGCCGCGCGGTCCGTCACGTCCAGGGTGTACGCCGTGGCCGAGTGGCCCGCCGCGTTGATCTCCTCCGCAAGGGCCTCGATACGGTCCTTGCGGCGGGCGGTCAGCACCACGCGGTAGCCGGCCGCGGCCAGCTGCCGGGCCGTGGCGGCACCGATGCCGCTGCTCGCGCCGGTGACGACGGCGATACGGGAGGCGGCGGAGGGGGTGGCGGGGGCGGTCATGGACGTAACTCCTCGGTGCCGTACTGGGGCAGCGGGCTGCTGCCGTGCCGGGTCCCCGCCAGGATAGGTGCGGGATGCACGGGAGTGCCGGGGCGTCCCGTTCCGTGGGCCGTGGGCCGTGGTCCCCGGGGCGTTCGGGCGGCGGCGGACCGGACTCAGTTGCCGCCGCGGGGCGCATACATGATCAACGCCATCCCCACCAGGCAGACCAGCGCACCGGCCACGTCCCAGCGGTCGGGCCGGTAGCCGTCCGCGACCATGCCCCAGGCCAGTGACCCGGCGACGAACACACCGCCGTACGCGGCGAGGATGCGGCCGAAGTTCGCGTCCGGCTGGAGCGTCGCCACGAACCCGTACGCGCCGAGCGCGACGACGCCCGCGCCGATCCACAGCCAGCCGCGGTGCTCGCGCACGCCCTGCCACACCAGCCAGGCACCGCCGATCTCGAACAGCGCGGCGAGGACGAACAGGACGACGGATCGAACGATCACCATACGGGCAGCCTGCCATGCCGCCCCGCCCGCCGAGGACGCCGCCTCACCTGATGGGCGGCGCCTGAGCCGTACCGCCGGGTGGCATGTATGGCGGTGCACTCACGTTCCACGACCAGGGAGCCGACGTCATGCGCATCCTCGGCGCGCTCACGGCGGGCGCGGTCCTCCTCGGCGGCGCCACCGCCCTCGCGGCGGGTCCGCCCGTCCCCGAGGCCGACCTCGCCTACCACGGTCACGTCGCCCTGGACGCGGGCCGTGCCGACGTGACGCTCGTCGCGCACAACCACGGCCCGTCCCCCGTCGACGACGCCACCGTGCGGCTGCGCTGGTCGACGCCGATCGCCGACGCGCAGTCGCTGCCGCACCGCTGCACGCGGTCGGACGCCTGGACGGTGCTGTGCGGCACGGGCGCGCTCGCGGCGGACGGCCCCGGCACCACGATCAGCCTGCGGGTACGGCTGGTGGGCGCGCCGCCCGAGGTCCTGCTGGAGATCGGCACGGCCTGGAGCGGCGGCGGCGCGGTCGACGGCAACCACCTCAACGACCGGCAGCGCGTCCTGGCCCTGGACACGGACGACACGTACCGCTTCTGACCAGTCCTGCGCGCGGACGGCTCAGCCCTTCACGCAGATGACCTGCTTCAGCTTCGCCACCACCTGTACGAGATCCCGCTGCTGGTCGATGACCTGCTCGATCGGCTTGTACGCACCGGGGATCTCGTCCACCACACCGGCGTCCTTGCGGCACTCCACGCCCCGCGTCTGCTCCTCCAGGTCCTTCGTGGAGAAGCGGCGCTTGGCCGCGGTGCGGCTCATGCGACGGCCCGCCCCGTGCGAGGCGGAGTTGAAGGACTTCTCGTTGCCGAGCCCCTTCACGATGTACGAGCCGGTGCCCATCGAGCCCGGGATGATGCCGTACTCACCGGCCTTGGCGCTGATCGCCCCCTTGCGGGTGACGAGCAGGTCCATGCCCTCGTACCGCTCGCGGCTCACGTAGTTGTGGTGGCAGCTCACCTCGGGCTCGAAGGTGACCCGGGCCTTCTTGAACTCCTTGCGGACCACGTCCTTGAAGAGCGCCATCATGATCGACCGGTTGTGCCTCGCGTACTCCTGCGCCCAGTAGAGGTCGTTCTGGTACGCGGCCATCTGCGGTGTGTCCGCGACGAAGACGGCCAGGTCGCGGTCGATCAGCCCCTGGTTGTGCGGGAGCTTCCGGGCGACGCCGATGTGGTGCTCGGCCAGCTCCTTGCCGATGTTCCGGGAACCGGAGTGCAACATGAGCCAGACCGAACCGGTCTCGTCCAGACAGAACTCGACGAAATGATTTCCGCTGCCCAGCGTTCCCATCTGCTTCTCCGCCCGGTCGTGACGGAATCTGACTGATTCGGCGACCCCGTCGAACCGTGCCCAGAAGTCGTCCCATCCCGCGGTGGCGAACCCGTGCAGCCGCCCCGGCTCGACCGGGGAGTCGTGCATGCCCCGGCCCACCGGGATCGCCTGCTCGATCCTCGACCGCAGCCTGGACAGGTCCCCCGGCAGATCGTTCGCGGTCAGGGAGGTCCGCACCGCCGACATCCCGCACCCGATGTCCACGCCCACCGCCGCCGGGCAGACCGCACCCCGCATCGCGATGACGGAACCCACCGTGGCACCCTTTCCGTAATGGACGTCGGGCATGACGGCCAGGCCCTTGACCCACGGCAGTGTCGCCACGTTCTGGAGCTGCTGCATCGCGCCGCCCTCGACCGACGCCGGGTCGGTCCACATGCGGATCGGCACCCGCGCGCCAGGCACCTCGACGTACGACATATCGCCCTCGTTCCCCCGAAAAAACAACAGAAGCATGGAATGCGCAAAACCAGCGCCAAGGCCGACGAATGGGATACGGGACCGGCGTTCACGGCGTTGCGTGCGATACACATTGTGTGCGGCGGCCGCACTGGTGCGGCAAGCGAATAACCGCGAGACGAACGACCGGACGACCAACCGGACGAACGACCCCAGGAGACCACCGCGCCGGGACCGCGCGGCCGGCGGTCCGTCGAGAGGAGCCCCCGTGCAGCCGAAGGCGTACGTACCCGGTATCGCCGTGCTCCTCGCGGCGCTGCTGGCCGGCTGCACCGGCTCGGACGCCTCCGACGACGCCACCGACAACCGCCCCGGCGACACCGGCGCCACCGCGCCCGCCGCCCAGCCGGGCCGCTACCGCACCCTCCCGGAGGCCTGCGGAGCGGTCGGCCACGACTCCCTCGACACACTGCTGCCGGGCATCAGGCAGATCACGGACGTGGAGCAGCGCGCGACGGCGTACGAGGGCGAGGCCACGCTCACCTACGACACGGACCGGCGCGTGGGCTGCCGCTGGAAGGTGGAGTCGGCGACCGCGACGGACCATCTGCTGGTCGACTTCGAACGCGTGGTGTCGTACGACAACGCGGTCAGCGACGACGACGCGGCCCAGGAGATCTACGCGGCCAAGGTCGAGGCGGCCGACCTCCCGGAACCCTCCCCGACGGCGAGCGGGAGCGACGCGACGGACGCCACCGCCACGGCCGCCCCGACCGCCACCGCCACGGCCGACGGGTCGGCCGGAACGGAGGGGACGGCCGGGACCGGGAGCGGCGCGGAGGGCGTCCACCCCGACGGCGGCACCGAGGACGACCTCGGTGACGGCACGCCCTCGGGCGGCGCGACCCCTTCCGCGTCCGCCTCGGGCAGCGCCTCCGGGTCGGCCTCCGACCCGGCACCGGACCCCACCGGCGCGACCGCGACCCCGCCCTCCCTCCAGCCCCGCGCCCTCGACGACCTCGCCGACTCCGCGTTCCTGGACGACGAGCTGAGCACCGCCCACCAGCGCACGGTGACTGTGGTCTTCCGCACGTCCAACGTCATCGTGACGATCGAGTACGCGGAGCAGCCGACGACCATGACGGACGTCCCGGACAGCGAGGAAATGCAGGACAGGGCCCGGAATCTGGCCGCACGGCTGGCGGACTCGCTCGACGGCTGACCGCACTTGGGCGGCCGTCGGGCCCGCCGGCGAACCACCCGAACCACGACCGCCCTCCTTCCCCACCGCGTACCGTGGCCCCCGCGGACCCGATCCGACAGTCCGACCGCAGGAACCACGAGCGTCAGACACGTCATGAGTGAAGGAACCA
Source organism: Streptomyces ruber (assembly GCF_014648075.1). Taxonomy (GTDB): domain Bacteria; phylum Actinomycetota; class Actinomycetes; order Streptomycetales; family Streptomycetaceae; genus Streptomyces; species Streptomyces ruber. Next base: position 44,734 of record NZ_BMQK01000007.1, on the reverse strand, counting down.
TGCACCGATCAGCACAGCGCGACCAGCAGCACCAGCGAGTCGAACCGGCCGGGCGGGCCGGACGCCCCGGCGGCAGCGCACGCGGGCGCCGTCTCCTCGTGGCTGCCACCGCCGTTCCGGTGCTGCTCATGGCCTCCGCCTGTTCCTCGGACTCCGGCTCGGGCGCCGGTTCGGGCTCGGGCGGCGACGCGAAGGACGAGTCCAGTGCGTCGGCGTCGCCCACGCCGTCGGCGAGCGCCGTGCAGGCGGCCGCGTACGGCAAACTGCCCGACACCTGCTCGGTGTTGTCCGAGAAGACCCTGAAGGACCTGGTTCCGGAGGGCGCGAAGTCCGGCAAGGCCATCAGCGAGGGCCAGCCGGACGTCAGCGGCGACTGCCGCTGGACCAGCCTCGCGGACAACGGCGTGGACGGCTCCCAGTACCGCTGGCTGAGCGTGTCGTTGCTGCGCCTGGACTCGGACGAGGCGCGCGGCCCGGGCGAGGAGCGGGCCGCCGAGCAGTACGAGAAGAAGATCGGCGAGGCCAAGTCGGTCGACGGCGCGAAGAACGTCAGGACCGAGCAGGTCGGCGGCACCGGCGACCAGGCGACGCTGGTGCGGTACGACCTGAAGAAGGACGAGGGCGACTTCAGGCAGCAGACGGTCGTGGTGCGGGCCGAGAACGTGGTCATCACGCTCGACTACAACGGCGCGGGTCTGGCGGGCGACAAGACCCCGGACGCCGACGACCTGTCGAAGGACGCGAAGGCCGCGGCCAAGGAGGTCGTGACGGCGGTGGCCGAGGCGAACGAGGCCGGGTCCGGGTCCCCGTCCGCCCCGGCGTCCACGGACAAGCCGGACGCGGGCTCCGGCTCCGCCATCGACAAGGACTCGGGCTCCGGCTCCGGGTCCGATTCCGGCTCCGACTCGGGCTCGTCCGGCAGGAAGAGCTGACCCGAAGTCACACGCGCATCAGACGCACAAGTCGCACCAGACGCACCGGTAATCGGCACACCGCACACGTGTGCCACCCTGTAGCGCGCAACTACACGCTTCGGGAGGGGAGAAACGGGTGGCCGCGCCACTGCAACTGACACGGATGCACCGCGTTCTCATCGGCGTGGTCGTCGCCGGTGCGGTCGTCATCGCCGGTATCGGCTTCGCGGGTTCGTACGCGGCCGTCCGTGAACTCGCCGTCGAGAAGGGCTTCGGGAACTTCTCCTACGTCCTTCCCATCGGCATCGACGCGGGTATCTGTGTCCTGCTCGCCCTGGATCTCCTCCTCACCTGGATCCGCATCCCGTTCCCGCTGCTGCGGCAGACGGCGTGGCTGCTGACCGCGGCGACGATCGCGTTCAACGGCGCGGCGGCGTGGCCGGACCCGCTGGGCGTGGGCATGCACAGCGTGATCCCGGTGCTGTTCGTGGTGACGGTCGAGGCGGCGCGGCACGCGGTCGGCCGCATCGCCGACATCACGGCGGACCGGCACATGGAGGGCGTCCGCCTCACCCGCTGGCTGCTCTCGCCGGGCCCCACCTTCCTCCTCTGGCGCCGCATGAAGCTGTGGGAGCTGCGCAGCTACGACCAGGTGATCAAGCTGGAGCAGGAGCGCCTCGTCTACCAGGCCCGCCTGCGCTCGCGCTACGGCCGCGCCTGGCGCCGCAAGGCCCCGGTGGAGTCGCTGATGCCGCTGCGGCTGGCCCGCTACGGCGTGCCCTTGGCGGACACCGCGCCCGCCGGCCTGGCCGCGGCGGGCATCGAGCCGGCACTGCTGCCCCCGGCCCCGCAGCAGCCGGAGCTGGAGCCGGCACCGGGCCCGGCACCCGCGGCCGTGGCGCAGGACGGCCGCGCCGCCGCTCCGGCACAGCTGACGAAGAGCGCACCCCGGCAGACCTCCGCCGCGCAGGCCCCTGCCGCGCAGGGTCCGCAGCAGCCCGCCCGGGCGACGAGGGCGGAAGCCGAAGCAGAGGCAGCAGCGGAGGCAGCAGGGGCGGAAGCGGAGCAGCAGAGCCCGTGGTTCGCCGCCACGACCCCGCAGGACGTCGTGTACCAGGGCGGCTACGACCCCTCGTACGACCCGGAGAAGCAGTACGAACAGTGGTACGAGGAGCAGCAGCCGGAGCAGTACCAGCCGGCCTCGTCGTCGGAGGAGACGGGCAGCTTCCCCATCCCGGCGGGCCCCGGCCGCACGCGCCAGCTCGGCGAGGGCGGCGTGCACCAGCCGCAGCAGCAGGCCCAGCTGCCCATCCCCCACCCCCGTGAGGAACCGTCACCGGCACAGGCGCAGGCCCCGGCGCCGGCCCCCGCGGCCCAGCCGGACGAGCAGGCCGAGGAGGAGGCGTACTACCAGGTCTTCCGCCAGTCGATCGACGGCAGCCTGCCCACCCCGAAGACCCTCGGCGACAACATCGAGGCGACGTACGGCACGAAGCTGAGCCCGAGCGCTCTCAAGGCCCTCTCGGACCGCTTCGAGCTCCGCTTCAACGCGGAGCTCGAGGAGGACCACATCGCCTGATCCCCGCGACCACGACGGTGGGGGCGCCCGGAGATCTCCGGGCGCCCCCACCGTCGTGACAGCCGCGATCAGTCCCCGAGCAGCGTGCGCACCCGCTCCTGCCCCACCGCCAGCAGCAGCGTGGGCAGCCGCGGACCGGTGTCCCGCCCGACCAGCAGGTGGTAGAGCAGCGCGAAGAACTTCCGCTGGTCGCCCTTGATCTCCGGCGGGAGCTCCTTGGGCGTGGCGTCGGCGGAGAACCCGGCCTGGACCTTGGGCACGCCGTACACGAGGTGGGTGAGCCCGTCCAGCGACCAGTGCGCGTCGAGCCCGTCGAGCAGCAGCCGCAGCGAGCCCCGCGCCTGCTCGTCCAGGGACTTCAGCAGCTCGGCGTCGGGCTCCTCGCGCACGATGGTGCGCTGGTCGGCCGGCACGTGGGTGTTGATCCACGCCTCGGCCCTGTCGTACCGGGGCCGCGCCTCGTCCAGCGAGCCGAGCGGGTTCGCCGGGTCGAGGTCGCTCAGGATGCGCAGCGCCTGGTCCTCGTGCCCGGCGGTGATGTCGGCGACGGAGGCCAGGGTGCGGTACGGCAGCGGCCGGGGCGTGCGCGGCAGCTCACCGGCGGCCGTGCCCACCGCGCGCGCGTGCGCGGCGACGTCGGCCGGGAGCGCGGTCCCGTCGGCGACCTTGGCGTCCAGCTTGTCCCACTCGTCGTAGAGCCGCTGGATCTCCTGGTCGAAGGCGATCTTGAAGGACTGGTTGGGCCGGCGGCGGGCGTACAGCCAGCGCAGCAGCTGCGGCTCCATGATCTTCAGCGCGTCGCCGGGGGTGGGCACGCCACCGCGGCTGGACGACATCTTCGCCATCCCGCTGATGCCGACGAAGGCGTACATGGGCCCGATCGGCTGCTCGCCCCCGAAGATCCCGACGATCTGCCCGCCGACCTGGAACGACGATCCCGGCGAGGAGTGGTCCACCCCGCTCGGCTCGAAGATCACACCTTCGTACGCCCAGCGCATCGGCCAGTCGACCTTCCACACCAGCTTGCCGCGGTCGAACTCGCTCAGCCGAACCGTCTCGGTGAAGCCGCAGGCGGTGCAGGTGTACGTGAGCTCGGTGGTGTCGTCGTCGTAGGCGGTGACGGTGGTGAGGTCCTTCTCGCAGTCGCCGCAGTACGGCTTGTACGGGAAGTAGCCGGCGGAGCCGGAGCTGCCGTCGTCCTCGGCCGCGGCGCCCGAACCCTCGGCGGCCTCCAGCTCGGCCTCGTCGACGGGCTTCTGCGACTTCTTCGCCTGGGCCGCCGGGCTCTTCTTGGTCCGGTACTGGTCGAGGATCGCGTCGATGTCACCACGGTGCCTCATCGCGTGCAGGATCTGCTCGCGGTAGGCGCCGGAGGTGTACTGCGCGGTCTGGCTGATGCCGTCGAACTCGACGCCCAGCTCGGCCAGCGCCTCGACCATGGCGGCCTTGAAGTGCTCGGCCCAGTTCGGGTGCGCCGAGCCCTTGGGCGCCGGGACGGAGGTCAGCGGCTTGCCGATGTGCTCGGCCCACGACTCGTCGACACCGGCGACGCCCGCGGGCACCTTGCGGTACCGGTCGTAGTCGTCCCAGGAGATGAGGTGGCGCACCTGGTGCCCCCGCCGCCGGATCTCGTCCGCGACGAGGTGCGGGGTCATGACCTCGCGGAGGTTGCCCAGGTGGATGGGGCCGGAGGGCGACAGACCGGACGCGACGACGACGGGTTTGCCCGGGGCCCGGCGCTCCGACTCCTCGATGACCTCATCCGCGAAACGGGAGACCCAGTCGGTGGTCTCGGTGCTCTGAGCCACGATCGGCACGTCCTTCTTTCCTCATCCGCAGCCGGGACGGTCGCACGGCTGACCGCATCCATTCTCCCAGCTCGGGCCACAACCACGAAAACGCCTTTTCACGGCGGTGGCGGGCCGGCGGCGGGACGGCGAGAACCGCCCCGTCACCCGGGAAAACCGCTGGACCCCCCGTGGGATACTGGCCACATCCACCCGTACCCACGAGGAGAACGGCACCCACTCCATGGCCTCGGTCCAGTCCCTCACCGCCTCCGTCCACCAGCGCCTCGCGAACGCCCTCTCGGCAGCCCTGCCGGAGGCCGCCGACGCGGACCCGCTGCTGCGACGCAGCGACCGGGCCGACTACCAGGCGAACGGCATCCTCGCCCTCGCCAAGAAGGCCAAGGCCAACCCGCGGGAGCTGGCGACCCGGGTCGTCGCCCGGATCGAGTCGGGTGACCTGCTGAAGGACGTCGAGGTCTCGGGCCCCGGCTTCCTCAACGTCACGATCACCGACAGGGCGATCACGGAGAACCTGGCCGCGCGGTACGCGGACCCCGACGGCCGCCTCGGCGTGCCGTACGCGGAGAACGCGGGCACCACGGTCATCGACTACGCCCAGCCGAACGTGGCCAAGGAGATGCACGTCGGCCACCTCCGCTCCGCCGTGATCGGTGACGCGGTCGTGCAGATCCTGGAGTTCACGGGCGAGACGGTGGTCCGGCGCCACCACATCGGCGACTGGGGCACCCAGTTCGGCATGCTCATCCAGTACCTGATCGAGCACCCGCACGAGCTGGACCACGAGGGGGGCGAGGTCTCCGGCGAGGAGGCCATGTCCAACCTGAACCGGCTCTACAAGGCCTCCCGTGCGCTCTTCGACTCCGACGAGGAGTTCAAGACGCGGGCCCGGCGCCGGGTGGTCGACCTCCAGGCGGGCGACCCGGAGACCCTGGCGCTCTGGCAGAAGTTCGTGGACGAGTCGAAGATCTACTTCTACTCGGTCTTCGACAAGCTGGACATGGAGATCCGCGACCCCGACGTGGTCGGCGAGTCCGGCTACAACGACATGCTGGAGGAGACCTGCCGGCTCCTGGAGGAGTCCGGCGTGGCCGTCGACTCCGAGGGCGCGCTGTGCGTGTTCTTCGACGACATCAAGGGCCCCGACGGCAACCCGGTCCCGCTGATCGTCCGCAAGTCCGACGGCGGCTACGGCTACGCGGCCACCGACCTCTCCGCGATCCGCGACCGGGTCTTCAACCTGAAGGCGGACACCCTGCTGTACGTGGTGGACGCCCGGCAGTCCCTGCACTTCAAGATGGTCTTCGAGACCGCACGGCGGGCCGGCTGGCTGAACGACGACACGACGGCCGAGCAGCTGGCCTTCGGCACGGTCCTCGGCAAGGACGGCAAGCCGTTCAAGACCCGTGAGGGCGAGACGGTCCGGCTGGTCGACCTCCTCGACGAGGCGATCGACCGCGCCACGGCCGTGGTCCGCGAGAAGGCCGAGAAGGTGGGCCTGACCGAGGAGGAGATCGCCGAGAACGGCCGGTACGTCGGCATCGGCGCCGTGAAGTACGCGGACCTCTCCACGTCGGCGGTCCGGGACTACAAGTTCGACCTGGACCAGATGGTCTCGCTCAACGGCGACACGTCCGTGTACCTCCAGTACGCGTACGCCCGTATCCAGTCCATCCTCCGCAAGGCCGGCGAGGCCCGGCCGGCCGCCCACCCGGAGCTGGACCTGGCTCCCGCGGAGCGCGCGCTCGGCCTGCACCTGGACCAGTTCGGCGAGCTGCTGCTGGAGGTGGCGCGGGGCCACGAGCCGCACAAGCTGGCCGCGTACCTGTACCAGCTGGCCTCGCACCTGACCACGTTCTACGACCAGTGCCCGGTCCTCAAGGCGGAGACCCCGGAGCAGGTGGAGAACCGCCTGTTCCTGGTCGACCTCACGGCGCGCACGCTGCAGAGGGGCATGGCGCTGCTGGGCATCAGGACGCCCGAGCGGCTCTGAGAGCCTGTGACGCGCGTGCCCCGGCCCCCGGTTCCGCCCGGGGCCGGGGCATCGGCGTGCGCGTCAGACCTTGGCGCCCACCCCCGCGTACACGTTGATGTCCGCGTCCGTGACGTCGTTGATGTCCGCGTACCGGACCTTCTCGATGTCGTTCAGCCCCGCCAGGTACGACTCCTCCGGCCGCTCCGGCACGGGGGCGGCGTGGTCCGGGCGCCAGTGGTGCGCCGGCACGACCCCCGGGGCGGCCTGCTCCAGCCCGTTCTCCGTGAAGAAGCGCTCGACGTCCTGCTTGCTGCGCAGCACGAAGGTGAAGCCACGCTCGGTGTAGGTGCGCTGCACCGCGCGTATGTTCTCCGGGTTGAGGTCCTCGGTGAGGTGGCTGAGCACGAGCCGGCTGCCGGAGGGCAGCGCGCCGAGCAGATCGCGCACCAGCGGGTAGGCGGCCTCGTCCTCGACGAAGTGCAGGACGGCGACCAGGCACAGCGCCACCGGCCGGTCGAAGTCCAGGGTCTTCGCGGCCTGTTCGAGGATCCGCGCCGGGTCCCGCAGGTCGGCGTCGATGTAGTCGGTACGGCCCTCGGGGCCGCTGGTGAGCAGGGCGCGTGCGTGGGCGAGGACGACGGGGTCGTTGTCGACGTAGACGACCCGTGACTCGGGGGCGATGCGCTGGGCGATCTGGTGGACGTTCTCCGCGGTCGGCAGGCCGGTGCCGATGTCCAGGAACTGCTGGATGCCGTCCTCCCGCGTCAGCGCCGTCACCGCGCGGCGCAGGAAGTCGCGGTTGTGGCGGACGTCGAGGTAACCGCGCGGGTTGGCGGCGAGCCCGGCGGCGGCGGCGTCGAGGTCCGCCGGGTAGTGGTCCTTGCCGCCGAGGAAGACGTCGTACACGCGGGCCGGATGCGCCTTGCTGCTGTCGATCCTCCTCCTCAGCTCCGCGGGGTCCTGGCCGAGGGCGTCACCGGACATGCACGTCTCCTTGGGAAGCCGGTCGCTGGTCGCCGGTCTTGGTCGTTGCAAGGTCAATCAAACCGGTCAACAACCTAGCCCACCAACGGATTTGACCGCCCCCGCCCCCGTGCCCGCCCCCGTGCCCGGCCCCATCCCCGGCCTCCTCCCCGGCCCCGGCGTGGTACCGGATCGTCCCCGCCCCGCCCCGCGGCGCGAGGCCGCGAGGGCCGTGACGATGTCAGTGGTCCCCCCTACAGTCACGGGCATGGCGACTCTCCCCAACCCGCTGCCCCGGCTGGCGGCCGACCCGAGCGGCCGTTCGCTCGGTCTCGCGCTCCCCCTCGGGCGACTGATCGACGCGACGGCCGAGGGCCCGTGGCACGAGCCGCTGCTGTGGCACGGCGCGTACGACGCCGCCCCGGGCGCCTGGACGGCCCTGGGCTCGCCGGCGGCGCGGGTGGGGCTGCTGCCGGTGCTGATGGAGACCGGGAGCGCGCACGGCGCGCCGGACGAGTGGGAGCTGGCGCCCGCGATGATGTCGTACCCCGGGGACCACGACGCCGAGGAGGTGCTGGCGGAGTTCTGGGACGGTGACAGGGACGGGGCGGACGAGCTTCTCGCGGCCGGGTGGCCCGGGCTCGCTGCCGCCGGGACGCTCACCGCCTCTCCGGCCGCCCGCGCCGCCGAGGTCGCCGACTCCCTCCTGGCCGACGGCGGCCGGCTCAAGGAGCCGCGCCTCGCGCTGGTCCCCGCACGCCGCAGCGCCGACATACCGGCGGCGATCGGCTGGACGGGCCCGCTGAACCACGAGAACGACGTGGCCCGGCTCTGCGCGGTGCTCCGCTCCTGGGAGGACCGCTTCGGGATACGGGTCGTCGGGCTCACCTTCGACCAGCTCGTCCTGTCGGTGGCGGCCCCGCCCGCCACCGGGGCGGAAGCCGAGGCCGTGGCCGCCGAGCACTACGCGTTCTGCCCGGACAACCTCACGCGGGGACGCCACGGCTCCCTGCGCGCGTACGCGGCCGAGGAGGTGCTCGGGCAGCGGCTGTGGTCCTTCTGGTGGGACTGACGGACGCGGCCCCGCCCGGGACGGTCAGCCCCGCCCGGGCGGCTGTCCCGCCAGCCCCTTCGCCAGCCGCCGCAGCCCCTCCCCGATCTCCTCCGGCGTCTGCGTGACGAAGCACAGCCGGAGGGTTCCCCGGTCCGGTGCACCGGCGTGGAAGGGCGCCCCGGGCACGTACGCCACGTCGTGCTCGACGACGCGGGGCAGCAGGGCCGTGGTGTCGTACGGCTCCGGCAGGCGGACCCACAGGAACATCCCGCCCTCGGGCCGGCTCCACGTGGACCCCCGCGGGAGGGCGTCCGGCAGACCGGCGAGCATGGCGTCGCGGCGCTCGCGGTAGACCACGGCCACCCGCGCCACATGGGCGTCCAGGTCACGGTCGGCCAGATAGCGGGCCGCGGCCAGCTGGTTGACGGTCGGGGTGTGGAGGTCGGCGGCCTGCTTGGCGACCGCGCAGGCCCGGCGCAGCGCCGCGGGCGCCCGCAGCCAGCCGAGCCGCATGCCGGGCGCCATGACCTTGGAGAGGGAGCCCAGCAGCACCGTACGGTCCTCCGCGCCCGGGTACGTGGCGATCCACGGCACCCGCTCGCCCTCGAAGCGCAGTTCGCCGTACGGGTCGTCCTCGACGATCCACACCCCGTGCCGGGCCGCCACCGAGGCGACGGCCGCACGGCGCGCGGCGGGCAGGGTGCGCCCGGTCGGGTTCTGGAAGGTGGGGACGGTGTAGAAGAGCTTGGGCCGCTCGCGCACGACCAGTTCCGCCAGCGCGTCCGGGTCCACCCCGTCGCCGTCGCCCGGCACGGCGACGATCCGCGCGCCCGCGAAACCGAAGGTCTGCAGGGCCGCCAGATAGCAGGGCTCCTCCACGAGGACGGTGTCGCCGGGTTCCAGCAGGGCGGTGGCGAGCAGCGACAGCGCCTGCTGCGAACCGGTGGTGACCAGCAGGCCGTCCGCCGCGGTGGGCAGCCCGCGGACGGTGTGCCGCGCCGCGAGGGCGGATCTGAGCGCGGGGTCGCCCTCCGTCGTCGCGTACTGGAGCGCCCGGCCCGGCAGTTCCGCGAAGACGTCCCGGTAGGCGGCCGCTATGCCCTCGGTGTCGAACAGTTCCGGCGCGGGCAGCCCGCCCGCGAAGTTGACGACCTCCGGCCGCTCGGTCACCGCGAGGATGTCCCGTACGGGGGACCCGCCGACCGCGGCGACCCGGGCGGCGAGCGAAGGCACTGGCGAACTGCTGGTCACGGCGGCTCCTCGGGGACACGGGAGGTGGCGCGGAAGACGGCACGGGAGATGGCGCAAGAGGCGGCACGAGAGATGGCAAAAGACCGAACCGTACCCTAAATAAACCGGTGCCTATTACATCCATACGTTCCGCCATACGGACGGGCCCCGGCACCTCTAGGCTGCCGCGCATGCTGCCCAGCGTGGACACGGTCGACGAATTGGACGAGATCATTCGGGACGAGGCGCTGCTGCGCCCGGCCGTCCAGGACCTCTGCCTGCAACTCGGCCTAGGAAAAATCAGAGTGCTGCGGTTCGAGGAGGGGTCGCTGCCGGTGTACGAGGTCGGCGACTCGCTCGTGCTGAAGCTGTATCCCGGGTTCGAGTCCGCCGAGGCCATCAGAGAGGCGCGGGTGCTGTCCCACCTGGAGGGCCGGCTCCCGGTGCCGACGCCCAGGGTGCACGCGGCCGACCTGTACAAGCACAACTGGCGCTACCTGCTGATGTCCAGGCTGCCCGGCGAGGGCCTCGGCCGGACGTGGCCGCGTATCCCGCCGGCCGACCGGGACCGGCTCGTCACCGAGGCGGCCGAACTGCTGGCCGCGCTGCACGCGATGGACCCCGCGCCGCTCACCGACGTCGTCGGACCGGCGGACTGGAGCCGGTTCGTGGCCGCGCGGCGCGCGAACGCGCTCGACCACCACCGCTCCACCGGACTGCCGCAGCCCTGGCTGGAGCAGATCCCGGACTTCCTCCGCTCCGTGCCGCTCGCCCCGTCACCGCGGGGCGTGCTCCTGCACACCGAGTTCATCCGCGAGCACCTGATCGTCGACCCGGCCGACGGCTGGCGCCTCACCGGCCTGTTCGACTTCGAACCGGTCATGATCGGCGACCCGGCGTACGACCTCGCGGGCGCCGCCCTGTTCCTCACCCGCGCCGACCCCCGGCAGCTCGGCCGCTTCTACGCCGCGTACGGCCGCGCCCCGCACCCCCCGCGCGAACTGCTCGCGTACGCGCTGCTGCACGTCTACAGCGACCTGGTCTGGAACCTGCGCGAGCTGCCCGCCCCGCCCCGGCCGCACCTGGAGGACCTGGCGGAGGCGTGGTTCGGCACGGTCGGCTGAGGCGGGCGTGCGTCCCGTCAGCCGCCCTGCTGCTCGCCGAGCGTCGTCCCCTCCTCGACCCATCCCGACCCGTCGAGCGGGTGCTCGTACGCGGGACGGCCGTTGTTACCGCTCGTACGGAACGGCCGGCCCTCGTCGTCGACGACCAGCGTCCCCTGCCGCGAGCCGCTGGACCACTTCAGCACCAGGTACCAGCTCACGTCGTACGCGGAGGCGTCGGCCCGTATGTAGTAGACCTCCGGGTCCGACTCGCTCACCTTGTACGGGAAGTCGTCGCTGCCCGCCTCGGGTTCGACACCGGGGCGGACGGCGTCCAGTGCCACGTTGAAGGTACGGGTCTGGACACCGCCGCCACAGCCGGCACCGGGGAACGCCATGGCGTAGTCGTTCCAGGCGAGCGGCGACCGCTTGGCGGCGATACGGACCGAGATGTTCTCCACGACCACCGTCTCCGGCCCGGTCCCCTGCACGGTGAGGATGATGAACTGCTTCCCCGACGTGACGGCGCCCTCCGCCCGCACCCAGGCGGCCGCGTTGCCCTCGACCGGTGGCGGGCCCACCTCGGACGGCGGAGCGTCGACCAGGTAACGGGCGTCGCAGGGGCTCTCCCAGCTGTACGGCTGCGTGTGCACGGTCAGGGGCGGACCGGACGCGGTGTCGCCGCCCTGCTCCTCGCCCTCGGCCGGGCCCGTGGCGTCGGCCTCGTCCCGCTGCCGCTCCCCCTCCTCCGGGGCGGACGCGGACGCGGAAGGCGAGGCCGTGGACGGCGAGGAGGAAGGCGACGGCGACGGCGAGGTGTCCTCATCCGCTTCCCCGTCCCCGTTCCCGGACTCGACGGGCGCGGCGACCTCGGCGTGGCCGGAACGGCCGTCGTCCTTCCCGTTGTCGGTGGGCAGGTTCACGAGCAGTGTCACCGCACCGAGCACGGCGGCGACGGCGATCCCGGCGACGACGGCCGTACGCGTACGCCGGCGCTTCCCGCCACCGCTTGCGCCCGCTCTCGCCCCAGCCTCCGCCCCAGCCCCAACCCCAGTCCCAGTCCCAGTCCCAGTCCCAGTCCCAGTCCCAGTCCCAGGGGAGCTGACCAGCTCACCCGGGCCCGCCGGTTCGTCGGTGGACTCCGCTTCGGACTCGGACCCGGGCTTGGACTCGGACCCGGGCTTGGACTCGGACCCGGGCTCGGACCCGGGCTCGGGCTCGCCCGATCTCCCCGGCTGCCCAGCGCTTCCCTGCCGCCCAGCGTTCCCCGCCTGCTCGCCCCCCGCCGCCTCGCTCCCAGCACGTGACTCATTCACCGCGCCCGAGGCGGCAGCCGCCCCCTCGCCACCCCCCTTGCGCCCACGCGCCGCGTCGGCGAGCACCCACCGCCGGTGCAGCTGCACGAGCTCCTCGGGGGACGCCTTGCAGAGCCGGGCGAGCCGCTCCACGGGCGCGTAGTCCGTGGGCACGGCATCCCCGTTGCAGTACCGGTGCAGCGTCGACGTACTCATGTGGAGCCGCTTGGCCAGCGCCCCGTAACTGAGTCCGGAACGATCCTTCAACCCCCGCAGCATCGCCGCGAAAGCGGTAGCCGCATCGGCCTCCGACACCATCTCTCCCACTCCCCGCGTCCCATTCCAGTGTTCCAGGGAAGGGCCATTCCCGCAGGTCATGACCCATTCAAGCGTTCCAGCGTCCCTGATGGCCCGCCAGGTGTGGCGGCCGGGACGGAGCGCCCCCCAAGCTGTGGTCATCCAAGCACGCCGCTCCCGGAAACCGGTCGAGCGGTCGGCTTCGACCCATCTACTCCACAGGGGGAATCAGCCATGCGCGCCTTCCGTACCTCGCTCCGTCCCGCCACCCGTACCCGGCTCCGTACGGGCCTGTTCGCCGGCGCCGCCGCGCTCGCCGCCCTCTCGCTCACGGCGTGCCAGGACGGAACGGGCGTCCAGGACGAGGGCGCCTCGCAGCCCGCCGTGACGGCCTCCGAGAAGCCCGCGGGCGGCTCGGGCTCGACCGACACCGGGATGACCCAGGCGAAGGACTCCGACAAGAACACGGCCTCGGACACGAACGCGAACACGAGCACGAACGTGGAGTCGAAGCCGAACGTGAAGCCGGACACGGACTCGGACGCAGCCGAGGGCGCGACCGAGGAGGACCCGTACGCCCCCGAGAACCGCGACATCTGCAACAGCTCCAACACCCAGGTCACCGTTCAGGAGGTGTCCCGCCCCCTGAACCACATGCTGGTCACCGTCACGAACAAGGGTGACAAGCTCTGCGACCTCCCGTACTACCCGTGGGTCCGCTTCGGCCAGATGCAGTGGGCCCCGCAGATCGCGGAGTACACCAAGCCCCAGGCCGTGGTGACGCTCGCCCCCGGCGAGTCCGGCTACGCGGGCGTCATGCTCGCCTCCGCCGACGGCAGCGGGGAGAACCCCGAGAAGGCCGACAAGGTCTCGATCGGCTTCCAGGACCTGAACGGCGAGGGCTCCGGTCCCGCGACGACGGTGAACCTGCCGGGCGACGGCGTGTACTTCGACAGCACGCTGCGGGTCACCTACTGGCAGCAGTCGATCGAGGACGCGCTGTACTCCTGAGCCGCAACGGCACACGAAGAGGGCCCCGCGCCATGCGACATGCGGGGCCCTCTTCGCGTACGGACAACGGCTAACGCAGCTTCTGCGCGACCTCGGTGGCCCAGTACGTGAGAATGTTCCGCGCCCCGGCCCGCTTGATGCCGAGCAGCGACTCCAGGATGGCGCCGTCCCGGTCGATCCACCCCTTCTCGGCGGCGGCCTCGATCATCGAGTACTCGCCGGAGATCTGGTACGCGGCGACCGGCACGTCCACGGCGTCCGAGACCCGGGCGAGGATGTCGAGGTAGGGCCCGGCCGGCTTGACCATCACCATGTCGGCGCCCTCCGCCAGGTCGAGCGCCAGCTCCCGCATCGACTCGCGGATGTTCGCCCCGTCCTGCTGGTACGTCTTGCGGTCGCCCTGCAGCGAGGACCCGACGGCCTCCCGGAAGGGCCCGTAGAACGAGGACGCGTACTTGGCGGTGTACGCAAGAATCGCGACGTCCTCACGCCCGATCTGATCAAGGGCATCACGGATGACCCCGATCTGCCCGTCCATCATCCCGCTCGGCCCGACGACGTGCGCGCCCGCGTCGGCCTGCACCTGCGCCATCTCGGCGTACCGCTCCAGGGTGGCGTCGTTGTCGACGCGCCCCTCCGCGTCGAGCACACCGCAGTGCCCGTGGTCGGTGAACTCGTCGAGACACAGGTCGGACATGACGAGGAGCTCGTCCCCGACCTCGGCCCGCACGTCACGCAGCGCGACCTGGAGAATTCCGTCCGGATCGGTCCCGGCGGTCCCCAGGGCGTCCTTCTTCGACTCCTCCGGCACACCGAACAGCATGATCCCGGAGATCCCGGCCTCCACCGCGTCCAGCGCCGCCTTCTTCAGGCTGTCCCGGGTGTGCTGCACGACACCGGGCATCGCCGCGATCGGCACGGGCTCACCGACACCCTCCCGCACGAAGGCGGGCAGGATGAGGTCGGCGGGGTGCAGCCTGGTCTCGGCCACCATCCGACGCATCGCGGGGGTGGTGCGAAGCCGACGAGGCCGTGTTCCGGGGAAGGATCCGTACTGCGTCATGCCTTCCACGCTACGCCTGTCCCAGATGCACCTTTACCGACGCGGCGTCGGCCCTACGCTCACCGCACGAACGTCGTGCACCTCGTGTGGATACGTTCCCGTCCTACTCGGCAAGGACTGCGCGGGAGAGCTCGCGAACACCGCTGACGTGCGGGTGCTTGCGTTGAAGCTCCCGGACGATGGCTCGCATACTGGGCCGGTCCCGCACCTCCGGGGTGACGCGGAAGGCATTCAGCAGAGACTGTGCCGTCTGCTCGGGCTTGCCCCACTGCCACCAGGCACGGGCCATGTCCGTGTGCAGGCGCGCCTTTCGCTCGGCGGTGGCGAACTGGTCCTGGTGCAATTGCTGGCCTGCCCTGATCGCGGCCCCGGCATCACCGAGGGCCCAGTGCACTCCCACCTCATAGAGACGCACGGATGCAGGAGTGATGGAGAAGAGGCGATCCGCCGGGGCCACAGCGGAGAGGCCACGGGCTGCCCGCGCAGCTTCGTCGATCATCGTCCGATACCTACGGGAGACCGACGAGACGTACGACGCGGTGTTCTCCATCTGGGGCGCCGTATGGTTCACGGACCCCGAAGAGCTCTTCCCGCTCGTCGCCAAGCGGCTGACACCTGGCGGCCTGTTCGCCTTCTCGCACGGCGAGACCGCCTCTCACCTCCATGGCCGCCAGCTGATGTACGGGAAGGGGCCTGGGGGCACCGAGATGACCGTTGACCGCTGGTGCTATCCCCCCGCGGCATGGGCCGAGCTGGCACGTCGCCACGGCTTCACGGACGTGCGGGCGACATGCCTTCCGGCACCGGGTGACCAGGGAATGGGGACGATCGTGGTTACAGCGCGATCGCCCTACTGACCTCGCTATGAACCAGGTCGGGATCAGGGGCAGCCGTCCGGGCGACACGACAGTCTCGGCACATCCGCTCCGGTCCCGAGCTGTGGATGACGCACCCGCAGTCGCCTTCGCAGTCCCGCCAGAGCTCCTGTCGGGGCAGCGGAAGGGCATCGCTGTCCTGAGGTGAGACCACGATGGTGTCCGCCGTGGACGGCAACGACGGTGGAAGCCACTCCCTCAGGCGGTGGGCGACCAGTGCGGCCGGATTGTGCACCTCAGGCGGCAGCCGGTCGGTCAGCACTTGCATCAGGGCCACCCGACCGACCCCACGGGCGATCCATTCGGCGGCGGCGGGCGCGAGGCACTGCACGTCCCGTTCAGAAAGCATGATCCGCTTGTCGAGCTTGCGTGCTCGTGTGAGCGCGGCGACGGCCTCTTCGTGGTGAGGCCCGGGGACCGCTTCCTCGGCAGGTGGCTCCGACGGCTGGGGAGCCGGTACGGGCTCTGCTTCGACGGGAGAGGGATCTTCTCGCTCAGGTTCGGGCACGGTCACGGGCTCCAGCTCGACGACCCGGCCGGGAACCGGCTCCGGTACCTGCTCGCGCACCGGCTCACGGACTGCCGAATCCCGGACCACCGGCTCACTCGTCCGAGCCGTACGCCCCGGCACGTGGTGCGCGTACGTACGCGTCACCACCTGCCCCGCACCCGTGCGCTCCCGCACCCGCTCGAAGTACCCGTGCGCCTCCAGCTCCCGCAGCGCGAAGGCGATCCGGTCGCGTCCTTCCGGGAAACGCCCGGCCAGCGTGCGGATGTCGACGGCCGCACCGTCGGGCAACGACAGGATGTGCAGGGCCAGCCCCATGGCGACGAGGGACAACTCGCGGTGCTGGGCGAGGTGATTGCCGATGATCGTGTACCGCTCCGGCTGGTAAGCCTTGAGCTGGATGACACCCGAAGGGCTGCCGGATCGCGGAACACCGGGATGCGGACGTACAGCAGCGTTAGTCTTGCGCACAGCCATGAGGGAAGGTCCTGCTTCCTTGGTGGTCAGGCCCTCGTCCGGGAGTGCTAGTCCCGGCGGGGGCCGTCGCATGTCTGCGGATTGTCTGAAGTTCGGTCTGTGTAGCTCTCCGGGCCGAGCCTGCCCGCCCGTTCCGCCGACGCGCCAGCCAGATCGCCCCGATTCACCCCCGCGGGTGACGTACGAGAGGTTTGGCTGGTTGGGAGGGTTCTTTCCCCGAGTTCTTTACTCCTTGACCGCCCGCCGCCCCGGCCGCTGCGCCCCCGGCTCCCGTGTTTCCGGGCTCCGGTGACGAGGGCTCCCGCGAGGCCGAGACTCCAGAATCGAGTTCGGCCCATACGGTCTTCGCCGGCACCGGCCCGATCCGTACGCCCCATCGGTCCGCCAACTCCTCGACGAGACGCAGGCCGTGTCCGGACTCGGGGAGCCCTTCGCCTACCGCTGTCGACGGCGCGGGCAACCGATCACCGCGAGTGTCGGCGACCTCGATACGCAGCGTGCCGGACCCCATGACGGAGAGGGTGAGGCGGAAGCCGCGGCCGGCGACACGGCCGTGCAGCACGGCGTTCGCCGCGAGTTCCGCGACGACGAGCCGGGCCGGGTCGGGTTGCAGCCCCCAGTCCAGCAGTTGCTCGGTCGCGAGCAGCCGGGCGAGGCGCGCTCCACGGCGCGTGGCGGAGAGCGGCACGGTGAACCGGTGCGGCGGGGACGGGATGTCGGGCGTGGCACTTCGCTCATTCACATCACTCAGCGTGTTCACACCTGCGTAGCCTGTGAAGAAGGTGCCCCCGTGCGACGGATGGCTGTCCGGGCCGCGCCCGGTTGCGTCCGGGCGGTACGGCATGACCGGCTGCGGGCGCGCGCGTTGGACAGAGAACAGCTCGGCGGGAGGGGGCGGTGGACGTGAACGACTGGGATGCGGAGCTGGAGGACGCCGAGGCCGGGGCCGTGGTGCGGACGGTCGCACGGCAGCTGAAGCTGTGGCGCGAGGCGGCCGGCCTCACACAGGCGGAGTTCGGAGCGGCGATCGGGTACGGGGAGGAACTGGTCTCGTCGGTGGAGCGGGGACGGCGCATCCCCCGGCCCGAGTACTTGGACCAGGCGGACGAGGCACTCGCGGCGAGCGGCAGGATCGCGGCGCTGAAGGAGGACGTGGCGGAGGTCCGGTACCCGAAGAGGGTGCGGGACGTGAAACGCCTGGAGGCGGGGGCCGTCGAGATCTGCTCGTACAACAACTCGGTCGTGGACGGCCTGCTCCAGACCGAGGACTACGCACGAGCCGTCTTCACCTCTCGCCGACCGCCGTTCCCGGAGGAGGAACTGGAACGGCGGGTCACCGCACGCCTGGCCCGGCAGGAAGCCCTGAACGCCGAGCCCTTGTTCAGCTTCGTGCTGTGCGAGACGACGCTCCGCCGCTCGATCGGGGGCAAGATGGTGATGCGCGCCCAACTCGAACGCCTGTTGGCGGCGGCCCGGTCACGTAACGTCGACCTCCAGGTCCTGCCTCTGAGTCGGGACGAGAACTCGGGCCTCGGCGGCCCGTTCCGGCTACTCAAACTCAAGACCGGCGAGTCCATCGGTCTGTACGAAGTGCAGCTCACGAACCGCGTGATCACCGACCCGAAGGAAACCACGGTCCTCGACATGCGCTACGGAATCATCCGGGCGCAGGCTCTCGCGCCACGGGAGTCACTGGCCTTCATCGAGAAAGTGCTGGGAGAGTCATGACGCTCAAGCCCTCTGACGGAACCGGTACCGAGCTGAACTGGATAACAAGCAGCTACAGCACGGACGACGGCCCGTCCTGCGTCGAAGTGGCAGCAACCCCCGCCCACATCCTCGTCCGCGACTCCAAGGACCCCCGGGGCCCCCGTCTCACCCTCACCCCCACCGCTTGGGCGACCTTCCTGTCCTACGCCTCCGAACGCTGACCCAGCACCCGCGCCGTGAAGTCGGCCAACTGACTCCGCAGCCGCTCCCGTTCCACCCCACGCGCCCCCACCAGGTGCTCCACCATGTCGGCCCGCACGGCGGCAAGCAACGCGTGTGCGGCGAAGTCACCGGAGCCGTCGCCGCCCCCGAACCCGGGCACCTGCTCCAGCGCGTCCCGCAGCAGGGCGTGCCACCGGTCGTAGTGGTCCGCGTCGTAGGGGCTGTCGCTGCCCGTCGCCTCCAGGGCCAGCGCGAGGTGACGGTGGTCGATCTTGAAGCAGAGGACGGCGTCCAGTAGCGCGGGGACTCGCTCCAGCGGCGGGGTGCCGGGGCCCAGCGGCGGCGGCCCCGCGGTCACGGCATCCCTCAACGGCTCCAACCGCGCCTCGTACAGCGCGCGGATCAGCCCTGTCCGGTCCCCGAATGCGCGGAACAGCGTCCCCTTGCCGACCCCGGCCGCAGCCGCGACGTCGGACATGGTCACGTCCTCGGGGCGTGCGCGGCTCGCGAAGAGCTCCTCGGCGGCGGCGAGCAGGGAGGCACGGTTGCGGACTGCGTCCTTGCGCGGCTTGCGATCGGTCATGCGGATTCTCTCCAGCTAGCTACGGGTTGCAATCCGGACCGGCGGTCCGTATCTTCGAGAGCAAGAAACCGGACCACCGGTCCGCATCGTATGCCATGGAGGCTCCCATGTCCTCGAACCCGACCACCCCTACCCCCACCGCACCGGCGGACCTCTTCCGCCACAGTCTGCGCCTGCTGCTGGAGAAGGACATCCCCGCCTGGGTCGGGCTGTGGGCCGAGGACGGCGTGGCGGAGTTCCCGTTCGCTCCCGAGGGCTGGCCTCGCCGACTGGACGGCAGGGAGGCCGTCGCGGCGTACATGCGGAACTACCCGGACCACATCGACCTGCACGACTTCCCCGACCTGACGATCCACCGGACCACCGACCCCGAGGTCATCGTCGTCGAGATGCGCGGAGTGGGGCGCCTGGTGCGGACGGACAGCCCCTTCGACATGACGTACGTCGTCGTCGTGACCGTCCGGGACGGCCGCATCACCGCCTACCGCGACTACTGGAACCCCCTCGCCCTGCAGGACCCCGCCGCCGACTTCACCCGGAGCGCCCGATGACCACCACCGCGACCGAGGGCACCGTCCTCGTCATCGGTGCCACCGGCACCACCGGCAGCCGTGTCACCGCGCACCTGCTCGCCGCCGGGCACCGCGTCAGAGCCGCGTCCCGGCGCGCCACCCCGGTACCGGGCGCCGACTCGACGCGCTTCGACTGGTACGACCCCGCCACCTTCCGCGACGCCCTCCGCGGTACCGACCGCGTGTACCTCGTCCCGCCGGTCGGCGACCCCGACCCGGCCGCCGTCATGCTCCCCTTCCTCCAGCGGGCCCGCGCCGCCGGAGTGCGCCGCGCGGTGCTGCTCAGCTCCTCGGCCGTCCCGGCCGGTGGCCCGGCCGTCGGAGCCGTGCACCAGGCACTCCCCGGCCTCTTCGCGGAGTGGGCGGTGCTCCGACCCTCGTGGTTCATGCAGAACTTCACCGGGGACCACGCCCACGCCACCACCCTCCGCGAGCACGGCACCGTCCTGACGGCGACCGGTGACGGCCGTGTCGGCTTCGTCGACGCGGGCGACATCGCGGCCGTCGCCGTGCACGCCCTCACGGACGGCACCGCACCCTGCACCGATCTCGTCCTGACCGGCCCCGAGGCCCTGAGCTACGACGACGTCGCCGCGGTCTACGGCGATGTCACCGGCCGGCCCGTGACCCACCGGCGACTGACGTACGAAGAGATGTGCGACCACCTGACGCGCACCACCGGCATCCCATCCGAGTTCGCCGCGATACTGGCCGCCATGGACCGGGCCATCGCCGGGGGAGCCGAGGACCGTACCACCGACACGGTCCGGCGGCTCACCGGCCGCCCGCCGCACGACCTGCGCACCGTCCTCCTCCGGGAGGGCGTCGGGGAGGGCGTCGGGATGCCACAGCCGACGGTGTGAACCCTCAGAGTGGTGGAAGGTCCGTGTCGGCGGCCGGCTGGAGAAGCATCAGGGTGAGGTCGTCGGCCGGGACAGCGTCTCCGGTGTGCCGGTGGAGGAGGTCCAGGAGACGGTCGAGGGCCTGATCGAGGGTGGGGGCGCGCAGAGCGGCGCGGGCGCGCCGGTCGAGAGGGAAGAAGGTGCCGTCGGCGGCACGGGCGTCGGTGAGGCCGTCGGTGTGGAGCAGCAGGCGCTGATGGGGGAGGACTTTGGCGCGCTGGACCTGGGGTTCCGGGTCCAGGCCCAGGGGCGGGGAGGGCTGGGGCGGGGCGAGGCGGGCGAGGCGGTGGTCGATGCGCAGGGGCGGTGGATGACCGCAGTTGACCAGGCGGATCTCGTCGGGAAGGAGATCGGCGATGAGGAGGGTGACGAAGTCCTCCTCACCCAGGTGGGGGCGGAGGCGGGCATCGAGGGCGCGGGCGAGACGGACGAGGTCCTCCTCGGTGGCCGCGATGTCCCGGAAGGCGGCCAGGACGGCGGCGGCCAGCGGGTAGGCGGCGGGGCCGTGGCCCCTGACGTCGCCGAGGATCAGACGGGGTCCGGTCGGGGTGAGCACGGCGTCGTGCAGGTCGCCGCCGAGCCGCGCGCCGTCGGCGGGGCGGGAGCGGACGGCCAGGGCGAGGGATGCCTCGGCGATCAGTGCCGGCAGCGGCCGGGCACGGTCCGCGTGCACCACACCCCTCCCCGAGCTGACCAGACTCCCCTCCTGTCCCTGCGGGCGGAAAGGTGTGGAGCACTTTCTCACCTCCGGCGGCGGGCCGTGGGCGAAGCGGCCGAAGTTCTGCGGGCGGGCCCGATGTGCTGCTAGCACCGACTCACCCGCGGACAGAAGCCGCGTCGGGACGAGGAGGAGTTCGCAGTGGCGGAAGAGCGGCGGGTGGGGAACCTGCCAAGGGAGACGGTCCGTCTGGTGGGGCGGCGGGCGGAGCTGGCCCAGGTGGGGCAGACGTTCCGGCGGTCGCGGCTGGTGACGGTGACGGGCGTGGGCGGAGTGGGCAAGACCCGGCTGGCCCGGCGGGTCGCGGGCGAGGTGCAGCCGGGCTTCGCGGACGGAGCGTGGTGGGTGGAGCTGTCTCCTCTCAGTGCGGGCAGAGGGGCGCTGCCGTACGCGATCGCCGAGGCGCTGCCCCTGGCCGACCAGACCACCCGGCCCATGCTGGAGGTGGTCGCCGAGTACCTGGCCGGCCGCGACCTGCTGCTGGTGTGGGACACCTGCGAGCACCTGGTCGAGGACTGCCGGGAGACGGCGGAGACGCTGCTGGCCGCGGCCCCGGGCCTGCGCATCCTGGCCACCAGCCGCCGCCCGCTCGGCCTGCCCGCCGAGGAGGTGGTCACCCTGGAGCCGCTCCCGGTGCCCGAGGCCGACGATGCGGCGGCCGAGGGCAACGACGCGGTGGTGCTGCTGACCGAGCGGGCGGCCGAGGCGGTCCCCGGATTCGCGGTCACCGACGCCAACCGGGGCGAGCTGGCGGCGCTGTGCCGCCGTCTGGAGGGGCTGCCGCTGGCGTTGGAGCTGGCCGCGGCCCGCCTGCGCGAGATGCCGCCGGCCGAGCTGAACCAGCGCCTGGCCGACCGCTACACCACCCTCGGCGACACCGACGGCGCGGACTGCGACGCCGATCCTCCCCCAAGCTCTCGGCTCCGCTCGAGCAGGGAGGGACCCCCATGGCACCAGGCACTGCGCACCGCCATCGGCTGGAGCCACCAGCTGTGCACCCCGGCCGAACGGCTCGCCTGGGCGCGGCTGTCGGTGTTCGCCGGTTCCTTCGACATGGAGGCGGCCCGCCGGGTGCTGGCCGACGAGCGCCTGCCCATCGCCCAGGTCCCGCACCTCGTAGCGGCGCTGGTGCAGGACTCGATCCTGGAGTGGACGCCCACCGGGGCCGGGGAGCGGTACCGGATGCTGGACACCCTCCGTGAATACGGCGCCTTCTGGCTGCACGAGCTGGGCGAGGAGCGGACCGTGCGCCGTCGGCACCGCGACCACTACCTGGTCCTGGCCCGCGCCGCCGACGCCGCCTGGATCGGCCCCGGCCAGGCGGCCCTGTACGACGGGATGACCGCCGAGCACGCCAACCTGCGCGCCGCGCTGGACTTCTGCCTCGCCGAGGGCGACGGAGGGACCGCGCTGGAGATGGGCGGCGTGCTGTGGTTCTTCTGGTTCGCCTGCGGCTTCGCCCGGGACGGCCGCCACTACCTGGACCGGGCCCTGGCCCTGGACCCGGCCCCCGGGCCGACTCGGGCCAAGGCCCTGTGGGCCTGCGGCATCGCCGCCATCGCCCAGGGCGACACGGAGACCAGCAGCCGTTTCGCCACCGCCTTCCGAGCCGCCGTGGCCGACGACACCGACCGTACCGCCCCTCTCGCCGCCGCCTATCTGGAGGGCGGCAGTCTCACCGTCAGCGGTCACCAGACGCGGGCCGCCGAGGTACTCGACGTATCGGCGCACACCCGGCCGTGCCGCGGGCGCTACGACGCGGCGTGGTTCCTGGCACGCGCCGCACGGGCCTTCGTCCACGTCCACCTCGGGCAGTTCGCCGACGCCTTGGCCGTCGCCGACGATCTGTGTGCCGAATGCGGTCGGCGCGGTGAGACCTGGGCCCGCGCCTGGGGCGACTACATGCGCGCCCTCGCCGCGCTGGGACTGGGCCGGGCCGAGGAGGCCGCCACCCATGCCCGCACCGCCCTCGACGGCAAGCGCCGCCTCCGCGACAGTCTCGGTATCGCCATGGCCGTCGACCTGCTCGCCTCCGCGGCCGTCGCGGCCCGGAACGCCGCACAGGCCGCCCGGTTCCTCGGCGTCGCCGAGCGGATCTGGCGCACCCTCGGCACCCCTCAGATGGGTATGCCCGAACTCGTCGCGGCCCGGCGCGCGTGCGAGGCGGAAGCGCGCCGCCTCCTCGGCGACGACGCCTACAAGGCCGCCTTCCATGGCGGCTACCACACCGACCCGGACGCCGGCATCGCCGAAGCCCTGCGCCCGTCCGGCCCCTCGCACCACGCCCCCGCACAGCCCGGACCCACCGGCTGACCAGCCAGGAACCCACGGCGACGCACCGCTGCCCCTCCGGCTGACCCCGGCCCGCCCGGAACATCCCGACGGGCGAGGGCCCGGCCTCGCCGTGAAGCCGGCTCAACCCGTCGAGGAGGCCGTGGCCGCGGGGCCACCCCTGCCGACGTGAACCGTCAGGGTGGTGAGAGGTGGGTGCCGGGGGCCGGCTGTAGGAGCATCAGGGTGAGGTCGTCGGTCGGGGCGGCGCTTCCGATGTGCCGCTGAAGGAGGTCCAGGAGGCGGTCGAGGGCCTCGTCGAGGGTGGGCGCGAGCAGGGCGCCGAGGGCGTGCTCGTCGAGGGAGAAGAAGGTGTCGTCGGCGGCGCGGGCATCGGTGAGGCCGTCGGTGTGGAGCAGCAGGCGCTGGTGGGGAAGGACCTTGGCGCGCTGGACCTGGGGTTCCGGGTCCAGGCCCAGGGGCGGGCAGGGGAGGGGCGGGGCGAGCGGCACGAGACATTCGTCGATGCGCAGGGGCGGTGGGTGGCCGCAGTTGACCAGGCGGACCTCGTTGGGGCGGAGGTCGGCGAGGAGGAGGGTGACGAAGTCCTCCTCGCCCAGGTGGGGGCGGATGCGGGCATCGAGGGCGCGGACGAGGCGGACGGGGTCCTCCTCGGTGGCCGCGATGTCCCGGAAGGCGGCCAGGACGACGGCGGCCAGCGGGGCGGCGGCGGGGCCGTGGCCCCTGACGTCGCCGATGAGGAGCCGGGGTCCGGCCGGTGTCATGACGGCGTCGTGCACATCGCCGCCCACCCGGACCCCGCCGGCGGGGCGGACGCGGACAGCCAGGGCGAGACGAGCCTCGGCCATCAGCATCGGCAGCGATCGGGCGCCGTCCGCGTGCACCGCACCCCTTCCTGTAATGAACACGGCTCGCCCCGGCTTGTGAGCAAGGAGGCGCGCAGCACTATCTCACTCGCGGTGGCGGTCCGTGGGCGAAGCGGCCGAAGTGCTGCGGGCGGGCCCGGCGCGCTGCTAGCACCGAGTCACCGCGCGCGAGGAAGCGCGGCGGGAGCGGGAAAGGGGACGGTCACGGTGGCGGCGGAGCGACGGGTGGGCAACCTGCCGGAGGAGAGCAATCGTCTGGTGGGGCGGCGGGCGGAACTGGCGCAGGTGACGCGGGCGTGCAGGCGGCACCGGCTGGTGACGGTGACCGGAGTGGGCGGGGTCGGCAAGACCCGGCTGGCCCGGCGGGCGGCGGACGAGCTCCAGCCGGGCTTCGGGGACGGAGCGTGGTGGATGGAGCTGTCCCCGCTCAGTGCGGGCATGGAGGCGCTGCCGTACGCGGTCGCCGAAGTGCTGCCGCTGGCCGACCAGAGCACCCGGCCCATGCTGGAGGTGATCGCCGAGTACCTGGCCGGGCGGGAGGCGCTGCTGGTGTGGAACACCTGCGAGCACCTGGTCGAGGACTGCCGGGAGGCGGCGGAGACGCTGCTGGCCGCGGCCCCGGGCCTGCGCATCCTGGCCACCAGCCGCCGCCCGCTCGGCCTGCCCGCCGAGGAGGTGCTCACCCTCGATCCGCTCCCGGTGCCCGGGACCGACGACGACGGTGCGGCGGACGCGGTGGTGCTGCTGGCCGACCGGGCCGCACAGGCCGTGCCCGGCTTCGCCGTCACCGACGCCAACCGCGCCGAGCTGGCCGCCCTGTGCCGCCGTCTGGAGGGGCTGCCGCTGGCGTTGGAGCTGGCCGCGGCGCGGCTGCGCGAGATGCCGGTGACCGAGCTGAACAAGCGGCTGGCCGACCGCTACGCGGTCCTCGGCACCACCGACGGCGGGACCTACGGCGTCCGTCCGCGCTGGCACCAGGCGCTGCGTACCGCGATCGGCTGGAGCCATGAGCTGTGCACCCCGGCCGAGCGGTTGCTGTGGGCGCGGCTGTCGGTGTTCGCCGGCAGCTTCGACGCGGAGGCGGCCCGGCAGGTCTGCGCCGACGCGCGGCTGCCCGGGGAAGAGGTGCCGGCGCTGCTGGGCGCGCTGGCGGACAAGTCCATCCTGACCTGGGTGCCGACAGGGGGCGGCGAGCGGTACCGGATGCTGGACACCATCCGGGAGTTCGGCACGTTCTGGCTGCACGAGCTGGGCGAGGAGGCAGCGCTGCGGTGCCGGCACCGGGCGTACTTCCTCACGCTGGCCCGCGCGGGGGACGCCGCCTGGCTGGGGCCGCATCAGTTCGCCTGGTACGACCGCATGGCCGACGAGCACGACAACCTGCGCGCCGCACTGGAGTTCTGCCTGGCCGAGCCGGCCGGGCACGCCGCGCTGGAGCTGGCCGGCGCCCTGTGGTTCTTCTGGTACGCCTGCGGGTTCGCCCGGGAGGGCCGGCACTACCTGGACCGCGCCCTGGCCGCGGACATCGCACCGAGCGGGGCGCGCACCCAGGCCCTGTGGGCCGCGGGGCTTGCCGCGGTCGGCCTCGGCGACGCGGAGTCCGCCGCCGCCCGCAGCGAGGAAGGGCTGGCTGCCGCCGAACAGCAGGGCGACGACGCCCTCGATCCCGCCCTGGGGGCCTTCGTGTGCGCCGTGGCCCTGCGGGGTGACCTGGCGGCCATGGAGGCCGTGGCCGACCGCATCTTCGCCCTGCCGCAGAAGGACGACGTACTCACCCTGGCCCCGCTCTTCGGCCTGCAGGTCCGTAGCCACGCTCTCATCTCCGCGGGAGAGCCCGCGAAGGCGCTGCTCCACCTCGAGCGGCTGCGCACGCTGTGCGACCGGCACGGCGAGCGATGGACACGCGCGTTCGGTGACTACTTCCAGGCCCAGGCCGAACTGGCGCTCGGCCGGCCCGACGCGGCGCAGCACCACGCCCGGGAGGCGTTGCGGATCAAGCACCGGCTCCACGACCGCATGGGGATCGGTCTGCTCATGGACACGCTCGCCGTGGCCACCGGCGCCGCCGGGCAGGCCGAGCGCGCGGCCTGGCTGCTCGGCCTGGCCCATCAGGTCTGGGACACCCTGGGGGCGCCGCAGATGGGCCAGCCCCAGTGGGTGGCCGCCCGCCAGGCGTGCGAACGACAGGCCCGGACCGCCCTCGGCGACCACGGCTACCGGCTCGCGTTCGACACCGGCCACGCCACCGACCTGGACACCGGCATCGCCGAGGCCCTCGTCCCGCCCGACCCGGCACCCCACACCCCCGCACAGCCCGGCGCCACCGGCTGATCAGGCCGGAACCCACGGCGATGTACTGCTGTCTCCGCCGATCAGGTCGTCGACCGCCTGCGCCGAGCAAGAAGACGCAGGGCACTTTCTCACTTCCGGTGGCGGGCCGCGGGCGAAGCGGCCGAAGTGCTGCGGGCGGGTCCGGCGCGCTGCTAGCACCGAGTCACCACGCGCGAGGAAGCGCGGGCGGGAGCGGGAAAGGGGACGGTCGCGGTGGTGGCGGAGCGGCGGGTGGGCAACCTGCCGGAGGAGAGCAATCGCCTGGTGGGGCGGCGGGCAGAGCTGGCGCAGGTGAGACGGGCGTGCGGGGAGCACCGGCTGGTGACCGTGACCGGAGTGGGCGGGGTGGGCAAGACCCGGCTGGCCCGGCGGGTCGCGGACGAACTGCAACCGGGCTTCGCGGACGGGGCCTGGTGGGTGGAACTGTCCCCGATCGGCGCGGGCAGGGACGCGCTGCCGTACGCCATCGCCGAGGCACTGCCGCTGGCCGACCAGACCACCCGCCCGATGCTGGAGGTGGTCGCCGAGTACCTGGCCGGGCGACAGGCACTGCTGGTGTGGGACACCTGCGAGCACCTCGTCGAGGACTGCCGGGAGATGGCGGCGACGCTGCTGACGATCGCCCCGGGCCTGCGGATCCTGGCCACCAGCCGCCGCCCGCTCGGCCTGCCCGCCGCCGAGGAGGTGCTCACCCTCGATCCGCTGCCGGTGCCCGGGACCGACGAGGACGAGGCGGCGGACGCGGTGGTGCTGCTGGCCGACCGGGCCGCGCAGGCCGTACCCGGCTTCACCGTCACCGACACCAACCGCACCGAACTGGCCGCCCTGTGCCGCCGCCTGGAAGGGCTGCCCCTCGCCCTGGAGCTGGCCGCGGCCCGGCTGCGCGAGATGCCGGTGACCGAGCTGAACCGGCGCCTGGACGACCGCTACGCGATCCTCGGCACCACCGACGGCCCGGACTACGACGCCGACCCGCCCTGGCACCAGGCGCTGCGCACCGCGATCGGCTGGAGCCACCAGCTGTGCACCCCGGCCGAGCGGTTGCTGTGGGCGCGGCTGTCGGTGTTCGCCGGCACCTTCGACACGGAGGCGGCCCGGCAGGTCTGCGCTGACAAGCTGCTGCCCGGCCAGGAGGTACCGGCCCTGCTCGGGGCGCTCGTGGAGAAGTCGATCCTGGTCTGGGAGCCGACCGGGGCCCAGGAGCGGTACCGGATGCTCGACACCATCCGCGAGTACGGCGCCCACTGGCTGCGCGGCCTGGACGAGGAGCGGGTGGTGCGCCTTCGCCACCGTGCCCACTTCCTGGACCTGTCCCGCACCGCCGACGCCGCCTGGTCCGGGCCCGGTCAGGTCGCCTGGCACGACCGGACGGTCGAGGAGTTCGCCAACCTGCGGGCCGCACTCGACTGCTGCCTCGCCGAGGAAGACGGGCACGCCGCGCAGGAGCTGGGCGGGGCGCTGTGGTTCTTCTGGTACGCCCGTGGTTTCTCCAACGAGGGCCGTCACTATCTGGACCGGGCCCTGGCCCTGGCCCCGGGCTCCGGGCCGGCCCGCGCCAAGGCCCTGCTGGCCCGCGGTCTGGTCGCCGTCGTCCAGGGCGACGGACTGGCCTGTCTCCGCCTCGCCGCCGAGTTCCGCGAGGCCGTGGCCGGGGACACCGACGACACCTCCGTGTTCGCCGCCGCCTTCCTGGAGGGCGTCGGTCACGCGGAGTGCGGCCGGCACGCGCAGGCGGCCGAGGTGTACGACGCGACGCCGCGCACTCGGCCCGGCACCGGGCGGTACGCCGCGATGTGGTTCCAGTTGCAGGCCAGCTCGGCCTTCGTCCGCGTCAACCTCGGACAGTTCGACGACGCCGAGGTGATCGCCACGGAACTGCGCGCCGAGTGCGTCCGGCGCGGCGAGGTCCATGTCCGCGCCTGGAGCGACTACATCCATGCCCTCGCCACGCTGGCCCTGGGACGGGCGGAGGAGGCCATGGCCCACGCCCGCAACGCCCTGGACGGCAAACGCCGCCTGCATGACAGCCTCGGCATCGCCGTGACCATCGAGCTGCTCGCCTCCGCCGCCGGCACCGCCGGGGACGCCGCACAGACCGCACGGCTCCTCGGCCTCGCCGACCAGATCTGGAACACCCTCGGCAGCCCTCAGGCGGGCATTCCCGAACTCATCGCCGCCCGCCAGGCGTGCGAGGCGCGCACCCGCCATCTCCTCGGTGACGACGCCTATCGGACCGCCTTCCGCACCGGCTACGACACCCACCTCGACACCGGCATCACCGAAGCCCTGCGCCCACCCGACCCCTCGTACCAGGCCCCCGCACAACCCGACCCCACCGGCTGACCGGGCCGACCCCCACGACGACGGCTCAGGGGTGCCCCGAACACCGGGACACCCCTGAGCCGTCGTTCCACCAGGCAGCGTACGAGGGACCGATCAGGTCGTCGTCGTCCGCCTCCGCCGAGCCCCCGGCCGCCGCTCGCTCGGCCGCGTCACCGGGTCCCCGGCCTCCAGCGCGGCCGCGCGCCGGCGTGCGCCGAAGTCCGCCAGCGCCTCCGCCAGCTTGTGCACCGACGGCTCCGGAGCCATGACGTCGACCCGCAGGCCGTGCTCCTCGGCGGTCTTGGCCGTCGCCGGGCCGATACAGGCGATCACCGTCACGTTGTGCGGCTTGCCCGCGATGCCGACCAGGTTGCGCACCGTGCTCGACGAGGTGAACAGCACCGCGTCGAACCCGCCGCCCTTGATCGCCTCACGCGTCTCGGCCGGCGGCGGCGACGCGCGCACCGTGCGGTACGCCGTGACGTCGTCGACCTCCCAGCCCAACTCGATCAGCCCGGCGACCAGGGTCTCCGTGGCGATGTCGGCGCGCGGCAGGAACACCCGGTCGATCGGGTCGAAGACCGGGTCGTACGGCGGCCAGTCCTCCAGCAGGCCCGCGGCCGACTGCTCGCCGCTCGGCACCAGGTCCGGCTTCACGCCGAAGGCGACCAGCGCCTTCGCCGTCTGCTCGCCCACCGCCGCGACCTTGATGCCCGCGAAGGCGCGCGCGTCGAGCCCGTACTCCTCGAACTTCTCCCGTACGGCCTTGACGGCGTTCACCGAGGTGAAGGCGATCCACTCGTAGCGGCCCGTCACCAGGCCCTTGACCGCGCGCTCCATCTGCTGGGGCGTGCGCGGAGGCTCGACGGCGATGGTCGGGACCTCGTGCGGCACGGCCCCGTAGGACCGCAGCTGGTCGGAGAGCGACGCCGCCTGCTCCTTCGTCCGCGGGACGAGCACCTTCCAGCCGAACAGCGGCTTGGACTCGAACCACGAGAGCTGGTCGCGCTGCGCGGCGGAGGACCGCTCGCCGACCACGGCTATCACCGGGCGCCCGCCGTCCGGCGAGGGCAGCACCTTCGCCTGCTTCAGCGTCTGCGCGATGCTGCCGAGGGTCGCGGTCCAGGTGCGCTGCCGGGTCGTCGTACCGGCGATCGTGACCGTGAGCGGGGTGTCCGGCTTGCGGCCCGCCGACACCAGCTCACCGGCCGCCGCCGCGACGGAGTCCAGCGTCGTGGAGACGACGACGGTGCCGTCGGAGACGCCGACCTCGGTCCAGCAGCGGTCGGAGGCCGTACGGGCGTCCACGAACCGTACGTCCGCGCCCTGCGCGTCCCGCAGCGGCACACCCGCGTACGCGGGCACGCCGACGGCGGACGCGATGCCGGGCACCACCTCGAACGGCACGCCCGCGGCGGCGCACGCGAGCATCTCGCCGGCCGCGTAGGTGTCGAGTCCGGGGTCCCCGGTCACCGCACGGACGACCCGCCTGCCGCCGCGCGCGGCCTCCATGACAAGATTGGCCGCGTCCCTGGCAGCAGCGGGGGCTGCAGCGGTTTTTGACGAACCGTCGACTACCGCGAGCTGCGGCGTGCCCGTGCCGGGGAACGCGTCCGAGGACGGCCCGGCGTCCGTGTCAAGGACGGCAACGCCTGCCCGGGCATGGGCGCGGACCACGTCGAGCACTTCGTGCTCGCCCACGAGGACGTCCGCGTTGGCCAGCGCCTCGACGGCGCGCAGGGTGAGGAGTCCCGGATCCCCGGGTCCGGCACCGAGGAAGGTGACGTGCCCGTGTTCCGGACCGGCGGGAAGGGTGGTGGGGCTCAATGTGCTCGCTCCCCCATCAGACCGGCCGCGCCCTTGGCGAGCATCTCGGCCGCGAGTTCGCGTCCGAGTGCCATCGCCCGGTCGTGCGTCCCGGGCACGGGACCGGTGGTGGACAACTGCACCAGCGTCGAGCCGTCGGTCGTGCCGACGACGCCGCGCAGGCGCATTTCCTTGACAATCTGCTCGTCGGCCATGGGAGCCTCCCCTGCTCGAGCGGGGTCGAGAGCTCGGGGAAGGTCGGCGAGCGCGCCCACGGGTGCGCTGCAGCCTGCCTCCAGGGCGGCGAGAAGGGATCGCTCGGCGGTCACGGCGGCCCGCGTGTACGGGTCGTCGAGCTCGGCGAGCGCGGCGACGAGATCCGCGTCGTGCGCGGCACACTCGATCGCGAGGGCCCCCTGGCCGGGGGCGGGCAGAACCACGTCGACCGACAGGAAGTCGGTCGCCTCGTCGATGCGGCCGATCCGGTTCAGCCCGGCGGCGGCGAGCACGACGGCGTCCAGCTCGCCCTTGCGGACGTATCCGATGCGGGTGTCGACGTTCCCGCGGATCGGCACCGTCTCGATGGTGCGGCCGTGACTGCGCGCGTACGCGTTGAGCTGGGCCATGCGGCGCGGCGAGCCGGTGCCGACCCGGGCGCCGTCGGGCAGCTCCTCGAAGCGCAGCCCGTCGCGGGCGACGAGCACGTCACGCGGGTCCTCGCGCACCGGGACCGCGGCCAGCGCCAGGTCGGCGGGCTGCGCGGTGGGCAGGTCCTTCAGGGAGTGCACGGCGAAGTCGACCTCACCGCGCACCAGCGCGTCGCGCAGCGCTGTGACGAACACACCGGTGCCGCCGATCTGCGCGAGGTGCTCACGGGAGGTGTCGCCGTACGTGGTGATCTCCACCAGTTCGACGGGCCGTCCGGTGACCCGGCGCACCGCCTCCGCGACCTGCCCGGACTGCGCCATGGCGAGCTTGCTCCGCCTGGTCCCGAGCCTCAAAGCCTGCTGGTCACTCATGCTTGCTCGCCCTCGGTTCTGGCGTTTCGGTCGTTCTCGGTCTCATCGGCCCGCGAGACGGCCGCGACCGTCTCCTGATCCAGGTCGAACAGGGTCCGCAGCGCGTCGGCGTACCCGGCGCCACCGGGCTCGGCCGCGAGCTGCTTGACCCGTACGGTCGGCGCGTGCAGCAGCTTGTCGACCACGCGCTTCACGGTCTGCGCGATCTCGCCGCGGTGCTTGTCGTCGAGCCCCGGCAGCCGGCCCTCGAGGCGTGCGATCTCGCTCGCGACGACCTCGGCGGCCATGCTGCGCAGCGCCACGACGGTGGGCGTGATGTGCGCGGCCCGCAGCGCGGCGCCGAAGGCGGCGACCTCGTCGGAGACGATGCGCCGCACCTGGTCCACGTCGGCGGCCATGGGCGCGTCGGCGGAGGCCTCCGCCAGCGACTCGATGTCGACCAGCCGCACCCCGGTCAGCCGGTGCGCGGCCGCGTCGATGTCACGGGGCATCGCCAGGTCGAGGAGCGCGAGCACGGGCTCGGGCCGGGGCGCCGCGGGGGCGGGCTCGGGGCGGCGCCGCTCGGGCACCCGGCCGGTCACGGAGGCGGTCGCGGCGAGCGCGGTGATCAGCTCGGCGTCGGCGGCACCGGACGCGGGACGGGTCCCCGGCCGGTCGACGGTGCTGCCCTTGTCGACCCAGGTCGCGTGCTGCTCCAGCGTGGCCGCGTCCATCCCGGCCACCGCGCCCTCGCCGAGGACGGAGAAACCGCTCTGCGCGGCCGGCAGGTCGAGGGGGCAGCCCTCCTCGGTCCCGACGGAGGCGGGCGGCAGCGGCGTCTCCTCGCGCGCGGTCGTCCGTACGGCGGCGGACTGCTCCGTACGGCCCGTACGGCCCGTACGACCGGACGCAGGGTCGGAGGCGACGGGCGGCTCGACGGCGACCGGCGCACCGACGCGGCCCTCGACCGCCGCCGCGACCGCCTCGGCCGTCAGGACCAGGCCCGTCGCTCCCGTGCAGGAGACCGCCACGTCGGCACGTGTCAGCTCGTCGTGGATCGCGTCCATGCGGACCGCGCGGGCGACGACGTCCGTTCCGTCCGCTTCGGTGAGGATCTGCGCGAGGCGCTCGGCACGGTCGTACGTCCGGTTGGCGATGACGATCTCGGCGACACCCGCGCGCGCGAGCGTCGCGGCGGCCAGCGAGGACATGGAGCCCGCGCCGATGACGAGGGCGCGCTTGCCCCGGGCCCAGGTCCCGACGTCGGCGCCGTCCGCGAGCTGCTCCAGGCCGAAGGTGACCAGGGACTGGCCGGCGCGGTCGATGCCGGTCTCGGAGTGGGCGCGCTTGCCGACCCTGAGGCCCTGCTGGAACAGGTCGTTCAGCAGCCGGCCCGCCGTGTGCATGTCCTGCGCCCGGGCGAGGGAGTCCTTGATCTGGCCGAGGATCTGGCCCTCGCCGACCACCATCGAGTCCAGGCCGCAGGCCACGGAGAACAGGTGGTGGACCGCGCGGTCCTCGTAGTGCACGTAGAGGTAGGGGGTGAGCTCGTCCAGGCCGACCCCGCTGTGCTGGGCGAGCAGCGTGGACAGCTCGGCGACACCGGCGTGGAACTTGTCCACGTCGGCGTAGAGCTCGATGCGGTTGCAGGTGGCGAGCAGGGCGGCCTCGGCGGCCGGCTCGGCGGCGACCGTGTCCTGGAGCAGCTTGACCTGGGCGTCCTGGGACAGCGCGGCCCGTTCGAGGACGCTGACCGGGGCGCTGCGGTGGCTCAGCCCGACGACGAGGAGACTCATGCGGGCATCACGGCGGGTACGTCCCCGTCGGGTCCCTTCCCGGTCTCCTTGGGCGCCTGCAGCACGGTGCCGGGCTCGCCCGCGGCCTCCTCGCCGGCCTTGCGCTGCTCGTGGAAGGCGAGGATCTGCAGCTCGATGGAGAGGTCGACCTTGCGCACGTCGACACCGTCCGGCACGGACAGCACGGTCGGCGCGAAGTTCAGGATGGAGGTGACCCCGGCGGCCACGAGCCGGTCGCAGACCTGCTGGGCGGCGCCGGCGGGCGTGGCGATCACACCGATCGACACACCGTTCTCCTCGATGATCGATTCCAGGTCGTCCGTGTGCTGCACGGGCATGCCCGCTACGGGCTTCCCGGCCATCGCCGGATCGGCGTCTATGAGGGCGGCGACACGGAAACCACGGGACGCGAACCCTCCGTAGTTGGCCAGCGCGGCGCCGAGGTTGCCGATACCGACGATCACAACCGGCCAGTCCTGGGTGAGCCCCAGTTCACGGGAGATCTGGTACACGAGATACTCGACGTCGTAACCGACCCCACGCGTCCCGTAGGAGCCCAGGTACGAGAAGTCCTTGCGCAGCTTCGCGGAGTTCACCCCGGCCGCGGCCGCCAGCTCCTCGGAGGAGACGGTGGGCACCGAGCGCTCCGAGAGCGCGGTCAGAGCGCGGAGGTACAGCGGAAGACGGGCGACGGTGGCCTCGGGAATTCCTCGGCTACGGGTCGCCGGTCGGTGAGTTCGGCCAGTTGCCACGGTGCTCCTGCGGGTAGAGCGGGGCTGCAGGCGGTCACACGTCCCCAGACCGCCCCGTCGACAGCAGGCTATGTCTTTGTGAACGCGTGCACAAAGATGGTGTCCGATTTGCCCGCCCAACGTGACCGGGCTCACGCACTTCCGGCGCCTCTGCGGGGAACCGGCGCACGAGCCCCGCCGTTCCTCAGATATTGGGGGCAAAACCGCACACTCTCCTCAACGATGCCCGCCCCCGGAATCAATTCACCATCGATCCTAAGCGACCTTCCGGGCCAGTCGGACTACTCGGTCAGGGCGGCGCGGAGACGTTGTTCATTCACGCGCCAGAACGTGTGCTGCGCGCCGTTCACCAGAACGACCGGAATCTGTTCCCAGTACGCACGGTGCAGCTCCTCGTCCTGGGTGATGTCCTTGCTCTCCCAGGGGACCCCGAGCTCCCCGCACACCCTTTCGATGACCGCCTGGGCGTCCGCGCACAGATGGCACCCGGGCTTGCCGATCAGAGTGACGAGGTGATGCGCTCCAGCCTCTTGGGCCTGCTGTGACTCACGCGGCTCGCGAGTGCTCTGAGGTGCGGTTTTCTCCGAGGTACGGCGATCGGCGCGCCGGAAGATGGGGCTCATGTCGGCCATTCTCGCGCCGCACCGTCCACAGGGCACCCCCCGCGCCCCGGCTCACGCCGGGCCCGCAGCCTGCTCCGTCCGCGCGCCGGCGCACCGTGCGGCGCAAGGCTTTAACGACACGGTCGCGGAGTGTTCACACCCTCCGAACCTCTCAGCTCCGGAAGCACTGAACGGACTGGCTATGCTCACCGCATGGCCGCTCTCGGATGGCTCACCCCTCGTAGGCGCTCCGCCACGGCGCGGAGCGTATTGGCAGGCGAGGCCTCGGCGGAGGCAGCACGCAAAACATCGCAGGACCATGAACTCACCGGCGACCTCGAGCCGCAGTTCCCGGTCCACGGTGACGACAAGGCCGCCGCCTTCTTCGACCTCGACAACACCGTCATGCAGGGTGCCGCACTGTTCCACTTCGGCCGTGGCCTGTACAAGCGGAAGTTCTTCGAGACCCGCGACCTCGCCCGGTTCGCCTGGCAGCAGGCGTGGTTCCGGCTGGCCGGGATCGAGGACCCCGAGCACATGCAGGACGCGCGCGACTCCGCCCTGTCGATCGTCAAGGGCCACCGGGTGGCCGAGCTGATGACCATCGGCGAGGAGATCTACGACGAGTACATGGCCGAGCGCATCTGGCCGGGCACGCGCGCGCTGGCGCAGGCGCACCTGGACGCGGGCCAGAAGGTGTGGCTCGTCACGGCGGCGCCCGTGGAGGTCGCCACGGTGATCGCCCGCCGCCTGGGCCTGACGGGAGCCCTCGGCACGGTCTCGGAGTCGATCGCCGGCGTCTACACGGGCAA
The DNA here is from genome assembly GCF_014648075.1 of Streptomyces ruber. Taxonomy (GTDB): domain Bacteria; phylum Actinomycetota; class Actinomycetes; order Streptomycetales; family Streptomycetaceae; genus Streptomyces; species Streptomyces ruber. Next base: position 9,298 of record NZ_BMQK01000007.1, on the reverse strand, counting down.
GCTGGTCGGCGAGCCGCTGCACGGCCCGGCCAAGGCGGAGGCGGTGCGCGCGCTGGCGGCGGCGGAGGGCCTGGACCTGACGCGCTGCGCGGCGTACAGCGACTCGCACAACGACATCCCGATGCTCTCCCTGGTGGGGCACCCCTACGCGATCAACCCGGACGCCAAGCTGCGCAAGCACGCGCGCGCGTACGACTGGCGGCTGCGCGACTACCGTACGGCCCGCAAGGCGGCCAAGGTCGGCCTGCCCGCGGCGGCCGGGGTGGGTGCGGTGGCGGGCGGCACGGCCGCGGCGATCGCCCTGCACCGCCGCCGCCGCTGACCTCCCGCGCCGGCACCCTTCCACGCGCGTCCGGGAGGGCGGGACGTCCCGCCCTCCCGGACGCGCGTTCGTCGCTCCGCGTCGCCGCTCCGCCCCTCGCCTCACCCTCTCCCGCACACGGGCACAACACGCCCTGAGCGAAGCGCAACTTGGCCTGATCCGATCAATAGCCAGTCACCAACCGGCACTTGAACGTGCGTCGATCGATAACAGAAGCGACGTAATCGGCGAATTGGGCAACTGGGTGTAGCAGGGCCTGCACGAAGCGTTATTCTCCTCAGACGCAAACCGGAACCCCACCGTCGCTACGACGAGTGAAAGGTCCCGCACTGCACGTGATGGAAGCTCTGCCTCTGGGAGTCCCGTGTACCCACACGTCGGGGTTGACGCCTCGGGCCTGGCTACGCTGCGCGCAAGGGTCCTGGACCTGTTGCGCGACTTCGTCCCCACCGCGTATGCCGTCCCCGCGCTCGCCGTTCCCGCTGCCCCCGTCCGCCCGTGCTACGCGCTCGCCGACGGCATCGAGCAGGGGTCTGCGCGCAGCGCCGTCACTGCCGGCCGACGGTCCGGGGACGTCACCAGACGCGGCCGACCCGGCTCGGCGGGCACCGCCCGCCGTCCCGCCGCGGACAGTGACAGCGCGCGGATGATGGAGCTCGTCGAGCGCGCCCAGGCCGGCGAGGCCGACGCGTTCGGGCGGCTGTACGACCAGTACAGCGACACCGTCTACCGCTACATCTACTACCGGGTGGGAGGCAAGGCGACCGCCGAGGACCTCACCAGCGAGACCTTTCTGCGCGCTCTGCGCCGCATCGGGACGTTCACCTGGCAGGGGCGCGACTTCGGCGCCTGGCTGGTCACCATCGCCCGCAACCTCGTCGCCGACCACTTCAAGTCCAGCCGCTTCCGGCTCGAGGTCACCACCGGCGAGATGCTCGACGCCAACGAGGTCGAGCGCTCCCCCGAGGACTCCGTCCTGGAGTCCCTGTCCAACGCCGCGCTCCTCGACGCCGTCCGGCGCCTCAACCCCCAGCAGCAGGAGTGCGTCACCCTCCGCTTCCTGCAGGGCCTCTCCGTCGCCGAGACCGCCCGCGTGATGGGCAAGAACGAAGGCGCCATCAAGACCCTGCAGTACCGCGCCGTGCGCACCCTCGCCCGGCTGCTCCCCGAAGACGCCCGCTGAGCGTCGCCTCCTCCCCGCGCGCGAGCCGCCGGGACACCGGACCACGCACCGGCCCCGGCACGACCGGGGCCGGTCGCCTACGCTCGGCGACGTTCAACTCACGCAGTGCACGCGCCCGTTGGCGCGCGGGTTCCTTCACGCTTCGTCCGTAACCCAAGTGCCGCGCCGCTCGTTGTGCGGGATGCAGGCTCCCTGTGGTCACACCTTGGCCGACATCGATCACTCGATCGTGTTCAAGTGGTCGGGGGTGTGCAACCCTCAGGAACCCCTGGGGAGTCGACCGTCACGACGAGAGGAGGTGCCGCCAGTGATCGCGAACGTATCGGCGCACCGGCGGGCGAACGCCTTCGCCCAGGCTCTGGAGGAGCTGTCCGACCGGGGCACGGCGGCCGAGCAGCCCGAGGCCCCGGCCCCGGCTGCCGCGGAGCGAACCGAACAGGGCCGTCTGCTGGCCCTCGCGACGGGCCTGGGCGAGCTGCCCCGGCCGGAGCTCGATCCCGAGGTCAAGGTCGTGCAGCGGGCGCAGCTCGTGGCCGCGATGGAGGCCATGCTGCAGGAGGGCACGGCCGCCGGGGGCGAGGCGGCGGCCCGTTCGGTGCCCGCGCAGAAGGGAAGCATCCACCGGGTACGGGGCGCGCACCGGGCCGGACCGCTGGGGAAGCTGCGACCCCGTTCCCGGCTGAGCAAGGGGCTCGCCGCGGGCGGGCTCAGCGTCAGTGTGGCCGCGGGAGCCTTCGGCGGTGTCGCCGCCGCCAGCTCCGACGCCCTCCCCGGTGACTCGCTGTACGGCCTCAAGCGCGGCATCGAGGACTTCCGGCTGAGCATGACCGACGACGAGGGCACGGACCGCGGCCGGCTCTACCTCGACCAGGCGTCCACTCGGCTCGCCGAGGCCCGCCGGCTCGTGGAGCGCGACCGCGGTGGCTCCCTCGACCACGAGGCGCTCGGCGAGGTCCGCCGCGCGCTGAACGGCATGCAGCACGACGCGTCGGAGGGCCACCGCCTGCTCCGCGCGGCGTACCGGAGCGACCCGGACTCCCTGGACCCCATCAAGACCCTCTCCGCCTTCTCCGACTCCCACCGCGGCGCCTGGGGGGCACTGCGCGACAGGCTCCCCGTGCAGCTCGGGGACGTGAGTCAGCAGGTCTCGTCGGTGTTCGCGGCCATAGACGACGAGGTGGCCCCGCTCCAGTCACTGCTGCCGGAGTCCCCGGCCCGGAGCGGCGACGGCCGTCAGCACGGCGCGGACACCGGTTCCACCGGCTCCACGGAGCACACCGGCGGCCCGGCCCCCAGCGTCGACGACTCCGGTGCCCCGGACAGCGGCCGCAGCAGCCACCCTCCGAAGCCGTCCGCCTCGGACTCCGGTGGCGGTGAGCGCGAGGACGAGGGCCTGCTCGGCGGCAACACGGGCGGCCTGCTGAACCCCCCGCAGGAGGACACCGGCGACTCCTCCCCGTCCTCCGGCAGGAGCAGCCCGGCCGCAGAGCCGGACGTCACCCTGTCCCCACTCCTCCCGGGCCTGCTGCCCGACCTCGGCATCGACGGCGGGGGCGCCGAGTAGACCCAATCCTCGTGTACGGCGCTGGGGGCGCCCCCTGAGCAGGGGGCGCCCCCAGCGCCGTACACGAGGACACGCGCCGAAGAACGCATGCACGCGCCGAAGAACTCAGAAGAACACCGACCGCCGCTGCACCAGAAGCTTGTACAGCGTGTGCTGGATCTGCTCCCTGACCTGGTCCGTCAGGTTGAACATCAGCATCGGGTCGTCGGCGGCCTCCGGAGGATAGCCGTCCGTCGGGATCGGCTCGCCGAACTGGATGGTCCACTTCGTCGGCAGCGGCACCGCTCCCAGCGGACCCAGCCACGGGAACGTCGGGGTGATCGGGAAGTACGGGAAGCCGAGCAGCCGCGCCAGCGTCTTGGCGTTGCCGAGCATCGGGTAGATCTCCTCGGCGCCCACGATCGAGCACGGAATGATCGGCGTACCCTGGCGCAGCGCGGTCGACACGAAGCCGCCGCGGCCGAACCGCTGCAGCTTGTACCGCTCGCTGAACGGCTTGCCGACGCCCTTGAAGCCCTCCGGCATCACCCCGACCAGCTCCCCCTGCGCCAGCAGCCGCTCGGCGTCCTCCCCGCAGGCGAGGGTGTGCCCGAGCTTGCGGGCCAGCTCGTTCACCACCGGCAGCACGAACACCAGGTCGGCCGCGAGCAGCCGCAGGTGACGGTCGGCCGGGTGGTGGTCGTGCACGGCGACCTGCATCATCAGGCCGTCCAGCGGCAGCGTTCCGGAGTGGTTGGCGACGATCAGCGCCCCGCCTTCGCTGGGGACGTTCTCGATGCCCTTCACCTCGACCCGGAAGTACTTCTCGAACATCGGCCGCAGCAGCGACATCAGCACCTGGTCGGTGAGCTCGGCGTCGTACCCGAAGTCATCGATCTCGTAGTCGCCCGTGAGGCGCTTGCGCAGGAAGGCCAGCCCGCCGGCGACACGGCGCTCCAGGCCGCCCTCCCGCGGCTGGTCGAGCCGCTTCGGCGGCTCCGGCTGCTCATGCGTCACGGAAACATCATCCTGCCCGAGCGATCGCTTGGGCAGGGGCTGGACCTCACGGATCACCGCGGGCTCGCCCTTGCGCCGGTTCCCCGCGGTCCGGCGGCGTGACGGGCGCTGCAGTGCACCGGCACGCGACCGGTCGTCGTCGAACGGAATGACCTTGGCATCCGCCATGGTTGATGCGCTCCTCAGTTGGCGCTCTGTGTCGGGGGGTGGCCTCCGCCCAGGGCGGGCAGTGCGGCGAACCGGTCGACGACTCTGGCGAGGGCCTCCGGCGGCAGCAGTCCCGGGCCGCGGCTGCGGACGAAGTCGGCGAACGTCTCCGCTGTCGTGTACTTCGGCTGGTAGCCCAGCGTCTCCCGCATCTGGTTCGTCGCCACGACGCGTCCGTGGGTCAGCAGCCTCAACTGCTCGGGCGAGAAGTCCGTCACGCCCAGCGTACGCACGGCCGAGCCCAGCCAGCTGATGGCCGGCATCAGCAGCGGCACCGTCGGCCGGCCGAGCCGCCGGGCGCACTGCGACAGCAGCAGCACGCCGTCCCCCGCCACGTTGAACGTCCCGCTGTTGAGCGTCCCGCGCTCGGGCTCGTGCGAGGCGATCCGCAGCACCTCTATGACGTCGTCCTCGTGCGCGAACTGCAGCCGCGGGTCGTAGCCCAGCACGGTCGGCAGCACCGGCATCGAGAAGTACGAGGCGAGCGGCGAGTCCGCGCTCGGCCCGAGGATGTTCGCGAACCTCAGCACGCACACGGCGACGTCGGGCCGGCGGCGCGCGAACCCGCGCACGTACCCCTCGACCTCGACGGTGTCCTTGGCGAAACCGCCGCTCGGCAGCGACTTGGGCGGGGTGGTCTCGGTGAACACGGCCGGATCGCGCGGCGCCGAGCCGTACACGTTCGTGCTGGACTTCACCACCAGCCGCTTCACGGCCGGGGACTTCTGGCAGGCGCCCAGCAGCTGCATGGTGCCGATGACGTTGGTCTCCTTGACCGTGGCCCGGCTGCCGCTGCCCAGCGGGGTCCCCGTGACGTCCATGTGCACCACGGTGTCCACGTCGTGCTCGGCCAGCACCCGCCCGATCGTGGGCTGCCTTATGTCCGCCTGCACGAAGTCCGCGCCGCCCAGGTGGTGCTCGGGCTGCAGCACGTCCACGGCGATCACCCGCTCGACCTGGGGGTCGCGCTGGATCCGTCGTACGAACCGGCCCCCCAGCTGACGGGCCACCCCGGTCACGAGTACGACCTTGCCCAAGATCAGCGCCTCACTTCCAGACGTCGGGACGGCACCGAGTGCCTCTGCCCGTACTCTGCCGCGTTCCCCGTGTGCGGCCACGTTAGCGGGTTGTTGTTGCGCTGTGATGACCGTCCGATGCCCGAAGTGACGGCGCACCCCGACGTCCGACCAGACCCGGCCAGTTGTGGAACGGTCACAGGTCGGAGGCCCACCGCGCGCGTCGCGGCACCGGAGGACGACTGTGGCCCCTCACCGGAACCGGTGAGGGGCCACAGAGCGCGCTTTTCGCAGCGCTGCAGCGCTCTCGCAGAAGCGCAAGGCGACCCGGGAGGGACGAGCCCTCACGGGACACCGCCCTGACGGGGCGTACCCCGTGACGGTGCCGGTCCCCAGGGGCCGGCACCCGCAGGGCGTGCCTTACTTCTTGTTGCGACGCTGAACGCGGGTGCGCTTGAGCAGCTTGCGGTGCTTCTTCTTGGCCATCCGCTTGCGCCGCTTCTTGATAACAGAGCCCACGACTACCCTCGCTCACTTCTCATCACTCGGTGCTGGGCGCCATGGGCCCATACGACCTACGAGGGGCTAGCCTACCCGCCCGAGCCCTGAGCTCGTAATCGAGGGGGCCGAGGAGCTCACCGGCACCCCGTGGGGCAGGCCGGAGCCCCTCGACCCCTTCGATGACCATCAGGCTGTCTCCACCCCCACGTAGCTCTCGCGGAGGTACTCGTGAACCGCTTGCTCCGGAACTCGGAATGACCTCCCCACCCGGATCGCCGGCAGATGACCGCTGTGCACCAGCCGGTACACGGTCATCTTCGACACTCGCATCACCGAGGCGACTTCCGCCACGGTCAGGAACTGAACCTCGTTCAGAGGCCTCTCGCCAGCTGCAGCCATGACACACCTGAACCTTCCGCACTCGACGGCCACCGGCTTCCCCTTCCGGTGACTCTTCGTCGTTGCGCGCTCACTCCCCAGACTAGGGGCGGGTGATGCGAGTGGGGAAGAGGGGATGGCATCGGCGGCTTACTGTGACAGACACGCCCGATTGAGTACGTAGCGGGTCAGCGGTCGGTAGTAATCAGATCGCACAGCGTCATCTACCGGAACGACGACGGACACCCGCCCCTCTGCCTGTCCGACGAAGAGCGCGGGATCGTTCGTATCCGCCAGACCGATGGCCTCGAACCCCAGCTGACCTGCGCCGCAGACCCATCCGTGGTCCCCGATGACGAGTTCCGGCAGCGGTCCGCCCCGCTGCGCGACGGCGTCCAGAACCGTGCGTACCGGGAGCGGCGAATGTGTGTGCGCGCCGGTTTCACAACTCGTGCTCCGCGCGCCGGGTTCGCGTACCAGCGCGACTCTTCGTACGTAGTCGAGGTTGTACGTGCGTAGACCGAACCGGGTCGTTATGTCGACTCGTTCACCCGTCGCCGGGGTGAGAACCTCACATCCCGCCGCCGACAAGGCGTCTGCCAGCGCGCCGTAGAAGCCGAGCAGACGGTGCGGGTGCCCGGTGCCGAGGAGTACCGGCGCCCCGCGTCGTGCGGCATCCGCGAGGCGTTCGGCGAAGGCATGCAACCCGCTCAATGTCCGCTCCGGATCGATCACATCCAGCCCAGAAGTGACGCAGGGATCGTCCGAAACTCCACACTTCTCTGCCATCAAGCGGAGCAGATCCGCCTGGCGCCAGGACCGCCGGGGGTTGAGCCCGATCAGCACCCGGGGATCCCGGGCCTCGAACAGCCGGTAGCTGCGCAGGCTCTGCTCCCGCGTCGTGGCGACGGTTCCCGCGAGCCGCACGGCCAGCAGATGGGCCCGCAGCGCTCCGGTGCTCAACACACGGCCGATGGTGGCGTACGCCTCCCGGCGGCCACCCCGGATCGGCGGAAACACCGCACAGTCGGCCTAAGCGGCCGCGACGAGGAGGCCGTCACGGCGCTACGGGGCCGGTACGGTGAGGCGGCTCCGGGTCCGCCCGGACCTAGGCCAGCAGGCCCCGCAGCGGGAACACCGCACGCCGTGCCGCGAGCACGGCCTGGTCCAGCCGGTCCGCCGGGTCGTACCCGGCCTCCCAGTCCGCCCAGGAGACCGGCCACCGGCCGTCGGTCATGCGCCGGGGCGCGGGCTGCCGCGTACGGGCGTAGACCTCCTGCCGCCAGCTCTCGGGGATCACCGTCGCCGGCTCGACCGGCCGCCCCACCGCGATGGCCACGAGATGCGTCCAGGACCGCGGCACGACGTCCACCACGGCGTATCCGCCGCCGCCCAGGGCGACCCACCGCCCGTCGGCGTACGCGTGCGCCAGGTCGTGGCAGGCCAGTTGTACGGCCCGCTGGGCGTCCAGCGACACGGCCAGATGCGCCAGGGGGTCCTCGATGTGCGTGTCGGCCCCGTGCTGGGTCACCAGGACCTGCGGCCGGAAGCCGGCGAGGACCTCGGGCACGACGGCGTGGAACGCCCGCAGCCAGCCCGCGTCACCGGTGCCCGCCGGCAGCGCCACGTTGACCGCCGAGCCCTCGGCGGTCTCCGCTCCCGTCTCCTCCGGCCACCCGGTCTGCGGGAACAGCGTCCGCGGGTGCTCGTGCAGGGAGATCGTCAGCACCCGGGGGTCCTCCCAGAACGCCGCCTGGACCCCGTCCCCGTGGTGCACGTCGACGTCCACGTACGCGATCCGCTCGGCGCCCAGTTCCAGCAGCCGCGCGATGGCCAGCGCCGCGTCGTTGTACACGCAGAACCCGGACGCGGCACCCGGCATGGCGTGGTGCAGCCCGCCTGTGAAGTTGACCGCGTGCAGTGCGTCCCCGCGCCACACCGCCTCCGCCGCTCCCACCGACTGCCCGGCGATCAGCGCGGACGCCTCGTGCATACCGGCGAAGGCGGGATCGTCCACGGTGCCCAGGCCGTAGGACCCGTCGGCGGACCGGGGATCGGCGGAGGCCGCCTTGACCGCCGCCACGTAGTCCTCGCGGTGCACGAGCCGCAGGGTCGACTCCCCGGCGGCCGCGGCCGCGGCGACACGCACCTCCCGGTCGAGACCGAGGGCGCCGACCAGGCTCCGGGTCAGGGCGAGCCGGACCGGGTCCATCGGGTGGTCCGGGCCGAAGTCGTAGCCCGTTACTGCCTCGTCCCACATCAGCTGTGCGCGGCCGCTCATGACCGCCACGGTAGCGGTCCGGTCAAGTATTGAAAGATCAGCTCAGCAGATCGACCAGCTGCCGCATGTCCGCGAAGTGTCCCCGCACCCCGCTCAGCCTGTCGGCGGGCGTCATGGCCGTGAACCCGTACACGTCCATCCCCGCCGCCACGGCCGCCCGTACGCCGAGCGGACTGTCCTCGACGACCACGCACCGCTCGGGCGGTACGCCCATGCCTGCGGCCGCGTACAGGAAGAGGTCCGGCGCCGGCTTGCCCCGGCCGACGTCCTCCGAGCTGAAGACCTGCCCGTCGTCGAACCACCGGTCGAGACCGGTCTTCCGGTGCCCCACCCGGATCCGCTCATGGCTCCCGGAGGAGGCCACGCAGTACGGCACTCCATCCGCGGCCAGCTTTTCCAGCACGTCCGTGACGCCGTCCACCGGCTGCAGCTCCCGCTCGAACCCGGCGAACACCCTCCGGTGGAACACCTCGTCGAACTCCTCGGGCAGCCGCTGTCCCGTGCGTTCGAGGACGAGATCGTGGACGCGGTGCAGGGCGGCTCCCATGTAGTCGCGGATGGAGTCCTCGTACGACGTGGGGTGCCCCAGCTCGGTGAGATAGGCGGCCAGGAGCCGGTTGGAAAGGGGCTCACTGTCGACGAGAACACCGTCGTTGTCGAAGATGACGAGGTCGTAGCGCATGGCTAGACCATAAACGCCCTGAACGCAGAAATCCCCCGCACCGAAGGTGCGGGGGATTTCTCTCTCAAAATTTGTTCGGCGGCGTCCTACTCTCCCACAGGGTCCCCCCTGCAGTACCATCGGCGCTGTAAGGCTTAGCTTCCGGGTTCGGAATGTAACCGGGCGTTT